>NZ_QUDV01000001.1 GCF_003477705.1 Dorea sp. AF36-15AT
TTATTAATATTAGGATATGGATTGATGGCGTTGATCACGTTGTTGTCATTAACCAATATTTTCCAAAGCATATCGACTTCTATGCGTATGCGAAGAAAAGAGTTCGCAGCTTATCAGTCGATAGGAATGTCTCGGAAAGATCTGAAAAGGATGTTATCCATAGAGGCAGGTTTTTATGGGATTATCGGGTGTGTGATTGGAATACCGATAAGTTTTCTTGGATTATTAGGCGTGTATGATACCTATCACGAAGTTTTTTATAATATTACATGGAAAATACCGTGGGATATGGTGCCGATACAGATTGTAGTTGCAGTGTTATTGCTGATCGTACCCGTGAGATATGCAATGTCACAATTGAAACATCTGAATATTATCGAATCTATTCGTAACGATAACCAGTAAGGGAGGCGCGAAGATGGAAGTATTGAGAACGGAAGATCTTACAAGAGAATATGGCTTTGGAGATAATAAGGTTGTTGCACTTAACCATGTTTCCTTTTCGGTGGAAGAAGGAGAGTTTGTCACGATTTTAGGTCCGTCGGGTTCAGGAAAGTCAACGCTTCTTCATCTCCTGGGAGGTGTTGACAAACCGACATCCGGCAAGGTATATATTGGCGGACAGTCCATTTATGAAATGAAAGAACGTGAGCTGACTGCTTTTCGAAGGAGAGAGATTGGTCAGATTTATCAATTTTATAATCTGATTCCGGTACTGAACGTGGAAGAGAATATATGTCTGCCGATGCTCCTGGATCACAGACAGGCAGAACGAAAAGATTTGGATGAATTACTGGATTTACTCGGCCTCACAGAGCGTGTGAATCATCTTCCGAGCGAATTGTCCGGCGGTCAACAGCAGCGAGTTGCAATTGGAAGAGCACTGATCAGTAAACCGAAATTGATTTTGGCAGATGAGCCTACAGGAAATCTGGACCAGAAGAACAGCCGCGAGATTATCAAGCTTTTTCGCGAACTGAATGAAAAATATGGACAGACGATTCTCTTGATTACCCATGATGAGAAGATCGCAGAACATGCAGAGAGGATTCTTGTGATTGAAGATGGACGAATAGTAAAGGATAGTCGGAGGTGAGAAACTTGCTTTTAGAAAAGAAAAAATGCCGTATTTATGCGGCGCACGGCGTTTCGCAAACGCCTATGAGGTAATTAAAGTGAGGAGTAATGGAAAATGAAAAAAGAGTGGAAAGTTACGATTCTTGTAATATTAGTGGAAGTGTTGTTTGTCTGGATTTGTTATACAGCACCAGGAACCGGAAGACGAAGTCCACTGCTTTTAGAAGAAAAAGGCAGAGTAACAGATATTGATTTAAGTAAGCAACAAATAACTGTTCAACTTGAAAGTCTAAATAGTTATTATGATGGGTTAAAAGTACAGCCATATGATAGTGATAAAGTTGTTTTAAATTGTAGATGGATGGAAAAAAGTGCTTCAACTTTAAAAGAAATAAAGCTAAATGATGAAGTGATATATATGCATTACGATAATAAGCCCAATAGAGTTGAAAAATTAGAACTTTTATATGAAGAGAAAGCAGTTGTAACAGGTGTATTTTTATATCGTAATGAAATTAAAGTAAAACTTAAACAGAATAATTCTATATGTAATTTCTATGAAAAAGAAGAAGTGTCATTGGATTGTAGTCATTTATATCAAGGAAATGATGTACTGGATTCGTTAGAAATATCTGATGAAATTATATTTTCTCATTTTTACGATGAGCCATATGAAATAAAAAGCATAAAACGGGAGGATTAAGTTCTATGAAAAAATCATCATTTTAATAGTAAGCATAATTATTATTTTTGGTGGATATCGATACTATAAGGCAAAGAATTCTAATGTATCATTTAATTATGGAATTCATCCGTTTGAGGAAAATGCAGTTGTTGAAGAGATTAATTCGGATAACCGGGAGATTACAGTATTTATAAAAGATAGCGATACTTACCTGGAATCTGAAAAAAATCCATATGAAGATAAAGAGATTAAATTAAATTGCAGTAAGATGGAGAAAGAGAAATTGGAACAACTGGAAATATTTGATGAAATAGTATTTACACATGTGCATGATGATCCATATACTGTGCTAGAGGTTAAAAAATTGTAAGAAATAGTGGATGCGCTTTTCAATAAATGGGGGAATCTAATAATGAAGAAAGCGGTATGTGTAATATTAGGATTAATTATTGTATTTGGTGCACGCCCATTATATGGGTTAGTAAATAATGAAGTAAGTTTTAATACAGGAATGTACTTATATGAAGAGACAGCAGTTGTTAAAGATATTGATTTGAATAACGAGAAAATTACCGTGTCTATAGAAAACAGTGATACTTACTGGAGAGCCGATTCAGATCCATATGAAGATAAAGATATTTGTTTGGATTGCAGTAAGGTGAAGGAAGCAGTATTGGAACAATTGGAAATATCCGATGAAATAGTATTTACACATATATATGTTGAACCATATATCGCAGCAGAAATAAAAAAATAAAGCAGACCTGCCGCACTCTTTACGAATGCGGCAGGTCTTTTGTCGTTCGGTTCATAATCGTAATAACGAATGCATATGTCCCTTACAGAAAGTATATTACATATCAATCAGAAACGAGCTCGGTCCTATTCAGAACTATTTAGCGATTATGGTCGACCTGATCCATGTACTGGATAAGACGCATTACCTGACTGGTATAGCCCCATTCATTGTCATAGAAACAGATCACCTTGAAAAAGTGGGAATTCACCTGAATGCCCTGTCGTGCGTCGAAGATGGAAGCATGAGAATCTCCGATGAAATCAGAAGATACTACTTCATCATCCACATAATCCAGAATACCGGACAAATATGTCATAGAGGCTTTCTGAACTTTTTTGCAGATTTCTTCGTAAGATGCCGATTTCTTCAAAGCTACGTTTAAGTCAACAACAGATACATCTGAAGTAGGTACGCGATAAGAGATGCCACTCATTTTGTCCTTCAATGAAGGAATTACGAGGGAGATTGCTTTAGCTGCTCCGGTGGTAGATGGGATTAGATTGCCAAATGCAGAACGGCCGGTTCTCCAGTCCTTCTGAGAACGGCTGTCAACAACCTTCTGCTTAGCAGTAGCTGCGTGGATCGTGGACATGAGTCCGTATTCAATACCGTAATTGTCTTCTAGAATCTTGCAGATCGGTGCCAGACAGTTCGTCGTGCAGGATGCATTGGAAACTACGGGCATATCACTGTTGTATTCGGTATGGTTTACACCCATGATAAAAGTAGGTGTCTCTTCATCTTTTGCAGGAGCAGATATAATAACCTTTTTAGCCCCGCCTTGCAGATGATCCATAGCTTTCTGCGTTGTGCAGTAGGCGCCGGTTGCATCAATGATATATTCAGCACCACAGCTGTCCCATGGGATCAGAGAAGCGTCCGATTCAGAAAATACAGGAATCTTCTGACCATTGATGATCAGACCCTGCTCATATGTGTCAAGCTCCCCCTGGAAACGTCCGAAGGTTGAATCATAGCGGACCATATATTTCATGTAGTCCAGATCAGCATTACGCACGTTGATCCCACAAAGTTTAAAAGTATCTGGTTGACTGATGGCAATACGGAGAGCGACGCGTCCGATGCGTCCAAATCCGTTGATGCCAATTGAAATTGCCATTTTACAATTACCTCCTATAAGTCATATTAAATGCATAGAGCACCCACAGATATCCTGGGTGCGGTTATTCTGACCGAGCAATGTAACTGGCTTTTTCTGATTTGATGTAATTTACTGTCAGTGTAACATGGAATAATGAAAAATACTATATATGGAAGAGTAATTAAAATATTAACGAAAATGCATACAAGATAACTGACTGATTGAAAACTTTGTGAAGAAATGTTATGATTTTAAGCGGAAATATCCATATAGGAGGCAATTATGAGAGAGGAACGTTTTAAGATGGAGCGCCCGGGGTTGGTAGAAGAAGGACAGGAAGTTGTGATCAGCGAACGAAGTCCGAGCACCGGGAGATATACTTATCTGGTAGAACCATCTATTGCCATGTCGGGAATATACCGCACAGCGGAGCGGATCCGGGACAGGAAAGGCGTCATCAGGAAGATTGAGGAGACTGACCGGGGATTTTATCTGATTGTTGAGATAGAGCAGTAATAAGAGAGCTTTTGCAGGGAGAATATACTTGCAAAAGTTCTCTTTTTTATAATTTGTGATTTGATAAAAAATGCACAAGTTAATTGATAATAATTCAAACAAACTATAAATAGCGACGAAAAAATAGAAAATTAATGAGAAAAATTATAGATATTAGACAATTTGTGTGCTAATATAATAAATAACTTGTGTGAAAATCGATAAATTCAAATGGAGGTAAAGCTATGCTTTCAAAAAAATCTGCAGTTCCGTTTAGAGGAACGAAGGAGCAGGAAGAAGAACTGCTTAAGGTGATCGAAGAATTGAAAGATGAAAAAGGCGCTTTGATGCCGATTATGCAGAGAGCGCAGGACATCTATGGATATCTGCCGATCGAGGTCCAGAAAATTATCTCAGACCAGACGGGAATCCCGTTGGAGAAGATTTATGGAGTGGCAACATTTTATGCACAGTTTAATCTGAGTCCGAAGGGACGATATCAGATATCTGTCTGTCTTGGCACGGCATGCTATGTAAAGGGATCCGGCGATATTTATAACAAGCTGATGGAAAAGCTTGGTATCGTGGGCGGAGAGTGTACGCCGGACGGAAGATTTTCGCTGGATGCGTGCCGTTGTATCGGGGCCTGTGGACTGGCACCGGTCATGACGATCAATGAAGAAGTATACGGACGCCTGAAGGTGGAGGATATAGATGATATCCTTGCGAAATACGAGTAGTGGTTAACTTGATTAGAAGTGGAGGGACAGAATGAAATCTCTGGAAGAATTACGGGTAATTAGAGAGCGTATGCAGGGAACAGTGGCATACCGCTCAGAACACGAATCTCTGGAAGAGGCTGTAGCTTCTGAGCACGGCAAGTACCGCACTCATGTGCTGGTATGCGGAGGAACAGGATGTACATCATCCGGCAGCCAGAAGATCAGAGAACGTCTGGATGAAGAGATCCGGAAGAACGGACTGGAAGAGGAAGTATGTGTGATCAAGACAGGTTGTTTTGGTCTGTGTGCGCTGGGACCGATCATGATTGTGTATCCGGAGGGCGCGTTTTATTCTATGGTCAAGGAAGAAGACATTCCTGAGATTGTAGAAGAGCATCTGGCAAAGGGCAATGTAGTGAAGAGACTGCTCTATGATGAGACGGTGAAGGGAGAAGATGTACTTCCGCTGCAGGAGACGAATTTCTATAAGAAGCAGCACCGTGTGGCACTGCGTAACTGTGGCGTGATCAGTCCGGAGAATATTGACGAATACATAGGTACAAGAGGATATGAGGCGTTAGGTAAGGTGCTGACCGAGATGACACCTGCAGAAGTTATTCAGGTGATGCTTGACAGCGGACTCAGAGGAAGAGGCGGTGCAGGTTTCCCAACCGGTATGAAATGGAAATTCGCGGCAGCGAATGAAGCAGATCAGAAATATGTCTGTTGTAACGCCGATGAGGGTGACCCGGGTGCATTTATGGACAGATCCGTACTGGAAGGTGATCCGCACGTTGTACTGGAAGCCATGGCGATCGCAGGCTATGCCATTGGGGCGTCACAGGGATATATCTACGTGCGTGCAGAGTATCCAATCGCAGTAGAACGTCTGAATATTGCGATTAAGCAGGCAAGAGAATACGGACTGCTTGGCGAAGATATATTTGGATCGGGATTTGATTTTGATATTGAGCTTCGTCTGGGAGCAGGAGCATTTGTCTGCGGAGAAGAGACCGCACTGATGACTTCGATCGAGGGTAACCGAGGAGAACCGAGACCGCGTCCGCCATTCCCGGCATTAAAGGGACTGTTCCAGAAGCCGACAATTCTGAATAACGTAGAGACACTGGCGAATATCCCACAGATTATCCTGAACGGTCCGGAATGGTTTGCATCGATGGGAACAGAAAAGTCCAAAGGAACCAAGGTATTTGCTCTGGGAGGCAAGGTCAATAATACCGGTCTGGTAGAGATTCCGATGGGAACGACTCTGCGGGAGATTGTAGAAGAGATCGGCGGAGGCATTCCGAAGGGCAAGAAGTTCAAGGCTGCGCAGACCGGAGGTCCGTCCGGCGGATGTATTCCGACAGAGAATTTTGATGTACCGATCGACTATGATAACCTGATCGCGATCGGTTCCATGATGGGTTCCGGTGGTCTGATTGTTATGGATGAAGATACCTGTATGGTAGATATTGCCAAATTCTTCCTCGAATTTACTGTGGATGAATCCTGTGGCAAATGTGCACCGTGCCGTATTGGTACCAGACGTATGCTGGAGATCTTAGAGAAGATTACCAAGGGACAGGGAACGATGGAAGATCTGGACCGTCTGGAAGAACTGGCAGCGCATCTGAAGTCGAATTCACTGTGTGCGCTTGGTCAGACAGCACCGAATCCGGTACTCTCTACCCTGCGTTACTTTAAAGATGAATACATTGCCCATATTGTGGATAAGAAATGTCCGGCAGGTGTTTGTAAGGATCTGCTGCAGTACAAGATCAATGCGGACAAATGTAAGGGTTGTACGCTTTGTGCACGTATCTGTCCGAATGGTGCGATCAGCGGTAAAGTAAAAGAACCACATGCGATCAATCCGGAGAAATGTTTGAAATGTGGTGCATGTATGGAAAAATGTCGCTTCGGTGCGATTTATAAGGAATAAGGGAGGATAGAGAATATGGAAACGGTTAATCTTACAATCAATGGACTGAAAGTATCTGCACCGGCCGGCTCTACGATCCTTGAGGCAGCACATGCAGCCGGAATCAGAATTCCTACTCTCTGCTATTTGAAGGAGATCAATGAGATCGGTGCATGTCGTATGTGTGTAGTAGAAGTAAAAGGAGCCCGTAATCTGGTAGCTGCCTGTGTACATCCGGTCAGTGAAGGGATGGAAGTGTATACGAATACACCGAAGCTGATTTCATCCAGAAAGAAGACACTGCAGCTCTTGTTGTCGAACCATGATAAGAAATGTCTGTCCTGTGTGCGCAGCGGTAACTGTGAATTACAGCAGCTCTGCAGGGAATATGGCGTGGATGATGAGAATTATTTTGCAGGTGAGAGTAATCACTATGAGTTGGATGATTCCGCAGCGCATATGATCCGTGACAATAACAAATGTATCTTGTGCCGCAGATGCGTGGCTGTCTGTGAGAAAGTTCAGGGAGTCGGCGTGATCGGAACCAATAACCGTGGATTTGCGACCTTTATCGGTTCTGCATTTGACATGGGACTTGGAGAGACCAGTTGTGTATCCTGTGGACAGTGTATCGCAGTCTGTCCGACCGGTGCATTATATGAAAAAGATTATACAGATAAGATTATAGAAGCAATCGCTGATCCGGAGAAATACGTGGTCGTTCAGACTGCACCATCTGTCAGAGCCGCGCTTGGCGAAGAATTCGGTTATCCGATGGGAACGGATGTGGAAGGCAAGATGGTAGCAGCGCTCAGAAGAATCGGATTTGACCGTGTATTTGATACGGACTGGGCAGCAGACCTGACGATTATGGAAGAGGCACATGAGCTTCTGGAACGTGTACAGAATGGTGGAAAGCTTCCGCTGATCACATCCTGCTCGCCTGGATGGATCAAATACTGCGAGCACTATTTCCCGGATATGACAGAGAATCTGTCCAGCTGCAAATCACCGCAGCAGATGTTTGGTGCGATGGTGAAGACTTACTTTGCCGAGAAGCAGGGTATCGATCCGAAGAATATCGTATCGGTCAGCGTGATGCCATGTACGGCCAAGAAGTTCGAGATCGGAAGAGATCATCAGAATGCAGCCGGAGTACCGGATGTGGATATTGCCATCACTACCAGGGAACTGGCACGATTGATCCGTCGTTGTGGTATTGAATTTACTGCACTTCCGGATGAAGGCTTTGATGATCCGATGGGTGAGTCTACGGGAGCGGCAGTAATCTTTGGAGCGACCGGCGGTGTTATGGAAGCAGCTCTTCGTACTGCGGTGGAGACATTGACGGGAGAAGAACTTGCTAATCTGGAATTTACAGATGTGCGTGGCACAAAGGGCATCAAAGAGGCTGAATATCAGGTGGCAGGCATGGATATTCGTGTGGCAGTTGCTTCGGGACTTGGCAATGCAAGAGAACTTCTGGAGCAGGTAAAATCTGGTGAGAAACAGTATCACTTTATCGAGATCATGGGATGTCCGGGCGGATGTGTCAACGGAGGCGGCCAGCCGCAGGTATCCGGTGATGTGCGTAATTTCACTGATGTACGTGGTATTCGTGCAAGCGTACTGTATCGCAATGATCAGGCGAAGGTAATCCGTAAATCGCATGAGAATCCGGCAATCAAGAAACTGTATGAAGAGTATCTGGGAGAACCGGGAAGCAAGAAAGCACATGAGACATTGCATACAACCTATGTAAAACGCACAGTTAATTAAGGATAGTCCATAATATTTTAGAAGGGTGGAAATGCATTGCATTTCTGCCCTTTCTTCTATACAATAAAAGCAGAATATCTTTGATGTCTGACATCAATGAGGGAGGCTGTAATGGGAAACTATCAATATTATTTATTCGATCTGGATGGTACGCTGACGGATTCAGGAGAAGGAATTATGAATTCAATCCGTCATGCTTTGCATAAATTTGGAATTACAGAGTATGAGGAAACGACACTGCGTAAGTTTATCGGACCACCGCTTGCAGAGTGCTTTCAGAAGTATTTTGATCTGTCACCGGAGGAAGCACGCAAGGGAATCGATTATTACCGGGAATATTATACTGATGGGGGAATGTTTGAAAATGAGGTCTATCATGGCGTAAAAGAGCTGTTAGAGGGTTTGAATGCGAAAGGAAAGACATTGATTGTTGCTACGTCAAAGCCTGAGTTATTTGCGGAGCAGATTCTGGAACATTTTGATCTGGCGAAGTATTTTGCCTGTATTGCCGGAGCGTCTATGGACGAGACCAGAGTGCATAAAGATGATGTGATTGCTTATGCATTGCAGAAGTATAAAGGAATTGATCATAAAAAAGCGGTGATGATCGGCGATCGTTCGCATGATATTATGGGCGGTAAAGCGAATGGCATGGATACGATCGGAGTGCTTTATGGATTTGGAAACCGGGAAGAATTAGAAGAAGCCGGAGCTGATATTATTGTGGAGACACCAGAAGAAATATTGAGATATTAAGGTATGTGAGGAGGGCTTTGCATGAAGGTCATTGATTTTAAGGATGCCAAATGCAGACATTGTTACAAATGTGTCCGTTATTGTGAGGTAAAGGCAATTTCAGTACAGAATGAACAGGCGCATATTATGGAGGATCACTGTATTCACTGTGGACAGTGCCTGGAAGTCTGTCCGCAGAATGCCAAGACATTTGCCAGCGATATGGAACGGGTGAAGGGATATCTTCAGAGAGGTGTGCGTACGGTGCTTTCACTTGCACCGTCATATCTCAGTGTACTTGACTTTGATCAGCCCGGACAGGTGGTAGATGCACTTATGAGGCTTGGGTTTGATGAAGTGCGGGAAACAGCAGAAGGTGCAGCATTAGTCACAGAAGAGTATCAAAAGCTACTTAAAAGTGGACAGATGACGAACATCATCTCTACTTGTTGTCCAAGTATTAATGATTTGATCGAGAAATATTATCCAACATTAGTCCCGATGATGGCTCCTGTTGTATCTCCGATGATTGCACATGGACGTCTGATTAAGCAGATGTATGGACCAGATGTGAAAGTCGTCTTTCTGGGACCTTGTATTGCTAAAAAAGCAGAAGCAGTTGGAGATGAGCGGGTAGAGGGAGCAATTAATGCCATTTTGACATTTGAAGAGATTATCCGTTGGTGGAGAGAAGAAGGTATCAGGGTAGAGGAATGCGAAGACAAGCCGATGGGTAATCCGGATCCGGGGGTGAACCGGTTGTATCCAATAGGCGGAGGTGTGATTACATCCGTACTGACAGGAGGACTGGAAGATCATTATGAGAAATTTCATGCAGAGGGAATTAAGACATGTATGGAATTACTGGATGAACTGATACGTGGAGAGGTAAAAGGCGGATTTTTTGAACTAAATGTATGTAAAGGTGGATGTGTAAAAGGACCGGCTGCTGAACGATGGAAACGTTCTATGCTAAAAGCAAGGCTGGATCTGGAACATCAGGTGAAATATACGGAAGAAGCTGTGCATATAGAACATGAGCCAATTCTTCTGGATAAGGTATTTGAAGATCGTTACATCCAGGATGATCAGCCAACAGAACGAGAGCTTACAGAAGTGCTTCGCGCTATGGGAAAATATGCAAGACAGGATGAACTGAATTGCGGAGCGTGTGGATATGCTACCTGCAGAGCCAAAGCAGAAGCTGTATATCAGGGAAAGGCAGAGATCAGCATGTGTCTGCCACACGCAGTGGCACAGGCTGAGTCTATGTCAAATCTGGTAATGGATGCAACACCGAACATGGTCTTGATTGTCGATCGGGATATGCATATAAGGGAATGCAATAAAAGAATGCTGGATAAGCTGGGAATTTCCCGAGAAGAGGCACTGGAGCGATATATTTTTGAATTTATTGAGGTTGAAGATATTGAACAGGTGCTGGAAGATAAAAAATCCATTTTAAGGAAACGAATTCAGTTAGAAACACTTGATGTTATTGCTAAAGAAACGATTGTGTATATAGAGTCGGTGGATTCGGCATTGGTTGTCTATCAGGATGTGAGCAAAGAGGAAAAGGCGAGAGAACAGCACATGAATCTGAAGATGGAGACGATTGATATCGCGCAGAAGGTCATTGATAAGCAGATGATGGTAGCACAGGAAATTGCCGGACTGCTGGGAGAGACTACAGCAGAGACCAAAGTGACGCTTTCTAAGTTGAGAGATTCGATTCTGGATGACGGAGAGGATTAAGATGAGTGTAAGTGTAGATATTTGCTGGAAAAGTTTTAACAAGAATCGTGAAGAATTGTGTGGAGATAAAGTCGAAGTACTGAAAACAGAAGATTCCAGTATTATTATTCTTGCAGATGGTATGGGAAGTGGAGTAAAAGCGAATATTCTTGCAACACTGACATCAAAGATTTTGGGCACGATGTTTCGGGAGGGCGCAGAGATTGATGCATGTGTTGAGACGATTGCCCGTACACTGCCTATCTGTAAAGAACGGGAAGTAGCATATGCGACATTCAGTATCTTGCAGATTTTTCGAGATGGAGAAGCCTATCTGGTAGAATATGATAATCCAAAATGCGTGTTTATACGCAACAAAGAAATAATAAACTATCCTTATCAGGAGCGAGTCATTGAAGGAAAGAAGATTCGTGAGTATCGATTTCATGTAGAACTCAATGATTGTTTTGTACTGATGAGTGATGGGGCAATCTGGGCCGGCGAAGAAGAAACTATGAACTATAACTGGGAGTGGGATGATATGGCAGCTTATACGCTAAAATGTACGAACGAGACATTGTCGGCAGCAAGACTGGCAGCTATGCTCAGCCAGGTGTGTTACGACCTGTATGGACAGAAGCCGGGAGATGATACAACCGTTGCAGTAACCAGAGTTATCCGCAGACAGGTGGTCAATATCTTCACAGGTCCACCGTCCAGAAAGGAAGATGATGAGCGGGTTGTACATGATTTTATGAAGCAGGAAGGCAAGAAAGTTATTTGTGGCGGTACCAGTGCCAATGTGGCATCTCGTGTATTAAAACGGGAGATCGTAACGCTGGTCAAGCATGCAGATCCAAAGATTCCGCCAATGGCAACAATGGAAGGTCTGGATCTGGTAACGGAAGGCGTATTGACCATCGGAAGTGCGCTGGATCTCCTGCACCGCTATGAAAATGATGATTTTGATGAAGCATTTTTTGATGCACTGGATGCAGAGAACGGTGCAGCCAAACTTGCAAGGCTGTTGATCGAAGAGTGTACGGATCTGAATCTTTTTGTAGGAAGAGCACTGAATCCTGCACACCAGAATTCTAATCTGCCATTCGATCTCAGCGTGCGTATGAATCTGGTAGAACAGCTGAAGGATTGTGCAGAGCGGATGGGTAAACATGTGACAGTGAAGTATTATTAGACTGTATTGAAAAAGAATTATTAAAAGTAGTAAAATGGCAGGTGATATTATGAAGGTCGAAGAAGTTATAAGTGAGGTTGCAAAACTTTGCAGAAACTTTCATGCTAAAGAAGTGATTTTATATGGATCAAGAGCAAAAGGGACTGCGAGAGAGCGAAGTGATATAGATATCGCGGTCACGGGAGTAAAGAATTTTGATATACTTGAGGAAAAGATAGAAGAATTGCCGACATTGTATAGTGTTGATTTGTTGAATATGGATACTTGTAGAAATGATTTGTTAAAGGAGGATATCAGACAGTATGGACGAGAAATTTAACAGACGTTTTGTGTCTTTTACTAAATCCCTGGATGCATTGGCAGAAGCCAGGGAAAGAGACCTTTCAGACTCTTTTGTGCTGAGCGGGACCAGTGCTAAATTCAGTATAACATTTGATCTGGCATGGAAAGTAATGAAAGATATATTAATACATTGATTTATTCTATGATTTCAAAAATGTGGTAAATGAATTAATGTTATAAAATAGAGGGAATGAGTATGATAGCTTTTGGTTATGAAAAAGATAATGATGAAGAAAAACTGATGAAATTGAGTGAAACTACGTTACAATGCAACAACGAAGAACTGGATAGAATTATAGATTTTCTAAATCGGATTAAGAATACAAATTATGAAGCAGGAGATCATTATCACTACAGAGATTTTAATAAGAAGTGGACTTCAGAAGAATCGGATTTTATTATTTTTTTGGAAGAAGATGTAGAAAGTTCGAGATAAACATATTTAATAGTAGATATGTTATATTTGACATTTTACTCTGACTTTGCTAAAATACTCACCTGTGAACAAAAATTCTAAGAACTTAATATGATAGAGCGTTGATTTTCAATGCTACGGTTGGACATCCATAATCCATAATTCGGGTTATGGATGTTTTGATGTATGGTGGAATAATATTGACAGTGGAAAATCGGAAAGGAGAAGTATGGAGAACGAATTATTTGAACAGACATCAGTGCCGAAAGCTTATATGAAGCTTGCGTTTCCCGTGGTAATGAGTATGATGGTTTCGCTGGTTTATAATATGGTGGATACATATTTTATCGCATTGACAGGAGTGCAGGAACTGGTGGCGGGAGTGTCGTTGGCGGCACCGATATTTACGATGATGATTGCGTTTGGAGATATCTTTGGACTTGGTGGAAGTTCGGTAATCTCCCGGCTGTTTGGACAGAAGAGAAATATGGATGCGAAGAGAGTCAGTGCATTCTGTGTCTGGGGATCGATTGTATTTGGCATCTGTGTGACGATCATACTGTTATTGTTCCGGCCGCAGATTCTTCGGGTATTGGGAGCAAATGATGTGACAATGCAGTATGCCAGTGGATATTATACATGGATTGCGATAGGAGCAGTGTTTATCATATTTGGACTTGTGCCGACCAATATTCTCCGCACGGAAGGACTGGCTGCACAGGCAATGCTTGGTTCTATTATCGGTTCTATCGTGAATATTATTCTTGATCCGGTATTTATCTTTGGATTGAAACAAGGGGCGGCAGGAGCTGCAATCGCAACGGTGCTTGGCAATATGGCAGCGGATCTTTATTATATGTATGCGATGATGAAAAAGGCAAACCGTTTGTCAGTGGCAATTACGGAGACCAGAATTTCCGGGCATATGATAGGTAACATTCTGTTAATTGGCATTCCGGCATCAATCACAAATCTCATGCAGAGCTTTATGGTCATGCTGACGAATCATTTCCTGCTGGAGTACGGAACGGACAAAGTCGCAGCCATGGGAATTGCATTAAAAGCCAATATGCTCACGGCTCTGATACTGGTCGGATTTGCATTTGGCGGTCAGCCGCTTGTAGGATATAATTATGGCGCAAAAAACGAAAAAAGATTAAAAGAAATATTAAAGTTTGCATATTTGTTTGAGATGGGAACCGGACTTGGATTTGCAGTACTTGTCAGTATCTTTGCACCTACAGTTATCCGAGTATTTATGAATGATCCGGGGATTGTAAATAATGGAGCTATGATGCTTCGGTATCAGCAGTTCGGTATGATGTTCATGGCAGTAACGCTGGTATCAACCTGTGTCTGCCAGTCTGTGGGAAATGCGTCGGGAGCACTTGTGCTGTCGATCAGCAGACAGGGCGTAGTTTATGCCATGACGATTGTTGTTCTGTCCAAAATATTTGGATATACAGGAGTGCTGGCGGCACAGGCATGTGCAGATGTGCTGACGGCGGTGATGGCCGGACTTATTATCAGGCATATCTTTTTCCGACATAAAGATCATAACGTATAATACAAAAATCATGCCTGTCACAGCAGAGAAGCTGGCAGGCATGATTGAAGATGCGATCGCAGGCAGGCTGGATTAATTAGCGTTCGACTTTTACTTTTTTTAATTCTACGCAGGATTTGTTATAGGTCAGTGCCAGGATTATCTGAGTGATTCCGACTACGAGGATTGCCAGGACACCTGTGTGGAAGAACAGATGTGACAGCATGGTGAGAAGAAGCAGGAAACTAAGACATTTACTTGTAAATGAAAATGCTTTATACGCGCTCTGGTAAATGACTTCTTTTTCAGCTTCGTCACAGCTTTCCAACCATTGCTGCTGGAATTTCATAGAAGATACATCCCCTTTCTTTTCTGGATGTGTCTTCTGCAGCAGCTTTATATAGCGCGCCTGCATAATACCGTCATAGAAGACGCAGATTAAAAATGTGAGGCAGGCACCGAGTGCGATGCTGTGGTGCAGATAATCCATAGAATAACCAAATGCTAATAGTACGATGCCGCCTATATATGACAGCAGGTTGCTGGTCATCAGCATGGCACCGGTCTTTTCTTCTTTATAATCTAATTCGTCAAATTCTTCGTCATCAGCATCCGCGAGACTGTTGCAGATGTTCTTTAATCTGGAATAATAGATCTCCTGCAATATAATTGAAAGTACAGTGATCAGAAGCAGTCCCGGAAAGATCATATTCTGAATACCCGAGATTAATTTCTGCGCAGCCTGATTGAACGAATTCCCATTGTTAATCGAGAGCAATACAGCTGCTGAAGCACCCAATATAGCACCGACGATGGCACCGGCAGCCATTTTTAATGTCAGTTTGCTAAGACTGGTTGTTTTTAGGTTATCTTTATTTTTCATGGTTTTCATCCTCCTCATATTCAAATATATCTTCAACTTTTACATTACAGATCATTGCAAGCTTTAATGCCAGTGTTACAGAGGGCGAGTAGTCTCCGCGTTCGATTAGACTGATGGTCTGTCTGGATACTCCGGCAAGTTTTCCAAGCTCTGTCTGGTTCATGCCTAATTTGGATCTGTGTTCTTTTAAGCGGTTCAGTAACGGCAATCTAAGATCCTCCTTTATGATAAAATGACAATTTTATTTGTCAAAAATAGGATAGCATTGACAACTATCTTTGTCAATATGTTTTGACAACTTTTCTTGTCATTATAAACTATGCATATTATTTGATATGTGTGAAAACTATGTTATACTTATCAAAACAATACTTTGAAATCAAGGAGGTGCAGCCATGAGGTTTGAGGATGAGAAGGATTATATCATGCGTATGATCAAAGAAATGGTCAGTGTGCTGTTTTCTATTTTGCTCGGCAAGCAATATGTATCCGTGGATGAAGAGAGGAAGAATGGATATGAAGTGTCGGGGACAGATTTGAATGATCTGCTGGATATGATCGACAATGGACAGATTAATGAGGCGGAGAATCTCATGCTGGATGACATTGATTACAGTGATAAAAAGGAACTGGCGGCAGCGTTGCTATTCTATCAATATCTCTCTGAAAAGAAGAAAGATTTTCTGTGGGATCATGATTATTCGGACGAAGAAATCCTGGATGGTGCGAAACAGATATTGCAAAAAGCGGGATATGGGAATATCGTAAAGATTATGGAATAGAATTATATATGATTGAGAGGCAGTATGATGAACGAAAGAAATTACAGTAAAGTACCAGTATTTGAGAATGGAATGGCGCAGCCGGTATTTCCATTTACGGATGGGAAGACAGGTGCAGATTATAATCCGGAGACTTCGAGTATTGTGAGATATGCGGTATATGTGGAGTCTGATTATGATATGGACGGAGATGGAAAGCGAGACCTGGTCAAAGCAGTTGTACAGGTTCCAAGAAGTGCGGTGGAGGGAAATTACAAAGCTGCAACATTATTTGAAGCCCGTCCGTACTGTGCAGGTGTGAATGAAGATGGATATCCTCATATGAAAGAAGTGGCAGAAAAGGAATACCGCTATTTTGATTTTGCAGACCTTGAGCGAGAGGTTCCGGCACGTGTTCCAACTGGAAGTATCAGTGCGATGGAGCTTGCCCTTCAAGCTGATCCGTCAGACTGGTATTATCCGGATAAAGGTAATAACGATAGCATGGTCTATAGCAATCTGGACACTTTTAATTATTACCTTGTTCGTGGCTTTGCAGTTGTGCTGTGTGGTGGATTTGGTACGCTTGGCTCAGATGGATTCAACTATGTGGGATCCGATTATGAGAGAGATGCATTCAAATTCGTAGTAGAATGGCTGCATGGAGACCGCGTGGCATATGCGGACCGTGAGGGAACGATCCAGACGAAAGCAGACTGGTCGAATGGCAATGTTGCAATGACCGGAAGATCTTATGCGGGAACTATGCCATTTGCGGTGGCAACAACAGGAGTAGAAGGCTTGAAGACGATCATTCCAATCGCAGGAATTGCAGACTGGTATTCCCAGCAGAATATGCAGGGAGCACAGCGTTACTGGCCGAAAGAAGTATTGAATAGTTTTCTCGCTTACTACTGTTCCAGCCGTTATCATGACGAATCATTATCTGAAAAACAGTTGGATGATATGGCAGCATTTCACCATGAACTTAGTCTTCGGCAGTTAAAGTGTGGATTTGACTACGATGAGGAATTCTGGGGAAGCGGTAATTACTGCCTGAATGCAGATAAGATCCGATGCACCGCATTGATCGTGCATGGACTGAATGATGAAAATGTGTCTACCAAGCAGTTTGAAATGATGTACAAGTCCTTTGAAAAGGCAGGTCGGAATGTGAAGCTGTTACTGCATCAGGGTGCGCATATTACACCGACCATGTCAAACAGGGAATATGGAATCCTGGTGGATGGACAATTTTATGATGACATTGTTAACAAATGGATTTCTTATTATCTGTATGATGTGGATAATCATGCAGAGGATATGCCGGCAGTATTGGTACAGACGAATTACGATCAGAAGAAATGGGAGACGGCAGAGTCCTGGGAGACGGCATATGCCATGAATCTTGCATGTGAAGAGACGGGAACGACTGTCATCGATACAGATTGGGAAGCAGCAGGTGTCAGTGCCGAGAACTTTGATGAGCGGATGGCACTGCAGTCTGGTAATATGAACAGACGATATATGACTTCTGCTTTTGAGGAGGCAGTAACCATACAGGGAACCGTGTGCGTGAAGCTTAAAGCGGCATTAAAAGACGGCGACGCAGAGCATGACTTCCATCCGGAGAATAGAAATGATGTGGATACATTGACCATGAAGCTTGGCGATTCCAGCATTTCCGGAAAGATGGACGATGTGGAGGTTGCATTGCTGCTCTGTGATGTATGTGATGAGAAGTTTGACAGCATCCAGAGTGTGGATCCGGAAAGAAATACAATTCCGGTAGAAAAAGTGAAAGCAGGTGGCGTGATTAACGGCGGAGATCTTCCGGCATTTGATGAAGTTGAATTTGCTACCGTACATAAGAACTACCGTGTGATTACCCGTGCATTTGCAGATCTCTGCAATCCGGAAGCCGGTTATGATCCGGTAACGGCAACGAACAGTATCGAGCTGAAAAAGGGCGAATATCATGACTATCACATTTATATGAATGCGACCAGATACACAGTCGAGCCAGGACACAGACTTGCGCTTGTAATTGCAACCGAAGATCCGGTGAATTGTCTGATCCATAAGACCTATGCGGTTGAGATAGAGAATGCTTCAGTAGAAGCGAAAGTACCGGTGACAAAGGATACAGATGATAGGCTGATCAAAGCAGACGAATAAAGAGAAAGATAAGGGCGTGTAAAAATGAAGAATCATTTTTACACGCCTTTTTATTACGGTTATCTCAACTGTGCAATTGTCTCGAAGAATGCCGGATAAGACACATCCACACACTGGCTGTCTCCGATCACGGTATCCCCTTCAGCAACCAGTCCTGCAATGGCAAATGCCATAGCGATTCGGTGGTCCAGATGACTGTTGATATGTGCACCCTTTAACGCACCGGTACCTTCGATGATCATGCCATCATCAGTCGGAGTGACGTTGCCACCCATTGCCCGGAGGTTTTGGGCTACGGTGTCGATACGGTTGGTCTCTTTGACTTTCAACTCAGCAGCATCCCGGATGATGGTAGTGCCTTCGGCAAAGGCAGCCATGATGGCGATCATTGGGATTTCATCGATCAGTGTCGGGATGATGCTTCCTTCTACGACGGTTGCCTTGAGCGGTGAATAACGCACGAGAAGGTCAGCGGTCGGTTCGCCGCCGGCAGAAGTCTCGTTTAGATAAGTAATATCAGCCCCCATAGCTTCGCAGACCTTTAAGATACCGGCGCGGGTAGGATTGATACCTACATTTTTGACCAGGATCTCGGAATCCGGTACCAGAAGTCCGGCTGCGATAAAGTATGCGGCGGATGAAATGTCACCCGGAACCTGGATCTTCTGCGCATAAAGCTCTTCGCATGGGGTGATGGATGCAGTGGCAGTTCCGTCTGCGTGTGTCTCGGATGCAATATTGGCACCGAAGCCTGTTAACATCAGCTCTGTGTGATTACGCGACAGTACCGGTTCTGTGACAGCGGTTATGCCATCTGTGTATAATCCAGCCAACAGGATCGCGGATTTGACCTGCGCAGAAGCAACTTTGGAATGATAATGGATACTGTGAAGAGTGCCCGGTTCGATGCGGAGCGGTGCACAGTTATTTCCATTGATACTTGTAATCTTTGCCCCCATGGAATTCAGCGGATCCATGATACGTGCCATCGGTCTGGAATTTAAGGAGTCATCACCAGAAAGGATGCTGGTGAAATCCTGTCCTGCCAGAATACCGGAGATCAGTCGGGTGGTCGTACCGCTGTTGCCGGTGTTCAGTGTGGAATCCGGTGCAGACAGACCGTGCAGACCTTTGCCGTGTACAAGGATCCGTTCCGGTGTATTCTCAATCTCGATGCCCATTTTGCGGAAACAGCTGATCGTTGACAGACAGTCTGCTCCCTGCAAGAAATTCGTAATCTCTGTGGTGCCTTTGGCAAGTGCTCCGAACATCACAGAACGGTGGGAGATGGATTTGTCTCCCGGTAGGATAACGCTCCCTTTTAATCCGGTTGAAGGAGCAGTAATCGTTGCTTCTTTCATAGTATGCTATCCTTTCTGCTGAGTATATATGATCTGTGCCTTAACGTACGTATACCACATAACGGTGCTTCTGAAGCAGTGCGGCTGCCCGTGAAGAGGAATCCTCATCGTAGAATTCGATGCGAAGTACGCCTTCTTCAAACTCCCTGTTATGGATGATTCCGATATTTTTAATACTGATATTGTTGGATGCAAGGATGGTTGCGATCGTAGCGATTCCACCGGCTTCATCAATAATATCACAGTATACGGCAAATACTTTTTTAATCGGACCGGATGAGCGGTTCGGAATCGAATTGCGGTAATTTCTGGAGCTGTCAAACCACTGGTAAATGCCCTGCTCGTCTTCGTCTTCTATTATAGAAGCAATCTGTTTCAGCTCATCCATATATGCGTCCAGGATATTGAGAATATTGTCTTTGTTCTTCAGGCAGATATGCTGCCACATAGTCGGTGAGGAAGAAGCGATGCGAGTGATGTCCTTGAATCCTCCAGCGGCCAGCAGCTTCATCAGTTCGTCTTTCGTGTCTGCCTGCTTCACGTAGTTGACCAGAGAGGATGCGATGATATGTGGAAGGTGACTGATCGTACCTGTTACATAGTCATGCGTCTCGCAGTCCAGCTCAATTGGCAGTGCTTTCAGACTTTCAATGAGAGTAGTGTATGCATCCACTTTTTCACGGCTGACTTCTTTTGTCGGAGTCAGCACAAAGTAAGCATTCTCCAGTAACATTGCCTTGGAATTTGGGTAGCCGCTTTTTTCGGAGCCAGCCATCGGGTGTCCACCGATAAAGTTCGCATCCATGCCAAGGCGGTGTACTTCTTTGTGAATGCCGGTTTTCACGCTTCCTACATCAGTAAGAATCGTATCTTTATCAAGAAATGGCTTCACCTGAGGCAGGTAAGCATTATTATAAGAGACAGGTGCACACAGGAAAATGTATCCGCAATTCCGAAAATTCTCATCAATGGTAGTCGCGGCTACATCAATCAGAGATTCCTGAGTAGCCAGTGCCAGAGTCTCCTTATTCTTGTCAAATGCAACAATCTGATAATCCGGATAGTACTGGCGTATTGCCTTTGCGAGTGAGCCTCCGATCAGGCCAAGTCCGATAAATCCAATCTTTTTCTTCATATGTCATACCTCCGAATTCGTCACGATAATGACATTTTACTACCGTAGAACTTTTTTTGTCAATGATTTTACGCTTTAAAGCGAAAAAGTATAATTGATTGTAAAAATTGTATATAAGTGTTGAAAATATCTGAAAATTTTAGTACAATATAACCATACTCAATCGAGTGTAAGATTTTACAAATTAAGGAGGCAGCGAAATATGAAGGTTTACAGAACAGACGAGATCAGGAACGTGGTCCTGTTGGGACACGGAGGCAGTGGAAAAACCAGTCTAGTTGAGGCCATGGCTTATGTATCAGGCGCTACGAATCGTATGGGTAAAGTTTCAGACAGCAATACGATCAGCGATTTTGATAAAGAGGAACAGAAACGCGGATTTTCAATTGGTACAACACTTGTTCCGATTGAATGGGAGAAAGCAAAGATTAACGTATTGGATACGCCGGGATATTTCGACTTCGTAGGTGAAGTAGAAGAAGCAGTCAGTGCAGCAGATGCAGCAGTTATCGTAGTATCTGGTAAAGCCGGTGTAGAAGTTGGAACAGAGAAGGCATGGGAACTCTGCGATAAGTATAATCTGCCTCGTATGATCTATGTAACTGAGATGGATGTGGATGACGCCAGCTTCCGTCAGATTGTAGAAGATCTTACCGAAAAGTATGGAAAAGTGATCGCACCGCATTTTTCACCGATTCGTGAGAATGAAAAGCTGGTGGGATATGTCAATATCATCAAGAATGCAGGAAGAAGATACACCGGTATCAGCCAGAGAGAAGAGTGTGAGATTCCGGATTACTGCATGGAATACGTAGAGAAGTATCGTGAGAAGCTACTTGAGTCTGTAGCAGAGACAAGTGATGAATTTATGGAGAGATATTTCGCAGGAGAAGAATTCTCTGTTGAAGAAATTCGTGCAGCCATGCGTACAGAAGTTATGGAAGGTACAATCGTACCGGTGGCTATGGGATCTAATATTCAGGCGCAGGGTGTTGCGAATCTCCTGTCTGATATCGTAAGATTCTTCCCGAGTCCGGATTACAGAGAGTGTATCGGTGTGAATCGCACGACCAACGAGATGTTTGAAGGTCATTATAACTTCGCTTCTCCAAAGACAGCGTATGTGTTTAAGACAATGGTAGATCCGTTTATCGGTAAATATTCTTTCATAAAAGTATGCTCTGGTGTGTTAAAGGGCGATGATGTCATGTACAATGCATCTTCAGAGACGGAAGAGAAGCTTGGTAAGATCTATACCATGTGTGGTAATAAGCCGATGGAAGTCAGCGAGATGTTTGCAGGAGATATTGGTGCCATTGCCAAGCTGTCTCCGAATACGAAGACCGGTGATACACTTTCGACCAAGAATAATCAGATACTCTATGGCAAGACGGATTACTCTAAGCCTTATACATATATGAAGTATGTATGCAAGAACAAAGGCGATGAGGATAAGGTATCTCAGGCTCTGCAGAAGATGATGGCAGAGGATGTAACTGTAAAGGTAGTGAACGACAGCGAGAATCGTCAGACACTACTGTATGGTATGGGAGACCAGCATCTGGAAGTACTTGCAAGCAAGCTGGCTGCCAGATACAAATGTGAGATCACACTGGAGACACCAAAGGTTGCATTCCGTGAGACTATTAAGAAGAAATCTGACGTAGATACCAAGTATAAGAAACAGTCCGGAGGACATGGACAGTATGGACATGTTAAGATGCGTTTTGAGCCATCCGGAGATCTGGAGACACCATATGTGTTCGAAGAAGAAGTAGTTGGCGGAGCAGTTCCGAAGAATTACTTCCCGGCAGTAGAGAAAGGACTTCAGGAATCTGTTCTGAAGGGACCTCTTGCAGGATATCCGGTAGTTGGAGTAAAGGCTGTTCTTTATGATGGATCTTATCATCCGGTAGACTCATCTGAGATGGCATTCAAGACTGCTACGATTCAGGCGTTCAAGAAAGGCGTGATGGAAGCAGGTCCGGTACTTCTGGAGCCAATCGCGTCTGTTAAGGTTACCGTACCGGATGATTATACCGGTGATGTTATGGGAGATCTGAATAAGCGCCGCGGTCGTGTACTTGGCATGAATCCGGTTGGAAGCGGCAAGACCGTGATTGAGGCAGATGTGCCGATGACAGGTCTGTTTGGATATTGTACCGTACTTCGTTCTATGACAGGCGGAAGAGGAACTTACGAATACGAATTTGCACGCTACGAACAGGCTCCGTCTGATGTGCAGGAAGCTGAGATCGCAAAACGCGCAGAGGAATAGTTGGAATAAATATGATAAGGGATATGCTCTTTTGAGGGCATATCCTTTTTAAATGCCGGTCTTCATGTTATAATGTGTTCATTGCAAAGAGAAAGGAAATTATCTATATGAAGAAATCAAGAAAAACAGCGATAGTAATTGGTGTGATCCTGCTGATCGGCATTTATTACTACGTGACCCTTCCGGCTATCAATATCCATTCCACGGACACATGGTTTTATATAGCAGGACTGATCGTATTTATTCTGGTGTTTTACATTATCAGAAAGCGGATGCGCCCGACAGAGATCCGGGAATCCAAACCGGCGAAGGCGATGCTTACGGTGCTTCTTGCAGTAGGCGTTGTGTATCTGATCGGCTCAATCCTGTCTTCTCCAATTGTAAACGCGAAGAAATATCAGAAGCTGCTGAAAGTAGAAAAGGGCAATTTTACAGAGGACGTAGAAGAGGTGTCATTTGACCGCGTACCACTTCTGGATAAGGATACTGCTGAGATCCTTGGAGACCGTAAGATGGGAAGCATGGTAGATATGGTATCGCAGTTTGAAGCGGATGACATTTATACACAGATCAACTACAAAGAGCGTCCGGTGCGTGTGACTCCGCTGAAATACGCAAGCTTTATCAAATGGATTACCAACCAGTCAGAAGGTATCCCGGCGTATATCCGGATTGACATGGCAAGCCAGAATACAGAGCTTGTAAAGTTAGATCAGGGCATTAAGTATTCTACAAGTGAATATCTGAACCGAAATATTTACCGTCATTTGCGTTTCCGCTATCCGACGGCGATCTTTGATGAACTGAGTTTTGAGATTGATGATAAGGGAGTCCCATACTGGGTAGCACCGGTAAAGAAGTTTAATATCGGACTCTTTGGCGGTGAAACGGTTGGAAGTGTCGTACTGTGTAATGCGGTGACCGGAGAGTGCAAGTCATACAAGATTGAGGATGTACCGCAGTGGGTAGACCGGGCATATTCCGCAGATCTGCTGGTAGAATTATTTGATTATTACGGCACATTGAAACATGGATTTCTAAACAGTGTGCTTGGACAGAAGGACTGCCTGAAGTCTACAGATGGATATAATTATCTGGCAATGGATGACGATGTATGGATGTACACGGGTGTGACTTCGGTAAATGGTGACCAGTCCAATGTGGGATTCGTACTGGCAAATCAGAGAACTATGGAGACCAGATATTATGAAGTGGAGGGCGCGACTGAGGCTGCTGCTATGGAATCGGCGGAAGGACAGGTGCAGAACCTGAAGTATACAGCGACATTTCCACTGCTTCTGAACCTGCAGGGTGAGCCGACGTATTTCATTGCCCTGAAGGATGATGCGGGGCTGGTGAAGAAGTATGCACTGGTTAATGTTCAGAAGTATCAGATCGTAGCCATCGGAGATACGGTCAGTCAGTGTGAGGATAACTATCTGGATCTGCTTTATACAAATGGTGTTAAAGAGACGGAAAAAGATACCAGAGAGGTGAAGACAATTGCAGGCAAGATTACAAAAATCGCCCAAGCAGTTGTGGATGGCAATTCGCATTATTATCTGATGCTTGAAGGTTCTGATGAGATCTTCGATGTATCGGTTGCAGATTATATCAATGTAATCCGGTATGATGTGGGGCAGGAAGTAAGTCTGGAATACAAAGAAGGGGATACAACGAATACAGTATTATCTGTAAAGTAAATATAGCAATCTTAGAGCCGCTCTGACAGAAGATCATTCTGTTGGAACGGCTTTATTGATAAAATATATCAACAGAATAAGTTAGGCTTGAGCAACAACCAGAACGTGGAGTAAGGTAAGTTGTAAGCAAAAGTCATTTATTTAAAATATATTTTACACAGGAGGTTTTTACTATGGCAGACATTAAGAAAATTGGTTTATTTGCAGGTGGAGTTTTATTTGGATCAGCTGGAATCAAAGCACTTTCAAGCAAGGATGCTAAAAAGGTATACACACAGGGAACAGCAGCTGTGCTCCGTGTTAAAGATTGCCTGATGAAGACTGCGACTAATGTACAGGAGAATGCAGAAGACATTCTTGCAGAGGCTAAGCAGATCAATAAAGACAGAGAAGAAAGCGAAGCAGAAGAAGTTCTCGAGGCAGAAGCATTCGAAGAGACTCTGGCAGAAGAATAGAATAGAGGCGTTTAAATATGAGGTTCATAATTAAGCATGAGATAAAGGGAAGAATTCGTGTCCATGCTGTGCAGCGGAAGATGACGATGCAGGAAGCTGACATTCTTTGTTATTATCTGGAACAGACGCCGGGTGTGACAAAGGTGAAGGTATATGAACAGACAGGAGACGCCACAGTTGAGTATCAGGGCGGTCGGGAAGAGATTCTTGACCGCTTTCGAGCATTCTCCTACGATGTATCGGTGCCGGACAGTGTACTGGAAAGTTCCGGACGTGCACTGAATGCAGAGTATAAGGAGAAACTGATTTACAGCGTGACAAGACGTGCTGTAATGAAATGGCTGGTTCCGTGTTCGATTACCAATGTTATTACTACTGTAAAGTCGGTCAAATACCTGGCAGCAGGTATCAGATGCCTGGCAAAAGGCAAGCTGGAAGTGCCGGTACTGGATGCAACAGCAATCGGGGTATCTGTATTACGTAGAGATTTCGGTACGGCCGGATCCGTTATGTTCCTGTTGGGAATCGGAGAGATTCTGGAAGAATGGACACATAAGAAATCAGTCGGAGACCTGGTGCGGAGCATGTCTCTGAATATTACCAAGGTATGGCTGAAGACGGAAGATGGAAAAGAAGTACTGGTGGATGCAGAGACCATCCGGCAGGGAGATCAGATTGTAGTACATATGGGTAACCAGATCCCGTTTGATGGAGTGGTAGTATCCGGAGAAGCGATGGTAAATCAGGCATCACTTACAGGAGAACCGCTTCCGGTCCAGAAAAATGCAGAGAAATATGTCTATGCAGGAACGGTACTGGAAGAGGGAGAACTGGTAATCCGCGTAGCTGCCCAAAGCGGTGCAACCCGTTATGAGAAGATTGTTACCATGATCGAAGAATCTGAGAAAATGAAGTCTGCGATCGAGAGCAAGGCCTCCCATCTGGCGGACAGACTGGTGCCGTATACATTCCTGGGAACAGGTCTGGTATGGCTGTTTACGCGGAATGTTACCAAGACATTATCGGTGCTGATGGTAGATTTTTCATGTGCGCTGAATCTTGCAATGCCAGTTACGGTATTATCCGCAATGCGAGAGTCCAGTGACCATCATATTACCGTCAAAGGCGGTAAGTATCTGGAAGCACTTTCAGAAGCTAAGACGATTGTGTTTGACAAGACCGGTACACTGACGAAGGCACAGCCGGTATTCCGAGAGGTAATTCCGTTTGGCGGAAAAGATGAAGAAGAGATGCTGCGTATCGCCGCCTGCCTGGAAGAGCATTTTCCACATTCTATGGCCAAGGCTGTAGTACAGGCTGCAAAAGACAGGAATCTGACGCATGAGGAAATGCATTCCAAGGTGGATTATATTGTGGCACATGGTATCGCATCACACATCGGTGAGAAGAAGGTCGTACTGGGAAGTTATCATTTTGTATTTGAGGATGAGCAGTGCGTTCTGCCTGAAAATGAACAGGAATGTTTCGACCAGATATCTGCAGAATGCTCCAGACTGTATCTGGCAATTGATCATCAGCTGGCGGCAGTGCTGTGTATTGAAGATCCGATCCGACCGGAAGCAGCAGAGGCAATTCAGAAGCTGCATGAGGCAGGATTTGAAAAGATCGTTATGATGACTGGAGACAGCGAACATACTGCAAAGGCGGTAGCAAAAGCAGTTGGTGTGGATGCTTATTATTCGGAAGTTCTTCCGGAAGATAAAGCAGCTTTTGTTCAGAAGGAAAAAGAAGCAGGTAATAAGGTTGTGATGATCGGTGACGGAATCAATGATTCACCGGCACTGTCAGCATCTGATGTGGGAATCGCAATTAGTGATGGGGCAGAGATCGCAAGAGAAATCGCAGACATTACGATAGCAGCGGATGATCTGATGGAATTGGTACAGCTGAAGAAACTGAGTAATTCCATGATGAAGCGTATCAATCGTAATTATCGTCTGATTGTGGGTATCAACGGAAGTTTGATCGGACTTGGCGTGGCAGGAGTGATCCAACCGGCAATATCAGCGCTTCTCCATAATACTTCAACACTTATGATTGGGGTGGAGAGTATGAGAAATCTGTTGCCAGAAGAGTAAAATAAAGAAGTCACTGTATCGGGAATCCGGTACAGTGACTTTTGTTATTCATATCAACATATTCAATTGGATTAATTCAGGAATGTGCATCCTTCATAAGCATCACCTGTCAGGCTGTCTTTTTCAGCACTGAGGCTTACATAGAAGTCGATTCCACATTCAGCAGAGAGCTGTTTCAGTCGTGTAATAAATCCAGGGACATCTTCCAGATTAATTCCGGTGTGCTTCATCAGTCCGTCGATGAATACGCATTCCAGATCAAGATTACTGCTGTACATACCATATAAGAAACCGATGTATTCGTCAGCATTATTGATAGCCGGATAATCATCCATACATACGACACGGATATCAAATCCAACACCTCTGGTGTCGCGGTGGCTGTTCTTTAAAAATACAAGATTACCCTTGCATGCTTTTACCTGCTCGTTAGCGAGCTCCATCATCTTCTGTGTTTTTCCGCTGCCTTTTGGGCCTGCTAATAAATTTACCATGGGAAACAACTCCTTTATGTAGATATTTTTGAGTCTCGATGTTCGCTCAAATCTTATAAGTTAATTATACACGAAATAGTACTGTCGGACAACCTAAAAAGACTAAAAAAAGAATTAATTATCAGTCAATTACAAGGGGTGAAAATTCTTGACTTATAGTCTGTTTCTTCTTATAATTATTTAGTATATGTGAGAAACTGAGTTGAGGTGCATAAACAGGCCTTTTCGTCTCTTTCGGGATGGAAGGGCTTTTATTAAAGAATATATCAGTATTAGCGAATTTGCGCCGATATCTGCGATATGAAAGGAAGGAAAGTTATGGCACAGAAGATTGTTTACAATCACAAGGCAATCGAGAAGAAATGGAGAGAAAACTGGGAAAAGAATCCGGTTAATGTTCAGTTTGATGAGAATGGAAATAAAAAACAGAAATATTACTGTCTGGACATGTTCCCGTATCCGTCAGGAAATGGACTTCATGTAGGACACTGGAGAGGATATGTTATTTCTGATGTATGGAGCCGTTACAAGCTGCAGCAGGGTTATTATATCATTCACCCGATGGGATGGGATGCATTTGGACTTCCGGCTGAGAACTATGCGATCAAGATGGGCGTTCATCCGGAGATTTCCACAGCACAGAATGTAAAGAATATTAAGCGTCAGATCAATGAGATCGCTGCATTATATGACTGGGACAGAGAGGTTAATACTACAGATCCTAACTTCTACAAATGGACACAGTGGATCTTCGTAAAGATGTTCAAAGAAGGTCTTGCATATGAGAAGGAATTCCCAATCAACTGGTGTCCTTCATGTAAGACAGGTCTGGCTAACGAAGAAGTAGTAGGTGGCAAATGTGAGCGTTGCGGCGCTGAGGTTACGAAGAAGAATCTGCGTCAGTGGATGCTCAGAATCACTAAGTACGCTGACAGACTTCTGAACGATCTGGATAAGCTTGACTGGCCGGAGAAGGTTAAGAAGATGCAGACTGACTGGATCGGTAAGTCATATGGTGCAGAGGTAGACTTCCCGGTAGAAGGAAGAGATGAGAAGATTACAGTATACACAACCCGTCCGGATACACTTTATGGTGCTACATTTATGGTACTTGCACCGGAGCATGAGCTTGCTAAGAGCCTGGCTACAGACGAGACAAGAGAAGCAGTAGAGCAGTATATCTACGATGCATCTATGAAGTCTAACGTAGACCGTATGCAGGATAAGGAAAAGACAGGTGTATTTACAGGAAGCTATGCAACCAATCCGCTGAATGGAGCAAAGGTACCGATCTGGCTGTCAGACTATGTACTGGCTGATTACGGTACAGGAGCTATCATGTGTGTACCGGCTCACGATGACCGTGACTTTGAATTTGCAACCAAGTTCAACATTCCGATCATTCAGGTTATCGCAAAAGACGGTAAAGAGATTGAAAATATGACAGAGGCATACACAGAAGCTGTCGGAACCATGATCAATTCCGGTGAGTGGAATGGTATGGAATCTTCTGTACTTAAGAAAGAAGCGCCACACATTATCGAAGAGAGAGGTATTGGACGTGCAACTGTGAATTACAAGCTGCGTGATTGGGTATTCTCTCGTCAGAGATACTGGGGCGAGCCAATTCCGATCGTACACTGTCCGAAATGTGGCAACGTACCGGTACCGGAAGAAGAGTTGCCGCTTCGCCTGCCAGAGGTAGAGTCTTACGAGCCGACAGGTACCGGAGAGTCACCGCTTGCAGCAATCGATGAGTGGGTGAACTGTAAGTGCCCACAGTGTGGAGCAGACGCTAAGCGTGAGACCAACACTATGCCACAGTGGGCAGGATCATCATGGTATTTCCTGCGCTATGTGGATAATCATAATGACAAAGAACTGGTATCCAGAGAGAAAGCAGATGAGATGCTTCCGGTAGATATGTATATCGGTGGTGTAGAGCATGCCGTACTTCACCTGCTGTATTCACGTTTCTATACCAAGTTCTTATATGATATCGGAGTAATTGACTTTGATGAGCCATTCCACAAGCTGTTCAACCAGGGAATGATCACAGGTAAGAACGGTATCAAGATGAGTAAGTCAAAAGGCAATGTTGTATCACCGGATGATCTGGTAAGAGATTACGGATGCGATTCCCTGAGAATGTACGAACTCTTCGTAGGACCGCCGGAGTTAGACGCAGAGTGGGATGACCGTGGAATCGACGGAGTTAACCGTTTCCTGAAGCGTGTATGGAATCTGGTGATGGACAGCAAAGATGCAGACGTGAAAGCAAGCAAAGAGATGATCAAAGAGCGTCACAGACTGATCTACGATGTAACCACACGTCTCGAAAGCTTCAGCCTGAACACAGTAATCTCAGCATTCATGGAGCATAACAACAAGCTCATCGAGATCGCTAAGAAAGAAGGCGGAATCGACAAAGAGACACTGTCCACCATGGCAGTACTGTTGTCACCGTTCGCACCACATATCGCAGAAGAGCTGTGGGAAGAACTGGGACATACAGAGAGCGTATTCAAAGCCGGATGGCCAGTATACGATAAAGAAGCCATGAAAGACGACGAGATCAAAGTACCGGTACAGATCAACGGAAAGACCAAAGCCGTAATCGAGATCTCAGCTGATGCAACCAAAGAAGAAGCATTAGAAGCCGGAAAAGCTGCAATCGCAGATAAACTCACCGGTAACGTAATCAAAGAAATCTACGTACCAAAGAAAATCATAAATATTGTAATGAAGTAAGCCGCGCAAAGCGGAAAAGAGGCATATCCCCTTGCTTGCAAGAGGGGATATGCCTCTTTTGCGATTTATGGGGCGACGCCCCACAACTGAGTGAGCTATGCTCACGAGGTTGTTTAGCGGCTTACGGAATAGGCGAGGGCGTATGCCCGCGGGCTGAGTGAACGAAGTTCACGAGGTTGCCCGGCGGCTTTTGTCTAATCGGTAATAACGATTTTAGTGACAAGTCCGTCATCATCGTATGTGAACAAGAAGGTATTGGTGTCTTCAACAGACCCTTTTTTTAAGGTTACTTTTACGGTTTCGGAATTATCCTTCTTTTCTACCAATTCTATATCCTGAACGGAGATTTCATAATTATTGATAAAAGCGTCGGAGAAATATTTATCGGCAATTCCCTGGCTATAAAATGCATCAAAAGCCGTATCAGTAAAATATTCTCCGAGTGTATCTTTTAAATTCTGGTAGGTATCTACAGGCTCGGGCTCGGTTTCTGAACTTTCTGAACTACTATCAGTACCTTCTCCGATAGCAGTTATATCGCTCGTAGAATAGTATTCTTCGTTCGGACAGTTAGCAATTGTCTGGATAATTTTTTCGGCGGCAGTACTGACAGAGTTATTATTTTCTGATGACTTGCATGCTGATAGAAAAATGGTTGCTGTTAGTGCGATAATTAGAAAACGGAACCTTTTTTGGGGCTTCATACGGATACCTCCTTTGAAATGGTTTTTAATTATTGGTACTATTTAGAAAATATCATAAAAAACAAGAAAAATCCATATGAATAACTCCAAAATACAGTCTTTATGCAACGGATATTGATCGCAATGGAGTAGTAGAATTGCCTGTTAAAAACGATGGCAATAAAGAGAATGAATACCAAGAATCTGATAAGTTTACTCTTGCCTGAATAGCTACAGACGAGTAAAATGTATGAGTATACAAAGGCAATTAAACATTCAGACAGGAGGAATACAGATATGGCGAAGAATTTGATCATCTATTATTCTCGAAAGGGTGAGAATTACGTGAATGGTAATATAGAGAAGCTTGCAAAGGGAAACACAGAAATCTGTGCAGAATACATCCAGAAAGCGGTGGGAGGAGATCTCTTTGAAATCGAAACCGTAACGGAGTATGGAGAGAGCTATCGTGCATGTGTGGAAGAAGCAAAGAAAGAATGGCAGGAGAATGCCAGACCGGAATTGAAAACATATTTAAAAGATATTGCTGCATATGACAATATTTATGTATGTGGTCCGTGCTGGTGTGGAACTTATCCGATGGCAGTGTTTACACAGCTTGAGAAGCTTGATTTCACAGGCAGGAAAGTAATGGGATTAATGACACATGAAGGCAGTGGGCTGGGAAGCAGCGAACAGGGACTTAAAAAGGCGTGCAATGGCGCAATCTTTGGGACAAGTCTTGCGATTCATGGAGCTGAGGCAAAAGCTTCTGAACAGAAAATTGCAGAATGGGCAGTTAGGAGCATTGGCTAAACTGACATGAAAAATAGTCATATAAAGCATAAAAAAGAAATGGACATGCTGAATGGAGGTCTTGCAGGAAAATTGATCCTATTTGCAATTCCACTGGCATTCAGCAGTATTTTACAACAGCTATTTAATTCAGCAGACGTGGCAGTGGTTGGAAGATTTGCAGGTGACAGGGCACTTGCAGCAGTAGGAAGCTGCGTGGCAATCGTAGGAATTTATGTGAATCTGTTGGCAGGACTTGCAGTCGGACCCAATGCAGTTCTTGCTACACTGATCGGACAAAAGAAAAGAGAACGAATTAACAGTACCTTACATACAGTGATCACGTTTGGAATATTGCTTGGTATTGGGTTGATGGCAGTGGGGATGCTGGTTGTCAGAATAGTACTGGAAGCATCTGGAACACCGACGGAAGTCATGGATGAAGCCATGATCTATATTCGGATCTATCTGTTGGGAGTGCCATTTATGCTGACATATAACTTTGGATCAGCAGTACTTAGAAGTTATGGTGATACGAGAAGACCTATGTATTATCTGCTTATATCAGGTAGCGTGAATGTGGCATTGAATCTGGTATTTGTGATCGGTTGTCATCTTGGAGTGGCAGGAGTAGCAATTGCAACTGCAATATCGAATGTACTCAGTACCGCTATGGTGCTCACTCATTTATATCGACGAGATGATGAATTCCAGTTCCGTTTTCATCGCATGAAAATAGAATGGAAAGTATTGAAAAGAGTATTGGCAATCGGTATTCCGGCTGGTGTACAGGGAGCAATCTTTTCTGTGTCTAACGTATTTATACAGACAGGAATTAATTCCTTTGGTGCGGATGCCATTGCCGGATCATCACTGGCATTGAACTTTGAGTATTTTACATACGATATATCGGCGGCATTTGGACAGGCAGCAGTGACATTTGTGAGTCAGAATTATGGCGCTGGCAATATAAAGCGATGCAAAAAGATATTTTGGCTCTGTATGTTGTTTGGTTTTGGATTCACGGAAATCCTGAGTGTTATATTTATGATTTGGGATAACTTTTTCGTCGGAATCTATACAACCAGTAGTGCGGTAGCATATTATGCGCTGATACGTATGCATAGAATCTGTTCACTGGAAGGATTGACGGCCACATATGAGGTGGAGAGTGCTACACTGCGTGGTATGGGTAAATCTGTAGAGCCGTCCATTATTATTATTCTGGGAACCGTCGTGTTCCGTATGATATGGCTGGTTGCAATATTCCGTCAGATTCATACATTTGCAATGCTGATGGATGTGTATGTAGTATCCTGGATCTTCACAGGCGGTGCGATATTCATTATCTATCTGCATCATATGAAGAAAATCAGCAAGAATGTTCAGGTATAATTAGTACAATTAAAGAAAAGTCATCAGGGAGCGGTTTAGACAAGCCGCTCCTTAATTTCTGCAAAATTGATGACCAGATTGTTGTCATAGATCCGTACAGGGATCTTATCATCGAAAGTATAAGAATGAGGCTCGTCACTTTCTTCAAAGAAATAACACAGGACAGATTCTGTTTTAGGATCTACGATCCAATATTCACGCACGCCAGCGTTTTGGTATTTCATGCGTTTCTTTTCATAATCCCGTTTGCGGCTTGATGGAGAGACAATCTCAATGCAGAGATCGGGTGCTCCGTATACACCTTTTTTCACGATGCGGTCACGATGACAGATGATGGAAATGTCAGGTTGAAGCATCGTGCGGTTATCACAGTCCAATTGCACATCTAACGGTGATGGAAGAATTTTACAAGGATCGTTATTGGTACGTATATACAGCTTGATTTCAAAAAATAATTCACCAATTAATTCCTGATGAATAGATGAGGGAGCCTCCAGAAAAATTAGTTCGCCGTCGATTAGTTCAGCACGAATATTGTCTGGAAGAGCATAGTAGTCTTCTAAGGTATAGTCACCCTGTCTTTTTCGTGGAACGGCATAAGCAGGCATAGCTTCATGAACTTCATTAACACGCTCCGTATTCTGTTCAGATTCGTAATTGATAGATTTGTGATTCATAGTCGCCCTCCTTTGCTTGTAGAGCAAAAGTTATTTAAAAGGTACGGTGAGTATACCATTTGGAATCAACTATGTCAAGATAATAAGCGAAAATATAAAAATATTATTTACTTAATTCGTTATTGATTCTGGATTGATTTTGTGATAGGATGTGAGAAAATAACTAAAAGACAACATAAAATTAATTCTATAAAATCTGTTTGACTAAAAACTATAGACTATATAAAATAGTTATATAGCGAAGGCTTTGACGGTCATTTCTGCTTTTATAGATATTCGTGAAAGGAGAGAGGATTGTATGAAGCCAAATGATAAATTAGTTTCAGATTTGCAGAAAATGCATGAAGCAGATTTGGAACGTATCAAAAAATTCCGCCTGTTAGATGATGACTTTATGAGTAAAGTATTTGAAGATTCGGAATGTGCAGAAATTCTTTTGAAGATTATTCTGAATCGGGACGATTTGAAAGTTCAGGATGTTCATGTGCAGCATGTCATTCATAATCTTCAGGGAAGATCAATTCGGCTGGATATATATGCAGTTGATTTAGAAGGGAAATTATATGATATAGAGATACAGCGGGATGATAAAGGAGCTGGCGTCAAACGGGCTAGATACAACAGCAGCTTGTTGAGTGCAAATGCTACAGATACGGGCGAAGAATATAATGAATTAAGAGAAACGTATGTAATATTTATCACAGAAAATGATGTTTTAAAAGGTAATTTGCCGATATATCATATTGAACGTGTTATTCTGGAAAATGGAGAGTTGTTTTATGATGAAGAGCATATCATATATGTGAATTCCAGGATTGCTGACGAAACGACGCTTGGCAGATTGATGCACGATTTCTGGTGTACAGATGCGGGGGATATGTATAATACAGTATTAGCAAATAGAGTTCGTTATTTCAAGGAAGACGTGAAAGGAGTGGAGATTATGTGTAAGGAAATGGAAAAGATGCGTGATGAAGTGCGAGAAGAAGCCAAGCTTGAAATAATATATAAAATGATCAAAAAGAATTATTCAAATGCCGAAATTAAAGAATTTTATGATGTTACAGATGAAGAGATTGAACAGATAAAGGAAAAGATGAATGATGATTAGAATACGTAAGGCGGAATGGAAGGATATAGATGTGATTGATCAGACACAGGTGGATGTATATGTACTTGGTGAATGAAAACTATTTATTGTAATGCAAGAGAATAACGTATATATGTTAAGTTAAAATCCAGCGGACCGGTCAGGTCTGCTGGATTTTCTTAAGTAACATTCTATGCTTTTAATATCTCTGACAGATTTGCCTGGATACCTGCAGCAATCTCCGGTTTATTCATAGAGTATACATGGATATGCTTTACTCCATTTGCTAGCAGATCGATGATCTGGTCTGTAGCGTAAGCAATGCCGGCCTGTTTCATGGCAGCTTCGTTGTCGCCAAAACGGTCTACGATGTTCTTGAAACGCTCCGGTACGTTGCAGCCAGAGAGTTTCACAGCATTCTTTACCTGAGCGCGTCTGGTGATCGGCATGATACCCGGGATGATCGGAACGGTGATTCCGGCTTCTCTTACGCGGTACATGAAGTTGAAGAAGATATTGTTATCGAAGAACATCTGGGTTGTGAGATATTCGCATCCGGCTTCAACTTTTCTTTTTAAACCTTCAAGGTCATCTGCTTTGGTCGGAGAATCCGGGTGTACTTCCGGGTAGCAGGCTCCGCCGACACAGAAGTCACCGTTTTCTTTGATAAATGCTACCAGTTCGGAAGCGTGGGCAAAGTCAGTAAATACTTCACCCTCGAAGTTATTTGGCAAGTCGCCTCTGAGTGCAAGGATATTCTCGATGCCTGCGGATTTCATTTCGTTCAGTGCAGCTTTGATGTTTTCTTTGCTTGCACATACGCAGGTCAGATGTGAGATAGCAGGTACGTTGTATTTCTGCTGAATCTCGCTTGCAAGCTGGATCGTATTGCCCTTTGTGCTTCCACCGGCACCGTAAGTAACGCTCATGTAGCTTGGCTGCAGTTTGGCGATGCCGAGAGTGGCAGTTTCTACATTGGCAAAATCAGTATCTTTTTTTGGAGGAAAGACCTCGAAGGATAAGGAGGTCTGTTCTTGTCTGAGTAATTCTCTTATTTTCATCGTATGTATACCTCGTTGTCTGAAAAACAGCAGACCATTATGATCTGCTGTCTTTCTATGCTTTTAGGTTAGGGTTTATTTGCGTAACTGTTCAGAACCCACTCATGCATTCGCAAAACCGCACGATAACACGTGCTTTCTCACTGCTGCGTAGTTACTTATTTTCAAGCAACTTGTCAATGCTTACCAGTTTCACGCTGAGTACGAAGATTTTAGCAGCTTCCCGGATCTCTTGCAGTGTCGGATAAGAAGGTGCAATACGGATGTTGGAATCTTTTGGATCCTTGCCGTATGGGAATGTAGCACCTGCACCGGTCATTACAAGACCTGCTTCTTTTGCCTTGGCTACGATTGCCTTAGCGCATCCGTCCATGGAATCGAAGGAAATGAAATATCCTCCGCGCGGTGCGATCCAGGAACCAATCTCCAGTCCGCCAAGCTCTGTTTCCAGAGTATCAAGTACAGCGTCGAACTTCGGACGCATGATGTCTGCGTGTTTCTTCATATGCTGAACCATGCCGTGGATATCTCCAAAGAATCTTGCGTGGCGCAGCTGATTTAATTTGTCATGACCGATGGTCTGGATTTTCATCTGCTTGCGGATGTCAGCAAGGTTGGCATCTGATGCAGCGATAGCACCGATACCGGAACCTGGGAAGCTGATCTTGGAAGTAGAAGCGAATTTGTATACCATGTCAGGGTGTCCTTCTTTCTTACATTCCATCAGGATCTCGATCAGGTAATCCTGCTTGTCCTCATACAGGTGATGAATACCGTATGCATTGTCCCAGAAGATACGGAAGTCTTCGGCAGCCGGATTCAGTTTGGCGAAACGGTGAACTGTCTCGTCTGAGTATGTGATTCCCTGCGGGTTGGAGTATTTCGGTACACACCAGATACCCTTTACAGCAGGATCATTATTAACGTATTCTTCGACCATATCCATGTCAGGACCGGTTGGAGTCATCGGGATATTGATCATTTCTATTCCAAAGTATTCGGTAATGGCAAAGTGACGGTCGTATCCAGGTACCGGACATAAGAACTTAACCTTGTCCAGTTTGCACCATGGAGTGCTTCCCATAACACCGTGTGTCATAGAACGTGCAATGGTGTCGTACATAACATTCAGACTGGAATTGCCGAAGATGATAATATTGTCTTTTGGGACTTCCATCATATCTGCAAGAAGCTGTTTGGCTTCTTTGATTCCGTCCAAAACACCATAGTTACGGCAGTCAACACCTTCTTCACACACAAGGTCTGAGTCACTTGTGAGTACATCCATCATACCCATAGACAGATTCAGCTGTTCGGTAGATGGCTTACCACGTGACATATCCAACTTGATGCCTTTGGCTTTTACTTTCTTGAATTCTTTCTCCAGATTACTTTTTAAGCTTAACAATTCTTCTTTTGATAAATCCTTATACGCAGTCACTTCAACACATCCTCCAATTACTTATATACTTATGTGATAACATCAACGTGTATAATTTTACCATAAATTGAAAAATCGTCAATTATTTCTTGCAAAATAAATTATAAAAACTTCAATTTTGGCGATAAAAATGAATATATGTGAAATGTAAATTCAAATTTTATTCATTTTTGCAAGAAATTGTTATGAAAAGATCAAATAAAGCACACATATCGGGATTGGTATCGTACATGCATTCCGGATGCCACTGGACACCCAGGGCAAATGTGTGGGCATCAGACTCCAGCGCTTCGATCACACCGTCATCGGTAAAGGCAGATGGGATCAGATGCGGTGCAGGGGCTTGGATAATCTGATGGTGATAAGAATTAGTGAAGGTATAAGAGCCAAAGAGCCTGTGGAGTATACTGTTTTTCGTAAATGTTACTTTGTGGGAAGGGTCACTTCGATGGAATGTCTGCTGAAAATGACTGATGCAAGGCTCTTGGGTAAGTGAGATGTCCTGGTAAATACTTCCGCCAAGTGCAGCGTTTAAGACTTGCATACCACGGCAGATTGCAAGAAGAGGTCTGTTATAGGAAAGAACTGACCGGATCAGGGCTAGATGAAATATATCAGTGGCTAGGTCTGTTGTGCCAATACCCGGCAAAGGATCTTCGCCAAGAAGAGCGGGAGTGATATCGTTACCGCCGCAGAACAGGAAACCGTCACAGAAAGACAGCTCATCCATAGAAGGGCAGATATCGGTGATCGGAAGCAGTACAGGGATACCGCCGGAAGCCTCAATGGCATGAATATAAGGTGTGGATACAAACTGACGCTGCGCGCCTGGGGATTCTGAGAATCCGCAGACTGCGATACCGATGACTGGTTTCATGAAGGCTCCTTTAATGATGTGATTACGGCTAAGATGCCACGGATTGCATGCAATGTGATTACAGCTAAGATGCCACGGATTGCATGCGATGTGATTACGGCTAAGATGCCACGGATTGCTTCGTGCTATGCATCTTAATATATGCAAAAGGAGCACTGCTTATGCAGTGCTCCTGATAAAATCATAGTCAGCTTATCAAGCTGCTTCATAGATATGAAGATTAGTTGGTGTGATTTTTTGCTTCCTGCATCTTCATAGCACGAACCTTTAACGGCAGACCGAACAGATTGATGAATCCGTCTGCATCGTGGTGGTCATACAGATCACCGGTTGTGAAGCTTGCAAGAGACTCGCTGTACAGTGAGTATGGAGAAGTAGTACCGGCTTTTGTGATATTACCTTTGTACAGTTTGAATTTTACTTCACCTGTCACATATTCCTGTGTGCTTTCGATGAATGCCTGGATTGCTTCGCGCAGTGGTGTGAACCATTTTCCTTCATATACTACCTGAGACAGCTTATTGCCCATCTCTTCTTTTACTTCATAAGTAGCACGGTCTAATACCAGTTCTTCCAGCTGCTGATGTGCTTCGTACAGGATGGTTCCGCCAGGTGTCTCGTATACACCACGAGATTTCATACCTACAACACGGTTCTCAACGATATCGATGATACCGATACCATGCTTGCCGCCAAGTTCGTTCAGCTTGCGGATGATGTCAGATACCTTCATTTCTACGCCGTTAACGCTCTTTGGTACACCTTTTTCAAATGTCATTGTAACGTATTCCGGCTCATCTGGTGCCTTTTCTGGTGTAACACCAAGTACCAGCAGGTGATCGTAATTAGGTTCGTTAGCCGGATCTTCCAGTTCCAGACCTTCGTGGCTGATATGCCAGATGTTACGGTCGCGGCTGTAGCTGTGGCTTGCGTCAAATGGAAGGTCGATGCCATGTGCTTTACAGTATTCGATTTCATCTTCGCGTGACTGCATGGTCCATACATCTGTCATTCTCCAAGGAGCAATGATCTTGATGTCCGGAGCCAGAGCTTTGATACCAAGTTCGAAACGGATCTGGTCATTTCCTTTACCGGTAGCACCGTGGCAGATTGCAACAGCGCCTTCTTTTCTGGCAATCTCTACCAGTTTCTTAGCGATAGCAGGACGAGCCATAGATGTACCTAACAGATATTTGTCCTCGTATACAGCGTGTGCCTGTACACATGGTACAATGTAATTGTCGCAGAAATCGTCTACGATATCTTCAATATATAATTTGGAAGCGCCGGACATTTTAGCACGCTCTTCCAGTCCGTCAAGCTCTTCTGCCTGTCCACAGTCGATACAGCAGCAGACAACGTCGTAATCAAATGTTTCTTTCAGCCACGGAATGATCGCTGTTGTATCAAGTCCGCCAGAATATGCAAGAACAACTTTTTCTTTCATAATTAAATACCCTCCGATTTGTAAATGTGTGTTAATGTTTAATAAATATAACTGTTCAAAAACCTGGTCAGACAGACCGGATATTTCGAACGGTTATGCTTGCTTTATCAAATGACAACACCAACTATACACTAAAATTTATAAATATGCAAGGTAAATACTGTAAATAGAGATGAATAATATGCATGAAAAATGAATTAATATGCACAAAAAATATAAAAATCAAAGGCAGAGTATTTACAATGGACAAATAGTGGTCTAAACTATGTATTAAAACATCGATATTGCGAAAGAGAGGGTAACAATATGATTAAAGTTGGAATTATAGGTTCTACTGGTTATGCTGGAGCAGAGCTTGTAAGAATACTTACAGGACATAAAGAAGCAGAGATTGTGTGGTATGGTTCGAGAAGTTATGTGGACAAACAGTATGCGGATGTATACCGCAATATGTTCCAGATCGTGGATGCCGCTTGTATGGATGATAATATGGATGAACTTGCCAGACAGGTGGATGTGATCTTTACAGCTACACCACAGGGACTGTGCGCCTCTCTGGTGAATGAAGATATATTATCGAAGACAAAGATCATCGATCTGAGTGCGGACTTTCGTATTAAAGATGTATCGGTCTATGAGAAATGGTACGGCATTGAGCATAAGAGTCCGGAGTTTATCAACGAGGCGGTATATGGATTGTGCGAGATCAACAGAGATAAGGTAAAGGGAGCAAGACTGGTAGCTAATCCGGGATGCTATACCACATGCTCTATTTTGACTGCATATCCATTGGCAAAAGAAGGCATCATTGATATGAGCACATTGATCGTAGATGCCAAGTCCGGTACTTCCGGAGCAGGAAGAGGAGCAAAGCTTCCGAATCTGTTCTGTGAAGTTAATGAGAATATGAAGCCTTACGGTGTGGCTACGCATAGACATACACCGGAGATCGAGGAGCAGCTTGGATATGCATCCGGTGAAAAAGTAGTGATCAATTTCACACCGCATCTTGTGCCGATGAACCGTGGTATTCTGGCTACGGAATATGCATCTCTGAAAAAAGATGTTACTTATGAAGATGTAAAAGCAATTTATGATAAATACTATGCAGATGAGAAGTTTGTCCGTGTGCTGAAGGAGAACGAACTGCCGGAGACCAAATGGGTAGAGGGCAGTAATTATGTGGATATTAATTTCAAGATTGATTCGCGTACGAATCGGATTATCATGATGGGAGCCATCGATAATCTGGTAAAAGGAGCAGCAGGACAGGCTGTTCAGAATATGAACCTGATGTTTGGACTGGATGAAGCAGAAGGACTGAACCTTGTGCCGATGTTCCCATAGTATCGTGTGATACAGGGCACAGATCCGATTACGGGACAGAATGGAGAAGAATAATGATAAGGGTAATGACTATCGAAGATTATGATGAAGTATATGCGTTGTGGAAGAAAATCCGCGGATTTGGCATTCGCAGTATCGACGATTCCAGGAAAGGCGTGGACCGGTTTCTGAAGCGGAATCCTACGACCAGTGTGGTTGCTGAGAAGGATGGCAGGATTGTCGGAAGCATCCTTTGCGGACATGACGGAAGACGGGGCTGTTTCTATCATGTATGCGTGGATGAGAATTATCGTAGACATGGAATTGGCAAGGCAATGGTAGTAGCGTCTATGGAAGCACTGAAAGCAGAGCATATCAATAAAGTATGCCTGATCGCATTTACCAGTAACGATGGTGGTAATGCATTTTGGAATACGATTGGCTGGACCAGAAGACTGGATCTGAATTACTATGATTTTACACTGAATGCAGAGAATATTACCGCATTTAATCAGGGTGTATAAACGAACAGATAATAAGAAAGGGAAAGAACATGGAGAAAATCAAAGGTGGAGTTACCGCAGCAAAAGGATTTGAAGCAGCAAGTACAGCAGCAGGTATTAAATATAAAGACAGAACAGATATGGCACTGATCTACAGTCAGGTACCATGCGAGGCGGCAGGAACATTTACTACTAATGTGGTAAAAGCAGCGCCTGTGAAATGGGATCGCCAGGTCGTAGACAGCGGCAAGAAAGCGCAGGCAGTGATCGTGAACTCAGGCATAGCTAATGCATGTACCGGAGCAGAGGGTTTTGGATATTGCAAGGATACAGCAGAAGCAGCAGCTAAATATCTGTCCGTAGATGCAGAAGGAGTTCTGATCGGTTCTACCGGCGTCATCGGTAAGCAGATGCCAATCGATAGGCTGACAGCAGGCATCGAAGTACTGGCTGGTAAGAAGAATGACAGTATTGAGAATGGTACAGAGGCTGCCAAAGCTATTATGACTACAGACACTCATGAGAAAGAACTGGCAGTGACTATTCAGGTGGGTGGTAAGACCGTAACTATCGGAGGTATGGCGAAAGGTTCCGGTATGATCCATCCAAATATGTGCACTATGCTTGCATTTGTTACAACAGATGCTGTTATTACAAAGGAAGCACTGCAGAAAGCACTGAGTGAAGATGTTGTAGATACTTATAATATGATCTCTGTAGATGGAGATACCTCAACCAATGATACGGCACTTGTGCTGGCAAATGGTATGGCCGAGAACCCTGTGATCGAGTATGGTACAGAAGATTATCAGACATTCAAGGCTGCGCTTCACGAGATCAATGAATATCTTGCAAAGCAGATTGCAGGAGATGGTGAAGGTGCAACAGCACTTTTTGAAGTCAAAGTAAAGGGTGCTGAGAGTGTGGAAGCAGCTAAAGTGCTTGCCAAGTCAATCGCATGTTCTAACCTTACCAAGACAGCTATTGCAGGTCACGATGCCAACTGGGGAAGAATCGTATGTGCGATGGGTTATTCCGGAGCACAGTTTGATCCTGAGAAAGTAGATCTGTTCTTCGAGAGCAAAGCAGGCAAGATCCAGATTGCAGAAGATGGCGTAGCACTTGATTTCAGCGAAGAGAAAGCAACTGAGATTCTTTCACAGCCGGAAGTAACAGCAATTGCTGATGTGAAAATGGGTGATGCAGAGGCAACGGCATGGGGATGTGATCTGACACATGGCTATATTGAGATCAATGCAGATTACAGAAGTTAGGAGACAGGAAAATGGATAAAAATATGAAGCAGTATCTGGATAAGGCAGAGGTGTTGATCGAGGCGTTGCCATATATCCAGAAGTTTAACCGTAAGGTTATCGTTGTAAAATACGGCGGAAGTGCGATGGTAGATGAGAATCTGAAAAAGCGTGTCATCGAAGATGTGACACTGCTGAAGCTGGTTGGATTTAAACCGATCATTGTACATGGCGGTGGTAAGGAGGTCAGCCGCTGGGTAAGCAAGGTTGGCATGGAACCGAAATTCATCAACGGTCTTCGCGTTACAGATGAACCTACCATGGAACTGGCTGAGATGGTACTGGGAAAGGTCAACAAAGAGCTGGTACAGATGGTAGAGAGTCTGGGCGTACGCGCCATCGGTCTCAGTGGCAAGGATGGTGGACTTTTGAATGTTACGAAGAAATATTCCAATGGCGAAGATATCGGATACGTAGGGGAGGTACAGAAGGTAAATGCAGATATTCTGTGGGATCTTCTGGACAAAGATTTTCTTCCGATCGTATGTCCGATCGGTCTGGATGACAGCTTCCATACCTATAATATCAATGCAGATGATGCGGCATGTGCCATTGCCCGTGCAATGAATGCAGAGAAGCTTGCATTTCTGACAGATATCGAAGGCGTGTACAAAGATCCAAACGATCCGTCTACGCTGATCTCAGAACTTCAGATTTCTGAGGCAAAGGAATTTATCGAAAAAGGTTATATCGGAGGCGGTATGCTGCCGAAGCTGAATAACTGCATTGACGCCATTGAGAATGGCGTATCCAGAGTACATATCCTGGATGGAAGAATTCCGCACTGTCTGCTGCTGGAGATCTTTACGAACAAAGGAATCGGAACCGCTATCCTGAAAGATGGCGATGAAATGTATTCTAACAAATAGAGTCGTCTAAAAAACCAATCAGTGGATATACTAACTGTAGGATAACAGGAGGTAGATCTATGATTGGTTTTTTGATTGCGCTTCTTTCGGGTGCTCTGATGAGCGTTCAAGGGGTATTTAACACACAGGTGACGAAGACGACAGGTATGTGGGTAAGCAACGGCTGGGTACAGTTCAGTGCTTTTCTCGTGTGTGCAGTAGCATGGCTAATCGCAGGACGGGATGAGATCCGTACGATCGCAGAAGTCGAACCCAAATATATGCTGCTAGGAGGTGCCATCGGTGCGGGGATTACTTGGACAGTTATTAAGAGCATGGATCAGCTGGGACCTGCAAAAGCAGCACTTCTGATCGTTATTTCACAGCTCATTGTGGCTTACGTAATTGAACTTCTGGGACTCTTTGGCATAGAGAAAGAACCATTGGAATGGAGGAAGGTAGGCGGTATGGTGCTGGCGCTGATTGGAGTTGCAATTTTCCAGTGGAAATAGTAGAATATTCTTACCTGAGCATAGAAAGAGGGTATTTACAGTGTCGACAGCTGTAAAGGAGCAAATATGCGGGACAGGAAAAAGAGAATAACAGTAGTCATAATGATTTGCATTCTGCTTGTGGTGGTGTCGGGATGCAGTAAAGAGAAGAGTTCAGATACGCTGGAAGAAGTGCAGCAGAGAGAGAAAACCGAGTCTGTAGAAGTGTCAGATGAGACGGAAAACAAGGCAGATGAGACGGAGCAGACGGTAGATACAGAACCTGTGAAGAAAGCAGGGAGCGAAGGTGTGATCTATGTATTTGTATGCGGGCAGGTGGCAAGTCCCGGGGTCTATGAGCTCCCGGAAGGAAGCAGAATCTGTCAGGCAATCGATGCAGCAGGCGGGATGCTTGACACAGCATCAACGGACTGGGTGAATCAGGCTGAGACTGCAGAGGATGGGCAGAAGATTTATGTACCATCGACAGAAGAAGCGGAGACAATGCCAGAAGGTCAGCAGACAGGTCAGATGCAGGAAAGATCATCGGCAGAGGGAACCGATGAAAAAGTGCATCTGAATGTGGCATCCAGGGAAGAACTTATGACTCTGACCGGAATCGGAGAGAAGAAAGCAGACGCCATTATCCGATACCGGGAATCTAATGGCGGTTTCCATTCTGTAGATGAACTGATGCAGGTGGAAGGAATTAAAGAAGGAACTTATAATAAGATCAAAGATAGTATTGTGATATAGAGGGTGAGAGTAACATGATGAATAAAAGAGTGCTGGTTGTAGACGATGAGAAGCTGATCGTAAAGGGAATCCGCTTCAGTCTGGAACAGGATGATATGAAGGTAGATTGTGCGTATGACGGCGAGGAGGCGCTGAAGCTTGCCAGAGAGAATACGTATGATATGATCCTGCTGGATATTATGCTTCCGAAACTTGACGGATTCGAAGTGTGCAGACAGATCCGGGAGTTTTCGGATGTGCCGATTATCATGCTGACAGCAAAAGGGGATGACATGGATAAGATCCTGGGACTGGATTACGGTGCAGATGATTACATTACCAAGCCGTTTAATATTCTGGAAGTGAAAGCAAGGATCAAGGCGATTTTCAGGAGAATCGGACGAAAAGATGCATCAGAAGATGAGAAGCTGCTGGTTCACAGGGATATGAAGATTGATTGTGAGAGCCGGAGAGTGTTTATCGCTGACAGGGAAGTGAATCTGACGGCCAAGGAATTCGATCTTTTGGAGCTTCTGGCAAAGAATCCGAATAAAGTATACAGCAGAGAGAATCTGTTGAATATGGTCTGGGGCTACGAATATCCGGGGGACGCAAGAACAGTGGATGTACATATCCGGAGACTGAGAGAGAAGATTGAGACACATCCAAGCGATCCAAAGTATGTGTATACAAAGTGGGGAGTTGGTTATTATTTCAAGGCTTAAACGTTATATCAGAATCAGAGTATTCAAGAGCCTGCGCCTGTATATTACGGTGCTTTTGATGCTTGTCGGCATCATTCCGTGCCTGGTGCTTAAGGGGCTGGTTCTTAAAAGCTATGAGACCAGAGCAGTCGAAGTGCGTACTGCCGAAATCCAGAATCAGTGCACGATTCTGTGCAGTCAGCTCAGCAATTCTAATTATCAGGACAATGGCATTTCAGACATTATTCAATCAGAGCTTACACAGCTTGCAAATGTATATCATGGGCGGATTATGGTCATTGACAATGATTTCTGCATCATGAGTGACACGGATGATAAGGACGTGGGACGGAAGATGGTGGCAGAATCTGTAGTGAAATGTTTCCGCGGGGACAAGGCTTTTTGCTATGACAGGGATAACCGTTTTATCGAAGTGACTGCGCCCATCCGAGTGTCAGAAGACAGTGAGATCACAGGAGTGGTGCTTGTCAGTGTATCAACCGATACGATTGCAGCGACCAAAGCACTGCTGGCAAAGAAAGCGAATATTGCAGAGCTTGCGATTATTCTGATCGTAGTGATCGCAGCAATTTTCCTGGGAACGATCATGGTGCGTCCGTTTGCAAGGATTACCAGATCCATTGGAGATCTTCAGGATGGATATGATGCGGATTATCTGCACGTGTATACCTATAAAGAGACTACTCTGATCTCAGATGCATTTAACCAGATGCTTGGAAGATTGAAGAAGCTGGATGATTCCCGTCAGGAATTTGTGTCCAACGTGTCTCATGAGCTGAAGACACCATTGACATCTATGAAGGTGCTGTCGGATTCTCTGCTGTCGCAGGAGGAAGTTCCGGTGGAACTGTACCGCGAATTTATGGGGGATCTGTCAGAAGAGATCGAGCGTGAGAATAAGATTATTAACGATCTGCTGTCTTTGGTGAAAATGGATAAGACGGCAGCAACCATGAATATCCGGTCAGAGAATATCAATGAACTGATTGAAAAGATTCTGAAGCGTCTGCAACCGCTCGCATCGGAGGCAAATGTGGAAGTTGTATACGAAAGCTTTCGTCCGGTAACGGCAGAGGTGGATGAAGTAAAGCTGTCGCTTGCAATTTCCAATCTGGTAGAGAATGCGATCAAGTATAACTGGGAGAATGGCTGGGTACATGTCTCTTTAAATGCAGATCATAAGTATGTCTATATAGAAGTGGCAGATTCTGGCATCGGTATTCCGGAGACAGAGACGGAGCATATATTTGAACGATTCTATCGGGTGGATAAGTCGCATTCCAGAGAAATCGGCGGTAGCGGACTTGGACTTTCCATTGCGCGCAATGCAGTAGTTATGCACCGTGGCGCAATCAAGGTGTTCAGCCAGCCGGGGGAAGGTACGACATTTTCCGTAAGAATCCCGATCAATTATGCAGGTTAGGAGGCAGGTATGAAAAAGAGTGGATGGATGATCACATTGCTTATGTTCGGTTGTCTTCTGACAGTGGGATGCCATAAGGAAGAATCTTATGATATGCAGATCTATTATCTCAATTCAGAAGAAACAGCATTGAATACCGAGGGATATAATCTGAACTCTGATAAAGCAGAAGATCAGGTAGAGGAAGTACTGAAGAAGATGCAGAATCCAAAGGATTCGGTAGAATGCGTGCCTGCAATTCCGACAGACCTGATGATCACAGACATTCGTCTGGAAGACGGAAGGCTTGATCTGTATTTCAGCGAGGAGTATGAGATTCTGGATGCAGCATCAGAGGCACTGCTGCAGGCAGCGGTAGTACGGACTGTGACACAGCTTGACGGAGTGGAGCGAGTACAGTTCCATGTAGCCGACGAGGTGCTGAAAGATCATCATGGCAATGAGGTAGGTTATCTGCGCAGTGAGGACTTTGTGCAGAAATAAGAGAACTGATAGAAAAGATTATACGAAAAATCATTAATAAGATAAAAGATAAAATAAATAAAAGAAAACTATTTGCTCTATGTGTGCTGTATCTGGTCATTATGCTGGTTATGGTAAGTCGTGAAATGATGACTGGTGCAGGAATATTTGTTACATTTCCGGTGGATACAGTGGAAAACGGAAGATTGGTGACGGTAACGGGTGAGGTGTTTCGGATAGACGAAACGGAAGAGTATCAGACATTGTATCTGAAAAGGGTTGGAATCAGTGATGGCAGACAGAACATACAGGAGCGATATTTTCTTGCATATGTCAAAGAAAATCATTCCTTTGCACTTGGCAATAAGATAAAGGCGTCCGGATCTCTGGAATTCTTTGAGAATGAAAGAAATCCCGGCGCTTTTTCCAGAAAGAAGTATTATCGGACACAAGGAATCCCTGCCTGTATCTGGGCAGAAGAAGCAGAACTTGTGAATAGGAATACTAATCTGTTTAGGGAAAGACTGAGGCTCTTAAGAAAGAGATGGTCGGAAGCCGTCCTGCAGATCCTGGGAGCGAAAAAAGGCGGGATACTGAATGCTATGCTTCTGGGAGATAAACAGCAGATGGATGATGAGATAAAAGAGCAGTATCAGGTAAATGGGATTGCCCATATTCTGGCAATATCCGGACTTCATCTTTCTTTTGTCGGACTTGGCTTTTATCGTTTTGTGCGCAGAACAAGTGGCTCGTATCTGGCGGGAGGCTTGGCAGGGATTACATTTCTGTTAATGTATATCGTGATGATCGGTTGTACGGTATCAGCAGTCCGGGCGGTAATTATGTTCTGTATGCAGGTGGGAGCTGATATGACGGGCAGAGTGAATGACAGACTGACTGCGTATACACTTGCTATGGCAACTGTGATCTGGTGGAGACCGCTGGCATTTTTTGATGCAGGCTTTCAGTTGTCCTTCGGTGCAGTAGGAGCAGTGCTGTTTCTTTATCCGCTGATCACGTCAGGGAAGAATACGTTTGGGAAACTGGCAGAGAGTCTGTTGGTCAGTCTTAGTATTGAACTGATTACAGTTCCGGTGATCCTGTATCATTATTACGAACTGCCGACCTGGTCGGTGTTATTGAATTTGATCGTGATTCCACTTATGAGTCTGGTGCTGTTACTTGGGTTTCTGGGCAGTATGGGACTTATGCTGATACGTCCGGCAGGAATCAGTATGCTGTATGGATGTGGATATATCCTGGATTTTTTTGAGTTATTGTGCAAAGGGACGGAACAGCTTCCCGGAAGAAGATTCACAACCGGAAGACCGGGAGTAGTCGGAATCATTTTGTATTATGTGATATTAGCAATCGTTGTGTTCTGGTATCGCAAGCAGAAAGAAGTGTGTGAAGAAGTGAAGGACGTGCACCTCATGCCGGGGACAGGCTTGCGGCTCATTTTACTGGCAGCAGGCATTTTTGCATTGGTGATGAATTGTCCTGCGTTCCGTCACACGGGGCTGGAAATCACATTTCTGGACGTAGGACAGGGAGACTGTGCCTTTGTGCGGACGGAAGATGGGAGAACCTGTCTGATCGATGGAGGCAGTAGTGATACCAAGAAGGTGGGGCGATATCAGATTGAGCCATTTCTCAAATGCAGAGGAGTGGGAAGGCTTGACTATGTATTTGTCAGTCACGGAGATATGGATCATATCAATGGTCTGGAAGAGCTGCTTGAGCGGCAGCAGGAAGGTATAGCCATTGGTTGTATGGTACTGCCGGAGCAGAAGTTATGGGATGACAAGCTGAAACAGCTTTACGAGCTGGCGACATCCAATGGAATCCGTGTTGTAACAATACAGAAAGGTCAGGAGATTTCATGGGAAGATGTGACGCTTACCTGTCTGGAACCGTGTGCAGAGAGGTTTAAAGAAGTAAGTGGTGAGATATCGGGTAATGCAGCTTCTATGGTGCTGGAATTACAGTATGGAGAGTTGAAGGTGCTGTTTACCGGAGATGTAGAAGGTGAGGGAGAGGACATACTGACAGAAGATATGAAGGAAGACTGTACGGTATTAAAAGTGGCTCATCATGGATCAAGAAATTCTACTTCAGAAGCATTTCTTAAGAAATCGGAACCGAGGCTTGCCATTATTTCAGCAGGACGGGAGAATCGGTATGGGCATCCACATGTGGAGACGATGGAACGGTTAACGGCAGAAGGATGCAGTATTTTGAATACGGCAGAATGCGGTGCGATTACTCTCAGACAGACTGGAAAAGAGGTGGCAAATTTGCGGATTATCCAGTATAATAGGTTCTATGAAAAGTTTGAATGAAGATATTAAGCAGGGACAATTTAAGAATATATATCTGCTGTACGGGGAAGAGGATTATCTGAAAAAGCAGTACAGGGACCGTCTGGTAAAAGCGATGCTGCCGGAGGGCGATACTGTGAATTATGCCCATTATGAAGGTAAGGGGCTTCCTGTCGGAGAGATCATTGATCTGGCTGAGACGATGCCGTTTTTTGCAGAACGCAGACTGATCGTGATCGAGGATTCCGGGCTGTTTAAGAGCAGTGCGGCGGAGTTTGCGGATTATATAAAGAATCTGCCGGAGACTACCTGTTTTCTGTTTGTGGAGAATGAAATCGACAAGCGGAACAAGTTATACAAAACAGTGAAGGACAAAGGGCGCGTGGTAGAGATGGCGCGTCAGGATGAGAAGACGTTGACAATCTGGCTGATGGGACTGATCCGTAAGGAAGGCAAGCAGATCCGAGAGTCCACGATCCGGCACATCCTGGATCGGACAGGCACGGATATGAAGAATCTTGAGACAGAGATGGAGAAGCTTTTCACTTATACGATCGATCAGGATGAGATTACAGACGAGGATGTGGATGCGGTGTGTACCGCACAGATTGAAGGACACATTTTTGAGATGGTAGATGCAGTAGCGGTTGGGGATAAGAAGAAAGCCCTGGATTATTATTATGATCTGCTGGCACTTAAGGAGCCACCGATGCGTATCTTATACATGCTGACCAAGCAGTTCCGGTCACTTCTGGTGGTACAGTCACTGATGCGGCGGGGCATGGCACAGAAGCAGGTTGCTTCTGAAGCGGGGCTTCATCCATTTGTAGCAGGCAAATGCATGCGACAATGCCGAAGTTTCAGCCAGGATCAGCTAAGGGATATTCTGGAACTTGGAGTAGAATTGGAAACAGACGTTAAGACAGGGCGTATGAAGGATACGACCTGTGTGGAATTATTTATACTGTCTCCGCAGATCGGTGGACAGCAGAGAGCTTAGAACAGTCTGGCGAAGATAGAGCAGAAGAATTTAGAAGAAGATGGAAGGAAGATAAGAAAAACATGGCAGGAACAGACCAGAGCAAAATTCGTAACTTTTGTATTATAGCGCATATTGACCACGGGAAATCTACCCTGGCAGACCGTATTATTGAGATGACAGGACTTCTGACCAGCCGGGAGATGCAGGCGCAGGTACTGGATAATATGGATCTTGAGCGAGAACGTGGTATCACAATCAAGTCTCAGGCAGTGCGTACAGTGTATAAGGCGAAAGATGGAGAAGAGTATATCTTTAACCTGATCGACACTCCGGGACATGTAGACTTTAATTACGAGGTATCCAGAAGTCTGGCAGCCTGTGATGGCGCAATCCTCGTCGTAGATGCGGCGCAGGGCGTGGAAGCACAGACCCTCGCCAATGTATATCTGGCACTGGATCACGATCTGGATGTGATGCCTGTGATCAATAAGATTGATCTTCCGAGTGCAGAGCCGGAGCGTGTAATTGAAGAAATTGAAGATGTGATCGGTATTGAAGCAGAGGATGCACCACGTATTTCTGCCAAGACCGGACTGAATATAGAGGAAGTACTGGAGCAGATCGTAGAGAAGATCCCGGCTCCGGGCGGAGATCCGAAGGCACCGCTGCAGGCACTGATCTTTGACTCTTTATATGATGCATATAAGGGAGTTATCGTATTCTGCCGTTTGATGGAAGGTACGATAAAGAAGGGGACGCCGATCCGCATGATGGCGACCGGAGCAGAGGCAGAGGTTGTTGAAGTGGGATATTTCGGAGCAGGACAATTTATTCCATGTGACGAACTGAGTGCAGGTATGGTAGGCTATGTGACCGCCAGTCTGAAGAATGTAAAGGACACCCGTGTGGGTGATACGATCACGAATGCGCAGGATCCTTGCGTAGAGCCATTGCCGGGATATAAGAAGGTGAATCCGATGGTATATTGCGGACTCTATCCGGCGGACGGAGCCAAGTATCCGGACCTTCGTGACGCACTGGAAAAGTTACAGTTAAATGATGCATCGCTGCAGTTTGAGCCGGAGACATCAATTGCATTGGGATTTGGATTCCGCTGCGGCTTCCTGGGACTTTTGCATTTAGAGATCATTCAGGAGCGTCTGGAGAGAGAATATAATCTGGATCTGGTAACAACAGCACCGGGCGTTATTTACAAGGTGCATAAGACCAATGGAGAGGTCATGGATCTGACGAATCCGTCGAACCTGCCAGACCCATCTGAGATTGAATACATGGAAGAGCCAATGGTAAAAGCAGAGATCATGGTGACTTCAGAATATATCGGAACGATCATGGATCTGTGTCAGGAGCGCAGAGGTATCTATCAGGGCATGGAATATATCGAAGAGACCAGAGCAGTACTACACTATCATCTGCCGCTGAATGAGATCATTTACGATTTCTTTGATGCGCTGAAATCCCGTTCCAGAGGTTATGCATCGTTCGATTATGAGATGCTTGGCTATCAGCAGTCGAACCTTGTGAAACTGGATATTCTGATTAATAAAGAAACAGTGGATGCATTATCATTTATTGTATTCGAAGGCAGTGCCTATGAGCGCGGAAGAAAGATGTGTGAGAAGCTGAAAGAAGAGATTCCGAGACATCTCTTTGAGATTCCGATCCAGGCAGCAGTGGGAAGCAAGATCATTGCCAGAGAGACGGTAAAAGCGATGCGTAAGGACGTACTTGCCAAGTGCTATGGCGGTGATATTTCGCGTAAGCGTAAGCTGCTGGAGAAACAGAAGGAAGGTAAGAAGCGTATGCGTCAGGTGGGCAATGTAGAGATCCCGCAGGAAGCATTTATGAGTGTATTGAAGCTGGATGAGAATTAATGAAAAAAGAATTAGAATTATATCTGCATATTCCCTTTTGTGTAAGCAAATGTAAGTACTGTGACTTTCTGTCGGCACCATCTGGTGAAGAGCAACGGCAGATCTATGTCGAACGGTTATGCCGCAGGATCCGTTACTGGTCGGATGTGATACACAATTATGGATATGAGATCGTCAGTATATTTGTGGGCGGGGGAACTCCGTCCATTCTGACAGAAGCGCAGATCACGCAAGTTTTTGAAGCAGTTCATGAGAGCTTCCCAATCAGGGAAGACGCAGAGATCACGCTGGAAATGAATCCGGGAACCGATGTGAAAGATAAGCTCCCGGTGTATCGTGAGCTTGGAATCAATCGGCTGAGCATGGGGCTTCAGTCAGCAGATAATGAAGAATTGAAGTGTCTGGGACGAATCCACACCTACGAGGATTTCAGGCAGGTATATCAGTGGGCGAGAGAGGCTGGATTTACCAATATCAATGTGGATCTCATGTCGGCAATTCCGGGACAGACGCTAGAGAGTTATGAAGATACACTTCGAAAGGTAGCAGATCTCGAACCAGAACACATTTCTGCATACAGTCTGATCATTGAGGAAGGTACGCCGTTTTATGAGCGGTATGGGGAAGGCAGACACGCAGAAGAACTGCCGAATGAGGATATAGAACGGCAGATGTATGTGCGCACCGGAGAGATTCTGGAAGACTATGGTTATCATCGCTATGAGATCTCTAATTATGCGAAAGATGGTTATGAATGCAGGCACAATCTGGGTTATTGGGACAGGAAAGAATATCTGGGGCTTGGAGCAGGAGCTTCGTCACTGATGGATCATATCCGATGGAAGGAACCGGATCATATCGGACCGAGTACGGGACTGGTGTTGGAAGAGCGGGAAGACTTTACCAGACTCAGAAGGAAGGATGAGATGGAAGAATTCATGTTTCTGGGACTGCGTAAGATCAATGGAGTGTCGGAATATGATTTTTATAAGTCATTCAGAGTGTCGATGGACGAGATTTATAAAGAAAGTATAGAAAATTTGATAAAAGAGGGACTGCTAGTAAGAGAAGAGGATCGGATCCGACTGACAGACCGGGGAATTGATCTCAGTAATTATGCACTGAGTCAGTTCCTGTTAGGGGAATAAAAAACACAGCCACTGGAACTTCCATGGCTGTGTTTTTTACTTTACAGGAAATTGCTTTCCTGTAAAGTAAAAACCGCTCCGCGAGGATGCGCACTGCGGCGGATAAGGTAGATGTCGCAAGCGACCGCCGCAGGCGCGAGAATGTGCCAAGGCACATTCTTTGTTCTTGTATATTATCGTTCGTCTTTGTGAGCCAGAGCTGCCTCTACGAATCCGCGGAATAACGGATGCGGGCGGTTTGGTCTGGACTTCAGTTCCGGATGTGCCTGAGTGGCGATAAACCACGGATGTTCCGGAATCTCTACCATCTCTACGATACGTCCGTCCGGTGACAGCCCGGAGAGCATCATGCCTGCTTTTTCCAGCTGGTCACGGTAGTCATTATTAACTTCGTAACGATGACGATGACGTTCCTCGATATTTTCTGAACCATAGAGCTGATATGCCTTTGACTCTTTGTTCAGTACACATGGATAAGAACCAAGTCTCAATGTACCACCGATGTCTTCGATGCCGATCTGATCCGGCATGATGTGAATGACAGGGTTCGTTGTCTGAGGATCAAGTTCTACGCTGTGTGCGTCTTTCAGTCCGACTACATCTCTTGCAAATTCTACGATGGAAAGCTGCATACCAAGACACAGTCCCAGGAATGGGAGACCGTGGGTTCTTGCATAGCGGATTGCTTCGATCTTACCGTCGATACCGCGGTCGCCGAAGCCTCCCGGTACCAGAATACCATCTACATCACTGAACAGCTCGTCCGCATTCTCAGGAGTCACTGTTTCAGAGTCAATCCATTTGATGTGTACCGTAGCACGGCTAAAGATACCACCGTGTTTCAATGCCTCTACAACACTGATATAAGCATCGTGAAGCTGGATATATTTGCCGACCAGGGCAACAGTTACATCAGTATTCGGATGCTTCAGGTAGTCCACCATCTCTGTCCAGTCTTTCAGATCCGGTTCCGGGCATTCCAGGTGCAGACATTCGCAGACAGCACCGGCCAGATTCTCCTTTTCCATGGCGAGTGGTGCTTCATACAGATATTCTACGTCCAGATTCTGTAGTACGTGATTAGACGGTACATTACAGAACAGTGCGATTTTATCCTTGATGCCGTCAGTCAGCGGGTGTTCAGAACGGCAGACAAGGATGTCTGGCTGGATACCCATTCCCTGGAGATCTTTTACGCTGGCCTGGGTAGGCTTGGTTTTCATTTCCTGAGATGCACGCAGATAAGGAATCAATGTAACATGGATCAGGATGACATTCTCATGTCCTTTATCGTGTTGGAACTGACGGATTGCCTCCAGGAAAGGCTGGCTTTCGATATCGCCTACCGTGCCGCCGACTTCGATGATGGCAATCTCTGTATCCTTAGCAGCAGGATTCCGATGGAATCTGCTCTTGATTTCATTTGTAATATGAGGAATTACCTGTACGGTACCTCCGCCGTAATCACCGCGGCGTTCTTTGTGAAGTACAGACCAGTAGATCTTTCCAGTGGTAACATTGGAATTCTTGGTCAGGCTTTCATCGATAAAACGTTCATAATGTCCCAGGTCCAGGTCAGTCTCAGCTCCGTCATCGGTAACAAATACCTCGCCGTGCTGTACCGGGTTCATTGTGCCTGGGTCAATGTTAATATAAGGATCGAATTTCTGCATGGTTACTTTGTAACCGCGTGCTTTTAAAAGACGTCCCAGAGAAGCAGCTGTGATTCCTTTACCGAGTCCGGATACCACTCCGCCTGTAACAAATACGTATTTTACTGCCATGTGTTCCTCCTTCATATATATGCAGGGGATACCTGCATGTTATCTGATACTATAATACACCGGATTATTTGGCAAATACAGGATTTTTTTCAAATTTGGCTTCATAAGTTGCCTGGATAGACAACTTTTTAAACATTCTGCTGTCTACGTTGCTGACCATGACAGAAGTGTGCGCCTGACATCCTTTCAGCTTCGGAAGCTGTTTCAGAACTTCCTGGGCAGTAGGGTCTGTGGCAGCACTTACGGACAGTGCGATCAATATTTCGTCGGTGTGAAGCCTTGGATTCTTGCTTCCAAGATAATTAACTTTTAATCTCTGGATAGGCTCAATCGCCTCCGGTGAAATAACTTTCCTCTCGTGATCAATACCGGCAAGTTCTTTTAATGCATTCAGAAGAAGTGCAGCTGATGCTCCCAGCAGATCGGATGTCTTACCTGTGACGATACGTCCGTCTGGCAGTTCCAGTGCTGAGGCTGGTGCGCCGGTCTCTTCTGCGCGTTTCAATGCGGCATCCACAACATGGCGGTCGTGAACGGTGATTCCGGTCTGATTCATCAGCATCTCGATCTTGTATACTTCATTCTCCGTACATGCGCCTAACAGAAATCTGCGGCGGGAATCGTAGTAGCGGCGGATGATCTCCTGACGGGATGCTTCTCTGCAGGCTTCGTCATCACTGATGCAGAAACCTGCCATATTAACGCCCATGTCAGTCGGTGACTTGTATGGGCTTTCACCATAAATGCGTTCAAATGTGGCACACAGTACTGGGAAGATCTCTACGTCACGATTGTAGTTAACGGTAGTCTCTCCATAAGCCTCCAGATGGAACGGATCGATCATGTTGATATCGTTCAGGTCTGCGGTAGCTGCTTCATATGCCAGGTTGACCGGATGATTCAATGGGATATTCCAAATCGGGAATGTCTCGAATTTGGCGTAGCCGGCTCTTACCCCACGTTTGTGTTCATGATAGAGCTGTGAAAGGCAGGTCGCCATCTTTCCGCTTCCAGGTCCCGGTGCTGTGACAATGACTAAAGGATGCGTGGTCTCGATGTAATCATTCTTACCATATCCCTCGTCGCTGACGATCAGTGGGACATTAGCCGGATATCCCGGTATTAAATAATGAATATACACTTTGATGCCAAGACGCTCCAGACGCTGCTTGAAGAGATCAGCGGCAGTCTGTCCGGCATATTGGGTAATGACAACACTTCCCACATAAAGACCTGAATTCATATAAGCTTCACGAAGGCGGATTACATCGGTATCGTAGGTTATCCCCAGATCTCCACGTACCTTATTCTTTTCAATGTCTCCGGCACTGATGACGATGACGATCTCAGCCTGGTCGGCCAGTTCTTTTAACATGCGCAGTTTGCTGTCCGGCTGAAAGCCTGGCAGTACTCTGGATGCATGGTAGTCATCAAAAAGCTTGCCTCCGAATTCCAGATACAGTTTGTTGTCAAAGTGGCTGATACGCTCACGGATGTGAGCAGACTGCATTTCCAGATACTTGTCGTTGTCAAATCCTAATTTCATTTGTATATTCCTCTTCCCCAATGTTATTGCTTTATCCTGCTGATAAAAACTCCAAATCCAAGTATACTACAAATTATATCCTGTTTACAATATTTTCATAAATTATTTGTTGATTTTAAATGGGTCGATATTTATAATTAGAACTGATAAACACAGGAGGACCACTATACTATGGATAATCAGAATAACAGAAATAGTAATAGAAATAATCAGAATGATAATAAGAATAACAAACCGGACAGACAGGGTGTCTCCTTTGTCCTGCTGATCGCGTTGATTACTACATTTCTGGTGCTGTCACTCTATCAGTTCCAGAAGACATCATCTGCAGAAGAGATTACGTATGACAAGTTTCTGAACATGATCAAGCATCACAAGGTGCAGGAAGTTACGATTTCCAGTGACAAGATCATGATCAAGGCCAAGAAGGAAAAAGGCGAGACTACAGCGAAGGAATATTATACCGGAGTTGTGGATGATAATACCCTTTCCGAACGACTGTATGAGGCAGGTATTAAATATGAACAGGAGATACCGGATACGACTTCGATGATGGTATTGAATGTGATTGCGACCTTCCTGCCGGTCGTACTGATCGTGGCGATGTTCTACTGGAGCTTCAAGCGGATGTCTAAGGGTGGAGGCATGATGGGTATTGGCAAGAGCAATGCCAAGATGTATGTAGAAAAAGAGACCGGCGTTACGTTTAAGGATGTAGCGGGACAAGACGAAGCGAAGGAATCTTTGCAGGAAGTCGTAGATTTCCTGCATAACCCTGGCAAATACACCGGTGTGGGAGCGAAGCTTCCGAAGGGAGCCCTGTTAGTAGGACCTCCGGGAACCGGTAAGACACTGCTTGCAAAAGCAGTAGCGGGAGAGGCGAAGGTGCCGTTTTTTTCGCTGTCAGGATCAGCATTTGTGGAAATGTACGTAGGTGTAGGTGCATCCAGAGTGCGCGACCTGTTTAAGCAGGCACAGCAGATGGCACCATGTATTATTTTTATCGACGAGATCGATGCTATCGGTAAGAGCCGTGATAATCAGTTGGGTGGCAATGATGAACGCGAGCAGACACTGAACCAGTTACTGGCTGAGATGGACGGATTTGATACGAACAAGGGACTGTTGCTTCTGGCAGCAACGAACCGTCCGGAGATTCTGGATCCGGCTCTTCTGAGACCGGGACGTTTCGACCGTCGTATCATCGTAGAACGTCCGGATCTGAAGGGACGTGTAGAGGTACTGAAAGTACATGCCAAGGATGTGCGTATGGATGAGACAGTGGATCTGGAAGAGATCGCACTGGCAACTTCCGGAGCAGTTGGTTCAGACCTTGCCAATATGATCAACGAGGCTGCGATCAATGCAGTTAAACATGGAAGGAATGCAGTATCGCAGAAAGACCTCTTTGAGGCTGTCGAAGTGGTACTGGTTGGTAAAGAAAAGAAAGACCGCATTATGAGTCAGGAAGAGCGACGTATCGTATCTTACCACGAGGTAGGACATGCACTGGTAAGTGCTCTCCAGAAGGATTCAGAGCCTGTACAAAAGATTACTATCGTACCGAGAACCATGGGTGCTCTCGGATATGTAATGCAGACACCGGAGGAAGAGAAGTTCCTGAATACCAAGAAAGAGCTGGAAGCAATGCTTGTCGGAATGCTTGGTGGACGTGCTGCGGAAGAGATTGTGTTTGATACGGTTACTACAGGTGCTTCGAATGATATTGAGAAGGCAACCAAGATTGCACGTTCCATGATCACACAGTATGGTATGAGCGAAAAGTTCGGACTGATCGGACTGGAATCTATTCAGAACCGTTATCTGGACGGAAGAGCCGTTATGAACTGTGGAGAGGCTACAGCAGCTGAGATCGATCAGGAAGTAATGGAGATGCTGAAGAAAGCATACGATGAAGCGAAACGTCTTCTTACAGAGCATAGAGAGGCTCTGGATAAGATCGCAGCATTCTTGATTGAGAAAGAGACTATTACCGGTAAGGAATTCATGAAGATTTTCCATGAAGTGGAAGGCATTGATCCGGATGCGCCGAAGAAGACCGAAGAGCGTATTGGTATGAAAACAGTACCGGGACGTGAGAAAGCAGTTGAAGCAGATCTGGCAGCAGAGAAGACAGTGGCAGAAGATACACCGGAAGAAAAGACGGTGCCTGAGACGTCGTCATCAGCCGATGTAGAATAAGATAAAAGGTATATGGGGAGAAAGCATTTGCTTTCTCCCTTTTCAGTATATGGGAAGATGATGTAGAATAGAGAATATGGAGAGGGGAAAGAGAGGCAGACAGATGTTTGATATACAGGAAGAATTGAAAAAGCTTCCGGGAAAACCGGGCGTATATCTGATGCATGGCGAGAAAGACGAGATTATCTATGTGGGTAAAGCAATCAGTCTGAAGAACCGGGTGCGGCAGTATTTTCAATCCAGCAGGAATAAAGGACCGAAGATTGAACAGATGGTAACGCATATTACCAGATTTGAATATATCATCACAGATTCGGAGCTGGAAGCTCTGGTGCTGGAGTGTAATCTGATCAAGGAGCACAGACCGAAATATAATACTATGCTGATGGATGACAAGAGTTATCCATTTATTAAAGTGACGGTGCAGGAGCCATTTCCGAGGATCATGATGGCAAGACAGATGAAGAAGGATAAGGCGAAGTACTTTGGACCGTATACCAATGTAGGAGCAGTGAGAGATACGATTGAGCTGATCCGGAAACTGTATAAGATCCGCAGCTGCAATCGGAGACTTCCGCGTGATATCGGGCTGGAGAGACCATGCCTGAATTATCATATCCATCAGTGTGGTGCACCTTGTCAGGGGTATGTGGATCAGCAGGAATACCGGGAATCCATCGATCAGGTACTGCAGTTTCTGAACGGCAATTATGATCTGATCCTGGGAGACCTGCAGCGTAAGATGGAAGAGGCGTCGGAGGCAATGGAATATGAACGGGCGATTGAATACCGGGATCTCCTGCAGAGTGTACAGAAAATCGCGCAGAAGCAGAAGATTACGGATACGGCCGGGGATGACAGAGATATTGTGGCAATGGCGAAGGATCTGGAGGATGCAGTCGTGCAGGTATTCTTTGTGCGTAATGGCAGACTGATCGGCAGAGATCACTTCTTCCTGCGACTGACAGGAGAGGAGACCAAGAGCGAGATCCTGTCCAGCTTTATCAAACAGTTCTATGCAGGTACACCGTATCTGCCGGCGGAACTGATGATGCAGGAAGAGCCGGGAGATATGGAGTTGCTGGAAGAATGGCTGACAGAAAAACGGGGGCATAAGGTACACATCCGGGTGCCGAAGAAAGGATCCAAGGAAAAGTTGGTCGAACTGGCACAGAGGAATGCGGCGTTGATCCTGACGAAGGATAAGGAACGCTTGAAGCGGGAAGAGGGTCGAACAATCGGTGCGGTTAAGGAGATTGAAAATCTGCTTGGAATGAAAGAGATTGTGCGTATGGAAGCCTATGACATTTCCAATATCAGCGGCTATGCATCGGTAGGATCCATGGTTGTGTATGAGAAAGGACGGCCGAAGCGCAGTGACTATCGTAAGTTCCGGATTAAGAGCGTGCAGGGACCGGATGATTATGCCAGCATGGAAGAGGTGCTGACACGCCGGTTTGAACATGGCAGAAGGGAACGTGAAGAAGGAAGCATGGAGAACAGCTTTACTGCATTTCCAGATCTGATCCTGATGGACGGCGGACGCGGTCAGGTAAATATTGCATTGGAAGTATTAGATAAATTACGGATCCATATTCCGGTATGCGGTATGGTAAAGGACGATAATCACAGAACGAGAGGGCTGTATTATAATAATGTGGAGATTCCGATCGACCGTAATTCGGAAGGATTTAAGCTGATCACGAGGATTCAGGATGAAGCACATCGCTTTGCAATTGAGTATCACAGGAAGCTTAGAGGACAGGGACAGGTGCATTCTGTACTGGATGATATACCAGGTATCGGACCTGCCAGAAGAAAGGATCTGATGCGGAGATTTCCGGGACTGGAAGCCATCCGCAATGCGGATGTGGAGACACTGAAAGAACTGCCGTCTATGAACGAAGCAGCGGCCGAATCTGTCTACAATTTTTTCCATCCCAAGGTGTAAGACGGAGGGAAGTATGATATAATAAACGTTAACGAGCGCAAATCTTTTTGTGCCATTCTATTATGGAACGAACATCAAAAGATACAGGAGGAAATAATTATGCCCAGAATAGAAATGTCTAAGCTTGTGGAGAAGATGGATCTTAAGAATCTGACACCGGATGTGGATCTGTCAGGTATTTATCTGGAAGAACCAGAAGTGAACCGTCCGGCATTACAGCTGACCGGCTATTTTGATCATTTTGACAATCAGCGTATCCAGATCATCGGATATGTAGAGTATACATTTCTGGAACGGATGGACCCGGAAGAAAAGGAGCGGATCTATGATCAGCTTCTTGCATGCCGTATTCCGTGTCTGATCTTCTGCAGAAATATGAGGCCGGATAAGATACTGGTGGAGAAAGCAGAAAAAGCTGATATTCCGGTATTTATTACAGAAAAGGTAACCTCCGCATTCATGGCAGAAGTAATACGCTGGCTGAATGTACAGCTTGCACCGTGTATTTCCATTCATGGTGTGTTGGTGGATGTATATGGTGTCGGTGTGCTGATTACAGGAGAAAGTGGTATTGGTAAAAGTGAGGCAGCTCTGGAGCTGATCAAGCGAGGTCATCGTCTGGTCAGTGATGATGTGGTAGAAATCCGCAGAGTCAGCGATGATACTCTGGTGGGTACAGCACCGGATATCACAAGGCATTTCATCGAGTTGCGGGGTATTGGTATTGTAGATGTTAAGACATTGTTTGGTGTCTTAAGTGTACGCGAGACACAGAATATTGATCTTGTAATCCGTCTGGAAGACTGGAACCGTGAAAAAGCATACGAACGCCTGGGACTGGAAGAGGAGTACACAGAGTTCCTTGGCAATAAAGTCGTATGTCATCAGCTTCCGATCCGTCCGGGACGTAATCTGGCGATTATCGTAGAGACCGCTGCAATTAACCACAGACAGAAGCAGATGGGGTATAATGCTGCTCAGGAGCTGTACAAGCGTGTAGAGGAAAGTATGACTAAGAAAGGAAAATAAAAGGATGAGATATTGTATGGGTGTGGATGTCGGGGGCACCAGTGTGAAGCTTGGTCTCTTCGAGACAGAGGGCAAACTGCTGGACAAGTGGGAAATTCCGACCAGGAAGGAGAATCATGGGGAACAGATTCTTCCGGATGTGGCAGCATCGATTCTGAAGAAATTAGAGGAGAGGAAGATCCGGAGAGAAGATGTGGCCGGAGTAGGAATGGGAATCCCTGCACCGGTTGATTCAGAAGGTGTTGTACAGCAGACAGCGAATGTCGGCTGGGGATATAAGGAAGTTACAAGAGAACTCAGCGAACTGCTTGACGGTATGCGGGTAGAAGCCGGGAATGACGCCAATGTAGCTGCTATGGGCGAGATGTGGCTGGGGGCCGGAAGAGGCGAGAAAAATGTTGTCATGGTAACCCTTGGCACAGGTGTTGGCGGTGGTGTGATCGTGAATGGTCATATGATTGTCGGGCAACATGGCGCGGGCGGCGAGATCGGACATATCTGTGTGAACCGTGAGGAAGAGGATGCCTGTGGATGTGGACTGCATGGATGTCTGGAACAGTACGCATCTGCAACTGGAATTGCAAAGCTGGCAAGAAAGGCCTTGAGTGGGGAACATGAAGAGACTGTGCTTCATGGAGAACCAAGTGCCAAAGATGTGTTTGATGCAGTAAAAGCGGGAGATGCACTTGCAACTCGCATTGCGGATGAATTCGGACGATATCTTGGAGCGGCATTGGCGAGTCTTGCTGTAGTGGTGGATCCGGCAGTGTTTGTGATCGGTGGCGGTGTGTCAAAAGCAGGTCCGGTATTGATTCCGTTTGTGGAAAAGGAATTCCAGAAGAGAGCATTCTTTGCGAATAAAGATACGAAGATTGTATTAGCTGAACTTGGCAATGATGCAGGTATCTGTGGAGCTGCAAGGTTGATTTTGAATTAAATACACGATACATAAAAGGAGTGAAGTTCCAATTGAACTTCACTCCTTTTGAGTTAACTTTTAAATTTGTAGATACCTCTCAGATTCGGTAAGAGCAGTCTCGCAGAAGGCTGTTCCGGAGTTGGTGTCTCTCCACCTCCAGTTTCGCCGCCACCAGTATTACCACCGGTATTGCCGCCAGTGTTTCCACCAGAATTGCCACCGGTATTACCGCCAGTGTTACCACCAGAATTACCGCCAGTGTTACCACTGTTATCAGTGTTACCGGTGCTGCCGGAATTATTTTCACTGTTATCGGTTGATTCTTCGTCTGAAGAGTCACTTTCTTCATAATAATTACCGTGTCCCGGACAGGTCTCATCAGGTACAGAACCTTTTGCAAAATATTCCGTTACTGTCGGGCAGGATGGTCTTGCCAGATATCCGGTGATCGAGCATACAGATTTCTTTTCTACACTGGAAGGCATGGTAAAATCTTTTTCTTCCAGATTTGCATGAACTCTGCTCATAATGCTTTTCCAGATTCGGAAACGATACTGGGTATCGATACCTGTCAGTGACTTGTTCTCGTCGTATCCGCCCCATACTGCACAGGTGTAATATGGAGTGAATGCACAGAACCAGAGGTCCTGATCGTGGTCAGTAGTACCGGTCTTACCGGCTACCGGCATGTTGTCAAGTTGTGCATTACGTCCGGTACCGCTGGTAACAACGTCTTCCATGGCACTGGTGAGCAGTGCGGCAGTGGAATCCTTAATCACGGTCTTAGTCTCTTTATTACCTTCCAGAAGAACATTACCGTCATGGTCAAGGATCTTGGTATAAAGAGTTGGCGTGTTGTATACGCCGCCGTTAGCAATCGTTGCAAATGCTCCGCAGAGCTGATAGTTATATACACCGTTAGTCAGACCACCAAGTGCGATGGATTCTACTTTGTCAGAATCCTCCAGGGTGGTGATTCCGAAATTCTTAGCATACTGATATCCCAGTGCAGGTGTTACTTCGTCAATTGTCTTAACAGCGCATACATTCTGTGACTGTTCAATGGCTTTTCTCATGGTAATGTCACCAAGATAACTTCCGGATGCATTCTTCAGAGAAGCCCCATTGGAATAATGCCATGGTTCATCGCGGATGATGGTTGCCAGTGTCTGACCACATGCATCCAGCGCAGGCGCGTAAGTGGAAAGAATCTTGAAACATGATCCCGGCTGTCTAGGGGAACCCTTGTATGCACGGTTCAGGCTCAGGCTGGATGTTTTGGTGCCACGTCCGCCGACCATTGCTTTGATCTGTCCGTTGGATTGATCCATCAGTGTGACAGATGCCTGAGGTTGTGGAGTAAGAGTAAGGTTCTCTACGTAAGTATCACCTTCCTGTGCAATGGTGGATTTCCATTCCTCTACAAAGGCTCTTGCTTCATCCTCAGAAGAATAGAGCAGCCCCTGCTTGTCACCTTTGACATTCAGTGCATAGTTACGCAGGTCGTTGGAGCCGTAATTTTCAACCGTTCCATCGGCACGGGTTACTGTCAGTGCGTAGGCAATACCAACTTCTGTCAGCCATGGATAGTTTTCTGAATTATTCATTTCTTCATCGCAGATCTTCTGCATCTCTACATTCTGAGTAGAGTAAATGCTGAGTCCACCGCTGTACAGTGCATTGTATGCCTGTGTCTCAGAGTAGCCGAGACGATCCATCAGATCACTTACTACCTGTTCAGACAATGCATCTACAAAGTAGCTGTTTGGAGAATCCTGTCCAATCTCACTGTTAACAGTCTGGATTCTGGCATATACATCATCTGCCATTGCCTCATCGTAGGCAGTCTGATCAATATATCCCTGCTTCAGCATATTGCCCAGAACCTTTTTTCGTCTTTTTGCATTGGCTTCCGGCTGAGTGACCGGATCATAACCGGATGGATTCTGAGTAATACCTGCGATTACTGCCGATTCCGAAAGCGTAAGTTCGGATACATCCTTGTTAAAATAGCGTTTGGAAGCAGCCTGAACACCCAGTGTGTTCTGTCCAAGGTTAATTGTGTTCATATAACACTCCAGGATTTCATCTTTGGACATCTGCTTTTCAATCTTCAGGGCAAGGTACTGCTCCTGGATCTTACGTTCCAGTTTTTCAGAAAATGTATTTTCAGATACGAAGTTCGGGAATACGTTGTTCTTGATCAGCTGTTGGGTAAGAGTACTGGCACCCTCACTGAAGTTACCACCGTGTGCGACACCTACAACGAAGGCACGCAGGATACCCTGTGGGTCAATTCCCTTATGATCATAGAAACGTTCGTCCTCAATTGCGACAAATGCATGTTGCAGATCAGTTGGTATCTCATCAATCGACTTGTAGATACGGTTGGATCCTGATGCAACGAAACGTTCCAGCTCTGTGGTTCCGTCATCTGCATACACAAAAGTAGTATAACCACTTGGACGTACATCATCCGGAGAGATGTCGGGCGAGTCGTTGATGATCTTTTTTACAAAAATGAGGCCGCCTACTCCCACACTTACACAGGCGACAAGTATCAAAAGCAAAAAGGCCTTGAATAATCGCACTCCCATGCGTTTTCCCTGCATGGTACCTTTGGAGGTGATTTCTTTTTGCCTTTTTGAAGCTTTTCGTCTTCCATAATTCATGAATTTAGCCTCCTTTATCCACAGTATTATACCAAACTTGATAATTTAAATAAAGAAAAAATTAAAATCTTCATATTTATGTAGGAAAATCTTAATAAATCCGTTATAGTAGTAGTCAGGACAAGAAGGAAAGGTGAAAATATGCCAGAAGAATACAAGTTGGCCTATAGAGGCGGAACAGGTGAAATTGTAGAAAAAAAGTCTCGTTTTATCGCAGATGTAATGCCGGTGTCAAGTGAAGATGAAGCACAGGCATTTATTGCTGATATTAAAAAGAAATACTGGGATGCCAGACATCACTGCTTTGCATATGTGATCGGTGACCGACATGAACTTGCCAGATTCAGTGATGACGGAGAGCCGGGAGGTACGGCGGGAAAGCCGATGTTAGATGTGCTGATGGGAGAGGATATCCATAATGTAGCAGTGGTAGTGACCAGATATTTTGGAGGTACACTGCTTGGTACGGGAGGACTGGTAAGAGCATATTCCGGAGCAACGAAAGAGGGACTGGCCCATTCACAGATTATATCCCGGATTCGGGGAATAAAGCTTTCCGTAGATACCGAGTACGGAGACCTTGGTAAGATTCAATATATATTAGGAGAGCGAAAGATTACCATTCTGGATTCTGTGTACACAGATAAAGTGCAATTGACCTGCGTGATTCCTGTAGAGGAACTTACTGCGGTACAGGAAGAGATTACCGAAGGGACGGGAGCAAGAGCTTCCATGGAAGAGATAGGAGCCTGCTTTTATGCAGAGATAAATGGACAGATAAAAATCCTGGAGGAATGACCTCCAGGATTTTTGATATCAGGGATTATCCCTGAACGATTATGCATATTGTTTACTGAAATTCAGGCTCGATCAGACCAAATGTACCGTTCTTTCTCTTGTACACGACATTAACTTCTTCTGTCTCTGCGTTAGAGAATACGAAGAAATCGTGTCCGAGAAGTTCCATCTGTACACAAGCATCTTCCGGGAACATTGGCTTGATACCAAACTTCTTGGTGCGCACGATCTGAATCTCGTCAGTGCTGTCGATGGCAGGTTCTTCTTCGAAAAATTCCTGTTTGAAAGCACTGCCTTCCTGATGCCTTGCTATCAGTTTGTTTTTATATTTGCGAAGTTGACGTTCGATCACTTCTTCTACGAGGTCAATAGATACATACATATCTGTGCTTGTCTGCTCAGAACGGATGATATCACCTTTGACCGGAATGGTTACCTCGATCTTCTGGCGGTCTTTTTCAACGCTTAAGGTTACGATAATTTCTGTGTCAGGTGTAAAATACCTCTCCAACTTACCAAGCTTACTAATGACGCTGTCCTTCAGACCCGGGGTTACTTCGATGTTCTTTCCACTGATGATAAAATTCATAAAATCCACTCCTTTAACAGTGATTTTCAGAAAAATAAAATGTCTGACAATTGATACTTCAAACAACAATCTTTCTGATATGTTGAGTATAGCACGTTTGTCAGACATTGTATAGTTTTTATTTATTTTCTTTTTCACTCTTTTTGTCGCCTTCGTCATCGGTATCGGCAGAGAGTACATGAGTGGTGAACAGGAACTTTCTTGTGGCGAACAGTACGGCAATGGCGCATACACCGATCAGGCTGGTAATCGCTGAGGTGTGGTCGATAATGACCTGCCTTGCCAGTGCAAATACCAGCAGTTCGAATACCATATCAGAAGTGTGATAATACATCATGCGGATCAGTTCTACACAGATTATCAGGTTCATGCTGTAAGAAAGGAGATGCTCGTATGCTTCAAACGGATCGCCATCCATCAGGTGAAAGATGGAACAGATCAGGCGGAAGCAGAGGAGTCCGGTGCCGATCAGCATGGCTATGGTGATGATCATTTCCAGTGCATAGGCAAGACTGGAAATGATAAGAGTACATTTTTCTTTCATGGGTATCCTCCACAGATTAGCTCTGCTTCATGTTAGCACGTTTACGGAGTCTTGGATCCAGGATCTTCTTGCGGATACGAAGACTCTTAGGTGTTACCTCCAGTAATTCATCGGTGTCGATGAAATCCAGAGCCTCTTCCAGACTCAGTACTTTTGGTGTGGTCAGACGAAGCGCGTCATCAGCACCAGATGAACGGGTGTTGGTCAGATGCTTGGTCTTGCATACATTTACTTCGATATCGTCAGTCTTACCGTTCTGTCCGATGACCATACCGGAGTATACTTTTTCACCAGCACCGATGAAGAGAGTACCACGTTCCTGGGCATTGAACAGACCGTAAGTAACAGATTCTCCGGTCTCGAATGAGATCAGGGAACCCTGTTTACGATACTGGATGTCGCCCTTGTATGGAGCATATCCGTCGAACAGTGTGTTCATGATACCATTTCCCTTGGTGTCAGTCATGAATTCGCCACGATAACCGATCAGACCACGGGCAGGGATAGAAAATTCCAGACGGGTATAAGCACCGCTGCTGGCATCCATGTTGCGAAGTTCACCTTTTCGCTGACCTAATTTCTCAATGACAGTTCCGGTAAATTCGTCCGGTACGTCAATATATGCAAGTTCCATTGGCTCCAGAAGTTTGCCTTTTTCATCTTTTTTGTACAGCACCTCAGCTTTACTTACTGCAAATTCATATCCTTCACGGCGCATATTCTCGATCAGGACAGACAGGTGAAGCTCACCACGTCCGGATACTTTAAAACTATCCATATTGTCTGTCTCTTCTACGCGGAGGCTGACGTCAGTATTCAACTCGCGCATCAGACGGTCACGAATGTGACGGGAAGTTACGTATTTACCTTCCTGACCTGCGAGTGGACTGTCGTTTACGATAAACTGCATTGCAATCGTAGGCTCAGAGATTTTCTGGAATGGGATTGCCTGCGGATTCTCCGGTGAGCACAAGGTATCACCAATGGAAATGTCTGAGATACCGGATACAGCCACGATAGAACCGATGGTAGCTTCCTTGACATCAATCTTGTCCAGTCCGTCGAATTCGTACAGCTTACTGATACGTACCTTTTCCTGGCGATCCGGATTGTGTTCATTGACTACGACCATATCCTGGTTTACACGGATGGTTCCGTTATCAACTTTACCGATTCCGATACGTCCTACGTATTCGTTATAATCGATGGTGCTGATCAGTACCTGTGTGCCGGCTTCCGGATCACCTTCTGGTGCAGGAATATAGTCCAGAATCGTCTCGAACAGTGGAATCATGTTGTCCGGGCTGTCATCCAGCTCCAGGATCGCGTAACCATTTTTAGCGGAAGCGTATACGAATGGGCATTCAAGCTGCTCCTCGTCAGCATCCAAATCGATAAAGAGTTCCAGTACTTCATCGATGACTTCCTCCGGTCTTGCTTCCGGACGATCGATCTTATTGATGCACACGATAACCGGCAGTTTCAGTTCCAGAGCTTTGCGCAGTACAAACTTGGTCTGTGGCATGGCACCTTCAAATGCATCTACTACCAGAACAACACCATTTACCATCTTGAGAACACGCTCTACCTCGCCGCCGAAGTCGGCATGTCCCGGTGTGTCGATGATATTGATTTTGGTATCTTTATAATATACGGCGGTGTTCTTGGAGAGGATGGTAATACCACGCTCGCGTTCGATGTCGTTGGAGTCCATGACACGTTCCGCAACTTCCTGATTCTCACGGAATACACCACTCTGCTTCAGTAATTCATCCACAAGTGTCGTCTTGCCATGATCGACATGGGCAATGATCGCGATATTGCGGACGTCTTCTCTTTTTTGTCTCATAAATATCTTCCTTTACAATTCAATACTTTTACCTATTTAATGTGTTCAACTTTAGTATTGTATCATATTTTTTTGAAATTACAACTACTAATCAAAGAAAAGAAAAACCAGAAGAAAAGCAGTTCTAAAGAGAAATGTGAATGCATAAACTAGGTATTACCCCGGTGAATGACAGAATAATGCCGGGAGACAAAGAAGCCTGAAATACATTTCGGAGGAAGGGAGAATTACATTGATGTCAGATAAGATTATTGAAAACAACCAGGTGACAATTATCGGAGAGATCGCAGGAAAATTTGTATTCAGCCATGAGGTTTTCGGAGAAGGCTTTTATATGGTAGATGTGCTGGTCAGACGACTCAGTAACTCGGAAGATCAAATTCCGCTTATGATCTCAGAGAGACTTTTGGATGTGACGCAGGACTATACGGGTGAATACATTATGGTAAATGGACAGTTCCGTTCCTATAATCGTCACGAAGAGCAGAAAAACCGGCTGATCTTGTCGGTATTTGTGCGGGAAGTGGAATTTATCAGTGAGGAACCGGACGGTGCTAAGACGAATTCAGTGCTGCTTGATGGCTATATCTGTAAACAGCCGATATATCGAAAAACACCGTTAGGACGTGAGATCGCAGATCTGTTACTGGCAGTTAACAGACCATATGGTAAGTCTGATTATATTCCGTGTATCTGTTGGGGACGCAATGCAAGGTACGCTTCCGCTTTTGAAGTAGGAGAGCATGTACAGGTGCTTGGAAGAATTCAAAGCAGAGAGTATGTGAAACGTCTGTCGGAGACTGAGACAGAGAAACGGACGGCTTATGAAGTATCTGTCAGCAAGCTGGAATGTATGGATGATGCAGAGGAATGATAAGGATTAAATTCGCTCCGGTCACAGAGACGCCATAATCGCTCCATTGACACGAAAAAAGAATAATGTTAGAATTTTGTACATATATAAATATTCAGCAGTTCAGGAGGGATAATATGGCAATATTTACAGGCGCAGGAGTGGCACTGGTCACACCTTTTCATGAAGATGGAAGCGTTAATTATGACAAATTAGATGAGCTGATTGATTACCATTGCGAACATGGTACAGACAGTATTATTATATGTGGAACAACAGGAGAATCTTCTACTTTATCGGAAGAAGAACATATGGAGTGCATCCGCTTTGCGGTAGAACGTACCAGGAAAAGACTTCCGGTAATTGCAGGTACCGGTTCCAACGCTACTTATACAACGATTGATATGTCGAAAGAAGCAGTAGAGTATGGCGTAGACGGACTTCTTCTGGTGACACCATATTATAACAAAGCGACACAGGATGGCTTGATCGCACACTATAAGGCAGTTGCAAAGGAAGCAAAGGCTCCGATCATTATGTACAGCGTAGCCAGCCGTACAGGCATGAATATTGCTCCTGAGACGGTAGCAACACTGGTAAAAGAGACGGATAATATCGTAGCGATCAAAGAAGCATCCGGTAATATCAGCCAGGTGGCTAAGATCATGAATCTGACAGACGGAAAGATAGATCTGTATTCCGGTAATGATGATCAGATTGTTCCGCTTCTTTCATTGGGTGGTATTGGTGTGATCTCGGTACTCTCTAATGTAGCCCCACAGTATACACACGATATCTGTGCGAAGTTCTTTGAGGGAGATGTAAAGGCTGCATGTGATATGCAGCTTAAGGCGATTCCGTTGATTGAGCAGTTATTCTGTGAGGTGAATCCGATCCCGGTTAAGAAGGCAGTGAACCTGATGGGAATGGAATGCGGAGGACTTCGTATGCCTCTGACAGATATTTCAGCAGAGCATGAGAAGAGCCTGGCAAAAGCCATGAAGGATTTTGGTATTCAGCTTGTATAAGTGAGTTAATAAGTCATATAACAAGGACAGACGGCGGGATGATCGCCCTCTGTCCTTACATAGCATATAGGAGGATTCTGATGATAAAAGTATTAATGCATGGATGTAACGGCAAGATGGGACAGGTAGTCAGCCGCATGGTGGATGAGACAGAAGGAATGGAACTGGCTGCAGGTGTGGACAGATTCCTTGGAAGAGAGAATCCATATCCGGTATTTGAAAGCGTGGAAGCGTGTGATGTGCCGGTAGATGTAGTGATTGATTTTTCCAATGCGGCAGCAGTAGATGACCTGCTGGAAGCATGTGCGAAGAAAGGGCTTCCGGTGGTTCTGTGTACTACAGGACTGAGTGAAGAACAGATTGCAAAGGTTAAGAAGACTTCGGAAAAAGTTGCAGTGCTTCGTTCTGCTAATATGTCTCTGGGAGTGAACCTGTTGATGAAGCTTCTGAAGGATGCATCTAAGGTGCTTGCTCCGGCAGGATATGACATTGAGATCGTAGAGAAACATCACAATCAGAAAGTAGATGCACCGAGCGGTACAGCACTGGCGCTGGCAGATTCTATCAATGAAGCGATGGACAATGTATACTCATATACCTACGATAGAAGTCAGGAGAGAAAGAAACGTTCTGATAAGGAAATTGGTATCGCGGCAGTACGCGGCGGTACGATCGTGGGCGAACATGAAGTAATCTACGCCGGTGAGGATGAAGTGATCGAATTCAAGCATACGGCATATTCCAAAGCTATTTTTGCAAAGGGAGCGGTGTCCGCAGCAGCATTTCTGGCAGGAAAAGAGCCGGGACTTTATGATATGTCAGATGTGATCCAGTTCTAGTTTTCCAGATACTTCCATTCATGGAATGAGCCTGATATGGTATATATTCTTAAAAAATGCAGATATTACTGGTACCAAGTATTACTTGATTATCAAAGAATATACATGAAAGGGAGATTTAATCTATGAAACAGTTAAAGAAAACGCTGGCGATCCTGCTGTGTGCAGGATTGATGTGTGGACTTACCGGTTGTGGAAACAGTGGCGATGCTGCAGATAACGGCACGGTAAATGATGGCACAATTGATGATGCCGGTGATGCGATCCGGGACGGTGCCGACGATGCTGGTGATGCAATCCGGGACGGTGTCGACGATGCTGGTGATGCAGTTCGTGACGGCGCAGATGATCTGGATGGCGATGTGCAGAACAACAGTGATAACAGAACTAACAGATAAGAGAGTTAAGCAGACGGAGGATGTGCTCCTCCGTCTGTCTTTATATAAGGAAAAAGATTGGGAGAAAGAGAATGCGGTTCAGACCATGTATCGATATACATAATGGAAAGGTGAAACAGATTGTGGGCGGAAGCCTGAAAGATGCCGGGGATCAGGCAGAAGAGAATTATATTTCGGAACAGGACAGTACCTTTTATGCAAAAATGTACAAAAAGGACAATTTGAGAGGTGGACACATTATCCTGCTGAATCCGGCAGGATCCGAATACTACGAGGCAACCCGTAAGCAGGCACTGGCAGCACTTCAGGCATTCCCAGGAGGGATGCAGATCGGTGGCGGTGTGACAGCGGAGAATGCAAAAGAATATCTGGATGCAGGAGCAAGCCACGTGATTGTGACATCTTATGTGTTCCGAGAAGGAAGAATCCGTTGGGACAGGCTGGAACAACTTCTGCAGGTAACAGGGAGGGAGCATCTGGTTCTGGATCTCAGCTGCAGGAAGCGGGAAGATGGTGCATATTATATTGTGACTGACCGTTGGCAGACATTTACGGATGAGAAGCTTACTTCGGAACTCATGGGAAAGCTTGGCGCTTATTGTGATGAATTTCTGATCCATGGTGTAGATGTGGAAGGAAAATCAGCGGGTGCACCGGAGGAGCTGGTGAGCATTCTGGCATCTTGTGAGGGGCGGCCGATTACTTATGCGGGAGGAATCGGAACTATGGAAGATCTGGAACGATTCCGAGTGCAGTCCGGAGGAAAACTGGACTTTACCATTGGCAGTGCTTTGGATCTTTTTGGCGGCAAGGTTGCTTACGATGTTGTTAAGAATTATTATTAAGAATGATAGCGGGAGTCTGATGACCTGAATCTGTACGGTTGATCCTGTACTTTCAGTAGTTGAAATGATTGAATTGGATGAGGGTTAGTGGTACAATAAAATAGTTATCTCAGTCGAGAAGACTCCCGCCTCTTTAGGTGGTGAGTAATAGCAAATTTATCTCAGTGGGAGTTAGGTCTCCGACTGAGATAAACGCTCCGCGAGGATGCACAGTGATTCTGATAAGAATATGTCAGCTTCGCTGACCAGAATCACGCGCCAAGTCTCACGGACGTTCGACTTGAATTTATAGAATTAATGAAAACGAGGAGTTACCAATATGGGCTTATTACAAAAGTTGTTTGGAACACATAGTGAAAATGAATTAAAGCGAATTTATCCTATCGTGGATCGCATAGAAGCACTGGAGCCGGAGATGCAGAAGCTGTCGGATGCAGAGCTTCGGGACAAAACCCGTGAATACAAAGAACGTTATGCAGAAGGAGAGTCTTTGGATGACCTGCTTCCAGAGGCGTACGCGACGGTGAGAGAGGCGTCTGTCAGAGTACTTGGCATGCGTCATTTCCGTGTACAGTTAGTCGGCGGTGTCGTTCTTCATCAGGGACGTATTGCTGAGATGAAGACTGGTGAAGGTAAGACACTGGTATCTACCCTTCCGGCATATCTGAATGCATTGACAGGAGAAGGCGTACATATCGTTACGGTCAATGACTATCTGGCAAAGCGTGACTCAGAGTGGATGGGACAGGTACATGAATTTCTGGGACTGACAGTCGGCGTAGTACTGAACAGTATGGACAAAGAAGAACGTCGTGCTGCTTATAACTGCGACATTACTTACGTAACAAATAACGAACTCGGATTTGATTATCTGAGAGATAACATGGTCATTTACAAGGAACAGCTGGTACAGCGCGGCATGAAGTTTGCTGTTATCGATGAGGTCGACTCTGTATTGATTGATGAAGCACGTACACCACTGATCATTTCCGGACAGAGCGGCAAGTCAACGAAGCTTTATGAAGCATGTGACATTCTTGCAAGACAGATGGAAAAAGGTGAAGCCAGCGGAGAGTTCTCTAAGATCAACGCCATCATGGGAGAAGAGATCGAGGAAACCGGAGACTTTATCGTAGATGAGAAGGAAAAGAACATCAACCTGACAGAAGATGGTGTGAAGAAGGTAGAGAAGTTCTTCCATCTGGACAATCTGGCTGATCCGGAGAACCTGGAAATCCAGCATAACATTATCCTGGCACTCCGTGCGCATAACCTGATGTTCCGTGACCAGGATTATGTGGTTAAGGATGATGAAGTACTGATCGTAGATGAATTTACCGGACGTATCATGCCTGGACGCCGTTATTCTGATGGTCTGCATCAGGCGATTGAGGCGAAGGAACATGTAAAGGTGAAACGTGAGAGTAAGACGCTGGCGACCATTACATTCCAGAATCTGTTTAATAAATACGAGAAGAAGAGTGGTATGACAGGTACCGCGCTGACAGAGGAGAAGGAGTTCCGTGAGATCTACGGAATGGACGTTGTAGAAATCCCGACCAATAAGCCGGTCATCCGTCAGGATCTGGATGATGCCGTATATAAGACGCAAAAGGAAAAATACAGAGCAGTCTGCGATGCAGTAGAAGAAGCACATGCCAAAGGACAGCCGGTGCTGGTTGGTACGATCACGATCGAGGTATCGGAACTTCTGAGTGGTATGCTGAAGCGAAGAGGTGTACAGCATAATGTATTGAATGCCAAGTTTCATGAGATGGAAGCTGAGATTGTAGCGCAGGCAGGTCAGCATGGAGCAGTAACGATTGCTACTAATATGGCCGGTCGTGGTACGGATATTAAGCTGGACGATGCGGCAAGAAAAGCCGGCGGTCTTAAGATCATCGGTACAGAGCGTCATGAGTCCAGACGTATTGACAATCAGCTCCGTGGACGTGCCGGACGACAGGGAGATCCGGGTGAATCCAGATTCTACATTTCTCTGGAAGATGATCTGATGCGTTTGTTTGGTTCTGAACGTCTGATGAGCGTGTTTAATGCACTTGGTGTAGAAGATGGCGAACAGATTGAGCATAAGATGTTATCCAGTGCAATCGAGAAGGCACAGGAGAAGATTGAGAATAACAACTTTGGTATTCGTAAGAACCTGTTGGAATATGATCAGGTAATGAATGAGCAGAGAGAGATCATCTACTCTGAGAGAAAGAAGGTCCTGGACGGCGAGAGTATGCGTGATTCTATCATCCATATGATCACAGAATATGTGGAGAATCTGGTAGACAGTGATATTCCTGCAGATGCAGATCCGGAAGACTGGGATCTGGTGAACTTTAATGTAAGCCTCTGTAATGTGATCCCGATGAAGCCGGTTGCACCGGAAGAAGTTAAGGATATGAATGCCAAGAAGTTGAAGCATATGCTGAAAGAGCGTGCGGTGAAGCTGTATGAGCAGAAAGAAGCAGAGTTCCCGGAACCGGAGCATATCCGTGAACTGGAGCGAGTGGTTCTTTTGAAGGTTATCGATAATAAATGGATGGATCACATCGATGACATGGATCAGCTGCGTCAGGGTATTGGATTGCAGGCATATGGTCAGAGAGATCCGAAGGTTGAGTACAAGATGATCGGATATGAGATGTTTGATGAGATGACAAGAGCAATTTCTGCTGATACGATCCGTGCATTATACCGTGTGAAGATCGAGCAGAAAGCAGAACGCGAAGAAGTAGCCAAGGTAACCGGTACGAATAAGGATGAAAGTGCCGTACGTGCACCGAAAAAGCGTGAGAATAAGAAAATCTATCCAAATGATCCATGTCCATGTGGAAGTGGTAAAAAGTATAAACAGTGCTGCGGACGTAAATAAACGTCCCGGTATTTCATGTATTTAAGTAGAAAGAGGTGATAGTGTGGTAGAACTGGACCAGTATAAAGGACGGCTCAGTGCTTACGAGAGCCCACTTGCTGAAATGAGGGATTCACTTTGACATCCCTGGAAAGAAACAGAGGATTGAAGAATTAGAACGTAAGATGGAAGAACCGGGATTCTGGGATGAACCGGAAGAAAGCCAGAAGATTATGAAGGATCTCAAAGATCTGAAAGATCAGGTAGAGACAGTGGAACATCTGGAACAGAGCTATGAAGATATTGGACTGTTGATTGAGATGGCGTATGAGGAAGAAGACGAATCGGTGCTTCCTGAGATAGAAGAAGAGCTGAATGCATTTGAAGAGGGTTATGAGAGCCTGCGCATCCAGACGCTTCTGTCGGGCGAATATGATAAGTATAATGCAATTGTAACACTTCATGCAGGAGCTGGCGGAACGGAGTCCTGTGACTGGGCGAGCATGCTGTACCGCATGTACAGCAGATTTGCAGAGCGCAAAGGATTCGGTGTGAAGGTACTGGACTTTCTGGAAGGAGATGTGGCGGGGATTAAGACGGTTACGTTTGAGGTCAGTGGTGAGAATGCCTATGGATATTTTAAGTCTGAAAAAGGTGTACACCGCCTGGTGCGTATTTCGCCATTTAATTCTGCAGGAAAGAGACAGACATCATTTGCATCCTGTGATGTGATTCCGGATATTGAGGATAATATTGATGATATTGAACTCAGTGATGATGAACTGAAGATCGATACCTATCGTGCTAGTGGAGCGGGTGGTCAGCATGTCAATAAGACATCATCGGCAATCCGTATCACGCATCTGCCGACAGGAATTGTGGTACAGTGTCAGAATGAACGCTCACAGCATCATAACCGTGATAAGGCAATGCAGATGCTGAAAGCGAAGTTAAAGCTCCTGAAAGAGCAGGAGCAGGCGGATAAGGTGTCAGATATCCGTGGTGAGATCAAAGAGATCGGATTCGGCAATCAGATCCGTTCATATGTTATGCAGCCGTATACGTTGGTGAAGGATCATCGGACAGGTGCGGAGAGCAGCAATGTCGGCGCAGTGCTGGACGGAGCATTGGAACCATTTATTAATGCTTTTTTACAGGAACAGAGGAAAGGGTAGAAGATATGGCAAAGATAGCAGTGCTTGGATATGGAACAGTAGGATCCGGAGTCTATGAGGTACTCCGTACCAACCGTGAAGTGATCGCACAGAGAGCAGGAGAAGAACTGGAAGTAAAATATGTACTGGATCTGAGAGATTTTCCGGGAGATCCGGTGCAGGAGGTAATCACTCATGATTTTGAAGAGATCGTAAATGACGAAGAAGTTCAGATCGTTGTAGAAGTGATGGGTGGTATTGAACCGGCTTATACATTTGTAAAGAGAAGTCTTCTGGCAGGAAAGAATGTTGCCACATCGAATAAGGCACTGGTGGCAAAGCATGGAGCAGAGTTGATTCGTGTTGCAAAAGAGCAGAATGTGAATTTCTTCTATGAAGCAAGTGTGGGTGGAGGCATTCCAATCCTCAGAAGCTTGTATGAATCTCTGACCGGAGACGTGATTGAAGAGATCGTGGGAATTCTGAATGGAACAACCAACTATATGATGACTAAGATGTTTTATGAAGGCGCCGGATACGATGATGTGTTAAAAGAGGCACAGGACAATGGATTTGCAGAGCGTAATCCGGAGGCAGATGTGGAGGGCTATGACGCCTGCCGTAAGATTGCAATCCTGGCGTCTATTATTTCCGGCAAGCAGGTAGATTTTGAAGACCTTTACTGTGAAGGTATTACGAAAGTAACAGTAGAAGATATGCAGTATGCAAAGGTAATGGGAAGAACGGTGAAGCTTCTTGCAACATGCAAGAGACATGGTGAGACGCTTAGTGCCATGGTATCTCCGTGTCTTCTGAGTCAGGATCATCCACTGTTCAGTGTTAACGGAGTCTTTAATTCGGTATTTGTACATGGCAATATGCTGGGCGATGCGATGTTCTACGGAAGTGGCGCAGGCAAGCTTCCAACGGCCAGCGCTGTAGTTGGTGATGTGGTCGAAGCAGTTAAGAATATCGGTCATAATCTTGGCTATGGATGGAGCGAGGAGAAACTTCAAATTCAGAAACAGGAAGAAGTTGAGCATCGTTTCTTTGTACGTATCAAAGGTAAGAAAGAAGAACTTCAGCAGAAACTGGAAGCATCTTTCGGAATGCTACAGTATGTTGAAGTTCCGGAGATTGCTGGAGAGTTCGGATTTGTGACAGAATCCATGAAAGAGGGCTTATATGAGAAAAAAGTGTCTGATTATACAGAAGATATTATCAGCATGATTCGCGTGGAGGACTAGTTTATGAAATATATCATCGTGTTAAGTGACGGAATGGCAGGAAGACCGCTGGAGGAATTGGGCGGTAAGACAACGCTGGAAGCTGCTGATACACCGAATTTTGACCGCCTTGCAGAGAAAGCGGAGATCGGACTGGCATCTATGGTGCCGGAAGGAATGGCACCGGGAAGTGATACTGCCAATCTGTCAGTAATGGGATATGATCCGAAGATTTATTATACCGGAAGATCACCGTTAGAAGCACTCAGTATCGGTGTAGATATGGCAGCAGATGATGTGTCGTTCCGCTGTAATCTTGTGACACTGACGGAAGATGGTGGTGCTTACGAAGATCAGAAGATCATCGATCATAGTTCCAGTGAGATCAGTACCGAAGATTCTACCGTTTTGTTAGAGGCATTAAAAGAAGGCCTGAAAAGAGAAGGTTATGAATTCTACGCAGGTACCAGTTACCGTCATCTTCTGATCTGGAAACATGGTAAAGTGTTAGAGCTTACGGCGCCGCATGATATCCTGACAAAGACCGTTGGAGAATACCTGCCGAAGGATTCAGTACTCCTTGACATGATGAAGAAGAGCTATGAGATATTGAAAGATCATCCGATCAATGTAGAGCGTAAGAAGCAGGGACTGAACCCGGCTAATTCTGCATGGTTCTGGGGTGCAGGTACCAGACCGGCACTTGCATCATTTGAAGAAAAGACCGGCAAAAAGGGTGTGATGATCTCGGCGGTGGATCTGTTGAAAGGAATTGCAGTCGGTGCAGATATGGATCGCATTATCGTAGAAGGTGCCAATGGTGGACTGCATACCAATTATGAGGGCAAAGCAGATGCGGCAATCCACGCATTGTTAGAGGATGGTTATGATTTTGCTTATGTACATGTAGAAGCACCGGATGAGATGGGACACATGGGTTCTATGACGGATAAGATTACAGCGATTGAGAATGTGGACGGTCGTGTTGTGGCAAGGATCACGGAAGCAATGGACCGGTCGGGAGAAGATTACAGACTAATGATACTTCCGGATCATCCGACGCCGATCTGTGTGAGAACACATACATCTGAGCCGGTTCCGTATATGATTTACGACAGTAGAAAGGCAATTGACGGAATTCATACATATAATGAAAAAGAAGCAGCAAAGAGCACATGCATCTGGAAGGATGGTTATCGATTGATTGATCATCTTCTGGAATGCTAAGGAGGAGCTATGTTAATTGTAAAGAAGTTTGGCGGAAGTTCTGTGGCTAATAAAGAAAGAATATTTCGCGTGGCAGAGAGGTGCATCGAAGATTATAGAGCCGGTCATGATGTAGTAGTAGTATTGTCAGCAATGGGAGATACGACCGATGATCTGATCGCTATGGCACATAGCATTCATGCTAATCCAAAGAAAAGAGAGTTGGATATGCTCCTGACCACAGGAGAACAGGTATCCGTATCCCTGATGGCTATGGCTATGCAGAGCCTGGATGTACCTGCAGTATCGCTGAATGCGTTTCAGGTGCAGATGCATTCTACAGAACGGTATGGCAATGCAAGATTCAAGAGGATTGATACAGATCGTATTACCCACGAGCTGGATTCACGAAAGATTGTAATCGTGACTGGTTTTCAGGGCGTTAATAAATATGATGATCTGACGACACTTGGCCGAGGTGGATCTGATACCACAGCAGTGGCACTGGCAGCGGCGTTACATGCTGACAGGTGTGAGATATTTACGGATGTCGACGGTGTCTACACAGCTGATCCGAGAATCGTAAAGAATGCGATGAAACTGGATGAAGTGACCTATGATGAGATGCTGGAGTTAGCCTCTCTTGGAGCGAAAGTCTTACATAACAGATCAGTGGAAATGGCTAAAAAATACGGCGTAGAGCTGGTGGTAAGATCCAGCCTGAACCGTTCAGAAGGTACAGTGATCAAGGAGAAAGTCAAAATGGAAAAAATGTTAATCACAGGCGTTGCAGCCGATACGAATACCGCAAGAATCTCAGTGATCGGAGTAGACGATCAGCCGGGAACTGCATTCCGCATTTTCAATACACTTGCAAAAAATAATATTAACGTAGATATCATCCTGCAGTCAGTGGGACGAGATGGAACTAAGGATATTTCATTTACTGTATCCGAGGATGATCTGGATGATGCAATCCATATTCTGGAGGATCACAAAGAAGCACTGACGATTAAAGAAATCACAAGCAATAGAGATGTGGCTAAGATTTCTGTAGTCGGTGCCGGTATGATGAGTAATCCTGGTGTGGCTGCTAAGATGTTCGAGACTCTCTATAATGCGAGAATTAACATCAATATGATTGCTACATCCGAGATCCGTATTACAGTACTGGTTGACAAAAAGGATGTAGAGAAAGCATTGAATGCTGTACACGACGGATTTGCCGGACAGCTGGAATAAAGAAAAGCAACACTGTTAAATCAGTGTTGCTTTTCTTTCGGAAGCATTAGGGATGTTTGCTAATGTCCGATACTTAGTTACGGTTCTTCTAGATATATGTATACCTTTTTGAATGAGGGCGTTAGTAAGAGCCTGATCGCTAAATGGTTTCGCTTTATTTTCATATTGAATCAGTTGATGTAATAGAAGAGTAACCTGTGAACAACTGATTTCTTCATTGCCTGTCTGTGATAATCCTGTAGAGAACAATGATTTGAGAGGAACGATACCATTTGGATATTGGATGTATTTATTTTTTATGCCGCGGCTAATGGTTGAGACAGAAAGATTTAATTCGTCTGCAACATCAGACATTGTCATGGGATGTAAGGGTGCAGTTCCGTTGAAAAAAGCTTCCTGACGTTGTACAACGGAATTTGAAATCGCAAGAATTGTGTTCCGTCGCTGTTCAATCTGTTGGAAAATAAAATGTACCCGTTTGTATTTTTTCTCAAAGTAATCTTTTAAAAGCACGTCTGTAGATATCTGCATCATGTGGATATAGTAATCATTTAAACTATAATTTTCTATCCAGTTATCATTCAGAGAGATATTCCAGTTGTTTTCAGATTTTTCAACAATTATATCAGGAATGATATATTCGTTTGTGGAGTCTCCAATGCCTGTTAGCGGGGGAGGCGGTAAAAGTTTGACCAGCCGAATCATCTGCCGGACTTCAGGAACAGAGATGGCGAGGTCATCTGCAATAGTTCTCAGATTTCCGGATGCAATATCATCGAGATGATTTAAAATCAAGCGGGTATAAGATTGATTTTCAATGCCGTTGATGTGAAGCTGATACAGGAGGTAATGGGCAATATCCGGCTGGAATATTCCAGAAGGTTCCAAGGTTTGTAAAATGCCAAGACATTTTGCAGAGGATTCAGCAGGAATGTGATACAACTCCATCAGATCCTCTGGTGTATATGGAAAGAATCCCTTGTCATCCATTAAAAGGATCATCAACTTCATGATTTTTAATTCTAATGTGCTGAACTCGGAATAATGGATCTGGCTCATGATAAAATTAACGAGGTAATTATTATCAAGAGCGCGTATCTCTGGCTGGAATGCCTCATCCGATGTTACTGATGCCTTTGAAAAGGGGCGACTAACTGCAGAATCTGAGCTTTTTACATCCAATAAAGGGTTTTCATTATATTCTTCCTGTAAAAAAGTACTCAATTCATAGTTGTCCATGGCAAGCAGTTTTAAAGACTGAATCTGTTTTTGACTGAATATCAGTTGTTGCTTTTGGGAAAAAATAAAACCTTGTTCCATAATGAATATCACCTCCTATAATTTATAATAGCAAAAAACGTGCCAAATTTGTGTGTTAAATTTTGAAAAGAACACACTAAAATGGCATGTTTTTTGCTTTATAAAATAATAAAAAATAAAACAAAGGAGTGTGGAAAATGTTAACAGAGAAAAGAGTAGAAGAATTAGAAAAATTTGCCACGGATATACGGATTCAGACAATCCGTCAGATGAAAACAAGAGGTTTCGGACATATGGGAGGCGCGATGAGTATATGTGATCTTCTTAGTGTGTTGTACGGAGAACAAATGAAATATGATGCAGATAATCCAGAATGGGAAGAGCGGGATTGGTTGATCTGCTCGAAAGGTCATGCGGGCCCGGCAGTGTATGCAGCGTTGGCATTGAAAGGCTTTTTCCCAATGGATTGGCTGGATACCCTAAATCAGCCGGGAACAAGATTGCCGAGCCACTGCGATCATTCAAAGACACCGGGAATTGATGTGACAACCGGTTCACTGGGACAGGGACTATCGGTGGCTGCCGGAATCGCGTTCGCTAAGAAGATTGAACAAAAAGAAAATACAATTTTCTGTATTATTGGTGATGGAGAAAGCCAGGAAGGGCAGAACTGGGAAGCTGTTATGTTTGCTGCACAGCAAAAACTTGGTAATCTGATTCTGTTTGTTGATGACAACAAGCAGCAGTTGGACAATATGACGTCTAAAATATGCAACATGGATAGCTTTGCTGAAAAATTCCGTAGTTTTCATTGGGATGTTCAGGAAGTAGATGGACATAACATTAATGAATTAAATACTGCAATTACAACTGCGAGAAATAATGATGAAAGACCCCATGTGATTGTGATGAACACAATAAAGGGAAAAGGATGTTCTTTTGCGGAGAATATATTAAAAAATCATCATATTAACGTGTCAGCAGAGCAGGCGGAAGATGCAGTCAATAAATTGAAACGATAGGAGGATTATAGAAAATGGAAAAAACATATACAGTATCTGAAAGAAAAATGGCCGGAGTATATTCAGATACGATTACAAAAATAATGCGGGAAAATAAGAATGTAGTTGAATTAGAAGCAGATCTCGGTGGTTGTATTATGGGTAGTAAAATGGATGAAATTGATCAATATCCGGGACAACTTGTTAATTGCGGAATTCAGGAAGCAAATATGGTTGGCGTAGCATGTGGTATGTCTGCAGCAGGGAAAATCCCGTTTGTACATTCGTTTGCACCGTTTATATCTAGAAGAGCAAATGATCAGATTTTTATTTCTGGATGCTATTCTCATGCGAACGTAAAATTAGTTGGCTCAGATCCGGGAATTATGGCGGCTTACAACGGAGGAACACATATGCCATTTGAAGATGTAGCCGCATTGCGGGCTTTTCCAGAACTGACAATTATAGAGCCAACGGATGAAGTGATGTTAGAAAAACTGCTTTATCAGTTGGTGGATTTAAAAGGAATGTATTATATAAGATGTGCCAGAAAAGCAGTTGTCAGGTTGTATGACAGTCAGGAAGAGTTTGAGATTGGAAAAGGGAAAGAACTCAGAGAAGGTACAGATGTGACAATTATAGCGAGTGGAATTATGACGGCAGAGTCCTTGAAGGCAGCAGATGTTTTAGCAGAAAAAGGTATTTCTGCCAGAGTGGTAGATATGTTTACTATTAAGCCATTAGATAAGGAACTTGTCCTGAAATGTGCAGAAGAAACAGGTGCAGTTGTTACAGCAGAGAACCATTCTATGTATAACGGTCTTGGAAGTGCGGTATGCGAGGTGCTTGCAGAAAACCTGCCGGTACCGGTAGAACGGATTGGCATAGAAGATGAATTTGGAGAGGTTGGAGATATGGAGTATTTAAAGAAGAGATTCCATCTGACCGCAGAAGATATTGTGAAAAAAGCAGAGAAAGCAATAGAAAGGAAAAGCAAAAAATGAAACGGATAAAAGCAAAACTTACGAAGGCTGGTCATTTTGAATTATTTGAAGAGCAGATGCCGGAACTAAAAGAAGATGAAGTATTATTGAAAATGATAAGTGTAGGTTTATGTCATTCAGATGTTCCTGCATATCTGGGAACAAGTGCAATGGGCAAAAGTCCACTGGGTTTTGAAGCCATGGTGAAAAATATTCAATATCCAATGGGACTGGGACATGAGCCCGTAGCTGTAGTACAGGAAATAGGGAGAAGTGTTACGAAATTTAAGCCGGGAGATTATGTGACAGGAGTATCTTCTGAATGCTTTACAAGTCATATGATGCTGAATGAAAATAAACGTCTTGTTAAAATTCCAGATACGGAGAAACCTATTGATGCCTGTCTTGGAGAACCAATGATGTGTGTTGCAAATATTGTTCAGGCAGCGAATCCACGTTTTGGTGATCATGTAGCTGTGATTGGATGTGGATTTATGGGACTATTGGCAATAGCTGGATTGAAAAATGATAGATTGGGAAGTCTAACAGCAATTGATTTTGATTCAGATCGTCTGAAACTGGCAGAAAAATACGGAGCTTCTGAAACTATATGCCCTTTGCAGGAAGATTTACAGTCGAGCATGATGAACATTACAAAGGGAAAAGGATTTGATGTAGTTATTGAAATAACAGGAAGCTTAAAAGGCCTGGCATCAGCATTGCAGATTATTAAAATTGCAGGAAGAGGAAAGATCCTTGCACCGTCTATGTATACGAAAAATGAAATATTTACAGAGGAAATGGCTTATAATATGATGTATCGTTCACCGATTATTCATGTAGTTCATCCTTGGTACTGCGAAAACTATATGGATGTGCTAAAAAAGGCAGTGGATGCGTATGTAAAAGATATTTTCCCAACAGATAAACTGATTACACACAGAATTCCAGTCACAGAGATTAATGAAGGCTTCCAACTGCTTACAACAAATCCAAAAGAATACATAAAAGGAATTATTACATTTAACTAGAACAAATGCTGGCAGATGGAATGATATCGGAATAAGATAGCTCTGTATACTGGACTCCTAGTAGAGAAAATGATAGAATTCTTTTAAACTATAGATGAAAACGCCTGGTTGGTGCATTGATTTACTAGAAGAGAGGGCTAAAGACTTGAATAGAAAAGAAAAAATATTGCAATGTGTTCGACAAATGGTAGATGAACAGGAAACGAAAACCGGAATAGATTCTGGTACGATTGCAGAGGCGTTAGGATTAGAACGAAGTAACGTGAGCAGAGATTTGAATGAATTGGTGCGGGAAGGTCTTGTAGTAAAATCAGAAAGTAGACCGGTACTGTTTATGGAAGCATCAGTCTGTGAAGAGTTAGTAAAAAAAGCAGAGGAAGAAGACGGTAAAACCGCATTTAGCAATCTGATAGGCAGGAACGGATCGCTGAAATCTCAAATCGAACAGGGGAAATCAGCAATTTTGTATCCACCAAGAGGCTTACATACACTTTTGGCTGGACCGACTGGGACGGGAAAAACAACATTTGCAGAAAAGATGTATGAGTATGCGGCACAATCGGGGATAATTCGTGAAAAGGAAAAACTGATTGTTTTTAATTGTGCAGAATATGCACAAAATCCTCAGCTGATCCTGTCACAGTTGTTTGGATGTAAAAAAGGAGCCTATACTGGTGCAGAAAAGGATAAAATTGGACTTGTTGAGCAGGCGGATGGAGGAATTTTGCTGTTGGATGAAATTCACCGCCTGCCTCCGGAAGGTCAGGAGATGCTATTTTTATTGATGGACAAAGGAATTTATCGGCGTCTGGGTGAAACAGATAAATTCAGAGAGGCAGATGTACTGATTATCGGTGCTACGACAGAAAATATTAATACAGTTCTTTTAAAGACATTTTTGCGGCGTATGCCTGTTGTAATCCATTTGCCAGCATTGAATGAACGCCCTATAGTGGAACGTCTGCAGCTGATAGAGATGTTCTTTGTAAATGAACAAAAAAAGGTGGGAGTGCCGATCAGAGTTTATAAAGAGGCACTCATAGCACTTCTGTTATATTATTGTCCAGGCAATATCGGACAGCTGAAAGCAGATATACAGCTGGTCTGTGCAAGAGCCTTTTTACAGTATAAGGTAGATAAACTGCAGTATGTTACGGTGGAATTGCCGGTACTGCCTGAGTATATCCAAAAAGGCCGTTTAGAACATCAAAATCAAAAGAATGATCTGATTGAATTTTTGAGATATTCGGATGATTATCATTTTTTTGAAGGTGAAGAAACAATCGGCAATCAAAAACAGTCGCTATATGATATTATTTCGGAGAAATATCAGACTTTTAAACAACAGGGAAGAACAAAGGGGCAGATTACAGGGATATTACAGGAAGATCTGGACCAATATATGGAACAGCTGATGGAAAAATATCATGTGACAGATCAGGAGGATGGCAGAAAGAATCTGTTGAAAATTATAAATGCCAATGTGTATTATGCAGTTGAAGAAGTGATTCAATTTGCAGAAGTGCGGTTGGAAAGAAAATTATCTGAACAGGCTAAGATTGGAATGACAATGCACGTAAATGCCATGCTCGAACGGATTGAAAACGGAGTTCCGATAAGGGAAGAGGTTGGCAGTGATATTGCATTAAATCATCCGAAAGAATTTCGAGTAGCAAAGACAATTAAAAGGCTACTGGAAGAGGAACTCGATGTTCAGATACCAGAACGGGAATTGGTATACCTGACAATGTTTTTATGTGTTTCGAATGAACAGATAAAACAGTATACAGGCATATTGGTTATGGCTCATGGTAATTCAACTGCGAGCAGTATGTCAGAAGTTGTTAATCAGCTGATGAATACGGATCATTGTAAAGCACTTGATATGCCGTTGGATATGTCTGCTGAAATTATGTTTGAAAAAGCTGTTGCAATGGTGAAGGAAATCGATGAGGGCAAGGGAGTCCTGCTGCTAACTGATATGGGTTCACTGACCATGATGGGAGAATTGATTGAACAGAAAACCGGAATTAAAGTGAGAACCATAACACTTGCTTCGACCGCGATTGTGCTGGAAGCATTAAGAAAGTCATTGATGCAAGATATGTCCTTGGATGAAATCTATGCAGATTTGAAACAGGCATTTCAGTTCTTGATAAAGAATCAAGATGAGAAGAAGAATATGGGGTGTATTCAGCGCAGGATTATAACGACATGTTTTACCGGACAGGGAACAGCTGTAAAAATCAAAGATATTATCATGGAAATGCTCCCAGGAGCATTGAAAGATATGGTGCATATACAGTGTATGGATTTCAGGCAGGCCGCAGACGTGCAGAATGGGAAAGAGGGATTGCGGCGGAAAAGGATTGATGCTGTAGTTGGAACAGTAGATTTGAAATTGGACGGTGTACCGTATATTTCTGTCGATGAATTGATTGCGGGAGAGGGAATGCGCCGGCTAGAACATATCTTATCGAATGCATCGGATTTGAATATTTCGAATGAACAGGAGAGCGATGTAAAGACAGAAATATTGGCTGAGACGCTTTCGGGGATACTGGCTTTTCTTAATCCGGCAAAGATTATTCCATTGCTACTGAAATCGTTTGAGGAACTGACGACTCAGGAGAAAAACAGAAAGGATATTAAATTTCGTTATGTAATTCATACGGCATGTATGCTGGAACGTATTATGCAGGGAGAAATTATACAGCATAAACAGACGGAAGAGATAAAAAAGAAGTATGAGACATTGTTTAATAGAATCAAGCAGAGTTTGGAAGATATTGAACATATGTTGCATATTGATATTCCGGATTCAGAAATTGTGTATTTGATAGAAATGATGGAAAATATATAAGATGAAAGTATCGGTTTATGACGCAGGTTATGCGTTATAGATCGATACTTTTTTGTCTAAACACACTTTATGCAGAAAAACAACACACAAAGCTGGCACGCAATTTGCTCTATAAATAAGTAAAAGAAAAAAGAAATGAGGTGATGGGTAATGATTGGTGTGTTAGTTGTGACTCACGGAGATTTCAGCGAGTCCATTATTAAAAGTATGGAGTTGATTTTCGGTCATCACGATAAGCTGGAAGCACTGACATTAAATCATGGCGATGATGTGCGTGAACTATTGCGCAAGGTAAGAGAGAAATCTAAAGAATTAGATGATGGTGACGGTGTGATCGTTCTTGTCGATCTGCTTGGCGGAAGTCCCTGCAATGTGACTGCATCCTGCTTGAGGGAAGAAAATATTCAATGCGTGACAGGTCTGAATCTACCAATGTTGATTAATGTATTGGAGAATAGAACAGAAACTTCACTAAACAGTCTTCCGGAAGTAGCAATGGAAGGAGGAAAAAATGGAATCGTAAATATGAAAGAACTGATCAGCTGATGAAGAGGTGATTAATTGATGAATGAAATATTTTTTCGGGTTGATGAACGTTTGGTTCATGGACAGATTCTTTTTAAATGGCTCGAACATGCGTCATGCAGTAAATTATATATCATTGATGATCAGGTGGCAACGGATCCTATTTTACAAGGTGTACTAACAATGACGGTTCCTGAGTCTGTAGAAGTGTTTTTTTATAGTGCAGATGAAGGTGCTGAAGCTGTTATGATAGCGGATGCAAATGTACTTGTACTGTTAAGAACATTGGATACATTGTGGAGAATATATGAGAAGGGAACTGAAATCAAAACAGTAAATATCTGCAGGCTTCCATTTGCTCCTGGCAAAAAGAAATTATATGAAAATATATATGTGTCTGGGCATGAAGAAGAAATTATAAAAAGTTTGACGGAGGATGGGACAGTTCTTTATATACAGATGGTTCCAGATAATGAAGCAGTGTATATCAGAGATCTTATATAACAGCAAAGAGGAAAATTGTATGAAAACAAAAATAATACTGTTAACACATGGAGGCTGGGGAGAAGAATTATTACAATCTGCTCAGATGGTTGTAGGAAAAATAGAATGCTGTGAAACACTGAGCCTGATGCCGGAGGATTCCATTTCTAATTATATGCAGCGCATAGATGCAGCGATAGAAAATGCAGAAAATGTTTTGCTATTGACTGATCTGGCAGGGGGAACACCGTCGAATATAGCCGGTGTCTATGCAAAGAAGTATGGAACGGTCTATGCAGTATGTGGTTTGAATATGGAAATGCTGATATGTGCGGATAATCTGAGAAATACGTATTACGGTGGAGAACTTGTTGACAAGATAGAAATAGCAGTAAAAGAAAAAATATTAAATTTAAAAAGATAGGAGAGGATTAGTATGGCAAAAATTTCATTAGTACGCCTGGATAGTCGTTTGATTCATGGGCAGGTTATCACAAAATGGGTGAAGATTGCGAAAGCGAATCGGATTATTATCATTGATGACGAATTATCAAAAGATGATTTTATGGTCATGATCTATGCGGCTGCCGCACCAAAAAATGTGTCTGTTGAGATTATATCAGTTGATAAGGCAGCAGAGGAATGGGAAAAAGATGAATTTGGAACGGGAACGGTGATGTTGTTGTTTAAAGATGTTGAATCATGTATGCGGACAGCACAGAAGGGCGTTCCGATTTCTAGCTTGCAGATTGGGGGCATACCAAGCGAACCAGGGCGAGTGACGATATTGCGTGCGGTTTCATTGAATCAGGTGGATATGGATCTGTTAGATGAAATGCATCAAAAAGGAACTGAAATTTATATTCATATCATACCGGAAGAACCAAGAATGGATTTCGATAAGATTAAAAGAACGTTTGAGGGATAGGAGGATAAGATTATGGTATTTGCATTAGCATTAGCAGCAGGAATTTGGTGGTGGATCGGACAAAGTAAAATGGGATATACATTTCATGCGGTTATCTGTCAACCGATTGTGATGGCACTTCCTTTTGGAATTATTGCAGGAGATGTCGGTACAGCGATGAAAATAGGAGCAAATGTAGAAATGGTATATCTTGGAATGGTAGCAGCTGGAGCAAATATTCCAGCAGATGAATGTCTGGCAGGATGTATTTCAATTCCAATTGCGTTATTAACCGGAATGGATCCTGCAGCAGCAGTGACACTAGCCGTTCCATTTGGTCTGCTGGGCGTATTTCAGGATCAGATTAGAAGAACGTTACAGGCAGTGTTTGCGCATAAGGCAGATGCTTATGCAGAACAGGGAAATGTAAAAGGAATCGAACGCTGTGCGGTTGCGTATCCTCTTGCACTGGGATTTTTATTGAGATTCCCGATTGTATTTGCGGCTATTTATCTGGGAGCAGATGTTGTAGAGAAGTTATTGGATGTGATTCCGGAATGGCTTACACACGGATTGTCAGTTACTGGATCAACACTCCCTGCATTAGGATTTGCAATTACGATTTTTATTATTGGCAAAAATATTTATCTTCCATTTTTTATTATTGGATTTTTTGCGGTTCAGTATTTGGGAATTAGCACAATGGCAGCTGCAATCTTTGGAACATGCATAGCATTATTGATCACGTTCCTGCGCAGAGAACAGATGGCCAAGTAAAGGAGGGGATTCAAATGGAGAATACAGTTGAAAAAAAGATGAATAGTAAAGAGCAGGTATTGTTGACAAAGAAAGATATCAATAAATCATTTTACAGATGGTATTTTGATGCTGAGGTGTCCAATTGTTACGAAAGACAGCAGGGAGTAGCGTTTTGTTATAGTATGATTCCTTGTTTGAAGAAGCTGTATACCGACAAAGGGGAATTGAGCGGAGCACTGCTCAGGCATTTGAACTTTTTTAATTCTCAGGGTACATGGAGTACACCGATTCATGGAATTACATTGTCTATGGAAGAAGAGCGTGCTAGCGAGGGTGAAATTACAGATGGAGCAATTACAGGTATTAAGACCGGATTAATGGGTCCATTAGCAGGAATCGGAGATACAATTGACTGGGGCACATTGAAAACCATCATATATGGAATTGCAGTGACATTTGGAATTACCGGAAATGTACTTGGAGCAATTATTCCATTTGCATTTATGTTGATTACGTTTTTCATAGGAAAAAATCTGTGGGCGTTGGGATACAAGATTGGAAAGGAATCTGTAAAAAATATTTTGCAGGCAGGATGGATCAAGGAACTGATTTCTGCAACAAGTATTCTGGGACTGTTCATGATGGGAGCATTAAGTGCTTCATATGTAACACTTACAACTGCCCTTAAGTTTAAAATTGCAGGAACTGAGATTATTCTGCAGGACATTTTGGATAGCATAGCTCCTGGAATTCTTCCTTTGTTAGTAGTCTTCGGCATTTATTATATTTTGAAAAATAAGAGCCAGAAATATGGACGGATTTCACTGGGGATCGTGTTGATATGTATTTTAGGTGCATTTATTGGGCTGTTTTAGCAGATTGAAATAAAATGTGCGTAGGGTAAGGAGAAAGACAATGATATTATCAATGGCAGAAATATTAAATGATGCAAAAAAAAGAAAATATGGCGTGGCAGCACCAAATGTGTTTAGCAGTATTACTGTGAAAGCATGTTTTGAGGCAGCAGAAGAGATGCATGCACCGATTATCCTTGATTGTGCAGGAATGCCTTTTTTAGAAGAAACGGCTGAGATTGCAAGGTTTTATGAAAGAAAATATCCAAATGTGTATGCAGCATTGAATTTGGATCATGGTGGTCCGTATGAAGAAATTGTAAGTGCGATTCGTTTTGGGTTTAGCTCAGTGATGATAGACCGTTCTATGGTTCCCTACGAAGAGAATGTACGAGAAGTTGCGGAGATTGTAAAAATTGCACATGCAGTTGGTGTGTCAGTCGAAGCAGAATTGGGACATGTGGGTCAGGGATTTGAATATGAAGAAACAAGAAATGCGGGGCTGACCAATCCAGAAGAAGCAGTTTCTTTTGTGAAAGAAACTGGAATAGATTGTCTGGCAGTTGCAGTAGGAACTTCGCATGGAGTATATAAAGGGAAACCGCATTTGGAATTTGATTTATTGTCAGAACTAAGTGAAAAAATACAGATTCCGCTAGTTCTTCATGGAGGTTCTGGAACAGGTGATGATAATCTTGCGAAAGCAGTATGCTGTGGTATTCAAAAGGTTAACTTGTTTACGGATTTAAGTAATGCTGGATTAAAGTCTCTGATGAAATATTTAGGCATTGATTGGGATCAGATGCAGCAGGATGGTACAAAAGGAGAATTTGCCAATATGAAAGCAAATTTGTGTGATGCTGGTCTGGAAGCAGGAAAAGGATACAAGGAATTGCTCTGCCACTATATTGAATTATTTGGAGGAGTCGGAAAAATTTAAGAAAGTTGGGGAAAGATTATGAAGAATTTTAGATTTACTTGCCCGACCACGTTTGTGTTTGGCAAGGGGGTTGAAGCAGAAGCGGGAAAAGAAGTGAAAAAATACGGAACAAAAGTATTGTTGCATTATGGCGGCGGTCATATTAAAAAGGATGGATTATATGACAGGATTGTTCAGGCACTAAAAGGAGAAAATCTAGAAGTATATGAACTTGGCGGCGTGAAAGCCAATCCAGATATTGGTCTTGTACGTGAAGGAATCAGTCTTTGCAAGAAGGAAAAAATCGATGTTATTCTTGCTGTAGGTGGAGGAAGTGTGATTGATTCGGCAAAAGCTATCGGAATTGGTAGATATTATGATGGAGATGTATGGGACTTTTTCACGAAAAAGACCCCAGTAGAAAAGATGATGCCTTTAGGCGTTGTGCTTACAATACCAGCAACCGGAAGCGAAGCAAGTAATACAACGGTAGTTACAAATTCTGAAAATGGACATATGAAACGAGCACTGTCACATGAATGTCTCCGACCAGATTTTGCACTTATGAATCCTGAACTGACTTATACGCTTCCGGCTTATCAGACAGCAGCAGGAGGAGTTGATATCTTATCTCATATTATGGAGAGATATTTTACGAATGAAGAAGACTGTGAATTAACAGACAGACAATGCGAAGCACTTATGAAAACAGTGATCAAGCAGTTGCCAGTAGTAATGGAGAAACCAGAAGATTATGCTGCCAGAGCAGAAGTGATGTGGGCTGGTACAATGGCACATAATGGTGTATTAGGAGTCGGACGTGTAGAAGACTGGGGAAGTCATATGTTGGGTCATGAACTAAGTGCATATTATGATATGACACATGGTGCAACACTTTCCATTATTATTCCGCATTGGATGGAATATGTGTATCAGAATAACATAGCAAGATTTGTGAAATATGCAGTGGATGTGTGGGGAATTGAAAATGATGTATTTCATCCGGAAGAAACCGCAGTGCGTGGCATTCAAAAAACAAAAGAGTTTTTCAAGTCATTAGGATTGCCAGTTTCTTTTGCAGATGCCGGAATTGATGGAGAAAAAATCGAAGAGATGGCAGAGAACTGTACGAAATTCGGAAGTGTAGGACACTTTATTAAGCTAAATAAAGAAGACTGTGTTCAAATTTATCAGGCTTCCTTAGAAAGATAAATATTATGTAAAAGCAGGAAAGAAGGTACTTATATGGGACGTGAGAAAATGCGTTTTTCAGTTTTGACAGAAAAAGGTCATGCAGAAGTGCGGGAGCGAAAACTTCCGGAAATCGGGACACACCAGGTGCTGGTGAAGCAGTTGGCATGTAATATTTGTACAACAGATTATGGTCAGTGGCTTGGATTGCGGGAACATCAGGGGTATCCAATGGCAGGTGGCCATGAAGGTTCTGGAGTTATAGAAGCAGTCGGTGAAGGTGTGAAAGATTATAAAGTAGGAGATTTTGTAGCAATTGCTTATGACGGATGTGGAGAATGTCTCGCATGTCGAAAAGGAGATGTTCTTCACTGCAGTAATGCAGCCTCAATGAAGGCAAAAACAGAGGACGGATATCTGGGCGGTTTTGGCTTTGCTGACTACTTTGTAAGAAATACACGCAGTCTGATCAAGATGAACCCTAAGCTGGATCCAAGCGAAGCTGCTTTTTTGGAACCTCTTGCTACTGTTGTAAAAGGAATGAAAAAATTGCGTGTGAAACCATTAGAAACAGTAGCTGTGATCGGAGCTGGAACAATGGGATTAGTGAATGCATTAGCAGCGAGAGCATTAGGGGCAAGAGTAATTGTTTCAGAGATTATGGAGAAAAAGATCAATACTGCAAAAGAGATGGGATTTGAAGTTATTGATGCCGGAAAAGAAAATCCGATTGAAAAAGTAAAGGAATTAACAGATGGAATTGGAGCAGACGCAGTAATTATCGCAGTTGGAGCTTCATCAGCCAATAAACAAGCGTTTGAAATGGTAAAGGATATGGACGGAAGAATTTTGTTTTTTGCGGCAGGATATCCAGCACCAGAATTAGAAATTGATTCTAATGTAATCCATTATAGAAGACTTGAAATGATTGGAACATATGCCGCAGATACAATTGACTTTTTTACTGCAGGAAATATGTTGAATTCTGGAGCAGTGGATGTTTCGAAAATTGTCGAACCAGTGAAATATAAACTTGATGATGTGCAGGAGGCATTCAAAGCAGCTGCAACTCCAGGAATGTACCGTGTAAGCGTGCTGTTAAATGAATAGAGGTTATGTTGCTTGTCTTTAATGATATAGATTCCTGGAAAAGGACTGTCGCTAATTAGCGGCAGTCCTTTTGGATGATAAAATGTTATATAGAAATAATTATAGTCTGCTCAGATTGCTGTTGTGATATCTGGAAGAAAATGTCACATCTTCACCAAACCATCCCGGAGGTGTGAACTGATTGGCCTCATCTTCGTCTGCAAATTCTACTTCTGCTAAAATTAATGGTGCAAGATCCCCGTGAAAGATATCCAGTTCTATTTTGTGGCGGTCATCTAAAGGGATTTCGTAGCGCGTCTTGACAATCAGTCTGCCATCTACTTTTTCACGAAGGTGTTCATATGCTTCCTTAGTTAACGGAAGATTATATTCCTGGCGAACCATAAGACCGGAAGATTTGTAAGTGAGTTCGTATTGATCATTATCTTTTCGGATGCGTACAACCGGAGAGGTACAGAGATAGCCTTGTTCCAGTTCTCTTGTCTTAGTAATATGTAGGTTATTCGGAATCTCCGGAATCAGATATTTGCGTTCTATTTCCATAAGTGTCTCCTTTTATATGTCCATTTGGTATTGCTGATATTCAGTATACACTTTCGTTTGCTTTTTTAGTAGTAGTTTGATAAACTTATAAAGAAATATGAGACTATAAAGGTGGAGGGCGACAATGAAGAAAGTAGCAGTTCTGTTGGCAGACGGATTTGAAGAGATTGAGGCTCTGACCGTTGTGGATATACTTCGCAGGGCAAGTGTGTATGTAGATACAGTATCTATTACAGATGAATACAAAGTCAGAGGTTCACATGGGATTAATGTGCAGACAGAAGATCTGTTTGATGAAGTGAATTTTGTAGAGTTTGACATGATCGTGCTTCCGGGTGGCATGCCGGGTACGACCAATCTGGATGAGCATCCAGGTGTAAAGAGAGTGGTAGAGGATTACGTGACATCCGGCAAATATGTAGCTGCAATCTGTGCAGCACCAAGCATTCTTGGAGGTATGGGACTGTTAAAGGGAAAACGTGCGGCATGTTATCCGTCGGTAGAAGATAAGCTGTCAGGCGCAGTGATTAGCAGGCTTCCAGTGGTACAGGATGGTAATATCATCACCAGCCGGGGCATGGGAACAGCAATCGATTTTGCATTAAAGCTTACAGAAATCCTATTTGACAGAGAGAAAGCAGAGGAGCTTGCAGCATCCATCATTTACGAATTATAAAGACATTATAAAATACATAAATCTATACTAGCCAAGCACAGAGGTTTGTGTTATACTAGTGCAATGAGTGTAATGTAAGATGCTTGTTCCTCACCTACCGGGGAATGAGATAGAAATAGGAGGAAATGTCAATGAGTTTACAGGTAGAAAATTTAGAGAAGAATATGGCAAAGCTTACAATCGAAGTTCCAGCCAGTGAATTTGAGAAAGCACTTCAGAGCGCATACAACAAACAGAAGAAGAGTATCAGCGTTCCGGGATTCCGTAAAGGTAAAGTACCGCGTCAGATGGTAGAGAAGATGTACGGACCAGAGATTTTCTATGAAGATGCAGCGAATGAACTGATTCCAACAGCATACGAAGAAGAACTGAAGAACTGCGATCTTGAGATCGTATCACGTCCGACAGTTGACATCGTTCAGATCAAAAAGGGTGAGAACTTCATCTTTACAGCAGAAGTAGCTGTTAAGCCGGAAGTTACACTTGGTGAGTACAAGGGAATGGAAGTCGACAAGACATCTACCCGCGTAACACAGAAAGAAGTAGAAGCTAAGATCAAAGAAGAAGCTGAGAAGAATGCAAGAACTGTAACCGTTGAAGGACGTCCGGTACAGGATGGCGACGAAGTAATTCTTGATTTTGAAGGATTCGTTGATGGAGAAGCATTCGAAGGCGGAAAGGGTGAGAACTACCCACTGACCATTGGTTCCGGATCATTTATCCCAGGATTCGAGGAGCAGTTAGTTGGTGCTGAAGCTGAGAAGGAAGTTGAAGTTAAGGTTACTTTCCCGGAAGAGTATCATGCAGAAGAACTGAAGGGTAAAGATGCTGTATTCAAATGCACCATTCACGAGATCAAAGAGAAACAGATTCCGGAGATTGATGATGAATTCGCAGCAGAAGTATCTGAATTCGACACATTAGATGAATACAAAGCTGATGTTAAGGCTAAGATCAAAGAGCAGAAAGAGAACGAAGGCAAGCAGAAGAAGGAAGATCAGGCTGTAGAGAAGGCTGTAGCTAACGCTACAATGGAGATTCCGGAAGCAATGATCGACGAGCAGGTTCGTCAGATGGTTAACGAGTTTGCTCAGAATATGCAGTATCAGGGAATCAGCTTCGAGCAGTACTGTCAGATTACAGGCATGACTCTGGAGAAGATTCAGGAGGAGACTCGCCCACAGGCTGTTAAGCGTATCGAGACTCGTCTGGTTCTGGAGGCAATTGCCAAGGCTGAGAACATCGAAGTAACAGAAGAGAGACTGGATGAAGAGATCAAGAAGATGGCAGAGTCTTACAACATGGAAGCTGATAAGCTGAAAGAGCTTATGGGCGAAGAAGAGAAGAAGCAGATGATGGAAGACATCGCTGTTCAGGATGCTGTTACATTCCTGGTAGAGAATGCTGTAGAGAAATAATTCATCCGGTTATCGCATAAACAGGTCAACGTATAGGAGGCGTGTAACATGAGTTTAGTACCTTATGTCATTGAACAGACAAGTCGTGGAGAACGCTCTTATGACATCTATTCAAGATTATTAAAAGATAGAATTATTTTCCTCGGCGAGGAAGTAACAGATGTGGCTGCCAATATTATTGTGGCACAGCTTCTATTCCTGGAGGCAGAGGATCCGGATAAGGATATCCATCTGTATATCAACAGTCCGGGAGGTTCTGTAACAGCAGGACTTGCAATCTATGACACTATGCAGTACATCAAATGTGATGTGGCTACATACTGTATGGGTATGGCAGCAAGTATGGGATCGTTCCTGTTATCAGGAGGAACCAAAGGTAAACGGTATGCAATGCCGAACTCTGAGATTATGATTCACCAGCCGTCTGGCGGAGCTCAGGGACAGGCAACGGAGATTCAGATTGCTGCAGAGCATATTCTGAAGATTCGTACCAGATTGAATCAGATCCTGGCGGAGAATACCGGACAGCCTCTGGATGTGATCCGTATCGATACTGAGCGCGATAATTTCATGAGCGCTGAGGAGGCCAAAGAGTACGGATTGATCGATGAAGTAATCAAAAACCGCAAATAAGCATTCATGCAATGGACGCAGCGCGCTTGGCGGGCTGCGTCTATGTGGTTTTTAGAATGATATTGAAATGAGAGGTGACAGAGCATGGCAGGAAGACTTGATGATCAGATCAGATGTTCATTTTGCAACAAACCACAGTCTCAGGTTCGCAAGCTGATCGCAGGACCGGCGGGATCGTACATCTGTGATGAATGTGTAGAGGTTTGTACGGAGATACTGGAAGAAGAACTGGAATATGAAGAAGGCAAAGGTCCTTTCGATGATATTACATTGTACAAACCGGAAGAAATTAAAGCATTTCTTGATGAATATGTGATTGGTCAGGAACAGGCAAAAAAGGTTCTCTCTGTAGCGGTGTATAATCACTATAAACGTATTATGGCTCAGAAAGATCTGGGCGTGGAACTGAATAAGAGTAATATTCTGATGCTGGGACCGACCGGATGTGGTAAGACACTTCTGGCACAGTCGCTGGCGAAGATATTGAATGTGCCATTTGCCATTGCTGATGCAACAGCTTTGACAGAGGCGGGATATGTCGGAGAAGATGTAGAGAATATTCTTCTGAAGATCATTCAGGCAGCAGATGGAGACATCGAGCGTGCAGAGTATGGCATTATCTACATTGATGAAATCGACAAGATTACCAGAAAATCCGAGAATCCATCCATTACCCGTGATGTATCGGGCGAGGGTGTGCAGCAGGCATTGCTGAAGATTCTGGAAGGTACGATTGCTAATGTACCACCACAGGGTGGAAGAAAACATCCACATCAGGAGCTGATTCAGATTGATACAACAAATATCCTCTTTATCTGTGGTGGAGCATTTGAAGGACTGGATAAGATTATAGAGACTCGTATCGATAAGAAGTCCATTGGGTTTAACCAGGAAATTGCGGAGAAGCATGAGGACAGTGTAGATCGTCTGCTGAAGCAGGTGCTTCCGCAGGATCTGGTGAAGTTTGGCATTATTCCGGAGCTGGTTGGTCGTGTGCCGGTTACAGTATCTTTGGAAATGTTAGATCAGGATGCATTGATCCGGATTCTTACAGAGCCTAAGAATGCGATTGTAAAGCAGTATCAGAAGCTTCTGGAACTGGATGGAGTGGATTTGAAGTTTGATGACAGAGCACTGGAAGCAATTGCGGAGACGACTCTGAAACGTCGTACAGGAGCAAGAGGACTTCGTGCGATTATGGAGAATGTCATGATGGATACGATGTATAAGGCACCGTCTGAGAAAGCGCTTAAGACATGCCGCATTACCGAAGATGTGGTTAATGGTACAGCCGATCCAATCTATGAATATGACACATTGAATACTGAAAGTGCATAAATGTGCTGAATCAGGGGCGGGGCAGAATATAACTCCGCCCCTTTCATAATAAATACCGATGAGTAGACAGGAGTGACAGGAATGAACGAAATCAGTATGCCTGTAGTTGCATTGAGAGGACTTACCATTCTCCCGGAGATGGTAGTTCATTTTGATGTGAGCAGAGAGTGCTCAATCAATGCTGTCAATGCGGCTATGGAAGAGGAGGGACAGAAACTCTTTCTGACGGCTCAGAAAGACCCCGAGATAGATGTGCCGGAGGCGGAAGATCTTCATAAGATCGGATGTGTGGCAGTGATTAAGCAGATCATTAAATTGCCGAAGAATATCCTGCGTGTACTGGTTGCAGGAGAATGCCGGGCAGAGTTTACAGAGTTTGAAATGACCGACCCATATTACCGGGCTATCATCTGTGAACTGCCGGACGAAAACCAGCTGAGTGATCTGGTGGCTGTTCAGGCCGATAATCCGAAGATTCAGGGGATGTGCAGAAGTCTGCAGGAATTATATAATAATTTTATTATGTGGCATCCGAAGTATCCGCGGGATATGGTAAAGCAGATCAGTGAATACCGAGATCTTCATAAGCTGGTAGATGCTGTTGCCGCCAATGTGCCACTGCATTATACCGATCTGCAGGATATTCTGGAAGAGCGGGATCTGATGGAACGATATGATCTGTTGTCTTATAAGCTGGTTCATGAGATTCAGGTTATGAATATCAAAGAAGAGATCCAGAATAAGGTAAAAGAACGCGTTGACAAACATCAGCGGGATTATATTTTAAGAGAGCAGTTAAAGTTAATCAGGGAAGAACTTGGTGAGGAGAGTACGGTATCAGATGCGGATGAATTCAAGGAAAAGGCGGAGAAACTGAATGCGCCGGAGGAAGTAAAAGAAAAGCTTCTGAAGGAAATCTCCAGATTCAGAAGTTCTATGAATAGCCCGGCGGAAAACGGTGTGATCCGCACATATATTGAGACAATGCTGGAAATGCCCTGGGATACCATGTCTGAGGATTGCCATGATATTGTAAGGGCACGGGAGATTCTTGACAGGGATCATTACGGTCTGGAACAGGTAAAAGAGCGTGTACTGGAATTCCTTGCAGTCCGTGCGCTTGCAGAAAAAGGCAACAGCCCGATTTTGTGTCTGGTAGGACCTCCGGGAACCGGTAAGACATCCATTGCCAGATCCCTGGCTACGGCATTGGATAAAAAATACGTACGCATTTCACTGGGCGGTGTCCGAGATGAGGCAGAGATCCGTGGACATCGTAAGACTTATGTGGGCGCGATGCCGGGACGTATTGCAAATGGATTGAAGACAGCCGGCGTGAAGAATCCACTGATGCTTTTGGATGAGATTGATAAGGTCAGCAATGATTACAAGGGAGATACATTCTCTGCGCTTCTGGAAGTTCTGGACAGTGAGCAGAATAATAAGTTCCGGGATCATTATCTGGAAGTGCCGTTAGATTTGTCTGAGGTATTCTTTGTGACAACAGCGAATACGCTTCAGACGATTCCGGGACCGCTGCTGGATCGTATGGAAGTGATAGAGATCAGCAGCTATACGGATAATGAGAAAGTACATATTGCTGTAGAACATCTGATTCCGAAGCAGCTTAAGAAGCATGGTATCAAGCCGGAGCAGCTCACTATCAGCAAAGGAGCTGTCGAAAAGATTGTCAGAAATTATACCAGAGAAGCAGGTGTGCGTCAGTTGGAGCGTAAGATCGGCGAAATCTGCAGAAAGTCAGCCCGTGAGATTCTGGAGGATAAAAAGAACCGAATCCGTGTGACAGAGACTAACCTGCATAAATATCTTGGAAAAGAGAAATACCAGTATCAGATGGCCAATGAGACAGATGAAGTGGGAATTGTCCGTGGACTTGCATGGACCAGTGTTGGTGGTGTCACTCTTCAGATTGAAGTAAATGTAATGCCTGGAAAGGGACAGATCACTCTGACCGGTAAACTGGGGGATGTGATGAAAGAATCTGCCCGCACAGGTATCAGCTATATCCGTTCTATCGGAGAGAGTTATGGTCTGGAAGAGGATTACTTTGAAAAGCATGATATCCACATCCATATTCCGGAAGGTGCAGTGCCAAAAGACGGACCGTCTGCGGGAATTACCATGGCAACGGCAATCCTGTCAGCGGTTACAGGACGTAAGGTACATGCTGATGTTGCCATGACCGGGGAGATTACACTGCGCGGAAGAGTACTGCCGATCGGCGGAGTTAAAGAGAAGCTTCTGGCAGCTAAGAATGCAGGTATTCAGAAAGTGCTTGTGCCTGTAGAGAATGAAAGAGATGTAAAGGAATTGTCAACAGAGATAACCAGGGGGCTTGAGATAGTACCGGTATCCAGAATGGAAGAGGTACTTGAGCATGCACTCGTGAAAGGAGAGACCGAATGATTATTCGAAGCCTGGAACTGGAAACCGTATGCGGTATCACCAGTACATTGCCGGAGAACACATTACCGGAGATTGCATTTGCGGGGAAATCAAATGTAGGAAAATCGTCATTGATCAATGGACTTATGAATCGCAAATCATTTGCCCGTACATCGGCAACGCCTGGTAAGACGCAGACCATTAATTTTTATAATATTAATCAGGAATTATATCTGGTGGATCTGCCAGGATATGGATATGCTAAGGTATCGGAGCAGGAAAAGAAGAAATGGGGACAGATGATCGAGCGTTATCTGCATCAGTCCAAGCAGTTACGTGCTGTTTTTCTTTTGATTGATATTCGTCATGCACCGTCTGCTAATGATAAAATGATGTACGACTGGATTCTGTCGCAGGGGTATCAGCCAATTATTATTGCGACAAAGCTTGATAAACTGAAGCGCAGTCAGGTACAGAAACAAGTCAAGGTAGTCAGACAGGGACTGGGCTTAAGCAAAGACAGTATTCTGATTCCATTTTCAGCAGTGACCAAACAGGGACGGGATGAGATCTGGGATCTGGCAGAAGAGATCTGTGGATTGAAAGAGTCAGAAGAAGGCGAAGAATAGAATTACAGGAGGCAGGAATATGAGTGTGAAAGAAGACCTTGGCGATACCAGACCTTACTGGAAAGTTCTGGTCAGCCTGGTATTCAGTCTAACGGCAACCGTATTATTTATATATGTGGGAATCAAAGCAATCTTCTATTTTATGCCGTTTGTAATCGGATGGATCCTGTCAGTGATCGCAGGCCCGCTGGTGACATTTCTGGAAAAGAAATTAAAGATTATGAAACGATTGGGCTCGGCAATTACCATTATTCTGGTACTTGCGTTGTGCATCGGTCTGATCTATCTGATCATCAGCCAGATATGGGAAGAAATTTCGGTATTGATCCGCAATTTTCCAAGCATGTATCATGATCTGGAGCGTGGACTGAGCCAGATTGGAACACAGGGGAATGCACTTTTTGAACGTTTTCCTGAACAGATACAGAACAGTTGGGCAACGCTGATGAATAATCTGGATGATACTGCATCTTCACTGATTGGACGTATCGGAGAGCCAACGATCGAAGTGGCAGGAAATGTGGCAAAGCGGATTCCATCCGTGCTGATCGGAACAATCGTAGCCTTTGTATCTGCATATTTCTTTATTGCCGATAAAGAAAATCTGGGAGAATGGGTGAAAAAAGTAGTGCCAAAGTCCATTACCAGCAGATTACTTCTGGTAGGCGAAAACCTGAAATATGCCATGGGTGGATATTTTAAAGCACAATTCAAGATTATGGGCGTCGTATTTGCGATTCTACTTGTTGGTTTTACACTGATGCAGATTCGTTTTTCGATACTGTTGGCGATTGCCATTGCATTTCTGGATTTCTTACCGTTTTTCGGAACAGGAACTGCATTGATTCCGTGGGCAATCTACAAATTTCTGGTAGGGGATTATAAGATGGTGGCTGCGCTGGTAATTTTGTATGGTGTTACACAATTAGTACGACAGCTGATTCAGCCGAAGCTAGTAGGAGATTCCATGGGATTGAATCCGTTGTATACACTGTTTTTGCTGTATCTTGGATATCGGGTCGGAAGTGTATTAGGAATGATCTTTGCAGTACCGATTGGTCTGATCCTGCTGAATCTGTATCAGGCAGGTGCATTTGATTATATTCTGAACGATGTGAAAATCCTGGCAGAAGGAATATTGAGTCTGAGAGAATAAATATAAGAATTAGGAAAGGTTACTTTATTACCGGCGAGGCGATAAAGTAACCTTTTTTATACAATTGCAATTTCACGCAATTCCAAGAATGGCTAATCCCAATTTCATCACACCTGCCAGAAGCATGACCCAGATAGGATTTAGTTTATATTTCTGAAGAAGAATCAGGCAGATGACAAAAATACCTACCAGATACCAGTTGGTAGTCGCGAGCTGAACAGTACCCTGACTGCTCCAGAACGCAGTGGTAAGGATTGTAATACCTGCCGATGCAATCATAGCTACGACAGCCGGACGCAGGGAAGTAAGGATCTGCTGCATGGCAGAGAGATTACGATACTTCATATAGAGCCAGGCAAGAAGTGTCACGATGATGCAGGATGGAGTAATGCATCCTAATGTGGCTACAAATGCGCCGAAAAGTCCGGCTATCTTGATACCGACGAAAGTAGCACTATTGACTGCAATGGGGCCCGGCGTCATCTGTGAAATAGTAATCAGATCAGTAAATTCACCAGTGCTCAGCCATCCATGAGCGGTAACAACCTGTCCCTGGATCAGTGGGAGAGCAGCATAGCCGCCACCAAAGCTGAATAGTCCAATTTTCAGGAAGCTTAAAAACAGCTGAAGGTAGATCATGATTTATGCCTCCTTCCTGCCATAAGAGCCCGACAGATCCCAATCAGAATGCAGACCAGAATGATGTAGATTACATTAATCTGGAATACACAGCCTGCAATAAATGCAGCAATCATGATCAGTACGGCGCCTGTATTTTTATCTTTGATGATGCCGGATACCATGTCCCAGGTAACCGAGGCAATGACGGCACCGACACCTGCCTGCATACCTTCCAGCATCTGACTGACAATAAAATTATCCCGGAAAGCATTATAAAAAAATGAGATAACTGAGATGATTACAAATGGTGGAATCACGGTCGCAAGAATTGTAATGCCGATACCCAGGATGCCGGCTAACCGATAGCCTATAACAATTGCACCATTGATTGCAATAGGACCAGGGGCAGACTGGGCAATAGCGACAAAATCCAGCATTTCATTTTCATCGATCCAGTGGTAATCATCAACAAATTTTTTCTTCATTAAGGAAACAATGACATATCCTCCACCGAATGTAAATGCACTGATATATAGTGTTGACAGGAACAGGCGGAAGAGCATATTATGGTTATTTTTCAGTTTGTTTTTCATAAGAAGCCCCTTTGGTTCGGAAATTATTTTTGTTAGTGCCGGGAAATATTTCCAGCACAATAATTATAACATTTTCCCTTGAAAAGGAAAGCACGCATGGATAAAATTGTAGTAATGGGATTTTTTAGATTGAATTTTTAAATTAGGAGGAGAAGTTATGTGTACAGCAGCAACTTATAAGACAAAAGATTTTTATATAGGGCGAACTTTGGATTATGAATTCTCTTATGGAGAAGAGGTTGTGGTAACACCGAGAAATTATCCATTTGCATTCCGCTTTCAGGGCGAGATGAAGAGCCATTATGCAATGATCGGAACTGCATATGTGGCAGGCGACTATCCATTATACTATGATGCAGTCAACGAAAAGGGTCTCGGCATGGCAGGACTTAATTTTGTTGGAAATGCAGTATATCAGGAACCGGTAGAGGATAAAGAAAACGTTGCTCAGTTTGAATTTATTCCATGGGTACTCAGTCAGTGTGAGTCCGTAGAGGATGTGAAAACACTGCTGGCAAACATGAATCTGACCGGAACACCGTTCTGCGAGGAACTTCCGACAGCTCAGTTACACTGGATGATCGCGGACAGAGAACAGGCAATTACGGTAGAATTTGTAGAGAGTGGTATGCATATCTATGATAATCAGGTGGGTGTTATGACAAATAACCCTCCATTTGAGATGCAGATGTTTCTGTTGAATCAGTATATGAACTTGTCACCAAAACAGCCGGAGAATCATTTTGCAGAAGCACTGCCACTTGAGACTTACAGCCGTGGTATGGGAGGAATGGGACTTCCGGGAGATCTGTCTTCCACTTCGCGTTTCGCTAAAGTTGCATTTACCAGAATGAACTCTATATCCGGAGATTCAGAAGAGGAAAGCGTTGGACAGTTTTTCCATATTCTGGGTTCTGTAGAACAGCAGAGAGGATGCTGCGAGGTAGAAGAAGGAAAATATGAGATTACCATTTATACGTCCTGCTGTAATGCAGATAAAGGCATTTATTATTATACAACATATGAGAATCAGCAGATCACAGCAGTAGATATGCATCGGGAGAATCTGGATAGTGATACTCTGGCGAGATATCCGATGGTAATGAAACAACAGATTTACTGGCAGAATTAAAAAAGAAATTAATTTAAAACAATTTTTCCGAGAAGAAAAGATGCTAATTAGATTTTTTATGTACTGTAATCTTTCATGTAGCGGCATTAGTAAAATAGTGTCGCTACAAAAAAGCTGACTTATACATTGATATTATATGCATAACTCAAAATAAAATTGTCAAAAATAAAAATAGAAGGCAATATATAACGAAAAATTCTCCAAATAAGCAAATTTGCATTGACTGAGAGAAGAGCAAAACATATAATAAAGGTGGAGGTGTATAAGAATGTTAGTAAAAGTAAGTGTTGAAAATTTTAAGTCTTTTGATAAAGCAGCAGAGCTGACAATGATTTCCTCGAATAAAATACGAACAAATGCAAATCACAGGTTAAAGATAAAAAGTACCCAGTTATTAAAATATGCAGTAGTTTATGGAGCAAATGCATCTGGAAAGACCAATCTGGTATTGTTCTTTAAATTTTTTAAAGACAGTGTCTGCAATGGTATTCCAATAGAAGCTACACAGATGTTTTGTAAGAATCGACAGGAGAATAAGGAACGAGAAAGTAGTTTTGAAATTCAGATTACTGTAGGTGACAAATTTTATGCTTATGGTTTTTCGGCAGTTTTAAGCAGACGAAAAGTAACCGGAGAATGGTTATATGAATTATATCAGAATGGTTCAGCAAAATGTCTCTTTGAGAGAGAAGGAAGTAAACGTCCGGTGTTAAATGATGGCATTACGCTGACAAACACAGAAAAAAATAAATTTGAAACCTATGCAGATGATTTTGAAGGAAATGAAACATCTTTGTTCCTGACAGAAATGAATCGAGGGAAAAAATATAGCACACGATCTAAATTGTTGTTCTTCCGGGATGTATACGACTGGATTCAGAATCATATTTCGATCATCACACCGGATACGCCATTGATTGATCTGGAATATTATTATGATAATAATTCGCTGAAGCTGATTAACAAATTGATAAAAACATTTGATACAGGAATCAGCCAGGTGAAAATTGAAGAAATTACATTGGATGAGTTATCAAATGCATTGCCGAAATCAGTATTTGATAAGATGATACAGCATGTAAAAAATAGGATGGAAGAGCAGGAAGAACCATCATTCAGAATGACGATGAGGTCGAAGGAAACTTTCTTTAATATCGAAGTTGAAGGACATTCTGAACCGAAGGTCACAACAATCCGATTGCATCATAATAAGTCATTTTATGAGTTTGGTTTTGATGAAGAGTCTGATGGAACAAGAAGATTATTCGATTTGATGGATATGCTGTTGAATAAACGAGAAGATGTTCTTTATGTTGTGGATGAATTGGAGAGAAGCTTACATCCGAAATTGACAGAACGATTTTTGCAATTGTTTATGCAGCTACATGATGAGCAGCGTATGCAGCTATTGTTCACTACACATGAATCATCTATTATGGATCAGGCTATTTTTAGAAGGGATGAAATCTGGTTTGTAGAACGTAACGCAGAAAATGCAAGCTCTATTTATTCTTTAGATCGTTTCAAGGAGAGGTATGATAAAGTGTTGAGCAAGGCATATCTGGAAGGCAGGTATGGTGCGATACCAGTATTTTCAACATTTGACTTTAGAGAGGAGGAGTAGCCTTGGCTCCAGTAAGAAGTTATACGAATTGGAATAGTAGAACTACAGATGAAGAAGAACAGATTGAGCCTTATCGTAAGTACTTTTTCATATGTGAGGGTGCAAATACTGAAACATGGTATTTCAAAAAGTTAATTGATATCCGAAAAGAGTTAAATATTCATCCATTGATCGATATCCGGTTACTTGAAAAAACAGAGGGAGACAGGGACATTTCATTTCCAAGACGTTTGATTGAGTTTGCAGAAAATCAGAAAGAAAATCCAGAAATAGCGTTTGATAAAGAACGGGATAAGATGATTGTTGTATTTGATGGAGACATTTTTGAAGAAAAGGTACTTGATTATGATGAATTGGTAGCAGAAGGTGAAAAGAATAATATATTAGCGGTTAGCAATCCGGCATTTGAATTGTTCTTGCTGTTACATTATGAAAATTCATACGAAGATGATATTGAACCAAATGCTGAACAGATTATCCAGAATGAAAAAGATGGACATCAGACATTTATCTATAAGCTGTTACTTGCCAGAACAGGAATCAATCCCAAAAAAAATTCTGCAATTGGAGACCTGGCGAAAAATATAGAGATTGCTATTGAGCAGGAAAAGAAAATCAATGAGGATATTCATCAGTGTAAGGGACAGATTACATGTAATATTGGTCGGATTATTGATGATATTCGGAATGATGATGGAAAATAAAACATAAAATGTACAGAACAAACATTCGATTTATTCTGTACTTTTTTTATCCTGAATGATATACTGGACAAGTAACATACTAAGAACGCAACTACTATTTCTAAAATATCACCGCTAGCTTAGAGCGGATCAGGAGAAATCATATGGATCATTTTGAATTAGTATCTGAATATCAGCCAACTGGGGATCAGCCGAAAGCCATCGCAGATCTCGTGGCAGGTTTTAAAGAGGGGAATCAGTGCCAGACATTGCTTGGCGTCACCGGATCCGGTAAGACATTTACCATGGCGAATGTCATTCAGGAATTGAATAAACCAACGCTGATCATTGCGCATAATAAGACATTGGCTGCACAGTTATACGGAGAGTTCAAAGAGTTCTTTCCGAATAACGCAGTGGAATATTTTGTCTCCTATTATGACTACTACCAGCCAGAAGCATATGTTCCATCCTCTGACACATATATTGCGAAGGATTCAGCGATCAATGATGAGATTGACAAATTGCGTCATTCAGCGACAGCGGCACTGTCTGAGCGGCGGGATGTCATTATTGTAGCCAGTGTTTCCTGCATCTATGGTCTGGGTTCGCCGATTGACTATAAAGATATGGTGATTTCTCTGCGCCCGGGCATGGAGAAGGATCGGGATGAGATGATACGTAAGCTGATTGATATTCAGTATACTCGTAACGAGATGGATTTTCATCGAGGTACGTTCCGTGTGCATGGAGATGTGGTAGAGATATTCCCGGCAGGATCAGGAGAATTGGCGGTTCGCGTGGAGTTCTTCGGAGATGAAGTGGACCGGATTACGGAAGTGGATGTGCTAACCGGAGAGATTAAGCGAGATCTGAAGCATATTGCGATATTCCCGGCTTCTCATTATGTCGTGTCCAAGGAGAATATGGAGCGTGCGATCACAGCAATTGAAGCGGAGCTGGAGCAGCAGGTGCGTTATTTTAAGGGCGAAGATAAGCTGTTAGAAGCACAGAGAATAGCGGAGCGTACGAACTTTGATGTTGAAATGATGAGGGAGACAGGTTTCTGCTCAGGAATTGAGAACTATTCGAGACATTTGACGGGACTTGCACCGGGACAGCCACCGCATACATTGATTGATTACTTTCCGGATGATTTCGTTATGATGATTGATGAGTCGCATATGACGGTGCCGCAGATAGGCGGCATGTATCACGGCGACCAGTCCAGAAAACGGACGCTGGTGGATTATGGATTCCGTCTGCCGTCAGCACTGGATAACCGTCCGCTTAGTTTTGAAGAGTTTGAGAGTAAGATCAATCAGGTTCTGTTTGTATCTGCTACACCTGGCAAATACGAAGATGAGCATGAACTTCTGCGCACAGAACAGGTAATCAGACCGACGGGTCTTCTGGATCCGAAGATTGATGTGCGTCCGGTAGAAGGCCAGATTGACGATCTGGTCGGTGAGATTAAGAAAGAGACAGATAAGAAGAATAAGATATTGGTAACAACGCTGACCAAGAGAATGGCAGAAGATCTGACAGATTATATGCGGGAACTTGGTATCCGTGTCAAATATCTCCATTCAGATATTGATACGCTGGAGCGTTCGGAGATCGTGCGCGATATGCGTCTGGATGTGTTTGATGTATTGGTCGGTATTAATCTTCTGCGAGAAGGACTGGACATTCCGGAGATTTCACTGGTGGTGATTCTGGATGCAGATAAAGAAGGATTCCTGCGTTCCGAGACATCGTTGATCCAGACGATTGGACGTGCTGCAAGAAATTCCGAGGGTCATGTGATCATGTATGCAGATACGATCACAGATTCTATGCGAAAGGCATTGGATGAGACCGAGCGTCGACGCAGTATCCAGATGAAGTACAATGAAGAGCATGGTATCACACCGCAGTCTATTCATAAGGCAGTCAGAGATCTGATTACGATTTCCAGAAAGGCAGCATCTGCGGAGATGCAGATAGAAAAGGATCCGGAGTCGATGAGCAAAGCAGAACTGGAGAAGCTGGTAGGGGAAGTGACCAAGCAGATGAGGAAAGCAGCAGCAGAATTGAACTTCGAGGCAGCGGCAGAGCTGCGTGATAAGATGACAGAGCTGAAGAAACAGCTACTGGACATGGATGAAACATAGAATAAGTATAGAATAAACTAAAAATAAATCATTGAATTAGTAACAAAGGAGCATGTTATGTCGGATAAGAATAAAAAATATATTCGTATACGGGGAGCCAATGAGCATAATCTCAAGAATATCAGTCTGGATATTCCAAGAGACGAGCTGGTGGTTCTGACAGGACTGTCGGGATCCGGTAAGTCTTCGCTGGCATTTGATACCATTTATGCAGAAGGACAGCGCAGATATATGGAGTCGTTGTCATCTTATGCCAGAATGTTCCTGGGACAGATGGAGAAGCCGGATGTGGAAAGCATCGAAGGACTTTCGCCGGCAATTTCAATTGACCAGAAGTCTACAAATCGTAATCCTCGTTCGACAGTAGGTACTGTGACAGAGATATATGATTATTTCCGATTATTATATGCGAGGATTGGTATTCCACATTGCCCGAAATGTGGAAAAGAGATTAAGAAGCAGACGGTTGATCAGATGGTCGATCAGATCATGGAGATGGAGCAGGGAACCAGAATTCAGCTGTTGGCACCGGTGGTACGAGGACGGAAAGGTACGCATGTGAAGCTGCTGGAGCGTGCAAAGAAGAGCGGATATGTCCGTGTGCGGATCGATGGCAGTATGTATGAATTGTCGGAAGACATTCAGCTGGATAAGAATCTGAAGCATAATATAGAGATTGTTGTAGATCGTCTGGTGGTAAAGCCGGGGATTGAAAAGAGATTGACGGATTCGGTGGAGAATGTTCTGCATCTTGCAGAGGGACTGATGACAGTCGATGTGATTGGCGGAGAACCGGTGAATTTCAGCCAGAGCTTTTCCTGTCCGGATTGTGGTATCAGCATTGAAGAGATTGAACCGAGAAGCTTCTCATTTAACAATCCGTTCGGGGCCTGCCCGGAGTGTTCCGGACTTGGATATAAGATGGAATTTGATGCTGATCTGATCATTCCGGATAAGAGCCTGAGTATCAATGAAGGTGCAATCACAGTCATGGGATGGCAGTCTGCCAGCAAGAAGGGCAGTTTTACCAGAGCCATACTGGAAGCACTTGCGGAAGAATATCAATTTTCACTGGATACGCCGTTTGAGGAATATCCGGAGGAGATTCAGAATATACTGATTCACGGTACGAATGGTAAGAATGTGAATGTGCATTATTTTGGACAGCGCGGAGAAGGGTTCTACGATATTGCATTTGAAGGTATTGTTAAGAACGTAGAGCGCAGATATCGTGAGACTTATTCGGAAGCATCCAAGGCAGAGTATGAAGAATTTATGCGGATCACACCTTGCCGTGCATGCAAGGGACAGCGCTTGAAGCCAGGAGCACTTGCGGTAACGATTGGGAATCATAATATTGCAGAGATTACATCATTTTCGATTGAGGAACTGGCTAAATTCCTGGATAATCTGGAGCTGACCAGTCAGCAGCATATGATCGGTGACCAGATATTGAAAGAAATACGTGCGAGACTGCAGTTCTTGCTAGATGTAGGATTGGATTATCTGACGCTGTCGCGTGCAACCGGAACGTTGTCCGGAGGAGAAGCGCAGCGAATCCGACTGGCAACACAGATTGGCTCCGGCCTGGTAGGTGTGGCATATATTCTGGATGAACCAAGTATCGGTCTGCATCAGAGAGATAATGATAAATTGCTTGGAACACTGAAACACCTGCGGGATCTGGGTAATACGGTAATCGTGGTAGAACATGACGAGGATACTATGTTTGCAGCAGATCATATTGTGGATATTGGACCTGGTGCCGGAGAACATGGTGGTGAAGTGATCGCAGAAGGAACGGCAGAGGAGATCATGCAGGTGCCGGAATCTATCACAGGCGCATATCTCAGTGGTCGGATTCGTATACCGATTCCGGAGGAGCGCAGGAAACCAACAGGATGGCTGAAGATCGTAGGTGCACAGGAGAATAACCTGAAGAATATTGATGTGAAGATTCCGCTGGGAGTCATGACGTGTGTAACCGGTGTGTCAGGATCAGGTAAGAGCTCGCTGGTCAATGAGATCCTTTACAAATATCTGGCGAAGAAGCTGAACCGTGCCAGAACAATTCCGGGAAAGCATAAAAAGATAGAAGGTGTGGAGCAGTTGGACAAGGTGATCAATATTGATCAGTCACCAATTGGTCGTACACCGAGATCCAATCCGGCAACTTATACGGGTGTGTTTGATCAGATCCGTGACCTGTTTGCAGCAACACAGGATGCCAAAGAACGAGGCTATAAGAAAGGGCGTTTTAGCTTCAATGTAAAGGGCGGACGATGCGAAGCATGTTCCGGTGACGGTATTCTGAAGATTGAGATGCATTTTCTGCCGGATGTGTATGTTCCGTGTGAAGTGTGCGGTGGCAAGCGCTATAACCGCGAGACACTGGAAGTACATTATAAAGGCAAGAGTATTTATGACGTGTTAAATATGACGGTAGAAGAAGCATTGACTTTCTTTGAAAATGTACCATCCATCCGGAGAAAGATTGAGACGCTGTATGATGTGGGACTTTCCTATCTGCGTCTTGGACAGCCATCGACGACATTGTCCGGAGGTGAGGCACAGCGGATCAAGCTGGCTACAGAGCTCAGCAAGCGCAGTACCGGTAAGACTATTTATATTCTGGATGAGCCGACGACGGGACTGCATTTTGCAGATGTGCATAAGCTGACTGAGATTCTGAAGAGGCTGGCATCCGATGGTAATACGGTTGTGGTGATCGAGCACAATCTGGATGTGATCAAAACGGCAGATTACATTATCGATATCGGGCCTGAAGGCGGTGCAAAAGGCGGTACAGTGATCGCAGAAGGCACGCCGGAAGAAGTTGCACTGAATCCGGTATCTTATACAGGTAAATACATCGACATGATGTTGAAGAAAGGATAAACCTGAAAAAAAGACTTTTCAACAGACACAAAGTTTACTATAATGTCATTGTTGACAGATTTCATGAATAAGAACGAATGATAAAGAGGTATAATAAGTAGAGTTACTTATTATACCTCTGTGCATAAATGTAGTGGCTGGTTCAGGAAGTAACCGGATGATGAAAGGGGAACAGGAATGGCAGTTGAAATCGGAATTGATTTGGGGACCGCAAGCGTTCTGGTGTATGTGAAGGGGAAGGGCGTAATATTAAAAGAGCCTTCCGTAGTAGCATATGACCGGGATACCAACAGCATCAAAGCAATCGGAGAAGAAGCCAGACTGATGCTTGGCAGGACGCCGGGGAATATTGTGGCAGTGCGTCCGCTGCGTCAGGGCGTGATTTCTGATTATACAGTGACAGAAAAGATGATCAAATATTTTGTACAGAAAGCAATGGGCAGGAGAGCTTTCAGTAAGCCGAGAATCAGTATCTGTGTGCCGAGTGGAGTGACAGAAGTAGAACGCAAGGCAGTTGAAGAGGCGACCTATGCAGCAGGAGCTCGTGAAGTCAGACTGATCGAAGAACCGGTGGCTGCTGCAATCGGTGCTGGAATCGATATTTCCAGACCGTGCGGCAATATGATCGTAGATATCGGAGGCGGTACGGCAGATGTGGCGGTTATCTCGCTGGGTGGAACTGTGGTTAATACTTCTATTAAGATTGCCGGAGATAACTTCGATGATGCGATCGTGCGCTATGTGCGGAAGAAGCATAACCTGCTGATTGGGGAGCGTACAGCAGAAGATATTAAGATCAAGATCGGATCAACATATCCGCTGGTAGAGGAAGAGTCTATGGAAGTGACAGGACGGAATCTTATGACCGGGCTTCCGAAGACGGTGACGGTAACATCTGCGGAGACCGAGCAGGCATTGAAGGAGCCGGTTGGGCAGATTGTAGAAGCGGTTATCAGTGTGCTTGAACGTACACCACCGGAACTTTCAGCAGATATTCTGGATCGTGGAATTGTGCTGACCGGAGGTGGGGCAATGCTGCGAGGACTGGAAGAACTGATTGAAGAACGAACCGGAATCAATACTATGACTGCAGAGAATCCTATGACAGTTGTAGCCATCGGTACTGGACAGTATGTGGAATTTATGAGCGGACGGAATGAAGGATAAAAGCAGAGAAAAGCGGTTATATGGAAGAAATCAAAGGATATGTAGAACACATCGTATATCGGAATGAGGATAATGGATATACGGTATTTAATCTGAATAACGAAGATGGAGATCTGACCTGCGTGGGTACATTTCTCTATATTGAAGAAGGTGAGCTGCTGAAGCTGACAGGCGAATATGTGAATCACAGCCTGTACGGACTGCAGCTTTCCGTGTCTGAATCAGAGGTCTGCGAACCGGAAGATCTGATGTCGATCGAGCGATATCTGGGCTCAGGGGCAATCCGTGGAGTCGGCGCTGCACTGGCAGGGCGGATTGTACGAAAGTTTAAAGAAGATACATTCCGAATTATAGAGGAAGAACCGGAGCGGCTGGCAGAGGTCAAAGGCATCAGTGAGCGCAAAGCAAGAGAGATCGCAGAGCAGGTAGAAGAGAAGAAGGATATGCGTCAGGCAATGATCTATCTGCAGAAATATGGCATTTCTACGACGCTGGCAGCAAAGATTTATCAGTATTATGGCAATGGGATTTATCGTGTGCTGGAAGAGAACCCTTACCAGATGGCGGATCATATCAGTGGTGTGGGATTCCGAACTGCGGATGAGATAGCGAAGAGAATCGGTATTCATACGGATTCCGATTACCGGATCCGCAGTGGAATATTTTATACATTGCTTCAGGGAGTGAATGCAGGGCATATTTTCCTGGATGAGGAACTTTTGGCACGCAGGGCAGGACAGCTGCTGGAAGTGGATCTGGAGCATATTGAAAAATATCTGATGGATCTGTCTATGGAACGCAAGGTGATTCTGAAAGAAGCAGACGGCGTGAAGCGAGTATATCCATCGAATTATTATTACATGGAAATGAATACAGCGAAGATGCTCCATGATCTAAATGTTACCTATGATGTGAGTGAAACAGGAGTATTGCACCGACTGGCACAGATTGAGGAAAATATGGATCTGCCGCTGGATGAGAAACAGCGGGAAGCGGTTGTTGAGGCGGTACGTCATGGAGTATTTGTGCTGACCGGAGGACCGGGAACAGGTAAGACAACGACAATCAATGCCATGATCCATTATTTTGAAAGTGACGGAGCGGATATTCTGCTGGCAGCACCGACCGGAAGAGCAGCAAAGCGTATGACGGAGACAACCGGATATGAAGCACAGACGGTACACCGTCTGCTGGAAGTCAGCGGTAACCCGGAGGATGAAGAACAGAAAAACGGCTTCAGCCGGAATAGGGATAACCCACTGGAAACAGATGTGATCATAGTAGATGAGATGTCGATGGTGGATCTTCCGCTGATGCATGCACTCTTATCGGCTGTGTGCGTGGAGACGAGACTCATCCTGGTGGGAGACCGGAATCAGCTTCCATCTGTGGGACCGGGAAGCGTGCTGAAGGATATTATTGCGTCCAAATGTTTCCCAGTAGTGAAACTGACGCGTATTTTCCGTCAGGCAGGCGAGAGTGATATCGTGGTAAATGCTCACAAGATCAACCGCGGAGAACCTGTGATTCTGGACAATAAGAGTCGTGACTTTTTCTTTCTGAAGAGGCAGGATGCCAACACGATCATCAGTGTGGTGCTGACATTGATCCAGAAGAAATTGCCAAAATATGTAAATGCAGAGCCATATGATATCCAGGTGTTGACACCCATGCGGAAAGGTTTGCTCGGGGTAGAAAGGTTAAATGGTATTCTGCAGGAATATCTGAATCCTCCATCACCGTCCAAAGCGGAAAAGGAATATGGTGATAAGAAGTTCCGTGAGGGCGATAAGGTCATGCAAATCCGCAATAATTACCAGATTGAGTGGGAAGTATGCACCAAATACGGTATGACGGTGGATAAAGGCCTGGGTGTGTTTAATGGTGATATGGGCATTATCCGGGAGATTAATACATATGCAGAGACTATGACGGTAGAGTTTGATGAACACAGACAGGTAAGCTATTCCTTCCAGTCGCTGGATGAACTGGAACTGGCTTATGCGATCACCATTCACAAGTCTCAGGGAAGTGAGTATCCGGCGGTAGTAATTCCGCTGCTTCAGGGACCGAGACAGTTATACAACCGCAATCTGATTTATACAGCAGTAACCAGAGCAAGAAAATGTGTGACACTGGTAGGCAGTGAACAGGTCTTTGCAGACATGATCCAGAATAATAACGAGCTGAATCGTAATTCGAGCCTGGCAGAGCAGATCAGGGAGTTCTGCCTATGAGAATACGAGCACTTATTTCTAAAACTATTTCTAATATTACAGTCTTTACAGATAAAATCATGGTATTCCTGTTTCCTAATACCTGTCCGTTTTGCGGTAAGGTATCGGAGGCGGGAATCTGTGGTGCGTGTAGAGCAAAGCTTCCTTATGTGAGGAATCCATATTGTATGCGCTGTGGTAAGCCAATTCGGCGTGAAGAAGAGGAATACTGTTACGACTGCAGCAGGCACTCGCATTATTATGAGAGCGGCAGGGCGGTCTGGCAGCATGTGTCAGTGGTGCGCCCGGCAATCTATCAATTCAAATATCATAATCGACGGATATATGGCTGTGCATTTGCCCGTGAGATGGTACGTGCATATGGCAGAACAATACGTAAATGGCAGATCGCCATCATCATCCCAATACCACTCAGCAAAAGCAGAAGACGGAAAAGAGGATATAATCAGGCAGAAATCCTGGCAAAAGAGATTGGCAGACTTATGGACATTCCGGTAGATACAGAAAGCCTTATCCGTAATAAAAATACAATTCCACAGAAAGTTATGGACGCGCGGGGACGGCGGAAAAATCTGCAGCACGCATTTGCCTGGAAGGGAATGAAACTGCAGGGAGTCAACGTGTTGCTGATCGATGACATTTACACGACAGGAAGTACAATCGACGTGGCGGCGAAGACGGTAAGACTTGCTGGCGCTGAGAAAGTGCATTTTCTGACGGTAAGCATTGGACAAGGTACATGATATTTGGTATACTGAATAATGATGTTTAGAAATAATAATAACTAAGTGTAGAGATAATGAGGTGCAGAATGTTAGATGAGAAAAAAGTCAAGCTGATGACAAGAATGGCTCTCTATGAGGAACAGCAGGGGAGAGAGGATCTGAAGGTCAGTGCTTACTATAGAAAAGACTATACCAGTCTGCATACGCTGGCGACTATTTTGTGGGTAACGATAGGATATGTATGCCTGGTCGTACTTCTGGGAATCAGTGTGTTTGATAAGTTGATGGAAAAGATGTCTGTCGGCATGATCATTGTTACAGCAATTGCGATCGTAGCAGCGTATCTGGCAATTATAATTGCATATGCAGTATATACGCATGTTACCTGCAATAACCGACACAAAGAGGCAAGGGCGAGAGTGAAGTTATATAATCATGATCTTGCCAGACTTCTCAATTTATATAAGAAGAAAGATATGAAGAAGGAGAACAGATAGTTATGGAAAGCGTATTAGAACTGAAAGGGAAATTACAGAATGTCTATGCACAGTATTCGACATACATAGATAAGGTGGTACGCTTTGTACTGGCGTTTGTGGCGTTCTTTATGATTAATCGGGAGATAGGTTATATGCATATGCTGGCGAATCCAGTAGTTGCATTGGGGCTGGCTGTGATATGCGCTTTTCTTCCGCCAATCTTCACACTGGTAGCAGGAGCGGTACTGACGATGGCACATGTCTATAGCGTATCCCTGGGCATGCTGATCGTGACAGCACTTCTGTTTGTGATCATGTATGTATTCTATCTTCGATTCGCACCAAAGACAGCGATCGTGATATTAGTAGTAGTGACAGCATATATTGCTAAGGTTCCGGCAGCTGCATTGGTGGCATTAGGTCTGCTTGGCACACCGGCATATGCAGTTCCGGCAGCACTTGGAACGATTGCGTATTATATGATTCACCAGGTGAAAAAGTCGGCAGCGGCAATTCAGGCTGCAAAGAGCAGCAGCTTTGTAAATGATATGATCAAATTTGCCAAACAGGCAGTTTCCAGCAAAGAAATGTGGCTGATGGTGATCGCCGGCATAATCTGTATTATACTGGTATATACCATTCGTCGTGCAGCGATGGCACATGCATGGAAAGCCGCAAGCGTGGCTGGGGCATTGGCGTATCTGATCGTGGCAACAGCAGGCGGTTCTGTACTGAGTGTAAAGACTTCTACAACAACACTGTTCGTAGGGGCAGTTGTAGCGGTAGTGATCGGACTGGTTCTGGAAATTATATTCTTTGCAGTAGATTACAGCAAATGCGAATCCCTGCAGTTTGAAGATGATGAGTATTATTACTATGTAAAAGCAGTTCCGAAAGTGGGAGTAACTGTTCCAGAGAAGACAGTACAGCAGATCAACAAGCGTGAAGAATATCCTTCTGAGACAGAAGTGATTGATGCAAAGGAACTGCGTAAGAAGACACAGCAGCATGCACAGAAAGATGCTGCGAAGAAGCATGTGAGAAAAGAAACTCCAAGTCATGCGGCACAGGAACCAGTCAGACATGCCAAGAAACAGCAGGCAGGACAGGAACGTAAGCAGGCAAGACCAAGAAAGACAGTGGACAGACAGCAGCCGAATCCAAAGAAGGCAGCAGTTAAGAGAAAACCGTCTCCACAGAAGAGACAGTTATCCGATGCGGATACCGAGCATCTGCTTCTGACACAGAGTCTCGAGAAAGAATTGAATCTGAATAAAGATAATAAATAAAAGATATAAAAGAAGCAGCACAGGCAGACAACAAGTTAAGAAGAATGGGGAGGTGACAGAATGGCGCAGAGAATATCGCAGTTTTTTGAACAATATGTAAAAGGCATTTATTTTCCGGAATTGCGTTTCACGGACATTCTGGAAATCCTGATCATTACATTTCTGATCTATCAGATTATGGTATGGATCAAGAATACCAAGGCGTGGATGCTGATGCGTGGCATTCTGGCACTTGCGGGATTCATACTGGTGGCAGCCATTTTACAGATGCATACGATCCTGTGGCTGGCAAAAGAAGCAGCAGCAGTTATGGCTGTGGCGGCAGTGGTCGTCTTTCAGCCCGAACTCCGACGAGGTCTGGAGAAGCTGGGCGAAAAACAGATGCTGACATCCATGCTTCCGTTTGATTCCAAAGAACGAGTGCGGTTCAGTGATGAGACAGTTGACGGTATCGTGCGTGCTGTATTTTCCATGAGCAAAGTAAAAACAGGAGCACTGATCGTAGTAGAACAGCTGATCCAGCTGACAGAATATGAGAGTACCGGTATTCAGATGGATTGTCTGATCTCCAGCCAGGTACTGGTCAATATATTTGAGCATAATACTCCGCTTCATGACGGAGCTATTATCGTGCGGAACGACAGGATCGTGGCGGCAACCTGTTACCTGCCATTGTCTGATAACATGGAACTGAGCAAGGATCTGGGAACCAGACACCGTGCGGCAGTCGGTATGAGTGAAGTCAGTGATGCCATGATTGTAGTGGTATCTGAGGAGACCGGAGGAGTATCTGTAGCACAGGGCGGCAGACTTTCCAGAAACCTGACGGAAGCAGAACTGAGAGAGCGCTTCCATGCAATCCAGCAACGGAAGCATTCTAAGAATCCGGCGAACATTCTGGTAGAAAAACTGAAGAAAGGAAGGCATGATGATGATAAAAAAGCTGAAAAATAATTTTAGCCTGAAGCTGTTAGCCTTCCTGTTTGCATTTATGCTGTGGCTGATAGTGGTCAATATTGACGATCCGGTAATGACTAAGACATTTACGAACATACCGGTTACAGTAGAACACTCCGAGATATTGACGGAACAGAATAAGACTTATCAGATTGTAGACGACACGCAGAATGTAAGCGTAGTAGTTTCAGCAAAACGTCGGACACTGAGTAAGATTAAGGCGAGTGACATTGTTGTTACAGCGGATATTAAGGAAATGTATCTGAATACACAGATTCCATTGGAAGTAACGGTAAATGGATATGAGGGCAGCTGTGAAGCAACGGCAAGTCCGCGTAATCTGCAGATACAGATCGAGGATAATGTAAGCAAGACCACATATATTACACCAGTGGCAAGCGGTCAGGTACGAAGTGGTTATGTGCTCGGCAAGCTGACAGCTGATCCGGAGACGGTAACGATCAACGGACCAAAGTCTCTGGTGGAAAAGATCAGTAAGGTAGAGGCTGAAGTTAATGTGTCCGGACTCTCAGAGAATACCGTGCTGGATTCTGCGCTGGTATTGTACGATGAGAACAATAACGTGATCGACCAGTCAAGGCTGGCAAACAACTTGGGTAATGTAGGTGTGAGTGTATCGGTAACATTGTATCGGACAACGACGGTACCTGTGAAGGCGGATACATCGGAAATTGAAGTAAAAGAAGGATATTCCATTTCCAATGTGAAGCTGGCTCCGGAAGAGATAGAGATTGCGGGACCGGAAGATGCTTTGGCAAAGGTTAAGAGTATAGATATTCCTGCGGAAGAATTCAGTGGTGAAGCCATTGATTCCCGCACAGATTATACGATAGATATTAGCAAATATCTGCCGGAAGATATCGAACTGGCAGACAGTAACGCAAGTTCGGTGATTATTACAGTAACACTGGAAAAAGACGGAACCAAGAATTTTGAGCTTCCGGTTGGATCTATTACAGTGAAAAATCTGGATGAGAACCTGCGCATGAGTTATAACAAAACGGATAATCTGGAAGTACATGTAAAAGGATCAAAGGAACAGTTGGATACTCTGAACATTGAGCAGATTGCAATCATTGATCTGGCTGAATATACAAAAGCAGGAACCTATAAAGTGCCAGTACAGTTTAAGCTGCCGGATGGATGTACGCTGACAGAAGATGTTGAAGTAGAACTCGTGCTGGAAGAGAAAGATAGCGGAGGAAATTAAAAGTATGATTACAAAAAAAGTAAAGATCACCAATCCTACGGGACTTCATATGCGTCCTGCCGGAATCTTCTGCAACAAAGCATCTGAGTTTGAATGCAGTGTCAGATTTCGTTATGACAATACGATGGCTAACGCAAAAAGTGTACTCAGTGTACTTGGTGCATGCATTAAAAGCGGAGATGAAATCGTGCTCGAGTGTGAGGGACCGGATGAAAAAGAAGCAATGGAAGCAATGGTAAAAGCAATTGAAGATGGTCTGGGAGAATAAACCAGACAGAGAGAGGTACAAATGAGTAAAGTAACACTAGTCGTCATGGCAGCAGGAATCGGAAGTCGGTTTGGCGGCGGTATCAAACAGCTGGAGGCAGTAGGACCAAACGGTGAGATCATTATGGATTATTCCATTTATGATGCACTGGAGGCGGGATTTAATAAGGTTGTATTCGTAATCCGTAAAGATCTGGAAAAGGATTTTAAAGAGATCATCGGCAGACGTATGGAGAAGCTGGTAGAAGTAGAATACGCTTATCAGGAGCTGGATGATATCCCGGAGCGTTTCCAGAAGAAGACAGAAGGAAGAAAGAAGCCGTGGGGAACCGGTCAGGCAATCCTGTGCTGTAAAGATGTGGTAGATGAGCCATTTCTGGTAATCAATGCAGACGATTATTATGGAAAGGAAGCTTACACAGAAGCATATGCATATCTGACAGGAAGAAAAGATGATAATGCGTATGAAGCGTGTATGGTAGGTTTCGTACTGAAGAATACTTTGAGCGATAATGGCGGTGTAACCCGTGGTGTATGCAAGGTAGATGAACACCGCATGCTGTCTGAGATCATAGAGACATCCAATATTGTCAAGACAGCTGAAGGTGCGGCAGTGCAGACAGAGGACGGAGCAGTGCCAATCGATGTGGAATCAGAAGTCTCTATGAACATGTGGGGATTATCACCGAAGTTCTTTGAGGTGTTGGATAAGGGGTTTGATGAATTTCTGGAGAAGTTGGATCCGGAGAATCTGAAAGGTGAATACCTTCTGCCGACGATCATCGGAGATCTGCTGAAAGAAGGCAAGATGAAAGTCGAGGTACGGAAATCTCATGATGAATGGTTCGGTGTGACCTATAAAGAAGATAAGCCGGATGTTGTGGCGGCTATTCAGAAGCTGATTAAAGACGGAGTATATCCGGAGAAGTTGTTTTAAGTGAAGAAGGAATAAGGGCTTTGACGCGGGCGTCAAAGCCTTTGTGGTACAAAAGATTATAAATTATATTATATGTCAGAGAATTTTATGTGTCACAAAATGTGAAGTAAAATATTGATGAAAATGTTGTGAATTTGATTTGATGGTAAAGAAAAATAGAATTGTGTTGCAGAAAAATTTCGAATCTGAAAGTTATAATAGTTATTTTATAAATATTATTGTGTACGGTAAGTATATGATATGCATATGCTATGCTATTATCGTGTTGTAAATGAATTAAAAGCATATAGCAATTCTATATATAATACATTGAGAGAAACACTAGCATTTAATTATAACAATAAAAATAATTATAGAGATTTTGGAGCAGTTTAGAGATATGGAAAAATCTAGAAAAATATATATCGATATAATAAAAATAGTAGCAATTTTGTTAGTTATTTTTAATCATACAGGGGAAAGTGGATTCTTAGCATATCAAAAACAAGGAAATATATATATCCAAATAATAGAAATGTGCATTACTTCATTTTGTAAAATAGCTGTACCATTATATTTTATGTGTTCAGGGGCATTGTTACTTGGAAAAAATGAGGATATAAAAGAGTTACTCAGGAAAAGGGTATTAAAATATATAATAATAATTATTATATTTACAGTTTTATATTATATCATACTATCGTTTCGTGATGGCGGTGAAATTGATATCAACTGGATTCTTAGAACAATATATACGAGTACGACCTTTAGCTTTTCGGGTGCATATTGGTTTTTATATGCGTATATTTCGTTTTTGATAATGCTTCCATTGCTAAAAATTATAGCGCAAAATATTACAGGGGAAGTACTAAAATACATACTTGGTATTTATGCTGTTTTTGGTGGGATTTTACCAATTTTTGAAAAATTTATGGGATTAGGAGGGATTGCCATATCAATCCCTATTGTATCGTATCAGACAATTTTTTATCCACTATTAGGTTATTGTATTGATCAAAATCTGATTATAGAAAATGAGACAAAGGAACAAAAAATAATAGGTCTTATGGCATTAATATCTATTATAAGTAGTGTAAGTCTAACGCTAATAAGCTTTAAACATGGAGAGGTATCAGAAACTTATTATACATTATTAGGCGGATTTGTAACAATTTTTACGTTTTTCATGATGAAAAAAATATGTGAAAAAAGGCAATACAAATTTGGAAAAAGAAAAAAAGAAACTATTAGATGGATTAGTAATTGTACATTTGGAATCTTTTTGTTACATGGATATGCATTTATGACAATAAATGAAGTTTTGAATCAGAATAGGTATTATGAGGCGTGGATTAAAGTAATATGTGTTTTTGTGATGAGTTTATTGGCTACAAGTGTATTAAAGAAAATTCCTGTTATAAATAGATTTATATGAGAAATGTCCCATGCTTTATAAAGCTATAAACAAATACAAGATAAAAGGAAATAAAAAATGCAGCAAGATAAAATGAACATAAAGAAGAATGCTATAATAATTGTGAAGAGCGTTGGTTTGTTAGTATCAACGATAGTCATACTGTTATGTTTTAGTATTAAATGGATGTTTGAGACATGGGCAAATTTAACTATGGATGAATTAATATATCACCTTAAGGCTCCATTAGAAGGAACGAATGAGGATATGATATGGGGTTACATATTGAAATGTATATTGCCTACAATTATTATCTTTATAATTGTATTCGCAATTATGAAGATGATAAATAAAAAAGGGAAAAAGAATGGTAAATTTTTAGGTGTAATATGCGTTGTTTCAATAGGTGTGATGTGTATTAGTATATACAATGTATGGACTAAACTGGATGTTGGAGAATATATTTCAGGACAGAATGAATTTTCGACATTTATTGATGATAATTATGTGGATCCCAGGAATGTTGATATTGTATTTCCGGAAAAAAAGAGAAATCTTATTTACATTTTTTTAGAGTCGATGGAAACAACCTATACAGATGAAAAAAATGGCGGAGCATTTGAAGAAAATGTAATTCCGGAACTCACAAAACTTGCACAAGAAAACGAAGATTTTTCTGGAAAAAGCAAGAAACTGAATGGAGGATATTCATTAACAGGAAGTACATGGACGATGGGGGCTATGTTTGCTCAGACATCTGGATTGCCATTAAAAATATCAATTAGTGCAAACGAAATGGATACACAGAAAAGCTTTTTTCCTGGGATTGTAACGATTGGTGATATTTTGGGCGATGCAGGATATTCGCAGACGTTAATGATAGGATCGGATGCAACTTTTGGCGGAAGACGGTTGTATTTTACAGACCATGGAAATTATGATATTTTTGATTATAACTATGTTGCGCAGCAAGGAATGTTATCTGATGAATATCCGGTATGGTGGGGATACGATGATAAAAAGTTATTTGAATTTGCAAAAGAAAAATTAAACGAATTATCAGATCAAGACGAACCTTTCAATTTGACTATGCTAACAGTTGACACGCACTTTGAAGATGGATATGTATGTGATAAATGTGATGATAAATTTGTGGATGATCAGTATGCAAACGTAATTGCATGTTCGAGTAAGCAAGTAGAGGAATTTGTTGAATGGATTAAGCAGCAAGATTTTTATGAAGATACAACAATTGTTATATCAGGAGATCATCCAACGATGGATAGTGATTTTTGTGAAAATGTGGATGAAAATTATGGACGAAGAGTGTATACGGCATATATTAATGCAAGTGATAATCCGAAGAGTTCTATGGCAAGAACCTACACAACATTTGATAATTTTCCGACAACATTGGCTGCTATAGGAGTTACAATAGAGGGAAACAGACTAGGATTGGGTACTAATTTATTTTCAAGTGAGCAAACATTGTCTGAACGCTATGGATTGGAAACTGAAGAAAAAGAAATGAAAAAGAATTCGGAATTGATGATAGAATTAGCTGATATCGATGAGAGTAGTGAAAGTCTGCTGATTAGAGAAGGAATAATACCTACTGGACAAATGACAGTAGGGGAGTATCAAATAGAAACAGGAATAATTCCTGTCCGTATAGAAAATATTACGGGAGGCGACAATATACAAGCTATTAATATAGCAGTTTGGAAAAAAGAAGATCAAAGTGATTTGCAATGGATTGAAATGCAGTATCAAGAAGATGAGAATTATGTGGCAGATATCGATATGAGTAAATTTGATTATGAACAAGGTGAGTATAATATTCATGCGTATGCAATTACCAATGATGGTGAACAGTATTTTATAGGAGGTGGAATGGGATATAAACAATAATAGTTACTTGTTAATATGAGAATGAGGAGGAAAAGATGAAAAAGAGAGTAAAAGGAATACTGTTAGCTACGTTTTTAGTATGTTTTAGTTGCTCATTTGTGTCATATGGAATGGAACAAAAAGCTGTAGAAAACATCGAAAATGAGGAATCAACCGATGGCGAGCTGAAGATTGAGAAACAGATGGATAATCAGGAAGTGATTATACCTGAAGTCGAAAATGAAACAGAAACAATGCCAACTCATGTTGGATGGTATGTAAATGAAAATGGAGATACATACTATTATAATCAGGATGGATCATTGTACTATGGATGGCGATACGAAAGTGGCAAATGGTATTATCTTGATGGAACGAATGTAGATAACCCTGGAAGCATGGCTACAGATACTATTGTTAAAGTAGGAGCACAGTATTATTGCTTTAATAAAGATGGTGTTATGCAGTCAATGGGTTGGATACTGCGCCCAGAAGGTTGGTATTATGCGAATGCAGATGGAAGTCTGGTGTTGGGATGGAGATATATTAATGGAGTGTGGTATTATTTAGACGGAAATAACACAGAACATCCAGGACTGATGGCAGACAATTGCGTAAAAAATATAGGAGGAAGTAATTTCTATTTTGCAGCCGGAGGAGCAATGCGAACAGGCTGGTTGCTATATCCGGAAGGCTGGTATTATGCGGACTCTAGTGGAGCACAGGCAATCGGATGGAGATATATTAATGGAGTATGGTATTATTTAGACGGAAATAACACAGAACATCCAGGACTGATGGTAGACAATTGCGTAAAAAATATAGGAGGAAGTAATTTCTATTTTGCAGCCGGAGGAGCAATGCGAACAGGCTGGTTGCTATATCCGGAAGGCTGGTATTATGCGGACTCTAGTGGAGCACAGGCAATTGGATGGAGATATATACATAATACATGGTATTATTTTGATGGAAATAATGAGCAGTATCCGGGATTAATGGTGGAAAACTGTGTAAAGGATATTCAGGGTTATAAATATCATTTTAGTGCTGGGGGTGCAATGCAGTTCGGCTGGTTACGTTATCCAGAGGGCTGGTACTATGCTAATACGAGTGGAGCGCAGGCAATAGGGTGGCAACGAATAGGAAATGCTTGGTACTATTTTGATGGAAATAATGAAGAATATCCGGGATTAATGGTTAGTGATTGTACGAAAGAAATAAACGGAAATGCATATATATTTAATGCAAGTGGAGCAATGCGTGAAGGTTGGTATTATGATAATGGGGATTGGTATTATTATGATCATTCTGGCTTAATTGCTTCTGGTTGGCGTGCGATTAATGGCTACTGGTATTTCATGGATCCAGATAATGATAATAAAATGGTAAATTATGGGTGGAAATTGTTTGGTAATTATTGGTACTTTTTCCATAACAGTGGAGCAATGGCAACAAACTGGCTTGCAATAGGAGGAAATTGGTATTTTCTTTCCAGTGATGGGGCAATGAAAACGGGATGGCAGAATGTTGGTGGTACTTGGTATTATATGTATACTGCAAATGATTCTCACGGTGGTTCAGAAGGTGTGATGGCGAGAAATTGTTATATAGACGGGTATTATCTTAGTGCAAATGGAGCAATGTTATCACCAGAAGCAGCTAGATTGGTGTTGCGTGCACAGCCGTATAGTAGTAGAACAGGATATCTAATACTTGTGGATCGGGCAGCATGTCGAACAACTATTTTTGCAGGAAGTGCTGGAGCATGGAATCTGCTTTATGATTGGCAGTGCGCACCGGGCAAACCATCTACTCCAACAGTAGGAGGCGAATTTACGGTGGGATCAAAGGGATATTATTTTGATTCAGGAAATGCAAGATGTTATTGGTATACGCAGTTTTATGGAGATTATCTGTTCCATAGTGTATTATATAGCAAATATAATGGTCGACTTATGGATGGTCGTGTTGGTATGCAGTTATCTCATGGTTGTGTAAGATTACCTATCGAGAAAGCTAAATGGATATATGATAATATTCCAACCGGAACAAAAGTAGTAGTGTTTTAAGTCTATATAGAAAGAGAGGTAGATGACATTGGCGATTCTGCCCCTCTTTTTTTGTTGCGAGGATTACAATAATAAAGTATAATAGCGAAGTGACGAAGCGTTTTAACAAAGGGGAGGGGACAATGAAAGGACTTAAAAGAATGGTAGCGGTGTTTTTGGCGGCAGTTATGCTTTGTTTGATGCCAGTAACGGATATGAGTGTTATGGCAGAAGAAATATCAGATACAACCGTTACAGAAAATGATAGCTATCAGATAGAGAAGAGTGAAATAGAGAAAAATGTGGAAGCGGATTCAGGTCAAGATGAATCACAGATTGAAGAAGTAGAAAGTCAAGAGGTGGTATCGAACGGACTGCTGAATTATGTAGGAATTGATAAACCATATCTGACTTCTCCTGATACGCAAAAGATTGTAGTCTCATATGGGGATGGTACAGAAGCTATATCAGAAGCAAAGATTGTATATCAAAAAGCGGATGGAACAATTTTTGAAGATACTATGTCTTCCAGACAGGAAGAATTATTTCTGTTTGAACATTCATTTTCGGGTGAGGATAAAGGAACATATACATTACTTCGATTTGTGTATGTGGAGGATGGCGTAGAGCAGACAATCGAATTGCAAGACATAGATGTGGAAGCCATGTTTGGTGTTGATGAAGAGTATCCTGGTTATAATTCAGACTCTTCCGATGTGATTTCGCAAGAAGAAATCGACACGTCTGTAGTAAGTATAGATTCGGATGAGGTGGCTACAGCGCAGGGAGAAATTGCGGATGCTATTGGTAATACAGAAGAGGAGGAAGGAATTGCTACATATAGTTCAGATGAACAGACTAAAAATGGAAATGTAATAGTGGTATTGGATCCTGGTCATGGAGGAACTGATAGCGGTGCTGTTGGTAATGGATTACAGGAGAAGGATCTCACATTAAAAATTGCAAAATATTGCAAAGAGGAATTAGAGAAGTATTCTGGTGTGGCAGTTTATATGACAAGAGAGGATGATAGATACCTTGGAAATAGAGTTGGCGATGCAGCCTCAGATCTCGCTAATCGTGTGAATAAAGCGAAGGAATGGGGAGCAGATTTGTTGGTAAGCATTCATATAAATTCTGGTGGAGGTCAGGGAGTTGAAGTATATTATCCAAACAGCAATTATAATTCGGCAATTGGACAAGAAGGCAAAGATTCTGCTCAGAAGATTTTAGATGAATTGTTGAAATTGGGATTGAAAAATCGTGGTATTAAAATCCGTTCTGCTAATTATGATACGTATCCAGATGGATCGCTGGAAGATTGGTATGGAATTATACGACGTAGCAAATATGAAGGATTTCCGGGTATTATTGTAGAACATGCATTTATAGATAATGTAAATGATGCAGAAAAACTGAAGGATGAATCTTTTTTAAAGCAATGCGGAGTTGCTGATGCAACAGGTATTGCGAATCATTTTGGATTGTCAAAAGGACATTGGGAGTTGGATGGAAGTCAGTGGAAGTATAGTAATGGAGATGGTACATACAAGACATCGCAGTGGTTATTGTTAAATGGAGTATGGTATTATTTTGATGCGAAAGGCATTATGCAGACAGGTTGGACAAAAGTAGGGGATGCCACATATTATATGGATGCCGGTGGAGCAATGCGGACAGGTTGGCTGTATTTGGATGATACATGGTACTATCTTGGAACTAGTGGCGCAAGAGTGGCTGACTGTTGGCAGTGGATTAACAATAAATGCTATTATTTTGATAATGATGGATGTATGGCTGCGAATACTTGGATAGGAGATTCTTATGTAGATACCAGTGGAGCATGGGTGCCAGGAAAACAAAAAGTTGTATCAGGTTGGAAAGTAGTATCTGGGCGATGGAAATATATGGAATCGAACGGAGAATACGTAAAATCCAGATGGCTGTTAGTGGGAAGTACATGGTATCACTTTGATGCAAATGGCTGGATGCAAACAGGATGGTTATTGACAGGGAACACATGGTATTATCTTGAATCCAGTGGTGCAATGATAGCGGGAAGATGGCAATGGGTCAATGGGAAATGCTATTATTTTGATAATAATGGATACATGATGGCAAATACATGGGTAGGAGATTCTTACGTAGATGCCAGTGGAGCATGGATACCTGGAAAACAGAAGCCGACGCCAGGCTGGAAAGTAGTATCTGGGCGATGGAAATATATGGAATCGAACGGAGAATACGTAAAATCCAGATGGCTGTTAGTGGGAAGTACATGGTATCACTTTGATGCAAATGGCTGGATGCAAACAGGATGGTTATTGACAGGGAATACATGGTATTATCTTGAATCCAGTGGCGCAATGATAGCGGGAAGATGGCAATGGATCAATGGGAAATGCTATTATTTTGATAATAATGGATGTATGGCGAGTGATACCTGGATTGGTAATTGGTATGTGGATGCGAACGGTGCATGGATTCCAGATAAACAAAAGCTAACAAATATCATGGGGACTTCTTCAGTGACAGCCTTACAATTATCAAATTTTTATAAAGCAATGAATAAAAAATATCCATCTTACTATTCGCAGAATGATAAAGAAGCTAAGACTATAGAAGACTTCTGTAAGATTTATGTCGAAGAGTGTAAGAAGGAAGGTGTAAGAGTAGAAGTTGCATTTGCGCAGGCAATGGTTGAAACAGGATATCTCTCATTTGGCGGAGATGTTGATATATCACAGTATAATTTTGCTGGCATGGGAGCTACTGGAAATGGAGTGAAAGGCAATTCGTTCAGTACAGTTCGTCTTGGTATACGTGCGCAGGTTCAGCATTTGAAATGTTATGCGTCAACAGACAAACTGAATGGAGATCGTGTTGATCCGAGATGGGGAGAGTGGCTTAGAGGTAAAGCACCGTATGTTGAATGGCTTAGTATTCCTAATAATCCATACGGAACAGGATGGGCAGGATCGGCTACATATGCTGAAGTGATAAAGGGTATCATGGAAAATATTAATAAATATAATTAGTTGTAAAGAGACGTTTCTTGCATGACGCAAAGGAATGTCTCTTTTTGATTTATAGTGGAATAGTATGGAAAATTCAAAAAGATATTGATACAATAGCAGTATAGATAATTTATAGGAGAGGAAAGGGAGAAATGATTCAAAAAGTACGAAAGATTTTCATGGGATTTCTAGTATTGACATTATGTGTTCCGATGAACACGGTGTTTGCAGAAGGAACGAATGGACACTCAAAAGAAGTTCAAAGTATATCATTACAGGAGGATTCGCAAAAAGAAGAAAAATCTGAAAATGAAAATTTACAAGTTCCAACAGAATCAGTAACAGGAGAAAATATTGACGATTCGGGAAACGTAGATTTTCCGCAAGAACCGGAGGTTCCATCATCAGAGTGGACAAGCGGATGGAATTTTTATGAAGGAAATTGGTATTATGCCAAAGAAGAGAATACATTATATTTTGGTTGGATTTATCTGAATTCAAAATGGTATTATCTTGATGGGGAAAATGCAGGAATTATGGCTTGTAATGAGATGAAAAAAATAGGCGATAGTTATTATGCATTTGATGGTAGTGGTGCAATGCAGATAGGCTGGGTGCTTCGACCGGAAGGATGGTATTATACAGATGCGAGTGGAGCGCAGGCAATTGGTTGGAGATACATTCGAGGAGTATGGTATTATCTTGATGGAGCTGATACAGAGCATCCTGGATTGATGGCAGATAATTGTACAAGAAACATAGGAGGAAGTAATTTCTACTTTGCAGCCGGCGGAGCAATGCAGACAGGGTGGGTGCTTCGACCAGAAGGCTGGTATTATGCAGATGGCAGTGGAGCACAGACTATAGGTTGGAGAAAGATTGGTAATGTATGGTATTACCTGGACGGAGATAATGCAGAGTATCCAGGATTAATGATTAGTGATTGCTCGAAAGAAATAAATGGAAATACATATACGTTCAGAGTCAGTGGAGCAATGGCAACGGGATGGTACCAGAATGGAAATGACTGGTATTATTATGATGCATCAGGTCTTGTAGCGTCTGGCTGGAGGAATATAAAAGGATATTGGTATTATTTAGATCCGGCAGAGAATAATAAGATGGCAAATAGTGGCTGGAGATTAATTGGTGATAACTGGTATTTCTTCTATGGAAGCGGTGCTATGGCGACTAATTGGCTTGCGTTGAATGGTGAGTGGTATTGGTTTTCCGGTGATGGAGCAATGAAGACAGGCTGGCAGGTTGCTGGTGGTGTCTGGTATTATATGTACACTAAGAATGATACTCATGGCGGTTCAGAAGGTGTCATGGCAAAGAATACAGTAATTGATGGATTTGTAGTACATGAAAATGGAGCGTATATTCGGGCTAAGAATAAATTGGGATGGCAGAATCCGGCTGGCTATCCGCAGGTAAGTTCATTGACTGTTATGCTCCCATCATATTGTACAGGGTATTTTACATACGTTACGCCGTCACGTATTTCAATATATGCATCACGACAGGAATGTGTTGATGCATTTATTGCAAGAGCATATGAATATCTCGGAACAAGATACATTGAGCCATGGTCAAGTTATCCGGGAGACGCAGTTGACTGTTCCGGATTTGTATTACAGTGTTTGTATGCAACTGGAATGGATCTTGGAATTTATAATCCATATAATCATAGATGGATAGCATCACAGACATATAATTCAATGAATTGGTATAATAATAATACTTTTATGCCGGTTAGTACAAATTCTTTGCAACGTGGAGATTTGGTATATTATAGAGGACACGTAGCGATATATCTTGGAAATGGGCAGATAATTGACTCATGGCCGGGACAGGGAGTGTCTGTAAAACCAATTGGAAGCAGAGGAAGAGTGATTGGTGCAGCAAGACCATATGTATAAATAGTGAAAGGAATGAGTGTGAAAGATAAAAATAAAGTATTAAAGATTATTTTAATGTTTTTTTGCATGAGCGTATTGATTGGAAAAGGAGTAACGGTTTATGCTGAAGAATTCCAATATGCCTATAATGACGTAGCCAGTTATGGTGATGTGACTTTAAAGGTGGAATGGAATGAACCTGAATTAGGACAACCTACCACTTTTCATGTTTCCGCATCTGGTGGCAGTGGGTTATATAAGTTTAATATGGAGGCTCCTAGCTATTCGAATCCAGAAGAAAATTCATATGAATCAGTTGCAGATCCTAGTCGAGGTGAGTGGACTGAATATACAGATGAATGTGATAGCCATGACTATACATTTACAATGACAGCGTCAGGTATTTATAATTTTAGATTTCATGTTATGGATTTGGTATCTGGAGTTACATATTTGCGAACGAATACATATATTCAAGTAAACGATGCAAATTATCCAAGTGTTAATGATGTTATTAATTCAGCTGTTAAACAGTGCAATGGCAAAGGAAATAATTCTGAATATGAAAAAGCGTTATGGCTACATGACTGGTTATTGGAACAGTTGGAGTATGATAATTCATTGAAATGGTCTTCGTCGGAAAGTGCATTAACCAGAGGCCTGGGGACATGTCAAAGTTATGAAAGTGCTTATTCCAAATTGTTATCTGCTATCGGTATTGAAAATTCTGAAGTAAGAGATACCTATGATGGTCATACCTGGAATGCAGTCAAACTAGATGGTGAATGGTATCAAGTGGATTGTACTTGGGATGATTCTAATGAAAACTGGTATGATTTTGATCAAAGACATTTGTATTTTGGACTTACAGATGAATTAATGGCATTGGCTCATCCGGGACACGCAAAAATATATAATGATATGAATTATGGTACGTGTTCTACAAATCTGAAAAATAATTATTTTGTCAGAAGTGGCGATGCGGCAAAATGGATAGAAACATATAGAGATAGAATTGAAACGAAGCTAAATTCTAAAGAGACAAAATTTGTTGTTGATGCGGATAATGCTAATTATCCTCCTAGCATATCAGGAATTCAGAATGGAATCATTGCATATGCGATAAATCAGACAGAATGGTCGCATGATAATACTAAGATTCAATTAACTGCTATAGGTAATGCAACTGGATTTGAGTTTGAAACGACATATGAAGAGCAAAATAATGTTAGTATAACGGGTTGGCAATATATAGGTGGTAAATGGTATTATTATGAAGAACTTGGTATGAAACATCCGGGTGTAATGGCAAAAGATTGTGTTATGACAATTGGCGATTCGGAATATTTGTTTGATGCTAATGGATGTATGCTGACTGGCTGGCAGAAACGGTCGGAAGGATGGTACTATGCAGATTCAAGTGGTCGAATAAAAAAAGGATGGCAATGTATTAATGAAGCCTGGTATTTCCTACAGACAAATGGAGTAATGGCGCAGGAGTGGCTTTGTCTAGATAATACATGGTATTATCTGGGAACAGATGGGGCCATGAGAACAGGTTGGCAATATCTTGGTGGTACCTGGTATTTTCTACAGTCAAATGGGACAATGGTACAGAATTGGCTTTATCAAAATGGTACGTGGTATTATCTGGGGATAGATGGAGCAATGAAGACCGGCTGGCAACTTGTCGGAGACACTTGGTATTTCTTGCAGTCGAGTGGAGCAATGGCACGCAATTGGATTTACCTGAATGGTACATGGTATTATCTGGGAGCAGATGGAGCAATGCAGATTGACTGGCAATATGTTGGAGGAGCTTGGTACTATCTGGAACAAGACGGGCATATGGCCATAGGATGGAAGAAAATAAATAATGTCTGGTATTATCTGAATGGCTCGGGACAAATGGTTACAGGAACGCATAGGATTAATGGAAGTAACTATTATTTTAATCAGAGTGGAGCTATGGCTGAGATGGAATTATCAGACCTGATTGCGGATGCGTTAAAACCAGTAGGAAATACATTGTATGTGTGGGGCGGTGGCTGGAATGTACCGGATAATGGCTCTGGCGAGACTGCTTTGTATATGGGTGTTTGGCCGGAATGGGAACAGTATTTTCAGAAGAATAAGCAGAATTATTCCTATCGACCGGGACGGACTGCCTGGGAAAATGGACACAGAGAATCCCGTTTTTGGGGTTTGGATTGCTCGGGCTATTTAGGGTGGCTAGTATATAATTCTGTACAGAATGGAAAAGATTACAATGGATACGTAGGTGATGCAACGAAGCTGGCTAAGTCATTAGCGGGATATGGTTTTGGAACTGTTTCCACATGCACACCTAACAGCAAGTTTTATCCTGGAGATATTGTTAGTATTAGTGGACATTGTTTCCTGAGCCTTGGACAGTGTAAAGATGGAAGTGTCCTTCTTCTGCACAGTACACCAAACGGAGGTGTGCAGATGAGTGGAACGGTAAACGGAGGCAGTAGTTCACAGGCTTCCAGACTGGCACAATCCTTCATGCAACAGTATTATCCGGATTGGTGGACATACTTTGGCAAAGAAGGAAGGCAGGCCGTAAATGCAAAGGTATACTTATACGGTACAAAACTCACATGGCAGAATACTGGAGCGGTGTACGACTCACAAGGATTGCAATGGAAAAGTGCTGATCAGATGGTAGAGTATATTAAAACAATATTATAATGATAGGGAAATGTATATGGGGTAGGCTAATTCAGCCTACCCCATTGAACTATTGACCATTCATATATTTTTTTGCATCTTTTAGAAAACTGAGAGTAATCAGTACGATGACGGCTCCGATTGGAAAGGCAGCAATGATACTTACCGATTGTAGATTACTCATGGAGCTATCTGAAAATACCAGAGCAATTGGCAACAGAATTAATAATATACACCACATGAATTCAATTAACCGATGCGGGGATTCGTTTTCTCCCAGTCTGTGATAGCTGTAGCAGGCACCTATTAAAGCAATTGAATCAAATGATGTGGCATAAAAGGCAACCATCGTGATAAAAAGCAGTGCGAGAATCAGTGGAGCACATGGAAGAGATTTTACGATAGCAATGATGATTTCATAAAGATCTCCATTCTTCTGATACATGGCCAGATAATCTGCTGCACCGGTGATCTGCTGCTTAAGTGAATAATTGCCAAGAATGATAAAACTAATGATTGTTGATCCGCAGCCAAATACGTATCCGCCTAAGATTGTCTGACGCACTGTTCTGCCTCGGGATATATTACCAATAAAGAATGGTGTTGCTACGCACCATACCATCCAGTATGCCCAATAGAAGATCGTCCAGTTTTGTGGAAATGAAGTGGTTCTCTGTGGGTCTGTAAATGTTGCCAGTTGGAAGAAGTTCTGGAACATTCGGCCTACAGAAGAAAAACCAGTTTCAATAATGTATTTGGTCTCGCCGCTAAATAAAAGAACAAATGCCAAGAGACCAAAGAATAAATAAATGCATGATTTGGCAAGAAAGCTGATTCCTTTAAATCCATGTAAAAGGGAGTATGTATACACGGCACATGTCAGTACTAATATTATAATGGTCACAACCGTTCGGTTGATCTGTATATGGAACAGTTCACCAATTACACTTGCCATTAACGGAGTAGCAAGACTGAACGTAGTAGCAGTTCCGGCTAACAGTGCAAATACTGCAAGTAAGTCGATTAACCGTCCAAGAATACCATCGGTATATTTACCAAGGATAGGACGACATGCTTCAGAATACTTCTGACGATCACGTTTGCGTACATGGAGCATAAAGCCGAATGCAACGGCAAGTACAAGATAGAATCCCCATGGAATCAGACTCCAGTGGAAAATAGGGTATGTACTGGCCCAGTCCTGTATGCTTCCTAATTCTGCAATATGCGGATCAGAAGCGTAAAGAATCCATTCTGAAAAAGAATAGAATAAAATGTCAGCGGCTAATCCGGCAGTAAACATCATAGACCCCCAGGCAAAGAAAGAAAATTTAGGCTTTTCATTCGGGGCACCAAGTACGATGTTACCGTATTTGGAACATGCAACATAGATAGAAAGGAGAAAAATACCCAGTCCAATAATTAAGTAATACACACCAAATGTGTCTCCAAGCAGAAATCGTATATTGCTTAGAACGGTATTGGATTGCGTTGGGAAAGAAAAGAATAATACACATAAACCAATAATCATGATTAATGGTAAAAGTGTGATCATCCAGTCGATATTGTGTGGATTTGCGGATTGTTTCTTGTTATTCATTTGTGTTTCCTCCATTCAGATAACGTTCGTATTTGGAATCGATAGCGGCTAATTCCTGCAGGTTGTCAATTTCTATGATGTCATTCTCATGCATTGTCTGGATACCAAGCTGGTAATCATTCGGATGACAAAACAGTGCGACATCATCCCAGTATATTTGAGTGTTCTTTTTTTCTTTAAATTCCAGTTCCAGATGTTTTTTTAGTTTGCGCCCGTCCTCTTTATTCCATCGGGAAATGCTGTATAATTGCCAGCCATGTGATCCACCGGTTCGGCTACAGGAAGTAACAATATTATCGGATAAAGTGAGCAACCATTCATCGGTTGGGGTATCTGTCCAAATACAGTTATATCCTGATCTTTCGAATTTCGGATGTAAGATCTGTGGATTATATATGATCTGATCACCATCTAATATGATGACATCCTCCAGATGCTCGCGGGCAACATACAAGGATGAAATATTATTGCAGGTATCATAATAAGGATTTTCTAAGATTTTTACTCCAGGATATTGTTCTTCCAGTATATAAAACTGTTCTTTTAAATATCCAACAACGATATATATTTCATAGATTCCGTTTTGGTGCAATCCTTCTATAACAGTGTCAATCATACGTGTTCCGTTTACAGATACCAGTGGCTTAGGTGTGGTTAAAGTTACTGGCTGCATTCGTTTGCCGAGTCCGGCAGCCATAATGATGGATCTTTTTACTTTATACATGGTGTATTCTCCTTATAATAAATTTCTATCGATGCATTCTTTTTTTGCCAGTCGTGAATATTCTTTGGCGTAGCGATATTGCTTTAATGAATACTCGCCAAAATCAACACCAAGATTACGTTTGTATTCACACCAGTTACTCCAAAGAAGACCGGCTACCGCAACATAGCAGTATATTTTAATACGAGTCGTATCCGGGCAGTTCCCATTAAAGTAAATATCAATTAACTGATCAATCTGTTCCCTGGTATAGAATGCGTAGATACTGAACATTGCTATATCGACATGTGGATCCTGCATTCCGGCATATTCCCAATCTATCAGACGAATGTCTTCATTCCCGGATGAATCTGTGCAGAATAAAAAGTTATCAGGTACAGCATCGATATGTGTCAATACTTCATCAGCAGCGTATTTGTCAATGTAGTTTTTGAGTGCAAATACTTCTGCCTTTGTTTTCTGATAGTCTCTATAAACAGAAGCTTTTCCTTCCCATAGTGTTTCGTAGAAATCTATTTGTCCGAATAAATCAAAACGATGGTTTACTTTTAATTTTAAATCATGGAAAGATCGCAACTTATTCATGCATTTGGTTATATCTTCGGTTGATAATGGATCACAAACACGGGCATTATCTAAGAAGCGCGTGAGTTTATATCCATTTTCAGGATTGATATATTCAATATCATCGCAGATATGTTTATCTTGAATTGTTTGATAAACGGCTGCTTCATTTCTTCGGTTGATCAACTGATCGGTTCCTTCGCCAGGAATACGCATGATATGTTTGATCCCCTGATAGTCAAAGAGGAAAGATCGATTGGTCATTCCTTTTTTCAAGACTGTAATGTTACAGATGTCTTCCTGGTTTCCGTTAAGAGCATCTGCAGCTATCTGCAAGATGTCCGATTGTAAATGATTAGAATGCTCATCAAGTTCTCGTAATTGTTCGTAAGTATTTATTTCTACTGCGTTTGAACCAGGTATGATTCTGGCTGGAATCACCATTCTGTTATGATTGTATAATGCCTCTTCCCAAAAGCATCCATCATATCGGGCGTCATTATCTAAAGAAGATAATCGCTGCTGAATATATGAAGAATCATTTTCAGAAAGATATGAAATACCGATCATCGCATTGCCGATAGCCGTTTTAGAAATAGCGGTTAACTCCATTTTTCGATTAACACGAACAGAACTTTCGTTAGTTTGTGTATCACTCACCATATACCATGAATACAGCTCGTGTGTGTGGAATGGATTGTCTTTGCACCAGATATCACAAGGAATGATATAGGAATTCTTCAAATATTCTGATGCAAGATTGAGAGAATGCAGATTGTTTTTTGATGCATAGTCTGCATTTACAATCAATGTAACATCATATTCATCGATCAGGTATTCATACTGTTCTTTCATGAATCCTACTACAATGTAGATATTATGAATATTGGCTTCGTGCAGTTGCCTGATAATACGTTCGATTAAAGCTTCACCGTGTATTTCCAGCAATCCTTTTGGCGTTTCCGTGTTAATTGGAACCATTCTCATTCCAAAACCCGCAGCGAGTATAATGGCATTCTGCGGAACAGAATGCTTATACAATGCGATTGCTCTATCCGTAGGCTGCATGGTAGTGGTGAGATAGCCATCAGATGTAAGCTTTTTGATGGAACGATTCACAATACCAAGAGAATGACCGGAGCAATCAGCTAGTGAACGTTGTGTTGCATTTGTTGTAGTAAAAATTGCGTTCAAAATATCATATTCTTGAATGTTCATGTACTTAGCACCTCCGAATTATATGAACAACTATATGATATATATATATTAAGGAAATGTCAAGGGAGAAAACTATAGATTTATCATATGATTGAAAGAAATATTAGGAAATGCTACAATTTTATGATATATGTTGCACAAAAAGTTTGTGAAAGACAAAGTGAGGATAAGGTATGAGAAGAAAAAGATTAATCGCGTTACTTGGCGCAGGAATTATGGCTGCGAATCTGATTGCGCCGGGTAGTATATCGGTGGTACAGGCATCGGAAGTGGAGACAGAACAGACTGAGGATGCCGGACAGAATACGGATGTAGAAGAATCAGAAGAGGTTGGGGAAAAACCAATTGAAGAGGAAACAGTTACAGAGAAACCTGAGCAGGAAGAAGCTGTCGATGCAATTGGACAGTCCGAAAGTAACGACAGCACAGATTTATCTGTAGACACACAGGCAGAACAAGGAGTAATTAAAGATAGTGGAGCGTGTGGAGCAACAGAAAATGATGATGTAACATGGACTGTGTATGATACGGACTTTGATGGGAAGGGCGATAAGCTTGTGATAAGCGGAGAAGGGGATATGATGAGCCCTGCTTATTCCGGTGCTTATCCCTGGAAAGCAAATGCATATGAAAAAATATAAAGACATTAGAGATCCAGGAAGGCGTGATAAGTATTGGAAGTCATGCGTTTGATACTCTAACAGGACTGTCTGGGAATCTTGTGTTGCCAGAAGGGCTGAGAACTATCGGAAAACAGGCATTCAATGGTCGTAGCGGATTTACAGGAGAGCTGGTTATTCCGGATAGCGTGATCGAAATAGGTGAATGGGCATTTAGAGAATGTAGTGGATTTACAGGAAAGTTAGTTATTCCAGACAGTGTAACTACAATCGATAATTATGCATTTGATGGTTGTAGTGGATTTACAGGGGAGTTAGTTATTCCGGAGAGTATAACTGAAATAGCAGACTCCGCATTTGGGGGCTGTAGTGGATTTGATAGCCTGAAACTTCCGAAAGGGTTGAAAAGTATTGATGGTGGTGCGTTTGCCGGCTGCAGAGGGTTCATGGGAGAGTTGGTTGTCCCGAATAGTGTAACTGAGATCGGTAATTCGGCATTTGCAAACTGTAAGGGGTTTACAGGAGATTTAAATATTCCGGATAGTGTAACTAAGATCGGTAATTCGGCATTTCTTAGATGTGATGGATTTACAGGTGGGTTAAATATTCCGGATAGTGTAACTACAATCGGAGAATGGGCATTTAGAGAGTGTACTGGCTTCGCAGGAGATTTAGTTATTCCGGGTAGTGTAACTGAAATTGGAAATATGGCGTTTTGGTGCTGCAGTGGATTTTCGGGAAGCCTGGAGTTATCAGAAGGATTAAAAAGTATCGGTGATACTGCATTTGGAGGCTGTAGTGGATTTGATAGCCTGAAGCTTCCGAAAGGGTTGAAAAGTATTGAAGGTGGTGCATTTGCCGATTGTAAAGGGTTCAAAGGCGAGCTGGTTATTCCGGATAGCGTGACAACAATAGGTAAGGGGGCATTTTCTGGTTGTACTGGCTTCACAGGGGATTTGGTTCTCCCGGATAAGTTGACATATTTGGAAGAGTATGCATTTTCTGGTTGTACTGGCTTCACAGGGGATTTGGTTCTCCCGGATAAGTTGACATATTTGGAAGAGTATGCATTTTCTGGTTGTACTGGCTTCACAGGGGATTTGGTTCTCCCGGATAAGTTGACATATTTGGAAGAGTATGCATTTTCTGGTTGTACTGGCTTTACAGGAGATTTGGTTATTCCAGGTAGTCTGACTAAAGTAGGTGATCATGCATTTGAAAATTGCAACGGTTTCACGGGAAAGCTAGTTATCTCAGATGGTGTGGATGAAATCGGGGTTAGTACATTTGAAAATTGCAACAGTTTTAAGGGAAAGTTGATTCTTGCGGATAGTGTAACTAAAATAGGAGATTATGCGTTTAATGATTGTAGTGGTTTTACAGGAAATTTGATTCTTCCGGATAGCATGACTAAAATAGGGGATAGTGCATTTAAGGATTGTACTGGTTTCACGGGAGAGTTAAATATTCCAGATGGCGTAACTACACTTTATTTTACATTTTCGGGGTGTACTGGTTTCGTGGGAAAGTTGGATATTCCAGATAGTGTAACCGCACTTGTCGGAACGTTTTCAGGCTGTAGTGGTCTTACAGGAAAAGTGGTTCTTCCAGATGGCGTAACTGAAATAGGATATGAAACATTTAAGAATTGTACTGGATTAACGGGAGATGTGAATATTCCGGATAGTGTAACTGAAATAGGAGATTACGCCTTTTACGGTTGTAGTGGATTTGATGGAAAACTGAAATTATCGAGAAAGATTTCAACGATAGGTTGGTCTGCATTTGAGGGATGCGAAGGATTTGTCGGGGATATTATTATTCCGCGAAGTGTTGAGAAAATTGACGTTCATGCGTTCAGAGGAATAAAAGGAATTTCATCTGTGACTGTACTTAATCCAAAATGTGAATGGAATATGTCTTATGGAAGTACTATAGATTGTGATCAGATTTGTGGTTATGAAGGTTCGACCGCACAAGCTTACGCCGAAGGCTACAATAAAAAGTTTAGCGTGTTTGAGTGTGAACATACTTGGGATAATTACTACACGGTTGATCAGGCACCAACGTGTACAGAAGACGGAAGTGAAAGTATTCATTGCAGCGTGTGTGATGAGATTAAAGAAAATAGTGAAAAAGTATTACCAGCAGTGAAACATAATTGGGATGATGGTGAGATAACAACAGAAGCAACCTGTACAGAAAAGGGAAAGAAAGTATATCATTGTACGAGAAAAGGCTGTACGGAAGAAAAGCAAGAAGAAATTGCAGCGTTAGGTCATGATGTGTCTGATCAGTGGATTGTAGAAACGGAAGCAACCTGTACAGAAGATGGAAGTAAATATCATCAGTGCAGCAGATGTGACGAGAAGCTGGATATAACCGAAATCAAAGCAACAGGGCATAAGTGGAATACATATTATACGATAGATGTTGAACCGGGACTCTGGACATGGGGGTGGAAAAGTATCCATTGTTCTGTGTGTGACGAAATACAGGAAGAATCAGAAGTGGCAATCCCGTATCTTATTCCTGCTCCAACCGGCACCTGGAAACAGGATTCCAAAGGCTGGTGGTATCAGTATTCTGATAACACATATGCAAAGAATGAGATTCTTACCATTAATGGAGTAGAATATGCATTTGGTGCTAATGGTTATGTCGTTAATGGTTGGTACTTGGATAATGGTGCATATTACTATTCAACCACATCCGGACTTAAGCGTGGCTGGATAAAGAGCGGAACATCCTGGTATTACATGGATCCGTCCACAGGAAGGATGGTAACTGGCTGGCAGACAATTGGAGGAAGTAAGTATTACTTCATGCCATCCGGAGCGATGTCTGTGGGTTGGAGAAGCGTTAACGGAACGTATTATTATTTCGCTTCATCCGGAGCGATCATGACAGGCTGGGTGCAGAGTGGATCGTATTGGTATTACATGGATCCGTCCACAGGTAAGATGGCAACTGGCTTTGTGGCTATAAAAGGAACAACATATTATATGAATGCATCCGGTGCAATGGTTACAGGCTGGTTCCAGCTTGGCGGCAAATGGTATTATGTGGCAGCTTCCGGAGCAGTTGCTAAAAAAGGATGGATCGGCAACTATTATATGGATAAAGATGGTGTGATGGTAACCTATGCCTATGTAAAGAATGGTGCAAAGTATTATTGGATTAATTCTTCAGGAGTTTATACGCAGACATATACAGAGAAGGACACCGTAGGATACACAATTTATGACCAGACAACTGGAACGAAGATGGATTAATAGAATGGGAATCGGCGTTGGCCGGTTCCCGTTTCTACATTCATGGTGAGCTACCATAAAAGGAATAGTTGGGGAATTCTTTACCTAACTAGAAAATTGTGATATACTAAAACAATCTATGAGATAAAAAGAGTTGTTGTTTCAGATAGAAAGAGATAAAAATGAAAAAAATAGTTAGAAACCAAGAGTATGATCCAAAAGTATTAAAAAAACTTCATGATTTGCAGCTTGAAATGCTGCAGGACTTAGAAAAGATATGTGATAAATATAATTTAAAATATTTTGCAGTCTTTGGAACAGCATTAGGAGCTGTAAGGCATAATGGATTTATTCCGTGGGATGATGATATTGATGTTGGAATGCTTAGAAAAGATTATGAGATATTTACACGAGTTGTTGAAAAAGAAATGGGTGATAAATATCAGATTATGACACCGGAAATTGATGAAAATTATGCTTGTTGTGTAACTAAGTTTCAGAGAAAAGGAACAAAGTTTGTTTCATATTTAAGTGATAAATTGAACTGTGATCAATGTATTTTTATAGATGTATTTCCGTTTGATTATATTGCGCCTACAAAGAGGAAAGAAACAGCACAACAGCTCAAAACTGTTTTTTTAGATCGATTGATTTATTTATGCGGATCAGCTCATCCGATTATTCCGTATACGGGAATAAAAAAGTGTGTTGCAACAGCTATATGTGTGGCAGTACATTATGGCTTGAAAGTTTTGCATATTTCTCCTAAATGTATATACAAGGCATTCGTAAAAGAATGTACAAAGTATAATTGTGGAAATTCAAAAAGAGTAACTTCATTTGGAGATGGAGCCTCTTTGCAGTATCAATCAAGGGTTGGAGAGATTTTCCCGTTGAAAACATTGGAGTTTGAAAATATTACGATTCAAGTGATGAAGGATGTGGATACACATTTGAAGAGAACGTATGGAGATTATATGAAAATACCTTCAAAAGAGCAACAAATCAATCATGCCCCATATATTATAGAGTTTGGAAAAGAATAAAATATAATGTTGAGAATTATGTGAAAAGTTATTGGTGAATTGGTTTGTTTAATAGGAGAAATGAATGAAATATAGTGTGATTATTCCGGTGTATAATTCGGAAAAATATTTAAGAAAATGTATTGATAGTATATTGGCTCAAAAATATAAGGATTTTGAAATAATTTTAGTTGATGATGAATCAAAAGATCTTTCGGCAAAAATTTGTGATGATTATGCGCAAAAAGATAATCGTGTAAAAGTAATCCACAAAACTAATGGAGGAACAGCAGATAGTAGAAATGTTGGAATAAGAGCTGCTTCTGGGGATTACATTATGTTTGTGGATAATGATGATTACTGGAAAAGGAAAAATACATTGGAAGATATTGACTGTCAACTGAATGAATCGCATGCAGATGTACTTATGTACGATACAATGGAATACTGGGAAAATGAAAATAGATTTACACAGTCGGGGAAAACATGCAAGAGACAAGAGATTGTTAACCAGCCAAAAGAATATGCACTTAAAACAGTTATAGAGCAAGGAATTCTTTATAGAGCGGTATGGGCGAAAGTTGTCAAGCGTCAATTGATAGTTGATCATAATCTTTTATTTGAAAAGGGTATTCGAAACGAAGATACAGAATGGACGGCTAAAATGTTATTATGTGCAGAAAGCTATGATTGGTATGAAAAAGTGTTTTATGTATATCGGAAGGGGACTGGCGAAGCACAAACAGACAAAAGAGTAACTTTTAAAGAAGTGAATGATTTGAAAAATATTTTGGACAAATATATTACTCTTGCGGATACAATAGAGAACTCTGATTTTCAAAAAGTCTTCAAATCATATTTGGCTTTTCCGTATGCAGTATTGATGGGACAAGTACAGGTGTTAAATAATGAAGAAAAAAAGAAAATCGGAATGTCTACAATAAAAAGATATTCGACAATATTAAATTATGATATGGATCCTACAGTTAAGAAAGTTGCATGGGCAAAAAAGATATTGGGATATCATATGACAGCATTTCTTTTGAAACTATATTTTATGAAATAAATATAATTTCAAAAGAAAGTTTTGATTATATTGCAAATTAGGATAGGATAAATATGGAGATAGTAAAAAAACAGCCATCTGAGAAAGAAATATATATATGGAACATAACAGGAAGTATGGCGAATGCCATGTTTTCAGTAGTTGCTTTGATGTTTGTAACGAGGGTGCTGAGTAACGATAAAACAGATATTTTTAGTATAGCATGGTCTATTAGTCAATTGATGGCTACAATTGGGACATATCAAATCAGAACTCTTCAAGCGACAGATGTGAAAGAAAGGTTCGGATTTAAACAATATTTTTCATTTCGAATCCTGACAATAGTAGTCATGATGTTATGTAGTGTTGCTTACGTTATGGTTAAACATTATGAGGTGTATAAGTCGGTTATAGTAATAATAGTTTGTGCTTATAGAGCTGTGGAGTCTTTGACAGATGTTTATGAAGGATGGCTGCAGCAAAAGGAACGTCTAGATTTAGTTGGCAAAGCAATTTCTTACAGAATTTTTTTGACAGTTATTGCATGCGGGATTAGTTTGATTCTTACACATAGTTTGATGGCTTTTAGTGTTATGTTATTGTTGAGTGGTATATTCGGATTGTTTTTTTGGGATATACGATATTATATGACATTATGGAAGACGGAAAATACACAAATAAGTTGTGATGAAAAGTCATGGTTGACCCAATTATTTGTTGCAGGAACCCCACTTTTTATCAATGCATTTTTAATGATGAATATAACTAATACACCTAAAATGGAAATTGATTCAGCTATAATGGACAAATTAATGATTAGCGGTTCTCAAACAATATTCAATATTCTGTTTATGCCGGCATCGGTCTTGACTTTGGTATATATAGTATTTAGACCATTATTGACTAAAATGGCTATTGAATGGATGAATGGTCATAAAAGAAAATTTATAATCATAATTGGTAAGATTATGGGATGCTTAGCTGGGATAGGTGTAATAGTTGTTATTGCAAGTTATATATTGGGAATTCCAGTTTTGTCTATACTTTATGCATTGGATTTATCAAAATATAAAACAGAATTATTAATAATAATAGTTGGAGGATGCTTCTGTACGTTTTCATATGTGTTGGATAATGCGCTTGTTGTAATTCGAAAACAGTATTTACTTGTATGTGCATATGGTGTTTCGTGGATATATGTGAAGATTTTTGCACCTTTTGCGGTTGTGAAATGGAATTTGCGAGGAGCTGCATTAGCATATATGGCAAGTATGATAATTTTTTTTGTTGCGACACTGGTAATATTTATCGTTTGTATGGAGAGAGAAAGAAAACATGAATAAAAAATATTGCATTTTTGCGGCTCAATTTTTACCACATATGGGAGGAATTGAAAATTATACGTATAATATTTCAAAGGAATTGATTAAACGAGGAAATGAAGTTATTATCATTACAAATAATACTACCGGGAGTCCACTGCAGGAGAAAATAGATGGAATCAGAGTGTTAAGATTTCCGTGTTATAATTTGATCAATGGTCGTTTCCCTGTTATGAAATTGAATAAAGACTTTTGGAAAATTCATCGATATTTGAAGAAACAAAAGTATGATATTGTTGTAATCAATGCCCGTTTTTATTTTCATTCCATATATGCTGCTTTATATGCTAAAAAGAGGCGGACAAAAAGTATATGTATAGAACATGGGACAAGCCATTTGTCTGTGCATAATAGTTTGTTGGATTTTATTGGCGGTATGTATGAGCATTTTCATACAATGATTCTGAAAAGAATATGTAAAGATTACTATGGTGTTTCGGAAGCATGCTGTGAATGGTCGGCACATTTTGGAATCCGTTCAAAAGGAGTACTGTATAATGCCGTAGATTTGGATAAGATTGAACATTTAAAAGAGTTGAAGCAACGTGATTTCAGAAAGGAATATTCGATTGCAGGCGATGCATTGATAATTGTATTTACGGGAAGATTACTAAAAGAAAAAGGTATTTATGAATTGATCGAAGCGGTTGAACGATATAATAAGAATCATGAAGCAATTTATTTGATGCTTGCAGGTGAAGGGGAAGAAAAAGCATATGTTGAATCACATAGATCTGAATATATTATTCCATTAGGAAGATTGCAATTTGAGGATGTGATTGCGGTGTTAAATCAAGCAGATATTTTCTGTCTTCCTTCTGTATCAGAAGGTTTTGCAACGTCCGCATTAGAAGCAGCTGCGTGCAAATGTTATATCATCACAACTGAAAGAGGCGGAACGAAGGAACTGGTGCTTGATGAAAGTTATGGAACCATAATGAAAGATAATTCAGTAGACAATATATATAGAGCAATAGAAGAAGTGGTTGCTAATACTGGATTAAGAAAAGAAGGACAAGAATTGTGTTATAAGAGATTGGAAGACAATTTCACATGGAAGCATACGACAGATAATTTAGAGAGGATTATAGAAAAGTAATTATGAAAAAATTGATTATTATTCCTGCGTATAATGAAGAAAGTAATATAGAAAAAACTGTTACAGCTATACAGGAAAATGCACAAGGTTTTGATTATGTGATTATAAATGATTGTTCGACAGATCATACACGTCAGATATGTGAAGATAAAGGATATAATATAGTAAATTTGCCTATCAATTTAGGAATAGGCGGAGCCGTTCAAACTGGGTACAAGTATGCATTGAGACACGACTATGATGTGGCTGTACAGGTTGACGGTGACGGACAGCATGATCCAGAATTTCTTAGTGTTATGGCAGAACATTTATTTAATAATGATTTGGATATGGTAATAGGATCAAGATTTATTGAAAAAGAAGGATTTCAGTCATCACAATTGAGGAGAGTTGGAATTGTATTTTTTTCAAAATTGATTACAATTCTTACCGGTACAAAAATTACAGATCCAACATCAGGACTTCGCATGATTGGACGTAACGTGATGGCATTATTTGCTACTGATTATCCGAGAGATTATCCGGAACCGGAAAGTGTTGTTGCTGTATTGAGAAGGAAAATGAAAGTCGAAGAAATACCTGTCATCATGAAAGAAAGGACAGGTGGAGTATCTTCTATTTCTATGAAGAAGTCAGTGTACTATATGATTAAAGTAACGCTTGCAATTTTAATTGAACGAATCAGAAAGTATTAGAAGGTGAATGAGATGAATGTAAGAATTCAGATAATAATAGGAATAGCTGTTATATTAGCATTATGCGTAATAATAAATATGATTAGAAACAAGAAATTGGAACTTCGATATGCACTGGCATGGCTGATTGTAGGAGTAGGTATTTTTGTGTTAGATTGCTTCCCACAATTGATTACCTGGTTGGCACATAAACTGGGAATAGTGAGTCCGATTAATATGCTGTTTTTCTTGGGATTTTGTTTTTCGTTGATGATCATTTTTGTTTTGACTGTTGCGGTTTCAAGATCATCAATTAGGATAAAAGAATTGGCACAGGAATTAGCGTTGTATGAAAAAGAACAGAAGTAGTTTAGATGGATAATAGCGTGTTATTATATGGAAAGGTAAAGAAATATGGAGTGTAAGGGGAAAAGCAAAGAGATAATGGTTACCTTTTTGATTTTGATAATGGGATTGATGATGGCATTCATGGTACCTACTTGGGAGACGCCAGATGAATACACTCATTTGTGGATGATTGGTGATTCGATTGGGGTGGATGGTTTTGCTGATAAAATAACAGATAGTATAGAACTTCAGCAGGAAAGAATAGAATTTCATCCTGAAGAAAAGGTTGATATAAAAGAACAGAAAGATTCAATGGTAGAATCTCCCAAATATGTCAGATCGGAAATGTTGCCTAAGGCAATTCATATATCGGTTATTAAACATTTGCCGGCGACATTAGGCATTATATTAGGAATTCTTTTAGGGGTGCCTGCATATTGGGTAATGCAATTTGGTGAGATTTTCTCGTTGATTTTTTATGTTTATATATGCTATTTGTCATTGAAACTTATGCCGATAAAAAAAGAAGTAATGGCATTGCTTATGCTTTTTCCGATGGCAATACAACAAGCAAGCAGTATAAACTATGATGCAGTGCTTTTGCCTATGTGCTATTTGTTTATTGCTTTTATCTTCTATTTAAAATTTGAAAAAGAAGAAATTGGAATTAGACAGTTCGTAATTGCAATGTTGATATGGTGTGTTATTACCTACATAAAAATGCCATATGGTCTTTTGGGAATGCTGGTATTTATTATTCCGTTGAAAAAAATAAAGATCAATCTGCATATAGTGGTTGTGGACGAGAATCTCATAAGAAAATGTAGAATTCCGGTTGGAATATTGATGGCGGTAGGATTTGTTGGAGCTGTATATGTATTTAGGAACAATCAATATATCCAGGTGGTCTATGGATTTGTGCGTGAATGGAAAAGAGGAATTTATCTTTTGACGGCAACAGGAAGTACATGGACGGATTTTTTAATGACATCGACAGTGGGGAATTTCGGATGGTTAGATACGCCAATGTTATTCAGCGTGGTAATTGTTATATTTGTAGTTCTTGCTTTTGTATCTTTGTTGAGGAGTGATAGGAATGTAGAATATAAGCTGGATAGGAAAGATAGAATCGTAGTATTAATGACCTTTATCTTACTTTGTATTTTAATCACAATGTCATTGGCGAATCATACAATTAAAGTTATTTTGTTTGGCAGTGAACAATCCAGTATGACATATGAAATACGAGAGGCACTGTATCAGATCCCGTATATAGGCGGATTACAGGGAAGATATTATTTACCGTTTGTTTCGCTTTTGTTTATAGCAATACCGGAATGTGTTAAAGTTGATGAAAGAAAAAAACGATTAGTTTTAGGGGCATTGGAGATTGTGATGTATATTTATGTGTTTGGATTATTAGTTAATCGTTTTTGGATTGCTTAGACTAATTGAATCTGTATGATAATGAAAGAGAGGATAAAAATGTTCGATAAGATACAAAGAAAGAGTTTGGGAATAAAATGTGCGATAGACATATGCCAATATGAAAACGGCGTTTTTTGCGTAAAAGGATGGATGTTTTCTGGTAAGCAGAAAATGCAGAGAATGCAACTGGTTGTAGAAGTCGGTCGTGTGAAGTATCCTGTTGATATTTCGAGTCATTTGAAACGTTCGGATGTATACCGGGAATTTCAGATGGAAAACGCAAAAAAAAGTGGATTCTATGGGGAAGTACGGATTGAAAATGTAGAGTCATTCAGCGTAAATCTGGTATCTGAATTCAACGGTCAGAAAAATGTATGGAAATTAGGAAAATATAAATCGGATGAGAAAGTAGATCCACAGAAACAGCCTAATATTGAAGGGATTGATATCGGAGATAAAGAAATTGAAGTGATGGGACTTATTGCATCGGACAAGCTGCGGGAAGTGTATTACCCTAACGATTATAAGTCGGAACTTATAGATGTTATTGTGCCGGTTTATAATGGATATCAATACTTTGATGCATTGTTTTCGTCTATTGAAAAAACAGAGATGAAATACAGATTGATTATTCTTAACGATTGCAGTCCGGATGAACGTGTACTTCCTTATTTAAAAGAATATGCGGGAAAGCATTCAGAAGTGATATTGATAGAAAATGAAACGAACCTTGGATTTGTTAAGAATGTTAATAAGGCATTGGAATTGGCAAAAGGACATCATGTGGCTCTTGTGAACTCAGATGTGGAACTGCCGGAGCTCTGGCTGGAAAGACTTATGCTTCCTATTTTGGAGAGTGATGATGTGGCATCGTCTACTCCATATACAAATTGCGGAACGTTAGTAAGTTTTCCTAAAATGGGAGAGGATAACAGTCTGTTCAAAGATTTCACATTAGCTGAGATCGATGAGGAATTTCAGAAGATCGTACCGCGTTACGCATCACTGCCTACCGGCGTCGGTTTTTGCATGGGCATGAGTAAAAATGCAATTGAAAAAATAGGAGTGCTAGATGCAGACAGTTTTGGCATGGGATACGGTGAGGAGAATGACTGGTGTCAACGTGCAATTCTGGCAGGTTACAGAAATGTACAGGTAGAGAATCTGTTTGTATATCACAAACATGGTGGAAGCTTTTTGAGTGAAGATAAAAAAAGATATCTGGAAGAACATGCGAAGATTTTAAGTAAAAAACATCCAACTTATAATAAACAGGTTGCACACTTTTTTGCTGTTGATCCTAATAAGGATATCAGAAAGCTTGTAAAATACAGATTGTTGAAAAAGAGTGAAAGTGAAAAAGTGATTGTTGCATTTGATCACGATATTGGAGGCGGTGCAACTTCATACTTAAACAACAAGCAAAGAGAATATCTTGACAAGGGATATGTTTTTTATGTAGTTCGTTATAATTATGTTCAGGATTACTATCAGATTTTCATGCACGCTGACAAGGATAAATATGAGTTTTATGTTAAAACGCAGGAAGAGCTGATGAAAGCTTTGCAGTTCTTTGGCGCAAAAGAGTTATGGATCAATGAGCTTGTGACATATCCGACCTTGTATAAGCTGTTAGAACGTATAGAAGAATACAGAGCTCAGAATGAAGTGAAGCTCATTATGCTTTTACATGACTATTTTGCTATATGCCCGACGATCAATCTCGTTAATTCTGATAAGAAATATTGCGCAATTCCAGAATGTACACAAGCTTGTAAGCATTGCTTTGCAAATGTACATCCGGATTATGTGAGAGATTATCAGTCGATGGAAGAGTGGAGAAATCGCTGGGGACATTTTTTGAAGCGATGTGACGCGATTTTAGTTTTTTCAAATGATTCAGATCGCTTATTGAAAAAAGCATATGGAAAACTGGACAATGTGAAGGTGATGCCACATCAGATCGGTTTTATGCCGAAGTTAGATAAAAAGTATAAAACAACAGATACTTTTAACATTGGCTTGCTTGGTATATTGAATTATCATAAAGGCGCTGAAATTGTTAAAGAGTTATTGAAAGAGATTGAGCGCAGAGGCATGAATGCCAGAGTTGTATTAATCGGATACAGTGCAGAACCGATAAACAGCCCGCTATTCAGTGAGACAGGAAGATACGCTCCGGACAGTATCCCGGCACTTACATTAAAGCATGATATAGATATGTTCTTGATTCCATCTATCTGGCCGGAAACATTTTGCTATACAGCAGAAGAAATCATGAAGATGAATATGCCGATCATGTGCTTTAATATCGGTGCGCCTGTAGAGAGAGTAGTTAACTACGAAAAGGGCATGATTGTGGATGAAATGTCAGGAGTGGCAGTTGTCGATGCGATAGAGGCGAGTGAAGTGATGGCTCGATCTAAGCAAATGGAGCGGAAAGAGAAATCGGTTTTATTTATAGCCGGAGAAGAGTCATTTGCTTCCAGATATCGTGTAAGTCATTTGCGTGAGCAATTATTAATGCAGGGAATTTCATCGAAATGCATTATGCTTGACAAATTTAAGAGGTGCATGTTTAAACCATACCAGAGTGTTGTCTTATATCGAGTTGCCGACCAGAAAGTGGTAAACAAGATTATTAAACAGGCACATAGAGCTGGTAAAGAAGTATATTATGATATCGATGATTATATTTTTAATTACGAGAATATAAAACATTTATCATTTTTGAAAGGGAAAGAATATAAGAATTTTGAGGCATATTCAAAAGATATTAAAGAGATTATGGCTTCATGCGACGGATATATTGTTTCAACAAATACTTTGAAGGATGCGATCTTAAAAGATTTCCCGGGAAAACCGGTATGTATTAACCGTAATGTATCGAGTCTGGCAATGCAGATCTGCTCGTTGAGAAGAACATTGGAAAAGAAAAATGACAAGGTATATCTTGGATATTTCAGTGGCACGAAGACACACAATGCTGATTTTGAAAAGATAAAGCAGCCATTACTGAATCTGATGCAAAAAAATGAAAATGTATGTCTGTTAGTCGGCGGTCAGATTACTTTGCCGGAAGAATTTAATGTTTATAAGGATCGGATTGAAAGATTCAAGCTTATAATATGGAAAAAGCTTCCTGCGTTAATTGCCAAAGCAGACATCAATCTTATGCCTCTGGAAGATACATTTTTCCATGCTTGCAAATCTGAAAATAAATGGATGGAGGCTGCACTGGTGCATGTCCCGACGGTTGCATCCTGGAATCAGGAACTGCAGAGGGCAATTGAGAACGGTGTAGACGGATATTTATGCAAGTCTGAGGCAGAGTGGGAAGAAACTCTGGAACAGCTTGTTGAATCCGAGATGCTCCGGAAGCAAATCGCGGATGCGGCATTCCGTAAAGTTATGGATAAATATACAACATTTCATGTTGAAAAGGATGTTGTTGATATGCTTACAAAGTAAAATGCTAGTATTATGATAGGTGAAAAATGAGCAGTAAAATAGATATAATTAAAAAGTGTTCGAAACATATGAACCGGCGGGCAGCGAAAGAGGTGCTTTCCTATGTTCAATCACATGGTGTAAAAGGCTTAAAAGGTTATATTGTAAACCGGGTTATGACTGCAGGAAGACCATATGAATTATGGTTTGAAGATCATAAAGCATCGGAAAGTGAACTGCAGGAACAACGTCGAATGAAGTTTGCCTGGGAACCGAAGATAAGTATTATTGTGCCTGTATATCAGACACCGATAGAGTATCTTGAAAATATGGTGGAGTCGGTCCTGGCACAGTCTTATGAGAACTGGGAATTATGCATTGCAGATGGCAGTGGCGGTAATCAGCTGATCATTGACCGGATGCAGCAATATTGTGCCGGTGAATCTCGCATTAAGTACAGAGTTTTGGAGGATAACGAAGGTATATCGATCAACACAAATAAAGCTTTGGAATTGGCGTCAGGAGAGTATATAGGACTGCTTGATCATGATGATATGCTTGCGCCAAATGCGCTATATGAAGTGGTGGCTCAATTGCAGGAAAAACCATGGGACGTATTGTATTCGGATGAAGATATGGTGTGCGATGGAAAACATTGTAATCCGGCATTTAAACCTGATTTTAGCATTGATCTTTTACGCTCGCATAATTATATTACCCATTTCTTTGTTGTAAAAAAGAGCATTGTGGACTGTGTGGGAGGATTTAATAAAAGTTATGACGGATCACAGGATTATGATTTTGTCTTTCGCTGTATAGAAAAAGCAGAATCAATTTGTCATATACCTTCTATACTGTACCATTGGAGAATTCATGATCAGTCCGTTGCAGGTAATCCGGAAAGCAAACTTTATGCATATGACGCCGGAAAACGGGCGATTGAAGCACACTTGGAACGCTGTGGCATATCTGCACATGTTGAAATGATGAGTCTGTGGGGAATGTATCATGTGGTGTATGAAACGCCGGGAGACCCATTGGTTTCAATTGTTATTCCGAATAAAGATCATATTGATGATCTGAAACGATGTATTTCATCTATTGTGGAGAAATCTGCCTATACAAATTATGAGATTATCATCGTAGAGAATAATAGTGAAGAAGAGAATACATTCCGGTATTATCAGGAATTGCAAGAGCAGTATCCTGTGATTAAAGTCGTTGAATGGAAAAAAGCATTTAATTATTCTGCAATTAATAACTATGGTGTATCTTTTACCGAGGGAGAGTATTTCTTGTTTTTAAATAATGATACCGAACTGATCTCGCCGGGAGCAATACAGGAAATGCTTGGACATTGCATGCGTGAGGAAGTGGGCGCAGTAGGCGCTAAACTGCTGTATGCAGATGATACGGTTCAGCATGCCGGGGTTGTGATCGGTTTTGGCAATTATGCAGGTCATGTAAATAGTAATATCAAAAAAGATGAATGCGGATACATGAACAGAGCGGTAATCAATTGTGATTACAGTGCAGTTACTGCAGCATGTATGATGACGAAAAGAAGCTTGTTTGAACAGGTGGAAGGCTTTGATGAACAGTTTGTAGTAGCTTGCAATGACGTGGATTATTGCCTGAAGCTGAGAGAATTAAATAAGCTGATCGTATATAATGCATTTGCGGAGTGGTATCATTATGAGTCGAAATCAAGAGGTTATGAAGATACGAAAGAAAAACAGGAAAGATTCAGAAAAGAGATCGAGCATTTTGGTGTAAAATGGAAGAAATATTTAGATCATGGAGATCCATTTTATAATAAGAATTTTTCAGTACTTTTGGAACCTTTTCGATTGGGAAGCTAGCAATTGTTGACAGTAATTAGTCGGTTAAGTATAATATAGTAGATTAGGCTTTGTTCCTAATCTACTATTATTTTTCGGAGGAAGCGAAGTGTCGACCTATATACAGAATTTTAAAAAGTTTCAACCATTATTAAATGAATTGATAATGCGCGATATTAAGACGAAATATAGAAAATCTATACTGGGTGTTTTCTGGACGATTTTAAATCCATTATTTATGATGGTGGTATTGTCAGTAGTATTTTCTAATATGTTTAAATTTGATGTGGAATACTTTCCAGTGTATCTGCTCAGTGGTCAGTTGATTTTTAATTTTTTTAATGAAGCAACCACAAATGCTATGGGAGCAATTGTCGCGAATGGACCATTGATTAAAAAGATATATGTTCCTAAATATATGTTTGTACTGTCGCGTATTTTTTCTAGCTCAATTAATCTGTTGGCATCTTTTACAGCGATGATTTTTGTAATGCTTGCTATGCGGGTGGAACTTCATTATACAGTGCTCTTAGCGCCAATACCATTGATTTTTATTGTGTTCTTTTCTTTAGGCGTCGGGCTGATTCTATCAGCGATTACAGTTAAATTCCGAGATATTATGCATCTGTATTCGGTATTCGTTACAGCGTTGATGTATCTGACACCGGTTATTTACCCGATGTCAATTTTGCCAGAATGGTTGAAGAAGATTGTGTTATTGAATCCGATCACCAATATTCTGATGATGTTTAGAGATGTTATGCTGAATAATATGTTGCCAAGTATTGGCTCGATTTTGTTGGCAGCAGTTGAAACAGCAATGGTAATGGTAATTGGATTGTATGTATTCTACAAACGTCAGGATACATTTATCTTGGATATATAGGAGAAAAGAAGAATGGATAATACAGACATTATCAGTGTGGATCAGGTGTCTATGCGTTTTGCACTTGCATCTGAAAAAGTGGACAGTTTAAAAGAATATTTTATCAAAACACTGAAAAGCCAGATTTCTACCAATGAATTTTGGGCGTTGAAAGATGTGTCTTTTAGTATTAAGCGAGGAGATGCACTGGGGCTGATCGGATTGAACGGTAGTGGTAAAAGTACGATGCTGAAGATTATTGCGGGTGTGCTGAAGCCGACCAAAGGTTCTGTGGCTGTACGTGGTGAGGTTGCACCGTTGATTGAACTTGGAGCTGGATTTGATTTTGATTTGACTGCAGGTGAAAATATTTTCCTTAATGGAGCTCTTATGGGTAGATCCCATGAGGAAATGGAAGCGCATTACGAAGAAATTATAGAATTTTCAGAATTACGTGATTTCATCGATGTTCCGGTTAAAAATTTCTCTTCTGGTATGGTTTCAAGACTGGCATTTGCGATTGCAACAATAGGTACACCGGATATTCTGATTTGTGATGAAGTTCTTTCAGTTGGAGATTTTCGTTTCCAGGAAAAATGTCAGAGAAGGATTCAGGAGATGTTGGACAAGGGAACTACATTGCTTTTTGTATCTCACAGTATTGATCAGGTCGAAGAATTATGCAATAAAGTTGTTTGGCTGGAAAAAGGTAATGTGCGAATGTTTGGCGATTGTAAAAAAATTGCTGAGATATACAGAACGTCATATTAGAATATAAGGAGCGCAGGAAATGAAGAAGAAATTAGGCTGGATTATTTTTGCGGTTGTTCTGATAGCCTTTACATGTGTGTATGCTATTGTGGATAAGAATAATGCCATATATGATAGAACAGTGGATACCAGTAAGTATGTTGCACTTGGACTGGAACAGGGTGAGACGGTATCTCAGAGTTTTACTTCGAAAGAGGATAGGCTAGATGGTATCAATATAAAAATGTCTGTATCAGGGCAGGCAAATGAAAAGAAAATTAGTTATCTTCTGAAAGATGAAGATGATAAAAAAGTAGCATCCGGAAGTGTATCATTAGAAAAGATCAAAGCAGGCAAATTTTTTACACTGAAGTTTGATGAACTTACAGGATGTAAAGGAAAGACATATACATTTGAACTGACGGCCGAACAGTGCGAAAAGGATGCACAGATAATCGTGTATGCGGTTCCAGGAGCGGATAAAGAAGTACCTCTTGAGGTAAAAGGAGAAAAAGCAGAAGGTGTGATGGTATTGCGAACTATAACACATCGATTTGATATAGAGACTTTTGTCGTTACAGCAATATTCATTCTTTATGTGATTTTATTTATCAGATGGTTGAGTAAAGTGTTTAAGTAATTATTGGGGGCTAAAGATACTTCCCGGTTTTCTGTTTTAGAAAACCGGGAATTGTTATATAATGAAAAAAAGAATGTACGCTGTATGGGAGGTGCATTATGCCGAAAGTGAGTGTATTGTTATCTAATTATAATGGTGATAAGCATTTGGACGAATCTATTTCCAGTGTGTTAAGCCAAACTTATAAAGACTTTGAATTTATTATAGTTGATGATGCATCAACAGATTCATCGAGGAAAGTTATTGAAAATTATCATGATAAAAGAATAAAGAAATATTATGCAGAGAAAAACCGAAATATTGCGTATTCGTTAAATTTAGCGCTTTCAATGGCGTCCGGAGAATATATTGCAAGGATTGACAGTGATGATGTTTGGGAGTTAAATAAATTGGAAATCCAAGTGCAGTACATGGAAAACCATTCTGAATGCGGGGCATGCTTTACGAAAGTTAATATTATTGATGAATATTCAAATATAGCAAATGATATGTATGATGAATATTTTCAGTTGTTTAACAGTGCGGAGAATAAATCACAGAGAGAATGGTTGCGCTTTTTCTTTTATCAAGGGAATTGTTTGTGTCATCCATCAGTAGTGATTCGAAGAAATGTTTTAGAACATGTGGGTGGATACTATCATTTGGCATATGTTCCGGCAGAGGACTATGAATTGTGGACAAGAATCGTGATGAAGTATCCGATTCATATATTGGAAGAAAAGCTCGTGCGATACAGATGGGAAGAAACGGTAAACAAAATTAGTGGGAAAACTGATGGGAGAATATACGCATTCCCTAATATAATGATGCTGACAAGAAAAAGAATTATGGAGAATATCGACAATGAAGATCTTGTCAGATATTTTAAAGAAGACTTCATAAATCCTGAATCAGAAAGTCAGGAAGAACTCGAGTGTGAGAAGGCTCATATATTACTTCGATGTTCAGGAGATAATGCAAATTTTCTTGGGTTGGAAAAGTATGAGGAACTTTTGGACAATGAAAAAATGTTAAAGGTATTGGAAGAAAAAATGGAATTTTCCCTGTCGGAGTACTACAAAGAATATCGTACAAGAAATTTTGATTTATTAGGGGAACTGGAAAAAGCGAAGGGTGATATCAGGCATTTAAAAGCTGACGTGGAAGAAAAGCAAAAAGCAATAGAAAATAAACAGAGAGAAGTAGAGCAGTTACAATTTCTTGTCGATGAAGTGATGTCTTCGACATCGTGGAAAGTAACCAGTCCACTGAGGAGAGTTACGAGAACATTAAAAAGAAGAAAATAGTGTTGGATTGTATTCCCGTTTTTTTGTTGTGGAAAGCCGGGAGATATTTTATAATAAAATATATGTGCAGTGTGGAGGTGAAAAGTGATGCAGTATAATATCCCAATTGGAATTTCAGAATTTGAAAAAATCAGGAAAAATGACTATTACTATGTGGATAAGACAGATCTGATTCAGACGTTACTGAAGACAGAACCTGCAGAGATTACACTTTTTACAAGACCTCGCAGATTTGGAAAGACGCTTGTGATGAGTATGTTGGCATCTTTCTTTGACATTCGAAGAGAAAACAGAGATTTGTTTAAAGGCTTGAAGGTTGCAAAGGATCAGAAGTTGTGTCAAGGATGGATGAATCAATGGCCTGTGATTTTTCTGAGTTTTAAGGACGTAGGCGGAGAATGCTTCGAAGACGCGTATGGATTGTTGCAGTCTGTTATTTCGCAGCTGTATGTGGAACATACATACTTGGAAGAGAGTATGGAAATTGATGAATCCTATAAAGACATCTTTGGTAGATTGAAACGCAGACAGGGGAATAAAACAGATGTGCAGATCTCCCTTCGGGTATTGATGCGTATGATGCAGATATATTACGGAAAACAGGTGATTCTGCTTATTGATGAATATGATGTGCCGATGGCAAAAGCAGGAAACAAGGCGTATTACAATGAGATGCTGGACGTGATCGGCACTATGATGAGTCAGGCGCTGAAGGATAATACAGCACTTAAATTTTCTGTAATCACAGGATGTCTGCGTATTTCTAAAGAAAGTATTTTCACGGGTACTAATAATTTTGTGGCAGATACAATTGCGGATGAAAGATTCAGTAATTATTTTGGATTTACCAATGAAGAGGTACAAAGGCTTCTGGAGGATACCGGGAATATTAAGTATCAGGGTCAGATTAAAAAGTGGTATGATGGATACTGTTTTGGAAAGACGGAGATTTACTGTCCGTGGGATGTGTTGTGTTATCTGAATAAACTGGCATTTGAATCAGAAAGTGAACCGGAGAATTTCTGGGAAAATACGAGTCATAATGATATTATTCGTACATTTTTGTCTTGCGAAGGCATGGATGTGACGGATTCTTTTGAGAGACTTCTTGCTGGTGAAACAATAGAAGTTGAGATTACAGATAATCTGACATATGAAAATCTGACGGATTCGGAAGAAAATCTGTGGAGCGTATTATATCTGACCGGATATCTGACCAAGGACATCAGACAGCCATTGCAGGGAAAGACGAAAGCTTTTTTGAAAATCCCGAATGCAGAAATTATGGATATTTTCAGAAAAAGTGTAGTGCGTTGGTTTGATGAGCAGATAGCAGTTCGGGACAGAAGTAGCTTGTTTATAGCTTTGTGGAATGAAGATGTCAGTAGCTTATCAGAACTGATATCAGATCTTTTGTTTGAAACGATCAGTTATCATGATTACGCAGAAAGTTTCTATCATGCATTTTTAGCAGGATTATTTACAAATGCAGGATATATAGTAGAGTCTAATTATGAAAGTGGTCTGGGTAGACCGGATCTGGTAATAAAAAATAAGAAAAAACGCCAGGCAGTTATTATAGAAATTAAGATTGCTGATAGTATGCAGAGTTTGCAGAAGTCGGCAGAAAAGGCAATGGATCAGATAGACGATATGCGGTATGCAGATGGTATCTCTGCGCAGGGATATCAGAAGGTGATAAAATACGGAGCATCATTTTATCAAAAGAACTGTCTGATCAGCAAAAGTGAAGTATAAAGGTGACAATGAAAAAACCAGGTTATTATTCTTCTGGGGAGTTTGCTCGCATGGCGGGTGTAACGCTTCGGACAATACGATATTATGATAAACAGAATATATTAAAGCCATCTTTGGTAAGTGAGGCAGGAGCCAGGTTTTATACGGAAGAGGACTTTGCAAGGCTTCAGCAGATATTGCTTCTTAAGTACCTGGGATTCTCATTGTATGATATTCGAGAAATGACGATTGACGATGTGGATTATCATTTCCTTCTGAATTCACTGGGGATTCAGTTAAAGCTTGTGAAGGACAGGCTGGAACAGATGCAGCTGGTTGAGCAGGCAATTCAGGATACGATGGATGTGATCCAGACGGAACGGACGGTAGACTGGAGCAATATGTTGAATTTGATCCATCTAACCGGTATGGAGAAAAGTTTGAAGAACCAGTATCAGGATGCATCGAATATTTCGGCAAGAATTAATCTTCACAGTCTTTATTCGCAGAACACGCAGGGATGGTTTCCGTGGATCTATGAGCAGTTAGATCTGAAGTCTAATATGAAAGTGCTGGAACTTGGCTGCGGTGATGGTGAACTGTGGAAAGAAAATAAGGAGAAGCTGCCAAAACAGATAGAATTGCATCTGACAGATATTTCGGAAGGAATGCTCAGAGATGCCAGACGAGAAATCGGTGTGAGAGATAAACGGTTTTATTTTCAAACGGCGGATGCGTGTAAGATTCCGTATGAGGATGATATGTTCGATGTTGTGACGGCGAATCATGTGTTGTTTTACTGTGAAGATATCGGACGGGTTTGTAGTGAAATACGCCGGGTATTAAAACCGGGCGGGATATTTGTGTGTGGAGCTTATGGCAGCAGTCATATGAAAGAGGTAAGCCAGTTGGTGCAGAAGTTCGATGAGCATATCATATTATCTGCAGAGCATCTGTATGAAAGATTTGGCAAAGAGAATGGGCGTGATATTCTGGATCCTTACTTTGAGCAGATTGAATGGAGACAGTATGAAGATTATCTGGTTGTACCGGAACCGGAGCCGTTGATAGCATATGTGCTTTCTTGTCATGGTAATCAGGGACAGTATCTGCCGAACCGGTACAGCGAATTTCGCAATTATGTGCGGAAGAAGACGAAAGATGGATTTAAGATAACCAAAGATGCAGGAGTGTTTGTGTGTGAGATTAAAAAATAAATCTTAATATTTTCTAAAAAGACTTGAAGGTGACCTAAGGTCACCTTTTATAATGCAATCATAAGATGACAAAAGACTGGGATGTTTGTATCCCACGATCGAAGCATGTAATATGCAGGAGGTTCAAATGAAAGGAATTATTTTGGCAGGAGGATCTGGAACAAGACTTTATCCTCTGACGATGGTTACATCCAAACAGTTATTACCGATTTATGACAAACCGATGATCTATTATCCGATGTCTGTTCTGATGAATGCAGGTATCCGTGATATTTTAATTATTTCTACACCACAGGATACACCGAGATTCAAAGAACTGTTGGGAGACGGACATCAGTTTGGAGTGAAGCTGTCTTATGCAGTACAGCCAAGCCCGGATGGACTGGCTCAGGCATTCATCATTGGAGAGGAATTCATTGGTGATGATACCGTTGCGATGGTATTGGGAGATAATATTTTCGCAGGACACGGTATGAAGAAACGTCTGACAACAGCAGTGGAGAATGCAGAGTCGGGTAAGGGTGCTACCGTATTTGGATACTATGTAGATGATCCGGAGAGATTCGGTATCGTAGAGTTTGATCAGAATGGCAAGGCCGTTTCTATTGAAGAGAAGCCAGAGCATCCGAAGAGCAATTATTGTGTAACGGGGCTGTACTTCTATGATAATAAGGTCGTAGAGTATGCGAAGAACCTGAAGCCAAGTGCCAGAGGAGAGTTGGAGATTACCGACCTGAACCGTATTTATCTGGAGGAAGGCAATCTGAATGTAGAACTTCTCGGACAGGGATTCACATGGTTGGATACCGGTACACATGAGAGTCTGGTAGATGCTACAAACTTTGTGAAGACAGTAGAGACACATCAGCATCGTAAGATTGCGTGTCTGGAAGAGATTGGATATCTGAATGGCTGGATTTCCAAAGAGGAAGTGCTGAAGGTATATGAGGTACTGAAGAAGAATCAGTATGGTCAGTATTTGAAAGACGTATTAGATGGTAAATATCAGGAAAACCTGTACTAAACGAGTGATTGCCCAAAACCATTACTCACATGTAAAGCTGATGCGTCATGCTTGCATGTAAGCGGTCGCTTTACATGTGAGCAAATAATAAAATAACAACAGAAGGAGAAGTATTATTATGACTATTATTGTAACCGGAGGAGCCGGATTTATTGGAAGTAACTTTATATTTCACATGTTGAATAAGTACCCGGATTACAGAATCGTATGCCTGGACTGCCTGACATACGCAGGTAATCTGTCTACACTGGAGCCTGTAATGGATAACCCGAATTTCCGTTTTGTAAAGGCAAGCATTACAGATCGTGAAGCTGTATACAAATTGTTTGAGGAAGAAAAGCCGGATATGGTAGTGAACTTCGCAGCAGAAAGTCACGTAGACCGTTCTATCGAGAATCCGGAAGTATTCCTGGATACCAATATCAAAGGTACAGCAGTGCTGATGGATGCCTGCAGAAAATACGGTATCAAGCGTTATCATCAGGTATCTACGGATGAAGTATACGGAGATCTGCCGTTAGACAGACCGGATCTGTTCTTTACAGAGGAGACACCAATCCACACCAGCAGCCCGTACAGCTCATCAAAGGCCGGTGCAGACCTTTTGGTACTTGCATATCATAGAACATATGGACTGCCTGTGACTATCAGCAGATGCTCAAATAACTACGGACCATATCATTTCCCGGAGAAACTGATTCCGCTGATGATTGCAAATGCACTGAATGACAAACCGCTTCCGGTATACGGAAAAGGTGAAAATGTCCGTGACTGGCTGTATGTAGAGGATCATTGTAAAGCAATCGATCTGATTATTCATAACGGACGTGTTGGCGAGGTATACAACATCGGTGGTCACAACGAAATGAAGAATATTGATATCGTAAAGATTATCTGCAAAGAACTTGGCAAACCGGAAAGCCTGATCACATATGTAGAGGATCGTAAGGGACACGATATGCGTTATGCAATCGACCCTACCAAGATTCACAATGAACTTGGATGGCTGCCAGAGACCATGTTTAAAGATGGAATCAAGAAGACAATCCAGTGGTATCTGGATAACAAAGAGTGGTGGGAGACCATTATCTCAGGTGAATACCAGAATTATTATGAGAAAATGTATGCACACCGTCAGGAGGTTAAATAAATGAAGGTATTAGTAACAGGAGTAGGCGGACAGCTTGGACATGATGTGATGAATGAGCTGGCACAGCGCGGCTATGAAGGTGTAGGTTCAGACATCAAGGAAGAATACAGCGGTATTCAGGACGGAACTCCGGTAACCACAATGCCATATGTTCCGATGGATATTACAGATGCTGCATCTGTAGAAAAGGTAATGCGCGAAGTGAATCCGGATGTTATGGTTCACTGTGCAGCATGGACAGCAGTAGATAATGCAGAGGATGAAGATAAACAGGCAATCGTACATGCGATTAATGCAGGCGGTACCGAAAATATTGCAAAGATGTGTAAAGAACTGAATTGCAAGATGGTATATATCAGTACGGATTATGTGTTTGATGGACAGGGCACAGAGCCATGGGAGCCAGATTGCAAGGATTACGCACCTCTGAATGTATATGGACAGACAAAGCTGGATGGAGAGCTTGCTGTATCCGGTAATCTGGACAAATATTTTATCGTACGTATCGCATGGGTATTTGGCAAGAATGGCAAGAACTTTATTAAGACGATGCTGAATGTCGGTAAGACACACGATAAGCTTACAGTTGTAAATGACCAGATTGGTACACCGACGTATACATTTGATCTTGCACGTCTTCTGGTAGATATGATAGAGACAGAAAAATATGGATATTATCATGCAACTAACGAAGGCGGCTATATCAGCTGGTATGATTTTACCAAGGAAATCTTTCGTCAGGCAGTTGCTATGGGACATGAAGAATATTCGGAAGACCGGTTGAGTGTTGCACCGGTAACAACAGAAGAATATGGCGTGTCAAAGGCTGCAAGACCATTTAACAGCCGTCTGGATAAGAGTAAGCTTGTGGAAAATGGATTCAAACCATTGCCGACATGGCAGGATGCATTATCCAGATATCTGAAAGAAATCGAGTTTTAATTTTAATAAGTAAACAATAGAATCTGCCTGGTATAATCAACCGGGCAGATTTGGTGTATATAACTGGAGGAAGATAAAATGGGACAGATTAAAGTAGAGAAGAATGCAGGCGGTATTGAAGGACTGTGCGTAATCGAACCGGCAGTTCACGGAGATGCCAGAGGATATTTCATGGAGACTTATAATCAGAGAGATATGGAAGAAGAAGGACTGAATATGGTGTTTGTACAGGATAATCAGTCTAGTTCGACAAAGGGTGTGCTGAGAGGTCTTCATTTCCAGAAAGAATTTCCACAGGGCAAGCTTGTAAGAGTGGTGAAGGGGTCTGTGTTTGATGTGGCAGTAGACTTAAGAAGTGGAAGCGAGACTTATGGAAAATGGTTTGGTGTAGAGCTGACAGAAGAGAATAAGAAGCAGTTCTATATTCCAGAGGGATTTGCACATGGCTTCCTTGTGTTGAGTGATATTGCTGAGTTCTGTTATAAGTGTACAGACTTTTATCATCCGGGTGATGAAGGTGGACTTGCATGGAATGATCCGGAGATCGGTATTACATGGCCGGAGCTTCAGGGTGAATACAACGGAACTCCGTCAGCAGAAGGATATCATCTTGCAGACGGAACAGCATTGAATCTGAGTGACAAAGACCAGAAATGGGCAGTATTAAAGGATACGTTTAAGTTCTAAGGTGCAGAGAATGAAGAAAATAGATAGTACTTTTATCAGATTTGCAATGGTAGGAGTTGCAAATACTATATTTGGTACTGCAATTATGTTCCTGTTTTATAATGTGTTCCATCTGAGTTACTGGGTATCTTCTGCAAGCAATTATATTTTTGGAAGTATTTTGAGTTATTTCCTGAATAAGAATTTTACGTTTCAGAATAAAGAACGCTCATGGCAGGTGGTATTTCGGTTTGTGATTAATATCAGTATATGTTATGCTATAGCATATGGCATTGCCAAACCGCTGGTGCGCATGCTCCTGTCTGGACAGTCTGTCAAGATTCAGGATAATGGCGCGATGCTGGTAGGCATGGTACTGTTTGTAGTGATTAATTATCTGGGACAGAGACTTTTTGTGTTTAAGAAAGAAGCAGCAGGAGAGTAGTATGGATACGTATAAGATAGACTGGTTGAAAATTGCAAAAAGATTATCACCATATAACATAAAAAAAGGTCTGCTTTATATGAAGCACTTTGGACCGAAGGAGTTCTGGATTCGCTTGACAGAGCGTTTTCAGGCGGACGATGTGGATTATGAAGAATGGTATAAGAACCACAAGCCGACAATGGAAGAATTACAAAGGCAGCGTGATACAGAATTTGAATACGAACCGTTGATCAGTATTCTGGTGCCTGTATACAATACGCCGGAAGAGTTTCTGAAGCAGATGATCCAGTCGGTGAGAAAGCAGACATACGACAATTGGGAACTGTGTATTGCTAATGCCAATCCTGCCAATGAAACAGTGGCAGAAATCTTACGCATCTCATCTACGAAAGATGAAAGAATTAAGGTAAAAGATGTTCCGGAAAATGAAGGAATTGCACAGAACACGAATGCCGCACTGGCGATTGCAACAGGAGATTATATCGGACTGTTGGATCATGATGATCTGCTGACACCGGATGCACTGTATGAAGTGGTAAAAATGATCAATGAAAATGACAGACCGCAGGTATTGTATTCGGATGAAGACAAGATAACCATGGATCTGTCGGAACATTTTCAGCCACATATGAAACCGGATTATAATAAAGATCTGCTCCGGTCCAATAATTATATTACTCATTTTTTTGTGGCAGAACGTATGCTGGTAGAAGAAGTTGGCGGAGAAGATGGCGAATATAATGGGGCACAGGATTATGATCTGATTCTTAAGTGTACGGAACGGGCAAAGGGAATTGCTCATATTCCAAGAATCTTGTATCACTGGCGAGTACACAAAGCATCAACAGCTGACAATCCGGCAAGCAAGATGTATGCATTTGATGCCGGAAAGAGAGCAATTGAAGATCATCTGAAACGGTGTGGTGAGATTGGTAAAGTGAGCCACGAGAAAGATCTGGGATTTTACCGGGTAAAATATCAGGTGCAGGGCAGTCCATTAATTTCAATCATTATCCCGAACAAGGATCAGGTGGAATCACTGGACAAATGTCTGCGGTCCATTGAAAAGTCTTCTTATAAGAATTATGAGATTATTATTGTAGAGAACAACAGTACAGAGGACGAAACCTTTGCATATTATAAGAAGATTGAGTCTGACAAGATCCGTATTGTATACTGGTCGGATGAATTTAATTATTCTGCAATTAATAATTTTGGCGTAAAACATGCCAGGGGTGACTATCTGCTTCTGCTGAATAACGATGTAGAAGTAATCACGACAGACTGGTTAGAAGAACTTACAGCCAATTGCCAGCGTAAAGATGTGGGGATAGTAGGCGCAAGGCTGTATTATCCGGATGATACGATCCAGCATGCCGGTATTGTGATTGGTATCGGAGGCGTGGCTGGAGCATTGTTTGTAGGAATGCCAAGGATGTTTACCGGATATCTCCACAAAGCATCCATCCAGCAGGATCTGAGCGCAGTGACTGCGGCGTGTATGATGGTGAAGCGATCTGTGTATGAGGAACTTGGTGGCTTGGAAGAAGAGTTGAAGGTTGCGTTTAATGATGTAGACTTCTGCCTGCGGGCAAGAGAAAAGGGATATCTTGTAGTGTATGATCCAAATGTGGAATTATACCATTTTGAATCGAAATCCAGAGGAACGGAAGATTCCAAAGAAAAGATACGCAGATTCCAGAATGAGATCGAATATATGCGGAGTCATTGGCTGGAACTTCTGAAGAAGGGCGATCCAATGTACAATCCGAATCTGACATTAACCAAATGGGATTACAGTCTTCGCAATAATCAAAAAGAATAATCAAAATGATAAAAGCCACAGTGTTTTTCTTAAGTATCAGTTAAGAAAAACACTGTGGCTTGCTCTTTATGTGAAAATATAGTATTATGAGAAATGAAAAATAATGGAAGTTGGTGACCCCTTGATTAAGAATAATCAGCAATTATTAAATAGAATTCACGTAGTGCTGGATGCGGTTGTAATGGTGATAGCATATATGCTTGCCTGGTTTTTTAGATTCCGCTCCGGCTTTTTTGCATTAGATGCCTGGTATCTGTCATTGCAGGCATATATGCGTGCACTCATTTTTGTGGTGCCGGGATATCTGATCTTATATTATGCATTTCAGCTATATACTCCGAAACGTGTGCAGGGAAGAAGACTGGAAGCCTGGCATGTAGTACAGGCCAATGTAACAGGTATCGCATGTTTTATTATGATTTTGTATCTGCGCCATCAGACCGATTATTCCAGAAAGATGTTGTTTGTGTTCTTATGTATTAATATCTTTCTGGATGTACTGATGCGTAATGTTATTCGGATATTTCTGCGGAAGATTCGGAAGAATGGATTGAATCAGAAGCAGATCCTGTTGATCGGTTACAGCCGTGCAGCGGAAGAGTATATTGATCGCATTATCCAGAATCCGGAATGGGGATATACGGTACGAGGCATTTTGGCTGACAATATGCCGAGAGGCACCATGTACCGGGGGTATAAAGTAATCGGAAGAATCGATAATTTATCCATTATCTTACCGGAAAATCGCCTGGATGAGATTGTGATCACACTTGGACTGGCAGAATATCACAAGCTGGAACGGATTGTAGGCATGTGCGAGAAATCCGGTGTGCATACGAAATTTATTCCTGATTATAATAATGTCATACCGACGAAGCCTTATACGGAAGATATTCAGGGACTTCCCGTGATCAACATCCGCCGGGTTCCGCTTCATGATCCGTTGAATCGATTCATGAAGCGTGGGGTGGATATCTTTGGCGCAACAGTGGCATTGATATTATTCTCGCCTGTGATGATTGGAACGATGATCGCGATTAAGGTGAGTTCGCCCGGACCTCTGATATTCAAGCAGGAGAGAGTAGGGCTTAAGAATAAACCGTTTATGATGTACAAGTTCCGTTCGATGGTAGTACAGACAGAGGAAGAAGAAAAGAAAGGATGGACAACCAAGAACGATCCACGAGTGACCAGGGTTGGCAAATTCATCCGTAAGACAAGTATTGACGAGCTTCCACAGCTGTTTAATGTGTTCAAGGGAGATATGAGTCTGATTGGACCAAGACCGGAGCGGACACAGTTTGTAGAGCAGTTCAAAGAAGAGATACCGAGATATATGGTGAAACACCAGGTTCGTCCGGGACTGACCGGATGGGCACAGGTGAATGGGTACAGGGGAGATACATCCATTCGTAAGAGAATTGACTGTGATCTGTATTATGTAGAGAACTGGACATTAGGATTGGACTTTAAGATACTGATCATGACATTTTTTAAGGGATTTGTAAATAAAAACGCATATTGATCGAAGGGGAGACAGAGATATGGGACAGAGAGACGACCGGAGACTGGCAAGAAAAAAACAGGAGATGCGCAGACAAAAGAGAAGAAAGAAGCGCAGAAGACGGATCGTGTTTCTGGTAGCAGAGATATTGATATTATGCATTCTTAGCGTAATCGCTTATGGAATGTTTAAATTAGATAAGCTGAATGTGAATCCGTTGAAAAATCTGACGAATAATGGAATCAGCCAGGACGGCTATATGAATGTGGCGATATTTGGTGATGACAGGCGACCGGAGGACACAGGTAATGCGCGCAGTGACTGCATTATCATAGCAAGCATTAATAATGACACAAAAGAAGTGAAGCTGGTGTCTGTATATCGGGATACGCTCCTGAATACAGAAGATGATACGTATGATAAAGCTAATTCAGCATATGCCGTTGGCGGGGCAGAAGCTGCGGTTAATATGTTGAATCGCAATCTGGATCTGAATATTCAGGATTATGTCAGCGTGAATTTTCTGGCAGTTGCAGATGTAGTAGATCTGCTGGGTGGTATAGATCTGGATCTTACGGATGAAGAAGTGGTACACATGAATAACTATTGTGTAGAGACTTCTGAAATTACAGGTAAAAAATACAAGAAGATTGAGCCTGAAGTGGCAGGAACCTATCATTTAAATGGAGTACAGGCGGTATCTTACAGTCGTATTCGTTATACAGAAGGTGGAGATTTCCAGAGGACATCCAGACAGCGCCTTGTGATTGAGAAGATTGCAGAGAAAGCAAAAAAGGCAGACTTAAGTACCATCAATAAGATTATCGATGCGGTCTTTCCTGAGATTACGACCAGTTTTACCTCGGGGGAGATTGTGAAAATGAGTGCCGGTCTTCTGCAGTATTCCATTGGTGACAATGAAGGATTTCCAATGGATAATGAGACACCGGATTCGATACCGGGATATCAGGGGTCCTATGTTGTACCGAAGGGATTAGAAGAAAATGTAATCAAGCTTCATAAGTTTCTGTTCCCTGATGAGGATTATACACCAACGGATACAGTGAAAGAGATCAGTGATCACATTAAGGATGTGACGGGTATTTATCCTGATGATTCAGAAGATAGTACAGAGGATAATGGAGAATAAGGAGCAGTGCATGTGTAAAGTAACGGTAGTAATACCGAATTATAATGGTGAAAAATATCTGGTGCCGTGTCTTGCGTCTTTGTATGAAGAGACCAGGGCTGAGATAAAAGTAATTGTAGTGGACAATGGCTCAAAGGATGACAGTCTGAACAGAGCTATAAAGTTGTATCCACAGACCAGAATAATACGATTGGATCGCAATTATGGATTTTGCCGGGCAGTGAATGAAGGCATTACAGCTTCGGATACGGAATATGTATTGTTACTGAATAATGATACGTTGGTGAGAGAAGGCTTTGTAGAAGCCCTTCTTCGCAGAATAGAACGGAGTGAAAAGATCTTTTCGGTAGAAGCGAAGATGCTTCAGTATCAGGATGAAGCCAGAATTGACAGTGCGGGCACGTATTATAATGCGCTTGGATGGGCATTTGCCAGAGGAAAAGATCAGTCAGCAAAGAAGTATAATTACTGTGTGAAGACATTTGCAGCATGTGGTGGTGCAGCAATATACCGCAGGAAAGTATTTGACGAGATCGGACTATTTGATGAACGCCATTTTGCATATCTGGAGGATATTGATATCGGATATCGTGCAAGATTATATGGATATGTGAATGTATATGAGCCAAAGGCTGAGGTCGTTCATGTGGGAAGTGCATCCAGCGGTTCCAGATATAATGAATTTAAAGTACAGCATTCGTCTAAGAATAATATTTATCTGATTTATAAAAATATGCCAACATGGCAGATTATATTAAACCTTCCGTTCCTGACAGCAGGATTTGGAGCTAAGGCTGCCTTTTTTATAAAGAAGGGATTAGGAGTTACATATCTGAAAGGTCTGGCAGAGGGGGCTCGGATGTGTGATAAGAAATATAAAGTACATACAGAAAAAGCGGACTGGCGACAATGCCTCAGGATTCAATGGGAATTATGGATGAATGTGATCCGCAGGTTTTCTGATATGGGTGAAGAGGAATAGGATAATTATGAAGAGAGTACTGTTGATTGCTCCGGTATTTTTTGGATATTATAAGGATATGATACTGGAGGCAGAAGAACTGGGATATCATGTGGATTATCTGTGCGATGCACCGAGCAATTCTAACATATCCAAAGCACTTGGCAGGATTAATAAAAAGCTGATCAGTGGATCAGCGAAAAGATATTACAAAGAAAAAGCACTGCCTCTGGTTGAAAAAGAGCAATATGACAAGGTCCTTTTAGTAGCCGGCATGACTTGTGCATTCACTTCAGATATGTTTTGTGAGATGCGGAGATTACAAAGACAGGCAGAATTTATTTTGTACCAGTGGGATTCAGAAGTGAATCTCCCATATTGTAAGAGTATACATCCATATTTTGACAGGATCTATACATTTGAAAAGGCAGATGCAGAACGGAATTCGATCTATCGGTTTATGCCGACGTTTTACACAAGAATTTATGAAAAAATCGGAAAAAAAGAGCGGTCGGTGCCAAGGTATGACTGTTTCTATGTAGGAACCGCACATCCTAAGAAATATCTGGAAATCAACCGGATGGCGGAAGATTTGAAACCGGAACTGCCAAGGCAGTTTATATATCATTACATTCCGTCGGTTTTGAAATACGTATATCATAAAGTGACGGCAAAGGAATACCGGCATGCGAGATATCGAGATTTTCAGAAAGTTAAGCTGTCTGGTGCGGACATTGTGAAGGGGATGGAGGTATCCACCTGCATTCTGGATGCTCCGCAGGGAGGTCAGACAGGCCTTACACTCAGGTGTTTTGAATGTATGGGAGCGAAGCGAAAATTGATTACGACGAATGTCGATATTGTGAATTATGATTTTTACAGAAAGAGTAACATTCTGGTATACCCGGGAACAGAAGAAGAGAGAAAAGCCTTTTTTGAAAATCCCTATGAGGATCTTCCGGAAGAATTGTACAGAAAATACAGCATGAACAGCTGGATGAAACGGTTGTTATCAGGCGAGGAATCTTAAAAACTACCGGAAAATCATTGAAATTTTACTGTAAATGGGGTAATATGTAAGGCGAGTTGTTACGCTTGTTAACAAATTGTTACAAAAGAAAGGATGTTACGATGGCGAGAAGATCACACAGACGGAGAAAACATGGCTTTGCTTCCTGGTCAATTGGGAAGAAGTTGGGTGTGATTCTTGGTGGTACATTTGCAGCAGTTGCAGCGACGGGTGTTGTACTTGTAGCCAGTAAGATGACGAAGATAGAGACAACGGAACTTGATACAGATAAGTTGAATATAGCGGAGACCAGTGAAGAACAGGAGACTGGCTATCTGAACGTTGCACTGTTTGGCCTGGATTCCAGAGAAGGGGATCTTGGCAAGGGCAATCGAAGTGATACGATGATGATTGCCAGCCTGAACAAGGCGACCGGAGAGGTGAAACTGGTTTCAGTATACCGAGATACGTTACTGGAACTGGATGATGGCAGCTATAATAAGGCGAATGCAGCCTATGCGTTTGGCGGACCGGAAGGTGCCATTTCAATGATCAACCGCAGTATGGATATGGATATTTCCAAGTATGTTGCAGTGAATTTTAATGCACTTGTTGATGTGATTGATGCATTAGGTGGTCTTGATATTACACTGACAGATGCGGAAGTAGTGCATATGAATAACTATTGTGTAGAGACATCTAAAGTTACGGGTGCGGATTACACAAAGATTGAACCGGAAGTTGCAGGTACTTATCATTTGAATGGAGTGCAGGCAGTGTCTTACAGTCGTATTCGATATACAGGAGGAGGCGATTTTGAACGTACCTCCAGACAACGTCATGTACTGGAATTGATTGCTGAGAAAGCGCAGAGTGCAAGCTTCAGTACCTTGAATAAGATTATTGACAAAGTATTTCCACAGGTATCTACGAATTTCACGATTGCAGAGATGATCGCATATGCTAAGAATATTGCAAAGTATAAACTGGGGGACAGCATGGGATTCCCGGATAATAACTCATTCGATATGTTGGATGTTGTAGGTAGTGTGGTAATTCCAGAGACGCTGACTTCGAATGTGGAGGATGTACATAAGTTCCTTTTCGGGGATGATGGTTATACCATTTCTTCGAATATTACAGATATGGAAGCTGGCATTCGAGAGAAATGCACACATAAGGCAACCAGTGATTCTGTGATTGAGAGTGATGATGATTACGGATCTGGTTCCGGAACATCCAATGATTATAGTAATTCTGGAAGTTCGAATAGTAACTATAACAACAGTTATAATAATAACTATAATAATAGTTATAATAATTCGGGCAGTTCAAGTGGTACAGGCAGCGGATCAGGAACAGGCGATTCAGGCGGCGGAAGTGATTACGGAGACTACGGCGGAGGATCTGACGGAGATTATTCTGGGGAAGACTATGATTAATAAGTCGTGTGAGATACGGGAAAGGATAAAGTAAGTTATGAAGAAACTGAAAAAATTAGCTGCACTGATGCTTTGTACAGCTATGACATTTATGATGTGTGGTATAGTATCATCGGCAGCCAGTGGCCAGCTGAGATTTTCTGATCCGTCTACAACAGTAGGTGCAACGGTTGAGATTACTGCAAAGCTGAGTGCGGATGAAAGTCTGAGCAAAGCCAGTGCAACACTGACATATGATACAACAGCATTAAAGTTTATCAGTGGAGAGCATGCGTCAGCATCTAATGGACAGATTGAACTGGAAGGATCTGGAAGCGGCAATACAGAGATGAGCTGGACATTGAAGTTTCAGGCATTATCTGAGGGGACTACGACAGTAAATATTTCCAAAGTAACAGCCAGTGCGTCTTCGGGAGACGATGTGACAGTTGTAGAGGGTAGCTCGACCGTTACGATCGGAGAAGGGGATCCGTCTCTGATCACAGATGATGAAGAGACTACAGAGTCATCTGGTAATGGTGGGGATATTGAGATTGACGGACAGACTTATTCTGTTGTTACAGATATTCCGGAGGTATTGATTCCAGATGGATTTGTAACGGCTGATATGCCTTATAATGGTAATACTTATGCGGCGACTAAGCAGGAAAGTGGTAAGATGTATGCCATTTATCTGAAGGATGCCAATGAGGAAGAAGATTTCTGGCTGTATGATCCGGATAAAGATAAGTTTTCTCCATTTGAGCAGGTAAGTATTTCCAGCAATCGTTACATCGTTCTGTTATCGGAGGATAAGACCAAAGATCTGCCGGATACATTGCAGAAGACGACGATGACGGTAGAAGGAAAAGAGTTCCCTGCATGGCAGAATACGGACGCCAGTTCTTATTATGTGGTATATGCAGTGAACAGTGATGGAGAAGAAGGTTTCTACCAGTATGATACGGTAGATGAGACCTATCAGAGATACACACCGGAGACGAAAGATAAAGAAGAAGACACAACAAAGCTTGGTGGACTTCTGAATAAACTGCGCGCAAATCTGGATAGGGTAATTCTGGTCGCATGGGGAATCTTCCTTGTGATGCTGATTATCCTGATTATTCTTGCAATCAAGCTGCGTCATCGCAATCTGGAACTTGATGATCTGTACGAAGAATATGATATTGATGATGAGCCGGAACCGGTAAAAGAGAGCAAGAAAGAGAAAAAGGCAAGAAAGAAAGCGGAAAAAGAAGCAAAGAAGTCCAAGAAATCTAAAAATAAGTCGGAAGATGATTTCTATGATTTTGATGACGAAGATGATGAATATGATCTGGATGACGATTATGAAGATGAGATGTATGAGGACGAGGATGACTATGATGAATACGATGAGTATGAAGAGGAGCCATTCAAAGAATACAATCCTTCCGATTATGAGGATGACAGTGATATCGATGATCTGGATGAAATTCTGAATGCACGTGTGCGCGTGAAGAAGAGTGCGCCACGAAGAACTGTACAGGCTTCGGCAAGACCGAAAAGTAATCAGAGAAGAGTAGGTCACTCAGAAGCAGATGATACATTCAAAATGGATCTGATCGATCTTGATTAAAACATCAAAGGAGGATGCGGAATATTGTATCCTCCTTTTGTGTATATAATGAAGCAACAGGGAGTATAAAACTTGAAAGGAGAACATTCATTATGTGTGGAATTGTAGGTTATGTAGGAGAGAGTCAGGCAGCGCCAATCCTGCTTGAGGGACTGGAGAAGCTGGAGTACAGAGGATATGACTCTGCCGGTATTGCAGTTTATGACGGAAAGAAAATCAATATGAAAAAAGCAATGGGACGGCTGAAAGTGCTGAATGAACTGACTCATGGAGGCGAGTTGCTTCCGGGTAAGCTTGGAATCGGTCATACCCGTTGGGCAACGCATGGCGCACCGTCTGATATCAACGCTCATCCGCATTTTAATAAAGATCAGAGTATCGTGGTGGTACACAATGGTATTATTGAGAACTATCTGAAATTAAAACATCGTCTGGAAAGCAAAGGATATGAGTTTGTATCAGAGACAGATACAGAGGTTATTGCACATCTTCTGGATTATTATTACGACAGAGATCCGCTGGAGGCAATCACGAAGGTTATGCACCGTATGGAAGGATCTTATGCACTTGGAATTATCTTCGCAGATCACCCGGAAGAGATGTATGCAGTACGTAAGGACAGCCCGCTGATCGTTGGACACACCAAAGATGGAAGTATCATCGCATCGGATGTACCGGCAGTGTTGAAATATACCAGAGATGTTGTATTTATTCAGAATGAAGAGATTGTAAAGCTGACAGAGGATAAGCTGGAGTTCTACAATATTGATGAAGAAGTGATTGAAAAAGAGACCACTCACATTGACTGGGACGTGAATGCAGCTGAGAAGGGCGGATACGAGCATTTCATGCTGAAGGAGATGTATGAACAGCCGAAGGCTATTCTGGATACATTTTCACCAAGAATCAAAGGCAATGAAGTCGTTATTGATGAACTTGGAATGAGTGATGATGAGATTCGTGCAGTTAAGAAGATTATGATCGTTGCCTGCGGTTCTGCTTATCATGCAGGTGTGACTGGCAAGTATATTTTTGAAGGACTGACCAGAATTCCAGTGGAAGTGGATACTGCTTCTGAATTCCGTTACCGTGATCCGATTATTGAAGACGGAACGTTACTGATTGTGATCAGCCAGTCCGGTGAGACAGCAGATTCACTGGCTGCAATCCGTGAGGCACATGCTAAGGGTGGTAAAGTGCTTGGTATTGTCAATGTAGTAGGAAGCTCTATTGCCAGAGAGGCAGATAATGTTATGTATACATGGGCAGGTCCGGAGATTGCAGTGGCAACTACCAAGGCATATAGCTGTCAGCTGATCGCAGAGTATCTGCTTGCAATGAAGTTTGCTCATGTAAGAGGAAAGATCAGTGACGCAGAACTTGCTGATATGATCGAGGATATGAAAGAACTGCCGGCACAGGTGGAGATGCTGCTGAATAATAAGAAGAATGTCCAGAAATTCGCTAACCGCTATCTGGCTGCAAAGGATATCTTCTATATCGGTCGTGGAATCGATTATGCGATCGCAATGGAAGGTTCTTTGAAGATGAAAGAGATTTCTTATGTACATTCTGATGCTTATGCAGCAGGAGAGTTGAAGCATGGTACGATTTCTCTGGTTGAGGACGGTACATTGGTAACGGCCATCCTGACACAGGAGAATCTATACAAGAAAATGATCAGTAACATGGAAGAGGTTAAGACCCGTGGAGCCTTTGTTATGGCAGTGACTAATGTGGATAATACAGAGGTTGAGAGAAATGCGGATTATGTAATGTACATTCCGAAGACGAATAAGTACTTTACCAATACACTTGCGATCATTCCGCTGCAGCTCTTCGGTTACTATGTAGCAGTTGGAAAAGGTTGTGACGTGGATAAGCCGAGAAATCTGGCGAAGTCTGTTACAGTAGAGTAGGAGTTACTATGCATTATGATTATCTGATCGTGGGCGCAGGACTGTTTGGTGCAGTGTTTGCCCACGAGGCTACCGAACGCAGCAAAAAATGTCTGGTCATTGACAGACGAGATCATATCGGAGGAAATATTTATACAGAGGAAGTGGAAGAAATTCAGGTACACCGCTATGGCGCACATATTTTCCACACTTCCAATAAGCAGATCTGGGACTATGTGAATCAGTTTGCTGAATTTAATAACTATATTAATTCACCGGTGGCAGTGTATAAGAATGAACTGTATAATCTTCCGTTCAATATGAACACGTTCAGTAAGATGTGGAACATCCGTACACCGCAGGAGGCGAAGGATATTATTGCTGCGCAGATTGCGGATCTGAATATTACAGATCCGTCCAATCTGGAAGAACAGGCACTTTCACTGGTTGGAAAAGATGTTTATGAGAAGCTCGTAAAGGGATATACTGAGAAACAGTGGGGCAGAGACTGCAAGGAACTGCCGGCATTTATCATCCGCAGACTTCCGCTTCGATTTACTTATGATAATAATTATTTTAATGATCGTTATCAGGGAATCCCGATCGGAGGCTATACTGCGATCGTGGAGAAGCTTCTGGAAGGTTCAGATGTGCGAACAGGTGTGGACTTCCTGAAAAATCGGGATGAATACGAAGCACTGGCTGATAAAATCATTTACACAGGTATGATTGACGAGTATTATGATTATAAACTGGGCGCGTTGGAATACCGCAGTGTGCGTTTTGAAACAGAGACACTGGACTGTGAGAACTATCAGGGCAATGCAGTTGTGAATTATACAGAGCGCGAGGTACCGTATACTAGAATTATTGAGCATAAGCACTTTGAATTTGGTAAGCAGAAGAAAACAGTTATTTCCAGAGAGTATTCTTCCGAGTGGGAAGTGGGAGATGAACCGTATTATCCGGTAAATGATGAGAAAAACGGAGCATTATATGCCCGTTATCAGGAACTGGCAGCGCAGGAAGACAAGGTAATCTTCGGTGGACGACTGGGCGCATATCGGTATTATGATATGGATAAGGTGATAGAGGCTGCGTTAGAACTGGTTTTCAACATTTTTTGATGATTTGGTCACACTTTCAACACAATTTACGACTAGACTAACAGATATAGAAAAGATAAGGTATCCGTGGTCTGACAGTGGATTACGGTTGAGGAAGGAGACTTAGATATGGATAACCAGTATAATTATTATGATCCGAATAAAGAGGATAAGAACAATATATTTGATGAACAGCCGCAGGGAATGAATGGCGGGCAGACGGGAATGAATGGTCAGCTGCCAAAGAAGCATCACAAGTGTCCAAGATGGGCGAAGCTGGCAGGATCGGCAGTTGCCTTTGGTGTGATCGCAAGTTGCACCTTTATGGGAGTGAATGCGGTGGCAGGTAAGTATTTCGGTACGAATACCACACAACAGACATCCGGCAACAAGAGTACAACGTCCAAGAACTCTGACAGTACATCCACATTGAAGCTGAGCCAGTCATCCAGTACGGTGACTTCAGATGTGTCTGATATTGTAAATAATGCAATGCCATCAGTAGTAGCTATCACGAATATGAGTGTACAGGAAGTACAGAGTTACTTTGGAGGCACACAGCAGCAGGAGAGCACAAGCTGTGGCTCTGGTATTATTATTGGTAAGAATGACAGTGAGCTGCTGATCGTTACCAATAATCATGTGGTGGAAGGTGCTGAGACGTTGACCGTATCCTTTGCAAATGAAACTTCAGTAGAAGCAAGTATCAAGGGTACAGATCCCAGCAAGGATCTGGCAGTTGTTGCAGTTCCATTGGATTCCATCGATGATGATACCATGAATGCAATTTCAATCATCACATTAGGTGATTCCGATAAGCTGCAGGTGGGTGAGCCGGTAATCGCAATCGGTAATGCTCTTGGTTATGGACAGTCAGTTACAACCGGTATCGTATCTGCACTGGACAGAAATCTTGACATGGAAGGTTTTGACAGCAAACTGATCCAGACAGATGCAGCAATCAACCCTGGTAACAGTGGTGGTGCACTTCTGAATGCCAACGGTGAGCTGGTCGGTATCAATACAGCAAAGGTAAATGCCAATGCAGTCGAGGGAATGGGTTATGCAATTCCTATTTCGGATGCTACATCTGTTATTGAGAATCTGATGAACCGCGAAACGCGTACGAAAGTGGACGAAAGCGAGCAGGGATTCCTTGGTATCGAAGGATATGACGTTACTTCTGAAAAAGCAGAGATGTACTCAATCCCGACCGGTGTATTTGTAAGATCCGTAGAGGATGGAAGCGCAGCAGATAAAGCTGGTATTACAGCAGAGTGTATTATTACCAAATTTGACGGAATTACTATTGACAGCATGTCCACATTGCAGTCACAGATGCAGTATTTCAAAGCTGGTGACAAAGTGGAAGTAGTCATTGAAGTTCCGAATAAGAACGGTACAAAATACGAGGAGAAGACGGTAACGGTCACTCTTGGTGAACGTTCCAAATAAAACTAAACAAAGGAGAGAAAGCATGTATTCATTTGACGAGGTAAGAGAGGTTGACAATGAGATTGCAGAAGCGATCGAGAGCGAGATGAGCAGACAGAATTCACACATTGAACTGATTGCTTCTGAGAACTGGGTGAGCAAGGCTGTTATGGCAGCAATGGGAAGCCCGTTGACCAACAAGTATGCAGAAGGGTATCCGGGAAAGCGTTATTATGGTGGATGCCAGTGCGTTGATGTAGTGGAAAATCTGGCGATTGAACGTGCAAAGGAGCTGTTTGGCTGTGATTATGCCAATGTACAGCCACATTCCGGAGCACAGGCTAATCTGGCGGTATTTTTCGCAATGCTGGAGCCGGGAGACAAAGTCCTGAGTATGAATCTGGATCAGGGTGGACATCTGAGCCACGGTTCACCGGTGAATATTTCCGGTAAATATTTTGACATCGTATCTTACGGAGTCAATGATGAAGGCTTTATCGATTATGATAAGGTGCGGGAGATCGCACTGGCTGAGAAGCCGAAGATGATCATTGCAGGAGCAAGCGCTTATGCGAGAACAATTGATTTCAAGAAATTCCGTGAGATTGCTGATGAGGTGGGAGCATATCTGATGGCAGATATTGCACACATTGCAGGTCTGGTAGCCACAGGACTGCATCCAAGTCCGATCCCGTACGCTGATGTCGTAACAACTACAACACACAAGACACTGCGCGGTCCAAGAGGCGGTATGATCCTGTGCAATGAAGAAGCTGCTAAGAAGTTCAACTTCAATAAAGCAGTATTCCCTGGTATTCAGGGAGGTCCACTTGAGCATGTGATTGCTGCAAAAGCGGTATGCTTTAAAGAAGCACTTCAGCCGGAATTTAAGACTTATCAGGAGCAGATTTTGAAGAATGCAAAAGCACTCAGCAAAGGTCTGATGGACAGAGGCGTGAAGATTGTATCCGGTGGTACAGATAACCATCTGATGTTGGTAGACCTGAGAGGCCTGGAGCTTACCGGTAAAGAGCTGGAGAAGCTTCTGGACGAGGCGCATATTACATGTAACAAGAACACCGTTCCAAATGATCCGAGATCACCATTTGTAACCAGTGGTGTGCGTCTGGGAACACCGGCAGTAACATCCAGAGGAATGGTAGAAGAAGATATGGATAAGATTGCAGAGGCAATTGCTCTGGTTGTGAAAGAGCCGGAGAAGATTGGAATGGCAAGATCCATCGTAAAAGAACTTACAGAAAAATATCCATTAGTATAATGATGATACTGACAACAGGTCTGGCGTGTGCCAGGCCTGTTGTTTTAGATATAACAGAGACTTTCATTCACCTTTCATTCGAGTTTTCCATAGTATGATACTGTAAATATTCTGAAAGGAGTAAATGAAAAATGCCGAATTACCGTTATCATACACCGGAATCAAACAGGCGTGGTTACTGTGGATGTTCATCCAGCATGAACGGATGTAATCAACAGCAGTCAAATGTCCGCCCCCAGCGGGAATCCTGCGAAGTCCATTACTGCGATTGCGATACTGCCGGAGAAATGTCCTGTGCAGTAAAGGGTCGCTACGATACTCTGGGCGATATGGCAGTTGCCATGGCTTATGTCCCTTGGCAGATGTGGCGAAATGTCTTGGATGTAGAGAAAGGTCTCTGCTGTGGAACTATTTTCGAAGACTTAAACAAACCATTCTGTGGAACAGGAGGTGTCCGTAGATGAATGACAATAAGCCTTGCAGACAGGAGTTGATGAATCGAATCAATGCCGCCAGTTTCGCTGTAGACGATGTAAAGTTATTTCTGGATACCCATCCCTGCGACAAGGATGCCATGGAATATTTTGAAAAATATCAGGAAATGCGCAAATGTGCTCTGCACGAATATGCCAAATACTACAGTCCGCTCACCATCGATACTGTGCGCACAGACTCCTGTGAAAACTGGAGTTGGATCGATGAACCGTGGCCATGGCAGGAAGGGGGATGCTAGTATATGTGGAATTATGAGAAACGACTGCAATATCCGGTAAAAATCAGCCAGACTAATCCACAGATGGCACAAGTGATTATCAGTCAGTTTGGTGGACCTGACGGCGAGCTTAGTGCATCTATGCGTTATCTGTCACAGAGATATACCATGCCATATAAAGAAGTAACAGGAATACTCACAGATATTGGAACGGAAGAACTTGCCCATATGGAAATGATCTGCGCCATTGTCTATCAGCTCACCCGTAACCTTACAGTCGAACAGTTAAAGGAATCCGGATTTGACAAATACTATGTGGATCACACACTTGCTCTGTGGCCACAGTCAGCCGGAGGTATACCATGGAGTGCCACAACTTTCCAGTCCAAAGGTGATCCAATTACCGATCTGCACGAGGATATGGCAGCCGAACAGAAAGCTCGCACGACCTATGACAATATCCTCCGTTTGGTAAAGGATCCGGAAGTTGCTGATCCGATCCGATTCCTTCGGGAACGTGAAATTGTGCATTACCAGAGATTCGGTGAAAGTCTGCGGATCGTACAGGATCGTCTTGACAGCAAGAATTTCTACGCATTCAATCCGGAATTCGATAACAGACGCTCTGGAAAATGCTGTGACTAAACAATCCGTAGGCATCATAGTTGGGGGCTTTTGCCCCCAACATCTTTTTATATTAAAATAGGGGGGAATCGGCATACTGATTTCCCCTAAAATATTGCTTGATAACAATTAAAACGTGAATGAAACGGTTGTATTTGGGGTTTGATATCGTTATAATATGGAGTTAGTATAGCGTGAGTCTGTGCTTGCAGGACACGTATGGATAGGAGAGTGTAGATATTTATGGGAGAAATCAGACATATGTCCGAAGCCAGGAGAAGAAAGAAACGGACGTCTGCCAGACCTGCACCTGCAAAAAAGAGAAGACCTGCGGTGAGGTATTTTGATTACAGTATGTTGGCAGTTTTGGTGTTTCTGGTATGCTTTGGACTGATTATGCTGTACAGCAGCAGTTCATATAGTGCTCTGGTAAAATATAATGACAGTATGTATTTTCTGAAAAGACAGGTGCTTTTCTGTGGCATGGGATTTTTCGCAATGTATTGGATCTCGCAGATTGATTATCATATTTATGCGAAATATGCAGAAAAGCTTTACTGGTTTTCGATTGCCCTGTTATTTCTTGTGAGACTGACACCTCTTGGAAAAGAGGTAAATGGTGCGAAGCGTTGGATTCGTCTGCCGATGAACCAGCAGCTTCAGCCGGCAGAGATTGTGAAGCTGGCAGTGATTCTTTTAATTCCGATTATTTTGTGTCAGCTTGGAAACCGGGCGCATAAAAAAGACGGAATTGTAAAAGTGATCATCTGGGGCTTTGGAGCAGCCGCGGGTGTGTATTTTCTGACCAGTAATTTGAGTTCTGCGATAATCGTAGCAGGGATTACGGTGTGTCTTTTGTTTGTAGTCCATCCGAAGACAAAGCCGTTTATGGTGCTTGCGGGTGGTGGACTTACAGCAGCGATAATTGCTGTAGCAGTGTTGAACCGTATGATTCAGGATGCCGGTTCCAGTGGAAGCTTCCGTTTGCGTCGTGTGCTGGTATGGCTACAGCCGGAACAGTATGCGTCAGGCTCCGGTTATCAGACACTGCAGGGATTGTATGCGATCGGTTCTGGCGGATTTTTCGGGAAGGGACTTGGTAACAGCGCACAGAAGATGATCATTCCAGAGGTACAGAACGATATGATCCTTTCGGTTATCTGTGAAGAATTAGGAGTGTGTGGTGTGATTATTATATTGGTGCTTTTTGGACTGTTATTGTACCGGTTGATGTTTATTGCACAGAATGCACCGGATATGTACGGAGCATTGGTTGCCAGTGGCATTTTCGCCCATATTGCGATCCAGGTGATTTTGAATATAGCGGTTGTGACCAACACAATACCAAATACGGGTGTTACACTTCCGTTTATCAGCTACGGAGGTACGTCGATTTTGTTCCTGATGGCAGAAATGGGAATTGCGCTCAGTATATCGAGACAGATACGTGTGGAAGAATAGTGCAAAAACACTCTTTTCAATCCCTGTATAATGTGCTATTATATATTAAGTGGTTTTTGATACTACATATAATAGAAGCGAATGACGAACATCGACGCTTGCGGGAGGAAATGAAATGAGTTATAAGATTATCGTTGATAGTTGTGGAGAATTATCCCCGGAGATGAAGGCTTCCGGATATTTCGCAACAGCATCTTTGTCGATTGATGTGGACGATTATCATGTGATAGATGATGAGACATTTAATCAGAAAGAATTTTTGGAGAAAGTGGCGGCCAGTCCCAATTGCCCGAAGTCTTCCTGTCCGTCTCCGGATACTTATATGGAGAAGTACCACTGTGATGCAGATCATGTGTATGCAGTGACGTTGTCGGCAGAATTGAGTGGCTCATACAATAGTGCAGTGTTGGGAGTGGAGTTATACAAGGAAGAGTATGGCGAGAAGAAGATCCATGTATTTAATTCCAAGTCAGCATCTATCGGAGAGACTTTGATCGCAATGAAGATCGCAGAGTGTGAAGATAAAGGAATGACATTTGGAGAGGTTATTGACACGGTAGAGACGTATATTGAGGATCAACATACGTACTTTTTATTGGAATCGCTTGAGGCGCTTCGTAAGAACGGTCGCCTGACCGGATTGAAAGCGATGGTAGCTACAGCACTCAGTATCAAGCCTGTTATGGGCGCTACGCCAGAGGGAACAATCTGTCAGTTGGGACAGGCACGAGGTATGAAGAAAGCCCTGGTGAAGATGGCAGATGAGATTGCTGCTCATGAGGAGCATGCAGAGGATAAGATCCTTGCGATCAGCCATTGTAACTGCCCGGCGAGAGCTGAAGAGTTGAAGAAGCTGCTGTTGGCCCGCCTGCAGCCGAAGAATGTGATTATTTTGGATACAGCCGGAATCAGCAGCCTGTATGCATCAGATGGCGGTGTGATCGCAGTTATTTAACATTGTTCTGTCGATGATTCTATGATATACTATAGAAAGTAGTTGTCAGATGGGAAGTGTGTGACAGCAGCCAGATCAGAAGTATAAGGAGTACATGGATATGAGTCAGGCAAAGGTTGATCAGTATAAAAAGGATAAAATGAATCGTAAGAAGAATATGCAGAAGGACAAAGCGAAGCGTGCATTTCGTCGTATCGCAGTCGGGGTTGTCAGCCTTGTGCTGGTAGGATGGCTCGGATATTCTGTATATAATGTGTACGATTCTAATAAGCCACAGCAGACAGCAGAGATTGATTACAGTGCGATCACGAATTATCAGCAGAGTCTGGTTACAACAGATGGTGAATAATAAGTGGCAGATAAGCCCAATAATTTCATAAAAGTGTAACAAAGTGGAGGATTCCCTGTGAATCAGATGAAATAATCTGATTTGCAGGGATTTTTTTGTGTGAGTAAGCGAGTTGTAAATAGGGATTTTTCAAAAATGGGGGTTGAAATGACCTAAAATATGGGTTACAATGGTTTCAAGTGGTAGAAAGTGGTGAAAAGTGGTATAAAGTGGTTCGAAAGTGGAAGAGAATCCTTTGTACGTTTCAGGAAGGCTGCTGGGGAGCGGCCGAATGAAAGAGGGTGAGTTCCAATGACGTTGAAAGGAGAATACAGTCATAACATCGATCCGAAGGGTCGATTGATCATTCCAGCTAAGCTGCGTGACGGATTAGGGGAGCATTTCGTCATCACAAAAGGAATGGAAAACTGCCTGTACGTCTACCCGGAAGCTGAATGGAACGCCTTTGAAGAAAAACTTAACGCCTTACCAACCACCACAGATAAAAATGCCCGCAAGTTTGCATACTTCTTTCAGGGGTCTGCAACTGACGGCGAACTTGACAAACAAGGAAGAACACTGATCCCTGCGGTCTTAAGAGATTATGCGATGCTCAGCAAAGAGGTTGTATTTATCGGTATGGGGAAGCGTGCCGAGATATGGGACAAGGCCAGATGGGATGCGAAGAATGCTGAAGTGGAAGCTGATATTGAGGATATCGCATCTGAGATGGAAGCAAGCGGATTCAGTATCTAGGGGAGAAAGATATGGAATTCAAACATGTATCAGTATTATTGCAGGAAACGGTTGACGGATTGAACGTTAAACCGGATGGCATCTATGTGGATGGCACACTGGGCGGTGGAGGACACAGCTATGAAGTGTGCACCAGATTGGGTGCGAAGGGGAGTATTATAGGAATAGACCAGGATGAGGCGGCAATCGAAGCTGCGAGCATCCGATTAAAGGACTTCGGGGAGAAAGTCACAATAGTCCGAAGCAACTACTGTGATATGAAGTCCAGGCTTCATGAATTGGGAATTGACAAGGTCGATGGGATCATGCTGGATCTGGGCGTATCATCTTATCAGTTAGATACGGCAGATCGGGGATTCTCCTATCGCGAAGATGCACCTCTGGATATGCGGATGGATCAAAGGTCAGAGATGACAGCCAGAGACATCGTCAATGACTACAGTGAGATGGATCTCTATCGCGTGATCCGCGATTACGGGGAGGACAAGTTCGCAAAGAATATTGCCAGACATATCGTCCGGGAACGCGCGAAGAGACCTATCGAAACGACTGGAGAACTGACAGAGGTAATCCGCCATGCAATCCCAATGAAATTTCAAAAGAAAACAGGTCATCCGGCCAAACGGACGTTTCAGGCAATCCGTATTGAGCTGAACAGAGAATTGGATGTACTCAGGGATTCTCTGGATGACATGATCGATATGTTGAATCCGGGAGGAAGGTTATGTATTATTACCTTCCATTCTTTGGAAGACCGGATCGTGAAGAGTGCATTTAAGAAAAATGAAAATCCATGTACCTGTCCGAGTGATTTTCCGGTATGCGTATGTGGTAAAGTCTCAAAAGGACGAGTAATTACCAGAAAGCCAATTCTTCCAAGCGAGGAAGAAATGGAGGTTAACAGCAGATCCAAGAGTGCCAAGCTCAGGATCTTTGAACGGAGTTAAATGATTAATTAGTAGAAAGGGGAGAGGGGTATGGCAGCAAGAACATCTGCAAGAAGACGAGTTCAGAATCAGCGGGTATCTGGTTCGGCAGGAATGTATGTATATGGCAATGCTGTTCCGAAGCCAGCCTACGAACCGCAGCGCAGAACTGCAGAGCCGGCGAGACGTCAGCATGTAAGTCATCAGGTGAAGCAGAATCGCAAGAAAGCCATGGGGATTAACAAAGCTTACGTGGTGTTTCTTTCGGTTGCAGCAATTTTAATGCTGGTAGTCTGTGTGCAGTATGTACAGTTACGTGCAGAGCTTACAAACCGCTCCAAGAATATTACAGCACTTCAGGAGGAACTTGCGAATCTGAATGAAGCGAATACGACAAAGTACAATGCAGTGATGGATTCCGTGAATCTGGAAGAGGTTCGTGAGAAAGCCATGGATGATCTGGGAATGGTATATGCCAATGAGAACCAGGTGGTAGAATACGATAATCCCGATGGAGATTATATCAAGCAGTATGAGCAGATTCCGGATGAAGGAGTTGTTGCCAGTTCTGCAAAAACGAATGAATAAGGTGGAAATATGATCAGAAAAGTAAAATCCTATTTGATAAAGAAATTTCCCAAATTTATGCAAAAGAAGCTGGTATTGCTCTATGGAGTTATTATACTGGCTTTTGTTGTTCTTGTGGGAAGGGTAACTTATATCAATGCCAGATCCGGCGATGAATACACCAGAGTGGTGCTGGAGCAGCAACAGTATGATAGTCAGACGATCCCTTATAAGAGAGGAGATATCACAGACCGTAATGGGACAAAGCTTGCAACGAGTGAACGAGTGTATAATGTGATCCTAGATGTGAAAGCATTAAAGAGTGATGATGCCTATGAGACGCCGACGATCGCTGCGCTGGTGGATTGTTTCGATCTGAAAGAAAGTGATATTCAGAAAGTAATCGAGGATAATCCGGACAGCAGATATCAGATTCTGAAAAAAGGGGTGGAATATGCAACTGCCCAGAAGTTTGAGAAGCTGACAGCGGATACGGAGAATAACTCTAATATTAAGGGCATATGGCTGGAAGAAGATTATGTGAGAAAATATCCATATAATACACTGGCAAGTGATGTGATTGGTTTTACTTCTGACGGTAATGTGGGAAATAATGGTATCGAGGGATATTATAACTCTACGTTAAATGGAAGTGACGGACGCAGATACGGATATCTGGATTCAGATTCGACGGTAGAGAGAACGGTGAAAGAGCCGACCAATGGAGATACCGTAGTGTCTACGATTGATCTTCAGGTACAGAGTATCGTAGAAAAACATATTCTTGCATTCAATGAAGAACATAAGAATTATGCCTATGATGGCGAAGGTAGTAAAAACACGGCGGTAATCGTAATGAATCCACAGAATGGAGAGATCATTGCAGAAGCGAGTTATCCGAATTATGATCTGAATAATCCAAGAGATCTTTCCGGTTATTATACGGAAGAGCAATTAAAGGCAATGTCAGATGATGATAAACTGGAAGCATTGAATTCTCTGTGGAAAAATTTCTGTATCAGCGATACGTATGAGCCTGGATCAACTATTAAACCGTTTACGGTAGCAACAGCATTGGAGACTGGAGCATTGAAAGGAGACGAGACCTTCTATTGCGGCGGTATGCTGCATGTGGGAGATCACGATATTCACTGTATCAATCGGGAAGGACATGGCACACAGACCATCAAAGAGGCTGTGCAGAATTCCTGTAACGTGGCATTGATGCAGATCGGAGCATTGATCGGTAAAGACAACCTTAGCAAGTATCAGCATGTATTTGGATTTGGTGAGTTGACAGGTATTGATCTTCCGGGAGATGCCTCTACAGAAGGTCTGTTGTATACGCCGGAAAATATGGATGATGCCAGCCTGGCAACCAACTCATTTGGACAGAACTTTAACGTAACTATGACACAGTTGGTATCTGGTTTCTGTTCTCTGATCAATGGCGGCGATTATTATGAGCCACATGTGGTAAAACAGATCCAGAACGAGAATGGCAATGTGATCGAGACGAAGAATCCAGTGCTTGTAAAACGGACTGTTTCCCAGGAAACCAGTACCATGGTCAAGGACTACATGCGTGGTGTAGTTGAAAATGGTAGTGGTAAGAAGGCTAATCTGGAAGGCTACGAAGTAGGAGGTAAAACAGGCACAGCCGAGAAGCTTCCTCGTGATAATGGTAAGTATTTGGTATCTTTTATCGGTTATGCACCACAGGAGAATCCGGAAGTGGTTGTGTATGTGGTTATCGATGAGGTCAATGATTATGATCAGGCACAGAGTTCTTATGCGGTACAGATGGCAGCCGATATCATGAAAGAGATTTTTCCATATCTCGGAATTACAACGGTGGAAGGATATGAGCCGACAACTGATGATGCATCAACAGCTGACAGTACATCAACAGACACTGCTGTGGAAAGTACAACTACAGACAGTACTTCTACAGGAACTGCATATACCAATGGTACATCGGGAAGTTCAGACAGTCCGTATGAAGGATACGAACTTGCATCGGATGGATACTACTATGGTATGGATGGGTATTACGATAAATATGGTAATTTCTATACCTATTAAACATAAAAAAGAATAAATAAGCATAACCCCACAAGACGAACCGTAAACTGTATGGAATCGTATTGTGGGGTTTCTTGATTGAAGAACAGAACATATAACAGAAAAAAGATATGTGTCGTATTCCTTGCGGCTCTTGGAATTGTAATCTTTCTGATAGGGAGAATGGTGTATCTGATGATCTTTGAAGCGGAGTATTATCAGAAAAAGGCAGAGGCACTGCATGAACGGGAGCGTGATATCAAAGCGGCAAGAGGGGAGATCATTGATTGCAATGGAACGGTACTTGCTACGAATAAAACAGTTTGTACGATTTCGGTCATTCACAGTCAGATTAAAGATCCGGAGCGGGTGATCCGTTCTCTCTCAGAACTTCTCGATATGGATGAAGAAGCAGTTCGGAAAAGGGTAGAGAAGGTGTCATCTATTGAAAGGATTCAGACAAATGTGGAGAAAGAAATAGGAGATAAGATCCGGGATCTGGAACTTGCAGGAGTAAAAGTGGATGAAGATTTTAAACGGTATTATCCGTATCATGAACTGGCGTCTACAGTGCTTGGATTTACCGGAGGAGATAATCAGGGAATCATTGGTCTGGAAGTGAAGTACGAGGACTGGCTGGCGGGAACGGATGGCAAGATTCTGACCGTGACGGATGCCAGGGGTGTGGAGCTAGATAAGATCGCAGAGGACCGATTAGAACCGGTGCCGGGGAAAACATTGCAGCTCAGTATGGACTACAATATTCAGATGTATGCGCAGCAGATGGCTGAGAAGGTCATGGAAGAAAAACAGGCAGATGGCGTATCGATCATCCTGATGAATCCTTCGAATGGGGAACTGTATGCAATGGTAAATGTGCCGGAATTTGATCTGGATGATCCGTTTACTTTACCGCAGGGGACAGTGGGACTTACGGAAGAAGAAAAACAGGATGCGCTCAATCAGATGTGGAGGAATCGCAGTATCAATGACACATATGAACCCGGATCTGTATTCAAGGTGGTGACGGCGGCTGCCTGTCTGGAGGAAGGCGTGGTCACTACGCAGGATCAGTTTCATTGTCCGGGATATTATGTGGTGGAAGACCGTAGAATCCGTTGTCATAAAATAGGCGGACATGGATCAGAGACTTTTGTGCAGGGGATCCAGAATTCCTGCAACCCGGTATTTATTAATATTGGTCTGCGGCTTGGCGTGGATCGGTTCTGTGATTATTATGATCAGTTTGGTCTGCTTGGAAATACAGGCGTGGATCTGCCGGGCGAAGCATCTACCATTATGCATCAGCGGAAGAATATCGGGCAGGTGGAGCTTGCAACCATGTCTTTTGGACAGTCCTTTCAGGTGACACCTATCCAGATGGCGACAACATTCAGTTCTATTATTAATGGAGGCAACCGTGTGACACCACATTTCGGGAAACGGGTATTGGATCAGGACGGAACGGTGGCGGAGACATTTTCGGATAAAAAAGGGAAACGGATTTTATCAGAAGAAACATCAGCAACAATGCGTGCACTTCTGGAAAGTGTTGTGTCAGAAGGTGGTGGTAAGAATGCTGCTGTAGAAGGTTATCGTATTGGAGGAAAGACAGCGACTTCCCAGACACTGCCACGTAGTGCGAATAAATACATTTCCTCTTTTGTGGGATTTGCGCCGGCAGATGATCCGCAGATTCTCGGGATGTGTATTATCTATAATCCACAGGGAGTGTATTACGGAGGGACTATAGCGGCTCCTGTAATCGGAAAAATCTTCGAAAATATCCTTCCCTATCTTGGCATTGAAAAAGAATAAGAAATGAAGTATACTGTTTTAAGTTAGAAAAAAGCAAAAGAGACGATGAGGTGTGTTATGGATTATAAAATATTTATTCCGGTATTGGTGTCATTCGCGTTAAGTGCAATTATGGGACCAGTGATCATTCCTGTACTGAGGAACCTGAAGATGGGGCAGACAGAGAGAGAGGAAGGAGTAAAAGAGCATTTGAAAAAAGCTGGAACGCCAACTATGGGAGGCGTGATCATCCTGCTCAGTATACTGATTACTTCGTTGCTTTACATCAGAAGTAATCCGCAGATCATTCCGGTACTTTTTGTGACGATCGGTTTTGGCCTGATTGGATTCCTGGATGATTATCTGAAGGTAGTCATGAAGCGTTCGGACGGATTGTTTCCAAAACAGAAGATGGCGTTACAGATTGTAGTAACAGCAATCTTTGCATATTATCTGGTGAAAGTGGCAGGCATTTCTTTGAAAATGCTGGTTCCGTTTTCAGGTGGAAGGTATCTGGATCTTGGATGGCTTGCAATTCCGGTACTGTTCTTTGCAGTGATCGGTACAGTCAATGGTGTGAACTTTACGGATGGACTTGACGGATTGGCTTCCAGTGTTACTGTACTTGTGGCTACGTTCTTCACTGTGGTTGCGATTGGTACCAAGAGCGGGATTGAGCCTGTGACCGGAGCAGTTGTAGGTGCGCTGCTTGGATTCCTTCTGTTCAATGTATATCCGGCAAGCGTGTTTATGGGAGATACAGGCTCCCTGGCATTAGGAGGATTTGTGGCTTCCGCGGCGTATATGCTTCAGATGCCGTTATTCATTATTATTGTAGGTCTGATTTATCTGGTAGAGGTACTGTCAGTTATCATTCAGGTTACCTACTTTAAGAAAACCGGTGGAAAGAGAATTTTTAAGATGGCACCGATCCATCATCACTTTGAACTTTGTGGCTGGTCAGAGACCAGAGTTGTGGCTGTATTTTCTATTATTACAGCATTGCTTTGCATGGTTGCGCTGATGGCTATGTAACAGATTAGGAGGATATCATGGATATAGCAGGAAAAAATGTGCTGGTGTTCGGTTCTGGTATCAGCGGAATCGGAGCAGCAGGACTTCTGGAAGAACGAGGAGCGTCTGTGACGCTTTATGATGGCAATGACAAGCTGGATGTGGAGGAGATCCGCGGCAAGATGAAGGATGGCGCGAAGACGGATATCGTGTTGGGAGAGTTCCCGGAAGAGCTTCTTGGTAAACTTGATCTGGTGATCATCAGTCCCGGTGTGCCGACGGATCTTCCGATCGTGAATCGCATGCGGGAATCAGATATTCCGGTAGTAGGCGAGATTGAGCTTGCATATGAGCTTGGCAAAGGAGAAGTACTTGCGATTACCGGTACCAATGGTAAGACTACGACGACAGCACTTCTTGGAGAGATCATGAAGGCTGTATATGACAGCGCATTTGTAGTTGGTAATATCGGAATCCCTTACACCAATGTAGTAGATGAGACCAGAGATGATTCTGTGATCGTAGCGGAGATGAGCAGTTTCCAGTTGGAGAGTATTGTAGACTTCAGACCGAGAGTATCTGCTATCCTGAATATTACACCGGACCATCTGAACCGTCATCATACGATGGAAGCATACATACAGGCTAAGAAAAATGTGGCGATCAATCAGACAGCAGAAGATACCTGTGTATTGAATTATGAGGACGAAGTACTTCGTGAATTTGGTGAAACATTGCAGACGAAGGTTCTATATTTCAGCAGCAAGCGTAAACTGGATAAAGGAATCTATCTGGATGATGGTAACATCATTTACCGGAATCCGGATGAATGTCTGGTGTGCAATGTAAAGGAGCTTAAACTTCTTGGTGTACACAATTATGAGAATGTAATGGCAGCAGTTGCTATGGCAGCAGCTTACGGTGTGCCGATGGACAGTATCCGTAAGACGATTAAAGAATTTGCAGGAGTAGAACACCGTATTGAATTTGTGGCAGAGAAGAATGGTGTGGCATATTACAATGATTCCAAGGGGACGAATCCGGATGCTGCGATCCGTGGAATTCAGGCAATGAACCGTCCAACGTATCTGATCGGTGGTGGTTACGATAAACAGTCCGAGTATAAAGAATGGATTGAGAGTTTTGATGGCAAAGTAAAGAAACTGCTTCTGATCGGACAGACCAGAGAAAAGATTGCCAAAGAGGCAGAAGAGTGTGGATTTACGGATATTATGCTGTTAGATACATTTGAAGATGCGGTGCTTACAGCTGCAAAGCTTGCTGAGCCAGGAGAGGCAGTGCTTTTGTCTCCGGCATGTGCAAGCTGGGGGATGTTTAAGAACTACGAAGAACGCGGAGATAAATTTAAAGAAATTGTAAATTCTCTGTAAGGAGGCTTGGCGCTTCGTGCCGGACTTGAAAAAGAAAAGCTATGATCACACATTGTTGGTGACACTGTTTCTGATTATGATCATCGGACTGGTGATCCTGTACAGTACCAGTGCCTACAATGGGGAAGTGAAGTTTCATGATTCTTTTTACTATCTGAAGAAGCAGCTGTTTGCGACAGGACTTGGCGTTGTGGCGATGTTTGTGATGGCCGGGACGGACTATCATTTCTGGAAGAAATTCGCGATTCCGGCGTATCTGGGTGCAATCCTTCTGTCGATTGCAGTCGTATTGTTCGGTGATGAATATAACGGTTCCAAAAGATGGTTGTCTTTGGGACCGTTTTCATTTCAACCGTCCGAATATGCCAAGGTGGCAGTTATTCTGTTCCTGGCATATCTTGTGACGAGAAATGTGGAGAAGATGAGCAGTATCTGGACGATGCTTCGGATTATGCTGTGTGTACTGCCGGTAGTTGGTCTGGTGGGGGCCAGTAATTTGAGTACGGCAATTATTATATTGGGGATTGCTGCAGTGCTGATCTTTGTGGCAAGTCCCAGATATGCACAGTTTATCTGGATGGGGGTGCTGGGATGTGGCTTTATGGCTGTGTTTCTGGCACTGGAGAGCTATCGCCTAGAGCGAATCGCAATCTGGCGTAATCCGGAACAGTATGAGAAAGGGTATCAGACGCTGCAGGGACTGTATGCGATCGGCTCCGGTGGATTATTCGGCAGAGGACTGGGTGAGAGTATTCAGAAGCTTGGTTTTGTGCCGGAAGCGCAGAATGATATGATATTTTCCATTATATGTGAAGAATTGGGGCTGGTGGGAGCAGGCTTTGTACTGATATTGTTCCTGGTTCTGATATGGCGGTTCTTTGTGATCGCGACACATGCAGAAGATCTGTTTGGTGCGCTGATCGGAACAGGAGCCATGGCACATATGATGATACAGGTGATTTTGAATATATCGGTAGTGACCAATACGATTCCTAATACGGGGATCACACTTCCTTTTATCAGTTATGGAGGAACATCAGTAGTGTTTCTGCTGCTTGAGATGGGGCTGGTGCTCAGTGTGTCGGCCGGATAATGGATAAAGAGATGGGAAACTACGCAGGAGGAGTATAAATGGCAAAGAAACGGAGAAGAAGGAGAAAAAAGAATCACAGAGTGTATGCATTAGTAACGCTGGTTCTGGCAATTGCGATCATAGTGATCGGATTTGGACTTTTGTTCTATGTACAGAAGATTGAAGTAAGCGGCAATGATTATACAGAAAACGAGATGATAACAGAATCGATGCAGAAGGATACGCTGTCATTCAATTCGGTTTATCTGCTGGTAAAATATCGCTTTCTGAAGCATGATACACCGAAGAGCCTGGATTCTATGAAGGTAAGTCTGAAGAGTCCATGGACAGTAAAAGTAACGGTAAAGGAAAAAACGATTATCGGATATTTAGATGAAGGCAGTGAGTATGCGTACTTTGACAAAGACGGAAAGATTGTGCATAAAAGTACGGAACTTAGGGATGGCGTGCCTGGGATTGAAGGCATAGATGCCGGCAGCACAAAGCTGTATCAGAAAATGAAAGTAAAGAGTCATAAGCTCCTGCAGGCAATCCTTAATGTGGCTGTGGAAGTGAAGAATTATAATTTGACACCGGATCGGATTGTGTATGAGGATGATGGGATTAATCTGTACTTTGGTGCTATCTGTGTACAGCTTGGTACAGATATTACGACAGAGAAGATGGCGCAGATCTCACCGATCATCGCAAAACTCGAGGGTAAGAGCGGTGTACTTCATCTGGAGTATTATGAGAATGATTCCAATGTGATCACGTTCTCTGAGGAAGAGGCAGATGGGTCATCAGAAGATGATACGACATCAGAAGACGATGCAACATTAGAAGATGATACAACATCAGAAGATTCACCGGATGACAGTTATGGCACATCAGACTTTCAGGGAACTTATTATGGAGAATAGTTGTGAATATTATGAAAAATCGGTAAATTCCTATTGATATTTTGCCAAAAAGCTTATATTATAATACTATATATGGCAGAGTCTGTGTGCATCTGATGTATCAGACATGGTCGATATGGGATGTATATTTATATAATAAGGATGACGAAGGAGGAGAAACTCTTGCTGGAAATTAAGACAAACGAATCAGAAGCAGCGGCAAAGATAATTGTTGTAGGTGTCGGCGGCGGCGGTAACAACGCTGTGAACCGTATGATCGACGAGCAGATTGCCGGTGTTGAATTTATAGCTGTTAATACAGATAAGCAGGCACTTCAGTTGTGCAAGGCTCCGACACTGATGCAGGTTGGAGATAAGATTACAAAAGGACTTGGCGCTGGTGCCAGACCGGAGATCGGTGAGAAAGCTGCTGAGGAAAGTGCAGAAGAGATTTCGGCAGCACTGAAAGGTGCGGACATGGTATTTGTTACCTGTGGTATGGGTGGCGGTACCGGTACAGGAGCCACACCGGTAATCGCACGTATTGCCAAGGAGCAGGGTGCACTTACTGTTGGTGTTGTAACCAAGCCTTTCCGTTTTGAGTCTAAGACTCGTATGAACAATGCTCTTGCTGGTATTGAGAAGTTAAAAGAAAGTGTAGATACGCTGATTGTCATTCCAAATGACAAGCTGCTTGATATTGTAGACAGACGGACAACCATGCCGGAAGCTTTGAAGAAGGCTGACGAGGTATTGCAGCAGGGTATTCAGGGTATCACAGACCTGATCAATGTACCATCACTGATCAACCTCGACTTCGCTGATGTACAGACTGTTATGACAGATAAGGGCATTGCTCATATCGGTATCGGTCAGGGACGCGGCGATGATAAGGCTCTGGAAGCTGTTAAGCAGGCTGTTGCCAGTCCGCTTCTTGAGACTACGATCGCGGGTGCATCTCATGTTATCATCAATATTTCTGGTGATATCACTCTTATGGATGCAGCAGATGCAGCTGAATATGTTCAGGAACTTGCAGGTGAAGAGGCTAATATTATTTTTGGTGCTATGTACGATGATTCAAGAGCTGATGAAGCTACAATCACAGTTATTGCTACGGGCTTACATAACGTAGGCGGCACAACCTCTAAATTAAAATCCAGACTGGAAGGCGTACAGCGTCAGGGTATGGTTCCACCGGCATCTTCTTATGAGAGACAGTCATATACTGAGAGACCGACTTACGCATCACATGCAGCTAAGCAGGATATGGGAGCTGCACCGACTTCTAACGGTGGTACAACAGCAGTTCCAAGAAGAACAGTAGGCGGTACATCACCGACACTGGATACACCGAAGATCCCGACTGCTAAGGTGAAAGAGCAGTCCATTAAGATTCCGGATTTCTTCAAAAAATAATTAATATTGACACGATTCGAAGAACCGTTGTAACGGCAGATGTTTTATTCTGCAATTACAGCGGTTCTTTTACGTAATAGTCATTATTGCAACAAAAAAAGGAAAGAATCTTGGCAGTAAAAATGTTATGCGTCTGTTCTGTTTTTGACAAAATATTTATCTTTCGTTCTCTATAATAGGTCTTGTTTGATTACCAAATCGATTTAGTATTCAGAAGAAAAAACAGAAAAAAACGAATTATTATTCAAGAGAGGATATCGTGTGTATTATGAGCTGTATATAGACGTATTATTTCTGGAGAATTTCCTGATGGACTACATATTGCTCCTGATCACAAAGCATGTACTGCGTTCTCGTGAGCCTGTCTGGCGGATCTGTTTGGCAGCACTTGCCGGGGCGCTTGCAACCTGCGTAGTGGTCGCTGTCAGGATACCTTATACGTTTATAAAATATGGACTTTTTTATTTGATTATTCCTGGAATTATGCTGATAGTGGGATTGAGGATCCGCAAAGGACCGGAGCTTGCAAGGGGAATGATTACTCTGTATATCGGTGGATTCCTGACAGGAGGGATATTTTCCTTTCTCGGACAGTATGCACAGGTTGGAAGTCTGTTCTTTGCACTTGCGGTAGCGAGCTATTATCTGGCTTCCGGGGCGCTGAAAATGTTATCACTGTTATTTCATTTTGGAGAGATCCACTGTGAAGTACGGCTGGTGTATAGGGAAAGAACGTGTTCGGCAGCGGCTGTGATTGATACAGGAAATCATCTGCGGGATCCGGTGAGTGGGAAGGCAGTCAGTATTATCACAAGGCATATGGCAGAGAAGCTGATGTCTTTGGAAGAATTGAAAAGTCTGCGCAAGATTGAATATCACACCATCGGAAAAGGCAGAGGAATGCTGCCGGTGGTTACCATCGACAGCCTGTGGATTGAAGGAGAAGAGCAGAGCTATGAGAAACCCATGATCGCAGTAAGTGATGACGCCTCTTTTGGAACGAGATATGACATGATATTAAATCCAGATATATAGCAGGAGGGTGTAATGATGAGTATGGCAGCAGGACTTGGATGGAAGATATTTCCACAGGTGAGAACATTTTTATTTCCGGAAACGAAAGAAGTTTTTTATATTGGTGGTGCCGATATCCTTCCGACACCGTTAAATGCAAGAGAGGAAGCGGAAGCTATCTCCGGGATTGGCACCGAGCGGGAGGAGGAAGTGAAAAAGAAGCTGATTGAGCATAACCTCAGACTGGTCGTATACATAGCTAAGAAGTTCGATAATACAGGAGTTGGTGTGGAGGATTTGATTTCCATTGGTACGATCGGACTGATCAAGGCGATCAATACCTATGATCCAGAGAAGAAGATCAAGCTTGCAACCTATGCATCCAGATGTATTGAAAATGAGATTTTGATGTATCTCAGGAGAAATAATAAGACCAGGCTGGAAGTGTCCATTGATGAGCCGTTAAATGTGGACTGGGATGGGAATGAATTGCTGTTGTCAGATATACTGGGGACGGAAGAGGATACAATCACCCGGGATCTGGAGCATGAAGCAGAGTGCAGAGTACTTCTGAAAGCGCTTGGAAGACTGAGCAGAAGGGAGCAGATGATCGTCCGGATGCGCTTCGGGATCGGTACCGGAGACGGGGAGGAAAAGACTCAGAAAGAGGTGGCGGATATACTTGGGATCTCCCAGTCTTATATCTCAAGACTGGAGAAGAAAATCATGCAGAGATTGCGCAGAGAAATGGTAAAATATGTGTGAATGTAGTATAATAAACCTAACAATAGAACCGTGACAGATACATAAGAAAAAGGGGATGACGGTATGAAACTTACGTTTATAGGAGCAGCCCATGAAGTGACTGGAAGCTGTCATTTGCTTCAGGCATGTGGCAGGAATATTCTGATTGACTGTGGTATGGAACAGGGACCGGATCTGTATGAGAATCAGGAGCTTCCGGTTAATGCGGGTGACATCGATTACGTATTATTGACTCATGCGCACATCGATCATTCAGGTAAGCTTCCTCTGCTGGCAAAAGAAGGATTCCGGGGTGAGATCATTACGACATTTGCTACAGCAGATCTGTGTGATATTATGCTGCGTGACAGCGCGCACATCCAGGAATTTGAGGCAGAATGGCGCAACCGAAAGGCAAGACGAAGCGGTGCAGAGATCTATGAACCAATGTATACCATGGCGGATGCAGATGCAGCGATACGTCTGCTGGCTCCGTGTGATTATAATCAGAGGATCACACTGTGTGAAGGCATTGAGGTAAGATTTACCGATGTGGGACATTTGCTCGGATCAGCCTGTATTGAGATCTGGATCAATGAGGATGGCGTGTCTAAAAAGATTGTATTTTCCGGAGATGTAGGCAATCTGAACCAGCCGATCATCAAAGATCCTCAGTGTGTAAAAGAGACAGATTATGTGGTGATCGAATCTACATACGGGAACCGGACACACGGAGATAAGATTCCGGATTATGTAGGCGAATTTACCCGTATTTTGAAAGAGACATTTGACAGGGGCGGTAATGTAGTGATCCCATCCTTTGCCGTAGGAAGGACGCAGGAGATCCTGTATTTTATCCGGGAGATTAAGGAAGAGAACCGGATTCCGGAGTATCCGGATTTTGAAGTTTATGTGGATAGTCCACTGGCGATTGAAGCTACCAGAGTGTTCAATAAGAATGTAAAGTCCTGCTTTGACGAGGATGCTATGAAGCTGATCGAACAGGGTATTAACCCACTGGTATTTCCAGGATTAAAGACGTCTATCACGAGTGATGACTCTAAGGAGATTAATTTTGATGAGAAGCCGAAGGTTATCATCTCAGCTTCCGGCATGTGTGATGCAGGACGTATCAGACATCATCTGAAGCACAATCTCTGGCGTAAAGAATGTACCATTTGCTTTGTAGGATATCAGGCAGTGGGAACTCTTGGACGAAAGCTTGTAGAAGGTGCAGAGTGCGTTAAGATCTTTGGCGAGAGTATTATGGTCAATGCGAAGATTGAATGCCTGCAGGGGATCAGTGGTCACGCAGATATGAACGGACTTCTGGCATGGCTGCATGGTTTTGAGAAGAAGCCAGAGAGGATCATGGTCGTACATGGTGAGGATCATGTGACAGACAGCTTTGCAGAGCTTGCATCCAAAGAGATCGGATGCCCGGCATTTGCACCGTATTCCGGTGGTTGTGTGGATCTGGCGACGAATACGGTGATTACGGCAGGTACACCGGTACCGAAGAAGGCTGCTGAGAAGCCGGCAAGAGCACGTGCCAATGCTGCATTTGAACGTGTGGTTGCAGCTGCTAAGAGACTGCTGCAGGTGGTTCTTAAGAATGAAGGACTGGCGAACAAAGATCTGGCCAAATTCGAGACACAGATTCAGAATCTGGCAGACAAATGGGATCGTTAATGTCAAGGACTAAAAATTTTTTTATTTTCCTCAAGGGAGAATAACACCTGACCATATGGAGAGAATTTCTACTAGATAGAGCTGTGGATACAGCCAATATACATCTGGTGGAGGTTCGTAATGGCACAGGGAAAAGTGGAAATATGTGGAGTGAATACAGCAAAGCTTCCTATCCTGAGTAATCAGGAGAAGGAAGCTTTGTTTGCGCGTATCAAGGCAGGGGATGAAGAGGCGAAAGAACAGTATATTAAGGGAAATCTGAGATTGGTGTTAAGTGTTATCAAACGGTTCGGTAATAGCAATGAAAACCCGGATGATCTGTTTCAGATCGGATGTATCGGTCTGATCAAGGCAATCAATAATTTTAATACGGAGCTGGATGTGAAATTCAGCACTTATGCTGTCCCGATGATAATAGGGGAAATCCGAAGATACATGCGGGACAACAACAGCATACGGGTGAGCAGATCGTTACGGGATACGGCATATAAGGCAATCTATGCCAGGGAAACCTATGTGAAGCGTAATCAGAAGGAGCCTACGGTGGAAGAAATCGCGCAGGAGATAGGTATCTCAGGTGAGGATATTGTCTATGCGCTGGACGCCATACAGGTGCCTATGAGTTTGCAGGAGCCGGTCTATAATGACGGTGGGGATCCACTGTACGTGATGGATCAGATTAGTGACCGCAAGAACAAAGAAGAAAAATGGGTGGAGAATCTGTCGCTGGAAGCGGCATTGGACCGCCTTGGAGAGCGGGAAAGGTATATCATAGAGCTTCGATTTTTTGAAGGAAAGACACAGATGGAAGTGGCAGATATGATCTGCATTTCCCAGGCACAGGTGAGCCGTCTGGAGAAATGTGCCCTCAAAAGTATGCGCCAGTATCTGAGTTAATTAGCGGTTGCTTTTTCATTCCTTTCATACTATGATAGATACAGAAAGGAGCGGATTATGAAAGCATGCATTTTTGACCTTGACGGAACATTGACAGACACACTTGATTCAATGGTATATTCAGTGAACCTGACTTTGCAGGAGATGGGGCTTACTGAGATCAGCAGAGATCAGTGCCGAAGATTTGTAGGGAATGGAGCACGGAAGCTGATAGAAGATGCGTTGAATGCAGCAGGCGATAAAGGAGCGACACGGATTGAAGAGGGAATGCAGGTATATGGCAGAGTCTTCGGGGAGAACTGTACGTACCATGTAGCACCTTATGCAGGGATCCCGGAAGCATTGGAAGAGCTGAAGGACAGAGGAATAAGGCTTGCAGTGTTGTCGAATAAGCCGCATCAACAGACCCTAGATGTGGTAGAGACCTTTTTCGGAAAAGAGTTGTTTGATTATGTACAGGGACAGATGGATGGAATTCCGCGCAAACCGGATCCGGCTGGTATCCATTACATTCTTAAGAATATGCAGATTCCTGAATCAGAGTGCTTGTATGTGGGAGATTCTGAGGTGGACATTGTCACAGGACGTGCGGCAGGAGTTAAGAGCGTTGGCGTAGAATGGGGCTTCCGTGACAGGAAGACACTTGAGTCTGCAGGAGCAGAGCATATTATTACTACACCGGATCAGTTATTACAATTCGTATCATAGTCGTGAGGGAGGATAAGAGATATGTATGAATACGATGAAGAATGTCTGCAGGCGTTTCTGGAACAACAGGGCAAGCTCTTTGATGAGCCGGTAGCTGATACGCTGGAAGAAGCAGAGGCATTTTTGGAAGATTGCATGGCAGCAGTTGTGAATAATATCGAAGAAGTTAAGGAATTTCTGGAAGAAGAGGGCATGGATGTAGATGGCATGTCAATGGAAGAGATTGAGGAAGCCGCAGAAGTATTTGCACTGCCGAGCGGACAGTATCTGATTGTAGAAGGATAGAAGAATCTGAGATAAAAATTGAAAAAGAAGAATAAGAACTGAGAAGCCGCAGCTAATTAGCCGCGGCTTTTTTCAATGCCTCATCGACAGCATTTATGATTGCCTGAGAGGTATAATGGGTCTCTTCTGTGTACTGGATATCATCGAGAGACTGGTTGGCGACGATCTGGTCGGCAATCTCCTCAATTGCCGGTTGAAGTAATGGATACATGGCAGAGACTGTCTCATTCAGATTGGAGAAATGAATGGATGTGATCTCGGTTTCTGAGACGGTTACTTCCAGCGAAAGCGTGGTATCTCCAACCGTCAGATCTGAAGTATAGACGCCTGGATTATATTTGGCTGTTTTGTTATGACTGCCCCGTACTTTAGGCAGAAACATGAAAATAAGCAGCAGGATCAGTACTATGGCTAAGACAGCAAAGATCGCTGTATAAATGATCTCTTTCATGTGTAAGACAACGATTCTGGTTTTGGAACTCATAATGGCCTCCTTATCAGTGGTCCTGGTATTATTTCTATAAATGTATGCAGGGAGGAAGGGATTTATGCGTGACAAATGGGAGCTTCTCTTGTAGAATAAGGAACGGAGGTAAGAACGATGTATATTATTGCAGGACTTGGTAATCCTACGAAACAGTACGAAGGTACAAGACATAATGTAGGATTTGATGTGATAGACCGCATTGCGGATGAATATAATATTTCTGTAGAGACACGGAAAGGAAAAGCACTGACGGGCACCGGGATCATTGCGGGACGCAAAGTCCTTCTGGCAAAGCCGCAGACTTATATGAATCTCAGCGGGGAGAGTCTCCGGGCACTGACAGATTTTTATAAGATCGATGTAGAGACAGAACTTCTTGTGATCTATGATGATATTAGTCTGGATGTGGGACAGCTCCGGATTCGTAAGAAAGGAAGTGCCGGAGGTCATAACGGAATCAAAAGCATTATCAGCCATTTGGGTACGAATGTATTTCCAAGGATCAAAGTAGGTGTCGGTGAGAAACCGTCCGGCTATGATCTGGCAGATTATGTGCTGGGACATTTTTCTAAGGATGACAGAGCAAAGATGCAGGAAGGCTATACCAGAGCCATGCACGCAGCAGAGATGCTTGTGGCGGGTGATGTAGAGCAGGCCATGAACGAATATAATAAAAAAGCAAAACAGGAGGCGTAGAGGCAGATGCAGGCGCTGATAGGGCCGTTGCAGGAACTGGCTGAATTTGAAGCAATTCAGAAAGAAAAACAGAAAGAAGCCGGAGTACTGCAGATATCCGGCTGTGTAAATTCTCAGAAAACGCATATGATGTACGCACTGGGCGATGGCTGTAAATACAGAGTCATCGCTTGTTCCAGTGAGTCAAAAGCAAGACAGGTATATGAGGAATATCATATGCTGGATCCGGAGACTTATTTTTATCCGGCAAAGGATTTCCTTTTTTATCAGGCAGATATCCGCAGCAAGGAACTTCAGGAATCCCGCATGACAGTAGTACAGGCAATTCTGGAGGAAAAATCGTTGACTGTAGTGGTGTCTTTTGATGCATTTATGGATGCACTTCCAGTGAAAGGTGCTATGAAAGACCGGGTGATCCAGATTGAAAACGGACAGACACTGGACTTTGATGAGATCCGGAAAGCGTTGACGGAGAATGGCTATGACAGGGAAGAACAGGTCGACGGACCGGGACAGTTTGCGATCCGCGGTGGTATCCTGGATATTTATCCGTTGACCGGGGAGCTTCCTGTGCGTATTGAGCTGTGGGGAGATGAAGTGGATTCTATTCGAAGCTTCGATACAGACAGTCAGCGTTCCGTGCAGAATCTGGATGAGGCAGTGATCTATCCGGCAGATGAGCTTCCGGGAAGGCCGGGAAAACGAGTGTCATTTCTGGAATATTTTCCGCCGGAAGATACGTTGGTATTTTTGGATGAACCGACCAGGCTGGTAGAAAAGGGCGAGGCAGTAGAACAGGAATTTGTAGAAGCGCAAGCAAAACGCGTGGAAAGTGGTTATGAAGTATCGGATGATGAGATGGAGCTGTATGAGACGGCAGAGATCGTAAAGCGGATGAATACCTATTACTGCATTGGATTGTCTGCGCTTGAAACTCATGGCAATGGTTTTAGATTCCGGAATAAATTCAGCATTAATACGAAGAGTGTGAATCCGTATAATAACAGTTTTGAGATGCTGACGAGAGACCTGAAGCGTCTGAAACGGAATGATTACAGAGTGATATTGTTGTCAGGTTCCAGAACCAGGGCGAAGCGTCTGGCGGAGGATCTGCGAGATTATAATCTGAGCAGTTATTACAGTGAAGAGCAGGACAGAGAAGTGCAGCCTGGTGAGATTATGACAGCTTATGGTCATGTGGCAGAGGGCTATGAGTATCCGATGCTGAAGTTTACGGTGATCTCGGAAACAGACATTTTCGGTAAAGTGCGTAAGAAACGCAAGCGTAAAAAATACGAAGGCCGCAAGATCCGTGACTTTACGGAACTGAAGGTGGGCGACTATGTGGTACATGAGAATCACGGTGTCGGCATTTACCAGGGGATTGAGAAGATTGAATCGGATAAGATTGCCAAGGATTATATGAAGATTTCATATGCAGCAGGCGGTAATCTGTACATTCCGGCAACGCAGCTGGATCTGATCCAGAAATACGCCAGCGCCGATGCCAGGAAGCCAAAGCTGAACCGTCTTGGCACGCAGGACTGGACCAGAACGAGAAAACGCGTCAAAAGTGCGGTACAATTAATTGCAAAAGATCTGGTGAAGTTGTATGCGGCAAGACAGGAGCAGGAAGGTTTCGTATATGGCGAGGATACCGTATGGCAGCGGGAATTTGAAGAGATGTTTCCGTTTGAGGAGACAGAAGATCAGATGCTTGCCATTGATGCGGTAAAACAGGATATGGAGAGCACTAAGATCATGGATCGTCTGATCTGTGGGGATGTGGGCTATGGCAAGACGGAAGTTGCAATCCGTGCGGCATTTAAGGCAGTGCAGGAGAATAAGCAGGTCGTATATCTGGTGCCGACGACGATTCTTGCCCAGCAGCATTACAATACCTTTGCCCAGCGTATGAAGGAATTTCCGGTGCGGGTGGATCTGATGTGCAGATTCCGGACGGCAGCCCAGCAGAAGAAGACTATCGAGGATACGAAAAAAGGCCTGGTAGATATTATTATCGGTACCCACCGGGTGCTCAGTGATGATCTGGAATTCAAAGATCTGGGGCTTTTGATCATTGACGAGGAACAGCGTTTTGGTGTTCAGCATAAGGAGAAGATCAAGAAGCTGAAGGAAAATGTAGATGTGCTGGCGCTTACGGCAACACCAATCCCGCGTACCCTTCATATGAGCCTGATCGGAATCCGTGATATGAGTGTGCTGGAAGAGGCACCGGAAGAGCGTATGCCGATTCAGACGTATGTGATGGAATATAATGACGAGATGGTGCGGGAAGCTATCCAGAGGGAGTGTGCCCGCCAGGGACAGGTTTATTATGTCTATAATCGGGTGGATAATATTGCGGAAGTCAGCGCGCATATTCAGAAGCTGGTGCCGGAAGCGGTGGTAGCCTATGCCCATGGACAGATGCGGGAACATCAGCTTGAGAAGATCATGCTGGACTTTATCAATGGCGAGATTGACGTGCTGGTATCGACCACGATCATTGAGACAGGACTGGATATTTCCAATGCCAATACTATGATCATCCACGATGCAGACCGGCTGGGACTGTCGCAGTTGTATCAGCTCCGTGGACGTGTGGGACGATCCAACCGTATGGCATATGCGTTCTTAATGTATCAGAGAAATAAATTACTGCGGGAAGAAGCAGAGAAGCGTCTGGCAGCGATCCGTGAATTTACGGATCTTGGGTCTGGATTTAAGATCGCCATGAGGGATCTGGAGATCCGGGGCGCAGGTAACCTGCTGGGAGCAGAGCAGCATGGACATATGGAAGCGGTTGGATATGATATGTACTGCAAAATGTTGAACGAGGCAGTGCGTACGCTGAAAGGTGAAGCGGAGGATGAGGGCTTTACGACTACAATGGATCTGAATGTAGATGCATTTATTCCGGATTCATATATTCCGAATGAGTATCAGAAGTTGGATATCTACAAACGGATCGCGGCGATTGAGAATGAAGAAGAGATGGAAGATATGACGGAAGAGCTGATCGACCGTTATGGTGATATTCCTCGAAAGGTTATGAAGCTTCTGGAAGTGGCAACGCTGAAGGCATTGGCGCATAGTGTTTATGTGACAGCAGTGGAGCAGAAAGGTGAGCAGTATATATTTACCATGTACGAGAAAGCGAAGGTGCGTCCGGAGAAGATACCGGAGCTGATCCAGCAGTACAAAGGGGATCTGACCTTTAAACCAGAGGAGCCGCCGGTGTTTATTTATGAAGAAAAGAAGAAGAACCGGAAGGCGAAGGCTGTGGATGCTCTGGTAGTTGTGAAAAATGTCTTAAATGCCATGAAAGCATTGCTTGATACTTAAAATAATGCTAAAATTAATAGATGTTGTGGGTGATATAATGAAGCATCCACATGAGAAGCAGGAGGAAATGCAATATGAAAAAAAGACTGGCAATGCTTGTGCTGGCAGGTGCGATGGTAACGTCATCACTGACAGGATGCGGGCTGAAAGATAGTGCCACTGTGGCGACGGTAGCAGGAGATGAGATTCCGGCAGGACTTGCGAATTTCTATGCAAGAATGACGCAGGCACAGTATGAGAGTATGTATTCCAGCTATCTGGGAGATAATATGTGGACGACGGAAGCATCCGAAGGCAAGACTTATGAGAAGCTTGTAAAGGATGAGGTGTTGAAGGATCTGGAGAATATGTATCTCTTGGAAGATCATATGGATGATTATAAGATCAGTCTTTCGGATGATGAGAAGAAAGCGATTAAAGATGTTGCCAAGGAATTTAGCAAGGATAACGACAAAGACGATAAGGAAAAGGTATCTGGAGATACTGAGTATGTAGAGCGTTATCTGACACTGGCTACGATCAAGCAGAAGATGACGGATGCCATCGAAGCAGAGGCAGATACGAATGTAACAGATGATGAGGCGAAGCAGAAAGCCATGCAGTATGTACTGTTCTCGATTAACACGACAGATGCCAATGGTGTCTATCAGTCACTCAGCGATGAAGAAAAAGCCAATGTAAAGGCGAATGCAGAGGCATTTGCGGAAGGTGCGAAAGAGACAAGTGATTTTGAAGGCTTTGCACAGACACAGGGATATACGGTATCGGAAGCAAGCTTTGACGGAGAGGGATCTGCATCCGTACCAGAGGCACTTGCGAAGGCAGCAGATGCACTGGATGAAGGCGGCGTGACAGACTGTATTGAGACAGATAATGGCTATTATGTAGCGAAGGTTACCAGCCTGTTTGATCAGGAAGCAACCGAAGAAAAGAAACAGACGATCATTTCCCAGAGAAAACAGGACAAGTATGATGAAGTGATTAAGGGCTGGAGAAAGAAAGGCGACATCAGTGTGAAGAAGAGTGTGTGGAAGAAAGTAGATTTTAATGATCTGAAGGTTACTCTGCATACAGAAGACAGCGAGAAAAGCACGGATTCAGCCAACTAAAAGCTAATAAAGACATGACCTCTGAGTCGCTAATGCCAGATGGCAGACGGTTCGGAGGTCTTTTTAATAATGTCAGGAGCATTATATTAAAGCGCTAAAACGTTAAAGGAGGAAATACATGCTTCAGATACAACATATCTGTAAAGAGTATCGGACGGGGAATCTGGTACAGAAGGCACTGGATGATGTAAGTCTGAATCTGCGGGATAATGAGTTCGTGGCAATCTTAGGTCCCAGCGGTTCCGGTAAGACGACGCTGTTGAATGTGATCGGTGGACTGGACCGGTACGACAGCGGTGACCTAATCATCAATGGAATATCCACGAAGAAATACAAGGACAGAGACTGGGATTCTTATCGGAATCATACCATCGGATTCGTATTCCAGAGTTATAATCTGATTCCGCATCAGACGGTACTTGCCAATGTGGAACTGGCGTTGACCATTTCAGGTGTCGGTAAGGATGAGCGCAGAAAGCGTGCAGTGGATGCGTTGGAGAAGGTGGGACTTGGCAATCAGCTCCACAAGAAGCCGAGTCAGATGTCCGGTGGACAGATGCAGCGAGTGGCGATCGCGAGAGCGCTGGTTAATGACCCGGATATCCTTCTTGCAGATGAGCCGACCGGAGCACTGGACAGTGATACCAGCGTACAGGTGATGGATCTTTTAAGGGATGTGGCGAAGGACAAGTTAGTAGTCATGGTTACCCATAATCCGGAACTTGCAGAACAGTACGCTACCCGAATTGTGAACTTAAAAGATGGAAAGATCTGTTCCGATACGGATGAATATATGCTAAATGAACCTGCTATGAAAGAACCGGAGCATAAGAATATGGGCAAGTCATCCATGTCATTTCTGACAGCACTGTCCCTGAGTTTTCACAATCTGTGGACGAAAAAAGCGCGTACGTTGCTGACATCATTTGCAGGATCTATCGGTATTATCGGCATTGCACTGATCCTTGCACTGTCCAATGGTGTTAATGGCTATATTAAATCCGTGGAAGAGGATACATTATCTGAATACCCGTTGCAGATCCAGAGTACGGGATTTGACATATCATCTATGATGGTAGGAAATGCAGCGGCGGCATCGGATAAGGATAACAGTGGTAAGAAGTCGGATGGTAAAGTCAAGGTCATGGAGATGGTGACGAATATGTTTTCCCAGATGAATTCCAATGATCTGAAATCTCTGAAAAAATATCTGGACAGTGACGAGTCCGGGATTGAAAAGTATACGACTGCAGTAGAGTATACGTATGGAGTGACACCGCAGATCTACAGACAGGATGCAGACAGTGTGCGTCAGGTGAATCCGGATCAGTCATTTGCGGCACTTGGACTTGGATCGACCGTGGGAACGAACAGTATGATGTCTTCGATGATGAGCACCAATGTGTTCTATGAGATGCCGGAGAATGCGAGGCTCTATAAGAATCAATATGAAGTGAAGGCAGGACGCTGGCCGGAGAATTATCATGAATGTGTGCTAGTGCTTACTTCCAACGGAAGTATCAGTGACTTTATGCTGTATACATTGGGACTCAGAGACCAGATGGAACTGGATGATATGATTCGGGAGTTTGCAAATGAGGAAGATATCCAGACACCGACAGATCTGGGAGAATATACCTATGATGATATTCTGGGTAAGAAGTTCAAACTGGTGAACAGTGCAGACTATTATGAATATGATAGTCAGTATAATGTCTGGAAGGATAAGACGGACAATGAAGAATACATGAAGAATCTGGTGAATCATGGCGAGGATCTGGAGATTGTAGGAATTGTACAGCCGGGTGAGGATGCCAAGGCATCGGCACTGACACCGGGTATTAATTATCCGGTATCTCTGGTGCGTCATGTGGCAGAGAATGCAGCGGACAGTGAGATCGTAAAGACGCAGTTAGCTGATTCCGGTACGAATGTATTTACCGGAGAGACCTTTGGAGAAGACAGTGACAGTGGATTCGATATGAATTCTCTGTTTACCGTCGATGAATCAGCACTGCAGAAAGCATTTGGCATGGATGGAAGTTCATTGAATGGATTGAGCGATGCGTTGGCACTTCCGTCGTCTATGAATCTGCAGGATGCATTTACACTGGATGGCGGTTCTATGAATCTGTCTGGCATGGTGGATCTCAGCCAGATTAATCTGGATGTATCGGATATGCCGGAGTTTAATCTTGGAGATATGCTGTCACATCTCGATATTACGATGAAGCCAGGTGGCATGGAGAAAATGATCCAGATTCTGAATGAAGGATACAGTGAATATGTGAAAAGCCATCCGGAGGCAGATTATTCTACACTGGGAGAACATTTTTCGGAGTATCTGACAACGGATGATGCGAAGAATATTATCCGCAAATATCTGGGATCCATCCTGCAGCAGAATGGGGATGTGGTGATCACAACAGCACAGATGCAGAATCTGATCACTCGTGTCATGACTGGTATGCAGAGTTATGTACAAGGAAAGACAGAGACAAGTGCTGACTACTTTGGAGAATATCTGCAGGAGTATCTGCAGACCTCGGAAGCGAAGCAGATTATGACAAACTGGGCGAATGAGGTGTTTGGAGCAGCTGCGTTTGACATTTCGGATGCAGACCTTCAGGGAATGGCGAGGGAACTTGCACAGGGCTATTCAACATATGCGAATGCTAACGGCTATCCGGATCCGGCGCAGATGGGACAGCATTTTGTGAAATATATGCAGACCGAAGACGGACAGAAACGATTGATGCAGGGGATGTCAGAAGCCATCGATATGGACAGTCTGCAAAGCCAGCTTACAGCTGCTATGAATGATTATATGAAGCAGGTGATGGGTGCTTATACAGGTGCGTTGTCAGAAGCACTACAGACACAGATCACATCGGCAATGCAGCAGATTATGACTCAGCTTGCAGCCGGACTTCAGACCGGTATGCAACAGACGATGGCGCAGATCGGAAGTAATCTGCAGAACGCGTTAGGAAGTGCGATGCAGATTGATGCGGATGCATTTGCAGATGCATTCCAGTTCCATATGACGGAACAGGATCTGTCAGAGCTTATGATGTCCATGAGTAATACCCAGAGCGCGAACTACGACAGCAACTTAGAGAAGCTTGGCTATGTGGACTTTGATGAACCGGGACAGATTTCCATTTACCCGAAAGACTTTGATAATAAAGAAAAAGTGGTAAAACTTCTGGATGATTATAACCAGAGAATGGAAAAAGAAGGAAAGGATGAACAGGTGATTTCCTATACCGATGTGGTAGGAACACTCATGTCTTCCGTAACCGATATAGTGGATACGATCAGCTATGTACTGATTGCATTTGTAGCCATTTCGCTGGTGGTTTCTTCTATTATGATCGGTGTCATTACGTACATCAGCGTGCTGGAGCGTAAGAAAGAGATCGGTATTCTCAGGGCAATCGGAGCATCTAAGAGGAATATCTCACAGGTGTTTAATGCAGAGACCTTTATCATCGGTCTGTGTGCAGGCCTGATCGGTATCGGACTTTCGTTATTGCTTCTGATACCGGGCAACATGATCATTCACCATGTGGCAGATAATACAAGTGTCAATGCGGTGCTGCCTCCGGTGCCGGCGGTAATCCTGATTGCACTCAGTGTAGTGCTGACGCTGATCGGCGGACTGATTCCGTCAAAGAAAGCGGCGAAGAGCGATCCGGTAACGGCGCTCCGTACGGAGTAGAAAAGTTCATAACAGAATAGAATAATAAAAAAATCCGCTTGCAGGAATCGGGATACGCATTCGTATATAGGTTCCTATAAGCGGATTTTTAATTCCAGTGCGTCAGACAAATATCGGTCAGACCTACTGCATATGTTTCATCAGTAACTGATTGACCAGTTTGCCGTCGGCTTTGCCCTTTACCTTAGGCATCAGAGTCTTCATGATGCGGCCTTTGTCCTTGCCGGTAGGAGCATCAATGCCAAGCTCGGCAAGTGTTGCCTGAATGACAGCTTCGATCTCGTCTTCATCCATCATCTTAGGAGCATAGGCTTCCAGAACAGCCAGTCTCTTCTTGCATTCCTCAATAATGTCGGTGCGGTCAGCAGGAGTCAGTTCCAGAGTTTCCTTTGTCTGTTTGATCTCTTTCATGATAACCTGAGTCTCTTCTTCCGGAGTCAGGTCAGCACGCTTGTCAATGGCTTTGTTTTTCAGTGCTGCAAGCAGAAGGGATAAGGTGTCTTTCTTTTCCTTTTCTCCGGCTTTCATTGCCTTGACCATATCGGCTCTTACTTCATCAATTTTACTCATGTGCTTGTCCTCCTTGTTTACAAATATGTTTATATATTAACAGATGTGCAGAAGGATTGCAATTGCGGAACCGACCATGTATGATAAAAGTAATTGAACGATGGGGAGGAAAATATGAGAAAAGCAGTATTATTTGATATGGATGGCGTGATCACGGATACGGAACGTTTTTATGTAGATGGCATGCTGGATTTGTTGAAGAGAAATGGGATTCATCTGGAGCCAACAGATCTGCAGGAGTTCTTTGGCAGTCCATTACTTCATAATTGTACGGTGTTGCAGGCGCGTTATCATCTGGCGAAGACACCGCAGGAGTGTATGGATGAAGTGGTTACCTACAGAGATCAGCAGATTCAGATAGGTGGTCTGCAGCCGATGGACGGCGTGCTGGAATTGATCCGTGAATTGCACGATGCGGATGTAAAAATGGCTGTGGCATCCAGTTCGACGATGGATAATATTGTTCATAATATGGAGACATTGGGGATTAAAGGATGTTTTAAGGCGTTGGTCAGCGGTGCGGAATGTGAACATGGGAAACCGGCGCCGGATGTGTATTTGAAAGCGGCAAAAGAGATAAGCATGAAACCAGAGGAGTGTGTGGTGATTGAGGACGCATATAATGGCGTAATCGCAGCAAAGACAGCGGGTATGTATTGTCATGCATATGTGCCACCGCAGGCATACCGACAGGATGTCAGTCTGGCAGATGATGTGATTACATCCTATCGGGATGTGACGGTGGAAGATATATTGGCGAATAATTAATAGATGAATATAATCAGCGCAGATTCTTACGGCATTTGCCGGTAGAATTACGTACGATCAGCTGGGGTTCATATTCCAGGCGGACAGTATAAGAAGGCTGTCTGCCGGAATGATCCTGGCTGTGTTTTTTGTGGATAAGATCAACGGCTTCATGACCTTTCTGAACAGTGGCATGCTCAATCGTAGTCAGGGAGATCTGCTTCATGGAAGCGAGCGGAATATTGTCGAATCCGCAGACGGAATAATCGAATGGAATTTTATATCCCAGTTTTGTGATCGCATCCATAATACCCAATGCAGTCATATCATTATTACCGATAAATGCGGTGGAGGCAGTACCATTTTGCAGTGCTTCGATGGTTCGGTCATAGCCGTTCTGATATTCGGCCCGATCGCCCGGATATTTTGCGAATTCCTTTCTTGATGTAGAAAGAATTTCCAGATGATCTTCCGGGAGTCCGTGTTCTTCCAGACATTGTCTGATACCTGCCAGTCTGCGGATTCGGCCAACTTCCTGACCATGTACAGGAGTTGTGACATATGCGAGATGTGTATGACCAAGTGAAAGAAGATGCTCAGCAATCATCATGGCTGGCTTCTTGCTGTCCAATACGACGGCATCAAAATGATAGCTACCCGGTTTGTCACCTATGGAAATGACTGGAACTTTGCCCGCCAGTTCATTCAGTTTAGGAATCTGAGCCATCGGATAGAGAACGATGATACCGGCTAACTGGTTTCTTGCCAGCAGATCAAGATAGATATGTTCAATCCGGGCATCACGGAGCGTAGTCACAGTCAGAACAGTATATTTATGTTGGTTCGCCTGTTCAATGATCGAATGGAGCAGCATGGAATAATATCCGCCGGACAGATTCGGACAGATGGCAATGATGGTATTTGCCAGAGCCTTGCTCTTGCGGCTGACATCAGGAACCTGTTCGGCATAGCCCATCTGTTCAGCCATAGCGCGGACTTTATCTACGGTATCCTGTGAAAATGATACCCGCGGCTTTTCGCTGAGGATCATGGACACGGTAGACTGGGAAACACCCAATGCTTCTGCAATATCTCTGGTCGTGACTTTCTTTCTTTTCCCCATAAATGTATGTACCTCCGGCCTATGATTAATCAAACAATTTTGATTAATAAACAGCTATTAATCAAAGTGACTTTTGATTATTAATATTATATGTTTGATTAATCATGGAGTCAAGAACAGTACTATAAATCAAAGGGAAAATGAATCGTGAGGAAAAGAGCAGTGAGAAAGCAGAGAAAAATGTTAATTAATCAAAACGAATGATTAGTAGTAAATATAAGAAAATGACGGAAAACTGCCGCCTAGAGCATTTGACAGAGAGAAAAAAACGTGATTTAATCACAGCGTAATAAGAACGGAACGAAATTGGAGAGGAGATTAAACATGAGCGTAATTACATTTGTATGTGCAGGACAGATGGCATCAGCACTGACATTCCCGGCATTTGAAAACGGACACGAGGTACGTCTGGTTGGCTCGCCGTTGGATCGCGAAATCATCAACGGACTGAGAAAAGACAATTATCATATTACATTAAAAAGAACACTTCATGATGGTATTAAGTATTATCAGATTGAGGAACTTGAAGAAGCACTGGAAGGCGCGGATTTGATCATTGGCGGTGTCAGCAGTTTTGGACTGGACTGGTTCTGCGATGAGATTCTGCCGGTGCTTCCGGAAGAAGTGCCGCTTCTTACTGTGACCAAAGGAATGGTAGACCGGGAAGACGGAACGATGGTACCTTATCCATACATTTTTGAAGAGCGTCAGCCGGAAGGAAAACATCTGAACTTTAATGCGATCGGAGGTCCTTGTACCAGCTATGAACTGGCAGATCATGATAACAGTCATGTGGCATTTTGCGGTAAAGATCCGGAGACATTAAAATATATCCGTTCATTGATGGCAACAGATTATTACCATATCAGTATTTCTACCGATGTGGTAGGTGTAGAGTGTGCGGTTGCACTGAAGAATGCTTATGCTCTGGGAGTTACTCTGGCGGTAGGACTGGCTGAAAAGAAAGATGGTAAGATCGGTGCACAGCACTACAATTCACAGGCAGCTCTGTTTGGTCAGAGTATGAAAGAAATGGGTAAACTCCTGAATCTTGTCGGCGGAAAGCCGGAACATCTGGTGCACGGTGTGGGAGACCTGTATGTGACGGTATTCGGCGGAAGAACAAGAATGATCGGAACTCTGCTTGGACGAGGACTGACTTTTGAGCAGGCAATGGAAGATTTGAAAGGTGTGACACTGGAATCTATCGTGATCGCTACCAGAACGGCAAGAGCAGTGAAGAAGCTTGCGGAGAGAGGTAAAGTAGATTTGAAGGAATATCCACTTCTGATGCATATCGATGTAATTCTCAATCAGGGCGCAGAAGTGGATATCCCGTGGGATGCATTTACATGGGATGATCTGGATTAGAATAATACAAAATCCTTATATTAATCAGAAGTGCGGCTGACTTTTGGGTCGGCCGCTTGTCAACGCTATGCTTCTATGATATTCTGGAGCCGTTCCTTTGTTCAAAGTTTATTGTTTTAGAGTTTTATGATGATGGAGTGAGCGAATGACAATGTGGGTAATCGCAACGTTTGTTGCATTTTTTGTGAAAGGTGTCTGTGGATTTGCGAACACACTGGTATTTACATCGATTCTTAGCTATGGGACAGCGAATGCAAATATATCACCGACGGAGCTTCTGATCGGATATCCGATGAATCTGCTGATGACATGGAATAATCGAAAGGAATTAAAGACAAAAGTCTGGCTGCCGTTATCTTTACTCGTATTGTTTGGCAGTATTCCGGGAGCTTTTATTTTGAAGAACGTAGATGCGGGCATTATAAAAGTATTTTTCGGGATTGTAGTGTCGGTGCTGGGAGTTCAGATGTTTCTGCAGGAATATCAGCATAAGACATCCAAACCATCAAAAATAACAATGCTGATCATGGGAATAGTTGGCGGAATGCTTTGTGGACTTTTTGGAGTTGGAGCCATGCTGGGTGTATGCGTGACGCGTATGACAGATACGATGACTGAATTCAAGGGCAATGTGAGTATGGTGTTTGCAGTGGAAAACACGATCCGCCTGATTACATATGCTGTGTTGGGACTTTTTACGATGTCGGCAATCCGCACGGCCATGATTCTGATCGTAATTGCACTGATCGGTATGTTTACGGGTATGCAGTGCAGTAAATTCATGAAAGATACTACAGTTAAAAAGATAGTTATTATACTACTGATTTTATCGGGAATATCACTGATCATTCAAAATATATAATTTATACATAATCCTCCTGGATTTCCACATACTATCCATACATTACAATATGGAAAAATATGTAGAAAACAGGAGGATTAATTATATGAAAGCCACAGGAATTGTCCGCCGGATCGATGATCTGGGGCGGGTGGTGATACCGAAGGAGATACGAAGGACGCTCCGCATTCGAGAGGGCGATCCGTTAGAGATATTTACAGACCGGGAAGGGGAAGTGATCCTGAAGAAATATTCGCCGATCGGAGAGCTGGCGAATTTCGCCGGGCAGTATGCAGAGAGCATTGCACAGGTATTGGGGTGTCTTGTGTGTATCTGTGATACCGATCAGGTGATCACAGCATCGGGAAATGGCAGGAAGGAGCTGCAGGATAAGTATATCAGCAGTGCATTGCGGAAGGTCATGGATGGAAGAAAGACGGTGCTTGCTTCCGAAGGCAGCCGGGACTATGTAAGGATTGTGGCAGAACAGGAGGCAGTGTATGCAGAAGAGGTGATTGCACCGATTATTTGCGTAGGGGACAGCATAGGAGCAGTGGTACTCCTGAACCAGGATAGTAAGAAAGGATTTGGAGAGCCGGAAAAGAAGGCTGCATTATGCGCGGCAGGATTTCTGGGGCGTCAGATGGAATAGATTATTTTGCGAATATATTTCCAAAGCCTGTCATAAGGATAAGTAGACTGGATGAATGACAGGAGGGGTACGATGAAAGCAAACGGAGCAGTATCGGGAAAGATTGGCTGGTTGTTGAAATCACTGTTGGCGGCATATGCACTGACCGGGATTCTGCTGCTTGGCCTGGCGATGATTCTGTATAAATTAAATGTGGAAGAGAGTGTGGTGTCTGCCGGGATTATCGGAATCTATGTGACATCTACATTTTTCGGAGGATTGATTATTGGAAAGATGGCGAAGGTGAGGAGATTTTTCTGGGGACTGCTACTGGGAGTTAGCTATTTCCTGTTACTTTTAATCATTACACTGGGTGTGTATCGGACACTCGATGGAGCGGTGGCAGGCTTTGCCAGTACATTTTTCCTGTGTGCCGGAGGAGGAATGTTTGGAGGTATGATATCCTAAGAAAAAGATTGCGAAACTCATGTCAAAATGTTATAATGACGTAAGTTAAGCAAAAGTAAGGAGGGATACGGTCATGAAACATGTAAAATCATTGAACAAACCCATGAACAGCAACCTGGAGAAAAAGGGATGCGGTGAGTGTCAGACATCTTGCCAGTCAGCATGTAAGACATCCTGCACAGTAGGAAATCAGACTTGCGAGCAGAGCAAATAGTTCTGAAATAATATGAATACTCGGGACAGCGGTCTTTTGGGTCGCTGTTTCTTGTTGTATAGGAATCTTTATTTCCCATGATGAAATAAATGAGATAAATAAAAAAGAAATATAATTATAATAGAAAGGGGTACGATATGATTCATCAGTACCGTAATAATGGATACAATATCGTGATGGATGTCTATAGTGGAGCAGTTCACGTGGTAGATGATGTCTGTTATGATGTGATCGCTGAGGTGAACCGGGCAGAGGAAGAACCGACAGCAGAAAGCCTGAAGACTCCAGAGGTGAAGGCAGGACTTCTTGCGAAGCTTGGTGGTCGCTATGAGGCGGCAGATATTGAAGATGCCCTGTCAGACGTGATTGAACTGACAGAAGGCAATCAGTTATTTATGAAAGATATATACGAAGGTATGGTTGAGGTTGTTAAGGAACGTAAGACCGTGGTAAAGGCATTGTGTATGCACATTGCCCACGACTGTAACCTGGCGTGCAGATACTGCTTTGCAGAGGAAGGCGAATATCATGGACGAAGAGCTATGATGAGTTATGAAGTAGGTAAAAAAGCGTTGGATTTTCTGATCGCTAATTCCGGCAGCAGACGGAATCTGGAAGTGGATTTCTTTGGCGGAGAGCCGTTGATGAACTGGCAGGTAGTTAAGGATCTGGTAGCATACGGAAGAGAACAGGAAAAGAAGTTCAACAAGCATTTCCGATTTACTGTTACGACCAATGGTGTTCTGCTGAATGACGAGATCCAGGACTTTATTAATAAGGAAATGGATAATGTAGTACTGTCACTGGACGGCAGAAAAGAGATCAATGACAAGATGCGTCCATTCCGTAACGGTAAGGGAAGCTATGATCTGATCGTGCCGAAGTTCCAGAAGCTTGCAGACAGCAGAAATCAGGAGCGTTATTACATAAGAGGTACATTTACCCGCAACAACCTGGATTTCTCCAACGATATCCTGCATTATGCTGACCTTGGATTCAAGCAGATGTCCATTGAGCCGGTGGTTGGAGAAGAGACAGATCCATATGCGATCCGAGAGGAAGATCTGCCACAGATCTTTGAAGAATACGACAAGCTGGCAAAGGTTATGATTGAACGTGAAAAAGAAGGAAAAGGTTTCAACTTCTTCCATTTTATGATAGACTTAGAAGGTGGACCTTGCATTTACAAACGTTTGTCCGGATGTGGTTCCGGTACGGAATATTTATCTGTAACTCCATGGGGAGATCTGTATCCATGTCATCAGTTTGTAGGACAAGATGAATTCCTGATGGGTAATGTGGACGAAGGTATTACGAAGCCTGAGATCGCAGATGAATTCAGAAGCTGTAGTGTATATTCCAAAGATAAATGCAGGAACTGTTTCGCTAAGTTTTATTGCAGCGGTGGCTGCATGGCTAACGCATATAATTTCCATGGCACGATCCATGATGCATACGACATTGGATGTGAGATGCAGCGGAAGCGTGTGGAATGTGCGATCATGATGAAAGCTGCACTTGCGGAGCAATAAAGAGAAAGGAATATAAGACATGAACAAAAAGAAAGGCATTATCAGTCTCATTCTCACAGTCGTTCTGATCGGATTGCTGGGATTCACGACAATCGTAGGATTCGGCGATGCCCATATCGGAGCTTCTAAGAATATCAAACTTGGTCTGGATCTGGCAGGTGGTGTAAGCATCACTTATCAGGTTAAGAATGACAATCCTACGAGTGAAGAAATGAGCGATACGATCTACAAGCTGCAGAGGCGTGTAGAACAGTACAGTACCGAGGCATCTGTATATCAGGAGGGAGACGACCGAATCAATATCGAGATTCCGGGTGTAACAGATGCAAATAAGATTCTTGACGAGCTTGGCAAGCCGGGTTCTCTGGAATTTCAGGATCCGAATGGTGAGACAGTAATTACCGGATCTGATGTCAAGACAGCGACTGTTAAGACAGGTCAGGACGATCTGAATAACAAAGAGTATTCAGTAGAGTTAACATTGAACGATGACGGAACAAAGAAGTTCGCAGATGCTACAACGGAGTTTGTGGGTCAGCAGATTTCAATCATATATGATGGTGAGACTATTAGTGCACCTAGCGTAAAACAGGCTATTACTGGTGGACAGGCATATATCACCGGTAACTTTACATACGAAGAAGCGGAGAATCTTGCTTCTACGATCCGTATCGGAGGTTTGAAGTTGGAATTGGAAGAACTTCGTTCTAACGTAGTAGGTGCTCAGCTTGGAGCGCAGGCAATCAGCACCAGTGTAAAGGCAGGTATCGCAGGCCTGGTACTGGTATTCCTGCTGATGTGTTTCCTGTATCTTCTGCCTGGACTTGCATCCAGCCTGGCATTGGTTATTTATACAGGACTGGTACTGGTTATCCTGAATGCCTTTGATATTACACTGACCTTACCGGGTCTTGCGGGTATTATTCTTGGTATTGGTATGGCAGTAGACGCCAATGTTATCATCTTCGCCCGTGTGAAGGAAGAGATGAGCAAAGGCAGAAGCGTGCGCAATTCTTTGAAAGAAGGTTTCCACAAGGCAATGTCAGCCATCGTAGATGGCAATGTAACTACCCTGATCGCAGCAGCGGTACTGTGGCTGAAGGGCTCCGGTAGTGTTAAGGGATTTGCCCAGACACTGGCAATCGGTATCATCGTGTCTATGTTTACGGCACTGGTGATCACACGTATGATCGTATATGCGTTCTATGCAGTCGGTATCCACAGTGAGAAGCTGTATTATAGACCGAAGAAAGAACGCAAGCCATTTGACTTCGTGGCAAAGAGAAGAGTATTCTATCCGATCGCGGCAGCAGTAATCATTGCAGGATTTGTCGTAATGGGAGCAGGCTCTGCATCAGGAAGAGGTGCATTTGCATACAGTCTGGAGTTTGAAGGCGGTACTTCTACAACGGTAGAATTCGACAAAGACTACAGCATTGACGAGCTGGATGAAAAGGTTGTTCCTGTAGTAGAAGAGGTTACAGGAGATAAGAACGTACAGACACAGAAAGTTGCTGGAGGCAACCAGGTTATCATTAAGACCAAGACTCTGGATCTGGATACTCGTGAGAAGCTGAATCAGGCTATGGCTGATAACTTTGGCGTAGATGCTTCTACGATCACAGCTGAGAATATCAGTTCTACTACAAGTAAAGAGATGCGTCAGGATGCCGTTATTGCGGTTATCGTTGCTACTATCTGTATGCTGATCTACATCTGGTTACGATTTAAGGATATCCGCTTTGCGGGAAGTGCGGTACTGGCGTTGATCCATGACGTACTGGTGGTTATCGCATTCTATGCGGTATCCAGAATTTCTGTGGGTAATACCTTTATCGCATGTATGTTGACAATCGTTGGTTACTCTATCAACGCAACCATCGTTATCTTTGACCGTATCCGTGAGCAGTTGAAGACAAAGACGAAGAATGCAGACCTGAAAGAGATCGTTAACGATAGTATTACGCAGACACTTACCAGAAGTATCTATACATCACTGACAACCTTTATCATGGTATTCTGTCTGTTTATTATGGGCGTAAGTTCTATGAGAGAATTTGCATTACCACTGATGGTAGGTATTCTGGCAGGAGCATATTCTTCTGTATGTATCACCGGTACACTGTGGTATACATTGAAGAGCAAGTCAAAGAAAAAGAAATAAAAGTAACTGTTAGAAGTGACGGTTACAGACAGCCATGCCGGTTCAGGCGTGGCTGTCTTTGTATAATGAAAGTATGAAATGGAGAATATTATGGAACGCTGGGTATTGCTTAGAAAAGGTGCAGACTATCAGGCGATCGGAGAAAAATTTCATATTGCGCCGAGGATCGCATGCCTGATCCGCAATCGGGAAGTGATCGGAGATGAAGCCATTGATCAGTATCTGAATGGCACGATTGCAGATCTGCATGATGGTATGCTGATGAAAGGTATGGATCAGGCGGTGGATATTCTGATGGAAAAGATTCGGGAAGGTGCAAGGATACGTGTGATCGGAGATTATGATATCGATGGCGTGAATGCAACCTATATTCTGCTGGAGGCACTGGAAGGACTGCGCGGAGAGGTAGATATGGATATTCCGGATCGGATTACGGATGGATATGGTCTGAACCGCAATCTCATTGACCGGGCATTTGACGATGGTATTGATACGATCATTACCTGCGATAATGGAATTGCGGCGGAATCAGAGATTGCATATGCAAAAGAAATGGGAATGACTGTGATCGTTACGGATCATCATGAAGTGTCGTATACAGATGAAGGAGAAGAGCGGATTTATCATTTGCCGCCAGCAGATGCAGTGGTCGATCCAAAGCAGCCAGGATGTGAATATCCATTTAAAGGACTTTGTGGAGCCGCGGTAGCGTATAAATGCATGGAATGTCTGTATGAAGCCATGGGAGAGGATTCGACAGACCTGGATTATCTGCTGGAACCAGTTGGCATTGCAACCATTGGAGATGTGATGGATCTGACAGATGAGAACAGAATCTTTGTAAAACAGGCACTGGAAATGATGGGACACAGCTCTAATCCAGGACTTCGTGCACTGATGCAGTGTACGGGGGTACCGATAGATCAGGTGCGTGCATATCATGTCGGGTTTGTGCTTGGCCCATGTATCAATGCGGGAGGCAGACTGGATACGGCAAAACGTGCACTGGCACTTCTCAGAGCAAAAAATGAACGGGATGCCATGGTACTTGCCGGCGACTTGAAGGCATTGAATGACAGTAGAAAGGAACTGACCGAGTGGGCAGTAGAAGAAGCTGTCCATATAGTGGAGGAAAAAGGATATCTGGATGATCGTGTATTGGTGATTTATTTACCGGATTGTCATGAAAGCATTGCCGGAATTGTAGCAGGAAGGATCAGAGAGCGGTATTACCGTCCGGTATATGTGCTGACCGACAGCGAGGATGGCGTTAAAGGATCAGGCAGATCGATTGAAGCATATCATATGTTTGAAGAACTGATTAAGTGCAGTGATTTGCTGACAAAGTTTGGCGGGCACAGACAGGCAGCAGGACTTTCAATGGAGCCGGGAAAGGTAGACGCATTTCGCAGAAGATTAAATGAGAACTGCACGCTCACAGAAAAAGATCTGCAAGAGAAGGTCTCAATAGATATGGAACTTCCATTTTCCAACATTACAGAACAGTTTATCGAAGAGCTGGAACTGTTAGAACCATTTGGAAAAGGCAATACCAAGCCGGTATTTGCAGTGCGGAATGCAGAACTCTTATCTGCCAGAATAATCGGCAAAGAGCGTAATATGCTGAAGTTTCAGATTCGGGATGACAGCCGTGTGACGATGGAAGCATTATACTTCGGAGATGCGTCTGTATTTATGGAAACAGTGACTGCCAGATATGGAAGAGACTGCGCAGAACGGCTACTTGCAGGTAAATCATCCGGTATTCGGATGTCATTTACTTTTTATCCGGGTATTAATGAATACATGGGTAACCGAAGTATGCAAATTATCATTACCCATTATATGTAATTATAATTACCTATAAATAGGTATAATATGTAAAAGAGTTTGAAAACATTGTATCCAAATGCTATACTATAAAATAGTATATTCGATACTGAAAGGAAGGAGGGCATTGATATGGCAGATGTGAAGAAACAGATGGAGCCGAGCAGCAGTATCAGACCGGAAGTTATTACAGAGAACCAGGCAATTGGTCTGGAAGTTGTAGATGGTCATGCAGTGAAAGCACCTGCAGATTATCAAGACCCTGAGGAATTATATCAGATTCTGATTAACAAAGTGAAAACGTATCATCCGTCAGAAGATGTGTCCATGATCGAGAAAGCATATAAGCTTGCAAAGGAAGCTCACAAAGGACAATTCCGTAAATCTGGAGAAGCATACATCATTCATCCCCTGTGGGTAGCCATTATACTGGCGAATCTGGAACTGGATAAGGAGACAATCGTAGCCGGAATACTCCACGATGTGGTAGAGGATACGGTTATGACAGATGAAGAGATACGAAAAGAATTTGGAGATGAGGTAGCACTTCTGGTAGATGGTGTTACCAAGTTGGGACAGTTGTCTTATTCTGCAGATAAGCTGGAAGTACAGGCAGAGAACCTGAGAAAGATGTTCCTGGCTATGGCAAAGGATATCCGTGTTGTCATTATTAAGCTGGCTGACCGCCTGCATAATATGCGGACGCTGCAGTTTATGCGCCCGGAGAAGCAGAAAGAAAAAGCAAGAGAGACGATGGACATTTATGCACCAATCGCGCAGAGACTTGGTATCTCCAGGATTAAGACGGAGTTGGATGATCTGTCTTTAAAATATCTGAAGCCAGAGGTGTTTTATGATCTGGTAGATCAGATCAATGCACGTAAGACAGAACGAGAAGAATTTATCCAACAGATTGTTGAGGAAGTATCTAATCATATTAAGAATGCGAATATTGATGCGGATGTTTACGGAAGGGTAAAGCATTTCTTCAGTATCTATAAGAAAATGGTGAATCAGGATAAAACAGTTGACCAGATTTATGACCTGTTTGCTGTACGCATTGTAGTAGATTCCGTCAAGGACTGTTATGCGGCACTGGGTGTGATCCACGAGATGTATACACCGATTCCGGGCAGATTTAAGGATTATATCGCTATGCCAAAGGCGAATATGTACCAATCTCTGCATACGACACTGATGAGTTCTGCGGGACAGCCGTTTGAGGTGCAGATCCGCACTCATGAGATGCATAAGACTGCAGAATATGGTATTGCAGCACACTGGAAATACAAAGAGTCCAATGATGGCAAGAAGAGTGTGAAAGTTCAGGAAGAAGAGAAGCTGAACTGGCTCAGGCAGATCCTGGAGTGGCAGAGGGACATGTCTGATAACAAGGAGTTCCTTTCTATGCTGAAAGGAGATCTGGATCTGTTTAAAGAAGATGTATATTGCTTTACGCCAAACGGAGAAGTAAAGCGTTTGCCGAATGGCTCTACTCCGATTGATTTTGCCTACGCGATCCACAGTGCGGTAGGTAATAAGATGGTCGGTGCCAGAGTGAACGGTAAGCTTGTAACTATTGATTACAAGATTCAGAACGGAGACAGAATCGAGATCCTGACTTCGCAGAATTCCAAAGGACCAAGCCGTGACTGGTTGAACATCGTGGCGAGTTCACAGGCGAAGTCTAAGATCAATCAGTGGTTTAAAAAGCAGTTTAAAGAAGAGAATATTATACGCGGTAAGGAACTGATGGCAGTTTACTGCCGGTCTAAGAGTATTGAGATTACGAATATTACCAAGCCGAAGTATCAGGAGATTGTGCAGAGAAAATACGGATTCAGAGATTGGGAGTCTGTACTTGCGGCGGTTGGACATGGCGGCTTAAAAGAAGGTCAGGTAGTGAACCGACTTGTGGAGGAATACAGCAAGGAGCACAAGAAAGAGATTACCAATGAGGCTGTTCTTGAAAAGGTAGCAGAAGCGACCAAGAATAAGGTGCACATTGCGAAGTCTAAGAGTGGTATCGTGGTCAAAGGTATTGATGATGTGGCTGTTCGTTTCTCACGTTGCTGTAATCCGGTGCCGGGTGACGAGATCGTGGGATTTGTAACCCGCGGAAGAGGACTTTCTATTCACCGTACGGACTGCGTGAATATATTAAATCTGACGGATGCTGAAAGAGCCCGTCTGATCAATGCAGAGTGGGAAAGCACTGTTACCGGCAAAGAAGGCGGTCAGTATCTGACAGATATCAAGATGTATGCTGAGGACAGACAGGGACTTTTGATGGAGATGTCTCGTGTATTTACGGAAGAGAAGATAGACGTTAAGACTATGAATGTGCGCACAAGTAAGAAGAATACAGCCACGATTGAAGTTGGATTTATCGTACACGGCAGAGAGGAACTGGAGCGTGTAGTTAAGAAACTGCAGCAGTTATCAGGTGTGATCGATATTGAACGTACAGCTGGCTAATCCGACGGGAGGATAATGTATGAATTTTGGAATTGTTGGAACGAATTTTATTTCTGACTGGTTTGTAAATGCAGGAAGACACTGCGAAGGATTCTGTGTACAGGCAGTGTATTCCCGCACCATGGAGAAGGGAAGAACTTTCGCAGATAAGCATGGAATTCCAGATTGCTATGATTCACTGGAAGCACTTGCATCAGCAGATAATGTGGATGCAGTGTATATTGCAAGCCCGACAGCCTGTCATGCAGCACAGAGTATCCAGATGCTGAATGCAGGGAAACATGTACTCTGTGAGAAACCGGTAGCGTCTAACGAGAAGGAGCTCCGGGCAATGCTTGCAGCAGCAAAGGAACATGGTGTGGTCTTTATGGAGGCAATGAAGCTGGTGATCAATCCGGCATTTGATGCTATTATGGAGAATTTGCCAAAGCTTGGTAAGATCCGAAGAGTAACATTTCAGATGTGCCAGTATTCCAGCAGATATGATAAGTTTAAGAATGGAATCATTGAAAATGCATTCCGTCCGGAATTATCCAATGGAAGCCTGATGGATATCGGTGTCTACTGTGTACATCCGATGGTAAAGATTCTTGGAAAACCAGACCGTGTGATGGCATCCTGTGTGAAACTGCATAACGGTGTGGATGGCATGGGGACAATTCTTGCATCCTATGATGAACAGGGAGCACAGGCAGAACTGATCTATTCTAAGATCACAGATTCGCCGGTTCCAAGCCAGATTCAGGGAGAAGATGGCACGATGTATATGGAAAGCCTTCCTATCCTAACGAAGGTATGGATCAGATACCGGGATAAGAGCAGGGAAGATATTTCATTTGAACTGGAAGATCCTGATAATAATATGAATTATGAGATTGCAGAATTTATGCGCATTGCGGAAGCGAATGGATCCGCTGAAACACATAACCAATATTCGGTATGGGAGATGCAGGTTATGGATGAAGCGCGCCGTCAGATGGGAATTGTATTTCCGGCTGACAGAGTATAAGAGTGTATAGGTATAATATAGGCAGAGGGATAGAATATGACAGTAAAACAATTTCTGGCAGGTCCGATTGGGACAAACTGTTATTTATTGATCAATGAAAAAACAAAAGAAGCGGTTATCGTAGATCCGGCGTCCTGTCCGGATTATATGATGAATTATATTAAGACGGAAGAGATTAAATTGAAAGCAATTCTGCTTACACATGCGCATTTTGACCATATTATGGGAATTGATGATGTTCTTAACAAATATGGTAAGATGCCGGTATATGTGCATGAGGCAGATAAGCCGATGCTGGAGGATCCGCAGCAGAATATGACGATGTCCTGTGGCTTTCCTTATGCTTACAAAGGGGCACAGGCAGTACAGGATGGTCAGGTGTTGTCACTGATCGGTTATGAAATCAAAGTTCTTCATACACCGGGACATACACCGGGAGGATGCTGCTATTATATTGCATCGGAACATGTGCTGATCAGTGGAGATACGCTGTTCCAGCAGTCTATCGGAAGAACGGATTTCCCTGGCGGAAGCATGAGTGATCTTGTCCGTGCAGTGAAAGAGAAGCTGATGATACTTCCAGAGGATACCGTGGTATATCCCGGACATATGGGAACGACCACAATCGCAGATGAAAAGAGAATGAATCCATTTTTGTAGTGAATGGATCATTTAGTATAGTAAGAAGAGAAAGAGCCGGGCATCTGATGTGATTTCAGATGCCTGTTCAAGTAAAGGAACTATTATGATAAAGATAGAAGCAAAAGAAGAACGGTATCTGTACAATGCGTATCATATGATCAAGGCCTTTTATGCATCGGAAGAGGTCGAACAGTGCTGCAAGAAGAATCAGAAGGAAGATCTGAAACTGACGGAGACAGACGGAACATCACAGATTTTTACAATAGATACAGACCATACCCATTGTGTGAACGATATCCGGCGAGAGCTTGACAGAAAGGTATATCAGTATCTGGTTCATCGAACAGGTAAAGAACTTGCGTGGGGGATGCTGACCGGAGTCCGACCTGCTAAGCTTGCTACAAAGGCGGTAGAGCAAGGTGTAGAGAAAACAGAGTTTATAAAGCAATTCCAGGAAGAATATCTGGTGTCAGCGGAAAAGGCAGGACTTGCATATGACATTGCAGTGCGGGAGCGGGATGTATTATCTGAACTCGATTATAAGGATGGCTACAGTCTGTATGTAGGGATTCCGTTCTGTCCGAGTGTGTGTAGTTACTGTTCGTTCAGTTCTGGACCGATAGATAAATGGCGAGATCAGATTCCGGCGTATCTGGATGCGCTTTGCAAAGAACTTACATATATCGGAAAAGTATCCTCAGAGAAGAAACTGAATACCATTTACATCGGAGGCGGTACACCTACCAGCCTGGATGCAGAGCAGCTGGATCAGATTCTGACCTGTATTGATCAGTCATTTTCCAGAGAGCATCTGCTGGAATATACGGTGGAAGCCGGAAGACCAGATAGTATTACGGAAAAGAAACTTCAGGTGATAAAACGGCATGGAGTTACACGTATTTCTATTAATCCACAGACTATGCAGCAGAAGACGTTGGATCGGATTGGAAGAAAGCACAGTGTGCAGGAAGTAAAAGACATTTACCGGATGGCACGGAAACTTGGATTTGACAATATCAATATGGATCTGATCGCTGGGCTCCCAGGAGAGGGGCTGGAAGATATGAAGGATACGCTTGCGCAGATCCAGGAGCTTGCGCCGGACAGCCTGACTGTGCATTCACTTGCAATCAAGCGTGCGGCGCAGATGGGGCAGGAGAAGAGTACTCTTGGCTATGTGCGGGATCTGGAGGAACAGACGGAGCATCCGGAAAGAATGGCAGAGACATTATCAGCGATGATCGAATGTGCGCATGAGACGGCCTATGAGATGGAACTAGTGTCATATTATCTGTACCGGCAGAAGAATATTGCGGGTAATTTTGAAAATGTTGGTTATGCAAAGGTTGACAAAGCCGGAATATACAATATACTTATTATGGAAGAAAAACAGTCGATTATTGCGGCAGGTGCAGGTGCATCAACCAAGATCGTACTGCCAGTGCCTGTTCCTGTACCAGGCAGCAGGAATGGAAAAACCACGACATTGATTCGTGTGGAAAATGTAAAAAGCATTCGGGATTACATTGCCCGGATTGATGAAATGATAGAGCGAAAAGGAGAATGGTTATGGCATTAAAGAAGAAACCAGTCACCGGTATGAAGGACATGATGCCGGACGAGATGGAGATCCGTGATTACGTGATCCACCTGATCAAAGAGACTTATAAGACATATGGATTTACCTCGATGGAGACACCATGTGTAGAGCATATTGAGAACCTGTGCAGCAAGCAGGGGGGAGATAATGAGAAGCTGATCTTTAAGATCCTGAAGCGTGGCGAGAAGCTGAAGCTTGAGACTGCAAAGGATGAGGCAGATCTGGTAGACGGAGGACTTCGTTATGATCTGACTGTACCGCTTGCAAGATACTATGCAAATCATGCTAACGATCTGCCGTCACCGTTCAAGGCATTGCAGATCGGTAATGTATGGCGTGCAGACCGTCCGCAGAGAGGACGTTTCCGTCAGTTCATGCAGTGTGATATTGACATTCTCGGTGAGGCATCGAACCTCGCAGAGATCGAGCTGATCCTTGCAACGACAGCAATGCTTGGTAAGCTTGATTTTACGAATTTTACAGTAAAGATCAATGACCGTAATATCCTGAAAGCCATGGCGGCTTACTGTGGATTTAAGGAAGAAGATTATGATGAAGTATTTATTATCTTGGATAAGATGGACAAGATCGGTAAAGATGGCGTAGCAGAAGAACTCTGTGAGATGGGTTATGACAGATCAGCTGTTGATCAGTATCTTGGATTGTTTGATGAGATCACACCGGATGTATCCGGTATCCGCTATCTGAAAGAGAAGCTTGGCGATTGCCTGAAAGATGAGACGGCAGACGGTATGGGACAGATTATTTCCAGCGTAGAAGCCGCAAAGGAATGTGACTTCAAGTTACAGTTTGATCCGACACTGGTGCGTGGACAGTCATACTACACAGGAACCATTTTCGAGGTGACGATGGATGACTTCGGCGGCTCTGTTGCCGGAGGTGGAAGATATGATAAGATGATCGGTAAATTTACCGGACAGGACACACCGGCATGTGGATTCTCTATCGGATTCGAGCGTATTGTCATGCTGCTTCTGGAAAATGGATATCAGATTCCGTCTAAGCGTGCAAAAAAAGCATATCTGCTGGAGAAGAAGATGCCGCAGGAAGGCATCCTGAAAGTGCTGAATCTTGCCAAAGCAGATCGTGCGGCAGGCAAGCAGGTGTTGATCGTGAATATGAAAAAGAATAAAAAGTTCCAGAAGGAACAGCTGGCAGCAGACGGTTACGAAGAAATCGTGGACTGCTACCGTGATTCCATAATGGAGCTGTAAGATTGATAGCTATACAATCAATATAGAAGTTAATATAGAAGAGAACAATCGAGGAGGATTATCATGGCTGAGTCAATGAAAGGACTTAAGAGAACGCACAGATGTGCGGAGCTGTCAGCAGCTAATATCGGCGAGACAGTTACAATTATGGGATGGGTGCAGAAGAACAGAAATAAAGGTGGACTGGTGTTTGTGGACGTGAGAGATCGTTCCGGTATCATCCAGATCGTGTGTGAGGAAGGAAAGACGGATGCCGCAGTAATCGAAAAGGCGACAAAGCTGCGTTCTGAATATGTAGTAGCTGTAGTTGGTACGGTTGCAAAGCGTTCCGGTGCAGTGAATGAGAACCTGGCAACAGGAGAGATCGAAGTACTGCCGACAGAACTTCGTATTCTGGCAGAGGCTGAGACACCTCCGTTCCACATTGAAGAGAATTCTAAGACAAAAGAAGAAATCCGTCTGAAGTACCGTTATCTGGATCTGAGAAGACCGGATATGCAGAGAAACCTGATGATGAGAAGTAAAGTAGCGACTCTCACCCGTCAGTTCTTAGCAGAAGAAGGATTCCTTGAGATTGAAACTCCGGTACTGATCGGAAGTACACCGGAAGGAGCCAGAGATTATCTGGTGCCAAGCCGTATCCATCAGGGACATTTTTATGCGCTGCCACAGTCACCACAGCTGTTTAAACAGCTTCTGATGTGCTCGGGCTGTGACCGTTATTTCCAGCTTGCCAAATGTTTCCGTGACGAAGACCTTCGTGCGGACAGACAGCCGGAATTTACACAGATCGATATGGAGCTGTCTTTCGTAGATGTTGACGATGTAATTGAAGTCAATGAGAGACTGCTTGCCAAACTGTTCAAAGAAGTGCTTGGCGTAGAGGTATCTCTGCCAATTCAGCGTATGACATGGCAGGAAGCGATGGATCGCTTCGGTTCTGACAAGCCGGATATCCGTTTTGGTATGGAACTGAATGACGTTACAGACGTTGTACGTGACTGCGAGTTTGTCGTATTTAAGAATGCGATTGAAAATGGCGGAACTGTTCGCGGTATCAATGCCAAAGGACAGGGCGGTATGCCGAGAAAGAAGATTGATAAGCTTGTTGCATTTGCTAAGGATTACGGTGCAAAGGGGCTGGCATATATTGCAATCCAGGAAGATGGTACAGTCAAGTCTTCATTTGCCAAATTTATGACAGACGAGCAGATGAAAGCCCTGATCGATGCAATGGGAGGAGAGAACGGAGACCTGCTTCTCTTTGCGGCAGATAAGAATAAAGTCGTATGGGCAGTACTTGGCGCACTGCGTCTGGAACTGGCTGCACAGATGGATCTGTTAGATAAGAATGAATACAAATTCCTGTGGGTAACAGAGTTCCCGCTGCTTGAGTGGAATGATGAGCAGAACCGTTTCACAGCAATGCATCATCCATTTACCATGCCGATGGAAGAAGACCTGCAGTACATCGACAGTGATCCGGGACGCGTTCGTGCGAAAGCATACGATATCGTACTGAACGGTAACGAGATCGGCGGGGGAAGTGTACGTATCTTCAATCCTGAGATCCAGAGCAAGATGTTCGAGGTACTCGGATTTACACCGGAACAGGCACAGGAGCAGTTCGGATTCCTGCTGACAGCATTCAAGTACGGAGTACCGCCGCACGCAGGACTTGCATACGGACTGGATCGTCTGGTAATGCTGATGGCCAAGGAAGACAGCATCCGTGACGTAATCGCATTCCCGAAGGTAAAGGATGCCTCCGATCTGATGACAGAAGCTCCGACAAGAGTTGCACAGGAGCAGTTGGATGAACTGGGGCTTGCAATTACCGCAGAGACAGAAGAATAAGAAAATCATGAGATACCCGTTTGGACAAGATCTGAACGGGTATTTTTTGCAGGACGAGTAGGGGCAACCTACTCGATTAATATTGCACAAAACTTTGAGCAGACCTCAGATAGTGGAGCAAAAATGAATCTTTTACAGAAATATCTTTTTGTAGCGCTTGACAATTTCCGGAGTATTAAGCACAATGAAAGTAGCAAAATGGTGATAAATAATCGGTTAGAAGCATGGCTTGCTTTTATGTGTATGGATGATCCGGATGATATACTGAGAATTATAGAGAGTTGTCCGGACTTTAAGGAAATGTACGAGCAAATTTATGATATCTGCCGGAATCTGGATGGAGTGATGAGAATGTTTTCAAAAGAATTGCAGGAACTGGATCGCAACAGTGTAGAGCTGATGGTAGATGAGATGCAGAAAGATCTGGATAAGACCAGAGAGAAACTGGTTGAGACGAGAAAGAAGATGGAGACAAAGGACCAGCAACTGGTGGAAACGAGAAAGAAGATGGAGACAAAGGACCAGCAGCTGACAGAGAAGGATAAAGAAATAGAGTTGTTAAAGAAAGAATTGGAAAATATGAAGAAGTTGTACGAGGAGAATAAGTAAGATGCTGGAAGTGAAGTTCTATGATACAGTTGCGGATGGACTGTTAAAGTTCGCAGTGATTATTTCAAGATATGATGGAAAGTGGGTGTTTTGCAAACATAAAGAAAGAGATACTTATGAAGCACCAGGCGGACACAGAGAAGAGGGCGAAGCTATCTTTGATACTGCAAAGAGAGAACTGCAGGAAGAGACGGGAGCAGTTAAGTTTTCTGTAGAACCTGTATGCGTGTATTCTGTGACCGGTAAGAACCGGGGCAATGATACCGGAGAAGAAACATTTGGATTATTGTGCTATGCAGATATAGAAGAATTTTCCGGAACATTGGACAGTGAGATAGAAAAGGTTGTGCTGTTGGAAGAGCTTCCGGATAATTGGACTTATCCGCTAATACAGCCCAAACTGATTGCAAAAGTTGTAGAATGTAAACTATAAGAATGCGTGTAGTCTTTTGTGGTAAACATAAACGATTACAAATATGGTTGATTGTGAAAGAGTCTGTCATTTGACAGGCTCTTTTATACGCCTAAACTCAGTTAAATTCAATCAAACTCGTGCAAACGATACAAAAACAGTTGTGGATATTTGTGAATTAGTTTGATTGACTGTGACTGAATTTGGTGATATATTGATATCAGAAAGAGAACAGGAGGGAAAATGATGATTTACACGGTTACATTTAATCCGTCTTTGGACTACATTGTATCGGTAGAGAATTTCCAGCTGGGTCTTACCAACCGTACCAGTTCGGAACTGATGCTTCTGGGAGGCAAGGGTGTCAATGTGTCGACCGTTCTTATGAATCTGGGAATTGAGAACACAGCACTTGGATTTGCGGCAGGCTTTGTTGGAGATGAGATTGTCAGACAGATGGAAGAGATGGGTGTACAGAATGGATTCATCCGGATTGAAGAAGGAGTGTCCCGAATCAATCTGAAGTTAAAGTCTATCGATGGAACGGAGATTAACGGACAGGGGCCTGTGATCAGTCCGGAGCATGTAGAAGAACTGATGAAGCAGCTTGACAGACTGGGAGAAGGGGATGTGTTATTCCTTTCGGGAAGTATTCCGTCATCGATGCCAGATGATGCATATCAGAAGATCATGGAACGGCTGGATGGCAGAGGAGTACAGATTGTCGTGGACGCAACAAAAGATTTGTTGCTGAATGTACTGGAATATCATCCATTTTTGATCAAACCGAATAACCATGAACTGGGAGAACTCTTTGGCGTGGAACTTAAGACCAGAGAAGAGGTTATTCCGTATGCGAAGAAGCTGCAGGAAAAAGGCGCAGTCAATGTGTTGGTTTCTATGGCTGGCGAAGGGGCAGTACTTATTGATGCAAATGAAGACGTGTACATGGCACCGACACCGAAGGGAACGCTGGTTAATGGCGTGGGCGCAGGAGATTCTATGGTGGCAGGATTTATGGCCGGATGGCTGGAAAAGCAGGATTATGAACATGCATTCTGTATGGGTGTGTCTGCAGGAAGCGCCAGTGCATTTTCAGAACATCTGGCAACAAAGGCTGAGATTGAAGCAGTGTATCAGCAGGTAACGGGTAATAAGTAGTCTATAAGAGGTATAAGAGTAGTCAGGAGGAAGGAAGAATGAGAATCACAGATTTGCTGGATAAGAGAAGTATTTCTCTGGATGGAGCCCCGAAGAAAAAGCGGGAAGCCCTGGATATGGCAATCGATATGGGCGGTCCGTTCAATAAAGCGACATACGTATTCGGCACAGCAGCAATCGCAGCAGGTAACTATGACATTATGGCAGCGGTTATGATCGGTGGTATGGTACCTCCTTGTGCTATCGCACTTGCAACACTGTTGTTCAAAGATAAATTTACCAAAGAAGAGCGCAATCCCATTTGCGGCAGCAGATCCGATTCATGTACTTCCGGCATGTATCTGCTAGCGCTGGTAGTTGGAACGATTGTAAGCGCAATCCTTCTCGGTGTTCTGAAGAAAAAGGTTGCATAATTAAGGGTGACGTACTATTGACTGGCAAATGTGAATGCGGTATGCTAATTACAGGACATGTAAGGAGAACGCATATGCTTACAGAACAGAGATATGAACTGATATTACGGTTATTAGAAGATAAAAAAAGTATAACAGTAGCTGAGGTCCGGGATCTTCTCCGGACCTCAGAGTCTACCGTAAGAAGAGATATTACGGCACTGGATAAGGCTGGCAAGCTGACCAAGGTATTCGGTGGAGCAGTGGCAAAGAATTATCAGACATTTACTCCGGCAGAGCCTACAGTGGCTCAGAAGCAGGATGTGAATCTGGAAGAGAAAAGACGGGTTGCCAAGTACGCAGCGTCTTTGATCGAACCGGGTGATTTTGTATATCTGGATGCCGGAACAACAACGGCGATGATGTTAGATTATCTGCTGGATGACAGTGTGACATACGTGACAGATGGTGTGGCGCATGCCCAGCGTCTGGTAAAGAAAGGCATGAAAGTTATCCTGCTCGGTGGTGAATTAAAAGCCAGCACCGAGGCAGTGATCGGTACGCAGGCAGTTCAGATGCTGATGAATTATCATTTTACGAAAGGCTTTTTTGGAACGAACGGTATTACTCAGAAGACAGGTTTTACTACACCAGATATTAATGAAGCTTCTGTGAAGAGTGTGGCGATGGAGCAGTGCAAAGAATGTTATATTGTGACGGACTCATCCAAATTTGATCTAATCAGTCCGGTAAGCTTTTCGACGTTTTATGGGGGCACGATTCTGACCGACCGGATTGTAAGCGGTTATGAAGGTATGAAGCATATTATAAAAGTTCCTTAAAAAAGTTGTTGACAAATCGCAAACGCCGTAGTAGAATAATTATTGTTCTGATGCGGAACAATTCAATATGCGACAGTGGCTCAGTTGGTAGAGTACAACCTTGCCAAGGTTGGGGTCGCGGGTTCGAACCCCGTCTGTCGCTCTTATAAAAGCAATTGTTTCCATCAGAACAACTGAATATGCGACAGTGGCTCAGTTGGTAGAGTACAACCTTGCCAAGGTTGGGGTCGCGGGTTCGAACCCCGTCTGTCGCTCTTGATAAAGAGATTTTCGATTTGCTTCGGAGATCTCTTATTTTTTGTACTGCAACAATTCAAGGAGAGGAGAACTGCATGGAGCTTCAGATTTATCATTCAGTAAATGAAGGTTTATACCTGTGGAATGGAACGAGTGGTCTGTTGATTGACGGACTGCATCGGGGAAGGAAAACAGGATTTTCTGATACATCGGAGCAGTATATTTGTATGATGCGTCAGGGAAGGAGTTTTTTTGCCAAACCTAATGACCTGCTTTTTACCCATATTCATGAGGATCATTATGATCAGACACTGGTGAACGAGTTTCAGCAAAGGTATCCGGGACGTATTGTCTATGCTCCGGGACTTGACAAAGATAATATTCAGCCAGTAGTATTAGAACATGGCATTGCCAGAATGCAGATTGAAGAATATGAGGTTTATGCATTTACTACGGTACATGACGGGAAGATTTATGAAGACGAACCGCATTGTTCGTATCTGATCCGTTGGAAGAACCGTTGGATCTGGGTCAGTGGAGATGCAATCCTTGTACCGGAGCTTGCAGATAGGATGCGAACATATACGGGGCAGGACAATGTCTGGAAAGCGTTTGTAATGGTCTATCAGATCAGCAGTGAAAGTGGAAAAGCTTTCCTGAAAAAGCTTGCACCGGAACAGATCTGTCTGTACCATCTTCCTTATCCGGAGGATGACAGATATCATTTTTGTAATCTTGCAGAGCAGAAATGCAGGCAGTGCAAAGCAGAAGGGCTTCCGGTGAAGATAATCGCATCGGACAGCTTTATAGATAGTTAATACAGAGGATAAGATAAAAGGAGACAAGGTATGAAGACAGTGAAAATTGGATTACTTGGACTTGGAACAGTAGGCGGAGGTGTCTACAAATTGATCGAGAGACAAAAGAGTGAGATGGTCAGTAAGACCGGAGCGGATGTGGAGATTGCTAAGATTCTGGTTCACAACCGGAATAAAAAGCGTGAAGGCATTAATGAAAGTTTGCTGACGGATCAGTGGAAAGACATTATAGAAGATAAAGAGATTGACATTGTAGTTGAAGTGATGGGCGGTATTGAACCTGCAAAGACAATCATCACAGAAGCACTGAAAGCCGGCAAGAATGTAGTAACTGCTAATAAGGATCTGCTGGCAGTATGTGGTGAAGATCTGCTGGAGATTGCAGCAGCACATCATGTGGATCTGATGTTTGAGGCAGCAGTAGCTGGCGGAATCCCGATTATGCGTCCGCTTCGTCAGTGCCTGGCTGGTAATGAGATTACAGAGGTTACCGGTATTGTCAATGGTACGACGAACTATATTCTGACGAAAATGTTTGAGCTGGGGATGAGCTTTGAGGAAGCCCTCGCCAAAGCAACGGAGCTTGGTTATGCGGAAGCGGATCCGACAGCAGATATTGAAGGCCTGGATGCCGGACGCAAAGTGGCAATTATGGCTACTTCCGCATTTCACAGCAAGGTCGTATTTGATGATGTGCATATCGAGGGTATTACTAAAATTACAGCCCAGGATATCAAGTATGCAAAAGAATTTGACAGTGTGATCAAGTTGATCGGTATTGCCCGTAATACGGAGAGTGGTATTGAGGCATGCGTATATCCGATGTTGCTTTCATCTGAGCATCCATTAGCATCTGTGCGCAATTCCTTTAATGCGGTATTTGTACATGGTGATGCAGTGGACGATGTTATGTTTTACGGCCGAGGTGCGGGAGAATTTCCGACAGCCAGTGCTGTGATGGGAGATATTATCGATGTGATCCGTGATATGGTAAATGGATGTACCGGACGTATCAGTAATACCTGCTACAGAGAACTCCCGGTGAAAAAGTGCAGAGATATCAGAAGCAAATTCTTCCTTCGTATGCAGGTGGAGAACCGTCCTGGCGTACTGGCTTCGATTGCAAGTGTATTTGGGGAGCATAAGGTCAGCATCAACAAGGTGGTTCAGAAGATTATTACAGACGGTATGGCAGAGGTCGTAATCGTTACGGATGCTGTTAAGGAATATCATATGCAGGATGCGCAGGAAGAACTCCTTCGTATGCCTATAGTGAAGGAGATCAGCAGTGTCATCAGAGAATATTAAACAGGGGAATCCTCTTGCAGAGGAAAAGATCGGGCGTTTGATCGCCCGGTTTGCTGTGCCGGCGATCATCAGTATGCTGGTCAGTTCGCTATATAATATTGTAGACCAGATATTTATCGGACAGGGTGTAGGAATGCTTGGCAATGCGGCGACCAATATTGCTTTTCCGGTATCTATTATATGTACAGCTACGGCACTTCTGCTGGGAATCGGAAGTGCATCGAATTATAACCTGGAAGCAGGGGCGGGAAGAAATGACCGTGCAGCAGGGATCGCAGGCAACGGACTTGCTATGCTGGTAATCTGTGGTGTGGTAATCGGTGCAGTTGTATTGATTTTTCTGAATCCATTGCTGCACCTGTTTGGTGTGACGAAAGAGATCCTGCCATATGCGCAGGATTATACAGGAATTACGGCAATTGGTATTCCGTTTCTGATCCTCACTACCAGCGGTAATCATCTGATCCGTGCGGACAGAAGTCCGACGTATTCTATGACCTGCATGTTAACAGGAGCGATCCTGAATACAATACTGGATCCGCTGTTTATCTTTGTGTGTCACTGGGGCATCAAAGGTGCAGCAGCGGCAACTGTGATCGGTCAGGTGGTATCCGGCCTGATGGTAATCTATTATTTTAGCAAAAAACGGAAGATGGATCTGAAACGAAGTATGTTTGTACCAAAGGCGGGGTATCTGAAGATGATCGTATCGCTTGGGATGGCGTCCTGCATTAATCAGATTGCCATGGCAATTGTGCAGATTACCATGAATAATACTTTGCGGTATTATGGAGCACAGTCCATGTATGGATCGGAGATTCCGCTTGCCTGCGTGGGAGTTATTTCCAAGGTGAATATGGTCTTTATGGCAATTGCAATCGGCATTGCCCAGGGGTGTCAACCGATTTGGGGATTTAATTACGGAGCCCATAATTATGATAGGGTAAGGGAAGCTTATAAGAAGGCATTTGCCATCTGTATTGTGCTTGGCGTAGTGTTTTTTGGATGTTTTCAGTTGTTTCCAAGACAGATTGTCAGTATTTTCGGTTCGGGGAGCGAGGCGTATTTCCATTTTGCGGAACGGTATTTCCGAATTTTTATGTTTGTTACGTTTTTGAATGGCATTCAACCGATGTCTTCAGGATTCTTTACATCCATCGGAAAATCGAAGCTTGGTATCGTAGTATCCCTGACCAGGCAGATCATTTTCCTGTTGCCATTGATTCTGATTTTTCCGTTATTCATGGGAATCGATGGAGTAATGTATGCGGGACCGATTGCGGACGGCGCAGCAGCTCTTGTAGCAATTATATTTGCAGAACGAGAAATGAAGGCTTTACAGCAGGGTAACGTTGTGCTAGAATGATACCCGAAACAAAATAGAATTAAGAAACGCAGAGTAGGAATATGCGCGTCAAGTGCCAGCCGGACGGGGAGTTGTCGGTAGGACGAAAAGTGAAAGAATCACTTGCGGTGCACATTCCGCATCCCGCTGCTACACATAACGGTAAATACCTGCTATGAGTAGTTTTACGGGCTACTGCAAAGGAGGTATTTTTTTATGAGCAATTTGACCAAATCATTTCGAGACTCCTTTCATGAGCTGAAAGACGTAAAGGCGTTGGCAACGACAGCAATGCTTCTTGCAATTGCTGTCGTGTTAGGATTCTATACCCTTCAGGTGACAGATTTCATCAAGATCGGTTTTGCATTTATTGCAGATGAGATGACCGGCATGATGTTTGGACCTGTAGTCGGTGGACTGATGGGAGCGGCGGCGGATATCGTGAAATATCTGGTACGTCCGACGGGAGCATTTTTCCCTGGCTTTACCATCAGCGGAGCACTGAGTGGTGTGATCTACGGAGTGATTCTGTACAAGAAACCACTTAGCATTAAGCGAATTGCATTGGCGAATGGACTGGTAATGATCTTTGTAAATATCTGCCTGAATACATACTGGCTGACATTATTATACGGTCAGGCATTTATGGCAATTCTTCCGGCGCGCGTGATTAAGCAGATTGTATTATTCCCAATCTATGTGGCATTATTTTATGGTGTAAGTAAGATTATGGGAAAAGCGCATCTCTTTACTATGGTAAAAGGAGAACGTGCATAAAGCTTTTACAGATGCATAAAACTGCAGGCATGAAGAATTCTGAAAGATGTTCTTGATTTTCGGAAAAAAATATAGCATACTATCTATAGGGTGTATAATTTTTAATTAAGAAAGGGTGATAGTATGCAGGAGAGATTACCTGTAGGCTTCCTTTTCAAGCAGATTAATACCGTATACGAGAAAGATATTAATAACCAGCTTAAGGGAATTGGAATTACATCTTCTCAGTGTGAGGTATTAGATTATCTGTTCCATTGTGATAAGGAAGAAGTGAATCAAAGAGACATTGAGAAAGCGTTGAACCTGAAGAATCCTACCGTGACCGGACTCTTACAGAGGCTGGATGAGAAGGGGTATGTACTGATCGTACCGAATGCTAAGGATAAGAGAAAGAAGAACGTGTATCTCACAGAAAAGGCATATGATATTCAGCGAAGAATGGAAGCAGACCGGAGACGGATCGATAAGAACCTGACACTGGGAATGACCAGAAGAGAAGTACAGGCACTTCAGAAGATGCTGAATCGCGTATTATATAATGTAAGTGATGTGTAATGACAAGAGGTTTTGTCCAAGAGGGCGAAGCCTCTTTTTTATGATGCCAGAGTCAAAAGGTCTTTCATCCACATGAGCTTGCTCATAAGTGGATGAAAGACCTTGGGACTCGCCCCGATATGAGCTTAAAAGCGGGATGATAATCCCACGATATGCGAATGGTGGGTAGGATTGTGGGAGTGTGTAACACAGAACAATCCGTTGGCATCATATGAAAGCAACAGTTCTATCCACATGAGCTTGCAAATTAATCATGTTAAAGTACAGAAGTGAGAAAACACTATCATTAATCATATTGCAATACATGCATTCCTATGATAAACTTTTAAATGTAAATGAGAATCGATTTCAATATTAAAGAATAGAGGTTGATATATGAGCGTTGTAATTATTGGTGGAAATGAATGTATGGAAAGACAGTATAAGAAGATCTGCGAAAAGCATAAATGTAAGGCAAAAGTATTTACCAGAATGAAAGGTAATCTGAAGACGCAGATCGGACAGCCGGATCTTGTGATCCTGTTCACGGCAACCGCGGCGCACAAAATGGTAAAATGCGCGATCAAAGAAGCACAGCGTTCCGGATCAAGAATTGAGAGAATCCACAGCAGCAGTGCAAGTGCACTGGAAGGTGTACTGGCAGAATGTGTAGCAGCTAATTAATTACTCCTTTGTGATAAATCATTATGAAAAGGACATATCCGCTTTTGGATGTGTTCTTTTTATGTTACAATAATTAAAATGCCAGTGAGAGTGTGCAGCACAAAGCGATCCGCAGGCATCATAGTTGGGGCTTTTGCCTCAAACGCCATATTAATATTCAAGGAGGATATAGATACATGAGTTATGCTGATAGAGTGTTTATAGATATGTGCCGTGACATTATTGACAACGGCACCAGTACGGAAGGTGAAAAGGTGCGTCCGGTGTGGGAGGATGGCACCAGCGCTTATACGGTTAAAAAGTTTGGAGTGGTGAACCGTTATGATCTGTCTAAGGAATTTCCGGCGCTGACACTTCGAAGAACTGCGATTAAGAGCTGTACGGATGAGATGCTCTGGATCTGGCAGCAGAAGTCGAACAATATCCATGATCTGCATTCGCATGTCTGGGACAGCTGGGCAGATGAGAATGGTTCTATTGGCAAAGCGTACGGATATCAGCTTGGTGTGAAGCATCAGTACAAGGAAGGTATGATGGATCAGGTTGACCGTGTAATCTATGATCTGAAGAATAATCCATACAGCCGTCGTATTATGACCAATATGTATGTACATCAGGATCTGCATGAGATGGCGCTCTATCCATGCGCTTACAGTATGACATTTAATGTAACCAAGGATAAAGACAGCGATAAGCTGACGCTGAATGCGGTGCTAAACCAGCGCTCCAGTGACGTGCTGACTGCCAATAACTGGAATGTATGCCAGTATGCGGTATTGTTGCATATGCTGGCGCAGGTATGTGATATGAAGGCTGGCGAACTGGTGCACATGATTGCTGACGCACATATTTATGACAGACACATTCCGATGGTTGAGGAACTAATCAACAGAGAGCCGCTGCCGGCACCGAAGTTTTGGCTGAACCCGGACATTAAAGACTTTTATCAGTTTACAAGGGATGATGTAGCATTGATTGATTATGAGACGCATGAACAGATTAAGAATATTCCGGTAGCAGTATAAGATGCAACATAGAATAGATAAGAAAGGATGACGAGAAATGAATTTGATCGTAGCAGTAGATAAGAACTGGGCAATTGGATATGGTAACAAGCTGTTGGTAAGCATTCCGCAGGACATGAAGTTTTTCCGTGAGACCACAAGCGGTAAAGTGGTTGTAATGGGAAGAAAGACTCTGGAAAGTTTCCCGGGAGGACAGCCACTTAAGAAACGCACCAATATTGTACTGACTGGGAATCCAAATTATGAGGTGAAAGATGCAGTGGTAGTGCATGATATTGATTCCCTTCTGGAGGAATTAAAGCAGTATCCGGCAGAAGATGTTTACGTGATCGGCGGCGAGAGTGTGTATCGGGCCTTGCTTCCGTATTGCGATAAGGCATATGTGACAAGGATCGATCATGCATATCTTGCAGATACGTATTTTCCAAATCTGGATGAAGATCCGGAATGGAAAATGACTAAAGTCAGCGACGAGCAGACCTATTTTGATCTGGAATATGTATTTACAATTTACGAACGGGTATAGAGAATATGAAGATTTTGACGATTACGGCACAGAAACCACATAGCACGGGCAGCGGTTTTTACCTTACAGAAATGGTAAAAGGTTTTGCGGCTCTCGGACATGAGCAGGCGGTATTGGCAGGCGTATACAGGGAAGATACGGTGGATTTTCCGGCTGGAACAGTGTTTTATCCGGTACATTTTAAAACAGAAGAACTCCCATTTCCTATTGCGGGAATGTCGGATGAGATGCCTTATGAAAGCACCATATATGGTCAGATGAACGAAGAAATGGTGGAACGGTTCAAAGCTTCTTTTGCATCTTCAATTCGAAAGGCGGCAGAGGAGTTCCGACCGGATCTGGTGATTTGTCATCATCTGTATCTGGTGACATCCATTGCCAGAGAGGTGCTGCCGGAATGCCGGGTATGTGGATTCTGCCATAATACGGATCTCAGACAGATGAAAAAGATTCCACTGGAACGGGAATATATCCGAACACAGATTCCGAAACTGGATGCGGTCTATGCACTGCATGAGGAGCAGAAGAAAGAGATTATGGAGATATATCCGGTAGAGGAAACGAAGATCACAGTTGTGGGCAGTGGATATAATGCATCCGTATTTCACAGGCTCAGTCAGCCGGAAGTTTCGGAAGAAAAGAACGACAAGCATTCATATCGCATTATTTATGTTGGTAAGATTGCGGAAAAGAAAGGCGTGGAAAGTCTGGTGCGAAGTCTTCGGTATCTGCATATGAATGCAGACGAACTGGAAGTGGATCTGGTGGGAGGTGCCGGCAATCATGAAGAGTATCAACGGATATTGAGGCTCGCGGAAGAATCCAGGTATCCTGTGCATTTGCTGGGAAGACTTTCGCAGGCTGATCTGGTAGCATCTTATAATCGAAGTGATTTGTTTGTGCTGGCATCCTACAGCGAAGGACTGCCGCTTACTATAATAGAAGCAATGGCGTGTGGCTGTAAGGTGATCGTAACGGATCTTCCGGGCATCCGTCCCTGGGTAAGCGCAAATGTGGAGAATGCTCCGATATTATATCTGGAGCCGCCGGAGATGGTGAATACAGATGATCCGATTTCAGACAGCCTGGAGAAGTTTGAAAAACGACTGGCGCAGTTGATTGAAGAGAGCAGAAAGATGCCATATCAGGGAGTTCCGGATCTGAGTCGGATTTCATGGGAGAATATTTGTCGCAAGGTGCTGTGTTATTAATAAAACGAAGGTTGACAATACAGAGGGCATCGAGATATAATAATTTCAATAACAGTTCGGAGCGATTAAGGTTCTGAATCATTGATAAATGCTATGACAGGGAGGAGTACATAAGTAGCCAGAAGCCAAGAGAGAAGATGGGTGGTGTGAATCTTCAAGATGGACTTATGGAAGTAGCCCTTGAGCAGTGGATTGAACGCTGTCATAATTATAATAAGACGGTTAGTAGGTTTCAACGCAGTTCCAGCGTTATGGGGAGCGGTATCGGATGCCGGGGGCATTCTGTACTGACAGAGAGCAGAGATGATATCTCTGAAATTAGGTGGTAACACGGATAGTATATTCGCCCTAAGCGTTAGCTTAGGGCGTTTCTTTTTCGTAATATTTACCGGTTATGAGAGGCAGGATACAGAGACAAGGAGGTATACATATATGAGAAAAATCAGTGGAAATAAGCTGCTTGTAAAGGCACTGAGAGAAGAGGGTGTGGATACATTATTTGGATATCCGGGAGCCTGTACCATTGATATCAGTGATGAATTATATAAGCAGGATTACACGAAAGTGATTCTTCCAAGACAGGAGGTAGCTCTGGTTCATGAGGCAGATGCTTATGCAAGATCGACAGGAAAGGTGGGCGTGTGTCTGGTGACCAGCGGACCTGGCGCAACGAATCTGGTGACAGGACTTGCTACCGCTTATTATGACAGTGTACCGTTGGTATGTTTTACCGGACAGGTATCAAGACCTTTGATCGGTAATGATGCATTTCAGGAAGTAGATATTGTTGGTATAACCAGAAGTATTACCAAGTATGGAGTCATGGTTAAGAATCGTGATGATCTGGGACGGATTATTAAAGAGGCGTTTTACATTGCGAGATCCGGAAGACCGGGACCGGTTGTTATTGATCTTCCAAAGGATGTAATGGCTGAACTTGGTGATCCGGAGTATCCGTCAGAAGTTAATATCCGCGGTTATAAGCCGAATACGATGGCGCATGTAGGACAGTTAAAACGTGCGATAAAGATGTTGAATAAAGCGAAACGCCCATTATTCCTGGTAGGTGGCGGTGTGAAGATTTCACATGCCACCGAAGAATTTACAGAACTGGTGAATATTACCAATGTTCCGGTTGTTACAACGATCATGGGAAGAGGTGCGATTTCGACAAATCATCCATTATATATAGGAAACCTTGGTATGCACGGTGCGTATGCCTGTAACATGGCGGTCAGTGAATGTGATCTGTTGTTTTCAATCGGAACCAGATTCAATGACCGAATTACCGGTAAGCTGCATTCTTTTGCACCGAAAGCGCAGATCATTCATATTGATATTGACACAGCAGCAATTTCTAAGAACGTAAAAGTCGATGTACCGATCGTTGCAGATGCAAGAGATGCTCTGACCAGAATGTTGGAATATGTAGAACCTTGTGAGACAAAACAGTGGATAGAGCAGATTGGTGCATGGAAGGAAGAACATCCGCTAGCTGCAAAAGAAAAGCCAATCATGACTCCGAAGGATATTATCGAGACTATTAACCGGGTATTTGATGAGCTGATCCTGGTAACAGATGTGGGACAGCATCAGATGTTTACAGCGCAGTTTGCGGAGATAACAGAGAAAAAACAGCTTCTGATGTCCGGTGGGCTTGGAACTATGGGATACGGTCTCCCAGGTGCTATTGGAGCAAAAATCGGTAATCCGGATACTCCGGTCGTATCCATTTCCGGAGACGGCGGTATGCAGATGAATATCCAGGAGTTAGCGACAGCTGTACTGGAAGAATTACCGATTATTTCCTGCATTTTCAATAATAATAATCTGGGTATGGTACGCCAGTGGCAGAAGTTATTCTATGGAAAGAGATATTCCATGACCTGTCTTCATTCCGGAGCAGCCTGTCGCGGTAAATGCGGAGAGGTGGAATGCCCACCGTATACACCTGATTTTATCAGGCTGGCAGAGAGCTATGGTGCAAAGGGAATCCGTGTAACGAAGAAAGAGGATATTGAACCGGCGTTCCGCGAAGCAATGAAGAGTAAAAAGACACCATATATTATCGAATTCGAGATTGATCCGGAAGATCTGGTGTATCCGATGGTAGAGCCGGGCGGTACACTTCGCGACCTGATTATGGATTGCTAATGTATGACGGTAAATCAGTAGTGGAAGGGAGATAAACGGTATGACACACAACACAATGAAGAAGAGATGGATATCCCTGTTCGTAGAGAATCAGGCAGGTGTACTTTCCAAGATTTCCGGACTGTTTTCAGGTAAAGCCTATAACCTGGACAGTCTGACTGTAGGTACAACGGAAGACCCTACGGTATCGCGTATGACCATCGTGACCATTGCAGACGATGAGACTTACGAACAGATTAAAAAACAGCTCAATCGTATGATCGAAGTAATCAAGGTGATTGATTTTACAGATACATTCGTATGGATGAAAGAGATCATGTACGTCAAGGTGCGCAGATGTGACACTGCCGATAAGGCAGAATTGTTTCAGATCGCTGAGACTTTCAAGGGCAGAGTGGTAGACTATGGAAAAGACAGTGTATTGCTGGAATTTGTTCAGAGCTTTACGAAGAATGATGCAGTAGTGAATCTGATGAAAGAAGAGTTTAACAGTATCGAAGTCGTACGCGGTGGAAGTGTCGGAATCGAGTCTATCAGTATGATGGAGAAATAGTGTGGTGAGGAAATTCAGAACTCGCCACGCCAATTCGCAAAATCTGTCATCGTTGATGCCAGACGCAACAGAGTTGCTTGCTATTTTGCTCATTTGTGTGGCGGCAGCTCTATCCAGAGCTGTACATGGTATAAAATGAATCCATTTTTGTGCAAGCACAATCGGATTCATTTTATACCAGTAGTTCTGAATAGCTGACCTGTTATAAATAAAACCGAGCGCACTCTTGAATTTTGCTATTAATGGTATTATAATGACTTTATTAAATGAAATGACTAGTTACAGAACGGAGGAATGATAATCATGGAAAAGAAGAATATTGACTGGTCTAATATTGGTTTTGGTTATGTGCAGACAGATAAGAGATATGTTGCAAATTATAAAGATGGAGCATGGGACAAAGGTGCTCTTACAGATGATCCTAACATTGTAATGAATGAATGTGCCGGTGTACTTCAGTACGCACAGACATGTTTTGAAGGTCTGAAGGCATATACGACAGAGGATGGACACATTGTTACATTCCGTCCGGATCTGAATGCTGAGCGTCTGATGGATTCTGCAGCACGTCTTGAGATGCCGCAACTTCCAAAAGAGCAGTTTATTGATGCGGTTGATCAGGTGGTTAAGGCTAATGCCGGATATGTACCACCGTATGGATCAGGAGCTACCTTGTATATTCGCCCATATATGTTTGGTATTAACCCTGTTATCGGTGTGAAGCCGGCAGATGAGTATCAGTTCCGTATGTTCTGTACTCCGGTAGGTCCATACTTCAAAGGTGGCGCTAAGCCGATCACAATCAGAGTAAGTGATTTTGACCGTGCAGCACCGCATGGTACCGGACATGTTAAGGCCGGACTTAACTATGCAATGAGCCTTCATGCTATCGTAGATGCACATCAGCAGGGATATGATGAGAATGTATACCTGGATGCTGCTACAAGAACTAAGATTGAAGAGACGGGCGGAGCTAATATTATCTTCGTAACAAAAGATAATAAAGTAGTTACACCGAAGTCTGATTCTATTCTCCCATCTATTACGAGACGTTCTCTGATGTATGTCGCAGAGCACTATCTTGGTCTGGAAGTAGAGCAGAGAGAAGTATATCTGGATGAAGTAAAAGACTTCGCAGAATGCGGACTGTGTGGTACAGCAGCAGTTATCTCACCGGTAGGCAAGATCGTAGATCACGGTAAAGAGATTTGTTTCCCAAGCGGTATGGAAGAGATGGGACCTGTTACCAAGAAGTTGTATGAGACACTGACAGGTATCCAGATGGGCAGAATCGAAGCTCCGGAAGGATGGATTCACAGAATTCTGTAAGATATATGATTTGATTGCTAATAAGAAGAAAGTACAGAAATGTATTTTCTTCTTATTTTTTTCTGAAAACAAACAGTATATAACAGTTGACAACAGTTGGTTGCTGTTATATACTGTTTATACAAGGAGGCGATACAGTGAAGTTGATTATAAATAATTCCTCCATGCAGCCTATTTATGAACAGATCGTTTCGCAGATCAAGGCAGAGATCATGAAGGGAGCACTGAAGGAAGATACAGCACTTCCATCAGTCCGTGCATTGGCGAGAGAACTGAAAGTCAGTGCGTTGACGGTGAAGAAAGCATACGATGAACTGGAAGCAGAAGGCTTTGTCGTTACTGTTCATGGGAAAGGAAGCTATGTGTCCTGCGCAGGGCAGGAGATTATGCTGGAGGAACGGCGCAAAGAAGTGGAGAGTGATCTGGAACAGGCAATTCGCAAGGGAAGAAGCTGTGGCATGAGTAACCGGGAGATTATGGAAGTATTTCAGATTATATTGGAGGATCAGGGATAATGATAGAGATTAGACAGTTGCAGAAGAATTATCAGGATTTTCACCTGGATTGCTCGTTGCGGGTGGAAGATGGCATGATCACTGGATTAGCAGGGAAGAATGGGGCAGGAAAAAGTACGACATTTAAAGCAATACTGGGATTAATTCGTGCAGATGGCGGTGAAGTAGAGGTTTTTGGAAAGAAAGTAGCGGATCTTGGAAAGAAAGACCGGGAACAGATGGGCGTTGTTCTTTCAGATTCTGGAATTAGTGAATACTTGACCGTGGAGGATTTGATACCGGTTATGAAGAATCTGTATACAAAGTTTGATGAGAAATCATTTCGTGAACGATGTGAGCGTTTTAATCTTCCATGTCATAAAAAGATTAAGGATTTTTCGACCGGAATGAAGCGAAAACTCCAGATTAATCTGGCACTTTCCCATGAAGCAAAATTATTGATTCTGGATGAACCGACAGCCGGGTTGGATGTGAGTGCCAGGGAAGAACTTCTGGATATGCTGCGCGAATATATGGAGCCAGGAGATCGTTCGATTCTGATCAGTTCTCATATTGCAACAGATCTGGAAGGATTCTGTGATGATATTTATCTGATTAATGATGGCAAGATTGTACTTCATGAAGACACGGATGTATTACTTGGTAAATATGGGGTATTGAAAGTGACGGAAGAACAATATTGGAAAATTGATCGGAAATATATGGTTGCGGTCAGAAAGGAAGAATACGGATATCGATGCCTCACCAATGAAAAACAGTTTTATCTTGAAAATTATCCGGACATTGTTATAGAAAAAAGTGGTATTGATGAATTGATTCTTATGGAAAAGAAGGAGAAATAGATATGAAAGCAATGCTGATTAAAGATTGGAAGTTAATGAAAGGGCAGAAGCAGTTTATATTTATCTTATGTATATTTCTGGCTGTGTTTGGAGCAACCAGTAATAATCTCGGATTTCTGATTTCTTATATGACATTGATGGCTACGATATTCAGTATATCAACAATCAGCTATGATGAATATAATAATGGAATGGTATATTTATTAGCACTTCCGATCAGCCGCAGGAAATATGTAGAGGAGAAATACTTATTTTGTTTACTGACATCTTTGATAGTGTCAGCAGTGTCCCTGATGGTTACTCTGGGCATTGGAATTGTCCGGTCGACCAATGCAACATCAGAAGATCTGGTGCTCAGTGCGGCAGCAGCCCTGGGAATGGGTGCTTTGATATGTGGCTTTATGCTTCCAATACAACTCAAATTCGGACCGGAGAAAAGTCGAATTGCTATGGCAGTAATGGGAGCTGCAATTTTTGCAATCGCATATGTCATGGCGTGGATTGGTAAAAGAATGGGTACAGATATGGAAAATGTTCTTCAGAACTTTAACAATCTGTCAGAAGGGGTGATAGCGGTCGGCGCAGTCGTGATATGTCTGGCTGTACTGCTAATATCAATATTTATCTCTGTTCATGTGATGGAAAAACGAGAATTTTAGATATGTTTGATCTAACAATGTACAAAGAAAGAGGAAGCTGGTCAGGATACAGCTTCCTCTTTCTTTGCTATTCTGTGACTTTCAATAATCAATCGCACAGTTCGATAAAGGAAAGTCTTATATTCTTCAATTGGCAATGGCTCCTGATACAGAATAGAGTTGTATCCGGCAGAACCGGCAAGCTCAACAATGGTAAAGAGCATAACATCTACATTGTCATAACTGTAATCATCCTCTTCCACCAGTTCTATAAATTCGTCATAAATCTCGCTGTTATCGGACTCTCCGGTGAGGAGAGTATTACGCAGAGCACCCATAACCAGATTCTTAGATATGAAGTTCATAAGTGGCAGATCCTTTACCAATGTATTGATAATGTGATCAATGATAAAGATCAGCTGATTCTCCAGACCATTTACCTGAGCTTCTCGCATGGATCTGCCTGCTTTTTGAAATAAATCGCTGGTCTTATGTGCTACTAATTTGTTCTTGATATCGTATTTGTCTTTAAAATACAGATAAAATGTCCCCTTTGCCACGCCTGCCTGTCTGACAATATCAGAGATGGCAGTTGCATTGGTGCCCTTTGTGGTAAAGAGCTCATATGCAGTGTTCAAAAGAGCTTCTCTTTTGTGTTTCTTGTTCTCATCCACTTTTCCCATAATAAATTACCTCTTAACGATAATTATAACCAATCAGATTCGGATTGCAAGTGGTTTTGGATAAAAATGACTAAAAGTCATATTTTTTTGAAGAAAGTATTGACTGATGGTCATTTTTAAGATATAGTGCTAATTGAATAAATGACTGATGGTCATAAAACGAAAGGAAGTCAGAGAATGGTTAAAGTTGGGAAGAAAATTGTTAAGTACAGAGTCGTTATTCTGATCCTGTCTGTTCTCCTGCTTATCCCATCTGCAATGGGATATTTTGGAACAAGGATTAATTACGATGTACTTACCTATCTGCCTGAGAATATTGAGACGATGAAAGGGCAGGACATTATGGTTAATGACTTTGGAACAGGTGCATTTTCCATGTTGATCGTGGATGGCATGGAAGATAAGGATGTTGCAAAGTTAAAAGAGAAGGTTGAAGATGTCGACCATGTAACAAAAGTATTGTGGTATGATTCCGTATCGGATATATCAATCCCAGAGAGCATGCTGCCAGATAAGTTCTATAAGGCATTTAATTCCGAGACAGGTACGATGATGGCAGTGTTCTTTGATGAATCCACATCAGCGGACAGTACGATGGATGCCATTACACAGATCCGCAAGATTGCGGGTAAGCAGTGCTTTATCAGTGGTATGTCAGCAATCGTTACAGATACCAGAGACTTAGCTGAGAAAGAGACACCGCTGTATGTATTGATTGCGGTAGTTCTGTCAATTATTGTCCTCAGTATTACAATGGATTCTTTTGTAATCCCGGTGTTATTCCTTTTGAGTATCGGAATGGCGATTGTGTATAACCTGGGAAGTAACTATTTCTTTGGAGAAATATCATATATTACAAAGGCACTTGCAGCGGTTTTGCAATTGGGTGTTACGATGGATTATTCCATCTTCCTGATGCACAGTTATCAGGAACAGCAGGTGAGATATAATGGCGATAAAGAGCGTGCAATGGCACATGCTATTTCACAGACATTTTCATCTGTAATCGGTAGTTCCGTTACCACTATTGCAGGATTTTTCGCATTATGCTTTATGAGCTTTACTTTGGGAAAAGATATTGGTATTGTAATGGCAAAAGGCGTTGTACTTGGAGTGCTTGCATGTGTAACGATTCTTCCATCTATGATCCTGTGCTGTGACAAACTGATCGAAAAGACCAGCCATAAGCCGCTGATCCCGAACATTAACCGGCTGTCAGATAAGGTGACAAAGCACTATAAAGTATATGTATTATTATTCCTCATATTGTTACTCCCTGCTATTTATGGCAATAACCACACGGGCGTATACTACAATCTGGATGAGACACTGCCTAAGAATCTGCCGAGTATCGTTGCTAATGAGAAATTGAAAGACGATTATGATATGAACTCTACCCATATTCTTCTGGTAGACAGTTCTGTAGATTCAACAAGTGTTAATAAGATGCTGAAAGAGATTGATAAAGTTGACGGCGTAAAGTGGAGTCTTGGACTTGACAATATCGTTGGACCTGGTATCCCATCAGATATGATTCCAAGCAAATTGACCAGTATGCTGAAGACGGATAAATATCAGATGATCATGATTAATTCTGTATATAAGACAGCATCGGATGAAGTTAATAACCAGGTAGATGAGATCAATAAGATCGTAAAGAAATACGATAAGGGAGCATTGCTGGTAGGTGAGGCACCTTTGACGAAGGACCTGATTGATATTACAGATACAGACTTTAAGATGGTAAGTGCAGTATCTATTGGTGTGATTTTTGTGATTATCCTGTTACTGTTTAAGTCCATCAGCCTTCCGATTATTCTGGTAGGTGTTATCGAATTTGCAATATTCGTAAATATGGGTATTCCTTATTACACAGGCACACAGCTTCCATTTGTGGCTTCCATTGTAATCGGTACCATTCAGCTGGGAGCAACCGTTGACTACGCGATCCTGATGACGACCAGATATCGCAGAGAGCGAAGCCGCGGCGCAAGCAAACATGATGCGATCACTACAGCACATAAGGTATCGGCACAGTCTATTATCGTCAGTGCGCTGAGTTTCTTCGCAGCAACGTTTGGTGTAGGTATGTACTCTAACATTGATATGATCAGTTCATTGTGTGTATTGATGGCACGAGGCGCAATCATCAGTATGATCGTAGTAGTATTCATCTTGCCATCTATGTTCATGGTATTTGATAAAGTCATCGTAAAGACCAGTAAGGGATTTCTTCCACAGTCTGGCGATGATAATAAGAAGAATCAGAATAATAATGATAACAGTAATGATGCTCTTACAGATGGAGCACAGGCATAACAGGAGGTTACGGATATGAACAAGAAGAAAAATATGAGAAGAATGGCTGGAGCCATGGCAGTTGTAGTAGCTGCCGGTGCAGCTGGAACTTGTGGATATCAGAGAAGTGCGATTACTGCAAAGGCAGCTGAGGTAGATACTGAAAAGCTGGAACAGGTAGCAGAAAACGCACTGTCCACCAAGAGTGATGATACAGAAGAAACAGGAACAACAAAGGAAGAATCTGTATATGTAAAAGCCGATCCATCCGGTAAAGTAAAGAAGACAACCGTAACCGAATGGCTGAAGAATACAGGAAATGGTGAATTGTCAGATACTTCTGATCTGAGTGATATCAAGAATATCAAAGGTGATGAGGAATACAAAGAGTCTGGCGACGAACTGAGCTGGGAAGCAGTCGGCGATGACATTTACTATCAGGGAACTACAGACAAGGAACTCCCGGTAGGTGTAAAGATCAGCTACAAGCTGGATGGAAAAGACATCAGCGCCGAGGATCTGCAGGGCAAAGATGGTAAGGTAGAGATCCATATCAAGTACTCTAACACATCCAAGTCTACGCAGGATGTAAATGGAGCAAGTGAGGAAGTATTTACACCATTTACCATGATCACAGCAATGTTGCTGCCAGCAGATCAGTACGAGAATGTACAGATCGACAATGGTAAAGTCATCTCTGATGCAGAACGTCAGATTGTAGTAGGACTGGGATTCCCGGGACTGAATGATAACCTGAAACTGGAAGACAGTGATCTGGAGCTTCCGGAAGAAGTAACGATTACAGCAGATGTTAAGAATGCAACGGTAGAGCCATCTATCACAGTCGCTACTACAGACTTCTTACAGGATCTGGATACAGATAATATTGATGATTTCAGCGACCTGAGCAATTCTATCGATGAGTTGAAAGATGCAACTAATCAGCTAGTAGATGGATCGAAAGAAGCTGCAGATGGTGCAAGCCAGCTGGCAGACGGAGCCGGAACACTGAAGAGCGGTACAGCAGCACTTGCAACAGGTGCTAATACATTGGTAGCAAAAGTCCCAACACTGGTACAGGGCGTGACAGCACTGGATAATGGTGCAAGCGATATCCAGGGAGGTCTGAAGACATTACAGGCATCTGTAGATCATAAGAAAGATGTAACCAATCCGAAAGATCAGTCTGGACTGGTAGAAGGTGCAGCAGATTTGAGCACAGGTGTGAATGATTATACGAATAATGTAGCAGCGCTGAAAGCCGGAATGGAAGCAACGAGTGAAAAACAGCCTAAGTCATTGATGCAGGGGGGAAGTGAACTGGCAGCAGGCGCAAAAGCACTGCAGGCTGGTGTTGAAACATTAAGTACTAATTTAGGAACATTGACAGGGTATACAGACAGTGCGAATAAGAATGCATCAACAACAGCAACTAAGGCAGCAACTCTTGCAAACACTGTAGCAGGACTTACGGCTACAGCGAATGTGGCAGATATTAATGTGACCAAGACAGCAACGTTCGATGACGGTGAGTTGAGAACAGCGTTGAAAAATGAGGGAGTTGCAGATGAGAATCTTGACGCAGCAGTGAATGCTGTAAAGAAAGTGGGAGCAACGGTTACTGTTACAAAAGCTGATTTGGATGGTAAAGTAACAGCATCCGTAAATGGACTTGCAGGCGCAACGGAATTGGCAAATGAGACTGCACAGGTGGCTAGAAATGCAGCAACAGATGCTGCTTATGCAGATGGAACGGCAAAAGGAATCCAGACAGCTGTAGACAAGGGCGATGGAACAGAGAAAAATCCAGTAGGACTTGTGAAATCTTCAAAAGCAGTGGCAGATGGAGCGGCAACAGTTAATGGTGGACTTCAGAGTGTAAATACGAATCTGGGATTATTAACATCTAACAATACAAAGCTTCAGACCGGAGCAGCAGCATTATCTGTAGGATCACAGAAAGTATCCGCAGGTGTTGCTGAGTTGGCAGCTGGATCTGATGAGCTGAAAGCCGGAACAAGTACTCTTGCAGCCGGAGCAAGCGTTCTTGCAAGCGGAGCTACACAGCTTGGCTCAGGAGCAACAGCACTGGATGAGGGAACAGGCACATTGAAGACTGGTGCAGACGCACTTGCAGCTGGCAATGAGACATTGGCAGAAGGTATGGCTGAGTATAAGGCAGAGGCGATTGATAAGCTGACATCACTCTTTGATGGAGATATTGCAAATGTGACAACCAGACTGAAAGCTATTACAGATGCAGGTAAGGATTACAAATCATTCGCAGGAATTAAGTCTGATATGAGCGGACGCACAAAGTTCATCATCGAGACAGAGGGAATTGACGACTAATATCATCGAAAATATATGGCACATGGAGATGTCGGGAAATCAGCAATGGTTTCCCGATGTTTTTACTTTACAGGAAATTGCTTTCCTGTAAAGTAAAAACCGCTCCGCGAGGATGCGCACTGCGGCGGATAAGGTAGATGTCGCAAGCGACCGCCGCAGGCGCGAGAATGTGCCAAGGCACATTCTTTGTTCTGGTTATATATTTCTTAACTAATAGAGTTGATATATGAATTTATTCTGTGTTAAGATAAAAAACACGTGGAATAATCAATATTAGGAGGAAATTATAATTATGGTTGGATATAAGAATATTGATAAAAAAGCGAAATTAGAATTAAGAGATCAGCTGACTTATCAGCAGGGACAGGTAGTCAGCAAGACTCTGGTACAGAATGATGCAGTCAGCGTGACATTATTTGCATTTGAGAAGGACGAAGAGATCAGCACACATGAGTCTGGCGGAGATGCGATGGTAACTGTACTGGAGGGAACGGGAAGATTCACGATTGAAGGAGATGTATTTATCCTTCATGAGGGTGAGACGATCATCATGCCTGCAAAGAAACCGCATGCAGTATACGGAGAAGAGCGTTTTAAGATGCTTCTTACAGTTGTATTCTAGCGGATTGATTATGAATGACAGAACAGATAGTATAGATATTATACGAGTGAGGAATTAATATGGAAGCATATACAAGCTTTGCGGAAGTTTATGATACTTTCATGGATAATGTACCTTATGAAGAATGGGCAGAATACCTGGCAGAACTGCTTCAGGAATACGATATTGAAGATGGGCTGGTATTGGATCTTGGATGTGGAACCGGAAGTCTTACTGAGATCCTGGCTACAAAGGGGTATGACATGATTGGCGCAGATGGATCAGCAGAGATGTTGGAAATTGCCATGGAGAAGAAAGCACAGAGTGGTCATGACATCTTGTATTTGTTGCAGGATATGCGAGAATTTGAACTTTATGGTACGGTACGTGCTGTGGTAAGTGTCTGTGATTGTGTGAATTATATTACAGATGAGAAAGAACTGGAGCAGGTATTCCGTCTGGTGAATAATTATCTGGATCCGGAAGGTATATTTATTTTCGATTTTAATACAGAGTACAAATACAAAGAGATTCTGGGTGAACAAACCATCGCGGAAGATCGTGAGGATTGTAGTTTTATCTGGGATAATTATTATTATGAAGACGAAAGCATGAATGAGTACGAGCTGACACTCTTTATTAAAGAGCAGGACAGCAACCTGTACCGCAAATACCAGGAAATGCATTATCAAAAAGCCTATACATTGGATGCAATGCGGGAGCTTATAGAGTGGTCAGGACTGGAATTTGTGACTGCTTATGATGCCTATACGAGAAAGGCGCCGACAGAGACCAGTGAACGTATCTGTGTGGTAGCAAGAGAACATGGTAAGGGTGTTCCGAATTAGATGTGCAGGTATAATTTAAAGATAGATTAGATCAAGGACAGAAGAGAAAGGAGTTTTTTATATGACAGATTATATTGTCAGAGCGACAGCGGCAGATGGACAGATCCGTGCATTTGCAGCTTATACAAAAGATGTAGTAGAGGAAGCGAGAAGGCGTCATAATACCAGTCCTACTGCGACGGTAGCATTGGGACAGTTGCTGACAGCTGGTACAATGATGGGAGCTATGATGAAGAATGATACCGATATTCTTACATTGCAGATCCGCTGCGACGGACCATTAGGAGGTCTTACCGTAACCGCTGATAATCAGGGTAATGTCAAAGGATATGCAGTTCATCCGGATGTGGATGTACCGGTAAAGAATGGACAGATCAATGTGGCTGATGCATTGGATCTTGGTGTGCTGAATGTTATTAAAGATATGGGACTGAAAGAGCCATACGTGGGACAGACCATTCTGGAGACTAGTGAGATCGCAAAGGATCTGACATATTATTACATGAATTCAGAGCAGGTTCCATCTTCTGTAGGACTTGGCGTGTTGATGAACAAAGATAACACAGTAAAATGTGCAGGTGGATTTATCATTCAGCTGATGCCATTTGCAGAAGATGCAACGATCGATAAGCTGGAAGAGAACTTGAAGAATGTAACATCTGTTACAGAGCTGCTGGATCATGGATGTACACCGGAAGGACTGTTGGAAGCACTTCTTGGCAATCTTGGAATTGAAGTTCTGGATACACTTCCGACACAGTTCCACTGCAACTGTTCAAAAGAGCGTGTGGAAAAGGCGGTTGCCAGTGTTGGACGTGAGGATCTCCAGGCAATGATCGATGATGGTGAAGATATTGAAGTGAAGTGCGATTTCTGTAACAGCACTTACAAATATACAGTGGATGAGCTGAAAGAGATTCTGAAAGAGAGCAACGAAGAAGAGTAAATTGAATAAGACTTGCATGAGAGATTGCTGCAAAAGCAATAGACAAGGAGAAAGGCATGAAACAGGGATTTGTAAAGGTTGCAGCAGTGACACCGTATATCCGTGTTGCTGATGTGGAGTTTAACAAGGAACAGATCTGCAGGAAAATGGATGAAGCGGCAGCGTCTGGAGCGAAGATTATCGTATTTCCGGAGCTCTGCGTGACAGGCTATACATGTAGTGATCTGTTTACACAGGATGTACTTTTGGATCATGCAAGAGAGGTTTTAACAGAGATTGCAGCGCATACCAGAGATATGGATGCGTTGGTATTTGTGGGCGCGCCGCTGGCAGTAGATGGGGAACTGTATAATGTGGCTGCGGCTATGAATCATGGGAAGATTCTTGGACTGACAACGAAGACATTTTTGCCGAATTACGGGGAATTCTATGAGATGCGTCAGTTCAGAGAAGGGCCGGAAAAGGCCAGAGAGATTGAATTTGATGGGGAAATGGTGCCGTTTGGACCAAAGATCCTGTTTACTGCAAAGCAGATGGAACATCTGATTGTGGCAGCTGAGATCTGTGAAGATGTATGGTCGCCGGTGCCGCCAAGCATCGAAGCAGTACGAGAAGGTGCAACAGTGATCGTGAACTGTTCCGCCAGTGATGAGACAATCGGAAAGGCAACATATCGTGAAAGCCTGATTGAGGGTCAGTCAGCAAGACTGATCGCAGGATATATTTACTCCAATGCAGGAGAAGGGGAATCCACTACGGATCTGGTATTTGGCGGACACAATCTGATTGCGGAGAATGGCACAATTCTGGCGGAAAGCAAACGGTTCGAGAATGGAATCATCTATTCAGAGATTGATGTGAATCGTCTGATGAGCGAGCGGAGAAAGAATACGACATTTAAGACAGCAAAGGAACGTACGCTGACGCGTGTGCCGTTTGATATCGAGATTACAGAGACAGAGCTGACCCGTGTATTTCCGTCGCGTCCGTTTGTGCCGAGTGAGAACAGAGAACGAGCAAAGCGTTGTGAAGAGATTCTGACCATTCAGGCAATGGGGCTGAAAAAGAGATTGGAGCATACCCATGCAAAATGTGCGGTGGTTGGTATTTCCGGTGGACTGGATTCTACACTGGCTCTGCTTGTGACGGCAAAAGCATTTGATGCTCTTGGATTAGACAGAAAGCACATTATTTCTGTGACTATGCCATGTTTTGGAACCACAGACCGTACCTATAATAATGCATGCAAGATGTCATTATCACTGGGCGCGGAGCTTCGTGAAGTACCGATCGCAGCAGCGGTTATGCAGCATTTCAAAGATATCGGTCATGATCCGGAAGATCACAGCGTAACCTATGAGAACAGCCAGGCGAGAGAGCGTACCCAGGTCATTATGGATATTGCCAATGCCAATGGCGGTATGGTCATCGGTACCGGTGATATGTCAGAACTGGCACTTGGCTGGGCAACTTATAATGGAGATCACATGTCGATGTATGGTGTAAACGCATCTGTACCAAAGACACTGGTACGCCATCTGGTGCAGTATTATGCAGATACGACAGATGATAAGGAACTGCAGGAGGTTCTGTACGATGTGTTAGATACACCGGTAAGTCCGGAACTTTTGCCGCCAAAAGATGGCAAGATCGCACAGAAGACGGAAGACCTTGTAGGACCATACGAACTGCATGACTTCTTCCTGTATTATTTTCTGCGTTTTGGATATGCACCGTCCAAAATCTATCGGATTGCAAAGTATTCATTCGCAGGAGAATACGATGACGAGACCATATATAAATGGCTCAGAACCTTCTGCTGGCGATTCTTCGCACAACAGTTCAAACGTTCCTGTCTGCCAGATGGCCCGAAGGTCGGAACCGTAGCACTGTCGCCGAGAGGAGACTGGCGTATGCCGAGTGATGCATGCGTGGCAAGCTGGATGCGGGATCTGGAGCAGGTAGTAAGATAATTTGTGAAATATGAGGTGTTCATATGAGAAAAATAACTTGTTATCTGTTCCTTATCCTCATAATGCTGACCGTGACAGGCTGCGGTTATACGAGAGAAGAGAAAAAAGCGATGAAACGTTATGAAAAACAGGGACGTGAAAATGCGAAGAATTATATCAAAGAGAAGTATGGATTTGACGCAGCGATTAAGAAACTGACCTGTGAGACATACAATTCTGGTCCGGTGCCAGATTTTTCACCTTCACCGACTGGAAATGTGTTTGTGAAAATGAATTATCATGGAGAAGATTTCTCGGTTGTTATTTCCGGAGAGAATACGAATACGGATGGAATTGACAATTATCAGCTTAAAAAGATTGCCACAGCATTGAAACAGGAGCTGTATGAAATTACGGGATTTCATGCAGATGGTGTATATGTGAGTTATGGAGAATATGGATCGACAAATGAAGAAAAGAATGGAATGATTCATACATTTTATGACGGAGAGAATTTAGCAGAAATTCTGCAAAATGAATCTTCTAGAGCAGTTATATCCTATGTGAATCATCCAGTGGATCAGATTCCTGTATCGGAAGTGAGCTGGAAGACTGGTGTGGATACCATGTTGCTGGTAGATTATGAGAGTCAGGAAGCGTATCAGTCAGTCTGCCAGCCATATTATAATCTGACTGGATGGCCGATTGAGAATGGTATTGAAGATCAGCTGTATCTGGTGAATGGGTATCGCGTTGTAAATGCGGGCGAAGATAGTTATATGAAATGTGAGAAGAAAATTCAGGATGATATCATTTTAATTACCGAGAAGCCTGAAGAACGAGTTGATCTTGAAAAGTCTGTGTTGGATTCACCGGATAACTGGAACGGAAATGGTTTTATTGATGCGAAACAGGTGGCTGACGCGTATGATGTTGAGACGGGATCTGCAAAAGTATATGTGTATTTTCCAGTGAGAAAATTAAACACAAAAGATGTAGACCGTGCACAGTTGGTTAAACAGTATCAGTATCAGGGCAGGACTTGCTATGATAATATAATCAGCAGAGTGACTGATGATGGAAGATATATCCATGGCATTGTCTACACGAGAGATGAGTTGGAGATAAAAATATCAGTGTTTGTAGATCAAAAATAAAAGTAAAGGACAGAGCTCTGAAAATCTCTCTCAGGTTCTGTCCTTAATCATTAATGACATGTTTTATATGCACAAAAATTGAAACAGTCTTACAGCTTGATATTCTTGAACAGTGATCCAAGGCTTGTTCCAATCTCTTCTGCTTTCGGGATCTCTACCTTTTCTACAATCTCTTCTTCCTCCGGTTTTTCTTCCAGTGCTTTCATGCTGAGACTGATCTTGCCATCTTTGACGCCGATGACTTTAACTTGAACCTCGTCACCTTTCTTCAGTACGTCGCCGACAGATTTGACGCGTTTGCTGCTGATCTGGGAGATGTGTACCAGACCGGACAGACCATTTTCCAGACGGATGAATGCACCGTAGTTCTGAATGCTTTCTACGACACCTGACATAACGCTTCCTGTCTGAATAGCAGCGATCTGCGCTTCACGCTCTTTCTGTTCTTCTTCCTTCAGAATCTCGCGGGCTGAGAGTACCAGACGGTTCTCTGCTTCATTTACATCAATAACGATGACATCTAATTCTTTCAGAAGATAATCTTCCAGATTCTCAATGTAAGAGAGGGACATTCTGGAAGCAGGGATGAATCCGCGCAACCCTTCGACCATGGCAATTGCACCGCCATTTACAATACCTTCGATCTTAATATGAAGGCGGGTCTTGTTGTCCATATAACCTTTGACCACGTTCCATGGATTGGCATCGTCAAAGTGTGCCTCATAGTTAGCCATACTTTCGGCCTGTGTTGCTTCGTTCTGCATAATTTCTTCGCTCATAATGTTCTGTCCTTTCCTCACTGCGTAGCAGCTTTCTCAATCAATTAGTAATATTATATCATAGAGATAACTACAGTTCAAAAGAAAATACGAAGATATGTGAAAATGCGGTTGACGAAAGCTAAAAAAAATGGCAATCTAGATAATAGAGGAATATATTCCAGGGAGATGTATGTATGAATAACAAAACAAAACAAACATATGTAATTGGACATAAGAATCCGGACACAGATTCTATATGTTCAGCAATTGCTTATGCACATCTGAAGAAAGAGATTACCGGAGAGAGGTATTCTGCCAGAAGAGCAGGACAGATTAATGAGGAGACACAGTATGTACTGAAGCGTTTTCAGATGCGGGCACCTAAGCTTTTACCAGACGTTAAGCTACAGCTGCAGGATGCAGAGATCAATAAGATTGAGGGCTGTGGACCGAATGTATCAATTAAGCGTGCATGGGAACTGCTGAAGAAGCAGAAGATGAAGACACTGCCGATTTTAGAGAACGATGAGCTGCTTGGTATTATCACAGCAGGAGATATCGCAAGCTCTTATATGGATATTTATGATAATACGATCCTGGCAGGGGCTAAGACACAGTATAGTAATATCATTGACACCTTGGACGGAACACTGATCACGGGAGATCCGGAAAAATATTTTACAAAAGGTAAGGTATCCATTGGAGCTTCCAGTCCGGATCTGATGACAGAATTTATCGCACCGGACGATTTGGTAATCTTGGGGAACCGTTATGAATCACATTCCTGTGCGATTGATATTAATGTCAATTGTATCATCGTGTGCCAGAATGCAGTGGTATCAGAGGTATTGGTACGGAGAGCAGAGTCACAGGGAATTGTGATCATCCAGACACCGTATGACACATTCAATGTAGCGAGATTGATCAATCAGAGTATTCCGGTGAAGCATTTTATGACACCGAAGGATCAACTGTGTAAGTTCTACATAGATGATTATATTGATGATATTCGTGAAGTAATCACGAAGCGTACATTCCGAGAGTTCCCAATTCTGAATAAGCAGGGCAAGCTGCAAGGATTCGTATCCAGACGTCGTGTCATGAATGTAAGTAAGAAGCAGGTGATCCTCGTAGATCATAATGAGAGATCGCAGGCAGTAGATGGACTGGAAGAAGCAGAGATTATGGAGATCATCGATCACCACAGATTGGGGAATATTGAGACTGCAGGTCCAGTATATTTCCGGAATCAGCCAGTAGGATGCACGGCTACGATTGTTTATCAGATGTATCAGGAGCATGGAGTAGAGATTACACCACAGTATGCAGGTATTCTGTGTTCAGCGATTATTTCCGATACATTGATGTTCCGTTCTCCGACTTGTACAGCAATCGATATCTCTACCGCAGAGCATCTGGCTCGGATCGCAGATGTTAATATGGAAGAACTGTCGGCAGCGATGTTTAAGGCAGGAAGCAATCTGGAAGGAAAGACTCCGAAAGAACTCTTCTACAGAGATTTCAAACAGTTCCGTGTAGGAGATATGCAGTTTGGCGTTGGTCAGATTAATTCTATGGATGCAGAAGAGATTAAGAAGATGAAGGAGATGCTGAAGGATTATCTGCAGAAAGCATTGAGAGACAATCGTGTAGATATGATATTCTTTATGCTGACTAATATTATGACAGAATCTTCTGAGATTCTGTGCTGTGGACAGAATGCAAAGCAGATAGTGATCGAAGCTTTTGACCTTCCGGAGGATTCAGAAGAGATCATACTTAAGAAAGTGGTGTCCAGAAAGAAGCAGGTCGTACCGCTTTTGATGTCTACATTGCAGCATTAAGACAACATTGGGAGAGCAGGATGACGAAAGAAACATGGAAAGCAGGTAACATGATTTACCCTTTGCCGGCCGTTATGGTTAGTGCGGCAGACAAAGAAGGCAATCAGAATATTATTACGATAGCATGGACCGGAACTGTGTGCACGAATCCGGCGATGTTATATATTTCCGTCAGACCGGAACGATACACCTATCATATGATCAAAGAGACGGGTGAATTTGTGGTGAACCTTACGACGAAGGATCTGGTCTATGCGACAGACTGGTGCGGCGTGAAGTCTGGCAGGGATGTAGATAAGTGGAAAGAGATGAAACTGACACCGGAGAAAGCAGAGAAGCTTGCATATGCACCGATGATTAAGGAGAGTCCGGTGAATATCGAGTGTAAGGTGACAGAGATCAAAGAACTTGGAAGTCATCATATGTTTCTGGCGGAAGTGCAGGCAGTGCATGTGGATCAGGCATATATGACAGAGACTGGCAAGTTTGAACTGAATAAGACAGGACTGGTTGCATATTCTCATGGTACTTATCTGGAGACTGGGAAACCAATCGGCACATTTGGTTACAGCGTGCATAAAAATAAAAAGAATACTAAGAATAAAAAGAAGAAAAAATAATAAAAGACGTTTGCGTGACTATCGTTCATGCAAACGTCTTTTTATCTTGTATTATCGGTTCTCCAAAGGCTTTACCTTTATTCGGTAGATTCGCTTTAACAGCAGTGCAGACAGGATTACGGAAACGATCTCTGCAATCGGGATAGCCCACCATACCATATGTAATCCGAACAGCTTAGCAAAGATAAATGCGACCGGAAGGATGACGAATAACTGTCTGGCAGCAGATACGAGCAAGCTGTAGACGCCATTTCCCAGTGCCTGGAATACAGATCCGGCTACAATACAGAATCCAGCGAACAGGAAACTGAGAGAAATAATCCGCAGTGCCGGTTCTCCGATGGACAGCATATGTTCGGAAGCATTGAACAGCGCTTTCATCAGGAAGCCTGGAATGGTCTGGAAAATGATCAGACCGATTACCATAATCCCGATCGCGATCAGGATACTCATGCGGATTGTGTCGGTAATACGTTTTTTATGTCCGGCACCGTAATTGTATGCGATGATCGGGATCATTCCATTATTCATACCAAATACCGGCATGAAGATAAAGCTCTGCAGTTTGAAATATACACCATATACGGTTGCGGCAGTAGAAGAGAACATCAGCAGGATCTTATTCATACCAAATGTGGTGATAGATCCGATCGACTGCATGATGATTGATGGTACGCCGACGCGGTAAATGGCTGATATGGTCTGCTTACAAGGACGGAAGCTTCTCATGTTAATGCTGATTTCGCGGTTCTTCTTTATATTGAAGTAGAAAGAGAGAAGAACAGCGATGACCTGACCGATTATAGTGGCAATTGCAGCTCCGGCAACTTCCAGTCTGGGCAGACCGAACAGTCCGAAGATCAGAATCGGATCCAGAATAATATTAATGATCGCGCCGAGTCCCTGAGTGATCATGTTGTAAATGGTCTTGCCTGTGGACTGTAGCAGTCTCTCAAATGTAATCTGCATGAAGATACCGACAGACATGACACAGATGATAGTCATGTACTGTGTACCGTATTTGACGATCAGCGGGTCGCTGGTCTGCGCTGAGAAGAATGCATGCGAACAGGTAATGCCGATCACAGCGAATACGATACAGCTTATGATGCCGAGAAAGATACCGTTGCGGGCAGCGCGGTTGGCGCCCTTGAAATTCTTCTCGCCTAAGTTCCTTGACAGTAATGCATTGATACCGACTCCGGTTCCGGATGCCACTGAGATCATCAGAGTCTGGATCGGAAATGCCAGTGATACAGCTGTAAGAGCTTCTTCACACAACTTGGCAACGAACATGCTGTCTACAATGTTATACAGAGCCTGCACGAGCATGGAGATCATCATCGGCAGGGACATAGAAATAAGTAGTTTGGGAATAGGCATGATGCCCATTTTGTTTTCTGTTTGTACTGTCTGACTCACGAGTACTCTTCCTTTCTTAACTATAAAAATATGTGAATATTTTACCGGGGTTATCCGGTCTGTAACAAAGCGTACAGCGGCAATTATAACATTTTCATATATATAATGCAATGTGCAACATACCCTATTTAGCATTTTCATATGATAAATAAGGAAAATGTGTGAGGTATGGAAACGGATTATGAGAATGAATGGAAAAAAAGATGGTGTGCTGATGGCGTGTTACGCCTGTTTACTGGTGATTGGCGGATTATTAACATGGTTGAAATATGACTATAATGCAGTAAAAATGGAGGATGTGCGAGAAGCATGTGGCTATGTCAGCGCATCAGCGATGCCTGTTGAAACACCAAAGATTGCGCTTACATTTGACGATGGTCCAAGCGCTGCGTGGACACCGGCTCTGTTGGATGGGCTGAAAGAGAGGGGCGTGAAAGCAACCTTCTTTTTAATAGGAGAAAATGCAGATAAAAATCCGGAGATTGTGAAACGTATGGCCGAGGAGGGACATCTGATCGGCAATCATACCTATCATCATGTGGAACTCACAAAGGTATCGGAAAATGAAGCACGGCTGGAACTTGCAGATACCAGTGCTGTGATTGTCAGGATCACAGGAAAAGAGCCGGAGTATATGCGTCCGCCGTTTGGCGCATGGCAGCGAAAATTAGAACAGGAGATCCAGATGCTTCCTGTGCTTTGGACCATTGATCCACTGGACTGGACGACGGAGAATCAAGATGAGATCGTAAATAAAGTAGTGACGGAGGCAGAAGAAAATGATATTATTCTATTGCATGACTGTTATAAAAGTTCGATAGAAGCCGGCCTCCGGATCGTAGATATTCTTCAGGAGGAAGGCTTTATGTTTGTAACGGTAGATGAATTACTATTGAACTGATGAAATGAAAAGGTTAAGAATACAAAAGAGAGTTGAAAGGACAGATTTGAGATGGATTTATTTGAATATGTAAGAGAAAAGAATCTGGAGAAGGAAGCACCGCTAGCGTCACGGCTTCGTCCGACGACGCTGGAAGAGGTGGTAGGACAGCAGCATATTATAGGAAAGGATAAGCTTTTATATCGGGCTATTAAGGCGGACAAGCTGAGCTCCATTATCTTCTATGGACCGCCGGGAACTGGTAAGACGACGCTTGCTAAAGTGATCGCGCATACGACCAGCGCGGAATTTAGGCAGATCAATGCCACGGTTGCAGGTAAAAAGGATATGGAGGATGTAATAAAGAAAGCGCAGGATCTGAAAGGAATGTATCAGAAGAAGACGATCCTTTTCGTAGATGAGATTCACCGCTTTAACAAAGGGCAACAGGATTATCTGCTTCCGTTTGTGGAGGACGGTACGATCATACTGATCGGAGCAACGACTGAGAATCCGTATTTTGAGGTGAACAGTGCGTTGATTTCCAGATCCAGTATCTTTGAACTGAAACCGCTGAGTAAGGAAGATATTAAAAAGCTTTTGGAGCGTGCGGTATATGATGTCGATAAAGGTATGGGAAGCTACGGCGCAGTGATCGATGAGGAGGCACTCGATTTTCTGGCAGATGTGGCAGGCGGTGATGCGAGAAGCGCACTGAATGCGGTAGAGCTTGGAATCCTTACTACGGAACGGAGCACGGATGACAAGATCCATATTACAATCGATGTGGCTGCTGAATGTATTCAGAAACGAGTCATGAATTATGATAAAACCGGAGACAATCATTACGATACCATTTCTGCATTTATCAAAAGCATGCGTGGCTCAGATCCGGATGCGGCAGTATATTATCTTGCTAAGATGCTTTATGCCGGCGAGGATATTAAGTTTATTGCCAGACGTATTATGATCTGTGCGGCAGAAGATGTGGGTAATGCAGATCCGATGGCGCTCACTGTGGCAGTCTCGGCATCACAGGCAATTGAGCGGATCGGTATGCCTGAGGCACAGATCATTTTGTCTCAGGCAGCAATCTACGTGGCAACTGCACCAAAGAGCAATTCTGCGGTCAATGCGATTTTTGAGGCAATGGATAATGTTAAGAAAATGAAGACCACAGTGCCGTCATATCTCCAGGACGCCCATTACGGCGGTGCGGCTAATATGGGACGGGGCATCGGTTATAAATACGCACATGATTATCCGAATCATTATGTGGAACAGCAATATCTCCCGGATGAGATCAAGGATGAGAAATTTTACCATCCAAGTGATAATGGACATGAGAAAGATATCAAAGAATGGATGAATTTTCTAAAAAATGTATAAACGGTGTTGACAAATGAAACACCTGGTGATAGATTAATAACTGTAAAGATTAGCACTCGAAAGAAGTGAGTGCTAATAAGCTGAAAGGAGGAAGCCAGATGCAGGCAAGAGAAGAGTTAAGCGAAAGAAAGCTTACGATATTGCATGCGATTATCCAGACATATCTGGAGACAGGTGAGCCGGTAGGTTCCAGAACGATTTCCAAGTATTCGGATCTGAACTTGAGCTCAGCGACCATTCGTAATGAGATGGCCGACCTGGAAGAACTGGGTTACATCCTGCAGCCACACACATCTGCCGGAAGGATTCCATCAGATAAAGGATACCGTTTATATGTGGATATGCTGATGGAAGAGAAAGAGCAGGAGCTCAACGATATGCAGGAGCAGATGCTTGAGAAAGCCGACAAGATGGATCAGTTATTGAGTCAGGCAGCAAAGGTTCTGGCGAATAACACGAATTATGCGACGATGGTTTCCGCACCAGTGAATAATGCGAATAAGATTAAGTTCATTCAGTTATCCAATGTGGATGAAGAACAGTTACTTGCAGTTATTGTACTGGGAGGTAACGTGATCAAGAACAAGATCATTACCATGGATGAGCAGCTCAGTAATGAGAACCTGCTGAAGCTTAACATGCTTCTTAATACGAGTCTGAATGGTATGTCTATTGAAGAGATTAATCTTGGACTGATCGCCAGACTGAAGGAGCAGGCAGGTATTCACAGCGCAGTAGTCAGTGATGTGTTGGATGCAGTCGCAGATGCCATTCAGGTAGATGACGGTATGCATATTTACACCAGCGGCGCGACCAACATTTTCCGTTATCCGGAGTTATCCGATAAACAGAGCGCGCAGGAGATCATCAGTGCTTTTGAAGAGAAGCAGCAGTTATCCGAATTGGTGACACAGACACTGGCACAGGAAGACAACACAGGTATTCAGGTATACATCGGTGATGAGACGCCTGTACAGACAATGAAGGACTGCAGTGTTGTGACAGCTACATACGAGCTGGGAGAAGGAATGAAAGGTACGATTGGTATCATCGGACCAAAGCGTATGGATTATGAACATGTATTAAAATCGCTGAAGAAGCTGCAGAGCGAATTGGATGCGATTTTCCATAAATCAGAATAGAAGAGAAAGGTGGTATACCATTGGAGAAAGAAAAAGATATTAATCATACAGAAAAGACTCAGGAAGAGATGGTAAAGGAAGCTGTAGAAGAAGCTAAGAAGGCTGCTTCGGAAGCAGAAGCTGAGAAGCCTGAGGCTGAAGCCGAAGAACAGGAAAGTTCAGAGGAAACAGCAAAACAGGCAGAAGCCGATAAGGAAGAAGCTTCAGAAGGAAAGAAGGGAAAGCTTTTCGGTAAGAAGAAAAAAGACAAAAAGGACGAGAAGATTGAAGAGCTGACAGACAGACTCACTCGTCAGATGGCAGAGTTTGATAACTTTCGTAAACGTACAGAAAAGGAAAAGTCCCAGATGTACGAGATTGGTGCGAAAGATATCATAGAGAAGATCCTTCCGGTTGTTGATAACTTCGAAAGAGGTCTTGCAGCAGTGGCAGAGGATGACAAAGAAGATCCATTTGTTCAGGGAATGGATAAGATTTACAAACAGTTGATGACCACCCTGGATGGTATCGGTGTGAAACCGATCGAAGCAGTTGGTCAGGAATTTAACCCGGATTTCCACAATGCAGTGATGCATGAGGAGAATGAAGAAGCCGGTGAGAATACGATCACCGAAGAATTCCAGAAGGGTTATATGTATCGTGACTCCGTAGTGAGACACAGTATGGTAAAGGTTGCAAATTAAGGAGGAAATAGACATGGGAAAAATTATTGGTATTGATTTAGGTACAACAAACAGTTGTGTAGCTGTTATGGAAGGTGGTCAGCCGACCGTTATCGCTAATACAGAAGGAGCAAGAACGACACCATCTGTTGTAGCATTTACAAAGACAGGCGAGCGTCTGGTAGGTGAGCCTGCAAAGCGTCAGGCAGTAACTAATGCAGAGAAGACAATCTCTTCTATCAAGAGAGAGATGGGTACAGATTATAAAGTAACGATTGATGGTAAGAAATATTCTCCACAGGAGATTTCAGCAATGATCCTTCAGAAGCTGAAAGCTGATGCAGAAGGATACCTCGGTGAAAAGGTTACAGAGGCAGTTATCACTGTTCCTGCATATTTCAATGATGCTCAGCGTCAGGCTACCAAGGATGCAGGTAAGATCGCAGGACTTGATGTAAAACGTATTATCAATGAGCCTACAGCAGCAGCTCTTGCTTATGGTCTTGACAATGAGAGAGAGCAGAAGATCATGGTATATGACCTTGGTGGTGGTACATTCGATGTATCCGTGATCGAGATCGGTGACGGCGTTATCGAAGTACTGTCTACAGCTGGTAACAACAGACTTGGTGGAGATGACTTTGACCAGAAGATTACAGATTATATGCTTTCTGAGTTCAAGAAACAGGAAGGCGTAGATCTTTCTACAGATAAGATGGCACTGCAGAGACTGAAAGAAGCAGCTGAGAAAGCTAAGAAAGAACTTTCTTCTGCAACAACAACGAATATCAACCTTCCATTCATCACTGCAACAAGTGAAGGACCGAAGCATTTTGATATGAACCTTACAAGAGCTAAATTCGATGAATTAACTCACGATCTGGTAGAGAAGACAGCTGAGCCTGTAACAAGAGCTCTGGCAGATGCTGGTATCACGGCTTCTGAACTTGGTCAGGTACTGCTGGTTGGTGGATCTACACGTATCCCGGCTGTACAGGACAAAGTAAGACAGATGACAGGCAAAGAGCCTAGCAAATCTCTGAATCCTGATGAGTGTGTAGCACTTGGTGCTTCCGTACAGGGTGGTAAGCTTGCAGGAGATGCCGGCGCAGGTGATATCCTTCTTCTTGATGTTACTCCACTTTCACTGTCTATCGAGACAATGGGCGGTGTGGCTACAAGACTGATCGAGAGAAACACTACAATTCCTACTAAGAAGAGCCAGATCTTCTCTACAGCAGCTGATAATCAGACAGCTGTAGATATCAACGTAGTACAGGGCGAGAGACAGTTTGCAAGAGATAACAAATCACTTGGACAGTTCCGTCTGGATGGTATTCCGCCGGCAAGACGTGGTGTACCACAGATCGAAGTTACATTTGATATCGATGCCAACGGTATTGTAAATGTATCCGCTAAGGATCTTGGAACAGGTAAGGAACAGCATATTACAATCACAGCTGGTTCTAATATGTCTGATGATGAGATCGATAAGGCTGTAAAGGAAGCAGCAGAGTTCGAAGCTCAGGACAAGAAACGTAAAGAAGCAATCGATGCTAAGAATGATGCAGACGCTATGGTATTCCAGACAGAGAAAGCTATGGATGAAGTTGGCGACAAGATCGATGCAGCAGACAAGGCTGCTGTTGAGGCAGATTGCAAAGCACTGAAAGAGCTTCTTGAGAAAGTAAATATGGATGATATCTCCGATGCACAGGTTGCAGAGATCAACGCTGGCAAAGAGAAACTGATGCAGAGTGCACAGAAGCTGTTTGCTAAGGTATATGAGCAGTCACAGGGTGCACAGGGCGCAGGTCCTAACCCAGGAGCAGGCGCAGGTCCGAATCCGGGACCGGCTCCGGAAGGATTTGACGGAGATGACGTTGTAGACGGAGATTATAAAGAGGTATAATCCTTGAGTGACCAGGGAACTGGTACTAAGGTGGTTCTGCTGGACCGGTGGAGGTGACGAAACCGGTCTGGCAGATTTCTTTGTATAAAAATATTTATGTAAAAACTGCATGTTTTGAATTAAGGAGAAGTGGTTATGGCGGAGAAACGCGACTATTATGAGGTGCTTGGAGTCAGCAAGGATGTTGATGATGCAACTCTGAAGAAAGCATACAGAAAGGTTGCTAAGAAATACCATCCGGATATGAATCCGGGAGACAAGGAAGCTGAGAAGAAGTTCAAAGAAGCTTCGGAGGCATATGCTGTACTTAGTGACCCGGAGAAGAGAAGACAGTATGATCAGTTCGGTCATGCGGCATTTGAAGGCGGTGCAGGTGGTGCCGGCGGATATGGTGGATTTGATTTTAATGGTGCTGATTTTAGCGATATATTCGGCGATATATTTGGAGATCTGTTTGGCGGCAGTCGCAGAGGCGGCGGTCGTGCAAATCAGGGGCCAATGAAAGGTATGAACATTCGTAAAGCAGTGCGCATCACCTTTGAAGAGGCTGTGTTTGGATGTGAAAAAGAGATTGATGTAGTATTGAAAGATCCTTGTACCAAGTGTAATGGTACCGGAGCTAAGCCGGGTACTTCACCGGAGACCTGTAGCAAATGTGGCGGCAAAGGTCAGGTTGTATATACACAGCAGTCATTGTTTGGTATGGTACAGAATGTACAGACTTGTCCGGACTGTGGCGGAACCGGTAAGATTATCCGTGAGAAGTGTCCGGATTGTGGAGGTACGGGATATACATCCAGCAGAAAGAAGATTTCGGTATCGATTCCTGCAGGTATTGATAATGGTCAGAGTGTACGTATTCGCGAAAAGGGTGAACCAGGTGTAAATGGTGGACCGAGAGGAGATCTGCTGGTAGAGGTGGCTGTATCCAGACATCCAATCTTCCAGAGACAGGATATGCATATCTTCTCTACCGTACCGATTTCCTTTGCACAGGCAGCACTTGGCGGTGATGTGAAGATTAAGACGGTAGACGGGGATGTTATTTATACGGTTAAGCCAGGCACAAAAACGGATACAAAGATTCGATTAAAAGGCAAAGGTGTACCGTCTGTACGTAATTCTCAGATCCGTGGAGATCACTATGTAACGCTGGTAATCCAGACACCGGAGAAGCTGAGTGCAGAGGCGAAAGAGGCACTGCGCAGGTTTGATGAACTGTCCGGTAATTCACTGAATCAGGATCTGGATGACAAGAAGCACAAAGCGAAGAAAAGTTTCAAAGAAAAAGTAAAAGAAGCGTTTGAAGATTAACAGATTTGTGCATAGGGGGATATATGATCTTACTCAGTAAAGAAGAAATAGAAAAGCTGATTGATCCAAATGAAATGATGGATCAGATTGAAGAGGCATATCGATTGTATGGAGAGAATCAATTCTTCATGCCTCCTCGCCCGGTGATTGAACATGATAATAAGTCGTTGATTTATATGCCATGTTATACGGATGATGTGATTGGCACCAAGATTCTGACGATATTTCCGGAGAATTCAAAGCTTGGACTTCCGTCTATTGATGGCGTAATCCTGTTGAATAATGCTGTGACAGGTGCTCCGGAAGCATTGCTTGACGGACAGTCTGTAACTGCCTGGAGGACAGGTGCAGTTGGCGGTGTGGGTATCCGTCATCTGTCACGTAAGGATTGTCATACAGTAGGCATCATAGGAGCAGGAGCGCAGGGATTCCATCTGGCATTATATGCATGCGCAGCCAGAGATATCCATACCGTATACATTTACAATCACAGTGACAGAGATCTTACAGATTTTATTGCAAGATTGGAGAAAGCGATTGATAATCCGAATACAAAAGTGGTATGGTGTAAGAAGACAGAAGAACTGGTGAAACACAGTGATATTATCTGTACTGCTACACCATCTGCCGTTCCGGTACTTCCGAACGATAAGGAACTGCTGCGTGGCAAATGTATTATCGCAATCGGATCATACACACCGGAGATGCGTGAGATACCGGATGCCATCTGGGATCTGACGGATAAGGTATATATCGAGCTTCCGTATGCATGTGAGGAGGCGGGTGATCTCAGTCAGCCGATTGCAGAGGGAAGATTGAAAAAAGAGCAGGCGGTTCTTATGAGTGATTTCCTGAAATCCGATGCAGATGAAGACCAGATTGCGGCGGGTACAACATATTTCAAATCCGTAGGAATGGCACTCTTCGATATATGTGTGGCACAGAAATTATTAGCAAAGTCAAAGGAGAAACAGCAATGAAAGTAGTAGCAACAGAAAAAGCACCAAAAGCATTAGGACCATATTCGCAGGGATACGTACACGCCGGTGTACTGTACACGGCAGGACAGATTGCAATTGATCCAGCAGTGAACGATGTGACTGCAACTACGATTGAAGAACAGACAGAGCAGGTATGCAAGAACCTGGGTGAAGTTCTGAAAGAAGCAGGAACAGATTTTGCACATGTACTTAAGACCACATGTTTCCTGGCTGATATGGGAGACTTTGGTGCATTTAATGAAGTATATGGTAAGTACTTTACATCCAAACCAGCAAGAAGCTGTGTCGCAGTAAAGACTCTTCCAAAGGGAGTTTTGTGTGAAGTAGAACTGATTGCAGCAGTAGAAGAGTAGGAGGAATCATCATGGCAGAACAGCAGAATGGATGCACACCATCCGATTGTGCCAGCTGTGCGCAGGGGGCTACATGTGGAAAGAAACCGGTAGATTTGCATGAACCGGCGAATCCATATTCTCATGTTAATAAAGTGATTGCCGTAGTTAGCGGCAAGGGTGGTGTCGGCAAGTCTATGGTAACTGCATCGCTGGCACGTATGATGCGTGAGCAGGGATTTTCTGTAGGTATTATGGATGCAGATATTACAGGACCATCTATCCCTAAGATGTATGGTATCCATGAATCTGCAAAAGGCAGTGATGCAGGGATGTTTCCGTGTGAGGCAAAAGATGGCACCAGAATCATGTCAGTCAATCTTTTGCTGGAACATGAAGAAGATCCTGTTATCTGGCGTGGACCTGTGATCGCAGGCGTTGTGAAGCAGTTCTGGACAGATGTCATGTGGGGCGATCTGGACTATCTCTTTATTGATATGCCGCCTGGAACCGGTGATGTACCGCTGACAGTATTTCAGTCGCTTCCGGTGGATGGCGTAGTGATTGTCACATCACCACAGGATCTGGTCAGAATGATCGTGAAGAAAGCATATAATATGGCGGATGCAATGAATATTCCGGTACTTGGTATTGTAGAGAATTACAGTTATCTGAAGTGCCCGGATTGCGGTAAGAAGATTTCCGTGTTCGGAGAAAGTCATATTGATGAGATCGCGGAAGAACTCGGGGTTCCGGTAATTGGCAAGATGCCGATCGATCCGGCACTTGCGGAAGCGGTAGAGTCTGAGAAGTTCTATGAGAGCGATAATCCGTATCTTGCAGATGCAGTGAACAAATTATAATATCTGGATGTGCAGATTCTATAATTACAGATTTAGAATGATAGAAGCAGTGTGTATAGGATGTACATGCTGCTTTCTTTATATCTATGATTATAGATTAAAACTATAAGTGGGCTTGCTTATACATATTATCAATTAGACAGTCACGAGGATATATAGGATAATTAAGATGTTATATATAAGTCAATTTAGGAAAGAGAGGGTACGAAAATGACTTTATGTGATTCAAAGAAAAAACTTGCGCTGGCAGGCGCAGGCTGTGGCGTTGTAGCTGCAGTTCTTGCATTCCTCGGCAACCCGGCAAACATGGCATTCTGTATTGCCTGCTTTGTCCGTGATATGGCTGGTTCACTGGGAATGCATCAGGCGGAAGCAGTACAGTATGCGAGGCCAGAGATCATCGGACTGGTACTGGGTTCCTTTATTATCTCTGTTGCAACGAAGGAGTATCGCTCAACAGCAGGGTCATCACCGATGATTCGTTTTATCCTTGGTATGATGATTATGATCGGTTCTCTTGTATTCTTAGGATGCCCATTGCGTATGGTGATCCGTATGTCAGCAGGAGATCTGAATGCATGGGTAGCATTGATCGGATTTATTCTTGGTGTTGCTACAGGAACATTGATGTTGAAAAAAGGTACTACACTTGGACGTTCACATGAGACCAATCAGGCTAATGGATCAGTGATTTCAATTTTAATGATTGTAGTTTTGATTCTCGCACTGTGCACAAGCCTTCTGAAAAGCAGCACAGCGGGACCGGGAAGTATGCATGCACCAATCATCGCTTCATTAATCGGAGGTCTTGTGTTTGGAGCATTTGCTCAGAAATCAAGAATGTGTTTTGCTGGCGGTATCCGTGACGTGATTCTTATGAAGAATTTTGATCTTTTGACAATTATCGGAAGTCTCTTTGTAGTAATGTTGATTTTTAATGTAGCTACAGGCAGATTTGTTCTTGGATTTGATACTCCGGGAGTGATTGCACATTCAGATCATCTGTGGAGTATCCTTGGTATGTATGTAGTTGGTTTTGCAGCAGTACTTGCCGGTGGATGCCCACTTCGTCAGCTGATTCTTGCAGGGCAGGGATCTTCTGATTCGGCCGTGACTGTGCTTGGAATGTTCATAGGTGCTGCACTGTGCCATAACCTTGGACTGGCTTCCAGTGGTACAGCAATTAATCCTGAGACTAAGAAAGTTGTTGCCGGAGCTGTAACAGCTAATGGTAAGGTGGCGGTAATTATTTGTATTATCGCATGCTTTGTGATTGCATTTACTAATAAACGCAAAATTGCAGCAATCACAAACAAATAAGTATCAATAGAATAAAAATCCGAATGAAAGGAAGGCAACCATTATGGTAGAAGTAGATGCAAGAGGATTATCCTGCCCAGAGCCAATCATGCTGACAGCAGAGGCACTGTCAAGTGCAAACGGACCGGTTAAGGTACTCGTAAGCGAGCCACATCAGAAGACGAATGTTGAGAAGCTCGCCAAGGATCGTGGCAAGAAGACATCGGTTACAGAAGACGGTACAGACTTTGTGATTATAATTGAATAAGGTATAATGAAATGGAGCAGTTCTGGGAAAAACAGGGCTGCTTCTTTCTTATCTATGTGACCTTACATTTATCTTACATTTGCGGTTTTGGGAGGAAGTGTATGGTAACCTGTGGTAAAATATGCGGATAAGGAGGAATGGGGAAATGTATCGAATCCTGATTATAGAAGATGATTTTACGATGGCAGAAGCCATGAAAAAACAGATTGAATCATGGGGCAATGAAGTGCGTCTGGTATCGGATTTTCAGAATGTGATTCATGAATTTATAGAATATGATCCACACATGGTGCTGATTGATATTATGCTTCCGTTTTTTAACGGTTATCACTGGTGTAGCGAGATACGGAAGATTTCCAATATTCCGATAATTTTCATTTCTTCAGTATCTGATAATATGAATATTATTATGGCAATGAATATGGGGGCAGATGATTTTATTCCGAAGCCGGTGGATCTGAATGTAATGATCGCAAAGATCCAGGCGGTACTTCGAAGAACCTATGACAGAAGTAATCAGGTGCCGGTGCTGGAATGCGGAGGAGCAGTATTGAATCTGAATGATACGACGCTGAATTGGAATGATCAGAAGATTGAACTGACGCGGAACGAATTTCGTATTTTGAAGACCTTGATGGAAAATCGTGGCAAGATTGTCAGTAGAGATACGCTTATGACAAGGCTTTGGGAAGATGACTGTTATGTAGAAGAGAATACTTTGACTGTAAATGTAACCAGACTTCGTAAGAAATTAGAACAGGCGGGTCTGAAAGATTTTATCACGACCAGAGTGGGACACGGATATCTGATTGAATTGCCGGAGGAACATGAGTGATGAAAAAGGAACGGATAGGAGAACTGCTGAGATGGTATATGCGCGAGCATAAGCGGTGGATCTGGTTGGTTATATTACTGGGTGTGATCTATGGAAGCGTGTTTTATCTGTATAATGTTCCGGTAGAAGCGGCGGCGTATGGAACGGTACTTGGTGTGACCTTTCTTCTGGTTATGAATGTGTTATGGTTCTGGAAGTTCTGCAGAAAGCACCGGAAGAGAATGGAATTGATACCAGGAATTGAGTATGCATACCGAGATATGCCGGAGGCAGATACATTGGCAGAAAAAGATTACCAGCAGATGGTTATGGATCTTGGAAAGAGTTGCTATGAACACCTTGTGGAACTGGAGAATCAGGAGCAGGAGAGCAAAGAGTATTATACAATCTGGGTACATCAGATTAAGACGCCGATCGCTGTGATGCGGATGATTCTGCAGGAGGAAGATACCAGACAGAACAGAGAGCTTTTGGCAGAGCTGTTTCGGATTGAACAATATGCGGAAATGGCACTGTCCTACATTCGTCTGGAAAGCCGTGAGTCGGATTTTGTAATAAAAGAATATAATCTGGACGATATCATACGACAGGCAATCCACAGGTATGCACCACAGTTTATTCGGAGAAAATTGCGTCTGGTGTACGAGCCGACAGAAGTAAAAGTATTGACGGATGAAAAGTGGCTGTTATTTATTTTAGAGCAGATTATTTCCAATGCGGTGAAATATACGCCATCGGGAACCATTACGATCCGGGTGACGGAAGATAAAAAATTGTCGGTGGAGGATACCGGGATTGGCATTGCGCCAGAGGATCTGCCGAGAATATTTGAAAAAGGTTTTACCGGATATAATGGAAGAAATGATAAAAAGGCGACAGGACTTGGGCTGAATCTTTGCCGAAAAGCGGCCGAACATCTGAATGTCGGGATCGCAGTTGAGTCAAAGCCGGGAGTTGGCAGCTGTTTTACACTGGATCTGAAGGAACGTCAGTTTAATATTGAATGATTGGATAGCGTCTTTCAAAAATGTCACATGAGATGGTTATATTGTCACTGGAATCGATGTCTGACAGAGCAGGGCAGGTCTATACTGATAGCAGAACAGAAAAGGAGGTTATAGATAATGACTATTTTAGAAGTATCATGTCTGAAAAAAGTATATACGACTCGTCTGGGTGGCAATCAGGTACAGGCTCTGGCGGATGTGTCATTTTCGGTAGAAGAAGGAGAATACGTGGCGATCATGGGAGAGTCCGGATCTGGTAAGAGTACGCTGCTGAATATTCTGGCAGCACTGGATCGCCCGACAGGAGGAAGAGTGAAACTGGATGGAAAAGATATAGGGCTGATCCGAGACAAGGAGATTACAAAGTTTCGCAGAGAAAATCTTGGATTTGTATTTCAGGATTTTAATCTGCTCGATACGTTCAGCCTGAGGGATAACATTTTTCTTCCGTTGGTATTATCCAGAAAAAGCGTGAAGGAGATGAACAGCCGCCTGCTTCCGATCGCGCAGAAGCTTGGTATCAGAGAGCTGTTGGATAAGTATCCATACGAAGTGTCAGGTGGTCAGAAACAGCGTGTGGCTGTAGCACGGGCGCTGATCACAGATCCAAAACTGATTCTTGCAGATGAACCGACCGGAGCTCTGGACTCCAGATCAGCAGATGATCTTCTGCGTCTGTTTGGAGAAGTGAACGAAGAAGGTCAGACGATCCTTATGGTGACACATTCCGCAAGAGCAGCCAGCAGAGCAGGAAGAGTATTGTTTATTAAGGATGGAAGAGTTTTTCATCAGATCTACCGTGGTGACAGTACAGATGAGCAGATGTATCAGAAGATTTCGAATACACTGACATTGCTCGCGACAGGTGGTGAGATGTGATGAAAAAAGGATTTTATGTGAGACTGGCTGCAAATAACATCCGAAAAAATGGTAAACTTTATATTCCGTATCTATTTACCTGTGTGCTGTCGGTGGTTATGTTCTATGTGATGATGTCTTTAAGCCTGGATCCTGCGGTGAAAAAGATGTTTGCAGGGGGAACGCTGAGCCTGATCATGAGGTATGGAACCGTGATCGTAGGTATCTTTGTATTTGCGTTTTTAATGTATTCTAATGCTTTCCTGATGAAACGGAGACAGCGGGAATTTGGAATATTTAATATCCTTGGAATGGAAAAACAGCATCTGGGACATGTGCTTTTTTTGGAAACTATGATGGTGGCAGCGGGAAGTGTAGTGCTTGGTATTCTTTTTGGTATTCTTTTCAGTAAGACCATGTTTTTGATGCTCTGTAAAATAATCGGACAGAAAAATGTATTTGGCTTTTTCATTTCAAGTAAAGCAATACTTGTTACCGCATTTTTATTTGCGGTGATACATTTCTTAATCTATCTGAAAAGCAGAAGGAAGATTCGTGTTTCTCAGCCGATTGAATTGCTACGTGGCAGCAGCGTGGGAGAACGGGAGCCCAAAAGTAAATGGATTCTGGCAATTTTGGGAGCTGTAGCATTAATTGAAGGATATTATCTGGCCTTGTCTGCGAAAGGAACCATAGATTCTATAAAGGTATTTTTTGTAGCAGTTATTCTGGTTATTCTTGCGACCTATCTGCTATTTATAGCAGGCAGCATTGTGATCCTTAAGATGCTCAGAAAAAACCGCAGATTCTATTATAAACCGGAGCATTTCATCAGCGTTTCGGGAATGATGTACCGGATGAAGCAGAATGCAGCGGGTCTTGCGAGCATTTGTATCCTGTCTACGATGGTATTAGTTATGTTGTCGTCTACCGGAAGTTTGATGATTGGAATGGAAGATATGGTACAGGCGCGTCATCCGAATGATTTTGGAATATATATGGATACATCTGATATGGAAAAGAATCAGGAAGTTCTTGATAAGATTAAAATACATTGCGAAGAATATCAGATCGCGGAAAAGGATACGACGGATTATCGATATTATACAGTGACTGGATGTCTGCAGAAGGATAATGTGTTGTTTGATCAGACAAAGTTTGATTATTTAAATGATAATGGCAATCTCAGGATTATGATGGTAATGCCATTGTCCGGGTATTGTGCAATGACAGGGGAAAAAGTAGAATTGTCCGGACAGGAAATGCTTCTGGGAACAGGACGTAATTCATATAAATATTCGAATATGAAACTGATGGATCAGGTGTATAAGGTCAAAGGGAAGGTTCGGCATTTCGAAGGAAATGGTCAGGTGAATTCGAATGTTCTGGATTCCTTTACGGTTGTGCTTGCAGATGATACATTTGATGCATTGTACCAGCAGATTAAGGATGCATATAGATATGATATGAAAATATATGAATATTATGGGTTTAATGTATCGCTGAACAAAGATGCACAACTTAAGCTAAAGGATTATATGTGGCAGGCGGTGCAGGATCAGGGCGCAGACAGTATAGATATCGAATGCAGAGAAACGTCCAGAAATGATTTTATTGGAATTTACGGAGGCATGTTTATGCTTGGCATGTTCCTTGGAACCCTTTTTATTATGGCAATGGTGCTGATCATTTATTATAAGCAGGTCTCAGAAGGCTATGAAGACCGGAGACAGTTTGAGATTATGCAGAAGGTAGGTATGTCTCAGCAGGAAATGAAGAAAGTCATCCGTTCCCAGATTCTGATGGTGTTCTTCCTGCCATTAGTGGCAGCGGGTGTGCATATGGCAGTTGCATTTGGTGTATATCTGGGATTTGCAGTTCTTTATATTCTGATCTACAGTCTGACGGCGAAAGCATATTACAGGATTGTAAAGAGGGCATAAGTATTTTGAAATCCAGAAAAATGAGAATCGTGTATTGACGAAACGAACGTGTGTTTGTATAATAATATCAAACATACGTTCGTTTTTGCGCAGATGAAACGAGGGTACAGAAAGAAGAAAAAGAGGAGGAGCGAAGATGCAGATTTCAGAGAATATGTCTGTGATGGAGAAGCTGCGGATATTGACGGATGCCGCCAAGTATGATGTGGCCTGTACTTCTAGCGGTACATTCAGGGGGAATGACGGTACAGGGATCGGAAGCTGTGTGCAGATGGGAATTTGTCACAGTTTTGCGGCAGACGGCAGATGTATCTCTCTGCTTAAGATCCTTTTTACCAATGAATGTATCTTTGATTGTAAGTATTGTATTAACCGGAGAAGTAATGTTGTTCCGAGGGCATCTTTTACTCCGGATGAGATCTGTGAGCTTACGATAGAATTTTATCGGAGGAATTATATTGAGGGATTATTTTTAAGCTCCGGGATACTGAAGAGTCCGGACTATACGATGGAACTGATCTGTGCGGCACTTGAGAAGCTGAGAAAGGTATATCGCTTCCAGGGCTATATCCATGTGAAGGCGATTCCCGGAGCCAGTGAGGAACTGATACAGAGGGCGGGATTTCTGGCAGACAGGATGAGTGTGAATTTGGAACTTGCTACGGCAGAAGGATTAAGAACGCTGGCGCCGCATAAGACCAGAGATAAGATTCTGAAGCCTATGCGGCTGGTGCAGAATGGCAGAAGCCAGAATGCTTATGAATTAAAAGTATACCATCATGCACCGTCTTTTGTGCCGGCAGGACAGAGCACACAGATGATCGTAGGAGCGACACCGGAGACGGATTATCAGATGCTCCATGTGGCAGAGACGTTATATCAGCGGTTTGATTTGAAGCGGGTGTTTTATTCAGCATTTGTGTCAGTGAATGTGGATAAGGCGCTTCCGGCTAAAACAGATCAGGGACCACCGCTTCTCAGAGAGCATCGCCTGTATCAGGCAGACTGGCTTCTTAGGTATTATAAGTTTGAGGCAAAAGAACTGCTGACAGAGGAGGAACCTAATTTCAATCCGTTGTTTGATCCGAAGTGTAACTGGGCGCTCAGACATCTGGAGTATTTTCCGGTGGAAGTGAACCGCGCACCTTATGAGATGCTTCTGCGGGTGCCGGGACTTGGGTACCGGTCGGCAGGACGGATCGTCCGGGCCAGAAGGCTTGGCACATTGGATTTTCAGGATCTGAAGAAGATAGGAGTAGTATTGAAGCGGGCAATGTATTTTCTAACCTGTAATGGGCGTATGATGTATCCGGTGAAGCTGGAACAGGATTATATTGCGAGGAATCTGCTGGATGCAGGAGAAAGGCTGCCACAGGAAGTGCGTGGTATGACGTATCAGCAGTTATCGTTGTTTGATGATGTGAGATTTGGCGGTGGTGTGAATGAAAAGAATTTATGTGTGTGAGAATGAAGTGACAGGACTTTTTTCTGCGCTTTACGATGCGTGGAAGTACCTTGTGCCGGACCATGGAGCAGAGTGTGGAATCCGTTTCCGCGGTCACCTGGAGCAGGAGTTGTTCTGTGAATATACAGAAGTTGAATCGAATGAGAAGAAGGCACTATCGGTGGAACGCATGATTTTATCCCATATGGGGTGGTATGCGTATAAGCTGATCTATCAGGCAGCTCTTTCCGATGATCCAGACAGGGGAGATGTGATCCTTGGGACGATGCTTGCTGCCAGAGAGATCCCGGACAGCAGAAGAATCATGGATCACCTGGGGAATGCGCAGGTGGAACAGACTTTTGAACTTAGCAGAACGGTGAATAATGAGACGACCAGATGGATTGAACTGATACGTTTTCGGGAACTGGAACAGGGAATCCTATATGCCAGATTTGAACCTAAGTGCAGAGTGCTTTCCTGTGTGGCACCACATTTTGCAGAACGGTTGTCGGTTGAAAACTGGATGATACATGATGCGGTGCATGAAGAATATGCGGTGCATGAGGCTGGCAGACAGTGGATATTGGTATCCGGTGAGCATGTGGATGAAGACAGGTTCAGCTCATACTCAGCGAAGGAAGAGAAGTTCAGTGAATTGTGGAAAGAATTTACAGATGCGATCGCGATTAAGGAGAGAAAGAATCCACGATGTCAGATGGGACATCTACCGTTATGGTGCAGAAAGAATCTGGTGGAATTTGAATAACGATCCGATATAGTGTACAATGGTTCATAACAAATCGGAAAGAAAGATGGAAGTTATGGACAGACAAAAAGTAAAGATCTCAGTCCGTAATCTGGTGGAATTCATCCTTAGGAGCGGAGACATTGACAATCGAATAGCAGCGCAGGACAAGGATGCTATGCAGATGGGAGCAAAGCTTCACCGCAAGATTCAGAAACGAATGGGGGTCTCTTATCATCCGGAGGTTACGCTACGCCGGGTGGTGGAATTTGATACATTCGACATACAGGTAGAAGGTCGGGCAGATGGAATTATTGAGGAAGAACGGATATGTATCGATGAGATTAAAGGTGTGTTCAAGGATCTGGAGCGGATGGAAGAGCCGGTTCCGGTACATCTGGCACAGGCGAAGTGTTATGCCTGTATTTATGCAAGAGAAAAGGAATTGACTGAGATTGATGTGCAGATGACTTACTGTAATATGGAGACAGAGGATATTCGCAGGTTCCGTGAGTCATATAAGGCAGACGAGCTGGAAGAATGGTTTATGGATCTGATGCATCGGTATGAGAAGTGGGCAAGATTCCAGATTGAATGGCGGGAAGAACGCAATGCATCTGTGAAGCAGGTGGAGTTTCCTTATGATTACCGAAAGGGACAGCGAGAACTGGTATCGTCAGTATATCGAACGATCCTGCGAAAGAAGAAATTATTTATTCAGGCACCTACAGGTACGGGGAAGACTCTGGCAACCGTGTTTCCTGCGGTGAAGGCAGTGGGTGAAGGGCTTGGAGAAAAGATTTTTTATCTGACAGCAAAGACGATTACCAGAACGGCAGCCGCAGGTGCATTTAATACGCTGAAAGAACAGGGATTGAAGTATAAAGTGATTACGCTGACTGCAAAAGAGAAGATCTGTTTTTGCGATAAAGCGGAATGTAATCCTGAGTACTGTTCTTATGCAAAGGGACATTTTGACCGGGTGAATGATGCAGTTTATGAATTGATCACAGGACAGGATGCAGTCACCAGAAGCGTGTTGGAAGAACAGGCGGAGAAGTGGCAGGTATGTCCATTTGAACTGGGGCTTGATACTGCAATTTGGATGGATGCCGTAATCTGTGATTATAATTATGTGTTTGATCCCAACGCTCATCTGAAGCGTTTTTTTGGAGAGGGTGTAAAAGGAGATTATTTGTTTCTGATCGATGAGGCACATAATCTGGTAGAACGCGGCAGGGAAATGTACAGTGCCAGTCTGTGCAAAGAAGAAATCTTGCGGGTGAAGCGACAGGTAAAGCATATCGATGTGAGACTGACAAAGTGCTTGGAAGAGTGCAACCGACAACTGTTGGAACTAAAGAGAAACTGTGATGGTGTGACAGTGCTTGACAGTGTCATGCATGTTTATCTGAAGCTGTTATCACTGATGGCGGAGATGGAACGGTTCCTGGAGGATTATAAGCAGTTTGCAGAGCGCGAGGATGTACTGAAGTTATATTTTGAAGTACGTATGTTTATTACGGTGTATGAGAAGCTGGATGAAAATTATCTGATCTATGCAGAACTTGCAAAGGATGGAGAGTTTTTCCTCCGCCTGTTTTGTGTGAATCCTGCGGTGAATCTCAAAGAATATATTGAGAAAGGGAATAGTACGATATTGTTTTCGGCTACATTACTGCCGATACAGTATTATAAAGAACTGCTCAGCACAGAGAAGGATGATTATGCAGTGTATGCGGAAACGGTATTTGAAGAAAGCCAGAGCAGATTATTGCTGGGAACGGATGTGAGTACCAGATATACCATGCGAGGCGAGACGATGTACCGACGGTATGCAGAATACCTCTATGAGATGGCATCTGCCAAAGAAGGCAATTACATGTCTTTCTTTCCATCTTATCATTTTTTGGAACAGGTATATGACGCTTTTGTAGAATTAGTAGACAGGAAACAGAGCACATCAGAAGGAAGAGAAGCGTATAATGTCGGACAGATTGAGTGTCTGGTACAGGCACCTTATATGTCGGAAGAAGCACGGGAAATCTTTCTGGAAGGGTTTGAAGAGGAACGTGAGGGAAGTCTGATGGGATTCTGTGTTATGGGCGGAGTTTTCTCGGAAGGGATTGATCTTGCGAAAGAGCGCCTGATCGGAGCGGTGATCGTGGGAACAGGGCTTCCGCAGGTCTGCCTGGAGCGGGAACTTTTGAAGAATTATTTTGACGCCAGAGGTCAGAATGGTTTTGATTATGCTTATGTATATCCTGGAATGAACAAAGTACAGCAATCGGCAGGAAGAGTAATCCGGACGGAAGAAGACAGAGGTGTGATTCTTTTGCTGGATGAACGTTTTCGGGAAGCCAGATATAGAAATACCTTTCCACGAGAGTGGAAAGGCATCCAGTATTGTAATATTCATAATGTGAGAGATCAGATTCAAAGTTTCTGGTCCGGCAGTTCGGTAAAGTAAGTTAAGAACTCTGTCACAGCCGGAGATACCGGAAGTTTATCGTTGTAGACAACAGCAAGTTCTCTCTGTGGCAGGGATTCTCTGGTTTCTACAATAAAGAGTTCATCGGAATCATCAGGTACACAGTAGTCAGGAACAAAGGCAACGCCTAATCCGATACGTGCAAGGTCGATCAGCAGGTCATTACTGCTGAGTTCTGCTTCCGGAACCAGTTCCAGCTGGTGCTGCTGAAAGAGACTATGCAAGAATTCGCTTGTGGTACTCTGCTTGTCCAGCATCAGAAGCGGATACTCAGAGAGTTCTGCAAGTGAAAGCTTTCGATCTTTTAACTGCGAGAAAGACTGGTTAGCTACAAATACATCCCGGAACTGTTTGATCCGTTTGATAGACCAGAGATTGTTCAGGTAAGCATTTGGATAGTTTACGACGATAAAGTCTGCCTGCCCGTTTTTCAGGATATCAACACAGCGGATAGAAGTTGCATTGATGACTTTGATATGCAGATTCGGGAATGCCTGATGAAACCGTTCAATATATGGCACCAGAAAATACCGACATATTGTGTCACTGGCGGCAATTCGGATCTGTCCACCGGTAGTGATGGATTCCAGAAGCTGTGATTCGCCGCGGCGGATCAGGCTGATCGCCGGTTCGATGTGACGGAGCAGAATCTCGCCTTCCGGAGTCAGGCGCACCTTCTTAGTGCTGCGGATGAAGAGAGTCTGAGACAATTTTCCTTCCAGCGCTTTAATAGACTGGCTGACTGCCGATTGAGATATGTAGAGCTTTTTAGAAGCTTCTGAAAAGCTTAAAGTAGTTGCTACATAGTAAAATACTTTATATAATTCATAATTAATATCCATTGCAAATTCCTCCCATTAGGAAATATTATAAGGGAAAAAGGATGGAATGACAATAAAGAATAGACAAGGAGAAATAAAATGAAGCAAACACAGAAGATTTCTGCAGTGATTATGATGTTTTTACTGATAGGTGTACTTTTGCTGACCAGTTTTCAAGTGGCAATCTATGGTGATAGTCAGTACAGATTCTATGAAAGAGAATATAAGAAGTATCAGGTGGCAGACAGTCTGAATATGACGATGGATAACATTATGGATGTGACAGACCAGATGATGGCATATCTGATCGGAAATAAGGCAGAACTTTCGGTAATTACAGATGTAGATGGTGAAACACAGGATTTCTTCAATGAACAGGACAGGTTTCATATGGGAGAAGTAAAGAATCTGTTTCTTGGAGGACTTAAGATACGTAATATTATGCTGGTGGCAGTACTGCTGATCTTGATACTGCTGGCGGCACGGAAAGCAGATATGATAAAGCTGCTTCCAAGGGCGTATTTTGTGACACTTGGCATTACTGGTGTGATAACAATAGTGTTAGGAGGACTGTTTGCTTCAGATTTTGATAAATATTTTCGCATTTTTCATGAGATATTTTTTGATAATGATCAATGGATGTTTGACCCGGCGACAGACTATATGATCCGTATGCTTCCGGAGGGATTCTTTTATGATTTCGTATTCCGCATCGGAGGATTTTTTGTAGGAAGTCTGGCAGTATTAGGGGTTGTATCTGCAGTTTGCATCTTCATGGAGAAACATAAAAAGAAAAATTAAGTGATTAGATAGACTTATAAAAGAGTTAAGTTATATTAATTTCATTAATAACATCAGGCGTGGTATGATAAGACATAGATAAGAAGGCGTCCGGCCTTACAGCAACATTTAGTAGAGAAGAACCATATGGAGGAAGTTTTATGAGTAATGTAAAACGGGTGTTTGTTGAGAAAAAGGGAGAATACGCAGTTCAGGCAAAGGGTCTGTTACATGAGATTAAGGGCTATCTTGGAATTAAGGATGTAGAAAGTGTAAGAGTCCTGATTCGCTATGACGTAGAGAACCTGTCTGATGAGACGTTTGAGAAGGCATGCAGAGGTATTTTTGCTGAGATGCCGGTAGATATTTTATGGAAAGAGAGCGTTCCGGTCATGCAGGGAGACAGTGTGTTTTCTGTAGAGTTCCTTCCGGGACAGTTTGACCAGAGAGCTGATTCGGCAGAGCAGTGTGTGCAGTTTATTAAGGAGGATGAGAAACCGGTTATCCGTACAGCTACGACTTATATTATTCATGGAAAAGGCGATAACTGTATTTCAGCAGAAGAGTTAGAGGCAATCAAGAATCATTGCATTAATCCGGTAGATTCCAGAGAAGCAGAAGAAGAGAAGCCGGAGACGTTGATCACAAAGTTTGATGAGCCGGAGGATGTAAAGGTATTTGATGGATTCCAGACGATGGATGAAGAACATCTGAAAGCATTATATGATTCGCTGGGACTTGCAATGACATTCCGTGACTTCTGCCATATTCAGAATTATTTTGCAGGAGAAGAACACAGAGATCCGACTATGACAGAGATCCGGGTACTGGATACATACTGGTCAGATCACTGTCGTCATACAACGTTCTCTACAGAATTGAAGGATGTAACTTTTGGTGATGGTGATTACAGAGAGCCGATTGAAGGCGCATATAAGCAGTATCTTGCTGATCACAGCGAGATCTTTAAGGGAAGAGAAGATAAGTTTGTCTGCCTGATGGATCTTGCACTGATGGCGATGAGAAAGTTGAAAAAAGAAGGTAAGTTACAGGATCAGGAAGAGTCTGACGAGATCAATGCCTGCAGCATTGTAGTACCTGTAACTGTTGATGGTGTAGAAGAAGAGTGGCTGGTGAATTTCAAGAATGAGACGCACAACCATCCGACAGAGATCGAGCCATTTGGTGGTGCTGCTACCTGTCTGGGAGGTGCAATCCGTGATCCATTGTCAGGACGTACCTATGTATATCAGGCTATGCGTGTGACTGGTGCAGCGGATCCGACAGTATCTGTAAAAGAGACGATTAAGGGTAAGCTTCCGCAGAAGAAACTGGTACGTGAAGCAGCTCATGGATACAGCTCATACGGTAACCAGATCGGACTGGCAACCGGAGCAGTAAAAGAGATTTATCATCCGAATTATGTGGCTAAACGTATGGAAATCGGAGCAGTTATGGGAGCAGCACCGAGACGTGCGGTTATCCGTGAGACTTCAGATCCGGGAGATATCATCATTCTTCTTGGTGGACGTACCGGGCGTGACGGCTGTGGTGGAGCTACCGGTTCTTCTAAGGTACACACAGAAGAGTCTATCGAGACCTGCGGTGCTGAGGTACAGAAAGGTAATGCACCTACAGAGCGTAAGATTCAGAGACTGTTCCGCAGAGAAGAGGTCAGCAGTCTGATTAAAAAATGTAATGACTTTGGAGCAGGCGGTGTGTCTGTAGCAATCGGTGAACTTGCAGATGGTCTGCAGATTGATCTGGACAAGGTGCCTAAGAAATACGCAGGACTTGATGGTACTGAGATTGCAATTTCCGAATCTCAGGAGCGTATGGCAGTTGTCGTAGATCCAAAAGATGTAGATGAATTTATGGGATATGCCAGCGAAGAGAATCTGGAAGCTACTAAGGTGGCGGTTGTAACAGAAGATCCAAGACTGGTGCTTAATTGGAGAGGCAAGGATATCGTGAATCTGTCCCGTGCATTTCTGGATACCAACGGAGCACATCAGGAGACTACGGTAGCAGTAGATATTCCAAACCGTGCAGATACAATTCTCACAGATGAAGTGGAAGTGACAGATGTAAAGGAGAAATGGCTGGAGACATTAAAAGACCTGAACGTATGCTCACAGAAGGGCCTGGTAGAGATGTTCGACGGTTCCATTGGTTCTGGTTCCGTATTCATGCCTCATGGCGGCAAATATCAGCTGACAGAGACACAGGCAATGGTCGCGAAGCTTCCAGTACTGAAGGGCGACTGTGATACTGTAACGATGATGAGCTATGGATTTGATCCATATCTGTCAAGCTGGAGCCCATTCCATGGTGCAATCTATGCAGTGACAGAGTCTGTAGCTAAGATTGTGGCAGCAGGTGGAGATTATAAGAAGATTCGTTTTACTTTCCAGGAGTACTTCCGTCGTATGACAGAAGACCCGCACAGATGGAGCCAGCCGTTTGCAGCACTGCTTGGCGCATATGATGCACAGCTTGGATTTGGACTTCCGTCTATCGGAGGTAAAGACAGTATGTCAGGTACATTTGAGGATATTGATGTACCGCCGACACTGGTATCATTTGCAGTAGATGTGGCAAAAGAAAAAGATATTATTACTCCGGAACTTAAGAAAGCGGGAAGCAAGCTGATCTGGATCAAGACTCCAAAGGCAGAGTATGATCTTCCGGATTATGAGAAACTGATGGCAGTTTACGAGAAGTTCTCGGAGGGAGTGCATACAGGTAAGGTATTATCTGCATATGTATTGGATCGTCACGGTGTAGTTCCGGCAGTTAGCAAGATGGCATTTGGTAATAGCATGGGCGTGAAGCTGTCTGACGAGATTCCGGCAGGTCAGTTGTTTGCACCGGCATTTACAGATATCGTGGCTGAGGTGGAAGCTGATAAGATTGATGAACTTGGATTTGAATATGTTGAGATCGGTGAAGTGACTGCAGAGCCGAACTTTGTATATGGTAATACCATAATCACAATGAAAGAAGCAGTGGACGCATGGAAAGAGACTCTGGAAAGAGTGTTTAAGACCGTATCCGGAGAGGAAACAGGAAGTGCAGTTCCGGAAGTGGGAGAAGAGAAGTCTGCTGACGGCAAACTTGGAGAAGATGGATTGTTCCGTGCATCTAAGGTATATGTATGCGAGCATAAGATCGCACAGCCGACAGTATTCATCCCGGTATTCCCTGGAACCAACTGCGAATATGACAGTGCCAAGGCATTTGAGCGTGCCGGAGCAAAGGTGATCACCAAGGTATTCCGCAATATGGATGCGTCAGATATCCGTGATTCGGTAGAAGTATTTGAAAAAGCAATCAGTCAGTCGCAAATCATCATGTTCCCGGGCGGATTCAGTGCAGGTGATGAGCCAGATGGATCAGCCAAATTCTTTGCAACTGCATTCCAGAACGCAAAGCTGAAAGAGGCAGTGCAGAAGCTTTTGAATGAGAGAGATGGTCTGGCACTTGGTATCTGTAATGGATTCCAGGCACTGATCAAGCTTGGTCTTGTGCCAAACGGAGATATCGTAGGACAGGATGAGAATGCACCGACACTGACATACAATACGATTGGACGCCATATTTCCAAGATGGTATATACCAAAGTGGTTACAAATAAATCTCCATGGCTTCAGAAAGCAGAGCTTGGCGGAGTATATACCAATCCTGCATCTCATGGAGAGGGACGTTTTGTCGCTAACAAGGAATGGCTTGCAAAACTCTTTGCAAATGGACAGGTAGCAACCCAGTATTGTGACCCGGAGGGCAATATTACCATGGATGAAGAGTGGAATGTCAATGGATCTTACTGCGCGATCGAGGGAATCACAAGCCCGGACGGAAGAGTGCTTGGTAAGATGGCACATTCCGAGAGACGGGGACGTTCTGTAGCAATTAATATCTATGGTGAGCAGGATATGAAAGTATTTGAATCAGGTGTAGAGTATTTTAAATAAGTTGATTGAAATGTGTGGCAGCCCTCTGGGAAGTATATCCCGGAGGGCTGTCTGTGCGTTGATGCAAAAAATGTGGCAGATTCGAAAATAAAGCATTTATAGTTTATAGATGATATGCGAGAATAAAAAGTATAAAATAGGGACAAAAGAATTGATTATTTTTGTCTTTTTTGCAGGAAAACGGAGATTGGATTGCAAAAAAAACAAAAAACAGCAAAAAAACCTCTTGTTTTTTGATGGTTCGTAATATAATATGATATGAGAAAAATATATGCAATTAGGAGGACAAAAGAATGTCATACGTTGATGAGGTTATTGCAAAAGTTATTGAAAAGAACCCGGCACAGCCAGAGTTCCATCAGGCAGTAAAAGAAGTGTTGGAGTCACTGAAGCCAATCGTTGATGCTAACGAAGAGAAATATCGTAAAGAGGCTCTTCTCGAAAGACTTGTTGAGCCAGAGAGACAGATTCTGTTCCGTGTACCTTGGGTAGATGATAACGGACAGGTTCAGGTCAACAAGGGATTCCGTGTACAATTTAACAGTGCAATCGGTCCATACAAGGGAGGAATCAGACTTCATCCATCAGTAAACATCGGTATTATCAAGTTCCTTGGATTCGAGCAGATCTTCAAGAACTCCCTGACAGGACTTCCGATCGGCGGAGGTAAAGGTGGTTCGGATTTCGATCCTAAGGGCAAATCTGACAGAGAGATTATGGCATTCTGCCAGAGCTTCATGACAGAGCTTTGCAAGCATATTGGAGCTGATACAGACGTACCTGCAGGAGATATCGGAACAGGTGCAAGAGAGATCGGATATATGTTCGGACAGTACAAGAGAATCCGTAACGTATACGAAGGAGTTTTGACAGGAAAAGGACTTACATACGGTGGTTCACTTGCAAGAACAGAAGCTACAGGATATGGACTTCTGTATCTGACAGAAGAACTTTTGAAAGTTAATGGTGATGATATTGCAGGCAAGACGGTTGTTGTATCTGGTGCTGGTAATGTAGCTACATACGCTATTGAAAAAGCACAGCAGCTTGGTGCTAAGGTTGTTACATGTAGCGATTCTACAGGTTGGGTATATGATCCGGACGGAATTGATGTGGCAGCACTGAAAGAGATCAAAGAAGTAAAACGTGCAAGACTGACAGAATATAAGAATTACCGTCCGAATTCAGAATATCATGAAGGACGTGGTGTATGGTCTGTTAAGTGTGATGTCGCACTCCCATGTGCTACACAGAACGAACTTCACATTGAAGATGCTAAACAGCTTGTTGCTAACGGATGCAAGATGGTTGCAGAAGGTGCTAACATGCCTACTACAATGGAAGCTACAGAGTACCTGCAGGAGAACGGAGTTATTTTCGCACCTGGTAAAGCAGCTAATGCCGGCGGTGTCGCAACATCTGCACTGGAAATGTCTCAGAACAGCGAGCGTTTGAGCTGGACATTCGAAGAAGTAGATGCTAAGCTTCAGGGAATCATGGTAAATATCTGCCACAACATGGTAGATGCTGCTGAGAGATACGGACACAAGGGCAACTACGTAGTAGGTGCTAACATTGCCGGATTTGAGAAAGTAGCAAATGCAATGCTGGCTCAGGGAATCTGCTAATTTCGACTTAGAATCATAGATTGTAATCTGATATAGAATGACGGGATGCCATAACATATAATGTGTTGTGGCATCCTTTTTCGTTTTATGCTATAGTTAATTCAAGATTTTAGGATGCATGAATGAGTAAAAGGAGGCTTTTATGAAGGTATTAGTATGTAATGCGGGAAGTACCTCGCTGAAGTTTAAATTATTTGATATGCCGGAAGAACGTGTGCTTGCAACAGGCAAGATTGAACGTGTGGGAAGTGAGGATAATGCAATCTTCCATTATCAGGACGCGGAAGAATATGCGGTGAAGTTAGAAAAGCAGTGCATTCCTACGTATACAGACGGTATTCAGAAGTTCCTGGACTGTCTGTTGAATCCGGAGCACAGAGTATTAAATTCTCTGGAAGAGCTGGAGAGAGTAGGATTTAAGACGGTGCTGTCGAAGGATCATTATGGCGTGCATGAGCTTACACCAGACGTGCTGCAGGGCATGGAGGATTATATGGTGATTGCTCCGGCACATAATACACCTTATCTGAGTGCAATCCGTCAGTTCCAGAAACTGACACCGGATGCGAAGCTTGTAGGTGTGTTTGAAACGGCATTTCACAGAACCATTCCGGCAGAACGTTATATGTATGGTATTCCTTATGAATGGTATGAGAAATACGGTATCCGCAGACTCGGCTATCACGGGGCATCCCATGAATATATCTCTGATACAGTGGCAGAAAAATACGGATCTACAGGAAAAACCATTTCCTGTCATTTGGGTGGAAGCTGTTCTTTGTGTGCGATTGATGATGGCAGGAGTGTAGACACCAGCTTTGGAATCTCGCTGCAGGTAGGAATCAATAATTCCAACCGTTGTGGTGACATTGATCCATTTATTATTCCGTTTTTGCAGAAAGAGGGAATGGATCTGGATGATGTTCTTTATGGATTGACTAAGAACGGAGGCCTGCAGGGCATTTCGGGTGTGAGCAATGATCTTCGCCTGGTAGAAGAAGCTGCAGCAGAAGGCAATGAGAGGGCGAAGCTTGCGGTTGATATATTCTGTAACGATATTGTGCGTTATATTGGTATGTACTACGCAGAGCTTGGAGGACTGGATCATCTGGTGTTTACGGCAGGTATTGGCGAGCATAATGCAAATATCCGAGCTAAGGTGTGTGGCAAGCTTGCACATATGGGTATCTGGATCGATGAAGAGAAGAATCAGGCGGTCGGTAACGAGGCGGCATGTATTTCTAAAGATGATTCTCCGGTGACAATAGAAGTGATTCCGGCTAATGAAGAACTGGGCGTGGCACGGAAAACATATGCTTTATAATTGCGTGAAAAGTATATAAAAAATATTTTTTTAAAAAAATTCAAAAAAGGTGTTGACATTTGCCTTGAAATAATTGTATAATAGCGAAGCAGGTTGAGGGAAACAACTTAACCTGCTGAACGAAAGGGATCTTAGCTCAGCTGGGAGAGCATCTGCCTTACAAGCAGAGGGTCACAGGTTCGAGCCCTGTAGGTCCCATTACAGCAACAAGCTGTAAGCAGTTCGATAAGAACTGAATATAGAGTATGGCGGGATAGCTCAGTTGGCTAGAGCACACGGTTCATACCCGTGGTGTCGCTGGTTCAAATCCAGTTCCCGCTACTGAAAAGAAGTTCACGAATGTGAGCTTCTTTTTTTGTGCAATAAGCCTCCGTGTAGAAAACTTTTTTTGAAAAAGCAGAATACATATGCTATCCTTTAGGAGAACCCTGCCTGCGTATACAGCAGACAGAAACTACGAAAAATATCCAGGGAGGATGATATATATGAGAATAGGTATGGGATATGATGTCCATAAATTAGTAGAAGGAAGAGACCTGATCCTTGGCGGTGAGAAGATACCGTATGAAAAGGGACTTCTTGGTCATTCAGATGCCGATGTGCTGATCCATGCGATTATGGATGCGCTGCTTGGAGCAGCGGCACTGGGGGATATCGGGAAGCATTTTCCGGATACAGACCCGGCATATAAAGGAATCTCCAGCGTGAAGCTGTTACAGCATGTAAGAGGGCTTCTGGAAGAGCATCTCTACGTAATCGGCAATATTGATGCTACGATCATTGCACAGCGCCCGAAGATGGCACCGCATATTGAGGCAATGCGGGCGAATATTGCAGAAGCACTTGGAATTGAAGTAGACCAGATCAATATTAAGGCAACAACCGAAGAAGGGCTCGGTTTCACCGGAACTGGGGAAGGGATATCCTCCCAGGCGATTGCAGCACTGGAAAGCATCCGAGATTACAGCTATGCGGTAGGTACTGGTGCAGAAAGCGGATGCCAGGGATGTGGCGGATGCCCGAAAGGAGCAAAATAGATGAAAGTTAGACATTTGGAGCAGACAGAGCATGGACTTACCAGACCGTTGTATGAAGAAGTGTTCAGTGAGGACAGTAAGCGCTTCGTAGATTATTATTATACCGAGAAAACGAAAGATAATCAGATTTATGTGGCAGAAGAGGATGGAGGAATCCAGGCAATGCTGCATCTGAATCCGTATGAACTGAATGTAAATGGCATGAAAAAGAAGGCAAATTATATCGTGGCGGTTGCGACCAGAGAGTCATATCGGGGACGTGGCTTTATGAAAGCACTGCTAGAGATGGCGTTGAAGGATATGTATCGGGAAGGTGAGAGTTTTACCTATCTGATGCCAGCGGCAGAAGCAATCTATACGCCGTATGGATTTCGTACAGTGTATGAGCAACAGTTGGAGTATTGTCCAATTGGAGAACAAGGAGAAGTGCAGCTGGAAAATGGCATCACCTGTCAGGTGCGTCCGGTGGCAAATCAGGATATTCCGATGCTTGTGAATGCGGAAAATGCAGCGTTGGAAGCAGAAGGCTATCAGGTATATACGCTGAAAAGCGAAATGTATTACGAGCGGCTGATGAAAGAATATGCCAGTGAGGGTGCGAAGCTGATGCTGTATTATCTGAATGGGCATCTGGTCGGAAACTGTCCGTATGTCCCGGAGCAGGAAGAGGAAGAAGCACCGAAGATTATGATCCGTATTACGGATGCTAAACGGATGCTGTCGTCCGTGAGTCTGCGTGAACTTACCGCGGTGTGCTTTCAGATTACGGATCCGATCATTGAAGAGAATAACCGTACGGTGGTAGTGACCGGTACGGAACATTCTGGCGTAATGCTGATGGACGGTAAAGAAGAGAACAGCGAGGGTACAGTGTCGGTGGAAGCGCTGGGTGAATTATTGTTTGGAGTAAAGACAGTAAAAGAAATATGTCTGGAAGAAGGAGTCTCCATGTCAGATCGGATGAAGGAAGAAATGAAGAAGATTATACCATTGTCTAAGATTCGTCTGGACGAAGAGGTGTAGCAGAAAACAGAAGCGTGCGGAAATATTCTTTAGAAAATCTTTGGAAATTCCGAACGCTTCTTTTAAGAATGAATCCCTATACTAAAGGCGTAGATGAAACAGGAGGCTGATTGGAATGAGTGGAACATATAATCATGTATTGATTGTGGAGGATGACAAGGAAATACGGGAAGGAATTAAGATATATCTAAAGAGCCAGGGATATCAGGTGTATCAGGCAGCAGATGGTGTGGAAGGGCTGGAAGTGATAAACCGGGAAGAAATTCATCTGGCAATTGTCGATATTATGATGCCGAGGATGGATGGAATCACCATGACGGCAAAGCTGCGGGAAAAATATGACTTTCCGGTTATCTTTCTTTCTGCCAAATCAGAAGAAGTAGATAAGATTCTGGGATTGAACATGGGAGCTGATGACTATGTGACGAAGCCATTTACCCCAATGGAACTGCTCGCCAGGGTAAACTCTCAGCTCCGCAGATACAGCAGATTTATGGAACGACTCGGTGCAAAAGAACAGCAGGAGCATGTGTATACGGTAGGAGGTCTGGAACTCAATGAGGATACCGTGGAAGTAACAGTGGACGGTGAACTGGTGAAAATGACTCCCATCGAGTATAAGATTTTGCTGCTGTTGATGAAGAACCCGGGAAGAGTATTTTCGGCAGATGAGATCTATGAGCGTGTCTGGAATGAAAGAGCGATCAATACGGATACAATCATGGTTCATGTCCGCAATATCCGGGAGAAGATTGAGATCAATCCAAGAGAGCCTAAATATTTGAAGGTGGTGTGGGGAGTTGGATACAAAATTGAAAAACAGGCATAAATTATTTGTGGTAATATGGGTGCTTTTTGTACTTTGCCTCAGTGTTAATCTCGATAACATGTATATGACTACGTCAGAGGCGGCAAACGATGTGGCGGCAGAAATGGTAGTAATGGCAGTGGCTGCGTGGATATTTCCGATGTTCCGATTTTTTGAGACGGGCAATGAAAAAATATTTTATGCGCCTCTTGAATTGGTAATCCTTGTTGGATCCATTGCTGTGGGAACCGGCGTGTTCGGAGGACTTCCATGGCTGATGATGCGGGAGGATGGAACTGGAAAAATGCTGTGGGGCATGGCTGTTATCGCAGCCGCTTACTGGTGTTCTGGCTGTGTACGTCAGGTTTATGTGATGGGAGTTTCGGCTTATGTGAAAGAACGGGTGCTTCTGGTGCGCTATGGGAAACAGATTCCGGGATGGTGCAGTAAGGCAATAAAAAAAGCACAGAAAGGGATAGAGAAAGTATATTGTTCCTTTGATAATATTGATTTCACCGACCGGAATAATAAAACAATATTGAAAATCGTGCTGATCAATGCGCTGATTCTGACGGTAATTACCGTATTGTGGTTCTATGGAATCGTAGCAGTTGTGATTTATTCAATCATATTATTCTTCATTTTGCGTAAGTATTTTAACGATCTGAAGGATAAATATGCATTGCTGTTAAATGCGACCAATCAGATGGCAGAAGGTAACCTGAATGTAGAAGTGACCGATGATCTGGGTGTGTTTAATCCATTTAAGAAAGAACTGGAGAAAATTCAGGATGGTTACCAGAAAGCGGTAGACAAAGAGGTGAAAAGCCAGAAGATGAAGACGGAACTGATCACGAATATGTCGCATGATCTCAAGACTCCGCTGACCGCGATTATTACTTATGTGGATCTTCTGAAACTGGAAAAGGATGAGGAGAAGCGGGAAGAGTATATCCAGATACTGGAAAAGAAATCTCTGCGCCTGAAGGTGCTGATCGAGGATCTGTTCGAGATCAGTAAAGCAACCAGCCAGACGGTAATTCTCAACAAGATGGATGTGGACGTGGGAAATCTGTTTAAACAGGTAAAGCTGGAGTTGGACAGCAGATTTGAAGAAGCAGAACTGAGCTTTCGCTGTACCTGGCCGGAGGAAAAGCTGATCTGTGAACTGGACAGTCAGAAGACGTACCGCATATTTGAAAATCTGCTGGTGAATATTTCCAAATATGCCATGCACGGAACCAGAGTATATACGAAGGTATGCCGGGAAGACAATGAAGCTGTGATTCAGCTTCTCAATGTGTCTGCGGCAGAGATAACGGTAAAGGCAGAAGATCTGACGGAGCGTTTTGTGCGGGGGGATGTATCCCGCAATACAGAAGGCTCCGGACTTGGACTTGCGATTGCCAGAAGCTTCACCGAATTACAGCAGGGAACCTTCTGTTTGACGGTAGAAGGAGATATGTTTAAAGTGGAAGTCAGATTTCCACTTAAAGCGGTTAAAAATGTTGACAATTCGCCGGAATTCGCATAAGATATAATCTATATGAGAAAGACGCAGAACGAAGAGAGTAAGAAATGGCGGAACTGGCAGAGAGGGATTGTCACCGGCTGTAAGCAGTCCTGAGGGAAGTGTTTCTGAAGTGCATTCGGGAGTCGGTCTGGTGAACCATTGTCTGTGAGTCAATTATTAGCCGGGCACGTAAGACGCACGTTACGCGTACAGGAGTGGAGAATCAGACAGATACGAAAAGTGTCAGAAGTCAGGTTCTCTATAAGAGTGGAACCGCGGAGTTAAGCTTCGTCTCTTTTATAAGAGACGGAGCTTTTATTTGTATCGCGACGAGTCAAAGTCCTAGCTTGCTAAGGACCTTGACGACCGCGTACAATCTCGGAATGTGCCTTTTGGCACTTCCGATGATTTACGTTCAGAACAGCATTTTGGAAGTGGCTCTGAACGGATATAATAACATGCGGACTACTTTTTAGTGTGAATGAAAAGGAGAGTTTTGTATGGGAGTGTTATCCTATATACGGGAAGAGATTAATGTGATCAGGGAAAGGGATCCCGCGATCAAGTCCAATATGGAAGTGTTTCTTTATCCAAGTTTCAAAGTGATATTGAGTTACAGGATTGCACATAAGCTGTATCTCGGTAAGCATTATTTTCTGGCAAGATGGATTTCCCAGAGAGCTACCAGAAAGACGGGTATTGAAATCCATCCGGGAGCAACTATCGGCAAGGGGTTATTTATTGACCACGGAAGTGGTGTGATCATCGGAGAGACAGCAGAACTTGGCGACAATGTAACATTGTATCAGGGGGTAACTCTTGGCGGTACCGGCAAGGAACAGGGCAAGCGTCATCCTACCCTGAAAGATAATGTTATGGTCAGTGCCGGAGCAAAGGTGCTTGGATCATTTACCATAGGAGAGAATTCGAAGATCGGAGCAGGATCTGTGGTGCTGAATGAAGTGCCGCCGAATTGTACTGTGGTTGGTGTTCCGGGACGTATCGTGAAGATGGGTAATCTGAAGATCCCGAGAGCGGATATGGATCAGGTACATCTTCCGGATCCGGTTACCAGCGATATCAGCCAGCTGCAGCGAGATAACATTATGCTGAAAGAACGAGTCAGTGAATTGGAAAAAGAACTGAGAAAGAATAATAAAGATAAAGCAAAAAAGGAGAAGAAGAATGAGACTGTATAATACCATGAGCAAAAGAAAAGAAGAATTTGTACCGGTCGAAGAAGGTAAGGTAAGAATGTATGTCTGCGGACCAACCGTATACAACTTTATTCATATTGGTAATGCAAGACCAATGATCGTGTTCGACACCGTGCGCAGATACTTTGAATACAAAGGATATGATGTGAACTATGTATCCAACTTTACAGATGTAGATGATAAGATCATCAAGAAAGCGATCGAAGAGGGTGTTCCGGCAGAGGAGATTTCTCAGCGTTATATCGAAGAGTGCAAGAAGGATATGGATGGCATGAACATTGAGCCGGCTACTACTAATCCGCTGGCTACACAGGAAATTGACGGGATGATCGATATGATCAGCACTCTGATCGAGAAAGGCTATGCATATGAGAAGAACGGAACCGTATACTTCCGTACCAGACAGTTCAAAGATTATGGCAAATTATCTCATAAGAATCTGGATGATCTGCGTTCCGGTAATCGTGCCCTGCTGGTAAGCGGTGAGGACGAGAAGGAAGATCCGCTGGATTTCGTACTCTGGAAACCAAAGAAAGAAGGCGAGCCGGCATGGGAGTCTCCGTGGAGTGATGGACGTCCGGGATGGCATATCGAATGCTCTGTAATGTCAAAAAAATATCTGGGCGAGCAGATCGATATTCACGCTGGTGGTGAAGACCTGGTATTTCCACATCATGAGAATGAAATCGCACAGAGTGAGGCATGCAACGGCAAAGAATTTGCCAAATACTGGATGCACAATGCATTTCTGAACATTGATAACCACAAGATGAGTAAATCTCTCGGCAACTTCCGTACAGTCCGTGAGATCAGCGAGCAGTATGATCTGCAGATACTTCGCTTCTTTATGCTGAGTGCACATTACAGAAGTCCACTGAACTTCAGCGCGGAACTGATGGAGGCATCTAAGAACGGTCTGGAGCGTATTCAGAACGCGGCAGATAACCTTCGCTACATGATGGAACAGGCAAAAGAAGAATCCATGACGGATGCTGAAAAAGATAATCTGGCTAAGACAAAAGAATTCGTAACTGCATTTGAAACTGCAATGGAAGATGATTTCAACACAGCAGATGCAATCGCAGCAATCTTTGATCTTGTTAAATATGCTAATACAACAGCCACGACAGAAGGTTCAAAGGAATATGCAAAGGCACTTTATGACCTGCTTGTAAAACTTACTGATGTACTGGGACTTATTGTTGACAAGAAGGAAGAAATACTGGATGATGAGATTGAAGCACTGATCGCAGAGCGTCAGGCAGCAAGAAAAGAGAAGAACTTTGCAAGAGCCGATGAGATCCGTGATGAACTGGCGGCAAAGGGAATTGTACTTCTGGATACCAGAGAAGGAGTAAAATGGAAAAAAGCATAAAGTGGGATTTTGATACTTATATGCAGGAGATGTTTCAGATGCAGGAGGTGGAGGCGGAGACCTATTCACCTCTTGCATTGGCATATATCGGGGACTGCATATTTGATTTAGTGATTAAGAACCTGGTACTGAACCGGGGCAATAAACAGGTGAAAAAGCTCCACAAGGAGACCAGTCAGATCGTACAGGCCTCCAGTCAGTCGAAAATGATGCGTGTGCTGCAGGACGAACTGACGGAAGAGGAGCATCAGATCTATAAGCGCGGACGTAATTCCAAGACGATCAGTCCGGCAAAGAATCAGTCTGTGACAGATTACAGACGCGCCACCGGATTCGAGGCACTTATGGGGTATCTCTATCTGCAGCGCAGATATGAGAGAATGCTGGAACTGATTAAAACGGGACTGGACAGTCTGGATAACAATGAGGAGCAGTCATGAAAGAAATGAATGAGAATTATGAAGAGAGTAAGAGTCTCGTAATAGAAGGAAGAAATGCAGTGCTGGAAGCACTGCGTTCTGGCAAGCCGATGGATAAGCTGTATGTACTGGATGGATGCCAGGACGGTCCGATCCGTACAATCGTGCGTGAGGCGAAGAAGCATGATGTGATCCTGCAGTTTGTTACAAAGGAACGCCTGAATCAGCTTTCAGAGACCGGAAAGCATCAGGGCGTGATTGCACATGCGGCAGCTTATGAGTATGCGCAGGTAGAAGATATGTTGGAACTTGCAAAGAGTCGTGGCGAAGATCCGTTCATTTTCCTGTTGGATAATATTGAAGATCCCCATAATCTGGGCGCAATCATTCGTACAGCTAATCTGGCGGGAGCACACGGCGTGATCATTCCAAAGCGCAGAGCGGTAGGACTTACTGCGACAGTAGCGAGAACATCGGCAGGAGCACTGAATTATACGCCGGTTGCCCGTGTGACTAATCTGAAGAAGACGGTAGAAGATCTGAAGAAGCAGGGACTGTGGTTCGTATGTGCAGATATGGATGGTACGGTGATGTACGACCTGGATCTGAAAGGACCGATCGGTCTTGTGATCGGCAATGAAGGCGAAGGTGTCAGCCGTTTGATGAAAGAAAATTGTGATTTTGTTGCAGGTATACCGATGAAAGGTGATATTGATTCCCTGAATGCATCGGTGGCGGCAGGTGTACTGGCTTATGAGATTGTCAGACAGAGATTGGGATAAAGACTCAGAATGAGACTTGAATTTTAATAAGAACAGGAGCAGTTATGGGCACGTCAAACTATGAGCAGCTGACAGATGAGCAGCTGATTCGCAATCTTCGAGATGGTGATAAGAAGATTATGGATTATATCATGGAAAAGTATAAAAATGTAGTGCGCAAAGAAGCGAAAGCAATGTATCTGATTGGCGGAGAGAATGATGATCTGATCCAGGAAGGGATGATCGGTCTGTTTAAAGCGGTGCGTGATTATGATACGGAGCAGGAAGTGTCCTTTGGAAGTTTTGCCAGACTGTGCATCCGAAGACAGATGTACAGCGCGGCAAAAGCTTCCGGTCGGAAGAAGCATATACCGCTTAATTCCTATGTGTCTTTTTACGAAGAAGCGGAACAGGGAGGCAGAGAGTATGTGCTGGATACTATTGAAGCGGGTGTGGAGAGCAATCCGGAGCATGCGATGATCATGCAGGAATCCATGAACCGCATCGGAGAGAAACTGGAAGAGAGTTTGAGTGATCTGGAAAGCAGAGTGCTGTATCTGCACCTTCTTGGAACGGATTATAAGACGATCGCAGGGCTTCTCAAGAAGAGCCCTAAAACCATAGATAATGCATTACAGAGAATCAAAAACAAAGCCGGGAAGATTCTGAATAAGTAAGAATCTTCCCGGCTTCTTTTCTCTAAGCTGTTGAGCGGAATCGAACCGCCGACCTCCGCCTTACCAAGGCGACGCTCTACCGACTGAGCCACAACAGCACGCATAAGATATATTTCATATGCAACGTGATTAATATACAATATAAGAGCGTAGTTTGTCAATGGTAAATTTGAAAATATTGTATTGTGGGTTAACTGGAATTATGATAAGATAAAACACATGATGAGAAAGACAATGAGGAGGAAACCCATGGGAGAAGAAGTAGTTTCAAAGAATTTTATTGAACAGGAGATAGATAAGGATCTGGCTGAAGGCAGATATACAGAGGTCTGCACCAGATTCCCGCCGGAGCCGAATGGTTATCTGCATATCGGACATGCCAAGTCTATCCTGCTTAATTCAGGGCTGGCTAAGAAGTATCATGGAACATTCCATCTTCGATTTGATGATACGAATCCAACAAAAGAAGATACTGAGTATGTAGAGTCTATTAAGACAGATGTAGAGTGGCTGGGTGCTGACTTTAAGGATCATCTGTATTTTGCGTCTGATTATTTTGATCAGATGTATGAATGTGCGGTGAAGCTGATCAAGAAGGGCAAGGCTTATGTCTGTGATCTTAGTGCTGATGAGATCCGCGAGTACCGCGGTACACTGACAGAGCCTGGTAAGAACAGCCCGTACAGAGACCGCAGTATCGAAGAGAATCTGAAGTTGTTTGAAGAAATGAAGAACGGCGCATATAAGGATGGAGAGAAGGTACTTCGTGCGAAGATCGATATGGCTTCACCGAATATCAACATGCGTGATCCTGTTATCTATCGTGTGGCACATATGCATCATCACAACACCGGTGATAAGTGGTGCATTTATCCGATGTATGACTTTGCTCACCCAATTGAGGATGCGATTGAGAAGATTACACACTCGATCTGTACACTGGAGTTTGAAGATCACAGACCGCTGTATGATTGGGTAGTAAGAGAGTGCGAGTTTGACCCGGCACCGCGTCAGATTGAGTTTGCCAAGTTATATCTGACTAATGTAGTAACCGGCAAGCGTTATATCAAGAAGCTGGTACAGGATGGCGTGGTAGACGGATGGGATGATCCAAGACTGGTATCTATTGCAGCACTGAGAAGAAGAGGATTCACACCGGAGTCACTGAAGATGTTCGTAGATCTGTGTGGTGTATCCAAGTCTCAGGGATCTGTAGATTATGCAATGCTTGAGTACTGTATCCGTGAAGATCTGAAGATGAAGCGCTCTCGTATGATGGCAGTGCTTGATCCGATCAAGCTGGTTATTGATAATTATCCGGAAGGAGAAGTAGAGTGGCTGGAAGCCGAGAACAATCTGGAGAATCCAGAGCTTGGCAAGAGAAAGATTCCATTCTGCAAGGAACTGTATATCGAGCGTGATGACTTCATGATTGAGCCACCGAAGAAATATTTCCGTCTGTTCCCGGGTAATGAAGTACGTCTGATGCAGGCATACTTTGTAAAGTGTGTAAGCTATGAGACAGATGAGAATGGCAATGTGACAGTTGTACACTGTACTTACGATCCGGAGACTAAGAGCGGAAGCGGATTTACAGGACGTAAGGTCAAAGGTACGATCCACTGGGTAGCAGCACCGTATGCAAAACAGGCAGAGGTACGTCTGTATGAGAACCTGATCGATGAAGAGAAGGGTGTGTATAATGAAGAAGACGGATCTATGAACATTAATCCGAATTCTCTGGAAGTGAGAAAGAATTGTTTTGTAGAGCCGAACTTCGGCGATGCAAAAGCATATGACAGCTTCCAGTTTGTGAGAAACGGATATTTCTGTATTGATGCAAAGGATTCTACACCGGATGCACTGGTATTTAACCGTATTGTATCTCTGAAGAGTTCTTTCAGACTGCCTAAGAAATAAGAGAATAAACAGATGAATGAACTGACTATGACACTGGCGTCCCGTAATGGGACGCCTTTGTACGAACAGATATATTTATATATTAAAGAAAATATTGTAAGCGGCAAATTCGTATACCACGAGAAGCTTCCGTCTACCAGATCGCTGGCAAAGCATCTTGAGGTGAGTCGGAGTACAGTAGATCTGGCTTATGAACAGCTTTTATCGGAAGGATATATTGAATCAGAACCTTATCGGGGTTACTATGTAGCGCAGATTGAGGGTCTGTATCAGATCAGAGAAGTGAAGAAGCGACAGATACCGGAAGTACGGGAGAAGGAAGAGACCTGTCGTTATGATTTTACGCCAAATGGTGTAGATTTGAAGAGCTTTCCTCATAATGCCTGGAGGAAACTCTCCAAGGAGATCCTGCTGGATGACGAGGTGGAGTTATTTCGCCTGGGTGATCCTCAGGGAGAATTAAGTTTTCGAAAAGTAATCTGTGATTATCTTTATCAGGCGCGTGGGGTGAAATGTGATCCCCATCAGATTATAGTAGGAGCAGGAAATGATTATCTTCTGATGATGCTGTGCTCTGTAATCGGAAGAAATCATGTGATTGCAGTAGAGAATCCGGCATATAAGCAGGCGTATCGTCTGTTTTCCAGCCAGTCATATCCAGTAGAGCCAATAGAGATGGACCGTTATGGTATGCGGGTGGATATGCTTCGGGAATCTGTAGCGGATATTGCATATGTGACGCCATCCCATCAGTATCCTACCGGTATCGTGATGCCAATGAAGCGTAGGATTGAACTGCTCGGATGGGCGAATGAATCAGAGAAGCGCTATATCATCGAGGATGATTATGACAGCGAGTTCCGATATAAGGGCAAGCCGATCCCGGCACTTCAAGGAAGCGATGCGAACGGTAAAGTGATCTATCTTGGTACATTTTCCAAATCCATTGCCCCGGCGATCCGCATGAGCTATATGGTGCTGCCGGAAGAGTTGGCGACAGTTTATCATGAAAAATGTGGATTTATCAGTTCGACGGTTTCCAAAGTAGACCAGCTTATCGTGCAGCATTTTATTGAAGAAGGATATTATGAGAGACATCTGAATAAGACGCGTGCCCTGTATAAGGGAAGACATGATGTGCTGCTCAAGGGTTTGCAGCCTTTGTCAAAGGTCTGCAAAATATCAGGGGAAAATGCAGGAGTACATCTGTTGTTGACATTTCATTCCGGAATTACAGAAAAGGAATTGATCAGACGAGCTGCAGAAGAAGGAATTAAAGTGTATGGATTATCTGATTATGTGATTGGGGAAATGCAACAGGGGGCAACGGTTTTGCTTGGATATGCAAATCTTTCAGAAGAAGAAATACGTGAATCTGTAAAAATATTGTGTAGAATATGGAGTGCATAATAAGAAACTGTTTTTGTGTGTTATAATAGTCATACGAGAATTAATATTGAGGGAATGAGAATGAAAAATAATAAGAAGAAAATATTCAGTTGCATTTATATTGTGATGAATATTGTTCTTATCGGTATGATTAGCTCCATCAGCTGGACGACAAAGGATTATTCTGTTAATCAGAAAAAGAATGCGCATCTTATTGGAGTTAGTTATATGACAATGAATAATGAATTCTATAAGATCATCAGTGAAGAAATCAATGCAAAGGTGGAATCAGAAGGAGATCAGTTGATACTCAGGGATCCGGCGCTGAATGCGGAACGGCAGATTGAACAGATTGAAGAGATGCTGGATAAGGGAATTGATGTATTGGTGGTGACTCCTGTAGATTGGCAGAGTCTGACCTCTGTGCTGAAACGTGCAAAAGAGCAGAATGTTTATATAGTGGTGGTTGATTCGGACGTAGAGGATGAGCGGCTGGTTGATTGTACGATAACATCGGACAATTATTCGGCAGGTGTTATTGTCGGAGAATATTTTCTGACACAGTGTAATCAGGCTAAAGTGGTGGTTATGACACATAAAGTTGCCAAATCCGGACAGGATAGAGTGCGTGGATTTATTGATACGGTGAGTGGGCATGAAGGGATTACCATTGTGAAGGAGATTGACTGCGAAGGACAGTTGGAAATTGCAATGCCGAAATTGCAGCAGGTTATAGATGAGGGTGTAGATTTTGATAATGTATTTTGTCTGAACGATCTGTCTAGTATTGGTGTGGTGGCAGCTCTGGATGAGAAGCAGTTGCTGGATCAGGTTGGTGTGTATGGGATAGATGCCTCGCCAGATTCAAAATCTCTGATATATGAAGGGATGATGAAGGCATCTGCAGCACAGTACCCATCGGAAATCGGAAACGAAGCGGCAGAAGTTATTTATCGTTTGCTAGAGCATAAGAAGGTGGAAAAAAAGATACTGATTCCAGTAGAACTGGTTACGCAGGACAATGTCGAAGAATTTGAAATAGACAGATGGCAATAGCTAGGGAGATAGAATATGAATGAAAATCGTATATTGAATCATATACTCAGGGTTATGAAGAATTTGAATTTTTTGATTATTCTGTATACATCAGTAATGATATTCTGTGGATTACAGGGGTATATTCAGGAGAATACGGCAATGAATTTTCTGGCTCAGGTGAATACACTGCCGGAAGCACCGTGGAAGATTCCGGTTCTTACGATATGTTTATTCGGTTGTTGTGTATTGTTAATGAATATGGAAAATATTCAGGGAAGAGGTCTTGTCCTAAAAGTTTGTCTGGAACTGGGAATCGCTGTATGGATCAGTTCTTTTCTCGGATTTAGCTATACAGGTATGATTCTGCTTATTCTTGCTGATACGATAAGGTATATTCCGAGGACAAAAGGACAGATTCCATTTGCGGTTATCATAGGTCTGTTTTATCTGTTGATCGATTATGATCTGATCACAATTTGTCGGGATATCATACCGTTGGATGCGTATCTTGCATATTATCAGAAGGATGTTACAGCTGTTTGGCTTGGAATCAGAAATGTTGCATCTTCGTTGAATGTATTGGTATTTATTATTTATATGATCATGTTGGTGCGGGTGCAGATGAATGAAAAAGAGCGCATTATGGTTTTAAATGAACGCCTAGATGCACTGTACAGTGATTTGCTGGATGCTAATGTCCAACTGGAAGAATATGCCAGAGAATCTGTGAAAATGGCTGAAACTAAGGAAAGGAATCGCTTGGCTCGTGAGATTCATGATACGATTGGCCATGCTCTGACGGGAATTATTACGGGTATTGATGCATGTATGGCACTTATGGATGTGGCGCCGGAAGTCGCAAAAAAGCAGTTGGGTGCGATTGGAGAAGTAGCAAGACAGGGAATGACAGATGTACGTCGTTCTGTACGTGCATTAAGACCGGATGCATTGGAGAAGTTTGATTTGGAGAATGCATTAAGCAGAACGATTAACGATATGTGTACAGCGACTAATGCTGAAATTGAATATCAATGTGATACCCGGTTGGATTGTTTTACAGAAGACGAAGAAGATATGATTTACAGGATTGTCCAGGAAAGCATTACAAATGCGATTCGGCATGGTCATGCTAATTATATCCGGGTGTTGATCGGACGCACAGGCGATACGTTGCAAATCAGCGTCAAAGATAACGGAATAGGATGTAAAGATATTAAGGAAGGATTTGGACTGCATCATATGAAAGAACGACTTGAGATGCTGGGTGGAAGCCTGAGATACAATGGGAAAGAAGGATTTGAGGTTGAAGCCTGTATTCCGATTCGCCGGGGAATGGAGGAAGTGTAAATGATCAGGATTTTAATAGCGGATGACCAGGAATTAATCCGGCAGAGTCTGCAGATTGTTCTTGGATTAGAGCATGATTTTGAGGTGATTGGTACAGCAGGAAATGGGCGCGAAGTAATACGCTTTGTGAAAAAGCAGAAACCAGATGTCATATTGATGGATATCAGAATGCCGGAAATGGACGGAGTAGTATGTACGAAAGCGCTCAAAGAACAATATCCGGAGATTAAAATTGTAATCCTGACTACGTTTGATGATGATGAATATGTGTTTAATGCATTGAAGTATGGAGCCAGTGGATATCTGTTAAAAGGAGCGTCTACGCGGGAATTAGCGGAAGCAATCCGCAAAGTATATAACGGGACTGCAATGATTAACGGAGATATTGCATCAAAGGTAGTGAAACTGTTTTCCAGAATGGCTCAGACGAATCTGACTATCCAGGTGGACAAGCAACAGACGGAAAGTTTGAAACCAATGGAAATGCAGATGGTTGCACTGATAGGAAGAGGAATGTCTAATAAAGAAATTGCTGCAAAACTCAGTTTGTCAGAAGGAACGGTAAGAAACAGTATCAGTGTGATTCTGAGCAAGTTGTCGCTGAGGGATCGCACACAAGTTGCTATCTGGGCGGTTCAGACAGGTGTGGCAAATATGGAATATGGGGATGAGGTATAATGGATAAATTCAGTCGCAGAAAAAATGTGATCATTGGAGTGCTGTGTGCCATTATACTCATATTCACTACAGTGATTCAGTCAGATATGTACAAAAGAACTGCCTGGGGTACGAAGCATGTGATTACAGTTGGTGCTTTTTCAGACAGCTATTGGGAAGTACAGAATGGATATTCCTACTATATTCTGAACGATGCAATTCAGCGGTTTGAAGAACAGTATCCTAATGTGAAGGTTAGATTTGAGAGTGGCATTATGAAAGAAGACTATTCGGAGTGGCTGGCAGAGAAAATGCTGTCAGGTGATACACCAGATGTGTTTTTTGTACTGCCAGATGATTTTAACGGATTGGCAGAACTTGGTGCATTGAAAGATCTGTCGGATTTTACGGCTGATGATTCAACATTTGATGACGGACAGTTTTATGATTCTGCTTATGCCTATGGCCAGTTGGAAGGTGTGCAATTTGCACTTCCATATGAATGTGCACCGAAGTTGATGTTTGTCAATAAGTCGATACTGGATCGGGAAGATATAGCTATGCCGGAAAAAGATTGGACCTGGAATGATTTTTATGAGATTTGTAGTAAGGTTACGAAAGACACGGATGGAGATGGAGAAATTGACCAGTTTGGAGAAGTTGGATATTCGTGGAGAGATGCTTTTACTTCCAACGGTGTAGAACTGTTCAATCAGGATGGAACACAATGTTATCTTGCCGGGGAGAATACCAAAAAAGCAGTTACATTTATGGACAGACTGGAAGAGTGCAGTGGCGGAGTCAATGTTGGAAGTCGAGATTTTGATAAAGGTAATGTGGCATTCCAGCCAATGTCATTTTCGGAGTATCGGGCATATAAGTCTTATCCTTTGAGTGTGAAAAAGTATTCTGGATTCGAATGGGAATGTATTCCTATGCCGTCGGGACCGAATGGGGATAATGTCTCTTCGTTAGATACACTTATGGTCGCTATGAACAGAAATACGAAAAATGCGAAGTATGCCTGGGAATTTATGAAAATTCTGACATATGATAAAGCGATACAGTCTGAAATATTTAAATACTCGGAAGGGGCATCTGTATTAAAGTCAGTTACAGATTCTGACAAGGCACCACAGGAACTCGGACAGCACATTGATGGATCGGGTATACTGGATCAGCAGATATTGAGCGACGCGATAGAAAATGCAGCAGTAGCACCTAGATTTCGAAATTATGATTACGCTGTGGCGGAAATTGATCGTGCAATTAATGAAATAATAGCAGGACAATCCAATATTGGTACGGAACTTATTATCTGGGATCGATCAATCAACAGAAAACTAAAGAACAGTGGCTGGTAATTACAATTGTTTTCGGGAAAAGATGACAAATGTAACAGGAAAAGCATGACACTTGTGAGATGAACAAGTGTCATTTTTTTTATATAGTTATACCAGAAACAAAAGGAAGAAAGAAATGAGGTGTTAAGGATGAAGTACATAGTATTGGTTAGCCATGGAATGATGGCGCCAGGACTGCACAATGCATTATCAATGATTGTTGGAGAGAACAGAAAAGACATTCTTTCTACCAGTCTTGAGAATGGAATGGGGGCTGATGTTTATACGGAAAATGTTCGCAAATGTATATCCTGCATTACTCCGGAAGATGAAATTCTTTTGCTGGGAGATCTGATTGGTGGTTCTCCGCTTACCATTGCTTCTAATGTAATTGCAGAAGCAGGATTGCTGCCAAATACAGTAATCATTGGTGGGATGAATCTGCCATTGGCATTGAATGCTGCACTTATGAAAGATGCGGTTGATTTGAAAGATATGCCGGACATGATGATGCCAGAGGCAAAAGACGGAATCGCAGAATTTAAAGTAGACGTTGTAGAAGAAGATGATGATATTTAAGGAGGAAGAAGAAAATGTCAGTTTCATTTATTCGTGTTGATGATCGTATGATCCATGGTCAGACTTGTACAAGATGGGCTTTGGAATATCCATGTGATGGATTAATTGCAGTTAATGATGCAGCAGCCAAGAATCCGATTCTGAAGTCTGCATATAAGAGTGCAAGTGGCAAAAAGACATTTGTATGGACGTTAGAAGAATTTAAAGCAAAATGTGAAAAGGTATTACAGAGCAAAGACAACTATTTCCTGATTACTAAAAATCCGATTGATATGGAAACAATTCTTGTAAAACAGGGATTCAAACCAGGAGTTGACACAGTGATTATCGGACCTTGCAATGACAGACCGGGAACCACAAAACTTGGAAACAATCAGTCTATTACACAGGAAGAGGCGCAGGCACTGGAAAATATTATGAATGCCGGATACAATGTGGAATTTGCATTGATCAAGGAAGAGGCAATCGGAAACTGGACAAAATTCAGAGGTCAGTTCGGATTTAAATAAGAGGAGGAAATGAGATGCAGATTAGTTGGATTCAAGCTATCCTGCTGGGATTGTTTGCATGTTTGTCAAGCATGCCTGGTATGGGTGGATCATCAATTGGTAACTATACATTAGGTCGTCCGTTGATCGGTGGTCTGGTATGTGGAATTATCCTGGGAGATATTCCGACAGGTATTATGGTTGGCTGCGCAATGCAGGTTGTATATATCTCTCTGGTTACACCGGGTGGAACAGTATCTGCTGACGTGCGTGCAGTCAGCTACATTGGTATTCCGCTTGCAATGGTTGCATTAAACAGTTATGGATTAGATGCAGCTTCTACAGAAGGTGCTGCACTGGCAACATCTTTCGGAACCATGGTTGGTACTCTGGGAACAGTGCTTTTCTATGGAACAGCTACCATCAACTTGCTGTGGCAGCATATGGGATGGAAAGCAGTAGAGAAGAGAGAGTATAAGAAATTATACCTTGTCGATATGGGACTTCCTTGGATTTCACATCTTGTTTGTTCATTCATCCCGACTATGATTATGTGTAAAATGGGAGCGAACGTAGTTGAATTGATCAAGACAGCTCTTCCAATGGATGGAATTGCTATGAAGACACTGTTTACTGTAGGGGCATTACTTCCTTGTGTCGGAATTGCTATCCTGCTGAAGCAGATTGTAAAGAATATAACAGATTTTGTCCCATTCCTGTTTGGATTCGTTTTAGCAGCATCTATGGGAATTAATCTGGTATCAGCAACAGTTGTTGCTTCTATGTTTGCTATTCTTACATACAGATTGAAAATGGCAACAATTAACAAACCAGCTGTAGCAGATGGTTTTGACGATGAAGAGGAGGATATCTAATCATGGAAAAGAAATTATCGAAAAAAGCCTTATTAAAATCTTTCCATAATTGGTATTATGGACACCTGACCTGTTTCTCTCAGGAGCATATGCAGACATTTGGTTACCTTTGCTCTATGCTTCCACTGGTAGAAGAACTGTATGATAATGAAGATGATAAAGCAACTGCTATGAATACATATACAGCATTCTTTAACACCGAACCACAGCTTGGTTCTGTAGTTGTAGGTATCACTGCAGGTCTGGAAGAATCACGTGCAAATGGTGCAGAAGATGTAGATGAAGAGACAATCAATGGTCTTCGTGCCGGGCTTATGGGACCTATCGCAGGTATTGGTGACTCTCTGGTAGTAGGAACAGTTATTCCGATCCTGCTTGGTATTGCCATGGGAATGTCAACAGGCGGATCACCACTTGGAGCAATTTTCTATATTATTGTCTGGAACTTATTTGCATACTTTGGAATGAGATTCATGTATTTCAAAGGATATGAGCTTGGTGGAAAAGCAGTAGAATTTCTGATCGGAAAACAGGGTGAAGCATTAAGAGATGCAATTGGTACTCTGGGTGGTATCGTTATTGGTGCGGTATCCGCAACGTGGGTAAGTGTAACTACTTCTCTGCAGCTGTTAAATGATGCTGGTGAGCCATATCTTGTATTGCAGGATAAACTGGATGCAGTATTTCCTGGTTTACTCACAGCTGCATTTATTATTTTGTGTTGGTTTTTGATGTCTAAGAAGAGACTTTCACCAATCAAGGTAATGCTGTTGCTTGTAGTAATCGCATTTGTTGGTGTATTAGTTGGATTCTTTGATCCAAATCTTGCATATTAATTAGGAGGTAATATCATGAATGCAGATGAAAGAAAGTACTTATCGCAGGAAGTGGAAATGCAGACACAGGCTCTTCGTAAAATCGCACTCTGGAAGAACTGTGCAATCGCTGTTTCTACAATAGGAATGGCACTGCTATATGCAGGAATTGCAGGTGCTGTTAATCAATCGCTTTTCTGCATTCTTGGTATTGTTATCATGGCTGTAGGACTGTTCTGCGGTCTGATTATTAATCTTGGATTAAAAAACGGAAGAAGAAATGTAGAGAAAATGCTTGTTGTACTGAAAGGTGAATGAAATTCATGAAATATAGTTTGATTTGTACAGACATTGACGGAACTTTGCTGGATCAGAATAAAGTATTACTTCCTCAGGTAAAAGAAGCATTGAAAAAAGAAGCGGATAAAGGTGTGAAGATTGCATTGGTTTCCGGGCGGATGCCTGCAGGAGTAGAACTCATTGAGCAGGAATTAGGAATTTCATGCGTGAAAGTATGTCATGCAGGTAGCTATATTCTGCTTGGTGATCAGCGTATTAGTAATAAATATCTGCCGGTAGAGACTCTTGAAAAGGTCTATAATACAATTGCAAAAGCACATGGTTTGCAATTATGGATTTTTTGTGAAGAAACCTGGTACGTAACTGGAATTGACAAGTTCATTGAAAAAGAGATTGTTGATATTAAACAGCAGCCAATTGTTGTTGATATAAAAGATCTTGTGGAACAGTGGAAAAAAGAAGGAAAAGGCCCGAACAAGATATTGCTTGCGGCTGATCCGGAAGAAATTCGTATCATGTATCAGGAAATTGAAAATTATAACTGGCCGGAAATTGATTATGCATGTTCAGCAGATACATTTATTGAACTTTTGCCAAAAGGAATTAACAAAGGTGAAGCCGTCTGTGAGATATGTGATCGATTAGGTATTAAGTGCGAGGAAGTGGTGGCATTTGGAGATCATGAACTGGATATTCCATTGCTCGAGGCTGCGGGTATCGGTATTGCAATGGAAAATGCAATTCCGGAACTGAAAGAAAAAGCGGACTATGTGACAAAAACAAATAATGAAGGCGGAATCGCATATGCGCTGGAGAACTACCTTGCAAAATAAAAAGATATTAAGAAACACTCTCCTAAATATAGTAACCCGAAAAAAGATGCTGTCCGGAATATGTTCCGGGCAGCATCTTTTCAGATTACTATATTATTCGTTTTTAATAAGTATCTTACTCGTTTTCTTCAGTATCCTCGGCATTTTCTTCCTCAGAAGGTGTTACAGTTTCCTCTGTTTTATCTTCTTTCGTTTTATCTTCTTCAGCTTCAGCCTTAGGAGCAGTGTTCAGCGGAACATATTCACGTTCAGAAGAATCGGAATCTTCGGTGGTAAAATCGTCATCGAATTCATCCAGAAAATCATCAGAGTTATCTTCCTTTTTAAGATAATAAGCTACTCCGGCAGCAACTGCACCACCAACAGCAGCAAGACCTAATGCACGTTTGAAAAATTTTGACATGGGTATGACTCCTTTCTAGTCTTTTCTGACATTTACGTCATATACAAATGTATTGTAATACTTTTTGACAGAAAAAGAAAGGCGTGCGATATAAAATTTTACTAAAATACCAGAGCTTTCCTGCTCTGGGAAAGATTTCTTGTGAAGCATATGGAAATGTGCTACACTGAGTATCAGATTTAAGGGATAGATATACATTTGTGAGGAGAATATTAGAAATATGGAGAAGAAGAAGCTGAGAAAAGTCCAAAGCGGTTTATTTCGAATTATATTCAGTCGTACCGGACTTGTGTTGGTTATGATTTTACTGCAGATTGGTCTTTTTGTGGTGTCCATGAGCAGACTGCAGCAGTATTCACAAGTGATCAATGGTTTCTTTCGCATACTAGGTATTATCGTGCTGATTTATATTATTAATTCAGAGGATAATCCTGCATTTAAGATGACCTGGATGCTGTGTGTCGTGGCATTTCCGGCAATCGGATCTTTGTTTTATGTATATGTGAAGAGCAAAGTTGGAACCAGATGGGTAAGAGGACGACTGCGGAATCTGAAGTTAGAAGAGCGCCCTTATATGCAGCAGGACAGGAGGGTACTGCAGGAACTGAAGGAAGAAGGTCCCGGCAAGGCGAATCTTGCGGCGTATCTTTCTAGTCAGATGCATTTTCCGGTATATAAGAATACAGAGATCACGTATTTCCCATTAGGAGAAGATAAGATGCAGGCACTTTACCGGGAACTTGAGAAGGCGGAGCATTATATTTTTTTGGAGTATTTTATTGTAGCAGAAGGACATGTGTGGGATACGGTACTGGATATTCTGAAGCGTAAAGCAGATGAAGGGGTAGAAGTTCGCTTTATGTATGATGGCATGTGTGCAATTTCAAATTTCCCATATTATTATTACAAAAAAATTCGCAAAATGGGCATCCAGTGCCGGGTGTCTAATCCGATCATCCCATTCCTGTCTACGGTGCAGAATAGCAGAGATCACCGTAAGATATGTGTAATTGACGGCAAGGTTGCGTTTACCGGCGGAGTCAACCTGGCAGATGAGTATGCCAATGAAATCACACGTTTTGGTCACTGGAAGGATACGGCGATCATGTTGAAGGGCGATGCAGTACAGAGTTTCACTATGTTGTTTTTGGAAATGTGGGCAGTCAATCAGATGGAACCTGCGGACTGCCAGAACTATCTGACACCGAAGCATGTAGTGCCGGATCCACCGCATGGTTATGTGATTCCGTATGGAGATCATCCGTATGATAATGAAAATGTAGGCGAAGAAGTGTATTTCCATATTCTGAATCATTCCAAGAAGTATGTGCATATCATGACGCCGTATCTGATCCTGGATAGTGAGATGATTACAACGCTTACCAGAGCAGCGAAAAGCGGTATAGAGGTGATCATTATTATGCCGCATATTCCGGATAAATGGTATGCTTTTGTACTGGCACATACTTATTATAAAGAATTGATTCAGGCGGGGGTAAGCATCTATGAATATACGCCGGGATTTGTACATGCCAAGGTGTTTGTATCTGATGATGATACTGCAACTGTAGGAACAATTAATCTGGATTACCGCAGCCTGTATCTGCATTTTGAATGTGGCACATATATCTATGATCATCCGGTCGTTGCGGATATTGAGCAGGATTTTCAGGAAACACTTAAAAAGTGTCAGAAAATCAGCCTGACAGAAGTGGAGAACAGACCAGTTACATATAAGGTGATGGGGCAGATTTTACGATTAATTGCACCTTTGATGTAAATAACAATGTACAAAAAAATTATTTTATAGTATAATATCAGATGGCTGTTATAAGAATAGCTTCACAATAGTCATCAGCAAGATGAATAACACAGGAGGAATTGTTATGGTTAGAGCAGTAGTTGGCGCAAACTGGGGAGACGAAGGAAAAGGTAAGATTACAGATATGCTTGGCGAAAAAGCCGATATCATTGTTCGTTTTCAGGGAGGTGCCAATGCGGGACATACAATAATTAATAATTACGGTAAATTTGCACTTCACACATTACCATCAGGTGTGTTTTACGGACATACTACAAGCATTATCGGTAATGGTGTCGCACTGGATGTTCCGGTGCTGTGCAATGAGATCCAGTCTATCGTAGACAGAGGTGTGCCGAAGCCGAGAATTCTGGTTTCCGACCGAGCACAAATGGTAATGTCATATCACAAGAAGTTTGATGCATATGAAGAAGAACGTCTGGGCGGCAAATCATTTGGTTCTACCAAGTCAGGCATCGCACCATTCTACTCAGATAAATATGCAAAGATTGGTTTTCAGGTAAGCGAGTTATTTGATGATGAGCTTCTGAAAGAAAAAGTTGTACGTGTTGCAGAGCAGAAGAACGTATTGCTTGAGCACCTGTATCACAAACCGGCAATTGATCCTGATGAGCTGTATAATGAATTACAGGAATATAAAGAGTTAATCGAGCCATATGTATGCGATACATCTCTATATCTTTACAATGCGATCAAAGAAGGTAAAGAGATCTTGCTGGAGGGTCAGCTTGGCTCACTGAAAGATCCGGATCATGGTATTTATCCAATGGTTACATCTTCATCTACATTGGCTGGATACGGAGCAATCGGAGCAGGTATTCCTCCATACGAGATCAAGCAGATTGTTACTGTATGTAAGGCATACTCAAGCGCAGTCGGAGCAGGAGCTTTCGTAAGCGAAATCTTTGGTGATGAGGCTGACGAACTGAGACGCCGTGGCGGCGATGGTGGAGAGTTCGGTGCAACAACCGGACGTCCAAGACGTATGGGATGGTTCGACTGTGTAGCATCTAAGTACGGATGCAGAATGCAGGGAGCTACAGATGTAGCATTTACAGTGCTGGATGTACTGGGATATCTGGATGAGATTCCAGTATGTGTAGGATATGAAATTAACGGAGAAGTGACAACAGACTTCCCAACTACACATCTGCTTGAAAAAGCAAAACCAGTATTCAAGACACTTCCGGGATGGAAATCTGATATTCGCGGTATCAAGAAGTATGAAGATCTTCCGGAGAACTGCCGTAAGTACGTAGAATTCATCGAGGAACAGATCGGATATCCGATTACAATGGTTTCTAACGGACCGGGTCGTGAAGATATTATTTACCGTCAGGCAAAATAAATGTATAAATATTTCTGAATTACAGATAATAACTCTGAACTATGAAAAGGAGGGAATCTGTAATGCCAGAATTGAAATGTACAGTACAGACTTGTGTGCATAATAAGCAGTATTACTGCGATCTGGATCATATCCAGGTAGGAGGAGAACATGCAAAGTGGGCGGATGAGACCTGCTGTGACAGCTTCGAGGAGCGCACAGGTGACACATACAGCAATGTAACTGGTCAGGCTTCAGCTAACAGTAGTATTCGATGTGAGGCAACAGAGTGCCGTTACAATCAGTCGTGTAAGTGCCATGCTGGTAAGATCAGTGTGGAGGGCGGAGATGCCTGTCAGTGTAGGGAGACAGAATGCGCAACTTTCTGTTGTTAATGCCTGAAAAGGAATGAAAATAAGAAGACAGGGTTACAGTGAATGATTTGCTGTAGCCCTGTTTTTGTGTTATACTAAGCAAATAGCATAACATGTCAGGAGCACAAGAAATGGAAGATAAGAAAAAAGAAAAAGAGTCAGAGACTCCAAAGGGCTATTATAGTAATACACCGAGGATTGGAAATAACGGGCCATCCAGACTGAGACGTGAGATCAGCAAAGGAATGACTTTTTTTGTAGTGATTGCAGCGAGTATTGCATTTTACTTTGCACTGTTGAGACTAACGAATATATCCGGTGTATTCAGCAAAGTGTTGGACGTGCTGAAGCCGATTCTGTACGGATTATTAATTGCATTTTTGCTGAATCCGATCGTGAAGCAGACGGATAAGTTACTGATTCCGATATTGAAAAGAAAAATGAAGAATGAGGCGAGGGCAGAGAAACTGTCCCGTACAGCAGGAATATTGCTGGCGTTGATTATTATGATATTGCTCATCAGCGGATTAATCAATATGCTGATCCCGGAATTATACAAGAGTATTCGTGATCTGGTGTTTACTCTGCCACGTCAGATCAATCTTTTAGTTAATCAGATCGGAGATATTCAGGCAGATGAATCCAATACCGGAGTCATGATGCGGACATTTATCAAGCAGGCGACCAGTACATTTCAGGACTGGTTAAGCAATAATCTGTTTACACGAGTGAACGAGGTTATGGGAAGATTGACTAATGGATTGATTGATTTTGTTAGTGAGATATTCAACGCATTGATTGGTGTGATTGTATCAATCTATGTATTATACAGTAAGGAGACTTTCGGAAGACAGTGCAAGAAGATGACTTATGCATTGCTCAGCCCATCTCATGCCAATGTGGTACTGCATATTACACAGAAGGCCAATGATATATTCGGTGGATTCCTGATTGGTAAGATTATTGATTCTGCGATTATCGGAGTGCTTTGCTTTATAGGACTGTCATTTTTGAATATGCCATATACAATGTTGGTCAGCGTAATTGTAGGAGTGACTAATGTAATACCGTTCTTTGGACCATATATCGGTGCAATTCCGAGCACATTGCTGATTCTGTTAGCAAATCCGATTAAAGGCATCTATTTTTTGATTTTCATTCTGCTGTTACAGCAGTTGGACGGTAACTTTATCGGACCGAAGATTCTTGGTAATTCTACAGGACTCAGCTCGTTCTGGGTAATCTTTTCAATCCTGCTTGGGGGTGGATTATTTGGATTTTTGGGAATGCTTCTTGGTGTGCCGACATTTGCAGTCATTTACTATATCATTGAACTTATCATTGATGGAAGACTGCACAGGAAGAATCTTCCGGAAAGTTCGGATTACTACGATGAATACAGTTTTGTAGATGATACTGGTAAGTATGTGATATCCAGAGAGACTATGGAGAAAAAACATAAAGAAAAATGTGAAAAAGAAAAAAGCATGAAAGAAAAAGGGGAATAACTATGCCGATTCGTGTACAGAATGATCTCCCAGTTAAGGAGATATTGGAAAGTGAAAACATATTTGTGATGGATGAGCACCGTGCGACACATCAGGACATCCGTCCGATTCAGATAGGACTTCTGAATCTGATGCCATTAAAAGAAGATACCGAGCTTCAGATCCTGCGGTCTTTATCCAACACACCGCTGCAGGTGGATGTGACATTTGTGAGAGTATCCGGCCATGTATCTAAGAATACATCAACCAGCCATATTAACAAGTTCTATCAGTCTTTTGATGAGATTAAGAATCGCCGTTTTGACGGATTTATCATTACCGGGGCACCGGTAGAGCAGATGCCGTTTGAAGAAGTGGATTATTGGGATGAACTGATGAAGATCATGGATTGGACCAAGACGAACGTAACTTCGACATTGCATCTGTGCTGGGGAGCTCAGGCGGGTATTTATTATCATTTTGGTATTGATAAAGTACAGGTGGATCATAAGCTGTTTGGTGTGTTCAAGCATAAGGTGCTGAACCGCAGGATTCCGCTTGTAAGAGGATTTGATGATGTGTTTTATGCACCGCATTCCCGTCATACGGATGTGCCGATAGAGAAGTTACGTGCGGATGACCGCATTACAATCCTTGCAGAGTCAGACGAAGTGGGACTGTTTCTAGCTATGGCACAGGAAGGACGACAGATCTTTGTGATGGGCCATCCGGAATATGACAGAGTGACGCTGGATGGAGAGTATAAGCGTGACCTTTCCAAGGGACTTCCAATTGATATGCCGAAGAATTATTATCCGGATGATGATCCGAATAATAAACCGGTATTGACATGGAGAGCAGCAGCCAATAACCTGTATACAAACTGGCTCAATTATTACGTCTATCAGGCGACCCCGTATGACCTGGAGGGAACACCGTTCTAAGCCCAGTAAAATCAACGGATTCCGCTATTTTAAAGCATTCTGCCGTCTATGTTAAAATCACTCGATTTTGATGTAAATTAATATAAATTTGCATATCGTGAAAGTTGAAATGGAGACAAAATATTAAGCATTATGAGGCGTATGGATTTTGAAATTCATACGTCTTATTTGTATCGCTACGAGTCAAAGTTCTAGCTTGCTAAGAACCTTGACGACCGCGAACAATCTCGGAAGGTGGTATGACATGACAGATAATATGCGAGATATTATTTTGAAATAATGTCCATTTTTGTGGGAAAAAGGACGATGTGTAAAATATGTCTGTATGGTATATTGGGAAAAAGACAATTGTTGTGTAACAATGCCTGATTGCCCTCGTTGTAAAACTGATTTACGGTTCGAAAGACAGGGGCACTTTTGTCAGAATATACAGGCGGATTGAATAGCAATAGCAAATTAAGGGGGAGCAGAACAATATGAAAAAGTTGAAAAGAACAAAAGGTTTACTTGCATTTTTGCTTGCACTGTGTATCTGTGCTATACTTCCATCTGCAACTGTGCTTGCGGAAGATGAGAATGATTCTGTAGATGTAATGGATTCTCCTGGTGGCGGAACTATTACAGTGGAAACAACTGTCAGAAACAATTTTACCGATTTCAATGTAACAGATGATATTAACTTAACTATAGGTGAGGATTATATTATCGATTTTACGAAAGAAGATATTCTGTCATATGCGCTAAGGTCTATGGTAGATTTAGAGAAAACAAAGTATTACCAATTCGCTAATTCGGACAAAAACAGCCTTATAGAGACAGAAAACATCAGTGATGCCTTTTTAAAAATCGTAGGGAATAAAGCTGAGAATAAAGCCGTGATGACTTTAATGGATGAAGCGAATGCAGGAGCCTCTTATCCATTGCAATTTATGCGTACCGAATATACGGGTGCTATATTGACGTATCTCGGCACTGACTATGATGAACAGACCGGTAACGCTGTAATAAAGGAAATAAGAGATGATTACTATACCAGATATCATTTTAATTGTAAGTTGAATCTAAATACTTCGGATATCGAAAGCGGCATCATCAAGAATATTCGTATCGACAATGCAACGCTTTCTTTTAAAACAAATGAGACACCAACTTTTACTGCAAAAGTATCCGATGGATACGGAGATTTCTACACCCTTTCCGGCCAGGACTGGAGCGTAGGACCATGGGCTAACAGTGATCAGATCATACATGCGACAGAAAGATCTGACGAATATGTATTTAAAGCCTTTGAAAAAGGGAAAAAATATAATTATTCTGTTTTTATAGATTTGACCTCTGCAGCAGCGGAAAAGAATTGTAAATTTGATGAGAACACGAAGTTGATTCTAAATGGAAAGGAAGTGACTTATTCTTCCATGGAAGTGGCTGCTGATCATGCGTATTTCTATGACATTGCAGAGATGACGCCAGTCAGCGAAGTGACTCCACAGCCTGAACAGGACACTCCCCTTCCTGGTAAATCCGATGACAAGGATGCCAAGAATAAGGATCAAAAGAGCATTCTGGTTATCAAGGATCAGAAAATCAATCCAGCTGTTAAGACAGGCGACTATGCGGATCCATTGCTTTGGGTCATCATTCTGCTGCTGGCAGTAACCGGTGCTGGCACGGCAGTCTTTTATAAGAGAAAGAACTAGCTGAGAATGTCCATTTTTATAGAAAAAACGACGATGTGTAAAATATGTCTGTATGGTATATTGGAAAAAAGACACTCGTTGTATAAAAATGGAGGAAACATTATGAGAAAGAGATTTTTGAGCATCCTGTTTGCTTTATGCATAATGCTGTGCCTTGTACCAGTTACGGTTTTTGCTGAGGAAAATGCAGGAGAAATACGTGGTCCAAATGACGGCGCTGTTTATCATAGCGGGGATGTTATTCCGGTACGATGGACGTTGAATACCGTTAAAGCAGATGACAAGATGACGGTGGAATTGCTGGATCAGTCAGGAAGTCAGAACCATAGCTGGGGTGATTTCAGAGCTGATCTTGGTGGCGCAAATATTCTGGTTCCGGCTGGCATTACTCCGGGAAGCTATATTCTGCGCTGCACACTGAAACATCTGCCTGAAGATGCTGTTACGGAACCAGGTGTCGTGTGTGGAGAGGTGACGATTCTGGTAAATACTGTTCCGGAAATCGCCATAAATGGCGCGGATAGAGTTTGTAATACGCAAGATTATACATTTAGTTTTACACTTCCAGAGGGAGTAAAAAGTATTTGATATTGTTATATATGCAAGGACTGAGAACAGATTCGGTTTTACGGCTCGAAAGACAGTGACAATTTTGACAGAACACACAGGTGGTACAGCAACATGTATGCATAAAGCTGTCTGTGAGGTCTGCAAAGCAGAATACGGTGAAAATGACCCGTCGAGGCATGGAAATCTGATACATGTTGATGCGAAAGCTTCAACAGCTGTTTCGGAGGGCAACATAGAGTACTGGTATTGTAGTGAATGTGGAAAGTATTTTGCGGATGTACAATTGCAAGTATAGTGATTGTTTATAGAAAGAAAAAAGCATAATGGATTAAAGTATTAATAAATTTTTTCCAATATGAAAAAAGGCAGTAAATACACTTATCTATCTAACGATGGAGGGGAGTCATTTATTGCCTTTTTTGTGTTATACTGTTAGTAAGATATGAACTGTGAAATAAGTCTGTTTTTAAAACAAATGGATTGGAGTGGAAGAGTATTGAATATTATTTCGAATGATACAGAAAATTTCTTGTGGAATAAGATGTATGATGTATACAAATTCAAGCCTGGGACGAACCACCAATGTGAATGGATACAAATTCCATGCGAGAGTAAGGTGTACTACAAAGATACGCCTTGGACGGCTGAACAGGAAAGTATTATTAATTCTTGTTTTGAAGAATTGACAGATGATGAAATGTATGCGCTTGATTGGCAGCATGACTGTTTTACATTTTTGCCAAAGGAGCATATTCCTTTTGAGTATGAAGAGTATGATTCGGATAGAAAGTGTCAGGTATATTTTCCTACATATTATCCGAATGGTGATTATCATTTCTTTGTTGATAAGGAATGGAAATATGGGCTGTTCGGTCATCCTTGGAAACATGAAATTGTTGTGATGGGAGAAAAGCTGATAGAGATGTTTGAGAAAGAAAAAGTTAGCTTAGGAATTTAAGATTAATAAAAGGAGTTTGATGTGAGGGATAAAAAAGCACGGATTAAAACAATATTAGCTTTTGGAACGGTATTGATAGTGGTTATGGTGGCGTGGCTTCTAAATCAATTCGATCGCTCCGGGGATGTACTTCCTAATGAGAATACTACGATAAATCTTTATGGAGAGATGCATGGTTATAAAGAATTTTATGACATTGAATTTCAAGAGTGGAAGAAATTCTATGATGAAGGATGTCGCAATCTGTTTATAGAATTGCCATATTTTAGCGCTGAGTTTTTGAATGAGTGGATGAAAGAAGATTCGGATGAACTGATTGATAAGTTTTTTGAAGAGATTAAAGGCACGGCAGGAGATAATGAATATTTTTATGAGTTTTTTCATGAGATAAAAGAATATTGTCCGGAGACGATATTCTATGGAACCGATGTGGGGCATCTGTACAATACTGCCGGGGTGAGATATCTTAGATATCTGGAAGAAAACGGGCTTACTGATTCTGAGAAGTATTCGTTAGCTAATGAAAATATACAGCAGGGAATTACATATTATGAATCCAATGATTCTGCTCGGAGAGAATCGTATATGGTATCCAATTTTATAAATGCTTATGAACGATGTGGTGGTGGCAAAATCATGGGAATCTATGGAAGCTATCATACAGATTTTCACAATTCTAACGTAATGGTGGTAAAGCTTAAGGAAAAATATGGTGATAGAATGAGTGCAGTCAGAGTAAAGACAATTGTCTTTGAGCAAATGGACGAGCCGTATGATTTCGGATTTTGTATTACTGGTGTCGTATTCCTGCTGATGTTGTTTGTTCCCAATATCATGTGGACGCGTAAGGGGAAACCAATCGGATACGTTGAAAGTGCAAAAAAAGAAAATAAAGTATTGCTGATGTTTGAACGTATTGGGCAGGTCATAGTAAGTACGTCACTTGTGATTTTTCCGGCACTTAATCCCAAAGTAATGGTACTTGTTGACGGATTGTACTTTGAATGGAAAATTATAATTTGGATGATGGCATTAACTTTGATGATTTTATATGAATGCTATTGGATGAAATATTTCAAGAGCTCCAAGACGATGAAAGATTATTATAGTTCTTTTATGGGATTTCCGTTAGCAGGGGCGACGCTTCCGGTCATGGCGGTATTGCTATTAGGAATTTATTCAGAAAATGTAATTGTAATTTGCTCAGCAATTATTCTTGGAATTGGTCATATCGGAATACATTACATGCATAAGAAAGAGATTAAGCGGAATATGGACAAGTTTATGATTTAAGGATAGAATGATTTGCAAGAGGAGTGCTAGAATCATGAATGAAAAATACCCCATGCTCTTGTCACCGGGCAGCATTGGAAAAGTAGAATTGAAAAACAGAATCGTCATGAGTGCTATGGGGATGAATCAGTCGGACGATGGCTTTGTCAATGACGCAGTGATTGAACATTATGTTGCCAGAGCCAGAGGCGGTGTCGGACTTATCGTTGTGGAAGTTACTTGTATTGATGCACCACTGGGGAAAAATACAGGAAATCCGCTCATTCTTGATGATGACAAATACATTCCCGGGATGCAGAGGCTGACAGATGCGATTCATGCAGAGGGAGCAAAATGTTTCCTGCAGATCAGTCATGCCGGGCGTGGAGCATTTCGCAGGATAACGGGCATGCAGCCGGTTGCACCGAGTGCAGTGGCAATGCCGTATTCTACGATGATGGAGTTGTCGAATGAGACACCGAGAGAGCTTACTGTTGAAGAGATTCATAACATTGAAGAAAAGTATGCGCAGGCAGCACTTCGGGCGAAAAAGTCAGGATTTGATGGCGTGGAAATTCACAGCACAGGATATTATCTTGGACAGCAGTTTTTGTCTTCCGTGGCAAATGTGCGGACGGATGAGTATGGTGGCAGCAGAGAGAACCGAATTCGGTTTCATCTGAACATCATACAGAGAATCCGTGAACTTTGTGGGAATGATTTTCCAATCGTGGTGAAGCTCAGTGCTGCAGAAAGCGGAAAAGATGCCGGAATCACCGTGAAGGATGGCATTTATTACGCGAAAAGGCTGCAGGATGCGGGCGTGGATGCGCTTGAAGTTCTAGCAGGCGTGTGGAGCAGTGAGAAAGAGAATACCGTGAAGGGTTCAGAAACAGAATGCCAGACAGCGGGTCTGTGCCGGATTCTGAAGCAGGGGATTCGTAAAATGACGGGGAAGGCTCCTGTGATAAAAACGATCGGCGGCGGACAAGTGCAGCATCCGCAGGAAGCAGAGCAGGTACTTGAATTGCATCAGTGCGAGTTCATTTTTGTGGGAAGAGAATTACTGGTACAGCCGGATTTTGTAAAACTGATTGAAGAAGAAAGAGAAGATGAGATTAAGCATTGCATTGGATGCGGAACCTGTTCGCGTGTGCAGCTTCAGAAGAATGAGGCATGCAGGTGTGTGTTGAATCCTCAGGTTGGACGAAAAATAAAGGAGAACAGAGTATTATGAAATGTGAAGGGAAAATAGCATTGGTTACAGGTTGTACTAGCGGCATCGGTAAAGCAACGATGTACAAACTGCTGGAAGAGGGTGCAGATGTCTATATGTTAGTTCGTAATCTGAAACGAGGGAAAAAACTTGCGGAAGCGACAGAAGAAAAATATCCGGGAAAGGTAAGAGGAGTCCTTTATTTTGAATGTGATAAGTTGGAAACTATAGAATCTTCAATCAAGGAAGCATATGAGGATGCCGGCAGAATCGACATTTTTATTAATAATGCGATTGGTGGAGCCTCTGCGGCAAAGGATAATCTTACGGTGACTGAGACCAGTCATGAGACTTGTATGGGATTGATGGAATCTATCCTGGGCGTCAGTGCAGAGTGCGCCAGAGTGGTAATTCCGCTGATGATCGCGGGAGGCGGAGGCTCGATCGTTAATGTATCGTCATCCACAGGAGTTCAGCCGGATGTGTCTCGTACCTACTATGGAGTCGCAAAAGCGGCGGTAAATATGCTGACGCAGCAGATTGCGGTTCAGTACGGAAGACAGGGAATTCGGTGCAATGCAGTTCTGCCGGGATTTACCGTGTCGAAAGCGACCGAGAAAGCCATGCCGAAAGAATTTAAGGAAGCGTGGCTGAAGCATACACTGATCAGACGGCTTGGCACACCACAGGATCAGGCGAATGCAATCGTATTTCTGGCATCGGATGAAGCATCCTGGATCACCGGACATCTGATGGAAGTGTGTGGCGGTTATGGACTGGCAGCAAATATGTATGGTGACATTGTGGAGCCTCCGAAGGTGTAATATTGGAAAATGAAAAACTGATGTAAGGATACTTTTTGGCATTTTTGTAAAGAGGTATCCTTTTTGATTTAAAATAAAATGAAAAATATTGTAAAAAATTAAAAATGTCTGAAAAATTATGTTAAAATCTGGTGATATTTGCTACAATGAATTTATACAAATTGAAGAAAAGGTTTGTGTATGATAAAAGAAAATGTGAGGATATTATGCTGGCAAGGATAGAGATGAGATTAAAAAGTTCAGAAAAATTAGCATATCAGATGAGTTCGCTTTTTCATGGAGCATTAATGGAAATGCTTCCAATGGATTATGCAGAGTATCTACATTTGTCCCAGTTGCATCCATATACGCAACATTTAGAGTGCCGAAATGGAGAATGGTATTGGATTGTATCGTGCTTAAATCGAGAGGCGGTGCAGAAGATTATTAAGGGTGCTTTGTGGACGTTAGAGAGTATTGAGATAAAAAAACAAAAGATTCATATCGATATTGTAGATAAAAAATATAAAGAAATGGCATATCGAGAATTGATGGAGCAATTTTATGATAAAGAATATGCCCGGTATATAACTATTCATTTTATATCGCCTACAGCATTTAAACAAAATGGAACATATGTCTTTTATCCAAATCTGCATTGTATTTTTCAGAGCCTGATGAATAAGTATGATTCGGCAAATGGTGAAGAAGGAATGTTTGATAACGAGACATTAGAGCAGTTGAATGAAAATGCACAGATAGTTCGATACGATTTGAAAAGTGTTAGCTTTCCGTTGGAAGGAGTACGTATTCCGTCTTTTATTGGCAAAGTGACAATTAAAATTGACGGAGCACATACAATGGTTAATTTTGCGCATATGCTATTTGTAGTTGGAGAATATTCGGGAGTAGGAATAAAAACATCTTTAGGAATGGGATGTATTAAGATACTGGAAGGGAGGAAAAAAGAGTGATAGCGGATAAACAAATTAAATTGATTATAGGAAGTCTGCTTCATGATATTGGCAAAGTAGCATATCGCAGCGGTGATGGAAGAAATCATAGTGAGAGCGGTTATCAATATCTTAAAGCAGAAACACATATATCTGATGAAGAAATTTTGGAATGTATCAGATATCATCATGGAATATATTTGCGGAAAGCGGATATTTCAAAGGATTCTAATGCATATTTAACGTACTATGCAGATAATGTGGCTGCTTTTGCAGATCGACGAGAAAAGGATGAAAAGGAAGAAGGTTTTGATAAATCAATTCCATTGGATAGTGTGTTTAACATTTTGAATGGAAATCATGAAAAAAAGCATTATGCTATGCAGATATTACAGCCTAAGGGAGATATTAATTATCCAACAGATGATGATGTGAGTCTGGATGATCATTTTTATCGGGAAGTTATACGGAATATTACAGATAACTTGAAAGGAATAGAAATCAGTGAAGAGTATTTGAATTCATTATTATCAGTTTTGGAAGCTAATTTGACTTATATTCCGTCATCTACATCTAAGCGTGAATTGGCAGATATATCACTTTATGATCATGTAAAAATGACAGCAGCCATTGCAAGCTGTGTGGAACAGTATCTGTTAGAAGATGGGGAAAAGGATTATAAAAAACGTCTGTTAGAACGAGCACGGCAGTCTTATGATGAAAAAATGTTTCTGCTATATTCAATGGATATATCAGGAATACAAAAATTTATATACACAGTTGGTGAACAGGGAGCTCTTCGTGGACTTCGTGCAAGAAGTTTTTATCTGGAAATTATGATGGAGCACATTGTAGATGAATTGTTGAGCAGAGTTGCATTGTCAAGAGCAAATCTGATTTATACTGGAGGCGGTCATTGTTATATATTATTTCCGAATACAGAAAATGTGCGGAAATTGGTTGAAACATATCAAAAAGAATTGAATAAATGGCTCATGGACACATTTGGAACAGCACTATATGTTGCAGGGGGATATGCGCAGGCCAGTGCAAATGCGCTTCGTAATGTACCGGAAGGTAGTTACGAAGAATTGTATTTAACAATTTCACGTATGATTTCGAGCAAAAAGTCAAATCGTTATACAGCGGAGGATATATACAGACTGAATCATCGAAAAAAACGCGATGGAGAAAGAGAATGTAAAGTCTGCCGTCGTCTTGCACAATTGGAGGGTGATAAATGTGACTTGTGCAATTCACTTGAAAAAATGTCAGGAAACATTTTGTATAAGGACTATTTTGTGGTAACTAGTAATCCGAAAGAAGGGGCATTGCCATTGCCGGGTGACAGATATTTACTTGCTGGTGAAAAATCAGATGTATTGAGATGGATGGATCAGATTGATTATGTGCGGTCTTACACAAAAAATGATATTTATACGGGGAAACATGTGGCTACAAAATTGTGGGTTGGAAGCTACACGACGGGGGATACATTTGAAAAACTGGCAGATAAATCCAGTGGTGTCAAGCGGATTGGAATATTGCGTGCTGATGTAGATAACCTTGGAACAACGTTTGTGAGAGGATTCCAGCAGAATGATGGAGATAATACTTATGTAACCTTATCAAGAACGGCTGCATTATCTCGACAATTATCACTTTTCTTTAAACTTTATATTAATAAAATATTGGAGAATGGAAATTCGATGCTGTTATCAGATGGTGGTGCGAGAAATGTAACAATTGTGTATTCAGGTGGGGATGATGTGTTCCTGGCAGGTTCCTGGAATGATGTTGTGGCGGCATTTGTGGATATAAGATCAGCATTGGAAAAATTCACACAGGGGACATTGACAATTTCAGGAGGAATAGGCGTGTATCCTTCAAAGTATCCAGTAAATATTATGGCGAAAGAGGTTGAACAATTAGAAGATGCATCAAAACAGGCAGATAATAAAAATGCAGTCACAGTCTTTTCAAAGGAACACACATATTCATGGGCGGATTTTATTTCGTCAGTACTTGGAGAGAAGTTTCAAGTTATTGATGCTTATTTTGGTCAGGCAGAAGAGCATGGAATGGCATTTTTATATCATCTTACAGAACTGTTAAGAGAGGATAAGGATAAAATCAATTTTGCCAGATATGTTTATTTGCTGGCGAGGATGGAGCCTGATGAGGAACAAGAAGAGCAGCATAGAGCAGCATATCGCAAATTTTCTAAAGAAATGTATGAGTGGAGTAAGAATGCAGCAGATCGAAGAGAATTGATTACAGCGATTTATCTATATGTGTATTTGAATCGAGAAAGAGAGGAAAATGAGTGATGAAATTAACAGAGGATAATTATGTGGAAATTGCAGAACATGCGATACAAAATTTGTGTATGCAAAAGGATAAACGCGGCAAAATAGTGAACTTAGTTACAACGTCTAAGATTCGAAATCTACTGGCAATGACAGCAGGTATATATAATGAAGTTGTGAATATGCAGAATGATAAACTGCCGGCAGATATTATAGGACGCATTAATTATCTGAAAATTCGATTTGTGTACGAAGCCGGACGAGAACCATTGGTTGGTAAATTAGTAGAAGAGGCTGATATATTGAAATGTCTGGATGAAATTAAAGGAAGCAGAAGCAGGTATATATTGTTCAGCAGGTATATGGAAGCTCTGGTAGCATACAGAAAATATTATGGTAAGCTCAACGGAATGAAAGATGAATAAATGGGAGGTTCAGGTATGTTTGCAAAACTTGAGATAAGTGGAATAATAGAAACAGTAACTGGATTACACATAGGAGGCTCTGGAGCATTTTCAGCAATAGGCGCTGTAGATTCGCCGGTTATTTGCGATGAACGTACGAGAACTCCTATGATTCCGGGAAGCAGTTTAAAAGGGAAAATGAGAACATTGTTAGCGAAAAGATATAATGAGAAGATTGCCGAAAAACCGGATGATGATACGGAATGTCTTATCAGGTTGTTTGGAAGTGCAAAAAAAGGACACGTACGTACAAGCAAAATCTTATTTAGCGACATGTTTTTAGATAACTGGGAAGAATTGAAACATGCAGGGCTCACAAGCCCGACAGAAATTAAATTTGAAAACAGTATTAAAAGAACGACGGCTGTGGCTAATCCGCGTCAGATTGAGCGTGTGGTGCGTGGCGCACAGTTTCCAATGCAGCTGATCTATGAAGTGACAGATGAAGATACTGAGGAACAAATTTTGCATGATATGAAGATATTGAATGATGGGTTTAGATTGTTGGAGTATGATTATCTGGGCGGTAATGGATCCAGAGGTTATGGGAGAGTTAAAATAAGTGATATAGAGGTCTGCGTAGTTGTCGGCGAAGTATCTGATGATGTGGTTGATCAGTGTCAGGAAATACTAAATCGTTAAAGGAGCGTCTTATGAAATATTCAATTTATAAATTAGAATTTCAGACAGGTGTTCATTTTGGAACAGGAATGCTGAACGAAAGCACTTATATCTTTCAGGCAGATCAGATGTTCTCAGCATTGTATATTGAAGCATTGAAACTGCATTTAGAACAGAAATTATATGAAGCTGTCAAAAAGAACAAATTAAGGATTTCTGACGCATTACCATATGTTGGCCGACACTATATGGTACCTAAACCAATGATTTACATCGAACCAAAAGATCGAGGAGAATCTGAACAGAAAAAAGCATATAAGAAGTTGAAATTTCTTCCGATTGAAAAACTTGGAGAATATCTTGATGGAGTGATGGATCTGGCAGATAATCCGATGAACAAATTTGGTCAATATTATCAACAGACAATGTCTTTTGTAAGAAATGAGGAGGACACACTTCCATTTCGGGTAGGAACGTTCTATTTCAATAGAGGAAATGGCTTATATCTTATTGTGGGATATGCAAGCCGGGATGAAAAGGAATTAGTAGAAGGATTACTGGATGCATTATCTTATACTGGAATTGGCGGGAAAAAGTCGGCTGGTCTTGGAAAATATAGTTTGAAGACTGGACGTATGCCAGAAGAATTTCGAGAATTTTTAGGTAAAACATCGGATCGTTATCTGCTTTTATCAGGAGCACTTCCAACGGATGCGGAATTAGAGAAAGTCTTACAAGGTGCGTCATATCAATTACAGAAGAGATCAGGTTATGTAGGATCGGATAGTTATGCTGATGAATGGAGGAGAAAGAAAGACTTATACGTATTTGAGTCAGGATCTTGTTTCATGTGTCAATTTGATGGAGATATCTATGACGTATCAGATGGCGGGAATCATCCAGTTTATCGATATGCCAAACCATTATTTATGGGGGTGTGAGTATGAAAGACTATTTAAAACATTATAGAGTGACGATACGGGCATTATCTCCCATTTATATAGGATCTGGTGTACAGCTTGGCAAAAAGGAATATCTTTATATGCCTTGGAATCATCGAGTTATAGTCCCTGATTTTGAAAAAATGTATATGACTGTTCAGAAAAAGGGATTGCAGAGAGAGTTTGATAGTTACATGATGAATTCGCGTAATAATCTTCCATCGCTTAGTCAATGGATGAAACAGCATCAGTTCCGCAATGAAGATTATGAAGTGTGGAAACGCTATGAGATGGATGCGGGAGATGCATTTGCTACACAAACTGGAAGACCGAAAGGAATTGACACATTTATTAAGGATGCGTATGGTAAGCCATATGTACCGGGAAGCAGTATTAAAGGAATGTTTCGGACTGCATTGATTGCGTGGGAGATTCAAAATAATCCGCGATATTATGCCAGAACAAAAAGAGAAATTGAACGCAGTGCCAGAGAACGAGCATCGCGAAAACAATGTCTTGCAAAGGAAACAGATTATCTGGAACAGCAAGTGTTGTATACACTGAACAGAGATGAAACGAAAGCCGGCAGTGCAGTGAATGACAATATGTCAGGTCTGCATGTGGGAGACAGCGTTCCTATTTCTGTGGAACAATTGACGTTGTGTCAGAAGATTGATTATACATTAGAGCGAGAAGAAAAATGCCTTCCATTATTGAGGGAAGTTTTGAAACCTGGGACAGAGATTACATTTGACGTATCAATTGATACTACATTATGTCCTTATTGCATGGAGGATATAATGGAAGCATTGAATGTGTTTAATGGCATGTGTAATAGATACTTTTATGCAAGATTTTGCAGAAGTACTAAAGATAAAGATATAATATGGCTTGGAGGTGGAGCAGGATTTCCGTCTAAAACAGTGCATTATGCACTGTTTGGAGGCGATGCATATCGCGTAATTGATAGTATATTTAAGAATACATTGGGAGTATCGTATAATAAGCATAAACATTCAAAAGATATACGTTTAAAACTTGCACCTCATGTATGTAAATGTACAAGATATAATGGTAAACTGTATGATATGGGAAGGGGACAGATATCATATACAGAAACATAGAGTTTGCGCCGATGTGCTAAAAATAAGGCGTTCTGCTATATTTCAAGGTTTTCAATAAGAAATATTTTCTGGTTTGCGGAAGTGAACCGCAAACCGGGAAATGCGCCCTGATAATCAGAGGGATTGTGAGGACAGGATAGATAATAGATATCCCCGAGAGGGGACGAAAACTATTATACAGTTTTTGATAATACAGTATGTGTTTTTGATAGATAATAGATATCCCCGAGAGGGGACGAAAACAGGTACACCACATACATACGTTACAACACCACTTATAGATAATAGATATCCCCGAGAGGGGACGAAAACTTTATCGAGGTCTTTTATAAGGTCTTGCAAGTCCTCATAGATAATAGATATCCCCGAGAGGGGACGAAAACGATTCTTTGTTTCTCTTGCCTTCTCTTGCTGTTCATAGATAATAGATATCCCCGAGAGGGGACGAAAACACTCCTGTTTCTTTTGCTTCTACTCTGCCTTTAATATAGATAATAGATATCCCCGAGAGGGGACGAAAACCTTAACTCCTTCACTGATTGTTTTTTGTTTATCTATAGATAATAGATATCCCCGAGAGGGGACGAAAACACAGCACTAGACTTTCGTTGATACCTGTCTTTCCATCATAGATAATAGATATCCCCGAGAGGGGACGAAAACCCTGTTCTGCACTTTTCAAACTGAACTTTTGTTGTATAGATAATAGATATCCCCGAGAGGGGACGAAAACTGTTCGGTGAAGGCTTTTGCTGGTTGACCATATCATAGATAATAGATATCCCCGAGAGGGGACGAAAACTACATGTGTAGTGTTAATAAAATTATAAGTAACATAGATAATAGATATCCCCGAGAGGGGACGAAAACTTGTCAACAATTTAATAGATAATTTGTTCATCTTATAGATAATAGATATCCCCGAGAGGGGACGAAAACCATGCCAATACCTCCCCCCAGTCGATCGATTCAATAGATAATAGATATCCCCGAGAGGGGACGAAAACTTCGACAAACATTTTCAGTAATTTTTAAAGTGATTTATAGATAATAGATATCCCCGAGAGGGGACGAAAACTCTAACTTCTTCAAATCCTCAATCTTCCACGGCTCGATAGATAATAGATATCCCCGAGAGGGGACGAAAACAGTATCAACCTATCACGGTTGTGACTTTAGGCTATGGATAGATAATAGATATCCCCGAGAGGGGACGAAAACCAATGCATGTTTTAATTGTTTCGTATTTTTTATGCCGATAGATAATAGATATCCCCGAGAGGGGACGAAAACGTTTAAGTTTTTTACTTAAGCAGTATGTAAAATAAGGATAGATAATAGATATCCCCGAGAGGGGACGAAAACGGTATAGTAATTGTTGGTACTTTATCCATCACAAGATAGATAATAGATAACCCCGAGAGGGGACGAAAACTTTCTTTTCCTCCTTATGAATGAATTCTTTCGTAGCTGATAGATAATAGATATCCCCGAGAGGGGACGAAAACGTGTTCCAGTCCACTATGTGAAGATCTGCGTTGCGATAGATAATAGATATCCCCGAGAGGGGACAAGAACTAATGCCATGTCATAGAGTGTACAGATCAAGAACTTCTCAAGAGAAAATAGCTGCCCCGTTAGGGGACTGAGTCAAAATACTTAAGCGAGTATAAGATAAATGATAAAATGAGAAAGAGAGTAGAGAAAATGAGTTATTTATATGTATGTGAGCAGGGGGCGAGTATAGGTGTTAAAGATAATCGATTTCAGGTGCATTATAAGGAAGGTCTGATCAAAAGTATTCCAGTAGAAACGATGGAAGTGATAGAGGTATTTGGAAAAGTACAGATTACAACGCAATGTTTAGAAGAATGTTTAAAGCGTGGAATTAATATTTTATTTTATTCAACAAATGGGGCATATTATGGAAGGCTGATTTCGACATCTCATGTTAATGTTCAACGTCAACGTATACAGGCATCCATTGCTAACAACGAAGAGTTTAAGCTTCAATTTTCAAAAAGAATTATTGAGGCAAAAATACGCAATCAGAGTGTTGTGTTGAGAAGATATGCAAGACATTCACAGCAGGACATTCAGAGAGCAATTGTTGAAATGAATAATATGTATAAAAAAGTATCTTCAGTGGTCAGTATAGAACAAATCATGGGATATGAAGGTACTGCTGCAAAAATATATTTCCGGGTACTTGGAGAATTGATAGATTCAGAATTTGCATTCAAAGGACGGACGAGAAGACCACCGACTGATCCGTTTAACTCTATGATAAGTCTGGGATATTCTGTTATTTTGAATGAGCTATATGGTAAGATAGAAGGAAAAGGCTTGAATCCATATTTTGGTGTGATGCATAAAGATCGTGAAAAACATCCTACACTGGCAAGTGATCTCATGGAAGAGTGGAGAGCAGTATTGATTGATTCTACCGCGATGAGTATGCTGAACGGACATGAACTGACAAAGGACAATTTTTACTCTGATATTGATCAACCGGGAGTGTTTTTGGATAAAGATGGATTTAGGCGATATATTAAAAAACTGGAAGTGAAATTTAGAGCTGAGAATAAATATCTGACGTATATTGATTATAGTGTGAGCTTTCGACGGGCAATTGATTTGCAGATTAATCAGTTTGTACGAGCAATTGAGACAGAGAATCCAGACGAATATCATCCAATAGTCATTCGGTAGTTGTAAGGGAGATAAGATAGTAGATGGAAAATTATTTTTGGAATACTACACAGATTTATGCCGATAAGAAATTATATGTTTTGATTATATATGATATTGTGGATAATAAAAGACGAGTTCGTTTCGCTAAGAAGATGAATGGATATGGTTTCCGAGTGCAAAAATCTGCGTTTGAAGCAATGATATCAGAAAGCCTGTACCGACAGCTTTTGTCGGAAATTCCGGGATTGATTAATAAAGAAATGGACAGTGTTAGAATTTATAAAATTAGGGGCGAAGGAGAGGTTACATTATATGGTGTTAATGATAAAATAGAAAATGAAGAAGTAGTAATTATATGAGTAATTATACGAGGTGTGTAAAGGATGAACAAAGTAATATTATTTACTCCAGTTGGAGGAACAGATCCAATATCGTCTACAAATTGCAGAGACGGTTCGATGTTGCATATCTGCAGGATGTATAAACCAGACAAGTTGATTATGTATATGTCTAAAGAAATGCTGGATTATCAGGATCAGGATGATAGATATAGGTATTGTCTGGACCGCTTGGCAGAACAGCAGAAGAGAGTAATGGAGTATGAAGTTATTGAACGACGGGAACTGACGAAGGTACATGAGTTTGATTATTTTTATGAGGATTTTCGTGCGATCATTGAAAAAATATATCAAGAAATGGATTCTACAGATACACTTTTGCTAAATATATCGTCAGGTACTCCGGCGATGAAGAGCGGATTAGCAGTATTGCAGACACTGGGAGAGTTTCCGGCCAAATTGATTCAGGTATCAACGCCGGAAAGAAAAATTAATGAACATATGCATAAAGATTATGATGTGGAACTTTTGTGGGAATTGGATGAAGATAATGAAGAACCATGTGAAAATCGTTGTAAGGAGATTCAGTGTCCTACATTGTCTAAGATAAAAAAAGAAGAGATTATAAAGAAACACATTAAAGTATATGATTATCAGGCAGCACTTGAAGTGGCGGATACAATGTCTGCTGAAAATACAAAAAAATATAGAGAACTTTTGTATCTGGCATCTAGAAGAGTTCTGCTAGATTTTGCAGGTGTAGATCAAGCGGTTAAGAAGACAGGCTTTCAATGTCTGCCTATAAAGACTTCGTCTGATCGAAAGTATTTTGAATATGCATTAAATGTTGAGATTAAATTAAAACGCTCGGAATATGCAGACTTTATTCGAGCAATCACGCCATTGGTAGTAGATATGCTAGAACTTATATTGAAGAAACAATGTGGTGTTGTGATTGATGACTATTGCTCATTCAGAAAAAGACGTGGAGAAACTATTCGTGAATGGTCACCAGAAAAGCTGAATAATACAGAAGTAGGAGATAATTTAAAAAAATATTACAGATCTAAAGGTAAACAATTTCAAATGGGAAATGTATATTCAGATGCATTGCGTGGTTTGCTATTAATGATGAATACAGATGTTCGGTTAAACGCACTTGTGGATGATATTAGAAAAGTGGAGAGCAGGATTCGGAATTTGGCTGCACATCAGATTATATCTATTACTGACAAGAAAATTCAGAAGGAGACAGGATTTGCAGGTGAGCAGATTATGGAAAAATTAAAAGAATTATTTACATATACAGCGATTCCAATAAAAAAGGAATATTGGAAATCATATGAACTTCTTAATGAAAAGATTTTGGAACAGATGGGTTAAAATAGAAGATATAAAAAATAATAGAAGTAAATCAAAAGATTTTCTTGACATACTCTGTTACACTGTCGTACAATAGCACTTGTAAATAGTAAAACCGTTGAGAAAGAGGAGTAAGTTATCAGCGTGAAGTTAAAGAGAGTGGCAGGTGGTGAGATTGCCATACGGAACGGATAGCTGAATGGACTTTCGAGGGCAGCCGGAAATCGAAAGAAATTATGGCCTGTCGGGAACCGAACCCGTTATCAATCAGGGATGTATGTTAGTACATGAGAAGAGTGGACGCTAGTCAAGTTGAGTGGTACCGCGATAATGATGATAATTATTACCGCCTCAAACATTTTGTTTGGGGCGGTTTTCTTTATTATTTGGACGAAGTTCACTGATTATCTCTCCTAACATGAAACTTATAGCAGAGAAAAGGAGAACAGTATTATGAAAAAGAAAACAATCGCAATTATGATGACAGCAGCAATGGTGATGGCTATGGCAGCAGGATGTGGCAGCAAGGAGTCCTCAGCTTCAGACGGAGACAACAAGGAAGCAAGCTACAAGATTGGTATTCAGCAGTTTGCAGAGCACGGATCACTGGATAACTGCCGGGAAGGTTTCCTGGAAGGACTGGAAGAGGAAGGCATCAAGGAAGGAGATAATCTGAAGGTAGAAGTTAAGAATGCAATGGCAGATACTGCTACCAATGCTCAGATCGCGGATTCTTTTGTATCTGATAATATGGATTTGATCTGTGCAATTGCAACACCGAGTGCACAGAGCGCATATAATGCAGCAATGGATAAAGATATTCCGGTTGTGTATACAGCAGTTACTGATCCGGTTGCAGCAGAGCTTGCGGACAAGGATGGTAATCCGGTAGGTAATGTAACAGGAACTTCTGATACACTCCCGGTTGAGGAACAGCTGAAAATGATCCGGGAAATGATGCCGGATGCTAAGACAATCGGTATCCTGTATACAACCAGCGAAGCAAACTCCGTATCAGCCATTGCAACATATGAATCATTAGTAGATAAATATGGATTTACATTGGAGACAAAGGGAATCAGCCAGACATCAGAGATCGCACTTGCAACAGACGATCTGCTGACCAAAGTTGACTGCATTACCAATCTTACAGATAACACCGTAGTAGCATCTCTTCCTACTATTCTGGAAAAGGCGAATGAAAAAAGTATTCCGGTATTCGGAAGTGAGATTGAACAGGTGAAGATCGGTTGCCTGGCCGCAGAGGGTATTGATTATATCCAACTTGGCAAACAGACAGGTAAGATCGCTGCACAGATTCTGAAGGGCGAGAAAAAAGCATCAGAGATTCCTTATGAGATTATTTCTGAGCCAGGTTTCTATGTAAATACAAAAGTAGCGGAGAATCTTGGAATCGAAGTTCCATCTGACCTTGCTGATTCGGCAGTAGAAAGCTTCGATACAATTTCTGAATAAGTTAACGGAGGCATTTTTCATGGATTTTGTAATATCAATTTTAGAGCAGGGGCTGATCTACGGGATACTGGCTCTTGGAGTATATATCACCTATAAGATTCTGGATTTTCCGGATCTGACCGTAGATGGAAGCTTTCCGCTGGGCGGTGCGATCACGGCATATTTCCTGACAGGAGGGATGAATCCTTATCTGACACTTCTGCTGGCATTTGCGGCAGGAGCAGTAGCTGGTATCTGCACTGGACTGATCCATGTGAAATGCCGTGTCCGCGATCTGTTATCTGGTATTATTATGATGACAGCACTGTGGACGATCAATTTGTATGTGGCGGGAACGGCGAATGTTCCGTTGTTTTCACAGCAGACAATATTTAAAAATGATACACTGAGCAATATGATCCCAGAAGGTATTCAGGCATACACTACATTGATCATTGTAATCGTTCTGGTAGTGATCAGCAAAATTCTGTTGGATCTGTATCTGGAGACCAAATCCGGTTATCTGCTTCGCGCAGTTGGTGATAATCCGACACTGGTTACATCTCTTGCAAAGGATCAGGGGAATGTAAAGATCGTGGGCCTTGCAATTGCAAACGGTCTGGTGTCACTGGCAGGCAGCGTATTCTGTCAGGAAGAGCGTGTATTTGAAATCTCAATGGGCACTGGTGCTATCGTTATCGGACTTGCGAGCGTTATCATTGGCACCAGCCTGTTTAAGAAGCTTACCTTATTAAAGGCAACCTCGGCAGTGCTGATCGGTTCTGTGGTATATAAGGCATGTGTGGCAATCGCACTCCGCAATTTCGAACCACAGGCAATGAAACTGATTACGGCAGTATTATTCCTGGCAATCCTGGTGCTTGGTATGGAACGCAGAAAGAAGGTGAAGACGGATGCTGGAGCTTAAGCATATCCACAAATATTACAATCCGGGCACAGTCAATGAGATGTGCCTGTTTCAGGATTTTAACTTGACAATCGAAGATGGAGAATTTGTCTCTGTAGTAGGAAGTAACGGTTCCGGTAAGACGTCTATGCTCAATATTATCTGCGGAAGTATTCCGGCAGAAGGTGGACAGATCTGCATTGGTGGAAAGGATATTTCCAAAGAAAAGGAATATCAGAGAAACCGTCGTATTGGTCGTGTGTATCAGAATCCGGCAGTGGGAACCTGTCCGTCGATGACCATTCTGGAAAATATGTCTCTTGCAGATAATAAAGGTAAGAGCTATGGATTTGGCAGAGGAACGAATAAAGCAAGGATCGATTACTACAGAGAACAGCTCAGCCAGCTTGGACTCGGGCTGGAAGATAAGATGGATGTGAAAGTAGGCGTGCTGTCGGGCGGACAGCGTCAGGCAATGGCACTGCTCATGTCCACAATGACTCCGATCGAATTTTTGATCCTGGATGAGCATACGGCAGCGCTTGATCCGAAGACTGCAGAACTGATCATGCAGCTTACCGATAAGATCGTAAAAGAAAAGAAACTGACGACCATCATGGTTACACACAATCTCCGTTATGCAATGGAATATGGCAATCGTTTGCTGATGATGCATCAGGGAGAGGCTATCCTTGACAAGAAGGGCGAGGAAAAGTATAGTATGTCTGTGGATGACGTTCTCAAATTATTCAATGAGATCAGCATCGAATGCGGAAATTAAAGGGGAATGTGACAGATGGCAAAGAGAATTGCAAAGTTTGAAAAGGTGAGCTTCGCACAGTTCGAAGCAGCCTGGAAAGATACATTTGACGAGAGTAGTACAGAGAAGATTCAGAAAATCTATGACGGAATCGAACTCCCAAAGCGTGCAACCAGCGGATCTGCCGGGTATGATTTCTATGCCCCGGTTGATTTTACCATTGCACCGGGAGAGACGGTAAAGATTCCGACCGGTATCCGGGTACACATGGAAGAAGAGTGGGTGCTGAAGTGTTATCCGAGAAGTGGACTTGGATTTAAATATCGTCTGCAGCTTAACAATACGGTCGGTATCATCGACAGTGACTATTATTATTCTGACAATGAAGGACATATATTTGCCAAGATTACCAATGATTCGAATGAAGACAAAACGGTAGAGCTGAAAGCTGGTAATGGATTTATGCAGGGAATTTTTGTGGAATATGGCATAACGGTGGACGACAACGTGCAGACAGTGCGCAACGGCGGATTTGGCAGCACAACCAAGGCATAGATGCCGGAACAGAAAGCGTAATAAGAATGAGATAAGAACCGATATGCAGGGCAGATGCTCTGCATATTTTTTTTGTATGTGGGCATGCTATTTCTGATATATGTCTGAATGACAGAAATGGAGGAGTGGATATGCCTGAATACAGAAATGCCACTGCGTCGCTGAAGGAAAATACAGCCTATGTGAATGAGATTCTTCCGGTGCAGGAGAGCTTTGATATTGTTCAGAGAAATATGATGATCGGAGGCCGGGAGGCAGCATTTTTCTTTGTGGATGGATTTACGAAAGACGAATCAATGTTGAAGATTATGGATTCTATGATGTCAATTACGGAAGAAGATATGCCAAAGAGTGCAACGGCATTTTCAAAAAGTCATATCCCATATGTGGAAGTGGATATTCTGGTGGGGTTTGACCAGATATTTCATAATATTTTATCCGGAACAACAGCGCTGTTTATTGATGGATACGAAGGCTGCTTTATCATAGATTGCCGTACGTATCCGGCAAGGAGCGTGGATGAGCCGGATAAGGACAAAGCACTTCGCGGATCCAGAGACGGATTTGTAGAGACGATTGTGTTCAATACTGCACTTATGAGGCGTAGAATCCGGGATCCACATCTGATTATGAAAATGATGGAAGTGGGAGAAAGTACAGGGACGGATGTGGCAGTCTGTTATATGGAGGATCGGGTAGATCCGGAACTGTTGAAGAAACTATTGCGTAAAATCAGTCAGATACGGATTGATGCTCTGAGAATGAATCAGCAGAGTCTCGCAGAATGTCTGATGAAACGTAAGTGGTATAATCCATTTCCTAAGTTTAAATATACAGAACGTCCGGATACAGCAGCGGCATGTCTGCTGGAGGGAAAGATTGTAATTATGGTGGATAATTCTCCGTCGGCAATGATTCTTCCAACATCAATCTTCGATATTGTGGAGGAGGCAAATGATTATTATTTTCCGACCTTAACAGGCGTGTATCTTAAGATTTCCAGAGGGTTAATTGCTTTTATGACGGTATTTCTGACACCTGTGTATCTGCTTTTTATGCAGAATCCGCGGTGGCTGCCAGAGACATTTGAATTTGTTGCGGTGCGGGATATGGTGAATGTACCGCTTATCTGGCAGCTTTTGATTCTGGAACTGGCTATCGACGGCCTGCGGCTAGCTGCAATGAATACGCCGAATATGCTAAGTACGCCGTTGAGTGTAATCGCAGGTCTCGTATTGGGAGAATTTTCAGTATCGTCCGGGTGGTTTAACAGTGAGATTATGCTCGCAATGGCGTTCGTCTCTGTGGCAAATTATACACAGCCAAATTTTGAACTTGGTTATGCACTGAAATTTATGCGTCTGCAGCTATTGATTTTGACTGCGCTTTTGAACTGGGCAGGATTCGTGCTAGGTGTGCTGGTGGTGGTCGGAAGCATTTGTTTTAATAAGACGCTGACCGGACACAGTTATCTGCATATTAGCCGAAATTAGTAAAAAAATGATGTGAAATTTTGGCGTGGGAATCTCTTGAATTTGTGGACAGATGGAGTAAAATCTTATATGATTAGGTCATGAATGACAGAGGGGACGAGGAGGTAGACCATGCGAGATTATATCATTACAGTAAACAGTACCGTTGATACGGGGAAAGAATGGCTGGAAGAACGCAATGTGCCGGTGATTCCATTGAAATATACAATAGATGGACAGGAGTATACAGATATGTATGGACTGTCAGACAAAGAATTTTTCCAGAAGCTGAGAGAGGGTAAGATGTCAGTGACCTCTCAGATCAATCCGGAGGAAGCAAAAGAAATGCTGGAGCCATATGTAAAAGAAGGAAAGGATGTGTTACATCTGGCATTTTCATCAGCACTCAGCGGCACTTGTAACAGTATGAAGATTGCTGCGGAAGAATTGCAAGAAGAGTATCCGGAGGCAAAGGTCATAGTAGTGGATACGCTGTGTGCATGTATGGGAGAGGCGATGCTTCTATATTATGCGTTAAAGCAGAAAGAAGCAGGCAAGACAATTGAAGAAGTGGCACAGTGGGTAGAAGAGAATAAACTGCATGTTTGTCATAATGTAACGGTGGATGATCTGTTCCATCTGCACAGAGGAGGGCGCATATCCAAGACAGCGGCAGTGCTTGGAACCATGGTAAAAGTAAAACCGATCATTCATATGGATGATAATGGTGCGCTGCAGGTAATCGGTAAAGAGCGCGGTCGTAAGAAATCCCTGCATAAGATTGTCGACATGGCAGTGGAGCGTTCTGAGGGATGGGACAATGAGATCATTATGATCACCCACGGTGATTGCCTGGAAGATGCAGAGTATGTGGCGAAGCTGGTTCGTGAGAAAATGGGCATTGAGAATGTATTTATCCATAATATTGGAACGGTTATCGGCAGTCATACCGGTCCGGGTGTAGTAGCTACATTCTGCATGGGAAATAAACGATAAAAAAGTATTGACACAAGAGTAGAAGCGTGGTATATTAATTTTTGTGTGAAGAAAAGAAAGTAGAGTATCCGCTCTCACCATAGCACAATCGGGTGACTATTGGTTCAATATATTGCATAATATTAATCTTTTGTTTGAAAGGATTTTTATGTGGATAGATGAGTGGATAGTCAGTGACTGTTCACTCATTTTGTATTAACAGATAACAGATGCAGAGATGTATCAGACAATCTATCATGGAGGTGTACGACAATTAGCGATTTAATGATTAACGAGCAGATCAGGGACAGAGAGGTACGTGTAGTAAGCGCAGATGGAGAGCAGCTTGGAGTGATGTCTTCAAGAGATGCTATGAAGCTTGCAAGAGAGGCAGAGCTGGATTTGGTTAAGATTGCTCCTAAGGCACAGCCGCCGGTATGTAAGATTATCGACTACGGCAAGTACAAATACGAACAGAGCCGCAGAGAGAAAGAGGCCAAGAAGAAGCAGAAGACGGTGGAAGTTAAGGAAGTACGCATGTCACCGAACATCGATGCTAACGATCTGAATACAAAGGTAAATAATGCCAAGAAGTTCATTCTGAAAGGCAATAAGGTTAAGGTAACTTTGCGTTTCCGCGGAAGAGAGATGGCTCATGTTCAGCAGAGCAAGCACATTTTGGATGATTTTGCAGATATGCTGAAGGATGTTGCACAGGTTGAGAAGCCGGCCAAACTCGAAGGACGTAATATGAGCATGGTTTTAACCGTAAAACGTTAAAAATAAAAAATACATTAAGGAGGATTTTATCATGCCAAAAATTAAAACAAATAGAGCCGCTGCTAAGCGATTCAAAAAGACAGGTACAGGAAAATTAAAAAGAAATAAAGCTTACAAGAGCCATATCTTAACCAAGAAGTCTACAAAGAGAAAAAGAAATCTCAGACAGTCTACAATTACTGATGCAACAAATGTAAAGAACATGAAGAAAGTATTACCATATCTCTAAGATCTGGTAATTGTTGAAGGAGGATATAAGACATGGCAAGAATTAAAGGCGGATTGAACGCTAAGAAGAAACATAATAGAACCCTGAAACTGGCAAAGGGATACAGAGGAGCACGTTCTAAGCAGTACAGAGTTGCTAAGCAGTCTGTAATGAGAGCACTTACTTCTTCATATGCAGGAAGAAAGCAGCGCAAACGTCAGATGCGTCAGCTGTGGATCGCTCGTATCAATGCAGCAGCAAGAATGAATGGTCTGTCATACAGCAAGTTCATGTATGGACTGAAGCTGGCTAATGTTGACATGAACAGAAAGATGCTTGCAGAGATGGCTGTTAATGATCCGGCTGGATTCGCTGCAGTAGCAGAAGTTGCAAAGAGCAAATTAGCTTAATTGTAATAAATAATTTAAACTTTTTAAAAAGTTTTAAAAACATTGACAACCGTTCGGGGATGTGCTATTATAATCTTCGGACGGAATAAGTCATGCGGAAGTGTCGGAACTGGCAGACGAGCAAGACTAAGGATCTTGTGATCAATGCGATCGTGTGGGTTCAAGTCCCATCTTCCGCATAGGGCAATCTGAGTAATCAGGTTGCCTTTTGTTATATTTACAAGACGAAACAAGATTTATTCATTTAGGTATTGACATTTATCTATTCATTCGATATAATATTTAATGTTCAGCGGAAGTGTCGGAACTGGCAGACGAGCAAGACTAAGGATCTTGTGATCAATGCGATCGTGTGGGTTCAAGTCCCATCTTCCGCATAAAGGCAATCTGAGTAATCAGGTTGCCTTTTTTGTATTGCGACGAGTCAAAGGCCTAGCTTGCTGAGGACCTTGACGACCGCATACAATCTCGGAATGTGCCTTTTGGCACTTCCGACGATTTGTGCATAAGCCGCAATGCAGAAATCAAGTTTGCGTGCCACGTACCGGATGAGTGATTTTTCCGTATAAACAATGTTCTCCTACATAACACTTTTACAAACTAAAAAATAAAATTGATAAATATGGATTTGAAACGGTAAAATATTGATATAAAATTCAAAATGTAAAAATATAATGTTGACACATGATGATTCTGCTACTATAATGTGATTGTAGGAGATGGAGACATGAGAAAAAAAGTAGATGATCCACGTCTGATGATCAAGGTATGTGATCTGTATTATAATCAGAATGCTAGCAGACAGGAGATCGGGCAGGAACTGGGACTTTCCAGACCGACGATTGCAAGGCTTTTGGATTCGGCAAGAGAACAGGGACTTGTCCGCATTGAAATTCCGGATCTGGATACCATAGCTTACTGGGAACTGGAGAAAAAACTGGAAGAAAAGTACGGCCTTAGACAAGTACTGGTGGTAGATGGCAGTGATGACAAAGATGCACTGGAGAGTGCGCTTGGAAGTTCGGCAGCCAGATATTTGCAGTATGCGATCAAGGATGACAGTATTGTAGGTGTATCGATGGGATCTACCCTTCACCACATGGTATCGGCATTACAGAAGGCTCCGGCAGAGCGGGTAACTTACGTGCCATTAGTAGGTGGCATGGGAAGACTTCGGATGGAACTTCATGCCAACAGTCTGGCGGAGAAGATGTCAAGGTTGGGAGATGGAACATTTATCCCATTGCACGCACCGGCGAGAGTATCCAGTACACTGGTGCGGGATGAGCTGATGAAGGAAGAGAGCGTGCAGGATGCAGTGAAGCTGATGAACCGGATTGATGTGGCACTGGTGGGAATCGGTTATCCGAATGAACATTCTGCGATCAAGGCGACAGGTTATTATAAGGAAAATGAGATAGAGTCGCTAGTGTCGAGAAGGGCTGCCGGGGAGTTGTGTATGCAGTTCTATGATATCGAAGGCCATACTGGGCCGTATGCATCGGATAATGCTGTGATCGGCATGGATATTCACCGGCTATGTAAAGTGCCCTGTTCCGTTGGTATTGCCGGAGGAAAAGAGAAGTTGTCGGCAATTCAGGGTGCGATCAATGGAAAATATATCAATGTGTTAATAACAGATACGGAGTGCGCCAGAGCACTGTTATCTGATGAGGAGGAAGAATAAGATGAATGAGATTCTGAACATGACGATCAATGAGATGCCGCAGACAGAGTTTGACTGTTCCTGTGGACGCCATCATAATTTCAGTGTCCACGATATGTCTATCCGCAAGGGAGCAATCGAGGATCTTCCAAAGATGGCGGAACCATTTAAAGATGGCAAGATTCTGGTAGTGTATGATAATCATACATATGAAGTGGCAGGAAGAAAGGCAGTACAGCTTCTGAAAGACAATGGTTTCAACATCAAAGAGCTGATGTTTGATACCGGAGACGATATTCTGATCCCGGATGAGAAGACGCTTGGACGTATTCTGCAGGAGCAGGATCTGGATACAAAGCTGATGATTGCAGTAGGATCCGGTGTTATCAATGATTCGGTCAAATTTGTGACATCCCGTACCGGACTTCCTTATATTATTGTGGCAACAGCGCCATCTATGGACGGATACGTGGCAGACGGAGCACCAATCGTATCTCATGGATATAAGTATTCCCCGGTTGCACATCTGACTTATGGATTGATCGGAGATACAGACATTCTTCAGACTGCACCACAGGATCTGATCCAGGCTGGTTATGGTGATGTGGTTGGTAAGATTACGGCAATCACAGACTGGGATCTGTCTGTAAAGGCAAATGGAGATTACCGTTGCGATACCTGTGTGACATTGGTGAAAAGAGCGTTAGATAAGTGCTTTGACAAAGCAGAAGGCTTAAAGAGCAGAGATGCAGAATCACTTGGAGCACTTCTGGAAGCACTGACACTGACGGGAGTGGCAATGGCACTGGTTAATATTTCTCGTCCGGCATCCGGAGCAGAGCATATGCTGTCACACTTCTGGGAAATGGATTATATTGCGAGAGGTTTGAACCCGAACCATCATGGTATTCAGGTTGGTGTGGCAACTCCTGTAATCGCAAGATTTTATGAAGAATTGGCAGACATTCTTCCGGAAGGAACCGGAGAACTGTGTCCGCCTCATGAAGAGATTGAGGCATTGCTTGCCAAAGGAGGAGCACCGATCAGCCCGAAGGAGATCGGCATCAGCAGAGAGTTATTCCACGAAAGTCTGATGAAGGGATATACGGTCAGACCAAGATATTCCGTACTGCAGTTTGCAAAGGATAAGGGAAGACTGGAACAGATTGCAGACAAGATTACAGAAGAGATCTATGGTTAAGAGGTGTAGTATGCTGAGTAAAGAAGAAGCCTTAAAAGGTGTGAAATTATTTGTACTGGATATGGATGGAACCGTCTATCTGGGAGATCAGCTGATCGAGGGATCGCTGGATTTTATCCGTCAGGTAGAAGCGTCCGATGATATGGACTTTGTGTTTTTTACCAATAATGCATCTAAGGTGCCATCCGTATATGTCGAGAAGCTTCATAAGATGGGATTGGATGTGGATGAAAACAAGGTCATCACAGCAGGTGATGTGTGTGCAGAGTTCCTGAAAGTAAATTATCCGGGAGCAAGAGTGTATCTGAATGGTACACCGGTTCTGGAAGAGAACTGGAAAGAAAAGGGAATCCAGTTAGTGGAAGAAGACCCGGACGTGGCTGTACAGAGTTTTGATACGACACTGACTTACCACAAACTGGACAGAATTTGTCACTATGTAAGAAATGGTGTGCCATTTATTGCAACACATATGGATACAAACTGCCCGACCGAGTATGGATTTATGCCGGATTGTGGCGCAATGTGCAGTCTGATCACAGATTCTACCGGAGTGAAGCCGAGATTCCTTGGCAAGCCTTGGAAAGAAACGGTCGATATGGTAGCCGAGATTACCGGATATCAGCCATCTGAGATGGCATTTGTTGGTGACAGACTTTACACAGATGTGGCAACCGGTGTTAATAATGGAGCGAAAGGCTTCCTGGTACTGACCGGAGAGGCAGATATGCAGACGGTGGCAGAATCGGATGTAGAACCGACCTGCATTTACGAATCACTGAAAGAAATGAAAACATATTTATAATGCCAGAGTAAGATAAAGACATATAAGGAGGACGAAACTTATGAAAATCGCATTTGGATGTGACCCTAACGCAACAGAATTTAAACTTCAGTTAATGGACTATGTAAAAGGACTGGGACATGAAGTGGCAGATTTCGGAAGTGATGATCCGATTTATGCGAACACAGCTATTGAAGTTGCACAGGCAGTTGCCGGTGGTAAATACGACAGAGGTATCGTAGTATGCGGAACCGGAATCGGAGTATCAATTGCAGCTAACAAAGTAAAAGGTGCTTACGCAGCATGTATTCATGATGTGTATCAGGCACAGCGTGCGGAGCTTTCTAACCATGCCAATATTATCACTATGGGATCACAGGTTATTGGAATCCAGCTTGCAAAAGAACTGGTAAAAGAGTATCTGTCTGTAGAATGGGATCCAAACTGCAGATCTGTGGACAAGGTTCAGAGAATCGTTGATTTTGAAAACGAACAGTAAAAATATATCAGATGGGAGTCAATTCCCCAGCTGATATAGCCTCCGGCAGGATTGCAGAGGTGCGCAGTAGAAGTATGTCATGCAATTGCATGACGCGCACCTCGCGGCAAGAATGCCGAGGCATTCTTGAAAATAGGAGAGTCGGGGATTTTAAAGTCTCTGACTCTTTTTTGACATTTTTCATAAAGATATGTAATATGATATATATAAGATGCCAGGTTTCCAAAGTCATACAGATGGGTGCTTGCACACATGTCTGTATGACCTTGGAAACCGCCCCGATATGAGGATAAAAGCACTGCGAAGCAGTGCGATATCCGAATGGCGGGTGTAGATTACGGGAGCACGAAGTGCGGAGCAATCTGCAAGGCATCGTAAGAAAGGAAAGAGGATAAAAGCACTGCGAAGCAGTGTGATATCCGAATAGCGAGTGTAGATTGCGGGAGCACAAGGTGCGGAGAGGAGGTAACCGGTATGATGATTCGTGAACAGCTTGAATTGCGTGAAATAGAGATATTAAGTCCCTATGCGAGTTTCAGCAGAGAGTCAAGAGGACGGGAACGTGAGGAAGAAGAATGTGATATCCGTCCGGTGTTTCAACGGGATCGTGACCGGATCCTTCACAGCAAGGCATTTCGTAGGCTGAGGCAGAAGACACAGGTGTTTTTACAGCCTATGGGAGATCATTATCGGACGAGACTTACCCATACGCTGGAGGTGTCACAGAATGCAAGAACGATTGCCAAGGCACTCAGACTGAATGAAGATCTGGTAGAAGCGATTGCGCTTGGACACGATCTTGGTCATACACCGTTTGGACATGCCGGAGAGCGGGCTTTGAATGAAGTATGTGAATTGGGGTTCAAGCACAATGAGCAGAGTGTACGCGTAGTCGAAGTGTTGGAAAAACAGGGGAAGGGGCTGAATCTCACCTGGGAAGTGAGGGATGGAATCCGTAATCACAAGTCCAGCGGACGTCCGGCAACATTGGAAGGGAAACTGGTGCAGTTATCGGATAAGATTGCCTATATCAATCATGATATTGATGATGCTGTACGAGGCGGCATTTTAAAAGAGGAGGATCTGCCATCAGAATATACCGACATATTGGGACATTCCAGCAAAGCCAGGCTGAATCGCATGGTGCATGATGTGATTACGCAGAGTATGGATCGTCCGGAGATCCATATGTCGGATGAGGTGTGGAAAGCCATGCGTGGGCTGAGACAGTATCTGTTTGAACATGTATACCTGAATCCGGTGGCAAAGGGAGAAGAGGCGAAGGTGATGCATATGATTACGAATCTTTATCATATTTATATGGAAAAACCGGAACTCATGCCGGAGCAGTTTTTGAATATGCTGGAAAATGGCGCCGCGTCAAGAGAACAGATAGCGTGTGATTATATCGCAGGTATGACAGATTCCTACGCAGTTCATACATTTGAAGAATATTTTATTCCGAAATGTTGGAAAAATTAAAGGAAATCAGAAAGTTCTGTCGAATTTATATAAATAGGGAGTATTTTGAGTATTCCCAAAGACTAGAAAAGAGGATGCAGCAGATTTATGTATTATCCCGAAGAATTAATAGAGGAAGTACGACAGAAGAATGATATCGTGGATGTGCTGTCCGGCTATGTGAAGCTTCAGAAAAAGGGAAGTTCTTATTTTGGACTATGTCCATTTCATAATGAGAAGTCCCCGTCTTTTTCGGTTAGCAGACAGAAGCAGATGTACTACTGTTTCGGGTGTGGAGCCGGAGGAAATGTATTTACATTTCTGATGGAATATGAGAATTATTCATTTCCGGAAGCAGTAAAGGTACTGGCAGACCGGGCAGGAGTAGACCTGCCGGAGATCGAGTATTCTAAGGAGGCCAGAGAACGGGCTGACCTGAAGAGTACATTACTTGAGATCAATAAGTTGGCGGCCAAGTATTTTTACGCGCAGCTTAAGACAGAACAGGGCAGAACGGCATATACATATCTGAAGAAGCGGGAACTGAGTGACGAGACGATTGTGGCATTTGGACTGGGCTATTCTAACAAATACAGTGACGATCTGTATCGGTATCTGAAAACCAAGGGCTATACGGATGAGGTACTGATGCAGGCAGGACTCATTTCCATGGACGAGCGTCACGGACCGTATGACAAGTTCTGGAATCGTGTTATGTTTCCGATCATGGATGCCAACAATCGAGTGATTGGATTTGGCGGACGTGTGATGGGAGATGGTAAGCCTAAATATCTGAATTCACCGGAGACACCGATTTTTGATAAGAGTCGGAATCTCTATGGACTTCACCGGGCAAGAAGTTCCAGAAAACCGTATTTCATACTATGTGAGGGTTATATGGATGTGATTGCCCTGCATCAGGCAGGCTTTACCAATGCAGTCGCATCACTGGGAACGGCACTTACGCCGGGACATGCATCACTGATCAAGCGGTATGTGAATGAAGTATATCTGACTTATGACAGTGATGAAGCAGGAACAAAGGCAGCTCTGAGAGCAATGCCGATTTTGCGGAATGTGGGGATTACGGCAAAAGTAATCCGCATGGATCCATACAAGGATCCGGATGAATTTATCAAGAATCTGGGGACGGAAGCATTTGAGGAACGGATTCAGAAAGCACGCAATGCATTTATGTTTGGACTGGAGATGCTGGAGCGGGATTATGATCTGAATACACCGGAAGGAAAGACCGGATTTATGCACGAGGCGGCGAAGAGACTGGCGGTATTCGATGAAGAGATCGAACGCAGTAATTATATAGAAGCAGTTGCAAAGGCATACCGGGTTAATGTGGACGAGTTAAGGAAGCTGGTGGTGCGGACGGCAGTACAGACAGGACTTGCAAAGCCTGTGGAGAAGCCGAGAACCACGAGAAACCGTGAAAAAGAGGCGGACGATGGTATTTTGAAGTCGCAGAGAATCCTTCTGACATGGATGATCGATGATGCGAATGTCTTACAGCAGATCCGGAGAGTGATCCGGTCAGATGATTTTACCGAGCCACTTTATCGGACGGTAGCAGAACTTCTGTATCAGCAGATGGATGAAGGCTTAGTGAATCCGGCACAGATCATGAATCATTTTTCAGATGAAGAGGAACACCGCAAAGTGGCAGAATTGTTCCATACAAAGATTAGAGAATTAACCACTAGGGAAGAGCAGGAAAAAGCATTGAATGAGACCGTGCGTCGTGTTAAGCAGAACAGTCTGGATGAGATGGCGAGGAGACTGGAGCCGACAGACATTGCGGGACTCCAGAAACTGATGGAGGATAAGCGGGCACTTCAGGATGCAAAGGGACTGCATATTTCCATAATTTAAGGATAAAATATAAACAAGCAGTGAGAGGATGGACATTACATGGAAGAGAACATTGTAAAATTTGAGGAAAAGCTGAAAGAACTGGTAGCTCTTGGAAAAAAGAAAAAGAGTGTCCTTGAGATTCAGGAGATCAATGACTTTTTCTCAGATATGGAGCTTAGCCCAGAACAGATGGAGCAGGTATTTGAATATCTGGAAGCGAAGGGGATTGATGTGCTCCGAATCAATTCGGATACAGATGACGATGATGATATGGAAGTTATATTGTCAGATGAAGACGAAGTAGATATGGAAAAGATCGACCTGTCTGTTCCGGATGGAATCAGTATCGAAGATCCGGTACGTATGTATCTGAAAGAGATTGGTAAAGTACCACTTTTGTCTGCGGAGGAAGAGGTTGAGCTGGCAAAGCGTATGGCAGAAGGCGATGAAGAAGCTAAGAAGCGTCTGGCTGAGGCGAATCTTCGTCTGGTAGTCAGCATTGCAAAGCGTTATGTGGGACGAGGTATGCTGTTTCTGGATCTGATCCAGGAAGGTAACCTGGGACTGATTAAGGCGGTTGAAAAATTTGATTATCAGAAGGGATTCAAGTTCAGTACTTATGCAACATGGTGGATTCGTCAGGCCATTACAAGAGCAATTGCGGATCAGGCAAGAACGATTCGTATTCCAGTGCATATGGTTGAGACAATTAACAAATTGATTCGTGTATCCAGACAGTTACTTCAGGAATTAGGACGTGAACCTACCCCGGAAGAGATTGCAGAAGAGTTGGACATGCCGGTAGAACGTGTACGTGAGATTCTGAAGATTTCACAGGAACCGGTGTCTCTGGAGACACCGATCGGTGAAGAGGAAGACAGCCACCTGGGTGATTTTATTCAGGATGACAATGTTCCGGTACCGGCAGAGGCAGCAGCAGCGACATTGCTGAAAGAGCAGTTGGATGAAGTGTTGGATACTCTGACAGAGAGAGAACAGAAGGTACTCCGTCTTCGTTTCGGTATGAATGATGGTCGTGCACGAACTCTGGAAGAAGTTGGTAAGGAGTTTGACGTTACCAGAGAGCGTATTCGTCAGATTGAGGCGAAGGCACTTCGTAAGCTTCGTCATCCGAGCCGTAGTAGAAAACTGAGAGATTATCTTGAATAAGAAAGAGGCGCCTATGGAACTATCAAAAAGACTGAAAGCTGTTGCCGGTCTTGTGACAGAGGGCGCCTCTGTTGCTGATATCGGAACAGATCATGGCTACGTACCAATTTGGCTGATCCAGTCCGGACGAGCAGCAAAGGTGATCGCAATGGATGTAAATGAAGGTCCTCTGGAGAGAGCCAGAGGGCATATACGGTCAAAGAGACTGGAAAATGTGATATTTACCAGAAAATCAGATGGACTGCAGGCATTACAGGTGGGAGAAGCAGACACGATGATCGCAGCCGGAATGGGGGGCGGTCTGGTGATAAGAATTCTGGAGGATTCGCCGGAGATTACAGCAGATTTGAAAGAATTTATCCTGCAGCCACAATCAGAGATCCACAAGGTCAGAGAATATCTGAATCAGTATGGTTACCGGAGTGTGGAAGAGGATATGGTAGAAGAGGATGGCAAATACTATCCGATGATGAAACTGGTGCATGGAGAAGAAGCGCCATATTCACAGGAGGAGTTGTATTATGGGCGCTTACTCCTGAAGAAAAAGAATCCAGTATTATATCAGTTTCTTCAGAGAGAACATAGCTTAAAAAAGGGGATCGCTGATAGGTTGGGAGATCAGACTGGAAAAGGAGCAGAGAGCAGACGGAAAGAGCTTCAAGACGAACTGGAACGGATTGAGCATGCAATTGCTTCTTATGAAATATAGAGAAATAGAGCAGCAAAATGAGGTGATACAGATGTTATGTCAGGAAATTATAGAAACATTGGAGGCACGTTACCCTGGAAGCTGTGCGATGGACTGGGATAATGTGGGACTCCTTGTGGGAAGAAGGAAAAAAGAAGTACATCACATTTATGTGGCAGTGGATGCAACGGATGAAGTGATCGAGGAAGCAATCGAAGCACAGGCAGATATGCTTGTGACGCATCATCCGATGATATTTTCTGGGATGAAACGAATAACAGAAGATGATTTTATCGGCAGAAGAGTATTGCGCCTGATTCAGAATGATATAGCATATTATGCGATGCATACCAATTATGATGTGATGGGAATGGCAGAGCTTTCGGGTGAAGTACTGGGACTTAAAAATGCAGAAGTACTGGATGTAACCTGTCAGAGTCCGTTAGATGGCAGCCCGCAGGGGATCGGCCGTGTAGCAGATTTGGAAGATCCGATCTGTCTACAGGAATGTTGCGAACTGGTGAAAGCGAAATATGAACTGGAAGCAGTAAAAGTATTCGGAGATCCGTCTGCAGAGATCCGTCGTGTGGCAATCTCTCCGGGAGCCGGCAAGAGTATGGTATCGACAGCATTTGCGGCGCATGCAGATGTACTGATTACAGGAGATATTGACCATCACACCGGAATTGATGCGGTTGCACAGGGGCTTATGATCATAGATGGTGGTCACTATGGGATTGAGAAAATATTTGTACCGGATGTGGCAGCGTTTCTCCGGGAGAAATGTCAGACGATCGATGTAGTGGAAGCACCTGTATGTAATCCATTTCAGATCGTATAAGGCAGAAAGGAGCGATGGATATGGCACAGGAAATGGTCAGTGTTCAGATTGGTGAAAAGGTATATCAGTACGAGAAAGGTACAACGTATCGAGAGATTGCGTTAGCTCATCAGCAGGATTATGAAAATGACATTGTGTTGGTATTTGTTAATAAGAAGCTTCAGGAATTGAGAAAAACATTGAAGACAGATTGCGAGATGCAATTTGTCACAACAGGGGATCAGATTGGATATGCAACTTATAAGCGCAGTATGAATCTGTTACTGGTAAAAGCAATCTATGATGTGTGTGATCACGCTCCTGAGACGAAAGTGAGGATACATTTCTCAGTCAGTGATGGGCTGTACTGCACAGTGGAAGGCGCCGTGGTAAATACTGAGTTCTTAGAGAAAGTTAAAGTACGGATGCAGGAAATGATCCGGCGGGATATTCCAATCAACAAACGGACGGTCGATACCGATGATGCAGTTGCATTGTTCCGCCAATATGGTATGGAAGATAAAGAGAGACTGTTTGCATATCGGAGAGTATCAAAAGTAAATCTTTATAGTATCAATGAGTTTGAAGATTACTTTTACGGATATATGGTGCCGAGTGCCGGATATCTAAAATGGTTTGAATTGTATCCATATGAGGCAGGATTTGTTATTCAGATGCCGACAAAACAGGCACCAAAAGTGGTGCGTCCATTCCGCCCGGCCGAGAAGCTGTTCCATGTTCAGAAAGAATCTGTACACTGGGGAGATATGCAGAATATTGAGACGGTTGGTGCATTGAATGATGTGATCGTAAAAGATGGACCGGGAGAAATGATCCTGGTGCAGGAAGCGTTACAGGAAAAGAAGATTGCGGATATTGCGGCACAGATTGCGGCCGATCCGAAGGTTAAATTTATCCTGATCGCAGGACCGTCATCTTCCGGTAAGACAACATTTTCCCATCGTCTGTCCGTACAGCTTAAGGTAAATGGCATGGTGCCGCATCCGATTTCTGTAGATAATTTCTTTGTAGAACGAGAAGATACACCAATAGATGCGGATGGAAAGTATGATTTTGAGAGTCTTCAGACGGTAGATGTCAAGCTGTTCCATGACTGTATGCTCCGTCTGCTGAATGGAGAAGAAGTAGTGCTTCCGACCTTCAATTTTAAGACAGGACACAAGGAATACATCTCTAAGCCAAAGAAGATGGGGGTAAATGATGTGCTGGTAATTGAAGGCATTCACTGTCTGAATCCCAAAATGACGGCAGGACTGCCGGATGAGAATAAATTCAAGATTTATATCAGTGCGTTGACACAGCTGAATATTGATGAGCATAATCGAATTCCGACTACTGACGGCAGACTGATTCGCCGGATCGTACGGGATGCCAGAACCAGAGGCACATCGGCGAAGAATACGATCGCTATGTGGCAGTCAGTACGCCGGGGTGAAGAGAATAATATTTTCCCATATCAGGAAGAAGCAGATGTAATGTTTAACTCATCGCTGATCTATGAACTGGCGGTATTGAAAGAATATGTAGAACCTCTGCTGTTTGGAATCGAGCATGACTGCCCGGAATATCCGGAAGTGAAGCGATTGCTGAAATTTCTGGATTATTTTGTGGGAATTGGCAGTGAAAGAGTGCCGGCCAATTCGCTGTTGAGGGAATTTGTAGGCGGAGGATGCTTCCAGTTGTAAAAATACAGAATATACCAATGTATATGTCATTATAAAAAGGACAGATTGCAAAGGATAAAGCCTGCTGGCAGGTATGTTTGCATACTGTCCTTTATTTTGCATATGAGTTAAGCAAATTATCGAGTCTTACTATAAAATTCCGCGATCTTATCCATTCTTGCTGTCATATTCTGGAACAGCATATCAACTAATGTAATTGCGGTCATGGATTCTACGACAACTACGGCACGCGGTACGATGACCGGGTCGTGGCGTCCGTGGATCGTGAGTGACAGAGGCTTACCATCCTTGTCTACGGTATCCTGTGGTTGTGAAATGGATGGTGTAGGCTTAATGGCTGCACGGAGAACAATTGTACTGCCATCGCTCATACCGCCCAGCACACCACCAGAATGATTGGTTTCTTTATATATGCCATTTGAATTAGAAGAAAATGCATCGTTATTCTGGCTCCCGGAAGCTTTGGCTGCCTGGAAGCCATCACCGATCTCGAAGCCCTTGACAGCACCGATAGACATCATAGCTTTGGCGAGGTTGGCATCCAGCTTTTCAAAAACTGTCTCGCCGATTCCTGCTGGCATATGGTCTACCCGGCATTCGATGATACCGCCGGAGGAATCCTGTGATCGGATGCATTCCTCAAGATAAGCAGAAGCTTTTTCGGCGTACTGATTATTTGGCATATATAACCTATTATCTGTGATTACACTATAGTCATAGTCCTGTTCCGGAATGCTGACCGGTCCGATGGACTTGGTGTAAGCCATAACCTGGATGCCAAGAGATTCCAGAATCTTACATGCAACAGCACCGGCAGCTACACGACCGATGGTCTCGCGCCCAGAAGAACGTCCGCCGCCACGGTAATCACGAAAGCCATATTTGGCATCGAAGGTGTAATCGGCATGTCCCGGACGGTAAGTGTTCATGATATTACTATAGTCACGGGATTTCTGATCCTGATTGCGTACCAGAATGGAGATTGGAGTTCCGGTAGTGTGTCCTTCAAAGACACCGGATAAGATCTCCGCCTGATCACTTTCTTTGCGCTGGGTAGTGAATTTACTCTGTCCCGGTTTGCGTCTGTTTAAATATTTCTGAATATCTTCTTCTGACAGGGGGAGATCTGCCGGACAGCCGTCGATCACAACGCCGACGCCTGCACCATGAGATTCTCCCCATGTCGTAATTCGAAAGATTGTTCCATATGATGAACCTGCCATAGTGTGTGTAATCTCCTTTATGAAAACGTGTTTTCTGCTATTATAGCGCAGGAATATAAAAAAGGCAATTTGTGGAACGAAAAGTAGAATGAAAAGGGGTGCGGGAGTGTTGCGGATGAATAGAAATGTGGTAAAATAAAGAAAATTATCTGCTGGTGCAGGAGTAAAGGGAGGGTAATATGAAGAAAACAGATACAAAATACCAGGCGTTTATCCAGATTCTTCGAGAGGAATTGATTCCGGCTATGGGATGTACGGAGCCGATTGCACTTGCATATGCTGCGGCGATTGCAAGAGATACTCTTGAAGCAATTCCAGAACGAATCGAAGTGGAAGCGAGTGGAAGTCTGATTAAAAATGTGAAGTCAGTGATCGTGCCTAATACTCAGCAGTTAAAGGGGATTCCGGCAGCTGTGACAGCAGGTATTATTGCAGGGAGTGCAGAAAAAGAACTTGAAGTAATTGCTGAGGTGTCAGAAGAACAGATTCAGGAAATGAAACGATATCTGGAACAGACGCCGATTACGGTAAAGCCACTGAACAGTGGGATTACATTTGATCTGATCATTAAGGCATATAAAGGGACATCGTACAGTAAGATCCGGATTGCGAATTATCATACAAATGTTGTGTTAGTGGAGAAAGATCATAATATACTGGAACAGAAAGAGATTAATGAAGAGACAGAAGAAGGACTGACGGACCGGTCATTATTATCTATGGAAGATATATGGGATTTTTCTCAGACTGTAGATATTGAAGACGTGAGAGCAATCATTCATCCACAGATTGTCTGTAATATGGAGATTGCAGAAGAAGGAATCCGTGGTGATTATGGTGCAAATATCGGTTCAGTATTGCTTGGCATGGGAGAAAATAATGTGCAGACTCGTGCAAAGGCTATGGCAGCGGCAGCTTCCGATGCAAGAATGAACGGATGTGAATTACCGGTTGTGATTAATTCTGGAAGTGGTAATCAGGGAATAACAACATCTGTTCCGGTTATTGTATATGCAAGAGACTTGAAGGTAAGTGAAGAGCAGATGTATCGTGCATTAGTATTAGCGAATCTGACTACGATACATCAGAAGACACCGATTGGAAGATTATCTGCTTATTGTGGGGCTGTCAGCGCTGGTGTAGGCGCGGGAGCAGGAATTGCGTATTTGTGTGGCGGAGGATATAGAGAGATTATTCATACGGTAGTAAATGCTGTGGCAATCGTATCTGGAATGGTATGTGATGGAGCAAAAGCGTCGTGCGCTGCCAAAATAGCTTCTTCTGTGGACGCAGGGATCCTTGGATATTATATGTATAAAAACGGACAGCAATTCTATGGAGGTGACGGACTGGTCACAAAAGGCGTGGAAGCAACATTGAAAAATATTGGTCGTCTGGGGAAAGAAGGAATGAAAGAAACAAACCGGGAAATCATTCGTATTATGACGGAAGAACCATGCTAAAAATGGTAAATTCTACTGTACTTTTGGAAATTACCGTATTATAATTGGGTTTGTATTTATAATTGTGAGGAGTATATGATACATGCGAGATAAGAAAAAGAAGAATAAAAAGAACAACTTTTCTTCTATCGCCGGGGATGATATCGAGATTATCGATGATGAAGAACTGTTGTCAGGACTTCTGAATGATGAAGAAGTAGATGATTCTGATGTTGAAGAGGAGTATGAAGAGTCGGAATTAGAACTGGATGATGATCAGTCAGATTCGGATCAGGACGATGATCTGGATTATGATGAAATAGACGATTTGGATGACGATCTTCCGGATGAAGAGGATGATAAGATCATTGAGGGTGATGAACTTATTGAAAAGCATCGTAAAAAGAAGCGCAGAAGACGCATTATTTTAATTGTGCTCTTGGTCTTGATAGCGTTATATGGTGCAGTGTCAGTTTATTTTAGTTTCCATTTTTTCCCAAATACGAAGGTAAACGGAGTGGGCTTTTCACTGAGCAGTGCGGAGCAGGTACAGGCTCATATGAAGGAAGAAGTCAAAGGATATGCATTAAGGATGAAAGAATCTGATGGCGATACAGAGACGATTAGTGGAAGTGATATTGATATTGAGTATGTTGCTGATGATTCTGTTGAAAAGCTGATCAAGAAGCAGAACCCATTACTTTGGATTACAGGACTCTGGAAGCAACAGAATATTGAATCGTCTGTAGGCGTGAAATATGATAGAGATAAGCTTGCTAAAGTAATTGAGAATCTGGATTGCATGGCAGAAGAGAATCAGATACCGTCTGTATCTGCAAAGCCGGAATTTACAGGTGAGAAGTTTGAAGTAGCCGCAGAGCAGATCGGAACGGCAATCGACAAGGATAAATTTGCAGAGACCGTTACAAAAGCGATCAATGGGTTTCAGTCAGAGGTTGATCTGATGAAGGAAGACTGCTATATTCTGCCAAAATATACGAAAGATTCACCGGAAGTCGCGAAGGCATGCGAGAAGATGAACAGCGAACTGGGAGCGAATATTACACTGGACTTTTCTCCGAACACAGAGGTCGTGGACAGTTCGGTAATCTCTCAGTGGATTACAGTAGATGATAATATGCAGGTAGCCTTTAATCAGGATGCGGTTAAGCAGTACATAGCAGATCTTGCTGCAAAGTATGATACAGTTGGCAAGACAAGAAATTTTACTACTGCAACAGGTAATGTCGTACAGGTAGAAGGTGGTGGTTATGGCTGGAAGATCGATCAGGATGCAGAGTACAATGCATTGATCACCAATATCCAGGATGCAGAGACCGTGACCAGAGAACCAAATTATTCCAGCCGTGCAGCAACACATGATGCTAATGATTGGGGTACTACGTATGCAGAGGTGGATCTGACAGCACAGCATATGTATTTTATCCAGAATGGTCAGATTGCTATGCAGTGTGATATCGTGACCGGTAATCCGAATAAAGGTAATGCAACACCACAGGGAATGTATTCTCTGTATTACAAGCAGCAGAATCAGGTGTTACGAGGAAAGAAGCTGGAAGACGGAACCTATGAGTATGAGTCACCGGTAGATTACTGGATGCCATTTAATGGTGGTATTGGATTTCATGATGCGTCATGGCAGTCTGCTTTTGGAGGCGTGCGTTATCAGACATATGGTTCTCATGGATGTGTGAATATGCCTCCGGCATCAGCTGGTGAATTGTATAATCTTATTCAGGCGGGAACACCTATAATCTGTCATTATTAATCAGAACCAGTGAAACGCGTTTCGGTGAGAACCGGGGCGCGTATTCTATGTATCGCGCAATAAGAGAATGAAAGGAATAAAAGTATGTACGAATTATTGAAAAAAGACGGCAGGGCCAAGCGTGGGCGTCTGCATACCGTACACGGTGATATAGAGACACCGGTGTTTATGAATGTAGGTACAGCGGCGGCTATCAAAGGTGCGGTATCTACGGCTGATTTGCAGCAGATCGGTACAAAGGTAGAACTTTCTAATACTTATCATCTGCATGTAAGACCTGGTGATCAGGTAGTGAAGAAAATGGGAGGTCTGCACAAATTCATGGTGTGGGACAAGCCGATTCTTACAGATTCTGGTGGATTCCAGGTGTTTTCACTGGCAGGACTTCGTAAGATAAAAGAAGAAGGTGTATATTTCCAGTCACACATTGATGGTCATAAGATATTCATGGGACCGGAAGAGAGTATGCAGATCCAGTCTAATCTTGCATCTACGATCGCAATGGCATTTGATGAATGCCCATCCAGTGTTGCAGACCGTGATTATATGCAGAAGTCGGTAGACCGTACCACCAGATGGCTGAAGCGTTGTAAGGCAGAGATGGATCGCCTGAATAGTCTGCCGGATACAATCAATAAGCATCAGATGTTATTTGGTATCAATCAGGGCGGTATTTACGAAGATATTCGTGTTGCCCATGCTGATGAGATTTCCAAATTGGATCTGGACGGTTATGCAGTTGGAGGTCTGGCAGTTGGAGAATCTCATGAAGATATGTACCGAATTCTGGATGAGGTGGTGCCGCATCTGCCAGAGAATAAACCGACCTATCTGATGGGTGTTGGAACACCGGCCAATATTCTGGAAGCGGTAGATCGTGGCGTAGACTTCTTCGACTGCGTATATCCGAGCCGTAATGGGCGGCATGGACATGTATATACCAAACATGGTAAGCTGAATCTGTTTAATGCCAGATTTGAGCTGGATGACAGACCGATTGAGGATGGCTGCGGCTGTCCGGCTTGTCAGATGTATTCCAGAGCATATATCCGTCATCTTCTGAAGGCAAAAGAGATGCTGGGAATGCGTCTCTGCGTACTTCATAATCTGTATTTCTATAATCACCTTATGGAAGAGATCAGAGATGCGATTGATGCAGGACGTTATAAGGAATATAAAGAAGAGACACTGAGGGGATTTGAAACGCCGGAAGATTAATTTATGTATAATAGCGGAAGATTATAAAGAGCTTATAAAGAAATAGAAAAAAACCTTGATGAATAGCAGAAAATTGTGTATGATAGCAATAGTGTTTTTTTATCAAGATGGCAGGAGGAATAGATTATGTTTACATTAGCATCAGGATTAGCTAACAGCCCACTTGGACTGATTCTTATCTATGCAGTTATTATCGGTGTGTTTTGGTGGTTCCTTATGAGACCACAGAAAAAGGAGCAGAAGAGACTTACACAGTTGCTTTCAGAACTGGAAGTTGGAGATACTGTTCTTACAACAAGCGGATTTTATGGTGTGATCATTGATATCACAGACGATGATGTGATCGTAGAATTCGGAAGCAACAAGAACTGTCGTATCCCAATGCAGAAATCAGCAATCGTTCAGGTTGAGAAGCCGGACGCTGAATAAGAGCAAAAGGAATGGAGTGTTCTCTGTTTAAAACAGAGGACACTCCATTTTTTTGCGTTTTTAAACCATGAAGGGTTGAAAGCAATATAAAAATACGATAATATAAAAGATAAAACAGACATAACTGTAGATATTGGGATGAAAGGAAGGATCATATGAACCTGAAAATTGGTGTGATTAAAGGGGACGGAATCGGTCCGGAGATAGTAACAGAGGCTATGAAAGTCCTGGATAAAGTAGGAGAGGTATATGGTCATACCTGTGAGTATGAACAGCTTCTGATGGGGGGAGCATCTATTGATGTACACGGAATTCCACTGACGGACGAGACAGTAGAGACAGCAAAAGCATGCGATGCAGTGTTGATGGGATCTATCGGAGGAGATGCTAAGACATCACCATGGTATAAACTGGAGCCATCAAAGCGTCCGGAAGCAGGACTTCTTAAGATCAGAAAAGCATTGAATCTTTTTGCCAATCTGAGACCGGCAGTGTTGTATGATGAACTGAAAGGAGCCTGCCCATTAAAAGAAGAGATCACAGAAGGCGGCTTTGATATGATGATCATGCGTGAACTGACTGGTGGATTGTACTTCGGTGAGCGTAAGACAGTAGAAGAAGACGGAGTACTGAAGGCATATGATTCCCTTACATATAATGAAAATGAGATCCGCCGCATTGCAAAAAGAGGTTTCGATATTGCGATGAAGCGTAGAAAGAAAGTAACAAGCGTAGACAAGGCAAACGTGCTGGATTCTTCCAGATTATGGAGAAAGGTTGTTGAAGAAGTAGCTGAGGATTACCCGGAAGTTACGTTGGAGCATATGCTGGTAGATAACTGTGCAATGCAGCTGGTACGTGATCCGAAACAGTTTGATGTTATCCTGACAGAGAATATGTTCGGAGATATTCTTTCTGATGAAGCAAGTATGGTGACCGGTTCAATCGGAATGCTGGCAAGCGCGAGCCTGAATGAAACGAAGTTTGGTCTCTATGAGCCAAGCGGCGGTTCTGCACCGGATATTGCAGGCAAAGGCATTGCAAATCCGATTGCTACCATTCTTTCAGCAGCAATGATGCTTCGTTTCAGTTTTGATCTGGATAAGGAAGCAGATGCGATCGAACAGGCGGTATCTCAGGTATTGAAAGATGGATATCGTACGATTGATATTATGTCAGAAGGTAAAAAGCAGATCGGCACTGTGGAAATGGGCGATCTGATTGCAGGATATATCAAATAACAGGTTACAGGAGGAAGATAAAATGAGAAGTGATACAGTTACAAAGGGAAAACAGCAGGCACCGCATCGCTCACTTTTTAACGCACTAGGATTGACAAAAGAAGAGATGGAGAGACCATTGGTCGGTATCGTAAGCTCTTATAATGAGATCGTTCCGGGACATATGAATCTGGATAAGATCGTGAACGCTGTAAAGCAGGGCGTAGCAATGGCAGGAGGAACACCAATTGTATTTCCGGCGATTGCTGTCTGTGACGGAATTGCTATGGGACACATTGGTATGAAATACTCTCTGGTAACAAGGGATCTGATCGCGGACTCTACAGAGGCTATGGCTATGGCTCATCAATTTGATGCTCTGGTTATGGTACCGAACTGTGATAAGAATGTGCCGGGACTTCTGATGGCGGCAGCAAGAGTGAATGTGCCGACTGTATTTGTCAGTGGCGGACCGATGCTTGCCGGACGCGTGCAGGGTAAAAAGACCAGTCTTTCCAGTATGTTTGAGGCAGTAGGAGCTAATGCCGCAGGTACACTTTCTGATGAAGGCCTGCTTGAATTTGAGAACAAGACCTGTCCTACCTGTGGATCATGTTCTGGTATGTATACAGCTAACAGCATGAATTGTCTGACAGAGGTACTTGGAATGGGACTTCGTGGAAATGGTACGATTCCGGCAGTATATTCTGAGAGAATCCGTCTTGCAAAACATGCAGGTATGAAAGTTATGGAAATGTGGGAGAAGAACATTCGTCCAAGAGATATTATGACAAAGGATGCAATCCTAAATGCGCTGACAGTAGATATGGCATTGGGATGCTCTACCAACAGTATGCTGCATCTTCCGGCAATCGCACATGAGATCGGTATGGACTTTGAGATTGATTTCGCAAATGGAATCAGCGAGAAGACTCCAAACCTCTGCCACCTTGCACCGGCAGGTCCAACCTATATGGAAGATCTGAATGAAGCCGGTGGTGTCTATGCAGTTATGAAAGAACTGGATAAACTTGGACTGATCCATAAGGAGTGTATGACAGTTACAGGTAAGACTGTAGGAGAGAATATTGAGTATGCAGCGAACCTGAATCCAGAAGTTATCCGTCCGGTAGAGAATCCGTATTCTAAGACTGGTGGACTTGCAGTTCTTAAGGGTAATCTTGCGCCAGACGGAAGTGTTGTAAAGCGTTCTGCGGTTGTAGATGAAATGCTGGTACACGAAGGTCCTGCAAGAGTATTTGAGTGTGAAGAAGATGCGATTGCAGCAATCAAGGGTGGCAAGATCGTAGCAGGTGATGTGGTTGTAATCCGTTACGAAGGACCAAAGGGAGGTCCTGGTATGCGTGAGATGCTGAATCCAACTTCAGCCATTGCAGGTATGGGACTTGGCTCAAGTGTGGCACTGATCACAGACGGACGATTCAGCGGAGCATCCAGAGGAGCTTCTATCGGTCACGTATCGCCGGAGGCTGCTGTAGGCGGACCAATCGCGCTGGTAGAAGAAGGAGATATTATTAAGATCAATATTCCGGAGCTTACGCTTCAGCTTGATGTATCGGATGAAGTGTTGGAAGAGAGAAGAAAGAACTGGACACCTAGAGAACCTAAGGTAACAACAGGATATCTTGCAAGATATGCTGCGATGGTTACATCAGGCAATCGTGGCGCAGTACTGGAAGTACCTAAGAATAAATAGTGATATACAGAGAGGATTAAATATGCAGTTGACAGGAGCAGAAATCGTAATCGAATGCCTGAAAGAACAGGGCGTAGATACTGTGTTCGGTTATCCGGGCGGAGCGATTTTGAATGTATACGATGAATTATATAAACACAGTGATGAGATCACTCATATCCTGACATCCCATGAACAGGGAGCAGCACATGCGGCAGATGGATATGCAAGAGCTACCGGCAAAGTGGGAGTATGCTTTGCAACCAGTGGACCGGGAGCGACCAACCTGGTTACCGGTATCGCAACCGCTTATATGGATTCTATTCCGGTAGTGGCAATTACCTGTAATGTGGGTGTAGCACTTCTTGGAAAGGACAGTTTTCAGGAGATCGATATTGCCGGTATTACAATGCCGATTACCAAACACAATTATATCGTAAAGGATGTCAATGATCTGGCAGATACAATCCGTAAAGCGTTCGTAATCGCACAGACAGGACGTCCGGGTCCGGTATTGATTGATATCCCGAAGGATGTTACAGCAAATAAGACAGAATATGTACCTGAGAAGATTACACCGGTACAGCCGTCAGAAGATATCTGCAGAGAAGATCTGGATCATGCACTGGCTATGATTCGTGAATCCAGGAAGCCATACATATTTGTAGGCGGAGGTGCGGTATTATCCGGAGCTTCCAAAGAATTGTATGAGTTTGTTAAGAAAGTGGATGCGCCGGTTACCGATTCTTTGATGGGAAAAGGTGCATTTCCTGGTACGGATGATTTGTACACAGGTATGCTTGGCATGCATGGCACGAAGACTTCCAACTACGGCGTCAGTGAATGTGACCTCCTGATCGTACTTGGAGCGAGATTCAGCGATCGTGTTACAGGCAATGCTAAGAAATTTGCAAGCCATGCCAAAATCCTTCAGTTTGATGTAGATGCGGCTGAAATGAATAAAAACGTATTGATTGATGAAGGCGTGATCGGAGATCTGAAAGTGGTACTCAGTCAGATTAATAAAGAACTGGAGCAGCAGGATCATGCAGATTGGATTGCGAAAATCCGCGATTATAAAGAGAAATATCCGCTTACTTACCATCCGGAAGGATTGACAGGTCCATATGTGGTAGAAGAAATCTACCGTCAGACGGAAGGTAAAGCAATTATTGTCACAGAGGTTGGACAGAACCAGATGTGGGCAGCGCAGTTTTATAAATATACAGAGCCGCGTACATTGTTGACATCCGGTGGGCTTGGAACCATGGGATATGGACTTGGTGCATCACTTGGTGCCAAGATGGGACGTCCGGACAAAGTGGTTGTCAATGTGGCAGGAGACGGATGTTTCCGTATGAATATGAATGAGATCGCAACAGCGGTCAGACATAATATCCCGATCATTCAGGTGGTTGTCAATAACCATGTACTTGGTATGGTACGTCAGTGGCAGGATCTGTTCTACGGACAGAGATATTCAGCTACGGTACTGAATGATGCAGTTGACTTTGTAAAGCTGGCAGAAGCAATGGGAGCTGCAGGATTCCGTGCAACTTCCAGAGAAGAATTTCAGGAGACATTTGCAAAGGCACTACAACTTGGTAAACCTGTGGTTATCGATTGTCAGATTGATTCGGATGAGAAGGTGTGGCCAATGGTTGCACCGGGAGCCGCAATCAGTGAAGCGTTCGATGAACACGATTTAAATAATAAGTAAAACGGAGGATACAAAGATGAGCAGAGTGTACAATTTTTCAGCAGGCCCGGCAGTACTGCCGGAAGAGGTTCTGAGCGAAGCAGCAGCAGAAATGATGGATTACAACGGAACAGGAATGTCGGTAATGGAAATGAGTCACCGCTCGCAGGCCTTCCAGGAGATTATCGACACTGCTGAGGCAGATCTGAGAGAACTTATGAATATTCCGGATAACTACAAAGTACTGTTCCTGCAGGGAGGAGCATCGCAGCAGTTTGCGATGATTCCTATGAATCTTATGAAACACGGAGAAGCAGATTATATCGTAACCGGACAGTGGGCGAAAAAAGCATGGCAGGAAGCTCAGAAGTATGGTAAGGCGAATAAGATTGCAACTTCCGAGGATAAGACATTTTCCTATATTCCGGATTGCTCTGATCTGCCAATCTCAGAGAATGCAGACTATGTGTATATCTGCGAAAATAACACAATATACGGAACGAAATACAAAGAGCTTCCAAACACCAAGGGTAAGATCCTGGTATCTGATGTATCTTCCTGCTTCTTGTCAGAGCCGGTAGATGTAAGCAAATATGGCATTATTTATGGTGGCGTGCAGAAGAATATCGGACCTGCAGGTGTTGTGATCGTGATCATCCGAGAGGATCTGATCTCTGATGATGTACTGGAAGGTACACCGACTATGTTAAAATATAAAACACATGCAGATGCCGGATCACTCTATAATACACCGCCGGCTTATGGCATTTATATCTGTGGCAAGGTATTTAAATGGCTGAAAAAACAGGGCGGTCTGGAAGCAATGAAAGAACGCAATGAGAAGAAAGCAAAACTTCTCTATGATTATCTGGATGAAAGTCGTCTGTTCAAAGGAACGGTTGAAAAGAAAGATCGCTCACTGATGAATGTACCATTTGTGACAGGGGATAAAGAACTGGATGCCAAATTCGTAAAAGAAGCGAAAGAAGCCGGTTTGGAGAACCTGAAAGGCCACAGAACTGTAGGTGGTATGCGTGCAAGTATCTACAATGCGATGCCATATGAAGGTGTTGAAGCACTGGTGACATTTATGAAGAAATTTGAGGAGGCAAATCTGTAATGTACAAATATTATTGTTTTAATGCAATTGCAGAATGTGGACTGGCGAATCTCAGTGAAGATTTTGTACCAGTCAGTGATGCTAAGGATGCGGATGGAATTCTGGTAAGAAGTGCAGCACTTCACGAACTGGAATTTGGCAAGAACCTGAAGGTGATTGCGCGAGCAGGAGCCGGTGTGAATAATATTCCACTGGATCGCTGCGCAGAAGAGGGAATCGTAGTGTTTAATACACCGGGAGCTAATGCGAATGGTGTAAAGGAATTGGTTATTGCAGGCATGCTCTTGGCATCCAGAGATATTTTGGGTGGTATTAACTGGGTACAGGAAAATGAAGAAGACGGTAATATTGCCAAAGATGCCGAAAAAGCAAAGAAAGCTTTTGCGGGTTGCGAGCTGGAAGGAAAGAAACTTGGTGTAATCGGTCTTGGAGCCATCGGTGTACTGGTAGCCAACGCAGCACAGCATCTGGGAATGGATGTGTATGGTTATGATCCATATCTGTCAGTGGAGTCTGCATGGAAGATTTCCAGAGGAATCCATCATGCAAGAACTGTGGATGAGATTTACAGTGAATGTGATTATATTACGATTCATGTACCGGCACTTGACACTACAAAGGGCATGATCGATGCAGATGCTATCGGTTTGATGAAAGATGGCGTGGTTGTACTGAACTTTGCCAGAGATGTGCTGGTGAACAGTGAAGCTGTGGTAGATGGATTGGTATCCGGTAAGATTAAGCATTACGTGACTGACTTCCCAACACCAGAGATCGCAGGTGTAAAGGGAGCTATTGTCATTCCGCATCTGGGAGCTTCTACAGCAGAGGCAGAAGAAAATTGTGCGAAGATGGCAGTCAAAGAGATGCGTAATTATCTGGAATATGGTAATATTAAAAACTCTGTCAATTATCCAAACTGCGATATGGGATACCCGGGAGATAACAAGAGAATTACACTTCTTCACCACAATATTCCGAATATGATCGGTCAGATTACAGGGGTTCTGGCAAAGGATAATATGAATATTGCAGACATGTCCAATAAGAGTAAAGGCAGTTATGCATATACCATGATCGATGTGGATTCTGACATTCCGGAATCTGTGAAGCAAGATCTGGAGGCAATTGATGGTATCCTTCGTGTACGTATTTTGAATTAGTATGTAATTATAATAAATGACGGTTTTACAGAATTGTTACGATTATTATGAATTAGTTAAGAAAGTAATACTGTAATTCTTAATTCTTGAAAAAACGACACCCCTTTCTTGTGTACACGAGAGAGGGGTGTTATACTTTCGGTAGTGTGTGTACAGAAGAAGAATGAGGGGTTTACGGATGAATAATGACAGACTCTCTAATAGAAAGAGACGGTTAAAACAAATACAACGCAGAAGACAGATACGAAGAATCATGGCCGCAGGAAGCCTGTTTTTGATGATAATAGTAGCATTTCAGGTAGTTCGGGCAGTAGGGAAAAGTCGTATTGCACAGATCACTTTACAGGCAGATAATCAGTCGATCATGCAGGATGAAAAAGTACCGACATTAACCGCATCAGCAAGCTGTGAGGAAAAGAAGGAAAAGAAGGTTCTGGATAAAGATAAAGGTTATACAGTAAAGGATCTGTTGAAGGAACTGAACAGCGGAAAAGATTATTCCATTGAGTGTGATGCAGACGGAACAAAGGAAGGAAAATTCCCGATTAAGCTGATTCTTTCTAAGGAATTGTCTAAGAAGTTAGAGTCTGACTGGGACGGAAAAGCGAATATAGTTGTTACAAAAGGATATCTGACAGTTAAGAATAAAATCGGTAAATGGAAAGGCAACAAGTTTCAGAAATACGATGGAAGTTATGTAGAGAATGATTTTGTAGTATCCAAAGGGAAAACTTATTATTTCGGCAGTGATGGGAAAAAAGTCAGCGGATGGCAGGAGATTAACGGTAAAAAGTACTTCTTCACAAAAAAAGGAGCAATGGAATCTTCCGAATGGAAGAAAGATGGAGATCATACATATTATCTTACAGAGAATGGCTCAGCGATGACGGGTTGGATGAAACTGGGAGACGATACTTATTATTTTGATGCAGACGGCATCATGCTTACCGGAAAGCAACGGGTAGGTTCTGATAAATGTGTATTCGGAAAGGATGGCAAATTACAGTCTAAGGAAATGAAGATCGATCCGGATAAGCCAATGATGGCATTGACTTTTGACGATGGCCCGGGAGAACGGACGCATGAGCTTCTGGATATGCTGGAGAAATACGATGCGCATGCGACATTCTTTATGCAGGGCATTCACGTGAGCAAATATGCTGATGACGTGGAGAGAATGAAGGAGATTGGCTGTGAGATCGGTAATCATTCTTATGATCATCCGCAGCTTACCGGAGAAGCAGATGGTGGAGCATCGCAGGTGGCAAAGACCAATGAGCTTCTGAAACAGGCATGTGGTCAGCCGGCTACGGTTCTCAGACCACCATATGGAGCAGTTAATGATCAGGTGAAAGCGGCAGTCGGTATGCCGATGATTCTGTGGAACATTGATACGCTTGACTGGAAGACCAAGGATACACAGAGCACGATTGATTGTGTATTGAATACAGCGGATGATGGAGATGTCATATTGATGCATGATATTCACAGTTCAACAGTAGATGCGGCTTTGCAGTTGATACCAAAGTTGATTGAGAATGGATATCAGCTTGTGACAGTATCGGAAATGGCGGAAGCTCGTGACATTATACTTGAGAATGGAAAAGTGTATACAGATTTTAATAAATAGCAGGATATGATGTCTGAGTGTAGATGATTATGCATGATAAAACGCCCGATCGGTGAATAACCGACCGGGCGTTAATTCTTGGAATTATTGATTTTTACGTTTTTCCAACAGTGCGTGAATCTTGTCTGTAGGATTCAGTACATTACTGATGGATTTGTCGTGATTCAGTGACTCAATGATCAGTGCGATGAATTTGCTCATGTCAGCGATAGCGAAGTAAGGTTTGTCATTTACCTCCGGTGGGAGATAGGTCAGGTTGGTGGTTACAACTTTATTGATATATCCTTTTTCATAATATTCGTCAAAGTGAGCGAATCCGTCTGTAAAGAGTCCGAAAGTAGTGCATACGAACACGCGTCCTGCGCCTCGCGCTTTTAACTGTTTGGCTACGTCCAGCATACTGTCGCCGGAAGAGATCATATCGTCAATAACGATCAGATCTTTACCTCTCAGGTCAGAACCAAGGAACTCATGAGCAACGATCGGATTCTTGCCATTTACGATAGTAGAGTAATCACGGCGTTTATAGAACATGCCCATGTCTACCCCAAGTACGTTGGACAGGTATACGGCACGGTGCATAGCTCCTTCATCCGGACTTACGATCATCAGATGGTCTTTGTCAATGATCAGATCAGGTACTGCGCGGAGCAGAGCCTTCATGAACTGATACTGTGGTGAAAAATTATCAAAGCCGATCAACGGAATTGAATTCTGTACACGGGGATCGTGAGCATCAAAGGTAATGATATTCTCTACGCCCATATCTACCAGTTCCTGCATAGCCAGTGCACAGTCCAGTGATTCACGCTTGGTACGCTTGTGCTGGCGGCTTTCATACAGGAACGGCATAATAACAGAGACACGGTGAGCTTTTCCCTGAGCTGCTGAGATGATACGCTTCAGATCCTGATAGTGATCGTCTGGTGACATGTGATTCTGAAAACCGTTAACCGTATAGGTCAGATTGTAATTGCACACATCTACCATTAAGAACAGATCAGAACCACGGATGGATTCGCCGATATAACCTTTAGCCTCGCCGCTTCCAAAACGTGGGCATTTGCAGTCAATCAGGAAATTGTCGGAATGATAATTGGCAAAAAGAGGAGAATTCAGGATCTCTGTCCGTGCCTCCTTACGGAAATTAACAATATGATCGTTTACTTTTTCTCCCAGTCCTCTGCAGCTTTCTAGTGCAGCAATCTTAAGTGGAGCTACAGGTAAAGACTGCTCAAGATATTTGATATTTGTCATTTGTGTCTCCTAACATTTGATAAGTTTATAGTGCCTACATATTACTTATATCACTTTTCTTATAAAAAGGTCAACCAATTCTGAAGAAATGTGTTATAATGAGCGATAGCTAAATTGATTTAGAGGAGGAAGTTATGGGAAAACCAGTAGTAGCCATCGTTGGAAGACCGAATGTAGGTAAGTCTACATTGTTCAATGTACTGGCAGGAGAGATGATTTCAATCGTGAAAGATACTCCGGGTGTTACAAGAGACCGCATCTATGCGGACGTGAACTGGCTGGACCGGGATTTTACACTGATAGATACCGGCGGTATTGAACCGGAGAGTAAAGATATTATTATTTCGCAGATGAGGGAGCAGGCACAGATTGCCATTGACACAGCAGATGTGATCGTTTTTATCACAGATGTGCGTCAGGGTCTGATCGATGCGGATTTTAAGGTAGCAGATCTTCTGCGCCGTTCCGGTAAGCCGGTCGTGCTGACGGTTAATAAAGTAGATAACTTTGACAAGTTCATGCCGGATGTATACGAGTTCTATAATCTGGGTATCGGGGATCCGGTGCCGATTTCTGCATCTTCAAGACTGGGTCTGGGAGATTTTCTGGATGAAGTGGTTGCACATTTTCCAGAGCATACAGGTGAGGAAGAAGAGGATGAGCGCCCACGTGTAGCTATCGTAGGTAAGCCTAACGTAGGCAAGTCTTCGATCGTGAACCGTCTGGTCGGCAAGCAGCGTGTGATCGTGTCCAATGTGGCAGGAACCACTCGTGATGCCATTGACACTGAGATTGTGCATAATGGCAAGGAATATGTGTTCATTGATACCGCAGGACTTCGCAGAAAAAATAAGATCAAAGAAGAACTGGAGCGGTACAGTATCATCCGTACCGTAACAGCGGTAGAGCGTGCCGATGTGGTGCTGGTAGTGATTGACGCTACAGAGGGTGTAACAGAACAGGATGCCAAGATTGCAGGTATTGCACATGAGCGTGGAAAGGGTATTATCATTGTGGTTAACAAGTGGGATGCCATTGAGAAAAATGACAAGACCATGCGTGAATATGAGAGTAAGATCCGTCAGGTGCTGTCATTTATTCCTTATGCAGAGATTATGTATGTATCTGCTGAGACCGGACAGCGGTTGCCGAAGATGTTCGATGTAATCGATATGGTAATAGAGAATCAGACACTTCGCATCGCAACAGGTGTGTTGAATGAGATCATGACAGAAGCGGTAGCGATGCAGCAGCCGCCGTCAGATAAGGGTAAGAGATTGAAGCTCTACTATATTACACAGGTAGCGATCAAGCCGCCGACATTTGTAATATTTGTGAACGACAAAGAACTGATGCATTTCTCCTATACCAGATATCTGGAGAACCGGATCAGAGAAGCATTTGGTTTCCGTGGAACTGCACTGAAATTCTTTATCCGCGAGAGAAAGGAGAAAGATCAGTAACTATGGAACGATTGATATGTTTGGTGATCGGATATGTGTTTGGTCTGATCCAGACCGGATATCTCTATGGCAAAAGCCAGCATCTGGATATCCGCAAATATGGAAGCGGTAATGCAGGAACGACGAATGTTCTGAGGACACTTGGCTGGAAAGCCGGAGTGATTACATTCTTGGGAGACTCGTTCAAATGTATCATTGCAGTAGTGTTAGTTCACTTGATTTTTGGAAAGACACATGCAGATATCATACAGGTACTTGCTATGTATACCGGTATGGGAGTCGTACTGGGTCACAATTATCCATTTTATATGAATTTTAGAGGAGGAAAAGGGATTGCAGTTACAGCAGGGCTGATTGCCAGTACGACCAATTGGTGGATCACACTGATCTGTGTAGTAGCTTTCCTAGGAGTAACAATATGCACAAAATATGTGTCTGCCGGATCACTTACACTTGTTGTGACCTACATGATCTGTGTAATCGTGTATGGACAGATGGGTGGATATCATGTGACTGGCGGACATCTCTATGAGATCTATGGGATTGCCGTATTGTTAGTGATTTCTGCATTCTATAAGCATAAGGCGAATATTGTCCGTCTGATGAATGGTACGGAGAATAAATTATCAGTAGGTAAGAAATCATAATCGGGAGTATGATCTGATAAGGAGGTATAAGATGGCAAATATCGGAGTAATCGGAGCAGGAAGTTGGGGAACTGCACTGGCATTGCTTCTGGATAAGAATGGGCATGCAGTGACAGAATGGTCGCACAGACCGGAGGAAGCGGAAGAGCTAAGCAGAACCAGAGAACATAAGTCAAAGCTTCCGGGAGTGAAGCTGCCGGAGACGATGAGATTTACCGGAGATTTGGAAGAGGCAGTTACAGGTAAAGAGGTGTTGATCATGGCGGTGCCGTCTACAGCGGTACGAAGCACAGCTGCTAAGATCAGACCGTACCTTACCAAAGGACAGATTGTTGTAGATGTGGCGAAAGGTATTGAAGAGAATACACTGATGACTTTGAGCCAGCAGATTGAAGAGGAATTACCGGATGCGGATGTGGCAGTTCTTTCAGGACCAAGCCATGCAGAAGAAGTAGGAAGAGGACTTCCGACCAGCGTGGTAGTGGGTGCGAAGACACGTGAGACTGCGGAATATCTGCAGGGATTATTTATGAATGAAGTCTTTCGTGTGTATACAAGCCCGGATATGCTTGGCATGGAGCTTGGTGGATCATTGAAGAATGTGATCGCATTGGCTGCAGGTATTGCGGATGGACTTGGATACGGAGATAATGCAAAAGCAGCATTGATTACCAGGGGTATTCATGAAATCTCAAGACTGGGTGTTGAGATGGGTGGAGCTATTGAAAGCTTTACCGGTCTTACCGGAGTTGGCGATCTGATCGTAACCTGTGCCAGCGTGCACAGCCGTAACCGCAAAGCCGGATACCTGATCGGACAGGGCAGAACCATGCAGGAAGCTATGGACGAAGTCAAGATGGTGGTGGAAGGTGTTTTTTCTACCAAGGCAGCAGTTAAGCTTGGTAAGAAATATGGCGTGGATATGCCGATTGTAGAACAGGTCAATGCAGTTCTTTTTGAAGGAAAAGATGCAGCAGAGGCTGTGAATGATCTGATGATGCGTAGTGGTAAACCGGAGCATACAGCGAAGCCGTGGAGCTAACGGACTGGCTATAGTATAAAATAAGAATAATTTAGGAAGGCGTCGGGATGATCCCGGCGCTTTTTCTATGCATATTTTCCAGTGTGTCCCAATATAATGGGGTAAAGAGGTGGACAAAGGTGAATAACAAGACAAATAATCTGGAAAGTATCTGGAAAATCTTGCCGCTGCGAATCAGAGATCCGTTATCTGCACAGATATCGGATAAGGATGTTTTGCAGGAGATCAGGCTTCGGGCAGGTCAGAAAGTATTATTTTATTGTGACGGACAGGAGCATACGCTTAAAACGAAGGAGAACTGTATGATAACGCCGGAGGAGGTACAGGAGACGATTCAGTATGCGACAGGCTATTCTCTGTATGCGTATGAACAGGAACTGAAGCAGGGATATATTACCATTGAAGGGGGTCATCGGATCGGGATTGCCGGACAGGTCATAATGGAACAGAATGGCGTACGTAATTTCCGATATATTTCATCGGTGAATATCCGTGTTGCACACCAGGTCAGAGGCTGTGCGGATGCTGTGATGCCATATCTGACGAGTCAGGGCAATGTATACAGCACACTGATCATTGCACCGCCCGGATGTGGCAAGACGACTCTTCTCAGAGACATGATCCGACAGATTGCGAATGGATGTGATCATTTAAAAGGAAAGACAGTTGGGGTGGTGGATGAACGGTCAGAGCTTGGAGGGTGTTATCTTGGAATCAGACAGAATGATCTTGGAGTCCGAACGGATCTTCTGGATGCATGCCCGAAGACAGATGGTATGCTGATGCTGATCCGGAGTATGGGACCAGAGGTGATCGCGGTGGATGAGATTGGAAGCGCAGAAGAAGTTGGGATTCTTCGCTATGCCATGCACTGTGGTTGCAGAACGCTTGCGACGGTACATGGAGAGAGTTATCAGGAGATTCGAGACAAACCATTATTTGAAGATTTCTTTCGGATGCAGTTATTTGAACGATATGTTGTGCTTTGCCGTGGAGAACGGATAGGACAGCTGGAGGGAGTCTACGATCATCAGGGAACAAAAATATGTTGAAGTCTGTAGAAAGAGTGATGCTATGCTGAAGCTTACGGGAGGATTTCTCATTATTTTGGCAGGAAGCCTGCTTGGAGGCTGCCTTGCCTGGGAGCAGGACAGGATCTGTCAGGAAATGAGATATCTGCAGGGACTGATGCTACGGCTTCGAGGAGAATTGTGGTATTCGAGAACGATGCTTCCTGACATTTTCAGAAGGCTTGCGAGAGAAGTGAAAGAGCCATATGACAGATGGCTTTCCGAAATGGCAGATCGGATGTGCAGAAAAGATGGAGGGAATCTGGTGGAAATATGGAGTCAGGGAGTGGAAATTCATCTGACAGAAAATATGATCCCGGAAAAGGAGAGACAGCGGCTTATGGAACTTGGCAGTTTTCTTGGACATGCGGATATAGAAATGCAGATTCGTTATCTGGATCGTTATCTGGAAGAATTTGCAGATGCCATAAAGGAAAGACAGTCGATGCTTGGTGAAAAGAAAAAGCTGTATCGTAGTCTGGGAGTGATCGGCGGTATTCTGATTGCGGTGATGCTGATATAAGAGGAGGATACATGGGGGTAAATCTGATATTTAAGATAGCGGCGGTGGGTATTCTGGTGTCAGTACTGGGACAGGTGTTGAAGCATAGTGGAAGAGAAGAACAGGCGTTTCTGACGAGTCTTGCAGGACTGATTCTGGTATTATTCTGGATCGTGCCATATATTTATGATCTGTTTGAATCCATACGGGATCTGTTTTCCCTCTGAGCAGTGTTAGACTACTACGGGAGATATGTCGATTCGAAATTTTATCTGTAATAGATGTGGAAATGGGGGATGTATATGAATATGCTGCAGGTTGCAGTACTGGGAGTGGCGGGTGTACTTCTGGCGGTGCAGTTTAAGGGCGGAAAAACAGAATACAGTACATATATTGCACTGGGAGTGAGTGTGCTGATTTTCACAGCAGTACTTGGACAGTTGGAAGTGTTGGTGGATACTGTGCGTGAGATTGGAGATACCATAGGATTAGATGGAGTTTATATTCGCACAATGTTGAAAATGATCGGAATCACATATGCAGCAGAGCTTGCTTCGAGTATATGTAAGGATGCTGGATATCAGACGGTTGCAGTACAGATTGAGATGTTCGGAAAACTGTTAATTATGGTATTAAGCGTTCCGATACTGTTGATGGTACTACAGGCAATCGGAGAATTCCTGACATGAAAAAACAGAGCTCATACGGGAGAATTCTTCTGGTAAGAATAAGTATGTTGGCGATGACGGTGATAGCAGCCTTGTGGTGGCAGGAAAAAACGGAGAGTATGGGTATAGTATATGCCAGTGAGACTGAAGACGTGCAGATATCAGACAAGACGCAGAATATGGAACTGTTGGAATCAATGGATTTTACAGATATTGATCGGATGATGGAAGACCTTTTTCCACAGGAAAGGATGGAATTTGCGGATGCGGTCAGACAGATTATGATAGGAAATACGGATGTTGGCCGAGATGCTATAAAAGAAATGCTACGGGAGAGGATACTCGGAGCCTGGGAGGTGAACAGAAAAAGCATTTTATATCTGATTCTTTTGGCGATTGCATCAGCAGTATTCATCGGTTTTTCTGATATATTTCAGACCAGGCAGGTATCACAGATTAGCTTTTATATGATCTATCTTCTTGTGATGGGAATCTGTCTGGCATCATTTCAGGCAGCATCGGAATGGATGGCAAATGGAGTGCATACGTTGACAGGTTTTATGAAGGTGTTGTATCCGGTGTACTTTGCAGCAGTTACAGTCGCGAAGGGAAGCATCAGTTCCCTTGCATTTTATCATCTTGCGATTATTCTTATTGTAGTAATTGAAGAGTTGCTACTTCATCTGATCGTACCGGGAATTCATATGTATGTGATAATAAGGGTGATGAACAGCTTGCAGTCAGAAGATTATCTGTCTAAATTTGCAGAGCTTCTGGAGACGGCAATCGGCTGGGGACTTAAGACTCTGATGGGTGGCATGATCGGGTTAAATGTGATACAGGGGATGCTTGGACCGGCAATTGATACTGTGAAACGAAGTGCAGTGACAAGAGGAATGGAGATGGTTCCGGGGGTAGGAGATCTGCTTGGCGGTACGGCAGAGGTTGCCCTTGGCACCGCTGTGCTGATAAAAAACAGTATCGGTATCGTTGGAATGTTCCTGTGTCTTGTACTCTGCCTTGCACCATTATTGCAGCTTGCGATGATCACACTTGGGTACAAGCTTGCAGCAGCACTGGTCCAGCCTGTATCGGATAAAAGAATCATAGAATGCATCAGTGGTGTAGGCGAAGGCTGCAAGATGCTTATGAATTGTATCTTTGTTACCGGGATTTTATTTCTGGTGACGGTTGCTATTGTGACCTATACAACAGGAATGTGATGAGGGATTAAATGGAAAAATTATATGAGTGGGTTCGCCAGATTGCATATGTGATGGTACTGATTTCGGTGATTATGCAGCTTGCGGCTGGAAAACAGTACCAGAAGTATATCAGGCTGTACACGGGAATCGTTCTGATTCTTTTTATGCTTGTTCCGGTGTTTCGGATATTTGGAACAGATACGACAGGATTCATGACTGAAGCTGAAAAAAAGTATACAGAGATGGTGGAGCAGATTGAGACAAAGTCAGCAGAACTTGAGGAGGAAGATGTGGAGAAAAGTCTGGAAGAATCAGAAGAGGAGCAAACAGAAGCAGGGCGGATAGAAGTGGGGGAGATTCGGATTGGAAGATAAGAAGCAGGTACCGAAGATAGACTGGAAAAAGCTTGTCGGGAAATGTAAGGATCTGTGTCATAGAAAAGACCGTCTACTGATTATACTGCTTACAGGCATTCTTTTGTTGGTAATTGCAGTGCCGTTCTCTGGGGAGGGTGATGCGGAAATGGGATTAATGCATTCTGGTAAAACGAAAGATCCCTCGGATAATACTTCAAATGAAATGGCCGGAAATGGTAACGCGGAAACATATGCAGATTATTTGGAACAGAAACTGGCGAAGGTTCTGTCGGAAGTACATGGGGTAGGACAGACAGAGGTTATGATCACCATGGCATCTTCTTCAGAAAAGATTCTTGGCGCAGACAGTGAGTCGGAGAGTGAGTCAGTGAAGGAGTCAGACAGTCAGGGTGGCAGCAGAAGTACGATTCAGAGTCGGAGTTCCCAGACAGCAATCTATGATGGTGGTGAAAGCAGCCAGGGAGCGCCTTATGTGACAAAAGAACTGACACCGGAGGTGGCCGGAGTCATCGTAATAGCAGAAGGTGGTGATGACCCGGTGGCAGTAGAGAATATTATAGAAGCCGTTCAGGCATTATTCGAGATAGACACGCATAAAATAAAGGTAATGAAACGTAATTAAATTCATCGCAAGGAGGAAAGTAGTGTGAAGCATAGGGTGCGGAGAAATCAACTGGTGATCGCGGGACTTGCAATTATGATCGCAGCAGCAGGATATCTGAATTATTCCGGCAAATTGCTGGGAGGGAAGAATCAGTCTAAGGAGACCAGCAGTGACCTTGCTAATATGGAGCTTCTGGATATTTCGGAGGAAGATCTGTCGGCAGCAAATGGAGATATTAAGAGCAATGATAATGAGGAAGATGGTACCGTGGATGGAACGCCGGGTGAAGCGGTTCTGACCAGTGGCAATGCCAGCGCAGTGGTGGCAGAAGCAAAGGTAACCCGAGAACAGGTGCGGGCAAAGAACAAAGAATCTTTGATGGAAATCATTGATAATAAGAATCTCAGTGATGCGCAGAAGCAGGAGGCAGTGGATCAGCTCCTTTTGATGACAGATCTGGCGGAAAAAGAAGCGGCAGCAGAGACAATGCTGGCGTCGAAAGGATTCAAAGAAGCAGTGGTAAGTCTTACTTCTGATGGGGCAGACGTGGTAGTCAGTGCGGCAGAACTGTCTGAGGCGAATCGGGCGCAGATTGAGGATATTGTTACCAGAAAAACGGGAGTAGCAGCAGAAAATATTGTAATTAATCCGGTTGCAGCAACAGAAAATTAAATTAAAAAACGAGTTGGAAAAGCAATGAGAAAGATCAGAAAGTCTCTGAAGATCAGAAGAGTGATATTCAGGGACTTTTTAACGTATTTTTAACAAGAATTATGATGGAAATAATTGACAAAAAGTTTATTAGTAGTATAATCAGAATCGTGTGAAAGTTTAGTGAAAACATATTTTGGGTTTAGAAATATTGTGATTCAAAATAAAAGTTACAAAAGGAAAGAAGGAACGGTATGGAACTGGAATACGTGAATGAACATATCGGGAGAAAGATTAAAGATCTGCGCAATCAGAACGGACTGACACAGCAGGAATTGGCAGACAGAACAGAGCTTACCAAGGGATTCATTTCCCAGCTTGAACGGGGACAGGTATCACCGTCAGTAGGAACGCTGCTGGATCTGATTGAATGTCTGGGAACAACGGCATCAGATTTCTTTAAAGAGACAGAAGAAGAACAGATCGTTTTTTCTGAAAATGGATTTTTTGAAAAGGTTGATGATGTCGGTAATCAGATACAATGGATCGTGCCGACAGCACAGAAGTATCAGATGGAGCCGCTTCTTGTGACGATTGCGCCGCATCAGCGACTGGATGAAGATAAACCGCACAGCGGTGAGGAATTCGGGTATCTTATTTCGGGAAGAGTGAAGCTGCATCTGGGAGAGAAGGTCTATCAGGTAAAAGCGGGAAACAGTTTTTATTATCCTGCAAAGGAGAAACACTGGATCGAGAACCCGGGCAGCAGGCCGGCAAAATTCATATGGGTTAGTACACCACCTAATTTTTAGAGAAAGCAGAATGGGGGATAAAGATGGAGAACACAAAGAATATCATTGAATTAAAACATATTACCAAAACATATGAGGATGGATTTACTGCAGTTTCCGACTTTAATCTGGAGGTAAAACAGGGTGAGTTCATTACATTTCTTGGGCCATCAGGATGCGGCAAGACAACGACGCTCCGCATGATCGCAGGATTTGATATTCCATCAGGAGGCGAGATTCTGTTAAATGGAAAGTCGATCACAGAATTGCCGCCGAATAAGCGGCCGATCAATACGGTTTTTCAGCGTTATGCATTATTTCCGCATATGAATATTTTTGACAATATCGCATTTGGATTGAAGCAGAAAAACACACCAAAGAGTAAAATTGTAAAAAAGGTTAAGAAAGCATTGGAACTTGTGGATCTGGAAGGATTTGAGAACCGGAGCGTGAGTACACTGTCCGGAGGTCAGCAGCAGCGTGTGGCAATTGCAAGAGCGGTTGTCAATGAACCGCAGATTCTGCTTCTGGATGAGCCTCTTGGCGCACTGGATCTGAAGATGCGTAAGGAGATGCAGTTAGAACTGAAAGCCATGCACAGAGAGCTTGGTATTACGTTTATCTACGTAACCCATGACCAGGAAGAGGCACTTACCATGTCAGATAAGATTGTGGTTATGTCGGAAGGTAAGATGCAACAGATCGGCACACCGGAAGACATTTATAATGAGCCGATCAATGCATTCGTAGCAGATTTTATCGGAGAGAGTAATATCTTTAACGGAATTGTAACAGGAAAGTTGAAAGCTCGTTTCTGCGGTGGCGAATTTGTCTGTGTGGATGATATGAAGGAAGGTACACACATTACAGCAGTCGTGAGACCGGAGGATGTGCAGATCGTTGCTCCTGAAAATGGAACGATCCGTGGTACGGTGACATCTGTGATCTTTAAGGGAATGCATTATGAGATTACGATCGAGTCCGGTAAAAATGAGATCGTAGCTCAGTCAGTCAATGTGGCGAAGGTAGGTCAGCGCGTGGGCATTACAGTGGAGCCTGACAATATCCATCTGATGATAACAGAAGATCACACCAACTTCTTTAAGGTTGAGATTAATAAGAATAAAGAACTGGAATACAATGATAATGTTCTGGATGTGAGTCTGACTGATATTATTAAGGGCAGTTATTTTGATGAAGATGGTGATCTGGTAGATTCTAATGGCATAGAGATTGACACCAGAAAGATCCGTGTGACAGCAGCAATCCAGCCGAGGGATATCCGTATGACAGATGAGCAGGAGGAAGGACTGGTACAGGGATATATCAGTAATCTGATCTACGAGGGAGACCACTATAGCTATGTCATTCATACGGATCTGGAGCATGATTTTGTTGTGGATGATGAATACCTGTGGAATATGGATGACCAGGTGGGGCTGATCATGCCGGTTGACAAAATGAAATTTACAGTAAAAAGGTAGGAGGAACGCAAAATGCACAGAAGAACATTTTCCAGAAAAACACTGGGAATACCGTATGCTATATTCTTGCTGCTGTTTGTAGCAATGCCGCTGCTGGTACTTGTGTATTATGCATTTACCAATGGACAGGGCGAGTTTACGGTTATGAATCTGGTGGGATTTTTTACCAATCCTAATACACTTGGCACGTTGTTTTACAGCTTTGGCGTGGCAATCGTGACGACAGTAGTCTGTCTGCTTTTGGCTTATCCAACAGCATATATTCTGGCAATCAGCAAATGGAAGTCTAAGACGGTGATCCTGCTTTTATTTGTGATGCCGATGTGGATCAATTTCTCCCTGCGTATTACCGCGTTGAAAGAGATTCTGACATTTATCGAAGGAAATCTTGCATATCACCCATTTCTGAATACGGTTATTGGTATGACTTATGATTTTCTTCCGTTTATGATATTACCGATCTATACGACCATATCCCGTCTGGATGGCTCGCTGCTGGAAGCAGCAAGGGACCTGGGGGCGGGAGAGATGCAGGCATTCTTAAGAGTGACATTACCATTATCCGTTCCGGGAATCATCAGCGGCGTATCAATGGTGTTTCTTCCGGCAATGACCAACTATGTAGTACTGGATATGCTGTATAACAGTACCTATATTATGGGCAGCCTGATAGGAAGTTATTTCTCTGCATACAACTGGCATGGCGGATCGATGATCGCACTGGTACTTCTGGCAATTATCTGTCTGTTTACACTGCTTGGCGGAGGGCAGGAAGATGAAAATGCGAGAGGAGGTTCCTTGCTGTAATGAAAAAGACTGGAAAAATGATATTTATAGGACTTGTGCTCGCATTTCTGTATCTGCCGATTCTTGTGCTGGCAGTCTACAGTTTTACGAAATCAACGAATATTGGGGCAATCCGTGGATTCTCCATGCATAACTATGTGACGTTATTTTCAACACCGGAGCTGGTGAATATGATCACAGGAACCATTGCACTGGCACTGGGAGCATCGGCACTGGCAACGATACTTGGAACAGTAGGGGCCATCGGTTCTTTCTATTCTAAGAAGAGAACCGCAACTATGTTAAATACATTGAATCAGATTCCTGTAGTGAATGCGGATGTAGTGACCGGATTTTCTATCTGTATCTTACTGGTAGTGGTACTTGGAATCAGCAAGGACACATTTATTCCGCTGGTAGCAGGACATGTGACACTTTGTGCGCCGTTTGTATTCTTGTCGGTGATTCCGAAGCTAAAACAGATGGATTCCAGTATCTATGAGGCGGCGTTGGATCTTGGGGCAACACCGTTTACGGCACTTACCAGGGTTGTGATTCCACAGATCATGCCAGGTATCGTATCCGGATTTGCGTTGTCTGTAACGCTGTCGCTGGATGATTATTTTGTGGCAACTTACACGAAGCCGGCAACCTTTGATACGATCAGTACCTATGTGGTAAATGCAACCAAGGGTGCGCAGACCAATATCAAGACAGCACTATGGGCACTTTCTACAGTAATATTTGTGTGTGTTGTGCTACTGGTATTGATTATGAATATACGGTCTCACAGGGCAGAAAGGAGAGGATCATGATGGCAGGAATGAAATCAGGAATAAAGAGCAGCATTATCTTTGGATTAATTCTGAGCCTTGGTCTTACTTTGTCTGGTGGTATGCAGGTAAAGGCTGCAGATGATAAAAAAGCAGATAAAAAAGCAACAAATGAAAAGACAGTGACACTTAGAATCAGTAACTGGGAAGAGTATCTGGATGAGGGTGACTGGGACGAAGAGGATACCATTGATCTGGAGAGTGGAGACATCATCGGTGAGAATTCTATGGTGGAGGATTTTGAGGACTGGTATTACGAGACTTATGGTATTCACGTAAAGGTGGAGTATTCGACCTATGGAACCAATGAGGATCTGTATAATATGCTGACACTGGGAGATACTTATGATCTGATATGTCCTTCCGAATATATGATCATGAAGCTGATGAAAGAGGGAAGACTGGAACCTCTGTCAGATCATTTTTTCGATACTTCCGATCCGGAGAACTACTATATTAATGGAGTATCCCCATATATTAAATCGGTATATGATAACAGCAAAGTAGATGGAGAATCCTGGAGTAAATACGCTGCAGGTTATATGTGGGGACTGACCGGTATTGTATATAATCCGGAAGAGGTGACCAGAGAAGAGGCTTCCAGCTGGAAGATTCTGGATGATCCAAAGTATAAAAGTCAGATTACGATCAAGGACAATGTGAGGGATTCTTATTTTGCGGCACTGGGAGCTTTAAAATCAGATCTTTTAACATCAGATGCATTTAAGAATGACCCGAATTACCATGATAATCTGGAAAAAGAAATGAATGATGCATCACCGGAGACCATTGCAGAAGTGCAGGAATATCTTCAGGATGTGAAGAAGAATGCATTCTCCTTTGAGTCAGATTCCGGTAAGGCAGATATGATCACCGGAAAGGTAGTGGCTAATCTTCAGTGGTCAGGCGATGGGGTGTATACACTGGATCAGGCAGATGAGGATGATTTTCCACTGGAATTTGCGGTACCGGAAGAGGCAACGAATATTTATTTTGACGGCTGGGTGATGTTAAAGAGTGGAGTTCATGATGACGCTGCAAAGCAGCAGGCAGCAGAAGCATTTATTAATTTTACATCCAGACCGGACAATGTGATCCGTAATATGAATTATGTAGGATATACATCGGTGATTGCCGGCGGTAATGACCCACGGATTTTTGAATATGCAGACTGGTGTTACGGCGCTGAGGATGATGAGACGGATGTGACACCGTATGACCTGAGTTATTTCTTCTCAGGAGAAGGGACAGAAGGAGAATATGTGATCCATGCACCGACTGATCAGGTGGACCGACAGTTGTTTGCACAGTATCCGGATCAGGACGCTATTTCCAGATCATCGATCATGCTGAATTTTGATGATACACAGAATCAGGAAATCAACCAAATGTGGATCAGCGTCCGATGCTATGATGTGAGGGATATACCAATCTTGGTATGGGGGCTTGCAGGAACGGGAGTTCTGTTGCTTGCAGGTCTTATGATCCGTAAGAAAGTTCGTCAGAGAGGAAACCTGTGATTGTAGATTTTTGAATCTTATGATATACTAAAAAACAGCGTAAAATTACGAGACGGATTTTAAGGCTGAAACTAGGATAAAACTAAGATTGAAAATAAGAAAAATGCAGGAGTGTTGCAGTTATGGCAGAACTTACAAATGAGATAAAAGAACAGATAAAAAAGAGAAGGACGTTTGCGATCATATCCCATCCGGATGCCGGTAAGACGACTCTGACAGAGAAGTTTCTTCTCTACGGAGGAGCAATCAATCAGGCAGGAAGTGTTAAGGGTAAAGCGACCGCGAAGCATGCAGTATCTGACTGGATGGAGATCGAGAAGGAACGTGGTATTTCCGTAACGTCTTCCGTACTTCAGTTTAACTATGACGGATATTGCATCAATATTCTGGATACACCGGGACATCAGGACTTCTCAGAAGATACCTATCGTACATTGATGGCTGCGGATTCAGCAGTGATGGTTATCGATGCATCCAAGGGTGTTGAGGCACAGACACGTAAGCTGTTTAAGGTATGTACCATGCGTCATATTCCGATCTTTACATTTATCAATAAGATGGATCGAGAGGCAATGGATACCTTTGAACTGTTAGATGATATTGAAAATGAGCTTGGTATTGCTACATGTCCGGTGAACTGGCCGATTGGTTCCGGTAAGAGATTCAAGGGTGTGTATGACCGTAATGAGAAAGAGATCGAGTTGTTCTCCGACACCAGAAAGGGTACAACACAGGGAACCGTGCGTAAGATCAGCCTGGACGATCCGGAAGTGGAGACATTACTGGAAGAAGGACAGATGAAACAGTTATTGGAAGAGATTGAGCTACAGGACGGAGCAGGAGCGGAATTTGATATGGAGCTGGTAAGCAAGGGAGAACTGTCGCCGGTATTTTTCGGATCCGCACTGACCAACTTTGGTGTGGAGACATTCCTTCAGCATTTCCTGGACATGACTACATCACCGCTTCCGAGAAAATCTGATCAGGGCATTATCGATCCAATGGAGGAGCCGGACTTTTCTGCATTTGTATTTAAGATTCAGGCTAATATGAATAAAGCACACAGAGACCGTATCGCATTTATGCGTATCTGTTCCGGTGCATTTGAAGCCGGAATGGAAGTGTGGCATATCCAGGGGGGTAAGAAAGTACGTCTGTCACAGCCACAGCAGCTGATGGCGAGTGAGCGTAAGATCATCGAGAATGCATACGGAGGAGATATTATCGGTGTCTTTGACCCTGGTATTTTCTCAATTGGAGATACACTGACAGCATCCTCTAAGAAATTTGCGTACGAAGGCATTCCGACATTTGCACCGGAGCATTTTGCAAGAGTGCGTCAGGTTGATACTATGAAGAGAAAGCAGTTTATCAAGGGAATCAACCAGATCGCACAGGAAGGTGCGATCCAGATCTTCCAGGAATACAATACCGGTATGGAAGAGATTATCGTCGGAGTAGTCGGCGTACTGCAGTTTGATGTATTGAAGTATCGTCTGGAGAATGAATATAATGTAGAGATTCGTCTGGATACACTTCCTTACGAGCATATCCGTTGGATTGAGAATGAGGATATCGACTTGGATAAGATTAAGGGAACTTCTGATATGAAGAAGATCAAAGACCTGAAAGACAGACCGCTGTTACTTTTTGTTAATGACTGGAGCATCCGCATGGTGCTGGATCGTAACGAGGGTCTGGAGCTGTCTGAGTTCGGACGTTCTTAATCTTGCTGTAATCTGCATCGTATCTGTGAACTTATCGTTTGCATTTATGAATAAATTTGTTATAATCTTAGTGTGACATATGACATACATCCAACAGGAGGTTTATTGATATGGGAAAAGAAGAAAGAAATATATATACAATTCAGAAAGATGAGAGCATCGGTGAAGTAAAGATTGCGGATGAAGTTGTAGCTTCTATTGCAGCATTCGCAGCTATGGAGGTAGAAGGCGTAGCTTCTCTTGGTGGCATGACAAAGGAGATTATGGGCAAGCTTGGTATGAAGTCTCCTGCAAGAGGCGTAAAAGTAGAAGTGCTGGAAGGAATCGTAACAGTGACACTCACGATGAACGTGCTGTACGGATACGGTCTGGTAGAGATATGCGGTAAAGTACAGGAAAAAGTGAAGTCAGCGATTGAGAATATGACAGGACTTACAGTTGCTGATGTAAATATCCGCATTGCCGGAGTGGATGTACCGGAGGAAGTATAAGTGAGAAGAACAGAGCAGAGAGAACATATATTGAGAGTGATTTTCGGCACAGAGTTCTATCCGCCGGAAGAATTAGATGAACAGATCGATTTGTACTTTGAGCAGACAGGGATCGATGATGAGAAAGACAGAGCATACATTGGTGAGAAGGCGAAGAAGATTGCGGCGAAAGTGCCGGAGCTTGATAAATTGATCAATGAGCATACGACAGGATGGAAAACGGTCCGCATGAATAAGGCGGATCTGTCAATTCTGCGTCTTGCTGTGTATGAGATGAAGATGGATGAAGATGTGCCGGTATCTGTAGCGATCAATGAAGCAGTGGAACTGGCTAAGAGATATGGCGGTGAAGACAGTCCGTCATTTGTGAATGGTGTTCTTGCCAGAATCATAAAATGATGGGAGTATGAGCATGACGAATGTGTATACAGTCAGACAGGTAAATGCATACATCAGAAATATGTTTACCCAGGATTTCATGCTGAACCGTATCTATGTAAAAGGCGAAGTCTCGAACTGTAAGTATCACACATCGGGACATATATATTTTTCCTTGAAGGATGAGTCTGGAACGATTGCCTGCGTGATGTTCGCGGGGCAGCGCGGCGGGCTCTCTTTTCATATGCGGGATGGACAGCAGGTGGTCGTTTTTGGTGCAGTCAGCATCTATGAGCGTGCAGGAGCATATCAGCTCTATGCAAAGGAGATCCGATTGGATGGAGAAGGCGTATTGTATGAGAAATTCCAGATGTTAAAGAAAGAGCTGGAAGAGATGGGGATGTTTGCCCCGGAGTATAAGCAGGAGATTCCGGCATATGCGAAGACAATCGGCGTGGTAACGGCATCGACCGGTGCAGCAATCAGGGATATTATGAATATTACAGCCAGAAGGAATCCCTATGTGCAATTGATCCTGTACCCTGCGCAGGTGCAGGGAGAGGGCGCAAAGGAGAGTGTTGTCCGTGGAATCCATGCGCTGGAGCATTACGGTGTAGATCTGATGATCGTGGGACGCGGAGGCGGATCTATCGAGGATCTGTGGGCGTTTAATGAAGAAGAAGTGGCGAGGGCTGTGTTTGAATGCAGTGTTCCCGTGATCTCAGCGGTGGGACATGAGACGGATACGACGATCATTGATTATGTGGCTGATCTTCGTGCACCGACACCATCTGCTGCTGCGGAACTTGCAGTATGGGACTATTATCAGTTTCAGGAAAGCTTGAGGAGCTGCAGGCAGAAGATGAACCGGATTATGTATCAGCGCCTGGAGTTGTATCATATGAAAGTAGAAAAGCTTCGCACGAGGTTGAATTATCTGCATCCGGAGACGATGCTGCGAGAACGGAGACAGCATATTGCAGATGCATCTGACAGAATCAAAGCCTTGATGGATCAGAAGCTTAAGATGAGCAGACATCAGCTGGAACTTCGGAAAGAACGTCTGAAAGGTCTGTCACCGTTAGATAAGCTTAATCAGGGTTATGCATTTGCAGAGCAGGAGACAGATGGCAGAAAAGGATCGATCCGGAGCATTGGGCAGGTACAGACAGGTGATGCCATAACGATTTATGTTGCAGATGGAAGAATTGAGGCAGAAGTGACAGGAGTCCAGGAGGAACGTTATGAATAGGGAACAAGATAATCAGAATGAACAGGAGTGCACGCTTGATGAGGTGCTTATGGAACTGGATCAGATTCTGAATGATATGGAGGAAAAGAATTCTCTGGAGGAGACATTTAAGAAGTATCATAAAGGAATTGATCTGTTAAAAACCTGTAATGATAAGATAGAGAGAATAGAAAAACAGATTCAGATACTGGATGAGGAGGGGAATATACATGAGTTCTAATTACGCAGAGTTACGTGATAAAAAGGTCAAAGAGATTGAGGAGATATTAAAGTCTTATCTTCCGGAGCAGAACGGTTATCAGAGGATTATCATGGATGCTATGGAATACAGCCTGATGGCGGGAGGCAAGCGTCTGCGTCCGATGCTGATGCAGGAGACTTACCGATTGTTTGGTGGAACAGAAAAGGTAATAGAGCCGTTTATGGCAGCGCAGGAGATGATACATACTTATTCACTGGTACACGATGATCTGCCGGCCATGGATGATGATGAACTGCGCCGTGGAAGAAAGACAACCCACGTGGTCTATGGTGAGGATATGGGAATCCTTGCGGGAGATGCATTGCTCAACTATGCGTTTGAGACAGCTGCAGCAGCATTTGATGAATATCCGGAAAAGGCATTACAGATTGGTAAAGCTATGAAGATTCTTGGTAATAAAGCGGGAATCTATGGAATGCTTGGCGGTCAGGTAGTGGATGTAAAAGAGACCGGGCATGCGGTGGATAAGGATGTGCTTGATTTTATTTATGCACTGAAGACAGGTGCTTTGCTGGAAAGTTCTATGATGATCGGCGCAACACTTGCAGGTGCGGATGATGAAAGTATTGCATTGATTGAAAAGGTGGCATCTAAGGTTGGACTTGCCTTTCAGGTTCAGGATGATATACTGGATGTTACAAGTACAGCAGAAGTGCTGGGCAAACCAATCCACAGTGATGAGAAGAACGAGAAGACCACGTATGTGACACTTCTCGGCATTGATAAGGCAGAAAAAATCGTAGAGAAGGAATCTGTAGAGGCAATTGAGCTCTTAAAGAGTCTGCCTGTAAGAAATGATTATTTGGAATGGCTGCTTACTCAGCTGATTCACAGAAAAAAATAAATGATCTGAGTACAGATCAGAAAGTACAGGAGTTAGTATGAAAGAACGATTGGACGTATTACTGGTAAAACGCAATTTGGCAGAGTCAAGAGAAAAGGCGAAAGCAATTATCATGTCAGGCAATGTATTTGTTGATGGAGAACGAGAAGATAAAGCAGGAACGTCATTTTCGGATGATGTATCGATTGAGATTAAGGGACACACACTTCCATATGTAAGCCGGGGCGGTCTGAAGCTTGAAAAGGCAATTCAGAACTTTGATGTATCGGTAGAAGGCAAGGTGTGTACCGATGTGGGCTCGTCGACCGGAGGCTTTACAGATTGTATGCTGCAGAATGGAGCGGTCAAGGTGTTTGCCATCGATGTGGGACGTGGACAGCTTGCGTGGAAGCTCAGACAGGATGAGCGTGTGGTATGCATGGAGAAGACCAATATCCGTTATGTATTACCGGAAGATCTGGGAGAACCAATCGACTTTTCGTCTATTGATGTATCTTTCATTTCTCTGACTAAAGTACTGCTTCCGATCCATAATTATCTGCGTGCACACGGTCAGATTGTGGCACTGATCAAACCACAGTTTGAAGCTGGTCGTGAGAAGGTTGGTAAAAAAGGTGTGGTACGAGAGAAGAGTACTCATATTGAGGTAATTGAGATGGTAAAGGATTATGCACTTTCCATCGGGTTTGATATTCTGAATCTGGATTTTTCACCGATACGTGGTCCGGAAGGCAATATCGAATATTTGATTCATCTGGAAAAATCAGATGCTGAGACCGGACAGATCACCGGGTATGCAGATACAGAGAAAACTGTCGATGACGCGTTTAATACGCTGGCAAAATAAAGGAAAGACAGAACAGACATGGAACGATTTTTTGTAGTAACGAACGAAGGCAAAGATAAAGACGGACAGGTAACAGGGCGTGTGAAAGCACTTTTGGAAGCGCGTGGAAAGAGTTGCACTCTCTGTGAAGATGCATGGAAGGATATGACGGCGGATTCCATGCCGAAGGATATTGACTGTGCAATTGTCATCGGAGGTGATGGTACTCTGATCGGCGTGGCAAGACTTCTGAAAAAAGAAGTGCCGATCATGGGCATTAATATGGGAACGCTCGGTTATCTTACCGAAATAGAAGTAGATCGTATTGAAGAATCACTGGATCAGATTTTGTCCGGACATTATATGCTTGAGGACCGCATGATGTTAGATGGTATCTTTGATGATGGCGGGGAAAATGTAGCACTGAATGATATCGTATTATCCAGAAAAGGTAATCTTCGGATTATTCATTTTAATGTGTATGTCAATGGGACATTGCTCAATTCCTATGAGGCAGATGGCATTGTGATTTCCACGCCGACAGGTTCGACGGCATATAATCTGTCAGCGGGCGGACCGATTGTGGAGCCGACAGCATCGCTGATCGTGATTACGCCAATTTGTTCTCATGCGCTTAATACCAGTAGTATTGTGTTGTCGGCAGAGGATGAGATAAGGATTGAGATCGGAGAAGGCAGACATGGCAGATCAGAGGAAGTGTATATATCCTTTGACGGAACGGATACCAGAGAGATTGTTACAGGGCAGACCGTTACGATCCGAAGATCTGCGATGATCACAAAGCTTATGAAACTGAGCAAAGTTGGCTTTTTAGAGATATTGCGCAGAAAAATGAAAGGAAACTAGGATATGAAGATCAACAGGCATGCGAAGATTATAGAATTGATTAACAAATATCATATAGAGACGCAGGAGGAACTGGCAGAATATCTGAATCAGGAAGGGTTCAAAGTGACACAGGCAACGGTATCCAGAGATATTCGTGATCTGAAGCTTACGAAAGTTCCGTATGAGGGTGGCAGACAGAAATATGCAGTTCATCAGACTGTAGAGACAGAGATGAATGAAAAATATATACGTATCCTGCGGGATGGTTATGTGTCTATGGATATGGCACAGAATATTCTGGTGATCAAGACGGTATCAGGTATGGCGATGGCAGTATGTGCTGCGATTGATTCTTTGAAATGGAATGAAGTTGTAGGCAGTATTGCAGGTGATGATACGATCATGTGCGTGATCCGTTCAACGGATGATGCGGTGAAAACCATGGACAAAATCAGTAAAATCGTATTGTAGAATACGGCAGGATTGTAGTGGGATATTGTAGGAGGAACTATGCTGCAGAATTTACATGTGAAGAATCTGGCTCTGATTGATGAAAGCGAAGTGGAGTTTGGCCCGGGCTTAAATATACTGACAGGTGAGACCGGTGCCGGTAAGTCGATACTTTTGGGATCGGTCAATCTGGCACTTGGGGGAAGATACAGTAAGGATATTCTGCGTAAAGGCGCGCAGTATGGATTGGTGGAATTAACTTTTCTTCCGGAAGAGCGAGAGCTTACAAAGCTTGCCGCGCTTGATATTTATCCGGAAGAAGGAGCAGTCGTTCTGACTAGGCGGCTAATGGATGGACGCAGCACATGCAGGATCAATGGAGAGACAGTAACGATGTCACTTCTGAAACAGGCGGCAGGGATTTTGATTGATATTCATGGTCAGCACGAGCATCAGTCGCTTCTCTATAAGAAGAACCAGCTTCAGATACTGGATGCCTTTGGCGGAAAGAAGATACAGAAACTTTCGGCAAATGTAAAGACTGCATATAAGACTTACCGGGACAGTAAAAAAGAATGGGAGCAGGCGAATCTGGATGAGGGAGAACGTGCGAAAGAGGTCTCGTTTCTGGAATTTGAAATCCAGGAGATCCGGGCAGCAGAGCTTATTCCAGGCGAAGATGAACGGTTAGAAGCTGACTATAAGCGGATGAATTCGGCACGTAATATCCTGGAAAATGCATCTGAGGCATATGAATGTACAGGTGGAATGTCCGGAGATAATGCAAGCGACATGATCAGCCGTGCAATTCGCTGTATGATTGACGCTTCCAGGTATGATGATAAGGCGGCAGAATTATCGGAGCAACTTGTGGAACTGGATGGTCTGTTGAATGATTTTAACAGGGAGCTTGCAGAGTATCAGTCTTCACTGGAATTTTCAGATGAAGAGTATCATGAGACAGAAGAACGTCTGGATACGATCAATCATATGAAGACTCGTTATGGAAATACGATACCGGAGATTTTAGCTTATTGTGAAGAAAAGGAAGAGCGTCTGCAGAAGCTGCAGGATTATGACAGTTATCTGGCGCAGCTGCAGAAAGAATTAAAGCAGCGCAGACAGGAACTGGAGGCGGCAGCAGAGCAGCTTAGCAGTGAGCGTAAAGCACAGGCATTACAGTTAGAAAAAGCGATTGAGACGGAACTCAAGGATCTGAACTTTGCAGAGGTACAGTTCCAGATTCATTTTGATAAATTAGCAGATTATACGGCAGATGGCGTAGATGATGTGGAATTTCTGATTTCTATGAATCCCGGACAGCCTGTGAAACCATTGGCAGAAGTGGCATCTGGAGGTGAGCTTTCCAGAACGATGCTTGCGATTAAGACAGTAATGGCAGACCGGGATGAGATCGAGACGCTGATCTTCGATGAAATCGATGTGGGTATCAGTGGACGGACAGCACAGAAGGTTTCTGAGAAGATGGCAGTGATCGGCAAGAACCATCAGGTGATCTGCATTACCCATCTGGCGCAGATCGCAGCCCAGGCAGACCAGCATTATCTGATTGAGAAGACAGTAGATGGAGGCGTGACAAGAACAGAGATCCGCAAACTATCTGAAGAAGAAAGTATAGATGAACTGGCACGTATACTTGGAGGAGCTGAGATTACAGAAACGGTACGGATGAGCGCCCGTGAAATGAAATCTATGGTAAAGTCCAATACTGTAAAGAATAAAAAATAATATAGAGACGCATAATAAGCAGGTACGAAAGTGCCTGCTTTTTTGTGCAATAAGCCGATAGGCGAGATGACATTGATTGCACATCGAGTAGGTTAATACCTACTCAATTATTCGATGATTTTTGAATGGGAGGATGGATATGCGTAAATTCTGGTACAGAAGAATTCTTATCATGATACTGGTGCTGTCAGTCAGCGTAGGTGGAAGTTACTGTCTGCTACAGTTACAACAGAGTAATCTGGAACGTGAAGTTGCTGCTGAACCGTCAGAAACCATGGTAATCCCAGGCGGAATGCCGGTGGGAATTTATCTGGAGACAGATGGGGTTATGGTGCTTGGAACAGAGGCGGTAGAAGATAAAGATGGGGAGAAACATGAGCCGGCAGCTCATCTGGTGAAAGAAGGGGATTATATTGTCGGTGTGGGAGATGATGAAATCAGAAATAAATCAGAGCTGATCGCAGCCGTGAAATCTCTAGAGCAGCCGGAGATAGTACTGAAAGTCAGACGGAAAAATCAGAAGATCAATATACGGATGAGAGCTGTTGAGTGCAGTGTGGACGATTATAAACTGGGAATATGGGTAAGAGATAATGCTCAGGGACTTGGAACAATCACTTATCTGACGGCGGACAGTACTTTTGGCGCACTGGGACATGGGATTCATGATACCGATACGGGAGAGCTGCTGAAAATATCCAGGGGCGTACTTTATTCCACCAGTATTCAGGATGTGCAGAAAGGAACAGAAGGATACCCTGGAGGTATGGAAGGGATTATTGTATATAACAGCTATAATATGCTGGGAAGTATTACAGAAAATACAGAGCAGGGCATTTATGGAGAACTGGATCGGGTGGATACACTTTTTCGTAATGCAGAGCCTGTAAAAGTAGCAGGAAAAGACGAAATCGAAGAGGGAAATGCACTGATCCGGTGCGCGGTAGATGGATGTGTGAAAGAATATCATGTACAGATTACGGAGATAGACAGAAAGGCGTCAGAGATCAATAAGCGTCTGGAGATTGCTGTGACTGATCCGGAACTTCTGGATAAAACCGGGGGAATCGTGCAGGGAATGAGTGGCAGTCCAATCCTGCAGAATGGAAAACTTGTAGGCGCAGTAACCCACGTCTTTGTCAATAGTCCGACAAAAGGTTATGGAATTATTTTGGAAGATATGTTGAAAAAACAGTGAAAATCTCGTTAGATAGATTGATTTTACGACATGAATTTCTTGAACTCCGTAAAATGTAAAATTATAATTATTTTTACAATATATGCACGATGTATTGCAATACCAGTGATAGGAGGAATAGAAGAATGGAAGCAATCAGAGTGGCGATAGCCGACGATAACGAAAGAATTCTGGAATTACTTGACGAGATTATCCGTAGTGATAATGAACTGAAACTGGTAGGAAAAGCTGACAACGGAGAAGATATATGTACCATTATCCGCGAAAAAGAGCCCGATGTGGTGCTGCTGGATTTGATCATGCCGAAAATGGACGGATTAAGTGTAATGGATCAGATCAATCACGATCGGAAGATACGCAGACGTCCGAATTTCATTGTGGTAACGGCGGTGGGACAGGATCGTATTACAGAGAGTGCATTCAGTAAAGGGGCGCAGTATTATGTGATGAAACCATTTAAAAACGAAGTGTTGCTGCATCACATTAAGGACACTGTGAAAGGGAAGCATGCACCGGTCACGGCAAAGACGGAAACTGTCATGGAATCACGGGAGATGACGGAGGAAGATCTGGAAGCGAAGGTGACAGATATGATCCATGAGATTGGAATTCCGGCACACATCAAAGGCTATCATTACCTGAGAGATGCCATCATTATGGCGGTAGAGGATATGGATGTGTTAAACGCAGTGACAAAAGTGCTGTATCCGACGGTGGCTAAGAAACATAAAACCACATCCAGCAGAGTGGAACGTGCAATCCGTCACGCGATTGAGGTAGCGTGGAGCAGAGGAAAACTGGATACGCTGGATGAACTGTTTGGGTATACGGTGAGTAATGGAAAAGGGAAGCCTACAAATTCTGAATTCATTGCTCTGATAGCAGATACGATTCGGTTGGAATACAAAAAGAGATAAAAACCTTTTCTTTTTGTTAAAAATACGGTACAATCTTACGTAAGAAGGAATGTTTGTTCAGATGGAGGAATGAGATATGAAGAAAATACTATTTGCAACTTCCGAAGCAGTACCGTTTGTCAAAACCGGAGGGCTGGCTGACGTTGCAGGTTCATTGCCAAAGTATTTTAATAAAAAAGAGTATGATGTCCGCGTGATGCTTCCAAAGTATCTGTGTATCAAGGAAGAATGGCGCAACAAGATGGAATATGTGACTCATTTTTATATGGATTGGAAATGTGACTCTACATATGTAGGCGTATTGAAGCTAGTTCACGATGGCATTACATTTTATTTTATTGATAATGAGGGATACTTTGGTGGATTCACACCATATGGAGATATATTTGGAGATGTTGAGAAATTTGCATTTTTCTCAAAGGCTGTGCTCAGTACATTGCCATTGATCGATTACCGACCGGATATCATTCACTGTCATGACTGGCAGACAGGACTTGTACCTGTATATCTGGATAATTTCCGCTTTGGCAATGAGTTCTTCCGCGGTATACATACAATTATGACCATACATAACCTGAAGTTTCAGGGAACCTGGGATACCAAGCGGATTCGTGAGATTACAGGACTTCCGGATTATTATTTTGCACCGGACAAGCTGGAAGCTTATAAGGATGCCAATTACCTGAAAGGCGGTATCGTATATGCAGACAGAGTAACCACAGTAAGTAAGACTTACGCAGAAGAAATTAAGACTCCGTTTTATGGAGAAAAGTTAGACGGATTGATGAATGCAAGATCGAATTGTCTGACAGGTATCGTGAACGGACTTGACTATAATGACTGGGATCCGGCCGAGGATGAGCGTATCGATTATAACTTCTCTGTGGAAGATTTCCGTAAGAAGAAGGTTAAGAATAAGACTGCGCTGCAGAAAGAACTGGGATTAAAAGTTGATCCGAAGGCAATGATGATCGGTATCGTATCCCGACTGACAGACCAAAAGGGACTGGATCTTGTGGCTTACGTGATGGATGAACTGTGTCAGGATGCCATCCAGATTGTGGTACTTGGTACTGGCGAAGAACAGTATGAGAATATGTTTCGTTACTTTGCCTGGAAGTATCCGGATAAGGTATCAGCAAATATATACTATTCTGATCCGATGTCACATAAGATCTATGCAAGCTGTGATGCATTCCTGATGCCGTCACTGTTTGAACCTTGTGGACTGAGCCAGCTTATGAGCCTGCGTTATGGTACACTTCCAATCGTCCGTGAGACCGGGGGACTGAAGGATACGGTAGAGCCGTACAATGAGTATGAGAAGACAGGTACTGGCTTCAGCTTTGCTAATTATAATGCGCATGAGATGATGGCTGCAGTTCGTTATGCAGAGAAGATTTATTACGATAAGAAGAGAGATTGGAATAAGATCGTTGAAAGAGCGATGAAGAAAGATTTCTCATGGAACAATTCCGCCAGACAGTATGAGGAGTTATACGACAGCTTATAGGAGTAACGGGAGAAGGAAATGGATACAAGAACGAAAGAGGCAGTTCGTTACTTGGGATATGGCAATCATGCGGTAGATGGACAGACGCTGGAACTGATCAGAGATTCATTTGAAGAACTGGACAGAGTAGCAGACAAACGCATCATCTATCGCATTTTTGACGTGAATGTGACAGAAAACGAAAGCCTGGATATCGGCAAATTACATATAACAAGCAGAAATTTATCAAAGAATCTGTGTGGCTGTAAGGAAGCGTTTGTGTTGGGAGCGACCCTCGGAATCGGTATTGATCAGCTGCTTAGACGTTATTCGCTTACAGATATGTCGAGAGCGGTGGTGATACAGGCATCTGCGGCAGCAATGCTGGAAGAATACCTGGATACCTGGCAGAAAGAGACAGCAGCAAAGCTTGAAGCCGAAAAACAGTATCTCCGGCCGAGATTCAGTCCGGGGTATGGTGATTTCAGTATCAGCCATCAGGAGATGATCCTGCGTATGTTGAATGCAGAGAAAAGTATCGGTCTGACACTGACGAATGGCGGGATGTTGAATCCTACCAAATCTGTGACAGCGGTTGCCGGTATCAGCAGGACAAAAGAACGATGTCCTGTGCATGGATGTGAGGCGTGCAGGAAGACAGATTGTGCATATCGAAGGGAGACATAGATGTTAAGAGACAGATTAGGAAAAGAGCTGCTGTTCTTTGACGGCGGTATGGGAACACTTCTTCAGGAAAAAGGATTACAGCCGGGAGAGCTTCCTGAGGTATGGAATCTGGAACATGCAGAAGAAGTGATGGAGATACACAGAGAATATTACAAAGCGGGAAGTGACATTGTACTTGCCAATACTTTTGGAGCCAATGCATTAAAGTTTCACGATGACAGATACGGATTGAAAGAGATCATTACAGCAGCCATTACAAATGCCAGAAAAGTTGCAGACAAAATAACAGCTGAGGAACATAGAGAAGTTTATGTTGCAATGGATATGGGACCTACCGGAAAGCTGCTGAAGCCAATGGGGGACCTGTCATTTGAAGATGCGTATGAGACGTATGCGGAAGCTGCTCGATATGGAGAGGAAGCAGGCGCAGATCTCATTCATATTGAGACTATGAGTGATACCTATGAGGTAAAAGCAGCGATACTGGCAGCCAGGGAAAATACAAGTCTTCCGGTGTTTGTGACTATGATTTTCGATGAGAAAGGAAAACTTCTGACTGGCGGCGATGTGCCGGGAGTTGTGGCAATGTTGGAAGGCCTTCGGGTCGATGCGCTTGGCATGAACTGTGGCCTCGGACCAAAACAGATGATGCCGATTCTGGAAGATTTAATGAAATATACATCTCTTCCTGTTGTAGTGAAGCCGAATGCCGGACTTCCGAAGCAGAAAGATGGGGAGACATATTATGATGTAGAACCAGAAGAATTTGCAGAATATATGCGAAAGATCGTAGATATGGGGGGATGTATCATCGGTGGATGCTGCGGTACAACTCCGGCACATATCCGAGAAATGGTGAACAGATGTCGTGATATGCAGATTCATGAGCCGGTGAAAAAGACGGATACGATCGTATCTTCTTATGGCGGTGCAGTAGTCATTGGGGATAAGCCGGTAGTGATCGGAGAACGTATTAATCCGACCGGTAAGAAGAAGTTAAAAGCAGCGCTCAAAGAACACGATATGGATTATATTCTCAAAGAAGCTATTATGCAGCAGGATAATGGAGCACACATTCTGGATGTCAATGTAGGACTTCCGGATATCGATGAGCCTGCGGTTATGGTAGAAGCAATCCGTGAGATCCAGAGTGTAACGAGCCTGCCACTGCAGATTGATACAGTAGATGAGACGGCTATGGAAGCAGCTATGCGCATCTATAATGGCAAGCCGATGGTGAACTCTGTGAATGGTAAACAGGAGATTATGGATCAGGTATTTCCGCTGATTAAAAAATACGGCGGTGTGGTAGTTGGTCTGACAATCGATGAGTCAGGAATCCCGGATACCGCAGAAGGAAGGCTTGAAGTAGCACAGAAGATTATCAAAGAGGCTGCTAAGTACGGTATCGATAAGAAAGATATCGTGATTGATGTGCTGGCAATGACAATCAGTTCAGATCCTGACAGTGCAAGAATCACACTGGATGCAGTCAAATTAGTCCGTGAGAAATGCGGCGTTCGTACGGTACTGGGAGTGTCCAATATTTCCTTTGGTCTGCCTTACCGTCCGGCGGTCAATTCTAATTTTTATACTATGGCAATGCAGAATGGACTGAGTGCAGGTATTGTAAATCCATCGTCTGAGGATATGATGCGATCTTATTATTCTTATTGTGCATTGATGGGATATGATGAGAATTTTGAAACATACATTGGAAAATACGGTAATCGTACCGCAGAAGCAACCGCGCAGTCAACATCGCAGAGTGCAGAAATTACCCTGTCTTCTGCGATTGAAAAAGGATTAAAGGAAGAGGCACACCTGATTACAGCGCGTATGATCGGAGAGGGACAGAAGCCGCTTGATATTATTAATCAGGAACTGATCCCAGCACTTGATAAAGTAGGAAAAGGCTTTGAAAAAGGTACCGTATTCCTGCCACAGCTGTTGATGAGTGCGGATGCTGCAAAGATTGCATTTTCGGTGATCAAAGACAGTATGAGCGGTGACGAAGTGATGGAGGAAGCGCAGGATAAAGTCATCCTTGCGACCGTAAAAGGTGATATCCATGATATCGGCAAGAATATTGTAAAGGTATTGTTAGAAAATTACAGTTTCGATGTGCTGGATCTTGGTAAAGATGTACCGCCGGAGAAGATTGTTGAGACCGCGATCGAGGAAGACGTAAAGTTGGTCGGATTGAGTGCATTGATGACAACAACGGTAATCAGTATGGAAGAGACTATCAGACAACTTCGAGAAAAGAAGCCGGACTGCAAAGTAATGGTAGGAGGTGCCGTACTGAATCAGGAGTATGCGGATATGATCGGAGCAGATTTCTACGGTAAGGATGCAATGCAGTCGGTATATTATGCACAGTCAGTATTTGGAAGAGAAAGTTAAAAATAATATCAATATACATATGAGAACGAGGAGGCAATAATATGATCAGAGGACTAGACACAACCGTTAAACGATTGAGACACCAGGTATTTACAGAGGTAGCTAATCTCGGATTCAATGTGAATCCGGATACGCTGAATGATGATATGGAAGCAATTCCGTATAAAATGGTGAATGAAGACACACCGAGATACAGAGAGAACATATACAGAGCCCGTTCTATTGTCAGAGAACGTCTGCGTCTGGCAATGGGACTGTCGCTCAGACCGGAGGATAAACCGGTGCATCTGACTGCCGGCGTGGAAGCAAGTAATATTTCTGAAAAATATTATGAGCCGCCGCTTATGCAGGTGATTCCGTCAGCCTGTGAAGCATGTGAGGCAAAGGGATACGAGGTCAGCAATATGTGTAAAGGATGTCTGGCACATCCTTGCATGGAAGTCTGTCCGAAGGGCGCAATTTCCTTTGTGAAGGGAAAGTCCTTTATTGATCAGAGCAAATGTATTAAGTGTGGTAAATGTAAATCTGCATGTCCGTACGATGCGATTGCTAAAAAAGAGCGCCCATGTGCGATGGCATGTGGCGTAGGGGCAATCGGTTCCGATAAGATGGGACGTGCCAAGATTGATAATGACAAATGTGTATCCTGTGGCATGTGTATGGTAAATTGCCCATTTGGAGCAATTTCTGACAAGTCACAGATTTTCCAGCTTGCGCGTGCACTGTCTGAAGGAGAAGAAATTATTGCAGAACTGGCACCGGCTTATATCGGACAGTTTGGTGACAATGTAACACAGAGAAATATGAAAGAAGCTCTGAAAAAACTTGGATTCAAGGAAATTTATGAGGTGGCGCTCGGAGCAGATATCGGTGCGATCGCAGAAGCACACCATTACGTAGAGAAAGTAGCAACCGGAGAATTACCATTCCTGCTGACTTCCTGCTGTCCATCCTGGGCAATGCTTGCAAAAAAGCAGTTCCCGGATATGGTGGATCAGGTGTCTCAGGAGCTGACACCGATGGTAGCAACCGCACGTACCATTAAGCAAAAGCATCCGGATGCACGTGTGGTATTTATCGGACCTTGTGCTGCCAAGAAGCTGGAAGCCAGCCGCAGAACCGTGCGGAGTGATGTGGACTTTGTTATTACATTTGAAGAATTGCAGGCAATGTTTGATGCGAAGAAGATTGTACCGTCAGAATGCGGTGGCAATTCTTCCCTGCACAATGCGACTGGAGCAGGCCGTGGATATGCGGTAGCAGGCGGTGTGGCAGAAGCCATTGAAAAATGTATTAACGAATACTATCCGGGCGTTCCTGTACACATCGAGCATGCCGAAGGACTTGCAGAATGTAAGAAGGCACTGATGCTTGCCAAGGCCGGACGTATGAATGGATGTCTGATTGAGGGCATGGGCTGTCCGGGCGGTTGTGTTGCAGGAGCAGGAACGAATATTTCGATTCCGAAAGCGCAGAAAGAGGTTAAGAGTCTTGTAAAGAACTCCAGCAAAGCACTTCCGGGAAAAGAACTGGTAGAGATACAATTGGATTAGCTGCTGTTTGACAAAATACGGAGAGCTGATTATAATTAAGACTAGCGATTTTTTAGGAGGACGATATGCAGAAGTACGGAGTAAACGAACTGAGAAAGATGTTTCTGGAGTTCTTTGAGAGCAAGGGACATCTTGCAATGAAGAGTTTTTCACTGGTGCCTCATAATGATAAGAGTCTGCTTCTTATCAATTCTGGTATGGCACCGCTTAAACCATATTTTACAGGACAGGAGATCCCACCGAGAACAAGAGTAACTACATGTCAAAAATGTATTCGTACCGGAGATATTGAGAATGTAGGTAAGACTGCACGACACGGTACATTTTTCGAGATGCTGGGTAACTTTTCGTTTGGTGATTACTTTAAGAATGAAGCAATCCACTGGACATGGGAATTCCTGACAGAAGTAGTAGGTCTGGATGCTGACAGACTGTATCCATCTATCTATTTAGAGGATGATGAGGCATTTGAGATCTGGAACAAGCAGATTGGTATTCCGGAGGAACGTATCTTCCGTTTTGGTAAAGAAGATAACTTCTGGGAGCACGGTTCAGGTCCATGCGGTCCGTGTTCAGAGGTATATTATGACCGTGGTGAGAAATACGGCTGCGGCAAGCCTGGATGTACGGTAGGTTGTGAATGTGACCGTTACATGGAGATCTGGAACAACGTATTTACCCAGTTCGACAATGACGGTCATGGTAATTATACAGAGTTAGAGCAGAAGAACATTGATACCGGTATGGGACTGGAGCGTCTGGCATGTATCGTGCAGGATGTAGATTCTATGTTTGATATTGATACGTTATTCGCACTGCGTCAGCATGTATGTAGTATGGCTGGTGTTGAATACGGCAAGGATGATCAGACAGATGTGTCTATTCGTGTTATTACAGACCATATCCGTTCTGTAACATTTATGATTTCAGATGGTATTCTGCCTTCCAACAGTGGACGTGGATACGTTCTTAGAAGATTGCTCAGAAGAGCATGTCGCCATGGAAGACTGCTTGGTATCAAAGGAGCATTCCTTGTGGAACTGGCAGAGACCGTTATTGAAGGTTCCAAGGATGGATATCCGGAACTGGAAGAGAAGAAAGACTTTATCTTCAAGGTAATCACCAAGGAAGAAGAGCAGTTCAATAAGACCATCGATCAGGGGCTTTCTATTCTTGCAGGAATGGAAGCAGAGATGGCAAAGAAGGGCGAGACAGTACTTGCCGGAGAAGAGGCGTTCCGTCTGTATGACACTTATGGATTCCCTGTAGATCTGACCAAGGAGATCCTGGAAGAAAAGGGAATGCAGATTGATGAAGAAGGCTTTAAGAAAGCTATGGAGGCTCAGCGTGAGACTGCCAAAGGTACGTTCGGTGAGCATAACTATATGGGAGCAGATGTGACGATTTACGAATCTATTGATCCATCTGTAACGACAGAGTTTGTGGGATATGATCATACAGAGTATGAGTCTCCGGTAACGGTTCTGACTACCGAAGATGAGATTGTAGATGCATTGTCTGATGGTGACAGGGGAACAATCTTCGTAGAGAAGACTCCATTTTACGCTACCAGCGGTGGACAGCAGGCAGATACCGGTGTAATCCGCACAGCAGATTTTGAATTCCAGGTAGAGGATGTGAAGAAACTTCTGGGTGGCAAGATCGCTCATGTCGGACATGTTGCCAGGGGTATGGTAAAAGTTGGTGATACAGTAACACTTGAGATTGACAAAGAGAAGAGAGCACTGTCTGGAAGAAACCACAGCGCTACCCATCTGTTACAGAGAGCACTGCGTAATGTGCTTGGCAACCATGTAGAACAGGCCGGTTCTTATGTGGATGAGCACAGACTGCGTTTCGACTTTACACATTTTTCAGCGATGACACCAGAAGAACTGGAGAAAGTAGAGCAGATCGTCAATGAACAGATCCGCGCACATCTTCCGGTTAAGGTTGAAAATATGCCAATCGAAGAGGCAAGAAAAACAGGGGCAGCTGCATTGTTCGGCGAGAAATATGGTGATATTGTACGTGTTGTAAGCATGGGTGATTTCTCTATCGAATTCTGTGGCGGTACTCATGTGGAGAATACAGGTGTGATCAATGCATTCAAGATCATTTCCGAAACAGGTGTAGCAGCAGGCGTGCGTCGTATTGAAGCACTGACATCTGACGGACTGCTGGCTTACTATGATGAGACAGAGAAGAAGCTTGAGGAAGCAGCTAAGATCCTGAAGACAACGCCGGATCAGTTGGCAGAGAAGCTGACTCACCTTCTTGCGGAGAATAAGTCACTGAAGTCTGAATTGGAAAGTGCTAAGAGCCAGCTTGCAAAGAACGCTCTTGGTGATGTTATGGATCAGGTTGTCGAAGTAAATGGCGTGAAGTTCCTGGCTGCTCATATTTCAGGAGTCGATATGAATGAATTGCGTGAACAGGGCGACCAGTTGAAAGAAAAGCTTGGAGAAGGTGTACTCCTTCTGGCATCTGATGTAAATGGTAAGGTTAATCTGGTAGCTATGGCAACAGACGGAGCCATGGCTAAAGGAGCACATGCAGGCAAGCTGATCAAAGAAGTCGCAGCTGTAGTAGGCGGTGGCGGCGGTGGCCGTCCGAATATGGCGCAGGCCGGTGGTAAGAATCCGGCAGGAATTACTGACGCACTTAGCAAAGCGAAGGCAGTTCTGGAGAGTCAGCTTGCATAGATTGCACAGAATGGCAAGCTTTTAGCAGAAAAATCCAGAAAGTTATTGACGAAGCGAAAATATATGCTATAATCTAATGTAGTGCAAAAAATATACCCGAACAGTCATATATTGCACAATTTACGGCTGGAGGGGAGGTTAGGTGTGAGACTATGTCAAATGTAATCGTTAAAGAAAACGAGACGTTAGATAGTGCTTTACGCAGATTCAAAAGAAACTGCGCAAAGGCTGGAATCCAGCAGGAGATTCGTAAAAGAGAGCATTACGAGAAGCCAAGCGTAAGACGTAAAAAGAAATCTGAAGCAGCTAGAAAACGTAAGTATAACTAATATGTGCAAATAAAAGCAGAGTATCGTATGGTACTCTGCTTTTTTATCCAACGATGCTTGGAATATGACTTTGAGCGAGTTTGCGTTAAGACGCGCTTAAATTTTTTTGAAAAAGTACTTGACGAATTTTAGACTGAGGTCTATAATGCAATCAAACGAAAGGCAAAGGCGCCATGCATGATATATGCGTGGTGCCTTTTTCTTTTATAAAATTATAATTATTCAGACTTGGGAAATGAAATGGAGGAATTAACATGAAGTTAAAGGACACAGGACTTACAGCACAGGAATTGAAAGATATGGTCAACAAATATATGATCGAGACCTATGCGAGATATGATTTTATTGCAGAGCGTGCAGAAGGAATGTACCTTTATGATGAGAACGGAACACCATATCTTGATTTTTACGGCGGCGTAGCAGTTAATAGCCCTGGCAACAGAAATCCAAAGGTTGTAGCAGCAGTCAAGGATCAGGTAGACGATATCATGCATACCTTTAACTATCCATATACAGTACCACAGGCATTACTTGCTAAGAAGATCTGCGATACCATCGGAATGGATAAGATCTTTTATCAGAACTCTGGTACAGAAGCAAATGAATGTATGATCAAGATGGTCCGTAAATACGGCATTGAGAAATTTGGACCAAACAGATATGAGATCATCACAGCAAAAGAAGGATTCCATGGAAGAACAATGGGAGCTGTAGCAGCAACAGGACAGCCTGATTCAGCAATCCAGAAAGATTTTGGACCAATGCTTCCTGGATTCTCCTATGCAGAATATAATAACCTGGAAGATTTCGCTTCTAAGGTAACACCAAATACCATCGGCATTATGATTGAGCCTGTACAGGGCGAGGGTGGTGTACATCCTGCAACACAGGAATTTATCGAAGGTCTTCGCAAGCTGTGCGATGAGAAGGACATCGTGCTGATGTTTGATGAGGTACAGACTGGATGGGGACGTACCGGAGCACCAATGGCATACATGGGATACGGAGTAAAGCCTGATATCGTATCTATGGCAAAGGCTATGGGAGGCGGAATGCCGATCGCAGCATGCTGTACAACAAAAGAAATCGCAGAGGCATTTGGCTCAGGAACACATGGTTCTACATATGGCGGACATCCGGTAGCATGTGCAGCTGCACTGGCATCTATCTCAGAGATTCTTGACAAAGATCTGAGCGGCAATGCAAAGGTTGTCGGAGAGTATATGGTAGAGCAGATGGCAAAACTTCCTCATGTAAAAGAAGCAAGAGGACGCGGACTTCTGGTAGGATGCGAATATGATCTGCCGATCGCTCTGGAAGTAAAATGGGGTTGCATGAGACGCCATGCGCTGATTACAGCAATCGGTTCAAGTGTAAACCGTATGATTCCACCGCTTATTGCTACAAAAGAAGATGTAGATAAACTGATGGGAATCATGGAAGAATCTATTAACGAAGCAGTAGAAAAGTATCAGAAATTAACAAAAGCTGCATAGCATAAAACAAACTCCTAATATAAAGGATATGCCGGGTATTAAACCAGCATATCCTTTTTAAGTTCCTGATAAAGTCTTGCTACAGGAAGTCCGACTACATTATTATAGTCGCCGTGTATTTCTTTTACATGGATAGCAAAAGTTCCCTGAATACCATAAGCGCCGGCTTTGTCCATTGGATCACCGGAAGCGATATAGCGAAGCAGATCCTGGCGGTCTACCGGGTAAAATGTGACATCTGTACGCTCACAAAAAGTCTTCATAGAAGTGCCATGAATGATGGCAACGCCGGTATATACCTGATGGGTGCGGTCAGCTAACATCGACAGCATATTCAGAGCTTCTTCTTCATCCTCGGGCTTACCGAGAATTTCGTCGCGGTATACAACGATGGTATCTGCGCCGATCACTACATCGCCATTCTTGGCATGATTTTTCCAGACATCCATTGCCTTCTGGCGGGCAAGCTCCATAACGATATCGGGTGGTGCTTCGCCTGTGATTTTTTCTTCAATCCCAGATGGAATAATATCAAAGTAAATGCCGCATTTTGCAAGGAGTTCCCGGCGTCTTGGGGATGCCGAGGCAAGGATATAGTTCATGCTGATAACCTCTTTTCTTTTAGATTCTGTTGAATTATAATTGTATTATAACGGAAAAATGAACAGGAGGGAATACCAATGTACATCAGTGAAATCGTAACTACAGTTCCAGAAAATGTGAAAGAAAGAGCTTCTCTTGAACAGAAAGTGTATCAGGTGTTTCAAAAGCTGGGAATCCCATTTGAAAGAGTAGATAATGATCCGGCCGCATCTATGGAAGAGTGCAGAGGGATTGGTGAAGTGTTTGGTTCACCGGTAAGAAAAGATGTTTTTTTATGTAATCAGAAAAAGACGAGCTTCTTTTTGTTAGTTATGCCGGAGGAAAAAGCATTTGATACATCAGCCTTTAGTAAAAAACTGGGAGTGTCGCATATGTCATTTGCTTCACCGGAACTTATGTGGGAGCATCTTGGTACAAGACCAGGATCAGCTAGTGTTGTAGGTTTGCTGAATGATGAAGATGACTATGTGCAGTTAATCCTGGATAAAGAAGTAGCAGAATCAGAGTATTTTGTATGCAATACAGGGATTAATACGACACATCTGAAGATCCGGACACAGGATCTGATTAAGAAGTTTCTTCCGTATACACATCACAGACCGAGAATTGTAGATTTGTAGACTACATAATATAGATTTGGGGATATGGTAAGGGATGTGGTTTTGTGCGAAAAATGGAGTATGAAGAACTGGAACAAATACTAAATGAACGCAAAGATAATGAGAAACTGGAACTTAGAGATCTGGAATTTGATGATATGGATCTGTCAGACAGAGACCTTCACAATATAGACTTTGAGGTATGCATGTTCTGCAATGTCAAGTTAGATGGAGCAGATCTGTCAGAGTCCAGTGTGAAGAATGCACAGTTGGACGGATGCTCGTTACGTAGTGTTAATTTTCAAAATGCTGAGATGTGGGGAGCCTGTATGCGTGGGTGTGATATGACAGGTTGCAATATCTGTGGCGCAAATCTGTATGCAGCGGTATTGGAGAATGCAATTCTGACAGATGTTAAGGCAGATGAGAATACCAAGTGGTATCGTCTGCGATGTCCGGAGACAGGAGCGTTTGTTGCATACAAAAAATGTGTATATGACCGGATTGTGCAACTGCTGGTTCCGGCGGACGCCAAACGCACTTCATCTACGTATCCGGCCTGCCGGTGTAATAAGGCGAAAGTGCTTACGATCAAAAGCTTTGATGAAACAGAAGAATTTGATGAAGCGTGGTCTTTGGTAGATGAGAATTTTGTCTATCGTAAAGGTCAGTGGGTAGAGGTGAAAGATTTTAACGAAGATCGGTGGTTCGATTCTACTACAGGAATTCATTTCTGGATGAACAGGGAAGAAGCGATGAAATATTAAAAAATATTAAAAGAAAAGCCAGAGCTTTCAAGATGTATATCAGCTGGGAGTCAATCCCCCAGCTGATATAGCCTCCGGCAGGATTGCAGAGGTGCGCAGTAGAAGTATGTCATGCAATTGCATGACGCGCACCTCGCAGCAAGAATGCCGAGGCATTCTTGAACAAAAATCACCTGAAAGTTCTGGCTCATTTATTATGTGAGATCTATTATTTTGCATTTACAGCGATACCGTTGACTTCGACCTCTTCATCGATCGGAATGACCAGACATTTTCTGCCGTCAATGACCTGAATATCCACCAGATCAGCACGATCCGGGTTGACATTCACCACAATCTCAGGTGTTTTGACGCTGAACTTGCGGGTTTCGGCAATGTTCGATGCAAGCAGGGTGGTCTGTCTGCCGATGGTTTCATCGTAATCTTTGTCAAAGCTTTCCATCTTTTCTTCCGGTACGCCGCTGGCGGTGAAGAGGCGTTTGACTTCCTGCTTGCCGAGAGTCAGCGGTTCCGGTGCATCCTTGGTCTCCTCAATCATTTCATTTAGATTTTCGTGAATCGTGCGGACAACCGAATAATCGCAGTCATCCTTTAAGGTGCTGACGAGAATATCCTGGAAAGATTCTTTCTGCGTGCCGGCACTTATGGCTTCGCTGCAGCCTAAGACATTTGCCACAAAGTAATCCTGCAGTTCTTCCGGCTTCTTAGAATAGAACATCAGGTGATGCAGGTCGGTGCTGCGGTCATTAAACGCCGGGAAGAGGAATGCATTGGCAGGCATGCCCACTACCCAGTCGCGGACACGGTCTTCAATACTGTTATTGACAGCGTTGTAGCAGAGCCCAGGCTTAGACATGGCTACCGGACAGATGCAGCAGAGAATGTGCTCATAGACCTCATCGGAAGCGTCAAACATTTCCATGCCGTCAGTAGACTTGCCAGGGATATCATATACCGCATGGATCAGCAGGATCAGATAATGTTCGCCAAAATCATAGAATTCAATGACCTTATCATAGAATTCTTCCAACAGAATATCATCTTGTAATTTACTTTCTTTCAGGCGAAGCAGAGACTCCTGTGTACCGCCTGCAAGCTCCTGCTCCAGGGGAAATTCCATGTGGATCAGGTTCTTGCCGATCGTGCCGGACAGGGCTTTTTTGAAAATGTCAAAGTATTTGAAGGATTCTTCTTCCGGAAGTGACAGGAACGCTTCTTTGAATTCCATTTTTTTCTCCTTGTCACCATCTACATAACAGCCGCAGATGCGGGTGATCGCACAGTTCTCCGGGGAAAACTGTTTGCGTATTTCAAGTATTTCTTTCTTATTCATATTGATCTCTCCATTCCGCCGCAGAGTACGGCACAAAGTAAAATCTATTTTAGCACAAAAGAAGAGAAGAGTGCAAATAATCTGGATTAAGATATGAGTGAATAAATCACAAGTTCTATTTATGACATTTGCGGCTTACAATAGTAATAAATACTCAGGGTGTGGTATATAATGCGTAAAATTCTGATTTATCCACTAACTATATTATTACTATTGTCAGGAGTAATGTTGCAGCTGGCAAACGTATTTACGTTACAGGCAGAAGGACAGCAGACATCCGGACCGGAGATTACTTCTCCCTCTGCGATATTGATGGAAGCTGCTGGTGGTAATGTGATCTGGGAGAAAGATGCGGATACCAAACGTGCTCCTGCAAGTGTGACGAAAGTTATGACGTTACTGTTGATCTTTGATGCACTGGAGGAAGGAAAGATTGCATTAGAGGATGACGTGCAGACGTCGGAGTATGCGGCGTCCATGGGTGGATCACAGGTGTTTTTGGAGCCGGGTGAGACACAGACGGTAGATACGTTGATTAAATGCATTGCCGTGGCAAGTGCGAATGACGCTTGTGTTGCTATGGCTGAGTATATCAGTGGCAGTGAGGAAGCATTTGTGGAGCAGATGAATCAGCGGGCCGAGGGACTTGGTATGGTGAATACGCATTTTGTAAATTGTAATGGTCTGGACACAGATGGACATGAGACGACAGCCAGAGACATTGCACTGATGTCAAGAGAACTGATCATTCATTATCCGAAGATTCATGAGTATTCCATGATATGGATGGATACAATCACACATGTGACCAGAAAAGGGACATCAGAATTTGGGCTTACAAATACCAATAAGCTGATCAGACAGTATGCTTATGCAACCGGACTTAAGACAGGATCTACAAGCAATGCGGGATTCTGCGTGTCGGCTACGGCTGAAAAGGATGGTGTGGAATTGATTGCAGTGATCATGGGGGCGGACAATTCCAAAGACCGCTTTCAGGATGCTGTAAAGCTTCTGGATTATGGATTTGGGAAATGTACTTTTTACGTGGATGATGCGGTAAAAAATGTGGCGGAAGTTCCAGTGACAGGGGGTATACAGGAAGAAGTGTCCGCACATATGGCTGGGGAGTTTCATTACGTGGATACCACAGGAGCAGATCTGAGTCAGATACGCCGGAAGGTGGAAGTCAGGAAAGGACTTCGGGCGCCGGTGGGAAAAGGTGATCCGGCAGGAGAGATGGTCTACTATCTGAACGGCAAGGAGATTGGCAGGCAGAAGCTTGTAGCGTCAGAAAATGTGGGACGTATGCGGTATACCGATGCACTGGAACGGACCATGGATCGGTTTTTCCTTGAAAATGCAAAACATCAATGATAAGCTGAAAGTATCTGTAATAAACATATCGGAGGAATATCAGTGAAAAAGTTGAAGAGGAAATCTTTGAAAATACGAAAGAATATCAAAGAGGCTGCTCTTGCTGCAATTACAGCGGGCAGTCTTTCTGTTGTTATGGAACTTCGCCGGGAGTTGAGTGAATTTTTAATAAGGAGATATCGGATCTGTGTGCCTGACCCAAGAGGGATAGGGCAGGATAGCCAGACGACAGTGAAACTTGTCTTTTTATCAGACCTTCATGGCAAACGCTATGGAACAGGTAATCAGGAGCTGATTCGCGCAGTGAAGCATGAGAAGCCTGATTATATCCTGGTCGGCGGTGATCTGGTGACTAGGTCGAACCCAAAGACAGATGCGATAGCACTGGAACTCATCAGGCAATTGGTAAAGATCTGCCCAGTCTATCTCGCTAATGGCAACCATGAACAGAAGATGCGCATTTGCACAGAAGAATACGGAGACCGGTATGAGAAATATATGGCTGCAGTGCAGGAAGCAGGTGTCCATGTGCTGGAAAGTGCATCCGAAGAAGTGTCTATGAAGGGCGTGCCGGTGCAGATAAGCGGACTGGAGCTCCCAGTCAAATGTTACGCCCGATTCTTTGCACAGAAATTGCAGATTCAGGATGTGAGAGATGCAATCGGAGAACCGAAAGAAGGATGCTATCAGATCCTGCTTGCACACACACCGGTATTTATGCCGGTATATCAGAAGTGGGGGGCGGATATGACATTATCCGGGCATCTGCATGGAGGGATAATCGGACTTCCCGGAATCGGAGGACTGATTACACCGCAGGCAGTACTATTTCCTAAATATGCGGGCGGTATTTACAGAGAAGGAAAGCATGTTGGTATTGTCAGCCGTGGACTTGGAACCCATACGGTGAATCTCAGATTCTGTAATCCGGCAGAACTGGTGTCTGTATCATTAGAATTCCACTCTTGTGAAAATGTGGATAATCCAGTATAATAGTAGAGTTAATGACTATGAAGAGAGGATAAGCTATGGGAATACCGGTAAAGCTTCAGGTGTTTGAGGGACCGCTGGATCTGCTCTTGCATCTGATTGATAAAAATAAAATAGATATCTACGATATTCCTATTGTGGAGATCACCAGCCAGTATATGGATTATATCCGGGCAATGGAAGAGGAAGATCTGAACATTATGAGTGAATTTCTCCTGATGGCGGCTACACTGTTGGATATTAAGTGCCGGATGCTTCTTCCGAAAGAAGTGAATGAAGATGGCGAGGAAGAAGACCCAAGACAGGAACTGGTGGAACAGCTGCTTCAATATAAGATGTACAAGTATATGTCTTATGAACTGAAGGACCGTCAGCTTGATGGGGAACGCTATCTGTACCGCGGACCAGACATTCCGGATGAAGTGGCAGATTACGTGGAGCCAGTGAACCTGGACGAGCTTCTTGGCGATCTGACACTTGGCAAGCTTCATAGTATTTTTAAAGAAGTAATGAAACGGCAGACAGATAAGATCGATCCTGTGCGAAGTAAGTTTGGTAAGATCGAGAAGGAAGAGATAACGGTCGAGGTGAAGATGACCGAAGTAGAGGCATATGCGCTGATGCATGAGAGATTCAGCTTCCGGGATCTTCTGACCAGCCAGAGCTCCAAGACACAGATCGTGGTGACATTTCTGGTAATCCTGGAAATGATGAAAGCAGGTAAGATTTCAATCGAACAGGAACAGCCGTTTGACGATATTGTTATTACATCGCAGATGTAATACAGGAGGATATATAGTGGAAATCAACAGATTAGAAGGAATTATTGAGTCCATTTTATTTACCATGGGTGATTCAGTGGAACTGTCTAAGATTGCACTGGCGATAGGACATGATGAGGACACCACAAGAAGGATCATCCATTGTATGATGGATAAGATCAATGGCGCAGAAGAGCGTGGCGTGAAGATTATCGAACTGGAAGACTCCTTTCAAATGTGTACCAAGGCAGAAAGTTATGAATATCTGATACGCATTGCAAAACAGCCTCGCAAATACACGCTGACAGACGTACAGCTAGAGACACTTTCGATTATTGCATACAAACAACCGGTAACAAAGCTTGAGATTGAGAAGATCCGTGGTGTGAAGTCTGACCATGCAGTGAACCGCCTTGTGGAGTATAATCTGGTCTGTGAGGTTGGCAGGATGAATGTGCCGGGAAAGCCAATTCTGTTTGGTACGACAGAAGAATTCCTGCGCAGATTTGGCATCCAGTCGCTGGATGATCTGCCGAGCATGAACCCAGAGCAGATTGAGAACTTCAAAACAGAAGCGGAGGAAGAAGCACAGTTAAAGCTGGATATTTAAATCAGTCAGGTATTTCATGGAATGGATAGCGCAGTGGATACATACATATAGATTGAGAATCGGCTGCGGAGGAACATATGAAGCGTATCTGGAAGAACAGATATAAGAGATATATCGCAGTGATGGTAATGTTCATAAACAGTGTTGTATTTTTTATAGCTGGAACTGTAACGCATGGAGCAGAATCAGTGAAAGCGGAGCAGACTGCGGAATTGTCAGAACCTGAGGAAGCGGAACAAAACGTGCTTGCAGGACTTCATGCGAGATATGCGGTATTGCTGGATGGTGACAGTGGAAGAGTACTGCTTGAAAAGGATGGAGATGTAAAACGCCCCATGGCAAGCACTACGAAGATCATGACCTGCATTCTGGCTTTGGAACATATGAAGAGTGAACAGGAAATAGTGACAGCGTCAGCCGAAGCTGCATCGCAGCCAAAGGTCAGGCTGGGAGTCCGGGAAGGACAGCAGTTTTATCTGCGAGACCTTCTCTATTCTCTGATGCTGGAATCACACAATGACAGTGCAGTTATGATAGCGGAGCATATCGGAGGAAGTGTCCGGGGCTTCGCTTCTCTTATGAATAAAAAAGCGGCAGAGATTGGTTGTGAAGATACTTATTATATTACGCCTAACGGACTGGATGCATCGGATGAACAGGGAACACACTCGACTACGGCAAGAGAATTGGCGCTTGTGATGAGGTATTGTCTGATGGAGTCGCCGAAGAGTCAGGAGTTTCGGGAGATTACCGGCGCAGCAACGCAACAGTTCCGGGATGTGGAGGGCAGACAGTCATTTTCCTGCACCAATCATAATGCATTTCTGACTATGATGAATGGGGCGGTGTCGGGGAAAACCGGATTTACCGCAGATGCCGGATACTGCTATGTGGGTGCACTTCAACGGGACAGCAGAACATTTATTGTTGCACTTCTGGCATGTGGCTGGCCGAATCACAAGACGTATAAATGGCAGGACACCAGAGCGCTAATGGAGTATGGTCTGAAGTATTATAAGAAACAGAGATATGATGGCAATGTGGGTCTGCCACAGCTAAGTGTGGCAGACGGTATTCCGGAAAATGGTGCACTGAGCGGTGTGTCTACGGTGAAGCTTCAGATCAGAGACAGAGAGAAAACAGATATTCTTCTTCGAGAGGATGAAGAACCGGCATACCGCACTCTGTTGGCAGATACATTAAAAGCAGCAGTAAAGGCGGGAACAGATGCCGGGACAGTGCAGCTTGTACTGGATAATCAGGTTCTGGCAGAATGGAAAGTGGAGACAGCAGAGAGTATTGCAAAACGCGATTACATATGGTGTTTGTGCCAATTGATGATGCAATTTACACATATGAATAAAATAAATCAATAAAAGTGATTAAAAACGTCACTATTATTTTCGGTAAACCTGTGATAGACTAAGTGACAGTTAAAAAAGGACAAAGAAATTGATGATTATTTATCTGGGTCCTGTGAAATACAATATGATTTTCTAAGCGATCAGATTGCTTTGGATTACATAGAAGGGAAGGATATTATGAAGAACAGCAGTAAATATGAGAGACAGTATTTTATGCCGTCAGAGGTCACCTATGACTGGGTAAAGAAGGAGTATATTCAGGCACCGCCAGTATGGTGCAGTGTAGACTTGCGTGATGGTAATCAGTCACTGATCGAGCCTATGAATCTGGATGAGAAGCTGGAGTTCTTTCAGTTGTTAGTAGATGTTGGATTCAAGGAGATTGAGGTTGGATTCCCGGCTGCTTCTGATACAGAATATCAGTTTATGCGTACATTGATCGAGAAGGATATGATTCCGGACGATGTAACCGTTCAGGTGCTGACACAGGCCAGAGAGCATATCATTAAGAAGACATTTGAAGCTGTAAAGGGCGCTCCGCATGCAGTTGTTCATCTGTACAACTCAACATCTGTTGCGCAGAGAGAACAGGTGTTTAAGAAAGATAAAGAGCAGATCCTGAAGATTGCGGTAGATGGTGCGAAGCTGTTGAAGACGCTGGCAGATGAGACAGAAGGCAACTTTACATTTGAATACAGTCCGGAGAGTTTTTCAGGAACTGAGGTAGAATACGCAGTAGAGGTATGTAATGCAGTATTAAATGTGTGGGAGCCAACAGCTGACAATAAGGCAATCATCAATATCCCTACAACGGTTGAAAATGCAATGCCGCATGTATTTGCCACACAGCTTGAATATGTACATAAGCATCTGGCACACAGAGACAATGTAGTGTTAAGCCTTCACCCGCATAATGACCGTGGATGTGGTGTGGCTACAGCAGAGCTTGGTATGCTGGCAGGCGCAGATCGTATCGAAGGTACATTGTTCGGTAACGGTGAGCGTACTGGTAACGTAGATATTATTACACTTGCTATGAACATGTTCTCTCATGGCGTAGATCCGAAGCTTGATTTCTCTGACATGAAGAAGATCCGTGAGACATACGAGCGCCTTACAAGAATGCATGTATATGAAAGACAGCCATATTCAGGAGATCTGGTATTTACTGCATTCTCCGGTTCTCATCAGGATGCGATCGCCAAAGGTATGGCATGGAGAGACGCAGGTAAGAGCGAGAAATGGACCGTTCCGTATCTGCCGATCGATCCGCAGGATGTGGGAAGACAGTATGATTCGGATGTTATCCGTATCAACAGCCAGTCTGGTAAGGGTGGCGTGAACTACATCCTGAAACAGAGCTATGGTATCAACCTTCCAGAGAAGATGCGTGAGGAAGTAGGATACCTTGTAAAGGGTGTATCTGACAGAGCACACAAAGAGCTGACACCGGAATGGGTATATCAGATCTTTAACGATAACTATGTCAATGCAAAGAGCGTATTTGCTATTGATGAGTGCCATTTCAAACAGACTGACGGTATTATCGCAGACGCAACGATCCAGCATGGCAGTGACACAAGAATTGTGACAGCTTCCGGTAACGGACGTCTGGATGCAGTAAGTAATGCGATCAAGCAGTATTTCAATATCAGCTATGAGCTGAGATATTACGAGGAGCATTCATTGACACGCGGTTCTTCCTCTAAGGCAGTTGCATACGTAGGTATCGTATGCCAGGGTAAGACCTACTGGGGTGTTGGTATTGATGCTGATATCATCAAAGCTTCTATCGAGGCATTGATCGTAGCGGTTAATAAACTGGATCAGATTAATACAGCAGATACAGTCAATGATCCGCGTATGATTGAAATCATGAATTATATTCAGGCTAATTACATTGATGTGACACTGGATGACCTGGCAGAGAAGTTCTACCTTTCTAAGCCGTATCTGTCCAAGTACATCAAGGAGAAATCCGGAGTAACATTTGGGGAACTGGTTAAAAAAGTACGTATGAAAAAAGCACGTGCAATGCTGAAGAGCAGCAGTATGACTGTTGAAAATATTGCATTGACCGTAGGATACCAGAACGTGGAACACTTCAACCGTCTGTTTAAGAAAGCATACAATATGACGCCGGTTCAGTTCCGTAATCAGAAATAATATAAAAGAAGGGGTGTTATCTGTAAAAAAAGCAGATAATACCTCTTTTTTTTATCCAAAGATTGAAATTAGGAAAAATAACGGATATAATGTAGGATGTTAAAGTATTAAAATAAGGAAATGAATGGAGGGCTGTTTTATGAATAGTGTTACAGCAGATAGCACAGCCGTAATGAGAATAGCTGCGTTGCTGGATGAAGGCAGTTTTGTGGAGATTGGTGGAGCAATCACGGCAAGATCTACAGATTTTAATCTGCAGAATGCCCCGACACCGGGAGATGGTGTCCTTACAGGATATGGTCTGATTGATGGTAATCTGGTTTATGTGTACTGTCAGAATCCGGAAGTGCTGCATGGAACGATCGGTGAGATGCATGCAAAAAAGATAGCCAATGTATATGATATGGCAATGAAAATGGGAGCACCGGTGATTGGATTGATCGATTGTGCAGGTATGCGTCTGCAGGAGGCTACGGATGCATTGTATGGATTTGGTAATCTTTACCTGAAACAGACTATGGCATCAGGAGTGATTCCACAGATTACAGCTGTGTTTGGTGCATGTGGTGGCGGACTTTCTGTAGCAGCAGGTTTGTCTGATTTTACATTTATGGAAGCAGAGAAGGCAAAATTGTTTGTGAATTCTCCAAATGCGATTCCTGGAAATTGTGAAAGCAAGTGTGACACAGCTTCAGCAGAGTACCAGAGCAGTCAGTCTGGGTTAGTCGATGGAACCGGAAGTGAAGCAGAGATTCTTGGAAAGATCCGAGAACTGATCTGTATGCTCCCGGCTAATAATGAAGACGAATCACCTTATGCAGAATGTGCAGATGATCCGAACCGCATTTGTGCTGATCTTGCAGGAACTGTTGCAGATACGGGACTTCTTCTTGCGAAGATTGCAGATCAGCAGTATTTTCTAGAATTAAAAGAAGATTATGCGAAAGATATGGTGACAGGTTTCCTTCATTTGAATGGTCAGACGGTGGGAGCGGTTGCAAACCGTTCTGTTATCTATGACATAGAAGGTAATGCAGAGAATGTATCAGATGGAGGACTCAGTGTAGAAGGAGCAGAGAAAGCAGCAAGATTTGTGGAATTCTGTGACGCATTTCATATCCCGGTGCTGACAGTGACCAATATAAATGGCTTCAAAGCATCGGAAGAAAGTGAACGGAGACTTGCAAAAGCTTCTGCAAGACTGGTATATACATTTGCCAATGCAACTGTACCGAAGGTCAATGTGATTGCCGGAAAAGCATATGGAAGTGCAGGGGTTGTGATGAACAGTAAGTCGGTCGGCGCAGATATGGTATATGCATGGCCAGAGGCTGAGATTGGTATGATGGATGCGGAGCTTGCAGCAAAGATCATGTATGCAGATGAGACAGCACAGGTGCAGAGAAAAAAGGCAGAAGAATACAGGGAGCTTCAGTCAAGTCCTGTATCAGCAGCCAGAAGAGGCTATGTGGATACCTTGATCCAGCCGGAGAATACAAGAAAATATGTGATCGGAGCGTTTGAAATGCTTGCTACCAAGCGGGAAGAGCGTCCGTTTAAGAAGCATGGAACAGTATAGAGAGGTGAAGCAGAGTGAAGAATAAGATTCGTGTTTTAACAGGAATGTTGATTATGATCCTTCTGCTTACAGCGGGTTGTGGTAAGAAGGAGACGCTTGCTTATGATCAGCAGACTATCACGCAGATTACGGAATTTATGATCGATTACAGTTCCAGTGCGGATGAGCAGACGGTAGAACAGCTTAAGGCAATGAGAGAGTCCACTTTTGAAGATCAGCTTGCCAATATGAACTTATCCATTACTCCGGATAATTTTGTGAGCGTGGTTGAGGCGTGGAAAGTCGGTGAAAAAGAATGTGGTGCGTATGTGGATCATGGTGCTTATACAATCGAAGCAACTGCGGATGAACTGCATGTGACTACAGAAGCGAAGTTCCAGAATCGTGATGCGGAATTGGAATTTGTGTTTGATAAGAACCTGTATCTGGAAAGCCTGACTGTAGGTGCCCATTATTCAATGGGAGAGATTCTGGAAAAAGCCGGAATGAATACACTTCTGGGAATGGGAACGGTATTTGTGGTACTGATATTGATCTCCGTGATTATTTCATTATTCAAATATATACCGGCAATGCAGGAGCGTATGAAGAATAAGAAGTCTAAAAAGAAAGATGTCACAGCCGGTACAGAAGAGACCGCTCAGGCAGATATTACAGAAGCTGCGGACAATGTGACGGAGGATGAAGAGCTTGTAGCAGTCATTGCGGCAGCAATTGCAGCGGCAGAGGGTACTACAACAGATGGCTTTGTGGTAAGAAGTATTCGAAGAAGACCATCAAACAAATGGAATCGATAATGGAGGAATAAGGATGAAGAGCTATACAATTACAGTAAATGGAAATGTATATGATGTAACAGTAGAAGAAAAGGGTGGTGTGACACCGGCAGCAGCACCGGCACCTCAGGCAGCACCTGTAATGGCACAGGCTCCACAGGCAGCACCGGCACCGGCTGCAAAATCCACAGGAGCAGGATCTGTTCAGGTGAAGGCAGGAGCAGCAGGCAAGGTATTTAAGATTGAAGCCGGTGTGGGACAGACAGTAAAGCGCGGAGATGCGGTGGTAATTATTGAGGCAATGAAGATGGAGATCCCGGTTGTGGCACCAGAAGACGGAACAGTAGCAAGCATTGATGTGGCAGTAGGAGATGCTGTAGAAGCAGGCCATGTACTTGCAACCATGAATTAATATGACAGGAAATGGCATAACAGATGTTATGTAATAGACACAACTGGAGGTTATAAAATGGAATATATTTCAACAACATTACAGAACCTCGTGCATCAGACAGCGTTTATGAATCTGACGGGAGGCAATCTGGTCATGATCGGAGTCGCCTGCTTTTTCCTGTATCTTGCTATCCGGCACGAGTTTGAGCCGTTACTTCTGCTTCCGATTGCATTTGGTATGCTGCTTGTTAATATCTATCCGGATATTATGCTGCATGCGGAAGATTCTGCAAACGGAACCGGAGGACTGCTCTATTATTTCTATATTCTGGATGAATGGGCAATTCTGCCGTCGCTGATCTTCATGGGCGTAGGTGCGATGACAGACTTTGGACCGCTGATCGCTAATCCTAAGAGCTTTCTTCTTGGAGCAGCAGCGCAGTTTGGTATCTTTGCGGCATATCTGGGAGCAATGGCAATGGGATTCTCAGATAAAGCAGCAGCTGCTGTATCTATTATCGGTGGAGCTGATGGACCGACATCCATTTTCCTGGCAGGTAAATTACAACAGACAGGTATTTTGGGACCAATCGCGGTAGCAGCGTATTCTTATATGTCATTGGTGCCGATCATTCAGCCACCGATCATGAAGCTTCTGACAACGGAGGAAGAGCGTAAGATCAAGATGGAGCAGCTGAGGCCGGTATCGAAGCTTGAGAGAATCCTGTTCCCGATCATTGTAACGATCGTGGTATGTATGATTCTCCCGACAACAGCACCGTTGGTTGGTATGCTGATGCTTGGTAATCTGTTCCGCGAGTCGGGTGTGGTAAGACAGTTACAAGAGACAGCTTCCAATGCGATGATGTATATTGTAGTTATTCTTCTTGGAACTTCGGTAGGAGCAACTACCAGTGCAGAGGCATTTCTGAACTGGGATACATTGAAAATTGTGGCACTGGGACTGATCGCATTTGCATTTGGTACAGCAGCCGGAGTCCTTTTCGGTAAACTTATGTGCAAAGTAACGCATGGTAAGGTGAATCCACTCATAGGATCGGCAGGAGTATCAGCAGTACCAATGGCAGCCAGAGTATCACAGAAAGTAGGAGCGGAGGCAGATCCGACTAACTTCCTGCTGATGCATGCCATGGGACCGAATGTGGCAGGTGTAATCGGAACTGCGGTAGCAGCCGGAACATTTATGGCGATATTCGGAGTATTCTAAGATGTCCCGGACATCAGAATCATTAGGAAGAAATGGACGTTAGGAGGAATAACGAATGGCAGAGATAGAAAAGAAACCAGTAAAAATAACAGAAACCATCCTGCGCGATGCGCATCAGTCTCTGATTGCAACCCGTATGACAACAGAGCAGATGCTGCCGATTGTAGAGAAGATGGATCAGGTGGGATATCATTCCGTAGAATGCTGGGGAGGTGCAACGTTTGATGCATCCCTCAGATTCTTGAAGGAAGACCCATGGGACAGACTTCGTAAATTCCGTGACGGATTTAAGCATACCAAGCTTCAGATGTTGTTCCGTGGACAGAATATTCTGGGATACCGCCCTTATGCGGACGATGTGGTAGAGTATTTTGTAGAGAAATCCGTGGCCAATGGTATCGATATTATACGTATATTTGACTGCCTCAATGACCTGCGTAATCTGCAGACAGCAGTATCAGCAGCGAATAAAGAAAAAGCAGAGGCACAGGTGGCACTTTCCTACACACTGGGAGATGCCTATACGTTGGATTACTGGGTAGACATTGCAAAGCGGATTGAAGATATGGGTGCAAATTCTATCTGTATCAAGGATATGGCAGGACTTCTGCTTCCTTATCAGGCAACCGAACTGATCGGAGCATTGAAAGATGCTGTAGATCTTCCGATTCAGCTGCATACACATTATACATCAGGAGTAGCCTCTATGACTTATCTGAAAGCAGTGGAAGCCGGCGTAGATGTTATCGATACAGCAATTTCACCATTTGCGCTTGGTACTTCACAGCCGGCAACAGAAGTTATGGTAGAGACATTTAAGGGAACTCCGTACGATACCGGACTGGATCAGAAATTGTTGGCGGAGATTGCAGATTATTTCCGCCCGATCCGCGATGAGGCACTGGCAAGTGGACTGTTAAATCCGAAGAATCTTGGTGTCAATATCAAGACACTTCTGTATCAGGTACCAGGCGGCATGCTGTCTAACCTGACTTCTCAGTTAAAAGAGCAGAATGCAGAAGATAAATACTATGAAGTGTTGGAAGAAGTTCCGAGAGTACGAAAGGATCTGGGTGAACCGCCGCTTGTTACACCGTCTTCACAGATCGTGGGTACACAAGCTGTATTCAATGTGCTGATGGGTGAGCGCTATAAGGTTGCAACCAAAGAGACGAAAGATATTTTGCGCGGTAAATACGGAGCAACGGTAAAACCTTTTAATGAAGAAGTAAAGAAAAAAGTCTTGGGAGATGATCCGGATACCATTACCTGCAGACCTGCAGATTTGATTCCGGATGAATTAGATACCCTGCGTAAGGAATGTGAACAGTGGATCCAGCAGGATGAAGATGTACTGACATATGCGTTGTTCCCGCAGGTTGCAGTGGATTTCTTTAAATACCGGGAAGCACAGCAGACGAAGATAGATCCGGATAAGGCTGATAAAGAAACAGGCAGCTATCCGGTGTAGTGAGAGGTATTAATGATTAAAAATGTGATATTTGACGTGGGTCGTGTATTGGCGGCCTACGATTATCAGAGCTATCTGAATCGTAAAAATTATAGTGAGGAAGAACAGAAGATCATTAAAAAAGCCATGTTTGAGAGTCAGACATGGCTTTTGGCAGATCGCGGCGAGGTACCGGAAGGGAAACTCCTGGAATTGTTTGTAAATAATGATCTGGAGCATGAAGAACTGATCCGGGATGCTTATGAGCATATGGAGGAAGTGATTTGGTTATTTCCGTATACTATGCAGTGGGTTAAGGATCTCAAAGAGCAAGAGTACAAGATCTATGTGTTGTCTAATTATGGAGAGGAATTACTTACGCGGACAAAAAGTAAACTTGAATTTCTTCCATATATGGACGGAGTTGTATTTTCATATGAGAGTCATTTTCTGAAACCGGAGGCAGACAGCTATCATTATCTGTGCCGCAAATATAATATCTGTCCGGCAGACAGTGTATTCTTAGATGACCGTCCGGAAAATGTGGAAGGTGCCAGAGTATACGGCATACATGGCATTTTATTTGAAAGCTATGGACAGGCAGATCAGAAACTAAAGGAATTGATTCGTTTGTATGAGGAAGATGACCGCATGTCATATTGTATGGAGTAATCTTGCATAAACTCTGCTTCTAAATGTCCCATTTTCTGCATATACTCTAACAGCACATACGGAGAGGGGCAGAAAGCAGATGGATGCGAATCATTTATACAAGGACATACAGGCAAGGACGAATGGTGAGATCTACATAGGAGTTGTGGGACCGGTACGCACCGGCAAATCCACCTTTATCAAGAGATTTATGGAGATTCTTGTGCTGCCGCATATGACAGATGAACCGGATAAGGCGAGAACCAGAGATGAACTTCCACAATCAGCGTCAGGGAAGACAATTATGACCACAGAACCCAAATTCATCCCTAAAGAGGCGGCAGAGATCCGTCTGATGGATGATGTGGCGGTGAAGGTGCGGTTAATTGACTGTGTAGGTTATATGGTGGATGGTGCTTCCGGATATATTGAAGAAGGGGAAGAACGTCAGGTAAAGACGCCCTGGTTTGATCAGGAGATCCCGTTTACCAAGGCAGCCAGCATTGGTACTCGCAAGGTGATCCATGAACATGCGACAATAGGTGTTGTGGTAACAACCGATGGAAGCATCGGCGAACTGGGGAGAGAACAGTACCTGGAAGCAGAAGAGAAGACAATCCGGGAACTGCAGAGTATCGGGAAACCATTTGTGGTGGTAGTGAATTCAGAGAAACCTTACAGTCCGGAAGCAAGGAAGATTGCGGAAGAAATTGAAAAGACCTGGCAGGTACATGCAATTCCGGTTAACTGCGAGCAATTGAAAGAAGAGGATATTCAGAGGATACTGGAAGCAGTACTTGCTACATTTCCGGTATCTGAGATTGCGTTTTATATTCCCAAATGGGTGGAAATGCTACCGCTGGATCATAAAATCCGGCAGGATATGACGACACATATCCGCAATCTGATGGATCAGGTTGGTGAAATGGGTGATGCATCTACAGGAATCAGCAAACCTGACAGTCCGTACATTACTGATCTTAGGGTAGAGAAGATTGCCATGGACAGCGGACGGATCCAGATTCGGATTGATGTAGACGAAGCATTTTATTATGAGATGCTCAGTGAAATGACAGGATCACAGATTGACGGAGAATACAGTCTGATCACAGAATTGAAAGAATTGTCAAAGCTTAAAAACGAGTATGAGAGCGTGCGCGATGCATTTACCAGTGTGAAAATGAAAGGCTATGGCGTAGTCAGCCCGACCAGAGATGAGATAACACTGGATGAACCGGTGGTTATCCGTCAAGGCAATAAATACGGCGTGAAGATTCATTCATCGGCACCGTCAATTCATCTGATCAAGGCAAATATTGAGACGGAGATCGCACCGATTGTAGGAGATGAAAAGCAGGCAGAGGATCTGATCACTTATATTCATCAGATGGCGAGTGAGGAAGATGGTATTTGGAATACCAATATCTTTGGTAAATCGGTGGAAGATCTGGTGATGGATGGTATGCGGAATAAAATGGCAGTGATCAATGATGAGAGCCAGACCAAGCTGCAGGATACGATGCAGAAGATTGTCAATGACAGTAATGGCGGACTGGTGTGTATAATTATCTGAAATTCGGGTTGCTTTTTTAAAGCGTAGGTGTATAATAAACACAGAAAAAGATGACAAAGATGTCAGAATCGTACGGATAGTGCGTATTCTGGCATCTTTTTTGCGCAAAGAGCGTTTTAAAAGTGGCTCTGAAGAAAAGAAAAAGGAGAAGAGGTTATGAAAGAATTTTCGTTTAAGGTACCGCAGAATATTGTATTTGGGGAGGGAAGCATCCGTAAGCTTCCGGAACTTCTGAAGGAAAGCGGCTGTACAAATGTATTGATCATTTCCGGCCCGCGTCTTCGAAAGATGGGAAAGGTAGATGAAGTCGCAGGATACGTAAAAGAATCAGGAATTGGCTGTGATATGTTCACTGATGTAGAAGGTAATCCGTCCGTAGATACTGTAGACAAGGCAGCAGCAAAATATCGTGAAATGAAAGCAGATGGAATCGTGGCATTCGGTGGTGGAAGTCCGATGGATGTGGCTAAGGCTGTAGCTCTTGTGGCGAAATATGGCGGCTCTATCACAGAATACGAAGGCGGCGATAAAGTACCTGGACCGGTAGATACGATTATTGCTATTCCGACTACTGCAGGAACAGGAAGTGAAGTGACAACATTCTCTGTAATTACAGATCATACCAGAAATTATAAACTGTCTGTATTCAGTTTTGATCTGCTTCCAAAATATGCGATCCTGGATCCGGAACTTCTTACATCTATGCCGGCATCTGTTGCTGCATCCTGTGGAATTGATGCGATGATCCATGCACTGGAGTCTTATTTGTCAAGAGCAGCATCTCCGTTCTCAGATGCGATGGCAGAAAAGGCACTGGAACTGATCGGAGGAAATATCAGACGTTTTGTTGCTAACAGAGAAGACATTGAGGCAGCAAGTGCAATGTTGACAGGAAGTATGTTCGCAGGAATTGCATTTTCGTGGGCAAGACTGGGAAATGTACATGCTATGTCTCACCCGGTCAGTGCATTTTTTGATGTGCCGCATGGGGTTGCGAACGCCATTTTGCTGCCGGTTATCGTAGAGTACAATGAATTGGCTGATCAGGGACGTTACGCAAAGTTATATCAGTTCATTTCAGAAGATCATAAGATTCCGGAAGACTTCCATGCTTCTATGCTGACAGAAGAAATCCGCAGGCTGAACAAATCTCTTGGTATTCCTGCAGGTCTTGCTGAGGCAGGCGTGACAGAAGATAAGATTCCGGAAATGGCTGCAGATGCCATGAAGAGTGGTAATATTCTTGTTAATCCACGTCAGAGTACATTAAAAGATATTGAAATGCTCTATCACAAAGCAATGTAAGATATTGCGCGTGTAAGGTGATATGCGTGTGGCAGATGGTAAAATGTGAGAATGCTGTGATGTGGTGAAAAGCTTGCAAATACAGTGAATAGTTGTTATTATTATGGATAGGAACAAATGAAGATATTTGGAGGTACATCATGAGAGTTGCAGTTATTACGGCAAGTACGCCGATTTACAGAGGACAGGAAGAGGATGCCAGCGGCAAGGTGATCCGTCATATTTTAGAGGAAGCCGGACACGATATCGTATTTCAAAAAGCACTTCCATGTGACAAGACTGTACTTTCTACAGTAATGCAGAGAATGGTAGATGGAGAACTCGCAGATCTGATTCTTACAACAGGAGGAGCAGGATGCGCAGCCGGTGATTGTATGCCGGAAGCTACCATGGAGATTGTGGACAGACCGGTACCGGGTATCCCGGAGGCTATGCGTGCATATACATCTCAGATGACAAAACGTGCAATGCTGAACAGAAGCGCAGCAGGTATCAGAGGAAATGTACTGATTGTGAATCTTCCGGGTAAGCCAGGGGCAGCAAAGCATTGTCTGGAGTATATTCTTCCGGAGATCACACATGCAGTTAAGCTGATCCAGAAGCAGGTATAAGTGGGAGAGACTACATATGAACGTTACCTATATACAGCACAGTGGATTTTCCGTGGATTTTGCAGATATGATGCTTGTGTTTGATTACTGGATGGGAGAGATTACGATTCCAGAGGACAAGCCGGTTTATGTATTTGTAAGTCACGCACATCATGATCATTTTAATGAAGAGATCTTTGAGTGGGAAAGAAGCGGTGTGGATATTCGTTACATTCTGTCGGATGATATCAACGCAGATCCGGCAGAGAACCGGATCTTGTTAGTTCCGGATGAGTTCTGTGACCTGGGTAATATAAAGATAAAGACGCTTCGCTCTACAGATGAGGGCGTAGCGTTCTTTGTTTCTATACAGACATCAGAATCAGCCCAGGAGGTTCATATCTATCATGCAGGGGATCTGAACTGGTGGCATTGGGAAGAAGAGGGCACAGAGTATAATCAGCAGATGAAAGAAGATTATCAGAATGCCCTGCGGTTAATGGAAGGGGAACATGTTGACGTGGCGTTTGTCCCGGTAGATCCAAGACTCGAGGATGCATATTACTGGGGAATTGACTGGTATATGCGCCACACGGATACGGAACGAGTGTATCCGATGCATATGTGGGGGCAGTATGAGATCCAGGATCGTCTGCTGTGCCAGCCGGAGACAGCACCATATCGTGAACGGATTGTGAAAGTGATGGCATCATGATATTGGATGAATCAGCAGATGATGCAATGGATTATAAAAGCGAGAGGTTAAAGTAATGAAAGTTAAGATTTATACAGATGGAGCGGCACGGGGGAATCCGGATGGTCCAGGAGGGTATGGTACCGTTCTGGAGTATGTGGATACAAAGGGAGAACTCCATACCAGGGAACTGTCCCAGGGATATATTAAGACAACCAATAACAGAATGGAACTTATGGCAGTCATTGCGGGGTTTGAAGCTTTAAACCGTCCATGTGAGATTGAATTGTATTCAGATTCCCAGTATGTGGTAAATGCATTTAATCAGCACTGGATTGACGGATGGATCAAAAAGGGCTGGAAACGTGGTAAGAATGAACCGGTGAAGAATGTAGATCTCTGGAAGAGATTGCTGCAGGCAAAAGAACCGCACATGGTGACATTTAACTGGGTCAAAGGCCATGCAGGACATCCGCAGAATGAGCGATGCGATGAGCTCGCTACAACAGCGGCAGATGGCAAGGATCTGATTGCAGATGAAGGGATCTAATCTTGCATGGAAACGTAAGATGTGATAAAATGAAGAACCGTGAGATTCAAGTATGACAAGTAATCGCGGCTGCGAATGCCGAAAGGCTGCAGGTGAGGAAAGTCCGGGCTTCACAGGGCAGGATGCCGGATAACGTCCGGTGGAGGTGACTCCAAGGCCAGTGCAACAGAAATATACCGCCTGATCTTTGGATCAGGTAAGGGTGGAAAGGCAGCGTAAGAGACTACCGCCCTGCTGGTAACAGCAGGGGCACATGTAAACCCCATCCGAAGCAAGACCGAAAAGAGAAGATACGGCGGCCCGTCGGTTCTCAGGTAGGTTGCTTGAGCCTGTTGGCAACAGCAGGTCTAGATAGATGATTACTCAACGACATAACCCGGCTTATCGTTGTGCTTGAACCCACTTGAATGTAAAAAAGATTGCGCATTTCGCGCAATCTTTTTAGTTACATCGGGTCAGCCCCGGTCTTTATTTTGCTTTTATTTTCTTAGAACGGAGACGACCGTCATACTTTTCTTCGCAGTATTTACAACGATAAGTTTCCGTCTCAGGATCTGTCAGCACAAAAATATGAGACAGTCCATGTTCGATGGAAGTAATACATCTCGGATTCTTGCAGCGAATCACATTGCAGATCTGTTTAGGCAGATGCAGAGCTTTTTTCTCAACAATCTTCTGATCTTTGATGATGTTGACTGTAATATTGTGATCAATGAAGCCAAGGATATCAAGATCCATAAAGTCAATCGGGCATTCAATCTTCATAATGTCTTTTTTACCCATTTTACCGCTTCGTGCATTCTTAATAATAGCAACACAGCAGTCTAATTTGTCCAGATTCAGATATTTATAAATTTCCATGCTTTTACCGGCCTCAATATGATCCAGTACGAAACCTTCCGAGATACGACCGACGCTTAATGTATTTTCTACCATAATGAGCCTCCTATACTTCAATATTTAACAGTGTCAGAATCAGAGCCATACGTGCATATACACCGTATTGAACCTGCTTGAAATATGCAGCACGCGGATCTTTGTCTACCTCTACTGCAATTTCGTTAACACGAGGAAGCGGATGGAGAACCAGCATATCTGATTTGGCAAGTTCCATCTTCTGGGCATCCAGAATGTAGAAGTCTTTCATACGTACATAATCTTCCTCATTGAAGAAACGCTCCTTCTGTACGCGGGTCATATAGAGAAGATCCAGTTCCGGCAGTGCGTCTTCCATGCGGACTACTTCTTCATATGGAATGTTGTTCTTATCCAGTACATCCTGTCGCATGTAACTTGGAAGACGAAGTTCTTCCGGAGAAATAAGGACGAATTCGATTCCCGGATAGCGCACCAGTGCATGGATCAGTGAATGTACGGTACGTCCGAATTTCAAGTCGCCGCAGAGACCGATCTTCATGTGGTCCAGTCTGCCTTTCAGAGAGCGGATTGTCATAAGGTCTGTCAGCGTCTGGGTAGGATGCTGATGACCACCGTCTCCGGCATTGATTACAGGAATGGAAGAATATTCACTGGCTACGAGTGCTGCACCTTCCTTAGGATGACGCATTGCACAGATGTCGGCGAAGCAGCTGATCATGCGAATCGTATCGGCTACCGTCTCACCCTTTGTAGCAGAGCTTGATGCGGCAGAAGAAAAGCCAAGTACGCTGCCTCCCAGATTCAGCATTGCTGCTTCATGACTGAGGCGGGTGCGGGTGCTCGGCTCGTAAAATAAGGTAGCTAACTTCTTACCTTCACATGCATGTGCGTATTTGTCTGGATGTGCCTCAATATCACTGGCAAGATCCAATAATTTGTCAATTTCTTCCACTGTGAAATCCAGCGGACTCATCAAATGTCTCATAATAACCTCCTTGGTAAAATTAAAAAAAGAAGTCCTTCGGGAAAGTATCTGTGTGCGGTTAGCCTCCTTCCTGAACAACTTCTTGCATTTAATGATCTCTAGTTCTTTAATATAATATACTAATCCAGATCAATTTTCAATGAAAAGATATATATTTTTTTAAAAGGCGTCGTCTGGATTTTGAAAAAAAGCTGTTGTATAATAGTCGATAGTATGTGTTTGTTACACGAGATAATAAAGTTTCAAGAACTTTGAATAAGTAGGATAAAGGAGAACGATATGAGATCGTTAGAGGAACTGAGAAATGAACTGGATCGTATTGATTCACAGATCATACAGCTGTACGAAGAAAGAATGTCGGTCTGCGAAGAAGTAGGCGAGATTAAGATAGAAGAAGGAAGGAAGGTTTTCGATCGGAACCGGGAGCAACAGAAGTTAGCGCAGGTGACAAGGGAGGCTAAGGATCCATTTTATAAAAAAGGACTGACCGAGCTGTTTGAACAGCTGATGAGTCAGAGTCGGAAGTTACAGTATCAGTTGCTGACCAAGAAGGGAGCGCTCGGAAGACTTCCGTTTATCGGAGTGGAAGAGTTGGATTGGAAGAATTCCCGGGTGGTATTCCAGGGGACAGATGGAGCATATTCACAGGCTGCAATGCATAAGTTCTTTTCCAAGGATGTGAACAGTTTTCATGTGCAGACATTCCGGGATGCCATGGAAGCAATCGAGGAAGGATCCGCAGATTTTGCAGTTCTTCCGATTGAAAATTCATCTGCGGGTATGGTCAGTGAAATGTATGACCTGTTGGAGGAATTTGAAAATTATATCGTTGGTGAAGTGATCCTGCCGATCAATCATTATCTGGTGGGTACAGAGAATACGACACTGGAAAGCATCGAGCGTGTGTATTCACATCCGCAGGCACTGATGCAGTGCTCCAAATTCCTGGACCGTCATGGAAGCTGGCAGCAGATCGGTGCGGCCAATACAGCAGTAGCAGCAAAGAAAATCCTGAATGAAAATGATCCGACACAGGCGGCAATCTGCAGTGAACACGCAGCGGAGATCTATGGACTTAAGATTCTGGAAGAGAAGATCAATCACAATCACAACAATTCTACCAGATTTATTGTGGTAACCAATCAGAAGATTTTCCTGAAGAAGGCCCAGAAGATCAGTATCTGCTTTGAAGTGGCTCATGAAAGCGGATCTCTGTATCATCTATTATCCCATTTTATTTATAATGATCTGAATATGACCAAGATTGAGTCACGTCCGATCGAGGGAAAGACATGGGAATATCGTTTTTTTGTAGATTTTGAAGGGAATATGGGTGACGCGGCAGTCAAGAATGCGATCCGCGGACTGCGGGAAGAGTCTAAGAGTTTGAAGATACTTGGCAACTATTAGAGAAAGTATAGAAAGAAGTGTAGAATATGAGAGTAAATGAACTGATGTTGTATCGCCATATGGAACAAGGGCAGGTACTGAATGATATGGCTTTCCTGATGGAAAACTACGACAATGAATATTATAACAAAGAGGACTTAAGAGGTCTGTTATTTGACAGTGTGAATGAGATCCTGGAGCTTGCCGTAAGTCACGGACTTACCGGTAATCTCTGGCATGATTATCTGACTTATCTGCTGGCAAGTGATGAGAATGCCTACAGCACTTCCTGTGAGATCGTGGGAGCGATTGACGGAAGCATGAATCAGGTAGCAATGCATGATTTTGCGATTTTTAAGGAACTGTATGATTATGATTTTACAGAACTTGAAAAAGCTCTTGGCGTAGACTGTATGTCTATGCTGAAGGGATTTGAAGCAGATGGCGCACATGGCAGCGTATTTAACAAGCGAATCCGTGACCGTATCTGTGAATTGAGTATTCATCTGGCGAAGTCAGAGAATATCGAGGAATTTAAGGCAGTTCTTACCCAGTTTTATAAAGAATTCGGTGTGGGTAAATTCGGTCTGCACAAAGCATTCCGTATTGAACATACAGATCTTGGTGCAGAGATCGTACCGATCACCAAGATCGCACATGTACATCTGGATGATCTGGTGGGATATGAGATGGCAAAGAAGAAGCTGATCGAAAATACAGAGGCATTTGTGAAAGGTAAGAAAGCCAATAACTGCCTGCTGTTTGGAGATGCCGGAACAGGCAAATCTACTTCCATTAAAGCAATTCTGAATCAGTATTATGATCAGGGACTGCGTATGATCGAAGTCTATAAGCATCAGTTCCAGGATTTGAATGATGTGATTGCTCAGATCAAGAACCGTAATTATAAGTTCATTATCTATATGGACGACCTGTCATTTGAAGAATTTGAGATTGAGTATAAATATCTAAAAGCCGTAATCGAAGGCGGATTGGAGAAGAAGCCGGACAATGTGTTGATCTATGCGACATCTAACCGCAGACATCTGATCAAAGAGACATTCAAGGACAAGGAAGACAGAGACGAAGAACTGCATACCAATGACACCGTACAGGAGAAGCTGTCGCTGGTAGCAAGATTCGGCGTGACGATCTTCTTTGGCAAACCGGATAAAAAGCAGTTCCAGGAGATCGTGCGTCAGCTTGCGTCAAGAACAGAGCTTGAGATTACAGAAGAAGAACTGATGTTAGAAGCCAATAAATGGGAACTGTCACATGGCGGTATGTCCGGAAGGGCAGCACAACAGTTCGTGGATTATCTGCTGGGAACAAGATTATAAAAATTAATATTAAGAAGAAGGTGAATTATATCCGGAGGAGCATTGCCTGAAAGCGCCGGAACTGCTGAGAGAAGCCGGTGTGGGCGAGAATAGCAGCAGTGATTGCCAATAAGGCAACGCCGAAAGCCTTGAACAGAATGACTGGTGTAATCCTGGTGGTACTTGGAATTGTCATTATGCTGTTCAATGTTCTGACGTAAAAGAATTTATACAAAGACAAAATGAAGCAGGAGCAAGTAACATATCGTGCCTCCTGCGATGGATATCAGCATGTTGCGTTTCCAACAATGAAGCATGCCTGTGACGAGGATAGCGATTCCTTCTGGGAGTCCGTGGGTTCCGTGGAACAGACTTACATTCTTCAGACAATAGATAACGAGCATGCCGAATACGGCTGATGGGAGGAATTTTCCGAGATATTGTACGAATTCGGGAGTCCTCCTTTTTTCATTAAATATTATAAACGGAAGAAAGCGGGTAGCCATGGTTCCGAGTACGCACATGGCAATGGTGATAATCTGTTGTGTGAGTGTCATGGTGAATCCTCCTGTTCTTTCTTATCGAGTCGCGGCTTTAACAGTGCCAGTAGCACAACGATCAGAATCATAGTTGGGATAAGAAATGCGTCAGCACCGAAGCAAATCAGACAAATAACGGAAATCAGTAGCCCAAGAATGGAGGCTGTGTGATTCGTTTCTTTCATCCATTGCTCCAGAAAGATTACAACAAACATGGCTGTCATGACGAAGCTGATTCCTTCAGTATTTATATGAAGAAGCGATCCGGCAAGGGCTCCAAGTGTTGCGGAACCGGCCCAGTAGAGTTGATTTAACAGTGTGACGAAGAACATGAACCATCCGCTGTCGACACCTTCAGGGATGTCTACCGAGCAGTTGATGGAAAATGTCTCATCGCACATACCGAAGATCAGGTAGTATTTCTTCCAGCCGAGTCCTTTGAATTTATCCAACATAGAAAGACCATAGAACAGATGCCTTGCCTGGATCAACAGAGCCATAATCAGTACCTGTACCGGTGCGAATGGACTTAAGAGCATTTCTACGGTTACAAATTCCAGAGAACCACCATAGATCAGCAGACTCATGAACATCGGATATAAAAATGAAAAGCCGGAAGCATTGGCGTAAATGCCGTATGCCATGCCTAAGAACCAGAATCCGGTAAAGATCGGGAGAGTATAGGGAAATGCGGCTTTTAAAGCTTTGTATCTCATAGCTAAGTCTCCTTCACATTATGATTCCAGCAGAGTCAGTCCTGAGATGTCTGAGTCGATGACCAGCGAATAGTTGGTGTGATAGATGACGAAGCCCGGTCTGGCACCGTTTACTTTTTTTACATGTTTCTTTTCGATATAATCAATCTCGACCTTATCATTACCGCGATTCTTGGAGTAGTAGGCCGCAAGCTTTCCGGCTTCTTCAAATACTCGGTCAGGCATCTCGCCGTCCTGAGATTTGACGATGACGTGGGAACCAGGCGTGCCCTTGGCATGGAACCACCAGTCTCCACCATTGGCAAAATGGAAAGTCAGTTCTTCGTTTTGAAAATTATTTTTTCCTACATAAATATGATAGCCGTCGCTGGACAGATAGTGGAATGGCTGGCTCTTAAGCTTTACTTTTTTCTTCGTGAATTTACGGCGTATATATCCACTCTGAGTCAGTTCCTCCTTAATCTGTGCCAGGTCATCCTCACTAAGTGCGATATCTAAGGCATTGTTGACAGATTCCAGATATAGAATGTCGTCTTGCGTTTCTTTGATAAATTCGCTTAGTGCCTCGTAAGTACGTTTTAACTTATTATAACGTGCAAAGTAACGCTGTGAATTCTCCTGTGCTGTCTTATTCGGATCCAACGGTATCTTGACGAGTTTATTATTATCGTAGTAATTCTCTGCTTCCAATACTTTGGCATCTGGTTCCAGATTGTAACCGTAGACATTGATCAGTTCACCGTAGATCTTATATTTTTCGCGGCCTTCGGTGTCACGGAGCTGTCTGGACTGGAGATCGTATTTCTTGCGGGCACGTTCCAGTGCGGTCTGTACAATCCGGCGCAGATCGGAAGACTTCTGGCGGATACGTGTGATCAGATTCTTCTCTGCATAATAGCCGACCAGGAGCTTAGAGACGGAATCGAAGCAGGTCTTAGTATAGGTGCTGTAATGAGATAGCGGCAGGCAGGAAAAATCTTTTGGATTGCCATTATCATAATAAATGACTGGCTGAAATTGTCCTTCGCGCACTTGATCTATATAGATTTCGAACTGATTGTACAGATGGTGCATGATATCATCTGACAGATCAGAGGCAGTCATCGAGGAATTAATGCCGGATATGGTACAGATTTCCTCCGCTACAACAGGGCTGATGCCTGTAAAACCGGAGTAAAGTGCCTTGCTAACCGGCATTGGTTTGGAACGGAGCATTTCAGCAAATGCTTCTGGGTCTGCACTCAGCGGATCCAGCTTATGCATGGTGTCCGGGATAAAGTAATCTCTGCCTGGAAGTACCTCTCTGACAGAGCTCATCTGCGCAGACACATGCTTGATGCTGTCCAGGATCCGCCCGGACTCATCGCAGAAAATGATATTGCTGTGCTTGCCCATGATCTCAATGATCAGTGTCTTCTGGCGGATATCACCGAGTTCATCCAGATGCTCAAGCTGAATGTTGATTATACGCTCTAAGCGCGGTTGTGAGATGCCGACAATGCGTGCATTGCCAATATGTTTTCTGAGGAGCATACAAAAATTCGGTGCCGTCATAGGGCTTGGTTTATTTTCATCGGTCAGATAGACGAGTGGGAGAGAAGCACTTGCAGAAATATATAAGCGTCTCTGTCCCTGTGGTGTCTTGATCGTGATTAGAAGTTCATCGGATTCCGGCTGTGCAATCTTGCTGATGCGGCCGCCGTCCAGTGTATTTTTCAGTTCCTGCGTTAACGCAGCAACGGTAATTCCATCGAATGCCATAATAAGTAGTCCTTTCATTTATATCTATCCTATGATAACACAGATTTGTTGACGGAACAAATAAAATGCTTTATAATGCTACATGGAAAACTGGGACTGCATCACAGGAGAATGGACAGACAGTCCTGATTTTTAATAATGAAAGGTAAGAGAATATTATGATTAAGAGTATGACGGGTTTCGGACGCTGTGAAGTGTCAGAGGGCGACCGTAAATTCACGGTAGAAATGAAAGGTGTTAATCACCGTTATCTGGATGCGAATATCCGTATGCCAAAGAAGCTGAATTTCTTTGACAGTGCAATCCGCACCGTATTGAAGCAGTATGTGACCAGAGGAAAGGTCGATATCTTTATTACATATGAAGATTTTACAGAGAATCAGGTAGCCCTGAAGTACAATGAGTCTCTGGCGAAGGAATACCTGGACGCATTTAAGAAAATGGAAGAGACCTTTGGCCTGGAGAATGATATCCGTGTATCTACCGTATCCAGATGTCCGGAGGTTCTTACGATGGAAGAACAGTCTGCGGATGAGGATGAGCTGTGGAAAGGATTGAAGAAGGCACTGGAAGGTGCACTGAAGCAGTTTGTAGAGACCAGAGGTATTGAGGGTGAGAATCTGAAGAATGATATCATTGCCAAGTTAGACGGTATGTCTGAGAAAGTGGCATGCATTGAAGTTCGTTCACCGGAGATTGTGGCAGAGTATCGTGCCAAGTTAGAGGAAAAGGTCAAAGAACTTCTTGCTGATACCCAGATGGACGAAGGACGTATTGCGGCAGAGGTTGTAATCTTCGCAGATAAGATCTGTACCGATGAGGAAGTGGTACGTCTGAAAAGCCACATTGCTCATATGAAGGAGACATTTGCAACAGAAGAAAATGGAATCGGCCGCAAGCTTGACTTTATTGCACAGGAGATGAACCGTGAGGCGAATACAATCCTGTCTAAGGCTAATGATATCGAAGTATCGAACTACGCAATCGACTTAAAGACAGAGATTGAGAAAGTACGTGAACAGATTCAGAATATCGAATAAGGAGACCGGTTATGAATACACATGGAATATTAATCGTTGTTTCCGGTTTCTCGGGTTCCGGAAAAGGAACGATCATGAAAGAACTTCTGAAAAGATATGACAACTATGCCCTGTCCATTTCAGCAACTACCAGAGCTCCAAGAGAAGGCGAGACAGACGGTCGGGAATATTTTTTCAAAACCAGGGAAGAATTTGAAAAAATGATTGCGAAAGAAGAATTGATAGAGTATGCTGAGTATGTGAATAATTACTATGGGACACCAAGAGCTTATGTGGAGGAACAGCTTACAGCGGGAAAGGATGTCATTCTTGAGATTGAGATCCAGGGTGCGTTGAAAGTTAAGAAAAAGTTCCCGGATACATTGCTCTTATTTGTGACTCCGCCGTCAGCAGAAGAACTTAGAAAGCGGTTGATCGGACGTGGTACAGAGACCATGGAAGTTATAGAACAGCGGATGCAGAGAGCCATCGAAGAATCCGATGGGATGGAATCGTATGATTATTATGTGATCAATGATGATCTGGATACCTGTGTAGATGAAGTGCATCGGATCATTCAGGCAGAGCACAATCGCAGTACGAGAAATCATGCATTTGCAGACAAGATTAAGAGAGATTTGAAAGGAGAATAATGATATGTTACATCCATCTTATACAGATTTGATGAAAGAAGTGAACAAAGGAGCAGAAGACGGTGAGACAAGAGTAGTCAGCAGCCGTTATTCTATCGTGATGGCTACATCGAAGAGAGCCAGACAGCTGATCGACGGAGCACTTCCATTAGTAGATACCAAGCCTGGTGACAAGCCGCTGTCTATCGCAGTTGATGAGTTGAACAGTGGTAAAATCACTATCATCGGTGAGGAAGAAGACGCCGAATAATTAAGGAACAAGAGGCAGGTGCCGGATGGTATCTGCCTTTTCAAGAAATATGTAACAAGGGAGAATAAGAATGAATATTTTATTTATTTCACTGGGGTGTGACAAGAATCTGGTGGATTCGGAAGTCATGCTCGGGCTTCTTGATTCCCGCGGATATCAGATTGTAGATGATGAGACGATCGCAGATGTGATCGTGGTCAATACCTGTTGCTTTATTCATGATGCCAAGGAAGAAAGTATTCAGACAATCCTGGAGATGGCTGAGTATAAGAAGACAGGACGCTTAAAAGCACTGGTTGTGACAGGATGTCTTGCACAGCGTTACCAGCAGGAGATCATTGATGAGATTCCGGAAGTGGATGCTGTGCTTGGTACAGCTTCTTATGATAAGATTGCAGAAGCAATCGATGAAGCACTGGACGGTCATACAGAGATGTATCTGGAAGATATTGACAGACTTCCACAGGTGTCCTCCAAGAGACTGGTGACAACCGGAGGTCATTACGCATATCTGAAGATTGCAGAAGGGTGTGACAAGCATTGTACCTACTGCATTATTCCGAAAGTTCGCGGTAATTACCGGAGCGTTCCGATGGAGCAGCTTCTGAAAGAAGCAAAGGAACTGGCGGAAGGCGGCGTTAAGGAACTGATTCTTGTAGCGCAGGAGACTACCGTTTACGGACAGGATATCTATGGAGAGAAGTCATTACATCGTCTGCTTAGGGAACTTTGTAAGATTGATGGTATCCAGTGGATCCGTCTGCTGTACTGTTATCCGGAAGAGATCGATGCGAATCTGATTCGGGTGATGAAGGAAGAACCGAAGATCTGTCATTATCTGGATCTTCCGATCCAGCATGCAAGTGATGCAATCCTCAAAAAGATGGGCAGAAGAACATCAAAGGCACAGCTTGTGGATACGATCCGTACACTGCGGGAAGAGATTCCGGATATCACACTTCGTACAACCCTGATCACGGGATTCCCGGGAGAGACAGAGGAGCAGCATCAGGAGCTGGTAGAATTTGTGGATGAGATGGAATTTGACCGCCTTGGCGTATTTACTTATTCACCGGAAGAGAATACACCTGCAGCGGAGATGCCGGATCAGATTCCGGAGGAAGTGAAAGAAGACCGACAGGCAGAACTGATGGAACTTCAGCAGGAGATTGCATTTGATCTTGCAGAAGATATGATCGATCGGGAAGTTCTGGTGATGATCGAGGGGAAAGTCGCTGATGAGAATGCATATGTAGGCAGGACTTACCGGGATGCACCGAATGTAGACGGTCTGATATTTATCAATACAGATGAAGAGCTGATGTCCGGAGATTTTGCCAAGGTAAAAGTAACCGGAGCAATGGAATATGATTTGATAGGAGAGTTGATGTAATGAATTTACCTAATAAACTGACAGTACTTAGAATGATTATGGTTCCGTTTTTTGTATTATTTATGCTGACAGATATCGGAGGCCCTGCGAATAAATGGATCACACTGGTCATCTTCTGTGTGGCAAGTCTGACAGATATGCTGGACGGTAAGATTGCGAGAGCACGTAACCTGGTAACGAACTTTGGAAAGTTTATGGATCCACTGGCAGATAAGATGCTGGTATGTTCCGCAATGATCTGTTTTATTCCACTTGGCAAGCTGACTGCATGGTATGTTATCATCATTATTGCAAGAGAATTTATTATCAGCGGGTTCCGTCTGGTAGCATCTGATAATAATGTGGTCATCGCTGCAAGCTACTGGGGCAAATTCAAAACGGTATCACAGATGTTTATGATTATCCTTCTGATCGCTGATCTGGGAGGCGTTTTCAATACGATTGCGGCAATTCTGGTATGGGTATCACTTGCTCTGACTGTAATCTCACTGGTAGATTATATCGGAAAGAATATTCAGGTCCTCACAAAGGGAGGCATGTAGGATGAATGCGACCGAAGAGGATATTACACTGGAAGAAGCGGTTGTTGATATTCTTAAGGAAAAGAAGCTGACAGTTACAACGGTAGAATCCTGTACAGCAGGTCTTCTGGCAGGAAGATTGATGAATGTGCCGGGAGCATCTGCGGTATTTAATGAAGGATATATTACCTATTCAAATGCTGCAAAAGAAAAAATCGTGGGTGTATCTCACGAGACTCTTGAGAAATACACTGCCGTAAGCAAAGAAACAGCAGCAGAGATGGCAGCCGGAGCAGCCAGGGTATCCGGAGCAGATGTGGCAGTATCGGTAACAGGTATTGCGGGACCAGATGGAGGCACTAAAGATCAGCCGGTCGGTCTGGTATATATTGGATGCTACGCCAAGGGAAAAGTCCGTGTAGAGGAATTTCATTTTACCGGTAACCGACAGAAAAACAGAGATTATGCAGTTGTACGTGCACTTACCCTGTTGAGGGAGGAGATTATATGTTTGTAAGACCATTGAATCCGGATGAGGTATTGTCTGCACTTCACCTGATCTGGGAAGTATATGCTTCGGATGTGGCTCCACTTCAGAATCCGGAAGCTGTTGCCGGATTCAGGGAACTGATCCGATATGAGCATATTATGCCGCGTATACAGAATAAAGAGGTCATCCTCTTTGGTGCATGGGAAGGAACTGAACTCTGCGGAGTCGGCGGCATTGATAATCGCGGCAATGTTCTGTTTCTGTATGTGCGAAAAGAATGGAAGAGAAAAGGTGTGGCAAGACAGCTTATGCAGGGAATGTATCAGTTCTGCGCACAGGTGCTTGTGATTACCAGAATGACGGTACGTGCTGTGCCGGCTTCTGTTACAGTATTTAACCATCTGGGATTTCGGGAAGTGGCACCGGTTCAGAATGTCGGAGCAGAAATATTTGTTCCGATGGAACTGCTGATCGCACCGGGTAGTATGCCGGCAAAGAAACCGAAGAAGAGGATCGCATTGATCATTGTCGGGGTTTGTCTGCTTATTGCACTTTTGATTTGCATGGTGGTCAAAGAAGCAGCATCCATTGTGCAGGAATCCGATACATATGCGGAAGAACAGGAGAACCCATTTGGAGATTATGGCAATGGAGATTCGGGTGAGTATGATTTTGGAATGGGAGATGGATCGGAGAATGAGCAGCAGTCCGGTCTGGATCAGATTCCGGAATATGAGGCAGAAGATCTTCCATTTGAAGTGAAAGATGAGACCTATAATTATTCACCGGAGAATCAGTCTTCCGTAACGCAGCAGTTTGAAATTTATTATCCACAGCTTGATGGCATGGAGAATCAGGATATTCAGGCAAAAGTGAATGACGAACTGAAGAACTGCGCGATGGAGACCGTAGACCGGATTTATGAGAATCCGGATAATGAGATCAGAAACCGGGTATTGGAAGCAGAAAGCCCGGTAATCGCAGATTTTGTGAAATATAAAGTGACTTATCTGACACAGGATTATATCTGTGTGGCATATGAGGATTACAGTTATGAGGGCAATTCAGAATATTCTTATGTGGGACTTCGTACTAAGAATATCAATCTGAAAGATGGTACAGTCTACGATGTGAAAGATATTGTAAATACAGATAAGACCTTCGTAAATAAATGGCTGAAAGAGATGCAGAGTGAAGCAGATGACAAATCTCTGCTTGCAGATCAGGATACAGACAGTCTTGCCAAAGTTCTGTCCGGCGAAGATACACAGAATGGCACATTTACACCAGTGTTCTTCATGGATAAGGACGGCATTGAAATAGGATTATCATTCCATTATGACAAAGAAGATGAAAATGCACCAGATTACGGCTGGGTGACAGCACCATTCCAGCTTAATGACCTGAAGGACAGCAAGACTGACAGCACGTTTTGGGATTTGGTAAAATAGTTGACGAATCCTGTAAATTATGAGAAAATAACTACGCCTGGTGTTAAATAAGTAACATATACCATGCGTCAGAAAATCATGCACATGTTGAAAGGAGTTTTAAAATGATTTATTCACACGAAGTAGAAATGATGTGTCCAGTAGCACAGGGTGCTAATCACGGACCAGCTCCGATTCCGGAAGAAGCAAAATGGGTAAAAGCAAAAGAAATTACAGATATTTCAGGTTTTACACATGGTATCGGCTGGTGCGCACCACAGCAGGGAGCCTGTAAGCTGACTCTTAATGTAAAAGATGGTATTATCCAGGAAGCACTTGTTGAGACAATCGGATGTTCAGGAATGACTCACTCAGCTGCTATGGCATCTGAGATCCTTCCAGGAAAGACTATTCTTGAAGCACTTAATACAGACCTTGTCTGTGATGCTATCAATACAGCTATGAGAGAACTGTTCCTCCAGATCGTATACGGAAGAACTCAGAGTGCTTTCTCTGAGGACGGACTTGCAATCGGAGCAGGACTGGAAGACCTTGGAAAGGGACTTCGTTCTCAGGTAGGTACAATGTATGGTACATTGGCAAAAGGTCCTCGTTACCTTGAAATGGCAGAAGGTTATGTAACAGGTATCGCTCTGGATGAGCACGATGAGATCATCGGATACCAGTTCGTATCTCTTGGTAAAATGACAGACTTCATCAAATCTGGTGACACACCGACAGAAGCTTGGGAGAAAGCAAAAGGACAGTACGGACGTGTTGCAGATGCAGCTAAGATCATCGACCCAAGAAAAGAGTAGTTGCGATAGGCGGACAGAGACAGGCGTTGAACTTAGTTCAAGTTGAGTCCGCGTTATTTCAAGAAACGTAAATATAGTAGGAGGACATTATAAATGGCTTTATTTGAATCATATGAAAGAAGAATTGATAAAATCAATGAAGTATTAGGAAGCTATGGCATTGCTTCCATCGAAGAAGCAGAAAAGATCACAAAGGATGCCGGACTTGATGTATATAATCAGATCAAAGGCATTCAGCCAATCTGTTTCGAGAACGCTTGCTGGGCATACATTGTAGGTGCAGCAATCGCGATCAAGAAAGACTGCAGAAAAGCAGCAGACGCAGCAGCAGCAATCGGAGAAGGACTTCAGGCATTCTGTATTCCGGGATCTGTAGCTGATCAGCGTAAAGTAGGTCTTGGACATGGTAACCTTGGAAAGATGCTTCTGGAAGAGGATACAGACTGTTTCGCATTCCTAGCTGGACATGAGTCATTCGCAGCAGCTGAGGGTGCTATCGGTATCGCAGAGAAGGCTAACAAGGTACGTAAAAAACCTCTGCGTGTTATCTTGAATGGTCTTGGAAAAGACGCTGCTAAGATCATCTCAAGAATTAACGGATTTACATACGTTCAGACTGAGTACGATTACTACACAGGAGAACTGAAAGAAGTACAGAGAACATCTTACTCTGACGGACTTCGTTCTAAGGTTAACTGCTACGGTGCTAACGACGTACGTGAAGGTGTAGCTATCATGTGGAAAGAGGGCGTAGACGTATCTATCACAGGTAACTCTACTAACCCGACACGTTTCCAGCACCCAGTTGCAGGTACATACAAGAAAGAGTGTGTAGAAGCAGGAAAGAAATACTTCTCAGTAGCATCAGGTGGTGGTACAGGACGTACACTTCACCCAGATAACATGGCTGCAGGTCCGGCTTCTTACGGTATGACAGATACACTCGGACGTATGCACTCTGATGCACAGTTCGCTGGATCTTCATCTGTACCGGCTCACGTAGAAATGATGGGTCTGATCGGTGCAGGTAACAACCCGATGGTTGGTATGACAGTAGCTGTAGCTGTTTCTGTAGAAGAAGCTGCAAAGGCTGGCAAATTCTAACAATGATTTTATGAAAAGAGCTTTCACAGTTGGTAAAACTACTGTGATAGTTCTTTTTTATTGTTAAAAAATACCCAAACTGATATAAAAATGAAAATTTTTCTGTTTCCTTTGCTAATTGTTGTTGAATGTAGGATGTTATATAATGCAAACATCGATAGGAAAAGAGTTCTAATGGAGGAATGGAAATATGAAAAAGAAATTATTAGTAACATTAGCAGTGGTTTTGGTACTTGGTGGATTTGCAGTTGGACAGGGAAGAGCAGAGGAGACAAATAATCTCACGGCAGATCCCTCCGGATATACGGAAATGAGCTGGCCGGATACAGACATGGCACATTCAGTTCCAACACCGGTATCATCTACAGGAAGCATGTATGCAACTGAAAAAACAGTTGTTGCAGATGTTGCTAACACATCAGAAGATTCTTACAACGCATATGTAGAGAAATGCAAAAATGCTGGATATGATAACAATGCTGTAACAGAGGATGGAATGTATGCAGCAGATAACGGAGTATATACATTAGTGTTATCTATGGCTGATGATAATGTAATGAACATTTCAATGAATGTAGTTGAATAAACAGAGTATAGATAAATATTAGGAAAGCCTGGGTCATAACAATGATCTGGGCTTTTTTGATATCAGACTATAAGCTACAATGCAGGGATTGATAAAAAATAATATAAAAATAGAGACGAATTAGAAGTGAAATATATAGCCTGTTACGAAGGAATGATGTATAATAACTGAGAATGTTTTTTGAAATGTATGATTGAACAATGCTTTAAATAAATATATTGCATAAGGAGTAGAAGAATGCCAGTATTTGATTTTAATAATACACCGGATACAAAAGAACCGGTGAAGTGTACCTATACAACATTTGCATCAGATGCGGATCATGCATCAGCGGAGCAGCCGATTCTGATTCTGGATAACAGCAAGAAGGAATGGAAGCATCATTCCTGCGGTGTGTTTGCTAATCAGAATAAGCAGACTGCATTTGAATTTGATGAGGAAGGCGGAAAAGTAAGTGCAGATATTCTCCGCGTGGATTCACGGTTTGTGAGTTTGTTGAAATGGCTGGGTGAGAATCGGATCAATGTACGTCTGTCCGGAGTAAATAATTCAGAAGGTTACTGTGTATACCGCATTCGCGAGATTGCGTTTGGCGGCGGTACAAAGCTTTCCGCTGAAGATGGATTCCTGCAGTTTATGATTGAAAGATTATTTGCAAGTGATGCGCCGGAAGAAGAGATAGATGATGAAGATCAGGAAGAGTCTGGTGACGATATGAAACTTACCAGTATTCAGAGTATCACAGATTTTCTGAACTGTGCGGGACGGACATTACCGGATAATATCCGACTCTGGGCGAGAAGAAACCTTGCGGTAGCACGTTCGCATGAAGTGTCTCCGGAGGAACGCCGCCATGCACAGAGAGCACTGTCTATGATGTTAAACATTCAGTGGAAAAAGGATTATTTTGAAGCAATTGATCCTGCGGAAGCGAGACGTATTCTGGATGAAGAATTATATGGCATGGAGCGTGTAAAGCAGAGAATCATTGAGACGATCATTCAGATTAACCGTACTCATACATTGCCTGCATATGGACTGTTGTTGATCGGTCCGGCAGGTACAGGTAAGTCACAGATTGCATATGCGGTGGCTCGTATTTTGAAGCTTCCTTGGAGCACACTGGATATGAGTTCCATCAATGATCCCGAACAGCTTACCGGAAGTTCCAGAATCTATTCTAATGCGAAGCCAGGTATTATCATGGAAGCCTTTGGTATGGCAGAGTCTTCTAATCTGGTATTTATTATTAATGAGCTGGATAAAGCAGCATCAGGAAAAGGGAATGGTAACCCGGCAGATGTACTGCTGACACTCCTTGATAATCTTGGATTTACAGATAACTATATGGAATGTATGATTCCTACATCTGGTGTATATCCGATTGCAACAGCCAATGACAGAGATCAGATCAGTGCACCGTTGATGTCACGTTTTGCAGTCATTGATATTCCGGATTATACGGCTGAAGAAAAGAAAGTAATCTTTTCCAAATTTGCATTGCCTAAGATTCTGAAGAGAATCGGTCTGTCTGCGGATGAATGCATTATGACGGATGAAGCCTTGGATACAGTTATTGAACTGTATTCTAATACCAGCGGTATCCGTGATCTGGAACAGGCTGCAGAGCATCTTGCAGCACATGCGTTGTATAAGATAGAAGTAGAGCATGTAAAAGAAGTGGTATACGATGCGGAAAGCGTAAGAGAATTACTGAGTTAGAGTGTCATACAAAATGAGGATTGTTATGCCATGCATTTCTTGACACGTAAGAGATGCATGGTATAATTTTGAATATAAGTTAGCGTAAACTAACGAACGTAAGCTATGACGAATATAACGTTGGCAGCGAGGCAGTGAAAGAAGGTTTGATTATGCTTTTTAAGACGATAGGAAATAAGTCCAATCCGGCAATATTATTTTTCCATGCAATGGGTGTGACGGGTGCAAGCAGTATACCTGTGGCGGAATATCTACAGGAAACATATTATTGTATTATGCCGACATCGACGGTGTATTGTGAAGGACAGAGATACGAAAGTAAGACAGAAGAGATAAAGCAGATCAGGAAGTTTCTTGAAGGACAGCAGATTGACCGATTGGCACTCGTGGTGGCGTCTTCTATCGGGGCAGATCTTGCAATGACATTCCTGACAAAATCAGGAGTTGAAGTAGAGCATGCGTTTTTTGACGGCGGACAATTTGCACAGATTGCTAAAATGACGCGCCGGATCATGGCTCCGTTTTTATATCTGGCGATTAAGAGTCTGTACTGGTCAAACGGAAAAACGCTGAAAAAGATTCTGTGGTGCGATGATGAAGCGATTAAACCTTATTTTATCGCGGCGGGAAAAGCACTGACCTATGGTAATATACGGAGACAGCTTGCAGACAGTCTGGAAGATAAACCATTTCCGGCACTGTCAGAGGAGTTACAGAGGCAGACTGTGTTTGAATTTGGAAGTATAGAAGATCATTTGAAATACCGTGAAGCGGTCATGCGGGTGTATCCGTATGGTCAGTATCCGGTATTTGAAGGATGTAATCATATGCAATATCAGATCCGTGATCCGAAAGGATTTGCTAAGATGTTGGATACGTTGATAGAAAAAGGTGTGCCTGTACAGATAAAAGAGAGATAAAACAGACACCGGGAGGACGGTATATGAGCAGTAAAGAGGGACAGACAGTCATTGAATTTCGGGATGTAGTACGTACTTATGGTGAGGAGGAAGCCTTACAGTATGCGGTCAACCATATTAATTTTACGATTGATAAGGGTGAATTTGTGGTAATCCTTGGACAGTCGGGCGCGGGCAAGTCTACTGTGCTGAATATGCTTGGCGGCATGGATCAGCCTACGGAAGGCGAAGTGATCATTGATGGGGCGACGATATCCAATATGAAGGATAAACAGTTATCCGATTACCGGGCAGAGAAGATTGGATTTATTTTTCAGTTTTATAACCTGATCCCAACACTGACGGCATATGAAAATGTGGCATTGACGAAGAGTATTGTCAAGAATGCGGCGAGTGCGGATGAGATGCTGGCAGCAGTAGGTCTTGCGGATCACAAGGATAAATTTCCATCGCAGTTATCGGGAGGTGAACAGCAGAGAGTGTCTATCGCCAGAGCATTAGCTAAGAAACCGCAGATCATCCTTGGTGATGAGCCAACCGGCGCACTGGATTCCGAGACGGGTGTGATTGTGCTCGAGCTTCTTCAGAAGCTTGGAAAAGAGCATGGTAATACGGTAGTCATTGTTACCCATAATGCGGATATTGCCAAGTGTGCGGATAAGGTGATTCGTATGAAAAATGGTAAGATATCCGAGATCGTTATCAATGAGAATCCGCTTCCGGTAAGGGAGGTGGAGTGGTAATGCTGTTTCGCAAAATGCTGCGTGATTTTAGGAAAAATTTTGGAGCATTTTTCTCAGTATTTCTGTTATCGGCACTGGCAATGACATTATTCTGCACCTTTGAAGGACATGTATTATCGCAGAATGTTGCCAGAGAGGCATATCGTAAGGAGTGCAATCTGTCCGATGTATGGGTATATGGAGAAGGATTTTCAGAAGAACAGTTAGAGAAAGTACGGGATCTTGATTTCGTCCAGTTGGTTCAGCTTCGGACTGCTATTACAGGCACGGCTCCAGACTGCGATGGGGCACAGGTGGATATCTTCCTGGAAAATGAAAATACGGTCAATACACCATATTATATTTCAGGTGAGAAGTTTGATCCTTCGGATAAAGATGGTGTCTGGATTGCCAATGCATTTGCCGAGAGGCGGAATCTTCATGTGGGTGATCGATTTACCATGGAGTATGACGGAGTAATATTTACTAAGACGATAAAAGGACTGACTGAGAGCGCGGAATATGAATATCGTCAGGCAGACGGAGATGCAGATACTTATCTGGAAAATATCGCAATCGTGTATATGTCTATGGATGGATTTCCGGCAGAGGAGTATGTACAGCATCTCTTTACACAGGGAAAGATTAGTATTGTGGATGTGATCGCAGGACTGGCATCTTCGGATCAGTCTGATTCCATGCCGTATACGCAGATGATCATCCGTACCAAAGATAATGGAGCACTGGAGCATGAGGATGAAATCGCTGAGGCATTGGATCATGATTATTCGGCAATGATCGATCGTAAATCGGTGCCTGGACTTGCAAGACTTGACAGTGAGCTTGACCAGCATCAGTCATTTTCTTATGTGTTTGTTGTGATATTTGTGGGTATTGCGGTGTTGGTAATTGCAACTACAATGAACCGTATGGTGGCAAAACAGCGGACACAGATCGGTACATTGAATGCGCTGGGTATGAAGAAATGGAAGGTACTGCTTCATTATGTAAGCTTCAGCCTTGTAGTATCGGTGCTTGGTGTGAGCGCTGGCCTGTTGCTTGGGATTTTATGGGGATGCCCGACAATCATGAGTATGTTTGGAGCGTGGTACATTGTACCGGATCTACATTCCGTTTTCCATCCGATGTATCTGGTGATTTCTCTGGTAGTCGTGTTGGCATGTGTATTATCAGCATATCTGAGCTGCAGAAAGATTCTGCGGATACGCCCGGCGGAAGCACTTCGCCCGGCGCCGCCGAGACAGGGCAAAAGGTGTTTGTTTGAAAAGTTGCCATTCTGGAAGAAACTGTCATTTAACAGCCAGTATAATCTGCGCGACATATCGCGGGCGAAGTTAAGAGCATTTATGTGTATTGTCGGAACGGCAGTCGGAATGCTTATGATGATGTACGGAACCGGATGCGGCTCATTAGTTAGCACGATGGTGGATCTGAATTTTGAGCGGACAGCAGTAGCAGAATATCAGACAAAACTATCGTCAGATGCTAAACTATCGGACGTGGATGCACTGGCAGACAGTGTGGACGGAGAACTGGTGATGCAGGATGCAGTGGAAATCTCAAAGGTGAAAAATGCATCCTCAAAAGAGAAGAAGAAAGAGACCATTACGGTTCTGGAAGGAGAACATCTCTATAATATTCTGGATCTGAATAATAAAGTAACAGATCTTGTGCCGGGTACGGTTGGCTTAAGCCGGAAACTGGCAGAAGATATGGATATTAAGGTTGGAGATACTATATACTGGCATTTGTATTCAAAGAATACCTGGTATAAAGCAAAAGTCGGCATGATCTATCGGTGTTCGGATACACAGGGAATTGCGATGCTCAGAGAAGATTATGAAGAGACAGGCGCAGAATATACACCGACCCTGCTGATGAGTAATCAGAAACCAGAGAATACGAAAGATAAAGACTATATTATCAGCGTATCCAGTAAACCGGATATGGAAAAGGCATATGAGAACAGTATGTCAATGGTTAATCTTATGGTATATATGATGATCGGATTTTCTTCCATTATGATCATCGTTGTATTATACAATTCTGGTTCGTTGTCGTTTAATGAACGAATCAAGGAACTGGCAACACTGAAGGTTATGGGCTTCCGTTCCGGTAGGATCCGCCAGCTTCTCAGCGTGCAGAATCTGTGGTTGTCACTGGTCGGAATTGTGATCGGTATCCCGCTTGGCAATGTGTCATTGAATGCGATGATGAACAGTAATGGCGAGAATTTTGACTATATGCTGAAATTACCGATGATCGACTACGTGCTGTCCGGAATACTCGTTATGGCGGTATCTATGCTGGTAAGTTTCATGTTCTCCAAACGTATCCGTAAACTGGATATGGTGGAGGTACTGAAAGGGTGCGAATAAGTGAGAATTCGGATAATTGAAAAAATCGAAAAATGTCTTGCATTTTTCATGACTTCTGTGTATTATATTATAAACTCTTTGCACTGCATATATTAACTACAGTACAAACTGAACAGGCCGGGGAAACCTGGGGCCGGGTCACAGAAGTGACAGTGGAGAATAAGACGATATGTACATCCACGGGACAGTAGATTTACTGAAACGTGGGTGTATTTTTATGCCCATGTACATAACAGCAGACAGAATGTCTGATTATGAAAGAGCAGGAGTGCTTGTCAATGAATGGAGGTTATGGACATGGAAAATGAATTTGAAAAGACAGCAATTAGAGTTTCGTTAGTGAGTGTAGTATGGAATCTGATCCTATCAGTATTTAAGCTGATTGCAGGTTTTGTAGCACATTCAGGAGCAATGATCAGTGATGCGGTACATTCGGCATCGGATGTATTCAGCAGTATTATCGTTATGATCGGTGTGCGGATATCCGGGAAAGCATCAGATAAGGATCATCCGTATGGACACGAGAGAATGGAATGTGTGGCAGCCATTGTACTGGCTACGGTACTTGCAGGGACAGGTGTTGGTATTGGCTATGCCGCAGTCAAGACATTACTTGACGGTGAATATGCATCTGAGATACCGGGAATGCTGGCACTGATCGCAGCAGTCGTATCAATCTTGGTAAAAGAAGCAATGTTCTGGTATACCAGATATTATGCGAAGAAGATTGATTCCAGTGCAGTGATGGCAGATGCATGGCACCATCGTTCTGATGCGTTATCATCGGTAGGCGCGCTGATCGGTATCGGTGGCGCGAGACTTGGTTTCCCAATCATGGAGCCAATCGCAAGTATAGTGATCTGTGTATTTATTGAGAAAGCAGCATTTGATATTTTCAAAGATGCTATTGATAAGATGGTAGATAAGGCATGTGATGAGCAGACCGAGAAAGCTTTGAGAAACTGCGCATTGAATACCAAAGGCGTAGAGCAGGTGGATCTTTTGAAGACCCGTATTTTTGGCAACAAGGTTTATGTGGAGATGGAAATCGGGGCAGACGAGAATCTGTCGTTAAAAGACAGCCATGCGATCGCAGAGAACGTACATGATGCGATTGAACAGGGCTGGCCGAAGATCAAACATATCCTGATTCATGTGAATCCGGTAAGAATGTAATGATGCCAGGAGTGCATAGCACGGAACAATCAGCAGGCATCATAGTTGGGAGCTTTTGACCCCAACATCATGTAATTAGATAGAGAAATGTTATAGAAAAGTATTCAGGCGTTCCGTATGACGGAGCGCCTTTTAGGTTATTCTTCCTTCAAGATAATTAATACACTCCATTGATTATTCAAATGCTATTATGGCATTGAATCACAGAGCTGGTTATACTAAAATAGTAATGAAATTTTAAATGAATGAATTACAGGAGGACAGAATAGATGGAAAATGTACATAGCATTGACGTAGAGGATGATCAGTTTGCATATCGTTATGACACGCAGTTATTAATCGACCGCAGGGACGATGATCTGGATGAGGATGAGATTTCCGATTACATCTCAGAGCATCTTGAAGGAAACTGTCTGATCGCAGTAGGTGACGAAGACCTGATCAAGATTCATTTTCATACCAATGAGCCGTGGAAAGTGCTCGAATACTGCAACAGTATCGGCGAGATATATGATATCGTAGTGGAAGATATGATCCGTCAGTCAGCAGGTTTGAAAGGTTAACCTATGTATTTGATATCTTTATACTTTGATGATGTGATAAATGAAAGAATCCAGTCGTATATGAATCAGATTGCAAAACGCACGGGGAATGAAGTGATGCTTGCAGATAAGGTTCCGCCACATATTACGTTGTCAGCATTTGAGACAACGCAGGAGTCAGAAGCAGTGGCAGTGTTTGAAGATCTGGCAAAGGAATTTATCTGCGGTGAGATCATGTGGTGTTCGGTAGGGATATTTTTTCCACACACGATCTATCTGCTGCCGGTTATGAATCACTACCTGTTTCAAATGTCAGAACAGGCATATCAGTATATAAGCCAGATTCGTCAGGTGAAGATTCATCAGCGGTATCAGCCATTTTCCTGGATACCGCACAGTACGATTGGAAAGCAGCTGTCGCAGACAGAATTAAAAGAGGCATTTGTAGTGATGCAGGAGCAGTTTGGCATGTTCCGTGGAACTGCGGTCGGCATCGGTCTTGCAAAGACGAATCCGTATATGGATATCTGTCGGGTGTGGTATGACCCTATGACAGGAAAATGCATACAAAACGATAAGAAGGCAATGCAGGAGAGTAAGCAATGGAAATAGGATTAGTATTGACATTATGCGGCCTTGGAATTGCATTTTGGATTCCAGCCTTTATACTGGGCATGATTTCAGGTAATAAAATGCGCAAATGCACAGCTGATGCAACAGCCACAGTAGTACGCATCAATGTGAGGAATTCCGGTGATAATGGTTTGTCGTATCATCCGATATATGAATATTATGCTGGAGGGAGTTATTATACATCAGAAGGCGCTTATATAAGCAGACGTGTGCCGCCAGTTGGTGCAAAAGTCCAGATTAAGTATAATCCAGACAAACCAAAGCAGTCTTACATACCGGGATATGATAATAAAGTATATAAGATATTGACGATTGTATTTGTAATTGTCGGAGCGATACCGATACTTGTATGCATCGGAATCTTATTATTTGTGTAGACAAGAATTTTAATAGTTATTGATAGTGACAGGAGAAAATAGCATGATCAGACATATATTATTTTGGAATTATACGGAAAAAGGTAAAAGCAGAGCAGTTAATTGCGGTACAGGACTGGCGCAGGCATAATGTGCAGAATTATGTATATGGCATACTTAAGATCTTTGTAGAATGCAGAGTGATTGGTGGCAAGTTCGAGGATAATATTGAAACTACAGAGATCCGATATTTTGGAAAAGAAGAATTACCAGATAAGCTGGCGGTCGAGAAGACGACAAAAGAACAGATACTGATGTGCTTTCAGGCACATGAAGCGGAACACTGGAAAGTAATTGTGGATTAGAATGTAAAGACGGTAGCAGAGGCTGGTTGAATATCGATTACTGGGAACAGGTACTTGGAACATACAAAGTGATTTTTGAGAGACACGTATAAAGGCAGAACAAATTCATAACATGGTATAGGAAGCTGGATTGACAAGCGAGTTAGTCTATGCTAACATAACAAGTATGATGGAAGATGAGCGCAGAAAACAAACGGAACAAAAATTAATAGAGTCTGGCAAAGCAGAATTTCTAAAAAAAGGCTATGTGAAAGCTAATCTACGGGATCTTTGTAAAACAGCCGGGGTCACGACCGGAGCATTTTATTTCTCATTTGCGAATAAAGAAGCATTGCTGGCTGCAATCCTTGATCCCGTGATCGCGGATTATGAGCGGATGTGCAGTATGTTTGCGCAGAGAGAAGAGGAAGATCCGGGGACGGCGGATGATAATGAACGGCAGATGATGGAATATCTGTCGGCACATCGAACCGAGGCAGTCATCCTCATGGATCAGTGTGCCGGAAGCCGGTATGAGATGTTCAGAGCACAGATTAAATTACAGATGCAGGCAGCATTTACCAGTTATTTTACGAAATTTATGGGTAGAAAGCCTGACGCAGAGCTTATCAGAATCTTAGTGTCTATGAGACTTCAGGGATATATGGAGTTGATAAAAGGAGATTACACGGTGGATGAAAGAGTACGGATGTCGCGGGAAATCGGCATTCATGCCGATGCCGGGACAGCGGCATTAATTAAATATCTGAATCAGGAACATGAAGCCTGTCGCAAATAATGCGGCGGGCTTTTCCATTGCCAAACATAACATTTTGCGGCTTTGTTATGTGCTCGAAATGAGTAAAAATATATTTCTAAGGAGGAACTAACATGAGAGAAAAGACAAATTACGGGAACTGGGTGCCGGAGAAAGCATTGTATATGCTGTTTGGTGGCGCAGCGATCTTACTTGTAGCGGCAATTGTATCAGGAGTAATGGGAGTGGTGCCGGTTATTACATGGATAGCAGGCGTGATCGGTGTGCTGATGCTTGTGATGGCTGTGTATATGCTGATCTGCCATGAGGAATTTGCATTTGGAAAAGGAAATATGATGGCTGGCGTACATCAGCATCTGGTTGACCATCTTGACTGGGACGGCAAAGGCGAGCTGCTTGATATCGGATGCGGAGCGGCAGCACTGACAGTCCGCTGTGCGAAGGCTTTTCTGGAGGCAGAGATTACCGCGATGGACTACTGGGGAGCCGAGTGGAATTATGCCAAAGAGCAGTGTGAGAACAATGCGCGTCTGGAAGGTGTTGCGAACAGGATAACATTTCAGAAGGGTGATGCTGCAAAGATGGAATTTGAGACGGAAACATTTGATGCAGCGGTCAGCAATTTTGTATTTCATGAAGTGCGCACTGCAAAGGATAAGAGGGATGTGGTAAAAGAAGCACTTCGGGTGGTAAAGAAAGGTGGCGTATTTTCTTTTCAGGATATGTTCTCTCAGAAGGCATTATATGGAGATATGAATGAATTTGTCAGAGAACTGAAAGCAGAAGGCATTTCAGAGGTTCACTATATCGGTAATCTGGAAAAGAAGCTGGATTTTATTCCTGGATATGTGAAGACTCCGTGGATGATAAGCGGTATGGGCATTCTGTATGGCAGGAAATAGGAGGTAAATGATTCGTAGATTGACAAAACAGCCTGTCTGCTTCTATGCTAAAGCTGTAAAAACGTTTCGCAGATAGAAAAGCGGAGCGGGAACAGCAGGAGGAAATGACAAGACGTGGAGGCGAAACAGTTCGGGCAGTTTATTGCCGGGATACGAAAAGAGAAAAAGATGACGCAGGCAGAACTTGCAGAAAAAATCAATGTGACAGATAAGGCGGTCAGCCGGTGGGAGCGGGGGCTTGGATTTCCGGATATTCAGACACTGGAGCCACTGGCGCAGGCACTTGGAATCTCTGTGCTGGAATTGATGCGTTCTAAAAAGAAGGAATCCACAGGAGATGTGGATATAACGGAAACCCAATATACCCGCCAGGAGGTGGCTGAGATGCTTCAAAATGCAGATGATATTTCGAAACAACAGAAAAAACAGGATAAGAATGCCAATATCATTGCCGGAATCCTGGTGATCGGTGTGGCGGCAGCGGCGTGGGCTGCGAAGATTGCCAATGTCGGAGGCGGACTTGTGCTTGGTGGACTGGCAGCAACTGTGTTTGTGTCTTTGTGGTATTTTTTCCAGAATATAGATGATGAAGAAAGCCGCAGGATATATGGCGTGGCATCAGCATTATCTATTGGAATTGTAGCAGCGCTGGTCAATTATGTTTGGGGAGACCGGATTGCAGAATGGATTCCGGGCGGTGTGGAACGAAAGGAACAGATTTTCTGGACACTCTGGTATCTGTTTGTGATTGCAATGCTTATGCTCGGGACGATCAGAGGTGTCCGTCAGCAGAGACAGAAAAAAGTAAAGAAGTATAAAACGGTTCTCTTTACAGGAATTATGGCAGTATTTATGTTTGTCACGCTCTGGCAGTATCAGAATACGATGCAGAGACAGAGACGGAATATAGGAATCTGGAGTGGAGCACAACAGTATGCCGAGACATTGCTCAAAAAAGACAAACATCTTGAAAATGACTGGTTAATTGGTGATGAGTCATGGCAGGACGGGAAAAATACTTATCAGATCCGTCTTACCTACTATGCTGATTCCGATGCCGAGAAAGAAGGAAAAGAGAGTGAATATCAGTACACGATTCATTTTGATGAAACAGAGGGCTATCTGATTAAATCGGAGGGTGTACCGGAGAAAGAAAAGGATCTCACAGGGGAATAATCTATTTGACACAGAGCCCACTTTCGTGTATAAAAGTGTGTGAATTATTTTGACAACATGCGTTACACGAAGGAGGTTTTTATGGCTGGAAGAAAAGAGATGGATCTGACAACAGGCAGACCGTTTGGTTCATTGCTCAGATTTGCGGTCCCTGTAATACTTGGCAATTTGTTTCAGCTTTTTTATACACTGGCGGATTCTGTGATCGTAGGGAAGACACTAGGAGCAGATTCTCTTGCGGCGGTAGGGTCAACCAGCATTATTATTTATTTTGTGCTCTGTTTTATCAATGGATTTACTGGTGGCTTTGGTATCTGTCTGGGACAGCGTTGCGGTGCGAGAGACGAGCGTGGAATGCGAAAGAGCATTGCAGTTTCAATGATTCTCGGTGTTATATTTGCGGTAGTGTTGACTACATTGTGCTGTGTGCTTTCCCATCAGATCATTCGCTGGATGAAGATTCCGGCGGATATTGCAGTGGAGGCATATGCATATATGTTTGTCGTGCTTCTCGGTACAGGTGCGACCGTATTTTACAATATGATCTTCTAATTATGTGGCACAGAACTTTGGTGCAGGCAAGAGGGAACGGATTTGTCAGGGTGTTCGTGCCAGCCTGATCCAGACAGAGACGTTCAATGTGTTGATGTGTGCGGGCATTATATTACTGAAGCATCCGATTGTAGAACTTTTCATGTCCAATCCGACAAAGGAGATCTATCATTATTCGGATGCATATCTGACGATCGTGGCACCGTTTTATGTGATACTGGGACTGCTTGCTGTGTATCGTACTACTATTCAGAGTATGCAGAATGGCTGGGCACCATTTGCAGCGTGTATGATCGAGCTGGTAATGAGGATATCAGCAACAGTTGGACTTGTTGGAATGCTTGGCTATACATCAGTATGCATTGCAAGTCCTATGGCGTGGTTTGGAGCATGTGCATTACTGATTCCATGCTATTACCGGATGATGAAAGTGTGGAAAAAAGATAAATAGAATATGCTAAATTGAGAAAAACAGTCCATTATACTGCGAAAATGATAGTCGTTTTCACTTGAAAAAATCAAAATGATGCGATACACTATATGAGAAGTTAGAGAAAACTAACTCGCGTGAATAAATCATTTTGAAACTCCCTTTTCAATGTATGACTGGAGTGCTTACAGTCAGAAACTGCGGTCTGATGTGCTGACAGACCGCGGTAAATGGGAGCGGGAAGGAGCTAATAATATGGACTATTTACAGATTGAAAAAGTAATTGGAAGAGAAATTCTGGATTCAAGAGGTAATCCGACCGTAGAGGCAGAAGTGTATCTGATAGATGGAACAGTCGGCAGAGGTACTGCACCAAGCGGCGCATCTACCGGAGAGTTTGAAGCGCTGGAGCTTCGTGACGGAGATAAGGACAGATATCTTGGAAAAGGTGTGCAGAAAGCTGTGGAGAATATTAACACTGTAATCAATGACACGCTGATTGATATGGATGCATCCGACATTTATGCAATTGATAAAGCAATGATTGATGCAGATGGAACAAAGGATAAATCCAAACTTGGAGCAAATGCAATTCTTGCAGTATCTATCGCGTGTTGCAGAGCGGCAGCGACTGCATTAGATATTCCGCTTTACCGTTTCCTTGGAGGTGTATCCGGTAACCGTCTTCCGGTACCGATGATGAACATCCTGAACGGTGGCGCACACGCTGCAAATACCGTAGATGTACAGGAATTTATGATCATGCCGGTAGGAGCAGTGTCATTTAAAGAAGCGCTCCGCTGGTGTGCAGAAGTATTCCATGCACTTGCAAAACTGCTGAAGAGCAAAGGGCTTGCTACATCCGTAGGTGATGAAGGTGGATTTGCACCGGATCTCGCAAGTGACGAAGAAGCAATCCAGTACATTCTGGATGCAGTAAAACAGGCTGGATACGAGCCGGGCAAAGACTTTATGATTGCTATGGACGCAGCTTCCAGTGAGTGGAAAGGCGAGAAGAAGGGCGAATATGTACTTCCGAAGGCAGGAACTAAGTATACATCTGCAGAACTGATCGAGCACTGGAAAGGTCTCGTAGAGAAATATCCGATCATTTCTATCGAGGATGCATTGGATGAAGAAGATTGGGAAGGGTGGCAGTTGCTTACCAAAGAACTTGGCGATAAGGTACAGTTAGTAGGTGACGATCTCTTTGTAACGAATACAGAACGTCTTGCTAAGGGTATCAGCCTTGGATGCGGTAACTCTGTACTGATCAAGCTGAATCAGATCGGATCTGTATCTGAGACTCTGGAAGCAATTAAGATGGCACATAAAGCAGGTTATACAGCAGTTACCTCCCATCGTTCCGGTGAGACGGAGGATACAACCATCGCTGACCTCGCAGTAGCATTGAACACCTGCCAGATCAAGACAGGAGCACCTTCAAGATCTGAGCGTGTGGCTAAATACAATCAGCTTCTCCGTATCGAAGAAGAACTGGGAAGTGCCGCAGTATATCCGGGAAGAGAAGCATTTAACGTATAAATGCAACATACATTACATGAATCAGTCCTTAAGTATCTTTTAACTTCATAAACAAGATGAGAATCCGCCGTGTGCAGACGCACTTAGGCGGATTCCGTCTTTTGCGCGATAATCCACTATGTAGAAATTGTACTTGCACGAATTTCTGATGGTTCATACAGTTGTATCAGAATCCAACATCTGGTAAGATAAATAGCAGTAATGATGAGAGGAGGAAGTACAATGTTTGAAGGAAAGAAGCTTGGATTCGGACTGATGCGTCTGCCGCTTACAGATGCAAATGACAAGGGAAGCATTGATATAGAAGCGTTAAAAGAGATGGTGGATACATTTATGGAGCAGGGCTTTACCTATTTTGACACGGCGTGGATGTATTGTGCATTTAAGAGTGAAAATGCGGTAAAAGAAGCATTGACAGACCGCTATCCGAGAGATAGATATACGCTGACCACAAAGCTGCATGCATCTTATCTGAAGACGAAAGAAGATAGGGATCGTATTTTCGAAGAACAGAGACAGAAGACGGGTGTGGATTATTTTGATTATTATCTGATTCATGCAATTGATCAGGAATTATATTCGATCTACAACGAGATGGACTGCTTTAACTGGCTGATTGAAAAGAAGAAGCAGGGATTTGTAAAACATATTGGATTTTCATACCACGACAGTGCAGAATTTCTGGATCAGGTGCTGACAGAACATCCGGAGATGGAATTTGTTCAGCTTCAGATGAATTATCTGGATTGGGAAAGTGCAGAAGTGCAGTCGCGTAAATGTTATGAAGTGGCGTCAAAACATGGCAAACCGGTCATTGTTATGGAACCTGTAAAAGGAGGAACCCTTGCTGATGTACCTGCGGAGGTACGTGAGAGTTTTACTGCATATCATCCTGATCTTTCTGTGCCATCATGGGCAATCCGGTTTGTGGCAAGTCTGGATAATGTAGCGATGGTACTGAGCGGCATGAGCAATATGGAGCAGCTTATGGATAACATATCCTATATGAAAGAATTTGTGCCAATGAATGCCGAAGAAACCGAACTGGTACATAAGGCTGCTGAAATGATCAAAGACAGTATAGCGATTCCGTGTACAGGATGTTCTTATTGTACAGAAGGCTGTCCGATGCAGATTGCAATTCCAGATCTGTTTCGTGTCTATAACAAGAGTAAACGTGGCGAAATTACTGACGTTGAAGCTAACGAGGAGTATCGGCAACTGACAGAGTCTGGAGGAAAAGCCAGGGAATGTCTGGCGTGTGGACAATGCCAGGTGGCCTGTCCGCAACATCTTGAGATCATTAATTATCTCAAGGATGTGGCAAAATGTATGGAAAAGCAGGATTAGAACATGAACATAGTTAATATCGAGAACATTAGTAAAATATACGGAGAGAAGGTTATCTTTGACGAGACTTCTTTTGGTATCCAGCAGGGAGATAAGATCGGTATCGTTGGAATCAACGGAACCGGTAAGACTACACTCCTTCGGATGGTCAGCGGAGAGGAAGTTCCTGACAGCGGACAGATCGTCAGACAGAACGGATTAAAGATTGCGTTTGTAGTGCAGAATCCGCCGTATGATCCAGAGGAGACGGTTGATGCCTATGCATTATCGGGAAATTCGGATACGGACTGGAAGGTACAGAGTTATCTGAACCAGCTTGGGATTGCGGATGGCACACAGAAGATGAAAGAGCTGTCCGGAGGACAGAGAAGACGCGCAGCTATGGCGAAAGTACTTGCAGGAGACTTTGATCTGCTGCTTCTGGATGAGCCGACGAACCATCTGGACGAGGAAATGATCAGCTGGCTGGAAGATTATCTGCGAAGCTTTCGTGGAACGATCCTGATGGTTACTCATGACCGGTATTTTCTGGATCGCGTGACGAATCGTATTCTGGAGATCAGTCATGGGAAACTCTATGGTTATCAGACTGCATATTCGGGATTCCTGGAACTGAAAGCGGAACGGGAAGAGATGGAGCTTGCATCCGAGCGCAAGAGGCAGAGCATCCTGCGCATTGAACTGGAGTGGGCGAAGCGCGGATGCCGTGCGAGAACCACCAAGCAGAAAGCGCGTCTGGAACGTCTGGAAGGTCTGAAAAATGGATCTGCTCCGGTATCAGACCAGACGGTGGAACTGGATAGCATTGAGACTCGCATGGGCAAGAAGACGATCGAACTGCATCATATTGCCAAGGCATTTGGCGATCGGGTGATTCTGAGAGATTTTGACTATATCTTTTTGAAGAACCAGAATGTTGGTATTGTGGGTCCGAATGGCTGCGGTAAGTCTACCCTGCTTCGGATGATCGCAGGAGAAACAGAACCGGATCAGGGAAGCGTCGAAGTGGGCGAGACCATCCGCATTGGTTATTTTGCGCAGGAAGAACAGGAGATGGACGACCGTCAGAGAGTCATCGATTACGTAAAGGACATTGCGGAATATATCAACACCAGAGAGGGACGCATCAGTGCATCTGCCATGCTGGAGCGGTTCCTATTTACCCCGGATATGCAGTATGCGCCGATCGGCAAGCTGTCCGGCGGTGAGAAGCGGAGACTGTATCTGCTTGGCGTGCTCTGCCAGGAGGCAAATGTGCTGATCCTTGATGAGCCGGGCAATAATCTTGATATACCGACATTGACAATTCTCGAAGATTTTCTTAATTCTTTTGTAGGAATTGTGATCACCGTATCCCATGACCGATATTTTCTGGATAATGTGGCAGACCGCATTTTCGCATTTGACGGACATGGCGGACTTACCCAGTATGAGGGCGGTTATACCGATTATCTCGAAGCATCCGGCGGCGGACATATGGCGAATGCCGTGACCGCACCGCAGATCAGTAAAGCAGATCCGGCACAGAAAGAAGATGCGAAGAAGAGCTGGAAGCAGAACCGTCCGCAGAAGCTCAAATTCAGTTACAAAGAGCAGAAAGAATTCGAGACGATCGATGAAGATATTGCGAAGCTGGAAGCGAAGACCGAGCAGTTGGATGAAGAGATGGCGCGCAATGCAACTAATTCTGTAAAACTGTCGGAGCTGATTGCGGAGAAGGAAAAAACGGAAGCAGAGCTGGAGGAAAAGATGGATCGCTGGGTATATCTGAATGACCTGAAAGAGCGCATTCAGAACGGAGAATAAAATAGATCAATAATTAATTCAAAAAGATGATTAGGATACTTGACAAACAGTAGGTATATTGCTATTATAAAAAAACAGAACGCACTCTGTTTTTAAAAAGTAAGATCAGGAGGTGCACAATGAAAAGAGTATTATCATTATTAGTAGATGATAATCCTGGAGTTCTGAGCAGAATATCAGGATTATTCAGCAGAAGATGTTATAACGTAGACAGTATCACAGCAGGTGTGACTGCCGATCCAAGATTTACAAGAATTACAATTGTAACGAGCGGAGATGAGCTGATTCTGTCACAGATTGAGAAGCAGGTCAGAAAGTTGGAAGACGTTGTTGAGATTAAGGTGCTTGCTCCGGAAGAGTCCGTATTTCGTGAACTGATCATGGTGAAGATTCGTGCCAATGCAGCACAGAGATCAGAAGTCAGCGCGATCGCAGATATTTTCCGTGCCAAGGTTGTAGACGCAGGCAAGGAGTCGCTGATCATCGAACTTACAGGCAATCAGTCCAAGCTTGGCGCATTCTTAAATCTTCTGGACGGCTATGAGATACTGGAACTTGCAAGAACCGGTATTACAGGGCTTTCAAGAGGAAGCGATAATGTAACGATTATCGAATAGTTATACCAGCAGAGATAACGATGGTCTCTAAATGCGGTGTGAAGAGCATCAGCATTTGACAATATATTTTATTATTCATTAGGAGGATGATACATATGTCAGCAAGAATTTTTTACCAGGAAGATTGTAATTTAGCTGAATTGGAGGGAAAGAAGATCGCTATTATCGGTTATGGCAGCCAGGGACATGCACATGCCCTGAACCTGAAGGAATCAGGATGCGATGTAATCGTAGGTCTTTACGAAGGAAGTAAGTCATGGGCAAAAGCAGAAGCTCAGGGACTGAAGGTTTATACAGCAGCAGAGGCTGCTAAGCAGGCAGACATCATCATGATTTTGATCAACGATGAGAAACAGGCTGCACTTTACAAGAATGATATCGAGCCAAACCTTGAAGAAGGTAACATGCTGATGTTCGCTCATGGTTTCAACATTCACTTCAATCAGATTGTACCGCCGAAGTATGTTGATGTTACTATGATCGCACCTAAGGCACCAGGACACACAGTAAGAAGCGAGTATCAGGCTGGTAAGGGAACACCTTGTCTGGTAGCTGTAGAGCAGGATTACACAGGAAAGGCTCTTGACAGAGCACTTGCTTATGGTCTTGGAATCGGCGGAGCAAGAGCTGGTATCCTTGAGACAACATTCAGAACAGAGACAGAGACTGACCTCTTCGGCGAGCAGGCTGTACTTTGCGGTGGTGTTTGTGCTCTTATGCAGTGTGGATTTGAGACACTGGTTGAAGCTGGATATGATCCGAGAAATGCTTACTTCGAGTGTATCCACGAGATGAAGCTGATTGTTGATCTGATCTACGAATCAGGATTCGCAGGAATGAGATACTCTATCTCTAACACAGCTGAGTACGGTGATTACATCACAGGACCTAAGGTAGTAACAGCTGAGACAAAGAAAGCTATGAAGCAGATCCTGAAAGACATCCAGGATGGTTCATTTGCAAAAGAATTCCTGTTAGACATGTCAGCAGCAGGTGGACAGGCTCACTTCAAAGCAATGAGAAAGCTTGCTTCTGAGCATCCGTCAGAGAAGGTTGGCGAGGAGATCAGAAAGCTGTACAGCTGGAGTGATTCTAACAAGCTGATCAACAACTAATCTAAATATTGAATAACAGAGATTACCGAGACCGTTGCGTATGCAGCGGTCTCTTTGCTATACTGAAAACAAGAATCGGGGACACAAGGAGGAAGACCTATGATCATACCACATTACTACGAAGACCCTCATATGCTGCACGAGAATACCATGCCGAACCGGGCATACTATGTTCCGGCATCAAAGCGGATGGACAATCTGATCGAACACAGAGAACAGTCAGATCGTCTGCAATCGTTAAATGGTAACTGGAAGTTCCTTTATTATAAGAGCATCTATGATCTGCAGGATGAATTTTACAAGACAGATTATCCAGTAGAAGAATATGATACGGTTCCGGTACCGGGCGTATGGCAGAATTACGGTTATGAGCCTCATCAGTATATCGAATCCGATTATCCATTTCCGGTGGACCCTCCTTATGTACCGTTAGATAACCCGTGCGGGGCATACATTCATAAGTTTCCGTACAAAACGAATGCAGATGCGCCAAAAGTGTATCTGGAATTTGAAGGCGTGGATTCCTGCTTTTATGTGTGGCTGAACGGAACATACGTGGGTTATGGTCAGGTGTCGCATTCTTTGAATGAATTTGATATCACAGATCAGATCGCAGAAGGAGAAAATACGCTGGCTGTTCTGGTGTTGAAATGGTGTGACGGAAGTTATCTAGAAGATCAGGACAAGTTCCGTATGTCGGGAATCTTTCGGGATGTGTATTTATTAGAACGCCCGAAGCAGTGCATTTACGATTACACGATCCATGCAGTGCCGGAAGCAGATGGTCGAAAGGGGAAGATACAGATTCAGACCAGTTATCTGGATCAGGTGATTCCTGTAACTGCAAGAGTATACACGGCAGATAACTGTCTGATTCACGAAATAACATTTGAAAATGAGATTGAGCTGGTAATCGATGATCCTGTGTTGTGGAACAGTGAACAGCCGTATCTCTACACCCTGGTTCTGGAGACGGAACATGAGGTGATCGCAGAATATATTGGAATCCGGGAGATCCATGTCGAGAACAGCATCGTCTATATCAATGGGGCACCTGTGAAGTTCCGCGGTGTGAACCGCCATGATTCCGATCCGGTAACAGGATTTGCCATCAGCGTGTACCAGATGAAGAAGGATCTGGAGCTGATGAAGCAGCATAATATCAATGCAATCCGCACCAGCCACTATCCGAATGCACCGATGTTTTATCAGATGTGTGATAAATACGGATTTTTCGTGATCGATGAAGCAGATTATGAGAGTCATGGAACGATGAATCTGTATTATAAAAATGACACCCGTGAGGAGCGGACGAGCAGATGGAATGAGCTGATTACGGATAATCCGGAATATGAAGAAGCAGTGTTGGACAGAGTGAAGAAAATGATAGAGCGTGATAAAAACAGACCATGCGTAGTTATCTGGTCGATGGGCAATGAAAGCGGTTACGGCTGTACAACCGAGAAAGCGCTTGCATGGACGAAAGCGTATGATCCAGGTCGACTTACACATTATGAAGGTGCTTTGCACAAAGGGAAAAAGCGCAGATATGATTATTCCAATCTGGATCTCTACAGCAGAATGTATCCGCTCTATGAGCAGGTGGAAGAATACTGTGAATCTGAACCTGATAAGCCGATGATCCTGTGCGAATACTGCCACTCTATGGGAAATGGAGCCGGAGATTACGAAGATTATTTTGAAATGATTGAGACATACGACTGTCTCTGTGGCGGATTTATCTGGGAATGGTGCGATCATGCTATTTACAAAGGAACGGCGGAGAATGGAAAGGAGATTTACTACTACGGCGGTGATCATGGTGAATATCCGAATGACGGTAATTTCTGTATGGACGGAATGATATATCCTGACCGTACACCACACACGGGACTTTTAGAATATAAGAATGTGCACAGACCTGTCCGTGTGGTGGAATATAACCAGACGGAAGGGATAGTGCTCCTGAAAAATGAGATGAATTATCTGAGTCTTCAGGAGTATGTGGACGTAGTATATGAGGTGAGTTGCGATGGGACACTCGTTGAATCCGGACAACTGGATCTGACAGATGTTCCGGCAATCCGTCCGCATCAGACAGGAAACGTACAGTTACCTGTCAATGTGCCGGAGAAGGGCAGGGTTTATTTAAAATTGACCTATCAATTGAAACATGCAGATGCATTCCGCAGTCAGGGGTATGAACTCGGATTTGACGAGATATTACTGGAAAATGTAGATGGAAACAATCGAAGAGTTACAGACTGGCTTAACAGTAATATAGAAAATGCCGAAGCGATAGAAGTGGAAGAAACAGAGTGGCAGCTGATCGTGAAAGGTGCGCGTTTCTGTTATACCTACGATAAGCTTCACGGAATCTTTGAGCAACTGGAGGCGGATGGCAAAGTATTACTGGATCGACCAACGGAAGTGAATGTATGGCGGGCACCGACGGACAACGATCGGATTATCCGCGTAGAATGGCAGAAAGCAAGGTATCATCAGACAACAACGAGAGCCTACACCACGGAGTATGCAGTGACCGATGCCGGAGTAGAAATCCACAGTAAGATGGCACTGCTTGCAATCACAGTACAGAGACTCATGGATATCGATACAGTCTGGAAAATCGATGTGGATGGAAGAATATCGGTAAAAATGGATGTCGTGAAGAATCCGGAGCTGCCGGAACTTCCGAGATTTGGTCTGCGTCTGTTCCTGAAAAAGGATATGGATCAGTTGGAATATTACGGCGTAGGACCAGAGGAAAGTTATATCGATAAATGCAAAGCAGGCAGTCATGGAATTTATACGGGCAGCATAACGGATCAGCATGAGGATTATATCCGTCCACAGGAAAACGGAAGCCATGCAGACTGCGATTACGTGATCGTGAAAGGAAGCGTACTTGGAATTGTTGCATATGGTGCACAGTCATTCGCATTTAACGTATCTGAGTATACGCAGGAAGAACTGACGGAAAAAGCGCATAATTATGAGCTTGTACCATGCGGAAGTACCGTGTTGTGTCTGGACTATAAACAGAATGGAATCGGATCGCAGAGCTGTGGACCGAGACTGAAAGAGAAGTATCGGTTCGATGAAGAGAGATTTACATTTGAAATGAATCTGAATCCATTGTATGGTACAATGATAGAAAAGTAGTGGAGGACGACTGATGCGGGATACTATTCTGATCGTAGAAGATGATGAAATGATCTGTCAGGGAATTGTGGATGCACTGCAGCTACGTAACTGGAAAACGGATGTGGCAGCGACCTGTGAAGAGGCAGAGAAGAAGATAAAAGAGTATACGTATATGTTGTATATTCTGGATATGAAGCTGCCGGATGGCAACGGGATTTCTCTTTGCCGGAAAATCAGAACCGCTACGGAGAATCCGGTTTTGTTTCTATCAGCGTATGACAATGAAAGCTATATTGTCGAAGGACTTGAAGCAGGCGGTGATGACTATGTGGTGAAGCCGTTTCGGACATTGGAGCTGCTTGCACGCATCAAATCCCTGCTGAAGCATTCGAATCAAACTCAGCAGATGAGACCAGAAGGTATCCGGAGCGGACATATTTTTCTGGATTTGAACAGCCACACCGTGTATGTGAATGACCGCGCGGCAGACCTGACGCTGACGGAATACCGCATTTTATATAGTTTGATAAATAATGCTCCTGGTCTGGTCACACGGGGGAAACTTTTGGATCTGATTTGGGAGAACAATGATCATGACGTGGATGATAATGCATTGTCAGTGTATATGAACCGGATTCGCAGCAAGTTGACAGTCGATTCAGAGCCTGTGCCGATAGAGACCAGACGAGGACTTGGATATCGGTGGACAGACAGAACCGAGGTTGTGTATGGATCATTTTTCTAAAAAAGACATGTTAAAAATCACAGGAAAATGGCTCGTTATCTTTGGAACGATAATGATTATTTTCTGTGCATATCAGTATCGTCTGGGAAGTATGTATACTTCCCGGATGATATCGCTTGTTGGCAGCCTGGAACATCAGACAGATGTTGAGACTGCCATTTTTGGTGAATTTCAGGAGGAAGATTATCAGAGCGGATTGCAGAGCATACGGGATGCAGGACTTGAAAAGACAGGTGAGGATAACCTTTACCAGACGATTATATCTTATGGTAGAAATTGGTATGTTGTGATGACAGTAATGCTCTGTCTGACAGGAATGGCATATGATTGTTACCGGTGCAGGAAAAATGCTGTGAGAGCCGAAAAATATGCAGAACAGATACGGGAAGAAGAGCGGACCAGATTGCAGGAAGAAAAAGATTACGTGATAAAAGAACGTGAGAAGATGGGAGCCTATATGGAGAATATTGCTCATCAGTTGAAAACTCCGACGGCAGGAATGATGCTTGGACTAGAGTATCTGCAGGATATGGAAGCAGATGAGCAGAGACAGAGAAGACTGGGGCAATGCATTAACCAGCTGGAGCGTATGTCAGACATGACGGCATCACTGCTCCGGCTTGCGCAAATTGATTCCGGAAAGATATGGATGAAAAAGAAGAAAGAGAATCTGTCGGAACTTCTTAATGAGTCAGTAGATGCAGTAGAGCCACTGAGGGCGGCGAAAAGTATCGATTTTCAACAGGAAATCCCTGAAGAAACTATGTTATCATGTGATGCATTCTGGATCAGGGAGGCATTTAAAAACTTATTGAAAAATGCCACAGAGCATACACCGGAAAACGGGCAGATACGTATGACGCTGGACGTTTCAAACGGGCAATATGATATCCGTATCTATAACAGCGGAGCAGAGATAACGATGGATCAGCGTGAAGAGATATTTGACCGTTTTTATCAGACCGATGGAGATAAAAAAGACAGTTTTGGCATTGGACTCCATCTGTCGCGTGAAATCTTTCGTATGCATCAGGGAACCGTACGCGTATTAGAATCGGATGAGACAGGAACGACATTTCAGATTCTGCTGCCTATATTTACAGCGAAAGACGCCGGCAGCAATCTTACAGAATTGTAAGATAAGATTAAGAGAACAGTAAGATACGTGCTTTATAATCTGAGTCAGAAGGACAGATCAGGGAGGTGTGGATATATGGATACAATAATTCGAATGGAACATGTAAGCAAGAGTTATCAGCTTGGACTAAAGAGCATTCAGGCATTGAAAGATCTTGATTTTACTGCGGAGCGTGGAGAGTTTGTGGCAATCATGGGACGAAGCGGATCGGGTAAATCCACCTTTCTGAAAATTGCAGGAACACTGGAAGATGCAGATGAAGGAAAAGTGTGGATCGGAGAGAAGGAGATCCAGACACTTTCCATGCAGGAGCGGTGTAAGATGCGCCAGGGTTCTATCGGCTTTGTATTTCAGAAATATCAGCTTCTTCCGGAATATACGATCTGGGATAATGTCTGCATGCCACTGTATATCGCACATCAAAATCCGGACAGGGATTATATTCAGCAGATTCTGGAGCGGGCAGGACTGTGGGAGAGACGCATGGATTATCCGGAAGAACTGTCTGGCGGTGAACAGCAGCGAGTGGCAATTGCAAGAGCAATGGCAGCGAAACCGGAGATCATCCTCGCTGATGTAAACTGAACCCCATGTGCTTACTGTACATAGAGTGTACACAGTAGGATTATATGACAATATAGGTACATGATACACAAGTAATGAGAAAAAATGTGTATGGAGTAGGAAGAAAGTATTAATATCTGGTATGAGGAAAGACATCCTTGTAGCAGGTTTTTTATTGTCAATAATAGATAGATTTATAAGAGATATTTTGTTGGTATGTGTGAATAGCTTTTATAGATGGGAAAGGTATACTGATGTGGGAGGTAATTGGATGACGTATCACTATAATGGAAAAGCCTATGAAACGATAAAAGAATTGGCGGAGGAATACGGGGTGGATCGTCAGAAAAATTATTCTTTTCGATGCCGAGCTAGTTGTTAGAAAATGCAATGCGCATAAGTCTGAGAAGGCTTGTTATTAGTTTTACAATCAGATTGCTTGGTGTATAATTGTAATTAATGAGATTGAATCTGAGGAGAAAATATAATGAAAATTAATTTGCCATAAAATTCCCATTTAAGACCAAATTTATTTATAGAAAAGATTTTTCGTTTAAAGCTAATTTGTGGAACTTATATTCGTATGGAAGATTTAAGATTAATTCAATAGTAAGATAAAATGCCCTGCAAATATGATATACTTTATGTAATAGTTGTATTGCACATATATTAATAGTGCAGACAAACGTAATTTTTTGTGATGAGAGTGGTGTTTGATTTTATCAGAATAGTAAAATTATTAGTCAAGATGTGGGTGTTGTAAAGGTATATATAATAGAAAAGATATGATATTTGAAAGCGTATGTGAAGAATGGAGCGGAAATAATGGAGGGAAATTTTAGACTTTTATCTGACAAAGAATTGAAAAAACGCAGAGAAGATAATGAATTTCAACTAAAAAAAGTTTTGTATGAGGAATATGAAAATTTTAAGAGGTATGTTGGTGTTCAAGGATTACCAGAAATAAAAGAAATTCAGATACTATATATGAAAGGTATTGATGCTTGTGTAAAGACGGATTTAAGTAATATACAAATAAAGATTAATCAGAAGTTTTTAGGGAAAAAACTGCCAGATTATTTGAAAGTAATCCTGTTTCATGAGTTTACTCATATTTGGGATACTACAGTAAATTATGGCTTGGGGGCAAAGTGTCTAACTGAATATCATGCTATTCAGATTGCATTCGCTAAAAACCTTGGACAGATTGATGGGCTAAAGTGGAATGATTTTTCTGAGAAAAAATCACTTTGGCATTACGATAAATATATTACTGTAAAAGAGTATATTAAGAAATTGTTTGAAAATTATTCTTATATGATGGAATACAATTATTATAACGAATCAGAAGAACGAACTTATAGATTTATGTATGATTTGTGTCAGTGGATTGGTTATAGTGTTATTATGGAAAAATATTGCTTGGAATGGAATGGAATACGTAAAGAAGAGGTTTTTATACCTGATGAGATTTCGGATGAGATAGAACAATTGTATGTGAGTTTGAGAGATAAACGTGATATGAAAGAAATAGTAAAGCTTTATCTTGAAATTTCCATGAAGTTTTCTCTATTAAATAAAGTACAAATAGGGAGAAAAGAAAACTTTTTTCTTAGTTCAGGAGAAAATGGAAATGATTTGTCACATGATTTGAAAGAAAGATGTGTTGCTATAGAAGAAATATATATCAAAATGAAAAGGAAACATACGGATCAATATAAATTTACAAGGCCTTATTTGAATAGAAGCTTTGTATTTAAATATTTTGAACAAATATATTTTGATATGATGAAGCAAAAGGAGTTATCAAATATTTTTAAGATATACATGGAACATTATGTTTTGCAATATCCAAACAACGAAAAAGAGTTGTTAAATACTATAGAAAGAATAAAAACTATATTTGAAACTGTACGGTATTTTGAAGTAGTAATAAATAGGTTTAAAAGTTTAGATACAGTAGAAATATGTAGAGATATAAATGGCAAAGAATATTATTTGGTTAATAATGTAGAAATGTTTATTAAAGAACTAGGCTATACAACAGCATTTCTTTCTGCAATATTAAAGGGAATTGCTGATGCAGGGTATACTGTTGAATTTATAGATGACACAATGATAATTAAAATGGGGTAACAAATTAGAAAAATCTTAACATAGAATTTATGTTAATAGGAGCGAGCAAACTATGAAGAATGAAGAATATATGAAGGAATTGGAAAAGAGATTGACAGATTTTCGCAGTGCCAGACAAAATATGAAAGAATTGGCAGTAGCAATTATTGGAGATGTTTTGTACAAAGAAGATTTATTTTTTACGTCAGCGATTGATCGAAGTATGGGATTATTGGATGGAATGATAGAAATGCTGAAACAGAGAAATTTGACTTGTGCAGGAATTTTAGTCCGAACACAAGTAGATAATTGTATGAGAGTTTTTGCTGCATTTATTGCGGAGGATCGCACTGAATTCATAGATGCATTTTTGAAAGGAGAAAAGATAAGAAATATTAAGGATAACCAAGGGAGAAAGATGAAGGATGTAGTATTGAAAGAAAGATTGGCAGAATACGATAAGTATCTAAAAAATGTATATGATAATTCTTCGGGATACATTCATTTGTCCAGTAAAGCTTTTCATGCTAGTGCTACAGCATCTGAAGCTGATAATTATCATGTTGAATTTACAATAGGACTTCCGTTGAATGAAAAAGCAAATGTAATTTTATTAGAAGCAGCGGATGCATTTCTTCATTATCTGCAGCTTCAAAATAGTCTTTTAATAAAAGTTGCTGACTCTAAACGTGCTACTTAAAATAAGGAAATTTGATATGCGCCCCATTTATTGTATATCTGGTAAAGGAGCACATATCAGAATACAGGCTTTTCTAAAGTATTTTTATGCTGATGTTGAAGAGAGGGTATATTTAGGTGAAGCGTTTTGTAAACAAGGTATTTGTTGTAATCTTTAGTAAATAATTATAGAAATGGAGATGAAACAAAATGATATTATATCATGGAACAACATTAGAACATGCAGAGAAGATTTTTCAAGAAGGGAAAATAAAGTGCCGAATTGAAAGAAATTATAAGGGCTATGGAGATGTTATCGACGGAACAACAGATGGTTTTGTCTATCTGACACGAAATTTACATACTGCATATTTTTATGGGAATATTGCACTCTCAGATGTAGCGGATAAGAAATCATATGTTTATATATTCAAAATAGATTTACCAGATGAAGGCGGATTTGAACCCGATTATGATGAATTAAAAGTGTGGGGAATAAGAGATACTGAAAATATTACTGCAGAAGAATCTTTAGAACGGTGTGGTGCTGTAAGAATAAGTAAAGATATTAATATTGCAGGAATGGAATATACTAAATTGCCAGGAACATTCAATTTTATTGAAGATAGAGATGCTGTGAATCTTTGCCGTGATTTGTCTGCAATACAAGTTAATAAAGGGAACGGCGATAGAGCGTTGGAAGAAGAAATAGAAAATCGTTGGAAATGGAAAAAGATTGATAAATAAAGTAAATTTATAAGTATGAAAAATCCATTAGTAGATAAAATTGGTAGAAAATAGGGTCATTTATCCTTTCCATTTTAGAGAAGCCCGGAAAAGAATGCATTGATATCGGTGTGGAAGATTTTAGCAAGGGCAACAAGTTCCGATATCTTGATATTCATGCGGTTGGTTTCCAGTTTGGCATAGGTGCTTTTGGACATAGAAATTCCCATCAGGTTCAATTTTGCAATGACCTGATCCTGAGTGAGTTTATTCGCATAACGGATGGATTGTATATTTTTACCGATATCCATATCTGGTCTGATTTTCTGCATGATAAAGTCCTTTCATTTCTTGAATGTTTCGTAATAAAGAAACTTTATATTGATTTTACTGGTTTCACTTTTTATAATGTTTCGTAATAAGGAATTATTTACAAGAAGGGTGATGGGTATGCACCAAAAGGATATGGAGCAGTTTGCTTTCCTGTTTTTATGCGGAAAGCGTGACAGGGAAATCTTATTGGGAAAAGAAAAGATGACATTTTCAGACTTGGACAGGCTGACGTATGTGACAGATTTTTTAGGGCTAAACTTGTATAACCTGGAAATCTGGAATGAATATGCAGGGCAGTTTGGTGAACAGTTTCAACAGTTGGAATTGCTATATGATGAAACTTGCAGCATCGTGTCCTGGGAGCCTACAGAAGCAGATGAGCATTTGCATGAGCAATGGCTCCAGGAATTTTGCACCCAGGTATCGGATAAGGAAGTTCGGAAACAGCTGGAACAAATTATAAAACAACAGTATCAGGAACAAGGGATGGTAGATCCCACGGAGACAGACATCGTGTAGGTGCCTGTCTTTTTTTCGCAGAAAATTTGAAAAAGACTTCGAAGGGAGGTGATAGGAAACGTGAGTATCAGTATTTATGAATTACTGGCAGTCGCCAGGGAATCGGAAGGTGTGAAGGCAGTGAAGGGAGATGACATCCTGTGTGAGAAACGCTTTGCACCGGATACCCGATATATGGTGGAGTTTTTGATGTTAGAGCAAAAGGAAGGGTTCGGGGAAAAGGGAGAGTATCATCGCTATTTTTTGACCAAGGAAGCGTATCGTGAATTGATCGATCTGCAGAATCAGGGAGTCCTGCGCTTTCAAAAGCAGGCGCTCGTTTTAGAGGGGACGCTGCATTATCTTCCAGCCCAGGCATTTGTCCGGGACCGGGAGTAGGAAGCTTAAAAGGCTGGAAAAGAAAAAGTCTTTGCAGGAGCATGGCTCCGAGTCCGGGAGCTCTTTCACCGGAAATTTTTATAGAACGAGAAAGAAGGGAGTGGTAAGCGATGATCATTGGAATCGACCATGGGTATTATGCCATGAAAACAAAACAGGTGTGTTTCCCGACAGGACTGATGCGATACACCTATGAACCTTATACCATGCAGAATGTTCTCCAATACGGAGGCACTTATTATGTGTGTGGAACTGGGCGGCAGACTTTAGTGAAGGATAAGACTGCCAATGACAATTATTATCTTTTGACGCTGGTTGCACTGGCACAAGAGATTCGGAAGCGGAAAGGGGAGAGAACTGCCAAGGTTGTTCTTGCAGCCGGGCTTCCCCTTGCTGGGTTTGGAAGGGAAAAACAGAAATTTAAGGAATATCTGTTTCGGAAGGAACAGCCTGTCCGCTTTTTCTACGAAGGGGAACGCTATGAAATCCAGATTGAGGATGTGAAACTGTTCCCCCAGGGATACTCGGCTCTGGCTCTTTACCCGGAATACTTAAAAGATGAACCCTCTGTTCTTCTTGTGGATATCGGGGGATGGACGGTGGACTTGATGCGCCTTGATAACGCTGTTCCCAATGCAGCTACCTGCAGGAGTCTGGAACTGGGTGTCATTCGCTGTATGGATGAGATTCTGGAACAGGTGCGCAGAAACACCGGGCTGTCCATAACAGAGACACAGGTTGAGCGCATCTTACAGGGGAAGTCCTGCAGCATGCCTGCGGAAGTGGTGTCTTTGATCGAGAAACAGGGCAGGCTTTACATTGAAAAGATATTGTCTGCGATCACCGAGGCAGGCTTTGATCTGCGGGCAGTTCCTTCCATTTTCATGGGAGGCGGGGCTGCTATTTTTCAGCACCGTGTAAGCACCCAGGACCGCCTGTGCCGCCCGATTTACCTCACAGACATCCATGCCAACGCAGCCGGATATGAACGGATTGTGGGGCAGATGAGGGCGCTGTGAGCCGCCCGGTCTTTTCCTTTCGCCCAAACCTTAAGAACCCGGAGCATGAAAAAGCGTGGCGGATTTTGATGGAAGTTCCGGCAGGACAGAGGAATCAGTATCTGGTAGATGTGATTTTAGAAAAAGACGAACGGGAAACCTTACGGAAATTGATTCAGGAGACTGTTCGGGAAGAACTGAAAAGTGGCGGTATGGAACGAATGCCAGCATGTGAAAAGGAAGAAATTCCCGGTCAGATGCTGGATTTTTTATTTCAGATGGAGCAGGAGTAAAGGGGGTGAGGCCTATGGACAAAGAAAATATGGCATTGTTGGATCTGCTTGGGTTTTCCATACATTTGACATGGATTCTTTAGTGGGTATTGTGAATAGCTTTCTTTCAAACTTTGGAGTATGTTGTGTATAACAAAACGAAAGGAGAAACGCAGATGGCAGAGATGAAGAACATATGCGGAAAGATCCCGGTGGAATTACATGAGAAGGTAAGAGCCGAGATCGAAGAGAAAGAAACGAGTACACAGATATTCATCCGGCAGGTGATTGAAGAACACTTTAACAGACTGGAAGGCAAAGGAGAAGAGAGCATGGAAAAAAGAACATTAGCAGTACAGGTTACAGAGGAATTATTCCAGAGAGTCAAATGGGTAGTCGCGAAGGAAGGCATCAAACAGAAAGATTTTATCATCCGCATCATCGAGAAAGCGGTGGAAGAGGTAGAAACCAAATGGCAGGAGCTAGAGCAGCAGGAAGAAACCCCAGAAGCAGACAGAATGGAAGAGTCTACAGAAGAGACTGCTGAGGAAGAGATTACCGAAGAGGGAATCGAAGAGATGGAAACTGCGGAGGAAGAACCTGACGATGAGAGCTTCGAAGCATCCACAGAACTGGACGAGGAAGAACCAGATCCAGAACTTCCCGAAGATGCAGATGAAGAAGAGGAACTGCCAGAAGTCGAGGAAGAAACCGGAGAAATCGCATAATGCCAAAGAAATAGAACCATAAAACTTGCAGGCGGTGTGGAAAAGAAACCATGCCGCCTGCTTTTTCTCAGCAAAGGAGGTTGATAGCCGCAACCATTCGATTTTTTGATTTATTCAGCGGAATCGGAGGATTCCGGGAAGGGTTAAGACGTGCAGGCGGTTTTACCTGTGTGGGACACTGCGAGGTGGATGCTTATGCGGATAAGAACTACCGATTGCTGTTCGACACAGAAGGGGAGTGGTTTTGTAATGACGCAAGAACAATCGAAACAGACCGAATGCCAGACTTTGATCTTTTGTGTGCAGGATTTCCTTGCCAGGCATTCTCTATCGCTGGAAAGCGGGAAGGATTTGCAGATGCCAGAGGAACTCTGTTCTTCGAGATTGCCAGACTGGTTGCAGACAAGCGACCTGCGTATTTCATCCTTGAAAATGTTCCCGGACTGCTTTCGCATGACAAAGGCAGGACGTTTCACACCATCCTCAGTACGTTATCTGAGCTGGGGTATGGTGTGGAATGGAAAGTGCTTAACAGCAAGGATTTTGGAGTCCCCCAATCCAGAAAGCGGGTGTATCTTGTCGGATATCTTGATCGAAGATGTGCCGGAAAAATATTACCTTTCCCAACAGCAAATGGAACGCCTCTTGTTCAAGTCCAGACGGGCAGACAGGGGGAACGGATCTACAAAGCCGAAGGGTTAAGTTGTACCCTGACTTCCGGAGCGGGAGGTGTTGGTGGAAAAACCGGATTATATGAGGTAGGTGTGCCTATCAAAGAGAATACCAAGCAGGGTTATAAGATGGCGTATCTGGGAGACAGCATTGACTTAGGATATGCAGGCATGAACACCCGGAGAGGGCGTGTGGGGCATCAGATTGCCCATACCCTGACCACCGGAATCCAGCAGGGGACACTACATTTTGTAGATCTGTCGCCGCCGCCTCTTGTCACGGAGCATTGCAGATGTCTGAATACCAGACAGTCCGGCATCCATAATCACAAAGGGGAATGTTCCGGTGTCCTAAAAGAGGAAGGAGCCAGGGCAGTACTGACTCCGGGAAGGGAAGAAACCCGGCAGAATAGCCGGAGGATGAAGGAACCGGAAGAACCGATGTTCACAATTACTGCCACAGACCGCCATGGAGTTGCCTATCGGGGCAGAATCCGAAAACTGGTGCCAAGGGAATGTTTGAGACTGCAAGGCTTTTATGATTGGCAGATTGACCGTATCGAACAGGATACTTCGGACAGCCAGCTTTATAAACAGGCGGGAAATGGAGTGACCGTCAACGTGATCGAAGCCATCGGAACACTTCTTCAGCAGGCAGATGAGGAAATTCGGGCAGAGGATGAAAAGACAAAGAGGTAAGGCAGTATGGCACTTGGAATTCAGGATCAGTACTTCGGTACAGAGATTGAGATGACAGGCATTACCAGGCAGAGGGCTGCAGAGGTAGTCGCGGAGATGTTTGGAACACGGGCAGTTTGTGATGGTGGGTATTATGGAGTCTGGTCTGTGACAGATCAAGAAGGGAAGAAGTGGAAGTTTATGTATGATGGCAGTATCTATACGGAACGCAGGGAGCGTGGACGCATGGTTCGTGCCGGAAGTGAATACAGTACCGAAATGGTCAGTCCCAAACTTTCCTATGGAGAGATGGGGAAGCTGCAGGAAGTAGTGCGGTGTTTGAGGCATCATGGGGCAAAGGTAAATGCGTCCTGCGGGCAGCATGTTCATGTGGACGCTTTCAACCACACCCCAAGAAGCCTCAAAAATGCTATGACTATCATGTATTCCAAAGAGGATATTCTGTTTAAGGCATTGAAAGTGCAGACTTCCAGAGAAAGCAACTATTGTCAGAAAGTACGCCCCACTGTGTTGGAAAAAATCCGTAGAATGCCAAACAACACCATTTCCATGGAAAAACTGAAACAGATCTGGTATGGAGGCAGGGATGGAAGCCATGATCATTATGACGATACCCGGTACTATGCGTTGAACCTTCATGCAGTATTTTCCAAAGGAACTTTGGAGTGGAGATGTTTTGAGAGTACCCTCCATGCAGGAAAAGTACGGGCAAATATCACGCTGGCTCTTGCCATTTCCGCTCAGGCCATCAATCAGAAATGTACCCAGATGCGGAAAACAGAGATTACCGAGAATCCTGCGTTTACATTCCGTACCTTTTTACTGCGGTTGGGGCTTATCGGACCGGAATATAAAAATGTCCGAGAACATCTGCTTGTCAACCTGGAAGGGGATCGGGCGTGGAGATATGACCGCAGTCAGTATGAATGTTTGAATAGAAATCATCGGGCAGAGGATGTCCGATAGGAGGTAGAGATGAAAGAAACATATTATTTTGCCTATGGCAGTAACATGAATTTAGACCAGATGGCGTACCGCTGTCCGGCAGCTTCTGTTGTGGAGAATGTCAAGCTGGACGGGTATCGCCTGACGTTCTGTGGCAGGGGAAAGGGAAGCGGTGTTGCTACTATTCTGCCGGAAGAGGGAAGCCAGGTAGAAGGAGTGCTTTGGAAACTCACACCGGAGTGTGAAAAAAGCCTGGACTTTTATGAAGGATATCCCCATCTGTATGGGAAGGAGCCTGTTCTTGTTCAGGGAAAGGATGGTGTGAAACGGGAAGTCATGGCATATACCATGAATGCACCCTATAAGGATCAGCCTGCTATCCCCTCGGATCTTTATTTTATGGGGATCGTGGAAGGCTGTCATCAAAATGGGATTTCCAGCCGCTCGGTGACCGATGCGTTAAAGCGTGTCCGGGAGGAAGTGGGCAGACAGAAACCCAGCCAAAAGAAAACAGAAGTCAGCAGATAACAAAGCCGCAGGGGAAAGCCTCTGCGGTATTTTTAACGAAAAAAGGAGAATGCAATGAAGAGCAGAAATATCAAAACAAGACTTGCAGCCTTCGGGCTCGCATTGCTCATGGGCCTTAGTCCGCTTGGAAATTTGGCGGATGTCCATGCGGCAGAACGTGAAATTTCACAGAATGCTGTGACAGAAAAAGAAAGTAAGACAGAATCGGAGCATCCGGTGTCGGAAATTTCTGAGCAGACAGTGACTGCAGAGGATATCACCAAAGATGTTTCCGACAAGGAATTTATGGCAGAGACCTGCATGGAAGGGATTCAGTATGATCCAGAAAAAGAGGATGTGACTTTGGAACGTATCGAAGCAGAGGATGGCAGTGCGTATCATCCAGACCAGGCAGGTACTTATGTTGCAACTTACTGGGTTGTGCCAAAAGATGCGCGTGACAGCTATTCCGTTACTCGTAAGATTATCCTGACGGATACGGAAGGACAGGCCCATGCAGAAGAAAACGGTGGGCAGAAACAGAAAGAGGATACGAAATCCGAAGAAGATTCGGAGACGCCTGTGCAGGAGATCCTGGATGTGGAAGTAACGGTATCCGGGGAAGATGCAGATGCACAGGCAGCAAGGGAACTGGAAGAAAAGATTGAGGATGGGGAAGTGATGATGTTTTCCGGTGCAGAGAATACCTTTACTGCAAGAGAAACGGTACATCTGGAAAAAGGAGAGACCATTTACTATCCAAGTTATATTGGAAATTATCTGACCTGCTGGTTTACGGTGAATGGAAAGATTGCCTATTGTCTGGAATCCCATCGTTCTTCACCGCCGAGTGGAGATTATGTAGCACAGGTGCTTGACAGCAATAAGAACCTGCAGAAAGTGCTGTATTATGGTTATGGCGGCGCCGGGGATATTACAGGTAGTTACCTGTCCGGGAAAAGTGCGGAAGAGAAATATGTATATACCCATATCGCAGCCAGTTATGCTTACGCAGGTGAGGCAGGATTTACGGGATGCAAGTATGAGGACCTGGTAAAAGCAGGGGTGATCGCTTATATTGACCATCTGTTTGCTATGGAAGAACCGCCGAAAGGAGAGATTTCTCTTTCTAAAACATCCGTAAAAGCAGTCCGTGATGGAAATGTGCAGAAAACACCGGATATCACATTGTCCGGGGATCATCGAAATTATATTTCCGTTACCGTACCAAAAGATATCACCATTTATAACAAGACAAAGGGAACTTCCGCAGAGAATGGTGTGTTAAAAATCTATGGCGGGGATACCTTTTATCTGACTGCCCCAATGCTTCATACCGGAACCTATTCCTCCGGGGAGCTGCATGGTTCTGTGGGAGAGACTTGGAGAACACTGGTGTTATCCACAGGAAACAGCAATCAGGATATTGGAGTCTTTGAATCGGAGAAAGCCAATCCGGTAAGTTTTACCGTAGACTGGCTGGAGATGACAAGGATTGAACTTCTCAAAAAAGATGCAGATACCAAGAACTCATTGGATGGTGCAGTCTATGGCATTTATACAGACAGCAAATGTGAGCATCTGTTGATGGAAATGCCGGCCACCGGGGAGGATGGAAAGGCAGTCAGTGATTACTTTGAGGCAGCCATTAAAACCGTATATGTGAAGGAAATCAAGGCTCCGGACAAGTATGCACAGAGTGATGTGATCCATAAGGTGGATGTGGAAGCCGGAAAGACGGTTACGATCACTGCAACCGATGAGAGGGTAAAAGGCGCTGTCCATATCAAAAAGATTGATAAGGAGACGCAGAACTTTCTCTCACAGGGAGACAGCTCCCTTGCAGGAGCCGTGTATGGTCTGTATGCCAGAGAGGATATTGTCCACCCGGACGGAAAGACGGGAGTTCTGTTTAAAAAAGACAGTCTCATCGCGCAGGATGTGATCAAGGAAGATGCTACTTTAGATTTTTCTGAACTGTATCTGGGAAAAATGTATGTGAAAGAGATTACTCCGCCGGAAGGTTATACGGCAGATCCTACAGAATATAACGTGGATCTTACCTATGAAGGTCAGGAAGTAGCAGAGGTAACTAGAGATCTGACTGTACAGGAGCAGGTGAAGAAACAGGCGTTCCAGCTCATCAAGATCAGCGAAGATGGAGACCAGACAGAAACAGAGCTTGTGGAAGGTGCAGGATTTAAAGTGTATTTAGTCAGCAGCCTGTCCAAAGTAAAGAGCGGGGAACTACAGCCATCCCATGGAGATCAGTTTACTGCGGAAGATTTCCGTGGGTATGATTTTAGCAAAGAAGAGGTGGCAGTGACCTATGTGGATGGCAAGGCTGTCCCGGTGCCGGAACTTCTTACCGATAAAAAGGGATATGCCCTTAGCCCGGAACTTCCGTATGGTCTTTATGTAGTAGAGGAAAGCACCGTACCGGAGAATTTGAAAGCCATTGATCCGTTTTTGGTGAAGGTTGATGAGGACAGCAGAGAACCAATGGTATGGCGTGTGTTCGATGACCGTCCGTTTGAATTTTTATTAAAGATTGTGAAAAAGGATGCACAGACAGGAAATCCGGTTTTAAAAGCAGGCGCTTCCTATAAAATCTTTGATATGGAAAAAGAGGAATATGTAGAGCAGACCGTATTCTATCCGAAGAAAGAAACGATTAGCATTTTTAAGACCAATGAGGAAGGCTATCTGGTCACACCGGAAGAACTGAAATGTTCCACCTACCGGATTGAAGAAGTGAAAGCGCCGGAAGGATTTGTAAGACAGGGGTATGAAATGTCCTTGTATGAAGGGAAAACTGTAATTTCTCCACTAGAAGTGACCGAAAAAGGCAGTTACAAAGAAAATGCCAAAGAGGGAATCGTGATTACCGTTTCTTCTGATACTGCCCATCAGATCGATCCGGATACCGGAGCAGTCATTGTGGAAGTCGAGCAGTCAAACGATGAGCAGGTGGGAAGCCTGACACTAACGAAAACCGGAGAACAGCCAGTAGAAGTGAAGGGAGATTCCCTGCTTGCAAAGGCAAAAAGACTGGCAGGAAAGATCAAAGATGCAGTAACCGGAGAGGATACTGATACCGGGGTGTTCCATGACTTTGTATATGAAGAATCCGGTGTGGAAGGGGCAACTTTTGAACTGTACGCAAAGGATACGATTTATTCTCCAGACGGAGCAAAGGATGAACAGGGAAATCCGATCATCCGTTATGAAAAAGATGATCTGGTAGCAACCCTGGTGACAGATAAAGAAGGAAAAGCAGTAGTGAACAATCTTCCATTGGGTTCTTATTATCTGAAAGAAACGGTGGCAGGCGACCATTTCGTACTGAATCCGGAACAGAAGGAATTTACCCTGACTGCAAAGGATGATACGCAGGCTGTCGTTTATGAAGGCGTTGCCTATAAAAATGAAAGACAGAAGATTTCCATTTCTGTAGAGAAAAAAGATGCAGTCACAGAAGAAAAACTGGAAGGTGTGATTTTCGGACTGTACGCAAAAGAAGATATTCTGTCTCAGCAGGGTGAGGTTCTTGTAGAAAAAGATACGCTTTTGGAGAAGAAAGCAACGGATGAAAACGGGCAGCTTACCTTTGACAGCGACCTGTATCATGGAAAATATTATGTAAAAGAGGAAGTGAGAAAACCGGGATATCTTCCAAATGAAGAAATCTGGGAGATGGATGCCTCTTACACAGACCAGAACCTTGCAGAAATCAAGCTGACAAAAGAAGTGGAAAACCAGCCGACTGAGAGCCAATTTACGAAAACTGATGCAACAACCGGGGAAGAACTGGAAGGCGCGAAGCTTCAGATCATCGATAAAGAGGGCAACATCGTAGAAGAGTGGATCAGTACAAAAGAACCGCACGTAGTCTATGGATTGCCAGAAGGAACGTATATCCTTCACGAAGAACTGCCGCCTTATGTAGAGGGCTATGTATCTGCAGAAGATATCGAGTTTGAAGTAAAAGAAGATGGCAGTGTGACCAAGGTGGAGATGAAGGATGATTATTCTAAAGTAGAAATTTCCAAGACGGATATTACCACAGGCGAAGAACTGAAAGGTGCCAAGCTGCAGATCTTAAATAAAGAGGGTGAGATTCTGGAAGAGTGGGTAACGGATGGAAAGCCTCATCTGGTAGAGAAACTTCCGGTAGGGGAAGAACTGACTTTGCGCGAGATCACAGCGCCGGAAGGCTATGAGATTGCAGAAGATGTGAAATTCACATTGGAAGATACCATGGAAATCCAGAAGGTGGAAATGAAAGATGCAAGAACACCGGAAACACCGGGTGTACCGCAGACAGGGGATGACCACTGGAAACCAATCCTGCTGTTTGTTCTTCTGGGAGCATCAGCAGCCGGACTCATGGCAACCATGATTTATAAGAAGAAACATGGAAAGACAGAAAAAGCAGATGAAACGAAAAAAGAAGAGTAGGCTGTGGATGTTGCAGGTGATGTTGTGTGCCATTTGCATGATGAGTGCAGCGTTGCTTTATTATGATTTTGTTATCATCCCCCGGCAGAACCGGGAACTGGTGGAGGACTTAAAATCCCACTTCCCGGAGGTATTTCCTCCGGGCGGGGGCTCTCCAACACAAAAAGAGGAACAGGCTGGAAGAGAACCGGAAGTGTCTGCCGTTGACCTCCGCTTCCTACAGAGTCAGTATCCGGATGTTCGGGGTTGGCTTACAATCCCGGAGAGTGGCATCGATTATCCGGTATTGCAGAGCAGCCCGGAAGAACCGGAGTATTATCTGCGGAGGGATTACCAGGGAAACTACGACATCAATGGAAGTTTGTTCCTCCAGGCAGACTGTATTCTGGGAGAATCGGGGAATCTGACCATCTACGGTCACAACATGAACAGCGGGGCAATGTTCGGGAATCTGGATCAGTACTCCTCCTATGAGTATTGGAAAGCACATCCCAGGGTGTTCTTTCAGACACCGGAAGGAATGGAGGAGTACCGGATAGCGGCAGTTTTGAAAGCCGATGTGTCCATGTTCGACTTTCAGAGGACATCTTTTCAGAGTCCACAGGAATTGGAGGCTTATGTACAGCAGGCAAAAGAGGTAGCATTGTTTGAAACAGGGGTAGATGGCATAGGTTGTGAGGAAACTCTGACGCTGGTGACCTGCTCTTATGAGTGGAAGCAAGCCCGGAATATTCTTGTGGCAGTAAAAGCGGGGTCTTAAAGGGGAAAAATGTTCAAAGACGGGAACTTTCTTCCGGTCTCTGGATATCTCCAGTACGCTTCGAAGTCAGTAGTGTCAGGAAGTGTTCAAAAGTACCCCAAAAGTGCAGAATGTGAGACAAGTTGCAGGTAAGAAGCGGCACTACGGAACAAAAAGTGTTCGAAGTTAAGGGATGTGCAACGGATCGTGGCGGCTTGTGTAGTCTTGTAGTGTTGGGAAAGTGTTCGAAGATGGGCGCTTTTCCAGCTCTTTGGTGGCTTTTTGGAACTGAAGCTGCCGGGAAGTGTTTGAAAGCACACGAAAAGTGCAGAATGTGAGACGAGGCTGCATGAAAAAGACAGTACCATCATACACAAAAGTGTTCGAGGATGTAGGATGTGCAACGAAATGTGGCGTGATGTAGTGTCAGAAAGTGTTTAAAGACTGGGACTTTTGCAGCTATCTGGATGTATCTGCCATCTATCTGGAATGTGTTTTTTAAGCGAAAATCTGAGAGTATAATGAAAATGTAAAATCGGATATAAAACTTAGAAAATGTGAGAAATAGTGCTTGAATTGTAACGACAAAAGCGTTACAATATAAGAAACAAGGAGGTGTGATCATGGAAAAAACAGCAACATTAAACTTAAGAGTAAACCCAACTGTCAAAGAGCGGGCAGAAAAAGTATTGTCTCAGTTAGGTGTTCCTATGTCAACAGCGATTGATATGTATTTGAATCAAATTTCTCTTACAGGTGGAATTCCATTTTCTGTTTCTTTACCAAAAGCACCAGTATCGATTCATGCAGATGCCATGACAACAGAAGAAATCCATCAGAAATTGGAAAAAGGTTACAATGATATAGCTGCAGGAAGAGTGCAAAATGCAGCAGAAGCGTTCGCAAAATTCAGGGAGAATCATTGATATGAAACACTATACGGTTGAGATTACAAATGAAGCATTGGCTGATATGGAGCAGTTATATAATCACATCGCTTATGTTCTTCAGGCACCAGAAAATGCGATGGATCAATACAACCGGATTGCAGACGCTATTTTAACATTGGATACTATGGCTGAGAGAATCCGTATTATGGAATCAGAGCCGGAACGAAGCAAAGAGATGAGAAGATTGTTGGTAGACAATTATTCGGTCTTTTTTGTAATCCAGGGAGATAAAGTGATTGTAACAGATGTATTATATAGTGCATCAGATATTGAAAGCCGATTAAAAGGTTAGATGATAAAATCAAAAGAAAATATGAAACGTCAGGCAGGATATGTTCCCGTAAAAAGGAAGGTATCCTGCCTTTTTTGCATGAAAGAGAGGAAATTCATATGAGAAAATTTTATACAGCAGAAGCAGTAACAGAAGGACACCCGGACAAATTGTGTGACCAGATTGCAGATGCAATCTTGGATGTGTGTCTGAAACAGGATGAACAGTCCAGAGTAGCATGTGAGGTGCTTGCTACGAAAGGAACGATCATTGTGGCAGGGGAAATCACCAGCACCTATGAACCGGATGTGTTTGCAGTTGTGCGAAAAGTACTGTCTGACGTGGGTTATTCCAGTGAAGGGATTGCAATGGACACTTTTGTCCATCGACAGAGTCCCGATATTGCAGGGGCAGTCGATACTTCAAAAGAACGAAGGGAAGGAGTGTCTGACAATCAGATAGACTGGTTCCAAGGGGCAGGGGATCAGGGTGTGATGATCGGATATGCCTGTGATGAAACGAAGCAGCTCATGCCTATGCCTGTGGTGCTGGCCAATCGGATTGTCCGGGAATTATCTGCCTGCAGACAAAGCTCTTATATTCAGGGGATCTTACCGGATGGGAAAGCCCAGGTGACCGTAGAATATGAAAATGGGAAGCCTGTCCGACTGGATAGTGTGGTAGTGTCCTGCCAGCATACGGAAGAAAAAGATTTGAAAAAGCTGGAAGCGGAGATCCGAAACAAGGTGTTATTGCCGGCGCTTCGTCCCCTGCCACCGGATGAGGAAACCAAGATTTATATCAATCCATCGGGGCGTTTTGTCTGTGGAGGACTGGATGCAGATACGGGGCTGACTGGAAGGAAGCTGATGGTAGACAGTTATGGAAGCATGGTTCCCCATGGCGGTGGTGCATTTTCCGGAAAGGATTGTTCAAAAGTGGATCGTTCAGCAGCCTATATGGCTAGATATATCGCCAAGAATATCGTAGCTGCGGGGCTTGCCAGCAAGTGTCAAGTGTCTTTGGCTTATGCAATCGGAGTGGCACAGCCAGTTATGGTGCAGGTGGACACGTTTGGTACGGGAAACGTGTGTGCGGATGACTGTCTGGAGCTGGCAATCCCGCTGGTGTTTGGGCTGACTCCGAAGCAGATCGTGGATACCCTGCGCCTTACCCGTCCTATTTTCCGACAGACTGCAGCCTTCGGGCATTTCGGAAGAAAAGAGTTTCCGTGGGAGCGCACCGATAAGGTCGAGGCTCTTCGCAATGCAGTGATCTGATGGCTTGGGTTACTGAAGAAGAATATCAGGCAGCCAAGCAGGTGAGAGCCTACGAGTATCTGCAGACATACCAGCCGGGGAGATTGAAAAAAACACGGACAAGAAATGAATGGCAGCTTCAGGACCATGACAGTTTCAAAATCAATGAGATTACCAGCAAATGGCATTGGAAGTCCAGGGGTATTGGTGGAATGTCGGCTCTCCGGTTTTTGATGCAGGTAGATGGCATGGGATATACGGAAGCAGTAAAAATCTTGTGTGAGCAGACGCCTGTGTATGTTTCCAGAGCAGAACCAGCCCCCAGGAAGAAGCCCTTTTCCCTGCCTTTCCCCAACGACAGTTTTTACCGGGTACGGAGATATTTGAACCAAAGGGGAATCCGGGATGAGGTACTGGATTATTGTGTGCAGCTGGGAATCCTGTATGAGAGCGCCCCCTACCATAACGCTGTTTTTGTTGGCATGGATGAACAGGGAGAAGCAAAGTATGCGTTTCTGCGTGGGATTTATGACAGCCGGGGAAAGAGCTTTCGAATGGAACAGGAAGGAAGCAACAAACAGTATAGCTTTTGTGTTCCGCCTTTGGGGAAAAGCCATCGGGTAGCGGTGTATGAAGCCTGTATTGATGCCCTTGCCCATATGACGCTGGAAGATGGACGAACCGATAAGTATCGCCTGTCTCTGGGTGGAATCGCAGCGCCGAAAGAAGGCGCGGAACGAGCAACAAAAAAGATGAAGCGCCCGGATGCATTGGAATATTTTCTGAAAGAGCATCCGGAGGTAACAGAAATTGAGCTCTGCACCGATAACGATTTTGCCGGGCGATGGGCATGTGCGCAGTTAAAAGAGCAGTATGAGGAAAAATATACCGTAGTTTGTAACTTACCACAGATGGAAGGTGCAGACTATGGAGACCTGGCAAAACAGGCGGTGGAAAAACAGAAGAAACAGCAAAAGGAAAGAGGCAGGTGAGGCAAATGGAAGATACGATCAAAATAGAATTATTGACACCGCTGACAGGAACCTTTCTTCCCAATGAGATGGAACAAGATTGGGAAGAAGAGGATTACAATGACTTTGAAGAAGAGCAGGTATTTTTTGAAGGAGATGATTTAACGGAGTATGCTTCTGTGATTCAGGAAAAGATTGCAGAATACAACCGTGTCGGACATGACGATGATAGGACCGATAATCTGATGGATTATTTTGACGGAAGTGCTGCCATTAAAGAAAAAGTAGTGTCCGCAGTTCCATCGGTGAAAGAATCGGATGGTGTGTTATATGGCTGTACAACTTTAGAATTGAAAGAGTATCTGGAGGCGGAAGAATTATCGGAACTGTGTGAATATCTCACCGGACAATATAGTGATGGATGGGGAGAAGGCTTTGAACAGCAGGAGATTCCGGTAGAGGGTGGTGAACTGTGTATACACTTTTGGCGCCCAATAGATTTTGAATTTCAACAGGCAAAATCAGAAGTCTCAAAAGAAAAGTCGGAGAAACAAGAAAATCCGGTAAATGTTCCGAAACGCCTGAAAATGCAGCTTTTGGGAATGGATGGAAATGTGTTTGCGGTTATGGCCAGGGCAAGTAAACTGCTTCAGGAAAATGGGCAGGGACAAGAGGCAAAAGAAATGATTGCACGTGTCCAGAAATCAGAGAACTATTATCAGGCACTTCATATCATCAGTGAATATGTGGAAACAGAACTGAGTGCATCTTCTCAGAATGATACCAAGCCCCCAAAGAAACGTGGGAAGGAAGAATGCCGATGAAGTTATCTTTTGTCACATCAAAGGAGATGTGGGAAGAAAAAATAGCAGAAACAGATTGAAAAGAGAATAAACAGCCAGAACACTGACAAGGGAGGTCTTATGGAAAAAAGATTGCAATTATGGAGTCCTGTGTGGGGATGGCTTGCCACAAAAGAAGGGGAATCTGTAGATTTGAAGGGACAGGATCTTGTTCTTTATGAAACTGCCATCCAAGAGGCACTGGAGCAGGAAAAATTGTATTACAGAAAAAAGTCGGCACCATTCAATCTGATGGATTACTATGATGCGGATGATTCTGTAAAGGAGAAAGTGCAGAACCTCGATATCCAGGTGAAAAAAGAACAAGATGGTTTGTATGTTTGTGCCAGCCTTGCATTAATAGAGCCTCTTACACAGCAGGAACTGGAAGCGATCCAGAACTTTCTCAGCAGGCAGTACGAAGGGGGAATTTTTGATACCTCACGTATTCGTACCTATTCCGTAGAGGAAGGAGAAGTCGTTTTTGATTTTTCAGTAGATACAAAAGAAAAGTTCTCTCAAAAAGAAGTCCAATGCGAAACGCAGAAGAAATATGAAATCACTTCCATAGCCCATCCACAATTTCCATGGCTGCATAGAATCCGAGCATTGGTAGACGTAAATGAAGCGGTTCCCAAAGGAACCTTGGGTGGCTTTGTAGAATATGAGCAAAATCTTTCCCAGGAAGGATCATGCTGGATTTATGACCAGGCTATCTGCTGTGAACGTGCGGTAGTGGAAAGGAGTGCAGGACTGTTCCAAGAAGCGATTGCCAAGGGTGATGCCCTTCTTACGGGAACTGCAGTGATGTATCAAACGAGTATTGCAGAGGAATCCTGCCGTATTCTAGCTGGAGAGGTTTGGAATATGGCACACATTCGAGGATTTGCCAAGATTACTGCGGCAAAGGAAACAGGAGATGCACCTTTGATTCTCGGAAATAGCTTGGTTTTTGGAAATGTATGCGGGAAAGTATTGGTGAGAGGAAATGTTCTGCCAAGCCGGAATGTGGAGAATCAGACACAGGAGCTGTTAGTTTTCAGGGGAGGTGATTCAATTCATAAAGTGAATGAAAGCAAGAAAAAAACAAAAAGTAAAAAACAGCCGGAGCGCTGATAAGAAAGGATGATGCCTATGGAAAATACCCTGCAGTTAGGGAACTTATTGAAAGAAGGAACATACCCGGAGGAATATACCGGAGGGAAAAACTGGACAATTTTACATGGAGATACGCTGAAACTGGTGAAAGCATTTCAGCCGGGGATCTTTGATGCAGTGATTACCGATCCGCCTTATGCGTCTGGGGGAACAAAACAGAATGAGCGAAACCGCACGACTAATCAGAAATACAGCAGTATGAAGGCAGAGAATGCACTGCCGGATTTTGATGGGGATAACAAGGATCAGCGTTCCTGGACCCATTGGATGGCAGAGTGGCTCTACGATGCGCGGAAAGCCTGTAAAGTTGGTGCGCCAATCTGCCTGTTTATTGACTGGAGACAATATCCCTCTATTACCGATGCACTCCAGTGGGCAGGCTGGATCTGGAGAGGAACTGCGGTTTGGGATAAGGGAAACTCTCGTCCGCAGAAAGGACGTTTTCGCCAGCAGGCTGAGTATATTGTGTGGGGCAGTAATGGCCCGATGCCAATCAACCGCCCGGTTTCCTGTCTTCCCGGTGTGTTCCGTTATGGAAATCCCCAGAACCGTATTCATGTGACAGAGAAACCGTTGCAGCTGATGAAAGATGTCATTCAGATTTGTGAGCCGGGTGGTAGAATCTTAGATCCCTTTGCCGGAGCAGGAACAACCATCCTTGCGGCGGTGGAAGAAGGCTATGAGACAGTAGGCATTGAAGTGACCGATGCTTATTATAAGCTGGGCAGTGACCGTGTAAAGTTTGCATTGGAAGCAAAGGAAAAAGAAGAGAGCGAGAAATAGCAAGGGCATCCACATGGATGTCCAACTTTGTTTCAGAAGAAGAAAAGTGCATCCACCTGGATGCAGGAAAGGGGTGAGGCGATGGAACAGGCGATGGCCTATGTGTGTTGTCCGGCAGAAGAAAGCAGAGTGAAGGTGCAGCGATATTGCCGGAAGATTTATGAGTTGGGATATGTTCCCATTTGTCCGAGGTTTGGATTTCTTCCTTTTCTGGATGAAGGGGAAGCTGAGGATTTGCAGGCATACAACCGGATGTCCCACTTGATCTTAAAGCGGTGTCGGATGGTGGTGGTCTGTGGAAAAGAAGTCACCGGAACGATGAACACAGATATTAGTACCGCAGACCGATTGCATATCATTTGTACCACATTAGATGGATTGATCAAGATCAAAGAAAAGGAAGCATAATCGATTCTGCATGGGGGAGTCGATGGAAATCGGTGGAACTGGTTTTGCAAGCATAGCGTTTGGATATCCAAACGCACTTTGGGGAGAACCCCAATCCCCCGGCAGTCGAGAAAGGAGAAAGTGAAAATGTTTTTTGCAGGAATGGTTCTTGGAGCAATGACAGGCGCAGCCTTTGGTATTGGACTGATGTGCTGTGTGGTTGCTGGAAAGAGAGAAGATCAGCAGATGGAGCAGATGCGGATACGCAGACAGAAACAGGGAGAACCAAAACAGATCCAGTTCCGAGATATGGAAGGGTCGGAACGGTTCTCCCTTTTGGATGGGGAAAGTCTTTGCATGATGGCGGAGGACGGAACGAAGGAGATTGGGATCTGCCGCTTTGTGGATGAAAAGCAGGTAGATGTGAATGGGCAGATCTGGGAAATCGGGGAATTCCTCTGGCAGATGGAGCGTAGAGGAATCCAGGTGTATCCCTTAGAGACAGCAGAAAAGAAGAAAAGGTAGGTGGTCGAATGAGAAAACGAAACCATGTGGTTCCGGTACGGTTGAATGCAAAGGAGTTTCGGCATCTGGATGGGCAGGTAGCCAAGAGTGGGTTAAACAGGGAGGAGTTCTTACGTTCCCTGATCTTAGGCGCACAACTGCAGACGAAGCCCTGTGAGCATCATGCAGAACTTCTTCGAAAGATTGCGGGGCTTTGCAACAATGCGAACCAGCTGGCTCATGTCGCCAATGGAACAGGGATGGCAGGGGAAGCCAGCGTACAGGAAATGCTTCGGATTTCCAAAGAGACCTGGCGTCTGGTGAAAGAGGAATGGTAGATGGCATATACCAGCGTTCTCCCCGTCCACCGCCTGGACCGTTCCATTGACTATGTGAAAGACCGGGCAAAGACCACCAAGAATGCCGGCTCCCTGGAAGAAGCCATCGATTATGCATTAAACAGGGAAAAGACGGAACAGACCATTTTTGAGGATGCCATTGGGTGTACCTGTGAAAATGCTTACGTGGACATGGTAAAGACAAAAGAGCGTTTCCATAAAAAAGAAGGGGTACAGGGATACCATCTGGTACAGAGTTTTGCGGAAGGGGAAGTATCTCCGGAACTGGCCCATCTCATTGGACAGGAACTGGCAGAGCAGCTTTTGAAAGGGCAGTATGAGGTGGTGATCACTACCCACTTGAATACGAAGCATTACCATAATCATCTGGTGTGGAATTCAGTGAGTATGGTAGATGGGAGAAAATACCACAGCAATGCCAAAAGTTATTTTACCGAGGTGCGTCAGATTTCCGATCAATTATGCAGAAAATATGGTCTTTCGGTGATCCAGACGAATCAGGGAAAAGCCATGCATTATGCCCAGTGGAAAGCAGAAGCAGAAGGGAAGCCCACTTGGAGGACTGCCATCCGCATGGATATCCGGGATGCCATTGGCGTGAGTTTTTCCTGGAGTCAGTTTGTCAAAGAAATGGAGAAACGAGGCTATGCGTGGAAATTAAATCGGAAGTACCCATCATTAAAGACACCGGGGATGGAGCGGTATATTCGTCTGCGTTCCTTGGGAAAAGGATATGGGGAGGCAGAAATCCGTGAGAAGATCCTGCGTCCAAAGATCCGGCAGGTGTATGGAAACACGCAGATGCAGTCTCCGAGACGGAAACTCACCGGACTTCAGAGACTTTATTATTCTTATTTATATCAGATGGGGGTATTTCCGAAGAAGCCCAAGCGGATTCCCTATGCAGTGCGTTCCGATATTCGGAGGCTGGACCAAAGGATTTGCCAGATGGAGTTTTTGCAAAAAGAAGAGATTACCACCAGGGAAGAGCTGGCAGCATACCGGAAACCCTTAGAAGAACAGGTACTTTCTTTGATGAAAGAGCGCAGAGAATTATACCGGAAAAAACCGGGCGGTATGCGCATTCAGGAAATCAATGGGGAGTTAAAAGAACTTCGTAAGAAAATCCGTTTAAGCCAGCAGATTGAAAAGCAGTCCTTGGAAATGGAAGAGCGGTTAAGGCAGGCAAAAGAACAGGAGCAGGTACAGGAAGTGTCAGGGAAACAGCGAAGAGAGGCAGAATGGAATCGGTAAGGAGGTGAGAGCGTATGAACTATGGCGGTGATGCGGCGGATCAGATTGTCCGGTATTCCATGGAAGGCATGGAACATACCTTACGGATTAGTGGAAGCATTGCAAAAAATCTGGCGGTGCTGATTGTAGCGGTGATGAAGGATCAGAAAAAGACCAGGGGAAAGACCAACCTGCTTCGGATGTTAAAGGAACAGCGGGCAATGAAGTTTTTCACCATTCCCCATGACAGGTTACGGGAGTTTGCCGGGGAAGCAAAATCCAGAGGGCTGTTGTATGTGGTCATCCGGGATAAGAAAAATCCCAAGTCAGCAGAAATCATGGTGTTTGCCGATGATGCAGCAAAGGTAAACCGGGTGCTGGACAAGATGAATCTGGACTTTGTAAAATCCGAAGCCGGGGAAGCGGTTGTAGAACAAGCGCCAGTACGGGAAGCAGACCGTGTGATCGATGCAGAGTTTACCGAGAAAACAGAAGGGAAAGAGGAACTTCCGGTGAAGACCGAAAAGGTGGTGCTGCCGGAAGGGACCATTGAATTTGAACTGAATGAAGAAGAGCATCTGTTTGATGTAGGGGAAGTTTCTCCTTCGGGGGGAAATTTTACCCAGGCGGAGAAGGCAGAGAATCTGTCCGAACCTTCCTCGCACAACAGCGCTTCTTTTTCCGGGCAGGAAACTAGCTGGAAAGGGGACAAGCCCTCTGTCCGGCAGGAACTAAAGAAGATTGAAGCCGAGCAGAAACAGCGCAGGCAGACACAGAAGAGTCGGAGAAAACCGAGAAACCAACAGAGAAAAAAGAAAAAAGTGAAAGGCAGGTAAGGCGATATGGATTTAACGAGTATGATTCCCAATGGAGCAGGGGAAGAACAGGCGGTAGAGTAGCGTCTGTCAAAAGAAGAGTATGCAGCCATGAAAAAACAGCAGAGGGAAGAAGTGTGGGCAGAGGTTGACGCCCAGGCACAGGCGGTGTTCCAAAATGGAGAATCTTTAAAAGGATTCTTGGATTTTATGGCACAGTGCAACACTCAGAAAACGCCCAACCTTCTGCTAATCTACGGACAGAATCCACAGGCAACCGTGGTAAAGTCTTATGATTACTGGAAGGCAGAGAACCGTTCTCCAAAATCCGGGGTGCGTGGATACACTTATATGGTCAGCACCGAATATGAAAAAGACGGAGAGATGCGGACAGGCTATACCATCAGTAAGGGCTTTGACATCAGCCAGATGAGTGGGAAACCGTTGGAAGAACGTCCGCAGCGTTCTATGGAAGAACTGATACAGGCCGTACTAAAGGATCAGCCAGTGCGTATGCAGATCGCAGACAATCTGCCGGAGGGCATCCAGGCACAGTATATCCCGAAACAGCGTACCGTATATGTGCGCAATGGCATGGATGAGAATACAACGTTCCATGCAGTGAACCGGGAACTGGCGTGTGCAGCATTAGATCAGCATGATGGGAATTATGTCAGGAAGAAAGTCAATGCCCAGGCATACTGCGCCGCCTATGTGATTGGTAAGCGGTATGGAGCAGAGGTGTCCGGTTTCCAGTTTGGAAAAGTGGCAGAGATGCAGGCGAATGGGCAGAAAGATCCCCAGGAATTGCGTGGCTTTTTAAATGATGTGCGTCAGGCAGCCTATACCATCCGCAACCATATGGAACGGAACTTCGGGGAACAGGAGCAGACTTTTACGAAGGATGATTTTTCCTTTGAGGAACCGCCAAAGCAGACACCGAAGAAGGAGAAAAAAGAGAAACAGCCGGAGCGGTAAGTTCTGAAAGAAGTTCCGTCTTTGGGATAGCTATTGTGGGGGTCTTGTGGTATGTTGGGTGTAACAAAGGAGGTGCCGAAGATGGCAGATTACTATTTGAAAACAGACAACATCATGAAAAACATGTTTACGGTGGCACTCAAAGATGAGTTAGCAGCCCAGAGTCAGATGGGAAAGGTTCGCCCTGCGACAGAGTCAATGCTGCAGAAAGTCCGTTCCTATGAACTTTCCGAGAAAAGGCTTCCCATCACCATAGAGGAACAACGGGAACTCCGCAATGCCCTCAATCGGCTGCGGGACAAGTATTTGGCCATGGGCAGATACAGCGATGGCATTGACAGCGTGATCTTAAAGGTCATGAAACCAAACACCAGCAGGCGCTTCTTCTGGTAGCAGAAGGGAGGGATGTCTATGAGGATGTATAATCAAAAACAAGTGGAACAATTACGAAGGCGGTATCCGAAAGGAACAAGGCTCTGCCTGGACTTTATGGATGAGGCAGGGATGCCGCCGGGATTGCAGGGAACGGTAGCATTTATCGATGATGCCGGACAGATTCACATGCATTGGGAGAATGGGCGGAGTCTTGCCATTGTTCCCGGTGTGGATTCTTTTCATAGGGTAGACGGACCAGCAAACGAAGTGCCAAAAGACGAAAAAGCGAAGAAGGAGCGAAGCCTGCAGAGGTAGCATGCAAACGTTCTGACTTTTGGGTATGGCTGTTGTTCCTGCCTGTTGTCTGGTGGGCAGGCGCAATCACTGCCTGTGCTATCGAGCCGGATACCAATCTGTTACAAATCTTACAAGTGCTGACCGAAAAACTGGATCAGCCATTTTCTATCACCTATACACCGTACACACTGCGGTGTGTGTTCACATTCACTATCGCCTATGTGTTAGGCATCGGTATTTATTATTCCCAGAAGAGAAATTATCGAAGAGGGGTGGAGCATGGCTCTGCCAAGTGGGGCGATGCAGCTTCCATCTGCAAGCGTTATCGGGACAAGCGGTACACCCAAAATCTCATTTTAACCCAGAACTTCCGTATGGGGCTGGACTGTTATAAACACAAACGGAATTTAAATGTATTGGTCGTGGGTGGCTCCGGCGCGGGAAAAAGCCGGGCATACGCCGTAGTCAACATTATGCAGTGCAACTGTTCCATGGTGATCACCGATCCCAAAGGAGAACTTCTGCGGAAAACCGGAGGGCTGCTGGAACGGGAAGGGTATGAAGTGCGGGTGTTTGACCTGATCAACCCGGAAACATCCTTTTGTTATAATCCCTTTGCTTATGTGCGGGATGATAAGGATGTGCTAAAGCTCATCAACAACCTGATTCGAAACACCACCCCGAAGGGAGCGCAGAGTTCGGATCCGTTTTGGGAGAGTGCGACTTGTTCGTAGGCGGTTAAAAGTCTACGCACAATCGTAAAAATATGATTGTGAACTGATAATTTGATAAGTGGAATGATGGGGTAACGCCCTGAAACGCTTACACTTGGTGGGCATGCAGTTTCTGTAAAGGAGATTGTATGAAGCCCCACGACAAAGACTGAGAGTAACCGTAGCAGCTTGCCAATAAAGTTGCCGAAAGCAGTCCAGAGGTGGATTGTGTTACCTATAGGTCGAGTGTCTATAAAATATCTATGGTTAGAATGTCTGCTCTGGCGTGCAGACTGACGAATCTGCGAAGGTACGGTTCTAAAAGAAGACCATATAGAAATGTATGGGTGCGTTAAAGCGCAGTCAGTGTGGTTTAGTAGAAATTTTCCCTACGAACGACCATGATATGTTACAGGCATATCCAAACTGACAGGACTATAGCAGAAACCTAAGGATATATATGCACAGATAGAATTGTCGGAACAAGGAAAGGTACCAGGTCTCTTTTCAGAGATTTTCTGACGAAGAATATAAGCAGATTTACTGGTGCTGAAAGGTGGAGATCGAACCGTTGAGAACTCCTGTAATGGGAGAAGGAGGAATGGTCTCCAGCCGATTGTGAAAAATCAGATATTATTCAGTCCAACATAAGGATTCGAGTAAGACCAAAAGGGTCACTTTCAAGGAGGTGATGCCTTATGCCAAAGAAAAGCAAAAGCCTATGTGTAGATGACCTTCGGCATGCAGAATATTATGATATGCAGACTACTTTTGATACATTATATCAAAAGAGCATGGACGGTGAAAAATTCGAGCATCTCATGGAGCTGATACTAAGCCGGGACAATATACTGCTTGCATATAGAAATATAAAAGCCAACAAGGGAAGCTATACAGCAGGAACAGACAATCAGAATATCACAGTAATCGGGAGAATGACACCCGATATGGTAGTGAAGAAAGTGAGGTTTATTGTCACAGAAAGTCAGCATGGTTACAGACCCAAACCTGTAAGGCGAAAAGATATCCCAAAGCCAAATGGAAAAACACGTCCATTAGGGATTCCCTGTATATGGGACAGGCTGGTACAGCAATGTGTGAAACAGATTTTAGAACCAATATGTGAAGCAAAGTTTTATAACAACAGCTATGGGTTTAGACCTAATCGGTCTGTAGAACATGCAATATCAAAAACCTATACGATGTTACAGCGAATGAATTTACATTATGTCATTGAATTTGACATAAAAGGGTTCTTTGATAATGTGAATCACAGCAAGCTGATAAAGCAGATGTGGGCAATGGGAATACAGGATAAGCAGCTGCTATTTGTAATCCGGCGAATTCTGAGCGCACCTATACGAATGCAGGACGGTTCCACGATTATCCCTGACAAGGGAACACCGCAGGGAGGAATTATTTCCCCTTTGCTGGCAAATATCGTACTGAATGAACTTGACTGGTGGGTAGCGAGCCAGTGGGAAGAAAATCCTCTGGCACTAAAGAAAGCGAAGTATCGGATTATCCGCACATCCCCAGTTCTGGACAAAGGCAGTGGATACAATATGATGCGCAAAACAAGATTAAAAGAAATGCACATCATTCGATATGCGGATGATTTTAGAATTTTCTGTAAAACCAAGGAAGATGCCGTAAAAACAAAAGAAGCTGTTACAAGGTGGATTGAAGAACGACTGAGGCTTGAAGTATCCCCAGAGAAAACAAGGATTGTAAACACCCGTAAAAGGTGGTCGGAGTTTTTGGGATTCAAGATAAGAGTTATTCAGAAAAACCACAGATATATCGTGAAGTCAGCAATTTGTGACAAAAAGGCTAAAATTGAAAAAGAGAAGTTAGTGGAACAGGCAAAACATATCGCCAAGCCAAGGGAGAAAATGACTTGTTTAAATGAGATAAGATTATACAACTCCATGGTGTTAGGCATACAGAATTATTATCAGATTGCAACCTGTATCAGTATTGATTGCAGGGGATTCCACAGACAGGTGATGACGGTACTGACCAATCGGATGAACACTGAAAAAGGAAGTATGCTGAAACGGGAAGGTGGGACAATGACAAAAAACGAACAGGAAAGGTTTGGAAAATCGAAAATGGTTCGTTATGTTGCTGGAATTGACCAAATGATATACCCAATCGCATATGTGAAATATAAAGTGGCTATGCCGAAAAGAATCAAAGTATGCAGTTATACAGCGGAGGGCAGAGAGCCAATCCATACAGAATTAAGCCTAAATAAGGCAGTTCTGTATGGATTGAAAACAAAGAAACCTCAAGAAGATAGCATAGAAGTTCTGGACAGCAGTCTGTCACTATTTTCTGCACAGAAAGGGAAATGTGCTATCAGCGGGGAAAAATTTACAACTGCCCAAAGCATTGCTTGTTGGTATAAAAAGCCAAAAGAGCAAGGTGGTTTGGAACGCTACAAAAATATGACTCTGATTCATGACAGATATTTACCGTTATTACAGAAAACATCTCTGGAACAATTAAAAGCCTTAGCCAAAACATTGAAAGTAACTACGAAAATGATGTCTAAGATAAACAGTCTGCGAAAGCTGTCTGGACTTCCTACAATAGGATAATGTGAAAATTTGGAAACTGATTAAATATCTGAGAAAAGCAATCGGTGGGGCGCCGGATGCGGTGAAAGTCGCATGTCCGGTGCTAGTCGGGGGAAAAGCTGGTGATTACATCAAAGGCTTACCTATCGACACAAAGCGAAACCGCGCTGTTGCAGGCACTGATGCTGTATCTGTTACATGAAGCGCCGCCGGAGGAACAAAACTTCTCCATGATTATGGAAATGTTAGGTTCTGCCCAGGTGAAAGAGGACGATGAGGAATACCAGTCGCCTTTGGATATTCTGTTTGAACGACTGGAGATGCGCAATCCGGAAAGTATTGCGGTCAAGCAGTATGCCATTTACAAACAGGCGGCTGGAAAAACTGCCAAGTCTATCCTGATTTCCGTAGGTGTCCGTCTGGCAGCGTTCAACTTAAAACAGATTGCCAATTTAACCTGTACCGATGAACTGGATCTTTACAGCATCGGGGAGAAAAAAGTGGCGCTGTTTTGTTGTATCCCGGATGCGGATACCAGCCTCAATTATCTGGTGGGGATGATCTACAGCAACCTGTTTCAGACCCTTTATTATGTGGCAGACCGGAAATACCATGGGAAACTGCCGATCCCGGTACACTGCATCATGGATGAGTGGCCCAATGTGGCATTGCCGGATGATTTTGACAAACTTCTGGCAACCATGCGGTCGCGCGCAATTTCCTGCAGTATCATCATTCAGAATATTGCACAGATGAAAGCCTTGTTTAAGGATAGCTGGGAAAGTCTCATCGGGAATTGCGATGAATTTTTATACCTGGGCGGGAATGAAAAAGAGGGGCATAAATATGTCTCAGAACTACTGGGAAAAGAAACGCTGGATACCAATACCTACGGGCAGACCAAGGGAAGAAGCGGAAGTTATTCTGTGAATTTCCAACAGTCTGGAAGGGAACTTCTTACCCCGGATGAAGTGCGGCTTTTGGATAACCGGAAAGCGGTGCTGCTGGTGCGTGGGGAGCGTCCCATTTTGGATGAGAAATATGATCTGCATAAGCATGTGAATGTGAAATATACCGAGGATGGCGGTGCGCCTCCCTATGATTATGCGAAAGCACCGCTGTCCCATGAAGATGTAACCATTGATACCAGGAGACTGGATGATTATGAACTGCTCTCAGCTGAGGAAATCCTCGGAGGGGAGCAGTCTTTTTGATTGGAGGAATGCCATTGAAGAAAACAAATGAAATGCCAAAGAATCAAACAGGAAACCATGCCACTGTACCGAAACTTATGGGAAAAGGACCAAAATATCCCTTTGCCTTTTATGTGGCGCTGGTGCTGTCTATGACCGTAGGGGCAGTCCCGGTGCTTGCTGCCGGAGATCCGCTGGCGGTCATTAATAACCTGTCCACCTTTATCTTTTCCCTGATCCGAGCCATCGGTCTGATCTTATTGGGATTTGGTGTGGTACAGGTAGGCTTGAGCCTCAAGAGCCACGATCCCAGCCAGAGAGCCAACGGGTTTCTGACGCTGGCAGGCGGCGTCATCATCACCTTCGCAAAAGAGATCCTGGACCTGATCGTTGGGTAGCAGGAAGAAATGGAAAGGGGCGGGGAGAGATTCTTCCGGCCCCGGCAAAGGAGGTGAAGCTGTTTGAGTGATAACTGGATCGTGCAGAACTTAAACTCTGCACTGAACACCTGGAATGAGAAACTGGCAGAAATCTGGACACTGCTTACCCAAAGCCCGGAATCTTTTAAGGGGGGAGATATTTGGAGTGTCATCACAGGAATCAACGGAGCGCTGACTGCCATTGGATATGGATTGTTGGTCTTGTTTTTTGCTGCCGGGATTGTAAAGACCTGTGGCAGCTTTACGGATATGAAGAAGCCGGAGCATGCCCTCAAAGCCTTTATCCGGTTTGCTCTGGCACAAGGCGCCATTATGTATGGCATGGAACTGATGACAGCGCTGTTTTCCATTGTGCAGGGGATTGTGTCCACCATCATGGCACAGTCAGGTATGACAAACGGGGGTGTGACAGAACTTCCGGCAGAGATTGTGGAAAAGATTGAAGCGGTGGGAATGCTGGAATCCATTCCCTTGTGGATTGTGACCTTGCTTGGAAGCCTTTTGATTACGGTGCTGTCCTTCATTATGATCCTTACGGTATATGGAAGGATGTTCAAGCTGTATATGTACACTGCCATTGCACCCATCCCCATTTCCACTTTTGCGGGCGAACCCTCTCAGTCGGTGGGAAAGAATTTTATCAAGTCTTATGCCGGAGTGTGTCTGGAAGGGGCGATCATTGCACTGGCCTGCATTATCTTTTCCGTGTATTCTGCCAGTCCCCCGGCCATTGGGGATACGTCCTTAAGTGCGGTGACCATTGTGTGGAATTATATCGGAGAGCTGGTGTTTAACTTATTGGTACTGGTAGGGGCGGTAAAAGCATCCGACCGGATTGTGAAAGAAATGATGGGATTATAGGAGGAAGTAAAACCATGAATGAGAAGAACAACGAAACTAGAAACGAAAGAAAGACTTTGCCATTCCCTTGGGAATACGGGCAGGAAGAAATTACTTTGAAGGTATCCAGTTATGCTTATGGAAACGGGCTTGCGATTTTGATGTACCGCCAGGAAGAAGGGGAGTTGGAATTGTTTGATGATCTGACGGTAAATCTTCCGGGTGGGTATGGTCTGGAACCCCAAGAGGCATTTATAAGCGGTGATTTTACGAAGGACAAGCTGGCATTCATCGAAAAGAACAGGCTGGGAAACATACTGCCGGGACAGGCGCGGTCAGGCTTTGCTACCTACACCCCGGTGGCATTTGACCTTGCAAGGCTTGCCCAGTATGACCGGGAAGGTGTGGAAGAATTTTGCAGACAATGGGGGCTGGATGTGCCAAAAGAATCGGAAAAAGACCAAGGGAAACTTACAGGCAAAAAGAAAAGAGAAAGAGAGAGATAGAAGTATATGGAAGTAAAAATGAATAAAGAAATCCGTAACTATCAAGAGTCCATGTTTATGGGGCTGAATTTGCGCCAGTGTATCTTTTCCCTACTTGCCATCGCTGTGGCAGTAGGGATTTATTTTGGTCTGGGAGACTATGTGGGGCAGGAAATGACTGGGTGGCTGTGTATCTTAGGAGCTGCTCCTTTCGCAGCCTGCGGGTTCTTCCAGTATCATGGCATGAATGCGGAGCAGTTTGCCTGGGCATATATCAAGTCCGAGTTTTTATACCCCAAGCGATTGTTGTTTCAAAGCGAGGATCTGTACCATGCCTGCATGGAAGAAACTATGAGTCTTGGAGAAAAGACCAGGGGAGATGGTGCTGACCTTTTGAAAAAGCGGGAACAGCGGGCAAGGAAAAAACAGATGAAGCAGAAAAAGAAGGCAGGAAGGAGTGGTGCGTTTGATTAAAACCTTACAGCAGGCATTAAAAATGGACCGGGAGAAGTTTAAAGTCCCAAGGTCTGTCCAGCAGGCAATTCCCATCCAGCGGATCTGGCCGGATGGGGTGTTCCAGTCCGGGACGAAATTTTCCAAATCCTTTCGGTTTTCGGATATCAACTATGCCATTGCAAGTAAAGAAGATAAAACGGAAATGTTCTTAGATTACAGTGAGTTGTTAAATGCTTTGGATTCCGGCGCATCTGCTAAGATCACCCTGAACAACAGAAGAATCAATAAGGAAGAGTTTGAAGCCTCCCTGCTGTTGCCGGTGAAAGAGGACGGGCTGGATGAATACCGGAAGGAATACAACGAAATGCTGTTATCCAAGGTCAGCGGCACCAACAACAGCATTTATCAGGAACGGTATCTGACGGTCAGTGTCCATAAGAAGAACATTGATGAGGCAAGAACCTATTTTGCCCGTGTGGGAACGGATATCATCACCCATCTGAGCAAGCTGTCCTCCATTGGGGAAGAACTGGATGCGGAACAGCGCCTGCAGATTTTCCGGGATTTCTTCCAGGCAGATGAACCCCAGTGCTTTCCCTTTGATATGAAAGCCTTTGCCAAAAAAGGGAGCAGTTTCAAAGACTGGATTTGTCCCCAGTCCATGGAGTTTTCCAAAGACTGTTTCAAGATCAATGAGCGGTACGGACGGGTGCTGTATATGCAGGATTATGCCAGTTATGTAAAGGATGACATGATTTCGGAGTTATGTGATTTGAGCCGGGATCTGATGCTGTCCATCGACATTCTCCCAGTGCCAACAGACGAAGCAGTGCGTGAGATCCAAAACCGTCTGCTCGGTGTGGAGACGAACGTGACCAATTGGCAGAGACGCCAGAATGCTAACAATAACTTTTCCGCCATTGTGCCCTATGATATGGAACTACAGAGAAAGGAAACCAAAGAGATGCTGGATGACCTGACCACAAGGGATCAGCGGATGATGTTCGGCATCCTTACCATGGTGCATATGGCAGACAGCAAGAAACAGTTGGATTCGGATACGGAAAGCATCTTATCCGTGGCAAGAAAGCATTTGTGCCAGATGGCAACTTTGAAGTGGCAGCAAGTGGATGGCTTGAATACGGTACTGCCTTATGGCATCCGAAAGATCAATGCCCTTCGTACCTTGACCACAGAGTCCACTGCAGTATTGATCCCGTTCCATACCCAGGAGATCATGCAGCCGGGTGGTATTTACTATGGGCAGAATGCGGTGAGCAAAAATATGCTGGTGGCAGATCGGAGAAAACTTCTGAACGGAAATTCTTTCCGTCTGGGTGTCAGCGGTTCGGGAAAAAGTTTCTCGGCAAAAGAAGAGATTGTGGATCTTGCCCTGTCTACGGAAGATGACATCCTCATCTTAGATCCGGAGTCCGAGTTCGGTTCTTTGGTAGAAGCGCTGCATGGGGAAGTGATTACGATTTCCGCTACATCCAACACCCATCTGAATGCACTGGATATGGATTCTGCCTATGGCAATGATAAGAATCCGCTGATTGAAAAGTCGGAATTTATCCTGTCTTTGTTTGAGCAGTTAGTAGGGGCAGGAAATCTGTCTGCCAAGGAGAAATCCATCCTGGACCGCTGTACGGCAGATGTGTACCGGGACTATATCCGGAGCGGTTACCAAAGCGAAGCGCCCACCTTGAAAGACTTGTACCGCCAGCTCATGCTCCAGCCGGAAGAAGAGGCCAGAGGACTTGCATTGTCTTCGGAACTGTTTATCAATGGAAGTCTCAATACCTTTGCACAGAAAACCAATGTGGATACGAAGAACCGTATCATTGCCTATGATATCCGGGAACTGGGAGAGCAGCTCATGCCCCTGGGGATGCTGGTTACTTTGGACAGTATTTTCAACCGTGTGATCCAGAACTGGAAGAGAGGAAAGACTACCTGGATCTTTGCTGATGAGTTTTATCTATTGTTCCGGTACCAATATAGCGCTGACTTTTTCTACCGCCTCTACAAGAGGATTCGTAAATACCAGGGATTTGTCACAGGTTTAACGCAGAACGTAGAAGAACTGTTAAAATCCGATACCGCAAGGCTGATGCTGGCAAACAGTGAATTCCTGATTCTTTTAAATCAGGCAACCACAGACCGGGATGAACTGGCTTCCCTTTTGAATATTTCCGAGAACCAGTTATCCTACATCACCAATGTAGGCGCAGGAAAGGGACTGATCCGGTGTTCCGGAAATCTGGTGCCATTTGAGAACAGCTTCCCGAAGAATACGAAGCTGTACCGCTTGATGACAACGAAACCGGGAGAGTGTTAGTCGAAAAGATATTTTTAGGGTGCTGTTGGAATTTCTTCGGCAGCATCCTTTTGGGAAGGAGGGAATGTAAATGGAAGAAGGACAAACAGTAGAAATCCAGGAAACGAGAGAACCGCTTCGGGAGCAGGGCAGTATCCGGGCATTGCTGGAACTTTTGGAACAACAGGGCATGAATCAGGAAAAAGGGGATGTGCTCCGTATGGCAGACTATATTGATTCTATGGAAATGCAGCTGGGAACTGTCCTAAAGGAATTGGGAGAGGTGAAGAAGCAATTGGGTGTGATGCAGGAAAGCAAGGTCAAACTCTTTGCGGTGAACACAATCCAGAAGGCGGAACATCAGGTGCAAACACTTCGTTTTCAGGTGGGAGAATTTAAGACAAAGTTTGTGAAACGTGCAGAGCAGGCAGTTGTTGATTTTAAAGAAAAGGGGAAAGATGCCCTTGCCTCTGCGGTAAAGGGAATGCACCTTACGCAGGGATTACAAATACTTCAGTCTTCTCTGCACAGCATGATGCTGTCGATGGATCAAAAGATTGACCGTCTGGGAAGTATGGCGGAAGAACTGCATGTTGCCAAAGGGCATCTGCGGAATGCATTTCTGGAAGCGGGTGGAAAAGAGGTGCGAAAGCTCACAGAACGCAATCCCGAACAGGGAATCATCTTTCAAACCCAGAAGGTGTTATTCCAATCCATGCGGAGTATCCATAAGCTGGAACAGAAAACGGAGCGATTGCAACAGCAGATAGGGAAGCTGGAAGCAAGAGAAGGAAAACAACCGTCTGTGAAGGATACCCTGCAGAAACTGAGACAGGAACCACACCCTTTGAAGTTTGGTAAAGAAGAAAAACAGAAGTCTGCGGTTCGATAAAGAGAAGTTTTTCAAAGGGAGGTGAAATCCATGAAAGAAAAAACAACCATTACGTTTCTTGCAGCGGAGTGCGGGGAGTTCCATGGGATGGGGGAATGTATCGAATGTACATCTTTAAAAGAAGCATTCCGGCATTACCAGAGATTTTGCAAACGTTCCCCTCAGATGCTCCCGTCTTTGGAATTTTCCCTGCACCATGCAGAGGATCCTCTGTATAACGAGGGAGAATATCCATTAGTTACCGGGGAGAAGGGAAAAGAGTTATTATCCTATGTTCCCTATTATGCCAATCATCCGCTGGTGCAGGAAGCGGTAAGGGAACTGGAACAGCTGGAGAGTCAGCAGAAGAAAACAAAAAAACGGGGAAGGGAACGTTAGAAAGTACAAAAGATGGGAGGTGTGTGATTGAAAGAGATCAAAGAAAAAGTGCGGGATCAAAGTCCGAAGATCCGTAATCCTGCCTCCCGGCTTCCAAAGGAACTGGTGCGTTCTGCGATGCTGGAAGCAAAAGAAAAGTCCAGCATCATGACAGATAAGCTCGGAAGAGAAACGGGAGAGGAATCCCCGGTAGAATATGCCGGAAACCGCATCCAGCGTGTGGAACAGCGCATGGGAAGGGAAAGTGCTTCGGCAGCCTATCGTGGCGGTAAGAAGCTGGTGGTAAAAACTTATGAGAAGTTAAAGGAGCAGAAACAAAAGCAGAGAGAAGCTGCGACAGCCCCTTTGGACGGAGAAACAGGAACAGGTGGCACATCCGCCCAGGCAGGGCAGACAAAGGCAAAGAAAGGGCGAACAGAAGCCAAAAGAAGCATTAAGGTCAAGCCGGAAGCCGAAAAAACAATAAAAGAAGCTGGAAATCGGACGGTAAAAACAGCGCCCCGTGTGGTGAAAGCCTCTCCGGTTTCTTCCCAAAAGGTGAAAACCCAGGCAGTCTTACAGAAGAAACAAGCACTCAAATCCATGAAAGCAGCCAGGGAAGCGAAACGAGCCGCCATGCACTCGGTTCAGACTGCCAAGCAAAGTGCAAAGACTGCAAAGGCAACCGGAAGAGGATTGAAAGCCATGGCAGAAGCCGCCGCTCATGCAGTGAAAGCTGCATTTGCAGCACTGATGGCAGGTGGAGGCGCAGTGTTTGTCGTTCTGATTCTGATTGTGGGGATCATTGGGGGTGCAGCCTTTTTGGGAAAATCCCAGAGCAGTGAGGCATTAAGCGCAGAAGTGCTGGCACATACACCTGCCATTCAAAAGTATGCCAGTGAATTTGGAATCCCGGAATATGTCCCAGCAATCCAAGCCATTATGATGCAGGAAAGCGGAGGCAGGGGAACCGATCCCATGCAGGCCAGTGAGTGTCCTTATAACACCCAGTATCCCAATACCCCCGGTGCGATTCAGGATGCTGACTATTCCATCAAGGTGGGGATACAGTATTATGCAGATTGTGTCCGGGAATCCGGATGCCAAAGCCCACAGGATATGGACAAGCTGAAACTCAGTTGGCAGGGGTATAATTATGGGAATGGATATATCTCGTGGGCGTTGGAAAAGTTTGGCGGTTATAGTGAAGCCAATGCGCTGCAGTTTTCCCAGGAACAGGCAGCCGCCCATGGCTGGTCTGGGTATGGGGATCCGGAGTATGTGCCTCATGTGATGCGGTATTATTCCGGCGGAGGTTGGTTTACCGGACTTTTTGGAAACGGACAGCTTGTCACCATTGCAAAAAGTCAGCTTGGAAATGAAGGCGGAGAGAAGTTCTGGTCATGGTATGGATTTGACAGCCGGGAGGAATGGTGTGCCTGCTTTGTCAGCTGGTGTGCTGATCAGGCAGGGTTGATTCAGAAAGGAGCAGTACCAAAGTTCTCCCTTTGTACTGCAGGCGTAGATTGGTTTCAGGAGAAAGGAAAATGGCAGAGTGGCGGGAATGTTCCGACACCAGGGACTATCATCTTTTTTGATTGGAATCATGATGGATCCAGCGATCATGTGGGAATCGTAGAAAGCTGCGATGGAACTACGGTACATACGATTGAGGGAAACAGCGGAGATGCGGTAAAGCAGAACAGCTATACGGTGAATTCCCAGTCGATTCTGGGGTATGGGCTGGTAGCTTATTAAAAAGTGAGAAAAAATCAAAGAACGGATTGCATTGTAGGAGTAGAGGAACAATGCTATAATAGGAAAGGCGGGCAGGGCGCACGTCCTGCTTGCTGATAAATATGAAAAGTACAATCATGAGATTGATAAAATAGAGTCATTGGGGAGTGGAATATTTGAAACGGGAAGAGATTTTTGAATATGTAAAAAAGCAATATGGAACAGTTCCGGAATATCTTTGGAATAGTTCTCCAGAGAGTGCAATCCTCCGGCATAAGAATGGAAAATGGTATGCAGCTATTCTGCGAGTTGAAAAATCAAAACTGGGTTTGAAAGAGGAAGGAACCGTAGATATCATCAATGTGAAATGTGAACCGGATATGGTTGGACTTCTGACACAGACCTACGGTTTTCTGCCAGGGTATCACATGAATAAGAAGTATTGGATCACCATGTTGTTAGATGGAAGTGTAAGTGAGGCGAAAATCTTAGACTTTTTGGATATGAGTTATGATTTGATAGATGGGAAGAAATATTGATTTGTAAATAAATTTGAATGATATGCAGAGGATGAGGAAATATGAAAGCAATAAATATATATACATATTCAAGGATACAAGAGGATATGGCTACTGAATACGAAAATATTTTGTCACAAAGATCAAAAAAATTAAATGTAAAAGTACAGGAGTTTGTTGCGATAAAAACTCTTGTTGATTTACTACTGGATATAGATATAGAGACAAAGCATTTTGAGAATTTTTTCGCTTCTTTTACGATAGAACAGATTGGAAAAGAATTTGATCTGATAAAACTTGATAAGGGTAAACTCGTTTTGAATATTGAGTTAAAAAGTGAAGATGTAGGAGTAGATGTTATTCAAAATCAGTTAGAAAAGAACCGTTATTACTTAAAACATCTAGCCCCAGATGTACGCTTGTATACGTTTGTGGAATCTACAAAAGAATTATATAAATATACCTCTAAAGGAGTCAAAATTGTTGAATTAGAAGATTTAAAAGATACTATGGAGTTGCTTCAAAAGAGCCTTGGAGAAAACATTGAATCATTGTTTCAGGCAAATAATTACCTTATTTCACCTTTAAATACACCGAGTAAATTTATGACTGGTGATTATTTTTTGACGAATCAACAACATGATATAAAGAAAAAAATAGTCGATTTGATTCTATTAGATGATAAGGAACATATTTTAGGGATAACAGGAAAAGCGGGAACAGGTAAAACACTTTTGTTATATGATATTATAAAGACGGTTGCAGAACAAGGTCTAAAATGTTGTTTAATCCATAGTGGTATTTTATGTAATGGGCATAAGACCCTAAATACGCAGTGGGAAAATGTAAACATTTTCTCGGCAAAAGAATTAAATGGTGATGGAGCGGAAAGATTAAAAAAGTATCAATATATATTTGTGGATGAATCTCAAAGAATTTATATATCAGCATTCAAAAAAATATTAGAAGAAGTGATTTCTGAATCTAAAACGGTCATTTTTGCATATGATTATGTACAATCTTTATCAAAAGCAGAGGTGAATCGAAATATTCCAGCCAAGTTAAAAGAAGTTGATGGATTTATAGAGTATATGTTGTCGGATAAAATAAGAACGAGTAAGGAGATTGCTTCTTTCACAAGAACTATGATGAATTTGAATAATCGTGCAAGGGGATATATGGATTATTCTGATATTGATGTGTTATTTGCAAATAACACAGAAGAGGCAATGCAGTTAATTGACTTGTATAACGAAAAAGGATATACATTTATATCCTATATACAATCAATGTATTATTCGAATTCTATTGATTTGTATCCAAATACTTATGATACACATCACGTTATAGGGCAGGAATATGATAAAGTTATGATTATGATGGATGAAAACTTTAGATATGACCGAGAGAGAAGGATACAGGGAAAGGAACATCCCAACCCAGATTTATTATTTTATAAATTATTGTATCAAGCTATTTCTCGTGCAAGAGAGAAATTGTGTGTGTTAGTAGTAGAGAATTATAAATTATTTTCTGCTATTCTAAATATAAAATTCGATATGTTATCTAGATATCAGTATAAAGAGAATCGTACAAATGTAACCCTATCAGTTAAAAAGTTAAATCGATTTACAAAACAGATTAAGGATAAGCTTCCAGGGTTAGAGAAGAATGATGCGATTACAATTTCAGAAACAGTAGATATGATAAATGATGAATTGATGGGAGCTGAATTGAAGAAAAAGGTTGTACGAAATGGTCTAAAACTATTGAATTTAATGCAGGAAAAATTGGAATGTGAAGAAATTTACGAATTGATATCAAATTATTGTGAGTATGTAGAAGCAATTAGCATTCCATAAACATATAACAGCAGTTCTAACTCGGAAGAAAAAGTAGAACATAACGATATCTTGATGATAAAATTGGATTTGTAATTTAATGTTTTAAAAGCTGAAAGAAGATGTGTTTTATAGATACATCTTCTTTTTTGCGTTCCAAAAGATTTTTAAGATTTCAAAAAGAAAATCATAAATTTTTCAATCTGTAACATTTCTAGGACATTTCTGTTGTAAAATAAGAATTGGAATGATAGCAAAATGATCGTAAAGGATGAAAAGGAATGAAACAGATTTTAATCGTAGAAGATGATGAACTTTTGAATAAAATGTTGGTTTACAACCTACACTCAGAATCCTATGGGATTGTTTCGGTGGAAACGGTAAAAGAAGCCATGGAAGTATTAAAAAGCCAACCGTTTGATCTGGTACTATTGGATATTAATCTTCCTGATGGAAATGGATATGAAATTGCAAAAACAATCCGGGATAAATATAGTGATACCATTGTAATCTTTTTGACCGCAAATGACCGGGAAAGTGATGAGATCCGAGGATATGAACTTGGAGCAGTAGATTATATTACAAAACCTTTTTCCATCCATTCCCTGCAGAGAAAAGTAGAAAATGTACTGCGTATGATGCGGCATCATGTAGCTATGCAGGATGTCTTTGATGATGGCAGGCTGTTTTTAAATTTTGCAGAGCAGACAGCTATGCTGGGTGGGAAGCCATTAACCTTATCGACTTTGGAATTACGGATGCTGAACCTGTTCTGCCAGAACCGCAATCGTGTATTAACAAGAAAGCAGTTGTTGGAAAAAATATGGGACTGCACAGAAAATTATGTGGACGAGCATACGTTAACGACAACGTTAAGCCGCATCCGGGGAAAGATTGAGACAGATGGAACGGTATATATCAAAACCGTATATGGCATGGGGTATAAATGGACCGGGGGTGAAACAGCATGATAGGAAAGAAAACCTCTGTAAAAAAGATGTTTTTTTGGATGACTGCCGGCATGGTATTCTCAATGACAGCAATCATATTGCTCTCCTTCTTTCTGACCAAAAATATCGCAGTGTTATGGGTTGGGCTGGCATTAACAGTCTGCGCAGCACTGTGGATGCTTTTTATGGTACAACTGTTGGGAATGAGACTGTCAAATTTTACTTCTGAACTGTGCCAGATCTTGGATGACATGATGAACCGCAGTCAGGAACCCGAAAATGTATCCGACAGAGAGACGATTTTTGCCCGTATCCATCACCGCCTGGTACGTCTGTATAATATCCTGCAGGAAAGCAACCGGAAGGTAGAAGCAGAGAGGCAGGAATTACAGTCCCTGGTGTCAGATATTTCCCATCAGGTCAGGACTCCGGTGAGCAACATGAAAATGATTGTAGATACACTTTTGACAAAATCCCTGGAAGAACAGGAGCAAAATGAGTTCTTGAAAAGTGTAAGAGGACAGATCAATAAGCTGGATTTTTTAATACAGGCATTGGTGAAAACCTCCCGTTTGGAAACCGGGGTGATTCAATTAGAAAAAGAAGATCACTTTATATATGATACGTTAGCGCAGGCTATGAGCGGAATCTTATATTCCGCAGAGCAAAAAAAGATCCATGTATCAGTGGAATGTCCGGAGGATGTGTGTGTGTCCCATGACAGTAAGTGGACAGAAGAAGCGATTTTTAATCTGTTGGACAATGCGGTAAAATATACCCCGACAGGGGGAAGAATCCATGTGTTTGTAGCGCAATGGGAAATGTATGTGGAGATAAAAGTATCCGATACTGGAAAAGGAATTTCAGAAAGCCATCAGGCATCTATTTTCAAGAGGTTTTACCGGGAAGAAGAGATTCATAATCAACCGGGTGTTGGAATCGGTCTTTATCTGACCAGGGAAATTGTGACACAGCAGGGCGGCTACGTTACGGTGGAATCACAGGTGGGAAAGGGATCGGCATTTTCTATTTTTCTGCCGAGATAAAGAAATATATGGAGGATACTATGGCAGCTGTAAAATTGGTTTCACTTACAAAAGAATATCGAAATGGAGAAAATTATATAAGAGCAGTTGATGATGTATCATTTTCCATAAAAGAAGGAGAGTTTATTGCAGTCATTGGTGCTTCCGGAAGCGGAAAGTCAACTCTGATAAATTTAATCAGCGGATTGGAAAAGCCCACCCATGGATGTGTTTATGTGCATGATGTAAATTTGACACAATTATCTTTAGAAGAACAGATTTCTTTTCGCAGATGGCATATTGGAGTTATTTTTCAAAAATATAATCTGATTCCTGCCATGAATGTGTTTGAGAATATCGTGCTTCCGGCAAAATTACTGGAGAGGACAGTAGATGAAAAAGAGGTTTTCCGTTTGGCAAAAACTCTGGGAATCGAAGAGAAGCTCTTTCAGATGCCGGATGAGTTATCTGGAGGACAACAACAAAGAGCTGCCATTGCCAGAGCTGTCTACACCCATCCTACCATTCTGTTAGGGGATGAGTTGACGGGAAATCTGGACTCCAGAACCAGCGCCTCTGTTATGGAACTGTTAAAAAAGATCTGCAGGCAATATCAGCAGACCATGCTTGTGGTTACCCATGATGAAAAAGTCGCTGCCATGGCAGATCGGATCATCCGCATGAAAGACGGAAGGGTGGTGGAAGATGAAAAACTATGATTATCATCGTCCGGCAGAAAAAGTGCTTTTGGATTCTTACCGAAAGCAGAACCGGAACAAAAACCGTCTTTTGTTTCTGGCAGTTGCACTTACCGTTGGAGCGCTTTTCTGTATGATAAGCTTTGCCTATGGGAAAATCCAGGTGGATATCCAGAAACATATCCGGACAGATGGAATGACGGTGTCAACGTATATTGAAAATGGTACAGAAGAGATGGCAGGACAGCTGCATACGCTCTCCTACATAGCAGAGACGGGAAAAGAAAAATTTGCCGGAAAACTATGCAATCAAACTATAAAATATTGCGACTGTGTTGTGGCAGATGAAACAGCATTTGAAACCATGCTCTGTCCGGCCTATACACAGATCGTGGGAACATATCCCAAACAAGAAAACGAAATCATGCTTTCTACCAAAACCTTAGAGTATCTGGGAATTTCGGAACCAAAGGTGGGAATGGAATTAAATCTGGATTTTTATTGGAATGACCTTTTTCAAACAAAAGGAACCGGACAGCAGACGTTTCAGCTTTCTGGATATTTTACAGAATATCAGAATCAAGGGGCAAGTTCTTCCATTGCATTTTTATCCGAGAAGAAACTGAATGAAAGTGGAGCTGGATGGGATCCCAGCAGGATACTGCTGAAACCGGAAAATGATTCTGTCAGTGGTATGCAGATGGAACAACAGTTGCAGGAAGATATCCGGTTGGAAGAAGGACAGCGGATTGTCAGCATGGATTCGGCTACATACCGGGCAGTAGAAGGAATGCTGGGAAGTTATGGATTTGCAGCTTTATTTTCTTTTCTGATTCTGTTGTGTATGTTTTTGTTCATCTATAATATTTTGAATTTATCATTGGAAAAAGACTTACAGCAATATGGTCTGATGGAAGTAGTCGGGGTACAGCAACATCAGATTATACAAGTGATGTTCCGGCAGATGCTGGAAGTTGTCTTGAAGGGAAGTCTTGCAGGCGTTGCCATAGGCAGTCTGGTGGTACTTGGAATCCTGCCCTCTGTCATTGGAAAACTGTATCTTGGACAGACAGAAGAACTGGAGGGGATTTCTTTCTACCAGCCTGTGTTCTTTTTGATAGCCATTCTGCCAGTGGCAGTGACTTTGGGTGTTGTGATAATTCTGGTAAGGCAAAAAATCAAAGTTTTGAGTCCTCTGGAGTGTATGAACTATGGAACTGGGGCTGTTGCAGAGAAGAAACAAACAAAGAAAAAGAAAGCAGTTTTCCGGAGTTTTGGAAACAAGCCGGAAGTTTATCTGGCCAGGAGATATCTGTTTTACAATAAAAAGGCTTTTTTCATCACCATGATTTCTCTGACTATAGGTTGCGGCTTAGCGCTTGGATCTTCGGTGATTGTAAAGGGAGTAGATCTGCAAAACCAGTTTATGAAAGAACCTGATTTTCAAATCCGCATCACGCAGGAAGCCTGCAGAACACTGATGGAAACTTCCCCGGATACAGAAAATATGGTCTTTTTCCCGAAAGAATTCTTGGCGAACATCAAGCAGACTGCCGGAAATAGTCTGCAGGATGAAACAAAGATCCAGGGATTTTACCCTATTATCGGGAAACAAGGTCGGGATAGCATTAAGTTATTAAATGACGGGGAAACCATTCCGACTGTGATCCAAAAAATTTCTTCTTCTGAAAAAGAAAAACTTCAGGAATTTTTGAAAGAGCAGGAGATAACAACAGACTGGGAAACATTTGCACACGAAAACGGAACGATTCTTCTCCATGACCACAGAGTATCAGAATATGCAGAAGAGCAGGCATTGGAGCAGCTTGGAAATACAATAGAAGTGTATGATCTGGTTCCGGTGGGAACGGATATGTCTGTTCGGATTCCAGAGACACTGGTAAATTGTGGGTATCTGGATATTACAAAAGAAGGATTTCCGGAATTAGAGTTGTGCTGGGATGGCAGAAATACCAATCTTCTTCTTGTAACAGAGGAAACCTTTGAAAACCTGTCAGAGAATCTGACCCCACAGACCTTTGAAATGAGCTTTTCTGTAGAAAAGGAACAGGAATCCGGCTGCAAAAACAGGTTAAAGGGAATGATCCAAACAGAAAATATGGAATTTCAGTCTGAAAACGGATATGCGGGGCAATTAAATTTATTCCAGATGGAGAGTCGGTCAGACCTTTTATTAAAAGAACAGGAGTATATTCAGACCAGCAGGCTGTTGCTTCTGGCAATCAGCGGATGCCTGATTTTTATCGGGATTATGAATTTTTTAAATGTAAGGGTAACGGATATGTTACTTCGGAAAAAAGAATGTGCCATTATGAATCGTGTGGGAATGACCAGAAAGCAGTTGCAGCGGATGTTCCTTGCGGAAGGAATGTTTACCTGGCTGTTGCTGAGTGTTCTTCTGGTAACAACGGGAACGCTGTTGATAGGCGGGATTGGATGGTACATGAAAACAAAGATTTCTTATTTTGTATTCTATTATCCGCTGAAAGAAATGGTTGCTCTACTGATGATTTTACTTGCAGGCAGTATTCTGGTACCAGAAATTTTCTTTAAAAGGTTCTATGGAAAAGCGGATACTAAATAATTGGAGGAAATTGAATGATGTATCAAACTGTATTAATAGAAAATATTACTACTGAAAATGTAACTGAAAAAATAAATGCTAAACTTATGGAAATGGAAAAACAAAGCTACAAACTTGTAACTATGTCATTTTGGGGAGCTGAAAAAGCTATCTTGGTTTTCAAGAAGGGATTGAAAGGCAGTTTGCTGTGATGTTTTAAATGAAAGTCCTAATCCCCCAGCTATGCTGGGGAGAATGGAGTAAGCGGAAGCGATGAGGATATCACTGAAAAACCTCCTATGATATAATGAAAATGGTGTCGCAAGCCAAATTCAAAATCATAGGAGGTGGTCCGAATGGACAACAGAAGCATATCACATACTCGCTGGAAATGCCAGTACCATATCGTATTCATACCCAAATACCGAAAAAGGTATTATATGGAAAGATACGGGAGGATGTAAAAGAAATAATCAGCACATTATGTAAATATAAGGATGTAGATATTATAGCAGGAGCAGTATGTATAGACCATGTGCATTTAAGCGTAGCAATACCCCCAAAATATAGCGTATCAAATTTTATGAGATACTTAAAAGGAAAAAGTACACGAATACTATATGATAGGCATACAGAAATGCAAAGCAAATGGGATAAGGCATTTTGGGCAAGAGGATATTATGTAGAAACAATTGGTAATATCACCGATGAAGCAGTACAAAAATATATAAAAGAGCAGGCAGAAGAATCAAGAAAAGAAGATTCCAGAGGTACCGCTTTGTAAGCGGCCCAGTAGTAATGCTTGCGACACCGCCCTGTGGGGCGAGCAGTGATAATAGCCCTTTTGAGGGCTAATAGCAAACCACCAGTTGAATGGTGGTTGCTGACTTAGAATTTTAGTCACAGATAAAATCAAGAACAGCAGAATATCATATTTGGTATCTTTTGTAATTTTTTTGAAATGTCCGAGATTTGTAACAATTCAGGCTGAAATTCCTTGAATTTTGTTCTTTTCTCGGACATTTCTGTGACATTTGTATTTTATAATAGAGTCATCATAAAGAAAGGCAGAAAGGAGCTTATAGAATATGAGTATTTTACAGACAATCGATTTAAAAAAATATTATGGTACAGAACCGAATATTACAAAGGCACTGGATGGTGTGAATTTTTCAGTGGAAGAAGGTGAATTTGTAGCGGTAGTAGGCACTTCAGGTTCCGGAAAATCCACGATGCTTCATATGATGGGAGGTCTGGACACGCCTACCAGCGGAAGAGTTATTGTACGTGGAGAAGAACTGGCAAAGAAAAACGATGAAGAGCTGACGATTTTCAGGAGAAGAAATATTGGTTTCATTTTCCAAAATTATAATCTGGTTCCGATTTTGAATGTTTATGAGAATATTGTCCTTCCGGTAGAACTGGATGGAGATACGGTAGATCAGGGATTTATGGACGAGGTGGTTCATATGCTGGCTCTGGAAGATAAACTAAAGAATATGCCGAATAATCTCTCTGGAGGACAGCAGCAGAGAGTTGCGATTGCAAGGGCTCTGGTTGCGAAACCTGCCATTGTGCTGGCCGATGAACCTACAGGTAACCTCGATTCGAAAACCAGTGCAGATGTTATGGGATTGATCAAACGGACCAGTTATGAGTTTCACCAGACGGTTGTAATGATTACACATAACAATGAGATCGCCCGACTTGCGGATCGGATTGTCCGTATTGAGGATGGTAGGATCGTGGAATAAGGAGGTGGCAGGCTATGACTTGGCCTTTTGAAAATAATACAAATGGAATTGTCAAGAATCTGGCGAAGAGGAATTTAAAAAGCGAAAAACGAAGAAATGTCATGGTAATAATATCAGTAGTTTTAGCTGCTTTTTTAATCAGTCTTTCCGGTTTGGCTGGAGTTTCACTGATGCAAACAGAAAAGAAGAAAGTGATAGATACTTATGAAGCAACTTATGTACAGGTAGATGAAACGCATATAGAAGAGTTAAGAGAAGTGCCGGAATTTGCACGTGTAGGAGAATACTATATGTACGGTGAGGAAGTTTCTACACAAGGATTTAAGGGATTCTTTGCTTATACGGATAAGGAAACCCTGTATATGGCACGTTCCCAGATGAATTTGGTAGATGGAGACTTACCGGAAGAGAAAAATGAGATTGTAGTAAGTAAAGAATGGCTTTCAAAATTCTTCCCTGATTGTCATATCGGTGATTCAGTTACCTTGGATACGGAAAGTTTTTCAGGTGAATATACTATTTCAGGCATTTTAGATACAACAGGGCAAGAGAAACAAAATATTTACTCTTTTCTTATTTCAAAAGAAATGCTGGAGCAGTGTACGAAGTATGAACCTGACGGATACTTTGCCTATGTACATCTGAATCATGTAAATCAGTTAGACGGAGAACTTATCAAATCTTACGTTCAGAAGATTAAAGAGGAGTTGCAGATACCTGGAGTCGGATTTCATGATGCTTATTTCCGTTATATTGACGGAGACATTTCCATGGAGAATGTTTTGCTGCTTATGGCTTTTGCAGGTATTGTTTTGGTAGGTGGCTGTGTTGTAATTCAAAGTATTTTCCGTATTTCCATTATTGATAAAATAAAAAGCTATGGTCAGCTCCGGACTGTTGGTGCTACCAAAAAGCAGATTATGCGTATTGTAAAAAAAGAGGGACACTCTTTGGGATGGAAAGGCATGTCTATCGGGATTTTACTTGGTTTAGGAGTGACACTTTTGTTATTTCCCAAAGGTTTTTCTCTTTCAGGCTATCTTTTAGTGATTGGATGTACAGTATTGATCTGCTGGACCATGATTTGTCTGTCTATCCGAAAACCTGTGAAATTAGCCGCAAATATCTCACCAGTTGAAGCAGTTCGTTTTACTTCCCTTCAAAAGAAGATAAAAAATCGGGCGAAGAGAAAAAAGATTAGCCCTTGTTCTCTCGGAATGCTGAACTTTCGCAGGGATTGGAAGAAAACAGTCAGTATTGTGTTTTCGCTAAGTTTGGGCGGGATTCTGCTTTTGGCTGTTAGTTCTTTGTTGCTTCTGCAATCCCCAGAAAAAATGGCAAGACAGCATTTCAAAAATGGGGATTATAAGATTTACATTGATTCGGATCGGGAACATATTGATCTTCTCAAACAGGGAAATCCATTGAATGAAGAATTGAAACAGGAAGTTCTGGGGATTGATGGAGTAGAAGATATTCTGGTTACAAGGAAATCTGCAAGTTATGGAGCTACTTTTGGTGGAATTACTGCTCACGGTACTTGCGACATGATTACTAACGAAAATAAGGAACTTCTGGCACAAGCTGTTGTAGAAGGAAGTATGCCGGGCGACAATAGTATTTTATTGAAAGACGATTATCGTGATTTTGATGGGAAAGAGAAATTGGGGGAAACCATAGAACTTTCATTGGGAGAGAAAACAATTCCTGTAACCATATCAGGATTTTTTGATGGGGAAAAAACTGATTTTGCCAGTGGACATGGTCCAATCGGAGTGGATGGACCAATGATGTTTTTGTCGGAAGAACTGTTTCAGGAATTAATACCAGATGTAACTAATTTTGATTACTCTTGGGACATTGTCTGCGATCCGGAGAAATCCGAAAAAGTGGGAAAGGCTTTGGAGAATCTTGTTGTTTCGCATACCGATATTGGCTTAGATACCTTTGAGGATAAGGTAGATAGTTATGGGTATATGGATGTAGCATATGGTGTAATGCAGGTGATTTCATGGTTCATCTTTTTGTTTGGTGTGATCAACCTTATCAATACCACACTTTCCAATCAATATTCGCGCAGACAAGAAAATAGCGTGTTGCGCTCGATTGGGTTAGCGCCGAAACAATTAGCGCAAATGACGGTATGGGAAGGAATGGTGTATGTGGTTAGCAGTATTTTGCTTATGCTTGCCATTGGACTGCCAATTACGTTTCTGGTATGGAGAAAATTCAGTATCAGTGCTTACGCTGGACGAATCCTTCCTTACGAATTTCCTTGGTTGCAGATGGGAGTATATGTAGTAGTACTTGTGACAGTAGAGCTTATTTTATCCGTTTGGACAATCCGCAGGCAGAAAAAACACTCCCTGATTGAACAAATGCGGGCTATGGAATAAGAGAAAAATGCTTTTGCTGAAAAGTGTGGAATATTTCGGCAAAAGCATTTTTTTATGGAAAACATTTTTTCTTGAAAGAAAATAGGATATAATCAATCTATGCTTTTGAATGACGAACATCAGAAAAACAATATTTAGGATATTTCTGCAACATTTGAGGTTTAAAATGGCGACAAGTTTAGAAGATGGGAAAGGAAGAAACTGGATTGAGGAAAATTTTAATTGTAGAAGATGACAAAGTATTAAATAAAACGCTGGCTTATAATCTTACTGCAGATGGTTATGGAGTAACCTCTGCATACAGTTTTCAGGATGCAGTAGAACGATTGAAAAAGAGTGAATTTGATATTGCTCTGTTGGATATTAATCTGCCGGATGGAAACGGTCTGCATTTATGTGATGAGATCAGAGGAAGAGGGCAGCATACCTATATTATGTTTATCACAGCAAATGATAAAGAAGGCGATATGTTGAAAGGCTATGAAGCTGGATGCACAGATTATATTACAAAACCATTTTCAGTGATGGTTCTCTGCAAAAAGGTAGCCGCTGTTTTTGCAAATATGGAATTGCGGACACCAAAGCATGATGTATTTGAGGATGAAGTTTTGAAAATTGACTTCTCCGAGCAGAGTGCAGTTTTGGAGGGAAAGGTGATAGAGTTTACACCAAAAGAGTACCGTACCTTATTTTTATTTGTAAAAAATCCGCACATTATATTAACAAAGCGGCAACTGATTGAGAAATTGTGGGATATTGATGGGGATTTTATCGATGAGCATACGCTTACTACGATCATCAGCCGCATTCGCAAAAAGATTGAAGCGGATGAGCGAAAATACATTAAAACTGCTTACGGAATGGGGTATCAATGGATAGGCGGTGAATCACGATGAAATTACAGAATTTATCAACCAGAACTTTTGTGCGGCTGATCGTGGAAGGCGCTTCTCTGACCACGATTCTTTTGTTGTTCCTCCTTTATGTTTTCACAAAAGATATAAGGGTGATACTTGGTGGTTTCAGTGTAATGATTCTTCTATTTTTCTGGGGTGTAATCTTTTTGCATTATTTTCAAAAGAAACTATCGGTATTTACAGATGGGCTATGCCGGACATTAGATGAAATGATGGATAGTACCGTTCGGCCGCAAATAAATTATGAAGCGGAAACGCTGTTAGCACGCATCAGCCATCGTCTGGAAAGACTATATCATGTGATGCAGGAAACCCGGCATAAAGTAGAAGAAGAAAAAGCAGAATTACAGTCTTTGGTATCGGATATTTCTCATCAGACCAAAACACCGATAGCAAATCTAAAAATGCTCAATGACACGATGCTGGCCAGAAATATTTCTGAAGAGACACGTGAGGAATTTTTACATGCTACTGCCAGTCAGTTAGATAAACTGGATTTTTTGATTCAGGGAATGGTGAAAACATCACGATTAGAGACGGGTGTGATTACCCTGGAAAAGAAAGAAACAGTTATTGCGGATACACTTGTCGATGCGATCAATGGGGTTCTTGCTCCTATGGAAAGAAAACATCTTCATTTATCTGTAGACTGTCCTGAAAATTTAACAGTTTCACATGACAGCCGCTGGACTTCGGAGGCATTGTTTAATCTTTTAGATAATGCAGTAAAATATACACCGGAAGGCGGTGATATTCACGTAACGGTACAGGACTGGGAGATGTATTTGGAAATTGCCGTAACGGATACGGGAAGAGGTATTCCGGAAAGTGTCCAGGCAACTATTTTCAAACGATTTTATCGGGAAGAAGCTGTACATGATGTGGATGGGATTGGAATAGGATTATACCTGGCACGTGAGATTATCACTATGCAAGGTGGCTACATCACAGTTGAATCAGAGATGGGAAAAGGATCAACGTTCTCCATATTTCTTCCCCAACAATAACAATAGGGCGGTCTGTTTATCAGGCTGCCTTTTTAAAAATATTTTAGAAAAAAAGAATTTTGGGACATTTCTGCAACATTTGACCTTTACTATATACTCATCAACAAAGAAAGGAAGTAGTGATTATGACAATTTTACAGACAAAGGATTTAAAAAAATATTATGGCACAGAACCGAACATTACTCGTGCTTTAGATGGTGTAAATTTTTCTGTTGAGCAAGGAGAATTTGTAGCAGTGGTAGGAACTTCGGGTTCCGGAAAATCCACGTTACTTCATATGATGGGAGGCTTGGATACTCCAACATCAGGAAGTGTGGTCGTAGCAGGGAAGGAACTGGCTAAGATGAATGATGAGCAACTCACTATTTTTCGTAGGAGAAATATCGGTTTTATCTTCCAAAATTACAATTTGGTTCCGATTTTAAATGTTTATGAAAACATTGTTCTTCCAGTAGAGTTAGATGGAGATACCGTAGATCAGAAATTTATGGATGAGGTGGTTACTATGTTGGGATTGGAAGATAAGCTAAAAAGTATGCCGAATAATCTTTCCGGCGGTCAGCAGCAGAGAGTGGCGATTGCAAGAGCCTTGGTTGCTAAACCTGCAATTGTGCTGGCCGATGAACCTACAGGTAATCTTGATTCTAAAACCAGTGCGGATGTTTTGGGATTGCTTCAGAGAACCAGCAGGGAGTTTGATCAGACGTTGGTAATGATTACGCATAACAATGCTATTGCGCAGCTTGCTGACCGCATTGTGAGGATTGAAGATGGAAAAATAGTAGGATAGGGGTGATTTATATGACTTTACCTTTTGAAAATGATACAACAGAAATAATTCGTAAAATCGTTTTTGCACAATTAAAACATGATAAATTAAAAAAATATCTCTCTATTTTTGCAATTTCTCTTGCAACATTTTTAATGACAGCAGTATTATTGCTCGTTTCGGGAATCATAGAAGTGAATACAAATGGTGGAAACAGTATTACAGGTTCTTATCATGCCCTTGTTTCTGGTCTTACAAAGCAGCAGTATGAAAAATTATCTGCGGATGAACGAATAGAAAAATTAGGATTTAATGTATTAGTAAAAAGTGCTTCTTCCGATGGCTTACAACTAAATATTTCTTGTTCCAATGAAGATAGTTTAGTGTTAAATGGATTATCTGTTTCTGAGGGGAACATGCACAGAAGAAAAATGAAATTTTAGTTGAAAAAGACTATTTGTCAAAACAGGGTATTGATGCGAAAATTGGCGATAAAATTGTTTTGCCGGGAGAAAACAATCAAGAAAGACAAGAGTTTGTTATTTCCGGTTATATAAAAACTTCTGCGAAGGGAACAGATCGTTCTTTGTACGCTGCTATTGTTTCTATGGAATATTTTCTTGATATAGATGGCTGGAATACATTGTCACCAATGGCGATGTTCCGTTTAAAATCCCAATATGCTTCTGAAAGTGAACAGATTCAAAATGAGATTACGGAAATCTGTAAAGAAGCGGGTATTTTGCAGTCGCCATCTATCAATCATGCTTATTTGGAATTGAGCCAGCCATCTGTTTTATTGGTGATAGCAGGAATTGCCGGATTAGCAATTGTTATTATGGCAGGAGTTTTGGTTATTTACTGCATATTTTATATCTCTATTATCAATTCTATTCGTGAATATGGTCAGCTTCGTACCATAGGCATGACAGAAAAACAGATTAAGAGATTAGTGTACAAAGAAGGAACTTCTTTATCTTTAATAGCAATACCGATAGGTCTTATAATGGGAACATTTTTATCTTATTTTTTGGTTCCGCAGGGATTCCAATTTAAAAATTTACTTTGGGCATATCCTATTGCTATATTGTTTTCTTATCTGACAGTACGGTTATCTATTAGAAAACCAGCAGTTATTGCAGCAAGTGTATCTCCTATAGAAGCGTATCGATATGAGACAGGTTCAAATTATGGGGATAAATATAAAGGGAAAAAGATAACTCCTATTTCATTGGCAAAAGAGCAGATTATACGAGACAAGAAAAAGAATGTTCTAACGATTACATCTTTGGTTTTAACAGGAGTATTGTTGTTTGGAACATCTTCGATACTTTCCTCTATTAACGCAAGGGATATGGCGTTGTCTGGATTTTCATTAGGACAATTTTATATTCGAATACAGGATCAGGAATTAAGAGAAAATGCTTTAGAAACTGTTGAGAGTAATAGCCCATTTACAGAAGAATCATATAACGCACTCGGTCAAGTGAGTGGTGTAAAACAAATAACAACAATTACCAATCTTCCGGTATCTAATGACTTAAATGCAAAAGAATCAAATGGGGCAATCGTTGGATTTGACGAAACTGATATGGATTTAATCGAAGAATGTAATTTAGGCAAACCTATTCCGAAATATCAAGAAATAGCATCTAAAAATCAGATTATTATTGGGCGCCCAAGTGATTTCGAAGAATATTTTGGAATACAGCCGGAAGTTGGAAATTCTATAAAATTAAAAGTGTTTGACGGCACAGAGACGAAAGAGATGGAGTTCTCAATTGCAGCCGTATTGGATGAAAATAAAATCGGAAATAATGGAGATAAAATTGATATGCTGTTACTTCCAAATGATTCTATGAAAAAAATTGTCTCATCTAATATGACATATCAGTGGGTGATTCGCGTGGACGAAAAAATGGAGCAACAGGCAGAAAAAGAGATTAAACAGATTCTGGTGACAAATCCACGATTAGCTGTTACTACATTATCTGGAGCTATTGCCCAAAATGAGAATTTCTTACAAGGAATGATTTTGGCACTTGCTGTGATTATTATATTTATCAGTTGCTTTGCAATTATGAATTTACTAAACACCATTTTTACTGGTGTAATTGTTAGACAAAAAGAATTTGCACTCATGCGTTCCGTAGGAATGACACAAAAACAGCTTACAATTATGGTATGTTGCGAAGGGCTGCTTATTGTTTCGGTTGGATTGATTTTATCTTTGATTGTTGGTGGTTTTATCGGTTATCTTCTTTGTGCTTTATTAAAAAATGGGTTGATGACGTACTTAAATTATCAGTTTCCATTTAGTGTGACATTGGTTTATTGCATGCTAGTTGTAATTTGTTCTTTGTTGGTATCAGAGATTGCATTAAGGCATCAAAAAAATATGTCTCTTATAGAACTCTTAAGGAGGTGACACATATGACACTACCTTTTGAAAATGATACAAGAACCATAATAAAACGTATTTCGAGCAGGAATATATCGGCAAATCGAAAAAGAAATATCTTTATTGTTTTGACGATTGCACTTGCCAGTGCATTACTATCTGCCATTGTCCTTTATGGATTTGGAGTGCCGCAGGAAACACAAAAACTTAATCAAAAGACAGCGCAGATCGTATATCATGCTATTTCTGAACAGCAGGGGAAGGAATTGTACAATCAAAAAGAAATTGCGTGGGTGGGAGAGTTTTTTCATGCATTTTCTGAACAGGTAAATCATTCAACCGTTAATTTTACTTACGCAAATGCAGATATGCTAAAATCGCAAAGTATGCCCTATTCAGGAGATTTGCCAACTTTGGAAGATGAAATTGTAGTGCAGGAATCCTTTTTGGATAGCTTGGGCTATTCCAATGAATTAGGACAGACAATCAACATTCCGTTTTCGGATGGCACTACCCACGATTTCAAATTAACAGGAATCTTAAATGTGAAAACTGGAGATATTGGACGCTATACCGCCATTATATCAAAAGAACTGGCAGAGCAGCAGTATGGAAATAATATAGGGATGGACTATTATATCGGCTTAAAGAACGCCCAAAATATGAGTGAAGAAGAAGCCACCAGCTATGCAAACACTCTGGCACAGCAATTAGAAATTTCCGACGAGAATGTGATTGTCCGTTCCACATATTTCAACTTAAAGGACGAAAATCGAGGAAGTGATATGCTGTTTTATTTCTTGATTGGCTTTATAACTTTCGTTGGTTCCGGTATTGTTATCTATTCGATTTTTTATATTTCAGTAGCAAGCAGTATTCGTAACTACGGGCAGCTTCGCACAATCGGAACTACAAAACGACAGATTAAAAAGATGGTTTACCGCGAAGGAAAATCACTTGCCGCGATTGCTATTCCTATTGGTTTGATTATCGGAAATGTAATCGGATACTTTTTAGTTCCTGCTGGCTGGTACTGGCTGACTGCTTTATGTGTGACGGTTGGAGTTGGACTTTTTGCTTTTATCATTGTAATGATTTCCATTCGTACACCCGTAAAAAAAGCTGCGGCTGTCTCACCGATGGAAGCATTGCGATATTCCGATTATAAAGGGAAGATGAAAGAAAGCTCCGTGCTGCACCGTAAAATAACCCCTGCTTCACTTGCTAAAATGAATCTGTCCAGACAAAAGACAAAATCCATTTTAACAATACTTTCTCTTTCGCTTGGCGGAGTGTTAGTTGTATTGATTTCAACCATGTTGGTTTCTTATGATGGTGTTGCAGAGGCACGAGGAAGGGAGTTCCCCACTGGTGAATTTAACATTCAGCTCAATGCAAATCAATCTTGGGATACTGCCGATGTTTCTTTGGCTGGATTACAGCAAAAGAATTTACTAAATTCTGATTTTGTAAATGCAGTAGAGTCTATTGATGGCGTTACAGGAACGAAACGCTGGTATTACACAGACGCAGAATATCGTGTAAATGATTATGATGATAACTGGATTTATGGATTTGCCAAAGAAGATGTTTCCGTATTGGAGGAAAACTTGATTGCCGGAACCGTTGATTACGATGAATTGGTATCAAAAAATGGCATAATTCTTATAAATGATACAGCGGAAAATCTATCGCTATCTGCACAGCTCGGTGATGATGTCGAAGTTGATTTTCTAACGAAATCAGGACAAACGATAACCCAGAGCTATACGATTATGGGAATTGTCAGCAATTTCAGTCACCCGGCGTTTAATATGTGTTTTGCTATGCCCATGGAGCTTATGAATGAAGCGTGCGGAATGGATTGTTCGGGAACTGTATCGGTAATGACTGAAACGAATAAATCTGATACGATTGAAGCTTCCTTAAATCAGCTGATAGACGGAAATAGTGATTTGGTTATGGATACCATAGAAGAAAGTATCACTTATTATAGTAGGAATCAGCAACTTACCTTTGGAGCATTATTGATAGTAGCTATTATTGTCGTGGTTTTTTCCTTCATCAACCTTGTCAATACAACAATCACAAACTTTCTGTCCAGGAGACAGGAAATAGGGATGTTACAGGCGATTGGTTTAAGTAAAAAGCAACTGATCAAAATGCTGTGTTATGAGGGGATGCTTTATTCCGTTTTTGCTACGCTTGTAACATTGGTTTTGGGGGCTGGACTTGGTTTCCTATGCGTACAGACAGTTGCGAAAACAATAAACCCATACTTCTATTATTCATTCCCATGGCTGGTTATATTGATATATTTGGCAATCCTTCTGATTGTACAGTTTATCTTGATTTCTTATACAACTGGAAATTTGAAAAAACAATCTCTTGTTGAGCAAATCAGAGCGATGGAATAACTGCATTCAGAGTTTTGTCTACGCTGAACGAGGATGCAGACAGAGTATTTTTTGATACACTTATTGAGGAGTTTTGTAACGAGACACCGGGGACTACATTCTTAAGTTTTTTGTGATATGGCATAGGAGAAGATAATACTATAAATTTTTGAAAAAACGATCATTAATCAATAAATATAATAATTTGTGTGATTTAGGACATTTCTGTGACATTTGTATTTTACAATATGACTATAGAAAGTAGGTGTCCTTTATGAAAAAGAATCACGAGGTTGTTGGATTGGTTATTGATGCAATTCAACAAAACGATACGCTGAGGTTTTTATCAGCAATAACAGGGTGTACAATTAAAGATTTTGATAAGATAACTTACAATGGAAGCAGAACAGTAGGAGATTATCTATCTATTCTTCCCATATTTCAAAATGATGTATTTTCGATGCAGGCAATGTTGGAACTGGCAGGTTTGGAAACAAAAGAGAATTATCGAATTGAAGAATTGACAATTGGTGAGAAGAAATTACTACTATTGATAACTCTTATTGTTGATACATCAAAACAATATCTACTTCAAAATTTATTTCAGAATATGCAGGTGTCAGAAGTGAAATGTGCTACTGAATTGCTTATAGAAATGTCAACATATATGGATATCATTTTGATTAGCCCATCAACGTATGGATATGAAATTTGTGACAAAACGATTTACTGGCCTGATAATAACACAATAGATAATCGCGAATTCCATATCTCACGAAATAAGATCAAAGAAATGTGTATCATGCCTACCTTTATTATGAAGGAAATTATAAAGGTGATAAAAGAAAATGAAACTACAGATATTGCAATACCACTTTGGAATGTAGTTCCGGGAGAATATGAAGAATACGCATATCAGGTATTAAATTCAAATGCAGATAAGGAAAAATTTAATTATCCATATATATCGCACAGACCTTTCCGATACGGTGATGTTTATTGGATTATGGAGCATCAATTACAGGAATTGGAAATAAATGGTAGCAGGTGCTTTGAAGAAGCTCATTTTATACCAGACGAAGCAATAATTCATGTGAAGTGCAGCGAATATTTTTTCAGGTGTTGTAAAGAAGCGGAAAGAATTTTTTATGACTATGCAAAAAATGATGTGGAGGAATTATAAATATAACGAAAAACGGAAAAAAGAGGAAGTTGTTCATTGTTGAATAACTGATAGTTTCTGAATTCAGGATGAAAAAAGTGGGGATAAATATGAAAGTATTGGTTAGTGCCTGTATTATGGGATCGAACTGTAAATACAATGGGAAAAACAACGTAAATATAAGAGCTATCAATTTCTTGAAAGATAAAGAAGTTATTTCTATCTGCCCGGAAGTATTAGCAGGTATGAAAATTCCTAGACCTTGTGCAGAAATTGTGAATGGAAGAGTAGTTGATGAAACCGGAAATGACGTTAGTTTAGAATATGATAAAGCAGTATCAATCGCATTATCGAAAATTCAAAATGAAAATATTGACCTCGTTATATTGCAATCCAGAAGTCCGACTTGTGGGGTCAATCAGATATATGATGGTAGCTTTACTGGGAAACTAATTGGGGGAATGGGATTGTTTGCAAAAGAACTAAAACAAAGGGGATATAAGGTTATTGATGTCGAAGAAATATAAGTTTTCCGTTTCTTGTTGATCCAAATAACGAATTCGAATTTTTTAATTGTATAATATCATTTGGAAAGATAGAAAAATTTCATAAAGAATCATAAAAAGCAGGTTTCTGAATGGGAACTTGCTTTTTAACAATCTGATTTTATTTCTTGTGTCCTTTAAAATATAGAATTATAATGAAATGGAATCTCATTTTGGAAGGAGAAGTAATAGATGCACAATGTTTTGATAATTGATGATGATCGAGAACTTTGTCTTCTGATTAAACGCAGTGTTCTATTAGAAGATATAGAAGCAGATTTTTGTAATACAGGAAAAGCAGGATTACAAAAATTAAAAGAAAAGCAATATCAGCTTGTTATACTAGATGTAATGATGCCTGGAATGGATGGTTTTGAAACATTGGAAAAGATTAGGAAAGAGAGCAGTCTGCCTATTTTAATGTTTACCTCTAAAAATGACAGTGCTTCAAAAGTGCGGGGGTTACGGGCTGGAGCAGATGATTATTTAACAAAGCCTTTTGATATGGATGAACTGATTGCCCGTATTGTTTCTTTGATCCGCCGCTATACTCGCTTTAATCAGCAGGATGGAACAGCACAACAGAAACTCGAATTTGATGGGCTGCAAATTGACCTTGAAAATCGTTCTGTTACTACGGAAAATGGCACTTTTGAACTTCCGCCAAAGGAATTTGATCTGCTCTTGTACTGTGTAAAACATCAGGGGAAAATTTTGACAAAACAGCAGATTTATGAGGAAGTATGGGGTGAAGAATATTTCTATGATGACAGTAATATTATGGCGATTATCAGCCGACTTCGTAAAAAATTGGAAGTCAATACTTCAAATCCAAAGTATATCCAAACGGTCAAAGGGATTGGCTACCGTTTTAATAAGGAGGTATAGCTGGTATGGAAATTATCGTTTTCTTGTCCATTGTGATTGCTGTTTTGGCTGTGCTAACATCCATCGTTCTCATTCGACGCATAAAAAAGCAAATAGCAGAAATGACCGATGCTCTGATTGATGTAAAAAATGGAAATGGCAATCGGCGTATTTTGTCTGCAACAAATGAACTGGTAGCCCCTCTTGCCTATGAAATCAATGAGATTGTTGTGTCCTATGAAATCAAACTTTCGATTGTCCGACAGACAGAAGAAACCAACCGCCAGCTTATGACGAGCCTTTCCCACGATGTTCGGACGCCCCTTACCACTCTGATCGGGTATCTGGATGCTGCACACAAAGGGCTTGTCACAGGAAAAGACCGGGAGGACTATATCGAAACTGCCCGTCGGAAAGCCCACGATCTGAAAGAATATATTGATGTACTCTTTGATTGGTTCAAGTTAAATTCCAACGAGTTTGCTTTGGAAATCCAGAGCGTTGAGGCCGCAGAGCTGACAAGAAATATCCTGATCGATTGGATACCTATTTTTGAGGATAAACAGGTCGATTATGACATTGATATTCCCGAACAGCCTATCCGGGTAAGACTGGATGTGGATAGCTATATGAGGATCATCAATAATCTCATTCAAAATGTAATCGCTCACAGTTATGCGGACAAAATTAAAATTTCCCTATCGAAGAAGGAAAACAACATGGAGCTGCTGCTGGCGGATAATGGAGTGGGAATTGAGAAAGAAGATTTGAAACACATTTTTGAACGGCTTTATAAGTGTGATAAAGGACGGTCTGAAAAAGGCAGCGGACTTGGTCTTTCTATTGTCCATCAGCTTGTAGAAAAGATGGGTGGAAGCATAACAGTTGAAAGTGTACCGGAAAAAGGAACTGAATTTATATTGCTTTTTCCCTTGGAGATTTAAGCGGGTTCCCGTCCTTATGGCGGGAACCTTTGTCATTTTGCCGGAATTCAAATTGCAAGGTTAATGCAAGGTTGCGGCAAGGTTAATGCAAGACTGGCGTGATAGAATACCTTATAGAACAGGAGGTTTTGAATATGGATACAAATTACATCATTGAAACAAAAAATCTGACGAAGCAATACGGCTCACAAAAGAGTGTGGCTGACTTAAATATCCATGTGAAGCGTGGGAGAATTTATGGTCTGCTGGGCAGAAACGGAGCCGGAAAAACCACTACCATGAAAATGCTGTTGGGCTTAACGAAGCCGACTTCCGGGGAGGTCAAAATCTGGGGAAAGCCTTTGCAGGGGAATGAAAAGAAGTTGCTGCCCCGTATCGGCAGCCTGATTGAGTCCCCCGGCTTTTATCCCAATCTGACCGGCACAGAGAACCTGCGTATCTTTGCTACCCTGCGGGGTGTACCAAACAATCATGCCATCAAAGACGCTCTGGATTTGGTAGAACTGCCCTATAAAGATAAAAAGCTCTTTTCGCAGTATTCCCTTGGCATGAAGCAGCGTCTTGCCATTGCCCTTGCCGTCATGCACGATCCGGAGCTTTTGATTTTGGATGAGCCAATCAACGGGCTTGATCCCATCGGCATTGCAGAGGTGCGCTCCTTTATTCGGGAACTTTGCAACGCAAAAGGAAAAACGATTCTGATTTCCAGTCACATTCTTTCAGAGATTTCCCTGTTGGCTGACGATATTGGAATTATCGACCACGGTGTATTGCTGGAAGAAGAAAGCCTTGCCGAGTTGGAGCAAAAAAGCAGTAAGCATATTCGTTTTACGCTCTCTGATACTGCACAGGCGGCAAGAATTTTGGAATGCAATTTCCATGAAAACCATTTCTCTATACAGGACGACCACAATCTGCGCCTGCACAACCTTGATCTGCCTGTGGGGAAAATAGTAACTGCCTTTGTAGAAAACGGATTGGAGGTATCGGAGGCGCATACCTGTGAAGAAAGCCTTGAAGATTACTTCAAGCGTGTGACGGGAGGCGAGGGAATTGCTTAAACTGATTAAATGCGAATTTTGGAAATTAAAGCGGAAAAGATTATTATACGCACTGATGTCATTATCGTTATTTTTTCCGTTGATTTTGGCATATATGGCCAAGGCGGGAACAGGTGCAGATACAACGGAACATTATCTTCAAACCCGATTTGATTATGTTTATACAATGATGTTGGGATATGGCTTGGTTTTTTTGCTTCCATGTCTAATTGGTATCATTGCCGCTATTTTGTTTTTTATAGAAAGAGATTGCGATACTTCCAAAAACCTTAGAACAATTCCTGTTACAAATACACAACTCATTATGGCAAAAATTTCTATGCTCTTTATTTTTAGCATTGCGTTTTGTCTGACAAGCACATTATCTGTTGCGTTGTTTTGTAAACTGTTTCATGTAGGAATAGTTTACGGTATGACTTATAAGATATTTATGAGCCTTATTTTTGGAGTTCTTATCGTAGCAGCTTCTTTGCCGATTGTATTTTTAATTATTTGTTTTAACAAAAGTTTTTTGCTTTCTATCCTGCTTGCGTTTTTTTATTCTATTTTTAACTGGGGCATACTGGGGACGGTTGGAACATCTATAAGTGCTGCAAAAATTGCTTTCTTAAATTCTTTCCCAGTTATATGTGTTATGAACTGGACAAGCGGCTTAATGATGGATCATTTGCAAAAAGACAATCTTTTGCCGGAAGCCTATGCAATTGTACCAACTACTTGCCATACAATTTTTATTCTGACAATTACTGTTATACTTTCGTTGTGGTTGATCATTCGCTTTTATAAAAAATGGACGAGGTAAAAGATATGGGAAATATAATAAAAACTGAATTTATAAAACTAAAACGCTATTCCGTAATAAAAGCCGGAATTATTATGACAGTGCTTTCGCCGCTGCTGTCACTGTTTTATTCCACAGCCAACGGTGGACAGACATGGACATTTGACTATTTTATGCAGCAAGTTATGATTAGTAACTGTACCTTGTTTTTTCCGATTATCATTGCACTGATAGCAGGTTATATTATAACAAGGGAATATACAGACGATACGATGAAGAATATATCAACAATTCCTATCCCATATAAACAGTTGCTTTCTGGAAAACTACTGGTTCTATTGTTGTTGACAATCATCTTTAGCCTTATAGGTTGTGTGGTAGCATTAGTAATCAACATTATTGCTGGATTTCCGGGAGCGCATTTTGGCAATCTGTTTAATCTGTTTATTCGTGTTACTGGGGCGAATATAGGGATTTATATTTCAGTCTTGCCGATTATTTTGCTATTTTGTTGTTCGGCAAATAATTTTTTGGGTGGGGTTGCACTAGCTTTTGTGTATGGATATTTCGGAACTTTTGAAGGAACACTGTTAAATTATTATCCAATTAAAGCAAGCATGATTTTAGTAGACCCTACTTGTGGTGCGGAATATGGTTATACTTATCATATTTTCCCTGCTTTCATCACAATAGTTTTGACTTTCTTGATTTCTGTGATTATTCTTGCAAATAAAAAGAAAGAACCCAGCACATTGACTGTTGTTAAAAAGAAAAAAGCAGTTAGAAAAAAGGGCTGGTGATGTGATGGGCGATTATAACAAAAAAATTTTAGCAGTTATAGATTTGAAAAAATCTTATGTTACAAAAGGAAATACCTACCCTGGTTTACAAGGAATCAATATGTAGGTTAATCAGGGGGAGTTTATCACTGTCATGGGACCATCAGGCAGTAGAAAGACAATCTGCTTAATAGTATATCCGGTTTTCTTTCTGCTGGCAGTAGGAGCTTGCTTGCTGGCAACAGCAATTCCGTTGCGTAGAATCTCAAAGATCAACATTGTGGATTCGATTGAAATGATTTGAATTGTAAGTATTATAATATATTTTTTGTTTTAGGACATTTCTGTGACATTTGTGTTTTACAATTAAGCTATAGAAAAGAGGTGTTCTTATAATGAAAAGAAAGTATGAAGTTATTGGTATTGTGATCGATACAGAAAAAGAAGCAGAGAAATGTTCATTTTTATCCGCTGTATTGGACTGTAAAATTGAAAACTTTGCAAAAATTACTGATTTTTTTTTGGGGGGGGGGGGGATAGAAAGGAAAGGGAATATTTTTCTAATCTTCCCACATTAAAAAATGATCCATTTTCAATTCAAGCGATGTTGGAACTTGCTGGTTTGGAAATGAAAGAAAATTGTCAAATAGAAGAATTAACATTGGGAGAGAAAAAATTACTGCTTTTGATAAAACTTGTTGCTGATACCTCAAAACAATATATATTTCAAAGTTTGTTTCAAGATATGGAAGAAAACGAGGTTCAAAGCGCCGTAAGATTAATAGTAGAAATGTCAACTTATATGAATGTAATTCTGCTCAGTTCATCCTCAGAAGGGTATGAAATCTGTGATAGAGTGATTCAGTGGTCTGGGAATGATGGAAGAGGACACATTGCGCGCAGTAAAATCAAAGATATGTGCATCATGCCGCCTTTTGTTATGTGCGATATATTGAAAGTGATAAGGGCAAGTGAAACTGCTGAAGCTGTAATTCCCTTATGGGAAGCGATTCCTGGAGAGTATGAGGAATATGCACATCAGGTCTTAAATTCGAATGCAGGAAAGAAAGGATTTTCTTACCGTTATATTTCTCATAGACCATTTAGAAGTGGAGATATTTATTGGATTATGGAGCATCAATTGCAGGAGCTGGAAGTTGATGGCAGACCATGTTTTGAAAAAGTGAGCCTTATGACAGATGAGGCAACCATTCATGTAACGTGTAGTGAATATTTCTTCCGGTGTTGTAAAGAACTGGAAACTATTTTTTATCATTATTCGGAAAATCATGTGGAGGAATTGTAATATGAGAAACAGAGAGATGGGGGTGTGAAGAAAAACAGAATTATAGTAATTGCGGATGAAGGAGAAGTGCTATGGGAAAGCTTGGTTTTACCGGAACAGCAGACAGAGATTTATCGGGCAAAAAATATTCAGGATGCCCTTTCTCATTTGACAGTGTTCTCGTATCATTTGATTTTAATTGCAGTAAAGCAAGAACCGGAAATCATATGCCAACTTGTAGAAACCATCCGAAAGATGGTGATAACACCTGTGATTGTTTTATTACCGGCTCATTCTGAAATGCGAAATAAGATCATTCAGGCCGGAGCGGATGTAGTATTGACGCAACTGTGTACAGAAGAAATCAGCCTGCAGGCATATGCATTGATCCGCCGCTATACAGAGTGGAAATCGGAAAGAAAAGAAGAAGTTCCTGTCATAGTTGGGAAACTGGAAATCCTTCCACTTCAAAGAACAGTAGAATGGGAGCATAAAAGAATCCCCGTTGTAAAAAGGGAGTTTGATTTCCTATATCTGTTAGCGTCTACACCGGGAAGAGTATATACATACAGTCAGATCTATCAGCTGGTATGGCAGGAGTACCCACATGGGGATATTGCAAATATTATTTACTGTATGGTACATCGATTGAAACGGAAATTGAAAAAAGTAGATGTAAATGCAGAACATATAATCATCAGTGTAAAAGAGGTTGGATATTCTTTAAAAACAGATCAGGAATAAAAGAGCAAGTCCTAAAGTGTAATAGGGGCTTGCTTTTTTTAAAAGAAGTATTTATTTTCTTAGCAAATAATTTTCACCCCATTTACAGAGTTCATCAAGAATAGGGGTTAAAGTTTTTCCAAATGCGGTTAAGGAATATTCTGTTTTGGGTGGTACAACCGGATAAACCTTACGGTTAATCAAGCCATCTTTTTCTAATTCACGAAGCTGTTGGGCTAACATTTTATCGGTTGCTTTTGGAATGAGTTTATGAAGCTCATTGTATCGCAATGTTTTATCCATTAAGTGCCATAAAATGACAGCTTTGTATTTTCCACCGATGAGTTGAATAGTTGCCTCAACGGGACAACTAAAACTACAAGGAGTAATTTCCATAATATTTTTCTCACTTTCTTTTTGGGTAGTATATTACAAAATAGTGCGTTCTTGTCTAATATACTATTACAGATATAATTATAGTATAGGTTGACCTAATTCACAAGAGTAAAAGGAGATTGAAACATGAATGTATTAGATACTGCAAAGAAAAGATATTCTGTTAGAACATATGAGGATAAACCTGTAGAAAAGGAAAAGCTGGACAAGATACTTGCTTCTGCCCATGTTGCACCAACTGCGGCAAATTTACAGCCTGTTAAATTATTAGTGGTACAGGATAAAAAACGTTTGGATTGTATCGCAAAAGCAGGAAACATATATCATGCTCCATTGGCAATTATTGTTTGCGCAGACCATGAAAAAGCGTGGACTAGACCTTTTGATAACAAACAGACAACAGATATTGATGCTGCTATTTTGACAGATCACATGATGTTACAGGCAACGGAATTGGGACTGGGAACAGTTTGGGTATGTTTCTTTAGGCCGGATGTAATCAAACAAGAATTTCAGTTACCAGACAATTTAGAACCGATCAACATATTGGTCATTGGCTATGGAAAAGAAACGCCAGCAGATCCAGAACGTCATTCTGTTACTCGTATTCCTATGGAAGAGTTAGTTTCATATAATTATTTATAATTCAAGAGTAAGTTTTAAAAACTGACAGTTATTTGACAGACAACTGACAGTCTGTTGACAGACTGATTTTGTATACTACTTCTTTATGTAAAGAATGGGATTCATTCCATGACATAAAGGAGCAGTGTATGTGCCGGAAAGAGCTACAAAAGGGAAAAACCTAATTTCATATACAGCGTTTGGTGGTGTCGCAATTCAAAACAGGATTGCGGCATCTTTCTTTTTGTGGAGAAAACTCCGGTTCATACAGTCTTTTGCCTGTGAGAAGGCAAGGTCACCGCCACTCCGATTTGATTTCAAAAAAATTCAGATCGGAGGAAAAGAAAGGTGACATTTCATAAAGCAAAAGAAGAATATAAATGGAAACAGTGGAAGGAGCAGGAGGAACGGATTTTGCGAAAATCCGGTGTCAGTGAAGAGGTAATCCAAAGACTTCGTGAATTAGACTGGCAGGACTTTAATGCAGAGCGGAGATTCTGGGAACATTTTTCTTCTAATCAAGAAGAATTATACACCAGGGAATTGGAAGAACCATCTTCAGTGGTGCTTAATATTCAACAGTTACTTGACAGTGTGGAGAATGAGCAGCTATTACAGGTTCTTTTGGAGTCGGATAAGAAAACACTGCAGATTTTACTTCTGAAGATGTGGGGATTTTCTGTTCGTGAGATTGCAGGCCAGATGGGACTAGCGGAAAAGACCATTTATACACGGATTGAGCGATTGAAGAAAAAAATTAAAAAAGTTTTGAAGAAGTGAAGAAAAATGGGGTATCTCATCGGCTCTATATATGAAAGGGGTAATTGCCCCTCGTTCCTTGACAACCACATACCAGCATTACAGGTACGTTCCCAAAGATAGAAGCGTGACAGCATAAGCGCCAGGACGGATGGGAACAAGCACTGCAGGATTGTTATGGAAAGGTCTGTCCAAAGACTATGGCGGATCATTTCGTGAAAAAACTGTCGGTGCCTGTTCTCATTCTGAGCGACTCCTTATAGCTGTGAATGGACTTTCGCAGGTCTTTCGCCAGGATCATCGGAGGGGGATAATGATACGAAATTCTTCTCAAAAAAGAAGAGGATGGACTCTAAGTTGTAATCAGCAAGACTTTCAGGAAATCTGCGAGCGGTGCCAAGCGAGGCATCCGCCTGTAATGTTCCCTACCATAGATGTGGTGTGGCAGCCGGGGAGTCGAGGACAAATACGGTACCAAAGAAAATAAGAAACGATAAGAAATCAAAAAAGAGTGTGTCGTTGATATCAGATACATGCGGCTGTGGGAAAATGTCACAGCCGTATTCTTGTGGTATTAACGCCATGCGGAAAGAAGTACTATGTTTTATAAAGTTGAATATCAAAAAAGAGCGCATCAGGAAGTGGAGAAGATCTTCCGGGTGCTATTTCCGGAACAGGGACTGGCAGTCCGGGAAGAGCAGATCCGTCTATGCCATGAAATGCTGGATACTCTGCTGGGAGAACAGATTGCCTTGTGTGATGCAGGGGTAGGAATTGGGAAGACCTATGCCTATCTGGTAGCCTGCGTATTATTGCGGAAGTATTCCATGCTGACAGGGAGAGGGAATCCATTGGAACAGCGCCCGGTGGTGGTGTCCACCTCCAGCATTGCATTGCAGAAAGCTATATTGACGGAATATATTCCCTTTTTGTCCAGGGTGCTGCTGGAGCAAGGAATCATTCAGTCCCCGCTTCGGGCAGTGGTGCGAAAAGGGAAAGAACATTTTGTCTGCGACAACAGGCTGGAACAGCGAATCGAAGCAATCCGCCATAAACAGAAGAATGCTGCCCAAAAAGAAGCACTGCTGTCATTGCGAAAACAGTATGATATGGATAGCGTAAAGAATCTAAGCGGATTTGACAGAAGGCTGGTCTGTGTGCCGAAATTCTGTCCAAGAGAATGTCCGGGCAGGCAGATGTGCCGCTATCAGAGATATCTGGAAGAATCCAGGAAACAGGATGTGTTCATTCAAATCTGTAATCATAATTATTTACTGGCAGATGCATATCACAGAGCAGAAGGATACAAGCCTTTATTGTCTGATTATCGGACGTTGATTGTAGATGAAGCCCATAAGCTACCGGAAGCGGCAAGGCAGATGTTTGGAAAAAACCTGTGTATGGATGATATCCGAGAAATAGCATATTATCTGGAACGGGAGCATCAGAAAGAAGAGGCAAGAATCCTGCGGACAGTGATGTGTGACGCATTGCATGTGGTTGGTGCAGAACACCGAATTGGGAAAGGAATCCGGGAAACGTTCCGTCATACAACAAATAGTGTGGTTTCTCTGTGGGAAGGCGTAGAGATGCTGGAATTTCTTTTAGAAAAGCTGGGGCGAAGTGTTCCAAAGTGGATATGGAATCGGCTGGAAGAAGCAAAGGATGTGCTGGAGTGTTTTTGCAGCAGCGATGGGAATTATGTCCGCTATCTGCGTCTGGATACAGAACAGCTTCCCATTTTGTGTGCAGCCAGCCGGGAAATCCCAGAATTACTTCGGAAGATGTTATGGAATCGGGAAGAAGGTGTGTCTGCCATCTTAACCAGCGGAACGCTAAAGGCAGGCGCAGGCTTTTTGCGCACCCGGCAGATCACCGGGCTGGAAGGAAGGGCAGGAGTGCAAGAATATGTGGCAGAATCCCCGTTTTCTTATGAAAAAAATTGTCTGCTATACCTGCCAAAGACGCTGGAACATTGCAGGAGAGGAAGCAGAGAAGAGGCGGTGATGGTGGCAAACCATATCCATTCCCTAATCTGTTCCACTTATGGGCATACGCTGGTACTGTTTACTTCTTATACACTGATGGGAAGTGTGTACCAGCTTTTAAGAGACAGCTTGCCGTTCCCCATGGTGGAAGTATGGAGACACTCCCAGGAAGAAATCCTGCGCTTTAAGACCATGGAGAATGGGGTACTGTTTGCAGCAGGCTCTTGTTGGGAAGGAGTAGATTTTCCGGGAGATATGGTGTCTTCCCTTATCATTGTGAAACTGCCCTTTGCAGTGCCGGATCCCATCAGTGAAGCAGAGAAGGAAACCTATGATTCCCTGGAAACCTATATTCAGTCCATCATTGTGCCGGATATGCAGAAGAAACTGCGCCAGGGATTTGGGAGAGCCATTCGTACAGAAACTGATACTTGTGTGGTGTCTATTTTAGATATTCGGGCGGTAAAAGGCGGCAAGTATCACGAAGATGTGATGTGTGCGCTTCCGTCCTGCCGGATAGCAGAAGAGTTGAAAGAGGTACAGGATTTCATCCGCAGCCGGAAAGGTGTGGAGTATTATTTGTAATAGGCAAAATTCTCTTTCCAGCCTTGTTGCTTGTGCTTATTTTCCAGACGCTTTTAGGGGAAAAGTTTAGTACAGTTTTTGGGGCGGTTTTGGAGAGATTGTTGGTATTGATGAATAGCTATTTGAACATGAAGTGGGTATAATGTGTATAGCGTTATAGGAAAGGACGGTGAGCAAAATGGCACGATATGCAGTGGAACATATCTGGGAAGGAAAACAGGAATATTTTTTAATCCGGGATCATCAGAACTGGCAGATGGTGCTGCTCCCGTCCAAGTATCTGACGCATTTGATCCGAGCAAACCGTTCCCCGAATACCGTTGGCCGCAGGGCAAAATCCATCCGGTTCTATCTGGAATATCTGGATGAGAAAGAGATGGAACTGTCCCAGGTGGCGGAACTGGAATTCCAGGAACAGTATGAACATTATGTGGGATTTCTCCACTGGCTGAAAGCCGGAAACCATTTGCATGAAAAGAAAGAGAAACTGCCAAGCAATAAAACCTGCAATGCGTACTTAAAAGACGTGTTCAGGTTTTTCTGTTTTTTAGAGCTGGAAGCAGATATGGAAAGGCTGAAAGTGCTATATTATGACAGCTTTACCACCCATGATTCCATCGGTGTAAAACGGAAGCTGCGGTTCCGGTCATTCAATGGCTATCTGAAAGAGGAAGAACGAAATGTCCGTCCGGCAGAGCATCAGGAGATTTTGGAACTTTTAAAGCAGTGTACCAACTGCAGGGACCAGCTTCTGATTATGCTGCTGGCAGAGACCGGATACCGGATCGGCGAGATTTTAGGTGTAAATTATACCAGAGATATTGATTATGAAAGACATACCATCCGGGTATTCTTCCGGGATGACAATGAGAACAAGGCAAGGGCGAAGAATGCGGCGTACCGAAGATCCAAAGTCAGTGATGCCACCTTCCAGTTTTTACTGTTTTATCTGTCCAAGTACCGGGAATTTCTGCAACACCAGCCGATGCTGTTTGTAAACATCGAAGGAGAGACGAAAGGAAAGGCACTGCAGGTGGATGCAGTTTACCGGATGCTGGAGCGGATGGAGAAAAAGACAGGCATCCATACGACGCCCCATATGTTACGGAGATACTTCGGAAATATGAGGCGGGATGCCGGATGGCCACTGGAAATGATCAGTGAGGCATATGGACATAAGCATATCGACACAACCATCAAATATCTGAACATTGTAGATGACCAGCTTATGGAAGCCAGCGACCAATATTATGCAAAACATTCTGCCCTTTATGATGTGGAGAAACTCCTGTAGGAGGTGAAGAACATGCCCGCTTATCAATTACATATTTATGAACAGCAGGAAGAGCGGGAAGCACTGGAACAAAAAATCTGTGAACAGGTGGATGCCTGCACAGAGATAAATGGGAAAATACGAAACAGGGTAAAGAAATTCCTGATAGAAGAGGGGATTACCGACATTTCGGAAATGGACGTAGCCCTAAGGCTCCGATACGAAGAATATCTGGAAAAGAACGAAACCGTCCATGCACCGATTACCTGCCTGCGGGGATTTGACAGAATTTTCCTTCATCAGATGAAAGAAGAGATGCAGACACTGGCAGGGCGAAGAAACTATACTACCGAGTATCGTGATCAATGGATGTGCCTCACCTATTATCCGGAGATTGAGATAGCAGAATCTTTTCTGACCAGCAAAGATGGAAAGGAACTGCTATGGGATTTTACACTGGAGTGTCCCCCAAATTTGAAGATGCAGATTTTTACAGTGCTGAAAGAGGTGATCCATACCTACAAAGGCCGTTACAGAAAAGAGAAACTGCTGGCACTGCAAAGGCTCTATCAATTTTGTGCGAAGCAACAAGTAGCTGATATTGAGATAATGACACTGGCCAAAGAACAGCAATTTGAGCAGGAACTCTCAGAACATTTTAGAGGGGAAAAGAAAAGTGCTGTGTTTGGTATCCTGCGGATGAGCAGAAAAATCCTATTTTTACAGGCACCGGAAATTCATTGGAATGCGAATGTGTGGTTTTTGGAACGTTTCCATTTTTCCAGAGAACGAATGAATCCAAGCAAGCCCGTGGAATGGGTATCCTTTAAAGAGGTGAACAACCTGGAAAATCAAAAGATTTTGCAAAAATATCTGCGGTACCTGTTTGGAATCACAGATTTATCTATCAGTACCATCCGAATCAAGCTGCTGGAACTTCGTACATTCCTGGTACATTTCAATGGAGAAGAAAAGCCAATCTATGAAGTGGAAGCAGAGAAGATTCAGAGATATCTGGAATCCGTTCAGAGACAGGATACCCGTGAAAAGACAGCAAATGGAAGAATCTTTATGATTTTGCAGTTTTACAACTTTCTTGTAGTAAAAGGATATCTGAAGAAGATTCCCTTCCGGCATGAGTATTATTTGCAGAAAGAAGTGCATGGCCACAATGACCGCAGCGTACCAGAAAGAGTATATGTGGAAATTTTATCTAAGCTGGCAGAGTTTCCGGAACATCTGCGGTTGATGTTCCTGCACTTATGGTGTACGGGAATTCGGGGAAGCGAAGTGTGTACCCTGACAGGTGGTGATTATGAAGAGAAGAATGGTGATTACTGGCTGAAAGTATATCAGGTGAAAATGAAAACGTATAAGCGGATTCCCATTCCGGAAGCATTGTACAAGCTGGTACAGGTGTACAAAAAGAAATATCAGATTGGACCGGAAGAATATCTGTTTAAAAGCAAAAAAGGTGGAGCATTCCAGTATGCTACATTACGGTATCAAATGTTGAAATACTGTGAGAAAAATAAGATTGCAGACGGGGAGTACATTTTCAGATCTCATGATTACCGACATAACCTGGCTACGCTTTATTATGATAACGGTATTTCCCTCCAGGCGGTACGGGATTACCTGGGGCATGAATACGAAGAAATGACCAGACAGTACGTGGACTATATGCCGAAGAAACTGGAAAAAGCCAGTGAAGCATATTTTCAGGAAGAAACCCACAGCTTTGCGGCGGAACTGATGAAAGGAGAGTTCCATGGATAAAAAATTATATCTAATCGATTTGGACTGCTATGCGAGAGCAGAGGAGAAACAGAAAAAGAATGTAAAGGAATCCCATTGCTTTGATTTCGGATTGCTTCCAACAAAGGGGCTTCAAAAAGAATTCCGTTCCTTTATTGAGGACCGAAGCCGACAATGTGCATTGGCAACGATGATACAGGAACGAGTGATCTATCAGAGATTTTGTAGAATGGTAAAGGATAAGCACATCCGGGTAGAGAGCCTGCAGGAACTGGAGTGGGAACAATGGCTGCTAAAAATCCGAAGCTGGCTTCTGGAACATGGGCAGAAACTGACCATGCAGGGAACTAGCGTATATGGGAAAGAAAAGACAGTGCCATCGAGACTCATTACTTATGTGCGGAAGGCATATCGATTTACAGAAGCCAAAGAGGAACGGGATGAGATTGAGAAAGATATCTGGACATTAGAGAATCTGGACATTGCCTATAAAAAGAATCCGATTAAAAATGTGCAAACTTTGAATTTTACAGCGATTATCCAGGATGACTTACGGGAAGAGACAAAAAAGGCAGTTTATGAACATTTACATCATGAAGCGATTGCAACGATTATCAAAGAACTGACCGCCATCCGGAGATTATCCAAATATCTGAAAGAAACATATCCCGATATCCATTCGGCAGAAGAACTGAATCGGGAGTTGCTGGAAGAATATCTGACGTACCTTGCAACGGAAGCGGAGGGCGTGAATAATTACCGAATGGATTTGACAAGACTCCGGGGACTGTTGGAAACCATTGGAAAATTATATGGGTATCCACATTTAGAAATTTTATTCCTGGCCAGCGACTTGCCCAGACAGGTGCAGCCGAAAATAAAATCTTATTCAGACAGTGAGCTGATTCGTTTTAATGCAGCGCTTGCGAAACTGGATGAACAGATGGAGCGGCTTATGGTCATCCACCAGATGTTAGGAACAAGGATATCTGATACCCTTACCCTGCAGACAGACTGCCTGTATCGGCAGGACGGACATCCTATGATCCAGATCCGGCAGATGAAAACAACTACATTTGTGAAGCCTATCAGTGCAGAACTGGAACTGCTGATTGAAAAAGCAATGGAATATACCAAGAAAAGGTATGGAGATACGGTTTACATTTTTGTGGATGAGAAAAATAGCAAGAGACCTATGCAGTATAATACCGTTCAAAACAAAGTGATGGATCTGATCCAGAAAAAAGATTTGCGGGACGATCATGGAGAATTGTTTGGATTTGGAACGCATATGTTCCGCCATGTATATGGTATCCGCTTAACAGAACTGCATCTGGATGACTGGACCATCGCAAAACTACTGGGGCATACATCCGTAAAGAATGTGAAATTTTACCGGAAGATGAGCCTCCAGATCATCGCAGATGAAACAAGAGAAATCAGAGCAGAGATGAGCCGGATGATCCGGGCGAATCTGGCCGGATGGGGGAAAGAATATGAGAAAATATGACAAGATGCTGGAAGTAAACCATAAGCAGAGCGTGGAGAAAATCCAGCGGGCAAAACTGGCAATCCAGGAAATGATCGAAGAAGAGGATAAAGTGACCGTTCCCAAACTGATGCAAAAGACCGGACTGTCCAGAGGATTTTTCTATAAGAACCCGGAAGTGCGAAAGGCAGTAGATCGTGCCTTGCAGCTACAGGCTGGCATGGTAGATAAGAGAAGAAAGATTTTAGATATGGCAATGGACAACCGTATCCTGCAGCTGGAGCAACAGGTAGCGAAACTGAAAAGAGAGAATGAAACATTACGAAAAGAAAGTGAAGCAATGCGGAAGGCATTGAATAAAAGAGACTTGAATCTGATTAAGAATTTCTAATGAAGAAGAAAATAATCAGCGACTGGCAGGGGCGTGAAGAACGTGCCTGCTGGTGGTTGTGGGGATAAAAGGGTATTGTTGATGTTTAGATTGTGTGAGACAATAAAGCTGTTAATTATATTCAGCCATAATAGGTACTCACGATAAAGGAGAATGCAATATATGAAAAAATATGTTCAGGAAGCAACGGATGAAAATATTTGGACATCTATAAAAAACAATACTTTTGGAAGAAATAAAGATATAAAAGATTTTATAGATGGTTTAGAACTCATAGATGAGAGTGCTTGCATCAGTTTGGATGCGAAATGGGGAGATGGAAAGACATTTTTTGTCCGACAGATTGAAGAAGTGTTAAAATATGTGTTGGCAAATCAACGGGCAGATGAAGAAAATCCGATTGAGAAACTTCCATCTTATGAATATTTGAAGGACAATGAAATGATGGCTAAAATAGATTTGAAGCATTCTTATTTGCCAATCTATTATAATGCATGGATGTATGATAATCATAGCGATCCACTTATGTCCCTGTTGTTAGTCATGACAAAGACTTGCAGGGGAGTTTATGATACGAAAATAGATTCCGAAAAGATAAGTAAAAAGCTAGTAGAGGCATTGGCAACATTGCCCATATCACTAGGGGAGTTTAAAGCAAATCCATTCACCGCAATTGAAAAGTTGCAAGGGAAAAGTATGGACATTTTATCGCTTGTACAAACAGAAGAAGAGATTCGGGAGAGAGTAAAAGGAATCTTCAATGACATTATCGTAGAAAGAGCGCAGAAACTGGTTATATTTATTGATGAATTGGATCGCTGCAGACCATCTTTTGCCATAGAAATGTTGGAGAGAATCAAACACTATTTTGATGATGAGCGTGTGATTTTCGTGGTGTCCCTTAATAAGGAGCAGTTAATACATACCATAACAAATTATTATGGAAGTGGGTTTGATGCAACCAGATATTTGAATAAGTTTTTTGATGTGAATATAAATCTTCCAGCAATGGATAAATATCAAAAACAGACCTTAGAATTTTCTGAACAACAAACAGAAGGAAAATTTTGGTTGTATAAATTAGCTGAAGAGCTAAGTGATTATTATCATTTATCTTTAAGAGATAAACTAATTTACAAAAGTCGTATTGAAGCAGTACCAGCTACTACAGGAACATACACGAGTTTAGAATCATATTTTGTATTGCTGTTCGTAGCAAGTATTATATTACTGGACATTATTGATATTCAAGAAAAGAAAAAATTTTTAGAAGGTAAAAGTGAGTTTGTTACAAATGTGTTGCCAGAACTGAAAATTTACAAGAGATTTATTAATAGATTGATTGGAGATGGAAGCAGAACAGTTGAAGAGGAACAATTTAAAAGTAACTGCGAAGAAGTTGTGAAAGTATATAAATATGCATTTGAAACAGAATCAGATGAATATTATGAACGGTTCGAAATAGGACGCGAATTGAAACAAAAATGTATTGTTGCATGCAACGGAAATAGGTATCATTAAGAGTATAAAAGCAAGTGGGAAATTCTAGAAAAAAAGACCTGCTTGCTTTTATCGTAGAAGGAAAGTGTACACAGTACACAAGTGTGCATACAGTTAAAGCCCCTATTTTCAAGGCATAAAGGGATAGGGGTACAGTTTACTGATGAGCCGACCGGGAATCTGGATTACCGCACCGGACAGGAAATTATGCGGATGCTCCGGGCATCCAGAGAAATGTATCTGCAGACGATTGTGATGGTGACGCACGACATGGAAAGTGCCAATTACGCAGACCGTATCGTGATACTGGAGGATGGGAAGCTGCGATGAGAGAAAACTATGGGATAAGGCATATTGAATGGAATATTAGTTTACAATGGATGAAACGCCAGAAAAAGTATTGCCTGATGGTAGTGTGTGTTACCATTCTCGCGTGTATGCTGATGCAGACCGGCTTTCTTATTACAGATGGGATAATCAGTGCAGTGAAGAACCAGCGTAAGAACATCTATGGTGAATGGGAATATGGACTGGTAAACATGGATGCAGATTCACAGACCTTGATAGAAGATCATCCATTTATCGAATCCAAAGGGAAGATTCAGATATATGGCGTGCTGGCTGGCTCTTATATGGACAATAAGCAAGCGAATATTGGAACGATGGATCAGACTGCGTGGAATATCGGACATTTGCAGATGTTAAAAGGGCATCTTCCGGAAAATGAACAGGAGATTGCTATGGAATCCGGCATGCTTACTGCGCTTGGCTACCAGGGAGAGCCGGGGGAGAAGATTACGTTAAATATCGTTACTACGACTGCGTATCAGAATGATATGGTCGGAAAGGCTTATACCTATACATTGTGTGGTGTCATCAAGGACTATCAGGTCAACTGGGACATATGTAATCGGAATCGGTTTCCGACAGGAATTGTGACAAAAGCAGGAGCAGAGCGGATTGGTAGTCCATTGGAGTCTCATATGCTGATTCGGGCAGACAAGGGAGACTCGGTTTATGAAGATTTGAAGAAAAGCGATAAGCTGACCTGCGGTATGGAAGAAAATGCAAAATGGAATCAGGATGTGGTGAAGCAAATGCCATATATCGGATTTCTTCAGGCAATCCGTGTGGTAATCGCAGTAGCGGCAGCCTGTGTGTTGTATCTGATGGTGTCGCACTCTGTTCAGAAACGTCAGGAGATGTGGAAGATTCTGGATGCACTTGGAATGGAGAAGAAGCAGATGTACCAGATACTGATCTTTGAAGCCTGTGCGTGTTATCTGATTGCGTCTATAACCGGAATGGGTCTCGGTACATTGACGTACCTGGCAGCTATGAAAGGATGGGAGAAGATACTTGGCTATCCGTTAGTTGCAAAAGTGACCGGAAAAGCATATGCAGGAACACTATTATACAGCTTTTTCGTATTTTCATTTAGTTATTTCTTTTCATGCATGAAATTAAATAAATTCAGGAAAGGAGGTACAGACCGCCAGAAAATTAAATTATCAAAAAGAAAAAATCAGATTACCAGACTGACACCTCTTTCTATGGTGCTGTGTGACTGGAATTACAGAAAACTGCGTAAAGGCATACAGATTCTGCTGATAGCAAGCGTATTAGTGATGTGCGGTACGGGGTATATGGAGATACGGTCGGACTGGGAAGAACTTGCAAGAGACCGTCAGTATACAGGCAATGGATATATGTTAAATGTGCAGCCGGATTCAAACACACAAGGGATTAGTAAACTTACAGTTCAGACATTGTCTCAGATTGAAGGTGTGGAATCGGCAGAAGCATATTATTCTACAGATAGTGACGAACGTAATGAAACAGAATATACCATTGATTTGTCGGAGTATAAACAAAGCCCATATATTGAAAAAATACTGGAGACAGAGCAGCTTTTTAAGGAAAATGTGAATGCTCATAACATTTCTTTTCATGCACTGGGAGTCACGCGCTGGGAAGATCTGCAGAGATTCCTGGCAGATGTTCAGGAAGGAACCGTTATACGAGAAGAATTTGAAAGCGGCAACTTCTGCATCCTTGTATTAAGTCCACTTCGAGAGCAGGACGGTATGTATCTGCCATGGAATACGAAAGAAATGGTGAAAGACAGCGATATTCAGGAATCACAGATCAAAGCAGGTGATCAGTTATCGGTTACCTGCCATGGAGAAAAAGAAGCACAGACGAAACAGATACAGGTTGATGCAATCCTGCGCACATCTTCCGAAAAAAATATACACCCACCTTATCCGGGCGGCACCGGCATCTGTGCGGTCACAGGAAAGAATTTCTGGAAACAATATGGCATAAATACCGTGGATGATTATTGTGAGAAGGTACGGATATTGTTAGATGATACAGCGGATGCTTACGATGCAGAGACGCATATACTAAGCTGTGTGAAAAAGGCTGGCAATATCGACCTGATCAATTACCATGAAGAGTATGCAGGCAGACAGCAGACCTACTATTCCGTTACAGGCACATTCATTATCTTTGGAATATTTTATCTTATCATGGTGGTTATCGTGGTAAGCCAGCTGTTGGCAGCGGAACGCCAGGACAAGGCGAGAAATCATCAGATATTATATGCGCTTGGAATGGAAGAAGCATTTTTTAAGAAAATGAGATGCATTGAAGTGGTTCTTGAATGCGGGATTGCGCTGGTATTAGGTGTGGTTGGAACAATACTATTTTACATAATTAGATAAGGCGCGATGATGGGAAATGATGGGAAATGATGTAAATAAAAGAACAATAATTCTGGCATTAAGTGTAATCACCGTTCTTGGTGTATGTGGGTATCATAATAAAACGGATTCTGAATTGGGGAGAGTGAATCCAACATTACAGCTGCAATTAAAAGAAGTTGTAACTATTTTTGAAACTTCATCTGGAGACATTATTGGTTGTGAAGTCCTGATTCTGTATGATTGGTTTGTTACACCGGGAGCATGTGGGGAAGACTTGATTAGCTTGAATTGGGATTATGGATATTTTACACTTACTGATTTTAATTCGTATGCTACAGTGAAAAATATATCTACAGGAAAAACGGAATACTTTGATTTTATCACAACACCTCATACTGCACAGAATGGTGAGATTGGCTGGTATACAAAGCTGCGTAGCTCAGATATAAGTCCTAAAATTCAAAGCAATCCTGCCGGATACGCAATTGCATATTTTGAACCATCTCGTCCGCTAAGAAATAATGATAACCTTGTAAAGGATTTTGATGTGATATATGTTCATGATAAATGTCCAGGCAAAACATTGATTGATGTTTCAGATATTATATATCAGATGGAAGATGATCAGCTATGAAAAAGGAAAATTATTTCACATGGCTCAATAATTATGGATTCTTCCCTAAAGTGACGGAAATAGAGATAGAGTATGTTTTTGATAATGTCAAAAGTGTAGAGAATCTGGAAGTTCAAGTTGGAGTGGTAAGAAGATGACGAATGATGCCTAAACTCGTTGTGATGACGGGGTTGGGCGTGCTGTGTATTCTTAAATGGAAAGGGGAAATGGTATATGAAGCGTAATATACGAATAATTGTGATGGGAGCTTTTGTGATAAATGCGTTAATTGGCTGTTCTAAACAGAATGAAGTTCCTGATTCTACTACAAAATTATTACATGCTATCGTGGAATCTCCGAATGAAGAGTTATATCATGCTCAGCCTACTGAAATAGGAATAGGAACAGGTGTACCAGATGAAGAGGAAATAGATGCAACACAGAAAGCAGTGGAAGAAGAGAAAAATGCCTGGGATGAGACAGTGGGAGACTGCTTTGCAAAAGGAATGTTTGATACATTCTTGAACAGTCAGGAACGGATTTATTTTCTGGGAGCTTCTGATGTGAATGGCTGTCAGACATCTGTAAAAAAGATTGAACTTGTTGAGAAAAATGATAATATACAGCACATAAAAGTGACAGTGCAGGCAGAGACAAGTGATTATAAGGAGGCTGAGACGAAAGACTTCGAGACGGAGTGAAGAGTTATCTATGATAAGGATGATCCGGAACTGATACAGACGATAGAACTAACAGATGATGACGGGTTCTGGGAGTGGAATGTAAAAAATTAAACAAAAAAGACATCCATCATGACGGTAATGGATGTCTTTTGTTTCGTTTACTTTATTCAAATAAATTAAGCGATTTCGTTTACAGCTTTTGATAAACGTGCAATCTTTCTTGAGCAAGTGTTCTTGTGGTAAACTCCCTTAGAACCAGCTTTGTTGATCTCAGAAATAGCAACCTTCAGTGCGTCCTGAGCAGCAGCAGCGTCTTTCTTTGCTACAGCAGTCTCAACTTTCTTTACGCAAGTCTTAACCTTAGATTTGATCGCTTTATTTCTTGCAGCCTTTGTCTCGTTTACTAAAATTCTTTTCTTTGCAGATTTGATGTTAGCCAATTTGTCCACCTCCGATATCATGGATTAATTATAATTTCATTCATGTTTATCAGAACAGACACGGACGCTCTGATAAAACGTACTTAATTATATTAGAATAATTAGGTGTGCTTGTCAATACATATTTTGACAAAAGCTGTAAAAACTAATGGAAAATGAGTATGAAGGAGAGAGACTAGGTATGATCGACAAGTTCAATGTGCGTACGGATCTTGCATTGGAGGAAAAGGAACGGTTTGAATCGGATGATGTAGAGATATCAGGCGTGGTGTTGGAGGAACATTATGATGAGCAGAAGGAGATCCGCATCACGATGGTGAAGATTGAGACAGAGAAGGGGGCAAGAACCATGGGGAAGCCTGTAGGGAATTACCTGACGCTGGAGGCACCGGGGATGGCGGATGATAACGAAGAGATCCACCGGGATATTTCGGATGAACTGGAGAAGCTGCTCAGACGCATTTTGAAAGATCATAAGGGAAAGCAGGAGTCGGTGCTGGTAGTGGGACTTGGCAACCGGATGGTGACACCGGATGCACTGGGACCGTACGTGGCAGATCATCTGAATATCACACGTCATGTGATCCGTGAGTACGGCAGGTATGCATTACATGACCAGCGGATGCGTCTGGTCAGCGCGATTGTGCCGGGAGTGATGGGACAGACCGGCATGGAGACGGTAGAAATCGTGAAGGGAATTGTGAAAGAGACGAAGCCGGATCTTGTAATCGCGATTGATGCGTTGGCTGCGCGGAATACGAAGCGACTGAACCGCACGATCCAGGTGGCAGATACGGGAATCCAGCCGGGATCCGGCGTTGGGAATCACCGCAGTGCGATCTGTCAGGAGACATTGGGGATTCCTGTAATCGCAATCGGTGTGCCAACAGTGGTAGATGCAGCGACAATCGTCAATGATTCCATGGAGAATCTGATTCAGGCACTGGAGACTTCGGAGGCGTTGCGTGGTGTCGGACTGGTATTACAGGGATATAATGCAGCGGAAAAATACGAACTGGTGAAAGAACTCATTTCCCCACATTTGAATGGAATGTTCGTGACGCCAAAGGATATCGATGATACCGTGAGGCGGATCAGTCGGATTGTCTGCGATGCGATCAATCAATTGTGTGTATGTGTGGAATAAATGCAGATGTATTGGCATATTTTGCACCGGGACGGCATAGGATAACAGCAGTACGGCAGACTGCCGGAGGTGAGTGAACGATGCGGAGTGGACATGTAAAGATCAATCGTTGCCTGATTCTGATGCTGTCAGTGATCTTGGGGGCATATATATTGTGGAATACAGGTGTATTTTCCTGGAATATGATCTGGGAGGAGATTACCGATATGCTGGTCAGGCAGTCGGCGGAATGTTATCTGCCCGGAATGGTATATGTGGCAGAGGATAAAAATGGTGACTGGAAGGAGTGGCTGGAAGGAAAGGCAGCCGAGCTGATACCGTTAGGTACGTATTTGGATGAAAAATCAGAATGGGAGACTGAAGTGGAGGATGCCGAGACAATTGCAAGGATTCTGGCGGAACAGGCGTCAGATGAGAATGCGGTGGATGCGAATGGGGCGTTAATCGGCGAGGATGATTCAGCTAAGACGGAAGGAGTGGGCACAGGTATTGATGTATCTCCGGAGAAAATGGGAGATTTTAACTATCTACTGAGCCATTTCTATACGGTAGACAGCTCCACGATGATCCGCAGTGATGAACTGAATGGGACAGAGCTTATGAGCAAGGATCTTCATATTAATCAAGAGACAGCAGGACCGAAGATTCTGATCTATCATACCCATTCCCAGGAAATGTTTGCGGATTCGGTACCTGGAGATCCGTCTACATCGATTGTAGGCATCGGAGATTATCTGACGGACCTGTTGAATCAGACATATCATATAGAAACAATGCATCATACAGGTGTCTACGATCTGATCAATGGAGAATTGGATCGAAGCAAAGCATATGATCTGGCGAAACCGGAGATCGCAGAGATTCTGAAAAATAACCCATCCATTGAGGTGGTGATTGACTTGCACAGGGATGGCGTGGGTGAGGGAACCCATTTGGTGACGGAGATCAATGGAAAGCCAACAGCCCAGATTATGTTTTTTAACGGACTAAGTAAGACCAGGTCAAACGGTGAGATTGATTATCTTGCCAATCCTTACATACAGGATAATCTTGCATTTTCTCTGCAGATGCAGGTGGCGGCAAGTGAGAAGTATCCGGATTTTGCCAGACGGATCTATCTGCGAGGATACCGTTATAACATGCATCTGATGCCGAAGAGTCTGCTGATTGAGGCGGGTGCGCAGACGAATACCGTACAGGAAATGAAAAATGCGATGGATATCTTAGCGGAGCTGCTGGATCAGGTGCTGGTAAAGTGATTGGTAACGATCACTAAAATAAATTCTTTGCGAAAAAGAAACATTTGTGATATTCTAATACAACATGGGTAAGTATGCGAAATAGTAGAAAGGACTAATTAACATGGCGAATAAAGCTACATATGATGCGGACAGTATCTCGGTGCTGGAGGGGCTGGAGGCAGTCCGTAAGAGACCGGGTATGTATATCGGAAGTACCTCAACGAAAGGTCTGAATCATCTGATCTATGAGATCGTGGATAATGCAGTGGATGAGCATCTGGCGGGATTCTGTTCCGAGATTCATGTGACATTGGAAAAAGACGGATCGGCAACCGTGGTGGATAACGGACGAGGCGTGCCTGTCGGCATGCATGCAAAGGGCATGTCTGCTGCCAGACTGGTGTACACGACACTGCATGCGGGCGGTAAATTCGATGACTCGGCCTATAAGACCAGCGGTGGTCTGCACGGTGTGGGTTCTTCTGTAGTCAATGCGCTGTCTGCATGGATGGACGTGGAGATCAGCAGAGACGGATATGTGCATCATGACCGCTATGAGCGTGGTGTTCCGGTAATTGAATTGGAAGATGGACTGCTGCCGAAGATAAGTAAGACAAGAAAGACAGGAACGAAGGTCAGCTTCCTGCCGGATGATACGATCTTTGAGAAGACAAAGTTCCGCGGGGAAGAGATCAAGAGCCGTATGCATGAGACGGCTTATCTGAATCCGAACTTAACAATTATATATGAAGACAAACGTGGAGAAGAGACCGAACATATCGAATATCACGAGCCGGACGGTATCATTGGCTTCATTCGTGATCTGAATGCCAAGAAAGAAGTCATCCATGAACCGGTGTATTATCAGGGAACAGCAGAAGGCGTTGAGGTCGAGGTCGCGTTCCAGTATGTCAATGAGTTCCATGAAAATGTACTTGGCTTCTGTAATAATATCTATAACGCAGAGGGCGGAACCCATCTGACCGGATTTAAGACAACATTTACCACAGTGATGAATCAGTATGCCAGAGAACTGGGTATCCTGAAGGATAAGGATGCGAACTTTACCGGAGCGGATATCCGTAATGGTATGACAGCCATCGTATCGATTAAACATTCGGATCCTAGATTCGAGGGACAGACAAAGACAAAGCTAGATAACCCGGATGCTGCCAAAGCGACAGGAAAGGTAACCGGTGAGGAAGTTGTACGCTATTTTGACCGCAATCTGGATACCTTAAAGAAGGTGCTTGCCTGCGCAGAAAAGGCAGCCAAGATCCGTAAGACAGAGGAACGCGCAAAGACGAATCTGCTGACCAAGCAGAAGTATTCCTTTGACAGTAACGGCAAGCTTGCTAACTGTGAGAGTAGGGATGCGTCCAAATGCGAGATCTTTATCGTGGAGGGAGATTCTGCGGGAGGTTCTGCCAAGACAGCCAGAGATCGTATGTATCAGGCAATCCTGCCGATCCGCGGTAAAATCCTGAATGTAGAAAAAGCAAGTATCGACAAGATTCTTGCCAATGCGGAGATCAAGACAATGATTAATGCATTCGGATGCGGTTTCTCCGAAGGATACGGCAATGACTTTGACATTACCAAACTGCGGTATGACAAGATTATTATCATGGCAGATGCAGATGTGGATGGAGCACATATTTCCACCCTGCTGTTAACTTTATTTTATCGTTTCATGCCGGAACTGATTTACGAAGGACATGTATATATCGCGATGCCTCCACTCTATAAGGCAATGCCAAAGAAGGGTGAGGAAGAATATCTCTATGATGACAAGGCATTAGAACGTTATCGTAAGACCCACGAGGGACCATTTATCTTACAGAGATACAAAGGTCTGGGCGAGATGGACGCAGAGCAGCTCTGGGAGACGACGTTGAACCCGGAGACTCGTGTAATGAAATTAGTAGAGATCGAGGATGCCAGAATGGCATCCAGTGTGACGGAGATGCTGATGGGGACAGAAGTGCCGCCGCGCCGTGCATTTATCTACGACAATGCGACAGAGGCAGAGCTTGATATCTAGGGAGGAGCAGATAAAATATGAGTGAAGCACAGATTATTCGTACCGAATATTCGGACGTGATGAAGAAATCATATATTGATTATGCCATGAGTGTTATCGTGGCAAGAGCCCTTCCGGATGTGAGGGATGGGCTGAAACCGGTACAGCGGCGTACACTGTATGATATGCATGAGCTTGGTATCCGGTGGGACAAACCTTACCGTAAATGCGCCCGTATTGTGGGTGACACTATGGGTAAATACCATCCGCATGGTGACAGTTCTATCTATGAAGCACTGGTTGTGATGGCACAGGACTTTAAGAAAGGGAAGATTCTGGTGGACGGACATGGTAACTTCGGCTCTATTGAAGGAGACGGAGCAGCAGCCATGCGATACACGGAAGCGAGACTTGCAAAGTTTACCCAGGATATCTTTCTTGCGGATCTGGACAAAGATATTGTGAATTTTGTTCCAAACTTTGATGAGACAGAAAAAGAGCCGGAGGTGCTGCCGGTACGTGTGCCGAATCTGTTGGTCAATGGTGCAGAAGGCATTGCAGTTGGTATGGCGACCAGTATTCCTACCCATAATCTGGGTGAGGTGATCGATGCAGTCATCGCGTATATGAAAGATAATACACTGACGACAAAGCAGTTAATGAAATATATCAAAGGACCGGATTTCCCGACCGGCGGTATTGTGGTCAATCAGGACGACCTGCTGTCAATCTACGAGAGTGGAACCGGTAAGATCAAGATCCGCGGTAAAGTAGAGACAGAAGATATGAAGAGCGGTAAAAAACGTCTTGTTATTACCGAGATTCCTTATACGATGATCGGAGCAGGCATTGGTAAATTCTTAAATGATGTCTGCAATTTGGTGGAGACCAAGAAAACATCGGATATCGTAGACATTTCCAACCAGTCCTCTAAGGAAGGTATCCGCATTGTGATCGAATTGAAGAAGGGCGCGGATGTAGAGAATCTTACGAATATGCTCTATAAGAAGACACGTCTGGAAGACACCTTTGGCGTAAATATGTTGGCGGTAGCAGACGGCAGGCCGGAGACCATGGGCTTAAAAAAGATTATTGAACACCATGTGGATTTCCAGTTTGAGCTGGCGACCAGAAAGTATCGTACACTGCTTGCAAAAGAACAGGACAAGAAAGAGATTCAGGAAGGACTGATCAAAGCCTGTGATGTGATTGATTTGATCATTGAAATTCTCAGAGGCAGTAAGAACATCAAAGATGCGAAAGCATGTCTGACGAATGGTGTGACTGAGAATATTAAATTCAAGAGTAAGATTTCACAGAAGATGGCGGCGATGTTACGCTTTACGGAGCGCCAGGCTACAGCAATCCTGGAAATGCGTCTGTATAAGCTGATCGGCCTGGAAATTGAGGCATTACAGAAAGAGCACGAGGAGACGTTGGAGAAGATTGCACGCTACGAGGATATCCTGAATCATTATGAGTCAATGTCCAGTGTGATCATCGAAGAGCTGGAACAGTTCCGTAAGGAATTTGCAGGAGCCCGTCGTACCGTGATCATGAATGCAGAAGAGGCGGTATTTGAAGAAAAGAAGATTGAGGAGCAGGAAGTGGTGTTCCTGATGGACCGCTTTGGTTACGCACGGACCGTAGATCCGTCAGTATATGAGAGAAATAAAGAGGCAGCAGACAGTGAGAACAAATACATTGTCTCCTGCATGAATACCGGCAAATTGTGTCTGTTTACCAATACCGGCAAGATGCATCAGATCAAGCTACAGGATCTTCCGTATGGAAAGTTCCGTGATAAAGGCATTCCGATAGATAATGTGAGTAATTTTGACAGCTCCGGTGAACAGATCGTTTACCTGTGTGATGGCGAGCAGATGCGTTATGCATGGCTGATGTTTGCGACGAAGCAGGGCATGATCAAGAAGGTGGAGGGTGCTGAATTCCAGGTGATCAAACGTACCATCGTGGCGGCGAAGCTGCAGGACGAGGATGAACTGATCAGCGTTCAATTGATCCATCCAAATCAGCAGGTGGTATTACAGACCAAAGAAGGATATTTTCTGAAGTTCGCTGCAGATGAAGTGGCAGAGAAAAAGAAGGCAGCAGTCGGTGTCCGGGGAATCAAGCTTAAGAAGAATGACGAACTGGAACAGGTATATCTGATCGGAGAAGGTCAGGAGAGTACGATACGTTACGGTGAAAGGGATCTGTATCTGAACCGATTAAAACTGGCTAAGCGTGGTGGAATGGGTACCAAAGCACGGAGTTAGCAATTTGTATCAAAAATAGAAAAAACCTTTGCAAAATATGGGAAATCCCTTGATTTTACAAAAAACAGGTGCTATACTGTATATAGTTACATAGTAGATTGAGGCAAGAGTGAACGAAAGTTCACTCTTCTTTGTTGTAAAAAAGCATATATGATGCCAGTGGGAGTGCAAAGCACGAAACAATCCGTAGGCATCATAATTGGGGCTTGAAAAATTTAAGAAAGAAGGGAATAACTGCATTGTCTAAGAGAGAAAGTTATGAACAGAGAACAGAAGCAATTCTGCTCCCAATCCTTGAGAAGCATGGATTCTCACTGTGGGATGTGGAATATGTGAAGGAAGGCGGTAACTGGTATCTGCGTGCTTACATTGATAAGCCGGATGGAATCGGAGTGAATGACTGTGAGGTTGTAAGCCGTGAATTGTCAGATATCCTGGATGAGGAAGATTATATTGAAGGATCTTATATTCTGGAGGTCAGTTCACCGGGACTTGGAAGACCGCTGAAGAAGGACAGAGATTTTGAGAGAAGTATGGGAGAAGAGGTGGAGATCCGTACTTATCGGATGATCGACCGTACCAAAGAATTCCGTGGAATTCTGAAAGCATACGACAAAGACAGTGTGACCATTGAGATGGAAGATTCCCGGGAAAAGACATTTGAAAAAAGTGAAATAGCATTGGTTCGGCTTGCTTTTGATTTTTAGATTTATCAGTAGGAGGAAAAGAAAATGAATACAGAATTATTAGAAGCGTTGACAATATTAGAGAAAGAAAAAGACATCAGCAAAGAGACACTCTTAGATGCCATTGAGAATTCTCTGATCAATGCATGTAAGAACCATTTTGGAAAAGCGGATAATATCAAAGTTATCATGGATCGTGAGACCTGCGATTATCAGTTGATCCAGGAGAAGACAGTAGTAGATGAAGTGATGGATGATGTAGAAGAGATCAGCCTGGAAGATGCTAAGAACATCGATAAGAAATATGAAATTGGTGACATCGTACAGATTCCGGTAGAGTCTAAATCATTCGGACGTATCGCAACACAGAATGCAAAGAATCTGATCCTTCAGAAGATTCGTGAAGAAGAGCGTAAAGTGATTTACGATCAGTATTTTGAAAAAGAAAAAGATATCGTAACTGGTATCGTACAGCGTTATGTTGGACGTAATATCAGCGTAAACCTTGGTAAGGTGGATGCTATGCTGACAGAAAATGAGCAGGTAAAGGGTGAGGTGTTCCAGCCGACAGAGCGTATTAAGCTGTACGTTGTAGAAGTTAAGAATACAACCAAGGGACCTAAGATTCTGGTATCCAGAACCCATCCGGAACTGGTAAAACGTCTGTTTGAAGCAGAGGTTACTGAAGTAAGAGACGGCGTCGTAGAGATCCGCAGTATTGCAAGAGAAGCAGGAAGCAGAACGAAGATCGCTGTATGGTCTAATGATCCTGATGTAGATCCGGTAGGAGCATGTGTAGGTATGAACGGTGCACGTGTCAACACGATTGTTAATGAGTTGCGCGGCGAGAAGATCGATATCATCAACTGGAGTGATAATCCGGGTATTCTGATTGAGAATGCACTGAGCCCGGCAAAGGTTATTTCTGTAATGGCTGATCCGGATGAGAAGACTGCAAGCGTTATTGTGCCGGATTACCAGCTTTCACTGGCTATCGGTAAAGAGGGACAGAATGCAAGACTGGCAGCGAGACTGACCGGATACAAGATAGATATTAAGAGCGAGAGCCAGGCAATTGAGTCAGGAGAGCTTCCGGAGAACTATATGGAACTGATGGAAGGTGTATACGAAGAAGAGATGTACGAGGACGGCTACGATGAAGAGGTGGCAGATGAAGCTTACGAGACATCTGAAGAAGCATCTGAGGAGACAGCACCGGAAGACGAGATTCAGTTCGAAGAAGTAGAAGAATAAGAGTAGAAATCAGGTGATTGTTTGAGTGGAAATAAAAAGATGCCTGTGCGTATGTGCGTAGGCTGTCAGGAAATGAAGAATAAAAAAGAGATGATCCGGGTGATCAAGACACCGGAAGGTACATTTATGTTGGATGCGACCGGCAAGAAGAATGGCAGAGGGGCATATGTATGTCCAAGTGAAGAATGTTTGCAGCTTGCCCGTAAGAACAAGGGACTGGAAAGGTCATTCAAACAGGCTATCCCGGCAGAAGTCTATGAATCGCTGGAAAAGGAGATGGAAGCACTTGAAACCAGATAAAGCATTGTCAATGCTCGGCCTTGCGGCAAGAGCGGGAAGAATCGTCAGCGGAGAATTTACCGTCGAGAAGGAAGTGAAGAGCGGCAGAGCATATCTGGTGTTGATCGCAGAAGATGCATCTGAGAATACCAGAAAAAAATTTCAGAATATGTGTGAATTCTATGAAGTACCAATGCGCCTGTGTTATGACAGAGAGAGGCTTGGACATTTTATCGGCAAAGACTTTCGCGCATCCGTTGCAATATTGGATGAGGGATTCGCAGATAACATTCTGAAACATTTAAACAGTCAGATATAGATACAATTGCATAGAGGAGGTTAGTTTGTATGTCAAAAGTAAAAGTATATGAACTTGCAAAGGAACTTGGCAAGGACAGCAAAGACGTTGTGAAGTTCCTGGAAGGAAAGAATATAGAAGTAAAGAATCATATGAGCACGATTTCAGAGGATGAAGCCGCTATGGTGAAGAAAGCACTTGGCGGAAGCAAAGCCCCTGCATCAGGGGATGAGGCTAAGGCAGCACCGAAGAAGAAAAATATCGTGCATGTATTCCGCCCGCAGAATACCAGAGACGGTTCCAGAAATGGCAGACGTCAGGCCGGGCGTCCTGCCGGTGGAGCAAAGGCACCGCAGAATGCAAAGCCGATGCAGGTACAGAACGGAAGACCGGCACCGGGAAGCAAGCCGGCAGTAAAACCTGTCACTAAGCCAGCAGTTAAGCCTGTAGCAGAGAAGCCGGCAGAAGCAGTAAAGCCTGCAGAGGTGAAACCAGAAGTAAATGCAGAGACAGTACAGTCTAAGAAGCCGGAAAGTACTCCGGTACAGCCGCAGAGTGTGGCGAAGCAGACAGAAAAAGTTCAGGAGAAGAATACGTCAGTGGAAAAACCAGTTAAGAACAGAGAAGAACAGAATAGAAATTCTCAATCCCAGGAAGGACGCAGAGAGCGTTCACAGGGGGGATATAACAGAGACCGACAGGGAAGAAATGACAGAAATAATGACCGCGGTGACAGAAACGGTCGCCCACAGGGAGACAGAAGAGATAATAACCGCGGAAGAAACGACAGAAATAACGATAGAAATGATCGCCCGCAGGGAGACAGAAGAGATAATAACCGCGGAAGAAATGATAGAAATGATCGTCAGGGCGGATTCAACAACAGAGACCGACAGGGAAGAAACGGAAATGACCGTTTCCAGAACAACGATCACCGCAAGAAGAATAATAATCCTGCAATTCCTGCACCGGCTTTGGAAGGACAGAAGCCACAGCAGAGAAAGAATAAGGGCAAGGAAGACTTCAAGAAGAAAGATTACCGCAAGGATGACGAAGACAGAATGCCTAAGGGAAGAAAGCAGAAGAATGATCAGAAGCAGCAGATGCAGAAGCCACAGCAGAAGGAACAGAAGGTAGAAGAGACAATCAAGTCAATCGTAATTCCAGAGGTCCTTACAATCAAAGAACTGGCAGATAAGATGAAGATTGTACCATCTGTTATTGTTAAGAAGCTCTTTATGCAGGGCAAGATCGTAACCGTTAATCAGGAGATTGATTATGATACAGCAGAAGAGATCGCGCTTGAGTTTGATGTACTCTGCGAGAAAGAAGAAGTTGTAGATGTAATTGAAGAACTCCTGAAAGAGGAAGAAGAAGACGAAAAGAAGATGAAGAAACGTCCGCCGGTTGTATGTGTTATGGGACACGTTGACCATGGTAAGACTTCTCTTCTGGACGCAATCCGCCATACAAATGTGATCGACCGTGAGGCCGGTGGTATTACACAGCACATTGGTGCTTCTGTTGTTACAGTAAATGGTGAGAAGATTACATTCCTGGATACACCGGGACATGAGGCTTTTACTGCAATGCGTATGCGTGGTGCGAACTCTACTGATATTGCGATTCTTGTAGTTGCCGCTGATGATGGTGTAATGCCGCAGACAGTTGAGGCGATCAACCATGCGAAAGCTGCAGGTATTGAAATTGTAGTTGCGATTAACAAGATTGATAAGCCAAGTGCAAATATCGATCGTGTAAAACAGGAACTGTCTGAGTACGAACTGATTCCGGAAGACTGGGGTGGAAGCACAATCTTCGTACCGGTATCTGCTAAGACCGGAGAAGGTATTCAGGATCTGATGGAAATGCTGCTTCTGACAGCAGAAGTATCTGAACTTAAGGCTAATCCGAACAGAAGAGCAAGAGGTCTTGTAATCGAGGCTCAGCTTGACAAAGGTAAGGGACCGGTTGCTACTGTTCTGGTACAGAAGGGTACACTGCGTATCGGAGATGCGATAGCTGCAGGTTCCGCTTACGGTAAAGTAAGAGCGATGATGGATGATAAGGGACGCCGTGTAAAAGAGGCCGGTCCGTCTACTCCGGTAGAGATTCTTGGTCTGAATGACGTGCCGAATGCCGGTGAAGTATTTGTCGGATGCAAGAATGACAAAGATGCAAGAAGTTTTGCTGAGACATTTATCTCGCAGAACAAAGCTAAACTTCTGGAAGATACTAAGGGTAAACTTTCTCTGGATGATCTGTTTACACAGATCAAGGAAGGTAATCTGAAGGAACTGAATATTGTAGTTAAAGCAGACGTACAGGGATCTGTAGAGGCAATCAAGCAGAGTCTCCTGAAGCTGTCTAACGAAGAAGTTGTAGTTAAGATCATTCATGGCGGTGTTGGTGCGATCAATGAATCTGACGTCAGCCTGGCATCTGCATCCAATGCGATCATCATCGGATTTAACGTTCGTCCGGATGCGACCGCAAAAGAGACAGCAGAGCGTGAAGGTGTAGATGTACGTCTGTATCGTGTTATTTACAACGCTATCGAAGATGTACAGGCAGCGATGAAGGGTATGCTGGATCCGGTATTTGAGGAGAAAGTGCTTGGTCATGCCGAAGTACGTCAGACATTCAAGGCTTCCGGAGTGGGTACAATTGCCGGATCTTATGTGTTGGATGGTACATTCGAAAGAGATTGTCAGGCAAGGATCGTACGTGACGGTATCGTTATTTATGATGGCAAGCTTGCTTCTCTGAGAAGATTTAAGGATGATGTAAAAGAAGTACGTGCCGGATATGAATGTGGTTTCGTATTTGAAAATTATAATGATGTAAAAGAAGGCGACCAGGTAGAGGCGTTCAAGATGGTTGAGATCCCTAGATAATAGCGGGGATCTGACGCCCCACCCGGGGAGTCTTGGTAAGGAGAATAGAATTGAGAAAAAACAGTATTAAGAATACCAGGGTGAATACAGAAGTTCAGAGAGAACTGAGTAATATTATCCGTGCAGGGATCAAAGATCCGAGGGTGGCACCATGGACATCTGTTGTTGCAGTACAGGTAGCTCCTGATCTGAAGACCTGCAAGGCTTATATCAGTGTGCTTGGCGATGAGAAAGCACAGGCAGACACAGTAGTCGGACTTAAGAGTGCGGAAGGATATATCAGAAGACAGCTTGCACATAATCTGAATATGCGCAACACTCCAGAGATTACATTTGTGCTGGATCAGTCAATTGAGTATGGTGTAACTATGTCTAAGAAGATTGATGATGTAACCAAGGATTTGGATACGGATGGTGAAGAAGATGCTGAATAAAATGCTTCAGAAAGCACAGACGGTTGCCATTGGCGGACATGAGCGTCCGGATGGCGACTGCATTGGTTCCTGCATGGGAATGTATCGATATATTAAGAATAATTACCCGGAGATCCAGGTGGATCTCTATCTGGAACCGATTGCGGATAAATTTCGCTTTATCCGTGGAACAGAGGATATTTTAAGTGAGATTGACGAAGAGAAACGCTATGATCTTTTTATCAGTCTGGACTGCGGAGACCGGGCGCGTCTCGGATTCTCTGAGCCGCTGTTCTGCAGTGCGGCACACACATTGTGTATTGATCATCATGTGAGTAATGGTTCTTTTGCAGAAGAGAATTATATATTCCCGGATGCAAGTTCTGCGTCAGAGCTAGTATACGAACTACTGGATAAGGACAAGATTACAAAGGAGATTGCGGAGTCCCTGTATATGGGAATTGCACATGATACGGGAATCTTCCGCTACTCCTGTGCATCACCGAAGACATATCGCGTGGCGGCAGATCTGCTGGAATATGGATTTGATGCTCCGGCACTTCTGGATTCTACATTCAGCGAAAAGACATATGCACAGAATCAGGTGATGGGACGAGCATTGTTAGAGAGTATTCTGTTCATGGATGGTAAATGCATAGCATCGTCCTTTAAAAAGGAGCAGATGGACTATTATGGCGTGACACCAAAGGATTTAGATGGCATTGTGTCACAGCTTCGCCTGACGAAGGGTGTGGAGGTCGCGATATTTGCCTATGAATTGACGGCAGATGTGTACAAAGTCAGCCTGCGGTCCAAGAGTTATGTGGATGTGAATAAAGTAGCCAGCTATTTTGGCGGAGGCGGTCACGTGAGAGCGGCCGGCTGTACTATGCCTGGTACGATCTATGATGTGCTGAACAATCTGTCCGGACGGATTGAGATGCAGATGGAGCAGGAATAAATCATGATTCATGGAATTATCAATGTATATAAAGAGAAGGGATATACTTCTCATGATGTAGTAGCAAAACTCAGAGGTATTGCTGGTCAGAAGAAGATTGGCCACACAGGAACCCTAGATCCGGATGCGGAAGGGGTTCTTCCGGTATGCCTGGGAAAGGCGACGAAGGTATGTGAACTTCTGACAGACAAGGATAAAACATACCGAGCAGTGCTTTTTCTGGGACAGACAACAGATACCCAGGATGCTTCAGGCACAGTGCTTGAGACTTCAGATATTTCGAATCTGAATGAAGCGCAGGTGACAGAAGCTGTCCAGAGCTTTGTGGGAGAATATGCACAGATACCGCCAATGTATTCAGCTCTCAAGGTGGGTGGTAAGAAACTTTATGAACTTGCGCGTGAAGGAAAAACAGTAGAACGCAAAGCAAGAAATGTGATGATTCACAGTATTAAGATTCTTTGTGTAGATCTTCCGAGAGTAGAAATGGAAGTTTCCTGCTCAAAAGGAACTTATATCCGTACGTTATGCCATGATATCGGTGAAAAGCTCGGTGTCGGTGGATGTATGGAGTCGCTGCTCCGGGTGCAGGTAGGACGCTTTGTGCTGGCAGACAGCCTACGCCTTAGTGAGATACAGAAGGCGAAAGAGGATGGGAATCTGGAAAAGATTCTTCAACCGATCGACAGTGTGTTTGAACAATACAGAGCAGTTCAGATCCATCCGGATCAGGAAAAGAGACTGCAGAATGGTAATTCGTTCCGTAAGCCTGACAGATCACAGAACTATGATGATCAGGAAATGGTAAGAGTTTATGATTCGAATGGACATTTTGCTGCAGTTTATCGGTATGTAGAAAAGGATCATGAATTCCGAATTGTGAAAATGTTTCTGCAGCCGTAGAACAAGAGGAGAAACATGCAATATATTAAAGGCTTGAAAGATTACCACGATGACAGTCAGACTGCTGTTACGCTCGGAAAGTTTGATGGTGTACATCGTGGCCATGAAAAACTTGTTGAAAAAGTAATAGAATATGCAGATACTGCGGGTGTAAAAAGTGTTGTGTGTGCATTCGATATGCTGGCATTTTCGAAAAAGCATGTGGATGAACGCTGTATTTTGATGACCAAAGAGGAAAGGGAAGACAGACTTCACGACCGGGTGGATTATCTGGTCGACTGTCCATTTACCAGAGAGTTCAGTCAGGTGAAGGCTGAAGATTTTATCCGGGATGTGCTGGTGGAGACATTCCATGCATCTTATGTGGTGGTTGGAACAGATTTTACGTTTGGCTATAAGAAACGCGGTGATATTCACATGTTGAAAGAGTATGAAAAGGTATATGGATATCATTTAGTTGTGATCGAGAAAGAACGGTACCATGACCGGGAAATCAGCAGTACTTATATACGTGAAGTGCTGAACGCAGGGGATATTCCGCTGGCTAATACATTACTTGGATATCCGTATCGGGTTATAGGGTGTGTGGAGCACGGAAAACGACTTGGCAGAACACTGGGATTTCCAACTTTGAATGTGGCTCCAAATCCAAATAAGCTGATGCCGCCAAATGGTGTATATGCAGTGCAGGTAAAGATGGACGGGAAGGTCTACGGAGGTATTGCCAATGTAGGCGTGAAGCCGACAGTGACGAATGAAAATCGGATGCTGGTGGAAGCGTTTTTGTATAATTACTCTGGTAATGCATATGGTAAAGAAGTAGAGATTGAGTTTTGTGAATATCATAGACCGGAACAGAAGTTTCATGGTGTTGATGAGCTGAAAGCGTGTGTGGAGACAGATATTTTATACGGAAAAGAGTATTTTAAACAAAAGTCTAGGAGATAATCCAAAAATGTTGTATAATATGTACAAAGGTGTTGGGGGTGTAGAATGTTCTGCGCAGCGATGATCCTTTGACATCAAAATACATGTATTATGGAGGATTCTAGTATGAAAAAGATATTGGTAGTCGGAAGTCTGAATATGGATACTGTTATTGAGACTCCAAGAATTCCGGTTCCGGGCGAAACGATTATGGGAAATGGTATTAAGCATGTGCCAGGCGGTAAAGGTGCTAATCAGGTTTATACGATTGGTAAGCTTGGTGGAGATGTAAGCATGATTGGTGCAGTTGGTGATGACAGTTTTGGTGATGCAATGTTAGAAAATCTCAAAAGTGTTAATGTCAATGTAGAAGGTATTGAGCGAATTCCGGGGGGAACAACCGGGCAGGCATTTATACCGGTTGATGCTAATGGCGAGAATTCAATTATCGTAGTTGGTGGAACAAATAGTCTGGTAGATGAGGACCTTTTGAAAAAATATGAGTATCTGATGGATGAGGCCGATATTGTGGTAATGCAGCAGGAGATTCCACTTGATACCGTTATGAAGGCAAAAGAGATGGCACTTGCCAAAGGTAAGACGATCATTGTAGATCCGGCTCCTGCGGCAGCTATGCCAGAAGAATTTTGGAAAGATATTGACTATATTAAGCCGAATGAGACGGAACTTGGTATTCTGATCGGCAGAGAATTACATAGCAAAGAGGAGTATAAAGAAGCAGCACACGAGATGCTGAAAAAAGGCGTCAAACATCTGCTTGTTACTCTGGGAAGCAAAGGATGTCTCCTGATGTCAGAAGAAGGAGAGGAATTTCTTCCGGCTAATAAGGTGAAAGCAGTAGATACTACGGCTGCGGGAGATTGCTTTACAGGAGCGTTTGCAGTGGCAATCAGTCAGGGGAAATCAGAAAAAGATGCGATTGCATTTGCACAGAAAGCGTCTGCAATTGCAGTTACAAGATCAGGTGCACAGTCTTCCGTGCCATCATTGGAAGAGGTGCTTGAAAGTTTATAATGCCAACCATTAAAGATGTGGCAGAGAAAGCCGGTGTCGGCATTGCGACGGTGTCCAGAGCAATGAATGGCACCGGCTATGTTTCTGCCCGTTCCAGGGAGAAAATTGAAAAAGCAATCCGGGAACTTCATTATATTCCCAATGAACGTGCACGTAATCTGTCCAGAAAGCAGACTGGAATTATCGGTGTGCTGATTCCGGATTTTCAGACGCCATTTTACGCATCGTTTTTGCGACAGGTTGAAATGGAATTATATAATTATGGCTATCGTACGATGGTGTGTAATACGGTAAAACACAGTGACAGAGAAGCGGCATATGTGGAAATGCTAGATCGTAATATGTTGGATGGTTTGATTACCTGCGCATGGTCTGCTGAGGCAGAAGTGTATCGGCATATGGATAAACCAATAGTCAGCATGGATCATAATCTGGGAGAAGGTATTCCACTCATTCATTCCGATCATAAGACCGGAGGAAGAATTGCAGCAGAACATCTATTGGAAAAGGGATGCAAAAGAGTGCTGCAGCTTGGAGACTATTTTCCAGTATATACGCCATCGAATGACAGGTACCGGGAATTTCATCGGATTATGGATGAAGCAGGCGTGGAGGTACGTCAGCTTGATCTGGAGTGGAATCGCCTGGATTATGAATATTATGAAAAATATCTATCAGAACATCTGAGGGATGTGAAGTGGTCGGATGCAGTGTTTGCTTCTGATATGGGGGCAATTGCCTGTTATCGTTTTGTGACAGAGAGGGGGATTCAGGTTCCGGATCATATGAAGATTATGGCGTATGATGGAACAGATTTTACCCGGATGATGATGCCTGTTATGACAGCAGTGCGCCAGGACATTACAAAGCTTGCATCAAGCTGTGCCGATACTGTAGTCCGGCTGGTACAGCGCAAAGAGCCTGTGCGTATGCATCGGATTATTGATGTGGAATTTCAAAAAGGTGGAACAACATAACGTTTCTGTATGTGCAATATGCATATATGGAAACGTTTTTATAATGTATAAATGTACTGAATATACAAAAATGACGGGTTCTTTTCTTGACTTTCTAGATAACGCTGATGATAATGATAGATAGAAAGACAGCTGTGAATGTAGAATGGAAAGGAAGGAACCGTATGAAAGAGACAAGATGGGCAATTGTGGGAACCGGATATATTGCTAATGAATTTGCAAAGGGCATGCAGGAGGCGGCTGCAGCAGAACTTGTTGCGGTGGTTTCCAGAAGCGAGGAAAATGGAAAGACATTTGCACAGAGATATGGTTGTAATACGGTCTATACAGAGCTAGCAGAGATGCTTCGGAATGCGAGACCAGACATTGTATATATTGCAATTCCAAATGACTGCCATTTCAGTTATATTATGACAGTGCTGGAGGCAGGCATTCCTGTTCTTTCGGAAAAGCCGATGGTTGATAATCGCAGACAACTTGATGCAGTGCTTGCAAAAGCAAGAGAAAAAGATGTTTTTCTTATGGAAGGTATGTGGACCAGATGTTTTCCGGCGGTGAGACAGGCAAGAAGCTGGATCGCAGAAGGTAAGATCGGAAAGCCACTTACAGTGAAGTCTGGATTTGACATTAAACCGGATGTCAGTGACTGGCAGCCGTGGAAAGGCGGTATTAGTCATGCGGGTGGTGCACTTCGTGATGTGGGAATTTATGCATTAGCCATGGCGCAGATGGTATTTCCGGAGTCTCCGAAAGAGGCACATGCTACGATGAAGTCCAACGGTGAAGTGGATGAAAGTTTTCATATGCTGGCAACTTATACAGATGGAAGAGCGGCATTCTTAAGTGGTGCATTTAATCAGGTCAGTACACCTGTGACAGAGATTGTAGGCGAGCTTGGACGAATTCTGATTGGACCGGAATTCTGGCATCCTACTACTGCAGAGCTTGTGATGAATGATGGAACCAGACAGACCTTTGAAAAAGCATATCCGGCAAGTGGTTTTCAATATGAGATAGAAGCGATACAGGAATGCCTGGAAAAAGGAGAAAAGGAGTGTCCATATTTTACGTTAACAGACACAGAGATTATCGCAGACTGGATTGAAACCACCAGAAAAGAATGGGGTATTGTATACAAAGCGGATAGTGAATAAACAGTTAAGCATTTGTGAATAAAGGGAGGATGAGACGATGAAAGGTAAAATCAAGCAGATTTGTGTGTTGGTAGATGATGTGCAGAAAGCGATGAAAGAATATTGGGAGAAATTCGGTATTGGGCCATGGGATATCCGACATTTTACACCGGACACGGTGCATGATTTGTATGTGCGTGGCGAAGCAGTGACTGAAGGATTTGACTTTATCTGTGCTGTCTGCTGGGCAGGTGATATGGAATTTGAATTAATTCAACCGATCAAAGGTCCAAATATTTACTGGGAATTTTTAGAAAAATACGGCAGCGGACTTCACCATTTTAAAATTGTAATTCCTGATGATGAAGAATTGAGGGCGTATGTAGACGAATTACAGGCGAAGGGCCTTAAAGTAATACAGACAGGCTGGATTGATAATGATGTACATTATTATCTGGATTCGTATGAGCAGCTTGGACTGACATTGGAACTTGGAAATGGCGGTAAGATTGGACCAGCACCAGAGGTTTATCCGGTGGAAGGTGCGATTCGGTCAATAAACCACATTCCGAATATCAGACAGCTTGCAATTGTCGTTGACGATGCGGAAAAATACATGAAGAATTATGCATATTATCTCGGAATCGATGGATGGGATGTGCGCCATTTTACGCCGGATAAGGTAAAGAGCCTGAAAGTAGGCGGTCATGAAGTGAAAGAGGAATTTGATTTTATCTGTGCAGTGAAATGGGCGGGAGATATGGAGATTGAAATTATTCAGCCGGTCAAAGGACCGAATATTTACTGGGAATTTCTGGAGAAACAGGGACCGGGATTTCATCATATTAAAGATGTATTTTCAGACGAAGAGATTGCAGAAGAATGTGATCGCCTGAAAGCGTATGATGTGGAGATTATGCAGACCGGATGGATTGATGGAGACAGTCACTACTATATGAGTACGCAAAAATTTCTTAATATGATCATAGAGTTTGGAAATGGTGGTAAGATCGGACCACCGGATTATGTGTTTGCAGATGGAAAACGGAAGTAACCTGCAATATATATCAGCTGGGAGTCAATCCCCCAGCTGATATGGCCTCCGGCAGGATTGCAGAGGCATTCTTGAACTTTTATCTCCAACATTGTATCTATATTGAACAATCAGTATTGACAATTATATGTTGTGCAATATATAATAGAAAAAGTGGCTTAAAACGATTAAAAGTAGCAAAATACACAGGAGATAAGAAGTGCGCGCAACAATTAAAGATGTGGCGAAGCTTGCTGGTGTATCGACGGCGACGGTATCTAATGTGCTGACTGGACGTAAGAATGTCAGTGAATCATTACGCCGCCGGGTGAATGAAGCAAGTGCCGAATTGGACTATAAACCAAATAGTATAGCGAGAAGCCTGAAGACGAATCAGAGTCACACGATTGGTGTGATCGTACCGGATATCCTGAATCCTTTCTTCGCGGAAGTGCTGAAACATATTGGCTATGAGGCATCCAGAAAGGATTATCAGGTCGTGATGTATGAATCAGGTGAAAGCGTCAGACAGGAGAAAAAGCTGCTTCAGCAATTAATGGAAAGTGGAGTTGATGGAATTATTGATATTACATCGCGCCTGGATCGTGAAGAGTTAAAAGCAGGTTTTTCAGTGCCGCTTGTGCTTGGAGATCGTGTAGCATTTGACAGTGTGGGCAATGTGGCATTTGCACATACAGATAATCATGCCAGCGGACGAATTGCTGCAGATCACCTGATTGAGCGTGGGTATCGGAAGTTTGCATGTATTGCCGGACCTGTAGATGCAACTTCTGCTGCAAGAAGACGACTGGAAGGATTCCGGGAAGGACTGCAGGAACACGGCTTTACAGAACAGGATTTACTTGTTTTTTTGTGTAAATTTTCGTTTGATGACGGATATCGAATGATGAACCATTTTCTGGATATTTATAATCAAGAAGAAAATTGTGCCGTATTTGCCAGTAGTGATATTATGGCTTGGGGGGCAGTGGAAGCATGCAAGAGTAGAGGCATCCGTATTCCGGAACAGATCGCAATAATTGGAAATGATAATATCTGGTGTAGTAAATATATTGAACAAGGACTTACGACCGTGGAGTATCCAGCGAAAGAGTTGGGCATCAGAACCATGGGAATGCTTCTGGAAGCACTGAATCATGGTGGGGTATTCCAGGAACGGGAAGTCATCTTACAACCTAGTCTATGTTTAAGGAATACAACATAGAGAATCCTGATTTATATGAGATTCTTCGGAATCTCATATAAATTACAACAAAAGTTAATCGTTTAACTACGCGAAAAAGAACATACTTGAAGATGTTTTGGAAAAGGACAGAGTGGAACGATTACTAATACACTATAAAAGGAGAGTGTGTGATGAAGTATTGTTATGAAGAAGGACAGAAAAGAACCGGACATATGTTTATGGGCGAAGAGATTACGCGAAGTGCCCGCATTGAGACGCTGCGAGATACACTTCTGGAGGCAGTGCCACAGATATCAGCAGATAGAGCGATGATCGTGACGGAAGCTTATCAGAGGTATAACAGTGAAACTATCTATATTAAGCGTGCAAAAACACTTGCAGAGCTTCTGGAAAAACTGCCAATTACGATTCTTGACGGTGAATTGATCGTAGGAAGTGTTAGCGACAAACTTTGCTGCGCACATATTTTTCCGGAATTCGGTCTGGACTGGCTGATTGAAGAACTGGATGGGAATCCAGTCAGACCAGAGAAACGCCCGGGTGATCGTTATGAGATTGCGGAAGCGGATGAGAATAAACTCCGCGAGATTATGGACTATTGGCGTAATAATAATCATGAGTATCGATGTAAGGCAGTACTGCCGGAAGAGACACATTTGATTCGTGAGATGGGTGTGACGGATTCTTACTGGTTGATGATCGGGGGTGAAGGACACCTGACAGTGAATCTGAAACGTGTTGTCAAAGAGGGACTTGGTAACTATATGAAAAGGGCAAAGGAACGGATGGAGAATCTGGATCTGTCGGAACCATCTGAGGCGGAGCAGAAGCCATTCCTGGAGTCAGTGCTGATTACCTGTGATGCAGTGATAAAATATGCAGGAAGATATGCGGCGCTTGCTGAAAAACAGGCGGAAGAGACGGAAAATCCAGTGCGGCGGAAGGAACTTCAACATATAGCGGATATCTGCAGACGTGTTCCGGCAGAACCTGCGAGAGATTTCCATGAGGCCTTGCAGTCAATATGGTTTATTAATCTCTGTATCCAGCTGGAAAACAATGGCCATTCCATATCGCTGGGACGTCTGGATCAGAATCTTTTTCCTTATTATAAAGAAGATATTAATTCCGGTGTAATGCGTGATGAAGATGCATTGGAATTGTTGGAATGCCTGTATCTTAAGCTGTTTCAGCTTCACAAAATTACAAGCTGGGGTAATACGAAATCGTTCAGTGGTTATCAATTATTCCAAAATATTACGATCGGCGGGCAGGATATGAATGGAAAAGATGCAACGAATGAGCTTTCATATTTAATCCTGGGTGCTCAGGCGGCGATAAAATTACATACACCATCCATTTCACTGCGCTATCATGACCGTATTTCAGAGAAGATGATGTATGCGGCTATGGATGTTGTGCGTCTTGGCGGTGGGCAGCCTGCAATCTACAGCGATGAAGTCTATATTCCGGCACTGGTTAACAGGGGGATCAGATGGGATGATGCAGTGGAATATTCCATTGTAGGATGTGTAGAAGCAATTGTGGAAGGCAAACAGACCGGAAGACCTAATGGAGCGGGATTCATTAACCTGCAGAAGATCATGGAACTTGCATTATATGGTGGGAAAGATCCGAATACCGATATCTGCCTGCATCCGGGAAAGGGCAGTCTCGCAGATTTTGCCTCATATGAAGAACTTTATGAAGCATTCAAAGAACAGATTCGTTATTATTTCAAGTATCAGGTAATTACGGATAATATGATCGATATGGTAACCGAAAAAGGAATTGCAGATCCATTTGTGTCTTGTCTTGTGGATGATTGCATTGACAGAGGTAAGACCATGAAAGAGGGTGGTGCGGTCTATGACTACTGTGGACCATTATACGTAGGAATGGCGAATGTGGGCAACACTCTGGCTGCGTTAAAGAAATTGGTTTATGATGAGCGTATTCTTACAGGTGTACAGGTGATGCATGCGATACAGACAAATTATGAAGATCTTACTACTGTACCATCTGGACCGGATATCCGTAAAATGCTTCTGGATGCGCCAAAATATGGTAATGACGATGACTATGTGGATGATATTATGGTAGATTATTTCCGGTTTATCTGTGAAGAAACAGCAAAGTATAAGACTACACGGAGCGGACGTGGACCGATCGGATGTATCTGGCAGCCGTCTACCAGTTCCGTGTCATCAAATGTGCCTTGCGGTGAATGTGTAGGAGCGACTCCGGATGGAAGAAAAGCGGGAGAGGCATTGGCTGATACAGCATCTCCGACACATGGTACAGATACAAAAGGTATTACTGCCTCTCTTAAATCTGTAGGTAAACTTCCGACGGTTCTGGTATCCGGCGGACAACTGGTTAATGTTAAAGTGATGCCTGCAATGCTAGACGGTATGATGACAAGAAAAATGGTACAGGTACTGCGTACATATCTGGGTAATTATACTGGGTAATTATAAAGGAATGCATGTTCAGATTAATTGTGTATCTGCAGATACACTGAAAGCAGCACAGGTGCATCCGGAAGAATATAAGGATCTGATGGTACGCGTTGCAGGTTATAGTGCATTATTTACTCCTTTAGATAAAGCACTGCAGGATGATATCATTGCAAGGACAGAGCACAGCGCATAAGAGAATACATAGCATGGCGTATCATAACGAAGGTAGGTGAATAGTGTGTTTGGTTCCGATTATAGGGAGATAGAAGAGACTACAAATGGAATCGTATTCAACATAGAACATTTCCATGTACATGATGGAGAAGGAATCCGAACCAATGTATTTCTGAAGGGATGTAATCTGCATTGCCCGTGGTGCTGCAATCCTGAGTCCATCAGTCCGGATCCACAGATTGCATTTTATAAAAAATTCTGCACCGGATGTGGGAAGTGCCAGAATATTTGCCCGCAGCACTGTATAGAAATAACTGGAGATGGGAAAAGCAGAACAGATCGTTCGAGGTGTATTGCATGTGGGGCGTGTGAAAAGGTGTGTCCGCATGGTGCCAGAGAGCTGTTTGGTCATCGAATGAATGTGGCGGAAGTGATGGAGGATGTGGAGAAAGACAGCTTTTATTTTATGAATTCAGATGGCGGAATGACATTGTCAGGAGGTGAAACCTGTCTTCAACCGGAATTTGCGAGAGCACTTATTGAAGCAGCACACCGCAGATATATTCCCGTAGCGTTGGAAACCGCCGGAGCTGTCAGATGGGAAAGCCTTTGGAAAGTTGCTGAATTGGCGGATGAGATACTATTTGATTTGAAAACAACAAAAACTGAGCATTTTGCACAAGTGGGAAATATTTTTTTAAAAAAAGTGTTAAACAACTTGCACAATTTAACTGTGAATGGTAAAATAATAACTGTGAGATGTCCCATAATACCAAATTTTAATGACACGGCAGAACATCTGGAGAATGTAGCGAAGATTGCGACAGATTTTGGAATAAAGAAGATTGATCTGTTACCGTTTCATCAGTTTGGAAGACACAAGTATGAAGCAATCGAACGTGCTTATTGTTTGAAAGAATATCCGGAGATGGAACGCAGTAAGGTAGAAGAGATGGCGGATTGTCTGAGAAAAAGGGGATTTCAAGTGTCAGTCGGTGGTTGATAACTGACAAATGATCAGATATCAATATTCCATTTTGGTGGTTGATGAGATGGAATGTGGATATATACTTTTGCAATATGCGAAAGTTATAATGGCATGAAGCAGCCAGAATGCTTCCAAATTGTACAAGGAGGATGTGTAACATGAAAAAGAGGATTTTAAGTGCAGTACTGGGCATCGCTATGGTAGCGACACTGCTCGTTGGATGTGGCTCTGGCTCATCTGATGACAGCTCAAAGAAAGACACCAAGACAGAGGACACCGCGAAGGATGATTCCGGTGAAAAGACAGCAGCTGATTACAAGATTGCTGTAGTTCCTAAGATGACAAACCTTGCATGGTTTGAGCGTATGGAACAGGGTGTTGATGACTATAACGAAGCTAACGGAACAAGCGTTGAGTACTGCGGATCTCCGGAAGGTGACGGACAGGCAGCATTCGTTGAGGGACTGATCTCTCAGGGATACGATGCAATCTGTGTAGTTCCGTTCGATGTAGAAGCTCTTGACCCTGTTCTTGCAAAAGCTAAAGAGGCAGGCATCGTAGTTATCTGCCACGAGGCATCTACAGTAGAGAACATGGACTATGACGTTGAAGCATTTGATACATTAGAGTATGGTGCTCACCTGATGGAAAAGATTAACGAACTCTCTGACGGAAAAGGACGTGTAATCCAGACAGTTGGTGCTCTGACATCTCAGTCTCACGTTGAGGAAGCTCAGGGTGGTAAAGAATGGGCTGAGAAGAATGCTCCAGATCTTAAAGTAGATGATCAGCCAATCGTTTCTGATGACAATCAGGACACAGCATACAGCAAAGTTAAAGAAGCACTTACAGCTGATACAAAACACGAGATCGTTGGTATCCAGTGTGCAGCTATGTCAGAGACTCCGGGTGCAGCTCAGGCAGTTGAGGAACTTGGACTTCAGGGCAAAGTACATATCGCAGGTACATCTCTTATGTCAGTTTGTGGCGAGTACGTTGAAGACGGAACAGTTGAGCTTATGAGCTTCTGGGATCCGGCACTTGCAGGTCAGGCAATGATCGAACTTGCTGTTGCAACTCTGAATGGAACAGTTGGCGAAGATACACTTTCACTTCCGGTAGAAGGATATGAGAACCTGACACTTGAAGGCAAAGTATACACAGGTAGTGCTTGGATCGATGTTGATAAAGATAACTGCAACGACGAAGCATACGATTTCTAAATACATTTTGACATCTAAAATGTTTTAACTGAATGAGCCTTAAGCCTCATAGGGAATTGCAATAAGGGCATTCTCTATGAGGCTTTATTTGATGAAGAAACGAGGGATTCTATATGGGAGAAGTATTTCTTAAATTAGAGAATATTAAGAAATCGTTTGGTGGTGTGCAGGCTTTAAAAGGCGTTGATCTCGAAATTAGAAAAGGAGAAATCCTGGCACTTGCCGGACAGAATGGATGTGGTAAATCCACATTGATCAAAGTGATTTCCGGAGTTCATGAACAGACATCCGGTGATTATTATCTTGAAGGTAAAAAAGTCGAAAAACTGACACCTATCGATGCGATTCGAGCAGGTGTACAGGTTATATATCAGGATTTTGCAGTATTTCCTAACTTAACAGTTGCAGAGAATATTGCAATGAACAATTCACTCATGACAGGTACTAAGGTCATGAACTGGAAGAAAGCAAGAGAACTTGCTATCGAAGCTATGGAGCAGGTAGGTGCTCACATGGATCCGGATATTCTTGTAGAAAGGCTGACTGTTGCTAATAAGCAAATGGTTGCTATATGCCGGGCCATTATTAATGATGCAAAATTTCTGATTCTCGACGAACCTACTACTGCGCTGACTAAAAAAGAAGTTGAGAATCTGTTTAAGATCATCCGTCGCTTAAAAGAAAAAGGTATTGCGATTATGATCGTTAACCATAAGCTGGATGAGATATATGAAATTGCTGACAGACTTACGATTATCCGAAATGGAGAATATATCTCCAGCGGAGATATCAAAGAGTATGACAGAGCGAGATTTATCCATGATATCACCGGTCGTGATATTGTTGAATCTGTATATGTTCCAGAGAAAAGTGATGGAACAGAGATTTTGAAAGTTGAAAATATTTCCAGAGAAGGTGCATTTGAAAACGTATCGTTCTCACTTGAAAAAGGCGATGTGCTGGGGATTACAGGACTTCTTGGCTCAGGACGTGGAGAACTTGGTGATGCATTATTCGGGCTTGCACCGGCTACGAGTGGAAAAATCACTTTGAATGGAAAAGAGATTGAGATCCACAACATTGAAGATGCAATCAAGAATAAGATCGCATATGTTCCGGAAGACCGACTGACACAGGGATTGTTCCTTGACAGAAGTATTCAGGATAATATGGTGGCTGCGTCTATTGGCAAGTATTTCCATGGTGGCAAACTGGATCATAAAAAGATCGCAGAAGATACTACAGAATGGATTGGTAATCTCTCTGTAAAAATCGGTAAACAGACAGATGCAATCCGTACATTATCCGGTGGTAATGCACAGAAGGTTGTTATTGCAAAATGGCTGAATACGGATCCTGAGCTGATTGTTCTGAACGGACCTACAGTGGGTGTGGATATCGGATCAAAGAGTGAGATTTTCGAAATTTTGCACAAGCTTGCAAAGGATGGTGTTGGAGTAATCGTTATTTCTGATGACTTGTCTGAGCTGGTTCAGAACTGTAACAAGATCCTTGTTATGAGAAATGGTAAAGCTGTTGCTCATATCGATGAAGAGATCAGCGAGAATGAACTGTACAAGCTGTTCAGCGAAGGAGGAGAGAGTTAATGAAACAATCAAAATGGAAAGAGATTCTGACTTCGAATCAGATGTTTATTGTTTATATTATTGTTGTCCTTTGCATTGCGATTAGCATGAAGACACCAGCGTTTGCAGAGGTTTCGACAATTATTACACTTGCCAGAGCACTTCTGGTAACACTGTGTTTTGCTATCTGTGAGATGGTGGTTATTATTTCGGGAGGTATCGATGTTTCTTTCCCGGCAATTGCGTGTGCATCTCTTTATATTCCAATCTGTGTATTTAAAGAGAACGATATTGACAATGTAGTTCTTGCGTTTGTATTTGCGGCAGCTATCGGGCTGGTGATTGGTATTATCAATGCGGTACTGATTTCATTGCTTCAGATTCCGCCGTTGATTGCTACTCTTGGTGTGAGCAGTATTACACAGGGCATGCTTCTTACGTTCTTTGGCACCAGACAGATCTCAAGACTGCCAAGTACGATTGCAGCACTCAATAAAGTTTATTTGTTTACGTATCAGAGTAAAGCGGGTAATAACTATAGTATGACCGCATTGATTCTGGTTCCGATTATTCTTTATATTGTTATATATATTGTTTTGAAATATACAATGCTTGGACGTGGAATCTATGCAATCGGCGGAGATGCCAATGCAGCTCGTATTGCCGGATTTAACGTAGTAAGACTTCAGTTTATTGTGTACATGTTCTCGGGCGTTATGGCTGGTATCGCCGGAATGATTTATTGTGTACTTAATAAGGCGGCGAACCCATTGAATCTTATGGGAAGTGAAATGATGATCATCGCTGCTGTTGTTGTAGGCGGAACCCGCATGAGTGGCGGACATGGTACAGTGCTCGGAACGATTCTCGGTGTTGTGCTGATCGGTCTGATCCAGAACAACCTGATCATGCTTGGCGTACCTACATATTGGCAGACGTTCGTAGTCGGTGCTGTAATCGTAGTTGGTACAGCAATCACTTCGCTGAAAGAACTTGCTGTTCAGAAGAATCAAAAGGTATAAAGGGAGGAATGTACAATGAAGCTTTTGAAGAAAATAGACCATAACATTCTTTCTTTATTAGGAATGTATGCAGTCGTATTAATTGCGATGGCGATTTTGAACCCGTCAACCTATTATTCAACATTGAATATCAAATCATGGTTTTACCTGTTTCCGGAATACGGTATCCTTACATTTGGCATGATGCTGTGTATGATCTCCGGAGGAATCGATCTGTCTCTGGTTGGTATTGCCAATCTCGTAGGTGTTGTAGCATCGTATATGATGGTTAATATCGGCGGTGGAAAAGAATGCGGTATGGGTATGATTATTGGTGCGATCATTGTGGGTCTGATCATCGGTGTGCTGTGTGGCGCGTTTAACGGTTTCCTGATTGGATTTCTGCACATTCCACCGATGCTGGTTACACTTTGTGGTCTGCAACTTTACACAGGTATTGCTATGATCGTTACAACAGGTCCTGGTATCACTGGCGTACCACAGTCATACATTAATATTGCAAATGGAACGATTGCAGGTATACCTCATACATTGCCTATGTTCATTATTGTTACACTGGTGATGTCATTCCTGTTGAAGTCTACTACATATGGACAGAAAGTATATTTCCTTGGAAGTAATGAAGTCGCATCTAAGTATTCAGGAATCAACAACTTTAAAGTTATCATGACAACATATATGATTTCCGGTTTCCTGGGAGCAATCAGCGGTATTCTGACATCTTCACATTATGGATCCGGTAAATCTAACTACAATACATCTTATACACTGCTTTCACTGCTGATCGTAGTATTGGGTGGCGTTCATCCAGATGGTGGTAAAGGTAAGGTGATAGGAGTTACACTTGCAATCGTATTATTACAGCTAATTTCTTCTGCATTCAGTGTCCTTCGTATCGATACGGTTATTACAGACCTCGTATACGGACTGATTCTGATCGCAGTACTGGTTATTACAAACATTGCAGCTAAAAGAGCAACTAAGGTGAAAACAAAATAAAGGGAGGACTTAGTTATGAAAAAAATCATTAACAAACCGGAAAATTATGTAGATGAGATGCTGGAAGGTCTTTATGCAGCGCATCCTGATTATATTACTTATACAGCGGATGACCTGCGTTGCCTTGTAACATCTAATAAGGTCGCTGGAAAGGTTGGTATCGTTACAGGTGGCGGTTCAGGACATTTGCCATTATTCCTGGGATATGTAGGAAAAGGTATGCTGGATGGCTGCTGTGTAGGCGGTGTGTTCCAGTCACCAAGCCCGGAACAGGTATTTAATGTTACAAAAGAAGTAGATGACGGAGCAGGTGTTCTGTATATTTACGGTAATTATAACGGAGATATTCTTAACTTTGACATGGGCGCAGAAATGGCTGATTTTGAAGAAGATATCCGTGTTGAGACGGTTGTTGCAGGTGAAGATGTAGCTTCTGCTGCACCGGCTGGCCCTGGAGAACCAAATCACAGACGAGGCGTAGCTGGTATTGTATTTGTATATAAATGTGCAGGTGCTGCAGCAGCTCAGATGAAAGATCTGGATGAAGTTAAGAGAATTGCTGAGAAAGCGGCAGCTAATGTAAGAACAATGGGTGTGGCTCTGACGCCGTGTACAATTCCGGAAGTTGGTAAACCGGGATTTACAATTGCTGACGATGAGATGGCTATTGGTATGGGTATCCATGGTGAGGCTGGTATTCGTAATGGTAAAATTGAGCCTGCAGATGCTATTGTCGATGAGATGTTAGAAAAGATTCTTCCAGATATTCCGTATGTAAAAGGCGATGAAGTAGCTGTTATGGTAAATGGATTGGGAGCTACTCCTCTGGATGAGCAGTATATTGTAACACGCCATATTGACAAGAGATTAAAAGAAGAAGGTATCAAAGTACATCGTTACTATGTAGGTGAGTTTGCTACAGCGATGGAAATGGCAGGATTCTCAATTTCCCTGTTCAAACTGGATGATGAGTTGAAGGAACTTCTTGATGCTCCGGCAGCAACACCATTCTTTAAACAGCTTTAATATTAGGAGGAAATCATAATGAATTCATCATATATTGTAAAAATGCTGGCTGAGATCAGCGCAATCATGAATGAGAACAAAGATCGATTGATCGAGTTGGACAGTGTAGTAGGAGATGGAGACCTTGGACTTACAATGACTAAGGGATTTGCGGCAGCGTCTGAATTTGCAGCAGGATCTGATGAAACGGATGCTGGCAAGATGCTTTACGGCGCTGGAAAAGCAATGTCAAGTGCGGCGCCATCTACTATGGGTACGCTGATGTCTATTGGACTTATGCAGGGAGGAAAGGTTCTGAAGGGTAAGACAGAACTGAGCAACGAAGATGTTGTAGAATTTCTTGCTGCATATGAGAATGGAATTATGACAAAGGGTAAAGCAAAACTTGGAGAGAAGACATTCTTAGATGGATTTGATCCGGGAGTTCAGGCACTGAAGGTTGCTGTGGAAGCTGGCGAGGATCTTGCGGCAGCGACTGCAAAAGCAGCTGTGGCTGCGGAAGAAGGATTCAACGCAGCTACTAATATGAAGGCTGTACATGGTAAACCAGCAGTAAAGGGCGATGCTTCCATCGGTATGGTTGATCCGGGAGCATGCGTTGCAATGCTGATTTTTAAAGCAATTGCAAAAGCCTCTGTATAACAGTAAATAATTAGATCTGATTACACTTATTCGGCAAGGCCTAATAAGTGTAATCTTTTAAGAAAGAAGGATTTGTTATGAAGAAGATTAAAGTAGAGCAGCTTACAAAAGAAGCATTTGCAGAATTTGGCGAAGTATTATCTTATGAAGGAAGAGAAGACTGTGGAGCAAAAGGCTCTCATACATGGTATCCACAGGTTGTAGTCAGAGACACTCCTACATCCATCAATTTGATGGAAGTGTTCCGTAAGCCATTTACAGTGAAGAAATTTGAAGCACATGATCATACGGAGGAGAATTTATTTGCAATGACTGGCGGTATTATCGTTCCATTTGCACCGGCTGGCAAACCGGATCCGGACAAGGTTCGTGCATTCTATATTCCAAAGGGAATGGGAATCAGCTGTAAACCTGGCGTATGGCACTGGGCTCCGAATACACTGGACGATTCCGTACATTGCCTGGTTATTTTCAAGAATAACACAAGCCATGAAGATATATACTTCGATGAACTTCCTGAGGAGATTGGACTCGAACTTTAATAAAACGGAGGAAAATAAGATGCGTAAAATAGATTGTGTATTAGGTGTTGATATGGGTACTGGCGGAGCCAGGGTTGGTATTTTTGATCTGAAAGGTAATCCAATTGTATTTTGTGAGGAACCATATCCATTGTATACGCCAGCTTCCGGTCGCGCAGAGCAGAAGCCAAGCGAATGGTGGGATTCTATCTGCAAGGCATCAAAGAGAGCGATGGCAGAAAGCGATATTGACCCTGCTTGCATCAAAGGTATGAGCGTAGATACAACATGCTGTACTGTTGTCCTGTCAGGGGATGATATGGAGCCTCTTCGTGATGCGATTATGTGGATGGATGTGCGCGCTTCCGAACAGGCAAAGCGTATCTACGAATCCGGACATGATGCATTGAAGTACAATGGATACGGAATGGTATCTGCAGAATGTCTTCCGGCTAAGGCTCTTTGGTTAAAAGAAAATGAACCAGAGACTTATAATAAGGCTACAAGATTTTATGAATGTACAGATTGGCTGATGTATAAATTGACAGGCGAATATACAGCAAGTATTAACTGTGCATCCGTTCGCTGGTATTATAACAATGAAGAAGGTGGATACCCGGTTGACTTCTATAACACGATCGGACTGGATGATCTGGTTGAAAAGCTTCCGGAGAGGGTGTTGCCGTTAGGAGAACTTGTTGGAGGATTGACAGAAAAGGCTGCTGAGGATATGGGGCTTATTCCAGGTATTCCGGTTGGCGAAGGAGGTGCCGATGCGTTTGTTGGCGTTATCGGACTGAATGCACACCAGCCTGGCAAGCTGACATTAATTACCGGATCTTCCCATTTGCATGTTGCCCAGTTTAAAGACCCTATTCACAGAAAAGGAATGTGGGGAGCGTATCCGGATGCTATTGTTCCTGGACTTCGTATGGTTGAAGGCGGACAGACATCGACAGGTTCAATTGTTAACTGGTTCAAAAATCAATTATGTGGTACAGTGAAAATGCAGGCAGAAAAAGAAGGCTGCAGTGTATATGATATTCTAAACCGTGAGGCTGCAAAGCTTCCGATAGGAGCAGAAGGTCTGGTAGCACTAGATTTCTTCCAGGGCAATCGTACACCGCATGTAGATCCGGATGTCAGAGGTATGTTTTACGGATTGTCTTTGGGACATACACCGGCGCATATGTATCGTGCGATTATTGAGAGTATCTGCTATGGTACAGAAGCAATTCTCGAAGTATTCCGCGAAGCTGGATTTGTACCGAAAGCAATGGTTGTATCAGGTGGAGCAGCAAAGAGTGATTTCTGGCTTCAGGCTCATGCAGATGTAAGCAATTGTCCGGTTGTTGTACCGAAATGCAGCGAAGGTCCTGTGCTTGGTTCAGCAATCCTTGGTGCTGTAGCTGGTGGAGTATATCCGGATATTGATACTGCCGCAGAGGCTATGACGGATGTAGAATATACGGTTGAGCCTAATCAGGAAAGACATGAAGAGTATATGTTCTACTTTGAAAAATATAAAGAGATTTATGCAATTGCAAAAGATTGGATGCATTCAGTGACAAATCATGTAACACAGAAATAAAGGATATTCAGGTGGGTATGGTGACATGCCCACTTGCTTATAACAGGAGGAAAACTATGGCAAAGGTATCAGCATCAATCCTTGCGTGTGATCACACAAAGATTGGGGAACAGGTATTAGAAGCAGAAAAGGCAGGCGCGGATATTGTACATATTGATGTAATGGACGGTGTTTATGTGGAGAATGTTACTTTTGGACCACAGCTTGTAGCGGATCTGAAGAAAATTACGAAGCTTCCGCTTTCTGTACATATGGAACTTGTCAGACCTGAGACATTTCTTCCAATGTTTGCAAAAGCAGGTGCGGATATCATTACATTTCAACTGGATGCATGTCCGAACCCGCTTCATATGCTGCGCGAAGTAAAGAAAGCTGGTATTAAGGCGGGACTAGGCATAGGACCGTCTTATGATGTGGAAAGACTTCGTTACCTGCTTCCGCATATCGATGGGTTGATTCTTATGAGTGTAGAACCGGGATATGGAGGACAGCCGTTTGAAGAGAGTATCTATGAAAAGGTGAAAAGATCAGTAGAAATCATGGATGAAACTGGAATACATGTTCCGATCAGCATAGATGGCGGTGTGAATACGGTGACAGGCAAGAAGCTTGTAGAAGCCGGAGCGGATATACTGATCGCGGGAAGTTCTGTATTTGGTGCAGACTCCATTACAGATGCTGTTAAGAGCTTGAAAGCTTTATAGAAAGATACAAAAGGGGGTTTACATGGACCTCCCTTTTGTGTTATACTACGATTCGTGTAAAACAACCGGTGTTCGGTAGCTGGAGGACTCCAACCGCTACTTAATGTCGGCAGTGTAAAGAATAAGGAGGAAAAAGACATGATAACAAAAGAGCAGAAAAGTCAGATTATCGCAGAGTATGGAAGAGGAGAAGGAGATACAGGTTCTCCGGAAGTTCAGGTTGCTATCCTGACAGCAAGAATCAATGACCTGACAGATCATTTCAAAGCTAATCCGAAAGATCACCACTCAAGAAGAGGACTTCTTAAGATGGTAGGTCAGAGAAGAGGACTTCTTGCATACCTGAAAGAGAAAGATATCGAAAGATATCGTGCACTGATTGAGAAACTTGGACTGCGTAAATAATTATCGCATTTTGAGGATTGAAGAAGTGAAACAAGAGCATCGGGATAACCGGTGCTCTTATTTTGATGCTGTTAAAAAGAAAAATAAAAGATAGCCTTTTTATATAATGTATGCTATAATAAACAAGATTGCGAACAGAGACATATATTCCGAGACCACTGAAAAGTGTATTTTGCGAAATATGTTTTTCAGTAGTTTCGGTGGTTTCTGATTGCGCATAGTTGAAATAAGTTTAAGAGATGAATTTGAGAAAGGAATACTACCATGTTTAAACAATTTGAAATGGAATTGGCTGGCAGAACACTGCGAGTTGATGTAGGAAGAGTTGCAAAACAGGCAAATGGTGCAGTATTAATGCACTATGGTGATACAACTGTGCTGTGTACAGCAACAGCATCCGAGAAACCGAGAGAAGGAATTGATTTCTTTCCGTTAAGCGTAGAATATAATGAAAGAATGTACGCTGTGGGTAAGATTCCGGGAGGATTTAACAAGCGTGAAGGTAAGGCATCTGAGAATGCTGTTCTGACAGACCGTGTTATCGACCGTCCGATGCGTCCGCTGTTCCCGAAGGATTATCGTAATGATGTTACATTGGAGAATCTTGTACTTTCTGTAGATCAGGATTGTTCGCCGGAACTTACAGCAATGCTTGGTTCTGCAATTGCAACTACAATTTCTGACATCCCGTTTGACGGACCGATCTCTACTACTCAGGTAGGTCTGGTTGATGGCGAATTTGTATTTAACCCGACAGCTGTTCAGAAGGAAGTGTCTGACATGGCTTTGACAGTTGCGTCTACACGAGAGAAGGTTATCATGATCGAAGCTGGAGCTAATGAAGTTCCGGAAGCACAGATGATCGAAGCGATTTATGCTGCTCACGAAGTAAACCAGAAGGTTATCGCATTTGTAGATACAATTGTTGCAGAGTGTGGCAAGCCAAAGCATGATTATCAGAGATTTGCAGTTCCGGAAGAACTTTTTGCAGCTATTAAAGAGATTGTTCCGCCGGAAGAGATGGAAAAAGCAGTATTTACTGATGAAAAGCAGGTTCGTGAGGAGAATATCCGCCAGGTAACAGAGAAGCTGGAGGAAGCTTTTGCTGATAATGAAGAATGGCTTGCTGTACTTGGAGAGGCTGTATATCAGTATCAGAAGAAGACGGTACGTAAGATGATTCTGAAAGATCACAAGCGCCCGGATGGAAGAGCAATTGAACAGATTCGTCCGCTTGCGGCAGAAGTAGACCTGATCCCACGTGTACACGGTTCTGCTATGTTCACCAGAGGACAGACACAGATCTGTAATGTCTGCACACTGGCACCACTGTCGGAGGCACAGAGACTTGATGGATTAGATGAGAAAGAGACTACGAAGCGTTATATGCATCACTATAACTTCCCTTCATACTCTGTAGGTGAGACAAGACCATCCAGAGGACCGGGACGTCGTGAGATTGGACACGGAGCTCTTGCGGAGCGCGCACTTGTACCAGTTCTTCCAAGTGAATCTGAATTCCCATATGCGATCCGTACTGTATCAGAGACATTTGAGTCTAATGGATCTACATCTATGGCTTCTACCTGTGCATCTTGTATGTCTCTTATGGCTGCAGGTGTTCCGATTAAAGCTATGGTTGCAGGTATCTCATGCGGACTCGTGACCGGAGATACAGATGATGATTATCTGGTACTTACTGATATTCAGGGCCTTGAAGATTTCTTTGGAGACATGGACTTTAAGGTAACCGGTACAAAGAAGGGTATCACGGCAATCCAGATGGATATCAAGATCCACGGACTTACAAGACCGATCGTTGAAGAAGCAATCGCACGTACAAGACAGGCTCGTCTGTTTATTATGGATGAGTGTATGTCAAAGGCAATTGCAGAGCCTAGAACAGAGGTTGGAGAATTTGCACCTAAGATCATTCAGATGCAGATTGATCCACAGAAGATTGGCGATGTAGTTGGTCAGCGTGGAAAGACAATCAATGCGATCATTGAAGAGACAGGCGTTAAGATCGATATTACAGATGATGGCGCTGTATCTATCTGTGGTACTGATGCAGCTGGAATGGCTCGCGCAAAACAGTTGATCGAGATTATTGTAACTGACTTTGAAGCGGGACAGGTTCTGGAAGGAAAGGTTGTCAGCATCAAAGAGTTCGGTGCATTCCTTGAATTTGCACCTGGAAAAGAGGGAATGGTGCACATTTCTAAGATTTCTAAAGAAAGAATCAAACAGGTTGAGGATGTACTTACCCTGGGTGATGTGGTTAAGGTTGTATGCCTTGGCAAGGATAAGATGGGACGTCTTTCATTCAGCATGAAGGATGTAGCTGAATAGGATATAATATTAAGGGACCGGATTTTCTGGTCCTTTTTTATTAAAGCAAACTTAAGATTCAGGTTATTAATTCTTTAGATTCTATACACATCCATGTCACATATCTCCGTTATGCTAAATATAGTTGGAAAGGAAAGCCGGAATTAGTCATATTGCAGGGGGAGACGCAATATAATAATAAAGTCGGCAATCCAATCAAACTTACAGATGAGTATAATTGAAACAGAAAGATAGGAGGAGATTTGCATGGATAAGGGGACATACAGAGATAACTATCAGGAAGTTATATCGATGGAAGAGTATCTGCTCAGAAGGCAGCGTATCCGGGAAGCCGGACGTAAGAACCAGCAGTCTGACGTTGTGGAAAATAGTCCCGCCTGGTTCATGGCAGAACTTTATATTTAACCCACATACATAAGAATTTTAAAGAAAGAGCTGCACGGAACAATCTGTGTGGCTCTTTTGCAAATAAATAAAGTAAAGACTTTGAAAAAAAGTATTAAATGGTATATAATATTGTGAGCGGATTAGGCATGCCTGCCGTCTGCAATATTTTAACAGACAAAGGAGAAACAAAAATGGCTGGATTATTAGATCAGTGGCGTAAAATCGCATATAACGAACAGGCAGACAGAACCGAGCTTCAGAATTTCTGGGCTAATTATTTTAATATTGAAAAGGACATTTATGAGCAGCTGTTATCGGATCCGGATACAGAAGTACGCGGAACTGTAAAGGAACTGGCTGAAAAGTATGGTCAGGATGTTATGACTATGGTTGGATTTCTGGATGGAATCAACGAGAGTCTGAAAGAAGAGAACCCGATCGAAGATCTGTCAGAAGATACACAGGTGAACCTGGTATTTGATAAGGCCCTTCTGTATAAGAATATGGTGGCTGCCAAGGCTGACTGGCTGTATGAACTGCCGCAGTGGAAAGAAATCTTCTCTGAGGAAGAATTAAAGGCGCTTTACAAGGAGCAGAGAGATTCCGGTACAGTTCGTAAACCAAAGAAAATCGGAAGAAATGATCCATGTCCATGTGGAAGTGGCAAGAAGTACAAGAAGTGCTGTGGTAGATAATAATTCTCTGTTTGTATGATCATATGACAGGGGAATGGAAAAGGAAATGGAACTGTTATGGGAATAAATAATGAACTGCTCCAGAAGATTGATGAGAAGTATCCCAGATTAAGCAAGGGGCAGAAGAAGCTTGCCGATTACATCCGGCAGGAATACGATAAGGCTGCGTTTCTTACAGCCGCTAAAATGGGAGAAGTGGTAGGTGTCAGTGAATCGACGGTTGTTCGTTTTGCTATGACTCTTGGATATAAAGGGTATCCGGAATTTCAGAAAGCATTGGAAGAACTGGTGCGGACCAAGTTGAATTCTATACAGCGGATGGAAGTGACCTATGGAAGGATCAGTCAGGGAGAGATCCTGACGTCGGTTCTGCAGGCTGATATTGAAAAGATTAAGCTTACCATGGGAAGTATGGATCAGGAAGCGTTTGAGATGGCGGTGGATACGATTCTGAAAGCAAAGAGAATCTATGTGATCGGTATTCGGAGCTGTGCTCCGTTAGCCAGCTTTCTGAGTTATTATCTGCAGTTGATCTGTGAAGATGTGACGCTTGTTAATACCAACAGTTCCAGTGAAATATTTGAACAGTTGATTCGTATCGGACAGGATGATGTAGTGATTGGTATCAGTTTTCCACGTTATTCCATGAGGACTTTAAAAGCACTTGAATTTGCGAATAATCGCAATGCCAAGGTGATTACATTGACGGACAGTGTTCATTCACCGATGAATCTGTATTCGTCCTGCAATCTGATTGCACGAAGTGATATGGCGTCTATTGTAGACTCTCTGGTGGCACCTTTGAGTGTGATCAATGCGCTAGTAGTAGCTCTTTGCATGAAGAAGCAGAAAGAAGTAGTGGCAACACTCGAAACACTCGAGAAGATCTGGGACGAGTATCAGGTATACAGTAAGGATGAACTGAATATGGTTACGGATAAGGTGGAATTTTCGAATCTTGGCGGAGATGATATTTAGTTATGAGTAAAGTGATTATTATAGGAGGCGGTGCTGCAGGCATGTTTGCGGCAGTACATGCGTCTGATAAAGGGCATGAAGTACATCTTTTTGAAAAGAATGAGAAGCTTGGTAAAAAGTTATATATTACCGGAAAGGGAAGATGCAATATTACCAACGCCTGTGATGTGGAGGAACTTTTTCAGGCAGTAATCGGCAATCCGAAGTTCCTTTACAGCAGTTTTTATACGTACACGAATCAGAATGTGATTGATTTTTTTGAAAATGAAGGCCTTGCTACGAAGATTGAGCGAGGCAACAGAGTATTTCCGGTATCTGATCACTCTTCGGATGTAATCCGTACTTTGTCAGAGGCTATGAGGAAACGTGGTGTTCAGATACACTTGAATCAGAAAGTAGAAAAAGTGCTGCAGAAAGATGGAACGTTTGATGGGATTGTTCTGGAGGATGGTAAGACAGTAAAGGGCGACAGCTGCATTATCGCGACAGGAGGTCTTTCCTATCCATCTACTGGTTCCACCGGCGATGGATACAGATGGGCAGAAGCACTTGGACATAAGGTGACGGAGCGGAGTCCAGGCCTGGTTCCGCTTGAGACAAAAGAGCCATGGGTAAAAACACTTCAGGGATTGTCGCTTAGAAATGTTAATGTCACTGTTTTAGATGGACGTAAGAAATATTACGAAGAGTTTGGTGAACTTTTGTTTACACATTTTGGCGTGAGTGGTCCGACTGTGATCAGTGCCAGCAGTATCGTAGGACAGATGTTGAAAAAGAAAGAACTCACACTGACAATTGATCTGAAACCGGCACTTTCTGAGGAACAGCTTGATAAGAGGTTGCTGAGAGATTTTGAAGAACAAAAAAATAAACAGTTCAAAAATGCACTTGGCGGTTTGTTTCCTTCCAAACTGATCCCGGTTATGGTAGAACTCAGTGGGATTTTGCCGGAGAAGCAGGTAAATGCTATTTCTAAAGAAGAACGCCACAGTCTAGTACGTTTGATCAAGAATTTTGCAATGACACTTACTGGAATTCGTGGATATAATGAGGCAATCATAACCAGAGGTGGTGTATCAGTCCGGGAGATTGATCCTGGTACTATGGAGTCAAAGAAAGTTAAAAATCTTTATTTTGCAGGTGAAGTTCTGGATCTGGATGCAGTAACAGGAGGATATAATCTGCAGATTGCCTGGTCTACCGGATACATGGCAGCACAGGAAATACGATAGAAAAGGTGAAAAATATGGGATTTAATATAGCAATTGATGGACCGGCAGGTGCCGGAAAAAGTACAATAGCCAAGTTGGTGGCGGCCAGACAGAATTGCATCTATGTGGATACGGGCGCAATGTACCGTGGCCTTGCAGTACATTTTCTCGGAAAACAGATTGATCCATCAGATATCAATGCGGTAATTGATGCCTGCCGGGATGCGGATGTAAGTATCCGTTACGAAGACGGTATGCAGCAGGTGTATTTAAATGGAACGAATATTACCGGACAGCTTCGAAGTGAAGAAGTCGGCGATATGGCGTCTAAGACATCTGCGATTCCTGAAGTTCGCACAAAACTTCTGGAACTGCAGCGCACTATGGCAAGAGAACATGATGTAGTGATGGATGGAAGAGATATCGGAACCAATATCCTGCCAGATGCAGATGTGAAGATATATCTGACTGCAAGTGTGGAAACTCGTGCTAAGCGGAGATTTGATGAGCTTCAGGCAAAAGGACAGGAATGTGATCTGACTAAGATTCAGGAAGACATCAGAGCGCGGGATCACAGGGATATGACGCGAGAGACTGCGCCGCTCAAACAGGCAGACGATGCAGTGCTGGTGGACAGTTCTGATATGAATATAGAAGAAGTAACAGATGCGATTCTTGCGATATGTGCAGATAAGCAGAAGGAGACGGTATGAAAGTTCTGTTAGCTAAGACTGCCGGTTTTTGCTTTGGAGTGAAACGTGCGGTTGATACCGTATACCAACAGGTAGAAGAGAATAAAGACTGTAAGATCTATACGTTTGGTCCGATCATTCATAACGATGAAGTGATCAAGGATATGCAGGCGAAAGGTGTGACTGTACTGGAGGGAGAAGAAGATCTTCCAAAGGCAAAGAACGGGATTGTGATCATACGATCCCACGGAGTGCCGAAACGCATCTGTGACCGAATGGATGAACTGGGGATTCAGTACGTCGATGCGACCTGTCCATTTGTGAAAAAGATTCATAAAATTGCAATGGAAAAAGCAGAAGAGGGCGCATTTCTTGTGGTGATAGGCAATCCGGTACACCCGGAGGTAGAAGGCATTATGGGCTGGGCTGGGGAAGATGCGGCTGTTATTTCTACGGCAGAGGAAGCGGAGCATCTGACGGTGCCAGAGGACAGGAAAATATGTGTTGTTGCACAAACGACATTTAATTACAATAAATTCAAAGAATTGGTTGAAATTATTTCGAAAAGGCGTTATGATATAAGTGTTTTGAATACGATTTGCAGTGCGACGAAAGAGCGGCAGACTGAAACCGCCCGTATTGCAGACAGGGTCGATGCGATGATCGTTATTGGAGATAAACGAAGTTCCAATACCCAGAAGCTATTCGAGATATGCAAGAATGCATGTAACAATACGTACTATATACAGACACTTGACGATTTGAATGTGAATCAATTAAGGTCCGTGGAAACAGTAGGTATTACAGCAGGGGCATCCACGCCCAATAATATAATTGAGGAGGTTCAAAATTATGTCAGAATTAACTTTTGAACAAATGCTAGAAGATTCGTTGAAAACAATTCACAACGGAGAGGTGGTTGACGGTACGGTCATTGACGTTAAGCCAGATGAAATTATTTTAAATATAGGTTACAAGGCTGACGGAATCATTACAAAGAGTGAGTACACGAATGAGGCCGGTGCAGATCTTACAACTATGGTATCAGTTGGAGATTCAATGACAGTTAAAGTATTAAAGGTAAATGATGGCGAAGGTCAGGTATTATTGACATACAAGAGACTGCTTGCTGAAAGAGGAAATGAAAGACTGAAAGAAGCTTTCGAGAACAAAGAAGTACTGAAAGCACCAGTTGTTCAGATCCTTGGTGGTGGATTAAGTGTTGTTGTTGATGAAGCAAGAGTATTTATCCCGGCAAGTCTGGTATCTGATACTTATGAAAAAGATCTCAGCAAATATCAGGGACAGGAAATTGAGTTCGTAATCAGTGAGTTCAATCCTAGAAGAAACCGTGTGATTGGTGACAGAAGACAGCTTCTGGTTGCTGAGAGAGCAGAAAAGCAGAAAGAACTTTTCGCAAATCTTCATGTTGGAGATACAGTAGAAGGTGTTGTAAAGAATGTTACAGATTTTGGCGCATTCATCGATCTTGGTGGAGTAGATGGTCTGTTACATATTTCAGAGATGTCCTGGGGACGTGTTGAGAATCCTAAGAAAGTATTCCAGGTTGGCGAAAAGCTGAAAGTACTCGTGAAAGATATTCACGATACTAAGATCGCACTCAGCCTGAAATTCCCAGAGACTAATCCATGGGCTAATGCTGCAGAAGATTATGCAGTAGGTAAAGAGATCACAGGTAAGGTTGCAAGAATGACAGATTTTGGTGCATTCGTTGAACTCGCTCCTGGAGTAGATGCTCTGCTTCATGTTTCACAGATTTCTCGCGCACATGTTGAAAAACCATCTGACGTACTTTCAGTTGGACAGGAGATTACTGCTAAGATTGTAGATCTGAACGAAGCTGAGAAGAAGATCAGCCTGAGCATGAAAGCACTTGAGAAACCGGAAGAGGCATCTGAAGGTGAAGAGGCTTAATTACTGATAAGAACAGACTTGATATATATGAAAAAGATAGCAAAGATAGGGACACGAAAGTGCCTCTATCTTTCTGTGTTGTTATGCCTAAAATGTTAAATAATAGGCAAGCTGTATTGAAAAATGTACAACGAAACATCCTACATTTATGGAAAATTAGGAGATTTTTTTGTATATTATATATAATAAACTAAAAGGAAGGAAGGAAGGAAAAGGAATGGCACTGTTAACATTTAAGGGTGGTATTCATCCGGATGACGGCAAGAGTCTGGCAAAAGATAAGGCGATTGTTGATGTGAAGCCAAAAGGAGATCTTGTATATCCGCTTTCGCAGCATATCGGTGCTCCGGCAACTCCAATTGTTGCCAAGGGAGATCACGTGCTGAGAGGACAGAAGATTGCGGAAGCTGGCGGATTTGTTTCTGCTCCGATTTATGCATCAGTATCCGGAACGGTAAAAGCAATTGAACCTCATTTTAATCCTACTGGGGCAAAGGTGAACTGCATCGTAGTAGAGAATGACGGAGAGTACAAGGAAGTTGAATATGCTCCAGTAAAACCGTTGGAGGAAATGACAAAAGAAGAGATATTGAATGCGATCGGTGAGGCCGGTGTTGTAGGTATGGGTGGAGCTGGATTCCCTACTAAGGTGAAGCTTTCTCCAAAAGAGCCGGAGAAGATTGACTATATTATAGCAAACTGTGCGGAGTGTGAGCCATATATCACTGCCGATTACAGACGTATGATGGAGACGCCGGAACGCCTTGTTGGTGGTATGAAGGTTGTCCTTTCACTGTTTGAACATGCAAAAGGTATTTTTGGCGTGGAAGATAATAAGCCAGATTGTATCGAGAAGCTGAAAGAACTTACAAAAGATGAGCCTCGTATGGAAGTTATGGCATTAAAGACCAAATACCCTCAGGGTGGTGAGCGTCAGCTGATCTATGCTACAACCGGGCGAGCAATCAACTCTACTATGCTTCCGGCAGATGCGGGATGTGTTGTAGATAACGTTGAGACTATGATCAATATTTACCAGGCAGTTGTAGAAGGAAAGCCTTCTATTGAACGTATTGTTACTGTCAGTGGTGATGCGATCAATGAGCCTGGTAACTTCCGCGCACCATTTGGTATGAATCAGATGGAACTTGTAGAGCAGGCTGGTGGATTTAAGGAAGAACCAGAAAAGGTGATTTCCGGTGGTCCGATGATGGGATTTGCCATGTTTACTGTAGATGTACCTGTTACGAAAACATCTTCTTCAGTTCTGGCATTTGTAAAAGATCCGGTTAAGAGACTGGAAGAGACCGCATGTATCAACTGTGGACGTTGTGTGGATGCCTGTCCAAGCCGTATTATTCCGTCTCGTCTGGCTGATTATGCACAGCATCATGATGCGGAGACATTTGAAAAAATGAACGGTATGGAATGCGTAGAGTGTGGATCATGTAGTTACGTCTGTCCAGCTAAGAGACCGTTGAAACAGTCAATCGGTTCCATGAGAAAGATTGTTCTGGCTAATCGCAGAAAGAAAAAATAACAAGAGAGGAAGAGGTGAACAAAAGTGGAGAATCAGTTAAATATTTCATCTTCACCACATATACGTTCCAAAGTTACTTCCAGCAATATTATGCTCATGGTAACAATTGCTCTGTTGCCGGCATCTGCATTTGGAGTATATAATTTTGGAATGGATGCACTGCTGATGCTGATCGTTACGACTGCAACAGCTGTGCTTACAGAGTTTATTTATGAAAAGCTTATGCACAAGAAGATCACAATCGGTGATTTCAGTGCTGTTGTAACAGGACTTCTGCTTGGACTTAATATGCCACCTACAGCACCGTTGTGGATGGGAGCACTTGGTAGTGTATTTGCTATCCTGATTGTCAAGCAGCTGTTCGGAGGTCTGGGACAGAACTTCATGAACCCGGCACTTGGAGCAAGATGTTTTCTGTTGATTTCTTTTGCAGGACAGATGACCAAGTTCGTTTATGATGGAGAGACAGGACCGACACCACTGGCATATCTGAAGGAAGGAGCACTGTCAAGTGTGAATTCTATGGACATGCTGATCGGACGTATTCCAGGTACGATTGGTGAGACATCTGTGATCGCAATCATTATTGGCGCGATTTTCCTGATTATGTTGGGAATTATTGATCTTCGTATTCCTGGTACATATATTGTAACATTTGTATTGTTTATTGGTATCTTCGGACAGTTCTCTGATGCAAATGTAGGATTTTTTGATCCTCAGTTCATCACTGCAGAGTTGTGTGGAGGTGGTCTGATGTTAGGTGCATGGTTCATGGCAACTGACTACGTTACATCACCGATCACCAAATCCGGTCAGATCGTATACGGTATTGTACTTGGACTTCTGACTGGTCTGTTCCGTCTGTTCGGTGGATCATCAGAAGGTGTATCCTATGCGATCATCATCAGTAACCTTTTAGTTCCACTTATTGAGAAGGTTACTCTTCCGAAACCATTTGGCAAAGGAGGAGAAAAATAATGAACAAGATTATTAAAAATACAGCGATCCTTACAGCAATCACTCTGATTGCAGGACTTTTGCTGGGACTGGTATATGAAGTAACTAAGACTCCGATTGCTCAGACTCAGGAAGCGGCTAAGAGAGAAGCCTGGTTACAGGTATTCCCTGAAGCAAGTGAGGATGATTTTGAAGCAGTGGATGTAGATCAGAAGGTTGCTGATCAGGTAATCAAAGAACTCGGCATCAAGGGAAGCATTGATGAGGTATGTTCCGTAAAAGGCGGAGAGGCCGGATATGTTATCACAGCTACCGATGGCGAAGGTTATGGCGGTGATATCCAGATCACAGTAGGTATTACAGCAGATGGAACAATCAGTGGAGTTGCATTCCTGAGTATCAGCGAGACAGCAGGACTTGGTATGAAAGCAACTAACAGTTCTTTCTATTCACAGTATGTGGGTAAGCAGACAGATAAATTCTATGTATCAAAGGATGGCGGCGAAGGTGAGCCGATCGATGCCATCAGTGGTGCAAGCTTTACATCACGAGCTGTAACAGGTGCCGTGAATGCAGCACTTGCATATTTTCACAGTGCATTTTAGTCAGGAGGTAGTGTAGATGAATTCATGTGGAGAAAGACTGAAAAATGGTCTTATTGATGAAAATCCGATTTTCGTCCTGATGCTTGGTATGTGTCCGACACTTGCGGTAACTACTTCGGCTATGAACGGTATCGGTATGGGACTTTCAACAACGGCGGTACTTGTAATGTCCAACATGTTGATTTCCATGTTACGTAAGATTATACCGGATTCTGTCAGAATGCCGGCATTTATCGTGGTTGTTGCGTCATTCGTAACAATCGTTGACTTCCTTATGGAAGGATATACACCGTCACTTTATGATTCACTTGGAATTTATATTCCACTGATCGTTGTTAACTGTATTATTCTTGGCCGTGCAGAGAGCTATGCTTCTAAGAACCCGGTTCTTCCGTCTATTTTTGACGGACTTGGTATGGGACTTGGATTTACCGTAGGTCTTCTTGCAATCGGTGCTGTACGTGAGATCATTGGAGCAGGACAGATCTTTGGTAAACAGATTCTTCCGCTCGCTGATTCTACAATGGGCAAGGCAGGATATACACCAATTACAATCTTTATTCTGGCACCTGGAGCATTCCTGGTACTTGCAGGTCTTGCAGCAATCCAGAATAAGGTAAAGATTAACATGGAGAAGAAAGGCAAGGATGCATCTAAGATTCAGTCAGGATGTGGTTCTGATTGTGCAACCTGTGCCGGATGTGCTTCTACAGCAGATAAAGGAAAGGAATAGGAAAGATGGGAAATTTGATTTTAATCGCAGTCGGTTCTGCGCTTGTAAGTAACGTCGTACTTAGTCAGTTCCTCGGTATCTGTTCTTTCCTGGGTGTTTCCAAGAAGACAGAGACAGCTGCCGGAATGGGCGGAGCCGTTATTTTCGTAATCACTCTGGCATCATTAGTTGCCGGAATATTACATCAGTTTATTCTCAAACCACTGGGATTTGAGTACTTGAACACAATCGTATTTATCCTTGTAATCGCAGCACTTGTACAGATTGTAGAAATGTTCTTGAAAAAGTTCGTGCCTTCATTGTACAATGCTCTTGGAGTATACCTTCCACTGATCACAACAAACTGTGCAGTGCTTGGTGTAGCTCTGAATAATGTACAGGATGATTACAATATTCTCGAAGGCGTAGTGAATGGTTTTGCAACAGGTGTTGGTTATCTGATCGCCATTGTACTGCTTGCCGGTATCAGAGAAAAGATGGAATATAATGACATTCCGGAATCCTTCAAAGGTATGCCGATCGTACTGCTGACATCAGCACTCATGTCAATCGCATTCTTTGGATTCTCAGGACTTATTTAGGAGGAAGACAATATGAGTATGACAGGAATTATTTTGGCTACAGTCATTGTAGGCGGTACCGGATTATTCATTGGTATTTTCCTCGGGCTGGCAGACAAAAAGTTTGCAGTTGAAGTAGATGAAAAGGAAGAAGCTATTCTGGGTGTTCTTCCAGGTAATAACTGTGGTGGTTGTGGTTATCCGGGATGTTCCGGACTTGCAGCCGCAATTGCAGCCGGCGAAGCTCCGGTCAATGCCTGTCCGGTCGGTGGTGCACCAGTAGGTGCTAAGGTAGCCGAGATTATGGGACAGGAAGCAACAGAGCAGGTGCATGAAGTTGCATATGTAAAATGTGCAGGTACCTGTGATAAAGCTAAGACTGATTATGAATATCAGGGAGTTTCTGACTGTATTATGATCAATATGATGCAGAATGGTGGACCAAAGACATGTAACTATGGATGTATCGGTGAGGGTACCTGTGTGAAAGCCTGTCCGTTTGATGCAATCCATATTGTGGACGGAGTTGCAGTAGTAGATAAGGAAAAATGTAAGGCATGTGGTAAATGTATCGCAGTATGTCCAAGACATTTGATCGAACTGATTCCATATGAACAGAAACATATGGTACAGTGCAGCTCACAGGATAAAGGTAAGGATGTAATGGCAGCTTGTGCCGTTGGTTGTATAGGATGCAGAATGTGTGCGAAAGTATGCCCTGCAGAAGCAATAACCGTAGAAAACAATATTGCACATATTGACTCCACGAAATGTGTAAATTGCGGCGCCTGCGCTGAGAAGTGTCCGAAGAAGATTATCCGGATTCAATAGTTACCAATCTTCTCAACCAACTGTTAATTAAGGAGATCTTGGTCGAGATATAGATCGGACATTACATCATACAAGATATGTTGACTCAATGCATAACATTGGGATCCGCGGAAACGGAAGGTGAAAACGACAGGGGTGATTACGAAAGTAATCACCCCTGTCGTTTTGTATATTATTTTGGAAAATTATCTGAGTAAGTCAGATTATTATCTGTATCGATGAATACGGCTTCTACGCCATCCAGACTGTTGATTAAATCCATTCCCTTATCCGGACCAAGAAGAAAAGTTGTGGTACTCAGTGCATCTGCTGTGAGAGAAGAATCAGTGAGAATCGTAACACTGTTCAGCCCATTGTTGCACGGCATACCATCGGAAGGTTGTAATATGTGATGGTAGAAATCACCGTCTTTTTCAAAGTATCTCTGGTATGTACCAGAAGTAACAGCGGCCTGATCATTCAATTCTATGGATGCGATTGGCTCACCACGGTCGTCAAAAGGTTTCTGAATGCCGATCAGAAAACTGCTTCCATCTGGCTTGTCTCCGATAGCAAGGACATTACCGCCAAGATCAATCAGTGCGTGTTCTACGCCTTCGCTTTTCAGATATTCTTTTAATTTATCAGCAATAAATCCTTTGGCAATGGCTCCGAGATCTATTTTAGATTCGGGATCGGAGAGGCGTACCAGATTACCGTCAATTTCTACATTGTGATAATCGACGTGTGTCACGGCCTCTGCAAGAACTGAGGCATCCGGTACCTGTGGATCATCGGATTTGAAATCCCACAGCTCAGTGACAGTCCCAATGGTAATGTCGAAAGCTCCATCAGATAATTTGCTGTAATGCAATCCTTCCTGGATTAGTTTGAGAGTATCATCAGAGACTTCGGTATAAGCGCCTTCTGCGTGGTTAATCTGCCAGATCTCACTGCCTTCTCTGGTACGTGACAGCCTGGCTTCATAATCGTCGCAGATCTTCTGACATTTAGTTAGAAGATTATTATCCTGTGAATCGTAAATCTTAATATTAATTACGGTGTCAAGTGCTGTCCCGGTATAGGAAATGGGCTCTGTGTTGGCAGAACTCCCGGAACATCCGGTAAGACCAAGCAGCAGAGACGCTGTGCCAAGTATAGCTAGTTGTCTATGCCATTTCATAAGTGTACTCCTTTATCAATAACTGCAATGGCAGTTAGTATTTTAAACAGATTCAGTATAGCACAGAGAAACAAAGGGTTTCAACCTTTATCGAACGTGTGGTTGCGATGGAGGAGTGGTTGTGATAGAATAGGTAGGAATTATAAAAGACTGGAAAGTGCAGAAGTGTGAAGATGGGATTAAAGAAAAAAGATCTGGTGTTAATGGGGATAATTCTCTGTATTGCTGCAGTGTGCAGCCTGGTACATCATTTTACCGGAGAAGCGGGGAAAGGCATAGTGGCAATCAAAGTAGATGGAGTGACAGAAGGGACATATGTACTGACGGAAGATCGCAGGATAGAGATTAATCATGGAACCAATATACTTGAGATTAAGAATGGAGAGGCTTCTATGATTGAAGCTGACTGTCCGGATCAGATATGTGTGCATGAGAAAGCAATATCTGCCGATGGCGAGTCAATTATCTGCCTTCCTAATAAAATCGTAGTTGAGGTGGAGTCTGATAAAGAGAGTGAACTGGATGCAGTAATGAAGTAGGAGGCAGTTGTGAAGAACCGAGTAGCATATTTTGGTGTGTTTGTTGCGCTGGCATTGATATTCAGCTATGTTGAAACAATGATTCCGTTTCAGATTGGTATTCCCGGTGTTAAGCTGGGACTGGCAAACCTGATCGTAGTTATAGCATTGTACAAAACGGATGTAAAAGAGGCGCTGCTGTTATCAGTAACAAGAGTGGTTTTATCCGGATTTATATTTGGTAATCTGGCAAGTATTCTATATAGTCTTGCCGGAGGACTGGTGAGTCTTGCGGTAATGGCATTGCTGAAAAAGTATGCGGATCTGAGCATTATCGGAGTCAGTGTGGCCGGTGGTGTATTTCACAATATAGGACAGCTTGTAGTGGCAGCTATTGTGGTTGAGACTTATAGCGTAACCGGATATCTGCCGGTACTTCTGGTGGCAGGACTGATTACAGGATTTGTGATCGGTACGGTGGCAACGGAAATGATACGACGGCTGAGAAACATAGATCTGCGTTAAAATCAATCTGGAATAGAAGGGGGACAGACGGAATGATTGCATATATAAAAGGCGAACTTGTAATACTGGAAGAAGACAGGGTGATCGTTGATGTCGGTGGCGTGGGATATGGCATCTATATGCCGGGAAGAGCGATGTCTGCGCTTCCGCCGATAGGTTCGGAAGTGCTTATTCATACATATCTGAATGTAAAGGAAGATGCGATGCAGCTTTACGGATTTCTTACGAGAGACGACCTTGCAGTGTTTCGCAAAGTGATCACAGTCAGTGGAATCGGGCCAAGAGGAGGACTCAGCATTTTGTCTCAGCTTTCGGCAGATGATCTGAGATTTGCTGTTATGTCAGGTGATGCCAAGGCAATTTCGGCTGCACAGGGAATCGGGAAAAAGACGGCCGAGAAGCTGATTCTGGAATTAAAAGACAAACTCAGTATGCCGGATCTGGATCGTTATGCGGCTTTAGAAGATACATCTGCTGTATCGGCTGCGACAGGTGGAATCCAGCAGGATGCGGTATCGGCACTGGTGGCACTTGGCTATGGCAATACAGAAGCTTTGAAGGCAGTACGTCGGGTAGAACTTACAGAAGGCATGAATGTAGAAGATGTGCTGAAACAGGCTTTGAAATATATGATGTTTTAGTAGCAGAGGGGTATCATGGGAAGAAGAATTATCACAACAGAGAATCTGGAAGAAGATCAGAAAATAGAGAACCATCTCAGACCGCAGACACTGGATGACTATGTGGGTCAGGAAAAAGCGAAAGAGATGTTGAAAATATATATATCTGCGGCAAAGGACCGAGGAGAGCCGTTAGACCATGTATTGTTTTATGGGCCGCCGGGACTTGGTAAGACAACACTTGCCGGGATTATTGCCAATGAGATGGGCGTGAATTTAAAGGTTACATCCGGTCCGGCAATTGAAAAGCCGGGAGATATGGCGGCAATATTGAACAGTCTGCAGGAGGGAGATGTACTTTTTGTGGATGAGATCCATCGCTTGAACCGTCAGGTGGAAGAGGTACTTTACCCGGCTATGGAGGATTTTGCCATTGACATTATGATTGGTAAGGGTGCAAGTGCCAGATCGATACGTCTGGATCTTCCTAAGTTTACACTGGTCGGAGCAACCACCAGAGCGGGTATGCTGACAGCTCCGCTTCGTGACCGTTTTGGCGTGATTAATCGCCTGGAGTTTTATACGGTAGAAGAGCTGCAGACGATCATACAGAGATCAGCAACAGTTCTGGGTGTGGAGATTGATGAACGTGGTTCTGCGGAACTTGCAAGAAGATCCAGAGGTACGCCGCGTCTTGCCAATCGTTTGCTGAAACGGGTACGTGACTTTGCACAGGTGAAGTTCGATGGCGTGATTACAGGAGACGTAGCAGATTTTGCACTGGATCTCTTAGATGTAGATAAATATGGTCTGGATCATGTCGACAGGAATCTTCTGTCTACAATGATCACAAGATTTGCCGGGGGACCAGTTGGTCTGGAGACACTTGCAGCATCTATAGGTGAAGATGCCGGAACGATAGAGGATGTCTATGAACCGTATCTTTTGAAGAATGGATTCCTGCTCAGAACACCGAGAGGAAGGGTCGCAACAGAGCTGGCATATGGACATTTGGGAATTTCCCTTTCAAAATAGTGAAAAACTGTTGGTTTTTATGGAACTATCGTTTATAATATATCTATATTGTTTATGTATGAATTTAGGAAATGTTGGAGGTTGCAATGGCATCATCAAAGAATTTTACAGAAGTATTAATTGGTGGAAAGGTATTTACTCTGAGTGGATTTGAGAGTGAAGAATATCTGCAGAGAGTGTCTACATATCTGAATCATAAATTAGAAGAGTGCTCCAGCAGTGATGGCTACAGAAAGCAGAGTGCAGAGACGAGAAGTATCCTTCTTGCGCTGAATATTGCAGATGACTATTTCAAGGCTAAGAAGCAGGGCGGTACATTAGAAAGTGATATCGAAGCAAAAGATAAAGAGATGTATGATCTCAAGCATGAGTTGATTTCAGTACAGATTAAGCTGGAGAACGCGGACAAAGCACTGGACAAGCTGAAAGAAGAGAATAAAGCATTGCAGATGAAGATTGTACAGTTAGAAACTGAGATGAAGAATAAAAAGAGTAAATAGGCTGTCATATGACAGCCTATCTGCTTTATATGATCGTTTATATAAACAGAATTCGGAATGAATGGATATTTTCAAAGGAGTTTAGATGGAACGAATGCCAGAAATTCTTGCACCGGCAGGTGATTTTGCTACACTGAAAGCAGCTGTATCAGCCGGAGCAGATGCAATATATCTTGGCGGGGAGCAATTTGGAGCTCGCGCCTTTGCAAAAAATTTTACAGAAGAAGAACTGTGCTCAGCAATTGATTATGCACATCTGCATGGCAGAAAGATATATTTGACAGTTAATACGCTGGTCAAGGAACGTGAATTTGATCAGTTATATGGATATCTTCTCCCATACTATAAGCAGGGGCTGGATGCAGTAATTGTACAGGATATGGGTGTGATGGAATATATTCGTCGCCAGTTTCCTGAGATGGATATCCATGCCAGTACGCAGATGACGGTTACGAATGCAATTTCAGCAGAATGGCTGGAGAAGCAGGGCGTGGTACGAGTGGTTCCGGCAAGAGAGCTTTCGCTTCCGGAGATTAAGGAAATACGTGACAGGACCAATCTTGAGATTGAGTGTTTTGTACATGGAGCTCTTTGTTATTGCTATTCCGGACAGTGTCTGCTCAGCAGTCTGATTGGGGGACGAAGCGGTAATCGCGGACAGTGTGCGCAGCCATGCAGACTGCCTTATCGGGTGAATGGAAAGAAGCCGTCGGATATTATGAGTCTGAAAGATTTGTGTACGATTGAGTATATTCCTGATCTGATTGAACATGGAATTGATTCCTTTAAGATTGAAGGACGGATGAAGCAGCCTGCTTATGTAGCAACAGTGACTGATGCATATCGCAGATACCGGGATTACTATCTGGAAAAAGGAAGAGAAAATTATCGCGTTAAGAAAGATGATCTAAACCGGCTTATGCAGGCTTATCAGAGAAGAGGATATTGTAACGGTTATTACTATGTTCATAATGGAAAGAATATGATATCTCTGGAGCGCCCAAAAGCGGAAATGCAGTCAGAGGATACACCCAATATGGTCTGTCAGGAAAAAATTACAGGTGTGTTAAGGGCTGTATGTGGAAAACCGGCAGAATTTTCAGTAAGTAGTGGTGAGACAGAAGTATGTGTGGAAGGTGCAGATGTACAGCGTGCTGAAAAAGTTCCGATGAGCAGGGATCGTCTGGAGAAGCAGATGAAGAAGACCGGCAATACGCCATTTGTGTTTGAGCAGCTGGATATTCAGATGGATGAGGATATCTTTCTCCCGGTGCAGGCATTGAATGAACTTCGCCGTCAGGCGTTGGGGATGCTGGAAGCAAAACTTCTGGAATCAGGAAAAAGAGAAGAACCGGAGCGGTTAGCCATTTGCCCAGACACAGAAAATACAGCAGATACGAATAAGGAAAAGGCATCGGAGCTTACTGTGTCGGTTGAGACTATCGAACAGTTTGAAACAGCAGCTGGATTTACAGGAATTGCACGTATTTATGTTGAAGATACCCTTTGGGATGGGCAGAATGCAGACCGAATGAAACAGATCATTCGAATTGCACGAGAGAATGGAACAGATGTATATTTCGCTATGGCACGGATTTACAGAGAAGAGTCAAAGTTATATTATAATAAGCACCTGGAAGAATTGATGGAGACCTTTGATGGCGTACTGGTACGGAATCTGGAGAGCCTGCTTCTTATACGTAAAAAGAGTGCGGATTATCCGGTGGTTACGGATAGCAGTATATATCTGTGGAATCATAGGGCTAAGAATTTCTTGCGGCAGTTTAATCTTAAGGCAGGGACTGCACCTGTAGAACTAAACAGCTGGGAATTAGAGGAACTGGGCATACAGGAGATGGAACTTGTAGTATATGGATATCTCCCGGTTATGGTATCGGCGGGATGTGTGCGTAAGAATACATCCGGTTGTACAGGAAAACCAGGGGAACTTATCCTGACAGATAGACAGAAGAAGAATATGACAGTAAAAAATGTCTGCAGATACTGCTATAATGTAATGTATAATACATCTCCATTATTGCTGGCAGATCAGCAGATGAAGATTATGCGTCTCCATCCGCGTGCACTGCGCCTGGCGTTTACGACAGAAAATGGAGAGGATATGCAGAAGATACTTTGCATGTTCAGAAATATCTATGTAGAGAATACAGAATGTCCGATCCCAAAGATGGATTATACAAGAGGACATTTTAAACGAGGAGTAAAGTAGGTGGAAAATGGTTAATATCATAGTTGAGCTTTCAAAATATCTGATCATCACGATCATTATCATGTATACCTATTTGTGTTTCCGTATCTTCGGATATCAGGATGCCGAGAAAAAGCAGCGTATGCTGAAGCGGCAGAATACATTAATGTTTATGCTTCAGCTTATTGCCTTTATGGTATTATATCTGGAAATGGATGACATTAAGATACTGGGACTGTATCTTGCACAGATGGCACTTTTTCTGGCAACAATCCTGTTGTATACGCACATTTACCCGAGAGTATCAAGACTTGTGGTAAATAATATGTGTATGCTGCTGTGTATTGGTCTGATCATGCAGACCAGACTGTCTTACAGTAAGGCGATGAAACAGTTTGTGATCGCTGCCTGTGCGATAGCATTGAGTCTAGTGATTCCGATTATTATCCGCAAGTGTAAATTTTTGTCAGAGTGGAGAAGAATCTATGCGATCATAGGTTTGATTTCGCTTGGAGTGGTAGTAGTCATCGGTCAGGTATCCTACGGCGCCATGCTTGGGTTTACGATCGCGGGAATTAATATCCAGCCATCAGAGCTGGTGAAGATTGTATTTGTATTTTATGTGGCGGCGAGTCTGAAAGTATCCAGGGAATTTAAAGATATTGTGGTTACGACAGCCATTGCCGCGTTCCATGTGCTGATACTGGTAGTCTCTAAAGACCTTGGAGCTGCACTTATTATTTTTGTAGTATATCTGGTCATGCTGTACGTGGCGACCAGACAGCCGTTATATATACTGGCCGGGCTTGGAGCCGGAAGTGTGGCATCGGTAGTAGCATATTATTTGTTTGGTCATGTACGTACAAGAGTTATCGCATGGAAGGATCCATTTGCAGTATATGACAGTGGCGGTTATCAGTTGGCACAGTCTTTATTTGCGATAGGAACCGGCGGCTGGCTCGGAATGGGACTTTGTCAGGGACAGCCGGATAAGATTCCGGTAGCGGCTGAAGATTTTATTTTTTCGGCAATTGCGGAAGAACTTGGAATCGTATTTGCCATGTGTCTGATTTTAATCTGCCTGAGCTGCTATATTATGTTTCTTAATATAGCCATGCAGCTTCGCAATCAATTCTATAAGCTGGTTGCATTGGGACTGGGAACCTGTTATATTTTCCAGGTATTCCTGACAATTGGCGGAGTGACCAAGTTTATTCCATCTACAGGAGTTACGCTGCCACTGGTTAGCTATGGAGGAAGTTCCCTTTTAAGTACTTTAATTATGTTTGCAATTATTCAGGGGCTCTATATCCTGAGAGAAGATGAGGAAGAGATCATTGAAAGAAAGAAGAAAGAACAGCAAATACGACAGTTACGAGCTGAAAGAAGCAGAAAACAGAGAACGCAGGAAGCGAGAAAGAGAGCAGTTAAGCCGGAAAGAGCGCCGGAGCGCCAAAAAAGAAGACAAGCACCTGGAAAAGAAAAAGCGCGCCCGCAACAAAGAGTTCGCTAGAGTTACGTATGTATTTGTTGCGCTGTTTCTGGTTATGATGGGATATATCGGATATTTTACAGTGGTCAAGAGCAAAGACATTATCAGCAGTCCATATAATCCGCGTCTGGATTCCATGGCAGACCGTGTGGTACGAGGTAAGATCCTGGACAAAAGTGGTAATGTATTGGCTGAGACAGATACAGCTGATGATGGCAGTGAGTATCGATACTATCCATACGGTGAAATATTTGCTCATGTGGTAGGTTATTCTTCCCAGGGTAAATCCGGTCTGGAATCTACACAGAACTTCAATCTGCTGACATCAGATGCATTTATTCTGGAAAAACTGGTAAAGGAATTTCAGGATCAGAAAAATATCGGTGATAATGTGGTGACTACTCTGGATGTAGATCTTCAGAGCGCTGCATATAATGCACTTGGCGATAACAAGGGTGCGGTAGTGATCATGGAGCCAAGTACTGGAAAGGTGCTCGCTATGGTATCAAAGCCGTCCTTTGATCCGAATTCGGTTGCGGCAAATTGGGATGCGTTGAATTCCGATGAGAACAGCGTTTTGCTTAACCGCGCAACACAAGGGCTGTATGCACCGGGATCTACATTTAAAATTGTAACTACACTGGAATATATGCGTGAGCATCCGGAAGATTATAATTCCTATAGTTATAACTGTACCGGATCGATCACTTATGGGGATACAACGATTCCGTGTGCGAATCATGCAGTGCATGGGGCAGAGGATCTCGCATCTTCCTTTGCAAATTCCTGCAACTCTTCATTCTGTAATATCGGTATGAGTCTGGATGTAAAAAAATATCAGGAGACTGCCGAGAATCTGCTGATCGGCTCAAAGCTTCCGGGTGATTTTGCAACTGGCAAGAGTGAATTTCAACTGACAGAAAATGATTCTACGGCAGAGAAAATGATGACTGCGATGGGACAGGGCAAAACACAGGTGAGTCCTTATCAGATGGCACTGATTACATCAGCAATTGCTAATGGCGGAACTCTGATGCGTCCATATCTGGTAGATTCAGTGACAAATTATACAGGAACGATTATTTCTGAGACGACACCGGAAAAATATAAAGATCTGATGACATCTGCGGAGGCTTCACAGCTTAAAACATATATGGAAGGTGTAGTCAGCTACGGAACAGGTTCCGTGCTGAGTGGTCAGTCTTATAGTGTGGCAGGAAAGACAGGTACGGCAGAATATAGTATGGATTCTTCCAGCCAGAATCATTCCTGGTTTGTAGGATTCAGTAATGTAGATAATCCGGAACTTGTAGTCAGTGTAATCGTAGAACAGTCAGACGGTAATACAAAGGCGGTTAATGTAGCCAAATCAATATTTGACAGTTATTACTATTAAAGAGGTGTGCCGGTGAAATATTATAGCAATCTGTATGTTTCAGAAGGACTTGAAAAAAAGAAAGATAAAGTGATCGCCAGATTGGAACGAAGAAAGATCCAGCCGGATCTGCATGTGATCCTGTTACCGGAATGCGACCATAATCAGTTGGAGATTGTAAATGCAATGTATCTGCTGCAGCCTGGTTATCCGAGAGAAGGCCGGATGGTAGTGGGGATCGCAAAAGGGTTTGAGGAAGCGGTAGAACTGGTAGAGGAGATCAGCCGGGAAGTGTATGATGCGACCGGAGATCTGGAGCTTAGAGACTATATTCAGGCAAAGGAACAGGAAGATTGACATGCTACATATTCTTTTTCTGATATTAAAAATAATAGGGATTATATTGGCAGTGATATTGGGACTGATTCTTTTGGTAATCTGTATTGTCCTCTTTGTGCCAATTTGCTATAAAGCTGATCTGCATGGGAGCGGAAATGCAAGAGAACTGACGGTACATGCAAAAGTAAGCTGGCTGTTTGGATTGATAAAGGCAGTATTTGCTCTGGAAAATGGCAAAACAGATTTATCAGTACGAATTGCCTGGAAAAAGTTTGGGGATAGCGATCCGGTTGAGGATAAAGCCGAGGATAGGGTTGAAGAAAAGCCAAAGCCGGAAAAGAAAGCAGTAATGCAGGAGAAACAGGCCATACAGAAGGAGGAGCAGCAGGATGAAACGCCGAATCGAATTACAGATAAAGCGGTTGAAGATGAGACTGAAAAGATTGAAAAGACTGAACAGTCTGCAAAGATTTATCCGGAGAGCACTGAAAAGAAACAGCGCAAGAAGAAAGAGCGAAAAGAAGATTCGGATTCAGCTTCAAAGATTGAACAGATTACGGAAAAGATAAAATGTACATACCACAAATTCTGTGATAAAATAAATCAAATCACAGAAAAAAAAGATAAGATCAGTGATTTTCTTGCGGATGAGACGCATAAGAATGCTTTTCTTAAATTAAAAAACGAAGCGTTTCATCTACTTAAAATACTTAAGCCAAAGAAGATACAGGGGGAGATTACATTTGGATTTGAAGATCCGTCACTGACTGGCAGGATTCTGGCATGGATCAGTATGATTTATCCATGGATTGGTGAACACACAGATATTACGCCGGATTTTGAACATCGTACGTTAAGTGGTGATTTGAGTATACGTGGCAGACTGTATGTGATAACGTTGGTGGTGACAGCCATTCGTCTGATCTTGAGTAAAGCGGTACGCAGATCATTTAAAGATATCAGAAATTTTAAATTATAAAGCAGGAGGTTTGCAGTTATGGGAGAGAATAACAAGCTGAAAGGGACAGTAGAAGAGCTGTTTCGCGGAATGGATGGAGTGATTTCTTCCAAGACCGTTGTAGGAGATGCGATTCATATTGGAGATACGATCATACTTCCGTTAATTGACGTGTCATTTGGTATGGGAGCGGGCTCATTCAGTGGTGAAAAGAAAGAAAAAGGTGGTGGAGGTCTCGGTGGTAAGATGACTCCATGTGCGGTTCTGGTAATCCAGAATGGTAATACCAAACTTGTTAATATCAAGAATCAGGATACGATCACTAAGATTCTTGATATGGTTCCAGATGTGGTTGATCGTTTTGCATCACGTGGTGAAACGAAAATGACTGAAGAAGATGTGGTAGACATTCTTAATGAATCAGAATAAAATCAGGATAATACGTAACCATGCAGGTATTGCCGCATATAATATCATGATGTTGGGGTCAAAAGCCCCAACTATGATGCCTGCGGATTGTTCCGTGCTATGCACTCCCACAATCCTCCCAATTATTCGCATATCGTGGGATTAACATCCCACTTTTAGGCTCATATTGGGGCGGGTCCCAAGGTCTTTCATCCACTTATGAGCGAGCTCATGTGGATTTAGACCTTTTGACCCTGGCATCATATCATAAGGTTATATGCGGAGGCAGTATGAGAAGAGTAACAGGATTTATATTATTTTGGATGGCAATGGGCATGATCGTTAACATGTTATTACCGAATCTTTTTGTCCAGATCTTGTGCATCTGCCTGTGTATTCTGATCGGGTATGAATTGTATCGTTGTGACTAAAAGAAAACGTTAAAATAAAATGATAAGAAATTCATAAATAATACTTGCATTTGCTTTATTCTTCTGATACAATAACTATTGTTGTGAGTCTGTATAGCAGACTATATCGGAGCGTTAGGAGGTGCAGTCATGGCTAAATGTGCTATTTGTGATAAGGGTGCTCACTTTGGAAATCATGTAAGTCACTCACATAGAAAAACACCAAAAATGTGGAAATCAAATGTAAAGTCAGTTCGTGTAAAGACTGAGAGTGGAGCTACAGAAAGAATGTATGTATGTACTTCTTGCTTAAGATCCGGAAAAGTTGAGCGTGCATAATAATGGTAACACTAAAACCTGGATTCAGAAGAATCCGGGTTTTTTTGTGTCACGACTAGCCGTCGAAAAATTTTGTTGTAAATAAAAAAGAAACAGAGTATAATACATTTGTTAAATTATGTTTTGTAACATGAAAGACAACATTCATATAAGAATTGGAGGATATAACTATGAAGGGAAGTATGAGTACGGATCTCGGAACAATTACAGTCAGCTCTGATGTTATTGCCAAATATGCAGGTACTGTAGCTGTAGAATGCTTCGGCATTGTCGGAATGGCGGCTGTTAATATGAAAGATGGAATCTACCGTCTTCTCAAGAAGGAGAATCTTACGCATGGTATTCAGGTTACTATTTCAGAAGATAATCGCATTAAGATTGATTTTCATGTAATCGTAGCTTTCGGTGTAAGTATTTCTGCTGTTACAGAGAATTTGATCAGCAATGTTAAGTATAAAGTGGAAGAATTTACCAGAATGCCGGTCGATAAGATTAATATTTACATCGAAGGCGTCAGAGTGATTGATTAAGGAGGAACTTCGAAAGTGGCTACAAAGACTATTAATGTAGATATGCTTGCCAAAATGTTCCTGGCAGGTGCACAGAATATTGAAGCAAGAAAAGAGTATATTAATGAATTGAACGTATTTCCGGTTCCGGATGGAGATACAGGTACGAACATGTCTATGACGATCATGTCAGCGGCAAAAGAAGTAACAGCACTGGATCATCCGGATATGAAGACCCTGGCTAAAGCTATTTCTTCCGGATCACTGCGTGGAGCCAGAGGTAACTCCGGTGTTATTCTTTCACAGCTTCTCAGAGGATTTACAAAGGTTGTGAAGGAACAGAAAGAGATTGATGTGACGGTTCTTGCTGCAGCATGTATCCGTGCGAAAGAGACTGCATACAAGGCAGTTATGAAGCCGAAGGAGGGTACGATCCTTACAGTTGCCAAGGGGATTGCAGAAAAAGCAGCGGAGATGGAACTGGAGACAGATGATCTGGAAGTATTTATACCAGCTGTTATTGAATATGCAGAAGAAGTTCTGGCGAAAACACCAGAGATGCTTCCTGTATTAAAAGAAGCCGGTGTTGTGGATTCCGGCGGACAGGGACTGTTAGAGGTTTTGAAGGGCGGATATGATGCATTCCAGGGCAAAGAGATTGATTATTCTGCAATTACTCCAAGTGAAAGCAGTGCAGTAACTAAAATTTCAGCAGAAGCAACGGCAGATATTAAATTTGGGTACTGTACAGAGTTTATCATTCTTACAGATCGCGAATTTACAGAGAAGGACGAGCAGGAATTTAAAGCATATCTGGAGTCTATCGGTGACTCTATCGTATGCGTAGCGGATGATGATGTGGTTAAGACACATGTTCACACCAATGATCCGGGACTTGCGATCCAGAAGGCTCTTACTTATGGGCAGTTATCTCGCATGAAGATTGATAATATGCGTGAAGAACACCAGGAGAAGCTGATCAAAGATGCTGAGAAGATGGCTCGCGCTCAGGAAGAAAAAAAGAAAGAAGAGCCGGCGAAGCCTATGGGATTCATTACCGTATCGATTGGTGATGGATTGAATGATATTTTCCGTGAACTTGGCGCTGATTATATTATCGAAGGCGGACAGACCATGAACCCAAGTACAGAAGATATGCTGAATGCGATCGATAAGGTCAATGCAGAGACTGTATTTATCCTTCCGAATAACAAAAATATTGTTCTTGCGGCTAATCAGGCTAAGGCACTGGTTGAAGATAAGAAGATCGTGGTTATTCCAACCAAGACAGTACCGCAGGGCATTACAGCAATCATCAACTTCATGCCAGATGCAGATGCAGCGGCTAATGAAGAGGCAATGTTGGAAGCTATCCAGAATGTAAAAACCGGACAGGTTACTTATGCAGTCCGTGATACTAAGATTGACGATAAAGAGATCCATGAGGGAGACATCATGGGTATCGGTGATGCAGGCATTATAGCTGTTGGTACAGATATCCAGAATACAGCTAAGGAGATGCTTGCAGCTATGGTAGATGAAGATTCCGAGCTTATCAGTCTGTACTATGGTGAAGAGATTTCAGCTGAGGATGCGGAAAGCTTTGCAGCAGAGATTGCAGAGTTGTATCCGGATATGGATATTGATGCGCAGTTTGGCGGTCAGCCGATCTATTATTATGTAATGGCGGTAGAGTAAATAAATGAATGAGAGAACAGGTATTGGCGAATTAAAGGGCATTGGAGAAAAGACAGAAAAGCTTTTCCATAGGCTTGGTGTCTATACGGTAGGAGATCTTCTGAGACATTATCCGAGAGGATATGACATATATGAAGCACCCGTACCGATTGATGATCTTACAGAAGGCAGGATCCAGACAGTATCCGGTTTATTATCCGGATCTGTTCAGGTATCACCGAATCGCAAAATGCCGGTTACAACTGTAAAAGTAAAGGATGCATCCGGGACTATAAAAGCAATATGGTTCCGGATGCCTTTTTTAAGGAGCACATTGGCGGCAGGTGGATCAATCATTCTGCGTGGACATGTGGTGCGAAGAAAAGATGGTCTGATACTGGAGCATCCTGAGATCTTTTATCCGGCAGATTCTTATCAGCAGAAAATGGGTACACTGCAGCCGCAGTATCCGCTGACGACAGGACTTTCCAATAATCTTACGGTAAAGGCGGTCCGTCAGGCTGTAGAACAGCTGAATCTGACGACAGACAGGCTGCCAGAAGAACTCCGTATGAAATACGAACTGGCGGAGTACAATTATGCAATTCGCGGTATACACTTTCCAGAGGATAAAGAAGTATACTGTCGAGCAAGAGAGCGGCTGGTGTTTGAAGAATTCCTGGAATTTATTCTGTCTATCCGAAAGCTGAAAGAAAATAATGAACGTATGAAAAATGATTTCGATATCATGCCAAGGAAAGAGACAGACAGACTGCTCCGGTCATTGCCGTATGAACTGACAGGTGCACAGATGCGTGTGTGGAAGGAAATAATGCAGGATATGCAGGGGGAATACGTGATGTCGAGACTGGTACAGGGAGATGTGGGGTCCGGTAAGACGATCGTAGCGGCACTTGCTCTTCTCACTGTTGTAATGAACGGATACCAGGGAGCGATGATGGCTCCGACAGAAGTGCTCGCGAAGCAGCATTTTGAATCATTAACAGAACTTTTTGACACCTGTCATATTTCGATAAAAACAGAGCTCTTGACTGGATCTATGAAAGCAAAAGAGAAGCGGGAAGCGTATGCAAGAATTGCATCTGGAGAATCACAGATTATTCTTGGTACGCACGCATTGATTCAGGATAAGGTCGACTATCATAACCTGGCACTAGTGGTGACTGATGAGCAACATCGATTTGGTGTACGCCAGCGGGAGATATTTGCGGAAAAAGGAACAAATCCACATATTCTCGTTATGAGTGCAACACCGATTCCACGGACACTGGCAATTATTCTGTATGGTGATCTGGATATTTCAATCATTGATGAGCTTCCATCCAATCGTCTGCCGATCAAGAACTGCGTGGTAGACACCGGATATCGTGATACTGCATATCGATTTATTAAGAATCAAATTATTGAAGGACGGCAATGTTATATAGTGTGCCCGATGGTAGAAGAAAGTGAACATCTGGAAGTTGAAAATGTAACGGATTATGCGGTAATGCTTCAGCACGAACTGGGCAATGCGGTTAAGGTAGATTATCTTCATGGAAAAATGAAACAGTCTGAAAAGGATGAGATCATGAATCGTTTTGCGGCAAACGAGATTCAGGTACTGGTATCAACAACGGTAATCGAAGTGGGGATAAATGTACCAAATGCCACAGTGATGATGGTGGAAAATGCTGAACGCTTTGGTCTTGCGCAGCTGCATCAGCTTCGTGGACGTGTGGGGCGCGGTAAATATCAGTCATATTGCATTTTTATGAGTGGTTCAAAATCAAAAGATACGAAAAAAAGATTGGAAATTCTGAATAATACCAATGACGGATTTAAAATTGCGAGTGAAGATCTGAAGCTTCGTGGTCCGGGAGATCTGTTTGGTATCCGGCAGAGCGGACTGATGGATTTTAAGCTTGGAGATATTTATCAGGATGCAAAGCTTCTGCAATATGCATCGGAAGCAGCTGAATGGATTATGACCAATCACCAAGACTGGATACAGGATCTGGAAAAGAACGAAAAAAATACCAGTGTAATATTATAAAACCTCCATATACTATGGGTGTAACTTAAGACAGGGTTACAGACAAACAGTAAAAGGATACAAAAGGAGGAAAATAAAATGGCAAGTCGTTCAACAAACAGAACAGCAGTACCTGAGGCAAAGGGCGCACTGGACAAATTTAAATACGAGGTAGCAAGTGAATTGGGAGTACCGCTTTCAGATGGCTACAATGGAGATTTAACATCCAGACAGAACGGATCTGTAGGTGGATATATGGTAAAAAAGATGATCGAAGAACAGGAAAAGCAGATGGCAAATAAATAATCAGACAAATGCTGAAAGAGACCTCGGAAAAATCCGGGGTTTCTTTGTATTTTCTGGGATTCCGTGTTGACATTTTTGCTACTTATTTATATAATTAACAAGGTAAAGTATTATGTATACAAGAGGAGAAAGAATATGCGTGTTATCGGAGGACGGGCAAAGCGGTTACAGTTGAAGACACTGGAAGGGATGGATACCAGACCGACGACAGATCGTATTAAGGAGACACTTTTTAATATGATCGATCCGTGGATTGCTGACTGTGACTTTCTGGATCTGTTTGCCGGAAGCGGCGGAATCGGGATTGAGGCTGCCAGCCGGGGAGCGAAGGAAGTAGTATTTGTAGAGAAGAATCCTGCTGCTATGATGATTATCCGGGAGAATCTGAAGCACACAAGCCTGGAAGATGCAGCTGTTACGATGCAGTCTGATGTGATGACTGCAATCCGTTCACTGGATGGACGAAAGCAGTTTGATTACATTTTCATGGATCCACCATATGATCACAGCCTGGAACGTCAGGTGCTGGAGCTTCTCAGAGAACATCGTATCCTGCGTGATGATGGCATGGTGATCGTAGAGGCATCGCTTGATACATCCTTTACATATCTGGAGGAATGTGGATTCCGCCTGGTAAAAGAAAAGATATATAAGACTAATAAGCACATGTTTATTGAGTATCAGCAAGATTAGATGAGACATAGATTACAGGAGGATTTTTTATGAGAGCGATTTATCCGGGAAGTTTTGATCCGGTTACATTTGGACATCTTGATATTATCTGCCGTTCATCAAAGATTGCGGACGAGTTAATTATCGGAGTATTGAAGAATAATGCAAAAAGTCCGTTGTTTTCCTTAGAAGAACGTGTTAAAATGTTGGAAGAGGTCACAAAAGATTATCATAATGTGAAGGTTGTTCCCTTTGAGGGATTATTGGTAGATTTTGCAAAGAATATGAAGGCAGATATTGTCGTCCGGGGATTGCGGGCGATCACAGACTTCGAGTATGAGTTGCAGATGGCGCAGACCAACCATAAGCTGGAAGAGAATGTTGAGACGATATTCCTTTCCACCAGACTGGAGTACTCTTATCTGAGTTCTACAATTGTAAAAGAAGTGGCGTCTTTTAATGGGGATATATCTCAGTTTGTACCGAAAGTGGTAGAACAGAGAATACGGGAGAAAATACAAAAAAGGAGAGTGTAAATTATGAGCAGCCGTATTGAACAGATTATTGAAGAGATTGAAGAGTATATTGATTCCTGTAAGTTTCAGCCTTTATCTACAACTAAGATCATTGTAAATAAAGATCAGCTGGATGAACTTCTTCGCGAACTGCGTATGAAGACACCGGATGAGATTAAGAGATATCAGAAGATCATTGCGAATAAAGATGCGATTCTGGCAGATGCACAGGCAAAGGCAGATAATATGATTGAAGAGGCACACATTCAGACGAATGAACTGGTCAGCGAGCATGAGATCATGCAGCAGGCATATGCGCAGGCCAATGATATTGTTACTGCGGCTACTGAGCAGGCGCAGCAGATTCTGGATAATGCAACACGTGATGCTAATGATATCCGTATCGGCGCTATGCAGTATACAGATGATCTCCTTGCTAACGCAGAAAGCATTATTGGTCATACACTGGACAGTTATACAGCGAAGTATGATGGACTGATCAATTCACTTCAGGAGTGTTTTGATATGGTACGTAATAATCGTTCTGAACTTGAGATTCCAGAACAGCCACAGCCGGATGCCAACGAATATGTTGAGCCGGAAGAGGACGATTTCCTTGACACGGAATTGGATCAGTAATTAATTATAATAAGATATAGATATGCCAACAGGCTGGTTACCGTCATGGTAACCAGCTTTTCAGCTATATATGGGATCATTTTAAGTCCGGATCTTTGAACCATGGACATGGTCTGCAGAATGGAAGAGATTCCACCAAACGAGGTCAGCGCGAGCATAATCAGATAACGGATGTTTCGCGAAATAGCAAGACCAGACAGCAGTTCAAGACCTGTAGTAATCTCAAAAGCGGACAACAGGATAGTCTTACCAACACTGTCTGTAAGAATAATCTGATCTAACATATGCATCCATATGGATGCAAGCATCATATAAAGCGCTACCCGTATGATGGCATCGGCACTTTCGGTAATGCTGGTATTTAAGATTGTGCCAAAGGAATGACTTGCGGGTTGCACGGATGACCCGATTGCGCAAGTCCGATATTCTTCAGAATGTATCCTGGGCTTGTGGGTATAATAGAGTCTGAACATCTGGCTGCAGAGCAGCGGAGAACCTGTTAATATCAGGAAAAATGGAAGATGCAGGGCATGTTCGGGAATATAATTGCGAAAAAGCACACCCAGAATAAACATGGGACTCATATTATTACAAAAAGAGAGCAGAAATGCACCCTCATCTGGGCTGATACGTTCGCTGACAGTCAGGTCTGCGGTCACCTTGGCACCCATCGGATAACCGCACAGGAAACCGGCGATGACTGCAAAAGAGCCATATCCCGATACGCCTGGAAAAAGACGCATGAAAGATTCTGTAATCCGGCTGACAAGATACACAGTGTCTGTCTGCATCATCATCTGTGTCAGGATCATAAATGGGAGAAGCGTGGGAAGCACATAGAGGTACCACAATACAAGTCCTTCCAAAGCACCGGAAATGACTGCATTTCTGTAAAACAAAAAGAGAAAAAAGACAGATAACAGCAGTGCAGAAAGAATCTTTCGCTTCATAGTATCACCTGATATATAAGTTATAATTAATGTACGCGTCCGGTTGCTTTTTCATGTGGAATATGACAAAATAAATGATGTTGGAGATAAAATAATGAAGAGAGGATAGCGAGAAGATATGTCAGTATTAAGTGAATTGGAACCAAAGAAAGTATTTCATTATTTTGAAGAACTGTGTAAAATTCCGCATGGCTCTTACAATACAAAAGCGATCAGCGACTATTGTATGCAATTTGCAGCAGATAGAGGGTTGGAAGCAGAACAGGATGATACTAATAATGTGATTATCCGCAAGAATGGAACGGCAGGTTATGAGGAATCTGCGCCGGTTATTATTCAGGGCCATCTGGATATGGTATGTGAGAAGATGCCTGAAGTAGAGCATGATTTTGAAAAAGATCCATTGGATCTTCAGATTGAGGATGGATTTGTTACTGCCAACGGAACCACTCTTGGTGGAGATGATGGAATTGCGATCGCCATGGCACTGGCGGTTCTGGACAGCGATAATATTTCACATCCACCGATTGAGGCGGTATTTACCACAGAAGAAGAGGTAGGCATGGAAGGTGCCCGTAATCTTGATTTCTCTAAGATTAAAGGTAATATGGTGATTAATATTGATTCCGAAGAAGAAGGCATTCTGACTGTAGGATGTGCCGGTGGTTTTCGTTTTGATGCGATGCTTCCGGTTGCATATGAGCCGGTCAATGGAACGGTGTTATCCGTTCACATCCATGGATTATCCGGCGGACATTCCGGAGCGATGATCCATCTGCAGCGTGGAAATGCTAATAAGCTGATGGGACGTCTGTTAAATCACATTCGTCTGCAGCAGTCTGTACGTCTCGTAGAGCTTGGCGGCGGTAATAAGGACAATGTAATTTCTGCTGATCATACAGCTAAGATCGCAGTGACGGATGCAGAAGCAGTGAAAGCACTGATCTGTGAGATGGAACAGATCTGGAAACAGGAATTTGGCAAGGATGAACCGGGACTTACAGTAGATATCACAGAGACCGCTGCGGATCAGATGATGGATGAGACGAGTACAGACCGCGTGATCGCGTATCTGGATCTGATGCCGGACGGAGTGGCTGCGTTTGAGCGTGAGATTGAAGGTCAGGTTGAGACTTCTCTGAATGCCGGTGTCGTGAAGACAGAGGCAGAGCAGGTTGTGGTAACACATCTGGTAAGAAGTTCTGTAGAGTCGAAGAAAGCAGAATTAAAGGAACGTCTGTACCGTCTGGTACGTATGCTGGGTGCAGACGGAATCGATCGCGATGAGTATCCGGCATGGGCTTACAAGGCAGACAGTGTACTCCGTAGACGGATGGTTGAAGTATTCAAAGAAGTATACGGCAAAGAGCCACAGGTAGTAACTATCCACGCAGGACTGGAGTGTGGTATTTTCATGGGCAAGCGTCCGGAACTGGACTGTGTATCGATCGGACCGGATCTGTTCGATATTCATTCCTATAATGAACGCATGGATATTAAATCAGTAGAACGCACTTACAAATATCTGCTGGAAGTTCTGAAAGCAATGAAATAATGCATAGGATAATAAAAAAGGCTGGACATCGGATTGAGAAAAAGGAACTTGAAGATGTTCAGGATTCTGTTGATCCTGGCATTTGTCTGTACGAACGGGGCGCATGCCCTGTATGAAAAAAGTAAGATCAATACAAGAGAAAATCTGGGAATAGAAGACGCAGAGTATCGGCGTGAATTCTGTTCTCCGGGGATGAAAGAGGACAGGGATGAATGGTCAGATTCCTGTCTTTCTTTTTTGGAAAAAGTAGAACGCGACAGTGTTTATTTTCCGATACCGGAGTCTGTGGCCGATCAGACGCTGACCGTATCATACGTTGATTCCTGGATGGCCAACAGAGAATATAAGGGTAAGAGCAGGCATGAAGGCACGGACATTATGGCAGATAAGAATGAGCGGGGACTCTATCCGGTGATCAGTATCTCGGATGGTATGATCACGAACCTTGGATGGCTGGAGAAGGGCGGATACCGGATCGGGATCACATCGCCTTCCGGTGTCTACTATTATTATGCGCATCTGGAATCCTATGCGGAGATTAAAGAGGGGGATCAGGTACAGGCAGGAGAAATGCTTGGATTTATGGGTGATTCCGGTTATGGAGAAGAAGGAACTACGGGACAGTTTCCGGTACATCTGCATCTTGGGATTTATGCCTTTGAAAATGGGAAAGAGATCAGCGTGAATCCCTATTACCTTCTACGTGCGCTGGAAGACAAAACGTTGAAATATTACTACATATAGAGTATAATATGACGGTATATACAAAGGATGCCGTATCATGTATTTCACCGGCATCTGAATGGAGGAAACGATGTATTTACCGGAAAAGTTTGAAAGAAAAATGCAAGATATCCTGGGAGATGAATACCAGGAATATGTAGATTGTTATGAAGCACCCCGCTATTATGGGCTGCGTGTGAATACGAAGAAGATATCAGTGGAGGACTTTGTCCGGATCTGTCCATTTGAAATCCGTCCGATACCATGGATTGAGAATGGATTTTATTACGATGGAGCACAGATCTCGCCGGCAAAGCATCCATATTATGCAGCGGGATTATATTATCTGCAGGAGCCAAGTGCTATGACTCCGGCGAACCGTCTGCCGGTCGAACCGGGTGACCGTGTATTGGATGTATGTGCAGCACCGGGAGGTAAAGCGACGGAACTTGGAGCAAAGCTTCAGGGACAGGGAGTACTGGTGGCCAATGATATCAGCAGTTCCAGAGCAAAGGGACTATTAAAAAATATAGAAATGTTTGGGATTGGCAATGTACTGGTACTCAGTGAAGAACCAGGCAGACTTGTAGAGTATTTCAGAGGATATTTTGATAAGATCCTGATCGATGCGCCATGCTCCGGTGAGGGGATGTTCCGAAAAGATAAAAAGATGGTCAAAGCCTGGGAAGAACACGGACCGGAGTTTTTCAGCAAATTACAGCGCAGTATTATTACGCAGGCTGCTGAGATGTTACGACCTGGCGGAATGTTGCTTTATTCCACCTGTACCTTTGACGGATTGGAGAATGAAGGAACGATCGGTTACCTGTTAGAACAGTATCCGGAGTTTACAATCGAAGAGATTCGCCCATATGAGGGATTCTGTGCGGGAATGCCGGGACTCTGGAAGAAGGATATTCCGGATCTTAAGAAGACAGTCCGTATCTTTCCACATAAGATGAAGGGCGAAGGTCATTATATTGCGCTGCTGAGAAAGAATGGGGAACATGAGATGATGTCTGGCGGCAGTAAGAAACGACCGAAGAAACTAGCCGAAGAGTTGGAAGCATTTCTGGCACAGGTGAACTGGGAAAAAGCAGGCATTGATTTTAAGCGGGAACAGTTAGAATTTCATGGCGAGCGCGTGTACTATATGCCGGAGAATCTGCCGGATATGGCAGGGATCCGTTTCTTACGTACCGGGCTTCTTATGGGTGAACTTAAGAAAAATCGCTTTGAGCCGAGCCAGGCACTGGCAATGTGTCTGAATATGGATGCGTATGGAGACTGCATTTCGCTTCCGGTGGATGATGACCGTGTGGTGCGTTACCTGAAAGGCGAGACACTGGATGTGGAAGATGTAACCGGAATGAAGAAAAAGGGATGGCATCTGTTCTGCGTGGACGGTTATCCGTTAGGTTGGGGCAAGCTTGCATCCGGGACGCTTAAGAATAAATATCTGCCGGGCTGGAGATGGCAGTCCTGACAGAGAGATAAGTAAGATAAGGATGGAATCCGATGATAAGACTGGATAAATATCTGGCAGACATGGGGATCGGTACCCGTTCTGCGGTAAAGCAAATGATCCGGAAAGGGCAGGTGCAGGTCAATCAGGAGACTGCTGCCAGACCGGAGTTAAAGATTGATGAACAGAATGACAAAGTGCAGGTAAACGGACAGACGATAGGCTATGCAGCCTTTGAATACTATATGCTTCATAAGCCTGCAGGAGTTGTGTCCGCAACAGAAGATAAGCGTGATAAGACGGTCATTGATCTGATTGAGAGCCGGAAGCGGAAAGACCTGTTCCCAGTAGGGAGACTGGACAAAGATACAGAAGGGCTGCTTCTGATTACCAATGATGGTGCTCTAGCACACCAGCTTTTGGCACCGAAGAAGCATGTAGACAAAGTCTACTATGCAAAAGTGCATGGATGGGTTACGGAGGATACGGTCAGTCAGTTCGCAAAAGGACTGAATATTGGCACTGACGATGCAGAGGAATGGACAAGACCAGCAAAGCTTGTAATTGTACAGGCCGGTGATGATTCGGAGATTCGACTGACGATCCAGGAAGGCAAATTTCATCAGGTGAAACGTATGTTTCAGGCAGTTGGCATGGAAGTAACCTATCTGAAACGGGAGTCTATGGGAAGCCTTGTGTTGGATGAGACATTAAAGCCTGGTGAATATCGGGAGCTTACAACAAAAGAACTGGAGAATTTATGAATAAATACGAAGAGATTATGAAAAATACAGATGCCGTGCTGTTTGATATGGATGGAACACTGATTGATTCCATGTGGGTATGGGCTGCAGTAGATGAAGAATTTTATGAGAGATACGGTCTGACAGAGCCGGACGACTTCTATGAGCAGATGGAAGGCAAGAGTTTTACAGAAGTTGCAAAGCTTTATCTGGACGCATTTCCGGAGATACCATTTACACTGGAAGAACTGCAGCAAGAATGGACCAGGATGGCATATGAAAAATACACAACTGAAGTGCCGTTGAAAGAAGGCGTGAGAGAATTTATCACCTCGCTGAAAGAACGGAACGTCAAGCTTGGAATCGGTACAAGCAATGGAAGAGAGCTTGTAGATGCAACGCTTCAGGCGTTGGATATTGAGCAGTATTTTGATTCCGTACATACATCCTGTGAAGTGGAGACAGGAAAACCATCGCCGGACATCTATCTGCTGGTGGCAGAGGATCTGGGTGTGGATCCGTCAAGATGTCTGGTGTTTGAGGATGTGCCGAACGGAATTCTTGCAGGAAAGAACGCAGGCATGCGTACCTGTGCAGTTTATGATCAATATTCCCGTGATCAGGAAGATAAGAAAAAAGAAATGGCCGATTATTATATTGATAGTTACATGGAACTTGGGAGTGCAGAGTAGTTATGGAACAGGGATTTTTACCGATTTGTAAAGAAGATATGGAAAAACGTGGCTGGACACAATTGGATTTTGTCTATGTGTCTGGTGATGCTTATGTTGATCATCCATCTTTTGGACCTGCGATCATCACCCGTATACTGGAATCCTATGGCTATAAGGTTGGCATTATCGCGCAGCCGGACTGGAAGGATAAGAACAGTGTGACGATCCTTGGAGAGCCGAGACTTGGTTTTTTAGTTTCTGCCGGCAATATGGATTCTATGGTAAATCATTACTCTGTATCCAAGAAGCGGAGAAGAACGGATGCATATACGCCAGGTGGCGTGGCCGGCCACAGACCGGATTATGCGGCTGTAGTCTACGGCAATCTGATCCGTCAGACATACAAGCATACGCCGATCATCCTGGGCGGAATCGAAGCAAGTCTCCGGAGAATGGCACACTATGATTACTGGTCCAACAAATTAAAACGCTCCATATTGCTGGATTCCGGTGCGGATATCATTTCGTATGGGATGGGAGAACGGTCTATCATTGCAATCGCAGAAGCTCTGGATGCAGGACTGGATGTAAAAGATATCACCTATATTGATGGCACCGTGTGTAAAGTGAAGGATCTGGACAGTGTCTATGATTATATCAGGCTTCCGTCTTATGAAGATCTGAAGACAGATAAGTTGGAATATGCCAGAAGCTTTTATACACAATATTGCAATACAGATCCGTTTTCTGGAAAACGTCTGGTAGAACCATATAACGATCACCTGTATGTAGTGCAGAATCCGCCGTCCAAGCCGTTAACTATGGAGGAAATGGATCAGGTCTACAGCTATCCATATATGCGGACATGGCATCCGTCTTATGATGCAGCAGGTGGAGTTCCTGCGATTCAGGAAGTAAAGTTCAGCCTGATCAGCAACCGTGGCTGCTTTGGCGGCTGTAGTTTCTGTGCATTGACGTTCCATCAGGGACGGATTATTCAGACCAGAAGCCACGAATCACTGGTCGAAGAAGCGAAGATGATGACGCAGGATAAGGATTTTAAAGGATATATCCATGATGTCGGAGGACCGACTGCTAATTTCCGTGCACCATCCTGTCAGAAGCAGTTGACAAAGGGGGTGTGTCCGAATAAGCAGTGTCTCTTTCCGAAACCATGTAAAAATCTCCGCGCAGACCACAGAGATTACATAAAATTATTACGTAAACTTAGAAAAATTGACGGAGTGAAGAAAGTATTTATCCGGTCAGGAATCCGATTCGATTATGTGCTGGCAGATCCGGATGATACATTTTTAAGAGAGCTATGTGAATATCATGTCAGCGGACAGTTAAAGGTAGCACCGGAGCATGTGTCTGATCCGGTATTGCAGAAAATGGGAAAACCGGAATACAGCGTGTATCAGAAGTTTGTGGAGAAATACAATCAGATGAATAAAAAGCTTCGCAAAGATCAGTATCTGGTACCGTATCTGATGTCATCGCATCCAGGTTCTACATTAAAAGAAGCAGTAAATCTGGCAGAGCATCTGCGGGACTTTGGCTATATGCCGGAGCAGGTACAGGATTTTTATCCGACACCGTCCACTCTTTCTACCTGTATGTATTACACAGGCGTGGATCCGCGGAACATGCAGCCGGTATATGTGCCGAAGAATCCTCATGAAAAGGCAATGCAGCGAGCGCTGATCCAGTATCGTGACCCGAAGAATTATGATCTGGTCATGGAAGCACTAAAAAAGACCGGACGCATGGATCTGGTAGGATATGACAAACGCTGTCTGATCCGTCCGGAAAAGGGGAAATCCAACAGTTGGTCAGAGAAGGGCAAGTCAGGAAAGAATGCGCGTGATAACACACGGAAGAAAAAGCATATTCGTAATGTGCATAAACGCAAAAAGAAATAACATAGCAAATAACAGAATCAATCAGGGAGTGACAGGGGAATATGAAGAAAGTAACAAAAGGAAAAGCAGGATATCTGGCTGAAAAGAAAAAAAGATTAGGATTGCAGGCACTGGCGGAATTTGCCGTGGTTGCGTTGATCCTGATCATTGGATATGTAATTACAAAAACAAGACTGAATATATTTACGGTAGTTGCAATCGTAGGCTGTCTTCCGGCAGCGCGTGTGCTGGTGGAGTTTATCGCGATGTTTCCTTATAGAAGCATTGAGGGAAAAGTACAGCGTGAAATAGATGCGAAAGGAGCACTGCTTACCAGAGTGTATGATATGGTGATTACAGATGGAGAGCATATCATGCCGGTCAGTGCAGTAGCAATCTCCAATCACAAGGTATTTGGTTATGCGCCAAATCCAAAGACAGATCCTGAGATGGCTGCGGCGTATATCAAACAGATCCTGAAAAATACAGGTCTGGAACCATCCACAGTAAAAGTATTTGCTGAATATGTGCCGTTTCTTTCCAGAGTAGAAGGCCTGAACAGCATGATGGAGATCAGCCAGTCAGCAGACCAGCAACTGGAGAGACGTATCCGCCGCAAGATACTGAATGTATCCATGTAATGAAAACACTGCTTTTGAAACAGTATTAGAATATCAGAATCATGACAGGTGACGAATGAGAGAATTAATCATATCGAAAAATGAAGCGAATCAGAGACTGGACAAGTATCTTGCCAAATATCTGAATCAGGCTCCGACAAGCTTTATCTATAAAATGTTAAGGAAAAAGAATATCGTTCTGAATGGTAAGAAAGCTGCCGGAAAGGAAAAGCTGCAGGCAGGAGATTCAGTAAAATTATTTCTTGCGGAAGATACGATTGAGAAATTTATCGAGCAGAAACCTACTGCGCGGAAGCGACTTCCGGGACATATGCCGGAAGTGATCTATGAGGATGCGGACATTTTGCTGTTAAATAAGCCTGCAGGTATGCTGTCACAAAAAGCGAATCCATCCGATGTGTCGGTAGTGGATTATATTACGGAATATCTGCTACGGAGCGGACAGGTTACTGAAACAGATCTTCATACGTTTCATCCGGGAATCTGTAACCGGCTGGACCGGAATACATCCGGACTTATTGCAGCGGGTAAGAGTCTTGCAGGTTTGCAGGAGTTAAGTCTTGGCTTTCACGACCGGACATTCCGCAAGTATTACCATTGTCTGGTAAAAGGAAAGGTAGATAAGCAGATCCATCTGAACGGCTATCTGAAGAAAGATCACCGGACGAATCGGGTTACGGTAATACAAGAGTCTGAAACGGATGCACAGCCAATCGAAACAGAGTATCGACCACTGGAATCTAATGGAAAGTATACGCTTCTGGAAGTACACCTCATCACGGGTAAGACCCATCAGATCCGTGCACATCTTGCATCGGCAGGACATCCACTTATCGGTGATTATAAATATGGAGATCGGCTATTGAATGACCGGTTTCGTGAAAAATATGGGTTAAAATCACAGTTGCTACATGCATATCGTCTGGAATTTCCAGAGCTTGACGGGGCATTAAAAGAAGTCTCAGGCAGAGCTTTTATTGCAGAAGAACCGATATTATTCCAGAAAATTGCAAAAGACTGTATCAGATAAAATGACAGATAAGGATTATATAAATAATGGGAACATGGCATACTAGGGGGCTCAGAGGCTCCACACTGGAAGATATGGTTAACCGGACAAATGAGAGATATCTGGAACAGGAGCTGGCATTGATCCAGAAGATTCCCACACCGATCACGCCGGTGCGCATGGACAAGGAACATCGTCAGATTACATTGGCGTATTTCGAACAGCGCAGTACGGTGGATTACATCGGTGCCGTACAGGGAATTCCAGTCTGCTTTGATGCAAAAGAGTGCAATGCAGATACATTTCCATTGCAGAACATACATGAGCATCAGATCATATTTATGGAAAATCTGGAGAAACAGCAGGGGATTTCTTTCCTGTTAATCTATTATACTGCAAGAAATGAAATGTATTATATGCGTTTTGAAGAGGTGGCGAAGTTCTGGAACCGTGCAATGACCGGCGGACGCAAGAGCATTCGTCTTGAAGAACTTGATCCACGATTTTTCTTTGATATCCGTTCAGGCTGTTTTGTGCCATATCTGGATATGATTAATCTGGATCTGGAACTCCGGGATGAGAGGTCTTGACAGGTTCGGAAAAAATTCGTATAATTCAAAAATAGATTTTAACGTATTAGCAAGCTAAAGTGTAAGGAGATCAATATGAAGAAATTACAGCATACTCCGGAAGGTGTCCGGGACATATACAATATCGAATGCGGCAAGAAACTCTCACTGGAGAGCCGTCTGCATAAAGTTCTGCAAATGTACGGATATCACGACATCCAGACTCCTACGTTTGAGTTCTTTGAAGTGTTCCGCAAAGAAATCGGAACCATTCCATCCAAAGAATTATATAAGTTTTTTGATAAAGAAGGAAATACTCTGGTTCTTCGACCGGATATTACACCATCCATTGCAAGGGCAGCGGCTACGCTGTTCCCGGATAATGATATGCCGATCCGGCTTTGCTATACCGGTAATACTTTTGTGAATTATCCGCAGAGTTATCAGGGCCGTCTTCGTGAGAATACACAGATGGGTGCGGAATTGATCGGTGTAGAGTCTATTGAGGCGGACGCTGAGATGCTGGCACTGGTAGTGGATTGTCTTACGACAATCGGTCTGCGTGAATTCCAGATCAGTGTGGGTAATGTTGACTATTTCCAGAGCCTGATTGAAGATGCAGGACTGGGAGAAGAGTCAGAAGCAAGAGTACGTGAACTGATCGGTAATCGTAATTTTCCGGGTGTGGAAGAATATCTGGACAGTATCGAAGTGCGTCGTAGCTCCAGAGAGGCATTGGTAGCACTGGAAGATCTCTACGGTGGAGAAGAGGTGCTGGATCAGGCAGAAAATATTGCACCAAACTCCAAAGCCATCATGGCAGTCCGCAGACTGAAGCGGATCTATGAAGTGCTGAAGATCTATGGCGTAGAAAAATACATTAACTTTGATCTGAGTATGACGGGGTTATATGGATACTATACAGGAATTATTTTCAGAGGATATACCTTTGGAACAGGCGATGCTATTGTAAAGGGTGGTCGTTATGACCATCTGTTGGAGAAATTTGGTAAAAAATCACCATCTATTGGGTTTGCGATCATAATTGACCAACTGATGAATGCATTGACCAGACAGCATATCCGTATTTCCTATACTCGTAAGAACACACTGATCCTTTATGATGACGGACGTCAGAAAGAGGCAATCAGCCTGGCAAAAGAATTTCGTGAAAAATGCAAAAATACAGAACTGGTGAAACGTGCTCCGGGTAAGACGCTGGAGGATTATATCAGCTACGGTAAAGAAAACTATGCCGGCAATATGCTCTATATTCAGAGCGATAATCAGATTATTATGATCAATCTGGTAACCGGTGAGAAGAAAATGATCCATTCAGACAATTAGTTTAGAAATATTAAGATAGGAGCCTGCCATGAGATATCTTACATTTGCCCTGGGAAAGGGGCGTCTTGCCAGCCAGACGCTGGAATTATTTGAAAAAATAGGAATTACCTGTGAAGAAATGAAGGACAAAAAGTCCAGAAAACTGATATTTGTAAATGAGGAACTGAAGCTTCGCTTTTTCCTGTCCAAGGGTCCGGATGTACCGACTTATGTGGAATACGGTGCGGCTGATATCGGTATCGTAGGAAGAGATACCATTCTGGAAGAGGGAAGAAAGGTGCACGAAGTGCTGGATCTTGGTTATGGTAAATGTCGTATGTGTATCTGCGGACCGAAAGAAGCGGAAGATCTGCTGAAACATCATGAACTGATCCGCGTCGCAACCAAATATCCAAATATTGCAAAAGATTATTTTTACAATGTCAAGCATCAGACAGTAGAGATCATCAAGTTAAATGGTTCTATCGAACTTGCTCCGATTGTGGGACTTTCAGAGGTAATCTGTGATATAGTAGAGACAGGATCCACACTGCGCGAGAATGGTCTGACCGTACTGGAAGAGGTATGTCCGCTGTCGGCACGCATGATTGTGAATCCGGTGAGTATGAGAATGGAAAGTGAACGGATCAAGGATCTGATCCAGAGACTGAGAACTGTGATATAAATATTGCATGATAAATAGAGATACAGACAGAAAGGATTGATCAGGATGAGAATACAGCATTTGGATTCCAGCACAAAAAAGAATCTTCTCGAAGATCTGCTACAGCGCAGTCCATCCAGCTATGGGCAGTATGAGCAGGCGGTGGCAGAGATTCTAAACAATGTTAAGATTGAAAAAGATAAAGCATTATTTGCATATACAGAGCAATTTGACCATGCCCATATTGACGCTTCTAATGTACGTGTAACAATGGAAGAGATTCAGGCGGCTTATGAAGAAGTTGGCGAGGAATTACTGCGTGTGATCCGCGGGTCATTAGAGAGTATTAAGTCTTATCATGAGAAACAACGTCAGTTCAGCTGGTTTGACAGTAAGCCTGACGGAACAATCCTTGGACAGAAGGTAACTGCGCTTCAGCGGGTAGGTGTCTATGTACCGGGCGGCAAAGCAGCTTATCCATCCTCTGTATTGATGAATATAGTTCCTGCACGTGTGGCCGGAGTGGATGAAATCATTATGGTTACACCTCCGGGAGCGGATGGGCGTGTCAATGCTAACACTCTGGTGGCAGCCTGTGAAGCAGGTGCAACAGCTATTTATAAAGTAGGTGGAGCACAGGCAATCGGAGCACTGGCATACGGGACAGAAAGTATTCCAAAGGTAGACAAGATTGTAGGACCTGGTAATATCTATGTGGCATTGGCGAAGAAAGCGGTGTACGGACATGTAAGCATTGATGCTATTGCCGGACCAAGTGAGATTATGGTAGTAGCGGATGAGACTGCTAATCCACGATATGTGGCGGCAGATCTGTTGTCTCAGGCGGAACATGATGAGATGGCGTCAGCGATTCTGGTTACGACCAGTGAAAAGCTCGCAAGAGAAGTATCTGATCAGATCGATGGCTTCTTAAAGGAACTGTCCAGAGCAGATATTATTCAGAAATCCTTAGATAATTATGGTTATATTCTGATCGCAGATACGATGGATGAAGTGATCGATACAGCAAATGAAATTGCGTCGGAACATCTTGAGATTATGACAAAGAATCCGTATGACACCATGACTCGTATCCGTAATGCAGGAGCTATTTTTATCGGTGAGTATGCAAGTGAGCCATTGGGCGATTATTATGCGGGACCGAACCATGTTCTTCCGACCAATGGAACAGCGAAATTCTTCTCACCGCTTTCGGTGGATGATTTTATTAAAAAGTCCAGCATTATCGGCTATTCCAGAGAAGCACTGGAACGTGTACACAAGGATATTGAAGCATTTGCGGAAGCAGAACATCTGACCGCGCATGCGAATTCAATTAAAGTCAGATTTGAAGAAAACAGATAGCAATATAATTAAATCAGATAAGGAGGTCTGTCTATGAGTAGAACTGCTTCTTGCACCCGCAAGACAAAGGAGACAGATATTACCCTGTCACTGAATCTGGATGGACAGGGAAAGAATGATATACATACCGGCATAGGATTTTTTGATCATATGTTAGATGGATTCGCAAGACATGGACTGTTTGATCTGGAGCTTCATGTGAGTGGAGATCTGGATGTGGACTGTCATCATACCATAGAGGATGTAGGAATTGTATTAGGTGGTGCAATCCGTAAGGCATTGGGAGATAAGGCTGGCATTAAGCGATATGGAAGTTTTCTGCTTCCGATGGATGAGACGCTCGCCATGTGTGCCATTGATCTCTCTGGCAGACCATATCTGAATTATCAGGCAGAGTTTACCTGCGAGAGACTTGGAACGATGGATACAGAGATGATCCGTGAATTTTTCTATGCGGTATCTTATGGCGCAATGATGAATCTACATCTGAAGATTCTGGATGCAGGCAATAACCACCATATGGCGGAAGCTTTGTTTAAGAGCTTCGGAAAGGCGCTGGATATGGCGACCGGAATGGAGCCTCGTATCAAAGAGGCGTGGACAACAAAAGGCAAATTATAAGGGGAGCAGATATGAGTTATAAAAGAGTAATACCATGTATATTTATCGATTCGGGAAAGGCAGTGCGCTGGTATGATGACCGGACGGTGATCAGTAAAGATGTAGTCTCGCTGGCGCGTTACTATAGTGAAAATGGTGCAGATGAACTGTTGGTATTTGACCTGTCCGAGTCAGATGAAGACCACGAAGAAGCTATCAACCTGATGCGCAAGATCAACCGTGTGATCCGGATTCCAATGGTTGCGGGAGGGAATATCAAGCGTCAGGAAGATGTAAAGAAGATTCTTTATGCAGGAGCAAAACGCGCCATGCTGAACTTTTCCAAAAAGGACAGTATTGAAATGATGGAAGCGGCAGCACTTCGCTTTGGCAAAGAGAAGATCGCAGTATCATTAAATGATTTTGATTCACTCTTCAAACAGCAGCATGTGATTAATGAAAACTGCAGTGAGATTGTATTTATGCACCGACTGGATCTGGATTCAGTGATGAATATTACCGATATTCCGTGTGTGATCGTGACCGATTCTATGGAAGAACCGGAACTTATCAATATATTAAAGTGTCCGGGAGTAAAAGGACTGTCAGGGCGCTATGTAAGCCAGACAGATATGAAATTCAGTGAATTTAAGAAACGTTGTGAAGACGAAGAGATTAAGATGACTTCATTTGAGAGCATCATGGAATTCTCAGAATTTAAGCTGAATGAAAATGGACTGATTCCGGTTGTCGTACAGGATTATAAGACACAGGAAGTTCTGATGGTTGCATATATGAACGAAGAGGCATTCTATAATACGATCAAGACCGGACGGATGACCTATTACAGCAGAAGCCGCAAGTGCCAGTGGGTGAAAGGTGAAACCAGCGGACATTTCCAGTATGTGAAGTCACTGACCATTGACTGTGACAAGGATACTTTGCTTGCCAAAGTAGAACAGATCGGAGCAGCCTGCCATACAGGAAATAAGACCTGTTTCTATCAACCGCTTGTTGGAACAGATTATGATGAGAAGAATCCGCTTCAGGTATTTGAATCTGTGTATGCGGTAATCGAGGATCGTAAAGCAAATCCAAAAGAAGGCTCATATACAAATTACCTGTTTGATAAAGGAATTGATAAGATTCTTAAGAAGGTTGGAGAGGAAGCCGCAGAGATCATTATTGCAGCAAAGAATCCAAATCCGGAAGAGGTAAAATACGAAATGGCTGATTTTATTTATCATGCTATGGTATTGATGGTAGAAAAGGGACTTACCTGGGATGATATTGTGGGTGAGCTTGCCGACAGATAAAATCAGGGATATATAGCAGATGAATTTCATAGACTGATATAAGAACGATAATGGAGAGGTTCAGTCTGTGAATGAATCAGAAAAAAGAAGAAGAGAATTATTGCGTTCAGCCAGAGAAATGTATGGAGATTCCCATATGCCGCCTGCGGTACATCCGAGATTTCGAAATATATATGGGGATTTATATGAATCAGAGGAACAATCATCCGGATTGCAGACACGCCTTTTGATCGGATGTGTATTGTTCCTGGTATTTGTGCTGATGGATTATTTTCATTTAGAGATTGCTCAGGTAGACAGTGAAGAGGTTGTGCAGATGGTAGAACAGGATGCCAATGCGGTAGAAAGCTGGAGTGATCTGATTATTAAGTAAGAAAGAATAAGAGGGCAAACGAATGAAAAAGAGGAGAATGTTGTGTGCATTGTGCCTGCTGCTTGGCCTGATGATGTTATGTAGCGGTTGTGAAAAGAAAGAGTCGGCAGATGATTATCTTGGCCGTTTGATTACTCGTGCCAAGGAAAATGAGGGCGAACTGCAGAGTGTTTTAGAAACGGGAATTGCGGATGCCAAATCATCCAATGATTTTGTGATTGATTTTCCAGATGAATTAAAGGAATCCTATGAAGCATTTCTTAAGGAAGCACTGAATCAGGTACAGTTTGAACTTAACAAAGCAGACAAGGAGTCTAATGATACCTATATCATTCGTGTAACTTATGAACCGATTGATATTGCAGCTACGACCAAAGAAACGGATGCCGGATATGTAAAGAATATATCAGGCACAGATTTTACAACAGAGGTGAAAAATCTTCTGGAAGAAGATACGAAGCTTTTAAGTAATGCCACAAAACAGCAGAAAAAGAGCAGAACCATTACTGTAAAGAAGTCCGGAGACAGCTATAAAGTATCGAAAAAGGATATCACGGCATTGTTGCAGGATGCACTTCAGGGGTATATGGCTCCTTATGAGGCAGTCGGTACCGTGTTTGATTTCCGTGATTTTATGCAGGCATACCTGGATGCATATTTTAAGGGAGATACTGAACGCTACTGTATGCATACAGGTGAGAGTGCAGAAGAAGCTGCTGCCTGGTATGAGGAATCGTTTAACAGTTTTCGGCTGGATGATCTGACAGAAGATCAGAATACGAGGTTTATTAATGCTATAAAAGCAATATATAAGAATTGTCAGTACACATTAGGTGCGATGCGGCAGGTATCGCTTACAGAGTATCAATTTGATCTTACCGCGACACCGAACACAAGTATTGTAAATGCGGCAAGTGAATTGGATGCAGGTACTTATTACAGTACTGCCGAGGTGGCAGATGCATTTTTGAATATCTATGATAAATATGCAGCAGCACCGTCATATGGTACAGAGACAACAGTTACGATTAACTGGAACAGTCTGAATATGGCGTCCAGCAATGCATCAGCGGATGAGAATTTTAACCGTCTGGTGGAAACGATCATTCCGTCAGAATAAGAGAAGTTTGAATGTATTCATTTTGAACGCAGATAAGCATTCCCCCGCTTCAAGTGCGCGGAGCACTAAGCGGTGGGTGAGGGGGATGCTTATGTCAGTGGGAGTTGAAAGCTCTCACTGACAGATCGCGAAGCGACTGCGTTCATGAGCAAGTAGTGAAGCGGATTGCGAATGTCCGCTTTACTAATGCGATTAGAAAGAGCTTTGTACTTGTGTACGGAGCTCTTTTTTGTGAGAAAAGTCGTGCAATACTTTGTGAAAAATTAGAATAATAAGAAAATGATAGAAAAAACTCAGCTTATGTCCATGTTTGTTTGCTGAAATGTGATAAAATAACAAACAAATATTTCATAAAGACTGATTATATGGAAAGGAGCATGGGATTATGAGATTAGATGGAAAAGTAGCAATTGTAACTGCATCTACAAGAGGAATCGGACTTGCCTGCACACAGCGTCTTGCACGAGAAGGAGCAACTGTATATATGGCCGCCAGAAATATGGAGCGCGCAGAGAATCGTGCAAAAGAACTGAATGATGAAGGATGCAACGTAAAAACCGTATATAACGATGCAACTGAAAAGGAAACTTATACTTCTATGGTAGAAGAAGTATTCAAGAATGAAGGAAGAATTGATATTCTGGTAAATAATTTCGGAACATCTAATCCACAGAAAGATCTGGATATCAAAAATACAGAATATGACGAGTATATCCGTACTGTTGATATTAATCTTGCCAGTGTATTTATGACCAGCCAGGCTGCAATTCCACACATGGCAGCAAATGGCGGTGGAAGTATTATCAACATTTCTTCCATCGGAGGTCTGCGTCCGGATATTTCCCAGATTGCATACGGAACCAGTAAGGCAGCAATCAATTATCTGACCAAACTTATTGCAACGCAGTGCGCAAGAGATAACATCCGTTGTAACGCCGTATTACCGGGAATGACAGCAACAGAAGCTGTATCAAACAATCTGACACCGGAATTCCAGGAATTTTTCTTGAAACACATTCCGATCAAGAGAATGGCAACGCCTGAAGAAATTGCGGGAGCAGTTGCATATTTCGCAAGCGATGATGCGGCATATACGACAGGACAGATCATGGATGTATCCGGCGGATTCGGAATGCCGACACCAATCTTTGGTGATATGATCGCGATGAAGAGTAAGAGATAAATAGAATGACTTAGAGGAAGACAGTGATTATGCTGTCTTCTTTTTTTGTAACGAATTTTAATCTCAATGGTCTAATAGGTAAATAAACAATATCGGAAGGAGTGGGTATGAGATATGAGGAAGAAAATGTTGATTTTATTAGTTGTTGGAAGTATGAGCTGCGCTATGATAGGCTGTCAACCAAAACATAACGAAAATTATCAAAAGATGATAAATTCTCAAAATGATATATTACCTATCTATGACTATGATGATGTAGAAAATGAGATATCAGATCTCGATAATCTCCAGGAGATTATGTCAAATGCAGTGGTTGAAGAATGGAAGAATGATAATATAGTGAAACCTTGTGGAATTGTCTGTCTGGAAGATGGAATTGTAGTTACAGATAGTGAGACAAATTCTATTATTAAAATCGATTATTTCGGAAATGTATTAAAAACGATAGATCAATCTGGAGAAGAAAAGCTTATATCTCCTGGGGCAATTGCCGAATATGCTCAGAAATTATACGTAATAGATCAGGGGAATAATCGAGTTCAGGTATTCGACAGTGACTTGAATTATATAGAGAAGATAGATTTAAAAGAATCAAAGCTATTAGGTCCGGATTACCAGCCTCAAACCATTGCAGTAAATGAGACAGGTGTATATGTTACAGGAATGTCATTACATAATCCTGTGATTGATTGGTATCAGAAGGGAGAATTACAGGAAATCGGAACTAATTTTATCGGATCAATCCGAGAATATAATGGTCAGATATACGCGATTAATTCAATGGGAATATATTATGACGAAAAAGAGGACTGTTTCGGAGCGATTACAACGGTACCGGGAAAACTCATGACTATCAAAGGAAAAAAACTCAGGGAGGTATGTGAGTTGCCATGCGGATTTGGCATTAGAAATTTTCTCCTTGATGAAGATGGAATAATCTGTGTTTCAGGTTCGGGAGCATCTATATATCGGCTTGATATGGAGGGCAAATACATAGAAACCATTGCATCGCTTCAGGGACTGGAAAATGAAGAATATCCACAGATAGCAAAAAGTGATCAAAATGAGTATTTTCTCGTAATGCCAGTGGCAAAGAAGATCTATCATATTTTTGAATAAAGAGGAAAGAAATGTATGAATCGAAAAAAATATATTTTATATCAGATATGGTTGAAAATTCTGCATCAAAAGAAAAAGTATTTATTGTATGTACTTTCCTTTTATGTCGGGCTTCTGCTGCCTGCATTCTGCCTGGCTAATATCAGGTCGGTAGACAGAGTGTTTTATTTTACCACTTTTCATGGGATGAAGAACACCGTACAGATCGACTGGTTCGGTAAGAAATTTGAGGAGTTCTCCGATGAAAATATGAACTGTTTTATAAAGGCATATCAGGAAGAAGATTTTACAGAATGGAATCACAAATATGTCTCTGTAATAGGCATTGATGAAAATTATGCTTATCCGATCCCGGATCTGGATGGCAGAATGTTTCATGAACAGGAAATGAAAGATGGTGCAATGGTATGTTTGTTGGATATGCAATGTGCAAAAGAATACGGCTATCAACCAGGTGATTCGTTGATGATCCATGGAAAGCAATACAAGATTATAGGGATTATGGATAGCAGTATTTATTCTGGAATTGTGATACCTTACCGAACTATGAAAAAGCTATATCAAAATGATGGAAAAATACAGTTTACAGGAACATTTTTCATTAGGAACGGTCAAGCAGAAGATGTGAGTAATCATGTGATGAAATGGATTGCAGATCATGATCCGAACGCAGAACTCATATCGATGAGCTCAGGAGTAGAATTATACGATAACGCAGTCAGAACAAAAGATCAATGGCGGCTCCTTCGACTAATTATAGCTGGAATTGCATTGTTATTTTTCTTGTTAAATGAATCAATAGTAATTATTGAGAAAGTTGAAAATGAGCGGGGAATGTCAGGAGTAAATATGGCTGTCGGGGCATCCGGAGCAGAAATAAAAGTAGCAGCATTTGGGGAAAATGTAGTGATTTCATTGTGTGCAGCAGTACTTGTACTCTTGACTATGAATCCACTGGCAAAGATGTTTGCATTAGACAATGTGATTGTATTAGATAGAGTGGTTGTGATTGAAATGGCATTTACAGCGTTTATGCTCTGCGGAATTTTGACATGGTGTTCCATGAGAAGAATGAAACTATATCAAATATCTTATATGTTAAAGATAAAGGAGACAGAGTGAATTATATAATTAAAATGGCATGGCAGCATCTGAAATGGAATAAGTGGATTTCTATATTAATGATTATAGAAATTACATTGGGTATCGGCGTGTTGGTTTATTCATTGAATCTTTATTCGTCACTGCTAAATGAAGAAAAAGAGAGGAAGCAGCAGCGGTATGACTGGTGTCTGGAAATAACCAGTCCGGATGCTGTTGCATCCATTGGGAATCCGGCGTTGACATTTGAAGATTATGAAACGATACAGAAAATAACAAATAATAAGACATTCTGTTATATTGCTGTTCCCGAATTTTATACAGACAGCATTAATAACTATGAATTTACCATGATTCTGGCAGATTATGACAAAATAGGCTTAAAACGGGAAGATTCTTATTGGGGATCTTCCATAGAGAATATCAGAACACAGTTTGCAGTATCAGGATTAACTTCTAAGAAATTGCCAAAAGACATAAATAGTCAGTCATGGAAAACAGAAGTCGCAGATATAAAACTTAAAAATTGCGTGATTGTTCCGTTAGAATATATGCGGCAAATGGAACAGGAGATAGAAATGGCTTATATTCATATGGAATGGAATTCAAAAGAAGTAAGTGATACAACATTTGAAAAGATCGAGAACTATCTGACAGAAATCCATGGAAATACATATTCCTATCGTATTTATTCGCCGGAAATTGATTTGCAGAATAATGGGTATAAAGTAAAACAATCTATACAATTATTAATGCATCTGGGTGGTTTGTTTTTGCTGATATTTTTTGTGGGAATCTTATCGGTTTTCCGGTTATTGTTTGACCGGCGTGAGAAAACATATGGCATCAGCCTTTCGTGCGGTGTAGATTATAAAAAAATATTCTGTGAGATATTGCTGGAAATTGCATTGATGAATGGAATAGGGACTTTTCTTGGAGTGGTTATCGGGTATATAGCTACTTACTATATGGATATCGGACTCATGATAGGGTATATCAAAGTACAGGGAAGTCCAATGGTATTTGTTATAAGTCTATGCATCTGTTGCTTTATCACCATTGTCGTGTCCGGAATGAATTATAAAAGACTGAAACGTAAGAAAATCATAGAATTATTGAATGGGTATTAGGTGATAGAATGATTGAATTAATGAATATAAGAAAAACATATTACGGAAAAGATATAGAAACGAACGTATTAAAGGGTGTAAATCTGACAGTTGCTTCCGGTGAATTCGTATGTATCTATGGCAGTTCCGGAAGTGGGAAATCAACGCTTTTAAATATTATTGGTTTGATTGATCAAGCCTCGGAAGGCGAATATTTACTGGATGGAGTAGACATTAATCAATTAAAAGACAAACAAAAGGCTGCTATTAGAAATCAGAGAATTGGATTTGTGTTTCAGGCGTATCATCTGATACAAGAAATGAATGTTTTAGAAAATATCGTAGTTCCGCTCGGATATGCAGGAATATCTAAAAAAGAAAGAATAAAAAGAGCACAGGAATTACTGAACGAATTTCATATGGAACATTTGAAGAGTAAACACATTTCTCAGTTATCCGGAGGAGAACAGCAGAGAATATCAATTATGCGGGCGCTTTCCAATAAACCGGAGATTCTGTTAGCAGATGAACCGACCGGTAATCTGGACAGCGAAAATTCTAAAAAAGTTATGGAAATATTGAATCATTTGAATAAAAAGGGAATGACAATTATCATGGTGACGCATGATCTGTCATTGGCTGAGTATGGCTCAAGAATTATTCATATAGAAGACGGCAAAATAGTTGAAAGATAATTTGCCGAAGCTTTGGATTCATGCTACAATGAAACAATATGATTTAAAGTTTATCATTGTAATGTATAAATCAAGGAGTAATGAATGAGAAAGTTAGCTTTAAGTGACGAAATTTTGATGAAAATAGAGAAACCGGCGCGCTACATCGGTGGCGAGGTGAATGCAGTGACCAAAAAATTGGATGATATAGATGTCCGCTTTGCAATGTGCTTCCCGGATGTCTATGAAATTGGTATGTCCCATTTGGGAATTCAGATTTTGTATGATATGTTCAACCGCAGGGATGATGTGTGGTGTGAGCGCGTGTATTCTCCGTGGGTAGATCTGGATAAAGTGATGAGGGAAGAGAAGATTCCGCTGTTTGCACTGGAATCGCAGGATCCTGTGCGTGATTTTGATTTTCTTGGAATCACGATCCAGTATGAGATGTGTTATACCAATATTCTGCAGGTGTTAGACTTGGCCTGCATTCCGCTTCATGCGAAGGACCGGACCGAGAAAGATCCGATTGTGATCGGTGGTGGTCCATGTGCGTATAATCCGGAGCCGATTGCAGAATTTTTCGATATGTTTTATATCGGTGAGGGCGAGACGGTCTATGATGAACTGTTGGATACGTACAAAGAGAATAAGAAAAATGGCGGATCGCGTATGGACTTTCTGGCGAAAGCCTGTCAGATCGATGGCATCTATGTTCCGATGTTCTATGATGTGACTTATCACGAAGACGGAACGATCGATCAGTTTTTCCCGGTTAACAAGCATGCACCGTCCGTGATCCACAAGCAGGTAGTCATGGATGTGACGAACACGACCTATCCGCAGGCACCGATCGTTCCTTATATTAAAGTGACGCAGGATCGTGTGGTATTGGAAGTACAGCGCGGCTGTATTCGTGGCTGCAGATTCTGTCAGGCTGGTATGTTGTACCGCCCGACCAGAGAACGTGACGTCGAGACGCTGAAGCAGTATGCATATAATATGCTGAAGAATACAGGTCATGAGGAGATATCTCTTAGTTCCTTAAGTACCAGTGATTACAGTGAATTAAAGGAACTGGTGACATTCCTGATCGATAACTTTAAAAATAAAGGAATCAATATTTCGTTGCCATCTCTCCGGATTGATGCATTTTCGCTGGATGTAATGAGCCAGGTGCAGGATATCCGTAAGAGCAGTCTGACATTTGCACCGGAGGCTGGTTCCCAGCGGATGCGTAACGTCATTAATAAAGGTCTGACGGAAGAGGATATCATTTCCGGAGCCGGACAGGCATTTGAAGGTGGATGGAACAAAGTAAAGCTTTACTTCATGCTGGGACTTCCGACTGAGACGGAGGAAGATATGGAGGCAATCGCTGTTCTGGCAGATAAGGTTGCCAGAAGATATTATGAGATTCCAAAGGATCAGAGAAATGGCAAATGCCAGATTACAGCAAGCTCTTCGTTCTTTATACCGAAGCCATTTACACCGTTCCAGTGGGCACCGATGCTGAATCACGAAGACTATATTGAACGTGCAGCAATTGTAAAGCATGCATTTCTTAATCAGCTCAATAAAAAGAGTCTGCGTTACAATTGGCATGATGCTGAGGTAAGTGTGCTGGAGGGTGTATTTGCCAGAGGTGATCGCAAGATAGCGTCAGTCATCGAAGAAGCTTATCGCATGGGATGTATCTATGATTCCTGGAGTGAACAGTTTGATAATGATAAATGGATGCGGGCATTTGACAATACAGGTATTGAGATTGGATTTTATAATCTTAGGGAACGCGGGGAAGATGAAGTATTTCCATGGGATTTTATCGATATCGGCGTGACGAAGAAGTTCCTCAGAAGAGAATGGGATCGCGCCATGAAGGGCGAAGTGACACCGAACTGCCGTATGCAGTGTTCTGGATGCGGTGTGGCAAAATGGAAAGGAGGTGTCTGCATTGAAAGTAAGAATTAAGTTCCGCAAATACGGAATTCTGAAATACATTGGACATCTGGATGTGATGCGTTTCTTCCAGAAGGCAATGCGACGCGCAGATATCCCGATCGCATTTACCGGAGGATACAGTCCTCATATGATCATGTCTTTCGCACAGCCGCTCGGACTTGGCGTGACAAGCGAAGGGGAATATCTGGATATTGAGCTTGCGGGGGATATTACATCGGAGGATGCAGTCAGACAGTTGAATCAAACAATGGCAGACGGTATCGATGTCGTAAGTTTCAGACAGATCCAGGATGAGAAAAAATACAGCGGTATGACGCTGGTGGCTGCTGCGGATTATCTGATCGTGCCAAAAGATATGGAAGAGACAGCGTTAAGAGAACATAATAGTGAGACACCGGTGTTCCCTGATAACTGGAATGAAGCGCTCGCTGCATTTCTGGAGCAACCGGAGATTAAAGTTATGAAGAAGACGAAGCGCAGTGAAAAGGAAGTGGACATCCGTCCGATGATCTATGACATGCATATGGAGCCTTCGGGAATCTGTATGCAGCTTGCGGCGGGAAGTGAGAATAACCTGAAACCGGATCTTGTGATGGAGACATTTTTAAAATATGTCGGCGAAGAAGAGGTGAAGCTTCATTATCATAGAAGAGAAGTTTATGCGAAGAATCCTAAGTCCGAAAATCCAAGATTTGTATCATTAGAATCACTTGGCTGGGATATTTTATCTTGCTAAAGTGCCGTGGCAAGTGGTATAGTAATGAACTAGAAGCAGAATAGTGGCATATACAGCTTCAAAGCATACGATAACGAGGTAAGATAATGAGTAAAAAAGAGATTAAGACCAATGCCATGCGGATTCTTGACCGTATGAAGATCTCGTATACTTATGAGACCTATGAGTGTGATGAATTCACAGATGGTATCCAGGTGGCAGATAAATTAAATCTGGATCATAGGCAGGTATTTAAGACACTTGTGACGACAGGAAAGACAGGTAATCATTATGTATTTGTAATCCCAATTGAAGATGAAATTGATTTTAAGAAGGCAGCCAAGGCAGTTGGTGAGAAATCACTGGAGATGCTGCATCTGAAGGATCTGACCAAGGTGACAGGATATGTCCGTGGCGGATGTACTTCTATTGGAATGAAAAAGAGTTTTCCGACTGTTATTCAGGAAAGCGCAAGGGATTTTGATGAGATTTATGTGAGCGGCGGTAAGCTTGGCATGCAGATAAAGCTTGCTCCGGCAGACCTGAAGAAAGCTGCAAATGCAGAATTTGGTGATGTGATAAGAGGTTAGCCAACCGGTAACACAATTCGAGATTTATGGAGGTCTACAAAAGAATGAAAAAAGTAGTTAAATTCGGAGGAAGCTCGCTGGCAAGTGCAGAACAGTTTAAAAAGGTTGGAGCCATTATCCGTCAGGAAGAGTCCAGACGCTATGTGGTACCATCCGCACCGGGAAAACGTTTTTCCGGGGATACAAAGGTAACAGATATGTTGTACAGCTGCTATCATCTGGCAATCCAGGAAGAAGATTTTGATGAGCAGTTAGATGCGATCAAAGCCCGTTATCAGGAGATCATTGACGGACTTAAGCTGGATCTGAGCCTGGATCAGGAGTTTAAGGTGATCCGCGAGAATTTCAGCAAGAAGGTGGGACGCGATTATGCGGCGTCCAGAGGAGAGTATCTGAATGGTATGATCATGGCTGCTTATCTTGGCTATGAATTTATCGATGCAGCAGAAGTGATCTTCTTTAATGAAAAGGGTGGATTTGACGCAGATAAGACACAGAAGATCCTGTCGGAGCGTCTGGCACATACCGAAAAAGCAGTAATCCCAGGATTCTATGGAGCAGGATATGATGGAACGGTGAAAACATTTTCCAGAGGTGGTTCTGATGTAACGGGTTCCATTGTGGCAAAGGCAGTTCATGCAGACATGTATGAAAACTGGACAGATGTATCAGGATTTCTGATCGCTGATCCACGCGTGGTAAAGAACCCAAAAGCAATTGATGTGATTACATACCGTGAGCTTCGAGAGTTATCTTACATGGGAGCATCTGTACTTCATGAAGATGCAATTTTTCCGGTACGTAAAGAAGGTATTCCGATCAATATCCGTAATACGAACGTACCGGAAGATAAAGGTACACTGATCGTAGAGGCAACCTGCAGAAAGCCGCGTTTTGTCATTACAGGTATCGCAGGTAAGAAGGATTTTGCTTCTATTACTATTGAAAAAGCAATGATGAACTCAGAAGTAGGATTCTGTAAGCGTGTGCTGGAAGTATTTGATAATAATGGTATTTCTATTGAGCATATGCCGTCAGGTATTGATACCATGACAATTCTGGTACATCAGGATGAGTTTGAAGAAAAGGAACAGGAAGTTGTGGCAGGCATCCACCGCGCAGTAGAACCGGATTTTGTGGAAATGGAATCTGATCTTGCACTGATCGCTGTGGTAGGTCGCGGTATGAAGTCTACCCGTGGTACTTCCGGACGAATCTTTTCAGCACTGGCACATGCCAATGTGAACGTGCGCATGATCGATCAGGGATCCAGTGAGTTGAATATTATCATTGGCGTGCGGAACCATGACTTTGATAATGCAATCAAAGCAATTTATGACATTTTTGTAATGACACAGTTGTAATAATAAAGATTTAATATGCGAAAAGAGGAATATAAAAGTTATGATAGATTTTCATACACATATATTTCCGGAGAAGATTGTAAAGAAGACGCTTGCAATTCTGGAGGCGAATTGCGAGACGGTACCGTATACAGATGGTACTGCGGCAGGACTGCAGGCTTCGTCAGAAGAGGCAGGGATTGACTGTTCCGTGATTCTTCCTGTAGCTACGAAGCCGGAGCAGTTTGATTCGATTAACCGGTTTGCAATGCAGTTTCGTGGTCAGGACAGATTACTTTCGTTTGGAGGAATCCATCCGGATACGGAAAATGTCCGTGAGAAACTGATGTTTTTAAAAAATCAAGGATTTAAAGGCATTAAATTACATCCCGATTATCAGCAAACATTTATCGATGATATCCGATGTGAACGGATTATTGATGTGGCGAGTGAACTGGGATTAATTGTAAGTGTTCATTGTGGATTTGATCCGGGTTACAAAGAGCTGACACACTGCACACCCGATAGGATTGTAAAGATGATTGATGCAGTTCATCCGGAAAAGTTGGTACTTGCACATATGGGCAGTCTCATGATGTGGGACGATGTTGAAAAATATCTGGTCGGAGCGCCGGTGTGGTTTGATACCGGTGTTGTATTCGGACATATTGCTGAAGAACAATTCATACGTATCGTCCGTAAACAAGGCGCAGACCGTATTCTTTTTGCCAGTGATTCCCCATGGGGCGGACAGAAAGAATTTGTGCAGACATTGGAATCAACGAGTCTCACAGAAACAGAAAAACAGATGATATTCCACACAAACGCAGAAAAATTACTTGGTACGAAGATTCCGGACAGCCGGAAAATTAAGGAGGAATAAGAGAATGGCAGAGATAATTATGCCGGAGGGATATTTCTCTCCACTTACAATACGGGAAACGGAGGTAGCAATCAAAGAAATTAAGGATCATTTCCAGAGTTCACTTGCTAAGAACCTGCATCTTACCCGCGTGTCTGCACCGCTATTTGTAAAGCCGGAGAGCGGATTGAATGATAACCTGAACGGTGTGGAGCGCCCGGTTGCATTCGGTATTAAAGAACAGAATGATGACATGGCAGAGATTGTACATTCTCTGGCGAAATGGAAACGTTATGCGTTGAAAAAATACGGATTCCATTCAGGAGAAGGGCTTTACACAGATATGAGTGCGATCCGCAGAGATGAGGACACAGATAATATCCATTCTATCTACGTGGATCAGTGGGACTGGGAAAAGGTCATCTCCAAAGAAGAACGCAATACTGAAACATTAGAATATACCGTTAGGAAAGTATATGCTGCATTAAAAGATACAGAAGATTACATGGCACGCAGATACAACTATATAGAAGCAGTACTCCCTGATGAGATTACATTTGTTACATCGCAGGAACTGGAAGATATGTATCCGGATAAGACCTCTAAAGAAAGAGAATATGCTTATGCTAAATTAAAAGGTGCAATTTTTATTTCTCAGATTGGTAAAGTGCTGGCCTCTGGTGAGAAGCATGATGGAAGAGCACCTGACTATGATGACTGGGAGCTGAACGGAGATATTATCGTATATTATCCGGTTCTTGATATTGCACTGGAGCTTTCTTCCATGGGTATCCGAGTAGACGAAGATTCTCTGATGAAACAGTTAGAAATTGCCGGATGTGAAGAACGCAAGGAACTTGCATTCCAGAAGTCATTGCTGAACGGCGAACTGCCATATACAATTGGCGGAGGTATCGGACAGTCGCGTATCTGTATGTATTATCTGAGAAAGGCACATATCGGAGAAGTACAGTCTTCTCTGTGGCCGGATGAGATGATTGAAGAGACAGCAAAGCATGGAATTCATCTGCTTTAAAAAATAAAATATTTTTTAGTAATAAGCTTGCTTTTACAGCAAGCTTATGCTATTATAATCAAGTATGCCGCACAATGAGGTAATAAGTATTGCACATAGCGTGTGATCACCGTAGTTGGCGAGTAATGATAATAGGAGGTGCCATATGTACGCAATTATAGCAACAGGTGGTAAACAGTACAAAGTAGCCGAAGGCGATATCATTAAAGTAGAGAAGCTTGGTGTAGAGGCTGGCGAAACTTATACATTTGACCAGGTGCTTGCAGTAAGCGACGGAGAGCTTAAAGTAGGAGCTCCTACAGTAGCTGGTGCAACTGTTGAAGCATCCGTAGTTGAGAACGGAAAAGCCAGAAAAGTCATCGTTTACAAGTATAAGAGAAAATCTGGATACCATAAGAAAAATGGTCACAGACAGCAGTACACAGCTGTTAAGATTGAAAAGATCAACGCTTAATTCGGAGATTTTTCATGACTCATGTAACGATTTATCGTAACAAAGAAAATGAATGTATCGGTTTTACTGTAATCGGACATGCTGAGTATGCGGATGCCGGAGAAGATATTATCTGCGCCGGAATATCCATGCTGGTAATTAATACCTGTAATGCAATCGAAGCGTTGACTACAGCGAAGTTCTCACTGACGACCAATGAATCAGAAGGACTCATTGATCTGAGGCTGAAAGAAAAGCCGACGAAGGAAACCGAACTATTGTTGTCTGCGATGATTCTCGGATTCGAGAATATGGCAGACGATCAGGACTATAAAGAATATATTCACTTAACATTTGAGGAGGTGTAACGATAATGATGAAATTAAACCTTCAGTATTTCGCACACAAAAAGGGAGTAGGTTCTACAAAGAACGGACGTGACTCTGAGTCCAAGAGACTTGGTGCTAAGAGAGCCGACGGACAGTTTGTAAAAGCTGGCAACATTCTTTACAGACAGCGTGGAACAAAGATTCATCCGGGAGTTAATGTAGGTCGCGGTGGCGATGATACATTGTTCGCACTGGTTGACGGCGTTGTTCGTTTTGAGAGAAAAGGAAGAGATAAGAAACAGGTTTCTATCTACCCAGTTGCAGAGTAATTAGACATGAGACTTACGGAGGGTGCTGCGAAGTAACTGATTACAGTTATGGAACAGCACTTTCGTTATATTTCAGGAAAGGAAAACCGCAATGTTTGCAGACAGAGCAAAAATATTTATCAGATCCGGTAAAGGCGGGGACGGACATGTAAGTTTTCGTCGTGAATTATATGTGCCAAATGGCGGTCCCGATGGTGGAGACGGCGGACGTGGAGGCGATGTTATATTTGAAGTGGATGAAGGCTTAAATACACTTCAGGATTATCGTCACAGACGTAAATATGCCGCCAAAGACGGTGAGCAGGGTGGTAAGAGACGCTGCCACGGAAAAGACGCAGAAGATATTGTATTGAAAGTGCCAGAAGGAACCGTTGTCAAAGAAGCAGAATCCGGCAAAGTCATTGCAGATATGTCCGGCGACAACAGAAGACAGGTGATCTTGAAAGGTGGACGTGGAGGACTGGGTAATCAGCATTTTGCGACATCTACGATGCAGATTCCCAAGTATGCACAGCCTGGACAGCCATCCCAGGAGCTCTGGGTTAATCTTGAGCTTAAAGTCATTGCAGACGTGGGACTGGTTGGATTTCCAAATGTAGGAAAGTCTACATTTTTATCAAGAGTAACCAATGCACAGCCAAAGATCGCGAACTATCATTTTACCACTCTGAATCCGAATCTCGGTGTAGTAGATCTTCCGGACGGAAGAGGATTTGTAATCGCAGATATTCCGGGTCTGATTGAGGGTGCGTCAGAAGGTGTGGGTCTTGGACATGAATTCCTGCGTCATATTGAGCGTACCAAGCTGATGATCCATGTAGTAGATGCTGCAGGTACCGAAGGACGTGATCCGGTCGATGACATTTACAAGATCAATGCAGAATTAAAGGCGTATAACGCTGATATTGCGAATCGTCCACAGGTAATCGCAGCAAATAAGATCGATGCGATTTACAGTGATCCGGAGAACGATCCAATCAAGCGTCTGAAAGATGAATTCGAGCCACAGGGATACAAGGTGTTTCCGATTTCCGGTGTTACAGGAGAAGGTTTGAATGAACTTCTGTATTATGTGTCTGATCAGTTAAAGGATCTGGATGCAGCACCGATCGTATTTGAGCAGGAGTATTTCCCTGAGGATGAACTGATTTACGTGGATCTTCCGTATACTGTAGAAAAAGAAGATGGTATGTATGTCGTAGAAGGACCAAAGATCGAGAAAATGCTTGGTTATACCAATCTGGATTCAGAGAAGGGATTTGCATTCTTCCAGAAGTTCCTGAAGGATACTGGAATCCTGAAAGAACTGGAAGATGCTGGTATTGAAGAAGGCGATACCGTACGCATGTACGGTCTCCAGTTTGATTATTATAAATAAAGGAGAACAGGAATGACTACAAAACAGAGAGCATATTTGAAGAGTCTTGCCATGACCATGGATCCGGTATTTCAGATTGGAAAGAACTGTGTAACACCGGAAGTGACTGCGGCTGTATCAGAAGCGTTGGAAGCAAGAGAGCTGATCAAGCTCAGCGTATTACAGAACTGTGTCGATGATCCGAAAGAAATGGCAAAAGTTCTTGCAGAGCGTACACATTCACAGGTTGTACAGGTAATTGGTAAGAAAATCGTTCTGTATAAAGAAAGTAAAGACGACAAGAAAAAGATACAGTTACCATAAAATATTTATGTGTACTATCGAGGAGTAGACATGAAAATTGGAATAATGGGAGGCACATTTGATCCCATTCATAACGGACATCTGATGCTGGGAGAATATGCATATCGTGAATTTAAGCTGGATCAGGTCTGGTTTATGCCGAATGGGAATCCGCCTCATAAACAGGATAGTGTGTTCCAGACAACGAGAGAAGACCGCATGGAGATGGTAACTCGTTCAATTGAAAAGTATGATTACTTTCGTCTGGAAGATTATGAGATTAAACGGCAGGAAATCTCATATTCCTATCAGACAATGGAATATTTTAAAGAAAAATATCCGGAAAATCATTTTTATTTTATCATTGGCGCGGATTCACTGTTTATGTTTGAACAGTGGGTGCATCCGGAGCGAATCGCTGCGACCTGTACAATTTTGGCTGCATACAGAGATGATAAAAACAATCGTCAGGTAATGGAAGATAAGATTGCTGAGCTGAATCGCAAATACAATGCAGATTTCCGTCTTCTGGTTACGCCAGTGCTTCCGATGGCATCTCATGAGCTACGGAACCGACTGCAGCAAGGAGGTTCTGTGACAGGCGAAATTCCAATCGAAGCAGAAGAATATATCAGAGAACATCATTTGTATAAAGGAGTGTAATGACATTAATGAATCATGAGCTTACATTTATTCAGAATGAACTGAAAAAGGAACTGGATGAGCTTCGTTATCAGCACACATTGGGTGTCATGTATACAGCATCAGCTATGGCAATGTGTCATGGTGCAGATCTCACACAGGCACTGACAGCAGGACTTTTACATGACTGTGCCAAATGTATCCCTGCGGATGAGAAGATACGTATGTGTAAAGAACATGAGATTCCCGTTACAGATATAGAATATGCGAATCCAGGACTTCTGCATGCAAAGCTTGGTGCTTATCTGGCAGAAGAAAAATACGGAATCTTGGATCCGGTGATTCTGGATGCGATACGCTATCATACCACAGGGAGACCGGAGATGACTCTGATGGATAAGATTATATATATATCTGATTATATGGAACCGGGAAGGAAAGAACTTCCGAATATGAATGATGTGCGATATCTGGCATTTCATGATATTGATGCGTGTTTGTACCGGATATTGCATGATTCACTGGGATATCTGAACAGTACCGGGAAACCGCTAGATCCTATGACAGCAGAGACTTGTCAGTACTATGAAAACAAAAGGTAATTTTTAATCAGGAGGACTGTATATGAATCAGGCGAATACAATGGCTAAAGTTATATATGATGCACTGGATGAAAAGAAAGGTGCAGATATTAAGATTATTGATATTTCAACTGTTTCTACGATTGCAGATTATTTTGTGATCGCAACCGGAAACAGCAACAGTCAGGTTAGTGCACTGGTAGAGAATGTAGAAGAGCAGATGCATAAGAATGGATTTGCCATGAAGCAGCGAGAGGGTAATGGTAACAGCCCATGGATCCTGCTGGATTATGCAGATGTGATCGTGCATGTGTTTGATAAAGAGAACAGAAGTTTCTACAATCTGGAACACATCTGGCATGATGGAAAAGAAATTATGAGAGATGATTTGTAAAAGGAGTGGTAAAATCGTGGATAAATCACAGGTTTATTTTACAACATTTAAAGCAACACTGAATGAGAACCTGCTTCAGAAATTGCACAGACTCATGAAGACTGCCGGATTTGAAAATATTGATTTTTATGAAAAATATGCGGCTATTAAGATTCACTTCGGAGAATATGGTAATCTTGCATTCTTAAGACCGAATTACGCAAGGGTTGTGGCAGACTATGTAAAAGAACTTGGCGGTAAACCATTTCTTACAGATTGTAATACACTTTATGTCGGAAGCAGAAAGAATGCACTGGATCATCTGGAGACTGCATACATCAATGGGTTTTCGCCATATCAGACCGGTTGTCACGTTATCATCGGTGACGGTCTGAAGGGAACTGATGAAGAGATTGTTCCGATTAATGGCGAATATGTAAAAGAAGCAAAGATTGGTCAGGCAATCATGGATGCAGATGTTTTTATCTCACTGACACATTTCAAAGGACATGAGACAGCCGGATTTGGCGGTGCAATTAAAAATATCGGTATGGGATGTGGTTCAAGAGCCGGTAAAATGGAACAGCACTGCGACGGTAAACCAAGTGTGGATCAGGATAACTGTATAGGATGTGGTGCCTGTTCGAGAATCTGTGCACATGATGCACCGGTTATTACCGAAAGAAAAGCATTGATCGACCATGATAAATGTGTGGGCTGCGGAAGATGTCTGGCAGTCTGTCCAAAGGATGCGATTGCAGCAGATTTCAGCGATTCCGTTGCGATGCTGAATTATAAAATGGCTGAATACAGCTATGCGGTATGTAAGGACAGACCATGTTTCCATGTATCTCTGATATGTGACGTATCACCAAATTGTGACTGTCATGCAGAGAATGATATTCCGATCATTCCTAATGTTGGTATGCTTGCATCGTTTGATCCTGTGGCATTAGATCAGGCCTGCGCAGATCTGTGCAATCAGATGCCTGTTATCGATGGCAGTGAGCTTGATAAGAATATCAAAGAGATGGGACATAAACATCACGATCATTTCCATATGACACATCCGGATGCGGAGTGGGAGACCTGCCTGGCTCATGCAGAGAAGATTGGTCTTGGCACAAGAGCATATGAACTTCATACAATTTAGAACAAAAAGATAATCGGACAAAGTTTTTATTCTTTGCCCGATTATCTTTTTCGCATTATTTATTCGAAAAATCTAAATACACCGATTACTTTGCCAAGAATCGTAACATCTGGTACAATGATCGGATCCATATAGTCGTTCTCTGGCTGAAGTCTGATATAGCCATTTTCTTTGTAAAATGTCTTAACCGTAGCCCCATCTTCAATCAAGGCAACGACCATCTCTCCATTAGACGCATTATGCTGTTCCTTAACCAGTACCAGGTCCCCGTTAAGGATACCGGCATTTACCATACTTTCACCCTGTACTTTTAACAGGAATGTATTCGCATTCGGAAGCATCTCGACAGGAATAGGGAAGTAGTCTTCGATATTCTGTTCAGCAAGAAGCGGTTCCCCGGCAGCTACGTGACCGATAATAGGAACACTGGTCATCTCGCGGCGCATCATTGCAAAAGAGTCATCCAGAATCTCAATTGCTCTTGGCTTCGTAGGATCACGGCGAATATAACCGTTCTTTTCAAGTGTCTCAAGATGAGAGTGAACAGAAGAAGTAGACTTCAAATGTACAGCTTCACAGATGTCACGCACAGCAGGCGGAAATCCTCTCTCAAGAATCTGAGACTTAATATAGTCAAGAATCTCTTGTTGTTTTGATGAAATCTTACCCTGTGCCATTGAAACATACTCCTTTCGATTACTAAACGATTACTAAATATAAGTGGGGATATCCCCGATACTTTAATATAAGTCTACCATAGCAAAAGTGAAAAAGCAAACAAATGTTTAGAAAATATGTTCGATTATTTTAATCGAATCTATTGACAAACATGTGTTCTTTATATATAATTCAGATATAAACATGAACGAATGTTCGGAACGAGCGTTCGATATATTCACAGAGTGGGAGATTAAAGATTAAAGGGGGATTTTATTATGAGACGATCACACAGCACAGTTAAGAGAGTACGTACCGTATATGTAGAGAAGTTGATCTTTTTTGTAGCAGCTATGATTATTGCTTTAATTTTAAGTATTATTGCAGGAAGAAAACTTGTCAGTGCACATGACGACCGTAAGAATGAACCGGTTAATTTTACTTACTATAAGAGTATTGAGGTACAGGAAGGCGATACCTTATGGAATATTGCAAGTGCCTATGCAGACGAAGGCACATCTGTAAAAGCATATATTAAGGAATTAAAAGAGATCAATCATCTGGACAGTGATTCTATTCAGGAAGGTTCTTATCTGACAGTTGCTTATACAGATCAGGATTTCCGATAAAGCATTAACATTAAGATAAAGATTATAGATTGATTAGCACAGATATTTAGAATACTCGTTATTCTTAAATATAGTAACTATTCATACATTGAATGGTTACACCTCATTTATATTTATATACTTACCCCAGAGTCAGGACGGTCAGACATCAGATTATACTGGTAGATGATCGTTCTGTTCTTATATAGAGGAATAGGCACATCTATAGGTTATTAAGTATTGACTGAATGAATGCAAATAGGATATACTGTAAGTGAAACAGATCTATACGTAAAATACCGATTTTTCCAAAAGATTTATATAAAAATCTTTATAAATCAATGATCATCTTTATACAGACTATGTTTTTAGGAGGATTACTATGGCATCTAAGGAACGTACCTATCATGAACAGAGGAATATTGATTATACATTGCGTCTCAGAGAATTGTTAAAGACGTTGCCTCCATTCGCTAAGGATTACTTTCGTGCAATCGAATATACTTCATCTATTCGTACAAGGCTGAACTATGCGTATGACATTCGGGTATTTTACCATTATCTGATGGAATATAACCCTGTATATCGCAATTACAGTATTGAACAGTTTCAGCCGGCAGATCTGGAGAAGCTTTCAGCAGTTGACATTGAAGAATATATGGATTACCTTAAGGTATATAAAAGTGATGATGACGCACTCCGAACGAATGGTGAAAAGGGTCTTGCACGCAAGATGTCGGCACTTCGGAGCTTTTATGGATATTATTACAAGCATCAGGTTATCACACAGAATCCTACATTGCTCGTAGACATGCCTAAACAGCACGAAAAAGCGATTATACGACTGGACGCGGATGAAGTTGCATTGCTCTTGGATTACGTCGAATCTGCTGGTTCTACGCTGTCTGGACAGGCTCTTAAGTACTATGAAAAGACCCGGGACCGGGATCTGGCAATTCTCACTTTACTTCTTGGAACCGGTATTCGTGTATCGGAATGTGTTGGTCTGGATCTTACCGATGTAGATTTCAAAAATAATGGAATTACAGTTACCAGGAAAGGTGGTAATCAGATGGTTGTCTATTTTGGCAATGAGGTTGCAGAGGCATTAAAGCAGTATATGCAAGGTGATCGTAAGGTTCTCTCTCCTCTTCCCGGGCATGAGAATGCATTGTTCTTATCTACTCAGAGACGTCGTATGGGTGTACAGGCTGTTGAGAATATGGTGAAGAAGTATTCCCGTCAGGTTACACCGAATAAAAAAATCACACCTCATAAGCTTCGGAGTACCTATGGCACATCACTGTACCGGGAAACCGGTGATATTTATCTCGTGGCGGACGTTCTTGGACATAAGGATGTGAATACTACGAAAAAGCATTATGCAGCAATTGACGAGAACCGGCGTAGACAGGCCGCTTCTGCCGTAAAATTACGTGAAGATTAAAGCGATTTCAAAACTGTCTGTGAAGCAGTCTTTGGAAAGATCGTTATCTACAAATAAGATGATTTAGGAAAGGATCAGAGAATATCATATGAAATTACAACAGTTACTAAGCCACACAAGAAAGGCTGTAGATGAATACAAGATGATTCAGGAAGGGGATCATATAGCAGTGGGAATATCCGGAGGAAAAGACAGTCTCACATTGCTCTACGCTCTGCATGGACTGAAACGCTTTTATCCGAATCACTTCGAACTCAGTGCGATCACTGTTGATCTCGGCTATGAACAGTGTGATTTCACTCCAATCAAGGAATTATGCCGGGAAATGGAGATTCCATATCATATTGTAAAGACAGACATTGCACAGATTCTTTTTGAGGAACGCAAGGAAAAGAATCCATGCTCTCTCTGTGCCAAGATGCGGAAAGGTGCATTGAACCAGGCAGTAAAGGAAATTGGCTGTAATAAGATTGCGTATGCCCATCATAAGGACGATATTATTGAGACGATGATTCTCTCGCTTTTCTTTGAGGGAAGATTTTATTCATTTTCACCGAAGACATATCTGGACCGTATGGATCTTACAGTAATTCGCCCGATTATGTTTGTGGACGAAGCAGATGTGATCGGATTTAAGAACAAGTATAATCTTCCGGTAGTAAAAAGTGCCTGTCCGGTCGATGGATATACAAAAAGACAATATGCAAAGGATCTGTTAGCCGATTTGAACCGTCAGTATCCAGGTATCAAACAGAGAATGTTTACTGCGATTCTGAATGGTAATATTCCGGGATGGCCGGAACGTATACCTTATATCAGAAAGTAATGGGGATTAGCTGCTTTTTAACTATACGAGAAAAGGGTGAATCCAGATAAATGGACTCACCCTTTTCTACATTAATTATAATTATTCATCATATTGCCAGATATTACGCTTGATGCCCTTTTCTTTTACTTCTATGAGTTTGATGATTGCTTCAGCTGTACCCTCCAGACCAAGTACGGAACTGTCCAGGCAAACATCATAACTATCGGCATCACCCCATCGTTTATCGGTATAGTAATTATAGTAGCTTGCACGCTTCTTATTCGTCTTGATGATCAGATCTTTTGCTTTTGCATCCGTCAGATCATATTTTTTTGCGATACGTTTGATTCTGGCATCTAGATCAGCATGAATAAATACACTTAACAGATTCGGATAACCTTCCAATGCATAATCTGCACAACGTCCGACAAGAATACATGGTCCTTCATTAGCTATTTTTTTAATTGCATCAAACTGTGCCAGAAAGATCTTGTGATTAATTGGCATATCATTATAAGTGCTTCCGGAATATCCCATGGAATATGTATCCATTACCAGGGAATAAAGAAAACTGTTACTCGGTTTTTCATCATGAGATTCAAACAATTCTTCGCAGATACCGCTGTCCTGCGCTGCTCTCTGAAGCATCTCTTTGTCATATAACTTGATACCCAGCTTGTCGGCAACCATATATCCGATCTCTCTTCCGCCGCTTCCAAACTGTCGTCCGATTGTAATAATTGTATTTGTCTTTGCCATAGGATCACGCTCCTTTTTAATCTTTCTATACTATGATTATAACTCATTCAGAAGAAAATGTATAGTTAATTTGAACTATTAATAATTATTTTTAAGTATTTGCAATAAATTATTAAAATAGTCAGGCAACGGAGCGTCAAATTCCATATACTCTCCTGTCCTTGGGTGAATGATGCCAAGTATCTTTGCGTGAAGTGTCTGACCCTGAAGATTTTTAAATGGACATTTCGCCGGACTGTATACGTCATCACCTAATAACGGATGTCCAATACTTGCCATATGGACACGGATCTGATGTGTTCTTCCTGTTTCAAGCTCACATTGAATAAAGGTATAATCTCCGAATCTTTCGATTACAGTATAGTGTGTAACTGCGTGTTTCCCCTGCTTACATTTCGTGCTCATCTTTTTACGGTCAATAGGGTGACGACCGATCGCAGCGTTTACAGTTCCGTGGTCTTCTTTAATATTGCCGTGTACAATTGCATAGTACACTCGTTTGATGGAATGTTCCTTCAGCTGCTCGGCAATACACTGATGAGCCATATCATTTTTACATATGATTAAGGAGCCGGTGGTATCCATATCAATTCGGTGAACGATACCCGGGCGCATAACTCCGTTAATTCCCGATAATTCATTTCCGCAATGATACATTAATGCATTGACAAGAGTGCCGGAATAATGTCCCGGTGCCGGATGGACCACCATGCCTTTTGGTTTGTTGATTACAATTATATCCTGATCCTCATACAGAATATCTAATGGAATGTCCTCAGCTTCGATTTCAGGCTCTTTAAGCTCCGGTATGGTAACTTTTATGCTTTCATACAAAGAAAGCCTGTAATTGGCTTTTACAGGCTTCTCAGAAACAGTCACAAGACCATCCTTTATTATCTTTTGTATATAGGATCTGGACATATCTGGCATTTGTTCTGCCAGATAACGGTCAATTCTTTTGCCCTCTTCATTTTCTACGATGAAACAGTTCTTCAAATTCGTCCTCCTGATAATAGAATAAGATCAAAATTACTAATACGATCGTTGATACCGTAACATAGATATCCGCCACATTGAAAATCGGAAAATCAATCAGATTGAAGTAGAAAAAATCTACCACATATCCCAGATATATCCGGTCAATCATATTACCAATTGCACCTGCACAGATACCGATGATACAGATACGAAGCGGCAGATACCGTTGTGCATTAGGTAATTTACCATAAATCCATATAGCAAAGATCAATATGACCAGAGCACAGATCAGAAAGAAAATACGCTGATTCTGTAACAGTCCAAATGCTGCACCACGATTTTCAAGATAGCAGAGCTGAAATACTTTGTTGATCAGAATGAAAGGTGTTTTTCCCTGAAGCTTTGTTACAGCCAGGTGCTTCGTCCACTGATCCAGAATGATAGCAAAGATAGTAAGCAGACATGCCGGTACGTAATTAATTTTTGGTTGATTATTATTCTGAGTCATGATACGCTCCTGATATTTATGTATTTGTGGAATTCTAATACTTATACAGACGGATAAAATACCGCCCTTTTTTTGTTTCACTGATGACGCTGTCATACTGAATTCTTCCCATACCACGTACAGAAATGATATCGTTTTCTTTCAGACGGTAGCCATTGCTGGTAATCATTTTTCCGTTTACGAATACTTTTCCACCTTCGATATAACCGACCAGTTTACTTCTGGACATCGGAAATGCAGATGAAAGTACGCTGTCCAGACGAATTGAAGATACATTTCCTTTTATCTCCGTACGTTCTGGCATATAATGAAATTCGCTGAGCTGCATTTTTTCTACTGAAATCAATGTATGACGAACTCGTGTAAACTCTTTATATATAAAATCACTCATATCCGCATGGCAGAATATCAGACAGGAATCATCCGTCACCGCCAAATCACCAATCTTAGATCGTTCAATACCAAGATTGAGAAGTGCACCGAGATAATCCCTGTGTGTAAGTGATTCGGCATATTTCCTGTGAACTGCCGATACACGCAGTACATCGATTGGATATTCATATTCATAACAAAGAGCATCAGGTAGAAATGCAACCATCTGACGCTCCGCATATTCATATCCACCAAAGAGCTCATATCTGGTTGAAAGCTCATTCTTTGGTATAGACTGTAAAATATGAAGTTCATTTAAATTAAGAAAATCTGAAAATGTTACAATATCACGCTGGTATGCAATAGATGACAATTCCAACAGGCGTTTCTGCAACATCTGTTCTTCCTTGTTCATTAAAATCTTGAACCCATTGATGATGAATCAAAAGATGTTCCCAAAAGATCCTGAAGATCACCGGAAATATCTACATTGGTAGGTGTTACAAGGAATATGTAATTCGAAATCTTCTGCAGATTACCGCTAATAGCAAATGCAGATCCTGAAATAAAGTCTATGATACGCTGTGCAATCTCAAGATCCAGTCCCTCCAGATTCAGAATTACAGTTCTTCCGCTAAGCAGTGTCTCACAGATCTCACGAGAATCATCTACAGATGCCGGTTTGATCACACAGACTTCCATGCTTACATTGTTAGCTCTTCTGTTAGAAGGACGCATCGGTGTCACTTTATTACTTACCGCGGTAGAGTTCGAACGCTTAGAGGATGAACGTTCTTCAATATAATCGTCATCGTCATAATCATCGTCGTCATCGCTCTTCATTAAACGGCTGAAGATACCTTTCTTCGGTTTCTCGTCTTCGTAGTCATCGTCATAATCATCATCGAAGAAATCATCATCTTCGTAATCATCGTCATCACTCAGTTTCATAATATCAAGGAACTTATCTAATACTCCCATTTTATATGTTCTCCTATCCTGTGTTTTTAGACCTGGTTGTAATTGCGCGCACCAAAGAGTCCGGTACCAACCCGAACCATAGTTGAGCCCTCTTCAATCGCAACCTCATAGTCATTTGTCATACCCATAGAAAGTATACTCATGATTACATTATCCGATTTTTTACGCTCGATGTCAACAGCAATGTTACGTAAACGGTTAAAATAAATACGATTTTCTTCAGGATTTTCCACAAATGGAGCAATTGTCATTAATCCGCAGATTCTTATGTGAGGTAATTGCGAAACCTGTGATACCAGTTCTTCTACTTTTTCCGGCATAACACCGAATTTAGATTCTTCTTTTGCAACATTCACTTCGATCAGAATCTTTATAATAAGATCTTTTTTTGCTGCTTCTTTTTCAATTGTTTCAGCAAGACGCAGAGAATCTACCGAGTGGATCATGTCTACTTTATCGATAATATATTTTACTTTATTTCTCTGTAAATGACCGATCATATGCCAGGAAATGTCCTTTGGAAGTGCTTCGTATTTATCTACAATCTCCTGAACTTTATTCTCGCCAAAAACGCGTACACCAAAATCATAAGCTTCCTGAAGCATTTGAATTGGTTTCGTCTTACTGACTGCAATCAGCGTGACATCCTCTCTGTTGCGACCGGCCCTGTCACAGGCTGCCTGAATATTTGCATTTACTTTGTCAAAATTATCTTTCAGCATCTTAATCTCTCCTTAAAATACAATATCATTTTCATGTACATTCTTACTGTCTAAAGCAATGTGGTCGAAATTCGACAGTCCATAGTCATTGCCGTCTTCTATGATATAGTATTCTTCACCTTCACATAGAATGTTGATCTGGCGGAATACTGCATAGCCTTTGTTGATGTTATATACACCTGAAAGCTTAGCTGTTTTAGACAGGGTATATGCATCACCGGAATCCGTTTTTTGTAATACAGTACCTTCTTTAAAACTATCCATATCAAGATAAGCCATATCTGTCTCTATATCACGATAATATACAGTAGCTTCCTGAAATTCAACGGAATTCTTTTTGCCCTGTACCAGTACTCCGGTATTATTGCTGCCCCCTCCGCTGGTAATATAATCCTGCGGAACAATATAAAACTCTTTTTCAGTAACGGCAGTCTTTGGGATTTTAAGACCTGATTCATCCTCCAGAATGAGTTCTATGTCCAGATAACGTTCCGTAGCATAACGGATCATAGAATGGTCAAAAGTCAGATAGGCAAGGTTAGAATCCTTGGTATTGTAAATCTGAAGTGCGGCCCAGGTAGTCTCATTATCCTTGGAGAATTTAACCTTTACACTGGACTGTTCAGCAAGCTGCTGAGCCATAGTATCACTGAGTTCAATCACTACGGTCCAGTCGTCACTCATGATAAGCTTATACACCGGATCACCGGAATTTACCAGGGTATCATTCGAAAGAGTTGTACTCTCATAATTCTTTTTTTCAAGGATATCTGTTGTGACGTCGTCTTTGGTCAGTGATTCATAACCGTCAATAGTATAAACCACTACTCCATCGCTGTCAGCTGTGTGCACGGTAAGTCCTGAAGTTCCTGCATCAACGAGTGCCTGTAATCTGGCCTGTCTGCTCTGTGCTGTATTCGTTTGCACGACGTCAGTGATTGTATTCTTAAAATTGTAGACATCATTATATTGCTGGGAACGAAAGCTTTCTGTAAAAGAATGTGCTTTTTGTATGATGGATGCCTGCTCTTCTGCTGTAAGATCCGACGACGCAGAATCATCTTCTGCACTGGTTGATGCATCCTGGTCATCCAGTCCCAGCTTGTTCTGAGAAATACTGTATACATTAGTTTTGCTGCCGACCTTGCTTCCTTCTGTTACAAAATAATTCACATATCCATCAGAATCTGCCTTGACAATCTGTTCGTCTCTGAGAACAAGACCCGTGTAGGCATTATCTTTTAAAATTGAACCTTCTCTTACTTCATAAACGGACACCTTTTTATTGGTAACGTATGCGAGAATTGTTATTACAAGATATATAAAAATGATTCCGAAAAGAATCACGCCGATATTATATTTAGTCTTCTTCTGATAGATCTGTATATTCGTCAGATTTTTATCTGCCAAAATATTCGCCTCCCCATTATATCCCCTTTTTTAAACAAAGCTATTGTACCATCTTTAATCTGACGGTACAATATCAGGATTTAAAAATTAAATACGTCTTATATTAAAATTAGTGTATGAAGATTTGCATTCAGGTGCATACTACCATTATCCGGTTAGGTATGTAATCTGCTTACTGCTTAACCTCACCATAAAGGAGGTCATTACATGAAATGGTTTGATAATACCGCATTAACAATTGTTATCATTGGAGCAGTCAACTGGCTTCTGGTAGGAATATTCCGATTTGACCTTGTAGCATTTCTGTTTGGAAATCTCACCTGGTTATCAAGAATCATCTATGCGTTAGTCGGTTTGTGCGGATTGTACCTGATCAGCATGTATGGACGAATTCAGTCCATGGAATCATAAAGAAATGCTTATGTCATACAATAAGAAGGAGGGGTATCAATGTGATAATCCCCTCTTTGCTTTATGCTTTCATTCATTTTTATCCTTTATAAATGCTATTTATGAAAGATTCGGTATCTGATTGATAATTGCTGTCATGTCCTCATATAAAAGAGGTTTGCTGTCTGCACCCATTACGATAGAAATATAATGTTTACCACTTTCATCCTGATCAAGAAGGATGAGACAGTTTCCGGCTTCTCCGGTATATCCAGTCTTACCGCCGATTACTTCTGCTCCATCCGGAAGTGCAGCTTCTCCTTTGGCATAATAGCTTGTTGGATACCAGGTTACCTGTCTGACAGTTCCATCTGTACCAGTAATATCAGCTGTATAGGAATCAGAACTTATAATATCCATAAATTCCTGATGCTTGATGCATTCATTAAAAATCAGATACATATCATACGCCGTTGTGTAGTGATTCTCGTCATGAAGACCGTTTGGGGTGACAAAATGCGTATTCGTTGCCCCAAGTTCTTCTGCTTTCTTATTCATGAGATTTACAAAATCTTCCACACTGCCATCACCTGCATATTCTGCAATTGCTACTGCATTGTCATTGCCTGAATGAAGCAGTAAGCCGTTAAGAAGAGCTTCCATAGATATCTGATCACCTTCCTGAAGTCCGCATACCTGCGCTTCTATGTCAAAGCTTGATGCAGCGGCATCCTGACTTACTGTAACAGTCTCGTCCATATCACAAAGTTCCATAGCGGTTAAAGCAGTCAGAATCTTTGTCGTGCTGGCAGGATATATTTTCTCATGAATATTATATGCATAATCAACAGTTTTATCATCGATATTAAAAAGTCCTGCTGCATGCAGAGATGAATCCCCGGTGAAGTCTTCTATCTCTACATCGTCTTTGCTGACACATAGGTCTTCTGCATATAAATGCCCTTCATAAAGATTATTATTATAATTTTCAGCTTCATATTTGGCAACTGTATTCTCAGACTGGCAGCCGGTCAAAAGTGCACAGCTGAATACCAGAACGGAAAATACGGAGATGCCTTTACCTGTACATTTCACGCCAGTCTAAATCTCCTCTATCTAATGCTAATACAATCAACTCTGCCGTAGCAAGGTTGGTGGCCATCGGAATATTATGCATATCACAAAGCCTGATAACGTCATTTACATCCGGTTCATGAGGCTTAGCATTTGTAGGATCTCTCAAAAAGATCAGCGCATCAATATCATTCTGAGCAATCTGTGCGCCAAGCTGCTGCTTTCCCCCTAATGGACCAGCAAGATACTTATGAACAGACAGGTTGGTTACCTCTTCGATCAGACGCCCTGTCGTCCCTGTTGCATATAAATTGTGTTTACTTAAAATACCGCGGTATGCGATACAAAAATTCTGCATCAGAGTTTTTTTCGAATCATGCGCAATTAAACCTATGTTCATTACATTCTACCTCTCTATTTGTATTTTTTAGGCTGCAAACCAATATTGAGTACCAGACCAATACCAAGATACAGACTTACCAGTGATGTCAGACCATAACTGACAAACGGAAGCGGAATACCTGTGTTTGGAAATATCTGAGTGGCTACTGCAACATTAATGAAGGTCTGAATCCCTATAAGCGAACCTACACCGCAACATATGACCTTACCTGCGGTATCCTGTGCATGTGTTCCAATCAGAATGCAGTCTATTACTATTAATAATAACAGAGCAATTATCAGACAGCAACCCACAAATCCTAATTCTTCGCCAACAATTGCAAAAATAAAGTCTGTTTGGGGTTCCAGAATAAAATTTCCGTTCTTTACAGATGTTGTTGTGTTATTATTAAGGCCCTTTCCGGTAAGCTGTCCGGAACCAATCGCCATAACGGAATTGTTTTGCTGATAAGCTTCGTCACTTGCGTATTTTTCCGGTTCCAACCAAGCAAGAATACGCTTCTGCTGATAATTATCCAGTAATTTCTGATTTGGCTGTACAACAATGCTTAAGAAAATGACAGCTACAGGTATAGTGATCAGAAGCACCGTTCCAATAAACCGATAACTTAATCCTCCTACATACATCAGAAAACAGAAAAGTGTTGCTGTACAGATTGTTGTAGAAAGATTAGGCTCTTTAAAGATTAATGCAAGCGGGATTGCAATTAAAATCACAGCTTTCAGTATCGTCTGTTTTTCACTCAGATCCTCTTCGTGTTTCATAATAAATTTAGCAAAAAATATGATCAGAAGGATCTTAGCAAGCTCTGATGGCTGAAAATTAGTAAAACCAAGATTGATCCATCTTCTTGCTCCGTTTACATAGACTCCGATTCCCGGAATCAGTACAATTGCAAGCATAAATACTGACATTCCATACAAGATCCAGTAGAAGTTCGTAATCCATACATAGTCTATCAAAGATACGATTGCCATAACAACCAGGCCGATCACTACACCAAATATCTGTTTATTCTGATATGATTCATTAGCACTTCCTACAACCAGTATGCCGATAATCGAAAGTACCAGAACCAATGCGACCAGTCCGAAACGATAATTCTTTAATTTGTATGGTTTCCTAAATTTAATTCGTCTCAATGTTGTTCTCCCATTAATTGAATGTGTATTTCTGAACGGGTTATATTTATCCGCATTTCATCTTCCGCAACAGCCATATATTTTGAAAGAGTTTTGTAGAGTTCTTTGCAGATCATCTCATACTCTTCTGGCTTACATTGAATCCGGTCTGAGACGACCAGTGCCTCCAGACGTTCTTTCGCAATTGGTACGGAAGTCTTTTTCATTATCAGGAACCTCCTAATTCTTACGGAACCTGTTGGCGAGTCTGCTCAGGAAATTCTGGGCATGGTTCAAATCCAGAAATTCTACTTCTTCCCCCAGTATCCTGCGGCAAATATTGCTGTAAGCAGTTCCAGCGGTCGAATGTATACTGATCACAGGGGTTCCTTGATTGGTTCCGATTACAACCTGCTCATCATCCGGAATTATCCCAAGAAGTGGAATGGATAAGATTTCGGTCACATCATCAACTGACATCATATCACCTCGTTTTACCATATCAATCCGGATACGATTAATGATCAATTCATTCTTGCGAATACCATTCTTTTCCAGAAGTCCGATTATGCGATCCGCATCTCGGATAGCAGAGACTTCCGGTGTAGTCACTATGAAAGCTCGTTCTGCCCCTGCGATCGCATTCTGAAATCCCTGTTCGATACCAGCCGGGCAGTCTACTAAAATATAATCAAATTCTTCTTTTAACTCATCTGTAAGCTTACGGATCTGCCCCGGTGACACTGCACTTTTATCTTTAGTCTGGGCAGAAGGAAGCAGATAAAGATTCTCATAACGTCTGTCACGGATTAATGCCTGCTTCATTCGACATTTGCCCTCTATTACATCTACAAGATTATATACGATCAGATTCTCAAGCCCCATAACCACATCCAGATTACGAAGCCCCAGATCTGTATCGATAATAACCACTTTTTTATCTAACCTAGATAGTCCGGCACCGATATTTGCCGTGGTAGTAGTCTTGCCTACGCCGCCTTTTCCTGATGTAACAACAATTACTTCACCCATAATAATCCTCCTGCTTTCTGTTAGCGAATCTGATTAATCACTGTGTGATGACACAGTTACTTCATTTGCAGTTCCGGTAATCAATTCATCCGGATCTGTAATTCCATAATAGTATTCCATAACACCATCGCCGACTTCAGCTGCAAAGGTCGAACTGTATCCGTTTGCAATACGGATTGCTAATGCCACAGGCGTTTTATCGCCAGTATTGCCGGATGTAAATCCCACAAATAATCCATGGTCCGGATGTGTGGTACTCTGCTGTGCAGTACCGGTTTTACCGGAAAGAGTAATATCACTGGATATGATCTTACCGAAAACGCCAGGATTGTTTGTGACAACCCCCTGCATTCCGGCATGTACCAGATCCCATGTATTCTTGGAGATTCCTTCAACAGTATTTTTTATCTTTGGTTCATTCTGCAGAATCACATCGCCGTCAATATCTTCTACCCGGTCAATGAGACTCAGATCGTATACCGTTCCTTCGTTGGCAACTGCCGTGATATAACGGGCAAGCTGGCTGGTTGTATAGTTATTTGTACCCTGTCCCATTGCAGAACGTACAGAGTCTTCATCTGAAATCTGTGGATCAGTCTCTGGAATCTCCAGACCTGATGTGCTGTCCAGACCAAACATAGTTGCATATTTCTTCAGTTTTTCTAATCCCTGCTCACTGGAATAGGTCTGTTTGATCACTTTGCCATCCTCATCATACTGCGGTTCAGCATTTGGATTGGCTAATCCCAGATTATAACCCAGATTACAGAAGAATACGTTACATGAATTAGTAAGTGCACCAACTACATCCAGCGTTCCATGTGCATTTGGATATACCCAGCATTTAACGTTAGGTTCTACATTATCATAGATACCATCACATGTCACATAGGTGTCGGCAGAAATAGCCCCCTCTGTGAGCCCTGTAATAGCTGCAAGCGGTTTGTAGGTGGAACCTGGTGCGGTCTTCTCCTGTGTAGCATTATTATAAAATGGACGTGACGAATCATTAATCAACTGGTTATAGTATTCGCTGTCCATAGAATTGGCCAGTCTGTTATTATCATATCCCGGATAAGATACACAGGCCAGTACCTTACCGTTATCCGGGTCGGTTACAACCATAGATCCGGTACATGGTTCCAGACCGAGTTGCCCGGGAGTAATATCCAGAGTCTGAAGCTTGCCACGGATAAAATCATAAGCACTTACAGAACCTGATGCCAGTGCTTCATACTGACTGCTGTCATATTCCAGTACACCCTGTTCATACAGGATCATGGCAATTTCCTGACCGGAAACAGTTCCGGCTTTGATCATGTAGCGATAAATAAGCTTATCAAAAGTCTTATCACTGGCAAGCCTGTCCTGAACATAATTAATGATTGCCTTGTAGATTTCTGATGCATCCGAATAAGCAGCAGCATTATCTACATACTTCTGTAATCCGGAAGTATCGATCCAATTCTGGGAAATTGCATAGTTCAGATACGTATAGACATTGATCTGCTCATCTTCTTTCCAGTTCTTATAAGTAGCATCACTTGTATCGATTGCATTCTGATCCAGTACACCATTCTGAGTAAGAATGTCATTGACAATATAAGACAGATAAGCCTGCTGTTCTCGTGGAAGATCTGTATAGAAAGCTGCATTAGCATCTTCCATAGTACTTTTAAGCTGATCTAATACCTGCTGCTTATAATCACTAAATGCTGATGCCACGCTTTGTTCTGCTTTTCCGGCATTTTTATCTGTGAAATGATCCATATCAATAATATCGTTAGCAATAAATTGATAATATATGTCACCACTGGCAACAATTACATCTGCAGCATCGGTACACTGGGAACGGTCATAATCCAGAACATCCGACATTTTGGCAAGCAGGATACCGGCAAGCTCCTGCTCCAGCATATCGTAAGCCGCTTTCTGCAAATCCGCATCAATGGTAAGATACAGGTCATTTCCTGCACTGGATTCCTTTACAGAGGTTGACTCGATCACCTTACCAACACTGTTAACGTATAGTTTCTTTTCTCCTTTTTCACCCTGCAGATACTGATCCATGATCTGTTCCAGGCCAGCTTTACCTACAGTATCCGTTAGAGAATATTTCTTCTGCTCCTTCTCACTGAGAGCGTCATATTCCTCCTGAGAAATCTGTCCGGTATAACCGATGATATTAGCAAAATATTTGCTGTCAGTATATCGTCTTAAAGAATCTTCTGCAATATCAACACCCGGAAGATCATCAATCGACTCCATGATAGCTGCAACTGTCTCGTCACTGACATCCTCTGCTACAGTAACAGGGATATATTTCTGGTAGCGGTTCAATCCGATCGCATAACGGATCGTTACCAATTTTAATACCTGTTCTTTATCCAGTTTTTTCTGGTTGATTCCGTATCCATAGGTCTTGTCTGTACAGAGATAATCAATAATATCTGCTGCTGATTGATTACGCTGTTCATCCGATAACTTATCAATCGTATCAAGTCCATAGACATCAGCAATAAAACGAAGCTTCAGCGTCTCATTATCCATGGTAAATGCATACTCATCATTATCGAGCATGATACTGAAGTCGTGAATTACCGAGTCACCGTTACTTTCTACGATTTTGATGATCTTCGTGATTTCTTTATTAAGTTCTTTGTTCTTGTCTGTGCTGTCACTGTAATTATCTTCAATGGTTACAGAATAAGCAAGTTCATTATAAGCAAGAAGCTTGCCATTCTTATCGTAGATATTACCGCGTGTTCCCTGCGTTACTCTCGTTTTTTGTATCTGCAGTTTATAATCATCCAGATATTGCTGCCCATTAACAATCTGCAGATTAAACAAACGCCCCACAAGAATTGACGACATGATACAGAATACAATGATAAGCACAAATACACGTGTTCTTAAAATTTCTTCTATGCCGGCTTTCAGCCGTTCCCAAATACTATACAAATCTGCTTGCACTCCTTTGTTCTTCCTTTTCGAGCTTGCGATTAATGTGAAGAATAATCTGATACAGTACGAGTGTTACCAGAATTGTGTATACAAGCTCAGGAAGCATGACATGTTCGAGAAACCAAATGAATTCAAATTCTCCCTTCAGCATGAACAGACATACATATACGACCATGGAATAAATCAGGTCACTGATGCCGATCATGGCAAGCGGAAGTTTGATGTCATCCTCATAAAACATTCTCTGAAAAGAACCATTCATATATCCGATCACGGTGTAGATCAGTGCATAAAAACCTATCAGACCTCCCCAGAAAATGTCTACCAGCAACCCACAGATGAATCCTACGCCCATTCCTTCTTTACGTCCCCGCATAAATCCTATAGATGCCGTAATAGCAATCAACAGGTTCGGGCGTATTCCAGAAAAGGTAAGCCTGCCAAAAATTGTAGACTGCAGAAGGAAAGCTGCTATTATGAAAATACATGTAATGATCTTTCTCTTCATAGTATTATTCCCCTTTGGAATCAGATGAGTTCTGTGTCAGATCCTCTTTTGTAGAAGTGATAACCAGAACTTCCTGAATATTAGAAAAATCCACTGCAGGAGTAATATATCCGGATCTGGTCAGGTTATTGGAATCCACCTCAATCTCACTGATATATCCTATAAAAAGTCCCTGCAGGTACTTGGAACTTATATGTGAAGTAACTACCTGTTCGCCCACTTCTATCTTATGATCGTTGTTTGGCAGCTTTTCAAATCGGATGCGACCATCACTCATAAGCTTCAGATCACCGCGTACCATACACAGATCCGAGGTAGAAAGTGTCATACCGCTGACATTACTTTCATCATCGATGATGGAACGAACCTGCGCATAGTCAGGTCCAACTTCTGTAACGATACCGGCAAGACCACTTCCGGCAAGTACATTCATATCAACTTTGATACCATCATTACTTCCTTTATCAATGGTAAATGTACTAAACCAGTTGGAACCGCTGCTTGCAATCACATGAGCACCTACTTTTTTGTAATCCGCATAATTCTGATCCAGTTTATACAGTTCCTGCAGACGTTCCAGCTCGTACTGTTCCTGACGAAGTCTGGTATTGTCAATGGTCATATCATCAAGCTTGGACTGAAGTTCTTCATTCTCCTTTTTCAGATCATCAAGAGTTTTAAAGTTATCTTTCATGTCGCCTGTCCAGCGTCCGATATATCCGATTCCTTTCTGCATAGGAATGATGGTATAATTGGCCACAAAACTAAGAGGACCTTTACCACCTGTGAGCTGCTCTGCACCCATCAATATCCCACAGACTACGATCAGAATCAGCAGTATATATTTACTTGGAATCCTGTTTTGATTCTTAATCTTCATATTATCTCATCCACCTATAATTATCTTCGATCATTGAATAAGCAAGTTTTTTCAGATCCTTTGAACCTATGATATTCTTAAGTCCTGTCACAGCACAGATATCAGGATCGATTGCTGTATGTGTTCGTATACCGGTCATTTCCTCCAGATATAATTCTAATCCCGGCAAATTAGCAACGCCGCCTGTCAGAAATATACCATTTCTGCGAATAGATTTACGAATCTCCGGAGGAGTACGGTCCATCAAAGCCATGATTGCCTGTACACACTGTTCCAAAGGTTCTTTTACTGCTGCGCGCACCAGATTAATAGAAATCTCACGTCGCTGCGGAATACCTGTGATCAGATCTCTTCCAGCAGCAGTCATAACTGCATTATCATCATCGCTGAATACACCAAAATTTCGGCGAAGCGTTTCCGCTGTCTGATGACCGATCAGAAAATCGTGGTTATATCGCACTAGCTGTGCAACAGCCTGATCCAGATCACTGCCGCCTACCTTGAGCAGCTGATTCAGCACGAGACCTCCACCTGCTATAATAGAAAGTTCTGTTGTAGCACCACCAAAATTCACAATAAAAAGACCTTTTGTATTCTCTACATCAAGATTCAGTCCGATTGCATCCGCAATACCTCTTTCTACTATATTAACTTCTCTTGCCCGGGCTGTCGAATGAACCACAAGATCAAAGAATGCTTTTTTTTCTACTTCTGTTACATCCGTTGGAACCGCAATAACATATGCAGAACCTCTGGCAAAATGCCGTTCTTTTTTCAAAAGATTCTGAAGAAGATACTGCATATCGTTGAATCTGGATATAACGCCATTCTCCATTGGAAACTGTACCTGAATATCCGGCGGTGTTTTTTCATACATCTCGTATGCCTGATCACCGACAGCAAATATCTCTCGATCCTCTTTGATGGCAATTACATTCTTCTCTTTCCAGATCGTATCTGATTTTTTATCATAAACTTTGATCTCATAAGACCCGAGATCAAGACCGTAAACATTTTTAGCCATTGTCACTGTCCTTTCACACGAAGCAGTTCCTGCTCTGAAAAACTGATATAACAGTTATCTCCCATAACAATGTGATCCAGTAATTCTATACCGATCAGTTCACCTGCCTGACGGATTCGCTCAGTCAGCAGCATATCTTCTCTGCTAGGTGTCGGATCACCACTGGGATGATTATGCAGTAATATAATGGAAACTGCATTCTTTTGTAAAGCTTCTATAAATAACTCTCTCGGCGTGATCAGTGCAGCGTTCACTGTACCTTTGGAAATATCTGTCTCGCCGATTAGTCGGGATTTCGAATTTAACATCAGGAGTTTCATAATCTCCTGCTTTTCATGTCTCATATCCTCCATATAATATCTGGCAATGGAAGATGGACACGTAAACTGCAGCATCTCACATGCCTCTGCCTTAGCAAGGCGTTTGGCAAGTTCTGAGATACAAAGAATCTGTATGGACTTGACTCTGCCGATTCCACGGATCTTTTTCAGACGTTCTTTGCTGAACCGGTGAATGCCAAGCAAACCATCCTCTCCGGCATAATACAGAATCCGCCTGGACAGATCCAGTGCATTTTCACCGTGACTGCCGGTACGCAGAAGCACAGCTAAAAGCTCTGTGTCAGTCAGATGCGATGCTCCAAACTGTTCACATTTCTCGTAGGGACGTTCAGATTCTGATAGTGATTTCATGGTATTTGTAAGACTCATTTCTTTTGTAGATCTCTAATGACTCTCCCCGGAAGACATCCCCCTTTACATGAAACGGTAAATGATGATTGCAAGAACAATACCGATAATGCTCGAAATCGTAATCTTTATCGTAAGACCAAAGGTGATTATCAGAATACCCAGATCAAGTATGATCGGCTTTTCAACTCCAAAGGTCTGTCCATAGGCAAGCCAGCCAACAGCTGATGAGCCTTCTGCCAGCATACCAATAAAGCCGCCAAGCACAAGTCCCGCCAGAATAAGCAAAAACAAAGCCCAGGAATTCTTACTTCCTGCTCCTCTCATATATACTCCTCCTCGTATCGTTTTCCTAAAAAACTCAATATATTTTAACACATTTCAAAAATAGTGTATAGACTAATCCATCTAAAAATTTTCTTAATCATGTTGCTGTCTGTCGAATGGCTGATATTTTTGAACGATCTTTTCAGCAACTTTAATGCCATCCATTGCAGCTGAAGTAATGCCTCCTGCATAGCCTGCACCCTCCCCGCAAGGATAAAGTCCGCGGATCTCGCTTTGCAGAGACTGGTCTCTCAATATACGTACCGGTGATGAAGTACGACTCTCTACACCCGATACAATGGCATCCTTTCTCGCATATCCCGGAATCTTACGATCAAACTTGTGAATAGTCTCTTCCAGATCATGACTGATAAATTCAGGGAAAATATTTCGTACATTTGCAAGTTCATACAGCCCACGCATCTGCGGTTTCACTTCACCAAAGGCAGTCGATGTTTCATTCTTACAGAAATCTGTAAACTGCTGTACCGGAATCTTTCCGCCAGCTGCTTCGTAGGCGCGGTGTTCCAGGTTTCTCTGAAATTCCACACCGGCAAGCACGTCTTCTCCCGGAAAATCTTCCGGACGCACTGTGATGATTACAGCACTGTTGGCATTTTCACCTGAACGGTCATGATAACTCATGCCATTGACTGCGAGCATCTCTTTTTCTGAAGATGCATTCACTACGTAACCACCTGGACACATGCAGAAAGTATAACCACTTCTTCCCGATTCTAACTGTGCGGTAAGTTTGTAATCAGCTGCCGGCAGATGATTTCCCCTTTTCTGACCGTACTGCGCCAGGTCGATCATTTCCTGCGGATGTTCCATACGAATGCCGACTGCAAAGGCCTTGGCTTCCATAGGAACCTGTTTGTCATTCAGTACCTGAAAAGTATCTCTGGCGCTGTGACCAATTGCGAGTACAATAGTTTCTGCATCCAGTCTGTATTCTTTTCTGTCACGGGTATCGGTTACCGTCAGTCCGGTAATTTTTCCGTTTTCAAATGTAAAATCGGTTACCTGACTGTAAAAATGTACGTTGCCTCCATTTGCCAGAATCTTTTTACGCATGTTTTTTACCACTTTCGCAAGTACATCGGTACCGATATGTGGTTTGTTCCTATACAAGATTTCTTTCGATGCACCATTTGCCACAAAGATTTCCAGTACTTTGTGGTTGCGTCCCATCGGATCTTTGACCAGCGTATTTAATTTTCCATCCGAAAATGTACCTGCACCGCCTTCTCCAAACTGTACGTTGGATCTGGTATCCAGTTCACCTGTTTCCCAGAAGTGTTCAACATCCTGACACCTGGTATCTACATCAGCACCTCGCTCCAGAAGTATCGGCCGGTAACCTAGTTCTGCAAGCATATATGTACAAAACATGCCCGCAGGACCACACCCGATCACGACCGGACGATGGATCAGTGGTTCTGTACCTTCCTGCGGATAGCTGTATTCTTTCCATTCAGCCTTGCAAATATCTTTATTCTTGTTTTTTTGAAGGATGGAAGCCTCTCCGGAGACTTCAACATCTACCGTATAAGTATAGAAGAGATCTGGTTTTTTCCTGGCATCCAGTGATTGTTTGCGGATAATATAGGAAACACACTGCCCGGGTTTCAGGTGCAGTGTGTGCTGAATTTTCTTCTTCAGATCTTCTTCTGTATGGTCAATCTTCAATTTTAATTGTCTGATTCGAATCATAATTACTCCTCTTCTGCTGCAGAGGTTCCTGCAAGCGTACCGGTGGCCCATGCAAAATGCAGATTATAACCACCACAGATTCCATCAATATCTAATAATTCACCTGTCAGATAAAGACCTTTTACAAGTTTCGATTCCATAGTGTGCGAATCAACTTCTGTAGTCCTTACCCCACCGGCACAGATCTGCGCCTTTTCAAATCCGTTTGTTTCCGTTACATTTACACGGAATCCTTTGCAAATTTTAATCATCTGATTCCATTTATCTTCTGGAACCTTTACCGCCCATAGCTTTTTATCAATGCCACAGAGATTAAGCAAAACAGGAATCAGTTTCGCCGGTAATATGGAATTAAAGCATTCTTCAGCCGTACGGTAGGCGTAATGTTCTTTCCGTCTGGTCATTTCTGCCGCAAAATCGTCATTACTCATAGAAGGCACCAGATCCAACAGAACTGCGACTTTCTTTTTTTGTAACAATGCTTTGGATGCATAACGACTGACCTGAAATACCGGAATGCCTGAAATGCCATAGTCTGTAAATTGTAATTCACCTGTATCCTGATCAATTAACCTTCCATCAATATATAATTGCACGGTGGCTCCAGTTCGGATTCCGGCCAGTTTCTTAAAATATTTTTCATCGGAACGAAGCGCCATGAGTGCGGGTACCACTGAAGAAATATTGTGTCCCAACATTTTTGCAAGTGTATATCCACTTCCGTCGCTTCCGGATATCTGAGACGCTTTGCTGCCGCAGGCAAGGATTACACGATCCGCAGTATATATTTTTTTATTTTCTTTGCAGTGTATCTGAAAATGCTGCTTTTTCTTTATCTGATCTACTGACACGCTATTAATTATTTTTACGCCTGCCTGTTTCGCTTCCAGTTCCAGTGCGTCCCGTACGGCAGATGCCTGATCATTAAGTGGATACACATAGTCACCGCGGCATTTTGTAATTATTCCAAGACTTTTAAACAAGGCGAGTGCATCGTCGATCTGAAACCTGGACAGTACAGGTCTGATAAAAGTCTGATCATCCCCTCGGTAACATTTTTCTGTAATTTGAAGATTAGTCAGATTGCATCTTCCGTTTCCGGTAGACAGTATTTTTTTGCCGGGACGGTCATTCTGTTCTAATACAGTAACTTCAGCCCCATTTCTCGCAGCAGTGATCGCGGCAGTCATACCCGATGCACCACCGCCGATTACAATAATTCTCTGCATAGAACCGTTCCTCCCTTTGCAGTACCAATATTACAAAGATACAATGCCATCTCTTACCAGATATTCCAGCGACATGAGGATACCAAGCTTAGCGTGTGGCCAGGTAAGTCCTCCCTGAAAATATACGGCATATGGCGGTTTGATCGGACCATCTGCTGAGAGTTCAATGGATGATCCCTGTACAAATGCGCCTGCCGCCATAATTACATCACTGTCATATCCGGGCATCGCCCAAGGTTCCGGTGTTACATGTGAATCAACCGGTGCAGCTGCCTGAATACCTTTGCAAAATGCAACGACACCTTCCGGTTTGCCAAATTCTACTGCCTGAATAATATCATGTCTGCTCTCAGAACCGTTCGGAATTACATGGTATCCAAGCTTCTCGTAAATATTGGCAGCGAAAATGGCTCCTTTTAATGCACTTGCAGTGACGGTCGGTGCCAGGAAGAAGCCCTGATAAAAGTCTTTCATGACGCCAAGAGAGGCACCAACTTCACGTCCGAGTCCCGGAGAAGTCAGGCGATAACCGCAGTTCTCGATCAGATCTTCACGACCGGCAATATATCCGCCGATCGGAGCCAGACCGCCTCCCGGATTCTTGATCAGAGAGCCAACTACCATATCTGCTCCTACATCACTTGGTTCAATCGTTTCTACGAACTCTCCATAACAGTTATCTACCATACAGATCACATCCGGTTTAATCTTTTTCACAAATGCGATCACTTCACCAATCTGTTCAACTGAAAAACTTGGTCTGGTCTGATAACCTTTTGAACGCTGAATGGTAACAATCTTTGTATTATCATGGATTGCTTTTGGGATATTTTCAAAATCAAAACTTCCGTCTTCCAAAAGATCAACCTGAGAATAGCTGACACCGTACTCTGCAAGAGAACCTTTTGATGGTCGGATACCGATTACTTCTTCCAGTGTATCGTATGGCTTGCCGGCCACGGATACCAATTCATCCCCCGGACGGAGATTGGCTGACAGAGCCAACGCCAGTGCATGCGTTCCGCAGGTGATCTGTGGACGAACCAGCGCACTTTCCGTATGGAAAACATCGGCATAAACTTTTTCCAGTTTATCACGTCCCAGATCATCATATCCATAACCGCTTGCATATTCAAAGCAGGCTGCGCTGACATGATTTTTCTGCATAGCGTGAACGACTTTTAACTGGTTGTATTCTGCAATCTCATCAATTGTATCAAATCTTTCTTTTAATGTTGCTTCTATTTCTTTACCGAGATTGACAACAGAGTTTCGAATTCCCATTTCCCGGTACATTTCCGTAATAACTGACATATATATCTTCTCCTTCGTTATATCTTCTATAATTTATGATGCCAGGGTCAAAAGGTCTAAATCCACATGAGCTCGCTCATAAGTGGATGAAAGACCTTGGGACCCGCCCCAATATGAGCCTAAAAGTGGGATGTTAATCCCACGATATGCGAATAATTGGGAGGATTGTGGGAGTGCATAGCACGGAACAATCCGCAGGCATCATAGTTGGGGGCTTTTGACCCCAACATCATAATTTATCCGCGTATTTTTCCAAATGCCGGATCATCAGCCAATTCTGCCATCATAGAATTCAGAATCTTTTTTTCATCATAACCATATTCATCCTTATTTACCCAGATCACATTCCGCTCTCGTTTGAACCATGTGATCTGTCTTTTGGCAAAATGTCTGGTGTCACGTTTGATCTCATAAACTGCTTCATCCAATGATATTTCACCATCCAGATAACTCAGGATTTCTTTATATCCCAATCCCTGCATAGACACCATTCCCCGATGATATCCCATTTCTTTTAAACGCTTAACCTCCTGAAGCAGCCCTTCTTCCATCATCTGGTCTACGCGCAGATCTATTCTCCGGTACAGATGATCCCGTTTGTCATTCAAAACGAAATATCGATAATCATATGGGGATTCTTTTTCCCGTTCTCTGGCATTGTGTACGGATATCTTTTCACCTGTCAAATGGTAATATTCCAGTGCGCGAATCACTCTCTTAACATTATTCGCATGAATACTGTCCGCAGATTCCGGATCAATGGCACGCAGTTTTTCGTGCAATGCGTTGACACCGTGTTCGTTAGCATAGCATTCCAATTCGCTGCGATAGGAAGCATCGCTGTCGCTTTCCGTAAAATCAATATCATACAAAAGTGCCTGAATGTAGAATCCGGTGCCGCCTACGACGATTGGAATATGATTGTTTGCATAGATCTTTTCCATGGCTTCTTTTGCCATTTCCTGAAACCGGACAACATGAAATTCTTCTTCGGGCATCAATACATCTACCAGATAATGAGGCACGCCATCCATTTCGTCTCTCCGGATCTTGGCAGATCCGATGTCCATATATTGATATACCTGCATTGAGTCGGCAGAAATGATCTCTCCGCCAATTGCTTTCGCAAGCTGGATAGACAAAGCCGTTTTCCCTACGGCCGTAGGTCCGGTCAATATAATAAGTGGTCTTTTCATAGGAATGCTCCTTTATTGTTATACAATACGCTTAAATTTCTTTTCAATCTCCCGCTTTGACATGGAGATAATGGTCGGGCGCCCATGAGGACAATGATACGGATTATCTAATGCAAGCAACTCGCCGATCAATGCGTCAGCTTCTGCGTAAGAAAGCTTCATATTCCCTTTAACGGCAGCCTTACATGACATGGATGCTATCTTTTCATCTATAACATCCGGCGTCAGACCAGTATAAATCTCATCTGACAGACTGTCAATCATTTCCATCAGAAGATCCTTCTTAGCTATGCTGAAAAGATTGTCCGGCACTGCGCACACTGCATAGGAATCCGGACCAAAGTTTTCAAATTCAAACCCAATTCGAGTGAACTGGTCCATATATTTTTCCAAAAGCTGTGCTTCACTCATAGACAGATTTAACACAATTGGCGGACTGATATTCTGGGAAGTATAATCACGGCTTTTCATTCCTTGAAGTGTCTTTTCATATAATACACGCTCATGCGCTGCATGTTGATCAATGATATACAGACTGTTTTGGAATTCAATCAGCCAGTATGTTTCAAAAAGCTGACCTATAATCCGATGTTCTTTTACAGATTGCTTATCCAAAAGTTTCTCTTCAAACAGGTTTAACTGTTTTGGCTTTTCAGGCACGGTATCCTGCGCTGGCGTACTGCGATAAGGCACAGTTTCTTCTTTTATAACATTCGACTTTGTGATTTCATGTACAGGAACAATTTTTTTAGCTTCTTCCTCCTGATGGCGGGACATTACCCGTTCGCGCATCTGTTTCATGAAATAATCCAAGTCTCTTTTACCTGTTTTGTCTGTATCATTACAGAGTGCACTCTGTTTTGTTTGACTTTTATTTTCAAAAATACCGACCGCGCTCTGTTTTTCTTGGAGTGTGCTCTGTTTTTTTGTTTTTACGTTATCAATATTACAGAGTGGACTCTGTTTTTCTTCTGTTTTTTTATTCTTTTCCTTTGATGCTGTGCTTGAGAAGCTGATCTCTGCCGATTGTGGCGGTTCAGGCACTTCCACATGAGGTATCAACTCTTCGTGGTGCAGACTTCTGCCGATTGCTTCACAGAGAAAATTATAAACTTCCTGCTGATTGCCAAAGCGTACTTCCATTTTAGTTGGATGTACATTCACATCCAACAGATCTCCTTTGACTTCTAGATGCAGAACAGTAAATGGATACTTATGCTGCATCGTAAAATCCTTATAGGCATCTTCGATTGCTTTTGAGATCATCTGGCTTTTTACATACCTGCCATTAATATAATAATTTTCAAAGTTACGATTACCTCTGGATACAATTGGCTCTCCGATATAGCCGGTCAGTTTCAGATGTTCATTTTCAGCTTTCACTTCCAGAAGATGAGATGCAATATCTCTTCCATAGATATGGTAGATTACATCTTTAAGATTACCATTTCCGGAAGTATGAATCTTTGACTGTCCGTTATTAATAAACTGAAAAGATATCTCTGGATGCGAAAGGGCAAGTCTGGTTACCAGATCAGCAACATGACTTGCTTCTGTCATCGGCGTTTTTAAGAATTTACGTCGTGCCGGAGTATTATAAAAGAGTTGGCGGACTAGAAATGTAGTGCCATCAGGTGCACCCGTTTCTTCTATAGATATTTCTTTTCCACCCTCAATTCGGTAAGTAATTCCAAAGTCATTCTCTCTGGTTTTGGTGATCAGTTCTACTCTGGACACAGCAGCGATACTTGACAGTGCTTCGCCACGGAATCCTAATGTGTGAATATCCATCAGATCGTCTACGGAACGGATTTTGCTGGTAGAATGACGCAAGAATGCATTCGATACATCTTCTTTTGCAATACCACATCCATTATCTGTAATGCGTATAAATGAGATTCCACCCTCTTTTATTTCTATTACGATTGCACCGGCACCGGCATCGATAGCATTTTCTGCCAGCTCTTTTACAATAGAGGCTGGTCGTTCAATGACTTCGCCGGCCGCGATCTTATCAATTGTAATCTGGTCTAATACCTGTATTTTACTCATGCTTTACCACCTGTTTTTGAGTTTGTTCTGTAACTGATAAAGTGTATTCATAGCATCAATCGGTGTCAGATTGCTGATATCCAGTTCCTTCAGCTCTTTCAGCACATCATCATCTTTTACAGTGTCAAATAATGACATCTGCGCCAGATCCACTTCATCCAGACGCTTTGTCTTCTGTTTCGTCTCCTGACCAGCCACTGCAATATCTTTGATTCTGGAAGTAATATCTGCGTGGGACAACTCTTCTACAATCTCCTTTGCCCGGTTTGTTACGGATTCCGGCACTCCTGCAAGCTTGGCCACCTGAATACCATAACTCTTATCTGCACCACCTTTTACGATTTTGCGAAGGAATACGATATCGTCTCCTTTCTCTTTTACGGCAATGCAGTAATTATTTACATTATCAATCTTGCCTTCCAGCTCAGTCAGTTCATGGTAATGGGTTGCAAACAGCGTCTTTGCGCCAAGTAATTTGGTGTTGCTTACATGTTCTACCACAGCCCATGCAATAGATAGTCCGTCAAATGTACTGGTACCGCGGCCAATCTCGTCCAGGATCAGCAGACTCTTGCGTGTTGCATTTCTTAGAATATTGGCAACTTCTGTCATTTCCACCATGAAGGTGCTCTGACCGCTCGCCAGGTCATCGGACGCTCCGACTCTGGTAAAGATACGGTCTACAATAGAAATATTCGCACTGGAAGCCGGTACAAATGAACCGATCTGCGCCATCAACACAATTAGCGCTGTCTGCCGCATATAGGTCGATTTACCTGCCATATTCGGACCCGTGATGATCGATACACGATTCTTTCGGTCATCCAGACACGTATCATTGCATATGAACATGTCATTCGGAATCATTTTCTCCACTACAGGATGTCTGCCGTCCTTAATATCAATCGTACCACGTTCATTGATCTTCGGACACACATAGTTATTACGCTCTGCCACAAGAGCCAGAGATGTGAGAACATCAATCTGTGCAACGACAGCAGCCGTCTTCTGGATCCTTACAATCTCTTTTGCAATGCTGTCACGTACCTGACAATATAATTCATATTCAAGCGCATAGAGTTTGTCTTCCGCTCCCAGGATCGTGTCTTCCAGTTCTTTTAATTCCGGTGTAATATAACGTTCTGCATTGGCAAGTGTCTGTTTACGTGTATAGTAATCCGGTACCAGCTCCTTGTAGGAATTAGTCACTTCCAGATAGTATCCAAATACTTTGTTGTATCGAACACGGAGATTCTTAATTCCTGTCTTTTCACGTTCATCTGCCTCAAGCTGTGCCAGCCAGTCCTTACCTTCTGTTTTGGCATTGCGCAGAGTATCAACGTCCGAATTAAATCCTTCTCGGATAATGCCTCCTTCTTTCATAGCGAGAGGCGGTTCATCACAGATTGCATCTCCAACCAGTTTACAGAGTTCTTCCAGTGTATCCAGTTCTTCACAGAGTCTGGCAAGCAGCGGACTCTTCATATCTTCTAACAGATATTTGATCGGTGGAAGCATATCCATGGAATTCTTCAATGCCGTCAGATCTCTTGGATTGGCCGACTGATACGAGATTCGTCCGACCAGACGCTCCAGGTCATAGATTGGAGAAAGGTATTCCCGCAATTCCTCTCTGGATATTGCATTATTCTTCAGTTCTTTCACTGCTTCTAACCGCTCCTCGATCATGGTACGGTCGATTAACGGCTGTTCGATATATTTGCGCAGAAGTCTGGCACCCATAGCCGTCTTGGTCTTATCCAACACCCACAGCAATGAACCGCGCTTCTGTTTTTCGCGCAATGTTTCACAGAGTTCCAGATTTCTTCTGGTCGAATTATCCAGGATCATATATTTGCCTACGGCGTAGCGTGTCAGTCTGCTGATATGGTTCAGGGATGTCTTCTGCGTCTCATAAAGATATTCCAGAAGTGCACCTGCGCCGATCATTCCGCAATTATAATCGTCCAGACCAATCGCTTCCAGAGAGCTTACGTGAAAATGTTCCTTCAACGTGCGTGCACACAGTGCATCGTCAAAATATGCTGCATCCAATGCTGAAATAGCAATTCCAAGACGATCTTTCAGATCATTCAGGCTTGCACCGCTCATATAGAATGCTTCATTACAGATGATCTCTGCCGGAGAGAACTTGTAGATCTCATCAAAAAGCTTTTCACTGTTCTCCACTTCCGATACCAGATATTCTCCGGTTGTCACATCTGCTACAGAAAGCCCATATCGATCCTCGATATATACGATGCACATGATATAATTATTCTTACTCTCATCCAGATTCTGGGTGCTCAAAATAGTTCCCGGTGTCACCACCCGGACAACCTCTCGCTTTACCAGTCCCTTGGCTGTGGCAGGATCTTCTACCTGCTCACAGATTGCCACTTTATGGCCTCTGGAAACCAGCCGGTTCAGATATCCATCTACTGCATGGTATGGGACACCGCACATCGGTGCACGTTCTTCCAGACCACAGCTTTTACCGGTTAATGTGATCTCCAGTTCCTTTGATGCGGTAATCGCATCATCAAAAAACATCTCATAGAAATCACCCAGACGGTAAAACAAAATACAATCCGGATACTCCTTTTTGGTCTCCATATATTTCTGCATCATTGGTGTTAATTGTGCCACATCTATTCTCCTCTTTCACTTATCTTTTGACATACATAGTCTAGTATAGCATCTTTTGTAGATTCATAAAAGAAAAAAGAGACTATTTTTCAATAGCCTCTTTCGCGATAATTCTCACTATTAATCTGTCAGATCTTCTGTAATAGACTTCAGATTCAAGAAGTTTGTAAGGTAATCACTTGTTCCTGTCTTGGCATCTGTACCGGACATATTGAATCCGCCAAATGGATGCTGAAGTACAACTGCTGCAGTAGATTTACGGTTAAAGTACAGATTACCAACGTTAAACTGAACTTTAGCTTTCATGATATTCTCTCTTGTCTCACTGTATACAGAACCTGTCAGACCATATTCTGTCTGATTAGCAATATCAAGTGCCTCATCAAAAGAATCTACTTTGATCACTGCAAGTACAGGTCCAAAGATTTCTTCATTTGCAATTCTTGCATCTCTCTTGATATCTCGGATGACTGTCGGATCCACAAAGTAACCCTTCTCATCACTGTATGTACCACCATATACGATAGTTCCTTCTTTACGTCCCACTTCGATGTAAGAAGTAATGTTGTTGTATGCATTCTGGTTGATAACCGGTCCGATGGCTGCATTATCACGTCCTGCACCCTGATCAGCTTTTAACTTCTTAGCTTCTTCTACAACTGCGTCTACCAGTTCATCATATACGTCGCTCATAACGATAGCTCTTGAGCATGCAGAGCATTTCTGTCCCTGGAATGTAAATGCAGAACTTGCAATTCCCTGAGCTGCTTTCTTAATGTTAGCACTGGAATCTACGATAATTGCATTCTTTCCACCCATCTCTGCAACGACACGTTTGATCCATTTCTGACCCTTAGAAATCTTAGCGGCATGCTCATTAATACGGCATCCGATCTCTTTAGATCCTGTGAAGTTAATGAATCTTGTAAGTGGATGCTCCACAATGAAATCTCCGATATCTGATCCTGATCCTGGAATATAGTTTACAACACCTGCCGGGATTCCTGCTTTCTCGCACAGCTCCACGAATTTGTAGGCAACGATCGGTGAATCTGATGATGGCTTACATACAATGCTGTTACCCGTTACGACTGCCGCTGCAACCATACCACCGATCAGTGATAACGGGAAGTTCCACGGTGGAACAGCCACGCCTACACCGATTGGAATATAGATACATTTGGTATATTCATCTGTAGGCACAAGCTCCAGTCCTTTTTCCAGATTGTTCATATGCATCACGTATGAATTGATGAAATCCAGAAGCTCACACAGCTCTCCATCTGCTTCGCCCCAGTTCTTTCCACTTTCTTCTACATTCCATGCATCGATATAATAACGATTCTCTTCTACTAATCTGGCAAGCTTTCTAAGTGCACGTGCACGCTCTTCTAACGGAGTAACACTCCATTTCTTAAATGCTTCATTCGCTCCCTGAATAGCCTTTTCAGCAAGCTCCTGGCTGCAAGAACATGCATATCCGAGCACTTCCTTTGTAGCAGGTGAAAGAGAGGTAATCTTTTTCTCTGTCTCGATTCTCTCTCCGTTAATAATCAGTGGAAATACAGATCCTTTTTCCTTTTCAACAAGCTGAAAAGCTTCTTCCATTTTTACTTTGTTCTCATCAATAGTAAAATCAAGCTCTGCAGCATTCTTAAATCCTTTTAACATTTTGTATACCTCCAGCTATCGTTCGTTTTCTATATATTAGCAGTTGGATTTTTGCAAGTCAATACATTTTTGTATAATTGTATACAAAAATTCAATTTGTGTTCATTAAATTATAGAATATGATACGACGGTTTAACTTCTTTGTAAAGATAAAATGCAAGATAGCCACTGAGAAAAATTCCAAGTACACTTAGGCCTGAAAAAATAATCATAAAAGGTACACAGATCTGTCCAAATACCTGTAACGGCATCTGGCTGTAATCCCAGACACTGTAATGCAGCCACTTATTTACGATGATTCCTGTAATGAATTCCCCTGCCGTTACAAATACGGTACAGCGAAGCGTCTGTTTCCAGACAGGTTCCTGCCATCCCATGCTCTCTCCCTGAATATAAAAAAACACAAAACAGATACCACCAAGCACATACATAGACCAGTGGGAGAATCCACGGAACAGTATTTCAAATGTATAATACAGAGCACCGCCAAGTGCCCAGAAAAATAAATATTTACTGATTTTCCGCATCATAAAAACGCCCTCACTATGTTTCTTACCACATAGTGTGAGCGTTTTAAGTTCAAAATATTTATAATTACAGGTGGCAGATTCCACCATTTGCAGCATCTACAAGCTGCTTTAAATAGTATAAATTTAATTTAAGCTTGTGTACCAAGGTAATAGAATCCCTTACATTCATCCAGATGCACTTCTACAATCTTACCGATCAAATCAGCTTCTCCTGGGAAATGAACCAGCAGATTATTACTCATTCTTCCGGTAACCAGTGTGTCGTCGTGATCATTCACAGATTCTACCAGAACAGATACCGTCTTACCTTCGTGTACGGAGCATACTTCTGCTGAGATCTTCTGTACTTCCGCAAGGAGTCGATCAAAACGTTCGTGAACCACATCATCCGGAACCTGATTCTCCATAACAGCAGCCGGTGTTCCGGTACGTTTGGAATAAATGAACGTAAATGCACTGTCGTATCGTACCTTTTTCACAATATCCATGGTATCCTCAAAATCTTCTTCTGTCTCTCCCGGGAATCCTACAATAATGTCCGTAGTAAGGGAGATATCCGGAATCGCAGTTTTAATCCGTTCTACCAGGTCAAGATACTGCTCCTTTGTATAACGACGGTTCATTTTCTTCAGAATCTCTGTGCTTCCGGACTGCACCGGTAAATGAAGATGCTTACAGATCTTCTTGGAATTCTTCATAACTTCGATCAGTTCATCAGATAGATCCTTAGGATGAGAAGTCATGAAACGAATGCGCTCCAGTCCTTCAATTTTTTCAATTTCCTGCAGAAGTTCGGCAAATGACATTGGCTCGTCCAGATTCTTGCCATAGGAATTGACATTCTGACCAAGCAGCATGATTTCCACTACACCATCTGCCACAAGACGTTCGATCTCACGCACAATTGCTTTCGGATCACGGCTCCGCTCTCGCCCTCTTACGTACGGCACAATACAGTAGCTACAGAAATTATTGCAGCCAAACATAATATTAACACCGGATTTGAAATGGAACTTTCGTTCACTTGGCAGATCTTCTACAATCTTATCGGTATCTTTCCAGATATCAATGACCATACGGTCTGACTCGAAACGAGTGGTAATTAACTCTGCAAATTTATAGATATTATGAGTTCCAAAAATCAGATCCACAAACCGATAACTCTTTTTTAACTTCTCTACAACTTCCGGTTCCTGCATCATACAGCCGCAGAGACCGATCATCATATGTGGACGTTTTTTCTTGACACGGTTTAACTGTCCCAGACGCCCATAGACTCTCATATTTGCATTTTCGCGGACAGTACAGGTATTGTAGATTACAAAATCCGCATTCTCTTCTTTTTCCTCTTCCGCATATCCGATCTTACGAAGGATACCTACCAGTTTTTCTGAATCTCTGGCATTCATCTGACACCCAAAGGTTACCACACAGAACGTCGGCTGATGACCGATCTGTGCTTCCAGGTTCTTTACGTATTTTTTCGCTTTTTCTATGTAATAGTACTGACGCTCCGGTTCTGTTACCGGAATCTGCTCAGACAAACTGATGTCTGGTTTCATCGTATTCATAATCTATTCCTTTCAGTGTTTCGATTAATTCTTCCTTATTGACTCCAAGATCCTCACAGAAAGCATCCAGTGAGTCGTAAAAATCCCGAAGCTTAGTGTTTACAACACTTAACAGCAGCATCGGATCTTTGGGCAGATTGTTCATCCTTAATTTCCTTTCTTATGTCCGTGTTTTTTACCAAGATCGGTAATACTTCCATCCTTTTCCTGGATCGAAATATTATCCAACTGCGAGCTAAGGTTGCGTTTTATCGCATCGATATATTCTTTTCGAAGAATCTGCTGTTCCATCTTCTCAACTTCTGACAGACCTTCTGCTTTTGACTTACGGTATAACTCATTGATTCGATCAATTCTAGATTTATCCATTGTAACAATCCTTTCCAGATTAACTGTTTTAAGTTATCTTATTTTATCTAACTACTGTAATTTTCCAGAAAGCCATATAATTCCTGCAGACTTTCCACGTATTTACCATTCTTAATTTCATTTTGAAGTGTAACCGGAAGTTCAGTCACTTCAATACTTGTATATTCATATACTGTTTTTTTATCCTGCAGACAGACAATCACAAACCCTTCCCTCTGCATTAAGTAATAGCCAGCATTTTTCTCAGCGCTGCCCTCCGTCGTCTGAACAGGATTCTGCTTCAGCTCAGATTCTATCTCCTCTTTTTGACGGTCTACCGCAGCATAATAACTTAACTGATATGCTCCGGCAAGCAGAACAATGATGACCAGTGATACAGTCAGAAACCAGATACTATACTTTTTACTATTCATAGGAAATCTCCTTTTTTAGTATAGTATCGGTTATCCACTCTGTATTTATACAATCACCTTTCGATTATCTGATGCAATATCCTATCGAAGCAAATGAAGCTTTTTGAAAAGACCAACAATCTTTGTACCCATCGGTAATGTCTTAATTTCCGCTTCTGTAACACCCTTCAATAAAATCAATGCCACAAAGTATACCGCAATTGCCACAAGTACCGCAATCACAGTCGCAATATGAGGTCCTGCAAATAACTCAAACACCAGATGAACACCAAGTGCCACAATACTCATAATAATTGCCGATATACCAGGGATAATAAATGTCTTACGGTATTCCTGTACATAGCCGCTGCATTTCCTGAGATCTCTGTCATTCAAAACACAGATCGCAGCTGCAAAAATAATCTTACTTGCGACAATAGAATAAATATTCCAATGAAATGCTACCAGCATAATGTACAGTGCAACCAGATGGATTACCAGCGAAATTGCTGCATTCTTAACAGGCTGTGACATATGATCCATACCCTGAAGTGCTGCATTGGTCACAGTAGACAGGCAGAAAAATACAACCGAAATTCCACCAATCTTAAGCAGCATTGCCGGAATTGTATTATCCTGCGTAAAATACAACAGATCCAGGATCGGTTTGCCAAGTGTAATAAATGCTGCTGCGCATGGAATCGCAATGATCATATTAAATCGGCTGACCAGATCAATCTTATTATGTATTTCTTTACGGCTTCCTGTCTGAATCGTAGCCACAAGACTTGGCATAAAGGATGCCGCCAATGCACTTGCAACACTCAGCGGAATATTGGTGATCGTATCATACTGTCCGCTGAACATACCAAGAAGTTCAGTGTATTCTTTTTTCGGCATTCCCTGCGCTGCCATAGCATTTGTAAATACCGCCTGATCTAACAGGTTACTGATATTGTATACGGTAGCGCTTAAAATAACCGGTGCAATCGTAAAAAGCAGTACTTTCGCAATATGTTTACCACTCTCGGTACGATGTTCTGTATCATGTTTCATTTGCTTTTTGAAGCCTTTTCTAAAGACACAGAATAAAAGAATCAAAAATACCAGGGCAGCCAGTGCACCGGCAACCGTTCCCAATGTTGCACCTGCTGCTGCGTAAGCTGCTCCATAAGATTTCTTGTCTGCTCCTGATACGGAATTCTGTCCAACCTTTAATAACATGTATGCGCCAACAATACTTACGATCGCATTGATGATCTGCTCTACAGTCTGTGATACCGCCGTAGGGATCATGGTTCCGAAGCCCTGGAAGAACCCACGAAATACACCAAGAAATGCAACAACCAGAATACATGGTGCCAGTACACGGAGTGCATAGACGGACAGATCCATCTTCATAATATCTGTCGCAATGAATCCTGCTCCAAAGAATACGATTGCAGTAACAATACCACCGGCTATGATCGCAAATGTCATTGCCCCATGGAAAACGCGGTATGCATTGCGGTACTGTCCGGTAGCCACTCTTGCAGATACCAATTTGGATACGGCAGTCGGCAGACTGTAAGAAGTTAACATCAGTGCCAGATTGTATACTTGAAATACCATTCCGTAGTATCCATTTCCTTCGGCTCCCATAATATTAGTCACCGGAATACGATAAGCAAGTCCGATAATTTTTGTAATTAATGCAGTGGCAGCGAGGATAGCGCCCTGCATCAGAAAGCTGTTTTCTTTTTTCTTTGACATAATCTTTTCCTCTAACGAACGATATTCAGTGCATTTAGAATCTCATTCTGCATACGTTCCATCGTCTTACGTTCTTCCTCTTCCATATGGTCATAACCGAATAAGTGTAACATAGAATGAGCAATTAGGAAAGCATATTCTCGTTTTATTTCATGTCCGTACTCTTCTGCCTGAGCGATTACTCTGTCTTTAGAGATCACAATATCCCCAAGCAGCAGTTCTCCGGTCTCCGGATGGAAACAGTCATACTGATCTTCCAGAAAATCAAATTGTCCTGCTTCTTCGTATTCAACCATCGGAAAAGAAAGTACATCTGTCGGACGATCAATACCTCTGTGTTCTTTGTTCATCTGATGAATCTCTTCATCCGTAGTCAACAACAGATTCACCTCTGCCTCATAAGGACATTCCGCATAATCAAGTGCTGCTTCAATCACTTCTTTTGCAAGGCCCTCACAGTCGACCGGAAGCTTTACCTCGCCTTCTTCTTCATAATTTAATGTCATATTATTTTCTCCTCTTACCGTGTTCTCTGCCACGCGACTTCTTTGACTCATAATCTTCGTATGCCTTTACAATCTGCTGTACCAGTGGATGTCTAACTACATCCTTGCTGGTAAGCTTGCATACCGAGATCTCTTCAATCTTTTTGACAACATTAATGGCCACATCTAATCCGGAAGTCTGACCTGCCGGAAGATCCTTCTGCGTCGAATCTCCGGTAATAACTACCTTAGAGCCAAATCCAATACGCGTCAGAAACATCTTCATCTGCGCAGGTGTAGTATTCTGTGCTTCATCCAGGATAATAAAGGCATTGTCAAGTGTACGGCCTCGCATGTATGCAAGAGGCGCCACCTCGATCAGACCTTTTTCTGAATTCTTAAGAAAACTTTCCGCTCCCATGATCTGATACAGTGCATCATACAATGGGCGCAGATACGGATCAATCTTACTCTGCAGATCACCCGGCAGGAAACCAAGCTTCTCTCCCGCTTCAATCGCTGGTCTTGTCAGAATGATCCTCCCTACTTCGTTATTCTTAAATGCAGTAATGGCCATCGCCATTGCAAGATATGTTTTACCTGTTCCGGCAGGTCCAAGCCCAAATACGATCATCTGTTTCCGAATCGCATCTACATATTTCTTCTGTCCCAATGTCTTAGGCTTGATAGGTTTCCCCTGCAATGTATGACAGATAATGTCATCATCAATCTCGAGTACTTTACCTTCGCTCTGTTCCATAGAAAGCGCCAGTGTGTAATTCACGTTCTGTTCCTGAATCTGATTGCCACGTCTTGCAAGCGCCGTAAGCTGTTCCAGTACACTTTTCGCCTGCAGCGCCACAGTCTCTTCACCCAAAATCTTCACAGTGTCATCTCTGGCAATCAGAGTCACGTGCAATGTTCGTTCTATTTTCTTTGCAAATGCATCAAATTGTCCGAATACATTTGCCTGATGCTCAGCAGGAATATCTACTGTTGTTTCAATCATCCCCATCTGTGTTATCCTCCATAATACTGATCGGCTGAGGAACTGCTATATCAGTAATAACTGTAAGCTGTCCGAAAGCCTTGGCGCAAATGCGCCCTGTGTATATTTTAACATCATTCGAGATAATTTCTACCCCTTTTTTCCCCAGAGTCTCTGTAAAATGCTGATAGTTCATGCTAAGTATCTTTTGTAGTCCTTTCCCGGTATGTTTTTTTTGCTCTATATAGTAATACCGGCCAATACGACTCCCAATCCGTACAGGAATCGAAAAATGTTCTCCAAAAGAAAAGTTCTTTTCCAGGGTGTAGATTTCCGCCTGATCTGATATTTTATCCGATTTTCCGCTGCTAAGATACAGATTTCCAATCTGAAGATATGGTTCTGCTTGCTGAAAATCATAATATACCTTTTCTGGATACTGAACGTTTTCCGTGTCTTCGTATTCCAGAATTGTCCGTGCTCTGATATCCGCATCTGCCTTTTGATACTGATAGCCTGTCGTCTCTCCGTCGTCACCAACCACAGGTACTGCGCCACTTACAAGGATCTGTCCCTTTTCAACGGTATCCCCTTTTTTTACCAGCGGAATACCTTTTCGTACAATCATACTTTCTATAATACCACTTCGTCCTGCAACCAGATCATTGCCATCCTGCTGCATAACTGCATAATCAGTGCCTTCATCTCCGAAATCTTCATTTTCTCTTACCCGCACATTTAATGTGCTGCCGTCTACCGAGACCGATACCCAGATGATTCTGTCATGGGACTTTCTCAGTAATGTGGCAATATCAGTGCAATCTACACTGGATATCAGAATACCTGGTCGTATCTTGTAATCTGCGAGGAATTCTTCCAGGGCTTCATCCGTATATCTTCGATTACCGGTAATATCAATCTCCCAGATAAAAAGGGACATAAGATAAATAAATCCTGCCGCGCATACCGCTCCAACAAAGAGCACTTTTCTTTTCCTGTGCTGAAACAGAAAAAAAGGGAATCCATACCGTTTTATAATCACAGCACGAACTCCTGTCTTTTTTAAAATCGGTTTTAACATGCGAAAATCCGAGATACTGATATTCATTTCGTAGAAGTCCTGAACCGGCTGAATATTCCAGATATAGATGTTCCGGTGCATACAGGCATTCAAAAACCTCTCAGGTGAAAAGCCGGAGATGCGGATGCGCAGGCTTCCCCTGAAATAACCTATAACCTTTTCAATCACGTATACCCACTCCTCAGTTTTTAAATTCAACCGCAATAATTCGTCCACGTATAAGCATTTCCAGATTTGTATAGTATTCAATCCACAGATTTTTACCCTTTATGCGTACTTCACCACTCCCAGTCTGTACACGGATCAGTAATTCCGAATACTCCTGAATCCCCCTGTAATTTTCTATCGTAAGTTCCGTCCGCCCGGTCAGCGTCAAAATAGGAGCTTTTAACGCTACATCCTTTGGCATTTCTGCTGCATCGGACACGTGATCAATCAATTTATCTTTCATAAAATAAAGCCACACATAGTTTTGTAATATCCTATGCATGGCTTTCTCCTACTATTCAAATATATCATTTTGAAGCTGTATTATTTGCTCCACAACTCATCTGCAAGAGCTTTGATCTGTGCTTTTGTCTCCTCTTTTACACCTGACTTAATAGTTACGGATGTCTCCGTCCAGGTAAGATTCTTACAGCCTTCCATCATAGACTTAATATTCTTGGCTGCAACCGGAGCCCAGGAACCATTCTCAATGATACCTATTGTACGGTTCTGGAAGTTACGCTCTTTCAGCCCATCAATAAATGTCTGCATAAGTGGGAAAACTCCACCATTATAAGTAATGGTTGCAAGTACCAGCTTACCATGGCGAAATGCATCTTCGATACACTCTGCCATATCTTCTCTTGCAAGATCAGCAACTACTACACGTGGGCATCCATTGGCCTTCAGCTCTTCGCCAAGAAGTTCAGCTGCTTTCTTCGTATTGCCATAGACAGATGCATAAGCAATCATAACGCCTTCTGTCTCTACACCGTAAGATGACCACGTCTGGTAAAGATCCAGATAATAACCAAGATTTTCTGTCAGTATCGGTCCGTGCAGTGGACAGATCTTTTCAATATCAAGAGTGACTGCCTTCTTTAACAGAGCCTGCACCTGCGCGCCATACTTTCCAACGATTCCGAAGTAATATCTTCTTGCTTCACATGCCCAGTCTTCTTCTACATCCAGTGCACCAAATTTACCAAAGGCGTCTGCTGAAAAGAGAATCTTATCCTTGCTGTCGTATGTGACCATAACTTCTGGCCAGTGTACCATTGGTGCAAATACAAATGTAAGCTCATGACTTCCAAGTGAGAGTGTACCGTTATTCGTCACAACTTCCTGTTTGTCTGCAAGATTTAAGCCAAAGAAATTCTCGATCATCTGAAATGTCTTGGCATTACCTACAACCTTAGCCTCTGGATATGCTTCGACAAATTTTGTGATATTCGCAGAATGATCCGGTTCCATATGCTGAACTACCAGATAATCCGGTTTTCTGTCTCCGAGTATTTCCGCTACGTTAGCAAGCCATTCCTCACCGAAATTCACATCTACCGTATCCATTACTGCAATCTTCTCGTCCATGATCACATATGAATTATATGCCATACCATTCGGTACTGCAAACTGTCCTTCAAACAAATCCACCTGATGGTCATTGACGCCTGCGTAATATATATCTTCTGTTATCTTCTTCATGCTGATACAGCCTCCTTCGATTCACAATTTCTTACATCATACTGCCTCTTTCGGGAAAATGCAAGACAGTCGCATTTATTTTCCTGTCGGTTTCTGTATCTTCTTCAGTGCATCCCTGAAACGCACCCGGAATAACAGTACCGTAAATGTAATCGCAAAGAAATCTGCGATTGGTTCAGCCATATAGACTGCCATAGTCCGGTCAGAGTTCCATATCATTGGAACGATATAGATTAATGGGATCAGAAGAACGAACTTACGCACAACTGCAACAATAATGGATTCCAGTGCCTTTCCAAGTGAATTAAACGTAATCTGGCAGGATATCTGAATCCCGAACAGGAACATAACCGCCATATAGATACGAAGTGCCGGAATCGTAAATTCAATTAATTCAGCATTGGATGTGAAAATTCCGGCAAACACACCCGGTATCAGCATTACCAATGCCCAGAGTACTGCTGCATAGATCATATTGATTTTTAAAAGCAGCCAGAAGGCAGCTTTGACTCTTTCAGCATTGGATGCCCCATAATTGTAACTGATGATCGGCTGTGCTCCCTGAGACAATCCCTGCAGCGGAAGCATTGCAAACTGCATAACACTTGTAAGAATCGTCATAGCTCCTACTGCAATGTCCCCGCCATATCGTTGCAGAGAAGAATTGAAGCAGATAGAAATAACGCTTTCACTCGCCTGCATGATAAAGGTCGCGAGTCCAAGTGCCAGACAAGGCAAAATAATCCCAGGTATCAGGCGCAAGTTCTCTTTTCGTATGCGGATAAAACTCTTCCTGCCACATAAGAATGCAACCACCCAGATACAGGACAGTGCCTGAGAAATGATCGTTGCAAGTGCCGCTCCCCGTACATCCATATGCAGTCCAAAGATAAAGATCGGATCCAGAATGATATTACTTACAGCTCCGATTAATACAGAATACATACCTGTCTTTGCAAATCCCTGTGCGGTAATAAATGCATTCATGCCTAGAGTCAGTTCCACAAATATCGTTCCGATCGCATAAATATTCATATAGCTGGAAGCGTATCCGATGGTATTCTCGCTTGCGCCAAATGCAAGTAAGAGACTCCGGTTCCATTTTAGAAGAATCGCTGTAAGGATCAATGATACAATGATCTGTAACGCAAAACAGTTACCGAGAATCTGTTCTGCTGTATGTTGTTCTTTCTTTCCCATATAGATAGATGCCCGCGGTGCTCCACCGTATCCTACCAGCGCTGCAAATGCTGATACGATCAGAATCAAAGGCATACATACGCCGACACCTGTCAGTGCTGAGGCTCCGATGCCCGGAATATGTCCAATATAAATACGGTCTACGATGTTATATAACATATTAATAAACTGTGCTGCCAGGGTTGGCAGTGCAAGCTTCAACAATAATTTTCCTATTGGTTCCTTTTCCAGGAAATCTTTATTTTCACTCATCTTACTCTCTCATGCTCCTTTATAAATATTGTTATGCAAATACTGCTTATATAGAGATCTTATTTGTGATATGGTTCGTGGTTCATGATCCGATAGCTACGGTAAATCTGTTCCAGCAGAATGACGCGCATTAACTGATGTGGAAATGTCATCTTTGAAAAGCTCAGTGCATAATCCGATCTCTTTAATATTTCCCTGCCAAGACCAATGGAACCACCGATAATAAATATAATATGGCTGGTTCCCTGCACGCCAAGTTTGTCAATCTTTTCTGCCATCTCCTCAGAAGTCAGCATTTTCCCGGCTATTTCCAGTGTGATCACATAAGCATCTTCCTTTATATACTTCAGGATCCGTTCGCCTTCTTTGTCCCGGATGGCATCTTCTACGGTGTCACTTGCGTTATCTGGTGTCTTTTCATCTGCCACTTCCACAATCTCCAGTTTGCAGTAACGACTCAGACGCTTGCTATATTCTGCAATCGCATCTTTCAGATATTTTTCTTTAATCTTCCCTACAGTTATCAGTGTTATTTTCATCGAATTCTCCATTCTCATATTTTTAGCGATACAGTATATTATCATAGCATCAGAAGTGAAAATAAGCAAACACTTTGAATCGTTGCAGATAAAAAAGACTGCGCAATAATACGCAGCCTTTTACAGACAATATAATTTATACTGCATGCAAATTCTTCAGTGAAATATCAAGAATTGGTGCAGAGTGAGTCAGTGCTCCGCTGGAAATATAATCTACACCAAGTTCCGTAAGTCTTGCGATATTCTCTTTTGTCACATTACCGGAACATTCTGTCTCTGCACGTCCACCAATCATTCGGATCGCTTCTTTCATGATATCCGTATCCATATTGTCGAGCATGATAATATCGGCACCGGCTTCTACCGCTTCTTTTACCATGTCAAGATTCTCTACCTCAATCTCAATCTTTCGTACAAATGGAGCATAGTCCTTTGCCATCTGCACTGCCTTTGTTACACTTCCGGCAGCTCCAATATGATTATCTTTCAGAAGCACACCATCTGACAGATTGTACCGATGATTATATCCGCCTCCCGTACGCACTGCATATTTTTCAAATATGCGCATATTCGGTGTCGTCTTGCGGGTATCCAGAAGCTTGATCTTTGTACCTTCCAAAAGCTTCGCTACGGAATGTGTATAGGTTGCAATGCCACTCATTCTCTGGAGATAGTTCAGTGCCACACGTTCTCCGGATAAAAGTACCCGGATATCTCCTGTGACAATTCCCATAAGTTGTCCTTCTTCAACAGCATCCCCATCTTTACAATAGAAGGTCACTTCTGTCCTTTCATCCAGTAATTCAAAGACACGTTTAAATACTTCCAGACCTGAAATGATACCATTCTGCTTACATATCAGTTGCACTTCACCCTTTACATATTCTTTCATAACTGAATTAGTAGTCACATCTTCACTGGATATATCTTCTTTTAATGCTTCCAGAATCAGATGATCTGCCTGCAAACGCATTGTTATTTCGTTCATACTTTTATTCCCTCATTTCTCTCAGACTTAATCTTTTCTGCAGCACGTTTGGCAAATACCAGACTCTCCAGAAGAGAGTTACTGGCAAGCCGGTTGGCTCCATGGACACCATTACAGCTGGTCTCTCCGACTGCATAAAGATGGTTCATAGACGTATGACTGTCTTTATTTACCCAGATGCCGCCCATAAAATAATGCTGCGCCGGGACTACAGGAATCCATTCTTTTGTTACATCATATCCTTCTTCCAGACAACGTTCATAAATATTCGGAAAATGTTTCATGATGGTCTCTTTGTCAATATGCTCCAGAGAAAGCCATACATGAGAAGTATGATCCTTTTCCATCTGTTTCTGGATGGCTTTGGTAACTACATCTCTTGGCAGCAGTTCATCCACAAAACGCTCACCATTCTTATCATACAGGAGTGCACCCTCGCCACGGACTGACTCAGAAATCAGGAAACTTCTTCCCGGTTTTTCTGTATAAAGTGTTGTCGGATGTATCTGCACATAATCCAGATGTTCCAGTTTAATATGATGTTTTTTAGAAATATCGATTGCATCTCCTGTCAAATGCGGAAAATTTGTCGAATGCTCATAACATCCTCCGATACCGCCGCTGGCAAAAATGGTATTTTCCGCATGGATTATAAGTTCTTCTCCGTCTTTTGTCTCAGCAACAATTCCTTCACATCCATCTGCATCTTCCAGAATATCTTTCATGGTCGTATATTCCAGAATCGTAATATTTTTACGTCTCTTCACCTGATGTAATAACTTTGTGGTGATTTCTTTACCAGTAATATCTTCATGAAACAAAATACGTGGTCTGGAATGTGCCCCTTCTCTTGTAAATAGAAGCTTGCCATCCTTCTGTGCAAATTCTACACCATATCCGATCAGATCACGAATAATCTCCTGTGAACTCCGGATCATAATATCTACGGACTCCTTACGGTTCTCATAATGCCCGGCTCTCATAGTATCTTCAAAATAACTGTCATAATCCTGATTATCCCGCAGGACACAGATACCTCCCTGTGCCAGGAAAGAATCACTGCTTTCCAGATCTGACTTTGTGATCAGCAGAATCTTCATATCTTCCGGAAGATTCAGTGCCGCAAAACATCCGCTGACACCTGTTCCCACAATGACTGTATCTGTATTATATTTCATCTTCATACATCTCCTTACTTGCCAAGCTCTAGCATACGCTCCAGAGGTTTCTTGGAATTCTCACGCAGACTATCTGTTACATGCACCTGATTGTCGCCTGTCTTCAGTACATGTAATACTTTTTCCAACGTGTTTTTCTTCATGTTCGGACATACAGGTACCGTCTCCGGATAGTAAAATTGTTTATCCGGATTGTTCTGTGTCAGTTTGTAATGTACTCCTTCTTCAGTACAGATAATAAACTCCTGACGGTCACTATCCGTCGCATAATTAATAATGCCGGATGTACTTCCGATATAATCAGCAATTGCTAAAATCTCCTGTCTGCATTCTGGATGCGCAAGCACCAGTGCATCCGGATGTTCATCTTTTACCTTCAGCACCTCGTCTGCTTCCATGCGTTCATGGGTTGGACAGAATCCCTCGTTGAAGATAAAATGCTTCTCCGGAACCTGATCTGCTATGTAATGAGCCAGATTCCTGTCAGGAATAAAGTATATATTCTTGTTTGGCAGTTTCTTTACAATCTTAACTGCATTCGCAGATGTCACGCACACATCTGAATACTCCTTTAATTCAGCTGTGGAATTGATGTAGCAGACAACTGCCACATCTTCGTAAGTCTCACGCACTTTTTTAATACGATCAATATCTGCCATATGAGCCATCGGACAATCGGCCTGCAGATCTGGCATAAGCACCGTTTTCTCTGGATTGAGAATCTTTGCACTCTCTCCCATAAAGGATACTCCGCAGAATACGATTGTCTTAGCGGTAAGTTCTGTAGCCACACGGCTCAGATAAAAAGAATCTCCTATATAGTCTGCGATGTCCTGCACTTCCGGTCTCACATAGTAATGTGCAAGGATGACTGCATCTTTTTCTTTTTTTAATTTCTTGATCTCGTCTGTAATATTCATCTCAGTTTCCTCCTGTTTACAGCTACACTGTTGACAATTATAGCACATGTATCAACATGTGACAAGACAGTTGTAAACTACAAATATATGACAAAATCTAAAATATTATTTCAAGAAACAAATAAGGAGACTATATTTCTATAATCTCCTCAAAATCATCGTAATCTTTCAGTATTTAGTTTGTTTTATTTCTGTGACAGATATTCATGAATACCCTTCGCGCCTGCTTTTCCGGCACCCATAGCAAGGATAACTGTAGCTGCTCCGGTCACAGCATCGCCGCCTGCGAATACGGCAGCCTTGGATGTCTGTCCATTTTCTTCTTCAGCTACAATACATCTTCTTCGGTTGGTCTCAAGTCCCTCCGTTGTAGATGCGATCAATGGGTTTGGAGAAGTACCAAGTGCCATGATAACTGTATCCAGTTCAATCTCATACTCAGATCCTTCGATCGGTACCGGACGTCTTCTGCCAGATGCATCTGGTTCACCAAGTTCCATTTTGATTACTTTCATGCCTTTTACCCATCCGTTATCATCGGTAAGGATCTCTACCGGATTGGTCAACAGATTGAAGATAATGCCTTCTTCTTTTGCATGATGGACTTCTTCTGCTCTTGCCGGAAGCTCTGCCTCACTTCGACGATATACGATATGTACATCTGCGCCAAGACGAAGCGCTGTCCTGGCTGCATCCATCGCTACGTTACCACCGCCGACTACAGCTACTTTCTTACCAGCTGCAATTGGTGTGTCATAATTATTATCAAAAGCTTTCATCAGATTACTTCTGGTCAGATACTCATTTGCGGAGAATACTCCATTCGCTGTCTCACCAGGAATTCCCATAAACATCGGAAGACCTGCACCTGATCCAATAAATACAGCTTCGAAGTTTTCCTCTTCCATCAGCTGATCAATTGTAGTTGATTTACCAATCACTACATTGGTCTCAAATTTAACACCAAGCTCTTTGACTTTTTCGATCTCTTTCTTAACAACTTTTTCTTTTGGAAGACGGAATTCCGGGATACCATATACCAGTACTCCACCCAGCTCATGAAGCGCTTCAAATACCGTTACTTCATAACCAAGTTTTGCAAGATCACCAGCACATGTAAGTCCGGATGGACCGGAACCGATCACAGCCACCTTATGACCATTTGTCTTCTCTGCTTTCTTAGGCTTGATATCATGCTCCAGTGCATAATCTGCTACAAAACGCTCCAGCTTACCGATAGATACAGCATCACCTTTAATGCCGCGGATACATTTACATTCACACTGTGATTCCTGAGGACATACACGACCACAGATTGCCGGCAGTGCAGAAGATTCACCGATGACCTGATAAGCACCTTCGATATCTCCATCTTTTACTTTGGATATAAATCCAGGAATATTGATTGATACCGGACAGCCCTGAATACATCTTGCATTTTTACAGTTCAGACATCTGGTTGCTTCTTCCATTGCCTCTTCTTTATTATATCCATAACATACTTCTTCAAAATTAGTTGCACGTACTTTTGCATCCTGTTCTCTGACAGGAATTCTCTTTAACATATCAGCCATTAGTTGTCACCTCCGCAATTACCGCATCCGCCATGATGTGTATTACCCTCCTGCAGCTTCAGTAAAGCACGGCCTTCCTGCGTCTTATACATCTGCTGTCTCTTCATGGCATTATCAAAGTCTACCAGATGTCCGTCAAATTCCGGTCCATCCACGCAGGCGAATTTCACTTCATCGCCTACCAGGAGACGACAGGCACCACACATACCAGTTCCGTCTACCATGATCGGGTTCATGCTAACAACAGTCGGGATTGCAAGCTTTTTCGTCAGGAGACATACAAATTTCATCATGATCATCGGTCCGATAGCGATACAGACATCGTAATGATTGCCCTGCTCTACCAATTCCTCTACCATAGTGGTAACCATTCCGGCATGTCCGTAAGAACCGTCATCTGTACATGGATAGTAATTACCGGATACCGCACGCATCTCATCCTCCAGAATCAACAGGTCTTTATTCTTAGAACCAATGATTACATCAGCATCAATACCGTGTTCTTTCAGCCATTTTACCTGCGGATATACCGGTGCAGCACCTACACCACCGCCTACAAACAGGATCTTCTTCTTTTTCAAGCTCTCAATATCTTCTTTTACAAATTCAGAAGGACAGCCAAGTGGTCCGGTAAAATCACGGAACGCATCTCCTTCTTTTAATTCAGCAAATTTTCTTGTAGATGCGCCAACTGGCTGGAATACGATAGTAATCGTACCTGCTTCTCTGTCGTAATCGCAGATGGTCAGCGGGATACGTTCTCCTGTCTCATCTATTTTTACAATAACGAACTGTCCAGGCTCGCAATGTCTTGCCACACGAGGAGCCTCTACAACCATCAGATAGATATTCTCGTTCAGCTTCTCGGCTTTCTGTATCTTGTACATCTTGTTTCCTCCTGTCTATTGATTTTACTAATAATGATAATGTATACATCTGAAATTTTCAAGGAAAGTTTACAAAAAGAAAGCAGATTCCCTGAAATTGCCTGAATTTACAGAATCTGCTTTCCTGAATTTCTGAAATTTAGAAGTCTACTTCTGTACCATAATATGTACACTCAAACAGTTTTTTCATTGTCTCCGGATCGATAGTTCTTGGATTAGATCCTGTACATGCATCACCGACTGCAAGCTCTGCAATCTTATCAATCTTTTCTTTAAATTCATCCTCATTGATTCCAAATTCTTTCAAAGTCTTTGGAATATTGAGTTTTACATTGAACTCATCAATCTTCTCACACAGACTGTTGATCAATGCTTTTTCAGATATTCCTGCCAGTCCCATTCTACGTGCGATCTCGGCATAACGCTTAGCGGCTATCGGATCCTTGGCGTTGTATTTTATAACATATGGCAAATAAATCGCATTGGCACATCCATGCGGAATATGTCCGGTAGAGAATGCAGCACCCGTCTTGTGCGCCATAGAATGAACAATGCCAAGTAAAGCGTTAGAGAATGCCATACCTGCAAGACACTGTGCGTAATGCATCTGTTCTCTCGCTACCTTGTCACATTTATAGGATGCCGGCAGATAATCAAGAACCATCTCGATTGCCTGCAATGCAAGCGGATCTGTGAATGGACAATTCAGTGTAGATACATACGCTTCAATCGCATGTGTCAATGCATCCATTCCGGTGTAAGCAACCTGTTTGATTGGAAGTCCCATAACCAGTTCCGGGTCAACAATTGCCACATCAGGTGTAATATTAAAGTCAGCCAGCGGATATTTTACTCCGGTCTCATAATTTGTAATTACAGAGAATGCCGTAACCTCTGTAGCTGTACCAGATGTAGAAGGAATTGCACAGAATTTTGCTTTCTGACGCAGTTCCGGGAAATTAAACGGAATACAAAGTGCTTCAAATGTGGTATCCGGATACTCATAGAAAGCCCACATAGCTTTGGCTGCATCAATCGGTGAGCCACCACCCATTGCTACGATCCAGTCTGGTTGGAACTTACGCATTGCTTCGGCACCTTTCATAACTGTCTCAACAGACGGATCAGGTTCTACACCTTCAAAAAGTTCAACTTCCATTCCGGCATCTTTCAGATAATCGACTGCTTTGTCAAGAAATCCCTGTCTTCTCATAGAACCTCCGCCAACTACAAGAATTGCTTTTTTACCTTTTAGGTTCTTAAGCTCCTCCAGGCAACCCATTCCATGGTATACGTCTCTAGGTAATGTAAATCTGCTCATAATTAATTGCTCCTTTGTATAACGGATTACTTTTTTACATTCACATTATACGACCGTTATTTATTTAACACAATAGTTAAATAAATAACGGATTGTACTTTTTTACGCACAATCCGTTTATATTGCATTGGATATTATTCTATTCAGTCCGTTCGTAATTACGAGTAGTAACACCACTCAAACGTCCTTTTCCATTCACAAGAACCGCTTTGAAAATGGTTGTTCCTTCTGGCATAGAGATCGGATCCGTATATTCTTCCGAATCTTCATCTGGGGTAGATCCATCTGTTGTATAGTAAGCTGTATAGCCGTCCGGCACAACAATACTGATCTTTGTATCGGTATCATACTGACCGGTAGACGGAGATACGGCAGGTGCATCTTCGATTGGCAGTTCTACTTCATAGGTCTTACTCACGGTAAGACTTGGAATGCCGTTCGCATTGACAGATACTGCTTTGATTTCTGTCTCACCCTCAGAGATCTGAATTGGTTTTTCGTATTTGATACGAGTTTTAGATGAAAATGGATCACTTCCATCATCGGTATAATAGATATTCTTCTCCGTTGTAGTCAATGAAAGCTGCTGAACATCGTCAAAACTTTCACTGTCATCCAGGCTGAATTCTGGTGATTCTGACGCGTATTCCGTAAGCTGATCAGCCACACTGGACTTAGCCCCGTCTAATATTAACGGAATTTCGCCCTGATTCTTAGTATCTTCATAGAATTTAAAACATGCCTTATATACATCAACACTATCCGAATATTTATCTACCGCACTTAACAGGATCTCTTCCGCCTTGTCACTCTCATTCTGCTCAATATACAGTTCAGACAATCCCTCATATGCTTCTGCTTTCTTAGGCTTCTTCTTAATAGCTTTCTTAAACTGTGTTTCCGCTTCCGTATAATCTTTACTGCTCAGTGCTTTATAACCTTTCTTCACATAACCATTATACGAAAACTGATACATGATCAATCCAGCAATCACAAGAATCACAAGAAAAATACCGGTAAGGAGCAGTGCTCTTTTTCTCTTTTTCTTCTTCAGAGCTTTTTTCCTGGCAACACGTCTCCTGCGCTCTTCCTGCGGAGTAAGTTGTCTCCTGGATCTGTCCTCTCTTTCAGGTCGACGTTGTCCGGACGAAGTCCTACGCTGACCGGATGAAGTCCTGCGAGAAGACTGACCTCCACGTATACCGGAATTTCTTCTCGCTGTTGGTATCGTGCTTGTCTGATAATCATAGTCATCAAGTGGTGTGTCAGAACCATCGATTGCACCTTTCACCTGTGCAGCAAGCACATCGTCTAAAGGATTGTAATCCGGTACAATGCGTATCTCTGCCCCACATTCTTCACATCTAAGCGCGCCCTCCGGCATCTCTGCACCACAGCGTCTGCATCTCATGTTCTACTCTACCTCCTGACCCTTCGCTGCTTCTACACAATTGTACATCAGCATAGCGATTGTCATAGGACCAACTCCACCTGGTACCGGAGTAATTGCTGATACTTTATCTTTTATATCATCAAAGTCCACATCACCACATAACTTGTTTTCTTCGTTACGGTGCATACCTACGTCAATAACTACCGCACCTTCTTTCACATAGTCTGCTGTGATGAATTTCGGTTTGCCGATGGCAACTACAAGGATATCAGCTCTTCCTGTAACTTCTTTCAGATCTTTGGTCCTGGAGTGCGTGATCGTAACCGTTCCATTTTCACGAAGAAGCAGAATAGACATCGGTTTGCCTACAATGTTACTTCTTCCTACAACCACACATTCTTTTCCTTCTATTTCAATTCCGGAGCGTTTCAGAAGCTGGATGATTCCCGCCGGTGTGCAGGATACAAAGCCTGGTTCTCCGATACAGAGTCGTCCTACGCTTTCCGGATGAAATCCGTCCACATCTTTATCCGGTGAAATTGTACGGATAATCATATCTGCATTAATATGCTTTGGAAGCGGAAGCTGTACCAGAATACCATGTACATTATCATTCTCGTTCAATTCTTTTACTAACTTCACCAGTTGATCTTCTGTAGTCTCTTCAGGAAGCTCGTAAGAAAGTGATTCGATTCCTACATAGGCACATGCTCTTTTTTTATTACGCACATAAATGCTGGATGCAGGATCATCTCCTACCTGAATTACTGCCAGGCAGGTCTCCACACCCTGTTTCTTCAATTCTTCGACGGTCACCTTCAACTCATCCTTGATCTCGGTAGAGATCTTCTTTCCATCAATCAATAACGGCATAATTCCAATTCCCCTTATATTTATATATTATGATGTTGGGGTCAAAAGCCCCAACTATGATGCCTGCGGATTGTTCTGTGCTATGCACTCCCACAATCCTCCCAATTATTCGCATATCGTGGGATTAATATCCCACTTTTAGGCTCATATTGGGACTCTGGCATCATATTATATACTTTTCTAGAACAATCCTGTGATCTGACCATCTTCAGTTACGTCAATATTATTGGCAGCCGGAGCCTTCGGAAGTCCAGGCATCGTCATAACAGCTCCTGTCAGTGCTACTACAAATCCTGCACCTGCACTTACATAAGCTTCACGGATATGTATATCAAAATCTGTCGGTCTGCCAAGCTTCTTAGCATCATCAGACAGTGAATACTGATTCTTTGCCATGCAGACAGGCATGTTGCCAAATCCCATCGCTTCAATCTTGGCGAGTTGTTTGGCTGCCTTAGGCTCAAAGATCACACCTCTTGCACCATAGATTTCTTTAGAGATAGTCTCAATCTTTTCCTGCAGAGACAGACCGTCCTCATACAGCGGATGGAAATGACTTTCCTTGTTCTCCAATGTTTCAAGTACTTTTTCAGCAAGAGCGATACCGCCCTCTCCACCTTTTTCCCATACCTCAGAAAGAGCAAATTCACAGCCTCTCTCTTCACAGAATCTGCGGATATATTCATTCTCTGCATCCGTATCTGTCACGAAAGAATTCAGCGTAACAACTACCGGTACATCATATTTCTGAATATTCTCAATATGTTTTTCCAGATTCACAATACCTTTTGCAAGCGCTTCCAGGTTCTCATCAGAAAGCTGATCTTTTGGTACTCCGCCATTATACTTCAATGCGCGCACTGTTGCAACCAATACTACTGCATCCGGCTTCAGACCGGACATACGACATTTGATGTCCATAAATTTTTCAGCACCAAGATCTGCACCAAATCCAGCTTCCGTAATCGTAATATCTGCCAGTTTCAATGCCATTCTGGTAGCACGTACACTGTTACATCCGTGGGCAATATTGGCAAATGGTCCACCGTGTACAAGCGCCGGTGTATGCTCCAGCGTCTGGATCAGATTTGGTTTGATAGCATCTTTTAAAAGTGCTGTCATTGCTCCGGTTGCCTGTAAATCATCTGCTGTTACAGGATCACCCTGGAAGTTATATGCTACGATAATGCGTCCCAGTCTTGCTTTCAGATCCTTTATATCTTCTGCAAGACAGAGAATAGCCATGATCTCAGAAGCAACTGTAATTACAAAATGATCCTCTCTTACCATTCCATCCGTCTTGTTACCAAGTCCGACTACAATATTACGCAGATTACGGTCATTCATATCTACACAACGTTTCCATACCACCTGGCGTGGATCAATGCCCAGCGCATTACCCTGCTGAATATGATTATCCAATAATGCTGCAAGCAGATTATTCGCTGAAGTAATTGCATGAAAATCTCCTGTAAAATGCAGGTTCAGATCTTCCATCGGCACAACCTGTGCATATCCGCCACCGGCAGCTCCTCCTTTAATACCGAAACATGGTCCGAGCGATGGCTCACGAAGTGCAATAATAGCTTTTTTATTCATCTTTGCAAATGCTTCACCAAGTCCTACTGTAGTAGTAGTCTTACCCTCGCCTGCAGGAGTAGGATTGATCGCTGTTACAAGAACAAGCTTGCCGTCTGGGTTATCCTTTATCTTATCATATAAATCATCCGAAAGTTTTGCCTTATACTTACCGTATAATTCCAGATTGTCTTCCTCAATTCCGATCGATGCGGCTACATCTCTGATATGGCTCATTTCTGCTTCCTGTGCGATTTGAATATCTGTTTTCATGTTCTTCATCCTTTCTTTCTTTCATTCATTAGTGTCCAGTAACTATATTAAACATACTCTTCTATGTACTGTTCAAACTCTTCCATAGACATGAGTACCTTTCTTGGCTTTGTTCCCTCTTCCGGTCCAACCACACCTGCTTCACAGAGCTGATCCATAATTCTTGCGGCACGGTTAAAGCCGATCTTGAACATCCGCTGTAACATTCCAATAGACGCCTTTTCTTTGTCGATGATCAGCTTACCTGCATCAACAAAATAGGCATCTCGTTCGCTTGCACTGTCACTGCCAGACATCATATTTCCACCGGCAGCGCTGAAATTCATGTGTTCTACCACTTCCTGGCTGTAAGCAGCATCTCCATTGTGATCTTTCAGATAATCGGTTACCTTCTGAACCTCCTTGTCCGAAACAAATGCTCCCTGCACACGGACCGGTTTCTGATAACCGCTCGGATAAAAGAGCATATCACCCTTTCCGAGGAGTTTCTCAGCTCCGTTCATGTCAATGATCGTCCTTGAATCCACACCCGATGATACAGAAAATGCAATTCTGGACGGCATATTGGCTTTAATCAGACCAGTAATGACATTAACAGACGGTCTCTGAGTTGCAAGTACCAGGTGAATGCCGGCTGCTCTTGCAAGCTGGGCCAGACGACAGATAGATTCTTCCACCTCACCTGGTGCCACCATCATCAGATCAGCAAGTTCGTCCACAATGATTACAATCTGCGGCATAGTGTCCGGCTTATTGCCGTTCTCATCCGGTTCCAGCTGACTTACTTTCTCATTATATCCTTTCATATCACGGACTTGATGCTCCGCAAATGCCTGATAACGTCTTGTCATTTCCGCAACTGCCCAATTAAGAGCTCCTGCAGCTTTCTTCGGGTCTGTTACTACAGGAATCATCAGATGCGGAATGCCATTGTATACGCTTAATTCTACTACTTTCGGATCCACCATGATCAGTCGCACCTGATCTGGTGATGCTTTATATAAAATACTCATGATCAATGTATTGATACACACAGATTTACCGGAACCGGTCGCTCCTGCGATCAGAAGATGCGGCATCTTGGCAATGTCAGCCACAACACATCTTCCTGCAATATCCCGGCCTACCGCAAAGGATACATTTGATGCACTGTTCTTAAATTCAGTCGACTCCAGCAGATCCCGCAGCATAACTGCAGAATTTTCTTTATTTGGCACTTCGATACCCACTGCTGCTTTTCCTGGAATCGGCGCTTCAATACGAATATCCGCAGCCGCAAGATTCAGCTTAATATCATCAGCAAGTCCTACAATCTTGCTGACTTTCACACCCTGCTCCGGCTGAAGCTCATATCTGGTAACAGATGGTCCACAGCTTACATTGGTAACCGTTACATTCACGCCGAAACTGTGCAGTGTATCCTGCAGCTTTCCGGCGGTTTCGCGAAGATGTCTATCCGAATCCCCACCACCTTTTTTACCTCTTGTAAGCAACGAAAATGGAGGCGTATGATAAGTCTCATTCTTAACTTCATTTTCTGAAACTGCCTGAGCTACGCTTGCAGTCTCCTGAGCAATCGCATCTACCCCTGCCTTTTTCCTGCTTCTCTTTGCCAGAGCTTTGGACTCCGCTAAAGATTCCACAGCCGAATCAGTATCAAATGGATCCGGCAGATCGTCTGGCTGCGCAGCCATCTCCGGCTGTGTTCTGTTAATCACCAGATCCTGTGTATCTTTCGTGTTGGGCTGAACTGCTGACGGAATATCTGTCTTAAGCTCGTCAGCTTTCATCTCTTTCATCTCCGGAGATCTTCCGCTCAATGTTGTATCAAAAGATACTCCCTCCACGTGACGGTCTTTTCTCTTTGATGCAGTCTGCTTTTCTGCTTTAGCCTGTTCCAGTTCTTTTTCTTCTCTGGCTGTGCGTCGTTCTTCCCTGCGTCTTGCAGATGCCTCGCGCCTTCTGGTATTGGACTCTTTTGCATGTGAATAAGCGCGATCGCTCTGCTTCTTTACACCTTTGAGAACGGAACGCCCGGTGATGATCACTATTCCAATGATCATCATAATAATCAAAATCACATATGTACCTGCCACTCCGAGAGCCGGTGACAGGATGTCTGCAAGCGATCCTCCGACAGTACCTCCCGCATCACTGATCAATTCAAATAAACCACATAAAATCAGGAAACAGATCACAGCTGCGCCGGATTTCCAGTATGCGATACGATTATGCTTGTTCGATACCAGAAATGCTGTTACTCCAAATAGCAGAAAAGGTACAAGATACGCACCTGCACCAAAGCTTTCCATCAGGAAAGCCGAAGCTGACGCCCCAAGTGTTCCACCAAATCCAAAATTACTGATCAGAAGAAGTATGCTGACAGCCAGCACAATCCATATAATTATTTCATCAATTACAAAATTCTCTCCCGCTTTCTTCGTTGTCTTCCCGGTGGTCTTTTTAGACGTACTTTTCTTCTTAGACTTCGAAGCCATATAATCCCCCCTGTTTCGCGTATCGTATCTATAGGCATATCATCACAAAGTATAGATACACATACTATTTAAAGTATATCATTTTTACAAGAGACTGTCATTATTTAATTATCCATTTTCTGTTCCATTTTCATCGATCATTTGATGCAGTTTCGCCAGTGCTTCTTTTAATCCTCCCACTTCATCAATGAGACCGACTGCAACTGCTTCCGGGCCTTCCAGCATTGTTCCCACATCTTTGACAAGCTGTGTTGGATTCAGCATCAGTTCTTCAATCTGATCCTGCGTCATATGGGAATGTTTTGAGAGAAATGCCGTAATCCGATCCTGCGTTTTTACCATATTGCGGAAACTCTGTTCTACCCCGATGAACATTCCATTGGATCTTACCGGATGGATGATCATGGTTCCACTTGGTACAATAAAAGAATAATCAGCTGCTACTGCAAGAGGACCACCGATAGAATGGCTTCCTCCGAGCACCAACGACACCGTAGGCTTACTGAGAGACGCGATCATTTCTGCAATCGAAAGTCCTGCTTCCACATCGCCACCCAGAGTATTTAACAGAATCAGCAGACCATCTATCTCACAACTGTCTTCTATTTCCGCAAGCATGGGAAGCAAATGCTCGTATTTGGTTGCCTTCGTGCTTCCGCTGACCGCATCATGTCCTTCTATCTCTCCGATGATTGTGATTAATTTAATTCTGTGGTGCGCACGGCTTTCATCAAGATCCAGTGAACCGGTTTCTTTGATCTCTGCTTTTTTCTCCTGCTTTTCTTCATTTTTCTGCATATAAAAACACCTCCATACCCTTTAGTATGGAAGTGTTATATAGTTCTTATTCATGTATACAGGATTCTTATACCTGTTCCAGTGCCTGTTCTACATCAGCGATAATATCATCAGCATTCTCGATACCTACACTGAAACGAATCAAATCCGGCTGTACCCCGGCTTCCATCAGTTCCTGATCATTCATCTGGCGATGTGTGTGACTTGCCGGATGCAGTACACAGCTCCTTGCATCTGCCACATGAGTTACGATCGCAACCATTTTCAAGCTGTCCATCATCTTCACTGCGCTGTCACGTCCGCCCTTCAGACCAAATGTAAGCACCCCGCATGTTCCGTTTGGCATATATTTCTGAGCCAGTTCATACTGAGAATCACCTTCCAGTCCCGGATAGTTAACCCACGCCACCTTTTCATGTCCCTGCAGATATTTCGCAACCTTCAATGCGTTCTCACAATGACGAGGTACACGAAGATGTAATGTTTCGAGTCCCAGATTCAGCAAAAATGCATTCTGCGGTGCCTGGATAGAGCCAAGGTCACGCATCAGCTGTGATGTAGCTTTTGTTATGTATGCAGCCTTGCCGAATTTCTGTGTATACACGATGCCATGGTAGGTCTCATCCGGTGTGGTGAGTCCTGCAAATTTGTCACCGTAAGCTTCCCAGTCAAAATTACCACTGTCTACGATCACACCACCTACACAGGTCGCATGTCCGTCCATATATTTGGTAGTTGAATGTGTTACAATATCCGCACCCCATGCAAATGGTCTGCAGTTGATCGGTGTGGCAAATGTATTATCTACAATAAATGGTACACCGTGCGCATGTGCTGCTTTGGCAAACTTTTCAAAATCAAGAACAACCAGTGCAGGGTTTGCAATAGATTCACCAAATACAACCTTTGTATTATCACGAAACGCGGCATTCAAATCTTCCTCACTGCAGTCCGGCTCAACAAAAGTAGCCTCAACGCCCATCTTCTTGATGGTGTGAGCGTAAAGATTATAAGTACCGCCGTACAGTGCAGATGCACATACAATATGATCTCCTGCTTCCACAATATTCATGATCGCATAGAAATTAGCTGCCTGTCCCGATGAAGTAAGCATCGCTGCCACTCCGCCCTCCAGATCACAGATCTTTGCAGCTACCGCATCATTGGTCGGATTCTGCAACCGTGTATAAAAATATCCGCTCTCTTCCAGGTCAAAAAGTCTTCCCATCTGGTCACTGGAATTATATTTAAATGTTGTACTCTGATAGATTGGCAGAACTCTTGGCTCTCCATTACCCGGTTTATATCCTGACTGAATACACTTAGTTTCAATCTTATAATCACTCATCCTCTCGATGCCTCCTTTTATCCTTTATCCATAATTATTCATCCCAGTTATGATATACATCCTGTACATCATCGTCATCATCCAACAGATCCAGGGTTTTCTGAATATTCTGAATATCCTTAGGATCAGTAAGTTCTACATAAGTCTGCGGAATCATGGTTACTTCTGCAGACGCCATATGAATTCCTGCTTCTTCAAGTGCTTCACGCACCTCACTGAAATCATCTGGATCCGTCAGAATCTCAAAGCTGTCATCTTCCTCAGCAAAGTCTTCTGCACCTGCATCCAGAGCCTGCATCATAAGATCATCGGCATCTCCATCGTATTCTTCCTTATCTACAATAATCTGTCCCTTACGGTCAAACATAAAAGATACACATCCCGGTGTACCTACGTTGCCATTACCTTTTGTAAATGCACTCTTAACATTAGATGCCGTACGGTTCTTATTATCTGTCAGTGTCTCGACTATAATTGCCGTACCATTCGGACCGTAACCTTCGTATGTAATATGTTCGTAATCTGCTGATCCGCCTTCGCCTGCAGCTTTTTTAATATTTCTCTCAATCGTGTCATTTGGCATATTGTTAGATTTAGCCTTTGCGATAACATCACGCAGACGGCTGTTGTTAGCCGGATCAGCGCTTCCACCTTCTTTTACCGCTACTGCAAGCTCTTTACCGATTTTTGTAAAAATCTTACCTTTTGCAGCATCATTTTTTTCTTTTTTATGCTTAATATTGGCAAATTTTGAATGTCCTGACATCTTCTTCTCTCCTTATCTTCTATTAGTTCGCATACATTTTATTTTATCATGCATATTACATTTTTTCAATCTTTACTGATTGAATCGCATTATTGTCTACTTCCAGCACTGTAAACAGATATCCATCATAAAGTACTGTGCTGCGCTCATCCTCTCCGGGGATTCTGTCAAGCTGATGGATCAGAAATCCGTTTAACGTCTCATACTCTTCCTTATCAAAATGAATATTCAGCAGATCTTCCAGATCCTCCAGGTCAGTAAAGCCATTGACTTCATAGGATCCATCTGCCTGTACTTCGATATCCTCTTCCTCTTCATCGTATTCGTCCATAATATTACCTACGATTTCTTCCAGAATATCTTCCATAGCTACCAGCCCTGAAGTCTGTCCATACTCATCAATGACGATTGCAATATGATTATTTCCTTCCTGCATTCTGCGGAACAGTGTATCTATGCTCTTGGTTTCAGGTATGTAATCTACCGGACGGATATACCCTTTCAGTTCTTTGATCGGACGATTGCGGTTGGCTTCGGTAAAATAACAGGTCATAGCATCCCGAAGATGAATGGTTCCTATAATCTCATCAATATCCTCCCGATATACCGGGAATCTGGAAAAACGTTCTCCCAGCATAAACTTGAGTGCAGTTTCCAGTGTTTCCTCTTCATCGATACCCACAATATCACGTCGATGTGTCATAATGTCTTTTGCATCCTTATCAAGATAGCGGACAATATTGCGGATCAGTTTCATTGCCTGACTTCCGACTTCTTCTGTCTCTCCTTCTTCTCGAAATATCTGTCTCATTCGATGAAACAAACTTCGTTCTTCCATATCCATACTCCTTTTTATGTATGAAGCGCAAGGCTGACCCTTATCGCTTCATCAACGCTTCTCATTCGCTCTTTATCCAGATGACCGATCATATCTTTTAGCCTCTGCTTATCAATTGTTCTTATCTGTTCCAACAAAATTACAGAATCCTTCATAATCTGACATCGTCTGGAATCAATCTCAATATGCGTAGGCAACTTTGCCTTATTCATTCTGGATGTAATCGCTGCACAAATGACAGTCGGACTATATCTGTTACCTACGTCATTCTGTATGATCAGCACCGGCCTGATGCCTCCCTGTTCCGAGCCGACTACCGGGCTGAGGTCAGCATAATAAATATCTCCACGTTTTACCTGCACCTGTTTTCACTCTCCATATTTCTGATAAAAACAGTATTTCCATCTTTTTTCAGATGTATTCTATTGCAGTTCTTCATTCGATATATTTATGCGAAATAATCAATCTGCTCTATGACTTTTCCATCTTTCAGAAATTCTCTCGGTATTCTCTTACCCAGGTCACAAACAAATTCATAGCTGAAACGACCGGACAGATCACTGAGCGTCTCTACCGGAAGGTAATTGTCCCCGTCCCGACCGATAAGTACCACGCGGTCTCCATATGCCACATTTTCAATCTCTGTACAATCTACCATAAACTGATCCATACAGATTCGTCCGAGAATTGGTGCTTTCTTACCATGGATCAATACAAAGCCTTTATTAGACAGACTTCTCGGATATCCATCTCCATATCCTACCGGTACAGTTACAATCCTGGTCGGACGTTCAGTTACAAACGTACCGCCATAACTTACCGGAACTCCTGCCTCTACCCATTTCACATGGGAAACGTGACTGATCAATTCCATAGCAGGTTTCAGATGCACATGCTGCTGATCTACTTCATCTGATGGATACAGACCATAAGTAGAAATACCTGATCTTACAATATCCATATAGGTCTCTGGCAAATCAAGAATCGCCGCACTGTTTGCACAGTGATAATGCTTAAATGTGACATTTCTGTCCTCCAGTGCTTTACGCATCCACAGATAGCGCTCCAACTGTTTATGGGCATAAGCTTTGTCTGCTTCATCTGCTTTGGAGAAATGTGTATACATTCCTTCCATCTCAATGCCTGGAAGCTTTGCGATCTCTGCGATTGTATCTGCATTCTCCTCATCGATCTGGAATCCAAGTCTCGACATTCCAGTGTCTAATTTGATATGGACGTACGCTGTCTTTCCAAGCTTTACTGCTGTCTCAGAAATCTGCTCTGCGATTTCTTTCGTATAACAGGTGAAACGGATCTCATGTTCAATTGCTTCTGCCTGCTGTGATGGAAAAACAGGACCCAATACAAGTATCGGTTTCCTAATACCGTTTGCACGCAGAATCACACCCTCATCCGGTGTGGCTGTAGCAAATCCCCACAAGTAGTTTTTTTTCTCCAGATCACATGCGATTGGTACCGCCCCGTGACCGTAGCCATCCATCTTGACAACAGCCATGATCTTAGTCGCATCACCAACCGTTTCATGCATCTGATCCATATTATATTCTATGGCGTCCAGATCAATTCTGGCACACACTCTTGTATATTCTTTCATCATTTTTCCGCCTTCCAGTTTTCTGTCATTTGGATCGCTGATCCAAGTGCATCAGCAAGATCCCTCGCCAATACACTATAGCACCCCATTTCATTTCTTGCAATATCTCCCGCAAGTCCATGGAGATAAACTCCAAGAACAGCGGCATCATAATTATTGCATCCCTGCACCATAAGTCCGCCAATAATTCCGGCCAGCACATCTCCGGAACCTGCTTTTGCCATTGCAGCATTTCCGGTAAGATTCACATACATTCTTCTGCCCTTTGCTCCCACAAAAGTACGTGCATCTTTTTGTACCAGAGTAACATCTAAAGTTCTTGCCGTCTGTTCCAGGATCTCTCTTCGATGCATTTGTATCTCGTTGACAGGCCGTCCTGTTAATCTGGATAATTCCTTCAAATGTGGAGTCAGTACATAATTGCCTTCTGCCAGCCGGTCCTTCCATTCCGGATGCGTCGCCAATATATTAATTCCGTCCGCATCAATCAGACATGGCACATTTATTTCTTTCAAAACGGTATTTACAATCAGATCTGCTACATCAGATCTTCCAAGACCTGATCCTATACAGACTGCATCAGCCCACTCCAGTACCGACAGAAGACTTGCTTCGTCATATTCCGTATATGTTGTGATAATAGCTTCCGGAATCAGCTGCTGTAAAATACTTCGGTTATCTTCAGTGGTATAAATGCGTACAAGTCCTGCTCCCATGCGATAAGCAGCACATGCGCTTAAGAATGCAGCTCCTGCCATTCCACTGCTTCCGGCAATTAATAATAATTTTCCAAATGTACCTTTATGCGCATATGGCGGACGTTCAGGCAGAAGTTTGGCAATATCACTCATTTCTAATGCATATGCAGTATCCAGCTGTTCCTTTACTGTAAAACTGTCAATTCCGATATCTGTCACGCAGACTTTTCCGGTATACAATGCACCGGGAAACAGAAACAGACCCAGCTTTCGATCCTGGAATGTTACGGTTGCATCTGCCTGAAACGCTTCACCGAATACACGTCCATCCGTAGCTGAGATACCGGACGGAATATCAACCGCTAGTTTCCGTCCCGATGACATATTCATATGTTGAAGTATTTCCAGATAGTGTCCTGTAATCTCACGATTCAATCCTACACCAAACAATGCATCAATTACAATGCTGTAATCATTATCCTGCCATTCTGTGAGAAGAATTCCTCCACGCTGTTCGAACTGATCCATCTGATATATACACTCTTCTGTTCGGCTTGTCATCCGTCCGGCAAATACTGCTGTCACCTGGCAGCCTTTCTCTTTCAGAATACTTCCAATAGCAAAGCCATCGCCTCCGTTATTTCCTGATCCACACACAATGCATACATGCGTCAGCGGCCACTTTTGTTCTTCTATATAATCAGCACAGGCTGCAGCAGCCCGTTCCATCAGTGTTCTGGATGAAACTCCCAGATCCTGTATAGTATGACTGTCCGCACTTTTCATCTGTTCCGCATTTAATAAATACTGCATATACTTCCTTTCTGCCTTAGGCGCAGATCACTGCAAAAAAAACGACGTGTAAAGAAGTCTGCTTTCACAGCCCGCATTACACGCCATTATTCTGTCTGTTATTTGTCTGCATGATCCTCATTATATCGACTGATATTATAAGATAATCTCATTAAGCTTTCTGATAAATGTACACTTTCAACAATTACATTATCCGGTACATTCAGATCTACATGCGCAAAATTCCAGATGGCCTGAATACCGGCATCTACCAGATCCTTCGCCACATCAATTGCGCATTCCTTCGGAATTGTAAGAACTGCAATCTCGATATTATTCTCTTTAATGAAATCTTTCATCTCACTCATCATACGAACCGGCACATCACGAATTGACATACCTCTCAGTGTAGGATTCACATCAAAGATACCTTTCAGGATAAATCCCTGATTTTCAAAATGTGAATAATTTGCCAAAGCCTGTCCCAAATTACCTGCGCCAACGATTATAAAATTATGCTTGTTCTCCAATCCAAGGATTTTACCAATTTCAGTATGAAGATATTTTACATTATAACCATATCCCTGCTGACCAAATCCGCCAAAGTTGTTCAAATCCTGTCGAATCTGTGATGCAGTAAGTTTCATTCTTTTACTTAAATCATTAGATGATATACGTTCGACACCATCTTCTAATAATTCACCCAGATATCGGTAATATCTTGGAAGTCTGCGAATTACCGCCTGAGAAATCTTTCTTGTCTCCACTGTTGTTCACCTACCCATAATATTATGGAATAATTATATCTGATTGTTAACACAAAGTCAAACTTTTGTACAAACTTTCATTAACTTTAGTTGTATTTTCTGTTCTTTTCGGTATAATGATACACAGAGAATTATGGAGGTGTATCATGATTTTAGCATGTCATGATGTTTCCAAAGCATTTGGGGAACACGTTATTATACAAAATGGCTCTTTTCATATAGAAGACCATGAAAAAGCAGCCCTTGTCGGTATCAATGGTGCCGGCAAGTCTACTCTTCTGAAAATGATCGTCGGCGATCTTACAGCTGATGGCGGTACGATCACCCTTACAAAAGGTAAGACACTTGGTTATCTGTCCCAGCATCAGGAGCTGGTATCCGGCAATACAATCTACGAAGAAGTACGTTCAGCCAAGGCCGATGTCATTGCCATGGAAGCAAGAATACGCGAGATTGAAAAAGAATTAAAAGATCTGACCGGCGATGAACTGGAAAGCCGGTTGAATACTTATCATAATCTAACCAGTGCCTTTGAACTGGCAGACGGATACTCCTATGAAAGCGAGATTGTCGGTGTATTAAAAGGTCTCGGTTTTGCTGAGGATGAGTTTGACAAGCCCGTAGATACGCTGTCCGGCGGTCAGAAGACTCGCGTATCTCTCAGTAAGCTTCTGCTTACCAGGCCAGATATTCTTCTGCTGGACGAGCCTACCAACCACCTGGATCTGAATTCCATTGCATGGTTGGAGACCTACTTATTGAATTATTTTGGAGCGGTATTGATTGTATCCCATGACCGATATTTTCTGAATAAAGTTGTTACAAAGGTCATTGAAGTAGAAATGGGTAAACTTTCCGTATTTCAAGGCAATTACTCTGCTTACGCCGAGAAAAAAGAAATGCTCCGTGAAGCAAGATTAAAAGAATACTTAAATCAGCAACGTGAGATCAAACATCAGGAAGCTGTTATTGAAAAACTCCGCTCTTTCAACCGTGAGAAGTCTATTAAGCGTGCAGAAAGCCGTGAGAAGATGCTGGATCGTATTCAGCCTGTAGAAAAGCCTCTGGAGCTTCATACGGATATTCATTTAAAGCTGGAGCCTTCTGTCGTCAGTGGTAATGACGTGCTGTCGGTAGAACATCTGTCCAAAGCATTCCCGCCACATACTTTATTTCATGATATCAGTTTTGAGATCCACCGCGGCGAGCACGTAGCGATCATCGGTGACAATGGAACCGGAAAGACTACACTGCTGAAGATACTGAATCAGGTTATTCCGGCAGACAGTGGTACTTTTACCCTCGGTTCCAAGGTAAAAATCGGTTATTATGACCAGGAACATCACGTCCTGCATATGGACAAAACAATCTTTGATGAGATTTCTGACGATTATCCGACGCTAACCAATACACAGATCCGAAAGACACTGGCGGCTTTTCTCTTTACCGGCGATGAAGTGTTTCAGCAGATCAGTTCTTTAAGCGGTGGTGAACGTGGGCGTGTCTCACTTGCCAAGCTCATGTTGTCTGAAGCAAATTTCCTTATCCTGGACGAACCTACCAACCACTTGGATATTACTTCTAAGGAAATTCTTGAAAAAGCTCTGAACGATTATACCGGTACGGTACTCTATGTATCTCATGACCGATATTTTATCAACCGTACAGCTACAAGAATTCTGGAACTGACCGAACAGACATTTGTCAATTATATTGGTAACTATGATTACTATCTTGAAAAGAAAGATGAACTGACCCAGGCTTATGCCGGCGTCTCTTCCGCTCCATCTGATGTATGTGCACCGGAACCAGAATCTCAGGCTAAGCTCAGCTGGCAGGAACAGAAAGAAGCACAGGCTAAGGAACGCAAACGTCAGAATGAATTAAAAAAGACAGAAGAACGCATTACTGAACTGGAAGAACGTGACGGCGAGATTGACGAACTAATGGTTCAGGAAGAGATCTATACCAATTCTGTAAAATGCCAGGAACTGGCACTGGAAAAATCTAAAATTGCAGAAGAATTAGAAGAACTTTACGCCAGATGGGAAGAACTGGCGTAACAAACAGATATATGAAAACGCCCGCTAATAAACGGGCGTTTTTATCATGGTAACGAACAAAATATCTGTAAAATCAGCTGAGTTCCGGTACTTTCCTGCTACATGCAATTGCTCTGGCACCATGTCCAATGTGGCAGGCTACACTTAATGACAACGGATCCATATGCACTTCATATTCCGGAAATCTATTTTCCACTTCTGCTTTCCATTCTTCAGCTTCTTCTGCCGAACAGGTATACGCAACCTGCAGATACATCTCCTGTCCTGCAAACCGCTCTGTCAGATCCTTTTCCATTGCATCCAACATCGTCTTCTTCGCGCTCTTCCATCCTCTTGACTTAGAAAAAGAATCCAGCTTTTCTCCCTGAATCGTAAGAACCGGTTTCAGATTCAGGACTGAACCGATAGCTGCTGCTGCGGGTGTTACGCGACCACCTTTTTTAAGATATTTCAATGTATCTACCGTAATATAGATGCTGGCCTCCAGCTTCTCACGCATTAGAATATCATGGATCTCCTTCGCGTTCATTCCTTTTTCTGCCAAAGCAATGGCATCCAGAACCGATTGTCTCATGGTAACCGAAATACGTTGATTATCTACCACATATACTTTACCATCCATGTCCTGCGCAAGCATCTGCGCAGTAGCACAGGAACTCGACAATCCACTTGACATCGGAATATGCACTACCTCATCATATTCTTCCAGTGCTTTCTCCCATATATCCAGCACATCTCCCGGCGAAGGCTGCGAAGTAGAAATGTCTGCATCCTGAGTCAGACGTTCATAGAATTTTTCCTGAGTCAGAGATATATCTTCGTAGAACAGTTCTCCGTCAATATAAAAAGGCATCGGAAGAACAAAGATTCCAAGTCTTTTTGCTTCCTCCTGTGTAATTCCACTGTTGCTATCTGTAACAATTGCTACTCCGCTCATGTTTAAACTTCCTCTCTAATTCTTAAAACTATGTATCGGTGCAGGGATTCGTCCCTGTCTGTTTATAAATGTGCTGCAGTCAAACTCATTCACCGGCATGATCGGAGCATAACCCAGTAAACCACCAAATTCTGCTGTCTCTCCTACATCCTTACCAATAACCGGAATCAGACGGACTGCTGTCGTCTTATTATTTACCATACCAAGTGCCATCTCATCTGCAATGATACCAGAAATAGTTGCCGCACTGGTTTTTCCAGGAATTGCAATCATATCAAGACCTACGGAACATACACAGGTCATGGCCTCCAGCTTTTCAAGATTCAGCGCACCAAGCGTCACTGCATCAATCATACCCTGATCTTCACTGACCGGAATAAATGCGCCGCTTAAACCGCCCACATAAGAGGAAGCCATAACGCCACCTTTCTTCACCTGATCATTCAACATAGCAAGTGCTGCTGTAGTACCCGGTGCACCTACACGTTCCAGACCGATCTCTTCCAGGATCTCAGCCACACTGTCACCCACTGCCGGAGTCGGTGCAAGAGACAGATCGATAATTCCAAACGGAATACCCATACGTTTGGATGCCTCCCCCGCTACCAGTTGTCCTACGCGGGTAATCTTAAATGCTGTCTTCTTAATCATCTCGCACAGTTCCTCAAAGCCCTTGCCTCGCACCTGTTCAATTGCTTTCTTTACAACTCCAGGTCCGCTGACACCTACATTGATCACAGCATCTCCTTCTGTAACGCCAAGGAACGCACCCGCCATAAACGGATTGTCATCCGGTGCATTACAAAATACCACCAGCTTCGCACATCCCAGAGAATCATTATCTTTGGTTGCTTCTGCTGTCTCTTTTACGATCTCGCCGCACAGGCGAACAGCATCCATATTAATTCCGGTACGAGTAGATCCCACATTGATAGAACTGCACACACGTTCCGTACAGGCCAGTGCTTTCGGCACAGACCGAATCAGATTCTCTTCGCTTGTAGTCATAGCCTTTGATACCAGTGCAGAATATCCGCCGATAAAATTGACACCAACTTCTTTCGCGGCCTTATCCAGTGTCTTGGCAATCTCAACATAATCATCCGGAGTCTTGCAGGCTGCTGAGCCCACCAGAGCGATCGGAGTAATAGAGATACGCTTATTTACAATCGGAATACCAAATTCACGTTCAATATCCTGACCTGTACTCACCAGATTACCGGCAAGCGTTGTAATCTTTTTATAGATATTATCATTCAATCTATCAAGATCTGAATCGATGCAGTCCATCAGACTGATACCGAGAGTAATCGTTCTTACGTCAAGATTCTCCTGCTCGATCATTTTATTCGTTTCATTTACTTCATATACGCTAATCATAATTTTCTTTGCCTCCGCCATAGCATCCAACTTACAGTCTGTGCATTTTTTCAAAAATTTCTTCTCTCTGGCAGTGAATGCTTACACCGATTTCTCCGCCAAGTGCTTCCAGTTCAGCTGTATATTCCTGAAATTCCTTAGAAGCCCCGTCAACATCCACGATCATTATCATATTAAAGAAGTCATCAATGATAGTCTGCGAAATATCCAGAATATTAATTCCGGTCTCCGCAAGATAGGTACATACCTTTGCAATAATTCCTACAGTATCTTTTCCAACTACAGTAATCACACACTTTTTCATATTCTTCCTCCTGTTAAACATATGTATTGATTATACAGTAATAATATCCGAACGATGATCCCTTTTGGCAACAGCCAGAGGTATTTCATCTCCCTTATACGGATTATCCCCAAGTGTAACCTCTAATTTAACCGTCTCATACGCAAGTTCTGCATAATTATTCTCCTTACTGAGATGCCCAAGCATGACACTTTTCAGGTTGTCATGTAGTATATCACAAAGAAGCCGTCCTGACAATTCATTTGACAGATGTCCCTTATTTCCCATTACACGCTGTTTCAATGGATAAGGATAAGGTCCAACTTCCAGCATATGAATATCGTGGTTTGCTTCCAGCAGGATCGCATTCACATCCTTCAGATGTTCAATGATATAATCATCGTAAATTCCAAGATCAGTAGCCACCGCGACGCTCTTGCCATCCGCACGCATCCGATAACCACATGGTTCCGCAGCATCATGAGAAATGGCAAATGGCTCTACCTGCACATCCCCCAGTGTGAATGGTTCATCTGTATGGATTTCACGAAAAAGTTCCGGCAAGATTTTGCCAAGACTTTTGCTTTTTTTCACTGCATTCAGTGTGCCTGGTGTGCCATAAATCGGCACTTCATATTTCCGGCTGAATACCCCCAGTCCCTGAATATGGTCAGAATGTTCATGGGTAATAAGGATCCCATCAATCTCCTCTCCTTTGATCTCCAGGTCATGAAGTCCTTCTTCTATTCTCTTTTTACTGATGCCTGTATCAATCAGCAGATGCGTGTGGTCTGTACCTGTATAGATACAGTTCCCACTGCTTCCGCTAGCTATACTGCATAATCTCATCTATTGTTCTCCAGTCTATTGCTTTTATGCTATTTAGCACATTCTCTCTGTTATTATACCTGACTTTTCTTTATGCCAAAATCCTTCAGCATATCATCCAGCTGTTCTCTGGTGTCATCAAAGCTCCGGCTGTTATCTACTGCACGGTCGCTGTGCTCCAGAAATTCATCCCTGCTTTTCTGTGCACGGAACATATCCTCAATCTTCTCTTCACTATATCCTCTGGATAATTTAAGTCGTTTCTTACGTACTTCTTCATTGGCATAGATATACCACACTTCATCACAGATCTCGTCATAGTGTTCTTCCAGGAGAAGTGCCGCCTCCAGTACAAAAAGCTCTGTTCCCTGCTTTGTCTCCTGACGGATTTTCCGGCGGATATTTTCCTTCACAGCCGGATGAACAATCGCATTCAGCACATGGAGCTCTTCGTCATCTTTAAACACAATCCGTGCCAGATGCGGACGATCAATTCTGCCATTCTCATCTAAGATGTCCTCTCCAAAATGCTCAACGATTTTATTATAACAGATTGTACCCTTTTTTTGCAGATTCTTTGCAACAAGATCTGCCTCACACACAACTGCGCCATATTTCTCTTCCAGATAGCGGAGCACTTCGCTCTTTCCAGAGCCAACTCCACCTGTAATCCCTATGATCTTCATGTATATTCTCCTATTTTGCTTCATACCAGTTATTGCCGGTATGCATATCAACCAGAAGCGGTACCTTAAGGTCTGCCGCACGTTCCATTTCTTCCTTTAAAATCTCCTCTACCTGTTCCAGTTCCGGAATATAAGTCTCAATCAGGAGTTCATCATGCACCTGAAGAACAAGTCTGGATTTCATCTGTTTTTCTTTCAGCCTTCTGCTAACGCCAATCATCGCCACTTTAATAATGTCAGCTGCTGTTCCCTGAATCGGCGCATTCATCGCCACACGCTCTCCAAATGATCTCTGCATATAATTGGACGACTTCAGCTCCGGCATCGGGCGTCTTCTTCCAAACAACGTCTCCACATATCCATGTTCCCTGGCAGACGCAACCGTATTATCCAGAAATGTCTTGATTCCCGGATAGGTCAGAAAATACTGATCAATGTATTCTGCCGCTTCTTTTCTGCTGATACTTAAATCCTGGCTCAGCCCAAAAGAACTGATACCATACACGATTCCAAAATTAACCGCCTTGGCATTTCTTCTCTGAAGATCCGTCACCTCGTCAAACGGTACATGAAAAACCTGCGAAGCCGTAATTCTGTGAATATCCTGAGCCTGGCGATAAGCATTGATCAACATATCATCTCCGGAACAATGCGCAAGAATACGAAGCTCAATCTGCGAATAATCTGCATCTACAAACACAAAACCATCTTCCGGAATGAACACTTTACGAATCAGCCTGCCAAGTTCCATACGAACCGGAATATTCTGCAGATTAGGTTCTGCGCTGCTGAGACGTCCCGTCGCTGTAATAGTCTGATGGAACTTCCCATGGATCCGTCCATCTGCCTGAATAAAACCAGCCAATCCATCCGCATAAGTCGACTTGAGTTTTGCCATCTGACGGTATTCCAAAATCTTCGCTACAATCGGATACTCCGGTGCCAGCTTCTCCAATACATCTGCCGCTGTCGAATATCCGGTCTTTGTCTTCCTTCCGCCCTGTAATCCCATTTTTTCAAACAGGATCACGCCTAATTGCTTCGGTGAATTAATATTAAAAATCTCGCCGGCCTCTTCATATATTTCCTGTTCCAGTTCATGGATCCGCACGCCAAGCTTCTCACCATAAGCTTTCAGCTCATCAGCCTCTACGCGGACACCACACTGTTCCATATCATACAATGTCTCTACAAGCGGCATCTCTACATCCACAAACAGTTTCCACATATTGTTCTCTGTTAGCTGTTCCTGCAAAATTGGTGCAGCCTTCCATCCGGTATATGCTTCGTAACAGGCTTTGCTGTCATCAGGAAGCTTATCTTCCATCAGCAGATTCAGCCGTTCTCTGGCAACATCCTCGCCGGTATAATCACTTTTCAATGGGTTCAGCAAATATGCTGCGATTGTTCCGTCAAAACAATGTGAAACCGGAAGACTGCCAAGTTCTCCCATTGCATTCTTTACGTCAAAGAATATGCAACATTCATTCTTCTCCACAAGCTGCACGGTCTGCTCCTTCAGCCATGCCGAAGATATATCATTTCCGGTCTTTATATAATACACATGCTCGTCTGAACAGCATAGTGCAATTCCTGCGAACTCTGCCAGGTCAGCAAATAATGGAAGCACATCCTCTGTATTCTTACAAAGTGCAATGCCAACACGCTCAGCTTTTGCCGCATCTGTGAAAATCTGTTCAGCTTTCTCTTTATTTGTAATCGTCTCAAATGCGTCCTCAATCTTATTCGACAGTTCCGATGTTTCAAATCTTCCCAGCAGATTTTTAAACTGCAGCTTCTGAAAATACACATATGCTTCGTCTGTATACAAATTACCGAGTTTCGCATCCGCAAACTCATAATCAATCTCTGCATCCAATTTGATCGTAGCGAGTGTCTTGCTCAAAACTGCCAGATCCCAATGTTCAATTATTGCCTTCGATGCACGCGGCGGCTTCAATTCGGAAGCATGCTCATGTGCATTTTCGATAGAATGATACTCGGTAATGATCTTCGTTGCAGTCTTCTCGCCTACCCCCGGCAATCCCGGTATATTATCTGAGGTATCTCCCATTAACGCTTTCAGATCGATAAACTCCGTTGGAGTTACCTGATATACATTCAAGACATCTTCCGCATAATAATCTTCAATCTCTGTCTGTCCTTTTTTCGTCTTTGGAATACGAATCTTTACATGCTCCGTTGCAAGCTGTAAAAGGTCTCTGTCACCGCTGATCACAGACACTTCCAGCCCCCGTCTCTCAGACATTCTGGAAATAGTTCCGAGAATATCATCTGCTTCCAGACCGGCTTTTTCTATAATTTTAACTCCCATTGCCTGCAGGACTTCCTTGATTACAGGAACCTGCTGCCGGAGTTCTTCTGCCATCGGCTTTCGCGTGCCTTTATATTCCTCAAACATCTCATGACGAAATGTCGGTGCATGTACATCAAAGGCCACCGTCAGATACTCTGGCTTCTCCTGATCCAGAATCTTAAACATAATGTTCAGGAACCCATATACTGCATTCGTGTGAAGTCCATCTGCGTTAGTCAGATCCGGAACTCCGTAGAATGCACGATTCAATATACTGTGTCCATCAATCAATACGATCTTTTCAGCCATTCTAATTACCTCGTAGATTATTCAAATCTCAATTTTATAAATCAAACTTTAAAAATGCCCTGCTGTTACTCCAAGGCACTCTTATTATTATAAAAGGCTTACCCTGTTACTGGCAAGCCTTATTTTCATTCAATTCATATGATAGCAAAAACGACCTTTCAAAAACAGTTAACTCTAAATCAACTATTTCTTGAAAGATCGTTTTTCCAAAATTCTCGGAGTATTCTCAGAATCCCCAATAATATCTCATTTTTCTGTCATATGGCACACCGATCTCCCATTCTTCTTTTTCAGATGCATAGTCCCATCTTTCCTCAACATGGCAATAGTATTCAAAAACACCGGTTAAGCCCCACGGTTCAACCAGATACACATGTCCATTTTCTTCCCAATATCCTCTACAGCAAGGCAACTGAACAGAATTAGGTAACGCAGGACATTTTTTTCGTTCTATTTCGTCCGTAAGCTCTGCTTTATTTGCAACATTTAGCGAGGCATAAACACACCATCTTGTTGAACCGGAACCGCCGCCATCATGGTAAGATTCTGCATAGCTCTCTTTATAGAATATGTAATCCATCGTCTCTTGGTACCTGGCATCATAATATCCGCCATCCAATACTACATTAAGTGTATCTGCCGTTATTTCAAATGAATAAGGTTTATAACATATTTCCTTGATAATACGCTCTGCACATTTTACAATATCATTTGAATATTTTTGGACAAATGGATGAAACGATTCTGCAAACACACTCCTTGCATTTTCTGATTTTTTCACATGATTCCCGTTGCTCATATGCATGATCTCCTTTTATGATTCACTAATGATTTAAAATATGATCTTGTATAAAGTATAACACATATATTTTTTCTTTCCACTGCAATGATTGCTACTAATGAATAAAATTTATATTGATATGTTTTTCCACTATCTGCATATCCTAATAATCCTTTCCATCCCACTCTGCCATAAACTCATCCACATACTCTCTCATGAATCGCTCCCGTTTTTCGGCAATTTTCCTTCCAGTATCCGTACTCATCATATCCTTCAGCAGAAATAACTTTTCATAAAAATGATTGATCGAGGTGGTAACATGATCCTGATATTCATCTTTACTCATTCCAAATTTCGGAACGATCGCCGGATCATAAATTGCTCTGTTATGATTACCTCCATATGCAAATGCCCTCGCTATACCAATCGCCCCAAGGGCATCCAGTCTGTCCGCATCCTGTACGCATTTTCCTTCTACAGTAGACGGAATTACCGAATCATTCCCTGCAAATGATACCTCATCAATAATCTTACAGATTCGTTCGATGTTATCGTCTGACACACACTGTTCTTTCAAAAACTCCGCCTTCAAAATAAATATCCTTACCTTCGCTGTCCTTATAAAAAGAAATCTGTTCCGTACCTGTCAGTTTGAACTCCAGACTTTCAAGCAGTCTGACTGACGGCAGATTTTTAAATACTGTTCTATTTTCATCAATCCGATAGATGTAAATGTAGACAGTAAAAAAGAGAGCTACCGCTTCACGATTTTTTAATCGTTGAAGCGATAACTCCATTCTATAATGCGGATGGCGGGACTTGAACCCGCACGTAGTCACCTACGCAAGATTTTGAGTCTTGTGCGTCTGCCATTCCGCCACATCCGCATTCGGCTATTCATGAGCCGAAATTAATAATAGCACAGATTCCATAAAAATACAATAGAAATCTAGAATTAATTATTAATAAATTATTTTTTAGGAAGACGATCTGCAATATCAAAGCAGTCAAATGTTGCAAAGTAATCTGCCGGTGTCTCTGCACGGCGGATCATCTGTGTAGAACCATCTTCTTTTAACAGTACCTCTGCTGAACGCAGACGTCCGTTGTAGTTGTATCCCATAGAATATCCATGTGCACCTGCATCGTGGATAAACAGCAGGTCTCCCATATCGATCTTCGGAAGCATACGGTCTACTGCAAACTTATCACAGTTCTCGCACAAGCTTCCTGTCACATCATACATATGGTCACACGGTTCATTTTCCTTGCCCATTACAGTGATATGATGATATGCGCCATAGATTGCCGGACGCATCAGGTTTGCTGCGCATGCATCCACGCCAATGTATTCTTTGTGAGTATGCTTCTCGTGAATTGCTTTTGTAATAAGTCCGCCGTATGGTCCGAGCATAAATCTTCCAAGCTCTGTGTAGATTGCCACATCCCCCATTCCTGCCGGAACAAGTACTTCTTCGTATACCTTACGCACACCTTCACCGATTACAGAAATATCATTCGGCTCCTGATCCGGTTTGTAAGGAATACCAATACCACCTGACAGATTGATAAATTTGACATGTGCTCCGGTCTCTTTCTGCAGCTTAACAGCCAACTCAAAAAGCACCTTTGCAAGCATCGGATAATACTCATTTGTTACTGTATTACTTGCAAGGAATGCATGAATACCAAATTCCTTAGCGCCTTTACTCTTCAGAATACGGAAAGCATCAAAGATCTGCTCCGTGGTCATACCATATTTGGCATCACCCGGATTATCCATAATATCATTGGAAATCTTAAACAGTCCTCCCGGATTGTATCGACAGCTGATAATCTCCGGAATATGGCCAAGAGTCTCCTCCAGACAGTCAATATGAGTAATATCATCCAGATTAATGATGGCACCAAGCTTATCCGCATATGCAAATTCTTCTGCCGGAGTGTCATTAGATGAGAACATAATATCTCTTGGTTGAACTCCGGTAGCCTCTGACAGCATAAGCTCTGTCAGGGATGAGCAGTCATAGCCACAGCCATACTCTCTCAGAATATTCATAATAAATGGATTCGGTGTCGCCTTTACTGCGAAATACTCACGAAATCCTTTGTTCCATGCAAATGCATCTTTCAGAGCCTGAGCATTCTTACGAATGCCAGCCTCATCGTATAAATGAAATGGTGTCGGATACTTCTTCACAATCTCTTCCAACTGTTTCTTTGTGACAAACGGTGTCTTTTTCATCTGTGCCTTCCCTTCTGTAAAACTTTTATTTAATCAATAACTGCAATACGCATCATGTTGCTGACGCCTGCTTTGGTCTGCTTAAAGTTAGGTGATGGGATACCTGCTGTTACAATAACAATATCTCCTGTCTCTGCTTCCTGCTTGGCTGAAATCAGATCTACAGCGCCATTCAGGATGTCTTCTGTTGTAGCAAATGCCAGTGACTTATAAGAGCGAACACCCCAGTATAACTGCATTCTGCGCATAGTTCTGGAATCTGGTGTTACACCAAGAATGTCGGCTTTTGGTTTAAATTTAGACATCACTCTTGCTGTTGCTCCTGATACGGTTGGTGTTACGATACACTTTGCATTCAAATTAAGAGATGCAGCTACAGATGCATAACCGATTGCGGAAGAAATATCTTTTTTCTGGTGATCGCTGGTTCCATTCAGGATTGCTTCATAATCCAGATGCAATTCTGTATTTTCAACAATGTGTACCATCATATCCAAGGCTTCTACCGGGTATTTACCGTTAGCAGTTTCTCCGGACAGCATAACTGCATCCGTTCCGTCATATACTGCATTAGCAACGTCAGTTACTTCTGCTCTGGTCGGTCTTGGATTACGGATCATGGAATCCAGCATCTGTGTAGCAATAATAACCGGTTTGTAATTATCATTACATTTCTGGATAATCTGCTTCTGCAGATAAGGGACTTCCTCCGCCGGAATCTCAACCCCAAGATCGCCTCTGGCTACCATAATACCATCTGCACAGCGGATGATCTCGTCGATATTATCCACACCTTCTACATTCTCAATCTTAGCGATAACCGGAATATACGGTGCGCCACATTCCTTCAGCCATGCCTTGATCTCAAGAATACATTCTGCATTTCTTACAAATGAAGCAGCGATAAAATCAATATCTTGTTCTACACCGAATCGGATATCCTCTTTATCCTTTTCTGTAATGGCAGGAAGACGAATGGCAACTCCAGGTACATTCACACCCTTCTTCTCACCCAGCTCACCACCATTATCTACAATACATTTGATCTCTTTATCTGTTTTACCGGTAACCTTCAGCTCGATCAGTCCATCGTCAATCAAAATAATGCTTCCGACAACTACATCATCAATCAGTCCGGCGTATGTGATAGACACACCTGTCTCATCACCGATTTTTTCCTCAATGCTGAGTGTAAATGCATTGCCTTCTTTCAGCATAACCTTTTTACCATCTTTCAGCTGTCCGGTTCTGATCTCCGGTCCTTTGGTATCCAGCAGAATCGCAATTGGTTTCTTCTCCTGTTCGCGGAGTTCTTTCAACTGATCCATTCTCCCTTTATGTTCTTCATGGGAACCATGCGAAAAGTTAAATCTGGCAATATCCATTCCTGATTTGATCAGGGCGCGCATTACTTCTTTATCGTTTGATCCAGGTCCCATGGTACAGATAATTTTCGTTTTTTTCATAATCAATTTCTCCTCTTTTAAAATTCTCTTCACTTAGGTTTCTTATCCTGTTTCCTTTAGACATACAATAATCTTCTTAACCGGCATACATATACATATAAAGTATTACTTCACATGTGTATGCGTAAACAAGTGATCCTGACAATATTCATAATCACCGTTGCATCTTGAGCAATAACGGAATTCCAGATTCGGATCATCCAGTTCTGTCCTTCCGCACACCGCACAACGGTGTCTCGCGCCACCGGCATAGTGATTAACCGGACGCATTTTCTGCTTAAACTGCTGCTTCCGCATACGCTCTTTCGGACTGTAAGGCTTCATGTTCCGCGAACACAAGAAAAAGATCACGAAATTCAGAATAGATACAACTGCAGCAAGTGCATTCGCTTTATAAAGAATACCATAATATCCTCCGCCATAAGCCGGAAGAAATGCCTGCAGTACTGTGTATCCAAAATACACTCCGTCAATAATCGCCAGCCATTTGGCTTTGATCGGGATCAGAAAGAACAGCAGAAACTCAAGATCTGGATACATCGCTGCAAATGCAAAAAACAGCGACAGATTCAGATAGCTGGTTCCTAATGGCAGGGAAAGCCCTGTCAGAAGATAAACAATGATAGCTGCGATCACATGGAACAGCATTCCTGAAAAGAAATATACATTAAACCGGAATGCGCCCCAGGTCCTCTCAAGATTGGATCCCAGCACGTAATAAAAATACAATACAATAATGATAAACAGCAGACTCGAAGATGGTGGCTGAATGATAAATGTCACAATCCTCCATATCTGTCCATGCAGGATCGCCGCAGCGTCCAGACTGAGATAATTATAATAAAATGATGGGTTAATCATCTGAAATACAAATCCTACCGCATACAGAATGATGATGTAATACATCAGATTGTGAATCGCATAGCGGCCGAATTTGCGTTCTAATTTGTCAAGCCAGTTCATATTCCTTCTCCTTAATCTTTGCTGTAAACATGTAGTTATTCTACCTTTTCCTTTTTTATTTGTCAATTACGCACCGATGAAAACATATATTTTACATATTTCCGCCCTGTATTTTATAAATTTTTCACTTGATCTCCGGCAACTTCTAATTGTGTTTTAGAAATGAATGTCGTATAATGTTAAAAGTTGTAAAAAAATACTTTACACATTTTAATAGGAAAAGACACATATTTATATACCAGAAAAGGAGATATCCATGAATAGAGATGAGATCTATACATTGGGAATTGATATTGGTTCTACTACAGTTAAGATTGCCATATTAGATTCTGCCAATGAAGTATTATTTTCAAGTTATGAGCGGCATTTCGCCAACATTCAGGAAACTCTTTCCGACCTTTTGGGGCGTGCAGCAGAGAAACTCGGCAGTATCCATGTTTCACCGGTCATCACCGGTTCCGGTGGACTGACACTTGCCAAGCATCTGGAAGTCCCATTCGTACAGGAAGTTGTGGCTGTATCCACTGCCCTTCAGGACTATGCCCCTCAGACCGATGTAGCAATCGAACTCGGCGGCGAAGATGCCAAGATCATTTATTTTGAAGGCGGTAATATTGAGCAGCGTATGAATGGTGTATGTGCCGGTGGTACCGGTTCTTTTATTGACCAGATGGCTTCTCTTCTTCAGACTGATGCATCAGGACTGAACGAGTATGCTAAAAATTATAAAGCGCTCTACACCATTGCAGCGCGCTGTGGTGTATTTGCCAAATCTGACATTCAGCCATTGATCAACGAAGGTGCATCGAAAGAAGACTTATCTGCCTCGATTTTCCAGGCAGTAGTCAATCAGACCATTAGTGGTCTTGCCTGCGGTAAACCAATTCGCGGACACGTAGCATTTCTTGGTGGACCGCTTCATTTTTTATCTGAATTGAAAGAGGCATTTATCCGTACTTTGAAGCTGGATGACGAACATACCATTGCTCCGGATCACTCCCACCTCTTTGCTGCTATTGGATCTGCGCTGAATTCTGAGCATGATCTGGACATACCTATTCAGACTATGCAGCAGAGACTTGCCGATCACATTCAGATGGACTTTGAAGTTGAGCGTATGCAGCCGCTCTTTGCCTCAGAAGATGACTATAACGAATTTACCAATCGTCATAATAAAGACCAGGTGCCAATGAAGGAACTGTCTTCCTACCATGGTAAAGCCTTCCTCGGTATTGATGCGGGCTCTACTACAACCAAAGCGGCACTGGTAGGTGAAGATGGCACTCTTCTGTACTCTTTCTACCATAATAATGAAGGAGATCCATTAGGTACTACCATTTCCGCAATCAAGGATATTTATTCCAGACTTCCGGAAGATGTGGAAATCGTCCACTCCTGCTCTACCGGATATGGTGAAGCTTTGATCAAAGCCGCTCTGATGCTGGACGAGGGTGAAGTTGAGACCGTATCCCATTATTATGCTGCATCTTTCTTTGAACCGGATGTAGACTGTATCCTGGATATCGGTGGTCAGGACATGAAATGCATCAAGATCAAGAACCAGACTGTAGACAGCGTACAACTTAACGAAGCATGCTCTTCCGGCTGTGGTTCTTTCATCGAGACCTTTGCCAAATCTTTGAACTTCTCTGTTCAGGATTTTGCACATGAAGCATTATTTGCCAAGAATCCGATCGATCTTGGAACACGTTGCACTGTATTTATGAATTCCAAAGTAAAGCAGGCACAGAAAGAAGGAGCTGAAGTCTCTGACATTTCTGCCGGTCTTGCTTACTCTGTTATTAAAAATGCATTATTTAAGGTAATCAAAGTATCTGACGCCTCTGAACTCGGTAAGCACATTGTTGTTCAGGGAGGTACGTTCTATAACGATGCTGTTCTTCGCAGCTTTGAAATGATTGCCGGATGCGATGCAGTTCGCCCGGATATCGCAGGTATCATGGGAGCATTTGGAGCCGCACTGATTGCCAGAGAGCGTTACGTAGACTGCGAAGGTACAACCATGCTGTCCATCGATGATATTAATGCTCTGGAATATCGCACAACTATGACCAAATGCAAGGGCTGCACCAACAACTGTCGTCTTACCATTAGCCATTTCAGCGGAGGACGTAAGTTTATTACGGGTAACCGTTGTGAACGTGGTCTTGGTAAAGAAAAAACAGCTAATAAATTACCGAACCTTTTTGATTATAAGATGCACCGGTATTTTGACTATGAACCATTATCGGAAGAAAAAGCAAAACGAGGTGTCATGGGTATTCCTCGTGTACTTAATATGTACGAGAACTATCCGTTCTGGCATACTTTCTTTACCGAACTTGGATTCCGTGTAATTCTGACACCGGCATCTACAAGAAAAATATATGAGCTTGGTATTGAATCCATTCCAAGTGAATCTGAGTGTTATCCGGCTAAGCTTGCACATGGACATGTCCAGTGGCTGATCAACCAGAAGGTTCCACATATCTTCTATCCTAGCATCCCTTACGAGCGTCAGGAGTTCGAGGATGCCAACAACCACTACAATTGTCCGATCGTAACCTCCTATCCGGAGAATATTAAGAATAATATGGATGCGATTGTGAATGGAGAGGTCGACTTTATTCATCCATTCCTTTCATTCAAGAGCGAAGAGACTCTTTCTTCCAGTCTGACAGAAGAAATCGGAACAAGATTCTCCATCCCTGAAACAGAGATCAGAGCCGCTGTACATAACGCATGGCTGGAGCTTGCCTCCTGCCGTGAGGATATGATGAAAAAAGGAGAAGAAACCATCGCATTCCTGAACGAGACCGGTAACCGTGGTATCGTTCTTGCCGGACGTCCATACCATATTGATCCTGAGGTTAACCATGGTCTTCCGGAACTGATCAATTCCTACAATATTGCCGTACTGACTGAAGACAGCGTGTCTCACCTGCATCAGGTAGAACGTCCGATCAATGTTATGGATCAGTGGATGTACCACTCTCGTCTGTATGCAGCAGCCAACTATGTGAAGACAACCGAGAATCTGGATCTAATCCAGCTGAATTCCTTTGGCTGTGGTCTGGATGCAGTTACAACCGATCAGGTAGCAGATATTCTGAATCGCTCAGACAAGATCTACACCACCTTAAAGATTGATGAGGTTAATAACCTTGGTGCAGCACGTATTCGTGTCCGCTCCCTGCTTGCCGCCCTTCGTGTGCGTGAACAGCGTGGAACCAAACGCGAGATTCGTCCTGCTAACATTACCAAGGTGCCATTTACCAAAGAAATGCGTAAAGAATATACCATTCTTTGCCCTCAGATGTCACCGATTCACTTTTCACTCTTAGAGCCGGCATTCCGTGCTTCCGGTTATAAGATTGAAGTACTTCCGAATGACAACAAACAGGCAGTCGATGTGGGATTAAAATATGTAAATAATGATGCCTGTTATCCATCACTGATGGTGGTCGGCCAGATTATGGAGGCAATTCTTTCCGGCAAATACGATACCGATAAGATTGCTGTCATCATCAGTCAGACCGGTGGTGGATGCCGTGCATCCAACTATATTGGATTTATCCGTCGTGCACTGAAAAAAGCCGGATACGCACATATTCCGGTCATCTCCATCAACTTAAGCGGACTGGAAGGCAATCCTGGATTCAAGATCACTGCTCCACTGATTGTCCGCGGTGTATATGCAGTTGTATTCGGAGATATTTTCATGAAATGTGTATATCGTCTCCGTCCATACGAGGCTGTACCTGGATCTGTGAACGCTATGCATAAGAAATGGGAAAAACGCTGCGCTGATTTTGTGTCCAACGGTTATCCATCCAGACATAAGTTTAAGAAAATGTGCCGCGAGATCATTGAAGATTTTGATAATATCGAACTTCTGGATATCAAAAAGCCTCGTGTTGGTGTTGTTGGTGAAATCTTGGTTAAGTTCCTGCCTGCAGCCAACAACCATCTGGTAGACCTTCTGGAAAACGAAGGTGCTGAGGCAGTTGTTCCTGATCTTCTGGACTTCCTGAACTACTGCTTCTATAATCAGACATTCAAAGTAGAGAAACTTGGATTTGCCAAAAAGCAGAAAATGCTTGGTAACCTTGGAATCAAAGCTATCGAATGGCTTCGTGCCCCGGCAACGGAAGCGTTTAAAAAGAGCAAACATTTTGCCCCGCCGGCTAAGATCGAAGATCTTGGTAAAATGGCGTGCGAAATCGTATCCCTCGGTAACCAGACCGGTGAAGGATGGTTCCTTACCGGAGAAATGTTAGAACTGATCCACAGCGGTGCATCCAACATCGTTTGTACACAGCCATTTGCATGTCTGCCAAACCATGTGGTAGGTAAAGGTGTTATCAAAGAACTCCGCAGACGTTACCCTCAGGCAAATATCGTAGCCATCGACTATGATCCGGGTGCCAGCGAAGTTAACCAGCTGAACCGTATCAAATTAATGCTGTCAACTGCTAACAAGAATCTTGATACTTCTCACCACCTGAAGAGGTTGGAGTCTTCTCGACTGAGATAAATATTTGAAAGGAATATTCTATGCGGCAATCTACCAAACAGGCGCTTTCGGAAACTTTTAAAATACTTCTGGAAGACCAAACGATTGACAAGATTACAGTAAAAGATATTGTGTCTAAATGCGGGGTAAACCGTCAGACTTTTTATTATCATTTCCGTGACATCTATGAACTGATGGAATGGACTCTGGAGAATGATATCAGAGAATATTTATCCGATAAATCAGATTTTTCTAAAGATTTTCTGATTATCGAATGGAAGGAAAGTATTTATTACTTATATCAATTCCTTTATTCCAGAAAAAGACAGATTCTTCATGCATATGACCCAGTTAATAAAACATATTATGAGAATTTTCTGCTGAAATTTATTACACCGATCATAGACTATCGCATTTCCCTGTGCACGTCAGCTTCGTCTGTACCAAAGGAAAAACGTGTATTTGTTACCAAAGCCTATACTTGGATCTGCCTCGAACTGATTCTCGAATGGTTGGAACACGGTATGCCAAATGAACATAAAATTCAGTTGGATGATTATCTTACCTTAGTAGATGGCAGTCTTGATACTGCTCTTGAACGTTTCATCCAAAGATAGCATTTTATTCCTCACATACCTTTTAGACAGAGTAATCCTTGTGTCAAAATTTTTGACACAGGGATTTTTTTGTCGATTGTTAATTTCAAACAGATATATATCATTATATATATAACTGAAAGAAATAAGTATAAATGGAGGAATGAATATTATGGATACTTCAAGCAGAATTGTACAATATGGTCTAAAAACCGCATTTAATTATATTGAAAAGAACCCAGAACAGAATCTTCCGAAGCTTATGGATTGGGTAGACAAATTAGCCGGCGATGGACCGAACAGCTATCCATCCCAGCGTGCCGCAATCCGAAAGGTCATTAATAATCCGGACAACAACATGTATCAGCTTATTATTAATATACTGACAGAGATTGATCCCGGCATATTAAAAGCAGTGTTTGAAAATTTCTTTCTCAATGCCAACTTACTTGGATGGAAAAGACAAACAGAGTTACGCGAGAAATACCACTGTAATATTCCATGGGCACTCCTGTTGGATCCTACATCTGCCTGTAATCTGCACTGTACAGGTTGTTGGGCAGCCGAATATGGAAACAAGCTAAACCTGACCTTTGATGAGATTGATTCTATCATTATGCAGGGGAAAGAAATGGGCATCTACATGTACATATATACCGGTGGTGAACCGTTGGTACGTAAAAAAGATCTGATCGCATTATGCAGAAAGCATCATGACTGCCAGTTTCTTTCTTTTACCAATGCAACCCTTATTGATGAAGAATTTGCTGAACAGATGCTGGATGTAAAGAACTTCATTCCTGCAATTAGCGTAGAGGGATTTGAAGAAGCCACCGATGGACGCCGTGGAAACGGAACATTCCAGAAGGTTGTAAAAGCTATGAACCTACTGAAAGAGAAGAAACTTCCATTTGGTATCAGTTGTTGCTATACCAGTCAGAATCTGGATTCTATCAGCAGTGATGAATACTTTGACCAAATGATCAAATGGGGAGCCAAGTTTGTATGGTATTTCCACTATATGCCGATTGGAAATGATGCTGTACCAGAACTCCTGCCAACACCTGAGCAGCGTGAATATATGTATCATAAGATCCGTCAGGTTCGTGCAACCAAACCAATATTCGCCATGGACTTTCAGAACGACGGCGAATACGTAGGCGGATGTATCGCCGGTGGACGCCGCTATCTGCATATCAATGCGAATGGCGACTGCGACCCATGTGTATTCATCCATTATTCCGATTCCAATATCCGCGAAAAGAGCCTGTTAGAAGTGCTTCAGTCTCCGATGTTCATGGCATATCACGATGGTCAGCCATTCAATGAGAACCATCTGAAACCGTGTCCGATGCTTGAGAACCCACAGCTTCTACGGCAGATGGTTGCTAAAACCGGTGCACATTCTACCGATCTCCAGTCACCGGAAAGTGCCGATCACCTCTGTGATAAATGTATGGCATATGCCGAGAACTGGACTCCGACCGCTGAACGGTTATGGAGCAATAGCTGCCTATGCAAGAAGGCTGAATAATCTGACACCCATTTTAACCTATCCTATATAAAATGAGCGCCCGGACATTGCGTCTGGACGCTCATTCTTACAACCATTCATTATTTTCGATTATTTTACAAGCAGTGATTTACCTGTCATTTCTTTTGGCTGTTCCAGTCCCATCAGCTCGATCAGAGTCGGTGCGATATCTGCAAGGCATCCACCCTCACGAAGCTTGTATGCAGGATCTGCATTTACCAGAATAAATGGTACCGGATTGGTTGTATGTGCTGTAAATGGCTCGCCTGTCTCTTTGTCAATCAGCTGTTCTGCATTGCCGTGGTCAGCACAGATAAACATCTGTCCATCTACTTCACGGATTGCATCTACTGCTTTTCCAACACATGCATCTACAGCTTCAATTGCTGCGATTGCTGCAGGTTCTACGCCAGTGTGGCCTACCATATCCGGGTTAGCAAAGTTGATGATGATCACATCATATTTGTCAGATTTAATCGCATCTACCAGCTTATCACATACTTCGTATGCGCTCATCTCCGGCTTCATATCATAAGTTGCAACCTTTGGTGATTTCACAAGAATACGATCCTCACCTTCATTTGGTTCCTCAACGCCGCCGTTAAAGAAGAACGTTACATGTGCATACTTTTCTGTCTCTGCAATACGTGCCTGTTTCAAACCATTAGCAGCAAGGAACTCACCAAATGTATTGGTAATCTCTTCTTTTACAAACGCAACCAGCTTGTTAGGAATGGTCACATCATACTCTGTAAAACAAACATATGTGGTGTGGATTCTTTCTCCACGATCAAATCCGTCAAATGCATCATCACAGAATGTTCTTGTAATCTCTCTTGCACGATCCGGACGGAAATTAAAGAAGATCACAGAATCGTTATCTTTGATCGTAGCTACCGGGGCTCCGTCTTTCTCTACAACAGTCGGAAGTACAAATTCATCCGTTACATCCTTGTCATAAGAAGCCTGAATGCCTTCTGTTGCACTTGTAGTCTTCTCACCCTCGCCAAATACGAGTGCACGGTATGCTTTTTCTACTCGATCCCATCTGTTATCACGGTCCATAACATAATAACGTCCCATGACAGATGCCACTTCACCTACGCCGATTTCTGCCATCCTGGCTTCAAGTTCAGCTACGTATTCTTTACCAGATGCCGGTGGTGTGTCACGACCATCAAGGAAGCAGTGTACATATACTTTCTCGATACCCTGACGCTTGGCCAGTTCCAGGAGTCCGTAAATGTGTGAATTATGGCTGTGTACACCTCCATCGGATACCAGACCATATAAATGCAGTGCAGAAGCATTTTTCTTTACATTCTCGCATGCGGCAAGCAATGCCTTATTCTCAAAGAAATCTCCATCCTGAATTGCTTTTGTGATCTTAGTCAGATCCTGATATACGATACGTCCGGCTCCCATGTTCAGATGTCCTACCTCTGAGTTACCCATCTGACCATCCGGAAGACCTACAGCAAGTCCACTTGCGTTACCCTGTACAAATGGGCATTCAGCCATCAGTTTGTCCATAACCGGCTTCTTAGCCTCCGCTACGGCATTACCTTTGGTCTCATTATTTAATCCATAACCATCTAAAATCATGAGTACGGTTGGTTTCTTGCTCATTATTCTATCTCCTCTATGTTCTACTATTTTTTATCACAAATTCATAAAAACACAAAATCGCAGGGGCGAATCTTTCCACCCCCACGACCTGAAATTTTGTCTTATTTGTAGTTAACGATTTTTCCGAAATCTGGCTTCAGAGCTGCGCCGCCTACAAGACCACCGTCGATATCCGGCTGAGCAAATAATTCAGGAGCTGTAGTAGCATTAACAGATCCGCCGTACTGAATACGGATTGCTTCTGCAGTAGCTTCATCATATACTTCAGCGATGCAGGCACGAATACCTGAGCATACTTCCTGAGCCTGCTCCGTAGTAGCTGTCTTACCTGTTCCGATAGCCCAGATTGGCTCGTAAGCGATAACCATTGTCTTAGCCTGATCAGCTGTTACATTCTGCAGACCAACTTTAACCTGCTGACGGATGAAGTCCATTGTAACTCCCTGCTCTCTCTGCTCAAGAGTCTCTCCACAGCACATGATTGGTGTAATACCATGCTCAAATGCTTTCAGGACTTTCTTGTTAACTGTCTCGTTAGTCTCAGCAAAATACTCTCTTCTCTCTGAATGTCCAAGTACTACATACTTAACACCGGCATCTACCAGCATAGCCGGTGAAATCTCACCTGTGTAAGCACCTTTCTCTTCAAAGTACATGTTCTCAGCACCAACCTGAATGTTAGTTCCTTTAACAGCCTCAGCTACTGGAATAATATCAATAGCCGGTACGCAGAATACTACGTCTACATCATCACTAGCTACCAGCGGTTTCAGTTCCTCAACAAGGGCTACTGCCTCGCTTGGCGTCTTATTCATTTTCCAGTTACCTGCAACAATTTTTCTTCTTGCCATGTTTGTTCTACCTCTTTCTTCTTATTTATCGTTAGCAGCAGCCACACCAGGAAGTTCCTTTCCTTCCAGGAATTCCAGAGAAGCTCCACCACCTGTAGAGATGTGTGTCATCTTATCTCCGTATCCAAGCTGGTTAACTGCTGCTGCAGAATCACCACCGCCAATGATAGTAACAGCGTCTGTCTCAGCAAGAGCCTTAGCTACTGCCTCTGTACCCTTTGCAAAGTTCGGCATCTCAAAACATCCCATTGGTCCATTCCATACAACTGTCTTCGCATCTTTTACTGCTGCTGCAAAGATCTTAGCTGTCTCTGGTCCGATATCAAGACCTTCCCAACCTTCCGGAATCTCACCAGCATTTACCACTTTGCTGTTAGCATCATTTGAAAAATCATCTGCGATCACATTATCTACCGGCAGAAGGAGTTTAACGCCCTTTTCATCTGCTTTCTTCAGCATGTTCAGTGCATATTCACAATAGTCTTCCTCAAGCAGGGATTTACCAACTGAGCCACCTTTTGCTTTACAGAATGTGTAAGACATTCCGCCACCGATGATCAGGGTATCTACCTTATCGATCAAATTCTCGATTACAGAAATCTTGCTTGATACTTTAGCTCCGCCAAGGATAGCAACAAACGGTCTCTCCGGATTATTAACTGCATTGCCAAGGAAGTCAATCTCTTTCTGCATCAGGTAACCAACCACAGCTGTATCAACAAACTGTGTTACACCTACGTTAGAGCAGTGTGCTCTGTGAGCTGTACCAAATGCATCATTTACAAAAACATCGCAAAGAGAAGCCAGCTCCTTAGAGAATGCCTCTCCGTTCTTTGTCTCTTCTGCTCTGTATCGTGTATTCTGAAGAAGAATCACCTCTCCGTCTTTCATAGCGTCAACAGCAGCTTTTACACTGTCATCTACTACTACATCACTCGGAACAAATTTAACTTCCTGATCCAGCAGTTCTGAAAGACGAACAGCTACAGGTGCCAGTGAAAGTTCCGGCTTTGGTTCTCCCTTTGGCTTACCAAGATGTGAGCAAAGGATCACACGTCCTCCATCAGCAATCAACTTCTTGATTGTAGGAAGTGCAGCTACCAGACGGTTCTCGTCTGTGATCTTACCATCGATCAATGGTACATTAAAATCACATCTGCACAGAACCTTTTTCCCCTTTACATTAATATCATCAACAGATTTTTTGTTAAGCATAATTTCATCTCCTTCAAATTAATCATGATAGAAAAAAGGATCCGGTCCAAACCGACCGGACCCTTTTGAGTCTCTTATAAAATCAATTACATTATGCTAATTCAGCAAAGTATTTGATTGTTCTAACCATCTGGCTTGTGTAAGAGTTCTCATTGTCATACCAAGAAACAACCTGAACCTCTGTAGTTCCGTTGTCAAGTGGCAGAACCATTGTCTGAGTAGAATCAAACAGAGAACCATATCTCATACCAACGATATCGCTGGAAACGATCTCATCTGTGTTGTATCCGAATGACTCTGTAGAAGCTGCCTTCATAGCTGCGTTGATCTGATCAACTGTAACTTCTCCGTCAACAACTGCTGTCAGGATTGTTGTAGATCCTGTAGGGGTTGGTACACGCTGAGCAGCTCCGATAAGCTTTCCGTTCAGTTCTGGGATAACCAGACCGATTGCTTTAGCAGCACCTGTGCTGTTAGGAACGATATTAACTGCTGCTGCACGAGATCTTCTCAGGTCACCCTTTCTCTGTGGGCCATCAAGAGTCATCTGATCTCCTGTGTATGCGTGAATTGTGCACATGATACCAGACTTGATCGGTGCAAGATCGTTCAGAGCCTTAGCCATTGGTGCAAGACAGTTTGTTGTACAAGAAGCTGCAGAAATAACTGTATCTTCTGGCTTAAGTACGTTATGGTTTACATTGTATACGATTGTAGGAAGGTCATTTCCTGCTGGTGCAGAGATAACAACTTTTCTAGCTCCTGCCTTGATGTGAGCAGATGCTTTTTCTTTAGATGTGTAGAATCCTGTACACTCCAGAACTACGTCTACACCGATCTCTCCCCAAGGAAGCTCTTCAGCGTTAGCCTTTGCATAAATCTTGATTTCTTTTCCGTCTACGATGATAGAATCATCTGTAGCTTCAACCTTGTCAGCCAGAGCGTATGTTCCCTGTGATGAGTCATACTTTAACAGGTGAGCAAGCATCTTAGGTGATGTAAGGTCATTGATTGCAACTACATCGTATCCTTCTGCTCCGAACATCTGTCTGAATGCAAGACGTCCAATACGTCCAAATCCATTAATCGCTACTTTTACTGCCATGATTAATTCCTCCTAATATGATTTTGACTGTTATACAGCCGTTTTTATTTGAAATTCCTTAACATCTTGTTAAAGAATCATCAACCAGTCTTAATTTTACTAAATATCGCAAAAAAATTCAACCCTCTTTTATCTTTTTATAATAGGAACGGTATTTCTTTCAAAAAACCGTGGATTTTCCACATTTTTCTATTAAATTTTCACAAAGAGTGGTTTTCTTCCTTTGAACTCCGTATAATACTTGAATCCACAGGATTTTAAAATATCATCAGCCAGATGATAGTCGTAAGCAATATGCTCAGGGATATGTCCATCTGCGCCGACTGTGATAATCTCACCGCCAAGCTCCCGATATCGTTTTATGATCTCCGGCTGCGGATGTGGTGCTCCCAACCCATACTTAAGACCGGACATATTCATCTCAATGCCCTTGCCATGCGCGATCACCTGTTTTAATATTTCTTCGATTATATCCATATAATCATTTAAATCAAAGCCCTTACTTCCCTGATTGCTGTATCTCACAATGTAATCCAGATGTCCCAGCACATCGTACGATTTAATCTTCTGTACATCCTGAAGCATTTCCTCAAAATAGATCTTATATCCTTCCGGATCACTGTGCTTCTGAAAGAAATCCAGCGCCACATCATGTTCCAGCACCGAATGCACAGAACCAATCACAAAATCAAACGGATGCTGCGCCATGAAATCCTGATAATATTCCGCAAGATACGGCTGCATGCCAATCTCTGCACCGATCCGGATATCAATCTGATCCCGGTATTCTTCCTGCAGCTCTATCATTTTCTGAAAATACGATTCCACATCGAATATTGCTTCATCGCCCCAGTCCAGATTATCTTTATCGTAATGATCCGTAAAACAGATTACCGACAGACCTTTTGCGATCGCACTCTCGACCATATCTTCCGGTCTGGTCTCCGAATCATTAGAAAAACCGCAATGCATATGCACATCTGCTCTCATATCTATTTTCCTCCCGTAATCGTACCGCCACCCAGCACATATTCACCGTCATACCATACCACTGCCTGTCCAGGCGTCACAGCGCGTTGTGGTTCGTCAAATGTACAGACTACTTCATCCGGTCCTGTCTTTTCAATCACACACCACGCACCTTTATGATTATATCGAATCTTCGCCCACACTCGTTTTGGTTCTGCAAGATCCTCCACGGACATGAAATTCAGCTGAACTGCCCGTACTGTATTTGTTAGTGACTCATCGTATCCACCGATCACTACTTCATTAGTCTCCGGTCTGATTTCAAGAACAAACGCAGGATATCCAAGTGCCAGTCCCAGTCCTTTACGCTGGCCGACAGTGTAATGGATAATCCCCTTATGATGTCCAATCACCTTACCATCTGCAGTCACAAAATTACCTTCCGGGAATCTGGTATCTCTGTATTCTTCAATAAAAGACGCATAATCACCGTCCGGCACAAAGCAAATGTCCTGACTGTCAGGCTTATGTGCCACAGGAAGACAGGCTTCCTCAGCCATCTTACGGATCTCATCCTTTTCGTAAGCACCTACCGGCATTAACGTTCTTGAAAGCTGATCCTGTGTAAGATTATACAAAGCATAAGTCTGATCCTTTTTTTCGGTACGAGATGTACGCAATGCATATCTGCCATTCGGCAGCTTATCCACCCGCGCATAATGACCGGTTGCAATATAGTCGGCACCAATATCCATACTTCTCTTAAGAAGAGATTCCCATTTCACATATCGATTACATGCAATACATGGATTCGGCGTTCTGCCGTTGGTATATTCTTCCACAAAATAATCGATTACATACGCACGAAAATCGTCTTTAAAATTCATTACATAATAAGGAATTCCAATCTCGGCCGCAACTCTTCTGGCATCATCCACTGCACTCAATCCACAGCATCCGCCATTCTCTTCCTGGATGAATTCGTCTTCATCCTGCCAGATCTGCATCGTCACACCAATCACATCATAACCCTGCTGTTTCAAAAGCAAAGCTGCCACCGATGAATCTACTCCACCGGACATTCCTACTACTACTTTCTTACGGTCCATATTTCCCGTCCTTTTTTAATATTCCTCTTCTTCCTCTTCTTCGCCTTCATGGATATCTGACTTCGGCTTAGAAAGTCCCTTGATCTCGATACCATTCTTCTCTGCATAATCCCAGAGTGCCGCATGAATTGCTTCTTCGGCAAGAAGTGAGCAGTGTACTTTTACCGGCGGAAGTCCGTCCAGAGCTTCCATAACCGCTTTATTAGTCACTTCCATGGCTTCCTGGATATTCTTTCCTTTTACCAGTTCTGTAGCCATACTGCTGGTTGCGACAGCCGCGCCACAGCCAAATGTCTTAAACTTTACATCTCGGATAATCTGATTTTCATCAATATCCAGATAAATTCTCATGATATCTCCACATTTTGCATTACCAACTGTACCCACACCGCTGGCGTTCTCAATCTCTCCCATATTTCTAGGATGCTGGAAATGATCCATTACCTTTTCTGTATACATAGTTTTCCTCCAATTTTATCTCTGTTTTGTCTCTGTCTATATTCAAGTCGAACGTCCTGAACAATCTGTATAATTATCTGTTCTGTTTTCTAACAAAATCTTCATAAAGTGGTGACATTGCACGAAGGTCAGCCACAATCTTCTTCAGACAATCTACTACATAATCAATATCTTCTTTGGTTGTATCTTCACCCAATGTCAGGCGAAGTGATCCGTGAGCAATCTCATGAGGCAATCCGATTGCAAGAAGAACATGTGACGGATCCAGGGATCCCGATGTACATGCTGAACCGCTTGATCCACAGATTCCTTTCATGTCAAGCATGATCAGAAGCGACTCACCTTCTACGAAGCGGAAACAGAAGTTTGCATTATTCGGAAGTCTCTTTTCTCTGTGACCATTAAGCTTTGTGTAAGGAATCTCATTCATTACACGCTCAATCAGATAATCTCTTAATTCAATCTCTTTATCTGTACGTTCTTTCATCGTACGCATTGCTCTTGCTGCTGCTGTACCGATTCCAACGATTCCAGGCACATTCTCTGTACCGGCACGACGTTTTCTTTCCTGCGCTCCGCCATGAATAAATGAACGAATCTTAACACCTTTACGGATGTATGCGAAACCAATTCCCTTTGGTCCGTTAAATTTGTGTCCGCTTGCACTGAGCATATCGATATGATACTCATCTACATTAATCGGCACCTGACCAAATGCCTGTACTGCATCTGTATGGAACAGAATTCCATGTTCATGTGCGATCTCACCGATCTCACGGATTGGCTGAATCGTTCCGATCTCATTATTTGCAAACATGACTGAAATCAAAATTGTAGTCGGACGGATCGCTGCTTTTAATTCTTCCAGATCCACAACACCGTTCTCATCTACTCCAACATACGTTACTTCGACACCTTTCTTTTCCAGATACTCACAGCTGTGCAGAATTGCATGATGCTCAATCTTAGTTGTGATAATGTGATTCCCTTTGTCTGCATATGCATCAGCAGTTGCTTTCAGCACCCAGTTATCTGACTCAGATCCACCGGCAGTGAAATAAATCTCATTAGACTGAGCTCCAAGTGCCTCTGCAATGATCTCGCGCTGTTTTGTAATTACATCCTTGTTCTGAGATCCGATGCTATATACAGTTGACGGATTACCATACTTTTCTGTAAAATAAGGAATCATGGCATCCAGTACTTCCGGTGCCGTCCTTGTAGTAGCTGCATTATCCAGATAAATAATCTTTCCCATTTTGTATTTCCTCCTTAAGATCTGTATCTTTTTGTCTTCCTGATTAATCTCCTAATCCTATTCTATCGATCACATTTCTTTGCATGACTTCTGTCACTTCCCGATAGCTCCCTGCTTTCTTTTACGAGTGTATCCAGCTTCATCTCATCTACTGTCCGATTAATACTTTCATTAATCTTCCTCCAGACATACTTGGTGACACACTCTCCGGCTGCTTCGCACTCCCCATCTGGATTGAATCCATCACAATCTACAGGTTCCAGGCTTCCCTCCAGGGCGCGAAGCACATCACCTACCGATATTTCAGAAGCATCCCTCGCCAGCACATATCCGCCGCCGGCTCCGCGTACGCTTCGAATCAGTCCATTCTTTCTGAGTAAAGACATCAACTGCTCCAGATATCGTTCTGAAAGGCTCTGGCGTTCTGCAATCTTGCAGATCGGTACCGGTTCTTTCTCACTGTATACCGCGATATCAATCATTGCACGCAGTCCATATCTTCCCTTTGTAGAAAGCTTCAATTCATCACCTTCTTTTAAATCCCTACTTTTTTACTAGGATTTACGTATGTAGAATATCACTGGGAAATGGTTCTGTCAAGGCGAATTTGGGAATAAATTATAAAGATAATGTAAATAAAGGGGTCACTCCATGCAGCGAAAAATCCTCATTAAAGGAACATTAATTCTTACATTTACAGGCATTGCTACCCGATTGATCGGTTTCTTCTATCGGATTTTCTTAAGCCGTTCCTTCGGAGAAACAGCAGTTGGTCTATATCAGTTGATTTTTCCTGTCTATGCACTTGCAATTTCATTCACAAGTGCTGGTATCCAAACCGCTGTTTCCAGATCGGTTGCACGTGAGCACACACTTCATCGAGATAAAAAATGCACCTGCCTTCTTTACACTGGGATAGGACTTTCTTTTCTATTATCTATGATTACCATGTATCTGCTTCAGCATTACAACTCTGCAATCGCAATTCATTTTTTACACGAGCCAAGATGCATGTTTTCTATTACTGCCATGTCATACGCAATCCCCTTTGCATCTATTCACAGTTGTATCTGTGGATATTACCTGGGGTTAAAGCAGACACGTATTCCGGCATTTTCACAACTGATCGAGCAGACTTCCCGGGTTGTTTTTGTCTGTCTATTATTTACCGTTTTTACGAGAAACGGTTCCCATGCGAACGTTGCTCTCGCAGTCGCCGGACTTGCAGCCGGAGAATTTTTCTCTATGAGTTACAGCTTGTATATTCTTCGCAGCAAACAGGGTATTACACTTGCGCATAGCCAGGCTACTCCTTCCATGTTTTTATCTTCCTTAAAAGAGTTAACAGCTTTGTCCGTTCCGTTAACTGCCAATCGAATACTTCTAAATATTTTGCAGAGCATTGAAGCCGTATCCATTCCGGTGCAGCTTCGTGTCTTTGGCATGGATACGAATAATGCACTACGTATGTATGGCGTGTTGACAGGCATGGCACTTCCATTGATTTTGTTTCCAACTGCAGTCAGCAATTCAATAGCCTCTATGACATTACCTGCCATTGCAGAGCTGCAGGCATCCAGAAATCATACTGCCATAAAAATTTTTGTCAGTAGACTATGCCTTGGAAGTCTCCTGTTGGGAGCAATGTGCAGCGTAGTTTTTTTATTTGGCGGCAGTCTTGCAGGTATCTGGCTCTTTCACAGTTCACTTGCCGGCAAATTCATCACCACATTGGCCTGGATCTGTCCATTTCTATACACTAACAGTATCCTTACAAGCATAATCAATGGTCTGGGCAAACCATTTATTTCTTTTCTGTACAACAGTCTTCACCTGATCATCCGGATTCTGAGCATCTACATATATATTCCGCAGAAAGGTATCTACGGTTATTTAATCGGATTATTATTCAGTCAGGTACTTCTGTTCTTTTTGTCTCTTCAGTTTTTATACCGATATTTCCAAAAGGGCGAGACATTATAAGAGCCACACCCATAAAGGATGTGGCTCCTGATTTTATTGTTCTGATTTCATTGTCTTTTGTAATTCTGTTGAGTTAAAAGGGCAAATTAAGAGTGACGAAGCATACTTGGAGTAATCGTTCCCTTAATTCCTGCCTTGGCAGCATAACCTTTCAGAATCTTCCAAAAGCCCTGACGGCTCATCTTCTTTCCAGAAATATTCGGGAAAAGAATGTCTGATTCGGTACCCTTAAGCAGCTTATCACGACCGCTTCTCAAATATGCGTTCATTGCTTTCTGCGCCTGACGATCTAACGGATATGCATTCTGATTACCTTCAAAATGGCACTGCAAATATCCGAGTTCTGTATTGATATCGCCCACTTTCAGACCGACCAATTCTTCTACCATGATACCGGTAGAATATAACAGTTCGATCATTGCTTTGTCTCTCAAAAGCTTCGGTGTCTTGCCATTAGGAACAGCAAGCACTTTCTTAACATCTTCCTTGGATGCACTCTTCGGTGCACGCCGCTCAATCTTTGGACTGGTCAGTGTAGAAGACACGTCCTCAGCCAGAATTCCTTCTCTGACAAGATATTGGAAAAATCCTTTTATGGATGCAACATTTCTTGAAATTGTCGTATTGGTCAGCCCTTGTTTCTCCATATAAAGCATGTAAGAATTCAAATTTGTGACCGTAATCTGTGTAACATCAGATACATTCTGTGCATCAAGATACTTTACAAGCTTCATCAGATCACGCCTGTATGCCATCTCAGTATTCAAGGAAATTCCTTTTGTTTTTTTCAGATATTCAACATACTCTAATACTTTATTTTCCATATTCTTATCTCCTATTGTATATATAAGATTATAAGTAAAAATGCGGTAAAAATCAAATCCTTTTTAGTATCATTTTTACCAAAATTGGATTCGCTTTATATTCTAACGCAATACCCATACAAATAGCAAGACAAAATGCTATAGTTTTTTCATAATTCCACTGTTTTTTTGGATAGAAGAAGATTGTCATAAACAAAATACCATATGCAAACAAATAACATGCCATATGTGGCAGCAATCCAACCACACAAAACAACACGCCGCTAACTCCGTGATTCATTACCGCACATGTAAAATACACGCCGCAAAGTATGCCCGTCCATACCAGAAATACAGTTGAACCTATTCTGCGAAAGCGTGTCGTTCCGATCAGTGCAAGAATAATCGCGGGTAAAACACGCAGCCGAACGAGATATCCCAGGTACTGTACCCCTTTTATGTCTGCTTTCTGAAATTGTTCTGCAAAATTCCGGTTGAATATTCCCATAGACGAGATATATTCTCCAGCACTCATATTCATATAGACAATCCCCAACAGAAAACCCATCATATAAATCAATATCACTACTCTGCTCTGATTCTTTATCATTGCTCACCTCGTACTGTCAGGATATTTCATTATATGCCCGCTCCGTTCCTTTATACCTGCTTTAGCGATTATATTTCACTGCATATGCCATGATGGCAGCGATTGTCTTGGAATCTTCAATCTCACCGGAAAAGATCTTTTTCTTCAGTTCATCCAACGTATAGGCTTTCACGTCAATATACTCATCCTCATCCAAATCCTGGCTGGTCGGTATCAGATCATGTGCTGTAAAAATCTCAATCCGTTCATCACAGAATGCAACCGTTGTCCGAAGCGTGATCAGCCATTCCAACTTATCTGAACGATACCCCGTCTCCTCTTCCAGTTCTCTGGCAGCACATACAATCCCTTCCTCTTTCGGGTCGTCGAGCTTGCCAGCCGGAAGCTCCAGTGTATATCTCTCCAATGCATTCCGATACTGACGCACCATCAGAAGTCTTCCGTCATCCATAACCGGCACTACAGCCGCCGCACCGTCGTGATGAATAAAGTCCCATTTAGCAGTATTACCATTTTCAAATTGCATGGTGTCACAGTAAATGTCCAGCACTGCTCCTTTGTGTACCAGTTCTCTTTTTATTCTTCTTACTTCATCAGCCATTTGCGTTCTCCTTTCGTTTTATGATATTCTCTTTATGATAGTTGTTATAAAATAATGTTACATTCTTTAATTATGCAAAAAACCGGGCCGAAGCCCGGTTTTTCTGACATTATCTTCTATACAGATGCCTTATTTTGCGTAATCTGTTACCCGCGATTCACGGATGACATTTACCTTAATCTGTCCCGGATATTCCAATTCATATTCAATCTGTTTTGAAATATCTCTGGCCAGTAATACCATATCTGCATCAGATACCTGTTCTGGAACTACCATGATTCGAATCTCTCTACCTGCCTGAATAGCAAAAGATTTTTCAACACCCTTAAACTGGTTGCTGATATCCTCTAATTGTTTTAATCTGTTTGTGTATGTTTCGATTGTCTCTCTTCTCGCACCTGGTCTTGCTGCTGAAATTGTATCTGCCGCCTGTACTACACATGCGATCAGAGTTTCCGGCTCCACATCGCCATGATGTGATTCAACCGCATTAATAACGGTTGCCGACTCCTTGTATTTTCTACAAAGATCCACACCTATCTGAATATGCGATCCTTCAACATCGTGGTCAATGGATTTACCAATATCGTGCAGAAGTCCGGCACGCTTAGCAAGACGTACATCCAGACCGATCTCTCCGGCTAATAATCCTGAAAGCTGTGCTACTTCAATGGAATGCTTCAATGCATTCTGTCCATAGCTCGTTCTGAACTTCATACGTCCAAGAAGCTTGATCAATTCTGGATGGATGCCATGAACACCAACTTCGAGAGCTGCTGCTTCACCTTCCTCACGAATGATCGCATCTACTTCCTTCTGCGCTTTTTCTACCATCTCTTCGATTCTTGCCGGATGAATGCGTCCGTCTACGATCAACTTCTCCAAAGCAATTCGCGCTACTTCACGGCGAATCGGATCAAATCCGGAGAGAACTACTGCTTCCGGTGTATCATCAATAATCAGTTCTACACCTGTCAGAGTTTCGAGTGTACGTATATTACGACCCTCTCGTCCGATAATCCTTCCCTTCATCTCATCATTCGGAAGCTGAACAACCGAAATGGTGGTCTCTGCTACATGATCGGCAGCGCATCTCTGGATAGCAGTAACGACATATTCCTTTGCCTTCTTGTCTGCCTCTTCCTTTGCCTGCGCTTCCATTTCTTTTATCATTTTCGCAGTGTCATGTTTCACATCGTCTTCAACAGTTTTTAACAAATATTCTTTTGCCTGTTCGGAGGTAAGTCCTGAGATTCTTTCCAGTTCCTGTACTCTTTGCTTACTCAGCTCTTCCACTTTCGCTTCACGCTGACGTAAATGTTCTTCCTTTGCCGTAAATGCCGCTTCACGTCTCTCGATTGCGTCAGACTTCTTGTCTAAAGACTCTTCCTTGGACAGAACCCTCTTCTCATAACGCTGTAACTCTGCTCTACGTTCTTTGGTTTCCTTTTCGAGCTCATTCTTCGTCTTGATAGATTCTTCTTTAATTTCCAAGAGAGATTCCTTCTTCTTCGCCTCGGCTGTTTTAACTGCATCATCAATAATCTCGCGAGCTCTGCTTTCCGCATTACCAATTTTAGACTCAGCATTCTTTCTGAGATTGGATACCGTCACGAAATGACTGACAACTGCGGCTACAATGACTAACACTGCGGCTACAGCAATCACAATTCCTATTGGCACAGGAGCACCTCCTTATTAAATTTTCATTGTACAAATACAACATTTAAATTTTATACTGTTTTCACAAATATGTCAAGTATTCCACTCGTTAATCTGTATTACTTGACGGATATCTTCATAACCAAATCCTTTTCTTGCCAGATAGCCGTATATTTTACGCATTTCCTGATCCGTAGCACTCTTCGGATCATATCTCTTTTTCCGTAAAAGATCACGTATAGCATTCAGAGAATCTTCCGCACTGTAGTATTCACTCAGAATCTCCCGCACCCGTTCCATATCTACACCCTTCTTCATCAGAAGTGCATAAATCTCTTTCTTACTTTTACTATTCTTCCTGCTTTCAATGAATCGTCGGATATAAGACTCGTCGTTAATATAGCCAAAAGACTTCACATAGGCAATTGCCTCATCCGCAATATCTGCCGGATAATCACCATTCAGCAGCTTGATGCGAAGCTGGCTTTCTGTACGGTCCATATCATTCAGCAGATGCATCGCCCGCAACTTTGCTCTTTTCAAAACAACCTTTTCCCGGATCTCCTGATATACTTCTTCACTCAGTTCGCCATCTTCCTGTATTCTATAGCGAAACAGTTCGCCTTTATAAAGTGTAAAGGCGAACTGTCCATCCAGATATACTTTAAACTTAGTCTTACTTACCGACTTGATATCTGTAATCTGCATCTTTTATTCCACATCTTTTCCCGCACTCTTGTCTGAATCTGCGGTCTCTTCTGTTGCATCTGCATCCTCAGTCACCTGATAATGTGCACGTACTTTATGATCGATCTCTTCCATCTTGTCCGGATGAGATGCAAGCCACTGCTTGGCGTTCTCACGTCCCTGTCCAATCTTATCTCCATCATAAGCAAACCATGATCCACTCTTATTCACAATACCAAGGTTCGTCGCCAGATCCAGGATATCTCCTTCCTTGGAAATACCTTTACCGAACATGATGTCAAATTCAGCCTCTTTGAAAGGTGGCGCGATCTTGTTCTTAACCACTTTAACACGAACTCGGTTACCTACCATCTCGCCGCTCTGCTTCAAAGTCTCAATACGACGGATATCCATGCGGATAGAAGCATAGAACTTCAGCGCACGACCACCTGTAGTAGTCTCCGGATTACCGAACATCACACCAACCTTCTCACGTAACTGATTGATAAAGATCACGACACAGTTCGACTTGCTGATAACAGGTGTAAGCTTCCTAAGCGCCTGAGACATCAGTCTTGCCTGCAGACCTACATGTGAATCACCCATATCACCTTCTATCTCCTGTCTCGGTACAAGCGCTGCTACAGAGTCCACTACGATAATATCCATCGCACCGGAACGTACCATAGTCTCAGTGATCTCCAACGCCTGATCACCGCTGTCCGGCTGTGAAATATACAGTTCGTCAATATTCACACCGATATTCTTCGCATATACAGGATCCAGTGCATGTTCTGCATCAATAAATCCTGCAATACCACCCTGCTTCTGTACTTCTGAAATCATATGAAGCGCTACTGTAGTCTTACCACTTGACTCAGGGCCATATATCTCGATCACTCGTCCTCTTGGTACCCCGCCAAGTCCTAATGCAATATCCAGGCTCAGAGAACCTGTTGGAACAGTCTCTACTGCAACTCTGGCAGCCGGATCTCCCAGCTTCATCACTGTACCTTTACCAAAATCCTTCTCCAGCTTCGCTATCGCTGCATCTAATGCTTTCTTCTTATCATCACTTGCCATGTTATAATCTCCTTACATCTCGAACGTTTTCTCGAACATTCGTTCGTCATCATGTATTAATAGTATTATAGTTCTCAAAAAAAGTCAACAATTAATTTCACAGATCTGTATATGTGAACATAATACAGCAGACTGTGGTTATTGTCAACCACAGTCTGCGTTTTAATTCTGATATGATACTTTTACATTTCCAAAAATCACGTTTTTACTCCTGAAGTGAAGTTTTCTTTGTGATCGTAATTGTCTCATTGTAGCATGAGAAAATATTTTCCAGAACCTTCTTATCCTGTTTTCCTGTAAATGCACTTACGATTGGAACAATAATCAGTCCGCCTACCATTGCTACCACACCGGAATTAATGGATGACTTAAAAATGTAACTGAGTACAGTTCCCCAGCCGCTCACATCGGTTCCTGTAAGTGTGATCACTAACTGCAATACAGCCACAGCACATCCCCAGGCAAAGCATACAGCTACGGATGCCTTGCTGATTCCTTTCCAGTACAATCCATATAAAAACGGTGCAAGAAATGCTCCTGCAAGCGCTCCCCAGGACACACCCATCATCTGGGCAATAAATGTAACTTCCGGATGTGCATCCTTGAAAATTGCGATCACTGCAGATACGATGATGAAAAATACAATGAATAACCGCATCGTAGATACCAGCTGTTCATCCGGTATTTTTTTCTTTGATGCCGGTCTGATCACATCCAGTGTAAATGTAGAACTGGATGTTAGTACCAGTGATGACAGTGTGGACATGGATGCCGACAATACAAGCACAATTACCACCGCAATTACAATAGACGGAAGTGTCGATAACATCGTAGGGATGATTGTGTCAAATAACGGCTTTCCGGTCATTTCATTGATCACAACACGGTCCGCATATAACCGTCCGAAACCTCCAAGGAAGTAACATCCGCCTGCCACGATAATCGCAAATATTGTAGAAATCACGGTACCTTTATGGATATCCTTTTCACTCTTAATGGCATAGAATTTACCAACCATCTGCGGCAATCCCCAGGTACCAAGAGATGTAAGGATAACTACAAAAAGAAGTGCCAACGGATCCGGTCCGAGAAATGCTGTATACGCACCCTGCCACCCCGCATCTCCGGTAACAGAGGCAAGTGTCCTGGTAGCATTAAGCAGTCCGCCGTTATCCATCAGTACCGCGCCGATTACAGCACAGATACCAAACAGCATGATAATTCCCTGAATAAAATCATTGATTGCTGTAGCCATGTAACCGCCAAAGATAACATACACACCGGTCAGTACTGCCATAACCACAATAACTATCCAGTAAGGAATGTCAAACACCAGACCAAACAGACTGGATAATCCGTTGTAAAGAGATGCAGTGTATGGAATCAGAAAGATAAATACAATCACAGAAGCTGCCACTTTTAATGGGACAGATTCAAATCTCTTTCCAAAAAAATCCGGCATTGTCTTGGCATCCAGATGCTGCGTCATAACTCTTGTTCTTCTTCCCAGAACATTCCACGCAAGCAGCGAACCGATAAACGCATTACCAAGTCCCGCCCAGGTAGATGCAAGACCAAAGTTCCAGCCAAACTGTCCCGCATATCCCACAAAGATAACTGCTGAAAAGTATGATGTTCCAAAAGCAAAAGCTGTAAGCCATGGACCTACACCGCGTCCGCCAAGAACAAAACCATTCACATCTTTAGCATGTTTTCTAGAATAGAATCCAACGTACACCATAACTCCAAAAAAGATGATTAACATTATGGCACACAGTAATTCTTTCGACATATTCATTTCCTCCATTCATTTCTTTCATTCGTGAAACATCGTCGCTTTAAACCGTTGCGCTTTAAAGTGGTAAAGTTTATGTTGTTATAGTATCACAGGATGAATATACTGTCAATAAAAAAGATTCGGTTTAAAAGCCGAATCTTTTTATGCTATATGATAGTCTCTAATACTTCTACTGCTGTTTTCACACATTCTCTGCAGCATGGCAATGGCTGTGCTCCTTTATCCGTAAGCAAATCTCTGCACATCAGAGAGCCCTTCTTTTCTTCAAACAGACGAGCGGCCTCCATAATCTTGGTATAAGTATCTGATTTCGTCATGTATGGATCAGAGAGATTCCCTGCTGAATTGGCAAGACCTATGGTCATAAACATCCCAACAACTGCACCGCAAGTATCTTTCAGACCTCCCATTCCCAGGCCAAACCCTTCTGTCATGCGAAATACATCTTTTTCTTCTAAGCCAAATTCCTCACAATAGCAACATATAACTGACTGACAGCAGTTATACCTGTGATTAAATTTGTCTTCCGCTATTTGAACCTTAGATTCCATATTTTTCCACAACCTCGCCCTGTTTTTTGTAAATGCTTCCTGCCGGCACCACTCCTCTTACGGATGAAAGCGGATAGATATTACTGTGTGCTCCCACAACTGTTCCGGGATTCAGCACAGATCCGCATCCTACCTCTACTTCATCTCCAAGCATTGCTCCGAATTTCTTGATACCAGTCTCAATATTGCCTTCCGGAGTCTTGACAACCACCAGCTTTTTGTCGGATTTCACATTAGAAGTAATAGAACCTGCTCCCATATGCGCCTTATAACCAAGAATGGAATCACCCACATAATTGTAATGTGGCACCTGAACTTTGTTAAATAGCACAACATTTTTCAGCTCTGTAGAATTGCCCACAACCGCGCCTTCACCTACGATCGCATTGCCACGGATAAACGCACAGTGTCTCACTTCTGCGTTCTTACCGATAATTGCCGGTCCGTGAATGTATGCAGACGGAAATACATTGGCAGATCTGGCGATCCATACGTCATCTCCCACTTTCTCATACTCGTCTGCCGGAAGCGTAGCTCCTAATTTCAGGATGAATGCGCTGATCTTTGGCAACACTTCCCATGGATAAGTAACTCCTTCAAACAAATCCTTCGCAATCGTCTCATCCAGTGTGTACAGTTCTTTGACAGTTATTTCTTTCATGATTTCTTTCCTTTCTTATAGAATCCAGCCGCACGGTCATAACATCCGCGCAGTTCATATTGATTATTCAGCCGCAGCACCCCCATGGTTCTGGACCGTATAAAGTTCTCTAATTTAGTCATATATTCTTCTGAAGTAATATCGCCTTCAGCCACATAAGTAAGCCCCTTTTCCCAACTTGCGGTAAGTTCCGGATTCAAAAGGGACCGAATAGAATGTTCCACCACGTCATAAATCATCTCGCCTTCCAGTGTCGGCGTTACGATCTGTGTCTTTTTATTCAATGCCAGATAGCCGTTATTAAATAACTTCTTCAGAATCTCTCCTCTGGTAGCGCTGGTTCCAATACCACTTCCTTTAATCTGGGCACGGAGTTCCTCGTCCTCAATAAGCTGACCTGCATTTTCCATTGCAAGAATCAATGAACCAGAATTATACCGTTTTGGCGGAGAGGTCTTCCCTTCCCGGATAGACAGGTCTGTCACCGGAAGAGCCATGCCTTTACGGAGTGATTTAACTGCTTCCAGAAGTGCATTTTCTCCGGATTCGTCCTCCTCCTTTTGTCCCGGCACACCAGCTACTTTCATATATCCCTTTTCTGCCAGAACTTTGGTACTGGTAAAAAACGACTCTTCTCTTATCTTACCGGTTACCAGCACTTTCTGATATACCGCCGGCGGATAGAAGATACTTAAGAATCTCCGAACGATCACATCATAGATCTGCCCGGACAAATGAGACAGACTCTTTAATGCACTCTCTCCCTGTCCGGTCGGAATAATCGCATAGTGGTCTGTAATCTGCTTGTCATTCACATATCGAGTCTTTGCCAGTCCCTTATGACTTCCCATAGTCACAATATCATTCAGAAATGGTACCGCCGGACTGTATTTCATGAGTCCGTTCAGATTCTTATGGATTTCCTTTGCCACAGCCGTTGAAAGCACTCTGGCATCCGTTCTCGGATAAGTAACCAGTTTCTTCTCATAGAGTTCCTGTACCACCCGCAGTGTCTCGTCAGGACTGATTTTAAACCTCTTGGAACATTCATTCTGAAGTTCCGCCAGGTTAAACAGCAGTGGTGGATTCTTCTTTTCTTTTTTCTTTTCAATGGATTCGATCCGATACATACACGGCTCTTCCTCTTTCAGATAGCGGATCAGTTCCTCCGCGGTTTCTTTTTTCTTGAATCCATTTTCCTTGTAAAGAAGCGGAGACGCATAATACTTTGAAGCTTCTACTGCCTTCCATTCGCCTTCCAGCTTCTGCCCATTCACTTCTACGGTACTGAGGACACGGTAAAACGGAGTCTCTACAAATTCACGAATTTCCCGTTCTCTGCGTACAACCATGCCAAGTACACAGGTCATAACTCTTCCTACAGAAATAACAGAATACTTTTTATTCAGATAATTCGATATACTGTTACCGTATTTCAATGTCAGAAGACGTGAAAAATTAATTCCCATCAGATAATCCTCTTTGGCACGCAGATAAGCCGATGCCGACAGATTATCATATTCTGACAAATCCTTTGCCTCTCTGATCCCGCGCAGAATTTCTTCTTCTGTCTGGGAATCAATCCAGACTCTTAATCTCTTTTTATTCTGTACACCGGTCATCTGTTCCACCAGACGGTAAATGTATTCTCCCTCACGACCGGAGTCGGTACAGACATAAATGGTATCTACATCATCTCGTTTCAACAAACCGGATACAATCCGAAACTGCTTGGAAGTCTGTGGAATAACTTCGTATTTAAATTCATCCGGCAAAAAAGGCAGAGTCTCCAGACTCCACCGTTTGTATTTCATATCGTAGACTTCCGGATAGCTCATCGTGACCAGATGTCCCACACACCATGTCACGATACTGTCTTCAGCTTCCAGATAGCCGTCGCCGCGCTTTGTCTTTAAGTGGAGCGCCTTGGCAAATTCCTGCGCCACACTTGGTTTCTCAGCGATATATAGCGATTTACCCATATATTATCTCCAGTTCTGTCTTATTCTTCCATATATCGGAGCAGATTAGCATACTCCTTTTTCATCAGAGCATAACCATGCTCATAAAAGCTCATCAACTTATCATAATCACGCTCTAGTCTGGATACTGTTGGAACCATTGGACGAATCACATAGATTCTTCCTTCTGCTTCCAGCTTCTCTACCAGTTCCATCGTACGGTTATACATACGATTCCTGTGAACAGCACACGCTGCCATCTTTGGATAGCTCTTGTATGCTTTGCGGTAAAGCTTCGCCGTCCCCTTAGACACCGGTTTCTTGCGGTAACCCGGATTACGCGTAAGCACTACGATGATCTTGGCATTGCCACTTTTCAATGCATGACGGATCGGTACAGAATCTGCCACTCCACCATCCAGATATGGCACACCATCAATATTCACCATCGGTGAAGCCAGCGGCATACTGCTGGATGCACGGCACAGCCTCATCAAACGTTCTCTGTCACTGTGTTCTTCCATATATTCTGCTTTACCGGTCACGCAGTTCGTCGTCACAATCTCACATTTCATATTGGATGCAAAAAATGTATCATAATCAAACGGATATATCTCATTCGGATAACGGTCAAAGATCATATCCATATTTAATAAACTTTTGTTTTTTAAAAATTTTCTTACTCCCTGATAGTAACTGTATTCCTTCTCTCTGTGGATCATACAGTCTCTGGTCCTGCCCGGCTGTCTGGATACATAATCCACGCCATTGCAGCTTCCGGCAGATACGCCGATAACATGGGAGGTATAGAACTCTTTTTCCATCAGGTAGTCCAATACGCCTGATGTGAACACTCCCCTGGTGGCTCCGCCTTCCAGTATCATGGTTGCATGATGCATGATATCCCCTTCTTTCTAATTACAACAAGTATGGCATAATTATATACCAGCTTCCTTGCTATTTCCATGTTTTTTTGATAAGATTGTCTGCGGATATAAGAATAAGGAGGATTATCAAGCTATGATAAGCACAAGCAATGTTACCCTGCGTGTCGGTAAAAAGGCGCTATTTGAAGATGTAAGCATCAAGTTTACCGAAGGCAACTGCTATGGTCTGATCGGAGCAAATGGTGCCGGTAAATCGACATTTTTAAAGATTCTGTCCGGTCAGTTAGAGCCTACCAACGGTGAAGTGATCATTACGCCTGGTGAGCGTTTGTCATTTCTTCAGCAGGATCATTTTAAATATGATGAATACATGGTTCTTGATACGGTCATCATGGGCAATGCCAGACTGTACGAGATTATGAAAGAAAAAGAAGTACTCTATGCCAAAGAAGATTTTACTGATGAAGATGGAATCCGTGCCAGCGAACTGGAAGGCGAGTTTGCAACCATGAACGGATGGGAAGCCGAGTCCGATGCAGCTACACTTCTGAATGGACTTGGAATTGGTACCGAACTCCATTACACTATGATGAAGGACCTTCCTGGCCCGGATAAAGTAAAAGTTCTTCTTGCCCAGGCACTGTTTGGCAACCCGGACATCCTGCTTCTGGATGAGCCGACGAACCATTTGGATCTGGATGCTATCGGATGGCTGGAAGAATTTCTGATCAACTTTGACAATACCGTAATCGTAGTGTCACATGACCGTTATTTCCTGAATAAGGTATGTACACAGATTGCTGATATCGATTATGGCAAAATCAAGCTCTATGCCGGTAACTATGACTTCTGGTACGAATCCAGCCAGCTGCTGATCCGCCAGATGAAAGAAGCTAACAAAAAAAAGGAAGAAAAGATCAAAGAGTTGCAGGACTTTATTTCCAGATTCAGTGCCAACGCTTCCAAGTCCAAACAGGCAACTTCCCGTAAACGTGCCCTGGAAAAGATCCAGCTCGATGATATTCAGCCGTCTAGCCGTAAATACCCATACATCAATTTCACTCCAAACCGTTCCATCGGTAATGAGGTACTCACCGTTGACGGACTAAGCAAAACGATTGAGGGTGAAAAAATTCTGGACAATATCAGTTTCACACTGAACCGAGAAGACAAGGTTGCATTTGTCGGCGGCAATGAGCTTGCTAAGACAACACTTTTCCAGATCCTGATGGGTGAAATGGAACCGGATGAAGGTACTTATAAATGGGGTGTCACCACTTCACAGGCGTACTTCCCATTGGACAGCACCTCTGAATTCGACAATGAAGATACCATCGTAGAATGGCTGACACAGTATTCTGAAAACAAAGATGCCACTTACGTGCGTGGCTTCCTTGGACGTATGCTGTTCGGTGGTGACGACGGTGTTAAGAAAGTAAAGGTTCTCTCCGGTGGCGAGAAGGTACGCTGTCTTCTGTCTAAGATGATGATCTCCGGTGCCAATGTACTGCTTTTTGATGAACCGACCAACCACCTTGATATGGAATCCATCACCGCTCTGAATAATGGTATGATCAAATTCCCTGGTGTGATCTTATTTACATCCCGTGACCACCAGATCGTGCAGACCACTGCCAACCGTATCATGGAAATCGTACCGGGCGGCAAAATGATCGATAAGATCACCACCTATGACGAATATCTGGAAAATGACGAACTGGCAAGAAAGCGTCAGACATACACGGTTGAAAGTGATGATGAAGATTAAACTTACAAAAAGAACTCTCGTGGAATCCACGGGAGTTCTTCTTGTATATGCCAGGTTTCTGATCCCTGCCCTTATTTCTTTGTAATATATCCTTTTGCTGTCAGTGTTTCAGCGCAAAGCACTGCTCCACCTGCAGCACCACGTACGGTATTATGTGACAGTCCAATGAACTTGAAATCATACATGCTGTCTTCTCTCAGACGTCCGATCGATACACCCATACCATGTTCGTAATCTACATCCAGTTTAACCTGTGGGCGATTATCTTCTTCCAGATACTGAATAAACTGCTTTGGAGCACTTGGAAGTTCTGCTTCCTGTGGAAATCCTTTAAAATCACGGAGTGCCTGAATCAGCTGTTCCTTCGTCGGTTTCTTCTCAAAATTAATAAATACAGCTGCTGTATGTCCGTTCAATACCGGCACACGAATACACTGGCAGGTGATCTTTGGAAGTTCTGCCTTTACAATCTGACCATTTTCAACTTTACCAAGTACACGCAATGGCTCCTGTTCGCTCTTTTCTTCTTCTCCTCCGATGTAAGGAATAATGTTCTCTACCATCTCCGGCCAGTCACGAAATGTCTTTCCTGCTCCTGAGATTGCCTGGTATGTAGTAACTACAAGTTCTTTTGGCCCAAATTCTTTCCATGCAGCAAGGCAAGGAGCATAGCTCTGGATAGAACAGTTTGGTTTAACAGCAATAAATCCGCGTTTGGTTCCAAGACGCTCTTTCTGAGCTGCGATAACCTCAAAATGCTCCGGATTAATCTCCGGTACTACCATCGGTACGTCCGGTGTCCATCTGTGGGCACTGTTGTTAGATACAACCGGTGTCTCTGTCTTCGCGTACTCTTCCTCGATCGCGCGAATCTCATCTTTAGTCATATCCACTGCGCTAAACACAAAATCAACGGTAGATGCCACTTTCTCTACTTCATTGACATTCAGTACAATCAGTTTCTTAACTGCTTCCGGCATCGGAGTATCCATCTTCCAACGTCCTCCTACTGCCTCTTCATAAGTCTTGCCTGCTGATCTCGGACTCGCAGCTACCGTTACTACTTCAAACCACGGATGATTATCAAGCAGTGTGATAAATCTCTGACCTACCATACCAGTTGCACCCAAAATACCTACTTTTAACTTTTCTTCCATTGCCTTTTCCTCCTGTCTCATTCCTATTTATCATATTCTCTGATGTACTGTTTGTAAATCTGAATCACCTGTTCCATAGCAGCTTTACCAGGTGCTCCAGTTGTCAGACGTTTATTTACACAGGTTTCCATGCTGATCGCGTCATAAATGTCTTCTTCAAATACCGGAGAAATTGCTTTGTACTCTTCCAATGACATATCATCCAATGCGATATTCTTCTCAATACAGTAAAGGACGAGCTGACCTACAATGCCATGTGCATCACGGAACGGAACACCGTGATTTACCAGGTAATCTGCCGCATCTGTAGCATTCGTAAAACCATTCTTGGCACTTGCATGCATATTATCTTTTTTAAACTGCATGGTACTCAACATACCGGTAAAGAGTGCAATACATCCTTTGGCTGTATCAATGGCATCGAAACTCATCTCTTTATCTTCCTGCATATCTTTATTATAAGCAAGCGGAATACCTTTCATCGTAGTAAGCAGAGATGTAAGCGCGCCATAAACACGTCCTGTCTTACCCCTTACAAGTTCTGCGATATCCGGATTCTTCTTCTGCGGCATAATACTGCTTCCGGTACTGTAAGCATCATCGATCTCTACAAACTGATATTCATTAGAATTCCAGATGATCACTTCCTCACAGAAACGTGAAAGATGCATCATGACAATAGATAAAGCCGAAAGAAGCTCCAGCAGATAATCTCTGTCAGATACACCGTCCATACTATTCAGTGTCGGTCCGTCAAAACCAAGAAGCTTTGCAGTATAATCACGATCCAGTGGGTAAGTGGTACCTGCAAGAGCTCCTGATCCCAGCGGGCAGGTATTCATTCTCTTGCTGATATCACGCATACGTTCGTGATCTCTCTTAAACATCTCAAAGTATGCGCCCATATGATGTGCAAGTGTGATCGGCTGTGCCTTCTGCAGATGTGTAAATCCAGGCATAATTGTCTCCGTATTCTCCTGCATGATTCCCAGAATCGTTCGTAAAAGCGTCTTTAACAACTGATCGATCTGAGCAATTTCATCTCTGGTATACAGCTTCATATCAAGTGCCACCTGATCATTACGACTTCTTCCGGTATGCAGCTTTTTGCCCGCATCTCCGATCCGGTCGATCAGATTCGCTTCCACAAAGCTGTGAATGTCTTCGTATTTATCTGTAATCTCAAGTTTACCCTTCTCCACATCATCGAGGATTCCTTCCAGTCCTTCAATGATCTGCTGTTTCTCTGTCTCAGTCAGAATCTCCTGCTTGGCAAGCATCATCACATGTGCAATACTTCCACGGATATCCTGCGCATACAGTTTTTTATCAAATGAAATAGAAGCGTTAAAATTGTAAACAAGTTGATCCGTCTCTTTTGTAAAACGTCCGCCCCATAATTGTGCCATTGGTATCCCTCTTTCTATATCATGTTTTCTCTTTTGAAATATTCAGTTACATATTTTAGCATACAATCAGAACCTTGAAAAGTCCCTCATCTGACTTTTTATGCATTTCTGATGCATATCTATGCTTTTTCTGCATTTTGTCTGTGTCTCTTTTCCGCTTCATTCCAGGAATAAACGCATCCACAATAGTCCTGCCGGTACAATCCGTATTCCTTTGACAACTCAACAGAACGCTTATATCCGTTCTTTTTCTTGAAGTCTGACAGTAGATATTTTACACCATATTCTTCCGCCAGCCTGCTTCCGATCTCATTCAACTTCTGAGCATTCTTCATCGGGCTGATACTGAGTGTCGTGGTAAAATATTCATAGCCTCCGTCTCTTGCAAGCTCTGCCGCTTCTCTTAAGCGAAGCTCGTAACAGCGCATACAACGCTCTCCGCCCTCCCTGGCATCTTCCAGCCCTTTCGCCATATCATAGAATCTATCCTTGTCATATTCTCCCGCCACAAAACTGATCTTATGCTTTGCAGGCAGTTCATCAATCAGCTTCTGCTGCTCAATGATCCGCTTCGAGTACTCGGACTCCGGATAAATGTTCGGATTATAATAAAAAACCGTAATCTGGAAATACTGACTCAAATATTCCAACACATAACTGCTGCAGGGTGCACAGCAACTGTGCAGTAAAAGTGTCGGCACATGCTCTTCTTTTTCCAGCTTTACGATCAGCTTATCCAGTTCTTTCTGATAGTTCATTCAGATATCACCTCTGTTTCGTATAATTACTGTTACCTTATGTTTATTCAGTATATGGCATTTCTCTTACCGTCGCAAGAACTCTTTTCTTACATTTTCATAAAATGAACCAGAACATCTTTTTTCAGGAGGCTCTATGGAAAAGCATACTGATCGGATTCTGGAATTAAAATCTATCTATTATTCCTATCATAATGCCGATGGCGAAACTCCTGCCATCACAGATCTTTCATTTTCGGTAAATGAAAGTGAATTCATTGCCATCGTCGGACCTTCCGGCTGTGGCAAATCCACATTACTGTCCCTCATTTCAGGGCTGATCACGCCCGAAAAAGGTCTGATCAAGATCAACGGGAGATCCTTGCGGGAAAGTGCTGCAAATATCGGCTATATGCTTCAGCACGACCAGCTCTTTGAATGGCGGACTATCTACCACAATGTACTTTTAGGTCTTGAGATTCAGCATACGCTCTCTGCCAGAACCAGGGAAAAAGCCCATGAACTCTTAGATACTTATGGACTAAAACAATTCGAAAATTCCAGACCATCTGAACTCTCCGGTGGTATGCGGCAACGGGCAGCCCTGGTGCGTACCCTTATCCTGGAACCAGATATCCTGCTTCTTGATGAACCATTTTCTGCACTGGACTATCAGACCAGACTGCGTGTAGGCGACGACATTGGACAGATTCTGAAAAAAGAAAAGAAAACTGCCATTCTGGTGACTCATGATCTGTCAGAAGCAATTTCACTGGCAGACAGAATCATTATCTTAACTTCAAGACCTGCCACTGTCCACCAGACTGTCCCACTGATTTTTAATCTGGAAGACGATACTCCATTAAACAGAAGAAATGCACAGGAATTTAAAAATTACTTTTCACTGATATGGAAGGAGCTGAATAGCGATGCATGAATTATCCGCAGCGCAGCAAAAATATCTTCATATGCAAAAAAGACACAGACGAGTCGTCTGTGTATCCAGAATCCTGATTCTGTTCGGTTTTTTATTCGTATGGGAATTCACTGCTAACACCGGGATCATTGATTCCTTTATCTTCAGTTGTCCCTCACAGATTGTTCTCTGCTTTCGTGAATTGATGGTGGATGGAATCATTTTCCATCATATAGGAATCACACTCTATGAAACCATCGTAAGCTTTTTGCTTGTCATTCTGATCAGTATCTTAATGGCGGTACTTCTCTGGACGTTCCGCTATTTATCTGAAATACTTGATCCATATATGGTTGTACTGAACAGTCTGCCTAAATCTGCCCTGGCACCGCTCCTCATCGTATGGCTGGGTGCCAATCGCACTACGATCATCGTAGCCGGAATGTCTGTTGCGATCTTCGGCAGCATACTAAGTCTGTATACGAGCTTTATCTCTGTAGATCCGGAAAAGATCAAACTGATATACACGCTTCACGGCACAAAATTCCATGCTCTTACAAAAGTTGTTCTGCCTGCCTCTCTTCCGGCTATCATCAACATTATGAAAGTGAATATCGGGCTCTGTCTTGTGGGCGTGATCATCGGAGAATTTCTAGCAGCCAGAAGCGGTCTGGGTTATTTGATCATCTACTCAAGCCAGGTGTTCAAAATGGATCACTTGCTGATGAGTATCTGTCTCCTGTGCCTGATGGCAATGCTTCTGTATGCACTGATCAATGCTTTAGAAAAATGGTACCTCGCCTGTCAGCACCGATAACACTATAACTGATTTAACACCCCAAGAATCTCTTCCATCCCTTCATCATTGAATGGATACACAGATTCTTTCTTTTCCGCTTTTGATACATCATAGCACTCCGGACCTTCCCAGATTGTCAGTTTGAACCGGGAATCCTCAGCTTCAGTATCAGATTTTTCAATTCGATAATTGTATTTTCCTTTGCTGCCGTTGAATTTGGACTTTTTATAAAATGCTAACGGAAACAGCATTTGTCTCGTAATCTTCATATCGTATTCTCCTTTTGTAAATCCGGTAATACAAAAGGCTGCGCAATGCGCAGCCCCTACATATAAGCTGGAAATCGGACTTGAACCGACGACCCCTTCATTACGAGTGAAGTGCTCTACCAACTGAGCCATTCCAGCAGATGTGATCTGCTATAAGCAGTCACAACTAATATTATATCTGATTTGTGAGAATTTGCAAGTCTTTTTTAATTGGATTCCTGAATCCGTACATTCATCTGACGATACGGAATCACAATATTTTCCCTGTCAAATGTCAGCTTGATCCCTTCCAGCATATCCCAGCGCACATTCCAGTAATCTTCTGTACTTACCCAACATCGCATTCCGAGAATCACTCCGTCATCGCCAAGTTCATCCACAAAGATTCTGTGTTCTTTATCCTGCATGATTCTTGACTCTTTCCGGATCAGATCCGCCAACACTGCTTTTGCTTTCAAAAGATCAGATTCATAGGAAATCGATATCTTCAGTTCCAGTTTACGCTCATCCATATGGGTAACATTAGTTAAACTGTTATTAGTCAGCATACCATTGGGAATGACGACAGTACGGTTATCGACCGTTAATAATTTGGTATAAAAGAGCTGAATTTCCTTTACTGTTCCTTCATCACCATGATTATCTTCGATAATATAATCACCTACCACAAATGGTTTCAAAAGCAGAATCAGAATACCACCGGCAAAGTTGGATAAACTTCCCTGCACAGCCAGACCTACTGCAACACCTGCAGATGCGATCAACGCTGCAACAGATGCGGTATCAAATCCAAATTTCGTTGCAATAGTAAATAGCAGTATTCCATACAACATAAACTTTAATAATGAATCTACAAAAGTTTCCACACCTTTGTCTACATTAGATCTTTCCAGCATTTTGCGGGTCAGCTTTCGAATCCATTTGATCGCGATTCTTCCAAGAAAGAAAAATATCAGCGCAAGCACGATCTCTATAGCAAAACTGATCAGATTCGGAATATGATCCTGCAGATATTGAATAAAGACATTCACATCTTCTGCCGCTTCATTGGTCGTTTCTATTACTTCATCCATACTTCCGTCTCCTTACTCCACTTTCGTCTCTTCTTTTAATGCAAGAAATGCACTGAGGTTACCTCTTTTTCCTTTGGTATAGCGATGTGAGAATAACAGCTCGTGATTACAGCAGGTACACACATTCGTCACCGCCATATGTTCTGCTTTTACACCTGCATCCAACAGATTGATCTCATTGGCGCGCCAGAGATCCAGCTGATACTTTCCATTCTCTTTGCGATAGAACAATGAATCCCAGTCTGTTTCTTTATAATTTGCCCGAAATTCATCAATGACATCCTCGCTAACTTCATAACACTCCTGACAGATAGAGGGACCTACAACCGAGCGGATATCCACTGGATCACATCCAAATGTCTCCTGCATTTTCCGAACCGTCGCAATAGCCATCTTATGAACTGTGCCGCGCCATCCAGAATGGCTCAGCCCGATAACACGTTTTACCGGATCCACAAAATATAAAGGCACACAGTCTGCATAGAAGGTCACCAGGCAAAGACCCGGCACATTGGTGATCATACCATCCGTCTCCGGCATCGTCTTACCATAGTTCGTCTCATCCACTACCACCACATTGGTAGTATGTGTCTGATTCGTATATACCATTTTGCTTTCTTCCACACCGATTGCTGCCGCAAGTCTTCTGCGATTCTCATTTACTGCCTCCGGATCATCTCCCCTGGTGGTACTGATATTCATCGTAGCACAATCTCCCTTGCTGACACCGCCAAGCTTTGTTGAAAATCCCTGTTTCACAATTCCAGTCTCTTCCAGCAATGGACTTACCAGCAACGGAACGCCTGCTGACTCTGTCAGATTCCATATGGATTTATCATTTGCATACTTTATCTTCATATGTTCTAGCCCCTACCCTTTATAATCAAATGCATTCCGGTACAGCTGAATCTCATCGCCAGCTTCTCCCAGAATGCCTACTACATCAAATCTGCAGGGACATCCCCACACACCATTTACCGTCATGTAATATAGTGCACATCTGGAAATGACCTGCTGTTTCCTTATATGAACCGCTTCCGACGGCATGCCTTTTCTGCGGTCTGTGCGGTACTTCACCTCACAGAATACCAGATATTCCCCATCTCTGGCAATAATATCAATCTCGCCCTGTCTACAGTGATAATTATACTGCAGGATCTGATAGCCCTGCTGCTCAAGATATTTTCCTGCAATCTGCTCGTATCTGGCACCCACAGAACGTTGATTCTTCTTGTTATACTGCTTTCGTTTTTTCATAGGTATAAGCTTTTGCTCTCATATTCTGTAAATCCCTCAATTACAACACCTATGACTCAGATATTATATGTATTTGTGGATAAAACTCATCCGATGAATCGGTGTCGGTCCCAACTTCTTCAATCCCTCAATATGTGCTTTGGTTCCATAACCCTTATTGGATGCAAAATCATATCCCGGAAATACCTTTTCATATTCAACCATCAATCGGTCTCTTGTCACCTTTGCAAGAATACTTGCTGCCGCAATGGATACACTCTTAGCATCTCCTTTAATGATCGGTATCTGCATAATCTCAATTTCCGGTATAGTAACAGCATCATTTAACAACAGATCCGGCTGTACTGACAGATTGCTGATCGCCATACGCATTGCCTCATATGTTGCCTGCAGAATATTGATCTCGTCAATCCTTGCCGGGCTTGCCATCCCGATTCCCGTAGCAACCGCCTCTTCCAGAATCACTTCATACAACTCTTCCCGCTTCTTTTCTGATAATTTCTTCGAATCATTAAGATACAGAATCGGATGATCCTTTGGTAATATGACAGCTCCGGCAACAACCGGACCTGCAAATGGTCCGCGTCCCACCTCGTCAATACCGCATATTGCCTGATGATCACTGTATTCTTTCTCAAATACACTCATAGCTTCTGTGCGGGCGATTTCTTTTTCCAGCTTTTCCTGCTGCTTACGCAGTCTCTCTTCTTCTCGTTTATTCATGACGGATCACTCCTACCTTATCAAACGGGTAAATACGTACCCATGCCCGTCCCAGCAGGTCTTTTCGCTTTAGTATACCAACACTTGGATCCCGGCTGTCCGAACTGTTATTCCGGTTATCTCCGAGCACAAAATACTCATCATCCCCAAGCGTGATCGGCTCGGCTGCAATTCCTGCTGACTGCATAACTTCCTTACCATAGATATCACTTTCCAGCTTCTCTCCGTTGATATAGACATATCCGTCTTTTACCTGCACCGTCTCTCCCGGCAGACCGATAATACGCTTAATATAATAAACATTTTCCTCATACTGATATGGAAATACGATAATATCATAGCGCTTTGGATCACGGAACCGGTAGGAAATCTTATCAACGATCAGCTGGTCACCATCCTGCAGCGTCGTTTCCATAGAATGACCACTCACGCTGGTTCTCTGTCCCACAAATGTGATGATCAGCCATGTCAGACCGACAATGATTGCAATATAAACAAGCCAGCCAAACAACTCGTAAGCCACAGAATGTGATTTCTTTTCTTTTTTAGTTTTCCCCATAATGCATATCCCCTTTCAAATTACCGACTACGCCAGATCCTGTACCTCCGGATATTCCAGCGTCAGTCTGCCAAGCTTGCCACTTCTGAAGTCTTCCAATAACAGATTCGAAGCCTTCACATAATCAAGCTCATTGCCACGCACCAGACAATGTTTCTGTTCTGCGATTTCTTTCAGACATGCATAGGAATCCTGATCTTCATTGATCCCATATTTATCAGCCAATACACCTGAATAATTTTTAGTCATAAATTTGATCAGTTCAGAAGCCAGTTCCTCAATATTCAGAATCTCATCCTTAATAGAACCGATCAGCGCCAGTCGAAGTCCTACGCTCTGATCTTCGAATTTCGGCCAGAGGATACCTGGGGTATCCAGAAGTTCCACACTCTTGTTCAGGCGAATCCACTGCTTTCCTTTTGTAACTCCCGGCTTATTACCTGTTTTAGCCGCAGCCTTTCCTGCCAGAGAGTTGATAAATGTGGACTTGCCCACATTCGGGATTCCTACTACCATCGCTCTTACCGGACGGTTCAGAATACCCTTTCTGCGGTCGCGTTCAATCTTCTCTTTGCAGGCTTCCTGGATCACAGCCTGAATCGACTTTAATCCACCGCCCTTTTTAGAATTTACTTTCACGCAGGAATAGCCCTTACTTTCAAAATACGCTTTCCATTCATTATTCCAACGGTCTTCTGCAAGATCCGCCTTATTAAGCAGAATCAGTCTCGCTTTTCCCTTCCCCAGCTCATCAATGTCTGGATTGCGGCTGGAAAGTGGTACTCTGGCATCTACCAGCTCGATCACCAGATCAATCAGTTTTATGTTTTCCTGCATCATTCGTTTTGCCTTGGTCATATGACCCGGATACCATTGAAAATGCATAATCTCCTCCATTTTTACAATCTATGTCTTATTTCTTTATAAATCCCATATGGTCAAATGGTGACAGCAAAAACCACGCCTTCCCATATATATAGGAACGTTTCACATTGCCTACATCTGCCATACGGCTGTCTTCACTTTTATCTCGATCATCTCCAAGCACGAAATACTCATCTCCGCCCAGAGTAATCTTCTCCGATACGATTCCCACATCATTAATCTCTGTTGCAGTATAGTCTTCTTTCAGCTTTTCTCCATTAATATATACCGAACCTTCGATAATTTCTACCGTCTCTCCCGGAAGTCCGATGATTCGTTTTATGTAATAGTGAGAATTCTCATTTCCCTTCGGTTTAAATACGATGATATCACCACGCTTTGGCGAAGTCACATTATATGCGAAGCGATTCACCAGTACAACGTCTCCATTGCTAAGCTTCGGACTCATAGAATCCCCCACAGTACTGACTCTCTGTCCGAAATACCACACAAACACAAATGCAAACAGTAACACGACTGCAATCTGTAAAATCCAGCTTAACACTGTATGCAGTCTTCTGGAACTGAAAAATCCGCGGATATTCAGATCCCTGATGGACCACTTCTTTTTCTTACGCGGTCTGTTCTTTGGTCTTTTTACCGGAATCGTCTTGCGTTCCGGTTCCTTCTTCTGAAACGGCAGGATGATCTGCCGTCTTTTTCTGTCTCTTATACTATTCGATCTTCTATTACGTCTCGGCATATCTGTATTCCTCGTATACAAAAGCAGGGACAAGTACGTATGTATTTGTCCCTTCTCATGTGTAACTATTTTACTAATTCTTTAACCTTTGCAGCCTTACCGATACGTCCTCTCAGGTAGTTCAGTTTCGCTCTTCTTACTTTACCTCTGCGTACAACTTCAACCTTCTCAACGTTTGGTGAATGCAATGGCCATGTCTTCTCAACGCCAACACCGTTAGAATTCTTTCTTACAGTGAATGTAGCTCTTGAGCTTCCACCCTGTTTCTTAAGAACAGTACCCTCGAAAACCTGAATTCTTTCGCGGTTACCCTCTTTGATCTTACCGTAAACTTTTACAGTATCGCCAACATTAAACTGTGGCACGTTCTCTTTGAGCTGTTCTGCTTCAATACTCTTAATAATATCGTTCATTGTGCGACCTCCTTATTATTCGGATGTTCTTAATACGTCCTATTACAGTATCAGAGGACCATCTCTTCTTCTCACAACGTATTATATACTATCATACCATCACAGACTTTGCAAGCTTTTTTTCTTCTTCTGTGAGATTTGCTTTTTCCAGAAGATCCGGACGATTCTTTGCAGTACGAATCACTGACTGCTCTCTGCGCCATTTCTCAATATTCGCATGATGTCCGGACAACAATACCGGCGGCACCTGCTTCTCATGCCAGATCTCCGGTCTGGAATACTGCGGGTATTCTAACAGATTATCCTGAAAACTCTCGAATTCAGCAGATACATCATTATGAAGCACACCCGGCACCATCCTGGACACGGCATCTACCATGACCATCGCCGGAAGTTCACCACCCGTCAGCACATAATCACCAATTGATACATAATCTGTAACGATTTCATCTAATACACGCTCGTCAATCCCTTCATAATGTCCACATAAAAAGATCAGTTCCTCTTCCTGTGCAAGCTCTTCCGCCATCCCCTGCGTAAATGTCTGACCCTGTGGTGACATGTACAGCACTCTGGGCTTCTTTTTTTCGACACATAGCTCACTGTCTGCGCCGCCTTGTGTATGGATCTTGTCTATAATTGCCTGATAGCACTGATAGACAGGCTCTGCCTGCATCAGCATCCCGGCACCACCACCATAAGGATAATCATCTACACTGTTATGCTTATTAAATGCATAATCACGGATATTCACCGCTTCAATAGATAAGATTCCTTTGCTGATCGCACGTCCTGTAATACTGGTATTCAGTCCTCCCATCACCATTTCCGGGAATAGTGTCATAATATGAATATTCATTACACCAGGCCCTCCATCAGGTGAATCGTCATGCGTTCCTCATCCATATCTACATCAAGGATACACTCTCTAATCGCAGGAATCAGTACTTCGCCATGTTCCAGGGAATCAATGATATAGACATCATTAGCTCCTGTTTCCATAACATCTTTCAGCGTACCGAATTCACTGCCGTCTTCTGTGTATACCTTCATGCCTATCATATCTGCAATAAAGTACTCATCCTCGTCAAGATCCACCGCATCCTCACGGTCGATCATCAGGCTCTTTCCTCTATATTTTTCAATGTCATTAATATTGTCGATCCCCTTAAATTTCAGGATTGCAAATTGCTTAAAAAACTTCACATTCTGGATTTCTAATGGAAGCATCTCTCTCCCGGTATCCAGATACACTTTCTTTAACTGTCTGAAACGTGTTACATCATCTGTCGTTGGAAATACTTTTACTTCTCCGCGCACCCCATGTGTTGACGAAATCACGCCTACCTGCAACTGTTTTTCCATCTTACTCTCCTTACTCACTAAATGAGCAGACTGACACCTGCTCAATATAATCGTGTAAGCACGATTTCTGCATAGCGGCTTATTGCACAAAAAGTCCCCAATCAGGGGACTTTCTATATTAATCAGCGATATCTACAATCACTTTACGATCTTCCTTGGCTGCAGCTGCTTTTACAACCGAACGGATTGCCTTGGCAATTCTTCCCTGCTTACCGATGACTTTGCCCATGTCAGACTCTGCCACATGAACCTCGACAACGGTAGCTTTCTCTTCCTGCTTCTCAGTTACAACTACTTCATCCGGATTATCGACCAATGCTTTTGTAATGACTTCAACCAATTCTTTCACGAATGAACACCTCCGCCAATACTTATTTTTCGATACCGGCTGCCTTGAAAAGCTTTCCAACTACTTCTGTTGGCTGTGCTCCATTGTTAAGCCACTTCTTAGCTGCTTCCTCATTGATAGAGAAACCACTTGGTTCAAGGTTCGGATCATATGTTCCGATCTCCTCGATAAATCTTCCATCTCTTGGGGATCTGGAATCTGCTACAACGATTCTATAGAAAGGAGCCTTCTTCTGTCCCATTCTTCTTAATCTGATCTTTACTGCCATTTCATTCACCTCCGTATAATTTTAAATTATTTTCATTAATATATGTTAAAAAGGTAATCTGAATTTTCCCTTTTTACCACCTCTGCCCATTTTGTTCATGGATTTCATCATCTTTTTCATCTCATTGAACTGCTTGACCATACGGTTCACCTGACTGATATCCACTCCTGCACCTTTAGCAATCCTGTGCTTTCTGGAAGGATTCATCAAATCCGGATTCTCGCGTTCTTCCGGCGTCATAGAATAGATCATTGCTTCCATTCGTGCCATCTGCTTCTCTGCTTCGCTTGTCTGCTCATCTGAGATCTTTAATCCCTTGCCGCCAAGTGCTCCCATTCCCGGAAGCATTCCAAGAATACCTGACATACCACCCATCTTCTTCATCTGCTGGGTACTCGCAAGAAAATCATTGTAATCAAACTGATTCTTCTTCATCTTCTGAGTCAGCTGTTTTGCCTGATTTTCATCAATCTCAGCCTCTGCCTTCTCAATCAGAGACAACACATCTCCCATACCCAGTATTCTGGATGCCATACGGCTTGGATAAAACTGTTCCAGATCCGATAGCTTCTCACCCATACCTACATAAAGGATTGGTTTGCCGGTTACTGCCTTAACTGATAACGCTGCACCACCACGAGTATCACCGTCCAACTTGGTAACGATCACACCGTCAATGCCTACCTTCTGATCAAATTCAGCTGCCACATTAACAGCATCCTGACCCGTCATCGCATCGATTACAAGAATCGTCTGATGTACCTCAACGGTCTCTTTAATCTCCTGCAGTTCCTGCATCATGTCCTCATCAATATGAAGACGTCCGGCTGTATCCAAAATCACGATATTATTATCGTTCTTCTTTGCATGTTCCAGAGCTGCCTTAGCAATATTCGCCGGCTTGTGATTCTCACCCATGGAGAAGACTTCTACTCCCTGTTTCTCACCGTTGATCTGCAACTGTTTGATCGCTGCAGGGCGATATACATCACATGCTACCAGAAGCGGCTTCTTACCTTTCAGCTTAAACTTGCCTGCAAGCTTAGCTGTGGTCGTTGTCTTACCAGCTCCCTGAAGACCTGCCATCATGATTACGGTAATTGCCTTGCCCGGCTGAAGCTGAATCTCTGTAGTCGTAGATCCCATAAGCTTCACAAGCTCTTCATTAACGATCTTGATGACCATTTGTCCAGGGTTCAGTCCATTCATAACATCTTGACCGACTGCTCGTTCCTGAACATTTTTAATAAAATCCTTAACTACTTTAAAGTTAACGTCCGCAGCGAGAAGTGCCCGTTTGATCTCCTTCATCGCTTCCTTTACGTCTGCCTCTGTCAGGCGCCCCTTACTTCTAAGGTTCTTAAATACATTCTGAAGTTTTTCTGTCAAACTGTCAAAAGCCATACTATAACTCCTCTAAGATCTCATCTGATATCTTACGTATCTCGGACTTTAACACCGATATATCTTCCGCTGGTTCCTGATCCAGAATCTCCCGTATCTTATGGATCTGTTCTTTCACTGTGAGAAATCTTGAAACAAGATGAAGCTTCTCTTCATACTCCTGCAATGTGCGGTCACAGCGCTTCACCAGATCATGTACTCCCTGTCTGCTGATTCCTGCATCTCTCGCAATCTCTCCAAGCGATAAATCTTCCAATATAAACTGCTCATAGATCTCTTTCTGGTGATCTGTAAGTAATTCACCGTAAAAATCATAGAGCAAAGCCTGTTTTAATAATTCATCCATCGTTTCTCACCTGTGTTATCATACACTACCCGCGAATGGGTGTCAAGTATTTTTTCTTTACACCTTAAAATTCTTTCACACATTTTCTTCTCTCACATATGATGTACTGTAAAATCAAATATCCCATGGAGGTCTATTCAATGAGCGATTTATCTAACTGTGGTTGCGGATGTGACAATAATGTTAACGGATGTGGTTGCGGACGCGGTGACTGCGGATGTGGATGTGGTTTCGGAAATAACAGTTGTCTCTGGATTATTCTTCTGCTCATCTGCTGTGGCGGATGTGGCAACGGCTTCGGACACGGTGGCGACTGTGGTTGCGGAGGCGGTAATGACAACTGTCTCTGGATTATTCTTCTGCTTATCTGCTGTGGTGGATGCGGCAATGGCTTTGGCTGCTGCTAAATTTCCATCTATTCTGCCGGTCTATACATCTGACCTTATGCGGGGATATCTTCTTTTATCCCCGCATATACATAGTAAGACTTTATCTTCAGGCAGTGTGCTATGGAAAAACGACCGATCTTTCCGATGACTCAACTGGATACACTCGTAACTACGCAGGAACTTCAGCTCATGAAACTGATGCTGCCTTATATTCCTGCCAATATGCGTGGTATGCTTGCTGTGTATATCAAGTTTACTGAATTCACAAATACTATTCATCTGTTCCATAGTACAGGCAATGGTTCCCCAGACGGTCCAATACATAGCAAAAGTATTCATTCACCAGAAGATATCCTACAGGATCTGAGTTCTTTCATGGATCCTGCCGAAGCTGATAATATCAGCATGATATTCAATATGATGAATATAATGAAACAAATGGACCCATCCGGCTTCGCCTCTCCGGAAAGCAACAGCGAGATGTCTCAGATGATAGATCTGTTCGATAATATAATGAAAGGAAATGATGAAAAATGATGGACTGGACAACACATCCCGGCATGAATAATCTCGATCCTCTGAAACGTGAGATCATACGTACCGCCGCAAAGCAGGTACAGGGTAAAAGCGGTAACCAGATGGCTACTGTTATGATGGCACTGATCACCAGTGCAAGAAAACATAATATAAACTTTTCACCGGAAGAAATGTCATTGATCTTAGAAATACTAAAAGACGGAAAAAATCCTGATGAGCAAAAACAGATTGATAATATGGTATCAATGGTTATAAATGTGATAAAAGAAAACTCCTGACAGTCACACTCTGCCAGGAGCTTCCAAGTATAATTGAGAGAAAAAATAAGTTTTAAAATCTACTGCCCATAGTATGCATTTGCACCATGTTTACGCATATAATGTTTTTCAATTAATTCTTGTGGTGCTTCTTTTACTCCGGGATTAATAAGCTCCGTCCGATAAGCCATCTTTGCACATTCTTCCAAAACGACAGAATTATGTACTGCCTCCGCACTGCTCTTTCCCCAGGTAAACGGTCCGTGATTTTTACATAACACAGCTGGTACCGATAAAACATCTTTTTGAAATCTACGAAATTCTTCAACAATAACATTTCCTGTATTGGTTTCATAATCCTCGTCAATTTCATTTTTTGTCAAATTACGTACACACGGCACTTCACCATAAATATAATCTGCATGCGTTGTTCCATAACAAGGAATACTCCTACCCGCCTGTGCCCAGCTGGTTGCATATGGAGAATGCGTATGCACAATACCACCTATTTCCGGAAAAGCTTTATATAAAACAATATGCGTAGGCATATCTGAAGAAGGTTTATACTCTCCTTCAACCACATTTCCTTGAAGATCAATAAGTACCATTTTTTCCGGGCTTAACTCATCATACGGTACTCCGCTCGGTTTAATAGCAACCAACCCTGTTGCCGAATCTATCTCACTTGCGTTTCCCCAGGTAAATGTCACCAATCGATATTTCGGCAACATCATGTTTGCCTTATATACTCTTCGCTTCAGTTCTTCTAACATTTTCTATGCTTCCACGATTGGCTTTTGTCCATATCGTCTAAATACCTCAACTGCTGTTTCTACCTGTTCTGCATTCAGTTCCGGTACATCCTGGTTCATACTATAAGCAATAGAATAAGTTTTAGCTGCTTCTTCCAGATAAACGCAAGCACACAGTGCCTGTTTCAAACTGTCTCCAACACCGATTACGCCGTGATGTTTTAAGATGACTGCTAATTTATCTCCCATATTCTCAACTGCTTCGATACCCATCTGTTCACTTGCCGCTGATGAATATGGACATACTTTTACCGCTCCACGTGTTGCGTTTGCCAATGTTGTAAGGTTGCATGGCAGTTCTTCTGTTACAAGCCCAACACCTGTTGCATATGGCTGGTGGGTATGAATAACTGCATTTACTTCTGGCATATGTTTTAAAATATATAAAAGCGCTACAGTATCTACCGATGGTTTCCTTTCACCTTCAATAATATTTCCTTCTATATCCATTACCAGAACATCTTCTGGTACCATATCTTCGTAAATCATACCTGATGGAGTTACCAGGATTTCACCTGTCGGCATACGGAGAGTCACATTACCTCCTGACAATGTAACAAGTCCATAACGATCCAATTTTTTTCCTGCTTCAATAATACTGATTTTTTCTTGTTCAAACATCGTATTGCACTCCTTATTTTCTACGCGCGCGACCTCTTTTTATTGATTTTGTTTCTTCACTGCCACGCACTGCTCTGGCTTTCAATCCTTCTGGATCAATTTCAACTTCCTTATGAAACAGATACTGAAATAATTCATTTCCATCATTAAAATAATAACAATTCACCCAATATCGACCTCTAAAAATACCTGCTTCATTTATACGTACGAACATTTTGGTTCCGGAAGCCAATGGCTTACATTTAAAACGTTTCACTTCGTTCCAGTCATAATGATGTGATTTATGATAAGCTGAAAATGTAATTCCCTGATCACTCACTTCAACTTTTGACGGATTGGCTATCGATACGAAAGTTTCCCACACAAAATATCCGGCAACAACAGCTGCTACTACCCATAAAGCCGGAACATTTGTTGTAAAAATACTAAACAATGAATACGCTAAAATAAAAGCACAAAATATAGCCGTAATAGTTATCTTAGTCCTGTAAACTTTTGTATCATATTCATAAATCTTTGCGTTCATTGTGCTTCCTCCTCAGTCAGTTTCCCTTGTTTTTTTAATTACAGGCACCATACAATGATGATGCCTGTAATTGGAAAACTATCTTAATTTGCAGCTGCGTGCATTTCTGCAGCCTCTTTCAAGATTTTCTTTCTGTTAACCAGTGCCATTGCAACCGCAATTACACCAACTACTGCAATTCCGATAATCGGATTTAAACCATTTAATCTGGTAATTGCCCATGTTAATGGGTTTGCTCCATCACAGATACTTGAAATAGCTGTTGCAGAACCCATATCGAATCCAGCTGCTTTTGCTGCCGGAGTAATCCACTGCGACAGGTCAGTAGCAATATACAGACCAGCTGCCAATGTGATAATACCAATAATAAGTGCACGGAATCCATTTCCGTTAACCACCGGTGTGATCAATACAAACATCCATGGAATAACCGCAAGGTCTGCAAATGGCATTACCTGGTTTCCTGGAAGTAATACTGCAAGGAATACAGTGATCGGTACAAGTACTAATGATACAGACAGAGTCATTGGATGACCAACACCTACTGCTGAATCAAGACCGATGTAAATTTTACCACGATTAGAGAATTTCTTTTCAATAAACTCTGATGCAGCGTCAGATACAGGAATCAATCCTTCCATCAGGAGTGCTGCCATCTTAGGAATCAGAACCAATACAGCTCCAAGATTAATACCTAATGCAAGAATTGCCGGGAAGTCATATCCTGCAACAACACCGATGATAATACCAAGCACTGTACCTACAAGGATTGGCTCTCCAAATACACCGAACTTCTTCTGCATTTTTTCGATATCAAAGTTAATCTTATTAACACCAGGAATTTTATCGAGAATCCAGTTAAATAACATTGCAATTGGTGCATATGCTGTTGTAAATCCATGCGGAAGTGAAACACCAGGAAGTCCTAATGTTTTTTCTACACCTGATGCTGTCCAGTCACCCAATACCATAATAATTACCATGTTCAGGATTGCAGCAATGATACCATACATCTGATTTCCTGTAACAACTGCAACAAGTGCTCCAGTAAATGCAAAATGCCAGTAATCCCAGATATCTACATCAACCGTCTGTGTTGTGTTTGTCAGCAGCATTACAATATTTACAGCAAGACAAACTGGAATAATCACTGTTCCAACTGTAGATGCAAATGCAATCTGTGCAGCTGCCGGCCAGCCAACATCAATTACAGAAAGGCTCAGACCAAATCTTTCTGCCATCTGCGATACTGCCGGTGCAAGGTTATTACCCATCAAACCAGTCACAAGGTTCAGACCAATGAATCCGATACCTACTGTCAAACCTGCACGTAAAGACTTACCAAAACCAGCACCTAAAATGCAACCCATAACACAAATAATGATAGGCATCATTACCGTCGCACCCATATCACTTATGTACTGGAAAAATCCCAAAAAATAACTCATCTCTCTATTCTCCTTCCTCATCTATCAAGTTAATAGAATCCTTTTTGTTCCCTCATAAAACTTTTACTTCTGTAAAACTTCTACAATCTGATCAACGATTGGCTCAGTCCCTCTTCCAAGCAGGAATGGAGTTCCGATAATTAATGGACAATGACATTCTCCGCCAAGTACTGTTGTAGAAATCACCAGATCATACTGTTTAGACTTCTCAGCCACTTCTGAAGCCTTTCCCTGTGTAATCTGGAACTGTCCTTTCAGTCCTCTTTCTTCCAATGCTTTTGTGACTTTCTGATTTACTGCTGTAGATGTGCAAATACCTGAACCACATACTAACAATATTCTCTTCATAGTCATTACACCTCCTTCATTTTTTATATGTACATTTTTCAAATGTAACATTACTCTGTAAACGATTTACCAAATTTTTCTGCCAGTTCTTCTGGCGTTGCACAAGCTTTTAAACCTCTAAGATAACCTTCTGACTGAAAGATATCCATCATTCTTCCGAGGAAATCCACCTGGCTTTCTGGCTTTTTAATTGCCATCATAAACATCATTTCGCATTTCACAGATTCTTCCGGCATACCCATATGACAGAATTTTACTGGTTCTTTTAAAATTCCAACTGCAATAGCCTGTCTATTAACATGAATAGAATCTGTATGCGGAATGGCAATACCCATTTCTTCAAAGTTGAGTCCGGTACTAAATACCTTTTCTCTCTCTTTCACCGCATCTATATAACTTTCTTTTACAATCCCTTTTTCATATAAATGTTTTGCAAGAATTTCAATTGCTTCCTGATCATTCTTTGCTTCAATGTCCATAAGAATCAATTCTGGCGAAATATAAACATCACCTAATGCGCTCGACATATTTTCACCTCCTTCCACATTCGACAAATATTACTTAGCTGTTGTTAATCCATTAAGTGCTTCCATAATAGATACCTTATCAACTGCCTTATCTAATATCTGTCTCGTCCTCTCATTTCCAAATATCATCATCAGATCGTAAATTGCCTGATTCACACTCTCCGCACTCTTAACACTCATTCCGATTACATATTTAACCGGATCATTCATTTCATGATGAAACTCGATTGGTTTCTTAAGTCGTATGAGTGAGGCTGCTTCATATATAACTCCCTCTTCAGCATCAGCATGAGGAAGTGCAGTTCCCGGACAGATTACGATATATGGTCCATAAGCTTCTATTTTCTGAATCATAGCCTGTATATAGCGTTCTTCTACTGCTCCATCTTTATATAGAAGCTCGCCGGCATGATTAACAGCATCTTTCCAATCTTTTGCTTCATAATCCACCTCGATTCTGTTCTCAGACAGCCATTCGTAAAATGCTCCCTGAATATGAATCTCTTCTGGATTAATCACATCTAACTCGATACCTGCATTTGGTTCCATAATCCCTTCCATTACTTCCAATGCCATCTTTTGTATATCTAAAATATCATCTGTATTCAGCATTGCTGATCGAACCACAATACATGGTATCTCCTGCTTTTCAATAGGAATCGTCGAAATAATCATATTCGCACCACTGCGTTTAATTTCACCTGTATTATGCACCGATGAAACACTGACTATTTCTATTACCTCTTCAAGTGTCCTTAACTTTGCAAGCATAAACTGTGCTGTTCCACGTCCGGTCTCACACACAAGTGCGACCTTTATTTTACTGTGCTTCGAATTTTCAACTTTTTCTTTTTCGAGAACAGATGCAAAATACAACACAAGAAATGACATTTCATCTTCTGAAAAAGAACATCCAATATATTCTTCAAGATTTCCAATATTTTTTCTTATGATTTCAAATATTTCCGGATATTCCTGTAGCAGCGAATCTTTCAATGGATTCGTCAATCGTTCTCTGGTTTGTAACCGATACACTGCTGATCTCATATGAGCAATCAGGAGATCATACAAGGCAAAGTCCAGATAAAAATCAATTCCGAAACAGCTGGAAATCTTATATAACGCTTCCGATATCATTAATCGAATATCTAATGCATTACCTTTATGTGTTTTGTCTTTTAAATAGCTTTTTCCTTTCAAGCATTCTGTAAAGTATAAAATTTCAACCTCTGGAATATCTAATTGATATTTGTTTCCAATCGTTTCTAATATTTCACTGCTAAATGTATATTTAGAGCTTTCTTTAAAACAAATCCATCTTTCCGCATAATGTTCTGGAATCACCTGATGATTTACAATCCGATTGATAATCAAAGTAATCTCTAAAACAGTTTCAAAAAACGAAAAATCCGACAAAAATGATTGTGCGTACTCTTCTTGTTGCACTACATGAGTACACATATCATCATAAATATTTAATTTATCCATCTGGCGAATTAGCAGATTCCAGAAAGCTCCCAAATTATAACCCGTTCCATAATGATTATTGTCACCATTAACTTCTAATAATTTTAGGATACCTTTTCGTATTTCTAACTCTGAGGCATTTACTATATATCCCCGACGTACCTGCGAAACAAGTTCCATATTATTCTCTTCAAACCAATTCTTTAATTCTGATATGTCGTGTAACAGAGTATTTCTGCTTACTCCAATAATGTCTTTCAATTGTTCGACAGTCACATATCCGGTAGTGTTCAGCAAAATCATCGCCAATATGGTGGAACGTTCATTCTTCGACATATAATATGTATAAAATGTTCTTGAACATATGAACTCTTCATACGCTTTTACATCAATTTTCTCAGCACTATCAATGACTAAATCACCATTCCCAGTAATCACAATAAGTGGAAGACTGTATTCTTGTAATGTATTATTCAAGTCTTTAATATCTGCTCGTATTGTTCTTTCCTGCAGATTGTACTTGGTAACAAGCTCTAATATATTTTGTCTGTTTCCAAGAATCAGCTCTCTTAAAATCTTATTACTTCGTCTATTCATAAGTCCTCCTTAACTGTTGTATTTATTGTAATACGCATCTATTTAACAAAAAAGTCCAATTGATTTCCGTTAGTTTTACATGAATTTGGGTTAATTAATCATATGTTTTTGTTTAAATATTCTAATGGTTTAAAATATGAACAATAAGAGATATACAAAAAACACCTCCAGATGTCAGATTATCTTCTGGCACCCGGAGGTGTGATATATCTCTCATTATTCTTTTTATAACATGTAATTACCCAACACGCAACAATGGTCGACTGCCACATTTGCTCAGCCACTGTCCTGTATATAAGGAAAAAAATCAAATTGGAGTTCTACTAATATATTCAAGATTTCTACAAATTCCTCAAATCTTCTTATCCCGTTTTGACGCTTCTGAAACAAAAAATATCCTGGCAGTCAAAAACCACCAGGATATTATCTACATTATAAATGAAGGGAAAATTATTGCTCTATCTCTTCCATAACCGGAACTTCTTCAACCTGAGAAAGCAGTTTTCTTGAAAGAACTGCTACTCCGACAGCAGACGCACATTCCAGAATTCCAAGGAATGTCATCCCGATTTCAGCTGAAATCTGATCATATTCGCCGGTTATCATGAAATAAATACAACTGAAAACTGTAACGCCAGCAAAGAGTGCTCCAAACACGCCACATCTGCAAAGTCTTGCCGGTCCGTTCTTATGCTGTTTTACTGTCATTTCGTCCGTGATCTTCATAGAAGTCGCAATGCCGATCCATGCGAATAAAAGCGGAACAAAATATACTAACCAGCTTAAGTATACGGCAAGATCGCTAATGCTCTGGCAGGAATGTGTACCGGTAAGTACAAATGCTGCCGTCATAACCGCAATTAAAATCGCAGCATATTTATTTATCTTAGAAACGTAATCCGAATCGCAGATATAATGCATCTTAATCGCAATCGGCTGTGTCTGTACTGTCCTGTTTGTTTCCTGTGTCTTTGTTTCAGTCATAATCAATCATCCTTCTTATCTGTTATATTTTAGAGAGTTCGTCCGCCATCCATCAGAATAATCTGACCATGTATATAAGAACTCTCTGGAGCTGCCAGGAAACATGCAAGATTTGCAATATCGTCCGGATATCCAAATCTTCCGATCGGGATTTTAGCCATCAGCTGCTCCTTTGACTCTTCTGTCGGATATAACGTATCAAACAAATCCGTAACAATAACACGTGGTGCAATGGCATTTACATTCACGCCGTTCTTACCGAATTCTTTCGATACCGTACGCATCAGACCATGCTGGCCTGATTTGGATGCAGCATAATGTGCTCCTCCTCCGGTTCCGGTAATACCGGAACCAGAGGTTACAAAGATAATCCGTCCTTCATCTTCAGGTTTCTTATCCGCAAAACAATCATAAAAAGCTTTGACTGTATAGAATGATCCGCTCAGATTGATAGAGATAACTCTCTCCCATTCTGCTGGTTCAATCTCAGCAATTGTATGTTTTCTGCTGACACCTGCATTAATCACAAGAATATCTATCTTACCAAAAGCATCTACCAGTTGCTGCTTTGCCTGAACCAAAGACTCATAATTTGAGACATCGGCTGCTGCGAACACGCATTTATATCCTTTTGCTGTGAATTCTTCCTGAGCCGCAAATCCTGTAGCTTTATCAAAATCAATAATTCCCACAGCTGCACCGCTTTCAGCCATCTTCTCTGCGATACTTCTTCCAATACCCTTAGCTGCGCCGGTTACTACGGCTGTTTTACCCTTTAAACTTAAATTCATTTCAATTTCACCTCAACTGTCTAACTGCGTGTATACAAATCTGTTCTAACTTGCAGGCACTGCTTAACTTAAAATGTCAACAATTTTCTGAATATCCTGTTCCATTCCAATACCCGTCAGGAAAGACAGTGCACGGATTACCGGAATCTTGTCATTTGAATAGCTTGTTGTAGTTACAATAAGATCAGCTCCAGCCATCTTAGACTCAATCTCAGCTACTTTACACTGAACGATTTCCGCCTGTACATTTGCTTTTGCAAGTGCCTCTTTAATCTTTACACATACGACTGTTGATGTTGCAATGCCTGTTCCGCAGGCAACGATTACTTTTTTCATAGATAGATATCTCCTTTCAATTCAACCTTTAAAGTCCTTTTAAATTATGCTCTAATTATTTTGCTGCGTTAGCGGCCTCAACCTGAGCCTTAACGTCATTTCTTGTCCAGTACCACAGTCCAAAGTAGATAACTGCTACAGCAATACCCGCAATGAACATTGGCATGTTAGCTGGATCACAAAGCTTAGCAAATACCCATACAAGAATATGGCATGATGCATCGATACCTGAAATCTGTGTTGCGCCTTCTGGGAAAGCGAATCCTACAGCTTTACCCATTGCTGTTGTAGCCTCAGCCATGTTAGTAGCGATAAACAGGATACCACACATCATAACTGAAGAGCTAAGTACGCTTCGTACGATGTTACCACGGGAAGCAACTACTGCCCAGATTACTGTGAATGGAAGTACCGCAAAGTCAGCGTACGGAAGTAATCTGTTGTACGGCAGAATAATTGCCAGTGCAAGTGTAATAGGAATCATGATCAGGGATACCGTTACAACTGTTGGATGTCCTGTAGCTACAGCTGCATCCAGACCAATGTATACTTCTTTTCCTGGGAATCTCTTCTGAATGAAGTTTCTTGCGCCTTCTGAAATAGGCATCAGACCTTCCATAAGCAGAGATACCATTCTAGGAAGAAGTACAAGTACTGCAGCCATGTTAACACCTGTCAGGATAACCTGTTTTGAATCGTATCCGGCAAGTGCACCAATAATAAGACCAAGAACAAGACCAAGGAACATCGGCTCACCAATGAAACCAAGTTTCTTCTTTAATGTATCTCCTGTAACATTGACTTTGTTTAATCCAGGAATCTTGTCCCATACACGGTTCAATGCGTAGCATACTGGTGCCCAAGCAACAGTCTCAGCATGTGGCAGACATACACCCGGCAGTTCCAGGAAAGATCCTACTGCTGGAGCTGTCCAGTCAGCCAGCTTGAAAGTAACTACAGCGTGGATCAGTGCACACAGCAGGCAAAGCGGAAGGCTTCCTGTTGCGTAATAAATTACACCGCCTGCAAAAATTAAATGCCAGTAATTCCAAATATCAACGTCCATAGTCTTTGTCATATTAAGAGCTAACATAATCATATTAACGATGAACAATAACGGAATTAACAAGACAGCAATTGGCGTTGCCCAAGTAATAGATGCTGCTACCGGCCAACCTACGTCCAATACATTCAGGCTTAAATTCAATCTGTCAACCATTGCCTGCGCTGCTGCTCCTGCATAACTGCTGATCAGTCCGATAACCAGGTTAATTCCGATGAAACCAACACCTACTGTCAAACCTGCACGGAATGACTTGACAAATCCCTGACCAAGAATCAGTCCGAAGATTGTCAGAATGATAGGAAGCATGGCACTTGCTCCCAGGTCCAAAATGTATTGAACCGCGCTTGTGATAATACTCATAGTTTCTCATCCTCTCTTTCTTTTGTATTCCTTAAAGTGTCTATAAAATCATGGAATAAGCTATGCCATAAGCTTCTCCATAACTTTCTCAATTGTGTCCATGTCTTCTGCCGCTTTTACGGTCTGTAACACAGATACGTTCTGGCAGGTTTCTACCAGTTTAGAAAGCATTTCGATCTGATCATTTGGCTTCATAATAGCGAGCATGAAGATCACTTCAACGGATACAGTTGCTTCATCATCTCCCATAACCACAAAGTCCACAGGTTTGTCAAGAATGCCACAGAACACAGCTTTCTTATTAACATGAATAGCATCTGTATGTGGAATAGCCACTCCCATAGCTTCCATCGGAAGGCCTGTTGGGAATACTTTTTCTCGTTCAATGACTGCCCCTGGGTAAGTATCTTTTACCCATCCTTTTTCAACCAGCACATTGCCCATCTCACGCAACACCCCGAATTTATCAGTCGCATCCACCTTGGCCACAAGGTAACCTTTCTCTAAATTTTCCTTTAAAATCTCCATACTTCTTACTCCTTTTGTTAGATATAATAAAATCTTCTTATTTTTCGTCTGTATCAGACACCTGAATAACTACCTTTACTTCCTCTGCATTTTTACTCTTCGTAAATCCTTCTTCCCAGTTATCCAGATCTGTAATCATAGTTACTACCTTCTCCGGATGTACCAGTCCCTCTGCCATCAGTTGTAAAGACGTTCTCCATGCACTCGGCTTCTGCGTTCTGGTTCCCATATAATGAATTTCTTTTGGGAAGAAAATACCTACGTTGACTTCATTGATATCTTTTGCAAATACACCAATCTGGACAACCTCACCCTTTTTACGAATCAGCTCAAATGAACGATTTAATGCCGGAATAGCACCGGAACATTCATAGATTTTGTCTGGTCCGATACCATCTGTCATCTCATTCATTACAGTTCCCAGATCTTCTTTCATCTGATCAACAATACGATCAAATCCAAGTGTTCTTGCAACTTCAAATCTCTTCTCATCTTTAGTAAGACCGGCAATAACTACTTTCGCACCCTGTGACTTACATACCATACCGGTCAGCAGTCCCATAGCTCCCGGTCCAAAGATCAATACCGTCTCACCCGGCTTAACCTGTGATGTTTCCATGGCACCATGTACGCAGCATGCAAGAGGCTCCGTCAAAGATGCCTGTAACAGACTTACTTTTTCTGGAAGTTTATGGATTCTCGCTTCATGGTTAATTACATATTCCGCAAATCCACCATCAGCCTGTGTACCAAGTCCCTGTCTTGATGAGCAGAGATTATATTCTTCATTTTTGCAATAGATACATTTGCCACAGGTCTTAAATGTTGTCTCACTTGTTACTCTGTCCCCCACCTTTAACTCTTTTACATCTGGTCCAACCTCTTCTACAATACCCGAAAACTCATGACCCAGTGTAACCGGTGGTTTATTGCTGGCATACTCACCTGCCCATGTGTGAAGATCTGAACCACAGATTCCTGCATATACTACTCGGATCTTAACCAGATCACCGCTTACTTTCGGTTCCTCAACCTCTCGGATTTCCAAATTTCCAGGTCCCTTTGCGTATTTTACTAATGCTTTCATCGTCATCCTCCTCTTTTGTCAATCCATCATACGTGACATTGATTGCATTATCTATTTAACAGTCTTCAGACTATTAATCGCATGTAACAATTCTTCTGCTGTCGGCATTCGATCCAGCATATGTTTGATCTTTTCATTTCCGAAGATCATCATGACATCATATAATGCAGAATTAATACTTTCAGCACTCTGTATACTTATTCCTATAAGATATCTCACCGGATCATTCGATTCATGATGAAAATCCACCGGGTTTTTTAATCTAAGCAACGAAGCTGCTTCTTGTTTAACTCCCTCCAGGCAGTCCGCATGCGGAAGTGCTGTTCCCGGCCATATTACAACATAAGGACCATTTTCTTTTATGTTTTCCACCATTGCATCTACGTAAGCATCTGTCACGGCACCGCTATCTCTCAAAAGTATTCCAGATTGTCTGACAGCATCCTCCCAGTCATCCGCTTCATAATCAACCATCACTCTGTCCTGTGACAGAAGATTGTAAAAAGCACCTTGAATATCAGATTCTACCGGATTGATTACATCCAGCTGCATTTCTGGTATTTCTTTATCACCATCATCTTCTATTAATTCAAATACCTTGCGCTGCACATCCAGCAAATCATCAGTATTCAATATTGCAGATCTAACAACCACACATGGCAGTTCACTCTCCAATGGGATCGTTGAAACAATCATTTGTGCCCCACTGTTTTGAATTTCTTTGGTATTATGCACAGACGAGACACTGACAATATCGATCATCTCATCTAATGTATGCAGCTTTGCCAACATGAATTGCGCTGTACCTCTTCCGGTCTCGCATACCAATGCAACTTTAATTTTGGAATTCTTAGAGCTTTCTGCTTTTTCTTTTTCCAGTACAGATGCAAAATATAAAACCATAAAAGACATCTCGTCTTCTGAAAACTCTTTTCCTATATACTCTTCCAGGCTTCCGACATTTTCCCGAATAATCGCAAAGATTTCCGGGTATTCCTGAAGCAAAGATTCTTTCAATGGATTTTTAAGCATTTCTCCTGACTGCAATCTGAATACAGCTGACCTCATATGCGCTACCAGCAAATCATACAGTGAAAAATCCAGATAAAAGTCAATTCCAAAACAATTTGATATATGATATAAAGTTTCTGCAATCAACAGGCGGATATCTAATGCATTTGCCTTATTAGATTTACTGTCTTTCAGATAACTTTTTCCCTTTAGACATTCTGCATAATACAAAATCTCTGATTCAGGAATCTCAAGACTATATCTTTTTTCTATAACTGCAAATAAATTACTGCTGAATTCATATTTGGAACTTCGTCTGAGATTTTTCCAGTTTTCTTCATAATATGCAGGAATGATTTGATTATTATGAATACGATTTACAGCCAACGTCAGTTCCCTCACTGCTTCAAAGAAAGAATAGTCCGAAAGAAATGTCTGGCTCTCTTCCTCTTCCTGAATAATCAGCTGTTTTATATCGTTATATATACCCATCCTGTCCATCTGGCGAACCATCAAACACCAGAATGCTCCCAAACTGTATCCCGTCTCATATTCATTGTCATCTCCGTTGACTTCAAGGAGTTTTAATATGCCTTTTCTTACATCTAATTCCGGCACATTAACAATGTAACCTCTGTGTACCTGCGAAATCAGTTCCATTTTATTTTCTTCAAACCATTTTTTGATTTCCGGAAGATCACGAAGAAGTGTGGTTCTGCTGACTCCGATTATCTCTTTCAGCTGTTCTACCGTAACGTATCCTTTTGCGTTTAGCAGAATCATTACCAACACCGCTGCTCTCTCGTTCTTAGATAAAAAGTATGTATAAAATGTATGCTCACAAATAAATTTTTCAAAGGCGTGCACATCAACTCGGACGTCTGTATCAAAAAATACCTCTCCATCAGACCCAATTTGAATTACCGGAAGATCATATTCTATCAATGCATCATTCAATTCCTTAATATCCGCACGAATAGATCTCTCCTGTACTTTGTATTTTTCAACCAGTTCCGTAACATTCTGTCTGCTGCCTAAAATCAATTCCCGTAATATTTTGTTACTTCTTCTGTTCATGCTGTCCTCCTCGATAGCCATATTATAAGTCATACTCTCATCTCTCAAAAAGTCCCATCAAATGCAGCTAAAATGCAAAGATTGGTATTATATACAAAAAGAAGCCATTTTTCGCGTAATTTTACGTAAAAAATGACTTCTTTTCTTAATATTTTGTTATGAAAATTATCTAATTCTTATTCAGTCATCCCATGTTGTCTATTCATTCTGTCCACCCAACAGATACCGGTAAATTGCTTCTGCACAGCCTCCATGATCATTATCGGCCACACTCACTTTGCAGACTTCTCGTACACACTCTCGCGCATTGCCCATTGCCACAGGCAGTCCTGCCACCTTCATCATCTTCACATCGTTATCAGAATCTCCCACTGCAATCGTATGTTCAAGTGGTATTTTAACGATTTCACACAGTTGCTTTAACCCAATCCCCTTTGACATATGAAGCGGCGAAATCTCAAATCCTGTATCCTCCGCATAGACTACCGTCACTGGCAATCGAATGATTTGCTCAAACAATCTGTCTCGTATTTCAACGCTTGATGCATATACATTCATTTTCTCCATCGGAAAATGTTCTTTGCGATATGCATCATACAGGCCATCATAATGTTTGCCGGTCTTACGCTGCAGCTCCTTGTATCTCGTAACATAAAAATAATCCATACGCTCAGCATCGATGCTGTCTACAAGATTGCGACCTTTTGAATAGCCAATCAGCATACAGTCTTCGCCATCTATAATGTCTATGATTTTCTCAACAATTTCATCTGGAATCACAGTTGATGATAAAATTTCCTTTGTCTCCGAATCATAAAGCAATGCTCCGTTTTCACACACAAAATACCGCACATTCTGCAGTTCATTTTCCTCATACGGTTCTATTTCACCAACTGCCCGTCCTGTGCAGACCGCTATCCTCTTCCCCAGTTCAACGGCTCTCGCAATTGCCTCCCGCGAAGATTCACTTACTTTATTTTTACTTGTCAGAAGCGTTCCATCCATATCAAACGCGATTAAATCATATCCACTCATGTTTTACTCCTATAACTATATCTCTTGCTTACATTTCTTTCTGGAAATCCGTCCATGGAATATCCAGCGTCGCCCCCTCATTAAGCAGCGCATTCACATGCATCAGCAACGGAAAATCAGACTCTTTCACCTTTCCTGCTTTTGCAAGGGCTTTCACTGCGCGAGCGGTTCTTGTAGCAATAACTACCGCTTCCAGTGTCTGCCCTTTCAGCTGTTCCATAACCTCATCGATAGACAGTCCTTTACCAAGGAGGAGTCCCACTGTACGGCTTCGTCCTGCTGCAACTGTTACGTTCAGATCGCCGGCAGCATACATGATATTATCCACACCTCCACCGACAATTTTAAGCAGATCCAGCATCTCCTTTACACTCTCCTGGAACAGAGCTGCTTCTGAATTATTGTGATTAATTCCATCATCGCCTGCTTTCTCAGCCATACCGATAGCAAGTGCTGTTCCCAGTGCATATCCATTTTTTAAAGCAACTGCACACTCCAGTCCTACCACATCTAATGTCAGACTGATCACATAATAATCGGTTGCAAACAGACTCCGAATCCAGCGCAATGTCTCCATCTTCGGTCCACAATATCCGACAAAAGACGGATCATGATCTGCCAGATCTCTTGCGGTACAAGGTCCGCCGATCGCATAGATTTCCTGTTTACTTCCTTCTGGTAGTTTACTCGTCCAGTATTCCGGATAGGTCTGCATCGTTCCATCTTCATAATCCAGCATTCCTTTTGTCACAGAAATTACCGGGATTCTCTCATCAAGTATCGGAAGTATCTTATCTGCAAACCAGTCTACACCAAAACTTGATACACCACATACAATCAAATCTGTTCCCTGAATTGCCTCTTCTTTTTCGCACTCTTTGTAATAGTGAATACCGTCATGCAGTGTGCGAAGCAGATTAACATGATAGTTATCCTCTCTCAATCTGTCTATTACCTGATCGTCCAATGGACTTCCTACCAAACGCACTTCATGTCCATTTTCAAATAATGGATAGGTAAGTGCTGATGCCATCTGTCCTGCTCCGATTAATGTGATCGTACTCATTGTGTCGTCCTCCTCTTAGCCGTGCTTCTTTCTCAACTCTCTGCGCAATACGCTTCGATCCCATTCATACTGTTCCTCTTCCGTCTCAATGATAAGTTCCGGAACTATCGTTGGCTTGCCATCTTCCCCAACTGCTACCTCTGTTGCATATGCACAGTTAATCAGAAACTGTTCTCCTGTTACCGTCTCTGCATAAGTCTCCACTTTAACATCCATAGATGTATGTCCTGCATAGACAATCTTTGCCTTGAGCACTACTGTATCACCCGGATAAGCCCCCCGCAGAAACTGCAGATTATTAAACGATGCTGTAATGATCGGTCTGTGTGCATGTCTCTTTGCTGCCATTGCCGCAGTCTCGTCAATCCACTGCATCAGTTGGCCTCCGAACAGACGCCCCGCACTGTTCAAATGATTCATTCTTACCAGATGAACACTTTCCAGCTGCGAATCCACCACACGTTTTTTTCCTCTTTCCATACTTAATCCTCTCTTTTCTGATCTGATATATTAATCAGAGATTATCGCCTTTCTCTATACTACGATGAACGAACATTTTTTTCAACCGATTCTTTTCAAAACATTCACCGCGTTCGTTCTCCATATACGTTCAAGTTGATCCTCGCTCACACCTTTCTTACGAAGCATCTCCCATAATTTCGACATATCAGATACCTTCTGGATTGGCTCGTATGCCTGTATACTATATCCATCTGCATCCGTACCGATTGCCGGAAATTCCTCTCCTCCGACATTGATCATATGGAGAACGTGTGCTGCCATTGCTTCCAGTTCCATGCCTGGTGACAGGTTTTCACCAAGAAACATCGGGAACAGATTCAATCCGGCTACACCTCCAGCTTCTGCAAGTCTGCGGATCATTTCATCGGTCAGATTCCTTGGATGCCTGCATAATGCACGGCAATTAGAATGTGATGCGACAACCGGACCGTCTGTACATTCCAGAATATCCAGGAAAGACTGATCCGATGCATGAGACACATCAATAATCATTCCCAACTCTCCGGCACGGTTTATGATCTCTTTACCAAACTTTGTAAGTCCCTTTGCCATAAGTTCAGGCTCCCGACTGTTGGGATGCCCCAGACAGTTTGTATAGTTCCACATCGGCGTCATCAGACGTACACCCTTCTCCCACAATTCTTCCAGACGCTGCGCCTTCCCGTTAATAATTCCCCCTTCTTCTATTGTTAAAACTGCTGATATCTGACCGTTCTGTTCATTTTTCAGTATGTCCTCATAATTTCCTGCCATGCATATTTCTTCAGAATATTTCTCGCAGTTTTTCTTTAACAGCTCTATCATAGCCAGTGCCTGCTTGTAACATTTCTCATAATCCATATTCTGCTCTTCCAGGCAGGTATAACATGCAAAAAACTGTGCCAGTGTCCCGGCTTCTTTCATCGCAGGAATACTGACGCTCCACGGATTCTCCATCAGATCATACTCATTCTGCTGTATCATTTTCCACAGGGTATCACAATGCATATCAATCAAATTCATAGTCCCACTCCTTTCCCATCTCGAACCACATATGAAATTCCTGTATCCCGCTGGACATAGGAAAGCTTTTTCTGCTATACTGTATGTGTTTTCAATACTGTTAATTATCACATTTTATAATAGAGGTGTCAATTATGCGAAATATACGTTTAACTATAGAGTACGACGGCAGCCGTTATCAGGGTTGGTCACGTCTGGGCAAAAATGAATCAACCAATACCATTTCCAACAAGATTCTGGATGTAATCAAGAAAATGTCCGGTGAAGATGTGGAACTTTTCTGCGGCATGCGTACTGAAGTCGGCGTCCACGCCTACGGACAAGTAGCGAATTTCAAGACATCATCCCGAATGGATCTTACAGAGATGCAGCGGTATCTGAACCGTTATCTTCCGATGGACATCGCCATCACTGATATTGAGGAAATGCCGGAACGCTTTCATGCGCAGCTTAACGCCAAACGTAAGGTCTATGTGTACCGCATGATCACCGGTGCTGTACCAAGCGTATTTGACCGTAAGTATGCATACCACTGCTTCCGTCATCCGGATAAAGAACTGATGGATGAGGCGGCTGATCTTCTGATCGGCAAACACGACTTCCGCAATTTTACCTCTGCCGGTAAGTCAAAATCCACTGTAAAAGAGATTTATAATATCGAAATCTATGCAGACCCTGAAGAAATGCAGATTACCATTGAGGCCAATGATTTTCTCCACAATATGCAGAGACTGATCATAGGTACACTGATCGATATCGGTCTGGAGAAACGCCCGGTCAGTGATATCCGCGCAATCTTTCGCGGCGAAGAATCTGCGTCACTTCCTTGTGATCCAAAGGGTATGTATCTGCAGGAGATTCAATACTAAAAACCATCATACATAATTTCATACGCACAGCAAAAGGCAGGATACCTTAACATCCTGCCTTTCTTACTCAATATCATATTCGTGGTATATTACAATCTTTTTGCAATCGCCTTAATAAAGTCTTCACTGTTCAACACTGTCGGATTCTCAAGTGAAGTGATCAGTGCCAGGTCTTTTGTCATTTCACCTGCCTCAATCGTATCAATTGTAGCCTTTTCCAGTTTATCTGCAAATGCCATGAGTTCTGCATTATCATCCAACTCACCGCGTTTTCTGAGTGCACCTGTCCATGCGAAGATTGTTGCTACAGAGTTGGTCGAAGTCTCTTCCCCTTTCAAATGCTTGTAATAATGTCTCTGTACCGTACCATGCGCTGCCTCATATTCATAATAACCATCCGGAGATACCAGTACAGAAGTCATCATTGCCAGGGAGCCAAATGCAGAAGATACCATATCGCTCATCACGTCTCCGTCATAATTCTTACATGCCCAGATGTATCCTCCTTCAGATTTCATCACTCTTGCCACTGCATCATCGATCAGTGTGTAAAAATACGTAATTCCTGCCTGCTCGAATTTGTCTTTGTACTCTGTATCGAACAGTTCCTGGAAAATGTCTTTGAATGTATGGTCATACTTCTTGGAGATCGTATCCTTGCTTGCAAACCACAGATCCTGCTTCGTATCTAATGCATAGTTAAAGCAGCTTCTTGCAAAGCTCTCAATTGATGCGTTGATATTATGCATTCCCTGAATGATGCCTTCTCCTGTAAAATTATGGATCAGTTCTCTCGTCTCCGTACCATCTTCTGCGGTATATACCAGTTCTGCTTTTCCTGGTCCCGGTATCTTCATTTCACTCGCGCGGTATACATCCCCATATGCATGTCTCGCAATAGTAATCGGCTTCTTCCAGGTACGGACATACGGTTCGATACCTTTTACCTTGATTGGAGCACGAAATACGGTTCCGTCCAGAATCGCACGAATCGTTCCATTCGGGCTCTTCCACATTTCTTTCAGGTCATACTCCGTCATGCGGGCTGCATTTGGTGTGATCGTAGCACATTTCACTGCAACACCGTATTTCTTAGTCGCATTAGCTGCGTCAACGGTCACCTGGTCATTCGTCTCATTACGGTATTCCAGTCCCAGATCATAGTACTCTGTATTCAGATCAATATATGGCTCCAGAAGATTCTCCTTGATCAGCTTCCAGAGGATTCTTGTCATTTCGTCACCATCCATCTCTACGAGAGGGGTTGTCATCTTAATCTTTGCCATTATGCTTCTCCTTTTCTGTCCTTCGATGTTATCCTTCGATATGAAGATTCTCCATTACCTTCATGACATGTTCGTCCGCTAATTTTTCTGCAAGATCAGCATCCTTTGCTTTAATCGCATCCAGAATTGCACGGTGTTCTTCGATAGACTGCTCTGCACGATCCGGCGCTCCAACGGACATCTGTCTGGTCATCTTAACATATTTATGAAAATCTGTCAGCAGATGCTCCAGAATGCGGCTGTTGGATGCTTCATACAGTACTTTGTGGAACTTGCTGTCAAGTTCTGATACCTGGATAGTCTTTACCTTCCCATTACGTTTCAGATGAAATTCAGATAAGAGTAACGTCTCTTCCATATCTAAAATCTGCTGTTCCGTAATATTCTTGGTTGCCCATCTGGCACAGAGGCCTTCCAGTAGTGACCGAATCTTATAAATATCTTCTACATCTTTTCTGGAAATGGACGTCACATACGCACCTTTATTCGGAACGATCGTTACCAGACCTTCCAGCTCCAACTGCCTGAGTGCCTCTCGCACCGGCGTCCGGCTTACGCCAAGCTTCTCTCCCAATGTGACTTCTCGTAGCTCTTCACCATCCTGATAGACCCCCGATAAAATTTCTTCTCTGATTTTTTGAAATACCTTTCCCCGCAGGGACTGATCCTGATATTCTTCCATCATTACATCTCTCCATAACTATATAATCGAAACGCCTAACTGATCGCACGCTTCATCAATAACTCCCAGCAGTTCTTCATCAGTCAGTACCGTAACACGTCCGCCCTCGTACTGTTCATCTACCCAGCTCTTTACCATAGCTACCAGTTCTGTATTCTTATCTACCTGTTTTTCCTCCGGCAAATGGAAATAGCTGTTGATCCAGTGAGCAATTCCTGCCAACCCAGATGTATTAGACACTGCTACCAGTGGCGCTCTGTTCAGGAACTTCTCTGTATCGAAGATGTTGTAAATCTCTTCATTCTTCAGCAGACCATCTGCATGAATACCTGCTCTTGTTACATTAAAGTTCTTACCAACGAACGGTGTTCTGGACGGAACACGGTAACCAATCTCTTTTTCATAATAATCAGCCAGTTCTGTGATTACGGTTGTATCCATGCCATCCAGCGTTCCCCGAAGCTGTGCATACTCGAATACCATTGCTTCCAGCGGTGTATTACCGGTACGCTCTCCGATACCGAAAAGCGAACAGTTCACGCCACTTGCTCCGTAGAGCCATGCTGTCGTTGAATTGCTGACTGCTTTATAGAAATCATTGTGACCATGGAACTCGATCAGTTCACTCGGCACACCCGCATGTACACGAAGACCATAGACAATACCAGGGATAGATCTCGGGATCACAGCTCCCGGATAGTTTACACCATAGCCCATCGTATCACAGACACGGATCTTCACCGGAATCTGATACTCTTCCATCAACTTCATCAATTCCAGACAGAACGGAATCACAAACCCGTAAATGTCTGATCTGGTAATATCCTCCAAATGACATCTTGGACTTACTCCGGTCTCCAGACATTCTCTGATCACGGACAGATAATGATTCATACATTCTCTTCTGGTCATTTTCATTTTATAGAAAATATGATAATCAGAACAGCTTACCAGAATACCTGTCTCCGGCATACCAAGATCCTTTACCAGTTCAAAGTCTTTTTTGCTAGCTCTGATCCAGCTTGTTACTTCTGGAAATTTATATCCGCGCTCCATACATTTGTACACAGCGTCACGGTCCTTCTTACTGTACAGGAAGAACTCGCTCTGACGAATCTTACCATTCGGACCTCCAAGTTTATGAAAATAATCATAAATGTCTACGATCTGCTGAGTACTGTAAGGTGCTCTTGACTGCTGTCCATCGCGGAACGTAGTATCTGTAATCCAGATCTCATCCGGCATACAGTGTGGTACAATTCTGTCATTAAACGCAATCTTCGGAATTTCATCATAATGAAACAGATTCCTGAACACGTTTGGTGTATCCACATCTACCAATGGATACATATGCTCCTCTAGCTGCAGCAGATTAGAATGTTTATTTAAATATACTTTTCTGTTCTCCATGTGTCTTCACTCCTCATTAAGCATTCACCTTTGTATGAAACAATCTTGTATCATTGTATACATTAATACATGTTCTGTCAAGGTCGTTTCACGAACAATTTAGCACTTTCCCCTATTCAAGTCGAACGTCCGTGAGACTTGGCGCGTGATTCTGGTCAGCGAAGCTGACATATTCTTATCAGAATCACTGCGCATCCTCGCGGAGCGTTTATCTCAGTCGGAGATTAGACTCCCACTGAGATAAACAAAACGGCAGCACAGATTATTCTCTGTACTGCCACTTTTACCATACTATATTCACTGATACAGATATGTTGAGTTGTTATCCTATAATGTCGCATCAATCTCGTGCGGTTTCAGGCCTTCTTTTTCCAATGCCGCAAGTATTTCTTTCTTGTGCCCGGTTCCAAATGCTTCCATCGTAATCCGAAGCTCTACTGCCGCATGGCGGTTGGTAGATACGAACTGATTATGCTCCAGCTTGATTACATTTCCTTTTGCTGCTGCAATGATAGATGCTACCCTGGCAAGCTCACCTGGCTTATCCGGAAGCTGTACTGCTACAGAGAAGATACGGTCTCTCTGGATCAGTCCAAGCTGTACGATAGAGGACATTGTGATCACATCCATATTACCACCACTGAGGATCGCAACTGCTTTCTTACCCTTCAGATCTAACTGTTTCAACGCTGCCACACTTAAGAGTCCGGAGTTCTCTACAACCATCTTATGGTTTTCTACCATATCAAGGAAAGCGGTTACCAGTTCATGATCTTCCACCAACAGAATATCATCTACATTCTCCTGTACATACGGCAGATTCTTATCGCCAACTTTCTTAACAGCAGTACCGTCTGCAATAGTGTCTGCACTGTCAAGTTCTACAGGTTCTCCGGCTTTTAACGCTGCTGTCATGCTGGCTGCATTTGCAGGCTCCACACCAATCACCTTAATCTTCGGATTCAGCATCTTAGCAAGCGTAGATACACCTGTGATCAGACCGCCACCACCGATTGGTGCCAGAATATAATCAACAGTCGGAAGTTCCTGAATAATCTCCATGGTAATGGATCCCTGTCCGGTAGCCACATCCAGATCATTAAATGGATGTACAAAGGTGTATCCTTCTTCTTCGGCAAGCTTCATAGCATATGCACACGCATCATCGTATACATCTCCATGCAAAATGACCTCTGCGCCATAGCTCTTGGTACGGTTAACCTTGATCAGTGGTGTGACTGTCGGCATTACCACGATTGCCTTGCAGCCGAATTTCTGTGCTGCATATGCCACGCCCTGCGCATGGTTTCCTGCAGATGCCGTGATCAGTCCGCGGTTTCTCTCTTCTTCTGTCAGGGTACTGATCTTATAGTAAGCACCACGCACCTTGTATGCACCTGTAAACTGCATATTTTCCGGCTTCAGATAAATCTTGCCTCCGGTCTGTTCACTCAGATATTCACTGTATAACAGCTTGGTAGGATTGGTTACCTTTTTGACCACCTCACTGGCCTCTTCAAACTTCTCTAATGTCAGCATAGTTTCCTCCTCGTTCGTATGTCTGTTCCGCCATCTGTTCTGTATCTTATTATTTTAAATGTCTATTCCTCTTCACCATCTTCCTCTTCCGGGGTAAACAATGCTTTTACAAACTGATCCGGGTCAAATCTCTGCAGATCTTCCATCTTCTCGCCTACACCGATGTATTTGACCGGAATACCAAGCTCAGCCTGTACAGCTACAGCGATACCTCCCTTAGCTGTTCCATCCATCTTGGTAAGAATGATACCGGTAATGTCTGCAACTTCTTTAAATTCTTTTGCCTGCTGCAACGCATTCTGACCAGTCGTCGCATCCAGTACAACCAGCGTCTCGCGGCATGCTTCCGGATATTCACGGTCGATGATACGGTTCATCTTACGCAGCTCTTCCATCAGATTCTTTTTATTGTGCAGTCTTCCGGCAGTATCGCACAGCAGAATATCCGCATGTCTCGCTTTGGCTGCCGCTACCGCATCATATACAACTGCAGCCGGATCAGAGCCTTCCTGTCCTCCGATCAGTTCTGCATGTGCGCGGTCTGCCCATTCCTTTAACTGCTCACCTGCAGCAGCACGAAAAGTATCTGCAGCAGCCACGATAACACGCTTACCCTGTGCATGATACTGTCCTGCCAACTTACCGATCGTAGTCGTCTTACCGACACCGTTAACTCCGACTACCATAATTACCGGATTCATTTCCTCAAATTCATATTCTACCGCGCCTACGCTCATCTGATCTCTGATACTCTCAATCAGCAGTTCACGGCAGTCTGCCGGATTTTTGATGTGACGTTCTTTGACCTTTTCCTTCAGGTCATCCAGAATATCATAGGTCGCTGTCACGCCAAGGTCTCCCATGATCATAACCTCTTCCAGCTCTTCATAAAAATCATCGTCAATGGAAGAGAACCCGCCAAATACGCTGTCCATTCCGGATACGATATTATCTCTGGTCTTATTAAGTCCTTCTACCAGACGTCCAAAAAAACCTTTTTCTTCTGACATACTTTCCTCCTGTCAATTACTTATCTAATTCATCCTCCAGCAGACTTACGGATACCAGTGTGGACACACCTTTTTCCTGCATGGTGATTCCATACAGACGGTCTGCCGCTGTCATCGTACCTCGTCTGTGGGTAATTACAATAAACTGTGTATGTTCTGTCAGCTTATGGAGATACCGGGCATATCTGGTGACATTAGAATCATCCAGCGCAGCCTCAATCTCATCCAGCAGACAGAACGGTGATGGTTTCAGGTTCTGAATAGCAAATAACAACGAGATTGCCGTCAGTGCCTTTTCCCCACCGGAAAGCTGCATCATATTCTGCAGTTTCTTGCCCGGTGGCTGCGCAATGATACGGATACCCGCTTCCAGAATATCCTCATCCTCCATCAGTTCCAGCGTGCCCTTGCCGCCGCCAAAAAGTTCTTTAAATACAAGATCAAACTCCTTGGCAATCCGTGCAAACTGCTCGGTAAACTGTCTGCGCATCGCCTCATCCAATTCATCTATAATCTTCACCAGTGTTGCTTCTGCTTCCACCAGATCATCATGCTGACCTTTCAAAAAATCATATCGTTCGGACAGATTCTTGAAATCTTCAATAGCATTGACATTCACCGGTCCCAGTGCTTTGATCTCACTTTTCAGTGTCTGAATCTCTTTCTTCATCATCGCCAGATCTGTCAGATTCTCGTTGCGCAGTTCCAGAGCATGGCTATAAGTCAGCTCATACTCTTCCCACATATAATTGATCTGCTTGTCAGCAGCCTCTTCATAACTTTCCTTACGGCTTTCCAGACGGAAAATTTCTTTATCCAGATCTGACATACGTCCGGACAGATCCTCGCGTTTCTTTAGAAAAGACTTGTGACGTCTGTTCAATTCTTCGCGTTCATGAACTGATTTCTCAATCTCTGCTTCAATCTCAGCGAAAAGATCTTTGGAATCTTCAATGGTGAGTCTGATATCCTGAATCTTTTTCTCTTTCTCACGTATCTCCTGTGATGCATGATCCTGATTATTCACCAGACTTTCCTGTTCTTCCTTAAATTTGACCAGTTCTTCTTCTATACGTGCAGTATTCTCTCTGATAAAGGCTAACTGCTGTTCCAGACCGGCAGTGGCAATATGAAGACTCTCTGTCTCCTTCTGTTTGCTGCTCTCCTGTTTGCGAAGTTCTTCCAGTGCTTTCTGCCCCTCAGAAGCCTTGCGGTTAATCTCCTGCTCCATCTGTTCAGAATCTTGTAACTCCTGTGCAATAGCTCCCTGATTATCTCCGATATCTGCAATCTGCTGATTCAGTTCCGCCGTCTCATCCTTTGCCTGCTTAGCTGCCTGCAATGCCGCCGAGATCCGTTTGGATGCCTGATCCACATTCATCTTAGCTGTATTCTGAACAACATAAGCTTCCTGCAATTCTTTCTGTACTTCATCCATAGCCGTATAACAGGCAGTTCTTCTGGCGCGGAGTGCTTCCGTCTCCAGTTCCAGCAGCTCCATGCCTTCTTTCCAGTGTGCTACACGTTTCTCAAGATCTTCAATCTCACGCCTGCGGCTTAGCAGGTTACTGGAATTACGAAATGCTCCACCAGTCATAGATCCGCCCGGATTCAACAGATCTCCTTCCAGTGTGACCAGACGCAGGGACTGCTTATACTTTCTTGCAATCGCAATCCCACGGTCAATATTGTCTACAACCACTGTTCTTCCAAGAAGGCTTGCTGCAAGCTCCCGGTACTTTGGATCTACCTTTACCAACGTATCTGCAAGTCCGATGACACCAGTTTCTTTTAATACCTCCGGACGGTTCAGACCGCCTCTTGCTGACACGCTGGTCAATGGCAGAAATGTCGCACGTCCATATTTATTCTTTTTCAGAAATCCGATCATTCGTTTAGCCGTGTCTTCATTATCTGTAACAATATTCTGGATACTTCCGCCAAGTGCTGTCTCGATCGCCGCTTCGTAAGCCTTTTCCACCTTTACGATATCCGCCACAACGCCAAGAAGACCCGGTTCTCTGTTACGGCACTCCATAACCTTACGGATACTATTGCCATATCCGTCATAGCGTTCTGTGATATTGCGCAGAGATTCCAGTCTGGATCTATCTCTGTGATATGAAGTCTGGCTATTACGCAGTTCTTCGGATTTGCCCTGCATTTCCTTCTGAATCTCCGCAATCTCATCTTCATTCGCCTGATTGGATTCTGTCAGTTCAATGATCTTATCGGAAATCTCTTTCAGTTCCTGCTCATAAGACTGCAGATTCTCCTGTACAGAGCCAGCCTCGCTCTGAGAAGTCAGCAGCCTGCTCTGGATCTCTGACTTACGCACCTGAATCTGCTCTAACATCGTATCGTAACGCTGTCCTTTTGCCTGCGTAGAAGCACGGTTATTGAGTAGCTCGATCATGTCATTTTTCCAGGTTTCAATATCATCACCAAGCTTACCGATCTGGCTCTGTAATGCAGCAAGCTTTACTTTCGATTCCGTTTCCTTTTTCTGCTGCTCAGATAACTGTTCCTGCAGTCCTCTTTCCTCTTCCTGCAGATCCTGTTTCTGAGCCTGTCTGCTCTCTATCTCCTCGCGGATTGCATTAGAACGCTGAGCGAAATGTTCATCGCTCATCTGTGCACTGTTGATCTGCTCCTTTAACAAAGCGATCTGATTCTCCAGATTCTGTTTCAAAAGGCTTGTCTCATTCTTCTTGGACTTATAACTTTCAATGGACTCATCGATCTGTTCCATCTCTTCCTCAACAGCCTCATATTCGGTCTTCATATTGTCATAGTCCGCAGTATCCTTCTCAAGTTCACCCTTAGCAGTCTGAATCTTATTCTCCATATCACGAATCTGCTCTTTCAGGCGTTCGCTTTCCAGAAGGAACATATTGATATCAAAGGTCTTCAAAGACTCCTTCTTTTTCAGATATTCTCTCGCTGTCTCTGACTGTTTTTTCAGAGGTTCCCACTGCTTCTCAAGCTCACTCAGAATATCATTGACCCGGACCAGATTCTGCCTCTCATCTTCCAGCTTCCTCAATGACATATTCTTACGGCGTTTGAACTTCACAATACCCGCTGCTTCATCAAAAAGTTCTCTTCGTTCTTCCGGCTTACCGCTTAAGATACGGTCGATCTGTCCCTGGCCGATGATCGAATATCCCTCTTTACCAATACCGGTATCATAAAAAAGCTCATTCACATCCTTCAAACGGCAGGAATGACCATTGATCAGATATTCGCTCTCACCGGAACGATACAACTTTCTCGCTACAGTCACTTCCTCGTAATCGACCGCGAGCTGATGATCAGAATTATCCAACGTAATTGCCACATAAGCGTAACTTAACGGCTTGCGGTTCTCTGTTCCGGAAAAGATAACGTCCTGCATGCTGCCGCCTCGAAGCTGCTTAACTCTCTGTTCGCCAAGAACCCATCGCACGGCATCGGCAACATTACTCTTACCACTTCCATTCGGACCTACGATGCCTGTAATACCGTTATGAAAATCAAATACGATTTTATTTGCAAACGATTTGAAGCCCTGTACTTCAATGCTTTTTAAATACATACAACACCTACTCTTTATCCATTTCACGCAGCATCAGAATTGTCTTGTATGCCGCATCCTGCTCTGCCGCTTTCTTTGTACGGCCGCAACCGATTCCGTATTCTTTCTTGCCGATAAATACAGATACTTTGAAGGACTTATTGTGATCCGGTCCTTCCTCACCTAACAGATGATACGTCATACTTCCCGAATACTTTGCCTGTACAATCTCCTGCAGGATAGTCTTGCTATCATAAAAGAGCTTTTTATTCTCCATGTCGTTAAGCACAAATTTGTGGATGAACTCTTTTGCATTAGCAAAACCACCATCGAGGTACACTGCCCCGATCAATGCTTCCAATGCATCGGATGTTACAGAATCTCTCTTTCTTCCTCCGGTTGCATCCTCGCCCTTGCCAAGTAACAGATACTCTCCCAGATCGATCTGTTTCGCACAATACGCCAGGCTCTTTTCGCACACCATAGCTGCACGGAGCTTCGTTAATTGCCCCTCCGGCATCTCTGTATGCTCGTGAAATAAGAAATCGCTGGATACGATCTCTAATACAGCATCTCCTAAAAATTCCAGACGTTCATTACATTCATATTTTGGCAGATGTTTTTCATTTACATAGGAACTGTGTGTCATGGCATTCTTTAACAAATGAAACTCATCAAAATGATACCCAATACGTTCCTCCAATAATCCAAGTTTTTTTCTCATAATCTCACTCCAAACAGAAAAAGCCCGCAAATGGGCTTTTTCCGACTTTCCCTAATTTGTAGCATTCTTAATCTGTTCTACAGCATCGCCTACTGTAACGATCTTCTCTGCTTCATCATTATCGATCTCAATATCAAAAGCGTCCTCAATGCCCATGATAATCTGAAATACATCCAGCGAGTCCGCACCCAGATCGTTTTCAAAAGAAGAATCTTCTTTAATCTCCTTCTCATCAATGTTCATTACATCCGCAATAATTTCACGTAATTTTTCAAATTCCATAGTTCTTTTACTCCTTTCTTGTAATTAATCTATTCATCGGAACGGCTTTCCGTTTGAATACATTCCATAATCTTGTCATTGATTTTTTGTTCCTTAAATGTAATACACTGAATAATGGAATTACATACTTCCTTCGCCTTTGCACTTCCATGTGTCTTAACCACCAGACCACGAAGTCCCAGAAGCGGTGCTCCGCCGTATTCTGTCGCATCAAATGCCTTCAGCGTCTCCTTCAGTGCCGGCTTCACGAGCAGGGCACCGAGTTTACTTCTTGTCGATGTCATCATACCGTCCTTGATCTTACTTACAAGCACTGCCCCCAGTCCTTCGTAAAGCTTCAGGATAATATTACCGGCAAATGCTTCTGATACGATCACATCTGCATCCCCGTAAGGGATATTTCTTGCTTCGATACTTCCGGTAAAATTAATATCGGTCTGTTCCTTGAGAAGCGGGAATGTCTCTTTAACTAACGCATTGCCCTTTTCTTCTTCTGCACCGATATTCACAATCGCTACCTTCGGGTTCTCTACACCTACCACATGTTCCATATAAATCGAACCCATCTTAGCAAACTGCACCAGATGAGACGGTCTTGCATCTACATTGGCTCCGCAGTCAATCAGCAGGGATACACCCTTCGCGGTTGGGATCAACGGTGCAAGCGGCGGACGTTCAATACCTTTGATACGTCCTACCAGCGTCTGCCCTCCGACCAGTATCGCCCCGGAGCTTCCTGCTGATACAAATGCATCTGCTTCGCCCTTCTTTACCAGCTTCATTCCGACTACGATGGATGAATCTTTCTTCTTGCGGATTGCATTCACCGGGGGTTCTGCCGTCTCGATAACTTCGGTTGCACCAACCACCTGAATTCGTTCTTTATCATAAGAATACTTACCAAGCTCTTCCCGGACAATCTCTTCTATACCAACTAAGAGCACGGTAACATTCTGTTCTTTATTTACTGCATCCACAGCACCTTTTACCATTTCTACAGGAGCATTGTCTCCTCCCATGGCATCCAGGGCTACTCTCGTCATTTCTGCCACTTTTCTTACCTCCCTGTGCTAGGATTAATTCTACTAAACATCAGGTAAAAAATCAATCATTTTTACCAAGTGCAATCTGTTCCGGAGTGATTGGCAGTTCTCTGTGCCATACTCCTGTTGCACGATAAATAGCATGCGCAATAGCAGGTGCCGGTGTGTTGATTACAATCTCACCGATGGACTTGGCGCCGAACGGTCCGGTCGGTTCATAGCTGTGTTCAAATTCTACCTGCAGTTTTCCCATATCCAGTCTGGTCGGGAGCTTATACTGGGCGAAATTGCACTCCATTGGTCTGCCGATCCGGTTATAGGTCACATTTTCCATTAAGGTATGACCGATTCCCTGTACCAGTCCACCTTCAGTCTGGATTCTTGCAAGCGCAGGATTGATTGGGATACCACAGTCCACAACCGCCTTGTAATCCAGAATATCCACTCTGCCGGTCAGTTTGTCCAACTCGATCTCAACCATACCGACCATGTACGGCGGTGGTGATACCGGTGATGTATGCATGGCTGTAACTTCTGCACTTTCATCATTAAAGAGCTGCGATTTGGTTGCAATTTCTTCAACGCTGACTGACTGATCTGTTCCAAGCCGTTTTACCACATTTCCTTCAAACTGTACTTCTTCTTTCGAACAATTCATCAATCCGGCAGCGATCAGTTCCATCTTATCGATTAATTTCTCACAGGCTTTTACAACAGCACCGCCTGTAATATATGTTGTCGAAGAGGCATAGGAACCAGAATCATATGGGGATGCATCCGTATCTGCTCCAAATACTGCAATCTCATCTACAGAACAGTCCAGACACTCTGCCGCCATCTGCGCCAGTATCGTATCACAGCCTGTTCCCATATCCGCCGCACCGATCATCAGATTATAAGTTCCGTCATCACTGAGTCGGATTGTAGCTGAACCCACATCCAGGTTCGAGATACAGGAACCCTGCATTGCCATTGCCACACCAGCTGTACGGACTTTCCCATTCCCCATATCCCTTACCGGATACTTCTCTTCCCAGTTAAAAATCTGTCTACAGCGGTCCATACAGCGATCCAATGCACAGGCATTCGCCGTCTCTCCAAAATATGCAGGCATAAACATGCCTTCTTTTACCATGTTCTGATCACGAAGTACGGTCGGATCCATATGCAATTTTTCTGCCAGTTCATTCACTGCAGATTCCAGCGCAAAAATTCCCTGCGTTGCCCCATAACCCCGGTATGCACCCGCCGCCTGAAGATTCGTATATACAACATCATAATCGAAACGGTACGCTTCCAGTGAGCCGGTATACATCGGGATTGATTTATGTCCGGACAATCCAACCGTCGTCGGTCCATGTTCTCCATAGGCACCGGAATTAGACAATGTATAAATATCAATCGCACGAATCTTACCATTCTTATCTGCGCCCAGACGAAGCTTGATCTCCATCTCGTGTCGCGGCGATCCTGCGATCTGTGATTCTTCTCTTGTATAGATGATCTCGGACGGACGCCCTGTCTTCCAGGTAACAAATGCAGGATAGACATCACATACCGACGTCTGCTTCGCTCCGAAGCCACCACCAATACGAGGTTTCTCAACCCGGACTTTGCTCTTGGAAATGCCAAGTGCGCGTGCGATAATTCGTCTGGTGTGGAACACGATCTGCGTAGATGAGATCATATGAAGTCTTCCATAGCGGTCGATTTCTGCATAACTTCGGAATGTCTCCATCATTGCCTGATTGAAGGCTTTCGTGTGATATACATGATCAATGACCACGTCACAATCAGCCATCACGGCATCCACATCACCCTTAGAATCTCTTTCTGTGGCAACCAGATTCCGTTTATGGTCTCCACCCCATGGGCCATACTGCACCCATTCTTCCTCCGGATGCACCAGAATCTCGCTGTCTTTTGCTGTATGATAATCAAGTACCGCTTCCAGTATCTGATATTTTACCTTAATTAATTTCATTGCTTTCAATGCAGCTTTTTCTGTCTCCGCTGCAATGATCGCTACCGCGTCTCCGCTGAATCTGACATGACGGTCAAGAATCAGTCTGTCATACGGTGATGCCTCTGGATAGGTCTGTCCTGCATTCGTAAACCTCTGATCCGGCACATCCTCCCAGGTATAAATATCTACAACCCCAGGCACTTTTTTTGCAATGGCAGTATTAATCTCTTCCACAATTGCATTGGGATGCGGACTTCTTAAGATCTTGACAACCAGCGGATGATTATTCACCAGATCATCTGTGTAGACTGGCTTACCAAGCAAAAGCTGCATGGAGTCCTTTTTACGGACAGACTTGTTAATCGACTTATATTCTCTGTGTTCCATCCTATTTTTCCTCCTTACGGCTGTTCAAGAAACTTCTGATTCCTCTGAGTTGTCCTTCATATCCGGAACAGCGGCACAGATTACCTGCCAGAAATGCGCGGATCTCATCATCCGTCGGATCCGGATTCTCACGCAACAGCGCAATCGTATTCATCACGAATCCCGGATTACAGAATCCACACTGATCTGCACCCTGATCTGCAATAAATCCTACAAATTCTTCTGCTTCTTCCTGCAGCCCCTCCAGTGTGTCCACACGATGTCCATCTGCTCTTGCTGCAAGTACGGAACAGGAAAGTACCGGAACTTCATCCATTAATACCGTACACAGGCCGCAGTTAGAGGATTCACATCCCCGCTTCACACTGTAGCAGCCATGCTCTCTCACAAAATCTAACAGTGCCATATCCGGTTCGATCTGATCCTGTATTTTCTTTCCATTCAATATAATCGTAATATCCATCATGCTCTCACACCCCCAAGTTCCATAACACCACGTCCGGTCAGTATTTTCACGAGGTGCGTCCGGTATTCGGCACTCCCTCTCATGTTACTTCCTGTCGTCACCTGTTCTGCTACGTATTCCGCAAATGCTTCTGCTTTTTTTTCTGTCACTTCGCCATCCAGCAGATGTCTGTCATCATGAATACATACTGCCTTACCAGGTCTTGCTCCGATTACTGCCTTACAAACTCCGTCCATACATGATACTCCGCAGGTAAGAATCGGGAAATCTGTCTTCTGCACACGCATTGCCTGATAACTGAATACTCCGGGTTTCTTTTTTACGATGACCCGCACCAGCAGATCTCTGTCATACTGCATCCTGGCAAATTGCTCCAGCGGAATCACACCGCCCTTATATAATTCTACATAGGTATCCAATGCCATAAATGCAGTCAGTACATCGGAGAACCCGAATCGTCCCCAGATACTTCCTCCTACAGTAGCAAGATTACGAAATTGTACACCGATAATATCTTTGACCGCTTTTGCAACAATGCCATCACAATAATTTTCAAAACTCTCATGCATCTGAAGCTGCCGCAGTGTTACCATTGCGCCGATAGAGAATTCCTCTTCATTTTCTTCTATCTTGTCAAGTCCCAGATCACACAGATCAATAGCAACCGGAACATTGCCAGACTCCATTCTCGTCCAGAGCATACCTGCCAGGATTCTATTCTTCTTTTTCTGATTTAATGTATATGCTTCTTCAAGGCTTTGTGCCCGTACGTATTTCTGAATATTTATCACGGTGATTCCTCCTTATTTTTATCCAAGCATAATAACTTAATTTATTATAGCAACTGAACCTCATATTGACCAGAAAAAAAATCCCAGACAGTCAAAATTCCTGTCTGGGACACTTCTACTTCCTATCTGTTTCCAATATTTATTTATCCTTCGGCAGCAGGATATTCAATACAATTGCCACAACCGCCGCTGGAACGATACCAGATCCGCCAAAGATCAACGAAATCATCTGTGGCGCATTTGCAAGAATCGCTGAGTTACTTCCAATACCGTATCCTACGCCAAGCGCAACGGATACAATACTTAAGTTTCTTCCAGTCAATGGTTCTTTCGTAATCAGCTGAATACCACTGATGACAATAGATGAGAACATCATAACTGCTGCGCCGCCAAGTACAGCCTGTGGCATAATAGACACAATTGCACCAAGCTTCGGAATCAGTCCGCACAGAATCAGGAATACTGCTCCTGTAGATAATGCAAAGCGGTTCACAACCTTGGTCATAGATACCAGTCCTACATTCTGGCTGAACGAAGTATTCGGAAGTACACCGAACAATGCAGCAATTGTGGAGCCAAGTCCATCACACATGACACCTCCGGACAGCTCTTCTTCTGTTGCCTCACGGTCCATACCACCCATAATTACACCGGAAATATCTCCGACAGTCTCTACTGCTGTTACAATAAACATGATCATAACCGGAGCAATAGCACGCATGTCAAATACTGGCTTCACCGGCATCAGCTTTGGAATCTCAAACCAGTTAGCAGATGCTACTTTATCCCAGTTCAGTACCCATGCCTTAGTAAATTCCACGCCGTCTGCTGTCACACCTGTCGTCGGAAGAACAAATCCCATGATAAATGCTGCTATATATCCCACGATGATACCGATCAGGATGGAAGAAGAACTGAGCAACCCTTTTCCCGTATGTTTAAAGATCAGAATAACTACCAGTACCAGAATTGCCAGGAATAAGTTCTCCGCAGATCCAAAGTCATTCGCAGTACTGCCGCCACCAAAAGAATTCACACCTACCCCGATCAGACTCAGTCCGATAGAAAGTACAACTGTACCTGTTACGACAGATGGAAAAAATCTTCTTAATGGTTTCAGGAAAAATCCAAGAACGGTCTCAAACAGACCACCCAAAATTGACGCACCCATGATCGCGCCATAAGCAATCACGCCGCCTCCCATGCTGGAAGCTACTGCATTAAACACCCCGATGAATCCGGAAGATGTACCCATGATGATCGGTACTTTTCCACCGATCGGTCCTATACTAAACAACTGAATCAGAGTAACGATACCTGCGATCAGCATCGCATTCTGAAGCAATGATACCTGTAAGTCTGCAAACTCACCACCGGATAAGCCACAGGCGCCTGTAATGATCAGGAGCGGAGTCAGGTTGCCGACAAACATTGCCAGTACATGCTGCATTCCCAGAGGTATTGCTTCTTTCAGGGACATCTTGCCCTCAAACTGAAATGCCTCCGGAGCTAATTCGAATTTTTTACTCATATTACTCTTTCTCCTTCGTGTGATAAATCTTGGGTTATTATATCAAATTATAAAATTTTAGTAAATTTAGTAAAAGTTCTAAGTATTAATAAGATATACTTATTAATACTTAGAACTTCAAATCCTCTCTACAATCAATATCCTCTAACTCTCGCTCATTACCTGCTTCCACATAGACACATTTATGTCTTCGCAGAACTTTCCTTCCGCCCTCGTCTCCTCGCAGTTCCATCAACTCTGGAAGCAGTGTTGCCGAAAACATCACCGGATTGCCCATACGGTTTTCACACTTTACTGACGCGCACTCTCCCGTATCACATCCTGCATTTATCAGCTTTTTTACTGTATCCGCAGTAAGCCCTGGCTGATCTGCCACTACAAACATCACAAAATCCTCAGGTTCCACATATTCCAATGCCAGAATACCTGCTTTGATGGTATAGGAGGCTCCATTTTTACTGTCCGGATTATATACAACATGAATATTTTCTTTCCACAATCTGTCATAAATTGCCCATTCCTGCACAACTACAGTAAGTGTTGTATCCGGATAGTTTTTCTGTACTTCTATTAATGTCTCCAGTCCATAACGATACAACGCCTTTCCATTAATAGTATATAAAAGCTTATTCCCCTGAAAACGTCTGCTGTTGCCTGCAGCCATATAGATCATGTGTACTTTCCTATGCTTCATCGGGATTCCTCCCAAAAAACAGGGAACTGTTTTCTTCCATAAGCTTACCGCAGATCACTTCCAGTACACTTCCGGCAATACATCTGGCCTTATCAGAGATCGTAAAGCAATTCTCCAGTTCTTCTTTACGTGGATCGATGTCTGCGATCTTAAATCCCTTTGATACATGATAACCGGTGCGGATCAATCCACGCAGGATACCATTCAGGGTAGCCTTAACCGGAACTCCTTCCCCTGTCATTGACAAATCTTCATAAATTTCAGCTATAATCTGCCCCTTTTCAACCGGGTCACCAATCTTACTGATATTCTTCATATATCCTGCACCAGATGCATGAATCACCCGTTCTTTATCATAGCCGCCGACCTTTCCCGGAATCCCGGTATTAGCAATCGCTGCCCCTTTCGTAATCACACGTCCGAGATTGTGTCCGCGCATAGATTCAATGACTACATCTACATCTGAACCTGCAGTAAATCCAGGTCCCACTCCAATCGTGAGCGGAGCCATATCTTTATATGTTCCCAGATTCTTCTTAGCAATAATCGCATCTACAACTGCAACCGGCTTCAATTCTTCAATCCATTCTCCCTTCGGATCTATAAGAACCGGAACTTCTCTTTTCTGCCACGCAGTGAGAATATCCTCCATATTCTTCACACGAACAGCCTTCATGCCATCCACATACGTCTCACCATCATAGACTGCTTCGCTGAAACACACTTGTCTACGAATGGAACTTGGCTGCTCCGATTCCAGACACACTACCTGAAGTCCTGCCTTCGCCAGACGATGAATGATCCCTGTTGCAAGATCTCCTCCGCCTCTGCACACGACAATTCTATTATAATCCATACTTTTCCCCTGCTTCTTCATATCCGATATAATGTAATTCTCCATTTACTTTCTCTGTAAATAATATCTGCATTTCTATAGAATTCTCTTCTGTCAGAAGTTTCTTCATATATCCATCTCGGATTATCACATTCAACATTTCAAATGTCAAGCCATCCTCTTCCCGCCATCCGAATCTTTTTATCAGTTCTTCATAACGAAATACTGTCTTTTTTATTGGCTCTCCTAGGGTCCACAGTCCCATTACAAGGATAATCTTTGTAGAGTATGGATATATTACCGGCTCATGAGCTCCGGGATATTTTACCGGCAGATGTTTCGAACCATCTGCTTCTATCAGTGTAACATCTGCATGATCCATCGCACGTCTCAGCACATCTTCCGAGAGAGTGGTAATCTTATCTGAGTTCTCCCCGTCCAGCTTCCCAGCCATACAGCTTCCCTGTTGTTCCATTTTTGCGATAATCTGCTCTGCATTACAGGATATATCCGTCTCCGGCTCCCGGAACATGTGGGTTGTTGTACAGATCAGTACTTTATTATTCTGTTTTCTGTATTCATCAGCCAATCGGTGAATCAGCGTTGTCTTACCTCCGGCACCAATGATAGATATTATTTCCTTATGCATAATCTTATTCCTATATACTATGATGCCAGGGTCAAAAGGTCTAAATCCACATGAGCTCGCTCATAAGTGGATGAAAGACCTTGGGACCCGCCCCAATATGAGCCTAAAAGTGGGATGTTAATCCCACGATATGCGAATAATTGGGAGGATTGTGGGAGTGCATAGCACGGAACAATCCGCAGGCATCATAGTTGGGGCTTTTGACCCCAACATCATATTATATAAAAAGGAGTCAAGCATAATGCTCAACTCCTTAACTTGTCTGCAAATTAATCCATTGCAATGATTTCTTTTTTGTTGTAAGAGCCACAGTTCTTGCAAACTCTGTGAGGCATCATTAACTCGCCGCACTTGCTGCACTTAACAAGATTCGGTGCGCTCATTTTCCAGTTTGCTCTTCTCTTATCTCTTCTTGCCTTTGAAGATTTATTCTTTGGACAAATTGACATAGGTTACACCTCCTTAAAATTCTTAAATACGTCGCGGATAACTGACATTCTCGGATCAAGGCTTGTATCCTCGCAATTGCAAGTGCCTCGATTAAGATTTTGACCACATACATTGCAGATGCCTTTACAGTCATCGCTGCACAGAATCTTTGTCGGCCACCCTGTCAATAACTCATTGTAGACCAATTGTTCCACATCTAAGCTGTATCCGTCAATATAGTTATTCTCGTCTAATTCTTCTGACTGATCTTCTGCCTCAGTGTCGGTCGTAATCTTATGCTCAAATTCAAGCTTAACCTTTACTTCCACATCATCCAGACATCTATCACACGGAGCAACTGCGGTAATCTCGCCTTTGCCTCGTATCCACAGCTTACGCTCACCTGCATACTCTACAGATAACTCAAGCGGTGTCGTGTCTGTAATGTTATACGTCCCCATCTCCGACTTAAATGAAGTTATCTCAATCGGAACGGACTCTCTGATTGCTTTATGTTGTTCAGACAGAACGTCGGATAGGTTTAATATCATAGTATCTTCTCCTATTCACACACTAGACTATTATATCATGCAAATAAATTTTGTCAACAGAAAATTTTATACTAATTTAACTGTTTCGCGGGCAATTGCAAGCTCTTCGTTGGTCGGAAGTACAATAACCTTAACTTTTGAATCATCAGAAGAAATTATTGCAGTATCACCTGATACATTCTCATTTTTCTTTTTATCAAGTTCAACACCAAGATATCCAAGTGATTTACAAACATTCTCTCTGATCGGTACAGAATTCTCACCAACGCCTGCTGTAAATACGATCGCGTCCACACCGTTCATTGCAGCTGCGTAAGCACCGATATATTTAACAATACGATATACATATGCTTCAAGTGCAAGCTTAGCTCTTTCATTCTCTTCACCAGCAGCTTTAACTACATCACGCAAATCCGAAGATACTCCACTCAATCCGAGCAGACCTGACTTCTTATTCAGAATATTCAGCATTTCATCTACGCTGATGTGCTCATGGTTGCAGATAAACTGAAGAACAGCCGGATCTACATCTCCGCTTCGTGTTCCCATGATCAAGCCTTCCAAAGGTGTCAGTCCCATACTTGTATCTACACATTTACCACCGATGGATGCTGAAATACTTGCTCCATTACCGATATGGCATACAATAACCTTAGCATCGTCCTTGCCAAGCAGTTTAACAGTCTCACCAGACACAAACATATGACTTGTTCCGTGGAAACCATATCTTCTGATGCTGTATTTCTCATAATACTCATATGGGATTGCATACATAGCAGCTTTCTGTGGCATATTCATACCAAATGCTGTATCGAATACTGCTACGTTCGGCTTGCCAGGCATAGCCTTCTCACAAGCCTCAATACCGATCAGGTTAGCCGGGTTATGGAGTGGTCCAAGGTCAAAGCAGTCACGTACGACTTTCTTCACATCCTCTGTAACCAGTGTAGCATCACTGTATACAGTACCTGCATGCAGTACACGATGTCCGATTGCTGTAATCTCATCTGCGCTCTCGATCACACCATGCTCCGGATCCTGCAGTGCATCGATTACCAGTTTGACAGCTACGCTGTGATCCGGCATTGGCTGCTCTGTCACAAATTTGTCTTTTCCTGCAGGCTTGTGGGTCAGGACAGAACCTTCTGCTCCGATTCTCTCACAGATACCTTTTGCAAGAACGCTTTCGTTCTCCATATCGATCAGCTGATATTTTAAAGATGAACTTCCACAGTTGATAACTAATACTTTCATTCTACTTTTTCTCCTCTTAATTCTTACTGGTTCTGACACTGCACTGCTGTGATAGCAATTACACCTTCGATATCCTCAGCACTGCATCCTCTTGAAAGGTCATTAACCGGTGCTGCGATTCCCTGTGTCATCGGTCCGTATGCTTCTGCCTTAGCAAGTCTCTGAACCAGCTTATATCCGATATTACCTGCATCCAGGTCTGGGAATACAAGTACATTAGCCTTACCAGCTACCGGGCTTCCTGGTGCCTTAGAGGCTCCTACAGATGGAACGATTGCTGCATCAAGCTGCAGTTCTCCATCAACCATAACACCTTCCGGTGCATTTGCCTGAGCGATCTTAACAGCCTCTACTACTTTATCTACATCAGCATGCTTAGCACTTCCCTTTGACGAATGAGAAAGCAGTGCTACTCTCGGCTCGTCACCAACCAGAAGCTTGAATGACTCTGCTGCTGAAAGAGCGATTGCTGCAAGCTTCTCAGAATCCGGATTCTGCTCCAGACCACAGTCAGAGAATACAAATGTTCCGTTCTCTCCCATATCGCAATCTGGCACTACCATTACGAAGAAAGAAGATACTAACTTTGTACCTGGCTTTGTCTTCAGGATCTGCAGACATGGTCTCAGTGTATCTGCTGTAGAGTGGCATGCTCCGGATACCATACCGTCTGCATCACCCATTTTAACCATCATAACGCCATAATATGTATAGCTGCTGAGAAGAAGTTCTCTTGCTTTTTCCTCAGTCATACCTTTCTTCTCACGAAGTTCTACCAACTTGGCAATGTATGCCTCTGTCTTATCGCTTGTTGCCGGATCTACGATAGTTGCTCCAGAAATATCGAATGAACCTTTATTCTTAGCGATCTCTTCTTCGCTTCCGATCAGGATCAGCTTAGCAGTTCCCTCTTTCAGAACTTTCTCTGCTGCTTCATAGGTTCTTGCGTCTTCTGTTTCCGGAAGAACGATTGTCTGTACATTTGCTTTTGCTTTTGCTTTGATTTCATCAATAAATCCCATGATTTAAAGACTCCTTTCCATTTTTCTCATATAGTTCCATTATAACGCAAAGAGACCTTGTCCACAAGGTCTCTTTCCAAGTTATATTAATAACAATTGTACTTAATTTAATCCAAACACATAGCTGACAATAGCAAAATATACACTGATCGTACTGATATCAACCAGGGTAGAGATCAGTGGCGTCGCCATGATCGCAGGATCAAGTCCTACTTTTTTTGCTACCAGCGGCAGCGTACATCCAACCACTTTTGCGATGATAACCGTACATGCCATGGTAAGTCCGATGGTAAGTGCCATCAGCGCATCCCCCTGTCCCATGATCATGATACGGATGCCATTGACCGTAGCAAGTATCAGACTGATGCATACCGCCACCCGCACTTCTTTCCAAATTACTTTAAACAGATCCCGAAATTCGATCTCTCCCACTGCCAGACCACGTATCACCAGCGTCGAACTCTGAGAACCACAGTTACCACCTGTACCGGTTAACATCGGCACAAAACCTGCGATCTGAGGCATCATAGCAAGGGCAGCTTCATAACTGTTCATGATCATTTGCGTCACTGTTGCAGAAAGCATCAGAAACAACAGCCATGGGATACGACTCTTCACATGCTCAAAAATTGTCATCCCAAAATAAGAATCATCATCCGGATTAATACCGGCCATCCTGCTGATGTCTTCCGTTTCCTCATCCTGCAATACCAGCATGGCATCATCTACCGTAACAATACCGACCATACACATCTCGTGATCCACGATCGGCAATGCGATCAATCCGTACTTAGTGATCGTTCTTGCCACATCCTCCTGATCATCTGTTGTTCTTGCATACAGCATATTCGTGTCCATGATTTCCTCGATCAGTCTGGCTTCTCCGGTAGTCAGAAGATCCTTGATATCCACCACGCCGATCAACTTTCTCTTTTCTGTTACATAACAGGTATAGATCGTCTCGCGGTTCAGTCCCACCTGACGGATTTTTAGGATCGCATCTTCTACCGTCATATCCTGTGATAGTGCAATATAGTCTACGTTCATGATACTTCCTGCACTGTCTTCCGGATACTGCAAAAGCTGATTAATCTGCTTCCGCTTTTCTTCGTCCGTAGCCATGAGGAGTCGGTCAACCACATTGGCAGGCATCTCTTCCAGCACATCTACTGTATCGTCCAGATACATCTCTTCCATAACTTCCTCAAGCTCCGAATCTGTCAGAGCATTGATCAGTATCTCTCTCTGGTCACTGTCCATATAGGAAAATGTCTCAGCCGCCTCTTCCTTCTCCAGCAGGCGAAAAATCAGCACCAGCCACTTTTCATCTACTTCCCGCAAAATCTCAGCAAGGTCTACGGGATACATGTTGTTCTTTAATTCTTCTTTTAATTCTTTGAACTGATGCTCATTGATCATTTCTTCAATTCGCTCGATCGTCAGTTCTTCTCTCTCTTCTGGAACGTCATGATCAAATTCACTTGTCGCGACAGCATGTCCCCAGTCCTCCGCATTTAACTGCTCCGGATTGTGTCTCTCTCCCATGTTCCCACTCCTTTACGGTTACTCTATTTTATCATGTTCTGAAATTTTCCAACGATTACCGATATTTGCACTTTTATACTCATTATAGTATAATCAATTTTAAACGATTATACAAGAGGAGAATCTTATGAAAACCGTCGGATTAATCACAGAATACAATCCATTTCACAACGGACATGCCTATCATATCGAAAAAGCAAAAATGCTGACCGGTGCCGACCGTGTGATTGTCGTTATGAGCGGCGACTTCGTACAACGTGGTGCTCCTGCCGTCATGCCCAAACACCTTCGCGCCAAAAGTGCGCTTCTATCCGGCGCCTCTCTCATCATAGAGCTTCCGGTATGTTTTGCTACTGGGAGCGCTGAATATTTTGCACAGGGTTCCATCTCTCTGCTTAACCAGCTGGGATGCATAGATTCCATCTGTTTCGGCAGCGAATGTGGCGACCTCCATCTGTTAAAAGAAATCGCGCAGATCCTTGCTGACGAACCTATAGAATATCAGACTGCTTTAAAACAGGCTTTAAAAGAAGGCGCGTCCTTCCCGGCAGCAAGACAGGAGGCACTTAATATTTATTCCGATAAGTACTCTGAGATTCTTGCCTCGCCAAACAATATCCTGGGTATCGAATATTTAAAAGCATTGGCAAAAATTCACAGCAAAATGGAACCGTTTACCATAAAGCGGATTGGTGCCGGTTATCATGATATGAATATCGACGGGCAGTTCAGCTCTGCCACTGCCATCCGTTCTGATATTTACCAGCTTGCTGATGTAAATTCTTCATCCGAAAGCCTTCCCCTGACTCATATTCAAACACAAGTACCTTCTTCCTGTCATGAATTGATGAAGAAAAACTATCAGACACGTTATCCGGTAAAGGCTGATGATTTTTCATTACTTTTAAAGGCAAAACTATTATCCGAAACGGCGGGCAGTCTCAGTCATTATCTGGACATGAGTCCGGAACTTGCCAACCGTATCCTGCGGCTCCGTAATGATTATCTCAGCTTCGAGCAGTTTTGTGACCTGTTAAAAACAAAAGAGCTGACCCGAAGCCGGATCAGCCGTTCTTTCATACATGTATTACTCGGAATCACAAATGACTGGTTAACTGCCATGAAAGCACCAGCCCCTTATGCGAGAATTCTGGGATTCCGTAGGGATCACGCAGATCTCTTGGGAATCTTAAAGCGGACTTCTGACATTCCACTGATCACAAGTCCTGCAAGAGCTGTGCTTGCAGATACAGCATACCAGATGCTGGAACTTGATATCTACGCATCCAATCTGTATGAGTCTGTGATCACCGATCTGTATGGAACACCCTTTCATAATGAATTGACCAAACAGATCATAAAAATCTGAGATTAATAATAAATTCTGTCTTCTGCCAGAATGACCGGCACTCCGTTTCTTACATCAAGGATTGTCACACCACAGTTATGACTGCATCCATCTCCCCAGAAATTTTCTTTGGGGAGTTTTTTTATATTTGCGATCATAGATGCAAGTGCTCCACCATGTGTAGACACCAGAATTGTATGGTTCTGATATTCCTTTTTATGACAAATTTCCTGAAGAAACTCTCCTGTCCTCTCTTCCAGATGTTCTAATGTTTCTCCGTCATCCGGAGCCTCGTATCTGCCAGGCTCTGTGAAAAAGCACTGAAAATCTCTCGGCATCTCCTCATCCCAAGTATCCGGATTCCAGCAACGTCCCTCGTATCTGCCAAAAGATATTTCAATCAGACGTTTATCAGTAATGATCGGTATATCTCTTCCTTCCAGGATAATCTCTGCTGTCTCTCTGGCTCTGGACAGCGGACTGCACAGACACAGATCAAACGGCACCTCCGCAAGTCCCTCTCTCGTCTTTTCTGCCAGTTCTCTTCCGTATTCATTCAACGGAATATCGATCTGTCCCTGATTGCGTTTCATTTTATTATAATCGGTCTCTCCATGACGGATCAGATAAAGCTTCATGTTCTGTTCCTCCTGTATTTTCTCCATTAAAATTAATTATAGCATGTCGAAACACTACTTGCATACCGGAACATTTTAAACTAGAATAAATAAAGAATATTTACACAAAGGAGTAGACCCGTCATGAAAAAAATCACAAGCTTTACAATAGACCACATTCGTCTGGTACCAGGCGTATATGTATCCAGAGTCGATGCTGTAGCAGGACATCCGGTCACTACATTTGATCTGAGAATGACCGCACCGAACGACGAACCGGTTATGAATACAGCTGAAATGCATACAATCGAACATCTTGCTGCTACATTTCTCCGCAACCATGAAGAATACAAAGACAAGACTCTGTATTTCGGGCCTATGGGATGCCGCACCGGATTCTATCTGCTGTTAGCCGGAGAATATACATCCAAGGATATCGTACCTTTGATGATTGAGATGTTTACATTCATCCGCGACTTTGAAGGCGAAGTACCTGGTGCCGCTCCAAAGGACTGCGGTAACTATCTGGATATGAACCTCGGCATGGCAAAATACCTTGCAAATAAATATCTGGACGAGGTACTGCTGCATATTACTGATGCGCAACTTAATTATCCTGCATAAATCATATAGAAAAAATCATCGGAATGTGCCTTTTACACTTCCGATGATTTTTCTATTTCTTTATTAATTTACGGAATAACCGTATCGTTCTCTCTGTTAACGAATTTTCATTGCGAAGTACGGTTCTGCGTATATACGCACAGGTCGCATCTTCTCCTTCTTCAGCAAGCATTTCCAACAGATGCCGTAATAATGCCGCCGTCTCCGGATGAATCATATTGCCAAGCTTTGCCGCTCCACGGTCATAATATTCTAACGGATTCCAGTCTTCATAAGCATCTTTCTGATAAGTCTTAGATGCCGATACACGGTCTACAAACATCTCTACCACATAACGTGTCGGCATGCGCATACCCACAATTCCTTCTTCTTTATTCAGACTGTAATCAATCCAATATTCGTAATGATGCTTATTGCGTCCCTTGTGATGAAGCCACGCCGAAGATACTCCGGTTGCTTCCCGTTCTGCATTATTCGGACTACGGTTGCCCTGATAATACTTGCATCCCACCAAAAATTCCGAAGGTGTATATTTGGACAGGTCATGCATCAGTCCCTGACGGTACAGTCCAACTTTAAAACACCCTTTCATAACCAGTAATTTGTGATGATTAATCGTACGCAAATGCTCAATAGCTTTCATAGCACATCCCTCTTTTTCGATATGTTACCGACCGATGACGATCATTTGTGATATCCCATATAATATCAACAGATGTACAGGATAGTATAAATAAAAGAAGTATCCTGTGCTCCGTCCCTTTTTCCCATTATACAATGCAATTGGAAGAATCGCAAATATTCCTGCATACTGGATTGGAATTCCAAACAGAAAATTCCATCCGCCGACAAGAACTGCCTGATACCATTTATATTCTCTGGTAAACCAGAAAATCGCGATCAGAAGTACCCCCCATGCTCCGTAATCTGTATGCAGAAATTCTGCAGCAAACATCGCTACAATAACTACTTCTGCTTTCATCGCGTTCCCCGATGCCTTTTCGCAATAATGAAGCATAATCAGACCGATCAACAATGTAAAAAACACATTCTGATGTTCAATTGAAAAAATCTGTCCGGACTCTGCAAGGTTAAAGGGAATCTCTGACAACAGTCCGACAACCAGCATCCGTTGTATATATCGCTTCAGATCATGGGTATGACTGAATCCTTCTGTCAGGGTAAAACAGAAAATAGGAAACGCCAGCCTGCCAATCCCCCGCATCCAAAGTGCCTGTGGAAACAGGATAAATCCCATATGATCTATGGTCATTGTAAGGATTGCGATCATCTTTAAAGCAAAAGAACTCAGACCGATTTTTTGCTGTATTTCTTGCCATTCTGTTGTTCTTTGTTCTGCAACCTTCATGTTCATTCCACCCGTCGGCTTATCAGAAGCATAACAGTACGATCTTCCACCTGGATATCATGTTGATTATCAAGCAGCAACGGTTCCTTAAGCACACCTTCTTTTGTCGATGCTGCCAGATACCATTTCCTTTTTGATGTCAAAGTCGGTAATGCAAAGATGTGCTCTACCCAGTGCATATTATAGATCACAAAACAATCTGACGTACCTTGTGCCTGTCCGGAATAATATACTCCAAGCTGCCTGCTGCTCACTTCGTTCGGAATCCTCCATGCATGCTCACCATGAAAAGAGATGTCCGGGATTCCACATTTTGCCAGATCAGCCCCCATCAATGGTTCTGCCTGAGTAAGTACCGGCTGTGCCTTTCTGAAGCTGATCAGGTCTTTTACAAGTTCTGTAAGCCAGCCATATTGTTTCGCACGACTCCAATTCACCCATCCGGTTACATTATCCTGGCAATAGACATTATTATTGCCCTTCTGGCTGTTTGCAAATTCATCACCTGCAAGAATACATGGCGTTCCCTGTGCCGAGAACAGCAGCAGGAGTGCATTGGTCATCTGCTTCTTTCTCAGCCCCATAACCGCTTTCTTTCTGCTTGGACCCTCAGCTCCACAATTCCAGCTGTAATTGTATTCCGGACCATCCTGATTATTCTCGCCATTCTCCTCATTATGCTTGCGGTCATAAGACACCAGATCATTCAATGTAAAACCATTCTGGTTAGTAATATAGTTATAAATGTGTTCCGTATGATGATTGACCCAATACATTACATCATTCACCATACCCTCGTCTCCTTTCAGGAAACGACGCATGATATTCTGATAATCATTCGAATGTATCAGAATCTTCGTCCGACTGAGGATTGGATCCTTCGCAATCTCTTCCGCAGAGAAGAATACCGGATTCACAATAAAGCCATCCACATGGTACTCCATGCGATAATATCTCAGGCACTCTTCCATCAGCTGTCTGCCGGCTGATGCGTCAAATGGCATTTCGAGAATCACCTCAATTCCTGCTTTATGGCAGGCTTTGATCATATCTTTTAATTCGGTTACAGGATGCTCTCCTGCCGCATAACTGCTTTTAGGTGCAAAAAAGTACCCAGGACCATATCCCCAGTAGTTCACACCATTCTTACCACCGTTATCAAATTCATACACCGGCATACAGTGAATCTGATTAATCCCAAGTCCTGTCAGATATGGTATTTTTTCAACCAATCCTGCAAATGTTCCCTTATGGCGTACTCCTGATGCACTTTGTCTGGTAAAACCTTTAACATGCAGACTATATGCGATCACCTCATGCTGAGGAAGCATGAGCGGCGCATCCTTTTCCCAATCATAAGACTCCTGAACAACCACTCCTCGTCTCTGGCCTTTCATCACAGATACTTCCCTGACATAAGGATCCAGATACTCTTCACCATCTATTCGATACAGATATTCTATGTCTCCGCCCAGACCTTCTACTGCCACAAACCGCACATTACCAATCAATGGTTCCTGTTCAAGTTCACAGACGGAAAATGGCTCGGTATATCCTTTTTTATATAAGCACAGTTCGCAGACACTGTCCGGGGCAGCCGCAACTGAAAAATTAATCTTTTCTTCTGAAATTGTCACTCCAAGAGGTAATGCAGCTCCCCGCACATGCTTCATAATCTTTTCTCCCTGTTTTCTCTGATTATCTGGTGTATCTTTCTGCCGTTACTGCCATCCATCAACACCGTACATTTCTACATTATCACTGTTGATCATATATACTTCTTCATAGGTCTCTGGTTCGTACTCATTATCTTTCAGAATTGCCAATGCAACCTTCGCAGCATCCTTACCCATGTGAATCGGAGACTGTGCCACTGTTCCTGCCACAACACTGTCTTTTTTCACCAGTTCCTTCTTAATATCCGGCGATCCATCGATTCCATAGACAATGATATCTTTTCGTTCTGCCAGGTTCAATGCTGTGATCGCACCTACTGCAATCTGATCATTACCACACATAATAGCGGTAATCTCCGGATGAGCATCCAGCATCGCATTTGTCTCATCAAGTGCTTTCTGGAACTGTCCGTCTGCATCCGCTCTGTCCACAATCTCAAAGCCTACTTCTGCTGATGAGAGCGCTTTTTCAAATCCGGTAATACGGTCATTGACAGAATTCATCGTCGTGCTTTCAAGGATAAGAACGTTACCTCCATCCGGACATCTCTCGATCAGATCCTTCCCGCACAGATACCCGGCTGCCTGATTATCAGATCCTACATAAGCATCTACATATTCACTTTCCTTTACCTGTGTATCTACATTAATAATCTTCACACCGGCATCCTTCAATGCCCGAAGTGATGTACTGATTTTTTCCCAGTCAACCGGGCTCAGGAATATAGCATCAATGCCCTCATCAATCATCTCCTGAATCTGCTGGTTCTGAAGATCAGGATCACTTCCCGGATCCTTCGTGATCATCCGATAATCTTCATCTCCAAGTCCTTCTTTTACAGCACTTTCCAAAGTGATAAAATACGGATTCTGCATATCGATGCCACTGAAGCCAAACTTATATTTGACTTCTTCCTCTTCAGATGTATCCTCTTCTCCCTCTGCATCTGTCTCTGTATTCTCATTTGCTGTTGCATTATCTTCCGGTGTACCTACTGACTTTTTGCATGCTGCAAGAACAACCAGACACGCAGCCAGTACGATAATCACGCTCCATGTTCTTTTTTTCATTCTTTCTTCCTCCTAATGTATAACGCTTTAGATATACATGCCTTTTTATTTTACAACATTTCTTTCTACATTTCCAGTAGAACATCGTTTCTACCAGTCTAACAGATTGCAAACAGATTACAGCGCTCACAGCTTGCTTTTTTGCAGGCTCTCTGTTAAAGTTAAATCATCATAATAATACGAAAAGGAGATTCAGTATGGATGAATTTTTCAATCAGCCAGATGATCTTGGTACTGTCACCCTGACTCTGGATAATGACGAAGAACTGGAATGCGATATCATCACTTTCTTCACTGCCGGTGACAATGAATATGTCGCACTGGCACCGCAGGGTGATGAGTTCGACGGCATCGTATATCTTTATCGCTACATCGAACATGATGGCGAAGAAGAGCCGGAGCTCATAACGATCGAAAGCGATGAAGAATATGAAATTGCATCTGATGGGTTTGACGAATGGTTAGATAACCTGGAATTCGAAGAATTACCGACTGTGGAGTAATTCATCGACAAAGCGGGAAGGATCCAGATCCTTTCCGTTTTTCATTTTTGCATAGCTTATGATAAGTTTCCGTTTTGCTCTTGTCATCGCCACGTAAAACATACGTCGTTCCTCTTCCAGCTCTGCATCTAGCTTTGCTTTCTTATACGGAATCACGCCCTCGTTACACTGGATCATAAATACGGTATCAAACTCCAAGCCTTTTGCGCCATGCATAGTCATCAGCCATACACCGTCATTTCTTCCAGACTGTCTGTTCTTCTGTCCCAGAAGTGCGGCCGAATACCGTTCAATATAATCTAGCCATTCCTGCATATCTGAATAATCTTTCGCTTTTTCCTGAATCTCTGTCAGCACAGTAAACAGATCTTCTTCACTGATTCTTCGTTCTCTGGCATATTCTTTCAGATAATCATCATACCCGATATGCTTGCGTATGTACTGGATCGCCGCATATGGTGTCTGTCCTTCCATCATACTGAGATCCCATTCAAACTGATCGATCCGGTCTAACATCCAACTCTTATCCATATAAAAGCAACGGATATCCTCAAATGATACCACTGCATTCTCCAGACTGTCTCTGCTGATATATCGAACCGGAGCATTCATGACATCCAAAAACAATCTCCGATCACGTTCTCCCAATGCCAACCTGACATAGCTTATCAGATTTCTTGCAATAAAATGATCGTAAATATTCTGAATGGATTCTTTCGCCTGGAATGGAATCTGATATTCCAGCAAAGCCTCCATCATCACTCTTGCATCATTCGCTGTCCGGTAAAGAACCGCCATATCAGAATGCGGAATGCCTTCCTTTTCTGCCTCTCGAATCTTATCGATCAGATACTTACTCTCTTCTTTTGCATCCTTTACTTCCTGTACATGGATACAGGCACCCTTATCACCGGACGTAACCAGCTTCTTCTTATAGCGTCTGCTGTTATTGGAAATAACCCGAAGAGCTCCATTCACAATATTTCTGCTGGATCTGTAATTTACATCCAGCAATATCGTCTCTGTCTCCGGATAATCCTCACCAAAACCAAGCATGATCTCCGGACTTGCTCCCCTGAAATGATAAATTGACTGATCATCATCTCCCACCACAAACAAATTATTCTCCGGCATGGCAAGCATCCGCACCACTTCATACTGAATCCGGTTCACATCTTGAAACTCATCGATCAAAATATAGCGAAACCTCTTCTGCCACTGTTCCAGAATATCCGGCCTTCTGCGGAACAGATCATAACATAGAAGCAGCATATCATCAAAATCAATCTTCCGCATCAGCTTTCTCTGTTTCTCATAGGTCTTGTAAATTCTGGTAAATACTACGCCGTAACGGATAGACTCATATTTTTCAATACTGATCCCGCGGTTCTTTACATTACCAATCTCTGTGATCAAATCTCGTATTTCTTCTTTTTCATCGGATAATTCCGGCTCAAATCCGATCTCCGGTATAGCAAGAATCTGGCGGATCAACTGATACTTTTCTTCCTCTGTCAGGATATTATCTGATGTCAGACGGTATGCCCATTTCAGAATACCAAAATACACTCCGTGAAAGGTTCCAAACGTAACCGGATAGTTCTTCCCTTTGGTATAACCCTGAAACCGCTCTTTCATCTCTCTGGAAGCTGCCCTGGTAAAAGTAATGACCAGAATTTCTTCTGGTCTTACTTTGTAATGCTCTATTAAATACTGTGTTCGTCTGGCAATCGTATATGTTTTGCCAGATCCAGGTCCTGCCAGCACCATGCATGGTCCGTCACCATGCTTTATTGCCCGTTCCTGTGCCTCATTCGGCCCCATGTATTACCTCGTTTCTAACTTCTCAATAGCTTTCTTGATTCGTGCAATGGACTCCTCTTTGCCAAGTACATCCATAATCTCCGTTGCTCCTCCCGGTGTATTCTGCTTACCGGAAATAGCAGTACGGATCGGCCACATTACATAGCCAACTTTCTTCTCGATCTCTCCGGCAAATGCTTTCAGCGTCTCAAACAATGCATCGTTGCTGAAATCTTCCTGCGCTTCCAATACCGGAAGTACGGATTTCAGAAGTTCCAGAGAATTCTCTTCGTTCGTCTTCATCTTCTTATGACAGTACATTGCTGTGTCATACTCCGGAACAGCCTGGAAGAAATCAATCTGATCTTTGATATCCGGCAGAATCTCGATACGAGTCTTCACCAGAGCAGCAATCTTGCGCAGATCATAATCTCCTGTGATCACCTCTTCGATATATGGCTTAGCCAGGTCGAAATATTTTTCAAAATCCATAGCCTTCAGATATTCACCATTCATCCAACGCAGCTTCACAATGTCAAATACTGCCGGGGACTTGCTCATATGGCGATAATCAAATGCTTTTACCAGATCTTCCAGCGAGAAAATCTCCTGATTATCTGTCGGGCACCATCCAAGCAGTGCAACATAGTTCACAATAGCTTCTGATACAAAGCCCTGATCCAGCAAATCTTCGTAAGAAGAATGTCCGCAGCGCTTACTAAGCTTCTTATGATTCTCATCTGTGATCAGCGGACAGTGTACATATACCGGCACATCCCATCCAAACGCTTCATAGAGACGATTATACTTCGGTGCAGAAGAAAGATACTCATTACCTCTTACTACATGTGTAATTCCCATCAGATGGTCATCAATAACATTGGCAAAGTTATAAGTCGGATATCCATCTGACTTAATAAGGATCATATCGTCCAGTTCTGCATTCGGCACAGTAATATCTCCATAAATCTCATCATGGAAGGTTGTCGTGCCTTCTGTCGGCATATTAATACGGATAACATATGGCTTTCCTGCTGCAAGGTTCGCTTCAATCTCTTCTTTAGAAAGGTGAAGGCAATGCTTGTCATATACTACAATCTCTGTACCGGACTCTGATACGGTACTCTTCAGCGATTCCAGTCTCTCTTTGTCACAGAAGCAGTAATAAGCATCTCCCTGCTCGATCAACTGCTTGGCATATTTGAGGTACAGACCTGATTTATTACGCTCACTCTGGACGTACGGACCCACACCGCCATCCTTGTCCGGTCCTTCATCGTGAACCAGACCTGTCTTAGCCAGTGTACGATAAATAATCTCAAGTGCTCCTTCTACAAAACGCTCCTGATCTGTATCTTCGATACGAAGGATAAAATCTCCATCCTCATGCTTAGCGATCAGATATGCATACAATGCTGTTCTCAAATTACCCACATGCATTCTTCCTGTCGGACTTGGGGCAAATCTTGTTCTCACTCTACTCATTTCTCTATCTCCGTTTCTTTTATTATTACTTTATTATTTTATCTGTAAACCAGCTTTCATTGTAACAGAGATAGCCGGTTCATTCAAGGTTTTCTGTACAATTCACCATTAGAACTGCCATACACCGGATTATCCGGATGTACCTCAATGTAAAACAGTTCAGAGAGACCATCAAATGCCGAATCGCTGATATCTACGATATTTGCAGGTATATACACTTCAAAGACCTCACTACCCAGACTGGTAAATGCCCCACCTGCAATAGCTGTACATCTGCTGTCAGCCGGAATATTCAGTACTCCATCTGTAACTGTAATCCCATCACATCCTACTATTCTTCCATCAACATCACATAGAAACCCATTGATACTGGTCACCGTACCTGCATTTTCATCAGGTTCTTCTGTGATCGATCCCTCTGTCCTGTCATATGTAACATCACCTTTCGGCGTATCTGGTACTATGACAGCTGTCACATCCGATGGTCTTTCAGACACATTGCTCTGCATCGGCATTGCAACCTCCTTCGCTGCAGTACCCATCTTCTCCTTAAAATTCTTCATCCCTTCCACAGGTATACTGCATGAATATCGTGCTGTATCCACATTCATCTTGTTCCATGCATACATATGCAGATCATATGTGGTTGCAGTTGGCACAGTCCACGCTTTTGCGGTTCTGTATTCACCATGTTCCATCATACTGAACGTATGAATCTTTTCTGCAGATCCCATCAGAAGTGCTACAGTTAACAGTACCGTGGCTCCCTCTCTGATGCTTTTCTTCTGCAAAATATTTTCTTTTACAGTGTCGTCTTTTGTCAAATCATATTCTACCATGTTTTTATTATATTATGGTTACCGCTTCCAGACAACAGTTTTGGAGGTGTCAAAATGACACCTCCAAATAATCAACATTCATGAAATTATAACTATCTAATATTTAATTACATTTTCCAGATATGTGTACAGCTGCAATCGCGCCATCCGCTGCAGCGGTAACCACTTGCCGCACACTCTTTACACGAATATCACCGGCCACATATACACCAGTCACGCTTGTCTGCATCTCTTCATCCGCACGGATATACCCATTCTCATCCATATCAAGTATTCCCTGAAAGAGAGCTGAATTCGGAATATTTCCCACAAAACCGAACAGACCGATCATACCGTCTTTTGGATCAGCTTCAATCTGCTTCTTCTCTCCGGTCTTAACATTGCGAACAGTCAGTCCCTGCAGGATTCCTGCTCCATGAACCTCTTCTACCACACTGTTCCACAGAAAATCTATCTTAGGATTGGAAAATGCTCTCTCCTGTATAGCCTTCACTGCACGAAGTTCATCTCTTCGGTGGATGATCGTCACCTTTCTCGCAAATCGCGTCAGGTAAATTGCTTCTTCCACCGCAGCATCTCCGCCTCCGGCCACATACACTTCAAGATCTCGGAAAAAATTAGCATCGCAGGTTGCACAATATGAAATACCGCTTCCCCGGTACTTGTCCTCACCTTCACATCCGATTGGACGTGCATGGGCTCCGGCTGCTATGATCACATATCGTCCCTGATAAATCTCTTTTTCACCCTGAAGCTTTTTCACCTCGCCATTAAAATCAACCGACTGGATCTGATCTCTCACCCGCACTGAGCCAAAACGTTCTGCCTGCGCCGACATCCGCTTGATCAATGAAGCGCCGCTCTCGCCTTCCGGCATCTGTCCAGGATAATTCTCAATCTCATCCGTGACTGCAATCTGCCCGCCATCGGCTCCTTTTTCAATTAACAGTACTGACAGCCCGCTTCTGCCGGCATACAAAGCTGCTGACAACCCGGCAGGACCTGCCCCCAGAATCATTACATCATATATCATATTCATACTGTGTCCCTGTTTTTTATTTTTATACGTTAATCTCTGCTTTTACGCCAAGAATACCTTTGTTCTCTTCCAGTAATGGTCGAATCACCTTGGTCAGATACTGATCTACCTGAACAGATGCACGTCCCGTGTATTTAGCCGGATCCATGGTTTTCTTCAGCTCGTCCAGTGTCAAATTGAATGCAGGATCTGCTGCGATCAGTTCCAAAAGATTGTTATCCTTTCCTTCTACCTTGACATTACGTCCTGCTTCCATAGACAGCTCACGGATACGTTCATGCAGCTCCTGTCTGTCTCCGCCGGCCTTAACAGCATCCATCATTATATTCTCTGTAGCCATGAATGGAAGCTCAGACATCAGACGCTTCTCGATAACCTTTGGATATACTACCAGACCGTCTACAACATTCAGGCACAGATCCAGAATACCGTCAATCGCAAGGAATCCTTCCGGTACGCTCAGTCTCTTATTTGCAGAATCATCCAGTGTACGTTCAAACCACTGTGTAGCAGATGTGATCGCCGGATTCAATGCATCAATCATCACATATCTTGACAGAGATGCAATTCTCTCGCTACGCATTGGATTTCTCTTATATGCCATTGCGGAAGAACCGATCTGGCTCTTTTCAAATGGCTCTTCTACTTCCTTTAAATGCTGCAGAAGGCGGATATCATTAGAGAATTTATGTGCGCTTGCAGCAATTCCTGCCAACACATTCAATACACGAGTATCTACCTTACGGGAATAGGTCTGGCCGGATACCGGATAGCACTGTTTGAATCCCATCTTCTCAGCGATCATCGGATCAATCTTATCAATTGTCTCCTGATCTCCATCAAAAAGTTCCAGGAAGCTTGCCTGTGTACCTGTCGTTCCCTTAGAGCCAAGCAGCTTCAACGTGCTCAGTACATAGTCCAGATCTTCCAGATCCATAGAAAATTCCTGAATCCAGAGAGTTGCTCTCTTACCAACTGTTGTCGGCTGTGCCGGCTGGAAATGAGTAAACGCCAGTGTTGGCTGGTCTTTATACTTATCTGCAAAATCTGCCAGCTCTGCAATCACATTCACCAGCTTAGTACGCACCAGCTGCAGTGCTTCATGCATCACGATAATATCGGTATTATCCCCTACATAACAGGAAGTTGCTCCCAGGTGAATGATTCCCTTTGCCTTCGGGCACTGCTGCCCATATGCATATACATGTGACATTACATCATGGCGTACCTTCTTTTCTCTCTCTTTTGCCACTTCGTAATTGATGTCCTCTGCATGCTCCTTCAGTTCTGCAATCTGCTCATCTGTAATATCCAGACCCAATTCTTTCTCGGTCTCTGCCAATGCAATCCATAATCTTCTCCAGGTACGGAACTTCATATCCGGTGAAAAAATGTACTGCATCTCCTTGCTTGCATATCGCTCTGATAATGGGCTGCGGTATCTGTCGTTACTCATCATATTTCCTCCTCGTTAATCAAATGCGTGTGAGATATCCTCATCCGGTACTTCCATCGGATAATTACCGGTGAAGCAGGCATCACAATATCCCAGGTCTCCCACCATTTCTTTTAATTTATCTACTTCCATATAACCAAGCGAATCTGCGCCAATCAGCTCTCTGATCTGCTCGGTTGTATGAGAATGAGCTATTAACTGTTCATTGGACGGTACATCAGTTCCGAAATAACACGGATAAAGGAACGGCGGTGAGCTTATCCTTACATGTACCTCCTTTGCTCCGGCTTTCTTTAACATCCGGATAATATTGGCACAGGTCGTACCTCGCACAATAGAATCGTCTACCATAACGATTCTTTTATCCTTTACGACTTCCTCTATGACATTCAGCTTGATCTTTACGCTGGACTCACGCTCATTCTGCGTCGGCTTAATAAATGTACGTCCTACGTAACTGTTCTTGTGAAATGCCATGCCGTACGGAATACCGGAAGCCTCCGAATATCCCTTGGCCGCCACCAGACCGGAGTCCGGAACGCCTACTACCAGATCAGCCTCTACCGGATAGGACTGTGCCAGTGCCTTGCCGGCAATGATCCGTGAATGATAAACATTCACCTGATCAATGGTACTGTCTGTTCTTGCAAAATAAATATATTCAAATATACATCTGGCATGCTTAGCCGGATCGATTGCCATACTCATATCAGATTGGATACCATTCTTCGTAAATGTAACAATCTCACCAGGTTCTACATCCCGCACAAATTCGCCGCCAACAGCAGCGATCGCACAGCTCTCGGATGCAAGAAAATATGTATCGTCTCTTTTACCGATGCAGAGCGGTTTCAATCCAAACGGATCTCTGGCACCGATCATTTTACGTGGCGATGTAACCACCAGTGCATAGGCACCTTTGATCTTTCCCATCGCATTGCGGACTGCTGCTTCCGCAGTTCCTGCTTTCAGACGTTCTCTGGCAATATGGTATGCGATTACTTCTGAATCAATGGTCGTCTGAAAGATCGCTCCTGTGCGCTCCAGTTCATGACGCAGTTCAATCGCATTGGTCAGATTACCATTATGTGCAATCGCCAGTACACCTTTCACATAATTGATAACCAGAGGCATCGCATTTTCTGCCTTTGATGCTCCTGCTGTTGAATACCGCACATGGCCAACCCCCAGATTGCCATTTAACGCATGCAGAGATTCGCTGTCGAACACTTCATTCACAAGCCCCAATCCCTTCTTGAAGTGTACCTTCCGTTCTCCGTTTGTATCCGTTACCGCGATACCACAGCTCTCCTGTCCTCTGTGCTGCAACGCAAAAAGCCCATAATATATTGTGGGGGCAACATCGCCTCCACTCATATCATAGGCTCCAAATACACCGCACTCTTCTCCAAGACCTGTTGTAATCTTCTCAAATTTATTCATGAATGTTCGTCTCCTTATGTCATATTAATATTCATAGTTCAACACTCAATGACATACATGATTATAATATAGCGTATTCGGAAAATCAATTATCAATTATCAGTTCTCCGATACTCACGCTTCCACTTTTCCAAAACCTGCGCTTCAATATCCAGATCTGCCTGCTGCAAGGCTTCTTTCATATCTTCTTTCAATTCACTGTTCAGATTCAGATATGTCTGCTCTTTGGACAGCATTTTCCCATAAGCATCCTCCGGCAGATATTTGTAACAGCAATAAAGATACGGCTTTAAAATAGAAGCATCCGGATTCACCTCATAAGCTCTCTCATACATATGCGCCGCTTCTTCATACAGAAACATCTTGCCATATGCCGCACCAAGGCAGCTGTATACCTTACTGTAGAACTCTTTACCAATGGACTCATCCCAGTCCTTGTTCACAATAGACTGATACACAAGAATCGCAGATGCGGTCTCACCGGAATTCAACAGATTGTCTGCTTTGTACTTCTCGCGTTCTACTTCGTTCTGATTCTTCAAATGTTCCAGTACATTGTGAATCTTGGTGATCTCCGCTGCAGAATAAATCGCAGCATGACTCAGCACCGTCAGCAGGAACTGTTCCGTTGTGCAGTTCTGATCTAACAATACCCTGAGTTCTGCAGCCAGATCGTCTAATTCCAGTTCTTCTTCCAGCCAGTCACATAATTTTTTATTGATGATCGTATAATCAATCAGATACAGATTATTGCAGAAATAATAGCAGAGTTCTTCTATGGTATAGATATGCATATGAATTCTGGTGATTTCATATGGATGCTTTGCTTTTTTTCTATGACAAAGAATTAAACTGCCCATGACTTCCTCCTAAATGTATGATCTTCTCTACCTGAAAATCCGATGCCGGATAAAATTCTCCGAATCCGATATCCTTAAAAATGATCTTGCAGGTACGTTCGTCCAAAAAGATGGTCTCGATCTGAAGCCGGAGCGCATAATCTCTCCTGCTTTTAAGTCCTTCCAACGAGACAGTCTCCGCCTCTAATTCTCCGGTTGCCAACGATTCAATATGAATCTCAATATCCGAAGTATCTTCCAGAAGTACCTCCCACTGTCCGTCGGATTCATACCAGTGGCTTCCCCACTGCACGATCGGATACCAGCCCTCCTTACCGTGTACCCGCATACGCAGACACACCTGTTCCATCATCTTGCTGTCATCCAGATAAACCGGGATTTCATCCTCTTCTCTGGTCTGATGCCACGCATGATAGCAGGCACCTTTACTATATAAATTATTACCGATAAATGCACGCCGTCCGTTACACAATACCTTCAGGGATAACGGATACCAGTTATTCTCAAAGCCTTCCCCTGTCAGGAATACAGAAGACACGACTTTTTTCTCAAATACACTCTGGATAAATGCACGGAACCGTTCATCGGCGTCCTTTGCCTTATCCACATTCAGTACCGGGTAAACCGCCGCCAGCTCTTTCATTTGTGCATTTGCCACCTGATCTACGGTTACAAACATATCTGCGCCTCTGCCGCTGACCGTCTTTAACTTCCGCAGCATATAAGCACGGATCTCATTGCGGTCACAGTAAAACAATGCGGCCTCATACTGCCAGAGTTCCTTAGGCTGATAAAACATATAATGGCAGAAGCTCTCTTTAAAGTCCTGAACTGCTATATTCTCCTTTGGAATCCCCAGAAATCTTCCCATACCTTTCAACATCTTACTGATGTCAATATCTGTCTTCGGAACGGAGAATGTAATCCGCTCTATATTTTCAAACTGTTCCAGAGCAAGCTGGAGATACTTGGCCAGAAGCCATACTCCATCCTTAACCTGTCCGCCTATCTTAACTTTTTCCTGTTTGACTGCTTTGGTATAAAGATCAGATACCGTGCATTTTTCTTCCACCGATGCAAGCTGTACAGCATCCTTTCCATATACCCATTCATCCTGTAATTCACCAAGGATCATCGGAATCTGAAAATTATCCACTGACACTTCCAGTGTCTCCGGCTCATGCTTTTCCGGTTCGTAATAACTGATCTGGCAAAATTTCTCATTCAGTTCTATTCCAAGTATTTTATCTGCTCTCACCTGTTACCTCCTGCTGCCTGTCTTGCCGAAGATCCGTTCAGCCAGATATGCTTCCTGTTCATACTCGATCATTGCCTGTTTCTTTCTTGCAGGCGCCATACCCGCCATAGCATTCAACTTGCCATATTTACCAATCTCTGGCACCTTCCGTTCCTGTTTCAGCACCTCTTCCGGATCCGTATAGGACTTCTTGCCACTTGTCTCACAGAATGAATAGCGAACCTGTTCATCCTGGAATAACACGAAGCTTTTCACGTAGATATTCTCATATACCGGCATCAGACTCTCTGTCTGATAGCCAAGATCTTCCACATCACCGCGGCGCATCTTATACGTAATACGCACTCTGCCTCCATGGGATGCCTGGAAACTCACCATAGTTTTATCGTAAATCTGTGCCTCTCTGAGCCACGACTCCTCGTATTCCATATAGAATGGAAATACCAGCTGACGCTCACACATTTCCCGCAGAAAACGATGTAGGATCTCTCCCTCTTCCTCGCCGTACTCTTTTCCGGCAAAACGTTTCAGCAGAGCCACTTTACAGATATCTGCCAGATCCTCATCATTTTTCTCTTCATTCATAATGATATCAAAGATGGAGGCACCTACGCTTCTTCCATACACTACATATTCCCTGCTCACATAAGCAAGATATGCCTGTTTCAGGCGGAAATACGGATTGCCATTCAGATAATAATCAATAAATATATCTTCTTCTGCAAACATATCTTCCGAGAACAGCATCTGCGTAATAATACGCTCACCAAGCTTGGTCACAGCAATTCCGTAATCTTTCGCCACTTTCCACAACACTTTCATATTCCGTGTAGAACCACAGTAATAATCAGCAAGATAAGTCAGTGTCATTTTATCATACTGCTGTCTCTTAAAAAGCTCATAGCTCAGATACAGCATAAATTCGTCTTCATCATAATCCTCTTCACGGATCGTCTTACTACACAGGCGAAATACCTCTTTTTCATCAAAAGCCCTGATACCATTCTTCCGGATATTTTCAAAATTCACTTCCAGTTTATTATTCTCTGCACCCCAGTTGGAAATTCTGGACATGTATTTCTTGCACATTTCCAGATAACGTGGTTCATAGAACAGACGCTTCGTCTCAAATGCAATGGAATCCGTATGATATCCTCCATCCATGGTCTGCCAGATAATCCTTGCTTCCTTATCGTACAGATAAACGATCATACCATCCGGTCTGTACGGAATTCTCTGCTTTACTGTACCATCCTTTTCAATGACCAGGGCACATTTCAGATTATGCACCTTAGTCTTCACCAGATATGCATGGCAGATATCACGCATAGCTTCCAGACGTTCTCCGGTCATTTCTTCCTCTGTACAGAACTTCTTATAAATCACCTTCAGCGATTCCGTAATATGACGCTTCATAAGCTGTTCCCATGCAAACGCCACCATCTGCTCCCGGTAGCTGATATACAGATCACTGGCATTCTCTTCATAAGTGATCAGATTCGCATAAAGCAGTGCTGCTTTTTTATAATTCAGTGTGTTACCATGCATAAAATACAGAAAGATAGACTTCGGCAATGCTTCTCTCACATCATCTTCTTCAATCGTAGACATATAATACTCATAAAGCTGTGCAATCTTAAATCCTTCATTAACCGCTCTCTGATACCATACAAAATAACGGTTATCCAGCTTATTGCCCTTGATGAGCAGCGTACAGATTGCATTCAGAATCATCGGTTCTGCATAAAGCTTATATAACCGTTCCAGAATATGAAACAGAAATTCACTGTAATTTTTCTGCTGGCTGGCAAGATTAGCCACATACATGGCCATTTCTCTGGAAATCAGGCGATATTTTGATGCAAAATTCAATACCATCATCTCGAACTGTCCAAGCTTCTTCAAAAGCAGGCTCTTCTCTTCATAACACTGAAATGCTTCTAACAGAAATAAGACTCCATTGGTCCGATAATTCTGATAATGCTGTTCCAGTGCCGCCAGACGTCTGCCCTTGTCCCGATACTGTGGATCAATATCCAGAAGCATCAACAGAAGCATGGTCGAATCCTGCTGTCTGAGATAAATCTTACCAACCTCATCTATCACACGATCCATATGACTTCCATGTCCACGCACCAATGCCGTCAGATACAGATAGTAAGCATTCACCTTCGGATTCTTACCGATCGCAAACCGGTTATAATTATAATTCTCCAGAATCCACTTGGCATCTTCGATCTGATTGCCATGAATATATACATGTGCCTGAAATAACTGAAGATACTCATCCAGCGGATCGATCTGACGCATCTTCTTCACCTTATCCACAGCACTCTCTGTCCATTTATCCAACGTCATGCGGCCTGCCACACAGGAAACATGTTCCTTTACTACTTGTGCCATCAAAAATTCGATCTCTCGATGATTCTCATCATAGGAGCCATTCTGCATAACCTCCACATCATAACTCAGAATCTCATACGGAGTGATCAGATGGATCTTACCAAAGTTACGTCCTGCATGCAGGCCGTCCGGCTTCACAAGAAAATCTACCTGGTATACATTGCCCACAAAATCGTCTGTCGTAAAACGGTTGCGGCTGACGCTTAAGAATTCGCCCTCTGTCTGAATCTGAACCGGCATATATCCCCAGGTATTCTTGATCACTGTCAGCGTCTGCTTGGTAATCTCCTTCACGTCCTGAAACAGCATACCTTCCCCCGGAAGTGTCAGGAAAATACATTCTTTCTGTTTAATACCTACCAGAAACTCTTCCATAGCAGCTTCATCCAGAGACCATTTGCGCATATTATCATATAAATAAAAGATACGCTTATCCTCGTATTTTAACACTTCATAAAATTCACGGGAACGGAATAACTTCAATGCTTCTGTATAATCCTTAACCGCCAGTCTTCGGAAATCATCCGTATTCTGCACCTTACCGTAATTCGTCATTACATAAGGTTTCTCTATCAATGCTGTAAACGGAATCGTATATTCTCCTCCGGTACACACAATGGTAAATGTTCCCTGCTCCACATGTCCCGGCAGCAGTCCTCTGCCATCATATTCAAATTCTACTCTTACCGGATTCCCTTCAAATCCCTGTTCCAGACAACGCATACGAAAAGAAGACGAGTATACCAGCCCTCTGATAGAGCCTTCCCCTCGATTCTTGATCATGAAATATCCCTTATAAACTTCCCCTTCACCAATGGTGAGAATCAGGCTTGTATCCGGAAAGACAACCTGCGGCTGCGCCAGTTGAAAATCTCCTTTTGAAAACTTTTTAATTTTATTTTTCAAGCCATCCACCTCTTCTTGCATTGCTTTTTTCTTTAAACATACTATAATGAAGTATAGCATTGTTTCATGTTTAAAGGCAATACCAACCACAAAATATAGGAGATTATTATGTCTGAGAAGAATATTCAACAGGATCGTCCTGCTTTTCACGGAAGTGATATCGAACAAATCGAACAATATTATAAGATTCCTGCAGAAAGTATTATCAAATTTGGTGCTAATGTGAACCCATTAGGACTTTCTGCTACATTAAAGAAAGACCTGGCTGAACATCTAGATGTGATCACCAGTTATCCGGATCGCGATTACAAAGAACTCCGTTCTGCGATTGCGGATTACTGTGGTGTCAAGATGGAACACGTTGTAACCGGCAATGGTTCCACCGAACTGATCTCTCTGCTGATCAGTGAACGAAATGCCAGACATGCTATGGTCATCGGACCAACCTATTCTGAATATGAACGGGAGCTTTCACTCACAGGTGGACACATTTCCGAATACAATCTTTCTGAAGAACATGACTTTCATCTGGATATTGATGATTTTGCCAAAGCTCTGGCTGATGACGTAGATTTTGTGATTCTGTGTAATCCTAATAATCCTACTTCCTCAGCCATGAAAAAAGACGAGCTTCGCTCTCTTCTTGAGCTCTGTAATTCAAGAGATATTTTCGTAATGATCGATGAGACCTATGTAGAATTTGCTCCAGATGTGTCCGAAATTACCGCCATGCCGTTAGCAGCTACTTATGATAATCTGATGATCCTGCGCGGTGCATCTAAGTTCTATGCAGCTCCGGGACTCCGTCTGGGCTACGGTGTCACAAGTAACCAGGCTTTCCTGGATACACTGAAAGAACACCAGAACCCATGGAGTCTGAACAGTCTGGGCGCTTATGCAGGCGTGCGCATGTTGCAGGATAAAGATTTTATTCAGAAAACGCGTTCTCTGATCCTTTCTGAGCGGGAACGTATCCTCAATGAACTGAATTCTTTCCGTTATGCCAAGACATATCCGGCATACGCCAATTTCATTCTGGTTAAGATACTCCGGGATGACCTGACATCTTTTGATATCTTTGACCGGGCAATCCGCCAGGGCATGATGATCCGCGACTGTTCATCATTTGAAGGACTGCCGGGTGAATACATCCGTTTCTGCATCATGCTTCCGGAAGATAACACAAGACTGCTTCACTGTCTTGCTGAATCACTGGCATAGCGATTATAAAGTGTCAATAGCAGCCGTTTCGCATTTACTTCTCGAAACGGCTGCTATTTTATCCAATCTTACGAAGATCATGATTAGCTCCCACTAATATCAGGATCATATCTTTCTTCAGTTTTTCATCCGGATCAGGATTCACCTCCACCTGACTATTCCACTTAATTCCAACCACAATCACTCCATATTTTTTACGTATATCCAACTCTTTCAGGCTCTTGCCGATCCATGCTTTCGGAACTTCTGATTCCGCAATACTGTAATCTGGCGACAGTGCAATCCAGTCTGCAAAGCTTGCCTTCATTAGATTTCTTGCAAGCTTGATGCCTATTTCCTTTTCCGGGGAAATCACAGCATCTGCTCCAATCTTCTTAAGTATCTCTGCATGCCTTTCGTTCTTTGTCTTGACTACAACATACGGAACACCGATTTCCTTACAGATAACAGTTGCCATAATACTTGCTTCCAGATTAACCGATTCCGCAATGACCACACCGTCCAGATTACGGGTTCCGAGTGAATGGATAAAATCCGGATCACCAAAATCTGCCTGCATAGCATAAGATACAGAATCCGCAATGTGCTCTACCCGCTCCATATCCTTATCCACTGCTATTACTTCACAGCCAAGTCTCTGCAATTCAACAGCCACACTTTCGCCAAACTTTCCTACTCCAAATACTGCAAATTGTTTGTTCATCATTATCCTCCACGTATTATCCGATCATTATCCTCTCTGACGGCAGCGTTCTCAACTTTTCCTTCAGATTTACTTTTCCCGCAAATAAAAGCGCAATTGTCATAGGACCAACTCTTCCAATGTACATCAGGATCATCAGAACAATCTTACTGCCCGTATGTAATTTCGTCGTAAGATCTGCTGTCAGTCCAACTGTCGCAAATGCGGATGCCGTCTCATACATAATCCGTTGAAACCCTATATTATCAGGCTCAATCACTGCAATCGCCGTAGTTCCAATAATATATACTCCAAGTGCCAGCATGATCGCTACAAATCCCACTCGAAAATTGTCCTCGTCAATCTTTCTTCCAAAGCATTCAATATCATGACCACCTCGCAGCATCGTAAGAAATGCTAAAAAAAGCATGGCAAATGTCGTTGTTTTTAATCCACCTGCGGTTCCGCCCGGAGAAGCCCCGATAAACATCAGGATCGTACTGAGAAATCCTGTTTCTTCATGCATTCCCACCTGCGAAAACGTAAAGAAGCCTGCAGTTCTTGTCGTTACCGACTGAAATGCAGAAGCCATAAACTTCTGTCTGATACTTAAGCTGCCAATCGTATCCGGATTATTATATTCCAATATAAATGTCAGGATCGTTCCCAATAAGAAAAGCACCAGTGAGGTGACCAATACTATCTTTGTATGAAGTCTCAGTCTTGTAAACCACCATTTCCGCGGTACTTCATGTCGCCGGATTCTCTTACAATTGTCAACCACATCATACCATACGGTAAAGCCAATTCCTCCAAGCGTAATCAGAAGCATAGTAGTAATATTAATCAATGGATTCGTCACATATTTTGCAAGACTATCTTCTCCAAGAATATCAATTCCGGCATTACAGAATGCTGAAACAGAATGAAACACACCATACCAGATTCCTTTTAGCAGTCCAAAGTCCGGCACAAACTGAATTGCATACAATACCGCTCCTGCGCCCTCGACAACCAGTGTTCCAAGAAGTATCCTCCTGACCATCCCCACCAGTCCGCCAAGCGAATCCATGTTGTAAGTCTCCTGAATCACAATACGTTCTTTCAGAGTGATCTTGCGACGCATAATCATAAAAAATGCAGCTACACATGCTACAATTCCCAATCCACCAATCTGAATCAGTAAAAGAAGCACCACTTTTCCAACAATCGTAAACTGATACTTCGGGACAATTGTGATAAGCCCTGTCACACAAACAGATGTCGTAGATGTAAACAACGCATCTAAGAAGCTGATCGGCTTCTCGTTACAGATTGGAAGCCACAAAAGCACAGCACCAATAAGAATTACCCCCAGGAACCCAACTGCCAGTATTTTCATCGTATTCCACCTGAGATTTTTCTTTTTCTCTTGTCTCATTCATTTTCCCCTTCACAATAATATCCTATACAATTCCTGATTGAGCCAGAGACTGTATAGGATATTTTCAGCTTATTCTATATAGATAGGACTATTTTTTCAGGATCACAGCCACCATGACGAGTTCTTCCTTACCATTGTTCTTCAGACCATGGCCATGTCCGTCCTCACAGTAAGTCACATCACCTGCTTCCACTGCCACCGCTTCACCATCTTCTTCGTACATTCCGGTTCCCTCAAGAATGTAATACATCTCAGCTTCACCGTGATGCTCGTGATGACCGATCTCACAGTTTGGCTTCAAAGCGATCCGGTTCAGCAAACCGCAATGTTCACCACGCTGTTCAGGCGTAATCAACTCTTCTTTCATAATAAATCCCGCACCGCCATTTACATGCTCTGCTGTCTTTGTTACTCTGTCCTTAGCTGTTGTTTTAAGCATCTTCTCCATTGTGCTCTTCCTCCTCTCGTGTACTTTTGATTATACACGAATCCATTCTGTAATTCAACTTAGAAGCCTGTCTGTCAGACTATTCCGAAAATCATATGCCATCAGCCTCTCTGCATAACCTTAATGAAAATAATGTGCACCAATCTGATAGCCATATCCTCCTTGGTCAAAATACAGGCAGTCACCGATCGGATTCTCCCCAGCGAGTGCTGCTTCTGCCGCCTGCATAGCCGATTCCGTATATCCATCCGTACTACGCACTCTGTCCAGCCATCCGCTTCCTGCCGGACAGAACTGTCCCGGCTGATAAATCACTTCCTCCATGGTATCTGGATATGCTTCATTCGCCATACGATTCAATACCACAGCCCCCACTGCCACCTGTCCGGTAAAAGACTGGTTACCGGCTTCACAGAAAATAATGGAAGCCAGAAGTTTCTCAGCTCTCTCTTCCTCTTCTTTTAGTGTATCTTCTATCTTTGATGTAAGCTTTGTCTGTAACCCGGTCTGCATTTTATTTTTCTTAATACACTCTATTCCAGACGCACTTTTGACAACCTGTCCGACAGTTAGAATTGCTTTGCTCTCCGGTGTACCTATTTGATCAATCTCTGCCGCCTGACTGCTAAATCCTATACTTAGTGCCACGATCGCTGCTAACACCATACGCCATCTGCAATTATTTAATTTAAACATAATAAAATGATGCCCTCCTGTTACATATTTTATTTTGTTAATAAAGTATACTCATTTTTTTCGAGTTTATTACATTTATTACAAAATTGTTACATGTGATAACGAGGGCATCATAACATCTTTACTTATTCAATTCAATTACAGATGCATTCCAGAACTGGTAGGGATTGACTGGCTTGCTATAATTTTGCAATATCAATCAATGTCAGTTTCTTAATATCTGTGTTCTCCAGACTGGTGATCAACGCCTTGGCTGTATCAATCGCAGTCAGTACATTGACTCCTGTCTCAATTGCGCTTCTGCGAATCACAAAACCATCCTTAGAGTGCTCTACTCCCTGTGGCGGTGTATCGATAACCAGATCGATCTTGTGTCCAAGGATCAGATCCATCAGGTTCGGAGATTCCTGTTCGATCTTATTGACAGCGATTGCCTTTACTCCGGCATTCTTCAGAGTCTCTGCTGTTCCTGCCGTAGCAAAGATTTTATATCCGATCTCAGCAAATCTGCGTCCGATCTCAACAGCCTCTTCTTTATCTTCATCCTTTACTGTCATGATCATATTCTTAAACTTCGGAAGCTTGATTCCTGCACCAAGGAATGCCTTGTACAATGCCTCATCAAATGTCTTTGCAATACCCAGACACTCTCCGGTAGACTTCATCTCTGGTCCAAGGCTGATATCTGCATCACGGATCTTCTCAAAGGAGAATACAGGCATCTTCACTGCAAAGTAATCTGCTTCCGGCTGCAATCCCGGTGTATATCCAAGATCTTTGATCTTATGTCCCATAATAACTTTTGATGCAAGCGGAACAATCGGAATACCGGTAACTTTACTGATATACGGTACGGTACGGCTGGATCTCGGGTTCACCTCAATTACATACACATCTTCTCCACATACAATGAACTGGATGTTAATCAGACCGATTACGTGCAGAGACTGTGCGAGTCTCTTTGTGTACTCTTCAATCGTCTTCTTTGTCTTCTCTGTAATACTCTTTGCAGGATATACAGAAATACTGTCTCCGGAATGGATACCTGCTCTCTCTATATGTTCCATGATACCAGGAATCAGGATATCTTCGCCATCGCATACGGCATCGACCTCAATTTCCTTGCCCTGCAGATATTTATCTACCAGGATTGGATGATCCTGTGCGATACGGTTAATAATACCAATAAATTCATCCACATCGTGATCATCAATTGCAATCTGCATACCCTGTCCGCCAAGTACGTAAGACGGTCTTACCAGAACCGGGTATCCCAGACGGTTCGCAACTTCTTTTGCTTCCTCCGCTGTAAATACAGTACCGCCGGTCGGTCTTGGAATTTCACACTTCTCAAGGATCTCATCGAAGAGCTCTCTATCCTCTGCTGCATCTACGTTCTCAGCAGATGTACCAAGGATCGGCACGCCCATCTTCATCAGAGACTCTGTCAGCTTGATCGCTGTCTGTCCGCCAAACTGTACTACTGCTCCGTCCGGTTTTTCAAGATCTACAATGCTTTCTACATCTTCCGGTGTCAAAGGCTCAAAATACAGCTTGTCTGCAATATCAAAGTCTGTACTTACCGTCTCCGGGTTATTATTTACGATAATTGTTTCATAGCCTTCTTTTGCAAATGCCCAGGTACAGTGTACAGAACAGAAGTCAAATTCAATACCCTGACCGATACGGATCGGACCAGAACCAAGTACCAGAACCTTCTTACGGTCATTCGTCTCTGTCACTTCATTTTCACTGCCATATACAGAATAGTAATATGGAGTCTCTGCTGCGAACTCTGCCGCACAGGTATCTACCATCTTATATGCTGCAGTAATGCCATACTGATGGCGCATGTCATGAATCTCACGCTCAGTGTGTCCTGTAATCTCAGCAATCACATTATCTGGGAACTCCATACGTTTCGCTTCACGAAGCAGATCCTCATCCAGTGCGCTGCGCTTCATCTGAAGCTCTATCTCTACCAGATGTGCAATCTTGTCGATAAACCATTTATCAATCTTGGTCACTCTGTGAATCTCATCATAGCTGATCCCCTGACGAATTGCTTCTGCGATCTTCCAGATACGTCTGTCATCTACAACCTTCAATACTTCCAGAAGTTCCTCTCCTGTCAGATAAGAATAATCATAAGACATCAGACTGTCCACATGCTGCTCCAGAGAACGGATAGCTTTCATCAGCGCTCCTTCAAAGTTATCACAGATACTCATAACCTCTCCGGTAGCTTTCATCTGAGTTGTCAGTGTTCTCTTTGCACTGATAAATTTATCAAATGGCAGACGCGGGATCTTAACTACACAGTAGTCCAGCATCGGCTCAAAACTTGCATAAGTCTTCTTAGTAACTGCGTTCTTGATCTCATCAAGTGTGTAACCAAGTGCAATTTTAGCAGCAACCTTAGCAATCGGATATCCTGTTGCCTTAGATGCCAGCGCAGAAGAACGGCTCACACGAGGGTTAACCTCGATTACACAGTATTCGAATGTATCCGGATGCAGCGCATACTGCACATTACATCCACCGGTAATATTCAGTTCACTGATGATATTCAGTGCAGATGTACGCAACATCTGATACTCTTTATCGCCCAGTGTCTGAGAAGGTGCTACTACGATACTATCTCCGGTATGTACACCAACCGGATCAATATTTTCCATATTACATACAGTAATGCAGTTACCATTGCTGTCACGCATTACCTCGTACTCGATCTCTTTCCATCCTGCGATGCATCGCTCTACCAGTACCTGACCAACACGAGACAGGCGAAGTCCGTTTTCCAGAATTTCCACCAACTGTACTCTGTCGTGAGCGATACCGCCGCCGCTTCCGCCCAGTGTATAAGCAGGTCTTAACACAACCGGATATCCGATGCTCTCAGCAAACTGGACACCGTCTTCCACATTTTCAACGACCAGTGAAGCTGCACATGGCTCACCGATCTTCTCCATGGTCTTCTTAAATTCCAGACGGTCTTCGGCTTTCTTGATCGTCTCAGATGTAGTACCGATCAGACGTACGTTATTCTCTTTTAAGAAACCAGCTTCCTCAAGCTCCATAGCAAGGTTAAGCGCAGCCTGTCCGCCCAGTGTAGGAAGTACGCTGTCCGGCTTCTCTTTCTTTATCAGCTGCTCTACTACTTCTACGGTCAGCGGCTCGATATATACACGGTCTGCAATGTCCTTATCAGTCATAATAGTTGCAGGGTTAGAGTTCAGTAAGACAACCTCTACTCCCTCTTCTTTCAGAGAACGACATGCCTGTGTTCCTGCATAATCAAATTCTGCTGCCTGACCGATTACAATTGGTCCCGATCCGATTACAAGTACTTTTTTAATATCTTTTATCCTAGGCATCTTACTTCTCCTCCCTGTTGTTCATCATGTCAATAAAGCGGTCAAACAGATATCCGGAATCCTGTGGTCCAGGGCAAGCCTCCGGATGGAACTGTACAGTAAAAATATTCTTACCAATGTATGCAAGTCCTTCATTGGTTCCATCGTTAACATTTACAAATGCTTCTTTCGCCACATCCGCATCTACAGTTGATGCATCTACCGCATATCCATGGTTCTGTGAAGAAATGTATACACGGTTATTACTCAGGTCTTTTACCGGATGATTGCCTCCTCTGTGACCATATTTTAACTTGTATGTTTTAGCGCCATGAGCAAGGGCCATCAGCTGATGTCCCAGACAAATAGCAAATATTGGAATGTCTGTTTCGGACAATTTCTTGATCTCTTTGATAATTGATACGTTGGTCTCCGGATCCCCAGGGCCATTGGATAACATGATGCCGTCCGGATGACTTTCGATAATCTCTTCCGCAGATGTATGTGCCGGATAAATTGTCACTTCACAGCCTCTGCTATTTAAAGATCTGGCAATATTATTCTTAGCACCAAAGTCCATCAACGCAACCTTCGGTCCATCGCCAGGAAGAACTTCTTTTTCTAAGCATGTAGTCACAGTAACTACATCTCCCACTCTATACTCTTTCAGCTTCGGAACAATCTCATCTACGTTATAATTCTCATTCGTAGTGATCATACCGTTCATAGTTCCTTTTTCACGGAGTATCTTTGTCAATGCTCTTGTATCAATTCCTGCAATACCCGGAATATCCTGCTCCTTCAGGAAATCCTGAATCGTGCCTTCCGAGCGGAAGTTACTAGGTATTCTTGACAGCTCCCTTACAATATAACCATCCGGCCATGCCTTTTTTGACTCCATGTCTGGTGTAATGCCGTAATTGCCGATCAATGGGTATGTCATTACCACGGCCTGTCCTGCATAAGAAGGATCTGTCAGCACCTCCAGATACCCCGTCATCGAAGTATTGAAAACAATCTCGCTGATTACATCCTTTGTCGAACCTATGCTGGTTCCGGTAAAAACTGTCCCATCTTCCAAGATAAGAAATGCTTTCATATGTCCACCTGTCCCCTTCCAATTTTGTCTTGTAAACTATAAATGTCCAAATTGTCGTAATTATACAACAAGTTTTAACATTTTTCAACCCTTAGATTGTGCATAATCAAATGCATGCATGAAACGATAGCTTTTTTCATTATTCACATACGCTTCTTATACACATATATTATTGTAACAGAATTTGCGAGGTTATACAATTATCATGGCTCAAGTTATCAGTTCTCCTGACCACCCAGATATCGGTCGTCTGCAGATCAGCCTTACCTCTTCTATCACCGCTTATCCTATCGCAGACGCATCTATAAGCATCTCCTATACCGGAGTTCCAGAAAGCACGCTGGAACAACTCACGACCAACTCGTCCGGACAGACCGAAACCATCGATCTCCCGGCTCCGCCTGTCGAATATAGTACGAATCCCGAAAATGAAGTACAGCCCTATTCCGAATATACATTTCAAGTTACCGCAGAAGGCTATGAGCCAGTCACCATTGCCGGTGCAGAGATTCTGGCAGACGTAACTGCCCTGCAGAATATCGCTCTGAATCCTGTCACCGCACCTGCCTCTGAAGACGCCTCTCAGGAAGAGATCTTCGTTATTCCGGCACATACCCTTTACGGCAATTATCCTGCAAAAATCCCAGAAGCTGAGATCAAGCCCATTCCTGAAAGTGGCGAAATCGTACTCAGCCGTGTGGTTGTTCCGGAATACATTGTCGTTCACGACGGCAGTCCAAGGGACAGTACCGCAAAGAATTACTATGTCCGCTACAAAGACTATATTAAAAATGTAGCCTCCAGCGAGATTTACGCCACTTGGCCGGAGAATACCATCCGTGCAAATGTGCTTGCGATCATGTCCTTTACACTGAACCGCGTGTACACGGAATTCTATCGCAATCAGGGATATGACTTTACAATCACATCTTCTACAGCCTTCGACCACAAATGGATCCCGGAGCGCAACATCTTCGACACCATCTCTGTCATTGTAGACGAACTATTTGCCGACTATCTGTCCCGTCCGAATGTCCGCCAGCCAATCCTCACCCAGTACTGCGACGGCCGACAGGTACAGTGCACCAGCAACGGCTGGATGACGCAGTGGGGTTCCAAGTCCCTTGGCGATCAAGGCTACACACCGATTGAAATCCTGCGCTACTATTACGGCGATAACATGTACATCAACACTGCTGAAGCCATTTCCGGCATTCCATCCTCATGGCCCGGCTATGACCTTGAAATCGGTTCTTCCGGCAATAAAGTCCGCCAGATGCAGGAGCAGTTAAATGTGATCGCCGGTGCTTATCCGGCAATTCCAAAAATCAACGCAGACGGCATCTATGGTCCTGCTACAGCCGAAGCCGTTCGCGTATTCCAGTCCATATTTGGGCTTCCGCAAACCGGTGTGACCGATTACTCCACCTGGTATAAAATTTCAGAAATCTATGTCGGCGTATCGCGGATCGCAGAATTATCCTAAAAAGCAAAAGGCTCTGGGAATATTTGCCCGGAGCCCTGTTAAATCATACGTTCTTTTACTATATATATTACTCAAAATCTGCAAAGAATTTGTAAGATGGATCTTTCTTATTATTACGTTCTGTATTGTAATTCTCCAGATCCTGGCCAGGAACAACAATCATCGTATTATCTCCGGCAACTACTCTTTCTACAATCAACCATTTACCATCTCTGCATTCCCATTTATCAATATCACGACATCTTGCTTCTACGGTAAATGTAGATTTCTTACCATTTTTCTGCTTCTTCGGGAATTTGCAGGCAGCGTACATATAAGTCTCACTTGCTGCCTTATTGCCATCTACCTTAATCAAAATATTCGTCATCATATGATGGGTAGATATCATGTGGCGATGCTGGTTCAGCATGTTATCAATAAACTGTCTTCCGGTTCCCTTCGGGAATGTTGGTCCATAGTTCACCTTACTGTCTTCAGCAAACACACTGTAACCCAATTCATTGTCGATTCGATCCAGAGCACGGCAATATGTATAGATCTGATCGCGAATTGCCTCTTTTGCCAATAATGTTTCGATGTCTTTGTTCTCCATGTCTTTTGTCTCCTTTTTTATTATTTATTACAGAACTTAAATCATATGAGTATAGTATAGCACTTTGTTATTTTTTTAGTAGCTATTATCAGTTTTTTGGTAGACACTTTCTAAAGTTTTATTAACATTTTCAGTTTTTAAATATTTTGCGCACACAAGTTTAAGCTCAATCTGCAAATTTAATTCCCATATTCGCCTATATCACTTTAGCTAGGACTTCGACTCATCACGATACAAAAAAGATGTATCCACAGCATGTTCTTCAGACATGCCACAGATACATCCACCTTATCACATGATTAATTTTCGAATATCGTTAAACATTACAACTACCATAAGTGCCATCAACAGTGCGAATCCTATCAGATGCACATAGCCTTCTTTCTCAGGCGGTATCTTCTTTCTGCGGATTGCCTCTACAAATAGAAATACCAGGCGGCCTCCATCCAGTGCCGGAATCGGAAGCAGATTCATTACACCCAAGTTCGCCGACAGCAAAATTGCAATGTTCAGCATACTGGCGATCACAGTCAACACGCCATACTGAGACGATGCCTGATACGTTTCATCCACCACACCGACGATTCCGACAGGGCCTGACATCTGATCTATGCCCACCTGTCTCATAATTAACATCTTCAGACTGGATACTGTAGTACAGATCCAGTATTTCACCTCATACATACCATACTGAAGCGACTTGAAAAATCCTGCTTTTTCATTCGCTCCTCTCGAAATTCCCAGACGGTAATACTGATTCTCTTCATCATATTTTGGCGTCAATGTAACCGTATACTTCTCTCCATTGTGCTCATAGGTAACGTCAACCGTCTCCCCCTGATGGAACTGATTATAGGTCGAAATCTCGCGAAAGATATTGATCTTCTTATTCCCGATCCTGACAATCCTGTCTCCAGGCTGGATTCCTGCTTCCGCAGCCGGATAGCCATTCTCCACCTGTTCTGCTACCGGCTGGTCATAACCTACCATAGCGATCAGAATCACTGACAAGATAAATGCCAGAATAAAATTAAACACCGGACCTCCCGCAATCACTGCGATTCTCGCCCACACAGATTTGCTGTGGAAATTGCCTTCCGAACCGGTTGCCTCGTCATCCTCACCCATCATACAGGCACCGCCGATCGGCAGCAGTCTCAGGCAGTATCTCGTTCCTTTATATTCTTTTGAGAACAAAAGTGGTCCCATGCCTAGTGCAAACTCTTCCACCTCTATACCATTTGCTTTTGCAATCAGAAAATGTCCCATCTCGTGAAAGATCACGATAAAGCTGAACAATAATATTGCTATGATAATCCCCAATTTATGCCTCCCTGAATTGTAAGTATAACCTCATATCCTTATCGTGCTGTATCTGTTATTTGATCAGCCACAACGTCAGATAGTAGATAATCGGTGCGGTAAAGATCACACTGTCAAAACGGTCTAAGATACCGCCATGACCAGGAATCAGCTTACCGTAATCCTTAATCTCATGATTTCTCTTAATCGCAGATGCTGACAAATCGCCAATCTGAGAAATCGCACCGCCGACGCCACAGATCACTGCACAGAGTACCGGACTTACATCTGCACTTGCGAAATGATTCATACATGCCGCAAAAATCGCACCGAGAAGTGCTGCACCTACGACTCCGCCAACTCCGCCTTCAACAGATTTCTTCGGACTGAGGATCGGTGCCATCTTATGCTTGCCAATCAGCATACCAACACAGTATGCACAGGTATCGCATCCCCAGGAACTTAAGAATATCAGCCATACCATGACCATTCCGTCCGGCAGGCATCTGGTCTGATATACAAATGACAGCATTACTGCTACATAGATCACACCAAAAAACACCGTCATAACCTGCTCAGCCACAAACTTAGGATATGCAAATACATACACTGCCATCGCAAGCATCAATACCAGGATGATAAGCGGCATTATATATTCCATTTTATTCTGATACATTAAGATATAATACCCGATCGCGCCCAAATATCCTACTACACCAAGTGCCTGATTCTGCACCTTAACAGTTCTGTATAATTCCATCAGACCGATCAGGCTGGCTGCCAGAAGCACAGTATACAGCACAGGACCTCCCATGCCGACCGTGAGGATCAGTACTGCAACCAGTACAATTCCGCTTAACAGTCTTGTCTTAAACATTTTGCTCCTCCTTCACACCACCAAAGCGTCTGTCCCGCTTATTATACTGCTCGATCGCTTTAATAAGTTCTTCTTTCGTAAATGCCGGCCAATGCACATCGGTAAAATAAAACTCCGTATATGCAAGTTGCCACAGCAGGAAATTTGAAAGTCTCTGTTCCCCGCTGGTACGGATCAGAAGATCCGGATCCGGAATCCCATGGGTATCCAGATAGCGTTCGATCACGGCTTCCGTAATCTCTGCCGGATCCTGCTTGTTATCTACACAATCCTGCGCAAGTCTGCGGATACCTCGCACGAGCTCATCCCTGCTTCCATAATTGATTGCGATCTGGAAATTCAGTCCACCATTATTCTTTGTTGCCTCTTCCAGCTCCAGAATACGGCTTCTGATATCTTCATCCAGTCTGGTAATATCTCCGATCACACGGACTTTCATATCATTTTTCGAAGCCGTTGTAAGGCATGTCTTCATATAACGACGCAACAGATTCATCAGTGCATCTACTTCATCCTGCGGACGATTCCAGTTCTCTGTGGAAAATGCATACACGGTCAGATACTTAATTCCCAATCTCCACGCCTCTTCACAGATTCTCTCCACATTCTTACTTCCCTGTGCATGCCCATAATTACGCGGCATGCCTTTGGACTTTGCCCACCGGCCATTTCCATCCAGAATTATTGCCACATGCTGTGGTACATTCATATCTTATCCTCCTGACTCATTGCAATGCAAAGGGAGACGAGACACACGCCCCGCCCCCGATATTGCGATGTTCCTAAACTGTCATTACCTCTTTGGACTTCTCATCAACAGCTTTATCTACTTCTTTGATGTATTTATCTGTAACCTTCTGAAGTTCTGTCTCCAGATCCTTGATCTCATCCTCTGATACATCACTGCCCTTCAGTTTCTTGAATGCATCATTACCATCGCGTCGGATATTTCTGACAGCAACTTTTGCCTGCTCGCCTTTTTTCTTAACGTCCTTCACCAGTTCTTTTCTTCGATCCTCAGTAAGTTCCGGGAATACCAGACGTACAACCTGTCCATCATTGGTAGGGTTGATGCCGATATCTGACATGTTGATCGCTTTTTCAATCTCTTTGATCATGCTCTTCTCCCATGGCTGGATCACGATCATACGAGCCTCCGGAACAGAAATGTTACCAACCTGCTGAATCGGTGTAGGTGTTCCATAATAATCTACTGTCAGCTTGTTCAAGATATTAGGATTGGCACGTCCTGCACGGATTGTCATCAGTTCTGACTCCAGACTTGCCAGTGTCTTTTTCATCTTACTTTCGTATACGCTTACCTGTTCACTCATTCTAAAATCCTCCTCAATACTATACGGTTACTTTCGTACCGTTAAACTTACCTGATACGGTATTGACAATACTGTTCTCTTCATTCAGACCAAATACAAGCATCGGCATCTTATTCTCCAGACAGAGGATCGATGCTGTCAGGTCTATCGCCGCCAGTTTCTGATCAATAATGTCCTGAATAGAAAGCTCATCATACTTCTTCGCCTCCGGGTTCACCTTCGGATCACTGTCATAGATACCGTCAATCGCCTTGGCAAGCAGCATCGTATCTGCTTCGATCTCGATGGCACGAAGAACAGCTCCTGTATCCGTTGAGAAATACGGATGACCTGTACCACCTGCGAAAAAGATTACCTTACCTTCATCCAATGCTTTCAGAGCACTGTCCTTCGAAAACAGTGTAGTAAATGCGCCACATACAAAAGGTGTAAACACCTCAGTCTTCATACCTACATGACGAAAAATATCAGATACATAGATACAGTTCATTACTGTTGCCAGCATACCGATCTGATCTGCCTTGGTACGGTCGATTGTCTCACTGGTACGTCCTCTCCAGAAGTTACCGCCTCCTGTAACGATCGCCACCTGCATACCGTCGTCCACAAGCTGCTTTACCTGTTTGGCAACGCCGATACAGGTTGCTTCATCAAATCCTGTTTTCTTATCCCCTGCAAGGGCCTCTCCACTTAATTTTAATAACACTCTTTTCATAAGTCTGCTCCTTGTTCTTCATTTGTCTGCAAAGCACTGCATACTTAATAGTAAGTATAGCACAGATCTGTGCAGATTAGCAATTTATCTATATAATTTCTTTCTGTTCAAAATACCGGATCAGTGCATCTGCACAGCGGTCTACTCCAATATCGGAAGTATTAAGGATCATATGGTAGTTATTCACATCTCCCCATGCTTTGCCTGTATGTTCATAATAATACTCAGAACGCTCTGCATCCGTTGTATCCAGCTTCTTCGCAGCCTCTTCTTCGGATATATTCTCCTTCTTCATAATCCGCGCGATACGATCCTTACGGTCTGCACACACATATATATTAAATACATTCTTCTGATCCTTCAGAATCTCAGAAGCACATCTTCCCAGTATAATGCACGGCTTCATAGCCAGTTCCTTAATAACTGCTGCCTCTGAATCATAGGAATTACTGCACATTTTTTCTTCCACATGTGTCTTATCATACACAGGAATCCCAAGTTGCTCAGACAACTCTCCTGCTATCTGGCTTGCACCGGTTCCGTATCTTCTGCTTATTGTAATTACAAGTTTCATAAGCCTGTCCTCCTTTGTAATGTCCAAAACACAAGCCCATTATAACATATCCTTTTCAAAATGGAATAGAAATTATGACACAAAGTCCTGCTCCGCAAATAACGCATTGACTGCTGATTCGTACACCGGAAGCCGCTCTGCCTTACGGATCTTCTTCGCATATTTTGCAGAATCAGTAAAATGCTGTGCCAGATAATACCATAATTCTTTCATCTTAAAGAGCACCACGCGGTCGCCCGGCATATGCTCTCTGTAAGCCTCATACATCCGGTCATGATATTCCCGGATCTGCTCTTTGGACGGCGCAGCTTTCCCTTTCAGCATTCCTGCCAGTCCGGGATTCACAAGCAATCCTCTTCCAATCATGACTTTATCCGTATCCGGATATGCCTTCATAAATGTCTTATAAGACGTCACATCTGTAATATCTCCGTTATAGCAAAGTGGTGCTTTTCCATGCTCCACAGCGTATGTATACCACTCCATATTCGGATGATTCCGATAATAATCTTTCTGTGTACGCGGATGCACAATCAGTTCCTTTAACGGATATTTGTTGTAGATTTCCAACAGTCTCTCAAATTCTTCCCCATCTTCTACTCCGATCCTTGTCTTCAGTGAAATCTCACATTCTGTTCTGGCAAATACCTCTTCCAGAAAATGATCCAGTTCCTCCGGTTTTGCCAAAAATCCCGAACCACGATACTTAGTCACAACAGTCTTAGACGGACAGCCAAGATTCAGATTCAATTCCGTATATCCATATTCCCGTAGTGTCCGTTCTACCGCCAGAAAGCAGTCTGCCTGATTCGTCAGTATCTGTGGAATCACATACATTCCTTTATTATGATCCGGCAAAATGTCATTCTTCTCTTTGGTACTAAGCTTCCCCTTCTGATTGGCCGCAATAAACGGTGTCATATATTTATCAATATCCGGAAATACTGCCCGACTCACATTTCGATGCAGATATCCGGTAATTCCTTCCATTGGTGCATAATATAATTCCATTTTCTCTCCTGTTATCCCAGCTGCAGTTTTGTCTGACACGACTTACTGCCAAAAAACGCAGGAGCATTTTCCTGCGTTTTATCTTGATTTTATCTTAACACTTATTTTCGTTTTCTTAAATCTCCACATCAAACGGAAGTAAATCCAAAATATCTTTCTGCTGATCCACACCCGGATATACTTCGATCAGTTTCAGTCCCTTCGGTGTCAAACGGAACACACAACGCTCTGTCACATACAGAACTTTCTGACCGTTCTCGATCGCACGTTTGGCTGAGAAGCTGACGCTGTTCACTTTATCTACAAACTTCGGAACAGAGCCTTCCTTCTCGATCGTTACAACGCCTTTCTTCTGTGCCACTTCCAGTCCTTTGGCATTGAATGTCATGCAGAACACAACCGTCGGTGTCTTAGCCGTAATATTAGCAAATCCTCCAATTCCGGCAAATGCTCCCGGTCCTCTGTGAGCATTAACATTCCCCTGCTTATCTACTTCCAACGCACCCATAAAGCAGATGTCCAGACCACCATTATCATACAGGTCAAACTGGTTCGCCATATCATATACGGATGCTGCACCGATCATCGCTCCAAAAGCTTCTCCTGACACCGGGAATCCTCCGATACCGCCTGACTCAACAGTCAGTGTGATCATATCCAGAATTCCATTTTTTCTCGCATATCTGGATACCATCTCCGGCAGACCAATTCCGATATTTACAATGTCGTCTACCCGAAGTTCCTTAGCTGCTCTTCTGCCAATAATATTGCCAGCTACACTGTTCTTAGAATGCTTCGAAGATACCGTATCAATCTTTTCATTCCAAGTATTCCACTCTTCATATGGAATCTCGAAGCTTCCGGTCAATGCCGTATATGCTTCGTTACGCTTCTCCGGTTCTGCTACTACGATCGCATCTACCAGACACCCCGGAATGATCGCATTACGCGGACGAGACGGCGTATCCACCAGACGGTCTACCTGCACAATAACCTTACCGCGGTTCGCTTTAACGGCCTGACAAATAGACAGTGCGTCTCCTGACATAAACATATCATCGAATGTAATATTTCCCTTGCGGTCTGCTGCTGTACCCTTGATCAATGCTACTGTGATCTTCGGCAGTTTATAATAAAGGAATTCATCTCCATCCACCTCTACATGCTTCACCAGAGAATCATCGATCGAGATGCGGTTGATTCCTGGACCTCCTTTTCTAGGATCCACAAAGATATCCAGTCCGACTTTAGACAATGCTCCAGGAAGTCCGCCTGCCTGCGCACGGATTGCATGAGAAATGCATCCAAGAGGCAGATTATATGCTTCAAAGCGATCTTCTAATACTAATTTCTTAGTACTCATCATGGCGCCAAAATGCCCACAGATCAGACGATCCACAGCACCTTCGCGAATATATCTCTCTGCATTATGATCCTCGTCCCAGACGCCAAATCCGGCACTGGATATTATCGTCAAATGGGTCGGTGACTGCATTCTCTCGTATCTGCGGTAAATCGCCTCATGCAATTCAACCGGGTTCTCGATGCCAACAAATGAATTCACGCAGATGCAGTCCCCATCTCGGATCAGGCGGATTGCCTCATCCGAACTCATAATTTCATACATAAATCTTTCTCCTGTTCCATATTCTGATTACGTCGTATCTTTTTTATTTTAACTGATTCATGTATGTAAGTCCAGTTATTTCTTACGTTCTGCAAGTGTTGTAACTGCAAGATAGACCATTCCAAGTAGCACAATACTTCCAATTAACACTGCGATCATTTCAGATGTGCTCACCACGTGCCCGCGAAAGACCGGATTACAATCCAGTGTACCTGCAATTGCTGTCACTGCATCATCCGGAAACTTCTGATCTTTCATTTCTTCAAATACACCCCGGAGCATATGATTCTTCAGCAAAGAGGTACCATAGGTTCCCGGGAGATATGACAGAAATTTCTGCAGACCACTGCTAAAATTAGACATAGGCATATAGGCACCGCAGACAAATCCATATCCTGCACTCACGATCGTTCCGACAGCTGACAGCTGTCCCTGCGTCTTCAGCGGATAACAGATGATACTGGACAGCACTGCGCCAAATAATACTAACAGAATCACATCCAGAATGATCCAGGCAATATCTGTTCCATTCAGGTACCATCCCATATGCTTCACATAGATCAGACACATCACTACTGCCAGAAAATTAACCATAAGCGAGTTCAACACCGTTGAGAAGAAATATCCGATATAAAGTGTCGGTCTGTGCACCGGTGATACATCAAAATCTTTTCTAGCACCACTTGCTTTATCCTGTATCATCGTCAGATTCACGCAGAAAGTCACAGTCACACAGCTGACTGCAAGCAGTGCCGCTGCAAGCTGTCCAGCTACCGTACCGTTCACCAGCTTTTCTGATACATTCATCACCCCTGGCAGAGCTGATTGCAAGGAATCCTTATATACATTCTGCAGAAATGTCGCATATAACACAATCAGAATGATTGGTGTGATCAGAGACGAAATCAGCATTCCTTTATCCCGGAAAAATAATTGACGGTTACGCTTAATCAATGCAAATACTGTTCTCATTTCTCATCACCTCCCAACGACTTACCTGTGACCGTCAAAAAGACATCGTCCATGCCTCCTTTTACCACTTCAAAATCACGGAATCTATCTTTATTCGCTGCGATCAGTTCCGCCGCCTCTGCCGTTGAAGCAACCGTAAGCTGATAACCGTCCCGGATCTCTTTATATTTCTTGCCCAGCAGCTTCACTTCATCTTCCGTCACTCCATACAGTAAAATGTAATCTTCCACATATTTTTCTTTCAGTTCGTGAGGCGTTCCCTCCGCCACAATACTTCCACTGTCCAGGATTACTACATAATCCGCCGTTGCAGCTTCCTCCATATAGTGAGTTGTAAGGAATACTGTCATCTGTTCCTTCTTACGCAGTTCTTCGATCACGCTCCAGATTATTTTCCTGGTCTGCGGATCAAGTCCTGTCGTCGGTTCATCCAGAATCAGAATTTCCGGTCTGTGAAGCAAGGCTCTTGCTATATCAATTCTTCTCCTCTGTCCGCCGGATAGCTTTCCAACCGGCCGGATCAGATAATCATCAAACTTCAGTAACTCAATCAATTCTTTCAATCGATCATCAAATGCTTCCCCGGTAATACCGTATAATGCTGCCCTGCTTCTCAGATTTTCCTTCACAGTCAACGGTTTGTCCAATACACTATCCTGGAACACAAGCCCAAGCAGATACCGTTTATCCAGTCCTGCTTTCGTGCTGTCTGCACCGTGGATCTGCACCTCGCCGCTATCCTTGCCAAGTTGTCCGCAGAGGATGGATATCGTCGTACTCTTGCCTGCTCCATTTACTCCAAGGAATGCAAACAATTCCCCGCGCTTCACCCGGAAGCTTAAGTCTTTCACTGCATGTACATTGCCAAAAGATTTATTCAGCTCTCTTACTTCAATTACATTCTTATTCATAACGCTCTCCAATCATCTCATTCCCAGTTACAATTCTATTGTAGCAGATATTATTAAAAAGAAATGTTAAATCTTTTTTTTGCTGTCACATATGCAATTCTTGTGGATTCTTTAATTCCAATACTTCCTGAATTTTCACAGCCTGCTTCTTCTAAGGAATAAAAAAACAGAACATATAACAACTTTATATGTTCTGTCTTTTTATTCCTACAAATCTTCATGCAATTTTACATCGCTATTATCTGCCATGCATTGTTTTAAGGCAATGATTATTTTTTCCGCATCCAGTGGCTTTGCAAGATGAACATTCATTCCAGCCAGCCGGCTGTTGATAATGTCTTCTGCAAAGGCATTTGCGGACATTGCAATGATTGGAACCCTCCTGGCATCCCTTCTTTTCATTTCTCTGATTGTCCTTGCAGCATCCAGACCATTCATCCTCGGCATCATAATATCCATATAAATTACCCCAAAATAATCCGGTGCAGATTTCTCGAAAATTTCAACTGCTTCCTGCCCGTCTACTGCACATGTAACTTCCATACCGTTGTCTTCCAGTATACATCTGAAGATTTCCATGTTCAACTCATTGTCTTCCACAACCAATGCCCGTATGCCTTCTACCGAATAATCATCAAGGCTTACTGGTTTATCTGATAAATTACTGTTTTTATCCTGTGTGCCAATTTTGAACGGAATTTTTACAATAACTGTTGTCCCGACACCTGCTTTGCTCTTCAGTTCAATACTTCCATCCATTCTGTCCACGAGTTGCTTCGTAATTGCAAGCCCCAGTCCGGTGCCTTCATACCTGGATCTGCTTGTCTCGCTTTCCTGAGAGAACATATCAAAAGCATGTGCAATAAAATCTTCACTCATACCCACACCCTGGTCTTTACAGTAGAAAGTGAAATTTGCTCTGTCATCATCCAGAGTTTCTTCCTTAACCCCGACCGTGAGCACACTACCCACCTGACTGAATTTTATGGCATTGTCCATAATATTCGACAGAATCCTTCCAAGATATATCGGGTTTCCAACCAGAGCGCTGTGACTGTATGTACCATTTTTCCAGTCAATCTCATACCGGATGCCTTTCTTGGCAGCCCGCTCATCATAAATCTGGTTCAATTCCCGCAGTACCTCTGTCAGATCAAAGGTTAGCTGCTGGTCCTTCAAATCTCCGCTCTGTAGTTTATTCATATCCAACACATCATTTACCAGAGATACCAGATATTTCAGGGTTTCCATTGCCTTTTCTCTGATCTTCTGTTGCATCTGTGGATCATCTGCGTACTGATTTCCCATATTTACCATACCGATAATACCATTCAGTGGTGTACGGATATCATGACTCATAGTTGCCAGAAACCTTGTTTTCATTTCGGCTTCCCGCTTTGCTGCTTCCGCTGCAAAGTTAAGATTCTCTTCACGTCTCTTGGAATCGCTGATACTACGAACCGTACATAAAACATGGGTTACATTTCCAGACTCATCCCTTTTTTTTACAGTAAAAAGCATCCTGTGCCAGCTGCCATCACACATACGGTATTCTGTAGAAATGCATTCTTCCGTCTTCAATCTTGCTGAAAGTGTAGAGACATCCAGAAATGGACAGATCAGCGAGCGGTATTCCGATGCAACCATTGTATCACAAAGCTGATACAGTTTCTCCGATGCACAGCCTCTGTTTCCTGTCAGTTTGTGTATTTCACTGTCATTTGATATCTCTTCAAAAAAATCTTTCTGCACATCAATCCTGTAGATAGAACAGTAACTCTTAGCAATTGCTGAGATTATTTCATTACTCAGCCGTGCTTCATCCAGTGCCTGCTTTAACTGATTCTGGATGGTGGTTTCTTTTCCATGATATCATCAATATGCCGAAAACCCACCAGTGCGAAAAAATGTTTCTCATCCTCGTATATTTTGACTGCCTGTGCCTCAAAAAATTCATGCTGGTTCGGATTCGGTTTGCTTCTGTAATGATATGTAATGCGCTCCTTCCGGGAAAGCTGTTCCTTTAGATGCCCTGTCGAAATCCAGTCCTTAAATTCCTGTCTTTCTTTCTCATACAGATATTGAACCGCATATTGGTCAGCAGAAGAATTGAAATTATCACCCTGTTTCAGATTCATTTTTTTTGCGTTGGTTCCATCGTTTATATGGAGAATTTCAAAGGAACCGGTATTTAATTCAACATAATAGACAGCCGTAAAATCTGCACATATCTTGTCCAAAAGCCGTCTTTCCGCCATCTGTTCTTCCAGCGTACGTTTCAGTTTTCTGTTCCTCATATGTACCATCACAGTCAGGATAAGAAGCAGAACGATCAGCACGGTTATAAAAACCAAAACAGTCACAGACTGCGGTTGCTTCGGAAATATATATTTAGTTTCTGTCATAACAAAACCCTCTCTATGTTTCCTAGCTGCTTTTCCCATGCATCCAGGAAGGCAATTACAGCCAGTTTTCCAGAACATCATTCAGCTTATTCATATCCAGCGGTTTCGCGATATGTCCATTCATGCCTGTATTTTTGGCCAGCTGTACATCTTCTGCAAAAGCATTGGCAGTCATGGCAACAATAGGCAGTTTTCCCTTTTCGCCCGGAAGGCTCCTAATTGCTGCAGTTGCCTCATAACCATTCATGACAGGCATTTGGATATCCATAAAAACAAGATCATACAATCCTTCCGGAGAAGCTTCCACTTTTTCAACTGCGATTTTTCCATTTTCTGCTGTTTCCACTTCTGCCCCTGTCATCTGCAAAATTTCAACACCAATTTCTCTGTTCAACTCATTATCCTCAGCCAGCAGAATCCTTTTTCCTGTGTAGTCTGATTCTGACAACTTCTCCAGATAATTTCTTGCTGTTTTTTCTTTTCTGCCTGAAGTAAACTGCCGCAGTGTTGCCGTCAGCCGGGAACGGAACAGCGGTTTTGCAATAAAAGCATCTACACCTGCAGCCTTTGCTTCTTCTTCAATTTCGCTGAATTCATAGGATGTCAATACAATGATGGTGATCTCTTTTCCTATCCGTTTCCGGATCTGTCTGGCAGTCTCTATGCCATCCATATCTGGCATCTTCCAGTCTAAAATAACAGCAAAGTAATCATCTTTCAACTCATGCCGTGCATAACAGCGCTCAACCGCTTCCCTGCCAGAGAGAACCCATTCACCCATAATACCGATTTCCTTCAGTGTGGCAACTGTACTTTCACAGCATGTCTTATCATCATCCACTACCAGAACCGGCAGATTCATCAGATTTTCATCCTGTTCTTTTTCTTTTTCCTGCAGTTCCAGATAAATTGTTATCGTAATTCTGGTTCCCTTGTGTAAGGTACTGTCCACTTTAATATTACCATTCATCAGGTTCACAATATTTCTGCTGATTGCCATTCCAAGACCGGTTCCCTGAACTCTGGTTGTCCGGTGGTCATCTGCACGGCTGAAAGGATCAAACATGATTTTCTGGAATTCCGGTGACATACCGATTCCATTATCCTCAATCGTAAATTCATAGCATCCAAGTTCTGAAAATCCATTGGGTTTTTCCTCTATCGAAAAAGTAATATTTCCACCATCCGGTGTATACTTGATCGCATTACTCATCAGATTCACAAATACCTGCTGAATCCTCAAGCTGTCACCACAGACAGCCTCATGTTCAATATGATTGATGTGTATATCAAAATTATGTTTATGTTCATCAAGCACCGGTTTCGTAAGTGTAATAAGATTATCTACCAGCTCTGACAGATTGAAATCTTCCTGTGCCAGTGTCATTTTTCCACTTTCAATACGTGCCATATCCAATACTTCATTGATCAGCCCCAGCAGATGGCGGCTTGATTCTGTGATCTTGCCGAGGCATTCAATGACTCTGTCCTGGCTCTCAACATTTGCTCCTGCGATTGCCGTCAGACCCACAATCGCATTCATTGGTGTCCGGATATCATGGGACATATTGGAAAGGAATTCTGTTTTCGCACGATTTGCATTTTCTGCGGACCGGTAAGCCTCTTTCAGTGCCTGACGGGATTCAATCTCTGCTTTCTTCTCCTGTGTCACATCCATGGATGCCAGCAATACCTTTTCCAGCTTTCCATTCTTCCATTCCAAGGGAATATAAGAAGCGATTTTATAAGTCTTTTCATCCAGGCTGCAATACTCAAACTTATAAATATCATTTTCACTTTTCAGTTTTTTCCGAATATTATCCGGGGCTATCAGGATATCGATAGCTTCCAATGGTTCCAGTGTCTTATATTTTTCAAGAACCTGCATCTGAAAATCATGATAAAATCCCAGAGGTTTATATATCATCTGTCCATTCAGATTGTAGAATTCATATCTGTCATTTTCCGTTGACAGAATAACCTTTTAAGATATATAATATTTTTATTACATTTGTAAGATTTGGAGGAATATCACATGAGCAATCTGCCTCAAATTTCAGAAGCCGAATTTGAAGTTATGAAAATCGTTTGGAAATATGCACCAATCAGCACCAATGAAATTACTGAAAAATTAACACAAATTTCCCGTTGGAGTCCTAAAACAATTCAGACATTGATTAAACGTCTCGTTTCTAAAAAAGCACTAACCTACGAAAAACAAAGCCGGGTTTTTGTCTATACTCCATTGGTCAAAGAAGACGAATATATTCGGCAGGAAAGTAATTCTTTTTTAAAACGATATTATAATGGTAATATCACTTCTATGCTTGCCTCTTACATTGAGGATGATAAATTGTCTGAAGAAGACATTGCCAGCTTACGGAATCTTCTTTCCAATCATTAACCATGGGAGGAGGAGCATATTTTGATATATTTTAGTTTTCGATTTTTACTGTGTAATGCCATCATTTGTATTTTTTTAGGTAGTTTACTGGGATTAAAAAATTTATTGCAAAGGCAATTATCCGCACGTATGCAATATAATCTTTCGATTATATTTCTTGCCGTTCTAATTGTTCCCTTTTTACCAATAAGCTCTGCCCCATCTTCTATATCGTGGAGCCATTTGCTGACAGCCAGTTCAAGTACCAATGGTGACATTCAAACCACTTTTCTTTCTGGTAATGGTTATAATTTGGATAAAATAAATGATTTTGCTGTCTCTGTCAGCACCCAAATACCAACTTTTATTCACACATTACTTGTATTTTTCTGGAGTATCGGTATATTCATAATGTTTTTTCTTCTCTACCGCTCAGTAAAACAAGTAAAAGCCTTACATAGTTCTGCTTTACCTCTTCAAAATGAAGAACTAAACGCTCTTTATATAGAATGTTTAAACGAAGTGAACAGCAAGCATACCATTCCGATTTATAGTACAGCATTTTTGAAATCTCCTGTTTTGGCTGGTTTCCTGCATCCTCGCATTTATCTTCCAATTCATTTGATTTCAGATTTTAACGCTGGAACTATAAGCGCAACTGATATTCGCTATATGCTTCTTCATGAACTGCAGCACTACAAGCATAAAGATATTCTAATTGGATATTTGATAAATACAGTAAATGTTTTCTACTGGTTCAATCCCCTAATCTGGTATTTTCTAAAAAGAATACGACAGGAACGGGAACTTGCCTGCGACAGTGCTGTATTACAATTATTGAAAGAAACAGAATACAAGTCATATGGAAATACACTGATTAACTTTGCCGAAACAATAGCTCTGTCTCCATTCCCTCTTACTATGGGAATTAGTGGAAATATAAAACAGTTAAAAGGACGCATTTTAAATATTGCATCATTCCACCAACCTACTTTTAAACAAAAAATTCGTGGATATCTTATATGCATATTCGTCTCTACTATCATCATTGGATGCATTCCCATACTTTCTGTTTATGCTTCTGATCAGACTGGGTATCATTTTGACACAACCGAAAAGAATATTACTCAGCTAAATCTTTCTTCCAATTTTGGGGACTACACTGGAAGTTTTGTTTTATATGATCAGTCTGCTGATAAATGGAATATTTATAATATGGAGCATGCTTCCACACGTGTATCACCGAATTCGACTTATAAAATATATGATGCATTACTTGGCTTGGAATCTGGAATTATTACACCAGAACATTCCACTTTCACATGGAATGGAGAACCATATCCTTTTAATTCATGGGAAGCCGATCAAGATTTAACCTCGGCTATACATAATTCCGTAAACTGGTATTTTCAGGCAATTGATTCACAGGCAGGTTTTGAAGCCGTAAGAACATTTTTACAGACAATAAACTATGGGAATCAGAATACTGGAACAAATCTAAATCTCTATTGGACAGATTTCTCTCTGAAGATATCACCCATAGAACAGGTGGAATTGTTACAGGATTTCTATCAAAATAATTTTCATTTTGACAGTAAAAATATCCAGGCAGTAAAAAAAGCCCTGCTGCTTTCCACTACTTCTTCCGGTTCTCTTTACGGGAAAACAGGAACTGGGCGTGTCAATGGTAAAGATGTCAATGGCTGGTTTATCGGATACATTGAAACAGCGAATAATACTTACTACTTCGCAACAAATATTCAATCCTCTTCTGGTGCAACTGGAAGTCAGGCTACCGAAATAACAGAATCTGTACTTTCTAATCTTGGTATTTGGAAATAAATAAAGAGAACTGATAGCATAATTTCCCGTTATCAGTTCTCTTTATTTCATTCTTCTCTACTGATCAATTCTGCAAATTACCTAACCGGTACTGATACCTCGGTATATTATCAATACCATTATCTAAAATCCTGTTTCCAACATACTGAATCGTTCCATCATCCTGAATTTTCATCGTAAGTTCGTGTGTAATAACAACATCATTACATACAACAGAATCACATACTGCATGAATTGTCAAAACAATGGTTCCATCTTCATTGTGCCTGACTTCTGTTACTTCCGGTAAAGACAAGCCAAAATGTGTTGGTGAATAATTACCACATCCCAATCGTTCCCAGATAAACATATTACTTTGTTCATCGTAGACCGCCCATTCTTTCAATTCTTCTTTTGTAACAGGAAGATATGTCATAATTACATTTTCGAACTCTTCTGCTGGAATTCCCACAACCTCTTTTTCTGCAGTAAATTTTTCTCCATATTTCATTTGATAAAAATATTCATAAAGTCCATTATAATCCAACCCCTGCATATCCTCCGCATTCCAGTTTGAACATAACAGATTGTTTCCCTGATAGCCGAACGTACTCACATATTTTTTTGAATATTCCCGACACTCCTCACTCAAAGGCTTTACCCGGATAATACAACTTCCATCTACAATCTCTGTCACTTCCGGTGGTTCAGGTACGCATAATTCATAACAGAAATTCCCATTTTCAGTATATGCCCATTCTTTTATTTTTGATAGCGATATGTATGTAAGTACAGGCTCTGTATCCTCACTCCAGATCATTTTTGCGGACATCACACTCATTTCTTTTCCATCATAACTATATTCTTTTCTGGTAATTCCACCATCTGTATCTGCTTCATATAAAATTACACTTCCTTTTTCTTCTTGTTCTGCAGATTTTAAAAATTGTTCCATCTTCTGATAATTATCCATAACAGAATAATGATCGGAACCAATGACCGGATTCCCATTTTGTTTGATAATTTCTTTCATCCGATTCATCATTTGCTCAGCAGTGTTCTGATCTGCTTCTTGTATTCCATTATATTCAGAATAAATATCTCGGATAATGCCCATAATTTCTTCACAATCGTTCACAGCTTCCTTTTTCTTGTCTTCATCGATTGGTAGATTATATCCCTTATCCGGATTTTCCATGGTAGTGTTTTTCTGATTCTTCTCATTTTTTACATCTGTGCTGTTTAACGATATCTTACTTTCACAGGAAGTCAGAATCATTCCTATACAAAGTACTAACAAAATACTTTTTCTTTTCATATTGCCCCCTAATTATTACTGTAATTCTCTTCCCACTCTTCTTCTGTTAACCTTGGCATATACCACCCTGCATTTGCATTTTGATCTGACTTGATTACCTTATTTGATAAATACTGGAAACTTCCGTCTTCCATAGGTTTTATCATCAATTCACTGGTGATTGACTGATCTAACATTCTGATTTCCCATACTGCTTCTATCGTAAGTTTTAATGTTCCATCTTGTAATTTTTCATATGAGATAACTTCCGGATATGGCTCATATGGGAATTCACAATCATATAACCCTCGCGGTCTGTATCTAAAAGTTCTATTATCAGAGTTATAAAAAGTTCCTTTTTCAATCTCGCTATTACTAAATGGTAAATAGGTCTTTATAACCTCTTCAAACTCATCTTTTGGAACTTCATATTCTGCTCCACCATAATTTGCTTCATATGGAACTTGCTTTCCATATTTCATATAATACATTTTTTCATAAAGATCATAAAAATCAAGTTCCGTATAATTCTGGTTATCCCAATTTGTAATCAACAGATTATTAAGTGCATACCCCAACGGCATAACATATTTTCGATTCAATTCTCGGCATGTTTTATCTAATGGCTGCACTCTGAATCCAGTTTCACCCGGTGCTCCATCAAATCCCGGTGGGTGATATTCCTCCAGAAACAAGTATCCTTTTTCTGTATATTTCCACTCATATGCTTCATATTCATCATAATAATTAGCCTGTGGGCTATTATCCTTCCATTTAACCTGACATAATCGAACATTTATCTTTCCATTCATTGACTCTAAATGATATTGTATAATTTCCCCTTCATCAAATACAACAACAATATCTACTGCTGCCTGTTCTTCTTTCTCTGCTGCTTTGCAAAAATCTTCTACTTTTTCACGATTGACCATATCAATCTGATTATCACAATCTACTGCCGCATATCCTTTTTCTTCCAGACAATTGATAATTTTTCTTTTCACCTTTAATGTATTTAACTCCGACTTCTCCTTCATATAAACAAACCGAAAAGTTTGTGCTGTTTTTTTTACTTCTGCATTCATTTCAGATTCTACGGTTTCTTTCTTTTCTTCTTTTTCCGTAATTCGATTTTGTCCGCACCCTGTAAAAACAATAAGAACTATCAATATCATCGCAAATATCTTACATATGTAATAATTTCCCATAAAAATTTTTTTATTCTTCAAAATACTCATCCAATACTGTTGCATCTTTTTTAACAACATAACCACTTCCACCGATTCCTTTCTTCTAATTTTTTTGTTCCTTAAATCTTACACTTGTAATATTTAAAAACCAAGTCTATTTTCAGGAATTGTATACTCCAGATTCACCATCTTTATGTGCGATATATCCTATTTTATTACCATCCTCTATATCTTCTCCATTTTTGTTACCCTGTCATTTTAAAGAACATCCTTACTTACACTGTTACATATTTTTCCGCTTCTTCTTTGCACTTCAACGTATTTCCATGCCCAATTACATATTCCATACATTCTTTTCCCTGCTCTTCTTTTCCGATTCGGTAGTAACATACTCCCAGCAGGAATCTGCGTGTAACCTCATAATAAGGCAGCTTTTCCGTATCATTTTCCAGTAATCTTACTGCTGCCTCATCTTCACCTTTCAGCATCAAATTTTTTGCCATAAACAGTGGATTCTTTTGAAATACTTTCCCTGCTTTTTCTAATGTAGCCGAATAACCTGCCGCATCTTTCTCCTGATATTTCTTCGACAGTTCGAGATTCGTCATGACCTGCTGCCAGGAACGTCCCTCTCTTTTTCCTTCCCATTCATTCTTTATATACTCTTCTGCCTTCTGCAACTGCCCATTTATGATCAGTGCAACTACATATTTAGACTCAGCTATCAGCATGACACTTTTTTGAAATCCATGATAATCCAAGCTCTTTCCGTACTTTACCAACTCTTCCAGCATTTCTGAATATTTTTCTGCATCACATTGCTGTGACAGAATCCGGTCAATTTTTGAAAAATCTCTGAGAATGTCCCTGATTAAAATGAATATACCTGCAATCAGATCAACCACCACGCAAATCCACAGAAGCCAGGGATCTGTCGTGACCCAGCCCGGCTGCTTCACATCGAAAAAGAGTACTGTCTCCTGATGCGGGAACGGATTTCCTTTGAAAATACTCACCACACAAATCAATGCTGCATAAATCAACAGCACATTCCGTATCATCCTGATGCGTCCATTTTTCTGCTTTTCATAAATCTTTTTTATCTGCTCTTCCATTTTCTCTACCTCGCTGTCACACTATTTTTGTACCTACAACATAATTATACATAAATTAATATTGTAGCGAATCTCTGTTCGGTTGTACAATATCTACTGCTGCCTGTTCTTCTTTCTCCGCTGTTTTGCAAAAATCTTCCACTTTTTCACGATTGACCATATCAATCTGATTATCACAATCTACTGCCGCATATCCTTT
>NZ_QUDV01000010.1 GCF_003477705.1 Dorea sp. AF36-15AT
GAGAAAAAGAAAGCTGCGCCACAGCCTTGGCAGACCATCGCGCAGCGATTTTGTTCAACCAGAATTTATCTGCATCTTTGCCACGTACTGTTAATCCAACAACTATTTTATTTCCATCACAGAAAGTTGCTCCATGCAGGAAAGAACCTCCGATATGAGGAAGGAAAACAAGTGCAATACCACAACCAGATAACATCTCAATCAGTTTAGGACAAAAATCAGCAGGGTTCATTGCTGTCATGCTTCGAATTTCCGGTAGTTTCTCCTTAAGAGTTTTTAAATCAATCAATGACGTTTCAATGGCACGAGCTTCCAGTTTTGCTTTCTGTGCCCATGCTAATAGAGCGAGATTACCCTTTTCTGTTTCAGCCAATCTGCGACATGCAATTTTTGATAATTTCATATCCTTGATAATCTCAAGATTTACAACTTCAAAATATTTTCTAAGATAAATTACCTTTTCGGTTGCCTCTCTGGTTTCCGGTACCCAACCATTCTTTGACATTTCACGATAAGGTAGTTTTTTCACAAGCTCTTTATCAGAATCCATTTCGTTCTCTGCATTTGCTTTTATGAGTTTTTCGCGATAAGTAGCTTCTAATTTATTCCAAAACTTAGCAGGAACGCCTAGTACCATTTCTAAACGAACTGCGACTTCCGGAGTCAACTGAACATCACCATTGATTAATTTACTAATATGTTTTTCGGACATACCCATGCGTAATGCAAACTCTTTCTGGCTAAGCCCTCTGTCAATCAACTGCTCTTTAATAGTTGCTCCCGGCGGTGTTGCAATAAAACTGCGACTTTTCACCATCGTAATACCACCTCCTAGTAGAATGAAAGTTTAATGATAGTTTACAATTTCCATTACGTTTGCAATTTGAATTTCATTCCCTTTTCTTTCAAAACCAGTCTGTAAGGATGAACTAAATCCATTGCGTATTGGCCTTTTCGATTGCCTTTTAATGGATGGCATCTTCCGATATGGAATTTAACCATTTCCTCAACAGTATCAGATGCAGCTATTTCGTCTATACGCTGATGGATTTTTTCAGCCATTTCTAAACCGTATTTCTTTTCTGCCTCACTTGCTAGTGTACACACCTTTTCAATCCTGCGAGACTTATATGTTATTTCCAATCTGTCACCTCTTTTGCGAATTTACCTTTGAGGTAAATCTATTATATTCTGTTCAACTATATATGTCAACATTTTCATAACCTCACGTTTTAACTCGTCACAACACAAAAAGAGAACCTGCCTTTCGGCAAAGTTCTCTCCATTTTTTCTCATGCTAATAGGTTCTGAATAATTACGCTCTTTTCATATTCTTGATGACTTTCAGTCTGGTGAATTCCTCACGCTCTTTTTCTTCCAGTGCATTATTAATATTATGAACCAGATTCGTATACATCGGAATCGTTATATTCTTCAATGCGTTGGCACGCTTCTGCGTCTTTTTAATATTTGATGCCAGACGATACGCAGAGTTCTCAACCATGGACAACTTAATCGTCAGGTCTTTCACTTCACGAAATGCCTCTCTGGCAATATCGATCGACTCGCTGGTCGTACTGAATGAGTACGTAAGGTTATTCTCTTTTTCATCATATTTCACATGCGGAATCTCAGTACCCATGATGCTTCTCGTCTGGATACGAATGGATTCCTCTATCGGCACGGTAAATGCGAGCTGCTGCACCTTGCTGATACCGTGTTCAATGTTGGCACGCTGCAGGCACGCATATGCCTTGGTAAATGTGCTGTCGATCTGCTCCTGAATCTCCTTTGCCTCATCGATCAGAGCCATCAGTTCTTTCAGAAGCACGTTACGCTTCTTATCCATCAGGTCATACCCCTGACGGGCAAGAGCCAGAGAATTCTTCGCCAGCATCAGATTTCCTTTGGTGGGAAACTCTCGTGGATCCATATCATCGACTCCTTTCCTTTATAGTGAAAAATCCGCGTGAACTCGTGAGCTTCGCTCACTCATTCACGTCAAACCCGGCATGTCTGGGATTTTTCTTTTTCTGTGAAAAATCCGCGCGAACTCGCGAACTCCGTTCACTCATTCACGTCAAACCCGGCATGTCTGGGATTTTTCTTTTTCTGTGAAAAATCCGCGCGAACTCGCGAACTTCGTTCGCTCATTCACGTCAAACTCAGACATGCCAGAGTATCCGGCTGAATAAATTCCCCCGTCTACTCTGTCGCGTCTGAGGATTTTTCACGTGGATAGTATTTTTCTATGATCTTGGTGTCGATTCGGTCGAGTTCTTCTTTCGGAAGCATTCCGAGAAGCTCCCAGCCGAGGTCAAGTGTTTCCTGAATCGTACGGTTCTCTGTCGGTCCCTGTCCTACGTAACGTTTCTCGAATTCTTTACCGAACTCCAGATATTTCTTATCCAGTGGGGACAATTCGTCTTCGCCGATTACGGATGCCAGGTTTCTTGCCTCACCTACTTTTGCGTATGCAGAGAATAGCTGGTTGGCAAGTCCCTGATGATCTTCTCTGGTGTATCCTTCACCGATACCGTCCTTCATCAGACGAGACAGTGACGGAAGTACACTGATTGGAGGGTATACACCCTGTCCGTAAAGGTTACGATCCAGTACGATCTGACCTTCCGTGATATATCCTGTCAGGTCAGGAATCGGATGTGTGATATCATCGTTCGGCATGGTCAGGATTGGAAGCTGTGTTACCGATCCTTTGGTGCCCTCTACGATTCCGGCACGCTCATAAAGTGTTGCAAGCTCACTGTACAGATATCCCGGATATCCTTTTCTTGATGGAATCTCTCCCTTCGAAGATGATACCTCACGAAGTGCCTCTGCAAAGGATGTCATATCTGTCAGAATAACCAGAATGTGTTTGTTACATTCAAATGCCAGATACTCTGCAACTGTCAATGCAACCTTCGGCGTGATCAAACGCTCTACGACCGGATCATTTGCCAAATTCAGGAACATACACACATGATCAGATACTCCGCTTTCTTCAAATGTCTTACGGAAGAAATCGGCTACGTCATGTTTGACGCCCATCGCAGCAAATACGATCGCAAATTCTTCATCGGAATCATCTCCCAGTGACGCCTGCTTTACGATCTGTGCCGCCAGCTGGTCATGCGGAAGTCCATTGCCGGAAAAGATCGGCAGCTTCTGTCCACGAATCAACGTTGTCAGACCATCAATTGCAGATATACCTGTACGGATATAGTTACGCGGATATTCACGGCGCACCGGATTCAGCGGCAGGCCATTGACATCTCTCTTATCCGTAGAAAGCAGCGGCCCCAGTCCATCGATCGGTACTCCGACTCCGTTAAATGTTCTTCCCAGCATATCCGGTGACACTGCCACTTCCATCGGATGACCGGATAATTTGGTATGTGTATTTACCAGGGACATATTCTCGGTTCCTTCAAATACCTGGATGACAGCTCTGCCTTCATACAGTTCAATAATACGTCCCATTTTCTTTTTATTACCATCTACAACGAACTCTACGATCTCATCATAGAATGCGTCCTGAAGTCCTTCCAGAACTACGAGAGGTCCGTTGATATTACTTAAGCCAAGATATTCGATTGCCATTGTCCTCTCTCCTTTCTATGCGTTCTTTGCTAATACGTTATTGTAGAATTCATCAATCTTCGTCTTATAGGTATCCAAAAGCTGAAGATTATCGTTTGGTACATCGTACTTGATAGCGATAACTTTCTCAAAGATGCCTTCTGCTTTCAGTACTGACATCGGATGTCCCATTGCCACCAGCTTACGGCTGGTCTTATAAAGATACAGGATAACATCCATCATCTTAAACTGCTTTTCCAGTGACACACAGGTATCGTCTTTATGGAAGGCATTCTGCTGCAGGAATCCCAGACGGATTACCTTTGCAATCTCCAGGATCAGCTTCTGATCATCCGGAAGTACATCCGCACCGATCAGTTTAACAATCTCCATCAGGCTGTTCTCCTGCCCAAGTAAAGACATTAATCTGTTTCTATAGTCCACAAATTTTGGCGATACATTGTCTGTATACCATCCGCTAAGATCTGTCAGATATTCACTGTAACTGGTCAGCCAGTGAATTGCCGGGAAATGTCTCGCATATGCCAGTGACTTGTCCAGTCCCCAGAAGCAACGGACAAATCGTTTGGTATTCTGTGTAACAGGCTCAGAGAAATCACCACCCTGTGGGGATACCGCACCGATAATAGATACAGAGCCTGTAGCACCGCCAAGTGTCTGCATCATTCCGGCTCTCTCGTAGAATGCTGACAGACGAGATGCCAGATATGCCGGGAAACCTTCCTCAGCCGGCATCTCTTCCAGACGTCCGGATAACTCTCTTAATGCTTCTGCCCAACGCGATGTAGAATCTGCCATGATCGCTACGTCATAACCCATATCACGGTAATACTCAGCCAGTGTAAGGCCTGTATAAATTGATGCCTCTCTGGCAGCTACCGGCATGTTAGATGTATTCGCGATCAGTGTCGTACGATCCATCAGCGGATTACCGGATTTCGGATCGACAAGTTCACCAAACTCTTCCAATACCTGTGTCATCTCATTACCACGCTCACCGCATCCGATATAAATGATGATATCCGCATCGGACCACTTCGCGATCTGATGCTGCGTCATGGTTTTACCGGTTCCGAATCCCCCTGGGATTGCTGCCGTTCCGCCCTTTGCGATTGGGAACATCGTATCCAGAATACGCTGTCCGGTTACCAGCGGTACGCTTGCCGGATATCTCTGATGCACCGGTCTTGCTACTCGGATCGGCCATTTCTGTGTCATAGTCAGTTCCTGAATATCCCCATTAGAACGCTGGATCTTTACCAGCACTTCATCAATGGTGTAATCTCCATCTGGAACGACGTCTACTACTTTTGCTACTTCAACCTCCGGCGGCACCATACATTTGTGTACAATTGCGCGGGTCTCCGGCACTTCTGCAATTACAGATCCGCCGTGTACTACATCACCCTTTTTTACCGTCAGATGAGTCTTCCATTTCTTTTCTCTATCCAGGGAATCAACCGATACACCTCTGGTAATAAATGCACCACCCTTATCAGCGATACGTTCCAGCGGTCTCTCAATTCCGTCAAAAATATTATCCAGGATACCAGGTGCCAGCGTTACTGACACCGGTGCTCCGGATGCTTCTACGATCTCTCCCGGACGAAGTCCTGAAGTTTCCTCATATACCTGAATGGTCGTACGTTCTTTGTCCAGTGCAATAACCTCACCTACCAGACGCTGTTCACCTACATATACCATTTCAGACATCTTAAAATCACTTTTTCCTTGCAGGTAGATTACAGGACCATTGACGCCGTAGATAACTCCTGTCCTTTTCTTATCCAATGCCCGTACCTCCTCTAAACATAAAATCCTGGAATTCTTCTTCCAATGCTCCTTTGTACGCATGGTCAATCAGCACATTCCGGCCTTTTACCACCGCTCTCACACCACCGACAAAATTCTCCTTGCTGACTGTAAGCGTCATTCCTGTGCGTTCCTCCAGCCATTCCTTTTTGTCTGCGTCTGACGGGTTAATATAGATCTTGAGATCTTCCCCATTTGTGAATCGTGCCGCTTTCTCGATATATGCTACCAGAAGTTCTTTATACTCATCCGTCTTCATGAACTCCTGTAATTCTTTCAGCACTTCCTGAAACAGTTCCTGCTTCAGTTCTTTCTGACGTTTGCCATACTCACGCTTCAATTCCAACTGTGCCTTAGATACAGCCATATTCTGCTGCTGTCTGGCACTGACTGTTTCTGCCTTGATCCGCACATCTGACTGACGGTTGGCCTCGCCTTTGTGCTGATTCAATACATTCGTCAGAGTCTGTTCATGCTGTTTTACAATCGCGTTCGCCTTTGCTCTTGCTTCTTCCATAGCCGCTTCCTGCAAATGCGCTACTCTCTCGTCTATCGTCAAGCTTCTCACCTTCTTCTCTATAATTTCAGTCCAATCGCCTCATTTACATAGGATGTGATAAAGTCTTTTTTACGTCCGGTTCCGTGTCTGTCAGGAATCTCGATCAGAAGCGGCATCGTTCTCTTCAGCTTAATCTCATCAATCAGCTCCGGAAATTCTCGTCCGAAACGCTCTGTCAAAAGTACAATGCCTACATCCGGATCTTCCATAGCAGTCTCAATCGCGTTACGTAGTTCTTCTTTTTCATGGACAACCACGCCATCTACGCCCGCTAACCGCATTCCTGTCAGAGTATCCACATTATCACTGATCAGATACATCCTCATCTTACAATTTACCAAGGATCATGAAGGAGATGATCAGTCCATACAGACACACACCTTCCGCCAGACCTACGAAAATAAGAGATTTACCAAGTGCGCTGGAGTCTTCACTGATTGCTCCCAGTGCTGCGCTTGCTGCACTTGCTACTGCGATACCACCGCCGACACAAGATAAACCGGTTGAAAGTGCTGCTGCAAGGTATCCAAATCCTGTTGCGCTGCTTGCTGCTGTACCAGCTGCCTCTGCTGCCTGTGCAGGCATTCCTGAGAACAGCATGATTCCAGCTACGACAAATGCTCCGAAGAAGAAGAATGCATTTGCTCCGATCGTACGTTTATAACGTTTTTTTGATTTCTCTCCCAGAAGAAATGTTCCGAATGGGATGATGATGCCAAGCACCAAAGCTGCGATAAGTAATAATTTTACTGCTAATGTCATTGTAATAGTCCTCCTTGTCTTAAGTCATATGATTATTTTGTGTTTATTTGGTTAAATGGTTTGAATTCTCGTCCGCTTCCCTTATAGAACCGGCTGAACATCTCATAGTATTCAAGCCTCAGTACCTGAATACCTACAACCAAACCTTCCAGTAACATTACGATTGCATTACCGATTACAATTCCGATCCAGTTCGGGCTTCCATTCTCAGCACCTGAAAGCATCAGTACAACCTGCATGATTGCTGCATGGCTGACTGCAAATGCTCCGATACGCACATAGGACAGCGTATTGGAAAAGTAACTAAGCATCGTCTCGAATAATTCAAAAAATCCCTGTACCAGAAACATCCCTTTGCCGACTTCCATTTTCTTATGTCTCTTCTCGACAATATTACCAAGAGGTTCTTTGAACAGGAACAGCAATATTGGAATCCCCAGGAAAATTACCATTAATATATTACCTGGTGTCTTGTGACCTGTCATATAAAGCACGATCGTCATTACGATAAATGCATAAAATACCAGTCCCGCAATACCATTATGAGAGAACAACATATCTTCCAGATCATGCGCTTTTGCTGCATTGATAATCTGGAACAGCATTACCAGTAAGTTGAGTCCCATACCAAATGCAATTGCTACAATAAATACGGTATTCAGCTGACCGATAAACGGTAAGTTGGTCATCGCGTCTACCGGCTTCAACCACATAGCAGGCATTACATCTTCAAATCCAAACACACTTCCGTACATAACTCCAAAGAACATCGAGAACACTCCGGCAACGGAAATAATGCCCGCCAGATTCATTTTCTTCTTCAGATACAGGATGCCGCCCACGATAAAGAGCAATGCCCCCTGTCCGAGATCTCCGAACATGGCTCCGAATATCAGTGTATATGTGAGTGCCACAAACATAGTCGGATCCATCTCATCGGCCGCCGGAAGTCCGTACATCTCAATGAACATCTCAAACGGTTTGAAGAATTTCGGATTCTTGAGCTTGGTCGGTGGCTCTCCAAAGAACTTTTCTTTATTCTCCTCGACCACTGCCATAACTCTGTCATCGTCTTTAATCTCTTTCAGGAACTGCTCCACATCCGCTTCACTCATCCATCCACAGATCACGTAATGACCGTCTTTGTTTTCTTCATCCTCGATGATTGCTGCCTTTTTACGGATGTCAAAGTATTCTGCCAGCTCTGTCAGTCTCTGTTTAGCTCCCAGAAGTTTGGATGCATTACTGCTCATCAGGCTTGCTTCCTTTTCATCAACCTCAGCAATCTCCTGATCTGTCTTTTCAATCTCTTTCTGTACTGTCATCCTGATCTCTTCCGGAGTACCTTCTTTATATTCATTGGTTAGATGGATTCGTTCAAAATGCAGTGAATTAAAAAGTGCATCCACTTTCGCTTTGTCTTTGTTGGCTGTAATGTATCCGCCATAGACATAACTGTCATTTCTTGATCCTTCCAGAAATACTGCATCCAGATCTTCAAATAAGTACTTTTCAAGTCTTCCGTAGTAGTCCAACCCGATCCTACCAAAACGTATCTTTAGAAACTGATAAGTGGACACATGTCCCAAATTAATTTCTAATGATCGGAACGGTTCCAGTGCATTCGCAGTCTCTTTCAGTTCACCTGCTTTTTTCTTTAATCGTTCCCTTTTCTCCTGAAAATCCACGTAATCGTGATTAATATCACGCAAGAGTCCCATCATCTCATCTCTGCTCAGAGATGTATCCGGTGAAGCCTGCGTATCACCAAGCAATGCACAGAACTGCTCCGCTTTTCCTAACGGATCACGATACGGATTCACTTCGATGAAGGGCTGCAGATTGTCCGTCGTCTTCAGTTCAGCAATAGCACTTTCCAGCTGCATTTCATGTCTGGACAGATACTTATTGCACATTCTGTCGATATCCGATTGCGGTCCGCTGATCTGCAGGAATTTCATCTTTACTATCATTTCTTAGCACCTCCTATGTACCCCAAAGTCTCCCTCGGTGTCAGGCCGTAGCGGATACACTCAAGGGCTGTAGTCAGTCTGTTGATCTCCTCTTCCTTCAGGAACAGATAGGTATTCACTGTTGCCAGCGAATATGGATTCCTTCTGCGGTCTGACAGATACATGCCATGGATACATGCCTTATAGAACTGCTCCATGCCTTCAGATCTCTGCATCGCATGGAAGCGATTCTCATAATATGTATTTGCCAGAAGCTGCATAAACTGATCTACAGTCGGCGCTTCAACCAGCGCCTTAAATTCATCTACCTTAATCCGATAATGGATTGGTATGGTCATCAGATAAATGTCCGGTGGAAGCATATGATAATACTTCTTCGCACGGTAGATCCAGTTCAGATTCAGCAGATCAATCTTCATCCCGCAGTCTCTGGTGTAGATCTCCTTTTCCTTTTTATCCAGGACCTTACGCTGTCTGGTCCACGCATTTTTAAAATAATACTGTTCCAGTACAGTTTCGTAGTCATACAATGTCGCTTCGCTGGTATCCTTCAATTTCACCAGCGGCTCATAGTATTCGGTACCTTTCAGGTTCTCCACCAGTTCCTCGATATTGCCGGATGTTACCAGCTTATCGATGGAAATCTGCGAATACCTGTCAAAATACTCTTTCTTGTAATTTAAATCAAACGGTACATCATAATGATTGAATACGATCCGGAAACAATAGTTAATCAAATCTATTTCATACCGTTTCCAGAAGCCTCTCATAAACTGCTTCTGTTTCATGCCCGCAAATCGATACAATCTTGTATAATCTGCGTACAATGACTGTGCCAACACTTTTTCCACATTGCCCCTGTGATACAGTGTATCATCCATCCGGTTCAGTGCATCCGCATACGCGGGTTTCCCTTTCAGATATTCCACTGCTTCCGGAACGCTGTGAAGTGCGGCAATGTTCTCAAAATCCTGATCTGTCAGAAGTTTTGCCTGCATAGCCCGTACTTTTGTAACCAGACCACTGTATGCCATCACATTTCCCATAGTCTCACCTCTGCGTTATACCTCTATGATACGCTCCAGAATCTCTTTTACATAAGCCTTGCGATTCTGATTATAATCATTTTCCAGATTATCGATAACGGAATGATGTCGTTCCTTCTCTTCTTTCAGGATCTGCTCCATCTTCTTCTCAGATTCTTGTTTGATCTGATCCAGCTTCTGCTTCGTATCTTCTGCCAGTTTCGCATCGAACTGGTCCCGTTCTTCCTGCAACCGCTTCTCAATCACAGCTTTTTCTTCTTCTGCGTGCTCCACGATCGCTTCTGCTGTCATTTCTATATCTTCCAGCTTTTGAAATACAGAATCCATATGGCACCTCCATTCTTTTTACATTATCGGATAAGTCTTTTATCTAATTGGATATTATGCGCTCTTTTATTTTTCAATGCAATCGTCATTTTCAACAAAAGACTATCATTAATTCTATGAAAAATAGTACAAAACCTACTTTTCCAAATACTTGATAAATAGCTCCGCAGCCCAGCTTTTTCCCACACCTTTATCCCATACCATCTGGATATCCCGGGGCGGCATCTTCATATCCACATCAATCTGCACCAGCTCTTTTTTTTCTAATAATGGCTCTGCCAGTACTTCTGGCACGAACCCTATCCCTAGGTCATTTTGTATCAACGGCAGCATCAGATTGGCCGTCGCTACTTCCATATCCAGTTCATAATCGATCTTCGCCTCTGAAAAAACTGCCTTGTATAATTCATAAGTTGCTGTTCCATTACCCAGTCCGATCAGAGGATAACTACATAGCTCCTTGAGTGTCTTCCTGCTCTCTGCAAGTTCTGCATAAGTGCTGCCACCTACCAGGATCTCATGAAATTCCGTCATATTCCTGCTGGTTAATTTCTCGGATACAGAAAATGGATTGGTAATAAACGCAATATCAGTCTTACCGCCATTCAGATCATCAATTACTTCCGGCGTCGTATTGTTACGGATCTTAATCTTAATCTCCGGATAACTCTTCTTAAATTCACAGATCTTATCCATCAGATACAAGTGAAGTGCTGTCTCTGTCACTCCTATCTCGATCGTCCCTCCCAGCCCTTCACCCAGACTGCTGAGTTCCGCCTCTGCATTAAACAAATGCTGACACGCCACCTCTACATGTTCATACAGACGTTTTCCTTCTTCTGTAAGCTTCAGACCTCTCGGTTCACGGATAAACAATGCACAGTTAAGCTGTGATTCCAGAAGCTTAATTACTCTCGTTACATTGGGCTGATTGCTTTTCAGCACACCTGCTGCTTTCGTAATATTCTTATACTTCGCTACATAGTAAAATATCTTATAGTACTCAAAATTAATATCCATATAAATTTTATATTCCTCGCATATAATATATATATTTTTAGTATTTCTTTAAAAGTAGTATAATCCACATCGTAAAGAAAGTAAACAGGTGATCTCATGAGAAAATCAAAAAAACAAATGTCCGAGTCTTTCCGGACCGCTGCATTCCTATCAGTGTCCGGTGGTCTGCAGGATGCTTATACTTATATATTCAGAGATAAGGTCTTCGCGAATGCGCAGACCGGTAACATTGTGCTCTTAAGTCAGTGCATTGCAAACCGTGACTTAGAATTATCCATTCACTATATTGTACCTTTATTATTTTTCGCAGTCGGTATCGCTGTGGCCGAGATAATCCACGGCAAATTCAAAGAAGCCAGACGCCTTCACTGGCGGCAGCTGGTTTTGATTATTGAAATTGCATTACTATTTATTGTCGGATTCCTTCCTGAGAAATGGAATCTTCTTGCCAATGCGATGGTATCCTTTTCCTGTGCAATGCAGGTACAGGCATTCCGCAAGGTGAACGGTTATGCCTTTGCCAGCACCATGTGTATCGGTAATCTCCGAAGCTGTGTAGAATCGCTGTGTGCATATGGAAGAACCCGTGACAAACACATACTTCAGAAAGCTTTCAGCTATCTTGGTATCATTATATTGTTTGCAGTAGGCGCAGCACTTGGCGGTCACTTTATTCCGGTTATTGCTGCACGTACAATATGGATTTCCTGTGGACTTCTGATCGTAAGCTTCCTGTTCATGTTTATCAGGGAAGAAGTGGAAGAACATCCGGAACTTTTGGCAGACGAAAAGGCAATCAAAGAAAGCTTTCATAATATAAAGGAAGAAACATTAGACGTTACGCACATTCTGGAAGACGACATCAAATCATCCAGAAAAGACAAATAAATATTAGATTGTCAAGTCCCATATGCAAAGAAGCGAGAGGTATGTGTCCAGCCTCTCGCTTCTTTGCATTTCACATTTATTCAGTTATATTCTCCACATTTAGAATCATACCGCGTGGATCGCATTCACAATCGCACGCTCCATCACCTGTGCAGCCAGTGTCCCGGCGACATTGATATCTGCCTCTACATCACCAACGGACGCCGCATAGATTGTATCCCCATCCGCCAGTGTCCCTACCGGATTAATACATCTTGCATATGCATTGCGTGTCATTGATGCAATCTTATTCATCTCTGCTTTGGAAAATTTACCATTCGTAATCACAGCGCCAATTGTTGTATTACCGGTAAACATATCGGTTCGCTTACTAAGCTTATACAATTCTTCCCTGGTGTCTGCAAAACCACTGCCATCCTCTGACCGAAGTCCTGCAATCTTCTTGCCGTTTTCCGGATCAAAGATATCTCCCAATGCATTTACCACAACTACTGCTGCCATCTCCAATCTGCCAAGTCGTGCCGCATAAATGCCAAGCCCTGACTTAGATGCACGCTCCATGCCACACAGTTTACCGACGGTTGCTCCGCATCCGGCTCCTGTATTACCGCTTCTCGGATGATTCGCTTTCGCATCCTCACAAGCTTCATACCCCATCGCCGCATCCGGTCTCACGCTGGCACTTCCAAAGCCCAGATCATAGATGCAGGACTGACATACCAGCGGTACTCTTGCATAACCTGTGTCATATCCTATGCCATGTTCTTCCAGATACCGCATCACGCCATCCGCTGCTGCAAGTCCATATGCCGAACCGCCAGCCAGCACGATCGCATTGATCGGATTATCTGCTGTAGTTGGATCTGCCAGATGCGTCTCTCTGGATGCCGGTCCGCCACCACTGACATCCACTCCGGCTTTTGCACCTTTATCAAATAAAAGTACCGTCACGCCTGTCTTCGCCTGATCATCCTGCGCATTACCGATCCGCAGTCCCTTCAGATCTCTGACAGATATTTCTTCTAATTCGCCTGTCTGCTGCATTCCTTACACTTCCTTTAATGCTGCTGCCAGCGCACGTGCAACTGCTGCTCCCACTACGGTACATACAACTGCCTCGATTGCGCCCTGCACACCTACAAATGCGACTACAAATGCAAATGGATTAGTTACGCCAAGCGCATCTACAAATCCCTGAATGTAGTCTGTATTATAAAAGAATAACACCAGAGAGCTCATGTAGAAAATGGTATTCAGAACCGGACAAGCCAGTCCGCCTGCAAAATACGCCAGATTCTTGTTCTTGCTTCTGACTGCTTTGAATATCAGACCGCTGAGCAGACCTTCCAGGATTCTTGGAACGATACATGTAAATACGGTACCGAATGGATTGATTCCAAGAAGCATTGCCCCAAATGCGCTGGTTCCAAAGCACTGCATCAGACTTGTGATACCAAATGTTGCTCCACAGATTGCGCCACCTTTCGGTCCAAGGATCATCGCTGCTACTGCTACCGGTACGGTCAGGAATGTAATAGACAGTCCCGGTGTTCTGAGGTATCCTAACGGTGTGAATGCCATCACAAAAATGATTGCGATCATCAGCGCCAGTTCTACAAGATACTTTGTGCCTCCCTTAGTGTTAGTTGTTGTCGTTGCTTCCATATTCTGTTCTCCTTTTCTGCTGATAAAACGGCACTTTTCCAAGTGTTCCCCTGTCTTTCAGCCACGTATTATAGGGAAATGAGCATCGCTATCAGACTTCGTCCTCCCCTTAGGCGGTTGCCGCCTTACGGTCAGCACCGGTTCAGATTCTATCTATAAGATATGAAATGCCCGGTGACATTATATCACCGGGCGCACATTTTCTCAACTAATTCCTGTTTCTTTCCGAAAATTCACGATATAGATTCCCACACATACCATCACAAGCGCTGACAGGCTGTACAGATTAAATGCTTCCTGCACCTCTCCCAACACCAGCGCTGACAGAATCACGCTACACAGTGGATTCACAAATCCAAGAATTGCAACCCGCGATACCGGATTATGCGCAAGCAATATTGACCATAACGTATAAGCCACCGCTGATACCAGTGCCAGATATAGGATCAACACAGCTCCGGCTGCAGTCAGCTTATCCAGATGCCCGCCCATAAACTTTCCTATTATAAATAGTAAGATGCCGCCCGCAAAAAACTGGCTGCCACTCAACAATATCGGAGACATCTTCTTTGAATAGCGATTGATCAATAACGTAGATACCGCATAGGACACCTGCGATATCAGTACAAAACCTTCACCGGTAAGCTTAAAGCCCATATCTAATGTACTTCCATTCAGATTGATCAGCACCACACCTGCAAAGCCAAGCAGACATCCAATCATCTTCCGCCCCGTCAACTTCTCATTCCGAGCCACCAGACATGACATCAGAATTGCAATAAAGTTCCCTGTTCCGGTAATAATGCCACCCTTCACTCCTGACGTATGGGCAACACCTATATAAAAGAAGAAATACTGCACCAGTGTCTGTGCCAGGCATACCGGCACAATATACCTGATCATGGACTTCTCTGGCAACATGATCTTCTTTTCACGAATTGTTCCAAACAAAAGAACAAGCAATCCAGCCAGTGCAAATCGGATTCCTGCAAATACAATCTGGCTTGCAGTGTCGGACGATTCCACCTCAAGCAGGCGATATCCCGTCTTAATCGCCGGAATCGCACTGCCCCATAAGATGCAGCAGATGCTGGCAAGCAGCACAACCATCCATGTTCTGGTTAATATATTCTCTTTCTCGGACATATAAATTCTCTCTTTCTCCTATAGTAAAACATCTGTACCCCACAAACATTTACAGATATTTTACCCTTAAGATCTTTGTATGTAAAGAGAGAACAGCGCGTATCAGGATTTTTGATAATGTATAACTGCCTGTTTACCACGATGTGCCAGACCAATATAATAAACTGGGGTATCCAAATTCACATCATACTTTTTATCTTTCATCTGCTCCACTGCACTGGCAGCAAGTTTATCCAAATCCTCTTTCTTATCCTTGGTATATTTAAACTCCAGAATCATATTAGGATAGCCGCTTCTTTTTGCCCTCATCAAAAGATCCGCTCTCCCATTTCCGTTCTCACGATTACTTTCTATAATATAATTCTTCTGTTGAAACACACACATTCCCAATACCATCATATGATAACTATTTTCACATTGCAGGTCATGATAGGATGGAAGTGCCAACAAAATGTTCTGATACCTTTCCGCAAACTCATCTATATTTCCCCGAATCAGCTCCATAAATAATTTCTGCATATCTTCCTCATCTATTTGCAGAGAAAATGCAGTCAATTCGCGAAAAGCTGACCATACCTCCTAATTAGGAATCCGCAGTGTATAATAGTCATCTCCCAGGTTTTCTTTCATCGTCAGCATACCTGCATTTACCATCAATCCCCATAGCGAAGCATCACTTTGATGTTCATAATACGCAGTAGTCAATGAGACAACTGTTGTTATCTCTCCCGTCTCAATCAACTTATTATATTCTTTTTCAAACGTTGTTCCTCGTTCTCTCAGCGCATCTTTTAATATACTGTTCTCGGCAGTATTTACCCAATATGGTGCCAGCCTTTTTCTTACCGCATAATTGATCGCTGACCACGGATTGTAGATATCTTTATTGCCAAATCGGTACCCATCATACATCTCCTTCACTTCATCCGTAAGTTCCAGGTCAAAGTCATCCAAGAGTTTCCTGACTTCTTCCTCAGTAAAACCAAAACAATCTTCATATTCCGAATCATTTACAGTAAGCACCGTTAGGTTATTCAATCCGGAAAATATGTTTTCTTTCGCTACACGCTGGATTCCTGTAAGCATCGCTCGTTCCAGATAAGGGTTCCCTTTTAACGATGTACTGAGAAATCCCGCTAAAACAGAACGTACTTCTGAATAATAACCATTCATGTTCGCCGACATAAACGGCGTATCATATTCATCTATGAAAAGATAAACATTCTTTCCATAATATAAACTCAAAACTTCACACAGAGTCCGGATTGATTCTATAATACAAATTCTCCATGATTCCATATTTCTTATATCTGCTAAAGCTCTGTATATCTTATTAAATTTTTCTTTTTCTCTATCCGATAACATACTATCGTTTATCAGAGAATAATATCTCTCATATTCTTTTGTTACAGTCTCCCCGATTAATTCAAAAAGTCCTTTCGAACAATCTGATTTTGTATTCAAAAATGACAAAAATATCACTGGACACTGATTAAGTTCCACCATCCATTCTGTCATGCTAATATTAGTTCCTTCAAAAATTGCTTTTGAATCTTTGGTACAGTCAAGAAACTCTGCAAGCATAGACATGTTCATTGTCTTCCCGAATCTTCTCGGTCTGGTTATCAAAGTAATCTGATACGGCGAGTTGAGAAATTCCCCGATCATCATTGTCTTATCCACATAATAAGCATGAAGCTCTCTCAACCTGCGAAAGTCCTGCAAACCAATAAGAGCCTTTTTCTTAGCCCTGGGGCTTCCGTATCGAACCGCTTCCTCACGCAGCATCACACCACTGCCAGAAGTATCCCTTTTATAACCTCCACTTCTGCCAAACAGTTCATCCAACGAACATTTCAGTACATCCGCAATGCGTATCAACGCGTCAAATCCTGGTTCCGCCGTTCCGTTCTCATACTGTGAATATAGCGATTCCTCAATTAACAGCTGCTCTGACATATCCTTTTGTGAATATCCGGCACGCTTCCGATACTCCAATAAATGTTTACAAAATATTTCGTTCATGATGCACCTCCTGCTCTTTTTCTGATAGTATCACAGTCATGCATCATTTTCAACATAATAATTTATTTAAATTTATGGTCTCTTTTTCATTTTTATATATTGACATTTTTAATTTCAGAATATAATATTATGTCACAGCCGATAGGGTGCATGCTGCCGTTTCCGAGCTTTAAGGAAAGGGGAGTGATTCTTATGAGTACATATGAAGAATTTATGATTATACTGGCGACCGCCAACTTGATTATATCTGTTCTAAGTTATACAAAAAAGAAATAGCACCTCCGCTCTGACAAAGTAAGGTGCTATTCTAGCTTCTGAAAACCGCCAGAAACGGATAGGCTTGATCTATCGTATCGGCTGTCTTGTTAATTTCATTATATATGTATTTTTTTAAATGTCAAGTATTGTTTTTGATTCTTTTACAGAATATCGATATATTCTCCTGCCAGTGCTTTGTTCATACTACGTACTGCGCAGAATTTTCCACACATGCTGCAGGTATCGCTGTGATCCTCTTCCGGACTTCTGCTGTCACGGATTGCCTTTGCATGCTCCGGATCCAACGCACATGCATACTGTGCTTCCCAGTCAAGCTTCTGTCTTGCTTCAGCCATCTTGTCATCAATGTCTCTTGCGCCCGGCACGCCCTTAGCAATATCTGCCGCATGAGCCGCAATCTTGGAAGCAATGATTCCCTGCTTCACATCATCAACATTTGGCAGTGCCAGATGTTCTGCCGGTGTTACATAGCACAGGAATGCAGCTCCGCTCATAGCGGCTACTGCTCCACCGATTGCACTTGTAATGTGATCATATCCCGGTGCAATATCAGTTACGATAGGTCCCAGTACATAGAATGGAGCTCCCATGCAGATGCTCTGCTGGATCTTCATATTAGCTGCCACCTGATCAAGCGGTACATGTCCCGGTCCTTCTACCATAACCTGTACATTATGTGCCCACGCACGTTTGGTAAGTTCTCCCAGACGTACTAACTCTTCAATCTGGCATACATCGGATGCATCAGCAAGGCATCCTGGTCTGCAGGCATCACCAAGCGAAATCGTCACATCGTATTCTTCACAGATATCCAGAATCTCATCATAATATTCATAGAACGGATTCTCTTCACCTGTCATGCTCATCCATGCAAATACAAGACTTCCACCACGGCTTACGATATTCATTTTACGTTTGTGCTTTTTAATCTGTTCGATCGTCTTTCTTGTTATTCCACAGTGCAGCGTTACAAAATCAACGCCGTCTTCGGCATGCATCCGAATTACATCTACGAAATCTCTGGCAGTCAGTGTTGCCAGATCTCTTTGATAGTGGATGACGCTGTCATATACCGGAACAGTACCGATCATTGCCGGACATTCACTGGTCAGCTTTCTGCGGAATGGCTGGGTATCGCCATGGCTGGACAGATCCATGATGGCTTCTGCCCCCATATTTACCGCACTCATTACTTTCTGCATCTCGATATCATAATCTTTACAGTCTCTGGATACGCCCAGATTCACATTAATCTTTGTACGCAGCATGCTGCCGACTCCTTCCGGATTCAAACAAGTGTGATTCTTATTTGCGCAGATGGCTACCTTACCCTCTGCTACCAGCTTCATCAGCGCCTCGGACGTCATGTGTTCTTTCTCTGCAACCGCCTTGATCTCAGGTGTTACAATTCCTTTTCTTGCTGCGTCCATCTGTGTTGTGTATTCTCTCATCTTTTTTCTCCTTCTTCGGGATATCCCGGTTCTTTATTGCCCACAACATTTTTCTTACGCGACAGAAGGTGGTGCCCCCAATCTGCCGCCATGCATTACCTTTCAGTCCGTATCTGGTTCAGCGCTCCACCCTTTTCCAGTGCAGAGATCAATACATATGCCAGAATACTTCCCACAACTGTAGAAACAAGAAATGGCACAATATAGACAAATAATCCGGTTGGATTCAGTCCCATCAAAAGCTTTGCAACCGGATAAGCTGCAATTCCTCCCAGCACGCCGGTTCCAAACGCCTCAGCACAGCAGGTCAGCCAGAGCTTTCTACACATTGCATATACCAGTCCACAGCACAGAGCTCCAACCATACTTCCCGGAAATGCCATCAGACTTCCGAGTCCAAGAAGGTTACGGATCAGACTTGCCGCAAATGCAATGCCGACTCCCCACCATGGTCCAAGTACAACTGCTGCCAGCACATTTACCATATGCTGTACCGGTGCACATTTGCTTCCAAGTATCGGAAAGCTGATAAAGCTTCCGACTACAGCAACCGCTGTCAGAACACCTGCAAGAGCAAGCTTCTTAACTGTGTCATTCTGTTTCATCTTGATTATCCTCCTTTCCTGCCATAGTAGTTGAGTAACTCTCTTCTATAAATTCTATAAATAAGAAAAGAGACACCCCGTAAGGGCATCTCCTAAATCACTGATTACTCACTTTGTTGTCCCTACGTTGGCATTATCCAAATCAGGTTATGGGTCGAGAAATGCATTCTCCTCTCAGCCAGCTTTTTACGCCAGCTCCCCGTAACGATCATTCTATTCGTCCTACATTATACTATCTCTTCAACTTTTTTTCAAGTATCGTTTATCTATAGATTATATCTATAATTAACCTTACTTATGGGATTTTTTTATTTTAATTCAATACACTTTATATGTTATCCTATTTATTGAAGATATTAATACAATTTAATAAGAAAATGAGAGGAAAATGAGATGTCATTGAAAGAGAATAACTCTGAAAAGAATCTGTCAGGCACAGGCGATTTGGGAAGTCTGAGCCGTCAACAGTTAAAAGAACTGGAAGCCAGAGAAAAAAACGGATTTCAGAAAGCTCTGGACTGGATTATCATGATACTTCCGGTAATCTGCGGAATCATTTCCATTCTGGAATATAAGTTTATTCCAGACGGAATCACGAACAGGAATCCACAAACCTATCTCGGTGCATTGATTGTACTTATTGCGGCATATATCATTTATTTTTTGGTCGCATGGATTAAAAAAATGCGCGGGAATCTTCCTTGTATAGAGAAGCTACGCTACAGAGCACCTCTGTTTTCAGCACTGTTTCTTCTGTTGGGCGGATATGATTATCTGACTTTGAAGACCGGAATCTTGACACAGCCATTTGTACCATGTCTGAACGCAGTACTGAATATCGCATGGGAAGATAAAGCTTATCTGATCAATTGTACACTTCATACACTGCGTCTCCTGCTACTCGGATACTTCAGCGGAGTCATCGTTGGTCTGATCACCGGTATAGCCTGTGGCTATTTTGAGAAGGTACGCTACTGGATCAATCCTATTATCAAATTCTTAGGACCAATCCCAACTCCTACCTGGATCCCGATTATCATGGTAGTTGCTTCATCACTGTTCAAGGGTGCCATCTTCGTAATCGCGCTTGGTTCATGGTTCGCTGTAACAGTCGCTTCCATGACTGGTATATCTAACGTAGATAAAAGCTATTTTGAGGCAGCTCGGACCTTAGGTGCATCGCAGCGTCAGCTCGTATTTAATGTTGCGATCCCGCATGCTATGCCATCCATTCTCCAGGGATGCACACAGGCTATGAGTTCTGCCTGCGTAGCTATCACAGTTGCCGAAATGATGGGTGTTAAAGCAGGACTTGGCTGGTATATGAACTGGGCAAAATCCTGGGCAGCTTATGATAAGATGTTTGCCGCATTATTTGTGATCTGCATCATCTTCACAGTTGTCACCAAAGTATTGGATCTTATCAAGCGTCGCCTGTTGAGATGGCAGAATGGAGTTGTTAAATAATGGAAGAAAAAAAAGTCACACTGAAGCTGGATAATGTATCCAAAAGCTTTGCCAAAATAGAAAACGATGAAGTTACCCATGCATTAAATGAAGTTGACCTTACATTGCACAGCGGCGAATTCGTCAGCCTTGTAGGTCCTTCCGGCTGTGGTAAATCCACTATCCTCCGCTTGATTGCGGGACTGATCGTCCCAACCACGGGAACCGTATCTGTAGATGGGAAACCAGTCACCAAGCCATCTCCGGAACGAGGTATGGTATTCCAGAAACCGACCTTATTCCCATGGCTCACTGTTGAGAAAAATATTGCTTTCAGTCTGAGAATGCAAGGCAAATTAAAAGGTAACGAAGACAGAGTCCATCGGATGCTGGATGTCATCGGACTGGACGCCTTCAAAGACGACTATCCGGATCAGTTATCCGGAGGTATGGCACAGCGAGTTGCACTGGTGCGCTCACTAATCAATGAACCGGACATTCTGCTCCTGGACGAGCCCCTTGGCGCGCTGGATGCATTTACCCGCATGAACATGCAGGACGAAATCCTGAAGATCTGGTACGAAAAGAAACAACTCGCTATCATGGTAACCCATGATGTCGATGAAGCTATTTACATGGGAACCCGAGTCCTCGTAATGGATGCTAACCCAGGACGAATCGTTGAGGATATACATATTGATCAGACCTATCCTCGTGACCGTTCTTCTGCATCATTCGTAGAATATCGCAACCGTATACTGAATCGACTGCACTTTGGCGGTAATTCATAACCGCCCTGGCTCTGTTCCAATATCGCCGCTCTGGTATGTCCCGACGGTTTGGAAATATATATTTTATAAAGGAGAGAAAAAATGAAACTCAAAAATGCAAAACGCGTAATGGCTGCTGCAATGCTTTCTGTCATGACTCTGTCACTGGCAGCATGCGGCGGAAAAGACACCACTCCAACTGATAATTCTTCTAAGAAAGAGACAAGTGCCAAAGATGTAGAACGTCCGGAAGCAGTTTCCGAAGAAGACTGGGAGGCTATGAAAAAAGAGCCGGTATTCGGTCAGGAATTAAACTACCTGTTCAATGGTGGTGCTTGTGTATCTGCTAAATACATGGCAGAAGTACAGGGATACTATGAAGAATACGGTATCAATGCCAAATACCTTGAAGGTGATTCCGTTGTAACTACAGTTGGTTCAGGTCAGTGTCTGTGGGGAACAGACCACATTGCAACCATGCTCGTTCCGGTAACTAACGATGTTAAGATCACATTCGTAGCCGGTGCACATATTGGATGCAAATCTATCTACGTTCCAGCCGACAGTGATATCCAGTCTGTCGAAGACCTGAAAGGTAAGACAATTGCTATCCACGATGGTATCGGTAACTCTGACCAGAACATCTGCTACCGTATGTTGGATAAAAATGGCGTTGATCCTACTTCAGAAGTAGAATTTACCGACATTAACGACAGCGCAGCTACTGTACAGGCTATGGAAAGCGGTGAAGTAGATGCTACTATCTTCTCTGATTACTTCGTAATGGCTAATTACAAAGATGATATGAGAATGATTTGCTCTATCGGATACAGCCCGGAATTCCAGAGCGAAGCTTGCTGTGTAACTGCTATGAACACAGACTTCATTAAAGAGAACCCAGTACATGCTAAATATGTCACAATGGCAATCAAACGTGGTGGTGAATACAACCGTCTCCACTCCGAGGATGCTGTTCAGGCAATGTACGATAACGACAAGATGACTGGTGATAAAGACATCCAGCTTGCATTCTGGGATGGTCTTCATTTCGGTCTGTCTGACAAGTTTACAGAAGCTTCACTTCGTCAGATTGCAGAAGATTACCTTCGTCTTGGTATCATCACCAACAAAGACCTTACTGTAGATGAGATCATGGATATGGCTTGGACAGAGACATGCCCGGACGAAGAGATGCCGGAAGGATACACCGTTGCCGATCCTGTAGAGCCGGAAGATGCTGTAGTTCCTGTAAAAGCAAAAGAAAATCCAGCTAAACTGGATGGATTCGGACTGTAAGATTTCTCGAATCAAACATACCAAAATAGCGAGACGCATTACGCGCCTCGCTATTTTTATGCCATTTTCATGACTTTATATATATGTTTTTATTCAGCAATTCTTTTCTTAATATATTCTTCCATCATATCAGCTGTGCCATCAAGTCCCAGTCTGCTGCTGTTAATACTGACATCATATCCTCTGGAGTCACCCCATTTGATCTTGCAGTAATGATTGTGGTACGTCTTACGCTTACGATCATGACGTGCGAGCAATTCCTCGGCTTCTCCTCTGGATACACCTTCACGCTGCATGGTACGTTCAATCTTGTCCTGCATATCCCCTAATACGAAGAAACTGATCAAGTTCGGATTCTCTTTCAGAACCGTCTCTGCACATCGTCCCACGATAACAAAAGACTCACCCTCGTCAGCTTTCTTTCTCAGAAAATCAAACTGCAGATTAGCAATGTTTTCCTGTGGAGAATTACTGTAGCCTTTTACCGTTCTAGAGAAAAATGGAGTCTTCGGCAACTCATCGAATTTTTCCAGTGTCTTAACATCCACTTTCTTGTCCAATGCAATCTCGCCGAGCATATGATAATCATAAAAAGTCAGTCCAAATCGTTTTGCCAACTCCTCTGCTATCCTATGTCCACCGCTTCCATACTCACGTCCAATGGAAATAATCAGCTGTTTCTTCAGTTCCATACTATCACATTCCTTTCCATTAACAATATCTGAGCCAGATTCCTACTGTTGCAACCACCATTACGATAATTGTTGCCGGAACTGCACTCTTGCAGTATTTGCCCCATCCAACGATGTGACCTTCTTTTGCGATAACCGACATACCTACTACATTCGCTGATGCTCCGATTGGTGTTGCGCTTCCTCCGATATCTGTTCCCATAGAAAGTCCCCATGCCAGTGTAGAAATATTCACACCATTCAGGGCTGCCAGACTCTGGATAACAGGAACCATTGTAGCCGCAAATGGGATATTATCTACAAATGCACTTGCAATTGCAGAAACCCAAATGATAATCGCTACCATTACATACAGGTTGCCACCACTGACACTACCAATAAATTCGGCGATCAGCTTCAAAACATTTGTCTGCTCCAGACCACCTACTACGACAAAAAGTCCAATGAAGAATAACAGCGTCTTATAATCTACGCCTTTAATCACCTTCACTATATTTTTACCGGATGTAATCAGTGTAACGATTGCAATTCCAAGACCAATCGTCGCTACCGTAAGTCCTGTCTGTGCATGTGTTACAAGAAGTACAACTGCACACAGAAAAATGACTGTGCTAATTGCAAAACTTGTCTTATTGGTAATCGCTGACTTCGGATCCGGATATTCTGCTACTACTTTTCCAGTACGCTTTACACGAAGTTCTTTGTGGAAAATCAAATAGTAATAGATTACTACCAGAATCAGTGAAATACCAGCCAGTACACCAGTATTGGTAATAAAGTCTGCAAATGTCAGCTGCAGAGATGTTCCGACAATGATGTTCGGCGGATCTCCGCACATAGTTGCTGATCCTCCAAGGTTCGCGCAGAAGATCTCTGCCAAAACCATCGGAACCGGGTCAAAGTCCAGCAAATCAGCAAGTTCCAATGTAACTGCTGCCAGGAACAGGATAACTGTAATACTGTCAATGAACATTGCCAGTATCGAAGACATAAACATGAATGTAATAAAGATCGGTATCACTTTATATTTTACCGCTTTTGCGATCGTCATGCAAAGCCATCTGAAAAATCCCGCTGCTGCCATACCTTCTACCATGATCATCATACCGGCTACGAAAATGATCGTTGCCCAGTTGATGCCGGCAGAGCTCTCAGAAGCCTCACCTGCTGTGTACCAAAATCCCCTCGTAAATATCTGAGCCACATTCAATGTCTCAGTCAATGCTGTCATACTATGCATGCAGATTCCAAATACAACAACCATTGTAACCACTGCACATCCCAAAGTAATAATATGACGTTCAATCTTGTCCATGATAATCAGTAAAAACATTACCAAGAATATCAGGACAGCCGCAATTTGTGCCGCCATAGCTTATTGCCTCTCTTTCCTTTGTATTTTCAATTTCCAAATGCCTATTATAGTCGGAAAGATTGTTAAATTCAATGTCAATCTAGCAAAAAAATTGTACTAAAAAAAGTGCTTTTTTTCTTTCTGTACTTTCTCCACAGGTCAGGCCAAAAATCTAACAGTTGGAGGCCGGTACAAAATAATACACTCAACTGTTATTCATCCAGTTTTATTCCCGCCAGTGCCTGTGCAAATGCATTGTTCACCGGTTCCTCTTTCTGCTTTTTCAGATACTTCTGCACATCTTTTTTGGACACGCCTGCACCTTCTTTGGCTCTTCTCGCCTTAAATGCCTCCAGCTTTTCCTTATATCCACATGTGCACACAAATGTCTCTGCATCGCCTTTCTTGATCAATTCCATCTTTTTATGACAGTTTGGACATCTCGCATTGCTGGTTCTTGCTACCGTCTCTTTATAACCACATTCTCTGTCCTGGCACACCAGAAGCCTCGCATTCTTACCTTTAACTGCCAGCATCCTCTTCCCGCAGCGCGGACATTTGCTGTTCGTCAGATTATCGTGACGGAAAGTTCCATCTGCCTGCTTAATCTCCTGAATCAAGTCTTTTGTGTAATCTTTGATCTCATGAAGAAATGTCTTTTCTTTCCCATTTCCAGCGGCAATGTCCGACAACTGCATTTCCCATCTGGCTGTCAGTTCCGGTTTCTTCAGGTCTTCCGGCACTAATTCTAGCAGTTGTTTTCCCTTTGATGTGATCCGGATCTCATTACCATTCTTTTCTATCAGAAACGTATGGAATAACTTTTCGATAATATCTGCCCTGGTTGCTACCGTTCCGAGACCACCTATTTCGCCCAGTGTTTTCCGCTCTTTGACATTATCAGACTCCATATAACGGACCGGATTCTCCATCGCACTCAGCAGGGTTGCCTCGGTAAATCTTGCCGGTGGCTTCGTCTTTCCCTGCGACTGCATAATTTGGGAAATATCTACTTCCTGACCTTTTTTCAGTGTCGGAAGCTGCTGTCCTGCTAATCTCAGCTGATCCCCGCTTTTATCATCTTCTTCCTCATCCAGAGACATATTGTCATAGACCGCTTTCCAGCCTTCTTTCAATACAATCTGCCCTTTCGCCCCAAATACCGCGGTAGCCACAGATGGCTTCGCAGATGTTTGCACAGCAGCTTTCATCGTCGTCTGTTCATACTCATATGCCGGATACAGTACACCGATAAAACGGCGTACTACCAGATCGTAAATCTTCCGTTCTTCATTACTCATGCGATCTAATTGTACGTATTCTTCCGTCGGAATGATCGCATGGTGATCACTGACCTTCTTATCATCCACAAATGCTTTGCTTGTACAGATCGGTGCCTTCAAAAGTGCTGGAATATATGCTTTATACGGTCCGATATTGCAGGCTTTTAACCGTTCTTTGATGGTTGGCACAATATCCGAACCGATATATCTGGAATCGGTTCTTGGATACGTCAATACCTTATGATGCTCATACAGACGCTGCATGATATTAAGCGTCTCCTTCGCCGAGAATCCATACCGCTTATTGGCATCTCTCTGAAGTTCCGTCAGATCATAAAGACCCGGAGACGACTTCTTCTTTGCCTGCTTCTGCACATCCGTAATGACCAGTTTCTGCCCCTTAATGCTCTTTTCTATCTGATCAATAACTTCCTTCTTAAATGACCTGAGGCTTCCGGTCTTTGCATTCTGCCAGGTCCATTTCACGCCTCCTGCCATACACTGTAAGCCATAATAATCTTCCGGCTTAAATGCACGGATTTCTTCTTCCCTGCGTGCGATCATCGCCAGTGTCGGTGTCTGCACACGACCACAGGATAACTGCGCATTATACTTGCAGGTCAGTGCACGGGTTGCATTGATTCCCACCAGCCAGTCTGCTTCTGCACGGCTCTTTGCCGCATGATACAGTGCATTGTACTGTCTGCCATCTTTCAGATGTTCAAATCCTTCACGAATCGCCTTGTCTGTTACCGAAGATATCCACAATCTCTTAATCGGCTTGTGACAACCGGATTTATCCAGGATCCATCTGGCAACTAGCTCGCCTTCCCGACCGGCATCCGTTGCAATGATAATCTCCGATACATCCTTTCGGAACAGCTGGGTCTTCACATTCCGATACTGCTTTGCTGTCTGACGAATTACAACTAATTCCCATTTTTCCGGCATCATCGGCAGATACGACATATTCCATTCTTTAAATTTCTTATCATATTCTTCCGGATCTGCCAGTGTTACCAGATGTCCCAGTGCCCAGGTCACGATATACTGACTGCCCTCAATGGCACCCGGAATATTTTTATTGCATTTCAGCACCCGCGCAATATCACGGGCTACCGAAGGTTTCTCTGCTAAAACAAGTGATTTCATAAACATCCTCCTAGAGACTCTTTATATATCGTTTGATCAGAAAGGTACAAAAATACGGAAATGTATGAATACCATTTTCAATCCCTATATTGCCTTTCACTAATTTTATACCAAATGTAATATCCGGATATTTATCACGATCAATCAACGTACGCAACGACTTAGATCTTCCGTTTGCAGCTTTAACCTCTATCGGAATTAATTTATCCATACTTCTGACAAAAAAGTCTTCCTCCAAAGTAGCATTCTCTTTTTTATAATAATATAACTCATAACCACATTTGATTAATGCTTCTGCCACAATATTCTCATACAATGCGCCTTTATACACATTCATATTTTTGTTGGCACGAAGATCTTCCTGTGCCTCTTCATCCAGCATTGCAACCAGCATTCCCGTATCAAAATAATACAATTTATACTTTCCTTCATCATAATTACCACGCAATGGCAATTCCGGAAATTGCAAACAATAACATATATTCACCAACCCGGCATCTTTTAACCATTCGATGCATCCACGATAGTCCTTAAATCTGGCTCCTTTTGCCACTTTTGATATCTGAAACTTCTTATTATCTTTCGCAAGTTGAATCGGAATATGATTAAATACATTCAATATTCTTGTCTGATCTATTCCCTCTGCGTACTTTCGAATATCCTCTTCATAGTCTGCCAGCAACTGTCTCTGAATCTGCAAGGTGCCTTCAAATGTATCCGTCTGTATATATTCTTTTACAACACCAGGCAATCCTCCCAGAATACAGTAATCTAAAAACAAATTCTGATACACATTCAACTGTCCTTCCGGAAATGGTGTACCCTTTATCATATGATCCAACATCTCATCTATAACTTCATCAGAATATCCCTTCGCCCATAAAAATTCTTCAAAATCCATAGAATACATTAGATAATCATTTTTATATCCGACACTGTTACTTTCGATTCTTTGATATGAAATACCCAGCAGCGATCCACTGCATATAACATCAAACCGTCCATCCTGACAGAAAAACTTTAAGGATGTTGCTATCTCTGGGAATTCCTGAAGCTCATCAAACAAAATCAATGTATCCTGTGGTATAAACTTCTTATCAGGATCAATTCTCGATATGTTTTTAATGATATCTACAGCCGCATATCCTTCCTCTATAATAGTTTTATATTTAGGTTCTTCTACGAAATTGATTTCAATAAACGATGAATAGTTCGCTTTGGCGAATTCGCGAATAGATTCTGTCTTTCCAATTTGCCTAGCACCTTTCACAATTAATGGCTTACGATTCTCTCCCGCTTTCCATTCTTGTAAATACTGATCTATTTTTCGCTTCAAATACATAATTATCCACCTGCTTTCCCCAGCATTTCTAACTTCTTAGATTTTACCATAAATACGCCGTTTTTTCAATGTTACAACAATTTCATGAGCGATTTTTTCTCATTTATCACTATTTCATGAGCGAGTTTTCTATGCAATGCCGCAATTTCATGAGCGAATTATTATATAGCAAGCACTATTTCATGATTTAGTGACCATTATATCAGATTTGTATATCTTACTATCATCCACATATGCACCACTGCAAACAACGGCACCAGCGTCCGAAATGACATATGCTTTGTCTTGTGCCTGAATGTCTGCATCCCGATCCAGGCACCTGCTGCCCCACCGATCAACGCAATGCCCAGCAGTGTCTTCTCCGGGATTCTCCATCTGCCCTCCCTGGCATATTTTTTATCCAGGCCATATAAGATAAACGCTATGACATTTACGCAGATGTAGTATATTCCGATAATTCCGTATTCATTTACTATATTCATGTTATCATCCTCTTATATTCTTTCATTTTTCATAGTACCTTATCCTTATTTAGAAACCCTGCTATTTACACGCAAGCATGCATAACAGGCTTTCTTGTGTGAAAGAAGGTCTAAATCATTATATAGTAACAAAAAAATCACCGCCCCCGCAGCTCCATGTCTGCAAAAACAGTGATTTTTAAATGCGCGATCAGGGGTTCGAACCCTGGACACCCTGATTAAGAGTCAGGTGCTCTGCCAGCTGAGCTAATCGCGCTTATTTCGTTTTCCGTTCCTCGCGAACGCAAGATTTATTATAGAGTAACTTTCCAAAAAAAGCAAGTACTTTTTTGAAATTTTTTCAAAAAATTTGTCGGGGTAGTTTTTCAAGGTAAAAAGCAGATGATTTCCCGTACTTTGTCTTCTAATTGTTATTCATATTCCCCCTTTCCGCCGAATATATATACTCTATAGCTACATATCCAGGAGGTTTTTATGATCCGCATTATTCCACGCCAGTCTTTCCCATATATGATCGTCACAATGATCCTTGGTACGCTGAATCATTTTCTCTATGACTGGTCTGGTAAGAATCCTGTCATCGCTCTTTTCACTCCTGTCAACGAATCTGTCTGGGAGCACCTGAAACTACTCTTCTTCCCATTTCTATTGCTGTCTTTGATTGAATATATCATCCGCAGGCCGGACAGGGCTCGCTTCTTCGGTTCCAGACTGTTCGCTGTCTGGTGTGGTATGTTTTTCATTATCATACTTTTCTATGGATACAGCGGCGCCATCGGCAAGTCTTTCGTGCTGATTGACATTCTTCTGTATTATCTTGGCGTTATAATCACATACAGCCTCTCTGCGCATACAGAGAGGCTGTTCCATGGCACTTCCATACTCACGATCTTTTTATGGTGGGCCGGAAGTACTCTTCTGTTATTCTTTTTTACCTGCTTTCCACCGGAGATACCACTGTTTATCAGTGCTTAATCCTATTTTGATGCATCTACATTATCGTCATGATTATAATCAGATTCATTTGCTGTTACTACATTTTTATACAAATCGTCTAACGTCTGATATCCATAATATTTCCAAAGCATATCCGTCATCGACTGATCCTTCACGTCGGTTCTAATCGTAAATTTATTTTTTGGAGTACGATAATCTGAAATATCAACAATCAAATTCCCATCTCCATCAGCCAACACATCCTGATAACAGATAAACCAGTAAACGTCATTGACCTGGTCATACGATTCGCTTCCGTTACTGTAGGCATCTCTTACTTTTACATGATATACAAGATATAATGCATTGCCATTTTTCTCCTTTGAGCTCAGTAGATAATCTCCCATATAGGTAAGACTCTCTAAAGATTCATAGTTTCCCCAGTGCTGATTCATATGGTTATGATATTCTTCCTCCGCCTGCTCCTGCATTTCTTTCAGAGTTTCATCATCCAGTTCACTGCTCTTCGTGATATAATAATTCAGTCCCTTAACTGTATACTCCTTTTCCCATTTCTCCGGAATCTTTCCAAAATTTGCTGAATATTCATCTGCTTTGCTTTTGTCCAGATATATCTTGATCTTATCTCCATTCTTCAGAGTCTCATACGACTCACAATGAAAATCTGCCGCTGTTAGATCTGAACCTTTATAATCCCATCTAGCATAGCCACTCGGTTCTGTTCCGTTAAATTTAACGTCAAGGTCTTTAAATGCGTCAAACGATTTAACCTCTTCCAGTCCCTTCACCTTATATGAACCATCTTTATACTTTAATCTGCATTTCACATACTGCGAATACTCTTTATTGATATTCCATTTATATTTCACTTTATCATTATTAGACAGATTACTATCTGATTCGACTTCCACACTTATGAACGACTGTAAGACATCCACCGGTGATACAGAATCCGCACCGATTCCGTATTGTTCCTTGAATTCCTTAGTAAGCGATAATCTGGAACCATATTTTTTCTCAACCTTCTGCCAGTCAATCTGCGCATATACATCTCCTGAGCCTTCATATCCTGTCGACTCAAAACTCACATACTTATCAAGATCGATCGTCTTCCTGGCTCGCATGATCATAAATCCAGCCAAAAATATAATTACTGCTGCCACACAGATTAGAATTATCATCAGTTTCGTTTTGCGATTCCTACTATTCTTTTTCTTCTGAGTTTTCTCATTTGTTTCCGGCTTTTCTGCTGTTTCTGGAGTCTCCGCTGTTTCTGCTGCAACCTCTGTCTCGTCATTCGCTTCTTCCTGCCCGATTACAGGCTTTCCACACGCTGCACAGAATTTTGCATCATCCGCATTTTCAGTTCCGCAATATTGGCATTTCATCTTCACACCTTCCTATCGTCTGACCTCACGTTGTCTTTGCATCGTAATAATCATACACCTTTTTTCTATTAATCAAATATGATATAACATTTTTATTTTTTCAAAAAGTAAAAGGCCGGGCAGTCTCTCGACCGTCCGGCTTGTTACCTGTCTGTATTATTCACCTTTAAAGAAATTAATGATTCTTGTCAGCAGACCATCTTTGAATCCACTTACATCTACATTACTGTCTGTAATGATATCGCTTCCCAGTGCAGAATCATCGGTATCATTCAGAATACCGTCTCCTGATCCTACGAAGAAACTCTTAACAGAATTCCACACACCTTCCAGGGCACCCACTTTACCGCTCAGATTATTCAATGTGTCTTTAATAGAATCCAGATCATAATCATACTGGGAGATCTTCTCCATCAGCGATACCAACTGCTGTTTCTGATCATCTGTCAGTGTTACATCATGTTTCTCCGCGATCTTATCTACCGCATCTCCGATTTCATCCGGATCTGTCAGACCCTTGTCCAGAATCTCTTCCTTCACTTCACCAACTACCTGGGTGGCTTCCTCAGAGCCGATAGAATCAGCCAGATCACCGGTTGTGATCAGTTCTTCCATAGCAGCTTCCTTCTTGCCCTCGTCCAGCTTCTCTCCGCTGGCAGTCTCATATGCCATAATAATACCAGTCAATGCGCCTGTTCCTGATACTTCAAACGGGCAGGCTGCGATAACATTGCAGTTCTCCATACCGGCGGTTGTCAGTGTACTTGCGATCATTGCACTTGTTACAAAATTCAGGTTCGCTGTCTTTACCTTGATTCCACCGGAATTGGTCGGTTCTACGTATGCACAGCTGTTTGTTGTGTTGCCGATCTGTTCAGCTGTTGCGATACCTTCCATATATTTTACTTCATCAGAATGTGTTACAATAATAGTTCTTACCTTGTCCGCAGAAGTACCAAAATACTTGTACATTGCATCTCTCTGCTCTGTAGTAAGATTCTCACCTAATGTAACTACATTATCTGTATCTACCTGATCTCCCTCGATCACTTCTGTCTCATCTGTACTGTCCTCAGCATCTGTATCTGTAGTATCAGCTGTTGAGTCCTTTGTATTCTCTGAATTGTCGGAATTGTCTCCTGCTGTATCCTTATCCTGTGTATCAGAAGTCACATCCTCCGCTTCTGATTCCGATGAAGAAGACTTTTCGGAATTACTGCTGTCCCCAGTGCTTTCTGATGACTCTGTGCTGCTCTCTGTCTGTGATGACGCATCTGACGCATTTGCCATCATCGGCAGACTTGCTGTAGTCAAAACTGCTGCCATAAGAATCGGCAGTACCTTTTTCATTTTCATATACTTCTCCCTCCTGCATCCTGATGATGCTCCCCATTATTATGAATCATTATGTCCAAGAGGCGAAGAAGATCACTCTCTTATTCATGTAATCCACTTCACCTCCACATAATATAGCACAATCTTTTCCGATTGTACACGAAACTTTTCTTATAATTTTGTAAAGACTTTTATAAGTTTTATAAGAGTTCCTTTATCCTCTCTGCAAATATCTTCTCATCGATAACTCCCTGCATGATACTGTACACTTCGCCATCCCGAAATGTCACAAAAGTCGGCACTACATCTGCGCCGTATTCCGCAGCCAGCACCGCCGATTCTTCAATCTCTACTTCACAGAAGCGGATACGCTCCGCATATCTCTGCTCCAGCTTCTCCAGCACAGGTTTCATCATGGCGCATTTGCCACACCATACTGCATAAAACATCACTACCACAGGACCCGGGTAGTGTTTTGCTTCCATCGCGAAATTCTTAGCTGTCAAATGAATCATCTTGTTATCACCTCTCGCTATAGTATACTCTTTACAGCTTATCTCGTTGCAATCCGCTTATCTCCCTGCGATCAGCTTATGGATCGGATTGCCCATGGATGAAAATTTCGCTTCGTATTCTGTCATCACATTCCCCTGATTCATCGTCTCATCGTGATGCAGATCCCAGGTACTCGCCTCAAGTGTCCATCCTGCCTCAGCCACCTCTTCCAGTGAAAATGCGAACAGATCCCTGTTATCCGTCTTAAATTCTACTCTTCCATCTTTTGCCAGTATCTGATCGTATCTCTTCAAAAATTCTTTTGAAGTAAGACGCCTTCTTGCATGCCGTTTCTTCGGCCATGGATCCGAAAAATTCAGATAAATCCTTGCTACCTCTCCCGGCGCAAATGCATCCGTGATAAGACCTGCATCCATGCAGACAAACCGGATATTCGACAGCTCCGGATCTACGGTCAGCTCCGGCAGTTCCATTCCTTCCTTGCCCGGCACAATGTCCCTTCCACAGAATTCTTCGTATTTCTCCACAGCACGCAGTAACACACTGGAATACCGTTCAATACCGATATAATTAATATCCGGATTCTGCTTTGCAAGTGTCATCAGAAACTGACCTTTTCCCATACCAATCTCAATGTAAATCGGATGATCATTGCCAAAAATCTGATTCCATTTTCCTTTTTGATTATTTTCCTCTTTGATTACAATAGGGTGTGCCTGAAGCACACCCTCTGCACGCGGTATATTTCTAAGTCGCATGTCATCTCCCTTTCCGTTGCACTCACATACCACTTTCGTCATGAACTCTCGCCTCCCAGCATCCGGAGTTCCTTCCTCCGTGGTGCGTTCGTCTTTGTACGCTCCGAACGCTAAGTTCGCGTGCAGAGCACGCTCCCTTTCCGTTGCACTCACATACCACTTTCGTCATGAACTCTCGCCTCCCAGCATCCGGAGTTCCTTCCTCCGTGGTGCGTTCGTCGCTATCGCTAAAATTCAAAAATCGCCACTCCATATGCCGGAAGCGGATAAGCAAATGAATATGGTCTTCCGTCACATTCGGATTTCTCTGCTTTGTATACAGCCGGCCTCTTCTTACCGGTTCCGCCATATTTTTCTTCATCACTGTTCAGAATCAGGCGGTACTGTTTGCGCTTTGGCACACCAACACGGTAATCTTCTCTTGCCACCGGAGTGAAACTAATCACAAAGAGCAGATTCTGCTTGCCGCCTTTTGCATGGCGTACAAAGCTGTAAATGCTTCTGTCTCTGTCATCCGCATTGATCCATTCGAATCCTTCCCAGGTGTTATCCTGCTCATAGAATGCCTTTCTGCGGCGGTACAGATGAAGCAGATCACGTACCCAGCTCTGCATCTGCTGATGCTCTTTCTCAGCCAACAGATACCAGTCAAGTTCCCGCTTCTCACTCCACTCTCTGAACTGTGCAAAATCCTGACCCATGAATAGAAGCTTTTTGCCGGAATGTCCCATCATAAATGCATAAGCCGCTTTCAGATTCTCGAACTTCTCCCAGCCAAGCCCAGGCATCTTATTGATCATCGAGCACTTCAGATGTACCACTTCATCGTGTGACAATACCAAAATATACTTCTCACTGTACGCATAACTCATGGCAAATGTCATATTGTAATGCGCTCCCTTACGGAATAACGGATCCAGCTTCATATACTCGGTAAAATCATGCATCCATCCCATGTTCCATTTCAGGCTGAATCCAAGACCGTCATCTTCCACCTCTCCGGTCACCTTTGGCCACGCTGTAGACTCTTCTGCAATCATCACTGCGCCCGGATTACGGCCAAGCACCACTGAATTCAGATGCTTAAAGAATTCCACTGCCTGCAGGTTCTTATTGCCGCCAAATTCATTCGGTACCCATTCGCCGTCCTTTTTACCATAATCAAGATACAGGATCGATGCCACCGCATCCACGCGGAGTCCATCGATATGGAAATGCTCGATCCAGAATAATGCGTTGGATATGAGGAAGTTCTTTACCTCGTTCTTGCCAAAATCAAAGATCTTGGTTCCCCAGTCCGGATGCTCGCCCATTCTCGGATCTGCATATTCATACTCCGGTACACCATCAAAGTCTGCCAGACCATGTGCATCCTTCGGAAAATGTGCCGGTACCCAGTCCAAAATAACTCCAATCTTGTTCTTATGCAGGTAATTGATCATCCACGCAAAATCTTCCGGCGTACCATAGCGTGATGTCGGTGCAAAATATCCGGTCACCTGATAGCCCCAGGAGCCATCAAACGGATGCTCTGCGATACCCATTAACTCTATGTGTGTATATCCCATATCATGGACATACTTGACAATCTCTTTTGCAAATTCACGGTAATTATAGAAACCATCCTCGTCTTCCGGATGCTTCCTCCACGAACCGATATGCACCTCATAAATGGACATCGGCTTCTCTTTGTGATCCCATTTCAAACGTTGATCCATCCACGCCTTATCTGTCCATTTAATCTTCGATATATCCGTAATACGAGACGCTGTTCCCGGTCTCAATTCTGCATAATTCGCATATGGATCTGCTTTGTAGAGCAGCTCTCCTTTTTTTGTCTCAATGCAGAACTTGTACATCTCGTTCTCTTTTGCGCCTTCCACAAAACAGGTATAGATTCCTACCGGATCATTCCTCTCCATTACATCCGCAGTCAGATCCCAATCATTAAACTCGCCAATGACAGATACTTTCTGTGCGTTCGGTGCCCACACTGCAAAATATGTACCCTTTTTATCTCCATCTTCAACCAGGTGTGCACCCAGTTTTTTATAAATCTCATAATGATTGCCCTGTCCCAGCAGATACTGATCCAGTTCGCCAATCTCGTATGGTTTCACTCTCCTCTTTCCCTCCATAACTTCACCCTCTTCTGGTCATATTTCTTTACATATAATTATACTTGATACCCCCGTAAAAAGAAAGAGTTTTGAACAGCAATCTGTCCAAAACTCTCTTTTGTACTATCTTCTTTTTATTAGATTCGGAAGTCATCCTCTTTCAGAATGATACGGTCTCTGTCATCGGTTCCTTTACCGAATACTCGTCTTGCAAAATGCTTTACATTTGCTTTCTGCGAATGGTCAATGGCATCATCCATAATCTCTTTTACTTCTGCAACCGTCACTGCGTGATCCTCTCTCTGCATTACATCGATTCGGCTATACAGTGCCAGAATACCCATTTCATCCAGTTTATAACCATTTTCCTTCGCATAGGTCTGTCCGAATGTTACCAGCTCATCGTTGATAAATACCGGAAGTTCCAGTTTAGAAGTGAACTTCTTCTTGAAAGATGGATTAGCAGTAAAGAGCTTCTCCAATGGTTTTCTCTGATCCTCCAGAACTACCAGAAGTTCTCCTGTTCTCTTCTCCATCAGGCGATTCAGATCACGAACGGTTCTGGTATTCAGCTGGCCGGCCTTCTCAATGATGATCGCACCGCCGCGTAGCTTCTGTACGATACCTCCCAGTTCTTTCTTATTCAGAGACTCTCCGGTAACAATTGCTACCTTGCCCTGTTTCAGATTTCTCTGCTTCTGAATTGCCTTTACAATATCTACTGCAAGAACAGTCTTACCAGATCCCTTGTGTCCGATAACCACGATATTACCAGTACGCGATGTTCCTTCTCTCCGTTCTCTGCGGTCATTGTCCAGAACTTCTACGATCTGTTCGCTCATGCCTCGTACCGGTACGAAATAAGAGAATAACTGTTTCTGCTCCTCTGTCAGACCGGCGCGAAGACCGATCTCACTGGTAGCACTCAGATCATAACGTCCGGTTACTACGAATCCTGTGTCAAATGGTACGCCTCCGCGTCCTTTCTTGATACGTCTCTGGATCTCTTCCTCACTAGGTTCTTCAATCGTCAGATCATCGATGTTGCTAAGATCCGGTTCCGGCTCTTCTTCCTCGAACTCATCCTCAAAGTCGCCCTCTTCAAATTCGTCTTCCTCGAATTCATCATCGTCGTATGCTTCTTCACCTTTCGGCTCTTCCTCATACTCATCATATTCTGCGTCGAGATCATCATCCAGGAAGTCGTCATTCACATCGTCTTCTTCAAATTCATCATCAAAGAATCCCTGATCATCGTTTTCTTTTTCTGCATCAGTCTCTTCCAGTTCACGGAGCAGATCTGCCAGATCATCCGTTTTATCCGGAACTTCTTCATATTCAGCTTCCTCGAACTCGTCTTCTTCGAATTCAGCTTCTTCTGCTTCCGGCTCTTCAGGCATGACTTCCTCAAATTCGTCCTCATCTGCTTCTACTTCTTCCAGTTCAGCTTCCTCGAACTCGTCCTCTTCGAATTCATCTTCATCTACTTCTTCCAGTTCAGCTTCTTCGAATTCGTCTTCCTCTGCCTCTACTTCCTCCAGAGCTTCTTCAATTTCCTGAGTTTCCTCTTCTTCCTGCTTTCTGCGGGCTTCCGCTTCAACCTTAGCCTTCTCAGCCGCCTCCTGCTCCAGACGTCTCTCTTCTGCTTCTGCTTCTTCAATCGCACGTCTGCGCTCTTCTTCTGCTCTCTGCTCTGCCAGCAACCGTTCTTCTTCTGCTCGCCGTGCCGCTGCTCTTCTGGCTTCTTCTGCTGCCTTCTGTTCAGCAATACGACGTGCTTCCTCGGCCGCTCTCTGCTGTTCTTCGATGCGTCGCGCTTCTTCCTCACGACGTTTCTCTGCTTCCAGCTTCTTCTGCGCAAGGATCTCTTCATCTTTCTTCTTCTGGATCTCAATCGCTTCCGCATTATCCTTCTGCTTAGCTTCCCATGCCTGCAGGATATCGTCAATCTTCATCTGACCGGTTACACGCAGATCTTCATCTGATTTATTCAATGCTTTGCTTTCCGGATTCTCTCCATTCGCAACCGCCATTCCCTTTTTCAGTGCCTCTGCAAGGGTTGCGCCCTTTACAGACTGGCGCAGACCGGATCTCTTATGTGGCTTTTCTGCCGGTTCTTCTTCTGACTTCTCAGCTTCTTTCTTCTCAGCTGTCAGCGGAACTTCCTCTGTCTCAGCTACTGCCGCAAGAGCCTTTGCTGCGATATCTTCTGTAGATACCTCTTTTGGTTCTTCTCTAAGAATCGATGTCTCCGCTTCTTTATCCTCACCTTTATCTGTGTCTTTTTCAGAGGATTCTGCCACAGCATTCTCCGGTGCTTCTTCAACCGCCTTAGCTTCCTCTTCCTGCTGTTCCTCTGCTTCTTCAGACTCAACCACCGGATGCTCATATGCTTTCTTCTGGCTGTTGTATTTCTCCTGCTGAAGCGGTGTCAACGGCTTATACTTCATCTTAAGCTCCATCGCTTTATAAACGTATTTACCTTCGCTGAACCACAGAATCAGATCATCACATTCCTCCAGACACTCTGCCGTCATACCGGTCTGATCATACAGACATGCTAACTCGTATGCCCATTTTTCAATATATTCTGCTTTCTTAAATTCTTCCAGCGCATCAATCTGCTCCGACAGCGGTGCACGACGCGCCTTCAGAATCTTATATTTTAAAATGTACTGGTTCGGATCTTTCGGTGCCAGCTTCACAAATTCTTCATAGCAATCGGAAGCTTCATCCACATCATTCAGCCTGAGTGCCAGTGTTCCCAGACGATAGATCGTCTTTCTGCTGTTTGGTGCACGATCATATGCTACAAACAACACATCCCTGCTCTTCTGATATTCTCCGTTAAATTCATATATCTCACTGACGCTGTTCAGCATCGCCGGATTCTTCACCCGACGCCAGTCTATGGTATCCGCAATCTCCATCGCTTTTTTATAACGCTTGCGCTCCATATGCTCCAGCATCTGCTCTGTTTTTACCCGATATTCATATTTATCCAATGTTCTCACCTCAAAATGTTTCAGTAATACTGCAAACTATGTTTTTATATAGCTTATTTCAGTTTAACATACGGTGTATTCATTGTCAAAATTTTCGCGGTAAGTTGTTAAAAATCTGTTACAATTTCATTACTATTCCAAACGACATTTTTCTACAAGATCAAGTCGTCTATTTTCTGATAATCTGCCATATCGTAGGCTTCGATAATATTTCCCTTAACCACATACAACGTATTATCCACGTAGACTCCTCGCGCCGACTGGTAGCCATTTCCATTAACCGTCTCATTCATCAGACATTCAAATCCATTTGTATCATTATAGGAAAATACATAATAATTCTCACCGTTGTTTCCATCTGCCGCAAATCCGATCACATTTTTCTCCGGATCAATCAGCACTGCCTTGTAATCATACATCACAGCTGCGCTGTAGACATTTTCCAGTGTGTACTTCTGTATCTCTTTCACATCACTGCTGTCACTGATATCAAACATGGACAGCTTCACGCCATTCGTGGTAAATCCATCCTCATCCACATCCATACCGATGCCAAGCAACAGATTTTCTCCATAGAAATGCAGATATTCGGAAAATCCTGGTATCTTTAGTTTCCCGATGATCTTCGGATTCTTCGGATCCGACAGATCTACGGAAAACAACGGATCTGTCTGCTCATATGTCACAAAATACCCTGTGTCTCCCAACAGCCTCGCAGAATATACCTGTTCTCCCTCTGCAAGCCCGGTGATCGATCCAACTTCCTTCATATTTGAATCCAGAATATATAATCCATTCGTCTCGTCATCGGTAGTGACCACCCGCAGATAGCCATCATATTCATCAATGCTGAACGAATCATTGATATATCCATCCACCTTGCCGGATGCCTCTGCTTTCAGTTTCCCACCTTTATAAGAAATGCGCTTTATTACGGTCTCCGTTTTATCTGACCATTGAGTCTCATACCAATAGATGTTGTCGTTGCTCACATAAAGTTCCCCACCATCGCTGAAAATGGCTTTGGTGTCCTGAATTTCTCCTGGCTTCGCAACATCTACCGAACTTACCACTTCGTACATATATGCCTGAGAAAACGGCGGCAGGTAAATGTCATCTGCCTCCAGCATCTGTTGATTCACATACGGAATATAATCTTTCTTATCCTTTGGTGTTATTCCGCTCGTTACATCGACCGAATACTGAGTAAACAGATACAGATGTCCGTCCGTCAAACGAGAGGATGTGTAAGATCCACTCTGTGTCACTTCCCCTGCCTTCTCTGGCTTCTCCGGATCTGTAATATCATAAGTTGTCACCCTTGTATCTGTCGAAGCATACGTCCAGGTACCATCCTCTCTCTCCTGATTAAATTCGCTGACGAGAATCAGATGACCATCATTGACATAGAATTCTCTGGCTTGATCATCATCTTCAACCGGTATAGAAATAACCATCTGCAATTCTCCATTTGAAGTATCCACAATTGCCACAGACCTGCCATTATCTTTTAATGTATACAGATAACGTCCATCTGTCTTAACCACATCTGCTTCGTCTACACCTTCCTGACGTACATTGGTTTCTGAATACACTGCATTTTCTGAGGATTTGCTGTTCTGCGCCACTCCTGTATCCACGGCCGCCGCTGAATTCGTGCTCGATGAATCTTCTGCTGATTCCGTCACAACGCCCCGTTCCAGCATTCCGGTATCTGTGCCATATTGGTCATCCTGATTCGCCTGCAGATATTCATAGATCTGATCATAGCTTTTCGCTGTCTGAATGTCGGAACTCTCAGCCTGATCGGTTGCTGTATCTTGTTTTTCTACAGGTGATACTCTCTGTGGGCTTTTCTGAATCCCCCACACTGCGCCGCATACCAACAGACAACAAGCTGCCGCGAGTCCTGCCGTATACCCTTTCTTCCAATGATACTTTTTCGGTCGCTCTGACAACCGCTTTTCTATCTGATCCGGCCGCAGACTGTCTGGAATCTGGATATCTTCTGATTTCTTGCGAAGCTGTTCTATCATATCTTCTTCCCATTTATTCATAACCTGCGCCTCCCTTCTTCAACACCATACTCATCTTACCGATTGCTCTGCTTCTTTTAGAACGTACTGTCCCATCTTTTATATGGAGAATCTTGCTGATCTCCTGACTCTGATATCCACCATATACTGACAGACCGATGATCATCCGCTCCTCTTCAGAAAGCACCGCAAGTGCACGCCTGAGATCAAGGCGCAGATTCATCACATCTTCTCCCGCCGCCTCGTCCGATAATTGCTCCCACACATTTTCATTCTCCACCGGACTCTGCTTCGCCATTGCCTTCCACTTGCGTTTGCACACATTTGACAATATCGTAAACATCCAGCTTTTGAACGCATCTTCACTGCGCAGCGTATGTATCCTCTCATACCCTTTTATAACGGTCTCGCTCACTACATCCTCCGCATCATGGGGATTCCTCATCATACACAATGCATAGCGGTACAGGTCTTTATAGATAGTCTCATACATTCCGGCAAATGCTGCCGCATCACATTTCATGCTGTACCTCCTTCGAATCTCATTTTCTTGTTTACTTATCGATACCATACAGGGTGTTCCGCACTATGCGCTCAATCCTTGATTACGGTATCTATATATAAGATTACTGGAATTCACGATTTGTTGCATTAAATTTTAGATTTTATTTTATATTTTAATTTTTCAGATCCTATTTGAGTTCTTTTAAGGATCTAAAAAAGGAACTCAAATCTTTTCAAAAATTTGAGTTCCTCATTTCAATTTCTCAACAAATTTAATTTTTTATTCACTATAATATAACTGCTTTGGACTTTTCGGTTTTTCCGGAATACTCATTTTTATCTTTCCATCCTCCACCAACGGCATTACATACTTTTGAATCGCATAAGTAATAGACGATAATCCCAAATATTCTGCTATCTCTTTTCTTGTACGCGGTGTTTTACAAAATAGCAATAGGTTTTGAATTTCATCATCTTCCATATTTTCTATTTCATTCTTCGCTGCCATTTTATAAAACTTAACGATAAAACTTCCGCGTTCATCTGAAAATTCCGGTTCTTTCAAATTATATTTTTTCATTTCTCTTCGAATCGTTGGTATACCGGAATAACGATTCTCGGTAATACCAAGCACTTCTAATTCTGATGCTAATACCGGATTTCTCGTATCTGGCTGTACTTTACCTAACTGATCTATACGGATGCGTCCATATATTCCTCCTGGATTATGAATTTCCAAACGATCATCATACATAATAATCTGAATCGGCATTCCTTCCGTATGAATACTGTAATCCCTGTGCACCAGTGCATTTATCACTGCTTCTCTGACTGCCATAATCGGATAGTCTGTTCGATCTTCCCGTTTACCGGTTTCTACATCTATAATGCTTTTCACCCGCATATTGCGTTTAACAAATTGCAATGCCTCACTCAACATATCCGGAATATTTCCTTCGATCCGCTGATTATCCAAAAAGCGCTCTCCGGCTTCTCCAGTTTCTCCCATTTCATTTCCTGGTACTACAACTGCCACAATACATAATTGTGGAAAATATGCTTGTGGATAGGGACTAAACATCATCGTAGCACTGAGTGTGACCTCATTATTTCTCTTTATACTCATCAATTCATATATAGCCTGATTTTCAACTGCCGCTAAACGAGGTTTTCCTTTTTTTAATTGATTGATATACTCATCCAACAATGTCTGATCCAGCGATGCCATTGTCACACGAGATACTTCTCTGATATCATCTTGGTATTTTTTCCGATAAGCTTCGTAACTATATACTTCGTATTCTGTCATTGGCTCATCACTATCACCAATGCGTGTATACGATCCTTTCAAACGTCCACGTCCTTGATAATAACACGGTCTTTCAGTAATATCGATTCCTGGTATTTCTGCCGAGACAAAAAACTTTCCATCCTTTTCAATGACAGTCAATAACGGTCTGACAACTGGCTGCATTTGCAGACATTGCTCGTTAATTTTCTTTTGGATATCCTGTGCATCATAAACTCCGGTTTCTTTATAATCCTTTTTTTCATCAATACCAAAGATTATCGTTCCGCCGTCATCCTGATTCGAGAAACTCGACAACGTATCATATAATCTCTTAGGGCATCCATCTTTCGCGGTTTTAAGTTCCAATGTTTGAGATTCGCATTTCATTTTCTGAATTTTTTTCAGTTTCTCATATAGTTCTTCCGCTGTCATTTTAGTTCCTCCATATCTTTTTTTAGATTCTATCACTTTTTTTTAGTTTGTTCAAGAATCTAAAGTAATATTCACAGGATCTAAAAAAGGAACTCAAATTTTTCTTTAAATTTAAGTTCCTCATTTCACTTTCTCAATTATCCTCTATAGTAATTGATCAGACATCCTTTCAGGATAATCTCTCTTTCTACGTCTGTCAGCTCGCCGAGCTTCCATGACAATTCTGTGACCTCATCTCCGATCACATATGCATGGATCACTTCATCTTTATCCTCTACCGCTTTTCGGATATCCGGTACAAAGATATAATCTCCGTTCTTGAAGCTCAGATGCTCATGTTCTTCTTCTGTGATAAATGGCAGCATACCCCAATTGATCAGATTCGAACGATATCTCTTGGTCGCATACTCGTTGGCAATATTAGCCCAGCCGCCAAGTACCTTCTGACAGGATGCCGCCTGTTCTCTTGCCGAACCATCTCCTGGTTTTACCGCAAATATCGTGCTTCCGATTCCCAGATTGCTCCGGTTTACACCTTCAAAGTTATCATGCACCTTACTCATGATTGTCTGCAATTCTGGCAGTGCTGTCTTCGGGCAGGTGTCTGCCTCGATTGCTTTCTGTGCCTTCTGTACTTCTTTTGCCCGTCCTACATATCCCGGATCTTTTCTTGACAGCGCAAATTCTGCGAGTCCAAGCGGATTAGAACGGTAAGAAGATGTCTCGCCTGACGGAATCAGCTCATCTGTCGTCGTTACCGGATCATGGATCTCCGATACTACTTTCAGTAACAAATTCTGTGGCAGCGGCTGCATTTCCGGCCAGTCCTTGATATTCGGTCCAAATTTAATCTCCACAGACGGATCTGCCACGCCATGACTGTCAAACACACGGTTCGCATAAATCTTACTGTCGAAGTGATACTTCTGTCCCTTGTACTGTACGTCCAGATCCGTTGCAGGTGTCAGAAAGCCTTTATTCGCTGCAGTTGCTGCAATGGAACGCGCATCCATCAATGCTACTGACGCGATCTGTCCACTCTGAAGTTTCGATCCTTCTCTGTTCGGGAAGTTACGGGTAGAGTGACGGATTGAGAATGCGTTGTTCGCCGGAGTATCTCCCGCACCAAAGCATGGTCCGCAGAACGCCGTCTTCACAATCGCTCCGGATTCGATCAAATCAGCCACTGCTCCATTTTTCACCAGCTCCATATAAATCGGCGTACTTGCCGGATATACGCTGAATGTAAATTCGTCCGCACCGATATATTTGCCCTTGATAATGTCTGCTGCCGCGCAGATATTTTCAAATCCACCGCCGGCACATCCCGCGATCAGTCCCTGATCCACATAGAGCTTGCCGTCTACAATCTTGCTCTGCAACGAATAATCTACCGCGCCATCCAGACTTACCAACGCCTTCTTCTCTACTTCATGAAGAATATCTTCCAAATTCGCATTAACTTCATCGATCGTGTATACATTGGACGGATGGAACGGCATTGCGATCATCGGTTTGATCTCACTCAGATTTACATATACCATACCGTCATAGTACGTCACTGCTCCCGGATTCAGTTCTTTATAATCACCCTCACGTCCGTGAATCTCATAGAACTCGCGGATCTTCTCATCCGTCTTCCAGATAGAAGACAGACAGGTGGTCTCTGTGGTCATAACATCGATACCGATACGGAAATCTGCACTCAGCTTATCCACACCAGGACCGACAAATTCCATAACCTTATTATTCACATATCCATTACCAAACGTCGCACCGATAATCGCCAGTGCTACATCCTGAGGACCGACACCCTTCCTCGGCTCGCCGTCCAGATAGATCGCAATGACTTCCGGCATGCGGATATCGTAAGTCTTATTCAACAACTGCTTTACAAGCTCCGGTCCTCCCTCGCCCATTGCCATAGTACCCAACGCACCATAACGAGTGTGGCTGTCAGAACCAAGAATCATCTTTCCGCCACCTGCCAGCATCTCTCTGGCAAACTGATGGATAACAGCCTGATGAGGCGGTACATACACACCGCCATATTTCTTTGCACATGTCAGTCCAAACATATGATCATCTTCATTGATCGTACCGCCAACTGCACACAATGAATTGTGGCAATTAGTCAGGACATAAGGAATCGGAAATTTTTCCAGTCCGGATGCTCTCGCAGTCTGTATAATACCGACAAATGTAATGTCGTGAGATGTCAGCTTATCAAACTTAATCTGCAGTCGTTCCATATTGCCAGATGTATTGTGCGATTCCAGAATGCGGTAAGCCATCGTCTGCTTTACGGCTTCCTCTCTGGATATCTTCTGTCCGGTCTTCTGCTCCACTTGACGCGCATCTTCTGCAATCTCTGTTCCATTCAGAAGATATACGCCTTTATCGTAAAGTTTTACCATATTTTTCTCCTCCTTCCAGCCCCTCTTAACGGACTGACTTCGTTTGTTTAGTGTAACACAAAAAGCGGTTGCCATACAATAAGCAACCGCCCTTTATTATTGGTTATTCAGATATTTTAAATGCTTTTCTACCATAACCGCAATCTTAAATGTCAGTGCGTCCTCAAAGACTCTGACATCCAGACCTGTCTTCCGCTGAATCTTCTCCAGGCGATACACCAGCGTATTCCGGTGTATAAATAACTTACGGGCTGTCTCAGAAATATTAAGATTATTATCGAAAAATGCATATACCGTGACCAGTTCTTCATCATCGAACATCTCCGTTGCATTTACAGCCAGCACTTCTTTCAGAAACATTTCGCACAGAGATCTTGGTAACTGATGAACAAGACGTCCGATGCCAAGTTCATTATATGCCAGCACACCGCGCTCTCCATAAAATACCCGTCCCACTTCCAGTGCCATGTCCGCTTCTTTATATGAACGAGATACCTCTTTCAGCTCCTGCACGATCGTTCCGTAGGATACTCTCACATTCACCATTGCTTCCATACTCAGAGTATCTACGATTACTTTCGCCATCTGCAGGATCTCCGGGTAATCCTCTTTATTTTCCAGTTCTTTTACTAATATAATATGTCCTTCGTCTATCGCTGTAACAAAATCCCTGGTTCCCATACCATAAAGTCCACGCATTGTTTCAAGTACCAGATTGTCATTCTCATCCTTCGGTTCTACGATAAACACGACTCTCCGTCGCTCATTTGCAATGTGCAGTTTTCTTGCACGATTGTAAATGTCCACCACAAGCAGATTGTCTAACAGCAGATTCTGAATAAAGCGATCTTTATCCATCTGCTCCCCACATGCTTTCATCAGCCCGACCACCTGAATAACGCCCATACGCCCTGCCAGCATACGGTCATCGCCAGTCCCGGTCAGTGCCAGCACATACTCCAGTGCACGATCTGCATATATGGCAAATAACGCTGTCTCTTCATCCGTTCTCTCCGATATATCTTCCATTTCACTGTCTTCTATAAAGCTTTTTACTTTGTCCTTCAGAGTCTCAGACTCCGATGCGGATGACGCCATACTCTCTCCATCCGCTCCCCACAGTGAAGTCTCATATCCCGATACTCTCTTGATATCCTGTATTGTTTTCTGAATCACCTGATTCGTCAGCAAACAATCCCCTCCCATTCTGCATCCTGCAGCTTTCTTCTTTCATCACCCGCATGCGATAATCAAAGCGTGCAATCTCAACTTCTGTTTTCTGATATTTAATATAACTGCACACCGCCACAGTTGCAACCATAATTGGGAGAATTACCTTTATTTTCATACGCACCTTCTTTCTGATTCCCCTGCCCACACAACATATGTCTATTATACATAATTCGTGTTAATTTGTGAGAAATTGTGTCGTTCCGCCCTGTCGCCTATACTATTTCGGTAAAGTCTGTAATCCATAATATGGTAATGCAGTTTATGAATACAAATGGAGACGATGAATCCTCATCGTCTCCTGTGTCTCTTTATAATTTTTCCAATATTCTAGTTTGTAATCGTCAATTCGGTCTCTTTATCGAATACATGGATCTTCTCCGGATCAAGTGCAAAATCGATCATATCATTCGTTCTTGCCTTGGTATCCGGTTTTACTCTTGCAGTCATATTCGCTCCATCGTAATCGAAGTACAGGAATACTTCCGCTCCCAGCATCTCGTATACACGGATCTTCGCTGTGATCACTGTATCACGGTGTGCTGCCAGGTATTCCGGATCATCATGAATATCTTCCGGACGAATACCAAGAACAACTCTCTTGCCATCATATCCTCCATCGATCAGCTTCTTAGCTTTGTCCTTCGGCAAACGGATATCTGCATCCTGCAGAGACAGGATCACGCCGTCCCCTTCTACGCAGCAAAGCGCATCTACAAAGTTCATCTGCGGAGATCCGATAAATCCTGCTACGAACAGGTTGTTCGGCTTATCATACAATACCTGTGGTGTATCTACCTGCTGTACGATACCACCATTCATAACTACGATTCTGGTTCCCAGTGTCATGGCCTCTGTCTGGTCATGTGTTACATAGATAATGGTAGTTCCCAGTCTCTGATGCAGTCTGGAAATCTCTACTCGCATCTGTCCACGAAGCTTGGCATCCAGATTAGACAGTGGCTCATCCATCAGGAATACCTTTGGATCACGTACGATCGCACGTCCCATCGCTACTCGCTGACGCTGACCACCTGACAATGCCTTCGGCTTACGATCCAGCAGTGGCTCCAGATCCAGGATCTTAGCGGCTTCACGAACCATCTTATCAATCTGGTCTTTCGGCACTTTACGGAGCTTCAGTCCAAATGCCATATTGTCATATACAGTCATATGAGGATACAGGGCATAGTTCTGGAATACCATCGCAATATCACGATCCTTAGGATCTACATCATTCATCTTGGTGTCGCCAATGTATAACTCTCCACCTGTAATATCTTCCAGACCTGCGATCATACGAAGTGTTGTAGACTTACCACATCCTGATGGTCCGACAAAGATAATAAACTCTTTATCTTCAATCTCAAGATTAAAATCTTTTACTGCTTCATATCCGTTTGGATATGTTTTATTAATATGTTTTAATGATAAACTTGCCATGTTCATTCCTCCTGAGTAAACAGTCTTTTTCTACTGTCATCCATTATACCGAATCCATTCTTTGGTTACTATGACCAGGTTGAACAATCTTTTTACCGATTCTTAGTCAGATTGTCCAAGTTCAAGTAGCATTCTGTATATATCGCGTTTGCTGACTCCACGATCTTTCGCTACCTGCTTCATTGCCGACTTGTGATCCATGCCCTGAGACTCATAATGTTCCATATGTGCTTCTAACGGCATTTGTTCCCACTGCTCCTGCTCTTCTGCCTTCAGTTCCTCCCGGCTTCTGCCCTCGATCACCAGTACACATTCCCCTTTTGGTGCATTTTCCTGATAATACTCACAGGCTTCCGCAATATGTGTCTGCCATGCAGTCTCATGCTTCTTCGTCAGTTCCCGGCAGATAGTAATCCGACGGTTGCCAAGCGCTTCCAGTAGTTCCTTTAACGTCTTCACCAATCGATGCGGTGCTTCGTAGCAGATAACCGTGCGAGTGTCATTTTTCAGCTCTTCCAGTACCTGCTGCCGTTCTTTTTTGTCCGAAGGGAGAAATGCTTCAAATGCAAATCTTCTGGTGGACAATCCTGATAATGTGAGCGCGGTAATACATGCCGCAGCTCCCGGCAACGATGTTACCGGCACTCCGGCCTCATAACACATCTGCACCAGTTCTTCTCCCGGATCAGAAATACCCGGTGTACCCGCATCTGTGATCAGTGCCAGATTCTTTCCCTCCAGAAGCATCTGTACTAGCTTATGTCCTTTTTCAATTTTGTTATATTCATGGTAACTGGTCATCGGTGTCTTAATCTCAAAATGGTTCAGCAGCTTGATACTGTTACGGGTATCTTCTGCTGCGATCATATCCACTTCTTTCAATGTCCGAATTACCCGAAATGTCATATCTTCCAGATTACCGATTGGTGTCGCACACAAATATAATGTTCCCGGATTCATAATTATCCTCCTGTAACTGTGCTTTATTTTTTATCTTTTACTCTGCCGTTCTGCTATCTCTCTTCCCGGCTCTTCTTCATATCGCCGTACATAGCCAGTACTTCTTCTGTATAACTTCCATCCTGTTCATATACGATCAGCGGTGCTTCCACCTGCATCCGTGGTCTGCTATTCTTCATGCCTTCAATCAACACCATACTCGGTTCCTTATCGACTCTGGAATATACGAGACGCATCCGCTTCGGTTCCAGCTTTGCCCTGCACATCTCACACATGATTTCCGGCAGCCGGAATGGACGATGAACCATATAGAATCTGCCCTTGTCTTTCAATAACTTCGCACTCTGTTCTACCACATCCTGCAGTGTGCAGTACACTTCATGTCTGGCAATGTACTTGGCTTCGTTGTCATTTTTCAGACCATGCTCTCCGATCATATACGGAGGATTTACCGTAATAACTTCAAAAGAGGCTGCGCCATACAGGGCTGCCGCCTCTTTGATATCTCCGGTCTTTATCTCGATTTTCTGTTCCAGATCATTATACTGCACACTCCGTCTCGCCATATCCGCGCTGGCTTCCTGAATCTCCAACCCGCCGTAAAATGCGCCCTGATTCTTGGATTCCAGCAGAATCGGAATCACACCGGTTCCGGTTCCAAGATCCAATGCTTTCTCGCCACGCTTCACACGGGCAAAAGACGACAGCAACACTGCATCAATACCAAAACAGAATCTGGACGGATCCTGGATCAGATAATATCCGCCCGTCTGCAGATCATCCAGACGCTCGCCTGGATGGATCAGCTCATTCTTATCGTATTCTCTACTCATCGTTTAATTTGGATGCTCCATTCTTCTCTTCCAGACCTCTGAGTTCCTTCATTTCTTCCTTAGAAACACGATTATTCTTTCTGCGGCGCGGTTTGAATCGAAGTTCATCCACTTTATAATCACGAACTTCCTTTTCGTCATTATCCAGTGATACAATAACCTTAACCGTCTGACGCAGTACATTTACCGACTGTACTTCTCCCTTCAGCTTCTCCGGTGTGGTCACATAGTCGCCGATAGATGGTAAATGACTGTTCAGCTCTTCGTATGTCTCTTCCTCATTGGTCAGACAGCACATCAATCGTCCACACACACCTGAAATCTTAGTCGGATTCAATGACAGATTCTGCTCCTTCGCCATCTTGATCGATACCGGTGCAAATTCTGTCAGATAAGTATGACAGCACAGCGGTCTTCCGCAAATGCCAATGCCTCCGCGGATCTTTGTCTCATCGCGGACGCCAATCTGCCGCAATTCGATTCTGGTGCGGAATACACTTGCCAGATCCTTTACCAGTTCGCGGAAGTCGATACGTCCATCCGCGGTAAAATAAAACAGTACTTTGTTATTATCAAATGTATATTCTGCATCGATCAGTTTCATTTCCAACCCGTGCTTGCGGATCTTTTCCTGACAGATCTTAAATGCCTCTTTTTCCTTTTCCCGGTTCTTTGCCTCTCTCCGCACATCATCCTGTGTGGCAATTCGGATAACCGGTTTCAATGGCTGGGATATCTGATCATCCGGCACCTCTTTTATACCGGTCACCACTGAACCAAACTCCACGCCACGCGCAGTCTCTACGATTACTTTATCTCCCGCTTTCAGTTCCAGTCCTCCTGGCGAGAAGAAATAGATTTTTCCTGCCGTGCGGAATCTTACTCCAATTACTTTTATCATTTAGCCGTTCTCCTTTATTGTAAGACACAGAAGCTCCATAACCAGCTCGAAATTAACATTCGCATCCAGTCTGGTCTTCGCCTTTTCAAGACTTTCCAGTATCAGCTCGATACCTTCATATGAACTTCTGGTCGCCTGCTCCTTGATGCTGGATACCTGATCCTTAAATACAATCTCATTCACATCTTTGGTCGCCTTATATAATAACACATCTCGATACCATATCATAATAATATCCAGATAATCATTGATTTCTAATTTATATGTCTGACATCTCTTGATCGCTTTTTCGATCTCGCTGATTTCCATATCATGGATATATTTCAAAAGCTGTACTACTTCATCACGGATCTCCCCGAAATGTTCGGACTGTGCCAGCATGATTGCTTTGCCCATATTGCCCTGTGCAAATGCTGTACAGATATCAGCCTTGTAATCCGGTACTTCCAGCTTCTCCATCAGGTATTTGCGGATCAGCTTATCGCGGATATTGCGCAGCTTCAACATGACACATCTGGAAGTGATGGTCGGAAGAAGCTTCTCTGCATTCTCAGTCAGAAGAAAGATCACCGCATACTCCGGTGGCTCTTCCAATGTCTTCAGCAATGCATTCTGCGCCTGCGTCGTCATCAGATCTGCCTCCGGCACAATATAAATCTTATATGGTCCCTGATACGGCTTGATCTCAATATCGTTATTCAGCTGTGTACGAATGTCATCCACACTGATCGTATTCGGCTTCTCATGCTGCACCCAGATTACATCCGGATGATTGCCACTATCTGTCTGTTTGCAGGAATGACACTTGTTACAAGGCGAACTTCCCTGTTCCTCACAAAGCAGCGTCTCTGCAAAAAGCGTTGCCAGCATCTTCTTACCCGAACCACGTTCTCCGTTTAGAATGTACGCATGAGAAACCTTATTGGCGTTCACTGCGTTCTGAATATATTCGATAATATTTTTATGTCCTACTACGTCCTTAAAGCTTCCCATTGCACATCACTCCTGTTATCTCATTTAGACATGTCTCCATGTCCGTATTTCTATATCTTTTATCTATCCCGAGACGCTTCAGATTCTCCTCGCAGAAATCTTCTTCATCCGCAAGAAATCTCCGACACATCTCTTTATACTTTGGAACTGCCTGTCTGCGCTCCCGTTCCAGTGCTCTTGCAAGCCGTTCCCCATCTTCCACTTCTATATAGATCGGAACCAGATGCTCCGCACCATAATATTCCCGGATCTTCTCATAGGTCTCCAGTGTGCCGATCAGCAGATAATCACCTTGCTCCAGGTCAATCTGACCGTCATCTACGGTAAAATATTTCCAGATACCATGTACCGTGTTATATGCCCGAAGCTCCACGATCTTACCGTCTGTTTCCAGCTCGGCAAGCTGCTTATCATCCACGAAATGATATTCCACTCCGTCCTGCTCGCCTTCCCGGATCGGTCTGGTCGTATACGGCACTACCCTGTGTATCTGCGGCAGTCGCTCCAGAACCTTCTGATACAGCGTATCCTTTCCTGATGAACTTTTCCCCATCATGCAATATATCTTCCCCATGTCTGATCCTCATTCTCTTGTGTATCTTACTATATCTACAGTCATTTTACCAGTTTTTTTGCACTCGCAGATAATCGTCTTTTTCTAATCCCTCTATGGAAAATCCTACTTTTCGGTAATCTTGCAGCAAGCTTACCGCCTCTTCTGTCACCTGTTCACCCGGCACGATCAACGGACTTCCCGGCGGATAAAGATAGGCATATTCCACTGATATTCTGCCCACACTCTCTTCCCATAATACCATCTCGGTCTCTTCCAATGGAATTTCCAGAGCCCTGGCACTGTTCATGACCTGCGGATTCTTAGGGAGTCTTCCCATAGCATCCTCCATAGCTTCCACCACATCATTCAGCGCCATCTGTTTGCCCACGTTCATCTGCTCATTTTTCAATCCAATCTCGCTGTCTATCTCCAGAAATGCCTTTACTAATCTCTGAAAACCTTCATCCGTATCACTGACCGACGTCATTGCAATCACATAAGTCCCTGCCGCCATCTCCATCTGCAAATGGTATTTCACACGCAAAATGCGATACAGTTCCCTTCCACTAAGGCCAACTCCCTTCGCCGATACGACAATCTTAGACCAATCATAATGCTCCGTCTCCAAAAGCTTCAAGTACTTCATCTGCTTCAGCTGCGCCCGGGCTTCCTGCAATCTCTTCACATACGGTACAAACATCTCGTCTCGTTTTTCTGCCAGCAGATGCACGCAGTTATCGATCGACGCCATCAACACATACGAAGGGCTGCTGGACTGCAGCATATCCAGATAACGGAAGATCCGTCTGCGATCTGCAAGTTCACCCTGTACATGCAAAATAGCTGTCTGTGTAAGCGACGGCAGTGTCTTGTGAACGCTGTGAATTACCACATCAGCTCCTTTTGCCAGTGCATTTTTATCAAAATACGGATGAAATCCCAGATGTGCTCCATGTGCCTCATCCACGATCAGTGGAATACCATATGCATGCACCACTGCGGCAATTCCTTCCACATCAGAAATCACGCCATCATATGTCGGAGACACGATTACCACAGCGCGTATGTCCGAATGCTCCATAAGCGCAGTCTTCACTGCGCTTACAGAAATATAAGTATTCAGATGTAAATCCTCATCAAATTCCGGATACAGATAGACCGGATTTAATTCATTCAGATAGACTGCGTGATAGACTGATTTGTGGCATTGTCTGGCAAATAATATCTTATCGCCCTTCTTCGTGCAGCCAAGTATCGCACTCAGGATTCCTACTGTACTTCCATTCACCAGAAAACGGCTTTCTTCCGCGCCGTACACTCTGGCTGTCAGCTCCTGCGCATCTTTCAGAATTCCACTTGCGTGATGAAGATCATCAAACCCTTCAATCTCCGTGATATCGATTCCAAATGGAAGATTGTCGCCCCAGGATGCCTGTCTCTTATGCCCCGGCATATGGAATCCATAATAATCCGATGCCTGGTAAGCACTCAATCTGTCATATAATCTCTCCATATTACCATCCTTATTCTTATGATGAACTTTTTATCTATTTTACCAGTTTACATACCTTATATCAAGATATGCCGTCTAATTTGTCTCGCATTTGACTCTCCACTTTCAAGAAGATCTTCTTCTCATTATCATGCCAGATATTCTTCCAAAATTTCCCGAATCAACACTTCCTTAGATACATTTTTATCCTGCCTTGCAGATGCCGGCTTTGTCACAGGCTCCCTTGCAGGCTCTCTTGCAGAAACTTTCTCTGCTTCTCTTTTAGGGACTTTCTCTGCTTCTCTTTCAGGGATTTTCTCCGCTTCTCTTATGGTTTCCCTTATGGAGTCTCTTGGCGGTTCCTTTACCGGTATATTTTCAGACATCAGTTCCGGAATAGGCTCCTGTTTCATTTCCTGCTTCTTCTCTGGCATAATCTCCGGTACTGATTCTTCTTCGTATTTTGGCATACTCTTTTCCCGGCTCTTTTCGTATTTGCGCGCACAGAAATTATCCAGATAATCTACCATATATGTGCGTATTGCCTGCAGACGATAATTCTCATCTACTGACACCCGCAGTGCAAATAAAATAACACCTGCGGCCAGTCCAAATGCGCCATTACGCAGTACCTGATCATTCATTCCATGAAGCATGTATTCTCCAAATGCTGCCAATACACCGATTGCCGCACAGATCCACGCCGTCCCCTTTTCTAATCTTCGCCAGCTGTGAAGTGATAATCCTGCAATCCGGTATTCATATATGTATTTCTCCACAAACACTTCCACATTCTGCACGCGATCACTTACCATGCATGCATGCTCATATTTTGCCCGGATCAGGCGCATCAACGGATGCGTACTTTTCCCCATATTTGCTGCCGCCCATACCAGTTTCTTAAGCGTCAGCCCTGTAATAATTTTACTGATCAGCCCGATCGATGCCACAGCCCCCAGCAACACAAACTGCAAATGCCTGTCCATTATCATTTCCAACATAATAAATGCCCTCCTTCTTTGTTTCGATTATACTCGAAACGCCGAACGAGGGCGAAAAAAACGTTCTTCATATTTCGCATAGAGTTCTGCGAGTTTTCTCATATTCTGTCAGGCTTGTCCATCTCTGTCAGATCTGGTCACCTCGCATTCAGCCATAACGCTACGCAAGCTTTGTCATTAATTTCTCCACAAGTCGTACACTGTGGGCAATTGCTTTCTTCTCAAAAGTCGGATAGTCCTCAGATGCACTGCCATCTGCCTTGTCCGAAATAGCACGAATAATGACATACGAAATGTCATTGAGGTATGCAGTATGCGCAATTGCAGCTCCCTCCATCTCCGTACACAGTCCGCCAAAATTACTGCGGATCTTCTCTTTCACTTCATCAGAAGCAACAAACTGATCTCCGCTTACCACTCTTCCGGTAAATGTATGAATATCCGGATTCGCTTCCTCATTCGCCTCTACTGCCAGGCGAATCAGCTTCTCATCTGCCGGAAACGCCAGAATATCCATTCTCGGCACTTCTCCCAACGGATAACCAAATGCAGTTGCATCCATATCATGATGAAGTGCATCGGTAGAAATCACCATATCTCCAATATCAATCTTTGCATCCAGCGAACCCGCGATTCCTGTATTAATCAATGTATCTACATGAAATTCCGATGCCAGAATCTGTGCACACACTGCTGCATTGACCTTACCAATACCGCTGCGCACCACAGTCACCTCTTTACCTTCCAGCTTACCTGTCACAAATTGCATAGAAGCCCGGTCTGTTACCTTCTCCACTTCCATCTTCTCTTTTAACGCTGCTACTTCTTCATCCATAGCTCCGATAATACCGATCATGTCTCATCCTCCTTTTCTATCTCCGCTAGTATACCATGTTTTTCATGACGACTCTATAATTCTGTGCACATTTTTACTCTGGTATTTTCTATCTGCTTCTGTTATAATTCCGATAGTCTTTAATCAAGACTCAATATTAATTATGATAGGAGGATTTAAGATATGCAGTATAAAACACGCGGCACCTGTTCACAGCTGATCAATCTGGAGCTGGACGGTGATGTAATAAAATCAGTAGAATTCATCGGTGGATGTGACGGCAATCTGCAGGGCATCTCAAAACTGGTAACCGGCATGAAGGCCGAAGATGCCATCAAGCGTCTGGAAGGAATCCAGTGCGGATTCAAGCCAACATCCTGTCCGGACCAGCTCGCAAAAGCACTTCGTCAGGCATTGGCACAGTAAGCATTCATAAATACGTGTAACCTGATTTAAGGAAAAGAGACCGTCTCCCTCGGTCTCTTTTCCTTTTTCGTGCTGTTTACTGTTCACTTTTGTCTCTCCACTTCCAAAAGCCACAGCAGCACTTTTCCATATTCAGTTTTCATTAATACAAGAACAGATGACGCTGCCAGGCTCTCCGGCTGTTCTGTCCACCTATGATTCGGGGCGGCCGCATATATCCCTACGACCTGATATGTTGTGTGGAACCCAGAGAATCTGTCTCCTGTTTGTTCTCTACTATCCTCATAGACTTCCGTTACAGCTTTCCTACCAGAACTTATGCATCAACGTCAGGAACCTGCGGTTCCTGTGGGGAATGTGACGTCACTATGGCTCCTCCACATATAGGCCATCCGTAAATGAACTACTCATGTCTCCATCCGCGGAATGAATACATTTCACTCGGTAATACCAATCGCCCTCTACTTCCAGTTTCTTACTGGTACTTACAAGATCTGCATCGGTATTCTCCTTATGCCAGGTCTCTACAACTTCCCATTCCTCGTCTTCCCACTTTGCGCGTTCCACGATAACGGTAATCTGTATCGACTTACAGGTATGTTCACCGATAGTCGTTCCACCAGCATAAATCACACCCGCCTTGACTTTACGTATCTTCGAATAACCTACCTGAAGGTTTTCCCCTCTTGTAATCTTAGTATCTGTGCCTGTAGATTCAGTTTCATTTGTCAAATAGGAACCATCCAACATAGGCCTGTTGTCAGATGCTTCTGCTGACATACCGGTACTTGTACTCAGCAGTAAACAGATGAGCATTGAAAATGCACAGATTGTAGATATCGCTCGTTTCTGCATAATATTCTCCGCAGCTACCAACTCTTCTCATATATATAGACAACCGAACTTGCAAAACCTGTCGTTTTTTAGGAAGGAAAATGTAATTTTTTCAAAATTTCTTCAAAATCTGCTTTTTCTATAGTTCCTATCAACTGATAATAAACTCCCTGATACTCAAATGTTGCCGAATATCTCTTTTTTTTACTCTCAGGTAATTCATATTCCATAACTTTTGCCTTGAGTTTTCCTTTTTCCAAAGTATAACTATCTGTTATAGCATCTTCTAAATCAACTCCAATTAATTCCTCGTAATAAGATGAACTCATTACATAAGACACATTTGCACTACCATTTTTATAAAGCAACTGCGCCATTTCCATATCTTCATCAATTTCACAATATGAATACTTCATATTCTCATCAAATCGTACAACTCTCACTGGATCAAATCCCAACTGATCTCTTATCTCTTGATATGCTTGTTCTTCCGCTTCATTATCTATCGTTTTTGCTCTCTTCTTTGAATTATTTACCTTGGACACCTGCCTGTCTCCAACAGCCTGTTCCACCATCTCCACGATTCTCTTTGGTCCACCTACTCCTGTTGTCCCTATTCCTATCACAAGCACCAATACTGCTGCCGCAGCTGTGATCCGCTTCCGGTGATGTCGTCTTTTTGCTCTGGATTTTTCCTCCTCTTTCTCTTTTCTCCGCTTCTGTAACTCTCTGCCCAGACGTAGTGCTTCCTGGTCTTCTTCTGACAAGCCCTCCATCGCCGAATCTTCCGAATCTGCATCTTCATGACCTGGGATCATCGCGTAGATTTTCCGTTCCATTTCTTCACTCGGCTCCGCAGACATTGCCTCTGGATCCGCTTCCACCATTTTTATAATTTCTTCTGCGTCCTTGTCGATTCCTTCCCATATTCTCTTTTCGTAATCGTTCAAATGCTCTTTCATAACTTCCTCTTTTCACTTGACCATCGCACTCCCCTCGTTTACAATTACTTTATTGATATTGATTGGAGGCGCACTATGAAACGTATTATCTTAACCGGCGGCGGCACTGCCGGGCACGTCACGCCGAACATTGCTCTGCTGCCGCGTCTCAAAGAACTGAACTATGATATTCACTATATCGGTTCATATAACGGAATTGAAAAGGAGCTGATCGAACAGCTCGGTATCCCATATCACGGGATCTCTTCCGGTAAGCTGAGACGTTATTTCAGTCTTCGTAACTTCACAGATCCTTTCCGTGTACTCAAGGGTTTCCGTGAAGCACATCGATTAATTAAATTACTAAAACCGGATGTAATCTTTTCCAAAGGCGGCTTCGTATCTGTTCCGGTCGTATTCGCCGGAAAGAAATGCAAGGTTCCAACGATTATTCATGAGTCTGATATGACTCCGGGACTTGCGAATAAGCTGTCTATTCCGTCAGCTACAAAAGTGTGCTGTAACTTCCCGGAAACAGTAGAATTACTTCCGGCAAGCAAAGCGGTACTGACTGGTTCTCCGATTCGACAGGAATTGCTGTCAGGAGACCGCCAGCATGCACTCGACTTTACAGGGCTGACAGACGGTAAGCCTGTAATTCTTATCATCGGTGGAAGCCTCGGCGCTGTAGCAGTAAATGAAGCTGTCCGTCGTATTCTTCCGGTATTATTAAAAGATTTTCAGGTTATTCATCTGTGTGGCAAAGGTAAGCTCGACCCTTCACTGAACGCATTGGATGGTTACGTACAGTATGAATACATCAAAGATGAACTGAAGGATCTCTTTGCATTATCAGATATTGTTATCTCACGTGCCGGAGCTAATGCAATCTGCGAACTGCTTGCACTGCGTAAGCCGAATCTTCTGATTCCACTTTCTGCCAATGCCAGCCGGGGAGACCAGATCCTGAATGCACGTTCATTTGAACGTCAGGGATTCAGCGCCGTAATGGAAGAGGAAGAGATCACCAATGAGAAGCTTCTGGATACAATTCATGAGCTTTTCCAAAACCGTGATCGCTATATCTCAGCTATGAAGAGCTCTAACCAGCAGGATTCCATCGATATGATCATTGATCTGATCGAGTCTGTTGCACGTGCATAATTTTTTAAACTGTAAAGATATTTTTATTGTATAAGTACAGAAAAAGGTGTCAGTCTGACACCTTTTTCTGTTAAGTATTAATGTGGTCAAACTCGTCTTTATATTTTTTTCTGATCCAATCCTTGATTCTTGTCAACGTACTCATCACTGCATTCAAAGACATTCCCATACGGTCAGCTATCTCCTGTCTAGGCATCTCATTACAATATGCATATACTGCCAGATTATACCATTTCCGCTTTTTGGTCTTTAGTGCCGCCAATATCCTGCATGCACATTCGATTTCATCTTTCTCACGTAAAGTTCCAAAAAATTGTTCTTCCGGATCTTCTTCGTACCCAAGATAGTCTTCCATCGTTTCTTTCGCCCATAGCAGTCTTTCATAGCTTATATGTTTTACGTGATTCACCGCAACGTTCCTGGCTGTCGTCGCCAGCCAGCTCCGTACGTTTGTCACACGACCGGTTTCTGAAAAAATGTAATATCTGCCAAAGACCACCTGTGAAATGTCTTCTGCCTCTTCTCTATTGCAGGTATAATGATACGCTATACGGAATACCATTTTATGATATTCCTCATATACAGCATCGAATCCATTCTTTTTTTCGGACTCTATTCCCACTATTAATTCCCTTATTTCTCATTGCTTCATAACATTGTCTACGAATATATTCCTATATTCCGCTATTCTGTCTCTTTTACCTTCTTCAGGACTTCATCTCTGACTTCATCCGTGAGTTCACCTGCATTCCACATTGGAAAAGCATTATCGCCTTCGTATCTTGGAATCAGATGCATATGGTAATGGAACACTGTCTGACCCGCAGGTTCCTCATTATTCTGAAGTACATTGAATCCATCACAGTTCAGTGCTTTCTTCATTCTTGTAACCATCTTCTTCGCAAGAATGATAGACTTTCCTGCCGTCTCCTCCGGAATCTCATACAAATTCGCATAATGCTCCTTCGGCAAGATCAAAGCATGTCCCTTTGTTGCCGGACCAAGATCCAGAATTACACGGAACTCTTCATCCTCATACAAGGTAGCAGATGGAATCTCTCCATTTGCAATCTTACAAAAAATACAATTACAGTCTTTCATAACAATTACCTTCTTTCCTTATATTTACGATTCGTCGCTGTCTCCTCTATATTGTAATTCTATGATATCAGTATAACATCATAATTCGTCTTCATCAATATAGATTCCGTCCCAGTCCCCCCATCTCGGCCGCTTATGGCGATTTAAAAATTTCTTTACAGGATTCCAGAGATTGTCCGTCTCTTTCATAATTTTACTGCCCATCTCCTGCCTTGTGATCCAGTCATGTTCCTCTGTGTCATATGTGTGTGTACTTTCCTGATACACATCGTCCTCTTTTGTATCCCATATCTCCGTTTGTGCTTTAGTAATTGCTTTGTCAACTTTTATATTTCTATTCTTTTCTTCTAATTCGCTTAGACTTTCTATGATTCCTGTAAGACTGTAATTTTCTCTCATTGTTTCTTTATGAAGCAAAAACGCAGTCTGGACACTGGCTATATCCTGATAATCAGTCCATTGTACAAAATATTCCATTAACTTATGAAAGCTTTCCCGAATCGTACCATCATACTGTGGCATATAACAAAAATGAAATTCACCGTTCTTTTCAAAAATCATTTCCGGTTCCAGCAGGATTCTATTTGAGTTCAGTAAATAACGTTCCACATCCCAAATTGTTTCCTGCATTTTTGATAGAAACTTTTTCATCTCTTCTTTAGTAATCTTGTCCTGCCGATATTTATTTTTCATTGATACCAGCCCCGTAATTTCATATTCGTATACGGTCATTTCTCCCTCACCGCGTATAGCAACAGGCAGCACTCCTTTTATCTGATTCATCTGCAGCATCCGTATCTGATAATCTGCTTCCGTAATGCCCGGAACACAAATGCGCAACAATGTTTTATTCAACTCGCTTTTTACTTCTGTATGTATTTCCATTTGTTCCTTCTTTCTAGTATCTTTTCAATCCTAATTTTCGATAACTTCTTATCTTTTCTTCTGGTTTTGTAATGCTTGAAGACTCCGCGACCGAAAGCTTCATACGACCTTTTGTTGCATCTGCTGTAATCGTAATCTGGTCTTTGTTAACTTTTGCATTTACACTTGGATTGCCAAATACAATACATTTTCCCCTGATCCGTTCTTCAAAAATTGTTGACACTACGGTTTCTGTTACTTCATCCTTTTCTCTGACCTTTGTTCCGGCAATTGCTGCCGTTTCGTGTGCGGCAGCCGCTGTAAGTGCCTTATCATGATAATAAAATATTCCCATAATGCTCAGAAAAAATATCATTAATATAAAAGGCACAATATATGCCATTTCTACTGTAAACATTCCATTCAATTCCATTGTTCTAATTTTTGCAAGTTTTCCTTCATTTTTGTATATTTTATAATTTCTTTTCATCCATACCTCGTTTTCTTATGCATTTGCAGCCATCATTATCTCCGTCAGCCATACGGCTATATATCCAACTGTAATAAGCGGAACCAGAGGTATTGACGTTCGCTTTTTGAATCGACTTCGCGCCAGTATAATCCCTGCTACCACTGCTGTTAACATCCAGGTCATCACTAACAGTTCAAGCATATTCCAGATTCCCAGATACCCTCCCAGAATACACATCAACCAGCTGTCTCCATATCCCAGACCCTCTCGTGTTGCTTTACTGATTACGATAAAAAGCGATCCGATCACCAGACCTGCCAGATATGATTTCCATGCTCCGGAGCCCACGGTAACCACAGCTATACCACTCTCAATTCCGGTTATTAAAGCACAGCCTATAAGTGCAATCACAGATACTTTATGCTCCTGTACATCTTTATAAGCCATGAATACTAATGCCAGACATACCATCATTCTGCCAATAACCTGGAACCAACCGTATTCCATCAGATATATATTTATTTGCTGCATTTTGTACATGCTCCTTTCCCTACTGCCTCTGATACAGGAATCGCATATACCGTTCGTTTAAGTCCACTACAACTTAATGAATTATGATAACGATTGCCATAGTCTGTCAGATATACCTGCGAAGCCGCACTTCCATGCACACATCTATCGCAGGGATGATATTTTTCCTGATCATTGTTACGCAGGTCATCCACCGTTCCTGCATTGACTGTTCGAATAGATAGTTCCAGATAATTGCAATGATAATCCCGATGGTATACCATGCCTGTCTCCGTAATGTACACGGTCTCATTATCCTCTTTATCCCAGAATGCCGACTGATAACCATTCCATCCTTTCATCCGCATAGTTTCTTTCATATGAACCGACTTTGCTGCAAATACAGGTATCGGAAGCTTCACCTGATAAGTCACTTCCATTTCCAGAATGCCTGTCAACATCGACATACGTGAATTCTGACAGCTGATTCCACTGCTTCCATTTACGACAATGCTTCGTTCCAATCGTTCACTGCCAATTGCCCTGACAATATCTGCCTCCAATGCGGACGGTGAGACCATCTGTGTCAGATAGCAATCTTCTGCCGCGCGTTTTGCCGCATATTGCATTCCATTACGCACACTGGTGCGTATGGACATTACTTCCATCATGTAAAAAAGAGCTAAAACCGCCAGAAAAAACAATGGAATTGCAAATGCCGCCTCTATTGTAATAGATCCTTTTGTTGCTAAAAGGCAGAAGGATGTCCTCTGGTTTTCAGTTTGTTCATTTGTTTTTGTATTGTGATACGAGGGATTCACAGAGTAATTCATCATATGCCTTGAGGGAGGCATCATAGAGAGCATCTCCTTTCTATATATGCAAAAAAGATTGTTACTATATCCCAAAGGACATCCTTCTGCCTTTCAGCTATTGATAAGTATAATAAGTGTTAAATGTATAAGTGATTCCTCTTCGAAGCCGCACCGTCGAGGCCACTTCCATCCTGTAAACGCAATGATCTGCACGAAACCACGTAAGTCCCTTTTCGTTACGCATGCATAGTTCTATCAGATCTTCAGTCCGAAGAATCAGGTTTGTTTTATTTTCCAGAAGAAGCAATCCTCGTAGATAGCCCTTATAATCCAGACCTTCTTCTGCATCTACTCCTTCTCCATGGTCATCCTCAGTTCCAAGTGTCATAAGCCCGGCAAGCGACAATTGCCATGTCTCCGTACTTTTTACTAACGGTACTTTCCCACCTTTCATAAGACTTCGAAGATCCATAACACTTTCCCCCAGTGCCCACGCTAACAGCAATGCCTGTGCTACCGCTTCACTTGCCACCGGAAGTGCAATCAGACTACATAGTGTCAGAGCAAGACTCTGCGCCTCCGCCTGTTTTGCTGCATCCTGCTGAAGGAACGCATAATTAGGCGCAAACCGAAGCATCAATAAACGTTTTAATACTGCATTCAGATTCTCCCGGTCGCTCTTCTCCCCGGCAAGCAGATACTCCATTTCATACTTCAGTGTGCCATCTGCCCCATCTTCCTCCACTGCTGTATCAAAATGCCCTAAAAGATATTCATTCAACAGCATCTTCGATAAAGACTCCTGTTTTGCCTTGTCACTGAAATCTCCATATCCACGCTGAAGGGTCCTTCCTGATACCAAAGTATCGGACGTCACACTGGCATCAGATACTTCTTTCCCCTCTGGCATTACAAGTTCAGTCAACGGAGTAGATGCAACTCTCTGCATATTGGAAAGCGGATTATTCTCTGTCGGAAGCTCCTGTTCATTCTCCGACAGAATCCCCGCCAATTCTTCATTTACACGATCCTCTATCTTAACCGACTCTTCCGCTTCATCTGCCCGCTCTTTCCAGACATCCTCATCCTCACCGAAAGGATTCAATGAACTAAGACCATACTTACTTTTCATATATTTCGCTATCTGATCCTCTAATGCTGCGCCATTATAATCCGTCAACAATTGCACCCGTTTCATTGTCTGTTCCATGCCGGATGCTCCATAATAAGACAACCGGTCAAAAATTCTTTCCTCACTATAATCACTGCTCTCATAAGAAGCATCCAGCACAAACAGATCAAACTCTTCCAGCATATCCCGCTGATATTCCGCAAATACTGATTCCATGGCACAGTTCATATCTGCTCTCCGATAACTTTTGGCAGATTGCAGGGACGCACTTTCCATCATGCTTCCGGTAAATCCAACCAGTAGCACAAAGATTAATGCCAGAAATGCTGTTACCTCACCACGTTTCTTTTCTGATTTATATGCCGGAACTTTCACTGGTAATTTTCTCAAATATCGTATTTACAAGACTGGTAAGCTGCGACTTAAAAATGATTACCAGACCAATCAGCACAACAAGGATCAGAATAACTTCCACCACACCGATCCCCTTCTCATCGCACAGGATGTCCGTGATCCTCTTTTTTAATTGAAACCCCTTCCATCTCATTCGGTACAACTGTTTCTTTATCATACGTATTCTCCTTTCTTCACATCCAAGCTTCCTTGCCTCTAATCGTCTTTACATCTGGGTGTCCTTACATTTGAATAGATAAAAATGCCGGAACTATAACAATAAGAAGTACCATCGCAAGCATCATAAACATTGGTAGCAAAAGCTTAGTTCCTGCCTCTTCGCCCCTTTTCTTCGCAGCAGCTTTACGTTCTTCAAATGCCTGATCGGCTTCTGTCCGAAGCAGTTCTGATAAACCTTTGCTTCCTTTTCGCAGATTCTGTGTAAGCAACGCAGCCAACTTCCGATATGCTTTTAACCCACATCTTTTCCCAAACTGTTCGTACGACTCCAACTCTGTTACTCCACTCTGCATCTCGTTGCATGTCTTCGCCATTTCTTCATAAGCAAAACGGATTCCCCGATAATTTTTCTGCTTCTCATAATCGGTTACAATCTTCTGCCAGGCACTTTTTACTGTGATTCCTGCTCCCAAAAGTAGCGTAAGTTTATCCGTTATCTCCGGATAATCTAACATCATCTGCTGCTTTGTCTCCTGATCTTCTTTTTGACGATTCTGCCGGTCTAATGCCAGCAACAGTATACATATCATCGGTCCTAACGCTAACACATACCATCCCCGGAGATTCTGAGGATTACGAAGCACTATCGTATTACCATCTATCTGTGTCGGAATCTTGAATTCTGACTTCTGCCTGGAAGACTCCTCCTGTTTTCTCAGTTCTTCTGTCACAAGCAAGACTGTTTTCTCATCATTATCATCTAGTGGCGGATATATTTTTACTGCCATTTCAGTTATTGCACGCTTCGTCTCATCCTGCTTATATATCAGACAGGCTTTCAGGTTCACCAGAACTCCTTCCGGTTCTTTCATCAGATTTTCTTCATTCAGAACACCATATACACTGATCACATCATAGCGATCAATCTCCCACTCTACGCGAACAGGAATGTCTGGAATTTCCTTGATCAGATTCAGGTCATACCGCACATTGTCCAGATTTTTATTCTGTCCAAGGATTCGATCACCAAGGTTTTCTGTCTCCTGATCGAAGACTTTCTGAAGTTCTTCATCTGAATAATTCCTTTCCTGAACCGTAATCCTCACTTTGTCTTTCTGACGTATACCGTTTACTATCAATTGAAGTTCCATTGTTATACTTCCATGTCCACTGCTTTCTCTGGGGATACTCGTCACCGATTTCGTTGCCTCTCTCTGATCTGTCACAAGCAGTATCACTGCCAATACGCAGCTTCCAATGACGATTCCCAGCATCAGACTTCGATATTTACAATCTTTTCCCCAAGCAAATATGCGCCGAAATATATTGCCAGACATGCTGTCATCACTCCTATTCCTGTCGGATTCCCATATAGTATCTTCATAAATTCCGGAAAACTGAATTTCATATAAGCAATCATCACAAAGGGAATTACTGCCATGACTTTAAATTCGTATTTTCGTGCCGCAAGCATCGTCTCTATCTCAGCTCTTACCTCCAGCTTGTCCCGGATCTGCCCGGCTGTATTGCGAATAATACCAATCATATTACCTCCGCTTCTTCTCGCCATAACAAATACATTTACAAAGTTCCTGACGTCCTCCTGCTCTACACGCTCTGCCCATTCTTCCAAAATCCGTTCTGCCGGAATCTGCAGATAAATCTGGCGAACCATATGCGTAAATTCTCTTTGTATGGCCGTATCCTCCTTATAAAGTATACTTAGATCCTTTTTTGTTTCTTTCATAGCATTTTCAATCGAATATCCTACCTGAAGTGATGCCGCAAGTGACTGTATTGCCTCCCGAAACTGCTCCTGAAATTCTCTTCGTTTCTGATTAATCTTATCCACTTCCCAGTGCAAAAAATACCAGACACCAACAGGTGTTAAAATGATAAATGCGATTTTTGATTCATAGAACAGATACGCCAAAAGCATTTGAAGTGACACAGTTTTGAATAATGCTGATGCATATTCAGAGCGTCTGATATCCTGCCGAAAATAACTTTTCCGTATTTGCAAGATCCTGAACTTTCTTCCACTTGCCGGCAATTCTTCCATGTTCTCTGCCTGTTTCTTCAAACTGGTACAAAATCCTTGTATCAATTTCTTCCCCGTTATAATCCATCACCTCTACAATCTCCAGAAGCTTTCTGCTTTTATCCCAAAGTCTTCCAATATGAATAATGATATCTATCGCCGATGCAATCTGTCTCTGAATAGCTGCCAGTGGTACGTCCATCCCCATAAGCACCATCGTTTCCAATCGCCTGAGCATGTCCTTTGGACTATCCGAATGCCCGGTACTCAAACTACCTTTATGTCCTGTTGACATCGCCTGCAGCATATCAATGGTCTCAGGTCCGCGGACTTCTCCGACAATGATGCGGTTAGGACGCATACGAAGTGCCGAGCGTATCAGCTCACGAATCGTGATCTCGCCAATGCCTTCCACATTGGCATTCCGGGCTTCGAGCCGCACAAGATTCGGAACATCCAGTATCTGCAATTCTGCGTTGTCCTCGATCGTAATGAGACGTTCTTCCTTTGGAATATACTGAGAGAGTGCATTCAAAAGTGTCGTCTTACCGGAGCCGGTTCCTCCGCTGATAAATATGTTATATCCGGACACAACCAGTTTTTTCAGCACTCCTGCTACTTCCTCGCTCAGAGCCTCCAATTCTACCAGCCTGTCCATCGTAATCTGTTCTTTCGGAAACTTACGGATCGTAACTACCGGTCCATTCAACGCCACCGGATACAGCACCACATTAACACGCGAGCCGTCAGCAAGTCTGGTATCTACGATCGGCGATGCCTCATTTACCAGACGGTTCGTCCCAGCCACAATCTGCTGAATCACATCATCCAGTTTGTCCCGAGATACAAAATGCCTGTCCGTCAAATACAGCCGTCCATGCTTTTCTACAAATATATTCTGCACTCCATTGATCATAACCTCTGTAATCTCATCATCCTCAATCAACTCCTGCAGCAAATCCAACTTGCGAAACGCATTGAAAAGCTCCTTCCCAAGTCTTGCCTTTTCTTCCAACGGAATATATTCCACCGCACTTTCTTCTTCCAGCACACAAAATATCAGTTCCTGTAATTCTTCATCCTCTACTTCACGAGACAGATCCAGCCGCCCCAGTATTTTTGTTTTTAATGCTTCTTCTGACGTCACAGCGAATCATCCTTTCCCATAAACTGCCGTACCCATGTCGGCAAAGTGTTTCCTCGTACTGACAGAGCTTGGAAACAGCCAACCTGTCTCCGGAAGTCATCATATAGACCTGGTCACAACTTTGTAAAATGTCAAAGATTCCCTGAATACAGTCACCTATATCCAGAATCAACACATCGTAAATACTTCGTTCCAATATTTCCCGAAGCAGCCATAGCCATTCCTCTGTTGTCACTGTTTTCAGATCCTCTGGGTATGTCACCGGAGGAATATAATCCATCCCAGACATCTGCTGTACCAACGTAGTTATTAAGAGTCCCGGATTACCGGTCTCCTGTTTTGCATAATACAAAAGCATCGACAGATTCCTTTCCTTTTCGTCTGCAAAATGACCACCTATTCCGGCATATGGTTCCATATTCAGATACAGAACATTCGATTTCTTCGCAAGCTGTATACCATTCTTAATCGCCTGTGAGGTCTGTCCCAGTCTACGTATCGGACTATAATATCCGATCAGCTGACCTCTGTTCTTTTTTCTCACAGCCCACAGATCTCCCATTCCACTCGCAGTCAATCCATCAACCAGACAGGTATAGATGGCATCTGCTGACTGATAACGGTAGATCCGGGGCTTATGATCCGGAGGTGCACTTGTCTCAAAGACCGACAGATACATCACTTCCTGGATTGAATCCAATACTCCTTCCGTGAATTTCATATTTTCATCTGCCAGCAGAATATCAATCTTCGTATCCCGCCTCATTGACAGTACCTGCTCCGGGCTCTCACAGATCTTTACCTGTAATGACAGGTCTCTTTTCCCGCCAAGGTACTCGGCAAGACGAGCAGCATATTCCGTTTCTGCATCGCAAATGACTAAATTTTTTCCACTCACCATCATCCTCCCTCCTTAAATTAATTTACATAAAACATTTCTGCTTAGTCTTTTCCTCCTTCTGTACTTTTCCATTTTTCAGTTACTTCTGTTTTGATTTCTGATCGACCTGATCAGATCACGAAACATAATCAGATTTTTCAACTAGATTCAACAACTCAGATACAAGTTTATGTAACTTGTAAGATGTATTATATTCTTACTTTTCGCAAAAGTCCACCACTTTTTTAAGAATATGTAAACATTGTATATTTTTCACAAAATGTGATATACAGAAATACCATAAAGCAACGCAACCCCAGGAATTCCAAGGGTTCCGCTTGTCAAAAAGCTAAATAGATTCATTCCAACCGCAACATTTATCCCCTGATAAGCAAGAAATTCATTTACAAAGAAAATCATACATACACCGACAAATGCGCGCACAAAAAAGTTTACGATAAATCCCGGACGTTTTTCAGACATATATCCTTCTCCATTTCTGTTTTTATTACAGATATATGCTTCCCATACAAAAAAAAGAATGCATCCGCAGACACATTCTTTCTATCACGTTCATTATTTACTTATAATTCTATCTCAATCTTTCTTCCCGACCGCTGATACTGATGATACTTCACTCCCGCCGCATCAAACATCATCATAGACGCCTGCACCCTGCTGCTGCCATCGTATTTGTTGCAGTCATAAATGACCTCTTTAATTCCGCTCTGAATAATTGCCTTGGCACATTCATTGCAAGGGAACAGAGATACATATAATTTCGAGCCTTCCAGACTTCCGCCACGATAATTCAGTATTGCATTCAATTCACTGTGCACTGTGTAGAAATACTTGGTCTTTAGATCATCTTCCCCTTCCCTGACCCATGGAAACATGTCATCAGAACAACCTATCGGGAATCCGTTATAGCCCATAGATAAAATCTTATTATCCTGACTGACAATACAGCATCCCACCTGTGTATTCGGATCTTTCGAACGACTGGCCGACAGCTTGGCAACTCCCATAAAGTACTCATCCCAGCTGATATAGTCTTCTCTTTTTGTACTCATTACGCACCTCCGTTATCTCTATGTTATCTATAATTTCCTCTATACAGGCTCTATACATGAATTACCTGATGACCTGCCGCCTTCAACAGCCGGTTCATGATCGCGCTTCCAATGCCTTCTTCCTGAAATGCTTCACTATATATCACATTGACTCCGTCTGAATCAAATTCACGCAGAACGCCGAACAGACCTGCCGCTATCGTGCGTTCATCCGCCCTCGTTCCAATACACTTAACATCGCCTGCCAGATATTGTTCCATCGTCTCAGCCGTCGCGATAATCCCCGCCCGCATTCCATTTGCTACATGTTCTGCTGTCCGTTCATTAATATAGTTTACCACTGCGTCTGTGTCACCCTCTACAACCGTAAGCTGTGCCTTTGGTGCATAATGACGATACTTCATACCCGGAGCTTTTGGTACTTCTTTACTGTCCGGCTTGATCAATGTATGATCTACTGCAACCGTTCCAACTACACCCTCAAACATTTCTTTGGTAATTGCTCCCGGTCTCAAAATCATCGGTGGATCTACCGTCACATCCAGAATCGAAGATTCCACTCCGATATCCACCGGTCCACCATCCACGATCATATCAATCTTACCAGTCAGATCTTCTTCCACATGCTGTGCAGTCGTCGGGCTCGGTCTTCCTGAAGTATTAGCACTTGGTGCGGAAATGTATCCACCGCCAGCCAATATGAGATCTCTCGCTATCGGATGGTCTGGCATACGAACCGCCACGGTATCCAGTCCACCGGTTGTTCCATGCGGCACCAGGTCACTCTTCTGAAATATCATCGTAAGCGGTCCCGGCCAGTACTTCTCTGCTACTTTTTTCGCTGCTTCCGGAATCTCTGTCACGATCTTCGGCAGATCCTTCATATCTGCAATATGCACGATCAGCGGATTGTCTGATGGTCTTCCTTTTGCGGCATAAGTCTTCATAGCAGCCTCTTCATCCAACGCATTGGCGCCCAGTCCATATACTGTCTCTGTCGGAAATGCAACAAGTCCGCCTTTTTTCAAAATATCTCCGGCCTGGCAAATGATATCTGCTTCCGGATGTTCTTTATTTACTTTCTTAATTATTGTCTTCATTCGTTTCTCTCGCTTTCTTAACCCTCAGTATAACACGCTTTTTTTTATTTTTCCATATAAGCCTTTATTCCTGCCACAATCGCTTCTGCGACTTTTTTTTGATACTCCTCCTGCTTTAATAAACCAGCCTCTTCTGTGTTGGTTAAGAATCCACACTCTACAATAATTGTAGGACTTTCCGTTCGTTTCAGCAGATAATATGTATCATTTGCTTTCGCCTTTCTATGATTCGTATCATCCAATACCAGCAAAGATTCCTGCATGATTTCTGCTGCCTTCTTTCCTTCCCCTGAATGCGTATAATAAAACACCTGTGCTCCTTTAATCTCTTCCTGTGGATAGCTGTTCTGATGAATGCTGACCGTCAGCAATGGTTTCTCTTTGTTAATCTGCTCTACTCTCATTTTCATATCACCGATTTTAGTTTTTTCTCCACTATCTTCTGACAGCATCTCATCCTTTTCTCTGGTCATTACAACTTCAATTTTTTCCTTTTTCAATAACTCTTCCACATATTGCGCGATTGCCAGGTTCACTTCCTTTTCTTCCAATCCATTAATTCCGATCTTTCCGGGATCAGAACCCCCATGCCCGGCATCCACAACCACTTTATTTCCAGCGACATCTTTTACGTTGTCACTCGCCGCATATCTACTTACTTTTCTGCTGGCAAATATCAGCCCAGCTAACAATAACACTGTAATCACCAATTCTATTTTCTGACGCAAAAAAATATCCTCCGATGGCTTATATCAATTAAATATATGCCTCTCGGAGGATATCTATTCATTTCCACTTACCTGTTAATATCAGACCTTACTTTCTTAGCTCTGATATCAGTTCACATACTTAAGGATTACATCCCAGATATCAGATGTCTCCTGTCCCAGACGCCATGCGGCCGAACCCGCCAGATTGTAATCTTTGATAAGCTGCAGCTTAGGTGCCAGCGATTCCGCATCTTCCAGCCATACTTCATAGGTACTTCCGTCGGCTTCCCAGGTCGCATAATTCTGTTTGGTCTTATCATCCCATTCAACAGTGACGCCAGCCTGCTCTACTACGGTCTGTGCTTCTGCCATACCGTACGCTGTACTTTCTACATTCATAGTATAGTCTTCATTATCCGTCCCTTTTGCTTTTGCCAGTTCCGCATCGGTCTTCGGCGTCTCTTTCCACACTCTCGTAAAGAATGGGATACCACTGATCACCTTCTCTGACGGAACTTCTTTGACCGTCTGTTCTACACCATTTTTCACATAATCATAAGATGCCACAGATCCTGCTTCCGGTGAGCCGCCATAATGCTCATCATATCCCATGATGACTACATAGTCTGCAAATACACCCTGCTCTTTTCTGTGATACTGCTGATTATATGCCTGTGGTACATAGTTATCCACAGAGAGTACCAGTCCATTCTGACGGCACTTTACAGACAATTCGCGAATAAACTGAATGTAATGTTCACCGCACTCCTCTGAAATCTTCTCAAAATCTACATTAATACCATCAATGCCCGTCGACAACGCTGTTGAGATAATCTGATTAATGAGATTCGTTCTGCTTGACGTATGGCTGAGCAGTTCATAGGATTCATCATAAGAATTAATGCCTCCGTCAAAATCACGGATTGCCGCCCATACTTCAATATTAGCCTGATGTGCATAGTTCACAACTTCTGTACTGGCAATAGATTCCAGATCACCATCTGTATCTGCCACATGGAACCATGTCGGTGATAATGTAGTAAGTCCTTTTGTCTGTGCGATCAACTGCAGAATGCCGCTGTTAGCATCGGTATTCGTCACATTGCTCCAGGCCATATTAATCGTATAATCTTTGGAAATATTCGTATATTCCGGCTCTTTAAAGTCTCTGGAAATCTTTTCTTTCGTAACATCCTTCAATGATCTCTTGGCAATATAGCCGATAAATCCATCTTCTGTACGAACTTTCTTCCAGTCACCTTCGTCCTCGATCACGCGTACCTTGTCGTTCTTCTTTACTTCTGTAAGAATCGGGCTCTTCACACCACCCTGATACCGTACCTGTGTGTCACGTTTTACCTGAGCCACATCAACACTTCCAGTCTCGGTATTCACCATTACACGACTCGGCTTATCGTATACTTCAAAATCCATATTCGTATACTGCTTAACAAAATCAAGTGCAATATAAGCTGTACTTCCTTCAGTCTTTACAATGACATACTCTTCGCTGTTCTTCTCTTTTCCAACAGAATAATCCTTGCTTCCCACGCCAACAGATACTACTCCATTCGGCAATGTATACAGCAACGTATTCTCATTCGGATCCCAGTAGAATCTTTCATTGATATAATCCCGTACGACGGAATATTCCACATACGTCTTACCGTCCGTAATCATCCCTTTCGGATCTATGATCTGATTATTCACAACAATAGCAAGCTGATTATCATTTTCAACCCCATAATATTTATTCAAATCAGCAGTCTCTTTCGATGGTCCATACTTCTTCCATAATAAAAGCGCTGCAATAGTACCTACTATTAATATGATCAGAATAATCATCTTCAGTAACAGATTACGCTTACGTCTACGGCGTGTCTGTCTCCTTCCCCGTCGTCGTCTTCTTCTCCTCTGATCCATAATCTACCTCCCTGTTATCTTTTTTCATTATACCAACAAAAAACCGGAGCGTCATTATATATTTCGACATTTTATGAATTAGTTAGAGGGTATTTACGTTTCCTTATTAGTAATCTGATGAAAATACAACTCTTTAATGTCACCATTTTCATTAAGCACATAATCCCGCATATATCCCGTATTTTCCCGCAGCATATGTGCGCGCACGATCTGTGTCGGACTTGCCGGGCTTCCTTCCATTTCCATATAGACTCCCTGCTTCTCATATTGATACAGTTCATTGAAAAGCTTCTGATATTCTTTTTCTTCTGATGTCATGGGTTCCTCCCTCAATGCATCAACTCCCAGCGCAGGACTACGTATAAATAAATGACCGGATGTGCATTGTGATATATTGCCGGTACAGAAAATACGATACACTGCATATAATATTATTAGGCATGGATATGTTGTTGAAAAATCTCTGATGTTTTTGAAAATTCGAATACTGATTATAATCTGATTTGTTGAAAGTACTCCTGTCTGGGAATACTATTTTCTGTACGGCTATTATAAATGATTTCTTATGTCTACGCAAGACTATTTTTAGATTTATTTTATTGAACATTTATAATTTCCTATGCTATACTGTCTAAAAGGAAGTGATAATATGAAAATTGAAAAGATTAACGACAACCAGATACGCTGTACTTTAACAAGAGCAGATCTGGCCGACAGACAGCTTAAGCTGAGTGAACTGGCATACGGTTCAGAAAAAGCAAAATCACTTTTCCATGATATGATGCAGCAGGCAGCTCACGAGTGCGGTTTTGAAGCAGAAGATATTCCGCTGATGATTGAAGCAATTCCAGCTTCCGCCGATTCGATTGTGCTGATAATTACTAAAGTGGAAGATCCCGAAGAGCTGGATACCAGATTTTCCAGATTTTCACCAGCCGGTGGCGATTGGGATTCCAAACGAGACGGCATTTCTCCGAAACTTGACGGCGCAGAGGATTTATTGAATCTTCTTGGAAAAGTAAAAGAAAGCATCTCTGCTGTACCTGGACAGGAGCAGGCCACACCGGATAAGGCAGATAAGAAGCCTTCCGATCTGCGACTGTTCTCATTTGGTACAATGGACAGTGCGATTTATGCGTCTCAGCTCCTTAGTAAGATGTACCACGGTTCGAACACTTTATATAAAGACACAGATGCAGATATGTTCATTCTGGCATTGACCCAGTCTGATCATACATCAAAAGATTTTAACAGAATCTGCAATATGCTGTCCGAATATGGTTCTCAGGAGAATTCCTCCGGAGCAACTCTTGCATATCTGGAAGAGCATTGCGATATTATTCTCGCAGCCGACGCTGTTCAACAGCTTGCACAAATCTAATTATAAAAAACCGGAAGTCCATATGGGCTTCCGGTTTTAATTATGCTTTTCTACATATATATTTTTATATACTATGCATTCAGAATAGCATTTAGTTTCTCTGTCAGAAGATCTGCGTCAATGCCATGCACCATAGCTGCTTCCTCAATAGACTCTCCCTGAGAAGATGGGCATCCGATACAATGCATTCCAATCTCCATAAGAGCTCTTGCAACATCTTCAATCTTATCTCCACTGGTCATTAATAATTCGCCAATTGTAGTCTCCTTATTAACCTGTGCCATGCTATCGCCTCCTTTATCATTTCTGTAAGCATTCCTTATTATATCCGCTTTTTCCCATTGTGTAAACATTTAAAAGCCGTTTCTTTATAAAATTTGACTATTCAAATGTCAAGATACATTTCTCTTTTTTTCGACATTGTTCAAATTTTATTATATCTCCACAAAACACTCGTTCTTTTGTTTTCGTCGAGTAATCAACCAAAATCGCACATTTTAATGTTGATAATGTTGATAAGTGATGATAAAGTACGGTTTTTTCACGGATTTTCTATTTTTTAATGTTGATAACTTTCCAAACTAATGATGACAATTTTTTACAACTTTTTCCACTTTTGTACATTTTTGTGTATTTTGTACATTTCCGCTTTTCTGATACCATTACATAATAGTATACCCTTGTTACATAAAAAAAGTGTGCAAAACAGGCACACTTTTTTCACATTTTATACCACTCTTCTTACCGTTTTTATACTCATACAGGTAGCCGGAATAATTCCGATACCTTTGGATGGATTAATTGCATTCACAATCTGATCATTTCCTATATATATGCCTACATGTCCCTCATATAATATAAGATCTCCCGGCATAGCTTCTTCATAACTGATTCCAGTTCCTGAATATTCCTGATCCCATGTCGTTCTTGGAAGATTAATTCCAAAATGTTCGTACACAGACTGAACAAATCCGGAACAATCTGCTCCATTTGTCAGGCTCGTCCCACCCCACACATAAGGATTCCCGATAAACTGACAGGCATAATCTACAATCTGCTGTCCAAGTGTCGATACATTAGCAGCCTGCTCCGCTGCCTGCCGGGCCGCTTCTTCTTCAGCCTTTTTTCTCTCCTCTGCCAGCCTTGCTTCTTCCTCTTCTCTGGATTCAGCACACGGTACTGCTTCCGTAATATGCTCAGCTGACGATTCGGACATAATCTCATCCGCCCGTTGCCAGGCTTCTTCTCCCGTAATAATATACTTTGTGTATACGTAGCCGGTTACTGATCCGGACTGCACCCTGGTCCACTCACCCACAGGACCGATAATCTCCGATGCCGAGCCCGGATACAGCTTACCAACCCATTCACTCTCTCTGGAAGGCTCGCTCCTTATAAAGAGAAATGTATCCGCATCTACATTTGTAAATGCCATTTTAAAATACTCACCTTTTATCGTAGGTACCAGATAATCCGATACCGCTGTCTCTATTCCAGTCGAGTATGTTTCATTCTGTACCTTACTGATTCCCACTTCTGGCACAGCCACCTGATTATCCGCAGCTCGTACCCTCTCCCCGGGAAACATCATTGTTCCAACTGCCGTAACTAAGAGCAGTCCGTTTCTAAGACTCGAATTCATAAACATCCTCCTTCTTTCGTCTATGTCTTCTTGTCTTTTGTACGCCTGCAATCAGGCCGGCCGAAATACATCGTCGCCAAATGTTACAGAATTGTTACAACTAATACTTTGCCATTATAACAATGCTTGTATTCTCTGTCAAGGCTTACTCCCAGCATTTACAGCTATATTCTCTTACATTTTGCTTGCAATTTCCTTATATTTCCGCATCATCTTCTCTGATTTTATTACGTAAATGTTACATTTTGTCGTTTTTAATTATTTTTCAAAATATCTATTGACAAATCGAACTTTTCATCCTATAATTCAATCATAGTAATTATTACTGTTATTGATTTAGGGAGTAAAAGAGATGGCTACATTAAAATACAGCAGACAGCGAGAAGTTATAAAAGAATATCTGGCCAGTACCAAAGAGCATCCAACTGCTGATACGGTATATCTGCATGTACGTAAGACATTTCCAAAGATCAGTCTTGGAACCGTCTATCGCAATCTGAATCTCCTGGCTGACACAGGTGAAGCACTTAAGATTACAACACCTGACGGAGGCGTAAGATTTGACGCTACCACTACCCCGCATTATCATGTACTTTGTTGCAAGTGCGGATGTATCCAGGATCTGGATATGAAGCCAATTGACACATTAGATGAGCAGGCACAGCAATGTTACAATGGAATCATCCGATCTCATTCAGTCTTATTTAATGGAATCTGCAGTCAATGCAGTAAGGAACTTTCAACACATTGATTTACTTCAGTATAATTACTGATTTAAATATAATAACTAATAATGTTAATAATATTTTAAAGAAAAGGAGATAAAAGTTATGAAAAAATTTGTATGTTCTGTATGTGGTTACGTTTACGAGGGAGAAGCTGCACCGGCTGAATGTCCAGTCTGTCACGCAGGTGCTGATAAGTTCATTGAGCAGAGCGAAGGAAGAACATGGGCTGCTGAACATGTGGTAGGTGTAGCCCAGGGCGTCAGCGAAGATATCCTGGAAGACCTGAGAGCAAACTTCACTGGTGAATGTTCAGAAGTAGGTATGTACCTTGCAATGGCAAGAGTGGCTCACAGAGAAGGATATCCAGAGATCGGACTGTACTGGGAGAAAGCAGCTTACGAAGAAGCTGAACACGCTGCTAAATTTGCAGAGCTTCTTGGCGAAGTTGTAACAGACAGCACAAAGAAGAACCTCGAGATGAGAGTAGAAGCTGAAAATGGCGCAACCGCTGGTAAATTCGATCTTGCGAAACGTGCAAAAGCTGCTAATCTCGATGCAATCCATGACACAGTTCACGAGATGGCAAGAGACGAAGCTCGTCACGGCAAAGCATTCGAAGGATTGTTAAAGAGATACTTTGGCTAAGCTACAAGCCGAGTAAGGATAAAATAAAAATAGCTAGAGGGCATTTATGCACTACTAGCTATTTTTTATTTTAGACTTATTGGGCGACAGCCCAACAGCGAAAAGTAGCGTAGCGGATTTGAGCTGGCTCGGCGTAGCTGATTATACGGCGACAGCCGTCAGTGAGAAGTAGCGTAGCGGATTCGAACTGGCATGGCTCACTACTAGCTATTTTTTATTTTAGACTTATTGGGCGACAGCCGTCCATGAAATAGACCGTTAGGTCTATGAATGGGCATGGCGTTTTAATAGACTTAGCGACACCCGTCCATGAAATAGATCATTTTTTCTTTTCATCCTTGATTTTTCTTTCTCCTTGGTATAATATCTATATATACTACATATAGTTTTTAATACTACTTATCAAAATATAGATATTTCAAGGAGGTATTCGTATGTCAGACACAATCAAAAAACATGTAAAAGATCCAGGAAGTGCGATCACTCATTTTATAGGAATGCTCATGGCGGTATTTGCTGCTGTTCCATTAATTATCAAAGCAACGCATGAACCAAGTCCTATTTACGTTGTCTCTATTGCAATCTACGCAGCAAGCCTTATTTTATTATATGCAGCAAGTACGACCTATCATACTTTCGACCGGTCAGAAAAGGTTAATACAATTCTCAAAAAAATCGATCATATGATGATCTCTGTATTAATTGCCGGAAGCTATACACCTATCTGTCTACTTGTACTTGGCGGAAGACTTGGAATCATTCTGTTGGCTATCGTCTGGAGCATTGCTATTGCCGGTATTTTGATTAAAGCTTTTTGGGTATACTGCCCGAAATGGGTATCTTCTGTACTGTATATTGGAATGGGCTGGACCTGCGTCCTTGCATTCACTCAGCTTTTGAATTCCATGTCACCGGCAGCCTTCGGATGGCTTCTTGCTGGTGGCTTAATCTACACAGTCGGAGGCATTATCTACGCATTAAAGCTTCCGATTTTCAACATGAAACATAAAGATTTCGGAAGTCATGAGATTTTCCATCTCTTCGTCATGGGCGGAAGCATCTGTCATTTCGTAGTAATGTATGCATTTGTTTTATAATCCGATTAAATGATGTTGGGGTCAAAAGCCCCAACTATGATGCCTGCGGATTGTTCCGTGCTATGCACTCCCACAATCCTCCCAATTATTCGCATATCGTGGGATTAACATCCCACTTTTAGGCTCATATTGGGGCGGGTCCCAAGGTCTTTCATCCACTTATGAGCGAGCTCATGTGGATTTAGACCTTTTGACCCTGGCATCATTAAATTAATCATTTTAATGAAAACGCAAAAGAGTTGTATGATATCCCTTTTGCGTTTTCTCTTTTATCATATTTCCATTTCTGAATCTTCCAATTTAGCATATTCTTTTTTAATCTGTAAGATACTTTTATCTGGCGTCGGAAGATCTTCCGGCATCGTTCCGCCAATATCTTTAATCGTTTCTCTTACTTTCTTTCCTACTTCAAAATGAATCTGATTAGCCTCATTCTTTCCGACAATATGCTCTCTTTTTAACTTTTCATTAGTCTGAGTCGCCCTAAAAAGATTCGCCGCCAGTTCTGTACTTCCCATATGATCTAATATCTTCTGACTCTTCTTCAATCCTTTTCGCTCATGGATTTCTTTTACTCCTAAGCCTCCATACAACCCCTGATAGCCGCGATTCTGAAAAATAGCATAATCTTTTGGTTTCTCAATTCCTGCCATACGTGCCGTCTCTGCAAGAGACTTGTTATGTACTGCCAGCTCCCCTCGTATCTCTAATCGCTTTTTATCTTCTGATAAATCTTCAAATTTCTCTGCTAATTCCTGCTGTCTCGTCTTCACAGCAAAATAGGTCTGACCTAATGCAATTACTTTTTTTCTGGAATCTCCATTCTGCACTATAAGATAACAGGCGTAGCGTGAGAGTTCATAATCCTCCAGCGTTCTCGTTGCCCCTGATCCTATATCTACCATTTTGCCGACGTTGGCAAAATGGTCTGAAACATCATTTCCACTATTCTGGCAGGCATCCTTTGCCTTATTGATTATATTCTCAAATCTACGCCACTGTTTATACTCCAATGCTGTCTGTAATTCTCGCGCATACCAGAATTCCACTCCGTATTCATTCACATGCTTAATTGACTCAAATATAGATTCCGTATAATTACTTGATGCTTCTGCTAACATTTCCTTCCTTGCTTTATCCATACTTTCTCCTCTTTGCATTGCGTTTTTCGTCAACTTTTGTTAACAACAACGCTATCATACAAATTCAATAATTTCAAGTATTATATTTATTTTTCTTATATGTTATACTCTTGACACAACTGAGAAGGACAGCTTTCCATCTGTTTCGGAGTATCACGGAAGAGGTGGTGTCTATGAGTACATACGAAGAATTTATGATCATACTTACCGCATACAGCTTGCTCGTAGCAATTCTGAATTATACACATAGAAAATAGCCGTCCTGCTCCCGCCAAAGAATAGGACGACTATCTCTATAGTTACTTAAATATTTGCCTGGAGCGGATGGATTGCATCCATCTTTCCCAGTTGTTTTTGTTAAATGTATTATAACTGTTTTTCATTCATGTGTCAAATGGTACACATATTTTTGTTCTTTATCAGCTTCTCTTTCTGTTTCCTTGTAAGCTGTTTTATTGAATACTCCCTTTTCATGGCTTCGGCTTTGGTTGCGTATTCTTCGTAATATACCAGTTCCACCGGGCGGCGACTGCGGGTATACTTCGCACCCTCGCCGTCATTATGCGCTTTCACACGATGCTCAAGATCCGTTGTCCAGCCAGTGTATAATGTTCCGTCACTGCATTTTACCATATAGGTATAATTCCGTTTCATGTTATCTCCCCGATTTCTTATCATTTCCAGAGATAACTATACTCCATATTACGGTATATACGCAACCTTTCTGCCTATTTGCCAGCCGTAAGCCTTTGCAATTTCTGATACCAGATCCCCCAATCCGGTATGATTACTTTTATCTTCTCTTTCTTCTGATAATCACCATGCTGACTGCTGCCGCTGCTGCGATCATAAGAACCAGATAAAGTACCATATGACTGTTGTCTCCGGTAGCCACTCCTCTGCGTGCTTTATCTGGCTTCTTTGGAGTATCCGTTGTTTTACCATCTTTCGGTGCTTTGTAACTATTAGTAAATACGATATCGTCACTGTCTGTTTCTGCTGAAAGGGTACCCTCGCCGTTATCACTTACCTTAACTGTAACTTTGAATTCTCTCTCGTCATATGTAATGCCTGTCTGCTTATCGTTTACTTCCGACACGGTATATTCATATGTACCTTCATCCTCAAATTTCAGATTTTCGAACTTGATTTTTCCAGATACATCATTTTTTGCTTCAGCAATAACTTTACCGTTGACATCTTTTAACTGGAATGTAAACTCACCGTCTTTCAACTCTTTGCCGGTCAGCTTCTTGACCGCTTCAATCGTCACGGTAGCCGGTTCTGCCTTGTAAATGTTATTGAAAGTCACAGTATTTCCTTCTGCAGGAATCAGTTCATCATTTTCCTCAGACGATACCGCCTGATGTGTTACTCCGAGAGTTCCATCACCATTATCGGTTATCTGTGTATATACCAGATAGCTATGATCATCATATGTAACACCCGTTTCGCCGCCTTTCACTTCGCGAACTGTATAAACATGGCTGCCCGGCTGTGTATATGTAATACTGCTGAATACTACATTGCCGTCTGCGTCATTACTTCCTGTTGCCACAACATTACCATCTTCCACCAGTTCGAAGTTAAATTCGCCTTCTTTCAGCGTTCTGCCTTCCAGTGTCTTATTGACTTTTACCTGATCGGTAATGCTGGATGGAAGCTCAGCGACACGATATGTATTGGTAAAGCTAAACAGAGGTCCATCTGCCGGATTTCTTGTTACGGTAAGATTACCGTTACCATCATCCGTCAGAGTAAGTTTGAATATCTTGCCTATTGACGCATTTGCATCATTGGTCACGCCTGCTGCACTGCCAGATTCTGTAACCTTATATTCAAACTCTTTGGTTCTCACTCCACTGTCAGTTGTTATTGCATCCTGAAGAAGATCTGTTGTAAATGTGATTCTCCCAAAGTCCACATTTCCAGCTGCATCATTAACTGCTGTAGTCTGCGCCGGCATCGGTGCACCCTCTGTCAACGCTTCCAGCGTAAATGTAAATTTGCCTGTAATATCAGCTGGTGTCAGACTGGTATCATGTGCCAGAGTCTTGCTTCCTGTAATTTCCACCGGCACAGGTTCTGTACCGTACTGATTTACAAATTCAAATTGATTCTGTCCGTTTGGATAATTGGTAACTGCTGTCAGGACACCATTACCATGATCTGTCACTGTTACGGTAAAATCATAAGTTTCTGTTACTACACTTATCCCATTTGAATTTGTCCCGTTTTCGGTATCCTCATATATCCGATAGCTAAGTGTATATACCGTATTACCGTCAGCATCTGTGGATTTCACAGCATAACCTGCCTCAACTGCTTTATCAAGTACTACTGCACTTGCTCCGGCTGCTGTATCCGAGGTCTTATAGCTGATGGAGTCAAATGCAATGCTTCCATCCGCTCCATTCTGCTTTTCCTGCAATACTGTACCGTTGCTTCCATCTGCCGGTCTGGTCGTAAGTTTAAACTGAAATTCTCCAGCTCGCAGATTACGTCCATGCAATGTTTTCTTTGCAGAAATATCTGCTTTTGTTCCACCCGTAACTTCTGTGGAGGCATCATAGCGGTTGGCAAATACCGCCCTGTCTGTTACATCAGAAGCAGATCTATTATTATAAGTAACCTCTGCTTTAAGTTTTCCGATATTCTCAGTATCACGTGTCACAACTATCGTCACCTGTGCAGTATGACTATCGTATGTCATTCCACCTGCCTGTGTCTGAGGAACTGTTTCATTGATATTAAATGTATAGGTTCCCTCTTCTGTAAATGTCACATCACCAAACTGGAATGCTTTTGTAGCTCCGTCTTTTGCTCCCGCTACGATGGCTTTATTGCCATTTGCTGCTATCTTAACTTTCTCATTCTGTATAGCTGTTTTGGTAGCGTCATCTGCCGCTGTCAGTGTGAATTCAAATGCTTCATTTGCCTTCATATCTCTTCCAATAAATGTTTTACTTCCCTTAAGAGCTGTATCTCCAGTCAATGTCACTGGCTCATCCGGAAGTCCGATTGTCAGACGGCCATTATTGCCAAGATAAGTGGTAATATGTGCACCTTTGTAATTCTCATCCCATACAGGATTGATGGACTTTGATGCTGTATTGGTCTTATTAGCACCTTCCGCTTTGTCCTCTGCAAAATATGTCAGACTTGTAGTTCTCGGTGTTCCTGCCGGAATATAATACTCTTCGCCAGTATTCTTTGTTGCATAATTTCCAAGCATCAGATTGCTGTTGCCAGGAATGGTTACAGTATTTGTTCTGCTGACTGCTTTCCCATCATCACCCAATACATAATAATTCCTCTGATAATAATATGTCGTTGCTCCGGTAGTATCAATACTGCCTGTTGCCGGAGTGGTACATGCTTCATCCGTATAGAGCACTGTATCATTCTGGAAATAGTAAAAATCATTCGTCTCTGCAGGTTCAAACTTCGCATATGCACCTACGCCACCGGATTCTGCACCTGTCTGATTCTGATCATATTTATTGCTGTAGAAATGTACCTGATGATTCTCATCTTTATTCGCGTCAATATATGCTTTTAACTGCGCATCCGGATTTGCAAGCTTCTCTTCTACACCTGCCTTAAGGCTCACATCATAGAACAGACGCATCGGATACGTCTCATCTATAGTCATGCTTCCATCACTCTTAACTTCATAATATCTGAGTGGGATCAGATTGGCCGGAATTTTAACCGTAACAAGATCTCCTGTCTGAAGCTGGTCTTCACCGGCTGCCTTTTCTACCGTAATCTTAATATCTTCCAGATTGCCTTCCGGATATACATGGTTGGTATCCGGAATCTTATGATTAAAGGTATATGTCACAACAGTTTTACCGTCTTTAGTAGTTTCCGTCTTATCCGGATTTTTATACAATTGATTTGCGTACACCAGGGTATTGATGTCATCCACCTGCATATAATCGCCAAGCTGATCGGTAAGAGTAATGAATCCAGCATCACTTGGATCCTCACCCTGATCGACCTGGGTAGGTGACTGCGCAGAAGATATAATTTCATCTTCAATCTGAGTAAAGATATTTTTCAGTTCATCTGCTTTTGTTGCTACTTTGTAATATGCCACATCCTGACCTTTACTATCCTTCGCACGGGTTCCCAGCTTCTTATATGTCTCCGCATCCGGATAATTGCTGGACAGACCATGCATAAATGCATTAAATTTTTCTTTAGCACTCCATGATCCACTTCCGGAATGTCCGGTAATGCTGACATCCGCACCGCTAAATATACCAATGGTGTAAATATCTGCATCTGCTTTTATCGTTTTTGCAGATGTGATTGCATCGTTAGCCACACCATCAACAAAACCAGACTGGTGATTCGGCTCTCCATCTGTAAAAAATATAACAACTCTTTTGACATTCTTTCTATCAGCGTTATTATTCGCATCAGTTTTACTCTGATCCACAAGCGTCTTTGTCAGATCCATCGCATAATCAGCTGCTGTAGCGCCTGCTGAATGAAGTGAACTGACTTTTGTCTTCAATTCTGATTTATTTCCACTTGTGTAAGCCTTATATCCACTGACAACCTGCGTATAATTATACCAATATAAGTTTTGCCTGTACTGGTCATTTCCAACTTTACTCGTCTTATCACCGGCAAACTTTACAACTGCGATACGATTCTGCTTATTCTTATCTGCCCTTTGATCATTGACAGTTGCTGAACCGTCAATAAAACTGTTCACTGCCACTTTAAGTGCATCTATTCTTTTGGTTCTGTCAGCACTGCCCATCGGATCATCCATACTTCCCGATACATCAAGAACCAGTACGATATCCAGCGGCACTGTAGTCTGCCCTGTAATCTTGGCAGTCGAAGATAATGCAGACAAGCCTACCAGAAAATCTGAATCAGCACCTTTCTTGATCGTTGCTGTGCCGGACTCTTTTTCCCGGCTGGTAAGAGTCACATCACCTGCCGATACAGACTTGTCCGTCCATATACGCCCCACATTCTTTGTACTGTCATCCAATGCATTTGCATCGTGCCAGTTATTTATAGTTACATTGTCTGCCGTTGCAGTCCTGGCAGCATTCTCTGCGGCATTCACCTGCTGTGGCCATAGACTAAATACCATGACAGCTGCAATGATAAATACCAATAACGACGTCTTCTTCTTCATCTTCAGCTCTCCTTCCGTTTTTATCTTTTTATTATATAATGCTTTCTATTTTTTGACATCGTCCGTTTTTGAACAAATTTGGACATTTACATAAAAATAACAGGAGATTTCTCCGAAATCTCCCGCTTTCTGTTATTCTCCCATATAGTCTGTCGGATTCACCGGCTGTCCATCTTTCTTCATGGCATAATATACATTACAGCCCTCCAGTGAATAGTATTTGGTCGGCTTGCTGACATAGCCCACTACCGTATTTGCTTCAACGGTATCTCCCACATTCAGCGGTACCTCTTTCAGTTGACCGATCAATAGTTCATATCCATTTCCCAGATCCAGATTAACCGTCGTACCAGTCTGTGCAGTTACATCGATCGACTTGACAATACCCGCTGCTCCTGCGATCACCTGATCTCCTTCTGCTCCGGAAATAATCAGTGCCGGATTATACTTGAACTGATCCAATGTGGAAAAATACACGGTCTTATCCATGCTGTAATTCATAATTACCTGTCCGTCTACCGGCCATAACAGCTCACTATCTTCGGTAAAATGATAAGATGTACCACTTCCAGATGTCGCTACACTTCCTGTACCGCTCTGATCTGTTCCTTCCGTACTCTGATTATCCTCTTCCGACTTGTTCTGTTCCATCTTTTGATCCTGTTTTTCGTCATTCTGATTCTCAGTATCTATCGTCAGCTTGTCTGTATTTGCTGATTTTGCCGATACCTTGCTATTACTATCCTTTTTTTTCGTGCTGTCTGCCTGCTGCTCCTGTTCATCCTGCTGTCCGGATTTCCGATAATTCGTCAGTGTATAAGTTCCTGCGATTACCACCGCCGCTACAAAACAGAGCGCAATACCTATAGACGCACGCCTTCTTGCCGAAGGCTTTTTCCTCTTCTTCATATTCATCACCTCTGGCTATATTTTTGCCAGAAGCAGGGCTTCTTATTCAGTACTGTTCACAATATCTGCAACTTCTTTTAATTCTGTTCCTTCGAAAAAATATTCCAGAATTTCATCATATGTTTTACCATCTTTTGCCATTTTATTAGCCGAATACTGACTGAGCCCCAGTCCATGTCCTACACCCCGTGTAGTCACTCTTAGCTTCCCATCGTATTTCTGAAGTACAAAACTTCCGGATGCCAGCTTATATTTTTCACGAAATTCCTCTCCGCTCATAGACTCATCTCCCACCTGCACAGAAGTCACATATCCTGCTGTATCCGTTTCCGTAACGCTGACTTCCATATCATCCAGGATCTTCGTCTGAATCTGTTCTCTGGATTCTATATCATATGGACACTCTTTAATTTTCAGATATGGATAATCCTCACTCCCAAGTACCTCTTTGCCGTCTCTTGTATTGCCATTGGTCAACCGGCAGTACGGTACATAAGCAAGCTGTTCTCCATACATAAGTACTTGTCCTTCCGTGTCATCCCATGCATTTTTCAGACGGTTATAATTCTTCCTATAGCTTCCAGATCCCCACTGCTCACGCATGTCATCATTTGTCCAGTATCCATCATTGAATACCGTCTGACTTCCATTATCCTTAATCTGTGTATATACGGTTGTCCGCACCAGAACTGCCTGTGCTCTCAGTGCTTCTTTTTCATACGAGACCGGAATTTCTTTTGCCATCCTTCCGATACAGTAATCCTCTAAAGGCACATCCATTTCTTTCCCGTCACGCTCTGCTTTCACCTGCATGGTATCTACTGTTTTGGATGCAGGAACTGCCTGCCCATTCATAAATACGGTAATCACATACGGTAACAGCACGATAATAATCAGATATGAACCCAGTCGTTTTAATTTTTGTAGCATAAAAAATCCTCCCATAGGATTCTATGAGAGGATCTTTTGTTTTATTCAGCACTGTATCTGATTTTTATGGTCTGATTCGATTATGCTTCAACCTTAATCTTATGCAGATGCCAGATCTCTTTTGCGTACTCTTCAATTGTTCTGTCGGAAGAGAACTTACCACAGCATGCAGTATTCAGAAGTGCCATTCTAGCCCATCCTTCTCTGTCTTTGTATGCTGCTTCTACACGCTCCTGTGCTTCTGCGTAAGAACGGAAATCTTTCAGAATGAAATACATATCTGCGCGGTCGCTGCAATTTGTATTCAACAGACTGTTGTACAGATCGCGGTAACGCTCTGTATCTCCATCTGCATATGTGCCATCTACCAACTGGTCTACAACTCTGCGGATATCTGCATCATTATTGTAGATCTCGTAAGGATTGTATCCGCCATTCTTCTCGTAATTCATAACTTCATCAGAGCTCATTCCGAAGATAAATGCATTCTCAGAACCTACTTCTTCTACGATCTCAACATTGGCTCCATCCATGGTTCCAAGTGTCGGAGCACCATTCAGCATGAATTTCATATTACCTGTACCGGATGCTTCCTTTGATGCAGTTGAAATCTGCTCGCTGACATCTGCTGCTGCGAAGATCCATTCTGCATTTGATACGCGGTAATCTTCGATAAATACTACCTTGATCTTACCGTTGATACTGCGGTCATTATTGATCACATCTGCTACAGAGTTGATCAGCTTGATAATCTCTTTCGCACGAATATATCCTGCAGAAGCTTTTGCTCCAAAGATAAATGTACGAGGATAGAAACTCAGTTCCGGATGCTCTTTAATCTTATTATACAGGTACATTACATGCATAATGTTCAGAAGCTGACGTTTGTACTCGTGCAGACGTTTTACCTGTACATCGAAAATGGATCTCGGATCCACTTCGATTCCATTATGCTCAAGGATGTATTTTGCCAGACGCTCTTTGTTCTTGTATTTAATATCCATGAACTCCTGCTGTGCCTTCGGGTCATCTACATATTTCTTCAGACCGGACATCAGTGACAGGTCTGTAGCCCATGCTTTTGTACCAAGCTTTTCAGTTACCCAGGAAGCAAGCAGCGGATTACCGTGCATCAGGAAACGTCTCTGAGTGATACCATTGGTCTTGTTGTTGAATTTCTCAGGCATCATCTCATAGAAATCCTTCAGTTCACGTTTCTTCAGAATCTCTGTGTGCAGTCTTGCTACACCGTTGACAGAGTAACCAGCTACGATTGCAAGATTTGCCATTCTCACCTGACCATCTCTCAAGATACCCATTGTTCTCTTCTTATCTTCATTGCCAGGATACATCTCTTCTACCTGGATGATGAAACGACGATCAATTTCCTGAATGATCTGATATATTCTCGGAAGCAGTCTTGAGAACAGGTCGATCGGCCATTTCTCCAGTGCTTCTGCCATAATTGTATGGTTGGTATATGCACATGCTTTCGTTGTAACATCCCATGCCTCCTGCCATTCCAGGTGGTAATCATCCAGCAGGATACGCATCAGCTCTGCAACTGCAACAGTCGGATGCGTATCATTCATCTGGAAGGTTGCTTTCTCATAAAGCTTGCGGATATCGTCATGATTTCTCATGTATTTGTCTACTGCTGCCTGAAGACTTGCAGATACAAAGAAATACTGCTGTTTCAGACGAAGCTCTTTACCTGCATAGTGATTATCATTTGGATAAAGCACTTCTACGATCGTCTTAGCAAGGTTCTGCTGTTCTACCGCTTTGTGGTAATCACCCTTGTCAAATGAATCCAGCTGGAAGTCCACGATCGGCTCTGCATCCCAGATACGCAGTGTATTAACCTGGTTATTATCATATCCGACGATCGGATAATCATACGGAACAGCCAGTACAGACTCATAATTCTCCTGTTTGAACAGAGTCTTTCCTGTCTCATCATCATATTCTACGCGGATATTGCCACCGAAACGAATCTCTTTGGCATATTCCGGTCTGCGAAGTTCAAACGGATTACCATATTTCAGCCAATTATCCGGCTTCTCTACCTGATATCCATTCTCAATCTTCTGCTTGAACATACCATAACGGTAACGAATACCACATCCATATGCAGCATATCCAAGAGATGCCAGAGAATCCAGGAAACAGGCAGCCAGACGGCCGAGACCGCCGTTGCCCAGTGCCGGATCCGGTTCCTGATCCTCTACAAAGTTCAGATCGATTCCCAGTTCATCCAGAGCTTCCTTCACATCCTCATAAGCCGTCATATTGATCAGGTTGTTACCCAGTGCACGACCCATCAGGAACTCCATGGACATATAGTAGACAATCTTAGGATCATCCTTTGTGAGCTGTTTCTGTGTTGCGATCCAGTTCTCAACAATCATATCCTTTACTGCATAAGATACTGACTGATACTGCTCCTGCGGAGTTGCCTCGTCAAGTTCCTTACGGAACAGTCTTCTGCAGTTGTCCATTACATCCTTTTTAAATTCTGTCTTACTAATTTTTAAACTCATATATTCCCAGTCCTTTTACATTTTTGCTACGCCAAGCGTTACATTTTCTCCGTTGATCTTCCACTCTTTGACATATCCTGCAGGTTCAGCTTTCTGTACGCTGACTGCCAGTGTCTCAGTTCCGATCATATCTGCATTGTCTGCAAATACCTTCTCAGCCTTCTCTGTACCTGTATAAGTTACTGTGATCTTATCCATTACCTCGAAATCTGCTTCTTTACGCATGGTCTGAATCTTACTGATGATTTCTCTTACGAATCCTTCTTCCAGAAGTTCCGGTGTCAGATTCGTATCCAGTACTACGGTAATTCCGTTATCATTTTCAGATACATATCCTTCCATCTGAGCAGTCTCAATCAGCAGGTCTTCACGGAAGAGAGTAATCTCCTGTCCATTTACATCCAGTTTCAGAGCCTCTGTCGCATTCAGCTCATCCATTGCTGCGTTGCCATCCAACGAAGAAAGCACCGCTTTAATGCCGCCAAGCATCTTACCGTATTTCGGTCCGACTGTCTTAAGCTGTGGTTTGAATGAATAAGAAGTAAAGCTTCTTACATCCTGTGTAAATGTTACAGCTTTTACATTCAGCTCGTCTTTTACAATATCCTGATAGAATTCCGGCAATACCTTATCTGCCTTTACAAACATCTGACCGATTGGCTGACGGTTCTTGATATTAGCTGTGTTACGGCATGCACGACCCATTACTACCAGCTTCAGGACTTCGTCCATATTATTTTCCAGTTCTGTATCGATATGATTCTCGTGTACAGCCGGGAAGTCACACAGGTGAATACTTTCCGGAGCTGAAGCGTCAATACTTCTAACCAGGTTCTGGTAAATCTCTTCTGTCATAAATGGAATCATTGGAGCTGCTGCTTTGCTGCATTCTACCAGTGCAGTATACAGAGTCATATAAGCATTGATCTTATCCTGCTCCATTCCTTTTGCCCAGAAACGCTCACGGCTTCTTCTTACATACCAATTACTCATATCATCCACGAAATCCTGCAATGCTCTCGCAGCTTCCGGGATGCGGTAATTGCCGAGGTCATAATCTACCTCTTTAATCATACTATTCAACTTGGACAGCAGCCATTTATCCATAACGGATAATTTCTCATAATCCAGTGTATATTTGGTAGCATCAAATTCATCGATGTTCGCATACAGTACAAAGAATGCATAAGTATTCCACAGAGTACCCATGAATTTTCTCTGTCCTTCTACTACAGCCTTGCCATGGAAACGGTTCGGCAGCCATGGTGCACTATTGACATAGAAATACCAACGGATCGCATCTGCACCGTACTTCTCCAGTGCATCAAACGGATCTACCGCATTACCCTTAGACTTACTCATCTTCTGACCATTTTCATCCTGCACATGTCCAAGAACGATAACGTTCTCATATGGTGCTTTGTTGAAGATCAGTGTTGAAATTGCAAGCAGTGAGTAGAACCATCCACGAGTCTGGTCAACGGCTTCTGAAATAAACTGTGCCGGGAACTGCTGTTCAAACAGTTCTTTATTCTCAAATGGATAATGATGCTGTGCAAATGGCATAGAACCACTGTCAAACCAGCAATCAATTACTTCCGGTACACGGTGCATTGGCTTACCGCACTTCGGACACTTAATGGTCACTTCATCGATGTATGGACGGTGAAGTTCGATATTATCCGGACAGTTATCAGACATGCTCTTCAGCTCTTCGATACTTCCGATTGAATGCTGATGTCCGCATTCACATTCCCAGATATTCAGCGGAGTACCCCAGTAACGGTTACGGCTGATGCCCCAGTCCTGTACATTTTCAAGCCAGTCTCCGAACCGTCCCTTACCAATACTTTCCGGGATCCAGTTGATCGTGTTATTATTAGCGATCAGTTCATCCTTCACATCTGTCATCTTGATGAACCATGACTCTCTTGCGTAGTAGATCAGCGGAGTATCACATCTCCAGCAGTGCGGGTAGCTATGCTCGAACTTCGGTGCGTCAAAGAGAAGTCCTCTTCCGTCCAGATCTTTCAGGACTTCCGGGTCAGCTTTCTTAACAAATAATCCGGCAAATGGAGTTGTCTCTCCCATGTTACCTTTTTCATCTACTAACTGTACAAATGGGAAGTTATATTTACGTCCAACCTTAGCATCATCTTCACCAAATGCAGGTGCAATGTGTACAACACCGGTACCATCTGTCAGTGTTACATAATCATCACATGTAACGAAGAAACATTTCTTGTTCTGTTTTGCTGCGCAGTCTGCTGCACACTGATATAACGGCTCATATTCTTTGTATTCCAGATCTTTTCCTTTGTAAGTCTCCAGTACCTCGTATGCCGGCTTGCCATCTTCAGCGAGCTTGCCAAGTACAGTATCCAGAAGTGCAGATGCCATATAATAGGTATATCCGTCTACACATTTTACTTTAGCATATTCTTCTTCCGGATTCACACAAAGACCGATATTAGACGGTAATGTCCAAGGTGTAGTTGTCCATGCCAGGAAATAAGTATCCTCACCTTTTACCTTAAAGCGAACAATTGCTGAACGCTCTTTTACATCTTTGTATCCCTGCGCTACTTCCTGAGCTGACAGCGGAGTTCCGCAGCGAGGACAGTAAGGTACAATCTTGAATCCCTTATAAAGAAGTCCTTTATCCCAGATCTTCTTCAAAGCCCACCACTCAGACTCGATAAAGTTATTATCATAAGTAACATATGGATTATCCATATCTGCCCAGAAACCTACGGTGCTTGAGAAATCTTCCCACATTCCTTTATATTTCCAGACACTCTCTTTACATTTGTTAATGAACGGCTCCAGACCATACTCTTCGATCTGATCCTTTCCATCCAAGCCCAAGAGCTTTTCAACTTCCAGTTCAACCGGCAGTCCGTGCGTATCCCATCCTGCCTTACGAGGTACCATATATCCTTTCATAGTACGATATCTCGGAATCATATCTTTGATAACACGAGTCAGTACATGACCGATATGCGGTTTACCATTGGCCGTCGGAGGTCCATCATAGAATGTATAGGTCTCTCCCTCTTTACGATTTTCCATACTCTTTTCAAAAATATGATTTTCTTCCCAGAACTTCTCAGTCTCTTTTTCACGATCTACAAACTTGAGATCGGTAGACACTTTCTTGTACATAATCTTCCTCCTTAATAATAGTTTGAAGTGCGTTTTGTATGATCTGCAGTAACTATCCTGCAATAGAAAAAGCTCCCATCCTGAATAGGACGAAAGCTCTATAACCTCGTTTGTAACCACCTAAACATACTTCTCTGATATGTCTGCCCTGTAACGGGAGCAATACCGCCGCAATCTACCGGATCTGGCATCCATCTGTCATTCTTCTTTCGATCAACGGAACTCGGAAGTGATATTCAGATACAATCTAGTCGCACCGGGCTCTCACCACCCCCGATTCGCTTTGCCTTTCCAAAGTATCCTACTGTCTTCGTCAAAGTTTTTTACATACGCTGATATTATAGTAGAAAATCTCAGCATTCGTCAAGGGGTTTTCTGTCTTTTCCTATGCTCTTTTTCTAAGCCTTTTCCTGCGTTTTCTTCTCTTACGTTTCCGGATGATTCCTGCTATAATCGAGCCAATACCCATTAGTATCACTACACCAACTGTGCAGATCAATACAATCCGTTTATAGTCTATCGATTTTTTATCTGACTCTGAAAATGCAATCTCTTTTTGTTTATAGTCCTTCGCCACAGTTACTTCACAGCTGCCAACCGGATTGTCCTTATAATAATAGGTAGCTGTTCCCTCTCTCTTACTGCCTTCATGAATCTCAACTTTGCATTTCAGCTTATCAAAATCCACCTCTTCAGGAAGCACTACACACGCACCATGTTCCAGCGCGTCATATGTGTCCTTTTTCTCATTCTCTGCAATATCTACATTTCTGAAATTCTGAAATCCATACTCCAGAAGTGCTCTTGTGTCTGAATACGTATGTCCCCCATAGGTTCTCATTACCACACACACCAACCGTCTTTCACCGTTATCTGCCAGTGTGATCAATGTATTTTCTGCCTCGGTTGTATATCCTGTCTTACCGGCAATTGCGTATTCATAATAATCTTTATTATCTTTTATCAGCATATGGTGCTTCTGCTGAAAGATATGTTCTTCAACCGTATCCGATGCCGGAATTGCATATTGTTCCGTCTGACAAATGGTAAAGAATTCCGGATAATCAAACAATGCTTTCCCTATCAGCGCCATGTCTCTGGCACAGGTATAATGATTTTCATCATATACTCCATTGGTGTTGGTAAAATTAGAATTCGTCCCTCCGAGATTCTTACATGTTGTATTCATCTGTCGGATGAACCAGTCATAATCCTGATCATGCTCTGCAGCAACAGTCTCCCCCACTGCACATGCTGCTTCATTCGCCGATGCCAGAAGTGTCGCATACAATGCCTGCTCCATGCTAATCTTATCTCCTGCCTTCAGCCCGATCGAGGCATAGCCAGATCCAAGACAGGATAATGCGTGATCTGAAATAGTCACTGTATCCTCCATATTTCCATACTGAAATGCAAGTAATGCAGTCAGGACTTTGGTAATACTTGCCGGATATTCTTTCTTATCTATATTCTTAGCATAGAGGATTGCTCCGCTGTCTGCATCCATCACGATCGCAGAATCTCCATAAGTCCCGGGGCCTTCCGGCCAGTTCTTGATCTCATTGGTCTGCACCGGAAGTTCGTAGGCTTCTTTCAATGCTTTCTCTCTGGCTTCCTTCTCTGCCTTTGCCGCTTTTTCCTCTTCGGTCATTTCACTTTCAGGCTTCTCATTACTCTCATTCTGTGATGCTCCTGCCTCAGATGCCCTGACCTGTCTCATACTGCCTGAGGTAAATGTTCCAATCAGGCTTACCGCTGACACTACTGCTATCAGCCTTATCATTCTTTTCATCCGGTTCCTCCCCGTCTTTTTCCCAATTATCCAATCATTATACCCGATATATGTCAAATACACAAGTTGAGCCAGTTTCCTCTTTTCTATATATCTATTTACATTTCAATTTTCCAATGTTACCATATTAAGAAGTTAAAAATGAAAGGGACTTATTTTCATGAATAGATATGATTTAATTGCTTTTGATATGGATGGAACCTTATTAGACTCTAACCATCAGATTACACAGGATAGTCTTGACGCAATAGATGCCGCCGTAAATGCCGGAAAAACAGTAATCCTCTCTACCGGACGTTCTTTGTCCGAATTAAAAGATTACCGCCAGATGCTTAAACATGTCCGCTATTTTATCTGCGAAAGCGGAGCACTTCTGGTCGATACGAACACAGACCAGATCATTCACTCCGAACAGATTGAACCATCTGCCGTCCGCGAGATCATAGACACCGCATCTCCTGAAAAGGCAATGATCTACATAGCAAGTAACGGCCAGAATCTTGCTACCAGAAGCTATGTGATGCGCATGGCAGACTTCTGTATCGGACAGTATCAGGATATCTTTCTGCAGACAGGAACTCTGCTGGATGATGTAGTTGCTTCTTATAACAAGAAACATTTTCCGGTAGAAAAGCTGAACCTCTTCTCTGCTACACCGGAACTGCGCGAATACTTTGTGCAGGCACTCTCGAACCTGCCATTAGAAATGGCCCGCGCCGAGGACACCTCTCTGGAACTTTCTCCAAAGAATGTATCCAAAGGCTCAGGCCTCTTAAAACTCTGTCAGTATCTGTCCATTCCGGTGGAACACACCATTGCCGTCGGCGACTCTGATAACGATATGGAAATTCTCAAAACTGCCGGTCTGTCCGTGGCTATGGGAAATGCCCGTCCACATATCAAAGAACTCAGCAATGTAGTCGTTGCCGACAATGATCACGGCGGATGTGCAGAAGCTATTTATGAGTATCTGCTCAATGAATAATTATTCTTTCGTCCACATCCATGACCGAACGATACGCGTCACAAGAATTGGTATAGCCAGTGAAAATAATATATACACCGTGTAGGCCAGCCATGGAGCTATGCTTTCCAGGTCCATATTAAGGACCATAACCAAAATAAATGGCATTGCGCATAGAAGAAAATCTGCAAATAGCTTGGGTACATAAATCTTTTGATCCATGCTTACAGACTTTTCTCTTTCTCGTGAAAAATTATAATATACGGAATATAATTCACTAAATGCCAGTATAGCAAATAATATTACGGAACCTATCTCGTCTCCGAATATAGCACCCACTCCATACGCTATACCTGCTAAGGTAGACCATATAACGCCAAACATGGTCATGATACGCTTATTTTTTAAGGCACTCAATGCATCATATAACTCCTGCGCTGATGCATATCGATCTTCTGGACGGCTCTCGCAAGCTTTCATTACAATTTCTTTTAGCTTTTCGCTTCCAATGGTAGGCGGCTGCAGTTTTTCATCTCTGCGTGGTAATGTCTGATTATTTAAAAGCCAATACATTACCATTCCCAGAGAATATATATCCGCTGTATGTCCATATTGTTCGCCCCGCAGCACTTCCGGCGCTTGGTATTCCATTCCTGTCTTCTGCTTCTCTGATGCTGTAATATCCGCATTTTTAAGTATACCAAAATCGCTCAGTTTATACTCTTCATCCTTCGATACCAGAATGTTGGACGGCTTAATATTTCCATGAATAATATGTTCTTTTTCACACAATATCAATGCGTTGGATATATCTACTCCTAATTTAATGACATTCTCATCAAAATAATCTTTCTTTAAACGCTGCGGCAGCGAAGTCAAAAGTTCCATTCTGATAAAAACATCCCCTCCCACTCCATCTTCGTGAGGAACAACTGTGAGTTCATCATAACTGACAATATTTGACTGCCCTTGCATTTCTTCCATAACTCTGAATTGTTGCACGTAACTCTCAACTTCACTTGCAGATCCAGATATAATTTTAAGTGCTCCTTTTTCCAGCTTTTCAGATACATTTCTTTCAATCTCATACACTTTCGTATCTGCACTGCCTCTGAGATATTTTATAATTTTCCAATCTGACCACGGTAGCTGAATTTTCTCATACTCTTCCATCGAATATTCTCTCCTTACCTGCACTATTCCCCATACTGTCTGCTAAGCCTCCTGATTTCTTCTCTCATCCGCTCTGCTACATCTTCCGGCCCGATTATTTTCACGTCGTCACCAAGAGAAATGATCCAGCTTAAAAACTGTGGACTTACATGTACATCGACGCTGACCCTAAAATGATCTGCATCTGCCGGAATCATCATGACCTCTTTACCAAATCTGTCAATAATAACTCCCGCCATCCGGTTATTCACCAAAAGCTTCACCTGCTGTTCTTCCCCGCGAAACATGCCAAAGCTCTTCCTTGCATAATCCGCCATATCTAATTTTTTAAAATGCTCTCTGCCTTCCCGATCTTCTTTCGACATCTGGATGCGGAGCATCTTATCTACACGATAATGTCGTATCTGTTCTGCATCCGAATCATATCCAATTAGATAATAATTTTCATCATCCCATGACAGCCCCCAAGGACTGATATGGTAATATGCACCTCCGTGGCGCAGCTCCATCTCCTTCTTCACATTCCACTGAAAATACTGAAACCGTATCTTCTTATTCTGCGCTATCGCATTATGAATCGCATCTACCGTATAATAAATACTTTCATTCATCGTCTTGATCCTGCCAGACACATACACCTGTCTCTGCAACTTCATCGCATCGTACTTGCTGACCAGCTTTTCCAACTTCTTGATCAGTGCATTCGATTTTCTCTCGGTAATAAATTTAGAAGACTGGATCGCATCTACCAACAGCTTTAACTCCGGCAGTTCAAACGGATGATTCAGGACATGATACCGATATCTATGTCCAATCTGTGCTCCTTCTACCTCTATCCCAAGAATCTCCAGATCTTTCAGATCTGCATAAAGACTCTTACGGTCAGCCGGAATATCATATTCCTTCAACGCCGCTATAATCTCAGGCATCGTAAGATAATGCTCCTCATCCGTTCGCTCCAGCATAATCTGGGCAAGACGGTATATCTTAAATTTCTGATTAGCTCCTCTGGACATATATCCCCTCCGGTTCCTTTACATCACATAATATCACGGTTTTTCATTTTTTCGACCTTTTTTGAAGCATTGGCCATAGCCTTTACCACAGAACGGTCTTCCATCTTGATATCTGTTTCCGCAATATCATTAGCCAGATACTTTTTCACCAGTTCATTCAATCTCTGATGCTCTTCCTCATGTTCATTGTAATCAAAGATTGTCTGCTGGGTACACTCATAATCCTGATCTACGATATAAGGAATATTCTCATCCTGATCCCAGCACTCCTGAATAGCAGCCACCAGGAATCCGATCAGATTCTTAATCGGCTTCTTCTGAATATTAACAATATCAATTGCCTTTCTTACCCTGTCACGGTCATTGCCGGCTGCCCGCACTACCGCGATCAGATCTTCCTCACGCAACGGATATGACGGAAATGCATTCTTAATATCCGATACCAGACGTACATCTACTGCGTCAATCTCCTCCTCCGGAATCATCTGATCATTATATTCCGGCGGATTCTTCAGATAAATGTGGAACTTCACCGATGTAACTTTATTGCTTTTCCCACTTTTGACCGGTTCGAAATCAAACCCAATATCCGAATAGTCAGCATTATTAATTTCTTTCTGCGCAACCACCAGAATACGCCTCTTAAAATCATCCCACCGCTTCTGTGTCCGATTCGCTGCCACTTCTTCTGCGATGATATTCCAATCCATATTCCTGCGCATTGCCTTCTGCACTTCGCTGTCATTAGGATCGATCGTACCCATCTCAAAACGCAGTTCACCCAGAGAATATATCACTGACACAATCTTTTTCTTACTCTTCTGCAATACCCATCTCTGCGTAGACAAGAGCTCATACAGGCGCAATGAATATGCCGATTTAAATTTGCACAAAAAATAGACATTATTGCGGGTAAATTTCTTCTGGATATTAATCACATCTGCTTCAATCTTACGGTTAAATGTCGTATACAATATACCGTCCGAATAATAACAGTCGGTCACAATATTCAATCCAATAATTTTTTCTGCCGCATCATCGTACTTAATAATCTTAAAATTCAATATTGGTTCCACCGCTGCCGACACTGCCGTATAAATGCTGTGTCCGGACAGATCCATCGCATTCCGCAGGTCTGCCACTCGCACTGCGCTGGATATCTCCCCATTCGGCTGCTTCGCAATAGACGCCAGCGAGAAATTCAACAGTTTCTGTACAAATAAAGATGCATTGAACTTCGCATGAATCAGATCATTCGATTTTGTCAGCATCAGTGCCTGTTGCTCTCTCTCAATCTCATCAATATTGATGATGAGCTGGTTATCCCTCTTTTCAATTGCTTTTCGTCCCATAACTCCTCCAAACCCTTAATTAATCTTTTGAATTGCTCCCCTTACAATAGCTACCGCACTTTTTGGGTATCCCTCTCTTTAAAAATGGCTACCGCACTTTTTGGGTATCCTTACTTTTAAAAATGGCTACCGCACTTTTTGGGTATCCTTGCTTTTAAAAACGGCTACCGCACTTTTTGGGTATCCTTGCCTTTAAAAATGGCTACCGCACTTTTTGGGTATCCTTGCCTTTAAAAATGGTTACCGCGCTTTTTGGGTATCCTTACTTTAAAAAACGGCTACCGCTTCTCTGGTATCCTCATTAATCTATCTATATACTGTTTTGAATTCTACACTATCCGACCATTTCTGTCAATCCTGCCGCACTTTTTGGGTATAACTACCGCACTTTTTGGGAATAATTGGGACTGACATGTCCAAAAAAAGCGGTAACCAACTTTCTCTACTGTTGGTTACCGCGCTTTTTGGGTAATTCCTTATTATTATTAAATGATTCAACCTGTTATGTTTCAACTACTACCCATAAACTGCGGCTACCTTTCCCAATTTTCGTTGTAGCCATGTCCGAAAACTGCGGTTACCATCTCCATAAACTGCGGTAGCCCTTCCCATATACTGCGGTCATCATTCCCGAATTCTGCGGTAGTTGTCCCCCGCAAGCCTTGATTTATCAGGGTTTGCGTGCTCTCTAAATATATTAAACATGTTGTTGTCATACTATATTATATATATTCTATTGTGCACATATATAGTCCATTTGCATTTCCCAAATAGTGCGGTATTCCTATCCTGACTAGTTCTTTATCTGTCTGGTACTAATATCTCTCCAGCTCTCGCATTACATTTTCGACTTTCCAGATAGCATCTCTTACCTGATCCCTTGCTTTATTGATCCTGTCCTGCACCATCCAGTCCACAAAGAAATTATCAAAGAACCAGTCTGCAAATGAGAGAAAATCGCCTGTCTCAATATCCAGATTAATCACCATGCTCACATCATTTAATTCTTTACTGAATGACCGAAGATCGTATTTTGCCTGCTCCATATTCTGCTTTGCACGATCCATCCTAGAGCTTTTAATCAGACTTGTGATTGTTCCACCGCCAAACATATCCCACAATCCCCAGCTCCGTGCGCTGTCCAGATTGGTCTGTGCTTCTCTCAGACTATGTAATGCGCGGTTACCAGCTTCCATTGCTTCCCTTTTTTCTTTTTCAAAATCGTATGCCATAAGTTATGCCTCCATTAACACAATTACTTTTCCTGCATTCATCTACTTAAATTCCACCACAACTTCTCTGCCATCAGCCACATTTTCAAATAAACCACGAACTATATTGGTTGCATTGGCATCTGCTGCATCCAAGAGACCATATTCCGAAGAATTTGCCTGCTTCTTTGCTCTGCTTTCTGCCTCACTGACTACCTCCAGCAGATCATCCTGATTCACATTTAAGATTGCAAAACCTGTATCATAGATTTTCAGATCATCTGATTTGATCTTAATTGAATCTTCATCAATAGTGCAGTGTGGAATCGTTACCGTTATTTTATTATCTGTTTCCTTAATTTCCGCTTTATTTACATCAAATCCGGCTGTAACAGTTGTCTGGTATCTTACCAGAAAATTATTCTTTGTAAGAATCGGGACCTTTCCTTTGGAACATTCAAATACATCCGTGATTACAAGTTTTTGTGTTGTAAGATCCGATGATTTTTCCAATACTGTTTCCAACGGCGTTGTATCTTTTGCTTTTGAATTCCTATAATAACTTACTCCGCTAAATATTCCGATTCCGGCTAATATAATCAGTACAATAATCACGATTCTTTTTATCTTTTTCTTCATTTTCTTTACCTCTTTCACCCTTATATGTCAGACCTTTTGTTACCTTCCCGGCGCTACTAATGCTACAATTCCAACAATAATTAATATCGGAAATGCAATTGACATCAGACCACCGATTACCATTCCTATCAGGATCAATGGAAGAAATACAACCGTTAGTAATAACTTCGATATTCCCCAGGCTGCTTTAACTCCAAAGATAAATAACTTTCCGAATATCCAAATCATACATATGGTAAATAATAATGACAACATTTTCTTCTCCTTCTGTCGACTCTCTCTTCGACTCTTTATTAGTTTTTGTTCGCGGGTTCTTTCGACCTGAATTCTGATTTATTTTTCACTCTGAGTCTGTCGCTGAATTCGGGATTTTTCTCTATTTTTTCTATTACCCTTATCAGCTGTAATCTCTTTGCTGTATCCAAGCCGTTCACCCCACTTCGCTTGTTCTTGCTGTTTTGGTATGATTCTATTATAATCAATAAAGAATAATAATCTACTTCTGAAACGTGGAAATATACTCTTGTATTTCTCCAATTCAGAGAGATATGAGGTATCACAATGGGAAAACAATCAACTCGCAAAAATAAAACGATATATCAGATCTGCCGGGAAGCTCAAGGTCTTACCCGAGAAAAGGCAGCTGAACTAATGGACGGCATCTCTGATTCAAAGATTGAAAAGATAGAATATGAACTGCAGGAACCAACGCCATATGACATTGTCCAAATGGCGGACTGTTATAAAAGACCAGATCTTTGTAACTACTACTGTTCCCACAAATGCGCTATTGGTGAGCGCTACGTCCCAGAAGTAGAGGTATCGGAGCTCTCTAGTATCATCCTGGAGACAATTGCCAGTCTCAATGAGATCAATCCCCTTACCGGGCGCCTCATTCAGATTGCGCGTGACGGCAAGATTACCGATGATGAAATCAAAGATTTTGCATTTATCAGTCAGAAATTGGACGAAGTATCTCTGGCGATAGATTCCCTGAATCTCTGGGTGGACAAAACCGCCAGCGAAAACGGATTAAATATTGAATTACTGAATGAAACAAAAGAAACACTCAAAAAGAGTAGCAGATAAAACGAGGTAAAGCAAGCAGTTATGTATTGTTCATGGATTGGGAAGATATGCATATTCGTTACAGTGATAAATTCTCTGACTAATACATCTAGCTCTTTTATTATGCCCTTGGCGTTTGGCATAATAAAAGAGCATATTAACATCTTAAAGTATCAGATCAATTATCGTTTTTTTCAGCATCTTCATATCAACCGGTTTTGATATATGGGCATTCATTCCAGCCGCGAGAGAACGCTGAATATCCTCTGAAAATGCATTGGCGGTCATAGCAATAATCGGGATTGTCTTTGCCAGTTCATGTGAACTTTTGCGGATTGCCATCGTTGCCTCATAACCATTCATGACCGGCATCTGCACATCCATAAGAATCATATCATAGTCACCTGGAACCGACTGTTCAAATGCCTCTAAGACTTTTTCACCATTCTCACAGATTATGCACTCTGCACCCTCTATCCTTAACAATTCTTTTAGTATCTCCGCATTCAGTTCATTATCCTCTGCACACAAAAAACGCATTCCTTGCAGACTATTGACATCCGGCTCTTTTTTTTCTGACTGTGATGCCAGCGAGACCGATTTGTCCTCTGCAATTCTCAGGTCTATGAGAACCTCAAAACAGCTTCCCTGTCCCGGTTCACTCTCCACATCAATCGTTCCTCCCATAGCTTCAACCAGATTTTTGGTAATAGCCATTCCAAGGCCAGTTCCCTGTATCTTATTCGTCACAGAACTTTCCGCACGAGAAAAAGCATCAAAGATTGTATCTTTGAAATCTGCTGACATTCCCATGCCATTATCACTGACTAAGAAACGATACTTTGCATAGACAGATGAATTCGTTTCACATTCTTCTATCAGGAACTGAATCATTCCACCTTCCTGCGTGTATTTCATCGCATTAGATAACAGGTTGCTGAAAATCTGCATCAAATGAACCTGGTCTCCATTCACCCATTCATGCCGGATATTTTCTTTTGTAACCGTAAGAGTCTGCTTTCTTTCGGTTATCTGTGAATGGAATACGGTATTGAGTTCCGTAATAAAATCCAGAATAGAAAAATCTGTATACTTAAAAACTGTTTTTCCCGCCTCAATCTTGCTCATATCCAAAACATCATTAATAATCCCTAATAGATGCTGTGATGAAATATCTATTTTATCTGCATACTCTATCACTTTATCTTTGTTGTCCGCATCATGTCTGATCAAAGAAGTCATACCAATAATTGCATTCATTGGCGTACGAATATCATGCGACATATTGGACAGAAACTCCGTTTTCGCCTTATTTGCATTTTCAGCTGTCTGCAGTGCTTCTGTAGCAATGTTCTTTGCTTTATTCAGCTTTTTGTTGGCCGTTTTCATCTCCTTCATTGCCTGTAGTTGAAGTTCATTATTTCTTTTCTCATATTCAGCTTTTTTGTTGGCAATACTGAGATTAGAAACGCTGTAGAATAATCCAACAAAAAGCAAAAGTACAAAACCTGTCATGAGTATTGTTGCAAATACTATCGTTTTCTGATAATCTCTCAGCACATTATCTACAACGCCTTTTTTCACAATACAGATTAACATGGAGTTGTTACTTTCTATCGGGCAGTACCCAAGATAGTAGCGGTTTTCCTTTCCCAAAAGTTCTACTCCCTGCTCTTTTTTTTCAAGCTTTTTGTTAAGGATTGCCATCTCGTTTTTTGTAATGGCCTGCGCTTTTAGTAGGTGCTTCAGTAAAGAATAATTTCTAAAAAATATGTCTTCTTCCTGATTGGTATAGGTAACATTTCCATCACTGTCTAACATGAACAGATATGCATTCCCATCATATCCTTTAAGCTTTAACATAGAATCCAGCCTTGAATGATTATACACGGTTCCAATTGCTGTATAAGTTTCCCCATTAATCGTATACTCCTCACACGGAATTGCAACTAAATAACCTTCTTTTTTCGTATGTTCATAATCAAGGCAAACTAGTTTTCCTATGTTATATCCATTCCTTAGATCCAGCAGTAACTTACTTGGCATATCAACCCGCAGTTTTGTTCCATCTGCCGTTATTGCCTTTCCATTTTCCTGAAGGAATATAAGTGTACTTTCAGATTCTTTCTGCCAAACTTCAAAAAATTTTTTATCTGTTTCAAGGGACAGTTCTTTCTCCTGAAGTAGAGAATCCTCAAGCAAATGCAGTTGACTGTAATATCCATTCACCTGAAGATCATAAGTCTGCTGCATCTGTTCGATAACTGCTCTCATACTGCTTTTTCCGTTTTCATCAATATACTTGTCCATTCTGTTCAATAATAGTTTTATAAAAATCAGGCTTGAAAGAATGAGACTCACCACAAACAATCGAACTATAATCCTTTTTCTTTTTGTTATCTTTTGTTCTATCCTCATTTTTATTTTTCAACCTCTATATAATCTTCCGGTGCTGACGGCTGCTGTCCGTTTGCCATAGCTGAAACCCAAGCACTTGATAATGTAGTGTCATTAAGCTGCTCGATTGCACATTCCGGATTTATTTTTTTCAAAATAGACATTGTAGTCTCCGTAAGAAGAATAGAATACTCTTTTTCTTCGTCTAATTTCTTTTCATTTACTATTATATCCTTTAACGAGAATTTATTTTCTTCATCTTTGATAACTATTTTCATACCAGATGCTATCGGTAATTCATATTTATCAGTTACAGAAAAATCATCGTTAGAATCCGTCAAATATTCACTCACAAGTTCATGTATCTGTTTGCCGTTTATTTTAGCAAGATATAATGAAGTATCAGAACTCTTCGCTGTCATTAGCGCAACTCGACTGCTAGCGCATTCCCCTTTATAAACAGACGAAGTAAAATAATAATATGGCGCAAAAGCCAGCTGTGCATCATTTTCTTTTCTGATTGTAGTTAAAATCGAAGATGCCGCATCACGACCATTTTTATCATTCAGCGAAATAGAATACTTATGTTCAAAATTTACTGTAGCTTTTTCTTCTGTGTCTTTACTGTTCATTACATTACGAAAAACATTATAGGCCTGCGTTGCATCCATTTCCCCTGACAGCAATCCGTGAACGGCCTCAAGACTGGCATCAAAAGATTTTTGAGCAGAATATCGGATATAAACAGAATTATCACTAATCTCATCTTCCAGTCCAGGTACATCTTCCATCATGCTTGGAACATCTATATTTAATGAAATCACACCACTTCCATCTGCTATCAGCTTTTGTCCTTCTTCTGAGATCATACAATCCAGAACATCTAATGCCAGATCCAGTTTTTCCTGATCTTTTTCCAGATCTTTGTTGAATGCTATATTTAGAGAAGGGGTCATATTTATAAAAGCTTCATCCGAAATTTGTGAAAAAAACGGTATACGAATTAATTCTGCATCCATCTGTTCCTGAAAATCCTGCATAAGCGCCGGATATCCATGAAACATCGCTGCTTTTCCTTCAAGAAACATCTGAGTTGCAGTGTTAATATCAACGCTGATATCCTCTTTCGTAAAATGTGAATCCCTTAGAAATGTATTGGTTTCTGAGAAAATACGCTCCCATAATGCATCATCAAACTCTATATCCTCTGATGCACTTTCAGCTGAGCTTCGCCATTTGATTCCGTCCAGACTCATGAATTCACCAATTGCACCTGTCTGAATCACCTCATGTGCAGACCAGTCTTCTGCAAGATCCAGGGAATAAGGTTTTATACCGTTATCATAAAATTGCTGACATGCCTGTGCATATTCTTCATAGTTTTCCGGAATCTTGATTCCATACTGATCAAACAATGTCTTGTTGGCAATGATTGTCTGCGGGATACCGCAAATAGGAAGCCACTGAATTTCATCTTTTGAATTTTTATAGTATTGTAATGCATAGGAGTAATACCTGGAAACCACATCATAAGAAGCGAAATCCATAAGATAAGGCTGTAAATCCTGTGCATCTGTTCCAGAAAATCGACGTACTGTTATGATATCCGGCAGTTCACCATGTTCTTCAAAATAGCTGTATAAATCAGTATCATTGTTACCAACAATAAATTCAATATCGTGATCTGGAAACTGCTCCTGGATATATGGAGCAATATTTTTCATCAAACGGTTTTCCCACAAATACACGGTAAGGTGATCATCATTTTTAGATATCTCTTTTTTAGATTGTCCACATCCGGATAAAACAGCAGTTGCTAAAAGTACACCCGCCACCAATGCGGCCAGATAACGTTTCTTTTTTTTCATACGTCAAATTCCTCATTCTCCCGATTATAACACATTTAAATTGCCAATATACATCAGCTTTATTCGATTTTCTAACCAGCTTTACGGCAGGATTTCAAGCCAGTATCCATCTGGATCTACAATGAAATAGATTCCCATTGCTTCATTTTCAAAACAAATACATCCCATCTCTTCGTGCTTTTTGTGCGCTGCCTCATAATCCTCTGCCTGGAATGCCAGATGGAATTCGCATTCACCCAGATTATATGGCTGCGGATGATCTTTAAGCCAGGTAAGTTCCAACTCAAAATCACTTACATCGTTGCTCAGATACACAATGATAAAATCATCGGTAGTCTTTCTTCTTACTTCGTGCAGATCAAGGGCCTCGTTGTAAAATTTAATAGATCGGTCCAGGTCTGATACATTGTAGTTTTCATGAATCATTTTAAACTTCATAATTCTTCTCCTTTTGTACATTCTGTGTTTTTAATGTGTGACTTATTTTCTATTGTATTATAAATATAATTTATTTTCTTTCCTGCCTGAACAAATCTTCTTCATGTTCCGTCCGGCTATAAAGCTAATAAATTTACTATAGTTTCTTGCCTTCTTTGGACAGACTGCCACGCAGTGCATGCAAGAAATACACTTATCATTATCTGTAATCTTCGGATCATCCAATGAAATAGCGCCTGTTGGGCATTCTTTTGCACACAGACCACAAGAAGTACACTTTTTATTTACAGTCGGTTTAAACGGCACGCCACCATATTGACGATATGGTCTGTTTCCCGGAAACTCAGGTGTTCTTTGCGTTGCAATATTTTCCATAATCTTTGTAGCAAATCCCATCAATTCCTTTTCATCCTGCGAATCCGGACGACCGGTTCCAAATTGGTGTAATAAAGAATGTTCTGCGACAGCCTCCATTCCTGCGATGCATACAAAACCTGACGCTTCCAGAATATCCTGTAACTCCAGTAAAGTATCGTCAATTGCACGGTTTCCAAATACCACTGCAAGAATCGCCTTCGTACCGTCTGCCTTTACATTTCGAAACATTTCTGTTATAACTGACGGAATGCGTCCTCCATAAGACGGTACACCAACCAGACACACATCATCTTTTTTAAATTGTGCCTTTTTAATCTTATCTGGTTCTTTGATCAGGTCGATTACTTCAGCTTCCTGTTTAGCCCCGTTAATAATAATATCTGCCACTTTCTTTGTACCCCCGGTCGGGCTGAAAAATATATTATAAAATTTCATTATACTCCTTGCCTCCAATCTAAGTCCATTCGGAACACACGGCTCAATTTCATCCATGTCTATATCTGCATAATCTCTCCTTTAATTACATCTGAACGGAGTGCGAACCTCAATGAGATTACCACTCGGATCATACAGTCTTACAAGCTTCTGCCCACCTGCAAGTTCTGTCAACTTTGTGGCATATCGAACGAAATGCTTACCAGATTCATATTTCGCAATCAATCCATCTATATCAAAATCCTCGAAATACAGTTCCATCATGTTATTGAATGGCGTAGAAGTTTCATCCAATGTTTTCTCCCATATGTCGGCATCCTGCAAAACAAGCCCCTCCGATAAGATCACATTACCTTCATTCTTAAGAATCACTTGCATTCCAAATAAATCCTTATAAAACTCTATGGATTTTTCTATATCATCCACCACAATCAGTACATTTTTCAGCATATCAGTCACCTCGCAATCCGCTTTGGTTAAATAATCTTTCCGGATAAATGATCAATTTCATGCTGACAGATTTGTGCCGTCCATCCTGACAGCTTCTGACGCTGTTTTTTCCAGTTGAAGTCATAATAATCTACTTCTATTTCCTGGTATCTGGTCGTTTTACGAACACCATCCAAGGATAAACAACCTTCTTCTGTCTCATACATGTCACGCTTTGAAACAATCACCGGATTAAACATCACTACATCCATGAATCCCATATTTACAATAATGATATTCTTTTTTACACCAATCATATTGGCAGCCATACCAACGCACCGTTCCCGGTTTGCCTGCAGTGTGTCCTGCAGATCCTTTCCAACCTGGATATCTGCTTTCGTAGCTGGTTCGGATGGCTGACCTAAAAAGAAAATATCTCTTACAATTTGCTTTACCATTTTCTTTCTCCTATAGCTTTCATTTTCTTTTTTCCATTCTACCACAGGCTTATCTTTATTCGTCATTTTTTTGATATTTTCTTTTCCGCTTTTTCTCTGATTCACATCCCCAAATAAGAGGTGACAATAGAGCGGATTGCCAATCACTGTGTAGACTGTCGTTACCAAATTACTATCTCTGCAAATTACAGCAACACGATCTCTTCTTAAACGTTCTACACGTTCTTTTGCATAGACTTCTTTGTTTTCCGCAGATTAAACAAAGTAGTTTGCTCACGCAAAACTCCACTTTAACTTTCACTCAAGCTTTTCTTTAGCTCAATGATATTCTCCTCAATCCGCTGTATCACAGCCTTGAAATCATCATCTGATTTCCCCGTTGGATCATCAAGTCCCCAGTTATCATCAAACACCTTTCCAATAAAAGGACATCCCACATTGCATCCCATGGATATTGCAATATCAACATCTGGGATATCAGTAATCAGCTTACTATGCTGACCATTTGCTTCCATGTCTATTCCATAAATCTCTTTCATGATACGAACGGCATCCTGATTAATCTGAGGCTTTGTCTCTGTTCCGGCCGAATAGCTTTCAAATATATCTGATGCCAGATGTTTTCCCAATGCCTCTGCCATCTGACTACGGCATGAATTATGAACACAGATAAATGCGACTTTTTTCTTATTCATGAAATGGGCACCTCTCCTTAATACATTGGTTGTTCTTATCAGAATGAATACACTTTATAACAGGCTTTTCCATTTGTATATTGAAATTCTCTTCCACATAGTCTATCGCTGAGATTATGGCTATATAGGAATCTCTTTTACAACATCTTGGTCCACCAATGCTTCCGATTGCGTCAAGTGCCTTGGAAGTCATTTTATTAGCCAAACCCCAAGGTTCATTTTTAAGTGGAGTCGCTCCTGAGATTATTGATATAAACATTCCTGTACTAATTCCAGCACCACAAGCACCCCAGAATCCACATACGCCACCCGGAACAGCTTTTCCGCGATTCATCATTTCAAGTAACGCTTCTGGCAAATCAATCTCACCACCTGCATTTTTATATGCAGCAAGGAGCGCTGAACCAACCATAACATGATGCTCTGGTCCATGCATATGACAGAATGGCTGTTCCATCATTTTTCTTATAATTTCTATCGGATTCTTAGATGTTTCACTAAGACATATGTCTATAATTACATCCATTCCTTTTGTATGGCATTCATTACATACATAATGACCCTGCTCACATCGGGTTTTGCTTAATTCCTTTTTATGGCATAACACGCACTCCATCATTTCATCTTTTTCAAGATATATAAGTGGTGCTTTACATATAATACATTCTTCTTTCATTTCCATTTCCTACATTCCCAAAGCTTCAACAAATGAACTTGCCTCTCTTATTACTTTTTTGTTCAGAGAATAATGATGCCACTTGCCTTCCTTGCGGTCATTTACAAGCCCACAGTCAACCAATATTTTCATGTGATGGGATAAAGTGGGCTGCCTGATATCAAATTTATCCAAAATCTTACATCCGCATTTTTCTCCATCTGACAGCATCTGAACAATCTCCAGTCTATTTGTATCCGATAATGCTTTGCATATTAGTATCATGTCTCTTGTATCCATTTTGCCACCTCACATAGACAATCATCTATATATCAAATTACCATACGCATAGATGCTTGTCAATGTGTATTTAGTCAAGCGGACACTACGTACATCTTTAATAAGATTTTGAACTCCTCATTTTGCGGAATGATTGGAAGTAATTTATAAATGTCATAAATATCGATATACATTCTTCTGTCATAGATGTATAAGGATTATGCACAGTTCGTTTTTTTCATAAAACCTATTCTGTTTTTCAACTTCTGTGCTATAATGCTTTATTATAAAAATTCTCATGGACAAAACGAGGTAAACCAAGTGAAAAAGCAAACACTTGTGCCTCTTATCGTTTTTTTACTGGGCATATGCCTTGTTAGTTTGATTGTATACAAAACAGACACCCACGAAAAAGAGCAGAGACACATAACAGCACAATTAAACGTAGCCACCTATGGCGAACAAATAAAGAATGAAATTACAAATGGAATTGAGATCACAGATACCTTGAAGCAAATCTTAATAAGTGAAGATGGCGAAATCCATCAGTTTGAAACAATTGCAGGAAATCTTATGTCTGATTCTATTGAAAGTGTACAGCTCGCTCCTAATGGTGTTGTTACAGATATTTATCCGGCTAATGAAAATGAGGCAGGTAAGATTGATTTGCTCCATGATAAAGACCGCAGAAAAATTTCCTGTTACGCAAGAGACAACCATACAATCATTACGCAGGGCCCCTTCAAATTAAAACAGGGAGGATATGGAATTGCAGTCCGCAATCCCGTATACCTGAAAGATAAAAACGGACATGAGTATTTCTGGGGATTTACTATTGTTATCCTGCGTGTTCCGGATATTTTTTCAGATTCAATCAGTGCACTTTCAAATTTTGGATACGAATATAAAATTTCAAAAACAGTCGCTCCATGGAGTGATACTTATAAAGTGGTTTATCAATCAGATGGGCAAACAAATCATCCTGTTTCTTATACATTTACAATAGGAGATGAAAACTGGAAATTTGAAGTAAGTCCTAAAAGTGGATGGAGAAATGCCACTCTACTGACAATCATCATCGGAATGTTTCTTACAATAAGCCTTCTCCTGTCAGTTCTTACCAGAATATGGTTAGTAGAAAATGAACATAAGAAAAAGTTTCAGATACTGGCGCGCACAGATTCTCTTACAAATATTTATAACCGCTATGGATTTGATGAATTTACAGAAAAAATGATTCAAAAAAATCCAAAAGCACATTTTGTGGCTGCGCTCCTTGATATCGATGATTTCAAGTTTATTAATGATATCTATGGACATAATTACGGAGACAGGGCGCTAAAGAATCTTGCAGACAGCATGAAGACTTTTTTCCCATCCGATGCATTACTTGGAAGAAATGGTGGTGACGAATTCTGCATTCTTTTACCAAATTGTACCTTTGCAGAAGCAGATATACAGCTGCAGAAATTCACCAAACTTCCTAAATCATTCTCATACCATGGTAAGGAACATGCATTTTATATTTCTCTAGGATATGCAGAATATCCAACATTTGCATCCAATCGTTCACAGCTCATGCGCTGCGCAGATGCCGCTCTTTATGAAATAAAGCTTCATGGAAAAAATGGATGTATGGTCTACAGAGAAGGACTTCGGTCAGGTGCCCGCAAACAACTTGGATTCACATTCAAGGATATCTCTGAACATCTTCCAGGTGCATTCATCATATACAGAGCTGACAAAGAAGATGATGAACTATTTTTTGCAAATGATGAATTTCTTCATATGTCCGGATATAAAGATATAGATGAACTGTTCAGACTTACTGAGAAAAGTTTTCGCAACTTGATTCGTGAAGATGAACAGCAACAGATAGAATCAAGTATCTGGGAACAGATTGACAATGGCAATGAAAATGACTATATTCACTTTCATCTTCGAAAAGCTAACGGAACTTATTTTTCTGTTCTTGATCATGGAAGAATTGTAGAGAGCCCGCAATACGGGAAAGTATTTTATGTATTGTTCATGGATTTGGAAGATATGCATATTCGTTACAATGATAAATTCGCAAGATAAAATATTGCAAAAAAACAGAGCGTATGATCTATTTTCATATAATGTTTATGTCGGCAAGCTCTATCAAAAGGAAATCGACTTTGTTGCTCAGAGAGGCAGCGAGAAGATTTATATTCAGGTCAGCGACAACATTTCCGGGCAGGAAACATTTGAGAGAGAATACTCTCCTCTGCTTCAGATTCGAGATGCTTATCCGAAAATGATTATTGCCAGAACCAAACATCCCCAATATAGTTATGAAGGAATCGAAATTCACGATATAGCCGATTGGTTACTACAAGAATAAGCAGGGCGAAATATCTCTGTCATTCTCTTTTGAAATGATAGAGATATTTTTATTATGACGGAGATTGTAGATGAATCCAGACGAAGCATCCTGCGAAAAGAGTTTTATATGGACGTACTGAACTGTGATCCGATGTAGTTGAAAATCCACTTGAAAGCAAAGACTACACCATCAAGGTGGTCACAAAAAAGAGTGTTGAAAAAGTAATCCGGGGAACCTACGATAAGAAAGGTTTGAACTGTATAACATCTTTTCTCTGACATTTCTTTGTCCTCTTTTCTTTGAATTATGAAAGAAAAATTATCCCTTCATATAACGAAACGCTCAGAGCCTGTTTTACAGTGGTCAAAAGCAAATTTTTTTACTTTTTTTCTTACGAGTTTTCTTGCGAGTTTTTTTTAATGCCACTCGTAAGAAACTCGTAACATTAGATTTCTGCATTTTTCTTGAAATCAAGTAAAAGAAAAAGAGCATATGGAATTGAATCCATACACTCTATGATTACTGAAACTTTATTTCATTTTTAATTCAACAAACTGTTAAGGAAACAATCGGAGTTGGTGTAAACGAAAAAGCAGCCTTGAGTTCTG
>NZ_QUDV01000011.1 GCF_003477705.1 Dorea sp. AF36-15AT
CAGAACTCAAGGCTGCTTTTTCGTTTACACCAACTCCGATTGTTTCCTTAACAGTTTGTAAGGATAATATTACCATTAAAAAGACCGCTTGCATTTCGGTGTAGGCGGTCCTCTTATATTCTGAACGATATGTAATTAGATGAAAAAATTATGCTTCTTCTTGGCTACCAATACCTTGCAGAGAACATCATCCACTGCGTCAGTATATCTGCCTTGTTCGAGAAGCTCATTTTCAGCCGGATAAGTGACTGAATAACTCTGCTCTGTTCTTCGGCTGTTAAGTAAATATGATATTTCTTTTCTCTCATTGGCTGTTCCTCCAGTTCTCATATACGTTTCTGATTGTCCCGACATCTTCTTCCGTATCGGAAGCAATAAATATATGTACACTTTGAAAGGCAGCTTTGATACGTTGAGTATAAGCACTTTCTGTTTCATTAGATTTCATAGGTAACTTGATCCGTTTAATTCCTCTCTGCTGACAGAGATGTTCTTTTAAGATTTCCATATCTTCTGAGCCGATGTTCACTTCAATCGCCACCTGTTCAGATGGGATATAAGTATCAAGCGGTATCCCTAAAACTCTGTCTGAGCCGAGTTCGATTTTCAATCCTTTCATATGTGAATAATAACTGAGGGCAAAAGCCGGAAACACTGATAAATACTCCTGCTCTTAACCGATGCTGTCCATTCATGCCCCAGTCGGCACTTCCAGATGACTTTCTTATGAGAACCTACGGTTACCTCTGTCGGTTTGATTTCATTCTTCTTGGACCACTCAGAAGCCAATCCCGGCTTCAATGTACTTAGATCGTTAATTCCTGCGACTGCTCTCGCCCCGGAGCAGATCGGGCATTTTTCTCCATTAGAACGAGCCTTAACGCTTGTCTGCCATTCGTGACCGCAAGCACCTCTCCACCATACTTTTTTATTTGAACCGAAAGTAATGTCATCAGGTGTAAGCGGTAAGTTCTTCTCCGACCACTCCGAAACAAGCTCCGGGTGTACTTCTGCTAAACTGTTGTTCATAGCCAAACCGGGGCCTCCTTGTGCTTAGAGTATATGAAGTTTTGGCTTTATCTTGTAGTTTGCGAATATCCGTATAAATAGAAAAAACCCTTTGAGAAAAGGATTTCTCCTCTCTCAAAGGGTAGTTTAATTTTTACTTAGAATTATCTTTTTTAATAACTAAGTTATAATTGCTATCATAATACAGTCCAAGTTCTCTACACATTCTATCGTTCACATTATCTAACGCTTTCTTATATTCTGCATACGTTGGAGACAGAACCATTAAATTAGGAATGAATATATCGTTATATCCTTTATTTTGTAACTCTTTCTGCATTTTTCTCTGTGCAATAAATGCTGGATGGTATTTCATTATACCGTTTTTCATTTTAGCACCTTTCCATACTTTTTCTTTTAGTCTTTCATATTCACTTTCACTCATATCACGATAATAGGCTATCATTTCATCTGCGGTTCTGGTTTCTTGTGCAATCCCACCTATCATCTTCGCACCTATTCCCATAATAAAAGGAACTTTCAATGTCGTTTCATCGCAATATTCTAATATATTCTGTAGTGCCTGCTTCTGTTCCAGAGTCTTCAACCTTACATTAAGAAATGGTTTGAAATGACTTTTAAAATAATCTCCCCATTCTTTTCCCGGTAGCAAAGACTCAATTGTATTTTCAACGGTTTGATAATCAAGTGCCTCATTTGCTTTGTCTGCGTCACCATCATCTATAAATTGCTTCAAAGCTTCAAGTTCTGAGTCTTTTAAAACTTTTTCCTGCACTTTTTCTTGATAAATACGAAGAAGAATACTTTTGTCGCCAGTTTCCAAAAGGCTCTGTATGTCTTTAATACTAATACCGAGTTTTCTATATACTGAAATCTTTTTTAAAGTTTCAACATCTTGTGCAGTATAGTTACGATAACCATTGTTATCTTTATCCACTGACAGCAATCCTTTTTCTTCATAATACTTAACTGCACGCTTTGTCATTCCAACCTCATTTATAATTTCATTTAATAACATCAGATGCACCTCCTTATGATTTATGTTGATAGTATAAGCGTATACGCTGCGTGCAGGTCAAGAGTTTTTCGTCTTTCTTCTAAAAATGGGCAATCCCGATTTCAGGACTGCCCATTCATTCTGCTAATTATGCGATTTTTTCTTGCTTGCACCGATTTCTGCATCAATTGATGTAAGTTTGATGTAAATCGCTGTTTTTTTAGTTTTTTATCAAATGAAGTACGTCCCGTCTATTTGGTAAAACGGTACATCGTTACATCACGTCGACTACCGTCTCCGTGTGTTTTTCGCCTTATGTCGGTGTTCGCAAGCGCACACCGCCGCAAGGCTCAGTTTTCTCATCTTAATAGAGCTTTGCACCTGCTGGAATGTGGTTATCAACCATGATCAGATGCAGTTCTTCATCCTCTGAGTCTTTCAGATTATTTACTGCTGATAACAACATACCACAAGACTCAATTCCCATCATCTTTCTCGGTGGAAGATTTGTGATAGCGATAAGAGTCTTTCCAACCAGTTCCTCCGGCTCATAAAAGCTATGAATACCGCTTAAAATGGTTCTGTCTGTGCCTGTTCCGTCATCAAGAGTAAACTGTAACAGTTTCTTTGACTTCGGTACTGCAACACACTCTTTCACCTTTACTGCACGGAAGTCTGACTTGCTGAATGTATCAAAATCTACCTCTTCCTCAAACAAAGGCTCAATCTTTACATTTGAAAAATCAATCTTCTCTTCTTTAGTCGCAATCTGGTCGCATTTTTCTGCTTCGTTACTCTTAGATGCCTTATTTTCCTGCTTATCTGCGCCGATAGACTTCATTGTCGGGAAGAGCAGTACGTCACGGATTGCCTCTGCCCCTGTCAGCAGCATGCAGAGACGGTCGATTCCGTATCCGATACCACCTGTCGGTGCCATACCGATCTCAAGTGCGTTTAGGAAGTCTTCATCCGTATGCTGCGCTTCCTCATCACCAGCTTCTGCATTAGCATCCTGCTGTGCAAAACGCTCTGCCTGATCGATTGGATCATTCAGCTCTGAGTATGCGTTACACATTTCCCATCCGTTCATAAACATCTCGAAACGCTCTACGTATTCCGGATTACCAGGAATCTTCTTGGTAAGCGGTGAGATTTCGATTGGATGATCCATTACAAATGTAGGCTGAAGCAAATGTTCTTCTGCATATTCTTCAAAGAACAGAGAAAGGATATCACCCTTCTTATGTCTGTCTTCGTATTCGATGTGGTGCTCATCTGCCAGTTTCTTGGCATCCTCAGTTGTCTCCACATCGTTCCAGTCAATACCGGCGTATTTCTTAACAGCATCGACCATAGTAATTCTCTCAAATGGCTTACCAAGATCCATTTCAATGCCTTTGTAGACGATCTTAGTAGTTCCGAGAACTTCCTGTGCCACATAGCGGTACATATTCTCTGTCAGATCCATCATTCCATTGTAATCTGTGTATGCCTGATAGAGCTCCATCAGCGTGAACTCTGGATTATGTCTTGTATCAAGACCTTCATTACGGAATACACGACCAATCTCGTATACCTTTTCCATACCGCCTACGATAAGTCTCTTCAGATAAAGCTCCAGAGAAATACGAAGCTTCAGGTCTTCGTTCAGTGCATTAAAGTGTGTTTCAAACGGTCTTGCAGATGCTCCGCCGGCATTACTTGTCAGGATTGGAGTCTCTACCTCCAGGAATCCCTGATCACCAAGGAATCTTCTGATTGCGCTGATGATCTTAGAACGTTTGATAAATACATCCTTTGATTCCGGATTCATAATAAGGTCAACATATCTCTGACGGTATCTCAGGTCTGTGTTGGTCATGCCATGGAACTTCTCCGGAAGGATCTGAAGACTCTTAGAGAGCAGTGTCATCTCTTCAGCATGGATAGAAACCTCACCTGTCTTTGTACGGAAGGCATAACCTTTCACACCATAAATATCACCGATGTCAGACTTCTTAAAATCTGCATATGCATCTGTACCGATCACATCTCTTGCAACATATACCTGAATGCTTCCATCCAGATCCTGAATATTGCAGAATGAAGCTTTACCCATCACACGCTTAAACATCATACGTCCCGCGATGCTTACGTGAATCGGACTTGCATCCATGATCTCTCTGCGCTCATTGTAATCGTCATTGACTGCCTGCTTTGCTTCCTGCTCATCCATACCCTCTGTATTCACAGCAGCTCTTCCTGCAAGAAGCTCTGCTTCGTGAGCATTGTACAGCTCTTTTACTTCCAGAGAGTGGTGTGTCTGATCATATTTTGTAATCTGAAATGGGTCCTTGCCCGCTTCCTGAAGGTTAGCCAGCTTCTCACGGCGAACCTTTCTTAACTGATTAATATCCTGTTCCTGTCCATTCTTCTGTCCAGCCACTTTCCTTACTCCTTATCTCTTAAATAGATCTCTCAATCTTCAATACTTTATAGGTAATATCTCCTGCCTGTGTCTCTACGACTACTTCATCGCCGACTTCACGTCCGAGAAGCGCCTTTCCAACCGGAGATTCGTTGGAAATCTTGCCCTGAAGGCTGTTAGCCTCTGTAGATCCTACGATTTTGAATTCAATCTCTTCATCAAACTCTTCATCATATACAGCTACTGTACATCCGATGTTAATCTTATCAGAGTCTACTTCATCCTCTACTACAACTTCTGCATTCTTCAGAATCTGCTCCAGCTCATCGATTCTTGCCTCGATATCGCGCTGTTCATCTTTAGCAGCATCGTACTCTGCATTCTCTGACAGATCGCCCTGTTCTCTTGCTTCTTTTATCTTTGCAGCAACTTCTTTACGCTTAACAACTTTCAGATTCTCAAGCTCATCCTCCAGTGCTTTTAAACCTGCATACGTAAGAATTTTCTTCTTTTCTTCCATGTTTCTCATCGCTCCTTACTATACTTTCGCAATTTCATAATTATACATAATTGAATCATTTCTGTCAATTGTTTCCGGTTATCATTTTTGTCAAAAGTGCTTCTAATTCTTCATATGTCTCTACCTGATTCACCATGTCTCTGAGTCTGGCGGATCCGGTCATTCCTTTGGTATACCACGCTGTGTGCTTACGCATTTCCCGGATTCCCAGATACTCACCCTTGAACTCAATCTGCAGTCTCGCATGTCGAAGTATCGTATCACATATCTGCTGAATGTTTGGACGCTCTGGAATCTGTCCGGTCTCTTCATACACCAGCAGTTCATGAAAAATCCATGGATTCCCCTGCGCTCCTCTTCCGATCATCACTCCATCACAGCCCGTCTGCTTCCGCATATCTGCTGCAAGCCTCGCCGAAGTCACATCTCCATTACCGATAACCGGAATCTTCACCGCCTCTTTCACCTGTCGGATAATCTCCCAGTCTGCCTTGCCGGAATAATACTGTTCTCTGGTTCTTCCGTGTACCGCAATTGCTGATGCCCCTGCCGCTTCTATGACCTTTGCAATCTCTACTGCATTTAGTGACTGTTCATCAAAGCCTTTACGTATCTTTACCGTCACAGGTTTTCGAATTGCTTTCACTGTTTCGGCTACAATATTATATACAAGCTTCGGGTTTTTCATGAGTGCTGATCCCTCACCATTTTTTACCACTTTCGGAACCGGACAGCCCATGTTAATATCCAATATCTGAAACGGCAGATTTTCAATCTTCTTTGCCTGTTCCGATATAATCTTCGGATCTGAGCCAAAGAGCTGTAGTGATACCGGATATTCATCAGGATGAATCGAAAGCAGTGCTTTTGTATTTTTATTCTTATACTGTAATGCCTTGGCACTGATCATTTCCATACACAACAGTCCCGCGCCCTGCTCTTTGCATAGCAGACGAAATGGCAGGTCTGTTACACCTGCCATCGGCGCCAGAATGTATGGATGCTTGATTGTCACATTTCCTATCTGCATGTCCACTCCTTATACTCCGCGCAGACATTTCCGCCTACACGCTCTCTCTGGCTGTCTTTTTATTCTTCTCATAGATCAGTTCCAGACCCTTTAATGTCAGATTCTGATCATAATAATCAATAGAGTCTGTCTCTTTATAAATGATATTGCCCAGTCCACCTGTCGCTACTACCTTCGCATCAGTAAACCCGGATTCTTCTTTCAACCGGCGAATCAGATACTCTGTCTGACCAATATATCCATATACAAGCCCCGCCTGCATACTGGAAATAGTCTCTCTCGCAAGGATCGTATCCGGCTTGCGGATCTCAATCTCCGGAAGCATCGCTGCCCCACCCCAAAGTGCTCTTGCTGATGTCCGGATACCAGGTGCCGTTACACCTATACCAAAAGTACCATCCGGTTCTACCAGGTCAAAAGTTGTTGCTGTTCCAAAGTCTACTACAATAATCGGTCCACCATATAATTTATAGGCCGCAACCGCATCCACAATTCGATCCGGCCCCGTCTGTCTTGGATTCTCTGTCGCTACTCGGATACCAGTCTTGATCCCGGCTGACACGATCACCGGCTTATGTCCAAAATATTTAATAATAGCACTACTGAATGAATGCATAATATCCGGTACAACAGACGCAATGATAACTGCATCAATCTCATCCGGATTCATATTCTGATTCCTTAAAAGCTCTCTTAGCGTAATACCATATTCATCGGAAGTTCTTGACATCATTGTTGTCATACGGAACTTTCCCAAAAGCTCTCTGTCTTCGAATACTCCCAACGTAATATTCGTATTTCCTATATCTATTGCAAGTAACATAGCGTCCTCCTATTCCTTACCAGCCAGATCCATATCTTCATTCAAAAAAAATACACGAAAATACATCTGAAGTGCTTCCAGCAGATCCGATTTCTCTGTCTGCAGCTTCTTAATCAGCAAGCGACTGCCAATATCATCAAATGTCGGATCAAAATCTTCGGATGTAACCTCAAAGCACAGTTCGCCATTTTCTTCAAACACGAGTGTTAATACGCCTCCGACATCGTGCACATACAACACACACATAATCTTTAACTCTTCTTTTACATGATCCGGAAGTCCTTCAAAATCCGGATTCAGATAATACTTCTCATTATAAGAGTTGGCTCCACAGAGCACAACTCTATCATCATACATACCCATATATTCCTCTTACCGATACCTCTCCGGCATAGATCGTCTCGACCTGCCCATTTTCCCGGCGCACCAAAAGCTCGCCATTTTTATCAATACCGATGGCATGTCCAGTATATTCATGCCCCGGCTCCAGAACACGCACCTCCCGGTCTCTGTTGACAAGCATTTCGTTATACCGCTCCCAGATCACCGACAGATCCCCTTCTTTTTCAAATTGCTCATAATATATCTCAAAACGCTTCATCACTTCTGCCACAAGTTCAGCCCGCTTTACAGACTGTGCACCAGCCAGATCCAGCGATGAGGCCTTATCTTTCAATTCCTCAGGAAATGTCTGCTGATGCACATTAATACCCACACCAATCACCACATAGTGGATCCATGTCATTTCCGTACTCATCTCAGTCAGGATTCCACAGATCTTCCTGCCATCCATTACAATGTCATTCGGCCACTTGATTCCCGGCGTAATTCCGGTCACCGTCTGTATGGCATCTGCCACGCTCTGCGCCATCAATACCGTAAGCATCGGCGCCTGTTCCGGCTTAATACCCGGTCTCAGAATTAACGTCATATAAATCCCGGTACCTTCCGGCGACTCCCAGACCCTGCCGCGTCTTCCTTTCCCGGCAGATTGATGACCTGCTACTACCAGAGTACCGTGAGATACTCCCTCTTCAGCAAGTCGCTTTGCCTTCACATTAGTAGAATCTATGACTGGACAATAAAAAACGCTGCATCCGGCCCATTTCGTCTGCAGACGACTCTCAATCTCTGCCTGCGATATCACATCCGGAACACTGACCAGATGATAGCCTTTGCCATGCACCGCTTCTATATCATACCCTTCCGCTTTCAACTGTTCTATTACTTTCCAGACAGCAGTTCTGGAAACCTTTAACTGGTTACAGAGCTGCTGTCCTGATACATATCCCTCCGCACTGCGGAGCATGGATAATATTTCTTTTTTCATTTATTCACCCAGTGTAGCCACCATAATTGCTTTGATCGTATGCAGGCGGTTCTCTGCCTCATCAAACACCTTGGATGCTTCACTTTCAAATACTTCCTCAGTTACTTCTTTTCCTTTGTTAGCTGGCAGACAGTGCGAGAAAATTGTAGTATCTTTACCTGTTCTTGCCATCAGCGCACTGTTGATCTGGTAAGGCACTGCAAGACGGATACGCTCCTGCTCTTTTCTTTCCTCACCCATAGAATACCACACGTCTGTATACAGCATATCAGCGCCTTCTACTACATCCAGCTTATCAGATACTGTTACGGTAGATCCTGCTTCTTTCGCCAGCTTCTCACAGGTCTCTACTAACCATGTTTCCGGCCACAACTGCTTCGGAGCTGAAATTGCAACATCAATACCAACCTTTGCACAGGCAACCATCAGACTGTTCGCTACGTTGTTACGTCCATCTCCAAGATACACTACCTTCAACCCCTTCAGGTATCCGAAGTGCTCTTTCAGTGTCAGCATCATTGCTAACGGCTGTGTCGGGTGCCACTGATCTGTCAGTCCGTTCCAGACAGGTACACCACTGTGTTCAGCCAGTTCTTCTACATAAGCATGGTCAAAGCCACGGTATTCGATACCATCAAACATTCTTCCCAGTACACGGGCTGTATCTTCGATACTCTCTTTTTCACCAAGCTGCAGTTCACTTCCTGCAAGGTAAGTTGCCAGAGCACCCTCTTCCTGTGCCCCGATGGTGAATGAACATCTGGTTCTGGTAGACGGTTTTTCGAAAATAAGTGCAATGTTCTTATCCTTCAGGCTGTTGCCTCTGATGCCTTTCTTTCTCTTCTCTTTCAGATCCTGCGCCAGATCTACGAGATAAACAATCTCCTCCGGTGTAAAATCAAGTAATTTCAAAAAACTGCGTCCCTTTAAATCCATGTCTTTTTCCTCTTTTCTTTATGTTTTATTCTTCTGTCGTATCTTTTCCAATCTCAGTCACGGATTTCACCAGCCCGGCGATCCCCTGAATTTCAGATGGAATAATGATCTTAGTAGCCTTACCATCTGCCGCCTTGGCAAATGCTTCCAAGCTCTTCATTGTAAGCACTGCCTCATCTGCTCCTGCTTCCTTCAGAAAACGGATACCGTCTGCATTGGCCTGCTGTACTTTCAAAATTGCCTCTGCCTGACCTTCTGCTTCTTTGATCATCTTTTCCTTCTCCGCTTCCGCGCGCAAAATTGCTGCCTGCTTCTCAGCCTCTGCATCCAGGATTGCTGATTCCTTATGTCCTTCTGCCACCAGGATCGTAGACTTCTTCTCGCCTTCTGCACGAAGGATAGCCTCACGTCTTTCACGCTCAGCTTTCATCTGCTTCTCCATCGCATCCTGGATTGCTGCCGGTGGAATAATATTCTTAAGTTCTACTCTGTTCACCTTAATGCCCCACGGATCTGTTGCCACATCCAAAGAAGCTCGCATCTTAGTATTGATCGTCTCTCTTGAGGTAAGTGTCTGGTCAAGTTCCAGATCTCCAATAATATTACGAAGTGTTGTAGCTGTCAGATTCTCAATCGCCATGATCGGATTCGCCACACCATAGCAGAACATCTTCGGATCAGTGATCTGATAAAACACAACCGTATCAATACGCATCGTTACATTATCTTTGGTAATTACCGGCTGTGGTGCAAAGTCTACTACCTGCTCCTTCAGATCCACTCGTCTTGCCACACGGTCAACGATCGGAAGCTTCACATGAAGTCCTGTTCCCCAGGTTGCCTGATAAGCACCGAGTCTCTCTATTACTAATGCCTGTGCCTGCCGTACAATACGCACACAGGATACTACAACTCCAATCACGATTAAAAGAATCAAGATTCCTAACATACTGAAAATACCTGCCACCATAACTAATCCTCCTTTGCCTTTACAATCAACTTAACTCCCTGGATTCCCTGGATCATCACAACCGTATCTTTTGCAATGAAACCAGACATCTCTTCTGTCTTCGCCGACCAGATCTGCCCGTTCACTTTTACCTGTCCTGATGCATGCAGCGTATCCACATCTTCCAGCACCAATGCCTGCTGACCGATCAGACTTTCCACATTCGTTTTCTGTCTGTTCTGGTTAAAATACTTCACCGCAATCGGTCTCGTCAGTACCAGCAGCAGAACCGATACGATGATAAATACCACAACCTGTACCGGCATCCCAAAGCCTAACACTGACATCAGAAGCGCCGCCAGCGCACCTCCGGCAAACCAGATCGTTGTAAGTCCCATGGTCAGAAGTTCGATCACAATGAGTACAATAAATATAATCAACCATCCCATTGTCTCCATAAGAATCCCTCCTTCGATTATGGTTCCATAACGGTTGGTATCATTATAATTATTCCATCTTCAAAAGTCAATGCCGACGTTGGCGCCCCGCTTCAAACATCACTACCGTAGCTGCGATCGCCGCATTCAGGGATTCCACCTGACCTGCCATTGGAATCTTAATATATGTATCCGCAAGTTCAGCTACCTGATCTCTGAGACCGTTACCCTCGTTGCCCACAAAAAATGCTGACGGTGTGCGATAATCCGGCTCATCGTAGGCAAGCTCTCCTGCCAGGTGTGTTGCATAAGTACGGATACCATGCTCTTTCATCTGCCGAATCACATCCGTTACGTTCTCCACATACACAAACGGCACACGAAACACAGATCCCATCGTTGAACGAATAACCTTCGGATTATACACATCCACACAGTCGGAGCTCATGATAATCCCTGTTACAGCTGCCGCTTCCGCAGTCCGTAATATCGTCCCCATATTCCCTGGATCCTGAAGATTATCTAACAGCATGATAAGCGGTACCTGTTCCGGTGCCTTAAGTTCCTTTTCAAGCCACGCTTCTCCCTGATTCTCCTGTGTCACCACACACAACACTCCCTGAGGCGTCTTGGTATCCGACACCAAATTCATCACGGTATCCGTCAGCACCTCCATCTGGCATCCACTCTTCTTATGCTTTGCATCCACCAGTGCTTTTTCCTTTTTATAGAAATGTTCGGTCACATAGATTTCCAGAAGTCTGTCCTCCGGCACTTCCTCGAACATCCGAAGTCCTTCTGTAAGAAATACCTTTTCTGTATCTCTGGCTTTCCTTTTCTTTCTCAAATTCACAAGTCTTTTTACCTTTGCATTGGATGTACTGGTAATCATAGTATTCTCCTAAATCTTCAAATAAATAAGCGGATTCCTGTTGGAACCCGCCCGAATAACTGTTATCAGAACTATTACTACATCTTGAATCTGTATCCTACACCCCAGATTGTCTCAATATACTGCGGGTTGGATGTATCCATCTCGATCTTCTCACGGATTTTCTTAATATGAACCGTCACCGTTGCTATATCTCCGATGGATTCCATATCCCAGATCTCGCTGAACAGTTCATCCTTAGTATACACATGATTCGGATGACTTGCAAGAAATGTGAGCAGATCAAATTCTTTTGTGGTAAATGCTTTCTCCTGACCATTAACCCACACTCTTCTGGCCGTTGTATCGATCTTCAGACCGCGGATCTCAATGACCTTGTTCACCTCTGCTGCGCTTCCGATCAGTCTCTCATATCGTGACAGATGTGCCTTAACTCTTGCCACCAATTCACTGGGACTGAACGGTTTGGTCATATAATCATCAGCTCCCAGACCCAGACCCCGGATCTTATCAATATCATCTTTCTTCGCAGATACCATGATGATTGGTGTATTCTTCTCTTCACGAAGCTTGCGGCAGATTTCAAACCCATCCATTCCCGGAAGCATCAGATCCAGGATTACCAGATTATAGTCCTCTTCCATTGCTTTCTGGTAACCGATCAGTCCGTCATTCGCCACTTCTACATCAAACCCGGACAGTTCCAGATAATCCTTTTCCAAATCTGCAATTGCTACTTCATCCTCTACTATTAATATCTTACTCATGAATCGGTACCTCCTGATATTTTCTTAATACAAAATACATGGTCGTACCAGTGCCTTCCCGGCTGGTCGCCCAGATCTTGCCACCATGCTCCTCAACGATTTTCTTTACAATAGACAAGCCAATGCCGCTTCCTCCCTTTGAAGAATTACGAGATGCATCTGTCCGGTAGAATCGTTCGAATATCTTCGTCAGATCCTTCGCTGCGATACCTTTACCATTATCTTCCAATTCCACCTGTACAAAATCTCCTACATCCTTCACACGCAGATTGATCATGCCTTTCGCTTTGTCCATATATTTGAGTGAATTATTAATAATATTGTGGATCACTCTCTTAATCTGCTCTGCATCTGCGATGATCTTCACATCACCTTCTACGTAATTAAAATATCCAAATTCTACATTTTTAGACTCAAGTTCCATGGAAAGTTCTTCCGCGCAGTCGTCAAAATATGCATTAACCGGGATAGTATTAAAATTATACGGAATACGATTCGTATCGATCTTAGAATACAACGTCAGCTCATTGATCAGCGTGTTCATCTCATTAGCCTTGTTGTAGATCGTCCGTACATACTTGTCAATCTTTTCCGGTGTATCTGCCACGCCATCCATAATACCTTCTGCATAGCCCTTAATCGTGGTCACAGGTGTCTTCAGATCGTGAGAGATATTGCTGATCAGTTCCTTATTCTCTTTATCAAACTGGATCTTCTCTTCCGCGCTCTCTTTCAGACGTATTCGCATATCTTCAAAGTTCTGATATACCTGACCAAATTCATCATTATCAGCTTTTGGCATCTCAAAATCCAGATTGCCATTCTTAATATTCTCCGCAGCCTTCTGGATCTTTGCCACCGGTCCCATGACTGCTCTGTATATCCACACGATCAGTGCTGCGATTGTAAAAAGCAGGATCAATACCACAATGATTACAATTTCTCTCGCCATCGCACGTACTTCCGGCATCACAGTTCCCACATCCGTAACAAGAAATGCACTGCCCTCTTCACCATCTTCATACTGAAAATCAATCTGCTTTACAAGCGCCTGCGCTTCACCTCCAAGATAAATACTGTTCTCCGATGGAGTTCTGTTCTCATCATATTCCGGCAACTGACTGATCACCGCTTCTGCTTCATCATAGTCTGTACCCATATATGCCATCATGTCATTCCTGCGCACCAACAGATAAGACTTCTTCTCTTCCAGTTCCTGATTAATCTTCTCCAGAAATGCCGCATCTTCCATCTTCTGTGGTGTCCGGTCGATCTCATTACACAATTCTCTGTACGGCTCCATCGTCAACTGTCCAAGTGTCTTGATTGAGTTAGACAGGCTCTCTACCGAAGTCCCACTGATACCATATGTCTTTTCTATACAATTCATCTGGTACTTTCCCACCGCAAATATAACACTTCCCGATAGAATAACCGGCAAGATCACGACTGTAAGAAATGCTACCACCAGTCTCGTCTTCAGCTTCATAATCAATAACCTCTTTATCTAAAAGTTATTCTTATCATAGCACAAAAATGGGTGCTTCTCACCAAAGCACCCATAAACATTTCTAAACTTTTTATAAAACTCCAGGCAACTATTAAGAAGCTCTTGCGCACAAGAAAAGCAAATCCGTCATGCTTGCATGTAAGGATTGCTTTTCTTGTGCGCAAGGCGGCTCGAATAGAGCTGCCGCCACCCATATGAGCAGAATTAGCTGCACAGCAGCGGGAAAGCACGAGCACTCGTGCGATTCTGCGAATATATAGGCAGGTTCTTAATAGCTGTTCTTCTATTCATCTCTTACAGATATGCTTTCAGTGCATCCACCTTGTCTGTCTTCTCCCACGGAAGATCGATATCTGTACGTCCAAAGTGTCCGTAAGCCGCTGTCTGTTTGTAAATCGGACGTCTCAGATCCAACATCTTGATCATGCCTGCCGGACGGAAGTCAAAGTTCTCTCTCAGGATCTCAACCAGCTTCTCATCCGATACTTTTCCTGTGCCGAATGTATCTACTCTGATGGAAGTCGGGCAAGCCACACCGATTGCGTAAGAAAGCTGAATCTCACACTTCTTGGCAAGTCCTGCTGCCACGACATTCTTAGCCGCATAGCGTGCTGCATAAGCTGCTGTACGGTCTACCTTTGTGCAGTCTTTACCTGAAAATGCACCACCACCATGACGAGCCATTCCGCCATAAGTGTCTACGATAATCTTACGGCCTGTCAGTCCGCTGTCTCCGTGAGGTCCGCCGATTACAAAACGTCCGGTTGGATTCACAAAGAACTTAGTATCAGCATCTACCATATTAGCCGGGATTGTCTCATCAAATACGTATTTCTTAATATCCTCATGGATCTGCTCCTGAGTCACCTCCGGATCATGCTGTGTAGAAAGTACAACAGCATCCAGACGAACCGGTCTGTCCTTCTCATCATATTCTACAGTAACCTGAGTCTTTCCATCCGGTCTCAGATATGGCAGAGTTCCATTCTTTCTTACCTCAGTAAGCTTCATAGCCATCTTCTGTGCCAGCGCGATCGGATATGGCATCAATGCTTCTGTCTCATCAGAAGCATAACCGAACATCATACCCTGATCTCCTGCTCCGATAGCGTCGATTTCTTCGTCAGACATGGTATGTTCTTTTGCTTCCAGCGCCTTATCAACACCCATAGCAATATCTGCAGACTGCTCATCCAGTGCTACTACTACACCGCAGGTATCTGCATCAAATCCATATTTGCCACGAGTATATCCAATCTCACGTACCGTGTCACGTACGATCTTCTGAATATCCACATATCCTTTTGTTGTAATCTCTCCCATAACCATAACCAGACCTGTAGTAGTGCATGTCTCACATGCCACACGGCTCATTGGATCCTGTTCCATAAGTGCATCCAGGATCGCATCTGAAATCTGGTCGCACATTTTGTCCGGATGTCCTTCAGTTACTGACTCTGATGTAAATAATCTTTTTTCCATCTTCTTGTGTTCCTTTCTGTTGTGTAAATATATCTTGTTATTAGCTGCATGATTATATATTCTCGACCAGGCTAACGCCTGACCGACGTGCAATCAATGCTCTTTCATTTATTGCACAAAAAGCAGCCCACAAGTGGACTGCTTTATTTCGTAGTTATAAACCAATCCTCTTATTGTTCGATTTGCTCGCTCAGGTTGGCACCTTCCTCCAATGGGGGTTGCCGCAGCTTCTCAGATCCTTTGTATCTCCACTGCTCTGAATAAGAGTTAGTCATAGTCAGGGACTTTTGCCCCTGCCATCATATTATTCAATTGTCTGCCGCCTCTAGCTGACTTTCAGCGTAAATCTGCGAATCTCACGTTCTGTACTGACACGCTCGATCACTGCGCCAAGGCCTCTCAACTTCTCTTCAAACCGCTCATATCCTCTCTGGATATATACGATGTCATCTACAATTGTAATACCATCTGCTGCAAGTCCTGCGATACAAAGCGCAGCTCCTGCACGGAGATCCGGTGCACTGACACGTGCTCCCGAAAGCTTCTCCACACCTTCGATCGAAGCGGAATTACCTTCTACCTTCACACATGCACCCATGCGGGCAAGTTCATCCAGATATTTGAAACGGTTTTCAAAAATACTTTCAGTAATCATACTTGTCCCTTTACAAAGAGCAAGCGTAACACCAATCTGTGGCTGCATATCTGTCGGGAATCCCGGATATGGCAAAGTCTTTACATGTGTACTGGTGAGTCCTCCCTTGGAAACCACGCGTACCGCATCATCAAACTCTTCTACTTCACAGCCAATCTCTACCAGCTTGGCAATGGTTGCTTCCAAATGCTTCGGAATGACGTTACAGACAGTCACATCACCCTTGGTTGCTGCTGCTGCAAACATAAATGTTCCGGCTTCAATCTGATCCGGAATAACAGAATATTCTGTTCTGTGCAGGGAACGCACACCTCGGATCTTGATCACATCGGTACCTGCGCCACGGATATTAGCACCCATGCTGTTCAGGAAGTTCGCCACATCTACTACATGAGGCTCTTTTGCCACATTCTCCATGATCGTCAGTCCATCGGCCATAGCCGCTGCCATCATGACATTGATCGTAGCACCTACACTGACAACGTCAAAATAAATATGCTTGCCGACAAGCTTCTCTGCCTCAGCAATGATCTTGCCATGCTCGATCTCAACCTCAGCTCCCAGAGCACGGAATCCTTTCAGATGCTGGTCAATCGGACGGCTTCCGATATTGCATCCGCCCGGAAGCGCCACAACTGCTTTCTTGTACTTGCCGAGTAACGCACCCAGCAGATAATATGACGCCCGGATCTTCTTGATATACTCATATTCGATATCAAAATTAGTAATTCCTTTACCATTGATCCTTACCGTATGTCTGTCAATACGGTGAACGGATGCGCCGATTCCGGCTATAGCGTCCAATAATACATTAATATCATTCACATCTGGCAGATTATCGATCAAAACCGTCTCGTCAGTCATAATAGCTGCCGCAAGAATAGCCAGAGCTGCATTCTTAGCGCCGCCAATCTCCACTTCCCCAACAAGCGGATTGCCGCCTTTGATAATATACTGTTCCATTTTGCACCTCAATTATTTTCTATTTATACTCTCGCCTTTATGTCCCAATATATATGGCACGTAAATCCAATTTCAATTAAATAACATTATTCGTATAGTCTAGTATACATCAGTAATAAGTATTTGTAAAATCTTTTTTACAACCCCGTAAGATTTTCGTAACATTTACCAATATGATTCCTGCCCGAAAACCTCTACTACTTTACCAATAGTTTCAGACAATGTCAATCCATCTTCGCAAATTGTAACATCTGCATACTTTTCAAACAACACTCTGCGCTCTTCATAGAGATCCTTAAGCGTCTGTCCTTCCCGCAACACAACCCCTCGCTTCTTTGGATCTCCGATTCTTTCTTTTATTGTTTGATAACTGGTCTGTAAATATACTACCGTACCAATTTCTTTGTAATGTTTCATGGCATGTTCACAGTATACCACACTTCCTCCCGGTGCGATCACTGACCGTTCCGCTTCAAGATCTGCGTTTACCTGATCTTCAATCACCAGGAAACCATCCTCCCCTTTTTCTGCAATGATCTCCCTGAGCAATGCTTGCTCCTGCTTCTGGATCAGCAGATCTGTATCTATAAATTCATAACCAAGCCTTTTTGCCAGTACAACTCCAACTGTGCTTTTGCCTGATGCCGGCATACCAATCAATATAATATTATCCATGCATCTGCTCCTTATCTTCTGCTCTGTCTCATTTTTGCGCAATCAGTATAGCATACGTTTTGTATTCTGCACAAGGCTAACCTTTTGGAAATGCGATCCCCTGATAATACTTCTGATTATATTTGCGCTGATCACTGCGACGCTTATAGATTTCCTGATAAAGCATCACTTGTATCAGATCCCGTATCCAGGATTCATCCGCACCCTTTCCTTCGCTTCGGATCAACTTTTCAATCACTTGATCTTTTTCTGCTCTGTCATACACGCGTCTTCCCATCAAGTGCAGCTGAAGCTGATCCGGATATTCATCAAACATCACACTTCCTTCATATGCAACACGGTCACATTCATCCTCTATATATGGAAGAAGCTGCTTCGCCGCATCCGGATACATACTTTTCATATATTCAAAATCCATCCGGTCTCTGCGCTCATCATCATATAAAAGTGGTGTAGGATATGCCATATAATATGGTAATTTCTGATCCATCTGTGATTCCTCCTGCGATTCGACTGTCATTCTGCTTCATTATATGCAGAATCCACGTCTGCGTGATTGCCTTTCCCTCCCACATCCGTTATAATGAAATCAATCATTACGGCTGACAGCCGCTATACTAAGGAGTTTACTATGGCATCATCATCAAAAAAATCAACCACCATTGTGAATCAGTATCAGTACACGGATCCACTAATGGTAGAAGTGCAGGACGGCTACGCCGCACAGACCTACAAGAACTATATTACACTGATCATCATTGCTCTGATCTGTGCATTCTTTACCTGGCGAGAATACAACACCCACAAAGGTGTGCTCTGTATACTCTTTGCAATCATTGTTGTATTATGTGTAATCGCTACTATTGTGTCGCTGGTCAGCACAAATAAGAGAAAAAAAGCTGAGATCCAGGCTTTCCGCGACAGTTATTCAAAAGACGGCTATGATCTCATGATCACGATTGAGGGCACGCGCATCCGCTCTTATAAGAATAATGCACCGGATGTAGATCTTCGCAAAAATGATGTGCGCGGTGTATTTGAGACAGAACGTTTCTTCGTGTTCCAGCTTACAGGCGGTATACTGCTGCCACTGAAAAAAGACGCATTCATTAAAGGAGATGTAGAAGCTTGTCGGAATTATATTCCGGAATTAAAGAAAAAATAATATTTCTTTTCATGCAAATGAGCTGGGTATCTCCATACCCAGCTCAACTTAATATATATTCGCTTTATACAGATGCTTCTGTTAATCCTTCCACTCCAATCGATGCAGATGTCCTTCCAGATTCATCCCTTTGAACCCATTCTGGCGCAACGCCTCATATAGTACGATTGCCACAGAATTGCCAAGATTCAGCGAACGGATATCTCCAAGCATCGGAATGCGGATGCTGTCTTCTTTGTGCTCTACTAATACCTCTTCCGGGATACCTGCGCTTTCTTTTCCGAACATAATATAGCAGTCCGGCTCGTACTTCACATCGGTATATACATTCGGTGCTTTGGTCGTCGCCATATAGATCTTCGCTCCCGGATTCTTTTCCATGAAATCATTAAAATCAATGTAAGTTGTTACGTCAAGATCTTTCCAATAATCCATACCCGCACGCTTCAAACTCTTTTCATCCAGTCGGAAGCCCAGCGGTTCGATCAGATGAAGCCTTGTTCCTGTTGCCACGCAGGTACGTCCGATATTCCCTGTATTTGCCGGGATTTCCGGCTCATATAATACAATATTTAACATTTGCTTAATCCTTCTTAATGTTCGTATGCGCTCAGAAAATACGTGCCTGCAATGGACTCGTATACGCCATTCACCTGTCTGCGTTCCAACATATGATATACTTCTTCATGCGCTTCATACAGTTCTTCACCACGTCCTGATTCCAACATTCCCTTTACGGAATAATATCTGGTAGAGTGAGTCAGCACACGTGTGATCGCATTGATCTTCAATACCATTGCATTGTGTCCCATATCTGCGATCATATCATGGAACTTATTGTCAATTTCAAACACTTCATCTACGTTAGGGTTCTTCTGTGTCATACTTGCTTTCATAACTCCAAGATGCTCTTTCAATTCTGCCAGTTCTTTATCGGAAGCCTTCTCAATCGCAAGACGCATAACACCGCTCTCTATCATCGTCCGCAGTTCATTCAGCTCCTGCTCATTCTGCTGATTTAATATAATTCCATAAACCATAGGATCAATCAGACTCTCGGAAAATCCGTCACAGACAAAAGTTCCATCTGCGCGGCGTATCTCCAGCACTCCAATATATACAAGTATCTTTACAGCTTCTCTGATCGAGTTCCTGGCTACTCCCATCTGCTCAGCCAGCTCCATCTCTGTCGGTATACGGTCTCCCGGTTTCAATTCTCCACTGACAATTGCTTCTGTCAGTCTATCGATCACACGCTGTACGACAGATGATCTGTTAATTTTTTTTAAGTATTCGGCCATCTGTTCATTCCTTTCTTAACATCCAATGTTATTCATTATCTGTTTATCATATTATACACAGACTCAGACTGACATTTCAACCAGTTTTACAATTAATTCAAGAATGCCTCGGCATTCTTGCTGCGAGGTGCGCGTCATGCAATTGCATGACGCGCACCTCTGCAAGTCTACACTCCGTTTCGGTCGGCGCAAAACCATTGTCCACCGGACAATGTGCGCCCTGCCGGAGGCTATATCAGCTGGGTGGATTGACTCCCAGCTGATATACATAAAACCCGCCATTCTTTCAAATAGCGGGTTCTTCAATGCACTGACTGGATGCATTGGGAGGATTATTCAGAACATAATAATACTTGGGTTGATGATTCAGCGTCTGACTTAATCCATGTGAGATCCACCGTTGATGTCGATCTCTTCACCAGTAATATAGGAAGCTTCCTTAGAAGCGAGAAATACGATTGCGTCAGCAACTTCCTGTGGCTCTCCAGGACGTCCCATTGGGATTCCATCGATAACAGCATCTGCCTGTTCCTTTGGAAGTGACTTCCAGATCTCTGTGTTGATCAGTCCAGGGCATACACAGTTTGTTGTGATACCATAAGAAGATACTTCACGGGCAAGGTTCTTAGAGAATCCAAGTACTGCGGCCTTAGAAGCTGAGTAATGAGCTCCGCCAAAAATACCGCCACCGCGTTTTCCGGATACAGATGACAGGTGTACAATACGTCCATAGTTCTGTTTCTTCATCACTTCGCATACTGCCTGTGTAATCAGGAACAGACCAAACATATTTACATTGAAGATACGTTTGATATCATCAAGTGTCATATCTGCAACAGTTACTTTCTGTGAAATACCTGCGTTATTTACAAGTACATCAATACGTCCATATTTGTCTACGATTGTGTTAACCAATTCCTTAACTGCTTCCGGATCTGTCAGGTTAGCCGCATATCCTGTAGCATCGATGCCCATTTTCTTCATTTCTTCTACATTAGCATCACATCCTGCCTGGTTGATATCACAGATAACAACCTTAGCACCCTGTTTGCCAAATGTCTGGGCAATCACACGTCCCATTCCTTTTGCAGATCCTGCTCCTGTTACTAATACTACCTGATTTGTAAAATCTAACATTTTCGTTTCCTCCTGTTTTAATCTTTATACGATTACTGCAGCTCTTCTGCTGTCTTTACGATATTTTCTACAGTGATTCCGTTCATAGCGAGCAGTCTCTCGTAAGGAGCTGACTGTCCATACTGATCCTGTACACCGATTCTTTTTACAATACCTTTGCCCATCTCAGCTGCCACTTCACATACTGCTGATCCAAGTCCGTTCAGGATGTTATGATCTTCAACTGTGATAACCTTGCCAATCTCATTGATACAAGCTGTAACTGCTTCTGTATCCAGAGGTTTGATGGTGTGCATATCCAGCACTCTTGCTGTGATTCCTTTTGCTTCCAGCTCTTTTGCTGCATCCAGTGCCAGACGTACAGTATCACCATTTGCGATAATCGCAACGTCTTTACCTTCTTTGAGCTGGTTTGCTTTACCGATTACAAATTCTGCATCCTCATCATAAATCTGTGGAATTGCATCACGTGTAAAGCGAAGATACATTGGTCCGTATGTTTCCGCTGCCTGACGTGTCAGTTTCTTAGCTGCCACATAGTCTGCCGGCATAATAACTGTCATATTAGGAAGTGTACGAAGAACGCCCATATCCTCGATTGCCTGATGTGAAGCTCCATCGTTAGCCGGAGTCAGTCCACCATGAGAGCATGCAATCTTTACATTCAGATTCGGATAGCAGATTTCCTGACGGATCATCTCGCACATACGAAGGGAACCGAATACTGCATAAGTTACTACAAATGGAACCTTTCCGCATGTAGCAAGTCCTGCTGCCACACCGGCTGCATTCTGCTCTGCAATACCTACATTTACATACTGATTCTTATCGTCATGATACTCTGAAGATAATTCCTTACGGAAGTCCCCTGTCTTACAGCTCTTTCCGATATCTGCATCGATTACAAGAATATCTGGATTTTCTTTTCCTAATTTTAATATCTCTTCACCAAATCCTGCTCTGGTTGCAACTTTCTTTAATTCGCTCATTTTCAAACCCTCCTTATGCTATTACTCAATAATCTGCGCCTGCAGTTCCTGCATTGCTTTCGCATGTTCTTCTTCATTTGGAGCTACTCCATGCCATGATACAGAATTCTCCATGAAGGATACGCCTTTACCTTTGATGGTATGTGCATAGATGCATTTCGGCTTGCCATTCTTTGATGCATAGCATTTCTCAAGTGTTGCACAGATCTCTTCCATGTTATGTCCGTCAATCTCAATTACTTCAAATCCGAAAGCACGGAACTTCTCGCCAAGATCTCTATTCGGCATAACCTGATCACAAGGTCCGTCAATCTGCAGTCCGTTGTAATCCATAAATACGATCAGGTTATCCAACTGATATTTGTGTGCTGTATTGGCTGCTTCCCAGATCTCACCTTCCTGAGCTTCACCATCACCGACTACGCTGAACACTTTATAGTCTTTGTGATTCATTTTTCCTGCAAGTGCCATTCCTACTGCACATGCAAGTCCCTGTCCCAGTGAACCGGTTGAAATGTCAATGCCAGGACACTTATTCATAGATGGATGTCCCTGTAATTTGGAACCTTCCTGTCTCAGTGTATCAAGTTCTTCTTCCGGGAAAAATCCGAGTGTTCCGAGGCATGCATACTGAATCGGGCATACATGTCCTTTGGAAAGAACCATACGGTCACGATCCTCCCACTGTGGATTCTTTGGATCTACATTCATATACTTAAAGTAGCATGCTGTCATAAAATCTGCTGCTGACAGTGATCCGCCCGGATGTCCGGACTGAGCTTTGTAGATCATATCCACTACCTTCATTCGCATCTCAGTTGCCTTGTTTTTCAATTCTTTCATTGATACATCTTTCATTTTCTTCACCTCATTTTATTCTACGTAGGATGTTAGTTGTTTTATATAAAATCGGGTAGTCAGCCCGATTCATATTCTGTTTGGAACCATGCCCCCGAGACCAGCGACATGGTCTCGGGAAGTTCCAGGAGTTCTATATGTATAAATGGATTAATGGGTTACACAAACATCAGTGAAATCGCCGGGATATAGGTGATCAGCAGCAGGATAATAAGCATTGCCACTAAGCAAGGTATAATTCCCTTCGATATATCCTCGATCGATATCTTGCCGATACCACATGCCACATACAGGTTGACGCCAACAGGCGGTGTAAACAGTCCGATTGCCAGGTTGACGATCATGACTACACCAAGGTGGATCGGATCGATTCCAAGCTGTAATGCAACTGGTGCAAACAGTGGTGTGAAAATGTACAGTGCTGATGTCGAATCCAGGAAACATCCTGCGATCAACAGTACAATATTTACAATAATGAAGAAGATAACGGTACTTCCTCCTGTTACGTTCAGCATCATGCCCTCAATTGCTTCATCCAGTCTTGCTCTTGTAAGAACATATGCGAAAAGTGACGCTCCCATGGTGATGAACATAACCGTTGCTGTTGTTGAGCAGGAATCTACCATGATATCTGACAGCTTATTCAGATTCAGATCTTTGTAGATTACGAATCCTACAAACAGTCCATAGAATACGGATACAGCAGCCGCTTCAGTTGGTGTGAAGATTCCTCCGTAAATTCCTCCAAGGATGATGACTGGCATCAGAAGTCCAGGTACTGCATCCTTAAACGCTGCTAAACGTTCTGCGCCGGAAGCCTTCGGTGACACTTTCAGGTCACATTTTCTTCCTATAACTAATGCAGTGATAATCAGTCCTACTCCCATCAGGAGCCCAGGTACCATACCTGCCTTGAACAGGCTTGTGATTGATGCATCAGCAATGGAACCATATACTACGAATGTGATAGACGGTGGAATTACTACTCCGATTGCTCCACCGGCTGCCATCAATGCACAGGAAAATGCTGCCGGATATCCTGCTTTCACCAGTGCCGGAATCATGATCAGTCCAAGCGCTGCTACGGTTGCCGGACCAGATCCTGAAATTGCTGCAAAGAAACAAGACACTACGATACATACCATAGCCATACCGCCTTTGATGTGGCCGAGACATTTCTCTGCAAGGTTGATCAATCTTCCTGAAATACCTGCTTTTTCCATTACATTACCCGAGATAATGAAGAATGGAATCGCAAGTAATACGAACTTACTACTTGAAGCAGAACAGATACGAGGCAGTACACTCATAACTGCTACGATCGGTTTTCCTGCTCCCTGAACCAGCATTGCTGCTACACTTGACATTCCCAGACATACTGCAATGGGAGCTCCACAGATCAGCAGCACTACAAATACTCCTAACAATATTACACCTGCCATTTAATTGTCCCCCTTTGCTATTTTGATCGTTCCATCCAGAAATGCGACCATTGAGAATGCTCCGCCTAACGGTACAAATAATCCGTAGATCCATTCCGGCCACTGCATAGTTGCTGTCTGCTGTCCCATCTGATACTGACTGATAACCATCTCAATACCAAAGATTACAATCAACAGACAAAACAGTGTTGCGATTGCATACATAACTGTCTGCACAATTCTTGCTGCATTCGGTGACAATTTGTCAGTCAGAAGCGTTAAACCGAGATGTGCTTTTCTTCTGGCTGCGATCGCCGTACCCATAAAGCTCATAAGTACGAATAAGTAACATGACATCTCATCAGCAACTGCCAGTGGGCTGTTAAATACAAACCGAGCAATAACATTTATAAAAACCAGGATTGCCATCACTGACACGCTTAAGCATGCTACGATTTTTTCAAATTTCTCTATATACTTCATGCCATTCTCCTCCTGATTTAATTACTGAATTTTACGCCTTCTGTATCGATACCAAACGCTTCGCATGCATCTTTGCCGTATTTTGCTTTGATCTCATTCATAGGCTCTTTAATCAACTCTTTAAATGGCTCCAGCTGTTCATCTGTCAGCTCATCCACCTGCATTCCGTTGTCTTTAAACTTCTCAACAAGAGTTTTCTCATCTTCAACGATTTTATCGTTACCCCACTCACAGGCTTCTGCAATACATTCTTTCAGAAGATCCTGTGTCTTCTCATCCAGACTGTCCCAGACTTTGGAATTGGCAATTACCAGATCAGCATCATAACAGTAGTTCCAAAGTGTCAAGTACTTCTGTACTTCATACATCTTAGCCGAGTCTGTGATCGGAACACCGTTTTCCTGTCCGTCGATGGTTCCCTGCTGGATCGCTGTAAATACTTCAGACCAGCTCATCGCTGTCGGGCTTGCGCCAACTGCCTGCCAGAATGTCATGTAAATCTCTGAACCAGGGATTCTAATCTTCAGACCTTTCAGGTCATCCGGCTTTGTAACAGCATGCTTACTGTTTGTCAGCTGACGGAAACCGTTATGAAAAGCTCCGAGATAGGTAAGTCCCTTATCATCCAACTCATCTGCATAATACTCACCGCCGGTTGTTGCAATAACTTCTGCTGCTTCTTCATAAGAATCGAATATCCAAGGCATTGTTGCGACATTCAGTAATGGATCGATCGCTGACAATGTACTGGTTGCATATGCTGCCAGGTCAGTAGATCCTGCACAGACATACTCTATTCCCTTGGTAGCATTACCGCCTGCCAGTGTGTCATTCGGAAATACATCGATCGTAATGTTACCACCAGACTTCTCTGACACCAGTTCTGCTAGCTTCTGACCAACCTGTGTGTCGATCTGTGTGTCCGTTCCGTTAACAGCCATGGAAAGATTCAATTCCGGGTATTCTGAATTTGAACCGGTGCTTTTCGTATCACCGCCGCTCCCGCATGCTGTCATGCTTGATACTATCATTGTTGTTCCTGCAAGAACCGCAAGAACTCTTTTATACCTCTTCAACAATAGTTCCTCCTCTCTTGAAATCCTTTTATTCTATTCATCCTTTTACATTCGTTCAATGTAGAACGTTGCTCTTTGCTTGTGACTTAATCATATCACTTTTGACCTAATAGTCAATAATTGTTTATTTTTTAACCACACATTTGTGTAATGTTTACAATTTCGCACTTTCTTTTTATTACTTTTAACCAACGTTCTACGTTCTATGTTTGTTAATTATAAGACAAGATTGTTATTTAATTATTCTATGTTTTCACTTGTATTTACTGCCTTTCTATAATTCCGCCTCTTTTTTCAAGGTTTTCATAACTCATAGTTTGTATTGTTTTTTAACAAAGAATAAGAGAATGAAAAAATTTCATTCTCTTGACTCACAATCTTTGAAATATTAATTCTTTTTCGATTTTCTATTTCTTTTCTGCTCTCAGACGGTTCACAAAATGTTCCAGTCTTCCGAGTGCTTCTTTCAGGTCTTCCAATGAATACGCATAAGAGATTCGCAGAAAACCTTCTCCGCAATCACCAAATGCGGAGCCCGGGACTGCTGCCACCTTCTCCTCTTCCAGAAAACGTGTCGCAAATTCTTCGGATGTCATGCCAAATTCCCTAATACATGGGAATACATAAAATGCACCGTACGGCTCAAAACATTCAATTCCCATACGTTTGAATTCACTCATCAGGAATCGTCTTCTCTGGTTATATGCATCCCGCATCTTCTTCACTTCATCCCCACAGTTGCGCAGTGCTTCCACTGCTGCATACTGGCTGTTGGTCGGTGCACACATGATCGCATACTGATGGATCTTCAGCATCTGATCCATAATGATCTGTGGTCCGCATACAAAGCCAAGTCTCCATCCTGTCATGGCAAATCCTTTGGAGAAGCCATTGATAACCAATGTTCTCTCTTTCATACCCGGCAGCGATGCTATCGAAGTATGTCCGCCTTTATAGGTCAGTTCGCCATATATCTCATCCGAAATCACATACAGATCATGTTCTTTTACCACTTCCGCAATCGGCTCCAGTTCTTCTCTGGTCATGATTGCACCGGTCGGATTATTCGGGAATGGCATGACAAGAATCTTGGTCTTTGGCGTAATAACTGCCTCTAATTCTTCTTTTGTCAGCTTAAATTCATTCTCATTTTTCAACGGAATCGATACTGGCACGCCATCAGCCAGAATCGTACACGGATCATACGACACGTACGATGGCTGGGGAATCAGAACTTCATCTCCCGGATCCAGCATCGCACGGAGTGCAATATCAATTGCCTCACTTCCGCCAACGGTCACCAGCACCTCATGCTTTGCGTCATAAGATACGCCGATCAGGCGTTCCATATATTTACTGATCTCATCCTTCAGTTCCTGCAGACCTGCATTGGATGTATAGAATGTACGTCCTCGTTCGAGTGAATAGATACCTTCTTCTCGTATTCTCCAGGGAGTATCAAAATCCGGCTCACCGACACCGAGCGAAATCGCATCTTTCATCTCGCTTACAATGTCAAAAAACTTACGGATACCAGATGGTTTGATCTCGGTAATCTTCTTAGATAATGGATTTCTTGTCATGGTGTCACCAGCATCCTTTCTTCCTGTTCCTTCTGTGCCAGGATGGTTCCGTGATCTTTATATTTCTTCAGTATGAAATGTGTTGCTGTACTTGTGATACCTTCAATCGGAGACAGTCTCTCAGATACAAAACGCGATACCTCAAGCAGTGTCTTTCCTTCCAGTGTTACAAGAAAATCATACGCGCCGGAGATCAGCGATACAGATGATACTTCCGGGTAATTATAAATACGCTCTGCCAGCTTCTCGAATCCCTTGCCGCGCTGTGGTGTCACACGCACCTCAATCAGTGCATTCACCTGCTCTACACCTGCTTTATCCCAGTCGATCATTGTATGATAACCGCAAATAATTCCTTCCTGCTCCATAGCTTTGATCTCACGAAGGACAGTAGCTTCGTCTGTTCCAAGTAAAACTGCCAGTTCCTTCGGATCTACTTTACAATTCTTTTCAATAAATTTTAATATCTGCACTCTTGTGTCTTCCATGGTGAACCCCTACTTTCTTATTACATAAAAAATGATGTTGGATGCCTACGGATTGTTCCGTGCTTTGCACTCCCACAATCCACCCTGGCATCTTAGAATACTTTCATTAATTCATCCGGAGCCGGCCGATCAATATATCGCATATCCTCTCCGTTATGAATGATCTTGTCGTTACTATCAGTTAGCTGTCCGATCACAGCTGCCTGTATACCTTTCTGATTCAGCGCATCTGCCAATGCTTCTCCATTCTCTGTTAACATCAGAAAACTTCCGCCAGAAGCAAGCTGATATGGATTCAGTCGGAAATGTTCACAAACCTCAATTGTCTCCTGTCTGACTGCAATCTTCTTCAGATCAAGATTAAGACCAAGCTCTGTATCCTTCGCCAAATCCCACAGCGACGCCAGTATTCCTCCACGAGATACCTGACGTATGACAGATACGCCCATGGCATCAGCAACTGCAATCTTTAACAGACCGCACAATTCACTGTCATAAGCTTTCATCTGTCCGATAAATGCCGGGGTAAATCTTTCCCGGAGCTCTGCTTCTTTCTCGCCAATGATCCGAAGCATTCCTTCCAGTCCTGCCCATCCGGCATATACGATGTCCTGTCCGGCTCGTGCGGTCAGCAGCGCATCTGCTATACGCTCTTTCTGATCTGTCTCGCCTGCTGCTGTAATCACAATCTGTGGTACTCGAAGCGCCGCACATTTCTCGCCTGCAATATAAAGTTCTTCCAGCTGAAAATCTTCCGTTTCAAGCTTTTCCATAGCTTTCGCTATATGATTCCGAATGGAATGCATCCTGGACTTATCCATATCCGCCGGAATCTCAATGCGGATCTCTGCTGATCCCGCATGAACGCCCTGCGCTGCCAGCTCATTAACCTCTATCAGAAGTCCGTAAGCTGCACCATCCCGCATACCTCCGTAATAGACACCTGTATGTGTCAGGAATGTCTTATAGACCATGCTTCATTCTCCTCATAATATCTATATAGTATCTATTCTTCACTTCCAGTGCTTCCAGAACTCTCTGAACTACTGGAACTATTGGAACTGCTGTAAATCCCTGCAATCGCATTATTGATCGCCGTCGAATCATTCGTCGCAACTGCGCTCTCTAACGCGCTGATCGCTGCTGCACTTCCTCCGGCGGTACCTACTTCTATCACTTCATCCGCTTTCTGGTAATAACTGGTGTTAAATACCTCACGGCTTACTTCTTCACCATCTTTATATACGACCTTCCACAACTGCGCCTCCCGCCCCGTATGCGGATTACCTGTATACTGCATTGCACCGAAATTGAGTGATGAATTAATCTTATAGGTAACAGAATACTGATCCACACTCAATGTCTCACTCTCAAATTCGATCGTTCGGTTCTTTGGTCTTGTTTCTTTTCCGTAAATAATCATACGGAGCTGATTATCAGAATCAATTTCTCCATAAATATATATCGGTGTATCATAAGAATTTTTAAAGCGGAAATCCATGAAACCACCAGCGATTGCCGCATCTCTGGATGGCTCCACGTAATCAACAGTCATAGAATGCGGATGTCTCTCTACCACTTCAAGTTCCGCATAGATCACTGCATTATATAAAGTCGTCGATACCTGACAGATTCCACCGCCATAAGACGGAACTACCTGTCCATTCTCATATGCGGTACCTTCTGCATAACCATGTTCTTCATCATACGGCGCCGTTGAATCATAGACCGACAATTCTTCACCCGGCTGTAAGATAATACCGTTCAACATAGAAGATCCTGTCTTCAGATTCGTCCAGCGTTCACCTCCGCCAGCATCTGTCGAATATGCCCCTAATTCATCCGTCATATCTTTCAGATCTGCCTTCGTCACCTCCGGCTTCTCTGTCTTAATCACAACCTGTTCTTCAAAGTCTTCATGCTTCCAGTTATCGTTCAAATCATCATTCAACTGCTTCACAGTCGCTTTATAATCAATGATCTCTCCTTCTTTTTCCGCTACGATAGAGACTTTTCCATCTTTATCCCTGGAAAGGCTTGCATTTTCCGGCCCCTGCAAAATATATCCGGCTTTCTCTTTTAATAGGGATTTAAGCTTCTTACGGCTTACGCTGTACTCTTCATCAATTACAAATGGTTCCTTCTCCAGTCGCTTCATCTGTCGATAGCGCATCCAGAGATTGCCTTTCTTACCATAGCTGACGGCCTCATCCACAAGCTGTTCTTCATCTTCCTGACCGGAGAATCCCAGTTCTTTCAGAAATGCCTCAACCTTCTCATCCCGGACTGTCAATGTTACTGTTTTGCTCTCATCCGTTGTCTTCCGGTTCTCCAATGCCTTCTGCGCCTCTTTCTTCGTCATACCTGAAAGATTGAGATCATTAATATATATATTATCACAGATAACATCATCCTTTACTTTTCCAACATAATTCTTCAACGCAGAATAAGACCCACCAAAGACAACTGCAAAAGCTGTCACGCCGATCACGATCAATGCTCTCTGCTTACGTTTACGCTTCATCGCTACTCTCCTGCTGCGATGCTTTAATTTGTTTGATGATGCCATCCTCTATCCCTCATTTACATTTCTTTATACTTTCAGCGTCTATATCATCATCGCCGGGAGTAATGTCGTTGCAACCATTGCCACTACAATTACCACGATCACAACGGCAACGATCCTTCTTGTATGCTTATTGTGGAAATTCATATTCCATGCCTCTTTTCTCTGTCTTCTTACAATTTGTTTTGTTTATTATCATACCTGTTTTAAATCTATTTTGCAATAATAACTGTACGCGCTTCGTGTGTTAACGGACTGCGTTCCCGGTAGTCGAAAAGCACCGTTTTATTAAGACACAGAAACCTTTCTAAATGCGTCATTTTCCGCATCTGATTCCGATCATATTTCTCATATCCCGGCAGGTATTTATGGCTTTCGGCCTCCTCTTCATAAAATGCACGGACTTCTGCCTTGTCCATCTGATATTCCCCGGCGAATTCCGGTCGGTTACCTGCATTCTCCCTGAGATAATAATCATAAGTAAGAAACTCTCTCACTACATCCATCTGCTCCGGTGCATACTCTTTCACAAACTCAAGCAAAATTTCGTATCTTGCCGCCCGCTTGTGATTAATCTTAAAATATCCATTCTTATCATAATATGCAGCCATGTCTGCATACATGATAAATGGATCTTTAAAATATTTTTCCAGCTCAGGCATGGTCTGCGTAAACTGTCCACTGTTATAGTAGACTTCTACCATTTCTTCGATTCCTTTTAGCCGAAGCACATCGTCATACGGAAGCCAGTCCGTGTACAACACTTCATACGGAGGTATATTTTTCACCACCAATCCGTATTCTGCCTGATGTTCCTGCATGTATGAACCTTTCAACACTTTCAAAAACCCCAGTTGTAACTGCTCCGGATGCAGTGCATATACATCATTAAAGCTTCTATGGAAACTTTTTAGATTCTCATAGGGCAGTCCTGCGATCAGATCCAGGTGCTGATGCACATTGCCATTCTTCTGCACTGCCCGCACATTCTCCGATACCTTTTCAAAATCCATTGTTCGGTGAATCTCTTTTACCGTATCCGGATTCGTAGACTGCACACCGATCTCCAACTGGATCAGTCCTGGGCGCATCGTCTGGATCAATGCAATCTCTTCTTCATTTAACAGGTCTGCTGCCACCTCAAAGTGAAAATTTGTAATGCCATTATCATGCTCTGCGATATACTTCCAGATCTCCATTGCATGCTGATGGCTACAGTTAAATGTTCTGTCCACGAATTTCACCTGCGGTACTTTATGGTCAATGAAAAACTGTAATTCCGGCTTCACTTTTTCCACATCCCGAAATCGAAGTATCTTATCTATAGACGACAGGCAGTAGCTGCATCGAAATGGACAGCCTCTGCTGCTCTCATAGTATATAATCTTATGTTCAAAATCTGCCATATCCTCATAAACAAATGGCACTTTGTTCAGATCCATGACCGGTCGCCATGGATTCTCAATAATCTCTCCGTCTTCTCTCCGCCAGGTAATTCCCTGAAGTCCGACAAGTTCCAGCCCTTCTGCCAGCTCAGCAAAAGTCTCCTCTCCTTCTCCTTTCATCACGCCTGTCACTTCCGGCAAACGCTTTAGTACGGCGATCGCATCGTAAGACACCTCCGGTCCTCCTAACCAGATTTTCGTGTCCGGAAGCACCTTGTGCACTTCCTGAAGTACCGTCTCCACATAAGAAATATTCCAGATATAGCAGGAGAAGCAGAGTACATCCGGCTTACGGCGGTAAATATCCATCAGGATGTCATCCGTCTGCTGATTGATCGTATACTCTGCCAACGCAATCTCTGTATCTGGATTTGTGACACGAGACTGCGCGTATGCCCTTAAACTATACACAGCCAGATTAGAATGTATGTACTTTGCATTAATTGCGGTTAATAATATCTTCATAATGAATTATTTTACACCAGCAGGATACGAATGGCAACGATGTGTGTTGACTTTTCCCTCGAAACACGATACAATATGACTCGTGCAGCCGGGGTGGTAGCGGTACCTTGCACCTGCAATCCGCTATAGCAGGGGTGATATTGCGCAGAGGGCATATGCTGGTGAAGCTGCCTTTGGAAAGTGACGTTGATGTCCGGGTCTCACGCGACGGAAATCTGTGAATCGTGTCAGGTCGGGAACGAAGCAGCACTAAGCGGAACCTTCCGGGTGCCGTGAGGGTGCCTGGACTGAGTTAACTACCAGAGTAACGTTTATTGGTTTTAAGTTCGAAGCGCAATGCACATAAAAAGACAAATCAGGCAGTCTGTCGGTTGACAGGCTGCCTTTTCTTATTCCATGCTTTCTGCACGCTTCTTCTCTTCTTTTTCTTCTTTTTTCCGCTGTCTCAATTCGCGGAAGAACTGTTTCATAAGCTGACTGCATTCTTCCTCCAGCACACCTGTTTCCAGTTCTGCCTGATGATTAAACTGTGCTATATGCAGCAGATCCAGTACCGATCCGGCACATCCCGCTTTCGGATTCATACATCCAACCACTACCCGCGGTATCCGGGACTGTATGATCGCGCCCGCGCACATCTGACATGGCTCCAACGTCACATATAACGTGCATTCTTCCAGCCGCCAGTCACCAAGCTTTTTACTCGCCTTTCGAATCGCTGCAATCTCTGCATGTGCCAATGGACTCTTATCCGTATTTCTCCGATTATATCCCCGACCGATAATCTTGCCCTCATGCACGATCACACAACCGATCGGTGTCTCATCCAACGCATAGGCTTTCTTAGCCTGCCGGATCGCTTCTTTCATATATTTCTCATCCATCGACATCATGACCATTCCTCCTTGCCGCATAGCGTCCTATTTACTTCGCATATGTCTTACTTTTCTGCACCAGTAGCCAAACATCTCATTTTCTTCCGACTCATCCTGCTCTGCCTGCACGAATCTGGTAAATCCAAATACTTCCGCTGCTTTCGCTTCCCTTCGGTGATAAATCCCCGGTACGCCTAACCACATCTGATTTTCCTCTTCCAACAGGATTAAGTAATGATAATTGTAATACCCATGCAGCAGAAAGCTATTATTTGCCACCCGCCATTCACACCGGGGCAGCATGGCGATCTCCTGTCTCTGGATCTTTCGTATCTGAGGTTTTGTCGGCTCAATATAACGGTCAATCTCCTCTTCTGTCAGAGGCACTTCCACGTCCTGCTTTTCTTCTTGCCCGGCTGTCTGCTCCGGTTCCACTGTTTCTTCCTGATCCTGCACAACTTTCTGCAAGATTTCTTCTGTTATAGTCACCGGAATCGGCTCCTCCTGCCAGATTCGAAGTTCACTGATCCGAAGCAGCGCATCACTCCACACCGCCGCATATCTCCGTCCGCTTTCTGACATCAGCAATATCCCGGCAATCGCCTCGTAATGTTCCGGTACTCCGGTATCCTCTGACGTATACACCAACCGATAATTAATCGTCGGATTCACATTCGTAACTTCTCCCTGATATACACACACCGGCACCTGCTCTTCAGGATAGAAAAGATACAGCTTCAATGCAGTCTCTTCTCCCAACCTGAGTCCCTTCCCATGTATATGAATCGTTGTACAATCATCGGCAGTCTCAACCTTTACAAATCCTACATTGCGAATCGGCCTGTCACTTTCGTATTCATACAAATAGCGGATAAACTGCTCCACATTCTCACTTCCGTTCGATGTATTCAAAACAGTTTATTCCGCTTATAATTCAAACATTCCTAATATACACTGGCTGTCAGTTCCTGATACAGTCGTCTCGCATAACTGTCCGTCATACCACAGATATAGTCTGTCGCCAGCAGTAATCGCAGATACAGTTTCTCTGCTTCACTCTTGCCCTGTGCATGGAAATGATAGGACCGTTTATAGTTACTGGATATAAACGATACCAGGCGACGGTCAATCGTTCCAAGTTCCTGTTCTTTATCATCATATCCGATTACCGCCCCGATAAAGCGATCCATCAGATAATTGATCATAACACTTTCCGATACTTCCATCCGATAAATAGTCTCTGTAGCAAATACTTCACGAAATGCCAGATCTCCAAGCAGATCCATCAGACGCTCCGCAAATGTCCCATGGAACAGATCATACGGATACGTTCCGTTCATGATTGCATCGTAATTAGATGTAAATCCATACGTTGCGCAGTTGATCAAAAATCCCTGTACCCGAACGATCCAGTTCTTCACAGCATATTCTTCCGGATCCTCCACATGCATATCTTCCGCTCTGCCATACAACTCCTTCAGCTTAGCAGCTGGTCGAAAACTGCTTCGCGGCTGTGCATAAAGTGTCTCCATCTCCTGTAGTTCTCTGTATAACTTAGCATAAGAAACGAATCCCTTTACAAATGCATCCTCAATATCCGCTGTCTTGTATGCGATATCATCTGCGGCTTCCAGAATAAATGTCAATGGATGACGCGATCCGTTGGTTCCTGTCGCTGTTTCCACTTCTCGGAATATTTCTTCATCTGCATGATAGAATCCCAGCTTATGACTCTTAATATCCCGACTCTTAGGCTCAATATCCAAAGACGTAACCGGATATTTTACAATTGTATTCAGCAATGCATACGTCAGATTCATTCCCCGGTCATCCACCAGATAATGAAGCTTTGTTACCAGGCGAAACGCCTGTGCATTTCCCTCAAAATGATACAGATCCTCCCGCATCTGCGGGGTCAGGATTTCATCCAGCGGTTTACCATGATATTCCAATGTATGAAGATGATCTCTGAACCACTCCCGGATCGCATCTTCTCCAAAATGTCCAAACGGTGGATTACCAATGTCATGGATCAGTCCCGCACACTGTAATACATTGCAGATATCTTCTTTCATCTGTACCGTAAACGACGGATCCTTCTTATATGTAAGAATGTTCTCTCCGATATTCTGTCCCAGAGACTTGGCAAACGAAGATACTTCCAGGGAATGCGTCAGTCTGGTACGAATAAAATCACTCTTGTCCAGCGGAAATACCTGCGTCTTATCCTGCAATCTGCGAAAGGACGCACTTCCTATAATCCGATGGTAGTCTCTCTCGAACTCACTGCGCAGATCTGATTTACCGTTGCTTTTTGCAATTTTCCCAGTTCTGTATCTCTGCGTTGATAATAATTGCTCCCAGTTCACTCCGTCACTTCCTCATAATCCCGTTATCTTTGCCGGACGATCTTTTTTCATTTAGTCCAGATAAATCGGTTCTTCGTAATCTTTGCCAAGTAACGCTTTCTTACGCTCCTGATATCCCAAGAATGCCCATTCCGTCATATCTGTCCACGCATGATCTCTACGATCATATACCTGCACATAACCGATGCGCTTTGGATGCATACGGACACTGTTGCTCTCATACTCATGTCCTGTATACGGATTCAACTCTCCGCGCTCCAGATCTTCCGCATCATCATCTTCCTCTTCTGCATAAACCGCCTGCGCGATCTCTTCTTCCTGAGCCGGCTGCTGTTCCTCATAATAAGTCTGCTCTGGCTGTACCGGTTCTTCATATTCAATAAAGTCACTTTCTTCTTCCATTGCTTCTAATGGTTCTGTGGCTTCCTCAATCTCTCGTTCGATCTTCTCTTCTTCATGCTTTTCTTCCTGACGCTCTTTTTTATTACGGCGCTGGAACATTGCTCTCCATCCGGTCAGCTTCTTCTCGTGATGAGTCTGCTCTTTCTTCTCTTCCGCGTAAGCTTCCTCATGAACTTCTTCCGGAATCTCCTGCTGAACCTCCTCCTGAACCTCCTCGTGGATTTCTTCATAACGAGGTGCTTCTGGGATCTCTTCGTGCGTTTCTTCATAGACTGCTTCGACTGCTTCCGGTGCTTCTTCTATCGGTTCTGCTTCCATTAACACCGGCTCGTCAGAGATCTCTTCCATTACAGATTCAGATTCTTCCGTCACAGGCTCTTCTATCGTCTCATTTACAATTGGAATCTCTCCAGTCTCTCTGCGTACCAGCTCCTCATGAATATCCATGTAATCGCCAAGCGTCATCTCTTTTTCAGATGCGCCGCTCATATCGGTTACCTCTGACGGAATCTGTTCCATTGCGGCATGAAGCTGTTCTGCTTCTCTCGCTTTTTTCTCCTTACGGGCCTTGGTCTTTGCAAGCTTATGCAGTTCCTTCTCTGTAGGGACAATATCCTCTACATTAGCTGCACGCTCTGCTGCCTCGCTGTCTGCAAGAATGCTCAGCTGAAATGGGCATCCAAGAATATCTGCGATCATACGCATATCCTGTTCCTGAAAGTTATCTCGTCCCAGCCTCTGCGTAAGATTCTGACGGGACATCTTCTTCCCGGTTCTCTCTTCAATTGTCTCTGCGAGTTCTTTGATGGTCATGCCTTTACGGCTTAAGATAATCTTGACTTGTTCTCCGAATGTAAGATCTAACATGATAATCTCCTCCTTATTAATCCTTCCGCCCTGCAAGATACAACGACGGACAGACAGAGTCAATGCCCTGTCTATTGTTTATACTCTCCCCACAGGTCTATCTCTCCCACAAACGAACTTATGATAACAAGTTCGTCTTGTAAACTCATAAGTTTCTTGATAAACCTATATTTTTCCCATACAATATTTTATCAAATGATATTTCGTTCGTCAAGATAATGAAGTTCACCAAATTTCTTTTCTGTACTGCATACGGCAATTCTGGCATCTCCTGCATCCGTCTGATACTCCTGATAATAGTATGTTCCCGGCACTGCCTCCGGCTGTCGCACCAGTCTCGCCCCCCGTTCATCCAGTGCTATCTCAAACTCACGCAGATCCTGTTTCATTCCCAGACGTATCGTCTTGATAAAACTCTCTTTCAACACCCAGTATCTGTAAAATCCTTCTGCCTGCTCTGCTTCTGTTGTCTGACTCTGAATCCAGGCCACTTCCCCTGGGCAGAAATATCTTTCTGCCAATCTCAGTTTGTTTTCTTTTATCATTTCCACATCGCATCCCACCTGTGCATCCGGTTGTGTGCTGACCGAACATAGCGCATATTTCCCGGAATGCGACAGATTATATGGCATCTGATCTGACAGCTCATAATAATTCCGCATCTGCTGATATAAAATCCATGCCCCTACGCTCTGCATTTTACCTTCTAAAGGTCTGATCCGGTCAGCTTTCTCCCTGCGCCAGTCCGGAAGACGGTTGTAACATCTTCTATATATCATGTCATTCTGAAGAGGCGTGACATCCATAATCCATGTGTGTACCATGCATTTTCCTTTCAATATACAAGTTATGGTAGTAACCATAATAAGCACTACCCAAAACAATTATCACCGTAACTATACCCAAGTATAACATTTACTATGTTTTATATCCATTCTTTTATTCATCCTCAATTAATCATTTTGCATTAAATAAGTATCGTATTGACAACAAATAAGATACAGGATATGATAAAAATACAATATATGCATACTACTATTTCACCATCGTTTTGCATGGTTATGGTAATTTATTTGCTTATTAACGATACGCGCAAATCACTGTATGATTGTATCATCAAATTTCTGTTTGATAATACAAGAGAGGAGTTTATATGTACGATATGACTGAAAAAGAAAGAAAAGATGCAAAGATGGCCACCTTATACGAATTACGCCTCATTTTTGCCAACGGCGAGAAAACCGAATATTCTAAAGATGAGATTGTGGAACTTCTTGATAAAATCGCTGTGGCTAAAGAACAAGAATAACACATTACCTCAAAAGAATACATAAAGACCGGGCAGCTGCATCTGACAGCCTGCCCGGTTTGCCTTTATGCTATTTTATTTCGTTAACTACTCCCCCGTTTCTTCTATGCTTATCATATTCTGTGCCACAGTTTCACTGATGCGATATACCATATCAGAGCCTTCCACCATGACGTATCTGTTCTCCCCTGCATCATCAGTCTTGCCCAGATACACGGTAAAGGTCTGCTCTTTATCTGAACTGTCAGTATATACCGCCTTCGCAGTAATTCTCTGGCTTTCATCCAGTCCATACTCCGCAAGCTGCTCTGCCGATGCATGATAATTCACACAATCTGTCAGACTCAATGTTCCAAAACCTCCGGCAAGTTCTCCGACCTGATCATCATCTTCATATACCGTATCTGTTCCATTTTCTGCAATCGCCACACTCTTCAGATTACCGCTTCCGATGGACGGAACTGTATCGTATTGAACCAGATTGGTCAGATCAAATTGCAGATGATTCTGGAAATCTGAACTGATCGTGTATACCTTTCCGCTGTCTTCCACTGTAGCATAATAGTTCTCGCCTGCGCCGTTGCCAATCAGAATCTCTGTTGTCACACCATCATTGTCCTGAAACTGAATTGTATAGGACGGTTTATCCAATCCATAATCCGACAGTTGATCCGGATTCTCCAGTTCCCTCACTGCCTCCATCTGCCGGATAGCATCTGCGGTACTCTGAACCGTGTCCTGATTCATTGGAATCTCATTATCTTCATCATATTCCCATGTATCATCCACCTTTGCAAACGACATATTCTGGCTTCCGTCACTATAAGAATATGCAGTAATATCACTGGCATCCGTCAGATATATCTTTGAAGCTTCTGCTTCCTTTTCTTTCTTCTTTTCCGACTTATCGTTCCATGCACTGGCAGCACCATTTGCTACAACAAGCAACAGAATCATAGCCAACAGAATGATTGTTTTTTTCTTCTTTCTATCCATAAGCCACCTTCCTGTCCGTGCTAAGCTTTTCGACGTTTCAGCCATTGCCGGAATCCGTAGATCAATACGATAATCGGAATACCGATAATACATGCAAATCCGATTAATCCTGTGTGCTGCATCGTATTATAAGTAATAGAAAGGCTCTTCGGCTCAATAGCCGCATTCTGTACGCCATCGAAGTTTGCTGTCACCGCATTGGCAAACAAGGTCAGATTCTCTAATGTTGAGAAAGAATCGGTAATCTGACTGTCCAGCATACTCTCAGAAGTAATCACCGTAAACCGACTCTTCACGGTCTCTGTTTCGGTATCGGAATCCTCCTCATTCTTATCTGTGACATCCTCGCCTTCAATTGTCTCCTCTGCAATTGCACCGAGTACATAAGTGCCCTTCTCCTGGCTGTCCTCCGTCACCGCATATCCATTCGATGATGTGGTCATAAATGATGTAGTCGTAATCGTATCACGTTCCGGATCTGTAAGTTCCATGCCCTGCGCATTTACCATCATTACCATCTGTGTACTCATACCGTTCATCAGATCTGAGTCCCCACTAATATCCGGGAATATATAATAGTAGTTGCCCTGATAACACCGTTCCATATCTGCAATGTAACCATTCACCCTCTGCATGCCATATTCTTTCAGCAATGCATCCAGATTAGGTACATCACCTTCTATATTACCAAGCAGCACCATCACATCACCGCCGGACTTCATGTAACTTTCAATCTGGTCCTTTTCTTCTGTTGTCAGATCTGCGGAAATACCATTCATGATCAGAAGATCACAATCATCCGGAACCGCACTTGTCATCAGCAGATTCAATTCTTCGGAAGAAACATTATTCTTATCAAGCTGATCCTGTACGGATGTGGAAAATGAACTCTCGCCATGTCCGGTTGTGTAATACACCTTATTCTGACTGTCATTCGTTACATAGTTGATCGCACTGGTAAGCTGTCCCTCGCCGTCAAACTGTGTTGCATCCGTGCTTCCTGTCGTGTAATATGCATACTCATCTGTAACCAGAATCTCGTCAAATGTGATTGTGTCACTTTTTCCGGTGTCTTTGCAAGACACTACGATCGAATTCTCTGACACATTATTCTTCGTAAGCTCTGCCGGATGAAGCACCGGATCTACCCATTTTACGGTCACGTCCTTAGACAGTGCCTGATACTTATTTAAAAATGTACGTATCCGTTCATCGGTACTGCTCTTCTCTGCATAAACGGTCACGGTTACCTTCTGGTCCAGCTTTTTCAATAATTTCTTACTGGTATCTGTAATCTCATAGATTTTATTGTCACTGACATCAACCTTCCGCACTCTTTCCGGAAGTCTGGACGCCAGCATGTTCACCAGCACTACAATACACAGCACCAGCACGATTGCACCTACACTGTAGCTGCCGTTGACTGATGCACTTTTCTTAAACTGCTCTTTCAAACGATTCATGCCGCACCTCCTAACTCCATCGTCTCTTCTGTATCATTTCCATCGTAAGAAATACAAAAAATACGATCAGACTCAGATACAGAATGATTCCACTGACATCTAACAGGTTATTGGAGGCAATGCTGTTAAATGTATCAATCAGGTTCAGCTTGCCACAAATGGTTGAAAGCAGGTTCTCGTAAACTTCTGACTTTACTACGTATACAATTCCATTTACTCCGAGATTCACAATCTCCAAGATCAGACATATCACCCAGTTCTGGGTCATGCGCCAGACAGCCCAGACTAACAACGACAGCAAAAATGCTATTCCAAATACATTAGCCATAGCTGACGAAGGCAGGAATCCTATGATTCCACTCCACAATTGAATAACCATTAGTATACCAAAGGTACCGATTGCCGCAATAATCTGACTCTCTGTCAACGATGACACGAACATTCCGATTGCAATATATACACAGCCCAGCAGAAAATATACCAGAATAGATAAGTAATCCGATAATATATAGGCCGTTCCCTGCATCTTGATTATTAAAGGAAATAACAGATATACCGCACATGGGATTCCTAAAATGGTAATCATTGCAAGGTATTTTCCCATTACGATCTGGAACAGGCTGACCGGCGCTGTCAGAAGCAATTGATCTGTTCGATTCTTACGCTCTTCCGCAAAGCTTCTCATGGTCAGTAACGGTGCTGCGATCAGCAGCATGAAGATACCGCCGGAAAGCACATAGGAAAAGTACGGATATCCGTAATTCAGATTATATGCCATAAAATATATACCTGAAAATGCAAGTAAAAATGCAATGATCACATAACCGATCATGGTATTAAAATATCCTTTTAATTCACGCCTATAAATCGCTGCCATCACCTGTCACCTCCTCTTTCCCATCATCCCGAATCTCCTGTTCTGCCAGAGACGCTGTATATTTGCCCTGGGTAAGCTCCAGGAATACTTCTTCCAGTGTAGTCTGCGACAGACTGAGTGTCGTTAACGGCTGATTATTTCTCGCAAATGCTGTAAATATCTCTTCTCTGATATCTTTCGCATTCCTTGTCTCAATCTGAGCTGTTGTCATCAGATTGTTATCCTTTCGGTAATCCACTTTCTTAATTCCGGATACTTCCTTCAGAATCTCCTGTACTCTCGTCACAGGTGCTTTTGCCTGCAGTTCAATATGTCTGCTGCTCTTAAGTCTGTTCTCCAGATTCTCCGGGGTATCACTTGCCACCAGCTTACCTCTGGAAATGATCATAATGTAATCGCACACTTCACGGATCTCTGCCAGAATATGCGAACTCAATATAATCGTATGCTTCTTAGACAGCTTACGGATCAGCTCTCGAATCTCAATAATCTGCTTCGGATCCAGACCAACTGTCGGCTCATCCAGAATGATCACCTCCGGGAATCCAAGGATTGCCTGTGCAAGCCCAACTCTCTGTCTGTATCCCTTGGACAGGTTCTGGATCAGTCGATTCTCCACTTCACGGATACCCGTCATCCGAATCACGTCATTCATCTGTTTTTCACGTTCTTTTTTAGGTATCTTCTTCAGTTCGGCTGCAAACTGCAGATACTCCCGAACTGTCATATCCATATATACCGGCGGCTGTTCCGGCAGATAGCCAATACTCTTCTTTGCAAGCTCAGGCTCTTTCAGAATATCATGCCCCTGGATTAACACCTTCCCCTCGGTTGCTCCAAGATATCCTGTCATAATGTTCATGGTTGTAGACTTGCCCGCACCATTCGGTCCGAGAAGACCATAAATATGCCCCTTTTCAATACGAAAGCTCAGATGGTCCACTGCTGTATGATCGCCATACATTTTCACCAGATTCTGCACTTCAATCACAATATCTTCCTCCTCTTCAATACTCTTAAAGTATCATTGTAAAAAGAAAGTATGACGATTCATTGTAAAAAATGTGTTTTTTGTGTGTTCAGTTTGTGAAGGTAACATTACCCGCATTCATGCTAATCTCAAACTAATTGCCAAAAAATAATCATCTGAAATATCAAAAGCAGGCATCCATGCTAATACATAGATGCCTGCTTTCACAAGTTATCTTGCTGTTTATGCTGATAATACATATTTAGTCTTTAAGTCATTGCAACGATTATAATTTATGAAACCTTCCTTTTGCAGACGTCCGACAACAATTCCACACAGGATATTTTGTTTCTGAGCAAAAGAGCAAATGGATGCTTTTGAAAAATCATTCAGAGACGTAAATGCATTAAATTCTACAGTAGGAATTAATGTCTCTTTTGCGAAGTTGTCAGCAGCTTCTTCGTCTTCATCTGTTGTACCATCAGATTGATTGATATGTCCAAGCAAAATATGACCGAGTTCATGAAATAAACTAAACTGTTAAGGAAACAATCGGAGTTGGTGTAAACGAAAAAGCAGCCTTGAGTTCTGAT
>NZ_QUDV01000012.1 GCF_003477705.1 Dorea sp. AF36-15AT
CATGGACAGCGGTGCTTCTCAGCCCTGTCTCACGCGACAGCTTGTATAATATAGCACAGTGGAAGCGGAATTGTCAATATTGTTTTTAATATTTATTTAATTTAGACAATTCAGATAATTCCATCGCCGCAATAGTGCTATTCTTATGCACATCCACAATTTCCATATACATTAAGAGCGGAGCACCTTTCGATGATCCGCTCTGTTTTTCTATAGATTATACATTTATTTACCGGCAAATACCAACATTGCCCTCTTAATGTCTTCTTTCATTGCATCCATTGCTTTCAGACGCAGTGCGGAATAGAAGTATGGCTGACCATCTTTTACCGATGCGATATATTCTGCTGCTGCATTACCTGCTGCCTTGTCCATATAAGTAAAGTAGTTGATCTTGCGCACACCTGCTGCAATTGCCTGATGGTAATCTTCTTCACTTACCCCTGATCCACCGTGCATGACTACCGGGATGCCATCTGCCTTTGCACGTACATCTTTTACAATATCAAAATTCAGCTTCGGCTCGGTCAGATAGATACCGTGTGTAGTTCCGAATGAACAAGCCAGTGCCGCGATGCCTGTTTTTGCCACAAAGTCTTTTGCCATATCAGGATCTGTGTAGATCTTAGCGTCATCTTCTTCACCTGGTGTACCTGCACCGAATTCACGTTTACCCATGCTTCCGATCTCAGCTTCTACATCTGCGCCGTAAGATGCTGCAAGTTTTACAGCTTCGCAGGTAGTCTTAACATTTTCCTCGTATGGAGTTGTAGATCCATCATACATGACTGCTGTGAATCCCATTTCCAGAGATCTCTTCAGATAATCCAGATCCTCGCCGTGATCCAGCATTACGCATACCGGAACTTTTGCTTTCTTAGCATGCTCTACCATGATAGGTCCGATCACATCAAGTGGACACAGACTCTCGTGACACTGTGCATGCATTATAATAGTAGGAAGTTCTACTTCCTCTGCTGCTGCAATTGCTGCGCAAAGGCTTTCAAGGTTCGGTGTATCAAATGCACCAATCGCAATCTTCTTGTCTTCTGCTGCCTGCAGTACTTCTTTTAATGTTGCTAACATTGTACACTTCCTCCTTATTTATCGTGATCTTCCATTTTCAGTACAACTTTGTATGTATCCGGACGCATCGCACATGCCATAGCTTCATCAAAGTCATTGTAATCATACACAGCTTCAATTAATGGTGTCGGATCAAATACGCCCTTGTTCATAATCTGTACTGCCTGCCAAAATGTCTTAACAGAACCATTCTGTGCACCCGTAATATTAACCTGTGTAGAGTGGATTGCTCCAAGATTAACTTCTACCGGCTTGTTCGGGTGCAGAGATGAGAACATTACTACGGTACCACATTTCGCTGTGCATTCAATTGCCTGAAGTGCAAGTGCAGGAACTGCTGTTGTATCGAATACAACCTTCGCACCCATTCCGCCTGTCAGCTTCTTAACCTCTGCCACAGCGTCTGTGTTCATTGGATCGATAACATCATTTGCGCCAAGCTCAAGTGCTTTATCTCTTCTTTCTTTCATTGGCTCAGACAGGATAACTCTTGCTCCTCTGAGATGTGCCAGCATTACATGCAACATACCCATTGTACCGCCGCCGATCACGAGTACGTCATCACCAAATTCAACATTGCTCTTGTTGATAGAGTTCAATACACAGGCAATCGGCTCTGTCAGTGCCAGCTTCTCATATGACACATGATCTTCGCAGATGTACAGATCAGATGCCTTTGCAGTGATATACTGTGCAAATCCACCGAATCCGGAGATTCCATCCGGGTTCTGATATGCTGTTGTATGAGAGAAGTCCGGACATACATTTTCATATCCGTTCTTGCAGTAATAGCATTCATTGCAGTTATCAATAATATATGTTACGACTTTCTGACCAACATGGAAACGATCTTTATTTACCGCACTTCCCATTTCGCAGATTTCTCCGGCATACTCATGTCCACCGATACGTGGATAGCTGAAGTTACAATCTCCTTTAAAATCACGGACATCGTTTACACAGATTCCTGATGCATGAATCTTAACCAACACCTCATCTTCCTTCGGTACCGGAGTCGGGATCTCTGTCATTTTTACGTGTCCTGGTTCGCTCATTACAAGTGCTTTCATAATTACATGCTCCTTTCAGCAAATGCAAATTTTCTGATATTTAAAAACAATTTTTATCACAAAATTACTATAGCATATTCTCGTTTTCGTACTTACAATCCTTTTGCAGAATATTGCGCAATATTTCTGCACGTTTTTAATGCCAGGAACATAACGCTCCTGGCATTCCAATCAAATATTCTTAATCTATCATAGAAAATGTCTTTATTGCCTCTTTTACATTTTCTTTCATTGCTGCAAAGGCGGCTGCTCTGGCTGATGAATAGAATATCGGTTTACCTTTTTCTACCGACTCTACATACTCTTCTGTCGCAGTTCCACCCGCTTTGTCCATGTATGTGAAATAGTTGATCTTACGCACACCTGCTTTGATTGCTTTGTGGAAGTCTTCTTTGCTCACACCCGATCCGCCGTGCATGACTACCGGCACTCCTTCTGTCTTCTCACGCACGCCGCTTACAATATCAAAATTCAGCTTTGGTTTCGTCAGATAAATACCGTGTGTAGTTCCAAATGAGCATGCCAGTGCGTCAATACCTGTCTGCTTTACAAATTCTTTCGCCATATCCGGATCTGTATAAATCTTCTGGTTATCTTCTTCGCCGGGTTTACCACTTCCAAATTCACGCTTGCCCATACTTCCAAGCTCAGCTTCTACATTTGCGCCATATTTTTCAGCAAGTTCTACTGCCCTTTTTGTAGTTGCAAGATTCTCTTCATAAGGATGTACGGAACCGTCATACATTACCGAAGTGAATCCCATATCCAATGCGCGTTTCAGATAATCCAGATCCTCGCCATGATCCAGATGTACACATACCGGAACAGATGCCCTTGCTGCATGATCCAGCATAATTGGTCCGATAATATCTAATGGAATCAGTTCCTCATGCATCTGACAATGCTGAACAATAACCGGTCTTTCCAGTTCCTCTGCACTTTCAATTGCCGCACGCAGTGCTTCCAGATTCGGCGTATTAAATGCTCCGATTGCAATTCCCTGTTGTTCAGCAATCATCATTACATCATTCAATGTTACTAACATAAATTTACCCTCCTACAAATTCAAGAATTAATCCGTAATCTTAAGTACTACCTTGTATGTATCCGGACGCATCGCACATGCCATAGCCTGATCGAAATCATGATAATCATACACATCCTCAATGATCGGCGTCGGATCAAACACGCCTCTGTTCAACATCTTCACCGCCTGCCAGAATGTCTTAACTGTTCCGTTCTGTGCGCCTGTAATATTTTTCTGTGTAGAATGGATTGCGCCAAGATTAATCTCTACCGGTTTGTTCGGATGCAGGGACGAGAACATTACCATCGTTCCACATTTCGCTGTGCAGTCCAGTGCCTGTAATGCAATTGCAGGAATAGCTGTCGTGTTAAATACGATCTTTGCTCCAAGTCCGTCTGTCAACCTCTTCACTTCTTCTGCCACATCAACCTTGGTCGGATCGATGACCGCATTTGCTCCCAGTTCCAGTGCTTTCTTTCTACGCTCTTCCACCGGCTCTGACAGAATAACATTCGCGCCCTTCATATGCGCCAGCATGACATGAAGCATGCCCATAGTTCCGCCACCGATAACCAGCACATCATCACCAAACTCTACATTTGCATTATTAATAGAATTGATAACGCATGCAACCGGTTCTACCACTGCCAGTTTTTCAAATGGTACATTATCATCTGCGATATACAGATCTTCTGCTTTAGCAACAACAAACTGGCCAAAACCACAGAAGCCAGAGATGCCATCCGGATTCTTATATGTAATACTGTTCAATGAATCCGGGCACACATTTTCGAATCCATTTTTGCAGTAGTAACACTCCTTACAGTTATCAACTACATAAGTAACAACTCTCTGTCCCACATGGAAACGGTTCTTATTCACTTCCGAACCAATTTCATAGATCTCACCCGCAAACTCATGTCCACCGATACGCGGATAAGAATAATCACATTCTCCCTTAAAATCCCTCACATCATTAATGCAGATTCCGGCTGCACGAACACGTACCAACACCTCATCCGGTTTCATCTCCGGCATCGGTAATTCTGTCATTTTCACATTGCCTGGTTCGCTCATCACAAGTGCTTTCATAATTGCATACTCCTTTCAGAAATGTATAATACCAGGGTCAAAAGGTCTAAGTCCGCAGGTATCATAGTCAATATCATATTCTCACTATAGCACAGGCACTAGCGAAATGCGTATCAGTTAATTTCCGAAAATAGCGCAATAATCCTGCACGTTTTTTCGTTTGCAATGCATGCTACCGAAAGTTATCGAGATGATAGCTGTTTATCAGTTGGCCATGATTTTCTGAGTGCTGCATAGGAAATCAGAAAATTTGCAAGCCAACCGGCCGGCACAGCAAGCCAGACAAATGTGATGCCAAAACGAGGGGCAAAAATCAAAGCAACTGACAGACGGATTGCCAGATTTACCATATTTGCAATGAGAAATGGCCGCATGATTCCAAGTCCACGAAGAACGCCATCCGTTGCCATCTTAATCCCCATGAAGATGAAAAAATAGCCGAGCCATCTCATATAACCTCCGGATACCTCATATGCTAAAGTGGTTCCGTCTTTACCCAGGAATAATGAGGAAATTTGAGTATGCAGTGTCTCAATGACTATAAAAGCAAAAACTGCAAAACATAGATCCAACACCAGCGCAGCGTGATATCCTTTTTTGATGCGTTCTATTTTCTTTGCGCCAAAATTCTGGGATACATACGGCGAGACTGCATTTCCAATGGATACAAAGATCAGTGAAAAAACATTTTCTACCCGCATCGTTGCTGAATAACCAGCGAGTGCCTGTGTACCGAATGGATTTACAACTGCTTGTACGATCATCATACCAATTGACACTGTGGACTGTTGAAGAACTGATGGTACGGCTATTCGAAGCATAGAATGTAATTCCCGCCCATCAAACCAGGCAAAATGACTTTTATATCGGCGCATCCGACCAAAGAAAATCAAAAGCGAAAACACTGCGGAAATCCCTTGTGCAATGAGAGTTGCAAGGGCTGCACCAAACACACCCAGGCCAAGTCCGGCCACCATCCAAAGATCCATAAATATATTCAAAACAGAAGAGAATATCAAAAGACCCAGTGGGATTTTTGACTCTCCGATAGAGGTGAACATCGTCGAAAGGATATTGTACATAAACAGAAACGGAAAACCTACAAAATAAACACGAAGATACAGTACTGCTTCCTTCAGTATATCAGCAGGTGTCCGTAACAAACTCATCATCGAATGGGAAAAGCAAAATCCAAAGACGCCCAGAAGTATACTTAGAATCAGGAAACTAATCAATGATGTTGATACGATTGTTTTCATTTTGCTATAATCTCTGGATCCAAAATAACGGCTCACAAGTACACCGGCACCAACGCCGGCCCCCAACGCGATACAAATGAAGACATTCGTAAGTGCAGCACATGCACCAACTGCCGCAAGTGCAGAAGAGCCAACAAACTGACCAACGATTATTGAATCAGCCATATTATATACTTGTTGAAAAAAACTGCCTAAAATCATAGGCATTGCAAAAACAGTCAGTGCTTTAAGTGGCTCATCTGTGATTAAATATTCATCTTTTGACATTGTCTTATTCCTCCACAAATTCCAGCTTTTTATCCGGAAGCTCTTTTATGTAAAAAATTTGAGCAATGTAATCATAACACACAGATGAAAAAAGGTCACCACAAAGGTGACCTTTCAAACTTATTGATTTGATACTTTCATGAGTAATATGCCTAGATTAGAATCCTGTCAATCTGAAGAACATCAATTCATTTGCCGACTCGTCATTTCGCTTCTGTGTCAGCAGAATTAAAAGAGAACCGTCATCTAACAGCTGCATATCTTCCAGCCATGGATAACCGACACCAAATATGTCCTCTGTAGAAATTGCGCCTATATGCTCAGCGGCATTATTTAATCCGGTCAGTATCCACGGTTCAGCCGTCAGATTGCCGCCCTGATTCGAGATCTTCTGCGTATCGCTGTTCACCCAGAAACTGATTCCCCATTCTCCGGACGGATGCATATTCAGATCGCCCGTTACTGTTGTCTGAAGCGCTTTTTTCCCATCTTTTACGCCAATCACTTCTTGAATTCCCGGTGAAAGATATAACATCCCACTGCTGTCTGCAGACATATATTCACAATCATTCTCCAGTTCCATCGACGAAACGAATTCAAGTCCGCTTTCTGAATATTTATAAGTATCCAGTTTATTCCCCAGCAAATGAAATACCTGATCGCCCTGTTTTACAAACTGGTGTTCCATGATCTGCATAACGCCCTGTGCTTCTTTAAACGGAATATATTCCGGGACGATCGTATAAGAACCTACCATCTGCTCTGCCAATACAGGTTCAAGAGGTTCTCCCTCCCATGGCCATGGTGCGTCTTTATTTCCTTCATCCTCTAATTTCAGCACAATCCCTTCCAACAATTCTTTGGTAGCATCATCCGTTTCCTGTCCTTTTACTCTGACATCATAAGATGTACCAGACTCTTCATGACGATACATATACGTGTTCCTTCCGGAATTATTTTCCGGCATTACCGCATATTCTGCACTTCCACGAGCTCGATTTTGAAATTCAGTTCTTTACCGGCCATTTCATGGTTCATATCTAAAGTGATTGTAGCATCATCTTTCGCAACTACTTTAACCGGGAATGGCTGTCCCATTTCATTATAAAGGTATACCTGCTGCCCCAGTTCCAGATTCTCAGATCCGGCAAGCTGCTCGATTTCAAATGTCAGAACTGCACTTGGATCCGGCATGCCATATGCTTCTTCTGGCATCAAGTGTATATCGAGTATCTCTCCCACTTCCATATTCACAACTGCCGCATCAAAACCCCTGATCATCATACCCGCACCACAGATAAACTCAAGAGGTTCTCCCCGGTCATATGAAGAATCAAATTTAGAACCGTCATTAAATGTACCTGTGTAATGAACTTTACAGGTCTTTCCCGCATTTTTCCCTTCTAAAATAATCTGAGGAGCTCCGCATCCACCACTGCAGCCACCGCAGCCACCACTACAGCCGCACCCATCTTCATCGTGCCCATGATCGTGATGATCACAATTAACTCCTGCTGAAGTAAGTTCTCCCCTTATATATGCTTCTGCAACCACATCGGCATTTCCCTTCGTTCCGGACACTACTTCAATCCCAGCTTCTGAAAGTGCATGATTTGCGCCATCTCCGATCCCGCCACAAAGAACAACATCAACTCCCAATCCTGCAATAAAAGCTGCTAGTGCATCATGTCCGGCTCCATTCGCTGCAACCACTTCCATGTTAACTACTTTTCCAGCTTCTACTTCGTATACTTTAAACTGTTCTGTGTGCCCAAAATGCTGAAATACTTCTCCATTATCATATGTTACTGCAATTTTCATGTTTATTCCCTCCAACTATTACTGTTTGCATAATTATATTGTTTTTTGTATGTATTACTTTTCTTGTTGTCTCATGATTTCCATTAACATCGACAGCAGCTTATCAATCTGGATTGGCTTTGCGATATGACCATTCATTCCAGCTGCAATAGCATCTCTCTTATCTTCTTCAAATGCATTTGCTGTCATTGCAATGATCGGTATACATGCTTTATCTCTATCTGGCAGGTGTCTGATTGCCTGCGTTGCTTTATAACCGTCCATTTTAGGCATCTGGATATCCATGAGGATCATATCATATGTTCCTGCCGGCATTTCCATTATCCTGTTTACACACTGAATGCCATCCTCCACACGATCTATCTTCAAGCCAGCATACTCAAGTATCGCCTCTGCAATCTCAGCATTCAAATCATTGTCCTCTGCCAGAAGGATATTCCTGCCTTCAAGGATTTTACTTCCTGTTTCTGAGCTTTCAACGTGTTTTTTTACATAATAGCTTTCATCTGCTATCCTGTGCTTTAATGTAACGGTAAAGGTGCTGCCTTTTCCAAGTTCACTCTCTACATTTATTGTTCCTCCCAACAGATCAACATATTTCTTGACGATTGACATTCCAAGTCCGGTTCCTGCGATTTTGCTCTTTGTGGTGTTCTGCTCACGTGTAAATGCTTCGAAAATCTTTGTCAGATAATCCGGACTCATACCGATTCCAGTATCGCTGACTCTCATCCTCACCATCATGTATCCAGCCTCATCACAAGGTAATTCATCTACATTTACCATAACAGAACCATCGGCTGGAGTATATTTCATGGCATTGCTTAGGATGTTGACAAATATTTCTTTTACTTTTGTAGTATCTGTCAGTACATGCTCATGTTCTACATTCATCGCGTAATGAAGCGCAATATTCTTTTTCCTTGCTTTCTCATCAAACACAACAAGCAATGACTTCCAGACATCTTCAAGCTGGCAGTAATTCTCATCAAGCTCCATCCTTCCGCTCTCAATCTGGGCCATATCCAGTACATTATTTATGATTGACAGAAGAAGATCTCCAGACTGTTGCAGTTTTTCCAAATGTTCTAAAGTTTCAGGCATTTCTTTTCCATTTAGTTCATTCTCCATAAGCTGTGCATAGCCCAGAATTACATTCATAGGAGTACGGATGTCATGGGACATATTATTAAGGAAACAGGTCTTTGCGAGACTGGCATCCTCAGCTTCTTTCAGAGCAATCTCCAGCTTGTCATTAAGCTTTTGTGTATCATTTGCTGCAAGCTTTGCGGCAGCTTCCGCTTTCCTTGCCTTCCGTAAAAGTACGAGGATAATACCAATGATGCTGAGTACAAAGAATCCTGCCGTGACAAAAAAAGCAAGCATATTGTCTTTTACAAAGTCCAAAAATGTTACCTTATCTGCAGTACTGTCATAGATAGCAAGTGCACTTGTAAGCATGTCCGATGGCATGGCCTTTAAGGTTTTATTCAATATCGATAAAAGAGTTCCCTCTCCACCGCTTACTGCAAAGCATGCTTCCATTGTTTTTGTAAGTGGAACACTCTTGAAATCTCGATTGTTATCATATATCATCGCCTGACTGGTTCCCATAAGAAAACAGTCTGCTGTTTCATTCATGACCATATCTGCCGCATCAGCAAGCGAATCGTACTCTACCAGTTCCCATTGGGGATAACTGAAAGCAATATGCTGTTTTAAAGCTTCTTGTTCTTTTGGCACAGCTACTGTATACGACTCGTCCTCATTGAAATATTTCTCATCAGTTACTGCCATCAGACTGTAGGTCCAGGCTGTGTTTGTAAGTGTATATCCTTTCTTTTCTGCAAGATCAGGATTTCTGCCGGCATAAAAAATCATATCAATTTCATGTTCCTGCAGTGCCTGAAGCATTTCGCTATAATCATCATATTCCTGGATATTAAATTTCAGTGTCTGATCCCCCAGACAGTCTTTGGCATAGGAGACATATTCCGATAACATACCCGTAAGTTCTCCAGTTTCTTCGTCCATGGAAAAGATTGCCGAATCATTGTTCAAAAATCCTATCCGAATGTCACCATGTTCTTCCAGCCAGGATTTTTCTCCGCCTGTAAGACTCTGATTATAATCAAGCGTAAAATATTTCTTATACAGGTCTGCCTTAAAAAAAGGACTATCTTGTTCCAGCTGGCGCATAGCATAATCCAGTTCCGTCTTGATGTCACTGCGCTCCTTATTTATTGCAAAATATATGCCTGACTTACCAATGGTAGTAACAGATGATATTCCCTGTTCAGACCAGATAGATTCCTCCAGAGATACAAAACAGTCGATCTCATGATTCGCTAATTTCTTTTCGACATCCTCATTATTATCCACATTTACATGTTCTGTATGTATGCCATTCTTATTTTCCCATTCTGTCAGCATGATTTCAGGTTCTGTGCCCATGAGCACACCTACACGTTTCCCGTCCATAAACTTGAAATCAGACGTTCCAATATCTATATTTGACAAATCAGCATAAAGAATATATTTTTCCTCACCCATCGGTTCATCCGAAAAAAAACATCTTTTGAGCACGTTCATCAGTATAAGAGATGTCTCCCATGACATCAATCTCACCGTTTTCAAGCTTATCAAAGCAGTTGGACCAGTCACATTTCACGTACTCAAATTCCCATCCGGTATAGCCTGCCAAAGCCTGCATGAGTTCGTAACCATATCCTCGTCTTACACCGTTTTTATCGGCATAATTGAAGGTATCCTCAAATGAACCGACACGGATAATCTTCTGTTCCGTTGTCTGCGCTTCATCATTATTCTTTTCAGCAGCCAGGCAGTGTACTGACAACATCATCCATATTCCAAAAACTACCAATATACATACAAATAGTACGGCTGATTTTTTTCTGCTTTTGTCCATTTTTCTTTTCTCCACAAATTACCAGGTTACTACACGACACAAATCTAAAGAAAAAATGCACTGCCTTTTCAGACAATGCATCTTAAGCATTGCAGCTGGCTGTCATTTTACAGACCCTATAGCTTTGCGTCTCAGCCTTTCGACTGATTTGCCGATGAATCCTTTCTTTGTATCATATTATAGATATTTCATCATTGTTGGCACAAGAATGTTCATATCAACAGGTTTTGCAACATGAGCATTCATTCCAACAGAAAGAACCTTTTGTGTATCTTCTGCGAAAGCATTGGCAGTTATCGCAATAATTGGGATACTGGCTTTTTTCGTATCCTTCATCTTTCGGATGATCGATGTAGCGTCATATCCATTCATAACCGGCATCTGAATATCCATAAGAATCATCTTGTAATAATCAGCATCAGCCTTTTCAATCATATCAATGCATGCAACACCATCATTTGCAGTCTCAACAATACATCCTTCTTCCGTCAATAGTTCTCTTGCAATTTCCGTATTGATCTCATTATCTTCGACTAATAAGATCCGAACACCCTTCAAACAATTCTTATTACTCAAATTACTATTTTTCTTCACCATAGAGTCTTCTTTTGACGCTTTCCTGCAAGGAATAGTCACCGTAAATGTGGAACCCTTCCCCTGCTTACTTTTCACTTCTATTGTGCCATCCATGAGTTCTACAAGCTTTTTCGTAATGCCCATTCCGATGCCGCTGCCCTCAATATGACTGTATGTGGAGTTACGTTCTCTTTCAAAGTCTTCAAAAATGTGCTTTTGGAATTCTTCTGACATACCAATTCCATTATCGGTAATGGTGATGATCATATTACACCAATCTTCTTTTTCACAGGATTCCTGTACAACGTTACAGATAATCTTGCCTCCTGTATTTGTATACTTTACAGCATTACTTATAATGTTGAAACAGATCTCTGACAGGTGCGGTGCATCCATATATACATACGGATACTTGATTTGTTCTGTCAAAGCGAGCGTCTGATTTTTACTTTCTGTCTGTTGTTGGAACATAATGACACAATTTTCAACGCACTCATGGACATTTGAAACCGTGTATTCCATTTCAACCTTATTATTTTCAATTCTTGCAAGATCCAAAACATTACCAAGCATCGACAAAAGTTCTTTTCCGCATATTTGAATTTCTTCAAGATATTTGCCAAGTTTATCTGTTTCCTGCAAATGTCTGGACGCCAGTTCTGCATAACCAATGATCGCATTCATAGGAGTTCTGATATCATGAGACATATTATACAGAAATGATGATTTTGCTTTATTTGCACATTCTGCTTTTAATTTAGCTTCCCTCAATTCTTCCTCTTGCTTTAATTCCCGCATTTTTTCATCTGTCACATCTCGATTCGCAAACAGCACGGATGTAACATTTCCGTTTTTATCATAGCTCTGAGGAACAACCATGGAAAGAAACCATGAGCCATCCTTCTTTTTGAACTCAGAAGACATAGATTCTTTATTATGAAGACGTGCCGCCATGGTTTCTATATCAAAAAAATCTATATACTTCTGTACAAACGGCTCTGCTATAATATCTTCGATAATCTTGAACTGAGGATCCCAATCTGCGCTATTATCTTTAATATCCAAATCTCTCTTCCTGGATCTTTTGACAAGTTCGATCTTCTTTGTTTTTAAATTCAGCCTTGAGATATGATAATAGGCAGTGCCTAATGCCTGAAGCGCCTGCCGAGTTTTCTTCACCTGTTTTCCTAATGTGACAGGGAACTCTTCACCGTCCATCTGTTCCAGATCCGGTATTGACTGATGCAGATGCTGAACTAACCATTTCCCATTCGTCCACTTATAGATAATCGTAAATCTTGTTGCCATTTTAAAACAGCTTGAACCATCTTTAAACAGACCAGTAAAATCTACTGTTCCATGTGCAAGAACATGGTCATCATCAAGCCGTTCTTCTTCCTGATATAAATTTTGTACTTCAATTCTGATTTTGCCTCTTCGTTTTACATCAAATTCAAATGATTCTAAAAACTCATGCAGATTCCTGTAAATCTCGTGTTTTCCAGTTCCAATCAGACTGATATTTTCATCAAAGTAATTCTCTATACCAAAATCATTTACTGATTCGGCATTAATATATATTTTCAAAAGTTGCTCTGTGAGTTTTTTGAAATCATCCATACGGTTCCCTCATGCTTAAATGACTTTAAGTTTTTTGTTTTATCATATCATAGCACCATATTGTTCCACAATCATTTTTTCAAGACATATGTCCATGACCATATTTCCAAAGAAGAAAAATAATATATTTGATGGCTTGCTATCCCTGATACCTTATTCTTTCAACCAGCGTTTCCTTTTTCAGATTACTGCTTAAAACGAGGGAAAGCACAATCTGCAACAGACCGACCAAAAAAATCATAATAAAAATTGGTACGATTGGAACATGATAGATATTCATTCCAAATATTCCATTATGTTTTGCATAGAAAAAAAGTGCATAGCCGAGCGGCAGACCAATGATCAAAGCTACGCATATGGTACCAACCGTAAACATCAGTCCCTGTAACTGCAGGCATAAATTTAATTGTTTGTTTGTCATACCCACAGCCTGTAATATACCATATTCCTGCTTTTTTGTCGTAATATTCATGATCATGGTATTCGCCATATTCATAAACCCGATGAGTCCTACAATGGCCATAAACAGATAACAGCCAAGCTTCATCATGCTGCTTGCAAATTCGGCAGATTGTAACTGCGCATGATAAGTATCCATTTTTATATGCGAAGTATTAGAAATCAAAGTATTCAGACTTTGTTCTACAGATGCCGCATCTTTTTTATCACAGTCCACCCACAGATAGCCATAGGCTGTTCCTCTCGGATTCATGGAGCGATATACACCTTCCGGAATGACAAGATAAGTGTCCGCACTTACAAAAGATCCTGCAATCTTTCCCTGATAGGTATAGGTTCCACTTCCATTCTCAAAGTCAAATGCAATGGATTCACCCGGCGCATATCCATCTTGTTCCATCCACGTTGACCAGCCAAAGAAAATATCACCATTCTTTACCGCCTGATCATAGTCCATAGAGCCAATATCCCCTTCTTGGCGCATAAAATCAAAATCCTTTTTACTCACAATATCAGCCGGAAATCTTGTTCCGTTCAGATTTACAGAGACAATCTCTCTCGTCATGACATCTGTTACTCCCGGAATGCTTTTGATTTCTTCAATCAGCGAATCATTCAATGGATCATCCGTCAGAATCGTATCCAGATTATTCTCCGGATATCTTTCATCATACTCAGCAGAATAGTCAAGCTGCAGTTCAAATTGTCCATGATTAACGGAAAGACGTGCTTCATGCTCCGTGTCAATATTTCCCAGATAATTAGAGATAATCACAAACAATACACAAGAAAAACCCATTGTGAGGATAGTACCAATAGTTCTTTTGGGATTACCCGTTACATTTGCCATTGCCATAGAAAACACGGTGACATTTTTTCTGCCATTTCGTTTTCCTTTTTTTTGTGTTTCTGCATTTTCTAAATACCGTGTTGCTTCGATAGGTGAAATCCGTGAAACAATTTTCATTGGTTTACGCAGTGCCAAAGCAACGGTAAGAAATGATACGAAAATACAGAGAAGCATAACAGGCAGGGAAAACAGAGGCACCTGCTGATTTTGAACTCCCATAGAGCCAGTTCCGGTTGATACAAGGTTCCCCTGTTCTACCAGCCAGTTAAAACCGCATTTTGCAATCAGAAAGCCAAAAAGCAATCCAACTGGTATTGAAAAAAATGTCAAAAAAATGCCCTCTCTGAAGATCAGTTGTTTCATCTGCTTTTTTGTCGCTCCCAGAGCCTTGATTTTTCCATACTCCTGTATCTTGTTGGCAATACCGACCTGAAAAATATTATAAATGACCACAACAGAGAAAAGTACAATTGCAAGAATCAAAACCCCGCATACCGCAATCGTTTCATAACTCGGCTGCAAGACCCATTGCAAATAGAGATCATTGACTATAACGTTTTTTTCTTCGATCCCACAAGCTGCTGCAATCTGCTTTATAACCGAATCAATATTATTCATAGATACATTTGCAGAATCATTTAAAGTAAAATAAATATTATACTGTCTGTCATTCTCTGCGACGTGCTCATCATAAAACTCCTGTGACCCGAAAGCAACATAAGATGCCTCGATGGTATACTCATCCCGATCATATAGGATTCCGCTGACAACAAATTCTTCCGGCTTATATTCTGACTGCATCCCTGCGCGGTAATCCAGTGTAACCGTATCTCCGATCTTTACATCACCATACCCCATTGCACGAAAAAATGCTCTTCCTGCGGCAATTTCCTGCATTTTTTCCGGATACTTTCCTTCCTTCAACTCATATTCTTTATTATAAGGAAGCATTTTTCTTGCAGTCTCATCCATGCAGACAAACCCGCCTTTTTCATTGCCTTTTATGATACCTTCGGTGCATATAGTGCCTGTAGCATCTATTTCCGCACGGCGGTTTACTTCTTTTAACTGCGATCCGTCTGCTGCGACAAACAAACCATAATTGCTTCCATATGAGCCTGCCGCCTGACTTTTCTGTAAACGGATCATTCCATTTCCCACAGTACTGATAATCACAAGCAGCATCGTAGTCAGACAGATTGCCATCATGATCAGTATACTTCTTGTCTTGTTCTTTTTGTCATTGCTATATGCAATCCTGCTTATTGTCTTCATCTGAAATCCACCACCTGTCCATCCTCAATTACCAGAATACGATCAGCGACCTGTGCAATTTCGTCATCATGGGTAATCATTACAATTGTCTGTCCATATTTTTTTGCTGTCATCTTAAGCAGGGCGATTACCTCATCACTGGTCTTAGAATCAAGATTTCCTGTCGGCTCATCTGCAAATATAATTTCCGGACGATTCACCAGTGCTCTTGCAATTGCAACTCTCTGCTGCTGTCCTCCGGATAACTGATTTGGCAGATTATAAATCCGGTTTTCAATCCCCAGAGTTGCAATAATATCATTTACATACGCTTCATCCACTTTTCTTCCATCCAGCCCCAGTGGCAGTACAATATTTTCCCAGACATTAACAGATGAAACCAGATTAAATGCCTGAAAAACAAATCCGATTTTTCTTCTGCGGAAAACAGCAAGGGCATCTTCCTTCATCCTGTATAAATCTTTCCCTGCTAAAGTAACACTGCCTTTTGTCGGGGTGTCTAGCCCTCCAAGCATATGAAGTAATGTACTTTTACCGGAACCTGACTTTCCGACAATTGCGACAAATTCTCCCTGCTCAATCTGAATGTCCACCTGATTGACCGCTTTGACCTGATTCTCACCCGCGCCATAAAATTTACAAAGCTGCTTGGTTTCTAATATCACACTCATGTGTTGCCTCCTTTTTAATTCTGTAAAATGTACCTTTTCAACCCACATCCAAATTGTATCAGGACAATCTTTCATTTCACTTTCAAAAAACGAGCAGAAGTCTTACAGAATTGTAAGATTTCTGCCCACTTAAAATTTAACCAACATATGGTAATTGAATCACAAACGTGCTTCCTTTTTTCTTTTTGCCGGAGGTTACCATGATTGTACCTCCGTGTTTTTCGATAATTTCTCTCGATAGAAAAAGTCCGATTCCTGTACCACTCTTTTCCATGACCTTCCTGGAACTTCCTCTGTAAAATCGTTGAAAAACTTTGTGATACTCATTCTGCGGAATACCAATTCCTTGATCCTCAATTTCCATTCTTACAAGATCGTTTCTTTTTTGTAACCGGATAAATATTTTTGAACCATCCGGGCTGTACTTGATTGCATTATCCAGAACGTTGATCACAGCTTCACCAAGCCATCTTTTATCCTGCATAACCATGCATGTTTCCAGCTCTTTTGCATAGTCAAAAACGAATTCAATTTCTTTCTCATCCGCTTTTGGATAAGTACAGTTCACAGCAGATATGACAGTATCCATAAGCGGAAGTTTTTTCTTATTAATCTGAATCAGTCCAGTTTCCATCTTGGATATTTCAAGAAGCGACTGCAATAATGTCTCCAGTCCATCCAGAGCACTCCGACAACGGATACGAAACTCCTCCTGTTCTGTGGCACTTAAGTCATTCTGCATCAGCACACTAAAACATGTATCCAAAGCTGCAACCGGTGTCTTTAACTGGTGAGAGATATCAGAAACCATTTCTTTCGTACTCTCTTTTTCTTCCCGTGCTTCTTCCTTTAGCAGCTGAATATGATGTCCGATTGCTTCAAGCTGGTCATTCAATTTTTCCAGTTCTGCTGGATTTTCCGTTTTCAGTAAAGCATCAAATTTATTTTCACGGAATCTGATCAGAATTTCTTCCAACTGGTCTAAAATTTTCTGATGACACGCATCTTCTTTTTTCTTCCAATAAAGTAAAAAAGTCAAAAGAAGCACGCATATCACAGTGCTTACAGCACCGGTCACCATAACCTGATGCCGGAATTGCATATAAAATGCATTCCCTTTATTTCCCCAGTATCCATATTGCTCCAATAATCGCCTTCCCTGTTCGTTGGTTTCAATATCCTTATCCTTAAGCAATTCCGAAACAGCATCCAGCCCGGAAAATTCTTCCTTTGTAGCAATCTCTGTCATAAGATTCATTTTATATTTATAATCTTCATAAAACACATATGTGGTAAAGCAATTTAATATTGCAAACAATACTATGACAGGAAAAACCAAGGAGAGCGCTACTGTGATCTTCTTGCGATATCTCTTTGTCACTGCCTTACCTCCTGATTCCATATATACCCAAGACCTCTGATATTCTTTATATAGACCGGTGCAGCCGGATTGTCTTCAATTTTCTAACGGAGTCTTCTGATATTGACAGCGATTGTATTTTCATCCACAAAATCCCCTTCCAGATCAAACACATTTTCCAATATTTGTGTTTTCGAAAGAATCTTTTTCGGATTCTGAAGAAAAAAAGTCAGCATTTTCAACTCCGTTTTTGTCAGACTGATTTCACGACTCTTTATCAGGACTTTCATTTCTCCTGCGATAAATACGATATCTCCCGAAATCATCTTTCCGGCTTCCGTTTTCTCCTGTCTGCGGCGGAAATGTGCTTCTATTTTCAAAAGAAGTACCGAAAGACTAAACGGCTTTGTAATATAATCATCTGCCCCTGCTTCATATCCCATGACCTGATCCATCTCCTGATCTAGTGCTGTAAGACAAATAATGTATGTATTATAATTGCATCTCATCCACCTTACAAATTCCAGTCCATTCCCATCCGGAAGATTCACATCACAAATGGTAACATCCACATTATTATCACTTGCAATTCTTTTCGCTTTTTTCACTGATTCTGCTGAAAAAACCTCATATCCGGATTTTTTCAGTGAGAATGTAATTCCACGATTTAAATTTTCATCATCTTCAACCACGAGTATATCTGGCATAGCATATGCACCTCTCTTTATTCTATAATCAACATTTTCTTTCACAAATTATATCCAAAAACATACCTTGAGCAATAATTTGTACTATCCTCGTAACCATCTACAGATATCAACCACTTGCACTCCTTTGTAATCATAAGTTTCATGGTGTGTTCTTGCAATTATCATCTTAGGATATGCGTCTCTTATTGCAAGCAAAGGCGAATATTCTCTTTCAAATGTTTTTTCATCTGAAATATTATCGCTTACCTGAATATATATTTGAGCTTCACGTTTTTTAGCTACAAAATCCACTTCCTTTTTATAGAGTTTTCCCACATATACCTCATATCCTCTCCTACGCAACTCCAGATAAACAATATTTTCGTAAACTCTTCCAAAGTCCATGTTTCGTGTACCATTGATTGCATAACGAAATGATGTATCACAAAGATAATATTTACTATTATTTGCCAGATATTTTTTCCCTTTTAAATCATACCGTTTTGCCTCATAGAACAAAAATGCATTTTCTAAATAACCAATGTATTTTGACACCGTCTTTCTGGTTATCTCGCTCTGGTCATTTTTTAAAGTTTTGCTGATATTATTAGGCGAAAGTAAATTACCGATGTTATCCATCATGAATTCCGATATGTTGGTGAACTCTGATTTATTTCTTATCTTATACTTTTCAACCAAATCTCTGATAAGAATGGTTGAATACACATCTCTAACGTAATCATACTGTCTGTCCTCAGTCTTATATACATAAGATCCCGGCATACCACCGGTGCGTACATACTGATCAAATGCTTCATCATACCTGTCTGTAATACCATAATAAGTTAGATATTCCGCAAAAGAAAATGGATATACTTTTATTTCCATTGTTCTTCCGGTAAAAAGTGTTGCCAAATCTGAACTTAACAAAAATGCGTTTGAACCGGTAATATAAATATCATAAATTCCTTTTGTATAAATACTATTAATTGCAAGTTCAAACTGCGGGCACAACTGAACCTCATCAATCAGTAAAACATTAGTCATTCCCTCTTTGTACTGATCCAGGATATACTTATGCAATGCATGATATTCCAATAAATGATCAAACTCTAATTCCTGAAGGTTTATCATAACAATATTTACCGCTTCCTCTAATGACTTCAGGTAAGAGACAAACTCTTGCAGCAATACCGATTTGCCGCTTCGTCTGATGCCCGTAATTACTTTTATATCCGGTGTCCCATACAATTCAGTCAATTCATTTAAATACTCTTTTCTTACAATAAGCTGCATGCGACCATCTCCTATTCCCACTTTTTAAATAATTTTTATTTTTCGGTAATATATTTAATAAACTGATATTATCACACTCTATGCCTTCTGTCATTATTCTATTCCCACTTTTTTAAAATTATTCATTTTTTGGTATTAGTTTTTTAATTTTGATCCCCTACACATTTCCCACACTTAAAATCAGCTTTTTTGTAAACACTTTTCCAATAGAAAAAGCGGAAACTATTGCTTCCACCTTTACCATCAGACGTCGTTGTTGTAAAATTTGCAACAACTGAATTTCTGTTCAATTCTGATTGAACCTCTTGGTGTCAGGCACTATTAAGTTTCTGGAATTTACTTTTTCAAGTCAGCTTTTATTTCAAATACCCTAAAATTTTTTATTCGTATTTTTTGCCTACTCATTTCTTTTTTTGTTCTTACCGGATCATATAAATGCAATCTCCAATAATTCCGCTGCAACCTGATGATTCCTGATCCGCATTAAATTATCCCAAACATCCACTTTCCCAAGAAGATGCATACCACCATGCCACACGATTTCATCGTCAATAACAGCAAAGTATTTCGATAAATATTTCCATCGCAGTCCTTCCTTAACTATAAATATTTTATAAATTGATAATTTTTATTTTGCACCCGATTTCACAGCGACTTAATCAATTGATTTTTTTGCAACCAAAACACATTCCGAAAGCGGTTTACCTTTTACCAAGGTTACCCCTACAACACAAAAGCCTTTGTTACCGACATATTCTTTCAGTTCCTCTCTTTGCCACTTATGATAGGTCTTGAACCCGGCTTTTTCCATAAGCCATATCGGCAATTTGGGATAGCCCCTTTCATAAACAAAGGTAGGAGCAAACAAAATTCCGTCCTTTTTCAAAACTCTGTGAATTTCTTTTAATGCTTTCTCTGGCTGTGGCATAATATGTAAAGCATTTGCAATCACGACAACACTAAATTTTTCATCTTCATAAATCAAATTCGTTGCGTCCTGCACACAAAATCGGAGCTGTTCGCATTTGTGTTCGCCTTGATTGCGTTTTTCAGCTTCTTTTATCATATTTTCCGAGTAATCTGTTGCTTCCCACGAGCCGGATTTTCCTGCCATTAAAAAGGTAATCTGTCCCGTTCCGCAAGCCAATTCCAAGACAGACTTCTCACTGTCTATATACTGTTCTGACAGTTTGCAGATTTGCCCATAAGCGGTATCGTTTTTCGACATAAATGCAGTATATATTCTTGCCATTCTTTCCCAAAATCCTTTATTTGTGTTATCTGTCATAGAATTGTCCTCCGTTTCCCTGATTACTTTTCGCAAAGCGGACTCATATTACTCTAATCCATGTTCCTCATTTCCCTTTTGTTGCAGATAAAACATCGCTTTCTGCGTTTCAATCTCTGCTTTGTTGCATATCCTCATCAACTTTTAAACTTGTATTTTCCTTTTCCGTATCCGGATACCGGTTCAATAATATCCGCCTGCACTAAATTTGAAAGAAGTTTTGACGCACTCAAATTTTTTAAACCCAGCAATTCAGTAACTGCACTTCTTCCGAATACTTCATCATATCCAAATTTTTCAAACATTCTACGGATATGAACTGCTGTTTTAATAGCGAAATCTTTTCCCTTTTCTAAAAGCACACTTTCAATGTCTACTTTTGTCCATCTGTTGCAGCACCTCCTTTACTCGACAAAATGGAATTTGTTATTATCTTATATATCCTTTATTTATATTTAAAATTAGTATTGATACTATTATTGTTACAATTAAAGTTATACAACAACTTAACAAACTATAATTAAATACAAATATTGCAGATAGCCCATTTATTAAACAGTGAGTTAATATACAAGGAAATACACCTTTCGATACCTTTCTTATTGTTGCCAAAGCATAGCATAAGGTTAAACACATTATTCCAAAAAGAAAATAGTTCATATTTGCATTTGCTGTTCCTATTATAAAAAATATTGGTAAATGCCATAACCACCAAATAATAGAAGTAAAGATTGTTGCTATATGAAATCCAAATTTCTTTTCCAATTCAGGTTGTAAAATCATTCTCCATCCAACTTCTTCATTTCCACCACCAAATAACATCATTGGTAAAATTACTATAAGCATAAATATAGGAGCACCAAATTCAAATCCATTTATTGCACACCCCAAAACATAATAAATCAATACAAATAAAATTACTAAAACATAAGTCCAAATATTATGTTTTATATCAAATATCTTTTTTAACCATTCTTTTAAATTCTTAACTTTGTTATTTCTCTTTAGTGATATATAAGAGGCAATAGTTGGAGAGAATCCCCCAATAATGTGCATAATCCTTAAAAATATATTATTTATTGTCAAGATAAATATTTGACTAATTAAAGCACAACCACCCCAAAATATTAGCATTATAACAAATGTTATTATTAAAAATTCTTTCACTAATTTTTTATTCATAAATACTCCTATCATCTCTACAAATTGATAATTTACTTAATAATATGTGCTGTAATAATTGTATAACTATATGAATTGATAGTGATTTTGACATTTTCAATTTCGCAATACCAATTTTTTCCTTGTTTGTATATATGGCAATTTTCATCCAACACCTTATTTTTGCAATACTCAACAACATCTACTATATCTATTTTTAGATTTCTTTTAATTCTATCAACTCCCAGTTCAGTTGTATGAATTTTGTTAATATTATCGAGTAATACTTTTCTATCTTCCATTCTTCTTTTCCTCAAATTTCGATTGAACAAAATCGCTGCGCGATGGCCTGCCAAGGCTGTGGCGCAGTTTTATTTTTATTAAAAAAGCAGTGGAATTACTTTTCATAATCCGTTATTGTTAAGTTACCACACGAAACAACTGAACTAAGAAAGCTCCACTGCCTATAATAAGAATAACATTTTCCAGTCTCTTCCGCAATCGGAATTATGACGCTAATGCACCTCCGGATAAGTAGATGTAATTATTAACACTACTTATTCTGGAGGTTTTATTATGTATGCAAGATGATACATTCTATAACATGACAGATAACACTGAATACCAGGCCAATCTATTCGCTGCCGATCTTCTGATTGATGATGAGGAGATCGAAGATATGGTTCAGAACGAAGACCTGGATTATTTCGGACTCTGCAGTTCTCTGAATGCAACTCCGGAACTCATGAGCTTTAAACTATACAGCCTAACAAAACGAGGCCAGGCTTATCATATGCCAATGGAGATACAGAGTAATTTCCTGGCAAAATAAATACACAAAGATCCTGTTCTTTATAGCATAGTTTGAACAGGATCTTTTTATAATGCTTTATTTTCTATCTAAAATTTTATTAAACCGACTAAAGAACGTTGAAGTTGTTATTATCGCTGCCAAAATATCACTGATTGGCTCAGCCAAAAATACCGCAAATACTTTATTCTGGATAAAATGCGGCAAGATAAAAATCAACGGAATCAACAGAATCAATTTTCTTAAGCAGGCAAGTAATAAACTAACTTTTGCCTGGCCCAATGCCATGAAACTCTGCTGACAAGCAACTTGGAATCCAAGAGAAAAAATACCTGCCATGTAAATTCTTAACGCCCATGCCGTATACGTGATTAATTCTGTATTATTCGAAAAAATACCTGCAAACATCTTCGGAAATAGAAGCATAATCAACCAGAAGCATCCCGTAAAAATTGTACAAACTGTAAATTGAGTAAAAAATGCTTTTTTTACTCGATTTCTATTTCCTGCACCATAGTTATAGCTCATGATTGGCTGTCCACCCTGACAAATTCCCTGTAATGGTAATGTTGCAAGCTGGCTAACACTGGTAATAATTGTCATAGCCCCTACTGCGAGATCTCCGCCATATCTTGACAAACTGGAAGTAAAACTGATAGACAAAATACTTTCCGTAGATAACATGACAAATGTAGATATACCAAGAGCAAGGCATGGTAAGATGATTTCTTTTTTCAGTTTAAAGTTTTCTTTTTTAAGATGCAGAATCGTCTTCTTTCCTGACAAGAAACGAAGGATCCATATTGCCCCTACAGCCTGACTCAAAACAGTTGCGAGTGCAGCTCCCTTTACTCCAAGATGAAATACGAAGATAAAAATCGGATCAAGAATGATATTGATTACAGCACCAATCACTGTTGTCATCATGCTGATCTTTGCAAATCCCTGTGTCGTAATAAATGGATTCATTCCCATCACGATCAAAACAAAAATACTTCCAAGAATATAAATCCTTGCATAATCCACGCCATAAGGAAGTGTCTTATCGCTAGCACCAAACATCGTCAGTAACTGTGGCGCAAAAGTAAAGAATATCACCGTCAAAGCTGCGGCCATAAGCATGAGAATTGCAAAACAATTTCCAAGAATCTTTTCAGCTGTCTTATTATCTTTCTTTCCCATAGAAATCGCTGCACGCGGTGCACCTCCGGATCCTGCCAGCATGGCGAAGGCATTGATCAGCATGAGAATTGGCGTAAACAATCCAACACCTGTTAATGCTGCGGCACCGACACCTGGAATATGTCCGATATAAATACGGTCAACAATATTATATAAAAGGTTGATGATTTGAGCCACAACAGCAGGTATTGCAAGCTGGGCCAAAAGACGTGGTATTTTTTCTGTTTCCATAGCTTGTGCGTTTGACTTACTGTTCATATCTGTGTTCTCCTAAATATTATCTAGTCATCTCAATATAATCAAATTGCTTATGCAGTCTCTCCCCTAAGTGTTCTGGTATTCTTGATAATGTACAAAACAACTGATACAACCATCATTATAGCACACAAACCAATTAACAGATCTGACACCATTGGTGTAATGTGGAACCATATAATATGCACAGCCACAGTTCCATATAATAAAAAGGTTACTATTTTTCCATGCCAGTCTGCACCATGCACTTTTCCTGTTTTTCGTATCACAAGGCATCCACTAACCGCCATATAAAGTTCCTTAACTGCCATTATAACGATCAACGGGAGCATATGTGGAAAGCGAGTAAACAAGCAAATCAACATTGCTGCCTGTGTCAGCTTATCGGCAACCGGATCGAGAATCTTTCCTAGAGTGCTAATCATATGAAATCTTCTTGCAATATATCCATCAGCGAGATCCGTAAGACCGGATAGCAATAAGATTTCTCCTGCTAACAAAGGATTTTCCTTTACACAATAACTCCATATAATTACTGGAATCAGACAAAACCGAAAAAAAGAAAGCAAATTGGGTACTGTAATAATTCTATTCAAATTTTCTTTCTGACTTCCTTCACTCTGCATGTACGGTCACATCACTTTCCTTTTGTTTCGACATAAACCAATAAAATACAGCACAAAATGCCAATGCAAATACAACACCAAAAACATTCTGAATCACTCTAAGACTAACTGCTCCTTTTAATCCATAACTTTCCGCAGCAATTGCGAGAGCGCCAAAGGTATTAAATACAGCCTGCCAGCCGTATTGCGCTGAAAATCCTACACCAATTCCACCAAGAATTCCTATATAAGCATAGATGGATGATGGAAGCAGAAAATATAATACGGTGAAGCATATAACACCTACAATATTTCCGACAATCCTTTTACGGACTCTGTATTGCATGTCTTCCACAAACGGCAAAATTGCTGACATAGCCGCAATACCAGCCCACATTGCACGTGGCATATTGCAAAGTTCTGCAATGCAAAGGACAATTGGTACACATATAATCTGGCATAACTGCCATTTTGTTCTCGATGAAGTGATATCAAATTCCTGGATTAGATCTTTCAAATTTCTTTTAAAAGTTCTATTTTTATGATTTCGATAAAATACAAAACAGGTAAGAACTGCGCCTAAAATCATTCCGGCCAGTCGCATCTGATAGCTTGTTCCTGTAACATCATATCCATATAATAGCAGATAGCCAAGAACCAATGTAGATTGGTTAAACATGAATGGATTATGACATCCAAAAAATATCAACACTGCCAGTGCAGCAATATTTAACAGCATTCCCAGTACCGGTGAAAGCTGATTTGCAAAATGCGGACATACGGCCATTATTACAAAAAACATAGCCAAAAGCATCGTAGATTGTCCAGTGTGGATTCCCAAATCCGCATTTCGAAATACCATAAGACATAATAAAACTACCACACCAACAATACTGTTTTCATTTCCAAACAGGATGCTGAAAACAGTAACAAATAAAAAACAAAAAACCATTGTAACAGCTATCTTAATCAGATATACCAGTATATGATACATTTTTTCTTTCGTGGTTTCACTCTTTTTCAACAGGTTTTTCGATCCTGCCTGATTTAACTGTAATTCCTGATAAAATGTCATATAAATCCTCCCATCTTCTACTTTTATATTATATTCTCATTTGTCTGTATCGGAAGTTCTACAACAAATCTACATCCGCCATATTCCCGATTTTCTGCTTTAATCGTTCCTCCCGCACTATCTACAATCCGCTTTACAAGTGCAAGACCAAGACCGTTTCCTTCTGCCTTATGAGAACCATCTACCTGATAAAACTTGTCGAATATTCTAGCCTTTACATCCTCCTCGATTCCTGGTCCTTCATCCTCCACAATGAACTTCACAGAATTCTTTTCCTGTTTCAGAAACATCGTAATTGTTCCCTTTGCCGGACTAAACTTGATTGCATTATCTAAAAGATTCATCCAGATATGCATAAGAAGTCCTTCATTTCCAGTATATTTGACTTCCTCCAATTCTACCTGGAAGCCAATTTCTTTTTCTGTCCATTTTGATTCCAAAGAAAGAAATGCCTGACGAATCTGTTCGTCCAGTCGATATTTCGTTTTTTTCATTGGTATATTCTGATTCTCCAATTTAGACAACAACAAAATATTTCCAACCAACCCAGAAAGCCTCTTCGTGTTAAATAAGATTTTTTCTACATATCCCTCTTGCTCCTGCGATAATTCTTCTCCCTGAAGAAGCATTGTATAACCTTCAATGGCATTGATAGGGGTCTTAAACTCATGAGAAACATTAGATACGAAATCCATCTGCAGCACTTCTGTTGCACGAAGCTCTTTTGTCATCACGTTGAAACTTTGATAGGATTCACCAACCTCTGCTATACGACTGTTCGTTTCCAAATGCTGTTCAAAATCTCCTTGAGAAACTTCCTTCATTGCTTTACTGAGTCTGGTAATTGGCTCCAGTAACTTTGCATTAATAAAAGAAGTAATGAGCCCTGCGATCAGTGTATTAAAAATCAAAAGCCAGCCAAGCACAGGTATACTCCCCGGTAGCTTAAAGAAATGATTTAAAAATGCAAATAATAAAGCAGATATCACTGTTGAAAATACGAGAGACAGCCAGATTGCACCAGTCAGACAGGACCGAATCTTCAATCTTTTTTCTTTCTTCTGACTCATTATTTTTTCACCACCTTATATCCAATTCCACGCATGGTTACAATTTCGAAATTTGGATTATCTTTAAAACGCTCCCTAATTCTTCCTATATGCACCTCTATCGTATGTGGGTCTGCCTCTGTCTCATATCCCCAAACTTCATCCATTAACTGCTGTTTTGTAAATGTTCTTCCCGGCGAAGCTGCCAGCTTATATAAAAGCAGAAATTCTTTTTTCGGTAAAACAAGGCTTTCCTTATCCGTTGTAACGGTCATTGCATCATAATCAAACTCTGTTGAACCAATCACAATTTTATGTTCATTCAGGATCTGTGCACGACGGAGCAATGCGCCTACTCTTAAAACCATTTCATTCACATTTACCGGTTTTACCATATAATCATCACTTCCAGAAAGAAATCCCTGGCGCATGTCATCAAAGTTTCCTTTTGCAGTGATCATAAGTACCGGTATCTGGTATCCTGCTGAACGAAGTTCCGACACCAGCTCATAACCATCCATAACCGGCATCATGATATCGGAAATAATCAGATCAATATATTCCTTATCCAATACTTCTAATGCCTGAGCTCCATCCGGTGCACTTTTAACCTGATAACCATTCTTCTCGAGCACTTTCTGAAATAGCTGGCTTAATTCTTTATCATCTTCTACAATTAATATCTGAAACACGTTTTCCTTCCTCCCTGTTATCTATTAAAACAGATATCTTGCCCATCCAAGCAGATGCTGTACCAAAAACACATTTCTCTGACGTTTTTTTGTTAATTCAATCGGTTTTACATGATACGGATCATGATACGTGCCATCTTCTAATGCCTGTCGGGATACTTTTTCATATTCCATCATTCCTTCTTCCAACTGTTTATTGATTTCTTTGCTACGTATTACAAGCATCAATTCCGTATCCAGATACGTACTTCTCATATCCATGTTAAAGGAACCAATCACAGATAAATCATCATCGATCAGGATGCTTTTTCCATGGTAAGAATAACCGCCTTCATATTCCCAGATGTCAATTCCTGTATTTAAAATCTTATTTCTATTTTTTGCATAATCAGCAGACCCGAATGGATTGCCATTATTTGCAACCGAATTTGTCATGATTGAAAAATTTGGAACATTCTCTGCAATCTCCTCCCATGTATTGTACATCATATCATTACAGATAATATATGGTGTATGAATCTTTACACGATTCTTCGCACTTTTCATCAATTCTCCCAGCTGATACCAGACTACTGGTTCCTTGGAACCTGTGTGAATAGGATTTGATACTAATGCAATCTTTTCTGTCTCAAACGTTTCGTCTGTATAATTCGTATCGAAAATCATTCCCTTGTTTTCATTATAATATTGCTGATATCCTTCCTGCAGTTCTAATACTGCCTTCTTTACAGATTTTCTATTTGCAAGTTTCTTATCATTATGAAAATAGCCACTATCTTCTTGTTCCCATATCGTTTCAAAATAATCTAACAACTGGTTGACTGAATTTTCTTTCCTTGGCTCATCGCAAATAACCAACACATCTCTGTCATAGTTCTTGTGTCCTGGAAAATCGCCCAGAAAATAATTATATGTATTTCTTCCTCCAAGAATATAGTTCTTACCATCTGCAATCAAATATTTATCATGCATTCTTCCCATCATTTTCCATGGTTTCAACGGATTGGCCTTATTGTATAATTTGATTTCAACATTCTCATGGGAAGATAATCCATAAAAATACGGATTACCTTCCATATCAATCCAACTCTCCATTCCATCTACCAGCAAGCGAACATGTACACCTCTGTCTGCCGCATCACGAAGAGCTCCTAAGATCAATTTCCCACTTTCATCGGATTTGAATGCAAACGTAGAAAGAATAATTTCCTCTTTTGCATTCTTAATCAATCGCACTCTTTGTAAAAGAGCTTCCGAATTCTTTTCTATGATCACTGCCCGTTCTGGATTCTCACTGCATTCGTTCCACGACTCATTATGTATTTCTTTTATGGTTTTTTCGGACATTTCTGGCTGTTTTTTATATGCAATGCAGATTCCAAGTAATTCATAACAAGCCATAAACAGAAGAACTGCCAGTATAACAAGAAGAATTTTACATATTTCATGCTTTTTCATTGTATATCACCTGATTCCTTTTTTCCATGCTTATATAATACAATGTCAATCTCAACTCAACCTCAACAAAATTTATTTTTTTCAACTAAACGGAAATTCTGTACAAATCATTCGATATAACAAAACGACCTCTCAAAAACAGTCGACTTTTAAATTAACTGTTCTTTGAGAGATCGTTACATCAGATTCTTATAGCAATCCAGCAAATAATCTCATAAATAATTGTCCTAATCGTAAATACGCACTGCGTCCGGTACAATATTGTTCTGTCACATCACGACATTCACCCATGGTTTTTATCAAATCACTCTTTATATCTAAAACAGACTGACAATCTATCATAAAACATCCATTTTCAAAATGATGGTATAAACTTCGATAATCCAGATTAATTGTTCCACAAGTTGCCATACAGTCATCCACCACACTCATTTTTGCATGGCAGAAACCAGGAGTCCATTCATAAACACGCACACCATGTTTAACCAATCCATGATAAAAAGAACGAGTGATATTATAAATAAATTTTTTGTCTGGGATACCCGGTGTAATAATTCTGACATCCACTCCTCGCTTAGCAGCCAAACATAACGCATGTGTCATTTCGTCTGTTATAATCAGATATGGAGTCATGAACCAACAGTATTTTTCAGCTTTATTTATCATACTGATATAAACTTCTTCTCCAACCTGTTCATTATCCATAGGACTGTCTGCATAAGGCTGAATAAACCCCGTTTGCTGTGCCTTGTAATCATAATGAAAAATATATTTACCAAAATCAGGATCATTCGCATCTTTATCACTAACCGCATTCCACATTTCCAAAAATGTCACTGTGAGTGACTGAACAGCATCTCCTTCTAAACGAATACCTGTATCTTTCCATTGTCCATAAGGATGTGTATAATTAAAATATTCATTTGCGAGGTTGTATCCACCGGTAAATCCAACCTTCCCGTCAATAACCGTTATTTTTCTATGATCACGATTGTTCAAGAACAAATTTAAACCTGGTACAAACGGATTGAATACACGGCAATGAATTCCTACGCACTCCATTTTTTTCACAAAATCAGTATTAATAAATCCTATAGAACCCATATCATCATAAAATATGCGTACTTCCACTCCAACTTTTACTCGTTCTTCCAGAATCTTTTGGATCTTATGCCACGCCTCTGCATCTTCTATAGCATGATACTCCATAAAGATAAACTTCTGTGCCTTTGCGAGATCTTCAAGCTGGGTCTCTAATCCCTTTACTGCTTCATCGAAATACATCACATCCGTATTCTGATAGATTGGATACTGCGAATTTCTTTGTATATAACTTGCAATATTTCCTGCCTTCGGAATCGTTTCGTTTATTCTGTTTAAACACTCCTGATTATCGGAAAGCATTGGTAACAATTTGCTATCAATTTCTGCATATCGCTCACGCATTTTATGTGTGCCGCCATTCAAACCAATCAATAAATATAGGCCTACACCCATAATTGGGAAAATTAAAATTAATATAACCCAAGGCATTTTCATGGAAGATGTCTTATCTGATGCATACAATCCCAAAACTAAAATTCCACTTAAAATCCTTGTAAATAGATTTATAATTTCTGCATATTCATTTAAGCGTGTTACAATAGTAATAATAAAAACTACTTCTAGAAGAATGCAGATTATGGAAAAACACAATCGTTTTACTCCGTTTTTTGTTTTCGCTTTTCCTTCTAAAGTATCTTGTTTCATATATATTCCAACCTTTCTACTCGATCAAATTTCTGCTTAAATTTCGTGGAACATACCAATTTTGTCTTTTATTCTCTGCATTTCATTATCTGCTTCAATGACAACTCTTGCAGAATGAAGTAATTCTTCACTGATCTCTTCATATCCAGGCATTTCTTCAATGCCTTTTTTATAACGAAGCTGATGTTCCAACGTTGCCCAAAAATCCATCCCATTAGTTCGTATTTGAAGTTCTACACGCATAGGTGTTTTACCCTTAGCAAAAAATACAGGAATCTCAACAATCATGTGATAGCTTCGATAGCCATTTGGTTTGGGATTTTTTATATAATCCTTTACTTCAATAACTTTGATATCATCTTGTTGTGTGATCAAATCAGATATCATATAAATATCATCAATAAACGCACAAACTATTCGAACACCCGCTACATCATTTAGATATGTTTGTATATTCTCTGTTGTAAAATCATGTCCCATTTTCTGCAGTTTATTATAAATACTATTGGGTTTCTTAATTCTTGTCTTTATAAATGAAATAGGATTTCGATTGTTCTCAACTGAAAATTCATCATCTAAAACCTCAAGTTTGGTTCGAATTTCCCGGATAGCACAACGGTACATCATCATTAAATTATAAAACTTTGTAGCATTCTTTAAAAACTGCATTGATTCCGGATTATCCATCCAGAGTTTTTCTACCTCTTCCTTTGTCATGGTAATTTCCTTTCTACTTCTTATTTATAAATACTATTTATTTTGATAATTGATTTGTTCTCCTTGAATTACAGGATAACAGATCAAGTTATTACCATCCAAATCTTCCGCATACATATCTACCGCACTTATCTGATGATTTTCATAAGTATTGTAATAATAAATGCCTTTTGTAACATTACAACAAGATGTATATAATGTAATTTCATATTTTCCATCAGCCACCTCGCAACATCCACGTTGCTGATCCACGGATCCGAGAATGTGAAAGAACTGGCTAACACTCTCTTTCTCTGATTCACCTGAAATTGCATGTATCTTTGTAAAAGCAACACGCACAAATCAAGAGGAAGATGAGAGATCTCCCGGAAGACCTATTCCTCCCATACCTCTACTATATGCATCAAGAGCCAAATTTTCGCCAAAAGTGTTCTCTGGCTGTTTTGGGGACAAATGCATATAGTTGTTTAATTGAAACATCTGCTGTGGAAATGGCGGATTATTCGTAAGCACTCCTACCGGGTTATCGTAAATATGCAAACCATGTGACATAGATTCTACCGTAATTGATTCGTTTTCATCAGAAATTATCCAATGTAATTGCGCTAATGGCAATTGCTCACTAAAGGGAGTATTCACAATATTAATTCGATCAAGAAGCTCCCGAGCTTCTGCCAAAGAAGCACACTGGCTCAATATCCAAGGAATGAATTCAAACTGTGCAATATTTTCTACATCTGACTGAACCTCGGAATAAACAGCATTTCCGACAAAATTCAGTCCAGCAATCGCCACTCCTTTTTCATTCATCGCATCATAATACAACGGATAGTTTTCTGCAACATGAGCCATTCCAATCATTGCATAATGCTTTTTTTATCTCCAATATAACGAAAATGAAACGAATAATTACGTGGTGTAATTACAATCTGATCACCATAAGAGAATTCATAATCGAGGGTTCTTCCAAAGTAAAAATCTTTTGATTTATAAGTTGCTGCTGTACACATGATTGTTTATCCTCCTAAATATTTTGAAATATGTCAGTAAATTTTTGTCGAACAATAGTATAGCACAATTCTGTTATTTTGTTTCAAATTCACTAATAATCGAATTAAAAAAGAGTTTGAATGCCTTCAAAAGATTACACTCAAATACTTTGTAAAATCATATTATTCCGCCATCAGTCTTTCAAACCTATCCATAGCAAGGATGAACTTGCTTGCTCCCGACCATTCTTGCAACATCTCATCCAAAGTCTTATGCTTCACATATTTCTGCACATATACCCAGCAGGCAACACCACTGGCTTCTGATACAATGTCAGCTATAGTTTTACGCATGACCTCTTCAAATTCAGCAATTTCTTCTTTTTGAACAACATCATACAGTTTTGGTTCTTTATAATCTAATTTCACGCCATTTTCATGTACGTCTTTGATCAGATCCTTAACTTTTTCTCTTGAGTTCTCCAGTATTTTCATGTACTCCCAGATGAATGCTACCACATCGGATGATGTATCTTTTTTGATCAGCGGTAACTGAATAAAATCGTTTTTTTCGCTCATTTTCATATCCTCCTCAAGATAAAATAAAATCAATAATAGATTCTCTTGTCATGTCCAGTACAGTGTCTACAAACACTCCTGCAAACAGGATCAGATACAGAATAACACTCAGCACAAACAGGAATGCAACCTGTAACCAGTCATGATAACAATATGCAGTTGCTATAATCAACAAAGTGAATATAAATCCAAGGATCCCTCTGACAACCGCATAAGTCTGTACTGTCATCTTCACTGCCAGGCCGATCACAAAAAGGATCAGCCATACCGGCAGTAATAATATCTTTCCAGCAAGTTTTAAAATAAACATGTGCACCTCCTATCTTACCAGTCCTGGCATATCATGGTTCACTTCTGCCTGATAATACCCGTTCATCGTAGACGGTGCATTAAACAGAGCTGCCAGTAAATATTTCTTGATATTCTTCACTTTACTTGTATTCCCTCTCATACAGTGCAGGACATACTCTATATGTGAATAAGTCAGCATCAAAAACTTTTTCTTCACCAGTGAGGCCGGATACCAGTTGCTGGCAATCAATATTTTGTCGTTTTTACACATCACAGTTTCTACGATCAGGTTTACGATTTCATCAACCTGTCGCATATCGTCATGATGGGTTACTTCCAGTGACTCATAATCAACGGTCTCTTTGACCAGATTTTCAAAAGCCTGATATTCCTCAGTAGAATTATCGCCATCGGATCTATTCTCATCTGCAGATACGATTTGATTAGATTTATTATAATTCATTTCAGTATCACTAAGATTAGGTAAACAATCGATCAAAATATAATCATATCGGAATCGTATCGTATCGATGTATTCCTTCATGATCATTTCCCTGCTCATTACATTCCCCATCGTCACTTCCAAAGTTGACAATTCAATATTGGCTGGAAGCAGATCCACGTTTTCCTGATGATGCAGAATACCGTCTTTCTCTGATATTTCATCTTCATTAATCACTTTCGTCATGATGGTTGCCAAAGTAACTCCCAGTTCATCCGGCTCTACATATCCAAGACTTGCCGTCAGACTTCCCTGTGGATCTGCATCGATCAATAACACTTTTTTACCTTCTCTTGCCAGTCCAATCCCTAAATTAACGGTTGTGGTGGTCTTTCCGACTCCGCCTTTCTGGTTAGTAATGGATATCACTTTACACATATGTCGTTCCTCCTGTATTCTTTCATCAAAATTCTTCATCACGGAATGCTTCCAGATATTCATCAATAAGGTCCAGATTAACTAGCACAATTCGTTTGACATCGGGCATTTTTCTCCATTGGAACGAGCCTTAACGCTTGTCTGCCATTCGTGACCGCAAGCACCTTTCCACCATACTTTTTTATTTGAACCGAAAGTAATGTCATCAGGTGTAAGCGGTAAGTTCTTCTCCGACCACTCCGAAACAAGCTCCGGATGTACTTCTGTTAAACTGTTGTTCATAGCCTCACCCTCCTTGTGCTTAGAGTATATGAAGTTTTGGCTTTATCTTGTAGTTTGCGAATATCTGTATAAATAGAAAAAGCCCTTTGAGAAAAGGATTTCTCCTCTCTCAAAGGGCAAATTAAAAAGCTTGAATTTGTAATCACATTCCATACATATTGGCATTTTTTACAATTACTTTATCGCCTTTTTCTAATTGTTCCTTGGAAATTCCTCGTAACCCAAGTCCAACATGCTCTGTTTTATATCCACAACCATTTGCTTTTCGTTCTTTTGTATGTACATCGACAGTAGTAATTCTGGTTTCTAAGATATCTCCATTTGCTTTATAAATACACGCATTTTCCCCTTCTCTGCACATCCCTATTAATATGTTTCCTGTGGCAACTGTTCCAACCCCCATAATTGTAAATGCATCATCAACAATCAATTCAAAATCTTCTTTTAAACATGATGGAACATCTAATCTGTTCATATACTCTTTTTCTCGCTCTTTTTTGCTTTTACCAAATAATCCCATAGTGTTTCTCCTTTATAACTCCCGATTGAGATTTCACCTGTTTTAAGAGATTTAATAACTGTTATATTTTGTTATTAAATTCTCTGTAAATCCTTGAAAACACTGGATTTGTCGCAGATGAGCTTTCCCTTATTGCTTCCCTTGTGTTATATCTTCCCATATAAGTTTACGAACTCTGATAAGGGAAAATACAAGGGCAAGAAAAATCTATAAAACAGTATAACACAAAATAAAACTGACATGGTGAACTGATTGAAATGCTTCTGATTTTTGTAACTGATGATTGATTGATCGATAAGGAGATAAGATACGATGAGAACAATATTTGCAGAATACAATCCACAGTGTAACAGTATTGATGTTTATACCAGTGCAGGCTATATGCTTCGCATTGACTGTTGGGAAGCAGAAAAGAATTTAAGAACCACACCCGGATCAGATTGTGCTTTAACATCGCTTGTGTGTTACCTCTTGGTGTCAGGCACTATTAAGTTTTTTACTCGCACCTTTTTCAAGGTTACTTTATCCACTCGCTTAGCACCCTGTATTACTACAACGCACCGAGTTTAACTACACGGCTCACCGGCGATTACCGTGACCGGACTTACCCCGGCAAGTGTAGTCCAGCTTTGCTGGACACACGTAAAAGAAAAGAGGTGTCGCAAATTGCTAACACCTCAAAATTCCTTTGCTTGCACTAAAATTATGAACTCCAATGGTTTGCTATTTTCTCTATTCTTATCTTTTCTTATACAATACAAGTTCCGGATTTTTACCATCTTCTTCATAAGTACAAATAAGAATAAAATCCATATCTGCAACAACGCCGAAACATCTATCGCCGCCGTATTCACATTCAAGCTGATTGCCCAGATATGTCTTTGCCTCATTCAAAAACTTAGCCGCTTGCCCATTCGGAAGCCGGTACTCAAGATTCACATACTTTCCCACAAGGGCATTCAGTTTTTCCACCTTTGGCATTCCGTCAACATTCAATTCGTTAATTTCATTGATTAACTTTTTCTTGAATTCTTCAAACTGACCGTTATCACTAAGCTCATCATATTTCTTCCAGTAATCCAAAGTAGGAAGCAGCTCTTTCATATAAGAACGGGCTTGTTCCTCCGTGAAATTCCCGCTTACCATATTCTTAACACAAACTTCAATCAAATCGTCCATATCATTGTAAGTATATGTTCCATCGGCATAACACCACTTACAATAGTCCTCGTTGAAAGAACCATCGTGATTGTGTCCAATAATATCATCATCTTCAAGCGGCATTCCGCAGCATTGACAAATAAGCTTTCTCGGTGAGCCTAAAAGTGTATTTATGGAAACATCGAATACTTTTGACAGCAATTTCAATGTTTCCGTATTCGGAACTGTTTCTCCGTTTTCCCAACGTGAAACTGCCTGACGACTTACAAAAACTTTTTCTGCAAGCTCATCCTGCGACATTCCCTTTTGAGTACGAAGTTCAAGTATAACCTGTTTTGTATCCATTATGCAGTACCTCCCTTACACCTTTATTATAGTCTCACGCATTATCTCAAACAAGCAACTCGCAGTTGCTGTGATTTTTCGATTTAAAAAAAGCTCCGAGGGAATGAACTTCTCACTATTAATAACTATCCTGAATTATTCACGGAACAGTATCTGAAGTAATAACTGTGCCATGAATCTAAAAATTGGTCCATGTAGCCATAACATCACTCAATTAACCCGTCAAAAGGGTATAAAATCCCTGTGGCGGAGTTCAGAGGGCAATTGTTAAGCTATCAAGGTTCGTTAATAGTTGCTATTCCAGCTGTGCACATACCTCTTGGTGTTAGGCACTATTAAGTTTCTATGGTAGAAGATGTTGAGGTTATCCGGACAATTGTGGATGAAATTCAAACGAAAAAATAAGATGATGAAAAATCTATGGAAACCACATTTGTGTGGCACCATTAAGTTCCTACTAATTATTTTAACACACAGTGGATATCAGGCACAAATAGAAAGCTCGTTGTATTTCTTCCTGCCACGCTCATCAAGAAAGAACGCCCAAAACCGTTTCCCGCTGTATAGTTTCGGGGCGATTTTAGGCGTTTTCTTTCGATATGAGTGGCTTTGTTTTGACGGCGGTATCCTTTACCGTCCGTCATTCAAAAACCACTGTTTGTCGCTTCCGGGTAACAAAAAAGCGCCGTATTGCTACGACGCTTTTGTCTTGCCCGGAAGATGGAGCAAGGGAACGCTATTCAATTATCTGTTGTGCTTTTTCTTTCTGCTTACAGCTGTTGTTCCAATAACTGCACCGCCACTGACGAACAGCAGGGCAAACCACAAAGCAAGATTACTTGTGTCGCCGGTCCGTGGACCTTTATCGGATGCTCCTGCTTTGGTACTGGCTGGCTTTTTCTCAAGAGCTGCAATGGCATCTTCGATATCCTTTGCCATCTTATCCACTTCGGATTGCTCAGTAATGTTCTTGCCGCGCACGACAGCCTTGACAGCGGCTTCCACACCAGAGAAATCCTTGTAGTCATTCTTGTTCAGGGCATTTGCTTTGGCAATGGCTGCATCAACCTTAGTGTAGTCAGCACCCTTGTATTGCAGGGCAGCAATGGCATCTTCAATAGCCTTCGCCATTGCGTCAACTTCGCTCTGTTCAGTGATGTTCTTGTCACGGACAACAGCTTTGACGGCAGCTTCCACGGCGGTGAAGTCCTTGTAGTTGTCCTTGTTCAGGGCATTTGCCTTGGCAATGGCTTCGTCGACCTTAGTGTAGTCAGCAGGTAAATAAGTCATTGCAACCGTCTGCGTATGCGTTGCCGCATCGGCAGTGATCGTTATATTGCCGGTGTATGCTTTGCAGTTATCGGCTGTTACTTCAACAGGGTAAGTTCCTGCTTCCAAACTGACAGAGCCGGTAACCTCCTGACCATTCACTTTAACAACAACATTGGTCAGACCGTCTGGCGTTACAACGAAAGAAACCGGATAGACAGCCTTTGTGATAAAATGAACATTTTTATAAAGTGCAAAGTACTGAGTACCGCTGGAAAGTAGGTCAATTTCTGTTCCTTCCGAGTCTACAGCTTTTGCATAGTTCAGGTGATAGCCATCGGCAATCACAGGCACACATTCATCGAAAATTGCAGGGATATTATTCTCATTCGTATTCTTTGCATCAATCTCTGCTTCTTCTACGGTAAAAGTACCGTTACCGCCCATCGGGAATTTACCGTCAGTGGTTACTTTGGCTCCTCCTTTGATCAGAATATTGCCTTTTGCCCATATTGCACCGTCCGCAGTAGAGGTACAGTTTACCTCGCCTCCGTTAACCGTCAGATCGCCTGCAGCATACAGACCGGGATAATAGCTTGTTGCTTTAACTTTAGATGCAGCAAGTTCAATATCGCCGCCGTTTCCTTCGTTATCTTTCCTGATAAATGCTCCGTTGCGTCCGTCCTGAGTCGCCTTAAGCGTAACATCGGCGCCGTTTACAATCTTCAGCCTATGGGCATCGATTCCGGCATACAAGCCGGTGGAATCCACTTTTGCCCCGTCAATTTCGACCGATCTTCCGGCTATGCCCAATCCGCCTTCAGCGCTTATTGTGACCTTTGCTTTATCGGAAATCTTGACGTCAGCCCCTGTGCTAATTCCATCGTAGTTTTCCCCGATAACGTTGATTACCAGTGTTCCGTCGCCGGTAATCTCGACAGAATTGCTGTAATTGAGGTATATTCCCACTCCTCCGTAGGGATCGGTTCGGGTAATGCTATTTGTCCCGGTCAACCGTATCTTCAACGTACTGGGGATAGTCGTTTTAATACCGTAGTCTGACATGGTGTCGTTGTCAAGGGTAGCATTGTTCAAAGACAAGGTGTGAGTGGTCGGGTCATAGCTTACTGTTCCGCTGCAAAGATTATCCTTATTCTCAGACGTGACCTGTACGCCGTCTACCCAGATGTCGTAGACTGTGGGTTCCGCTGCCAGTGCTGTGGCAGGCAGGAGTCCAGCTACCATTACAATGCTGAATAGGATTGCAAATAGTTTTTTCTTCATAACAGTTCCTCCATTTTTTAATTGTCCGCTATTTACTTCCTCCGACAGCGGACACGCCGGAGATGACAGAAGATTTAACCGGAAAAGATTGATTTGCCGGTCGTGGTTAGGACTTCAATATCAAACCACCATCCTTCCGACAAACGCAAAAAGCCGAAGCCAAGGCATAATGCGCCCTGTCTCCGGCAACTGGTTCGTTATAAATTGTATGAAATAAGACTTGACACGCTGAAAAAACAGCGCTATGCTCCTGCTGAGCCGAGCCGGCAATAATTGTCGCATTTCCGTTTTCCATAGTCAAGTCCTCCTTCCATAATTTCTAAGACAAAAAGGATACAAATCCCCCTACCCCATAAATATACAGAAATATTATAGCAGATTTTTTCAGAAATCTCAAGCAGTTTTCAGAATATTACTCTCATCTTTTTCTCAAAGCATTGCCTTCTTCCATTATTCACGGAACTTTATGACTTCTTGAATACTACCCGAAAAAGAAAAGCCGCCGTCTGTGACAGCGACTTTTCTTACTTAGTATTAACAGTATATAAGCTCACTCGAAACGATTTCCATAGCAGCGCTACGGATGTTGTTCATCCTCTGCACCCACAGCATTTAATTTCCGCTTTGAGGGCTTCCGTTACGCCCTCTTTTTTCGAAAAGCTGCTTTACCAGCCGAGAAAACATTGCTTCTGCCTGCTCGTTGAGGTCTGCAAGGTAAGCCTTGCCAAGCAAAATGCTTATGGGAAGTCACTAAGGAACAGACTGCTTATCTGTATCATAGGATTCTAACCTCTGCCGGGTACTCCGCCAGCTCCGTAGAGAAGTATCATTATCATTCTGACTGTCATCGCCATATCAGGGGCAACCTGATACTCATAGCCGGAGTTCTCGCTATTCTGAAATACAGAAATCACGGCGTACCTGCTAAAGTGGCTATCATCAGAAATAAAGTCTTAGTGAATGACTTATTCAATTTTCAAGTGAAAAGGCTTCCGGTTTTGCTATCCGTAATGAACCCCTTCACTCATTTGGACAAAGGTGTATGAAATGCACACCCAAAATCGCTACTTTTGAAAAAATTTCTTGAAAAAATTTTTTCTGAACGAAAAAAAGCCGCCTATTTTCCTCAAAATTGAGGTCAATAGACGGCGGGTAGAAATATTCACAATTTTGGTGTATAATATGAAATCCAGAGAAAAACAAATCGAAAGTTGGAGGATACACGCATGAAAATTGTAATCATTAATGGAAGTGCCAGAAAAGGAAATACGCTGGCAGCAATCAATGCATTTATAAAAGGAGCGTCAGAAAAGAATAAAATTGAAATCATTGAACCCGACAAACTCAACATTGCACCATGCAAGGGATGTGGTGTCTGTCAATGCTCCAAGGGATGCGTCGATAAGGATGATACAAATTCTACAATTGATAAAATTGCTGCCGCAGA
>NZ_QUDV01000013.1 GCF_003477705.1 Dorea sp. AF36-15AT
AAAGCTGCGCCACAGCCTTGGCAGACCATCGCGCAGCGATTTTGTTCAACTGGAAGTTGTCGAGTTTTATATATTGACCAAAAGTTTGATTTAAGAACTATAAGACTTTTTTCAAATAATATCTATAATGCTTTTCTGGACAATTTTCTAATATACCAAATACAATATACCCTTGCTTCTCATAAAATTCTTTGGCTTGAAAATCAAATGTATCAAGATGAATAAGTTTAGCACCTTTTGATTTAGCATCATTTTCAACTTCTTCTAAAAGTAAGCTACCAAGTTTTTTCCCTCTATAACTAGAATCGACCCACAATGTATCAACATAAACTACATTCCAACAATACATCCTTGCTACAATACCAGCAACAATCTTATCATCCTTACCGATTTTCTTGCTTAAATCTATGAAATTTTCTTTCTGTTTAGCCTCAACCTGAGATAGATTATATTCCACCAGTCTTTCAATAATATAATCCTGTTCTTTCTTTGAACATACATCAATTTTCATAATATAATTTCCTTTCATATAATAAATCGGATTTGTCCAGATTTACAAATTCTATTTGCTTAACTTTCACTACTCACAGTATAATTCGATTTTATAAAATACACAAGTAAAAAGGTATGAGAGACTTTCACACCTCCGCATACCCTTTTATCCATTCCATGCCAATAACAGCAACAGCTCGTTATTCTTTTACATAACAAATCAATTCGCCAACTTCACAATCAAAATAATCACATAACTTACAAATCAAATTTGCATCCAGCCTTTGAAATTCATTTCTGCAATATCTGTTAAAATTTGACCTCGGAATATCCAACTCTTTGCAAATGGTATTCTTACTGATATCCCGTTCTTTCAACAGTTCTTCTATCCTTAACTCTAAATGTCCATAATTCATATGCATCACCCCTACACAAAGTATATTTAATAAATCTTTATGTAGTAATTCACTATACAGCGAGGTACTATATAGTTATCCCCTTAGGGATTTAAGAAAGAGAGGTGCATACACATGAAAATAAAAGTCATAACTACATTTTTATTGTTCTGTCTAATTGCCGGAATCTGCTATTACATCAGTCTGCCCGATTACCATGTCCGTAACAGCATGTCACTCAGTAATCAAGGCACACGAGACACGGAGCTAACTGTTATTGTTTACAAATATTGGGGAATTGATGAGACTATTCGTAAAATCGAAACAGAACACAACAAGATTAACGGCACTCCTACTACCCTTGAAATCAATCTCTATTATTCTGCATGGCTGATTCGTTATGGAGAGAAACCCTTTAAAACCGTTGTTTTTGAATATGACTAAGAAAAAGAATAACAGACAACACTTTCGCAATCGTGCTGTCTGCTATTCTCTGTATACTTTCCACATCTAGTTCTTTCTTGTTCGTGTTCTTTCAAAAACCAACGTTCCGAAGGATGCCCAGAGCGACGGTTCCTAACAGGGCGGCGGGTCGGCTGGGCAAGTGGACGCCTTAGATTACTTCTGCTATTTCGTCACATATTCGATTGGACTATCTTCAATTCCCTCATATTTCTTTATAGTAAGAAGATTGTTAATAAAGTCTAATACCTTGTTTGTATCTTCATCATCCAGTAGGTCCAACTTAGTCAAGATATCAATGTCTGTTTGATTTTCCACTTGTATTGATATGGGTTCTGACATATCCACAACCGCTTTAAATTTTTTCTTTCTGTGAACCACATTAATATCTGTAGTCAATCCCATAACATGACTTTTGCTTACGCCAAACAGTTGTGATAACCTATCCCATATAGAATCATCCCTTGGAGTTCCATTCCCATTTTCATAGTTAGTCAGCATACTTTGTGAAATTCCCAACTCTTTTGCCAATTCCGCAACTGTGATGTTATTTTCTTTTCTCAATTCTTTTATTTTATTCATCGCAATCCTCCTTGTTTATGCTCATTATATTTCAATGTTTTCACTCTGTCAATCTTTTTATCGGATATTAAGATATTTCTCTTGACATCGCTTATTCTGTGCTGTATTATAATAAATATCTGAATATCAGATAATCAAATATTTTAAGGAGGTCATATTTATTGATTAGAGGAACTGATTTCATTTTAAACCCGGACAAACTGGAGGAACAATTTCAATTAGTCGAAGTATCTGAATGGATTGACTACAACACCAAAGAGAAACTAGGCTTCTACTACACTGTTCTTTTTCCAAAGCTGAAATTTGAGAAAATCAAAGTTGGCGTTAAAAATGCCAATCAGCTTGTGTCTAATGAAGAATTGGAGCAAAGAGGACAAGTGACCGTTTCATTTGAGGGACTACATACATGGGCGAGTCTTTATAATGGACGCTTATCCGTCAAAGCAGAAGCTGCCAATATCAGAAAAGCCGGAACAAAATAGTTCCCTAAAGGGGGCAGATAGTCAGTGCCGGACAACGTCATAAGGTGCTGACTATCTGCACCATTTAAGGAAACAGATATCGTTCTATCTTTACTTGATATATAAAACAACATCTTCCGAAAAATCGGAGTAGAAACAAGCACATACAAAATAGGATACGAGGTGAATTTCGTGGGCAAAGCAAAACAATGTTTTGTATACAATACGAAAATCATTGAAACTCCTACTACGAAAGAAGTGTATTTCTATGAAACTCCAATTTACAGCCATTCAAATTCAGATTCAAAAACAAGTAATACACAAGCACATAAACGTAAAGTATTTGATGAAATGTCGGCTCATAAGCAATATGACAGTTTAAAGCGCAAGCAAAAACACTATGAGCAAACCCGTTGGGAGATTGCCCGTATTGTTGACTGCAATTTTGATAACAAGACCAAATTTTTAACGCTGACATTCCGAGAGAATATTCAAGACATCACTATAACCAACAAGGAATTTAAGTATTTTATACAACGATTAAATTACTATCTGTATCAAACCAAAGTCCAGACATTGAAATATATTGCAACGTGGGAGAAACAGAAACGTGGAGCAATCCACTACCATGTTATTTTCTTTGATTTTCCGTTTGTGGCAAAGGAAAAACTACAAGATTTATGGACGTATGGATTTATCAAAATAAACCGCATTGATGTAGACAGCATGGAGAACAGAGGACGTTATTTAAGCAAATATTTTGGTAAAGACCTAGAGTTAAAGGAACACAAAAAAAAGGCATTTTTCAAATCTCAAAACCTTAAAATGCCAATTGAACAAAAGTTAATGCTTACAGATGATATTCTACAGGATTTAACACAAGAGAATGTCGTCTTTCAGAAAGAATATACCAGACAGGTGTATGATACAAAATCTATCATTACAAACGGCTCACCCCTTAAAGACAGCAGTGTTACATATCTGAAAATTAAAAAGGGGCGTGATTGTACTGGCTAAACTGAACGCCCTTGAAATCCTGCAATATGAGAAAGCCATTATGTCGAGAGCAGATTCAATAAAGATATTGTATCAAGAATTAAAAACTGGTATACTTTCGCTAACGGATATACAAGAACAGGTTGATATGAATAAAAAACAAGTTCTTGATTTACACAAAAAAATGTATAACTACTGGCAAGGAAAAAATGGTAAGTGGTACAGCTATTTACCAAAAGAGGGGGTTGAACCGCCAAAGGGAAAGCAGATTGAGAGTGTCAACGAGGAAAAATTGAATAGTAAAATCATAGAGTATTATGTCATTGAGGAATCCCGAAAAAAGCAGGAAAAGACTTGCCCTACTTTCCTAGAAGTCTATTACATGTGGCGAAGTATTAAGGATTTAGAATTAGACGATAACTCAATCTATAAGTTTAATACTGACTGCAAACGTTTCTTTGTTGGTACAGACTTTGCTGAGATGCCTATTAATCAGATTAATGAGAACACAATAAAAGTTTTTATGTTGGAAACCATCAAGCGACTTGAATTGTGCAAAGAAACCACACGTAAGTTTTTCAGCTATATAAAAAACGTGATTAGATACGCAAGAATTGAAAAAATTATCACAGATAATCCAGTGGAATTTCTTGAGCCTAAGGACTTTACAAAACATTGTGGAGAAATTGAAGTATCTGACTGCGATAAATACTATACCGATACTGAACTTGCTATTATCTTAAAAGCCTTGCATGGATATTATAGGGAGAACCCTTTATATATGCCGCCTTATGCCATAGAATTAGCAATGTACACGGGTATGAGGGTTAGTGAGCTATCAACCTTGAAATGGTCTGATATCAATGATATCTGCATCAGTATCAATAAATCTGCAAAACACAATCGGTTAAAAAATGAATTTTCTGTTGGTAAGACTAAAACCAAGAAATCAAGAGCCTATCCGGTTGACGGACAGATTAATCACTTATTGGCACGCATCAAGCGAGTACAAGAAGAACATGGAATTTTATGTGAATGGATTTTCACGGATGGCAATGGAAGTTATACCCATGCAAGAAACATAACTGACTGCATGACACGGTTATGCCGGGAAAACAAATTAAACGGTGGTGGTATCACTAAGCTACGGAAAACAACCAGTTCCGACTTACAAGCTAAAGGCACACCAAAATCAGTGGTCGCAAGTATGTTAGGACATACTACCGAGGTCAACGAGAAGTATTATACCTATGACACTTCAAACCTTGCCGAAAAGAAAAAGATTATCCAAGAGCGAAATGCCAAATTTAAGAATCTGGCACACACTGGATAATCCCAACCAAAGCCAACCAACTTTTTCAACACCTAAAAAATGAAAAACCCCCATAAAATGGGGGTAAAATCGGAGTGACGTGATTCGAACACGCGACCTCTACGTCCCGAACGTAGCGCTCTACCAAGCTGAGCCACACTCCGATTCAAGAATCGGATACATATGATGTATCCGATCTTAGTAGCTACGGATAGAGGACTCGAACCTCTACTAACAGAGTCAGAGTCTGCTGTGCTGCCATTACACCAATCCGCAATAGTGTTTCGCATCAGCGACAAATATTATTATAGCAGAACTTTTCTAAAATGCAAGTACTTTTTTAAATTTTTTAAAATATTTCAAAAATTATTAAATCAGCAGCTCCTGCTCAATCTCCATTCCTTGTTTCAGGATGTCCTTCATCATATGATTCGTCACTTCTGGGTGACACATACCTTTCTTGGTTTCCTTTCGGTATGCATCACCGTCTATGATCTTAATCAGCTGCTGTATCAGTTCCTGTCTGCTTTCTTCCATCTTTCACGTCTTCCTTGCCTGCATTTCCTTCCATCATTTCCAGATACTGCCCTTTATCGATATGCATCATGGATATCTGATTCCTATGTCTGCGGAATCCATACACACTGTCCACATTGCGGATCAGTGACTGCAGACGTTCATCCGGCACGCACACGATTAACTGCAGTTCCAGTTCTCTCGCATAGCGCAGGCACACTTCGCTTCGCTCCTTATCCATCTTGGAAAATGCCTCATCCAGAAGCACCAGACGGATCCTTGGATCTCTGCTGCTCTGCTGCATGTACAGCATTGCAAATCCCGCAAGCAGTGCGACGTATTTCGGGTTCTGTCCCTCACCGCCCGAATCACGACCCGCCATCTCATCTACCGAATTCTTCTTCACATTACCATGTTCATCTTCCACACGCTCATACATACTGAAGGTAAGGTAATTCCGATAATCGGCATATTTTTCCATCTCCTGCTTGTGCAGGCTTCTTTTCTGACCATCTTCATCCTTCGGTGGCATGAATTTCTCCGTCAGACGCTCGATCTGCTTCTCGTATTTCTGGTAAAATGTATCTTCCCCAAAGCTTAACTGTCCGTCAAAGCCGTCATTATCTAACACCTTGCTGTCCAGTTCTTCCGCCATCAGCATCTCATAGAACTGTCCGTTCTCATTATCCGCCGGAAGAATATCGATCTGATACGTACTGTCCGAGAAACGGATACGGGACAGCATCCGGTTGATCTCTTTCCGATGACGGTATGCCGCCTTGATCTCCCCGTGAATGGTCGCAATCACATTTTCCCGCAAGGAATGATATACCAGCAGATACTGCTTCTCGAATTCTGCCTTAAACTTCGGCTCATAATCCTGCTGAAGCTGATCCAACACCTTGTCATACACATCATTGTCATGCTCCAGACTGGTAAATCCATACGCCGGATATTCATTATTAAACCGGATTCTTGCAGAAGTCCGTTGGTCGCCGGCTGATTCTTCCTGTGCAGACAGCTTCGCAAGTAATTCTGTATTTTCCCGTCGGTACGCCTGCTCGGTGCGGTTCATGAGAACCTCTTTCACCTGCGCCAGAAGCTCCTGATTTGGCACAAATCCTTCCTGCAGCAGACTCAGACGTTCTTCATAACTCTTCTGCTCACTCTCAGCGATCCGCTTATCTCCGGCACGTCCGATCCGTTCTTCATTCACAGACTTGATCTTTCGTTCCAGATCTTCCACTTCACGTTCCAGCGTCTCTCGTCTGACATTCAGTTCAGCAGTTCTGGTTCCGTCTTCCAGTTCTTTTAATTCCTGCTGAAGCTGATCCTTTTTCGCCAGATAACGCTCCAGCTCATCTGCTGCCCCGGCAAGACTTAATATCTGCTCCGGACTCTGGCTGAGTCGTTCAAATCGCTGTGCCTGATTCAGGGTATCCCGCATCTGAATATCTTCAATCTGCTCTTTCTGCATATCAAATACTTCATCTTCCAGCTCTTTTAACTTCGCCTTGGATACTCGGGTACCGATACATGCATAACGGGTATAATCCATTTCCCGGAGATGTCTGAATATGTAATTACTATAAGAATAACAGTCCGGTGTCACGCCATCACGCACCTGATGCAGTTCTTCTACCGTCTCACATTTATAAATGCGTCCAAGATATCTGCGCAGACACAGATCCACATACGCCTCTTCGCTGCGCACTGCTTCATAGAGTGTTCCCTCTTCTGCTTTCGGCTCATCGCGCTTAATCGCTGCCGTATTGATCAGATCAATCTCTTCATATTCCCTACGCTTCATCCTGCGGAAGATTCTCGCCGCATCCAGCGCATACTGCGGCTCCGTTACCAGACTGTGCTTAATCCTTCCAAGTCTTCCTTCGATAGCATTCTTCCATTTTTCATCCGTTATATCAAAAAGATCGCCAAATATCTCCACATGGATCGTTCGCCCGTACTGGCTGCTCAGTTCACTCTGAAGCTGAGCTCTGGCACTCTTTAACTCCTTACGATACGGCTTACGGTCATTTTTTAGATCCTCCACCATCTCCTGTTTCTCTTTCAGTTCTTTGGCAGTCTCTCGGATCCGTTCATTCAGATCAGCCAGTTCTTCCTCGATCAGTTCCATTGCCGCCTGAATGCCTTTTTTCAACTTCTCCATATTAGAAGAAGTCACTTCTCCGCCCAACACATCTTCCAGACATTGCAGGGTTGGATTGCTGATATAACCGCTGATATCTTCATCTTCTGCCCACTGAGAAAGTCCCGCACGGATTTCCCGCCACTGTCTGGAATTACCTGCGAGCAGCTGGATTGTCGTCTCCAGATCTTCCAGTTCTTTCTTCTTCACACCGTAATCACTTGCATGAAGTTCCGCACGCACTTCCACCAGTGCATCCGTCTTAATCTTTTTCTGCTGCTCCAGTCCTTCCTGCTTCTCCTCCAGTGCCTCAATCCGTTTACAGATGCCCTCTAGATCAAGCTTCTTCGCTTCCAGACGCACACGGCAGTTCTCGATATCTAAGATACGCAGAATCTGTTCCGTGCGAATCTTATCTGTCTTCACCTGCAGAAGTTCCAGATTATGTGCGCGAATCTCCGACAGGATCTCAATTCTGTGCTCCAGATCTTCTACCCTCTCCTTGATCTCACGATACGCTCCCAGCTGTTCACTGATCGTAGACACCGTATCTTCCTTACTCCGCGGGAACATATAATCCTTGATAAACTGACCTGTACCATTGGTCATCCGTAGCGCAATGGCACTCTTTTCCATCGTCATAAACCGCCCCGGATCGATATATCCAAAGATCACATCATACAGTGTATTCAGATATGCTTCTCTGGATGGGTATACACGGTTCACATCCCCACGCCCTCTGTTATCATCCGAATTCTTACGCTCATCCACAAGCTTTCTGATCTGTCCGATCGTATACGGTGTTCCATCCTCTGTCAGGTAATTATCTTCCGGAATCTTGCCGGAATGGCTGAAAAAATGGTATCTACGCACATCGGTATCATTCTTTCCTACTTCAAACGCTGCTCCGATACAGGTCGTTACATTACTTCCCGTATCCAGAATCTCCAGCACAAGCTGGGAACAGAAGTCCATATTCTCACGGTTTGCCGTGCCATCCTTCTGCGCACCCCGGAGGTAGCTCAGCACGCTTCGTCTGTTCTTCGCGTCATCCGCCGCTTTATTCAAAAATGTCGCAGCAATACTTCCATATAATACAACCTGCACAGCATCCATAACGGTAGATTTACCTGAACCGCTTTTCCCGCTGAACAGATTTACGTACTCATGAAATTCCATCACTTTATGACTGATACCGCCCCAGTTATTGATCACCATCCGGGTAAATATCTTCTTCGATTGTTTCATTTGCCGCTTCCTCCTTGTATTCCTCGATCAATGCATTCATATCCGAAGCAGTCACGTAGAGATTAATCGTGCTGTACAGATAGATCGGTGTCTGATCCTCCACATCTCTTACCGCTCCCGGGAGCTCGATCATCTGATGCTTACTCATCAGGTACAGTGCTTCCCGCCATTCTGCCACCGTCAGCTTCCGGTTCAGCAGATTCGTATTCTTTCCATAGGTACGGATCTCTTCCAGGTTCGTCACCGTTGCTTCCAGTCCTTCTCCAAGAATCTTGTCACGATAAATGATCCTTGCAAGCAGTATAATAATCGTGGTCGTCAGGCTGATCTTCTCTGCCTCTACACCTTCCCCCTTCAACCTAAAAATGTGTTCCTGCGGATCATGCACCAGTTCACATCCAAGCACGGACAGATAATCTTCGATAAATCCCTTATGCCGGACACAGATCTCATAATCCGGATTATCCCTTGGCACCAACGTTACAGGATCATACCGCATCTGCACAATGCAAGTCTGCCGGAATAATTTTGATATTGTTTTCTTTAGATTATCCGCTTCCGTGAGAGATAATCCTTCCATATATGCAATCATTTTATAATCTCCTATCCGTTTTTTACTTTTCCCTGACAGTAAGTTCTGAGAACCGATATCCGTCTTTACTTTCCAGTTCTTTTCCTACCGTAATCTCCTTATCGGTATCTGCCACTTCGGTAGCCTCCTGCCAGACAAAAAATAATTTTTCCAGGTCTTCTACCGACTGTATCGTCTCCTCTGTAACCGTAAATCTGCCATCCTCCTGATTCTTTCTCCGAAATTCGGCGATTTCCTGACTGGTATACAACGGTTTCAGCACAAAGGAATCCAACATTTCTTCTGTTTCAGCTGCCACCACTGCCTGCGGCGCAAATACATCCCGCTCATTCTCACGTCTGCGGTAAAGACTGCGATCGGTCATCACTTTATACCGTTCGGTAAGTCCCATACGATCCGCCAGTTTCATAAGCATCTCTTCCTGCTTTCCGCTCTGGTTCAGCAGATTCACAAGTGTCACCGTACGGTCTTCTTCCACAGCTCCTTCCATCAGGATATAGCGGATTCTCGCTGCTGCTCGTCCTGCAAATACCGTCTTCTGCTCGATCAGCATATTGTATCTCCGCTCAATCGCATCAAACTCCCGTTCAATACGATACAACAGATCATTTGCTTCTTTGCTCAGTTCCAGCGCACGTTCCAGCCTCCGGTACTGTGGCGAAAGTTCATACAGCACTTCTTCTGCCTGATCCATATCTGCCCTCTTCTGCCCCTCGTATTCTGCCTTGCGGAGTAATATCTCCTGATAGCGGTCTTCATTTTCCACCAGGTTCTGATCAATCAGCTCCTTCACCGCTTCCTTATAACGGTAAAAGCTGTCTGTCGTCGTCAGAATGGCATACTTCTTACTATCACTGTTATTGATCTCCTTCACCAGTACTTCCTGAATTCCGAGAAAACTTCTCTGTCTGGACAATTCATCAAAATAGCCGCGCATACTCTCCTGCATATTAGCAAGCATCTGTAACAATCCCCTGGATGCGGATAATGCACTTTTCAATATCTCATTATTTTTCTCACGGTCTGTGCTGTACGTATGAAGATAACTGTACACTGCCAACACACTCTCCCGTTCCTTATCACGATTATCACTGTACAATCTCTGAAAAAGCTCCACGAACTGCTGGCTGTATTCCGGAAATGACACCACGTAACTGTTCAGTGCTTCATCGTAATCCCGTTTCAGCCATCCCCAATCTTCGAGATGCTTCAGACAGATTGATGCCATATTCGAGCGTGTCAGCAATTCTCCCTCCTCGTCAAACTGCTCCTCGCTCCAGTCCAGCGTCGTCTCCGCGATCCGCTCGTTCATCACAGCACGGCACTCGCCCTCCGTCAGTCCGAGCAGTGAAAATGACCTACCAGATTCTTCGTAGATTGCTGTCAGAAACTGCTGATAGTAATCCATATATTTACTTGCAAATAATTTATAAAATTCCCGTGGAATCTTATTCATCAGATTCATAAGTTTCTCCCTTTTCCGCTATCTTTTGTTCAGCTTTCCGCTGTCTCAGTATATCAAGAATATCATTTACATTGGACTGATTTAACACTCCACTATAATCCACCTCGAATCCCTGAAGAAGTAACCCCATCTCCCCTTCAGATCCTCTCAGTTCTGCATATCTTTCTGCCAGATCTTTGCAACTTAATACATCCTTCAAAAAAGTTTTAGCTTCTTCTGTTATTGCATTCCAGGAGCCATATAAATTAATTACCGCACGGTCAATATCTCCATATGATATATGCTCATTTTTCTCTTCATGCTCCATAAGTACGCCAATAATGTCTGAGAAATCATTCTTATACTTTCTTCCCGCTCTCAGTTTCATAGCAATAATATATTCTGCTTTAATCGTTCTAACTTGAAGCACATTAGAATACTGTCTGTAAAACTGCGAAAACTCTTCTATCTTTGGACTGTAAGAAACTGTTCTGACAAAATCTTCATTCAACCATCTATTCGCCAGATAATATTTATCTCCCACACGATTAATTGCTTCTTTCATCGCAGATGCTGCATGAATAATAGCATCTACATCTGTAGTTGATGTACGAAAATTATAATTCGCTAATATAGCTCCTCCACCAATCAGCACGATTTCTGCCGGACTCTTTTTCCCTGCTAGCTTCCGATATTCTTTTCCCAATTCACGCAAATATATATCTAACTCTTTTTTCCCAATATCTTTTGATGGGTTAGACAACATTTCTCACTTCGCCCTCCACTATATTATAATTCAAAAATTCCGGTATCGCTTCTTTTCTTGCCTGACGCAGCGGCTCTTTGCTGTTCTTTATCGCCGCCATCATCCGTACACTCTGCGGATAAATCACTTTATCTAATTTTTGCATTCGCATCGCATTATAATCTGTACAGACCGGAATCGCATTCACTCTGCTCAAATAATCCAGCAGACCTAACAGATAAAATGCTTCCGGATACCATTTACGACGATAGTAAATGCCTATCTCATCGCCTTCGAGTATCTCAATCATATATTCTACATCGCCACATTCTTTTAGTTTATGGCATACATTACTTTTAAATAATTCAAAATCACATCTTTTTTCCAAATGTTCTGCAAGGAGTTCTTCCATTGTAACCCCAAGAGCCTCCGCTAATCGGTACACTGTATCTGCACTGCTTTTTGTAATATCTGCCTTGCTACTGACAATATCGCTGATTGTACTATAAGGAACGCCACTAAGAATAGACAATTCTCTCTTGGTAAGTTTTTTCTGATCCATTATTTCTTTTATTAGCATAGATATCCCTCCAAGTTTTACTACTATTTTAACGGTTGACCGTGATATTGTCAACCTTCTGTAACTCCTCTCTTTATCCCCCCACACTCCGCCATCTGTCTATTGCCTCACCCTCCCAAACCCGCTATAATAGGCATAGAAAGGGGCTTTTTATAATGAAAGGTTTTGAAACTATTATCGAAAAAAGAAGAGATTCCATTCTTCGGAACAGTCTGCTGTCCGATGAATTTATTAATTTTGTACAGAAGAACAAACGTCCATTTGACGAAATGATGTCTTATTATAAGTGTGCCATTATGGAAGTAGAGACCAAATTCCGCGTGCTGAACGAACAGTATTCACTGGAGTACGACCGCAATCCAATCGAGGATATCAAAAGCCGTACCAAATCTATGGAAAGTCTGATGCGCAAGATCCGTCGCAAAGACATCCCACTGACAGTAGCCTCTATTGAGGAGAATATCCACGACATTGCCGGTGTCCGCGTGATCTGTTCTTTCCCGGATGACATCTATATGCTGGCAGACTGTCTGCTCAGCCAGGACGATATTACATTAATTAAGAAGAAAGACTATATCAAGAATCCAAAGCCGGGCGGCTACCGAAGCCTGCATCTGATCATCAGCATTCCCATCTTCCTACAGGAAGGAAAGCGCATGATAACTGTCGAAGTACAACTCCGTACCATAGCCATGGATTTTTGGGCAAGTCTGGAGCACAAGCTCCGCTACAAAAAAGATATCCCGGAAGATCAGGCACATTATCTGGAAGAAGAAATGCTGGAATGTGCCAACATCAGTGCTTCTCTGGACGCACGCATGCAACATGTAAGGGATGTTCTGAACAGAACCTCCAAAGATGTATTTTTATAAAAACAATTTTTTCTTCTCTTGACATCTTAAAACGCAGGACTATAATGACTGTTATCAACAATCAAATGCGACGAACAGGACAACACTTTTCGTTCACTTGTGTTTACAGAGAGTCTTCGGTCGGTGTAAGAAGACATCACAGGAACAAGAAGCTATCACCTGCAAGCAGCCTGAGTCAACACAAATTACACGTTGCAAGTAATTCAGGTCGGAGATCCACCGTTACAGGGATGCTCATTCAAAGGATGAGACAGAGAGGCCGGTTATTCCGGCAAGAGAAGTGGTATCGCGAAGGTTTAAGTCTCCGTCTTCTTATGGATAATCCATAAAGGACGCAGGCTTTTTTTATTTTCCATATATCCACTCATATCGATCGGATTTGATGTTGAAATATTATCTTATAGTATTAAGTATCAAGTAAAGGAGTGTATTAGAGTATGAACACATTAGTAATCGTATTGATCGCAGCAGTATGCCTCCTGGCCGGATATGCACTTTACGGTCGCTGGCTTGCAAAAAAGTGGGGTATTGATCCTACCGCAGAGACACCGGCCGTCAGACATAATGATGGCGAAGATTATGTACCGACCAACGGATGGACCGTATTTGCACATCAGTTTTCTTCTATCGCCGGAGCCGGTCCCGTCACCGGTGCCATTCAGGCAGCAGCATTCGGATGGCTTCCAGTACTTCTCTGGATCTTGTTAGGCGGCATCTTCTTCGGCGCAGTTACCGATTTCGGTGCACTGTACGCAAGTGTTAAAAATGAAGGTAAGTCCATGGGACTTCTGATTGAGAAATATATCGGCAAGACCGGACGTCGTCTGTTCCTCGGTTTCTGTTGGCTGTTCACACTGATCGTTATCGCAGCATTTGCAGACATGGTTGCTGGTACATTTAACGCATATGTAGAAACCGATGGTGTCGTATCCCTCGCTGACAGTGCTAATGCAAATGGTGCAGCAGGATGTATCTCACTGCTCTTCATCGCATTTGCAGTAGTATTTGGTCTGATCCAGAAGAAATTCAATTTCAAGGGCTGGAAACAGGTAGTCGTAGGACTGGTATTCACAGCAGCCGCTCTGCTGATCGGTATGAACCTTCCTATCATTGCTACCAAAGATACCTGGTCATACATCACATTTGCTTATATCTTCCTGGCAGCCGTACTTCCAATGTGGCTTCTGATGGAACCAAGAGATTACATGACCACATTCATGTTCGCAGGTATGATCATCGGTGCTGTGCTCGGTCTCGTTGTAGCACATCCATCTATGAACCTCCCTGCATACACAGGCTTCAGTAATGAAGCCCTCGGCAATCTGTTCCCGATCCTGTTCGTAACAGTTGCCTGCGGAGCTGTATCCGGATTCCACAGCCTGGTATCTTCCGGTACATCTTCTAAGATCATCGCAAATGAAAAAGATATGTTAAAGGTTGGCTATGGTGCCATGGTACTGGAAAGTCTGCTGGCTGTTGTAGCTCTCTGCGTTGCAGGTGCTGCCGCTTCCGCTGATGGAACTGCTGCCGTAGGCACACCATTCCAGATCTTCTCTGCCGGAGTTGCAGGATTCCTGAAAATGTTTGGTATCCACGCATTCGCAGCACAGTGCTTTATGACCATGTGCGTATCCGCACTGGCACTTACAAGTCTGGACTCTGTAGCACGTATCGGACGTATGTCCTTCCAGGAACTCTTCAGTGTTGATGATATGGAACATGCAGCAGGATGGCGCAAAGTTCTCTGCAACAAATACTTCTCAACCATCATTACACTGGCTTGTGGATTCATCCTTACAAAGGTTGGATATGCCAATATCTGGCCACTGTTCGGCAGTGCCAACCAGCTGTTAAGCGCACTGGTTCTGATCACACTGTGTGTATTCCTAAAAGTTACAGGTCGTGAGAACCGCACACTGTTCCCGCCGCTCATCATCATGCTGTGTGTAACATTTACCGCACTGGTACAGCGTTCTATCGCACTGGTCAAAGCATTCAGCGCAGGAACTGCAGTATTCATGGTGGAAGGACTTCAGCTGATCCTTGCAATCCTGCTCATCATCCTTGGTGTTAATATCGTAGTCACATCAGGAAAAGAACTATTTAAAAAGAAAGCGGATAAAGCACAGGCTTAATCCTGATCAAGCTTAATTCAAGAATTTCAAAGGGCGTGAATCAAATTACGATTCACGCCCTTTTCTTATCTTATTATTCTTATTCTATCAGATGAGTTCCTGATCTTATCTGTTCTTTCTTCTCTTGTACACAACGGTTCCGCCTGTAACTACTACACTCATTGCAAGGAGCAGACACAGCAGTCCAATGTGGTTATAATCACCAGTCTTAGCTGCTTTCTTTGCATCTGCCGGTTTCTTATTATTACCATCATTCTTGCCATCTGTTGTTCCAGCTCCACCATTACCCTTATCACCTGTTCCTCCAGCAGTTCCCTTTACATCCTGCTCTGTATACCAGATAGAATAGGTAGAGAATCTGTCTGTCTCAAATGTAATGGTCTTTCCATTCAGTGTTGTAGGAAGAATCTCTGCGACTCCGTCATGAACACGGATTACATAGTAAGTTCTTGTCTTACCTTTTGGTGCGATCAGATTCTCTGGAAGTTCTACAGATATCTTCACTTTCTTAGACAGTTCAGCACCTGTAACTTTCTCAGGTTCACTGTCACCGATTACTTTCCACATAGAGATATCCAGATATAATCCCTTCTTGATACCTTCGATCTCAGCTGCTTTTGCATTGGTTTTTACAATATCCTCTGCCGGTACAGCCGATTCTTCTAACTTGGTAACTTCCAGATATACATTAGCCTTTTCTCCAGCCTCAACCTGTGCTTTTTCTTCATCAGTCAGCACATCCTTCTTGATGCTGTCCTTATCGAAGTCATCTGCTTTTGTAGATGGAGCAGACGGTTTCACTACAACGTTAGCCTTATCAGAAGCTACAATCTTAAATGTCTTATTCAGTGTACCCTCGTACTTACCAATACCTTTAATAATCACATGTCCAACACCAAGCTCTACATTATCTGTATAAGATACTTCAAAATCTGTACCTTCCTTCAGACCTTCGATCGTTACTGTCGGTTTGATCTCTTTGCCAGTATAATCAGCCTTATCAAATTCTACTGTCACCTTATCTTCTACTTCATCCAAGCCGATCTTACCAGTATAGTTGATTACATAAGTATCGTCTGTAAGTTTTCTATGTTCTTTATTTGTCGTTGTAACCTCTACAACATGGCTTCCGTCTTTTCCTTTGTTATTACGGAAAGGCTGTGCGCCAACTGTAGTAATAGAGTTCGGGAATGCAACTGTCTCAAGCAATGCTTCTTTGAATGCAAACTTACCAATGCTTTCTACACCCTCTTCAAGAACCAGAGTCTTTAATGTAGTAGCTTTGTAAGTTCCTTCAAATGCAGACTCACCAATCTCTTTTACACTTCCAGGAATAACCAGGCTTGAAAGGTGATGTAAGTGGAATGCTTTCATACCAATCTTAGTTACAGAATTCGGGATCTCCAGAGATGTCAGTCTTGCTCCTGCAAATGCAGTCTGTCCGATCTCTGTTACAGTATTCGGAATCGTCACATGATCCAGACGGATATTCATAGAGAACGCTCCTGCCGGGATTACGGTTACTCCGCTTGACAGTCTTACTTCTGTAATATCATTAGCTGAGAATGCTCCGTCTCCAAGTTCTGTTACTGTATCCGGAAGAATTGCCTCTACCAGATCATTGCCATAGAATGCGGATCCTCCAATCGATGTGATACCTGTAAAATCAACTCTAACCAACGCATTCTGAGAGAAAGCTTCTTTACCAATCACAGTAGCCTTTTCCGGAAGTACAACAGATGTCATACCATTTGGAGAATTGACACCGAATTTGGTTATCTCTACTTCTGCATCCGGAATCTTAAATGCAGCTTCACCGATTGCAGTAATATCCTGTCTGTCAGGTGTCTGATCCGGAAGCACCAGTGTTCTGATCGTCTGTCTCTTAAGCTGTCCGCTTTCAGACCATCCTGTGATGGTTGTTCCATCGTATGTGAAATCATCCAATGTCCAGCCCGAACCAACAAGCTTATCATATACAACTATATGTGATTTTTGATTTGCAAGAGTTGTATTCCACTCCTGTGCTTTTGTCTTATCAGCCACTTTAACTGTAACGATCGGACTTGCCGCCGCTTTTGATGTTCCAAAGATTAAATCAACTGATTTATTTGCATGAGACAAAGTCACAGTACTTGGAAGCTCCACTTCTGTAATAACGCTTCCGACAAAAGCTTCCTGTCCGATTGTTTCCAATCCTTCATTCAAACTTACAGTAGAAAGCTTATGCTCAAGTCCTTTCTGAAATACTCGAAATGCTCGTTTTCCAATTGTCTTAACATTTGTCGGTAATGTAAGTTTGGTCAATTGATGATTCTCAAATGCCTGATCTCCAATTGTCTCTAATGTACTTGGCAGTACAACTTCTTCGACATGTCTGCCTGCGAAAGCACTCTTTCCGATAGTAACAACGCCTTCCGGAACTACCAGAGTACCAAACTTAGACAATGAAGTTCCACCGTTCATAAATGCACTTGCCGGAATATCTTTTACATTAGCAGACAGTTTAATTACCTGTAGTTCCTGACTTCCGGTAAATGTTGCATTCCCCATAGTAGTTACACTATCCGGAATTGAAACAGCTGTCAGTTTGGAGTTCTGGAATGCTGTCGCTCCAATTTCTTCTAATCCCTCTGGGAATGTAATAGAAGTCATTGCGCTCTCATAGGTCAAAGTTCCATTCAGTGCAAATGCACAATTACCAATCGTCTTCAACGTAGTCGGAAGCGATACGCTTGCCGGTGTGTAGTTCTTATCGTCTGCACTTACAACAAAAATACCCTGGTTATTTGCTCCGGCTCCTAATGCCGTAATTGCTTCTCCATTTGGTCCTTCTTTTGGAAGAATCAGATTCGGATTATTCTTAATCTTAGCTTTACCTGAATCAGCAAGACCGGTAATGGTTGTTCCGGCCTCATCATATGTGAAGTCCTTCACACCCCACGGTGCCTGTTCTTCAGGAATAGCTTTCTTAATGATTCTGTGATACTTAGAAGTTGTCTCATCAGCTACAAATGCTCCAAGTGTTTCTGAATCGATATATACATCCACTACCACATTATTCTTATTAACAAATGTATTTTTATCTAATTTGCTTGTATTGGCAGGAAGCTGAACCGATGTGATCTTGTTAACACCAAACGCTCCTCCATCTACCTGGAACGGATAGTCCGTTTTCTCAGGAAAATCTAAAACTGTAATTTCATTGTTTCCAAATGCCTGGCTTGCAACCTGCATAATCGTCTTCGGGAATTTGACAGATGTAAGCCCATTATATTTAAAAGAATTACCCCCTACATAAATCACACCTTCCGGAAGATCTAAGGTTGCCAGCTTATTTCTCATAAAAGCACTTGCGCCGATAAAGAAGTCGCCACGCTCATTCAGTCCCTGAACCTCCTGCCATGTCGATGGTTCACAAGAAGCTTTGACATTCTCCGGAAGAGTTAATGTTTCTATTTGTAAATCCTCTTCTCCGGTAGCCTTTCTTTGAAATGCACCGGTTCCGATACCCTGAATTTTTTTGCCATTTGCGTCTTTTGCCGGAATCACCAGATTCTTATTGACTTTAATCTTCTCCTTACCTTGATCAGAGAATCCAGTCACTACATGAACAGTAAAGTTCTTTGTTGATTGATAGGCATCTGCCGGCCACAGACCGAAGCTCTCTTCTCCATAAGTAAAATCATCAGCAGTCCATACTGAATCATCTTTTAAGTACAGCTTGTGTCCAGTACCTACTGGGAAGTTCTTGGTATCTTCATATTGTTCTTTCGATGTTACATATACTTTTGTAATTACATCAGACTGTGTTTTCTCAAAAGTATTTTTATTAAGTTTCTTTACTGTGGTCGGAAGCATTACTTCTGCAACTACTTTGTTTCTGAATGCATAGCTTCCAATAGTTGTCAGGCCTTCCGGAAGTGTCAATGTACATGGATCTGTCAGATATTCCTTGGTCGAAAATGCATAAGCTCCAATCTCTGTCACCGTTGACGGAATGTTGATTGCAGAAAAATTATTGCCCGCAAAAGCATTTCTGCCAATCTTGGTAATTCCTTCCGGAATCACAATACTTTTCAGATTAGTCATATAATGCTTTGCATCACTGCAGCCAAATGCTGCATCTGGGATCTCAGTCAATCCCTTAGAAAGATTGATTCTTTCCAGACTCGGATTTGTTGCAAATGCTCCGTTTCCAAGAGTTGTTACTGTATCCGGCAGGATAACGCTTGTAAGATTATTATTCTGAAATGCTGTTGCTCCAATTTCAGCAAGTTTAGATGGGAATGTTACTTCTTTCAATCCATTTGCCTGGAATGCGAAGGATCCCACTTTCTGCAATCCAACCGGAAGATATACTGTATCAAATCCTTCTGTTGCCGATGCAAAAAGTCCGTTGCCGCCAGCTTTCGCATCTGCGATTGCAGTCACATACGTACCTTCACTGGTAAAATCCGGGATAACCAGATCTTTATTTGTTGCTCTTTTTGCAATACCTGATTCAGACAAGCCAGTTACAGTCTGTCCTTCAAAGGTAAAGTCATTAACATTCCATGGAAGATCCGGGTTTTCTGTTTCCTCAGAACCGTCATTGATGATCAGTCTCTGTACCCATGAGTGCTGTGATTCTGTCTCTTTCTTATCATGATGGATTCTGTCTTTTACCTCAAACTCTGCATTATCCGCATACATATATACGATACCTGCGGTATGTGTTTTTCCATCTGCTCCCTTATATGACTTATATTTGTCCGGTGCCTCATTTGCCAATGGTTCTTTTCCCGGATTCCAGAAAAAGCTGTCTTTATTAACAACTTCTGTATAATCCGGCAGTCTTACAGACGTAATTAAGTTATTGGCAAATGCCATACCGTGCATTTCCAACTGGAAATCACAGGTAGTCGGGAAATTAACAGTCGTGATAAGATTCCTTCCAAAAGACTGTGTTTCCAGCCACCAGATTGTCTTTGGTAATTTTACAGTTGTAATCTTATTGCCCATAAATGAATTAGACAGACATGCGATCACACCTTCCGGAAGAGTAACGGAAGTAAGTTCATTGCCTGAAAATGCATTTTCACCAATTACAAAGTTACCTCTCTTTGTTACCTTTCCATTCGTAACTGTATCATTATAGTCCACCATCATTCCGGTAGGAAATTGTACAGATGTAAGTCCCTTTTTTGCAAATGCGCTTGGTGCTACACCTACTACCGCATCTCCTTCATCATCTGTAGCCGGAAGCACCAGATCTTTGTTCTTCTCTAACTTAGCAAGACCTGATTCTGAAAATCCTGCAATCGCAGATCCTTTGATTGTAAAGTCTCTGGAATAATCGCAACCATACAGACGCTTCTCATAATAAGTGTATGTAAAGTCTTCTACCTTCCATACAGAAGCATCTATCTCGTCTGCTCCCTGAGCAGTCGGCTCTTCAGCTGCATCAACTGTACCCGGTTCTGCGACCGGTTCCGTTTTGTCTTCTTCTGTTACATCCTCCGACTGTTTGTCATCTCCAGTCTTCTCAACTTCCTGAGTCACTTCTGTATCTGCATCTGTTCCGCTTATTTCGGCTGCTGATACAGACAGCGCACTGGAAAAGACCATGCACAGACAGAGAATAAGTGCTATAAGTCGTTTCTTTTTCACTTCATTTACCTCCTGTTCTCGACACTCCATTAATATCTTTAGCATAACATTTATTTCACTTTTTTGATAATTGGTAATTTTTATATATATTATGTATTTATTGATATTATCTATAGTGTGTATTGCACGATATAAAACTTGCATTTTGGCTCCATTTGTGAAATTATATACTATATATAAGAAAATACAGGAGATTTTATTATGAAGTTTTTAACTCAGAAGTCTACAGCTTTTTTACTGCTTGTGCTTTCGGCGGCAACTGGTTTACTGCTGCTTACATTCAGCCACAATCTAATGTACTACTGGTTATTCGGATTAGGATTTGGAATCATATTACAGCGGTCTCATGTATGCTTTGTATCCGCTGCAAGTGATCCGATTCTATCCCAGTCTACCGATCAGTTTCGATCTATATTAATTGCTATCCTGATTGCCTCCTTCGGAATATCGGCAATCAAGTACCTGTCTGGCGGTATGTACGACACTCTGGGAGTTGCAGCTGTAAGTATTCCTCTGGTTCTTGGAGCATTTATATTCGGTATTGGCATGGAACTTGCAGGTTGTTGCTGTTCCGGCATGTTTATTCGAATGGGTGAAGGTTATTCTGTTCACTTCATTACATTCATATTCGTAGTACTCGGATATACATTGGGTAATACCCATTACGATCAGCTATGGGCTCCACTTGTTCAGCAATCGCCCTCTATATTCTTCCCGGAACGATTCGGCTGGGGACTTGGTGTCGGCATTCATATTGCAATTTTGATGACTTTCTATATAATAGCAGTTAAGAGAGATACGCAGCCTGCTGCCAATGAGAATACTGCTTATCTAAAAGGAGCAATATGCCTGGGCATTTTAAGTGTCATACACATTATCCTTCTCAAGTCTCAATGGTCAGTATCCGGTGCTTTTTACTGGATCGAGGGCTGTACTAAGAATCTGTTCACTGGCACTATTAAAGATTTTCTAAATTGCAAGGCTTCTATCGAAGTAGCCGCAGGCTCGAACCTGCGTAATTTAGGATTATTAGTTGGATCCCTGATTTCTGTATTATTCAGTTCTCAGTTTAACTTCCGAAAGATCCATTCCAGACAACAGGTAATCAAGTCCGTGATCGGTGGTTCTCTCATGGGCTATGGCGCATGCATTGCCGGTGGATGTAACATTACCGCTTTCTTTATGGCAACTGCATCCCTGTCTTTGTCCGGCTGGGTATTTATGATTGCATTATTCGGCGGCGCATTTGTTGGTATCAAATTATTGTACAAATTTGTATGAGGATTTATAATATGAAGATTATTACAAAGTTCAAAGATCGGTTTTCTTATCCAATCAAACATCAAAAAGAAAAAATAGTAATTGCCATTACTCTGATCTGTTTTTTGATCTCAGGTTTTTCCCTTCCGTCAATTCGGGCTGCTTACGGCATTGAACCCGTTGAAGATACCATAACGCAGCAGGACTCCGATTCTAAGGATGCTAACACAGTTCAAACAAAGAAGACCAAAAAGACAGAGAAGAAAAAAGAAGATAAGGAAGAGGCTGATAAGGAAGATATAGAAGAAAGTGATAAAGAAGACAAGGAAGAAGTAGCAGAAGCACCAAAAGATTCTGAGAACGATGGCAAGAATGAAAAGTCCTCGGAGAAAAAAGGCTCTGAGAATTCTGCTTCAGATACTGCTTCATCCAATAACAATGCCGGAAGTTCCGACAACTCCGGAAACACACCTGCCCCTGCGCCACCACCGCAGAAGGTATGGGTGCCTCCGGTTTATCAGACCATTCATCATGACGCTGTATATAATACTGTCAAAGTAGTTGTCTGCAATTACTGTGGTGCCGAATTTGGTTCAGCCGGTGAATTCCAGGTACACAAAGATGCCAATGGCGGATGATCAGGCTTGCACACGACTTGCAGGTATGTAAGTAAACAAGTCCTGGTTCAGGCAGCCTGGGACGAGCAGGTGCTCGTTCAGGAAGGCTATTATAAATAGCTTATAAAAGGAGATGCGGCACGAGCTGCATCTCCTTTTTGTATTGCTTTTGGCACTTCTGTTGATTTTCTTTCTGGTTTTATCTGTTCTACTGCACACCCAAACCTTTTGCCACCAGTGTAATAAAATCCTGCACATTTGTTACCATCGTAGTCGCACTCAGACTTCCCCGATCCAGTAATTTATTTACCACAAATTCATCGATATCGATCGTATACAGATACACCGGACGAATTGTGCCGTCCTCGAGCATTCGGAATGACGGTGTCATATTACCGGTTGCTATAGTATGAAGCATGGTCGCCATACAGATCACCGTCGTTGCGTTACGCACCAGTCCTCGCATAGCATCTGCCGCATCATAGACATTGCCGATTACTTCCGGTAGCGGTCCGTCATCACGGATGGAACCTGCCAGCACGAATGGAACATTATGCTTAACGCAGCTACAGATAATGCCATCATCTAGCTTATAGTCCTCAATAAACTGCGGGATAGATCCGCTTCTTCTTACCTTATTCAGCACATCCAGATGATTATAATGTCCATTTGGCTGTGACTCCTGCGTATAAATGTCCTGTCCCAGCGCTGTATGCAGAAGTGCCCCTTCCAGATCATGTGTTGCAAGTGCATTGCCCGCCAGCACGCCCTGCGCATATCCATTCTCAATCAATGCCTGCATAGCTGCTCTTGCATCCGCATCAAATGCAAATGCCGGTCCCATTACCCAGACTACATTTCCGCCATTCTCCTTTTCATATTTTAACAATTCAAATAACTTATCATAATCTCTTGCATAAGAGGTCTCACGGCTTCTTCCCTGACGGAATACAAACTGATCATCAAGCTTTGCTCCCGGCTCTTCAAAACCATGACAGTGCATATAGATGCCTTCCTCACAACGTTCTGTTCTGCCTGTGATTACACGGTCACCCTTTTTCAGGTTCCGTGCCTCTACAACTGCCAGATGTCCATCCTCGCAATACACGACACAGGAGTCCATACGACTTTCTTCTGCGAGCTTCCACTCTCCGTCTATTTTAAAATATTCTGGATACATGGATGTGCTGTGAAAATTCTCCGGCGCAACGCCATCCTTCTCCGCTGCTTCATACTTTACACTTGGTGCATTTACAAACATTTCCTGACTAAAATCCGGATGTCTGTACTCTGGCATTTCAAATTTGTTCATCATATTTCCTCCTTTGCTGTCGTTCCTCTTTGCAGTTATTTCTTTACATGAAGATCCATGCTTCCGGATCGGAAGCCTTCCAGATCCACTGTAATGTAATCATAGCCCAGATTTTTTAATTTCGCAACAATCTGCTCGCAATGCTCCAACAAATGAGGCATCTCGTTCACATCCACTTCAATTCTTGCAACATCATTATGAATGCGCAGACGCACATTGTAGAAACCCAGACTTCTGATAAATACTTCTCCCTCGTCAACCTTTCTCATAGCCTCATACGAAATACGTGTTCCATACGGGAATCTGGTTGCAAGACATGGCATAGACGGCTTATTCGATACGGATACGCCAAGCTCTCCCGCCAGCTTTCTGACCTCTGCTTTCGTCATTCCTGCTTCCGCTAATGGACTGTGGATGCCAAGTTCACGAATTGCCCGAAGACCCGGGCGATATACATGCAGGTCATCCTCATTAGTTCCTTCCATCATAACAGACACGCCAAGTTTCTCGCCCTCTTCTATCAGATTACGAAACAGATATTTCTTACAGCGATAGCAACGATCCACCGGATTATCCAGAATATCCGCACCTTTCAGTTCATCAATCTCAAGCACCCGGAATTCTGCTCCAATCTGCTCTGCTGTTACCCTCGCATCCTCTACTTCTCCCATCGGATGGAGCATCGTATGCATCATAATACCATATACCTGATGTCCAGTTTTCGCAGCTGCCTGCACCGCAAGCTTCAGGATCAGACTACTGTCTACTCCTCCTGAAAATGCAACCAACATATCTCCCTGTGCATATACAAGCATCTGTTCCTGTAGTTTTTGTTTCTTCTCTTCATACGTCATGTCACCTATCCTCCTGCCATCATTGTCTGTCATAGTGACCATATACGAATCCTGTTCTTTTTAAGTTTATTTCTCCACAGTATCCGTTGCTGCACTTGCTATGCGCCATGCCTTCTGAAATGACATATTATGCGTTTTGCAGAGTTCCACCACACTGTCATATTCCGGATACGCTCGGATTTCTTCTCCGATCCGGCATACCTTAACCTGTACTTTTCCATATGGTGTATCTATCTGTCTGATTTCCCTCGGAAGTATTGTGCGCTCCATACGACACCTGCGCACGCCAATTGTCGTAGTGTTACAGAACAATATATTCTGCAATTTATCAACATCCTGCTCCCGGCAGATTATATTAATCTGAACCGCCGGACGGTTCTTTTTCATATAAATAGGTGTATAATATACATCCCTTGCACCTGCAGCAAAAAGTTCATCCATCACAAAACCAAGGACTTCTCCACTGCAATCGTCCAGATTGCTCTCGAGACGCCATATTGTATCTGCCGCTTCCGCACTTCCACTTTCCAGCAGCATTGCTCTCAATATACCGGTACCCTCATATTCTCTTTTTCCTGCACCCATTCCAATCTTTACAATACGACAGGCCTGCGGTAACTTGTCTGATGTACGTACTGCTGCCACAATCGCAGCTCCTGTCGGTGTCACCAGTTCTCCCTGCACACCTGTCGGCTTCAAAGTTAGTCCATGTGCCTGTGCGATATTAACTACCGCCGGAACCGGTACTGGAATAATGCCATGCTGACAGCGAATAGAGCCCTGACCTTCACACAGAAACGGTACAATCACTTCCGTGATATCCAGATTATCCAGACATACTGCCACTGCAAGAATATCTACAATAGAATCTACTGCTCCTACCTCATGGAAATGTACCTGATCTGCCGGTACGCCGTGTGCCTTTGATTCCGCTTCCGCAAGTATCTGGAAAATACGGACAGCAGTCTCCTTTGCACGTTCTGTCATATCTGCATGCTCAATAATATGTAAGATTTCATGAAGCCCTCGGTGCTCATGATGATGTCCATGATCGTGATGATGCTCGTGACTGTGGTCATGGTGGTGATGCTCGTGTGTGTGTACACTTCCATCCTCGTGTACATGCTCATGGTCATGTGTGTGCTGATGATCATGCCCATGCAGATACTCCATATCATGGTCATGGTTCTCATGTTCCGCATCCAATATCACATCAAAATCACAGACATCTAATCCTGACTTTACTTTTCTTGTAACTGCTATCTCAAAGCCTCCCACCGGAAGGCTTGCAAGTGCTTTTCTTAATATCTGCTCGTCTGCCCCCAGATCCAGCAGTGCTGCAACCGTCATATCACCGCTGATGCCGGAATAGCATTCCAAATATAACTGTCTATTCATCCTGTCCACCTATAACCTTTATTTTACTGCAAGCCGGTTGATCTGTGTTGCCATATATCCGGCTCCATATCCGTTATCAATATTTACCACAGCAATTCCATTTGCACAGGAATTGATCATAGTAAGAAGCGCCGATAATCCGTGCATACTTGCACCATAGCCGACCGAAGTCGGCACTGCGATCACCGGATTACTCACCAGTCCGCCAACTACGCTTGCCAGTGCGCCTTCCATGCCAGCCACTGCCACAACACAGTTCGCCTCCTGAACGGTATCAAGCTGCGCTAATAATCTATGCACACCGCTGACACCCACATCGTAAATCCGATCTACATTTGCACCAAAAAATTCTGCTGTCTGAGCTGCCTCTTCTGCTACCGGGATATCCGCAGTACCTGCACTGCAGATTGCGATTTTACCAATATGTTCCTTATCTTCTTTTTCGATTTTCAAAATATGAGAAATCGGATCATACACGACCTGCGGAAGCACCTGTTTTACAATCTCATACTGATGCTCACTTGCCCGTGTTCCGAATACTTCTCCATTTTCATCATACAATTTCTGATAAATGGATGCCAGAAATTCATCCGGCTTACCACTGCAATACACAACTTCCGGAAAACCGGAGCGGATCTCCCTGTGCGAATCCAGCTTGGCATAGCCCATTTCTTCATACGGCTGCTTCCGCAAATGCTTCTCCGCTTCCTCTATCTCTATTGTTCCATTTTTCACCTGTTCAAGTAAATCTTTCACATTCATTTGTAATTTCCTGCCTTCCGTTTATCTTATCATATTTCGTTTTCACATTGAACCTCAAGAAAATGCTTCTTTCGTCTGTTAAATATTTTCGATCCCTTGAAAACGCATATTTGTACGGAATTTTCCCGGCGTGATATGACGAATCATGATAAAATTACGGGACAATGTTTTTTCCGTATTGTATCCAACTTCCAATGCAATATCTAAAATAGTTTTATCCGTTGTCAGGAGCAACTCCGACGCTTTGTTTACCCGGATATAATTCAAATATCCATGAAAGGTCATTTCTACCTGATACAGCAAAATACGATTCAGATTCTTCATTGTCACACCAAATTTTCTGCTCAGATCACTGCCTTTCAAATCTTCTGCATAATGTCTGTAAATATATGCCACAATCTCATAATATACTTTTCGATCACTGATACGACACTGATCTCCAATCCTCTGATAGGTTTTTCTATATTCGCTGACCTTCATGCCAGTTCTTGCCTTGAATACTTTGCTGATATGTGCACCGTCTACAAATCCCAGTATCTCTGCCAGTTCTTCCAGCGTAAGATCCGTATATAGTAGGTAATTCATTGTTCGTCCGATCCTCATCTCATTTATCAGATCAAAGAATGATAATCCCGTCGTCTTTTTAATATAAGTTCCGATTGCGGATTCGCTCATATAGAATTTATGTGAAAGCTGTTCCAATGTTATCCGTTCATTAAGATGTGAATACAGATACAGAAAAATTTCACTGGCATCAATCGTCTCCCACTTCTTTTTCGTTTTTTTCTCATAGCGCATCAGCACAAGCATAATCTCAACCAACTTATTTGTAATAAACAAGTTCCTTAATGCTCTGTCTTCTTCGTTCTCCTCTACTTCGTCTGCTGTATACATCTCATGCACTTCATCTTCTAACTGCATAAACAGTATCTGCATCTGCTGATATGCCCTGTCATGTAGCTCTATCATCGGATGTGCTGTAATTCTGTGCAATATCGACATCTCTATACTCCCGGGATTATAAAATGTCTTAATAATCTCATTAACATTATCGTAATAATATACAACCAGATAGAACGTAATCGGCTTCTTTACCTCAATCACTTCTGTAATCTGCCACGGCAAAATGCCTACACAGCAGCCTTTTTTTAAACAGTATTCTTTATTATTAATCAAGACTACTGCTTCCCCTTCATTGATTAACCATATACGAGCCATAGAATGCAGAATCGGCGATGTCGGAGTTGAGATGGTCTCTGTCTCAAAGCTGCATATCATCGGCTCTGAAGTATTTCTGTCACAAAAATTCTGTATCGTAATTAAATCCGACATTCTCCCATATCCTCCTTTAATCTATGTCATATGTTCTAATTATATGACATCAAAATAATCTAACCGGACATTTTTCTTCTGTTCTTCTGTATTTTAATCTTATTGATAGCAAATAAGAGACAACGACGTTATCTCTTTTATATCATATTGGAGCAGAGAAAGCCCTAAAAACAATTTCCTACTTATAACTGTTTTCAGAGCTTTCTGCTCTTTATATGAAACTATTTCATAAATTGATCGATAGCTTTATTTAACTGCTCGATTGCTTCCATATCATGCTCTTTAACTGCTTCTACAATGCAGTGATTCATATGGTTCTTTAACACTACCTTACCTGTATTATTAATTGCAGAACGCACTGCTGCAAGCTGAATAAGGACCTCACTGCAATCTGCATCTCTTTCCACCATACGTTTCACAGCTTCCAGATGACCGATAGCTTTGGCAAGACGGTTCACAACTGCTTTCTTTTCTTTCTCACTGTGCACATGATGATGTCCATGTTCTCCATGTCCATGCTCGTGGCTATGCTCCCCATCATGATCGTGCGGATGATCATGCGAGTGTTCGTGACTGTGCTCGTGTGCAATTCCCAGCTCATGCAATTCTTCATGCGTATATTTCTTTTTTGTCTGTGCATTCTCTGTATTCATATCAACCACTCTTTTCTGTATTACTCTTATCCTGCAATGTTCAGGATCTCTCGAAGCTTCTTCAATACCGCATCGTCTTTCATTTCTCCGATTACCTGCGAAGCCGTCTCCTTTAATCTTGTGCTCGCCGCTGCAACAGCATAACTATGCGCTGCATTCTGGAGCATCGGAATGTCATTATCTGCATTACCGAATGCTACTGTATCTTCTCTGCCAATACCATAATGCCCCTGCATAATAGACAACGCTTTTCCTTTGTTACAGCCTTTTGCCATAAAGTCCAGAAAACACTCTCCCGCCATACATACTTCCATGACGTCTGACCATTTTTCCTGCATGCACCGTTCCACAGCCGGATCAATTCCTTCCTCTCGCCATACCGATATCTTACAGATATCTTTTATGCCACGCATATCATCCGTATATTCTCCTACATACGGATACGTCTTCATATGTTCAAAATACTTTTCATGACCATATTCGAAATAAGCAATGTCTGGCTTACACGCCATAATAGAATAGCCTTCCAGCTCATGTATGTCATCAATCAATTCTGTATATAGCTCATATGGTAATTTCATCGATGTCTGATATTGACTGCTCCAGATATCTGTACCATTATCTGCCAGGATAAAAATCTCATCTAACACAGGTTCAAACAGCTTCCTTACACAAGGCTTCTGTCTTCCGCTTGCCACGCCAAAGATAATGCCTCTTTTTCTACATTCACGAATTATATCATAATATTCCGGATTGATCTCACTTCCCGCTTCCGGCACTAATGTATCATCCACATCTGTAACAATCAGTTTTACCATTTTTCTTCTCCTTTTCGATTTATCCATGTAATAGTTTAATTGATACCAGTCTTCAATGCAAGAGCATAATCTGCACACTTGATTCTGTTGCTGCAAAAGACTATACTAAAAGATACCGACAATTCACATTGTCACATATATAAGTCATTTATAAGAGAGGTATACTAATGAAAATAATGATTGCATCTGACATTCACGGAAGTGCTTATTATCTGGAACAGCTTCTTAATCGTTATGATGAAGAGAATCCGGATAAACTCCTTCTTCTTGGAGACATTCTTTACCATGGTCCGCGCAATGATCTGCCAAAGGGTTACGCCCCAAAGGACGTCATCCTTCTGCTGAATACACACAAAGAAGAGATTCTCTGTGTGCGTGGCAACTGCGATACCGAAGTTGACCAGATGGTTCTGGATTTTCCAATCCTTGCAGACTACTGCATTTTATATGAAAAAGGACACATGATCTTTGCCACCCATGGTCATCATTATAATATGGAGACTCCTCCAATGCTGAAAAAAGGTGATATTCTGCTCCATGGGCACACGCATGTACCTGTATCCGAAGAATTTGACGAACGCATTTATCTAAATCCTGGTTCTGTATCCATTCCCAAAAATGGAAGTGCACACAGCTACATGATGTTGGAAGACGGTCTGTTCACCTGGAAAGACCTGGATGGAAACAGCTATAAGACATATCGAATGGAGTCATAATCATGAATCGTAATAAAAATGCATTTTTCAACGGTGTGCGTGATGGTATTCCGATTGCTCTTGGATATTTTGCAGTAGCTTTTTCACTTGGTATTGTTGCCAGACGTGCCGGATTAAGTCCGATTCAGGGATTTCTCTCCAGTCTTCTTAATCATGCTTCTGCTGGCGAATACGCAGAATTTACTGTAATCATGGCAAATGCTCCTTATGTGGAAATGGCTTTTGTCATTCTGATTACCAATATCCGTTACCTGCTAATGAGCTGTGCACTGAGTCAAAAATTCAACGCCAACACACCTTTGCTTCACCGTTTTATGGTAGGCTTCGGTATAACAGACGAAATCTTTGGCATTTCCATTTCACGTGCAGGTAATCTGAATCCCTGGTATTCCTACGGAGCTATATTCATTGCTCTGCCGGCATGGTCAGTTGGAACCGCGCTTGGAATTGTTGCCGGTAATATCCTTCCGGTTTCTATTGTCAGCGCACTAAGTGTAGCACTGTATGGCATGTTCTTAGCGATCATCATTCCACCTTCCAAAAAGGACAAGGTTGTTGGTGGTATCGTTATTGCAGGTTTCCTGATCAGCTATATCGTATCGAAGATTCCGCAGCTGAACAATGTATCTGACAGTATGAAAATAAGTGTAATCACAATCATCATATCCGGACTTGCAGCATTCTTCTTCCCTATACCTAAAGAAAATGAGCCCGCCGATACTGATATTACGCAGGAGGAAGCATAGACCATGACACACAATATTTATTTATACATACTCGTAGCGGCACTGGTGTCTACGTTGATCCGGGTAATTCCGCTCACACTAATAAAAGGAAAGATACAGAATCCATTTCTCCGCTCTTTCCTCTACTATGTACCATACGCAACACTGGCTGTTATGACATTTCCAGCCATTATTACCGCACCACAGCTTCCGATTGCCGGCATTCTCGCACTGATTGTAGGTGTAGTGGCAGCCTGGCACGGTATGAATATGATGGGGATTGCAGCGCTTTGTTGTGTCGTCGTATTCTTTATCGAAAATGTAGCTGTGAATTTCTTTTAACTGACCAGCGATTTTTCTTCTTTATCTTTTGATCAGAACAACTGCTACGTCATTTACATTTGTACCTGTAGCTCCGGTCTTAATAAGCCCATCCACACATTCCAATGCGTGGTAAGCATCATTTGACCGGAGCTTTTCATATACAAAAAACCTGTAAAAACTTACGCTTCTACAGGTTTATAACTCCCCGAGTTGGGCTCGAACCAACAACCCCACGGTTAACAGCCGTGTGCTCTACCATTGAGCTATCGAGGAATATTCAATTAATATGTACCTTCAAAACTGCATACAAGAAACTCTACATCTTCTTACCTATCTCCGTCTTGGTTATGCCCTCGACCGATTAGTATCAGTCAGCTACATGTGTTACCACACTTCCACCTCTGACCTATCTACCTCGTCGTCTTCAAGGGGTCTTACAACTTACGTTGGGATATCTCATCTTGAGGGGGGCTTCACGCTTAGATGCCTTCAGCGTTTATCCCTTCCCGGCTTGGCTACTCTGCCATGCTCTTGGTAGAACAACAGATACACCAGCGGCCAGTCCATCCCGGTCCTCTCGTACTAAGGACAGCTCCTCTCAAATATCCTACGCCCACGCCGGATAGGGACCGAACTGTCTCACGACGTTCTGAACCCAGCTCGCGTACCGCTTTAATGGGCGAACAGCCCAACCCTTGGGACCTACTTCAGCCCCAGGATGCGATGAGCCGACATCGAGGTGCCAAACCACTCCGTCGATGTGAACTCTTGGGAGTGATAAGCCTGTTATCCCCAGGGTAGCTTTTATCCGTTGAGCGATGGCAATCCCACTTTATACCACCGGATCACTAAGTCCTACTTTCGTACCTGCTCCACCCGTCGGTGTCGCAGTCAAGCTCCCTTCTGCCTTTGCACTCTTCGAATGGTTTCCAACCATTCTGAGGGAACCTTTGAGCGCCTCCGATACCCTTTCGGAGGCGACCGCCCCAGTCAAACTCCCCACCTGACATTGTCCCCCGCCCGGTTCACGGGCGCAGGTTAGAAATCCAGTACCACAAGGGTGGTATCCCAACAGCGACTCCATGGCAACTGGCGTTACCATTTCCTAGTCTCCCACCTATCCTGTACATGCAATACCGAATCCCAGTATCAAGCTGGAGTAAAGCTCCATGGGGTCTTTCCGTCCTGGCGCAGGTAACCAGCATCTTCACTGGTATTTCAATTTCACCGGGTGCATTGTTGAGACAGTGCCCAAATCATTACGCCTTTCGTGCGGGTCGGAACTTACCCGACAAGGAATTTCGCTACCTTAGGACCGTTATAGTTACGGCCGCCGTTTACTGGGGCTTAAGTTCAAAGCTTCGCTTGCGCTAACCTCTCCCCTTAACCTTCCAGCACCGGGCAGGCGTCAGCCCATATACCTCACCTTTCGGTTTTGCATAGACCTGTGTTTTTGCTAAACAGTTGCTTGGGCCAATTCTCTGCGGCCTGGTCTCCCAGGCACTCCTTCTCCCGAAGTTACGGAGTCATTTTGCCGAGTTCCTTAACAATGCTTCTCCCGTCGGCCTTAGGATTCTCTCCTCATCCACCTGTGTCGGTTTACGGTACGGGTACGGTAACAACAATAGCGGCTTTTCTTGGCAGTTAGCTCACACTCTTCCCTACTCTTAGTTCGGTACGCATCACGTCTTCGGATTGTTACGCGGATTTGCCAACGTAACTCCTACCTCGCTTGCCCCGGTTTTTCCATTCCCGGTTGTGCTCTCTTACTGCGTCCCCACAGTTCTGTATTACCGTAGTACAGGAATTTCAACCTGTTGTCCATCGACTACGTCTTTCGACCTCGCCTTAGGTCCCGACTTACCCAGAGCAGATCAGCTTTACTCTGGAAACCTTAGATATTCGGCCGGAAGGATTCTCACCTTCCTCTCGCTACTCATTCCGGCATTCTCTCTTCCATACAGTCCACAGCTCCTTCCGGTACTGCTTCTTCCCGTATGCAATGCTCCTCTACCAATCAACTACGTTGATTCCTGAGCTTCGGTAGTGTGTTTCAGCCCCGGACATTTTCGGCGCAGGACCTCTCGACCAGTGAGCTATTACGCACTCTTTTAATGTATGGCTGCTTCTAAGCCAACATCCTGGTTGTCTTTGAAATCCCACATCCTTTTCCACTTAACACACATTTTGGGACCTTAGCTGCAGGTCTGGGCTCTTTCCCTTTTGACTACCCAACTTATCTCGTGCAGTCTGACTCCCATGAATCATCTACGCGGCATTCGGAGTTTGATATTCTTCGGTAAGCTTTGACGCCCCCTAGGAAATTCAGTGCTCTACCTCCGCAAGACTCTCATGAGGCTAGCCCTAAAGCTATTTCGAGGAGAACCAGCTATCTCCGGGTTCGATTGGAATTTCTCCCCTATCCACACCTCATCCCCACCCTTTTCAACGGATGTGGGTTCGGTCCTCCATTGCCTTTTACGGCAACTTCAACCTGGACATGGATAGATCACCCGGTTTCGGGTCTACTCCGACTGACTACTCGCCCTATTAAGACTTGGTTTCCCTTCGGCTCCGTTCCTTCAGAACTTAACCTCGCCAGCCAGCGTAACTCGCCGGACCGTTCTACAAAAAGTACGCGGTTCATCTCATATGGATGTTCCACAGCTTGTAAACACAGGGTTTCAGGTTCTTTTTCACTCCCCTCCCGGGGTCCTTTTCACCTTTCCTTCACAGTACTATGCGCTATCGGTCACTAAGGAGTATTTAGCCTTACGGGGTGGTCCCCGCTCATTCAATCAAGGTTTCTCGTGTCTCGATCTACTCTGGATACCGCCATGCTGACTCGCCTTTTGCTTACGGGGCTTTCACCCTCTCTGGCTGGCTTTCCCAAAACCATTCTGCTAGACTCATCAATCAATTATGCGGTCCGAACCCCAGCATGCACGCACGCTGGTTTGGGCTCTTCCGGTTTCGCTCGCCGCTACTTCCAGAATCACATGTTGTTTTCTCTTCCTCCGGCTACTTAGATGTTTCAGTTCACCGGGTTCCCCTCCATACGTTATGGATTGGCGTATGGATACTTGAGGTTTGCTCAAGTGGGTTTCCCCATTCAGATATCTCCGGATCATTGGATATTTGCTCCTCCCCGAAGCTTTTCGCAGCTTATCACGTCTTTCATCGGCTCTTAGTGCCAAGGCATCCACCCTGCGCTCTTATTAGCATAACCAACTAGATATTGGAAACGGGTTGTTCCAACATCCACACATGTATAGCGTTACATGCGTTGGTTCTAGGTTTGTTTTTACTTGTTTTCTCAAGTGTGTAATCATTACTACATTACTCTGTTTATAACAATTACCTCGGATGTCTTGATTAAGATATTTAAAAATCTTATCATATTTCTTGTATGCGGTTTTCAAGGTACATATCTGAC
>NZ_QUDV01000014.1 GCF_003477705.1 Dorea sp. AF36-15AT
CCTGATACCTATATCATTTTCATTACGACAAATGATACCCTTGGATTCAATCTACCAATCTGTCACATTAACCGAACATTCGTAGAAACCGGGCAGTCTTGCCCTGACCAACTACATATCATCTATGTTAATTCATCTGCCCAGGATGATACTGCCCTCGGCAGACTTATGCATGACCTGCATTGCCCCAATTCACAAGATATGTATAGCAAGATTCTCGCTCGAAGAGTAAAAGAACTGAAAGAAACACAAGAAGGAGTTGATACTATGTGCGATAAGTTAAACGAACTGATTGCAGAAGAAAGAAATGAAGGTGAAAAACGTGGCATTCTAATTGGGGAAGCTCAAGGTGAAAAACGCGGTATCCTGATTGGAGAAGCTCAAGGTGAAAAACGCGGTATCCTGCATACTCAAAAAGAAACCGCAAAAAATCTGCAGCATATGGGAATGGCTCTGGAACAGATTTCCCTGGCTCTGAATGTCAGTGTCCAGATGATTCAGGAATGGCTTTCTGCTGACCGTGTACCAGTAAAATAGTTAAAATAAAAATGTGCTGTTATTCTCATAATTTCAAACAATCACAAGTATAACAGCACATTTTTATTCTTTATGCTTCTTTAATTGCATTCAATTCTTTCAATATATCCATCGCCACCTGATAAGACTTACGGAATGCATATGTTGATGATCTTACCGGACTGGCAAGTACCACCAGATCCTTGATACCTACGCCTTTGATCTTCATGCGTACTTTCAGCTTTTTGATAACCTTAACCGTCTTTTTATCTTCTTTCAGATGTACCAGTTCTTCCGGTGTAAGCTCAGGCTCACAAATCAGCATATATCCCATCAGATCTTCATAATGATAGATTTCCGGTCTGCTGTATTCTTTTGAAACTGTCGGATTTCCAGAAATACAAAACTTCTTATTCTGCTCATCGATCAGTAACAGCGACTGTATTTTACGGGTAACTACAAAACCATCTTCGCCCAGATCAATCGGAACCGCATTTGCCTCATATGTTTTTTTCAGTTCAGCAAGTGTTTTCTTTGTAATGGTCTCTGTAAATCCATTACTTACTACAGCGTAGCACTTCTTACATACTACACCATCCTGACAATGGAATTTTCTAAATCCAAGTTTCTCTCCACAGATATCACAATTTCCAGCCATAATTCTCTCCTGACATTTCTAACGAGGTAATTCCCATTTTATACTATTGAGTCCTGTAATCAATACGTATTATAGAATTCCTTCGGATTGTTTTGTGCTTTGCACTCCACTAGTATCACCATATTATACATGATATAACGATAAAAATCGAGTAGGATTGCTCCTACTCGATTCATATCTTTTGATTCTTTAAACCGTTGTTACAATTAAGCAACCAGAATGTTGAAGAATCCACATACAACACCAACTACTACGATTAACAGAATAATCTTGATAGATGTCCATTTCTTCTGCATCAGACCATAGATACCCATGGTTGCTGCCAGTGGAAGAATGTTAGGAAGTACTGCGTCAAACAGGCTCTCCTGCAGTGAGAAATCTGATCCTGATGTAGAAATCGTGATACCACATTTAACTTTTACATAGTTAACAATCAGACCACCCATTACCATACAACCCATGATAGAAGCTGCTTTCAGAAGCTTGTTCAGAATTCCTTTTTCTAGGAAGTCCATGATAGCCTCACTACCGGCATTATATCCAAACATAAAGTTAAGATATGAGAAAATATATGTAATGAAGAACATCAGTACTGCGTAAATAATTGCTCCCCAGATGTTTCCATCACCGGAACGTGTAATATCAATACACAGAGCCAGCAGAATCGGGATCAAAACTCCCTGCCAAATAGTATCACCAACACCAGCAAGAGGTCCCATCAGGGAAGTCTTGATATTTGTAATGAATTCATTCGGAATATCGTTGCCCATAGCTTTTTCCTCTTCAAGAGAAATAGCCAGACCAAGGATACATGAACCAAACTCCGGATGTACGTTGAAGAACTCCATCTCACGAGTCATTACATCAATCTGTTTTTCTTTGTTATCCGGGTATAAGTATTTTACTACCGGAAGGAATGTGTGGGCACAAGCCATACCCATCATACGCTCATAGTTGTAACATGTCTGAACCCAGGTCTCCCAGATTAAGGAGGCTCTAAACAGGGCTTTCTTAGGAATCAATCTCTGTTTCCATTCTTTCTTTGCCATTTCGCTCTACCTCCTCTTAGTCTTCATCCGGATCATAATCCGGGTCGTATGCTCCATCAGCTGGTGCTCCAGCTGTAGCAGCTACTGCTGTCTTTCCACCTGCAAGCTGAATGTAGATGATAGCCATGATCAGACCTACAATACCCTGCTCGATCAGTGTCATTCCAGAAACTGTTGCAATCATAAATCCTAAGAACAGGAAGATACGAGCCTCGCCTTTGAAGATGTACTGCAGTGTGATTGCAATACCAAGTGCAGGCATTAATCCACCGATTACCTGGAAGATCTGCAGTGGCTTACCAGCACACATATCGATGAATGACTGAATGTAGTCAGCGCCAAAGTATGCAGCCAGTGTACAAGGAGTTACACAGATAATTGCAGAGAAGATCTGTGGCAGGATTACGTTTGACAGGTACAGGTTATTGAACTTACCTTCTGCAACCCATTTATCTCCCATATGTACGAATACAGAGTCAATTGTCATACGCAGATACCATACGATTGTTCCCAGCAGACCAATCGGAACTGCGATTGCAAGAGCTGTATCTGCATCAAGGTTACCAGTGATTGCGTATGCAACACCAAGTACACCTGCCAATGCCATATCTGCAGGCATTGATCCACCAGCGGAAATAAATCCGAGGTATACCAGGTTGATTGTTGCACCTACAACCGCACCTGTTACAGGCTGTCCCAGCAAACATCCTGTAAGAAATCCACAAACCAGTGGTCTCTGGAGTGTCCAAAGTCCAACGAATGGAAGGTTTGCTTCAGCGAGCCAATAAATGATTCCACAAAGAATCGCTACACCTAAACTCATTTTTCATCTCTCCTTTTTAGTTATTGAGTTTTTTATAAGCCAAAGTTATCTTTAGCTTTTTTTAACGCATCATCAATCTTGACGACTGACTGTTCCGGAACGAGCTGGTAATATACATTAACGCCAGCTTTCTGCATTTCCTCACACGCCAGAACTTCTTCAGGATTTAATGCTACGTTATTAATGAATGGCTGTCTCTCTCCACGGATACCAGCTCCTCCGAGGTTAACCTCTTTCAACGGAACTCCCGCTTTGATCAGACGATTGTATGTAGTCGGAGTCTTTGCTAAAAGCAGAAGTCTCTCTCCAGGCACACCCTGAACCATCAGTTTCTCAGCTGCCTTTTCTACATTGTATACGATTACTTTTGTACCAGCCGGAGCCAGTGCCTTTACTACACGTACATTAAAAGTATCCTTTGCAACTTCATCATCAATAATAATGATTTTGTTTGCTTTGAAAGTTGGTGTCCATGCTGTTACCACTTCTCCGTGGATCAGACGGTCATCAACACGGGCCAATACGACATTTCTCATCTCTGCCATCTTATTCGTCCTCCTCGTCATCATCAGAATCCATTAACATTTTTCTAACATCCACGTAGCTGTCTGCAGCTGCGTTGATTGCCGCTTCACACAGTCCCTCACAGGTTGCTCCCTCGAAATCACGTTCCAGCACGATTGTCATCAGCATTGCCAGATTGGTTCCAGTCACATGATAAACGTCGTAGTCTCTTGTGAGCGATACGACTGCATTGAACGGAGAGCCATGTTTCAACTCTGTCAGGAAAATAATATTTTCCGCTCCGTATTTCTCAATTTCCTCTCTTAATACCTTTGTCAGATCATCAATTGTCTGCTCTGGATATAAAGAATATGCAGCAATATTTGTCTGCTCCCCAAGAAGCATCTGTACCGTGTTCAACATTCCTTTTGACTGTTCTCCATGAGAAACCAGTACTACACGAATTTTTGAATCAGCCATTGTGTAATTCATCCTTTCTCTATCTATCTGTCTATTTACTCATCACAAGCCAGCTCGTGCTTACGGTTTAGAGAGAACCAGCGTACCTGTTATGACGCACAATCTTTGTCGTCATATGCAACGTGGCTTATGCTGTTATCAATAATAACATCTTTCTCAAGAGACTCGGACTTAATATATTTCGCCATAATTACGCAATATGCGAAATGCCCTCTTCAGTCATTTCGCACAATAATTGCAAGTCCCTCAGATATGCATCTGACAGTTTCCACAATTTCACTCATAACAACCACACTGTAATAGAGTAATTACTGAATTATAGATTTACGCAATTACTCTATTACTTTTTTTCGCGTTATCGCCAAATACTCGTAATATCTTCGGATAATTCTTTATATTATTAATGATAAGCTGTAATATGTATTATTATATATTAAGCTGTGGTTTGTATTATTCCATTTATTTGACTTTGGGTTTAACTATTGAGAGGTGTATAATATTGCTATTAAACCAACGACAATTAGAAATTTTACTAGAATTATTTGAAAAACCGGAAGTTTATATGACTGCTTCCTACTTTTCCAGTAAACATCAGTGTAGTCTGCGCACAATCCAAAATGATATACGGCAAATCAAAACTGAGCTCGAATCAACAAATTGCGTAATATTCGAGTCTACTACGCGAAAAGGCTGTAGAATCTTAATTCAGGATTCTTCTCTTTTCTCTGCATTAAAAGACTCTTATTATCAACAGTTCAGTTCTGCAACATTGAACTATCCAAACGGAAGAGTCAATCAGATCTTACATCTGTTATTAAAGGAACATCGTGCCATTTCACTTTATGATCTGGAATCTGCTGTATTTGTATCTCGTTCTACTTTGTTAAATGACCTGAAAGGCGTGTCCGAAGTAGTTGCCAGATATAATCTGGAATTATTACGCAGTTCTAATAAAGTAATTATTGATGGAAGCGAAATTAACAAACGCCTTTGTCTGATGGATCAGAATCTGATTATCACAAATACCGTTGCTGCTTTATCTGAACAAGGTAGTAATTCTTCTATCGAAAAGATAAAAAATATACTTGTAGAAACATTCGTCTCGTTCAAGCATCCAATTACAGAAGCATCATTAAATAATGCGATTATTCAGTTGTATGTCGCATTAGAACGTATGCAGGACTGGTTCTTTATTGAACCATCCGATATGGAGATTGCCGAGAATCTGGAGCCGGAATATACGATTTCCAAAGAAATCTTCAGCCGGATAGGTAAAGAATTCTTCCTTCGCATTCCTGAGACTGAGATTAATTACTTTGCTTTATATATGAAGGGGCAAGGAAGCTTCAATTCTTCCGATGTCATTTCTTCCGATGTAGATAAGTTGATTCTGGATGCATTAGAAGAAATTCGTGACCAGTATAATATTGATCTTACTGACAATCTGAATCTTCGTATTGCATTGTCATTACATACTGCGTCACTGATTGTACGTATCAAATACAACATGCAGTTAAAGAACCATCTGGTAGATTATATCAAACAGACATTCCCGCAGGGATATGATCTTGGTATTTACTTTGCTTCGCATTTGCAGAAAGTATTTCATAAAAAAGTGACGGATGATGAGATTGCTTTCCTTGCAATTCATCTGTACACAGCTCTTGCAAACCAGCATCAAGAAGGCGAAAACAAGAAAGTGCTAGTAATATCTTCCATGCGCCAAAGTGAAAATATCCTACTGAAGCAAACACTTTTGAACTGGTTCTCTGATATTACTTCAGAGCTTACATTCAAGACACCAGAACAGATTGAAGATAAAGATATGGATGATTATGACATTTTTCTCACAACGGAACGCAATCATTATTACGATGCCGGACTTGCCTTTTATGTGGATCCTTTCCCAGGACAGCAGGATTATCTAAACCTGAAGCTTGCAATTGATGGTTTCCAGAGCATTGAAGATATTACCTCAATATTCTACAAAGATCTGTACAGTATCGGTGATGGCAAAAAACGTGAAAAAATCGTTGAAAACATGTGTCAGAAATCCAGTGAATACTTCGAACTGGACGGAGCTGAATTCAAAGATGCAGTCTTCCAGCGTGAAAATATGCGTAGTACCTACTGGGGCAATGGTATTGCCGTACCGCATCCATTGACTGCTGTATCTTCTGACTCTTTTGTAGCTGTTACGGAATTGCCGCAGGCAGTTGTATGGGATGATCAGAAAAATATGGTCAATCTGGTTTTGTTGGTCTGTGTCGGCAAGAACAGTTCCAAGGCTTTTCAGTTGTGGAACTATCTGGCCAAAGTATTTTCAGACAAGCACTTCGTGGAACGTCTGCTTCCGGATCCGAGCTATGAACATTTTATTGCGCTTCTGAAAGAAGCAATAGCCGGAAGTTTTCAAAAATAAACAGGAGGTCATTACATGACAGTAAAAGAGGCATTAGCCCAAACACAGAAAAAAAAGGCTGGCTTGATTAATAAAGCCTCTGTTAATTACGCTGAGACTTTGCTGCTTCCAGGTGAAAAACCTGAAGCAGCAGCCATTGCCAATATTTATACACGCCGTGATAAATTCCCGGGAATCGTTGTAATTACCGATCAACGAGTCATCGCTGCATGCGGAATTCCGGGTATCAAACGCGACATCTGCATGAATATCCGTGATCTGGAGAATTGCGAAGAGACCAGCATGATCATGCAGTACAAAGTAACTTTCCGTACCAGAAAGGAAGCCTTCGCCATGAGCGTAGATCCTGACGTAGGTGCCAACCTCTCTCCGCACGTTGCAAGAATTAACGGAGACGATCTTACTTCATTAAAGTTAGACGCTCGCGGAAATATCTTAAATGCCAGCTTTTTCAAACAACAACGTCTAAATCAGCAGCGTAAGAAAAAAGCCAAAGAATTCTCTGACAAAAAAGAGATCGAATTACAGAAAAAAGCTTCTATGGATTTTAACTCCGATGACTTCAACGAATAGACATTAATAAGGAGATTCATTATGGATTACATTATCAGTCCCTCCGTCATGTGTATGGATCTTATGAACCTTGGCGAGCAGATTAAGACACTTAACAAACACGTATCGATGTATCATGTAGACTTTATCGATGGCGTGTATCTCAAGAATTTTTCCATCACGCTGCCATTTATCGCGGCCATGCGCAAGATTACAAACGCTGCCCTCGATATTCACGTAATGTTAACCGATCCATTCTATTATCTGGATGATATGATCGAAGCCGGAAGCACTTATCTGTCCTTCCATTCGGAAATGCTCATGAATGAAGCATTCCGCACAGCGCACTACCTGCACAAACACGGGCGCAAGCTTGGCGTAGTCCTGGTACCGGGCGCTCCGATTGAAATGATCTATCCTTACATTTCACATCTGGACAAGATCACCGTCATGATGGTCGATCCGGGATTTTCTGGAGGTATCTTCGTCCCGGAAGCTCTTGATACCGTTCGTAAGCTGAAGGAATTAAGAAAAGAAAAAGGCTATCATTACATCGTAGAAGCTGATGGACAGTGTAACGAAAAACATTTCACGGAATTAAAGCAGGTCGGTGTGGAATCCTACATTGTCGGCAGCGGATTATTTGGTCTGATGAAACAAGGACTGACATTGGACGAAGCTTATTACCAGCTTATAAGAAATATTGAAAATGCATAAATTATGATAAAGAAAAAGACAGTGTTTCAAGGATGATTGTCCATCCACAAAACAATGTCTTTTTTTGCTTCCCTTCAGAGCAACCTTCAAATTGCTATACAGCACTTTGAAGGTGTAGCGTATCCGCCAAATAGATTTTACAGGAAAAAGTCTCATTTGTGCAAGCACAATTTGCCTTTTCCTGTAAATCTGCTTGTCTCTGAACGGTCGCATATTAGGATACTATAAATAAGTAAATTAAGCTTCCTCATTTACGAATGCTACTACCTTCTTAGCAAGATCCTCTGTTACACCAAGGTCAGCCATCATAGACAGCATTGTGTAACGTGCGCGAGTCTCTTTTGCGTAAAGCATTGCATTGTACAGACGGTCATCATCAAATCCAATCTGTGATGGAAGGTATGGAGCATCCAGACTCTTCAGGATCTCGATCATACGAGCTGCTGTTGGCATGTTGTCATCCATCAGTTTAACGATCTCATCCCAGTGAGCTTCGATTGCATCGATACGTTTCAGTCTGCCATTCACCTCATTCTTCTGAGATTCATGCTCCAGTGCAATGATAGAGCTTGCAGATGCACCGTATACTTCATTGATCTTAGCTTCCCATGCTGCCTGATCGTAAGCTTTTGCTTTTTCACGTGCTGCATCGAAGTCTGGTCTGTTCTCACGCAGGAACTCTGTCATCTTCAGGATCATAACTGTACCTACAGCTACCTTTGTACCGTGAAGTACCGGGATCTTGCCTTCCTGAAGTTCCAGTGTCTCCCAGAAATGACACATATGATGCTCGCATCCCGCTGCCGGACGAGAGTTACCGATAAAGCTCATTGCTACACCAGTAAGTACAAGTCCTTCCATAATGTCTCCGATTACCTTCGGATCTCTTGATGCTACGTTATCAGCGTCAGCTAATACATTTTCAATACAATCCGTTACCAGATTTACAATTTCATCACAGTAGTACTCATCATTAACTACCTTAGAGATTCTCCAGTCATTCAGACATGTGAATTTACCAAGCAGATCTCCAAGTCCTGCAGATACCATTCTTGCAGGTGCTCCACAAAGAATATCTGTATCTCCGATAATAAACAGCGGTGTCTGAGCCGGGATTGTTGTCTTCATGCTGTTGATGATCAGAGCTGCTCCTGAAGAAGCAAATCCATCCATCGGTGCTGCTGTTGCAACGATTGCATAAGGAACTCCCATCTGGAAGCTGAAGAAACGGCACATATCGTTGATAGAACCTGTTCCTACTGCTACAACCAGATCACAATCTCTGTCTGCATCAATCATAAGTTCTCCCAGTGCTTTCTCGTCCGGGATAAATCTCTTTCCCTTGAATACATGTGCTTTTGCTTTGATTCCGGCATCTTTCAGGATGTTCATTACTTTCTCTCCCGCAATACCGTATGTAATCTCATCACATGCGATGTATAAATTCTTAAATCCGTATTTCTCTACATATTCTGGCAGTGCCTTCATAGCTCCTGCGCTAACTGTTACACCTTCCAGTGTAGTAGAATGTGTTCTTCCACATGAACAATCAAATGGTTTTCCAAGATAATCTGCAAGCTTTAATGTCTTACTCATCACACTAACCTTCCTTCAATTTAATAAAATCTGTTCTCTCTAAAAACGCAAACCAAAATTACAAGTCCACGCTATCCTTAACCTAGTCTATCAAACATAAAGCTTCAGACACTCCGAATAAAATTCGCAATGCAAAATATTTTTTTAACGACTTGCGCAAAAAAATTGCGTAATTGATATTCCAATTACGCAATCATTATTTGTAAGCTATTTCCTACATTACCACACTGATTTATTTTTCCACTTCCCAATTTAAATCAGATTCATTGCCTGATTTACCGATTTTACACCAATGACTTCAATTCCTTCGATCTTTTTCAGCATATCTTTGGACACCTGCGGCATAATACATGTTTTAAATCCAAGCTTTCTTGCTTCTGCCACACGCTGTTCCGGCATACTCACCGCACGCACTTCGCCGCTCAGTCCCACTTCACCGAATACGATCGTTCCCGGCGAGATCGACTGGTTCTTGTAGCTGGACACGATCGCCATGACAATTCCCAGATCGATCGCAGGCTCATTCATGCGGATACCACCCGCAATATTGATATATGCATCGTAATTCGAAAGCGGAAGTCCCACTCGCTTTTCCAGCACTGCCATCAGCAGGTTCACTCTATTATAATCTGTACCTGCTGCTGTACGCCTTGGCATACCAAAATTACTCCGACACACCAGTGCCTGAATCTCCATCAGAATCGGGCGTGTTCCTTCCATTGAGCATGCCACGACTGATCCGGATGCATCCTCCGGGCGACCGTTCAACATATATTCCGACGGATTCGGCACTTCCTCCAGTCCGGTCTCCCTCATTTCAAACACACCGATCTCATTGGTGGATCCAAAACGGTTCTTCACGCCTCTCAGAATACGATATGACGCATGACGGTCTCCTTCAAAATACAGCACGGTATCTACCATATGCTCCAACACTCTCGGCCCTGCCACGGTACCTTCCTTGGTCACATGACCTACAATAAATATGGTAATATTTAATCCCTTTGCAATCTGCATCAGCGTATTAGTCGCCTCTCGCACCTGCGACACACTTCCCGGTGCCGCTGTCACTTCCTCACTGTACATGGTCTGAATCGAGTCAATCACTGCCACCGCCGGATGCTCTCTCTCGATCACCTGGCGAATTGTTTCCAGATTCGTCTCACACAACAACAGCAGATGGTCACTGAATGTCCCCATCCGATTCGCTCTCAGTTTAATCTGCTTTAATGACTCCTCACCGGAAATGTAAAGCACCTTTCGTCCCTGATCTGATAACCGCTTACACACCTGCAACAGCAAGGTTGACTTACCGATTCCCGGATCTCCACCAACCAACACCAGTGATCCCGGTACGACTCCACCACCCAATACACGGTCTAATTCCTCAATCTCCGTCTGCATCCGGTCTTCCTGATCGGTAGACACGCTGGATAATGTCACAACCTCTGCTTCACGCACTGTATTCTTTGCAGCCGTACCCTTTGATACCGTCACCTTTTCCTCTACAAATGTATTCCATTCCCTGCACATCGGACACTGCCCAAGCCATTTGCTTTCTTCATGTCCGCAGTTCTGGCAGAAATATATACTCTTTTTCGCTTTCGCCACCCGGTTACCTCCCATTAACATTATGCTGTTGAACTCACAAGTCCCCAACTATGATGCAACGAGGGGCCGCAATCTGCTGCCCCTCGCAATCTCTTACATATTTTACTTATTTCTTTTTAACCTTGATTTCTACGGTTCTGTTCGGATCCATCTCAGCACTCACGCTGATCTTACCACTCAGGTTCGTCTTCATGGTTCCAATATTGACATCGTCCATGTAGATCACATACTCTGTATCAGCTTCAAGCTCCAGTGTTACCTGAATATCTTTATCAGCAGATACATTGAATACTACTTCATCTGCAGATGCTTTGAAGTTCTCTACCGCTGTTCCCGGCACGGATTCGTATACGAACATGCCGTTCTTTTCAAGCTTCGTGATCTCGTTAAAGGTCTTTACTTTATATATATCGCCCTGAAATTCGAATCCATCCAGTTTGGTCTTGGATCCCAATGTGTAATCTCCAAAGCTAAGTGTTCCGTCATTTTCTGCTCTCAACAGTTCTTTTACTACTGCCATAGTTTTATCCTCCTGGAATTTCTGTTCATCTAGCGCGTTCGTCGCTATACGCTCATTGTACCACATCGTTCCCCGTTACGCTTCAACTTTTACAAAGAATTTTATTTCTTTTTTATGAAGTCCCGCTTCTACATGATCGCCGGATTTAATCTCTCCGGACAGGATCGCATCTGCGAGTGCATCTTCTAACTGATTCTGGATCGCACGGCGGAGCGGGCGGGCGCCGTATTTCTGGTTGGTTCCGGTCTCTACGATGTGCTTCTTCACAGAATCACGGATGGTCAACGTGATATTAAGCTGCTCTTTAGCGCGCTTCGTTATTTCTTTGCACATGAGTCCTGTAATCTTCTTCATCTCATCTGATCCCAGTGAATGGAATACGATGATCTCATCGATTCGGTTCAGAAATTCCGGACGGAATACCAGCTTGATCTCATTCATCACGTTAGACTTCATACGCTTGTAGTCCGCACCTTTGTCTTCTTTGGTCACGAATCCAAGACGCTTCGGGTCAATGATTGCCTGTGCTCCGGCATTGGAGGTCATAATGATAACCGTATTGCGGAAATCTACTTTTCTTCCCTGGGAATCGGTAATATGACCATCATCCAATACCTGTAACAGAATGTTAAATACATCCGGATGCGCTTTCTCAATCTCATCAAACAGGACTACTGAATACGGATGTCTTCTCACCTGCTCAGATAACTGTCCGCCATCATCGTGGCCCACGTATCCCGGAGGCGAACCGATCATTTTCGACACGCTGTGCTTCTCCATGTATTCAGACATATCTACCCGGATCATGGCATTTTCATCACCAAACAATGCCTCCGCCAGCGCTTTTGACAGCTCTGTCTTACCAACCCCGGTAGGACCCAGGAACAGGAAAGATCCGATCGGTCTGTTTGGATCTTTTAATCCGACTCTGCCTCGTCTTACTGCCTTTGCAACTGCTGTAACGGCTTCGTCCTGACCGATCACGCGTTTGTGCAGTGTCTTTTCCAGCTTGCGCAGACGCTCGCTCTCTGATTCTGCAAGCTTCTGCACCGGAATCTTCGTCCACTCTGATACAACAGCAGCGATATCTTCTTCGGTAACTGTGACCTGACGGTCTTTGTTCTTTTTCTGAAAGCGGTTACGCGCCTGATCTAATTTCTTTTCTGCTGCAATCTGTTCTTTGTGGAGAGTCGACGCCTCTGTCATATTGCCTTCCCGGATTGCTTCTTCTTTCTGGACCTTCAGATTATCAATCACCTGCTCCAGTTCTTCGATACTGTCCGGCACTTTGAATCCACGGAGGCTTACCTTTGAGCATGCCTCATCCAACACATCGATTGCCTTATCCGGCAGGAAACGGTCATTCACATATCGCACAGATAATGCGACCGCACTTTCCAATGCTTCCTGCTCTACCGTCACATGATGATGATTCTCATAACGACTCTTTAAACCTTCCAGAATCTCCAGGCACTGCTCCTTGGTTGGTTCCTCCACCGTAACCGGCTGGAATCTCCGTTCCAGCGCTGCGTCTTTTTCGATATATTTGCGATACTCACCAATGGTTGTAGCACCGATCAGCTGAATCTCACTTCTTGCCAGCGACGGCTTCAGGATATTGGACGCATCCATGGCTCCCTCAGCACCTCCGGCCCCGATAATGGTATGCACCTCATCCAGGAACAGAATCACATTACCTGCTGCCTTCACTTCCTGAATCAGCTTCTTCATACGTTCTTCAAATTCACCACGATACTTGGAACCGGCGATCATGCTGGCAAGATCCATGGTAAATATCTTCTTCTCTTTCATGCCTTCCGGCACCAGTCCACCGGAAATGCGCTGTGCCAGTCCTTCGATCACTGCAGTCTTGCCGACACCCGGCTCCCCTACGAGGCACGGATTGTTCTTGGTTCTTCTGCTGAGGATCTGCATCAGTCTGCCAATCTCCTGTTCTCTCCCAATCACAGGATCTAACTTTCCCTCTGCGGCCTGTTCTGTAAGATCTGTACCAAACTGCTCCAGCACACCTTTCTTTCTTCCCTCACCCTGAAGGTCTGACATATATTCATTAATATCTGCGCCCACTGCCAGCATAATATCCTGATACAGCTTCTGCATATTCACATTTAACGTCTGCAGAATCCGGGATGCCACGCAGTCAGCATCATTTAAAACAGCAAGGAGCAAATGCTCGGTTCCCACTTCTTTTGCTTTCAGATGCTGCGCTTCTCCTGCTGCTTCTTCTAAGATAAACTGCAGTCTCGGGCTCTCCATCGGCTTGCCGGATATCTCCATATCTTCCGGCGGAGTCACCAGTTCATTCATGATCTTCAGCATGTCTTCCTCTTTGACTCCATTCATATCCAGCACCTGACCGGCTACGCCGGAATAGATCTTGCTGAGTCCGATCAGCAGATGCTCCGTGCCGACATAAGGATGCTGCATCAGCTTCGCCGACTCAGCTGCAAGCTTCAGCACTTCCTGTGCCTGTGTTGTATAATTCATTCTGTATTATCCTCCTATCATCTCGTCATAGATCTCATCCACCATCTCGTGTACTTCTACTCTGCTGATATCCTTGCAGAGTCCTCTCGCCAACAGGATTCGAAGCTGTGCTCTCATCTTCTCCACCGCCTCGATCTTATTCACATCAAGAGAGATCACAGCTCCCTTCCTTCTGTCAAGCTGAATATATCCCTCCTGCTTCAGTACCGTATAGGCTTTGTTGACCGTGTGCATATTAATGCCCACCGTCTCTGCAAGCTGACGCACCGATGGAAGAGATTCACCCTCCTGTATCTCAGATGTGGCGATTCCCATAATGATCTGATTCCTGAGCTGTATGTAGATTGCTTCATCACTATTGAAGTCAATTTCAATAATCATCGTCTTATCGCTTCCTTTGTTACAATTTTGTTATACCCATAGTAGCACAGGCATTATTTCATTGCAACATCTGTTTCCGGACATACAGATAATATCCTACAAATGACAATGTTGCCATCAGCCACGTCAGAGGATAAACCGCTGCCACCGCCTGCACACTGTGGAATACCCGGTCACTGATCTCCAGCATGAGAATACGGATTACACATAAGTTCACAATGACAATGACCATAGATGGCACCGACTTGCCGATTCCACGCACCACACCTCCGGTCACTTCAAACAGACTGTAGACAAAATACACCGGAAATGTCACGCTAATGATCCTCATTCCTTCTGCTACAACCTGCTGATCCGGACAGAATGCACTGAGGATCCAGTTACCTGCTGCTAATGCTGACCAGGATAACACCACCAGCACTGCTGCCGCGATTCCATTGCACACTAAAATACCTCTTTGGATGCGCTCATATTTACCCGCGCCATAATTCTGTCCGGTAAATGTGACCATCGCCTGACCGAATGCAATGATTGGCAGGCACAGCAGATTCTCTGCCTTGAAATATACTGCAAATGCAGCGATCACATTTTCCCCAAATCCGTTGATATGATATTGTACCACTACATTAGAAAGCGTGAGGATCATCGACTGGATCCCTACCGGAACTCCCACACAGATAATTTTGCCCAGCAGATCCCACCGCAGACGCTGACGAGTCAATATGCGATGATGAAGCATATGGATCAACAGAAATACTGCTGTCATGCTCTGGGAAAATAACGTAGCCACTGCGACTCCGGCAACTCCCCAGTCCAGCAATATCAGGAACACAGCGTCCGTAATCACATTCAGCACGCCTCCTGCTGCCAGTGCATGAAATGGAGTCCTGGAATCTCCCTGTGCCCGCAGGATACCGGAACACATGTTGTAAAGCACCATCGGGATTGCCGCCAGAAAATAAATCCTCACATAGAGAACCGCATCCGGAATGATATTAGCTGGCGTGTGAAGCCTGACTAATACTGCTTGGGAACAGGTCACACCGATCACCGTAAGGATTAGTCCTCCCACAGCTCCCGCCAGGACTGCAATCCATACGGATTCTTTCATATCTTTTTCTTTTTTCGCGCCAAAGAGCTGCGAGATTACGATCCCGGCTCCTACTGCCACTCCGGTAAACAGATTGATCAGACAGGTCACCAGAATACTGCTCGCGCCTACAGCTGCCGCCGCGTTCTTGCCAAGCACATTTCCCACAAAAAGCATATCTACCGTGTTATACAATTGTTGAAACAGGCTTCCCAGAAATAGCGGTATCGCAAACAGCACAAATCCTTTCCCGATACTTCCCTGTGTCAGATCATTGGTCTTCATTCTTACGTACTCTCCTAACTCAAACAGCCTGTGGCTCTCCACAGGCTGCTCTTTATCATCCGTAACCATACAGTTACTTTTATTAATATTTATAGCTCTATTCAAGAATGCCTCGGCATTCTTGCTGCGAGGTGCGCGTCATGCAATTGCATGACATACTTCAACTGCGCACCTCTGCAATCCTGCCGGAGGCTATATCAGCTGGGAGATTAACTCCCATCTGATATAGCTTTATGCTTCATCAATCGCCTTACCGATATCGTGACGCATATATTTGTTGGCAAACTGTACCCACTCGGTTGCCGCATAGGCATTGGCTCTGGCTTCTTTCAGATCTTTTCCCTTAGCAGTCACGCCAAGCACGCGTCCACCGTTAGTCACAAGCTGGTCTCCGTCGAATTTTGTTCCTGCATGGAAACAGTAATAGCCCTCATGCCTGTCAAATTCTTCCAGTCCGCTGATCGGAATGCCTTTCTCGTAAGATACCGGATAGCCTTCGCTCGCCAGTACCACGCAGACAGCCGCATTGTCCTCGAACTGCAGATCTACCTGATCCAGTGTTCCATCGATACATGCTTCCATTACTTCGATGATATCATTCTTCATTCTCGGAAGTACAACCTGTGCCTCCGGATCTCCGAATCTTGCATTGTATTCCAGCACCTTCGGACCATCCTCTGTCAACATCAGACCGAAGAAGATAACTCCCTTGAATGGTCTGCCTTCTGCTTTCATCGCATCTACGGTTGCCTGATAAATATATTTTTCGCAGAATGCTTCTACTTCTTTTGTATAGAACGGACTCGGAGAAAATGTTCCCATTCCACCTGTGTTCAGTCCTGTATCCCCATCTCCTGCGCGCTTGTGATCCTGTGCGGAAGTCATGGTCTTGATCGTATTGCCATCTACAAATGACAGTACAGATACTTCACGTCCGGTCATAAATTCTTCGATGACCATCTCATTACCGGCCGTGCCGAATTTCTTATCCAGCATGATCGTCTTCACGCCTTCTTTTGCCTCTTCCAGATTCTGACAGATCAGTACACCTTTACCCAGTGCAAGTCCATCCGCTTTTAATACGATCGGGAACTTCGCTGTCTCCAGATATGCGAGTGCTTTGTCCGGATCGGTAAAATTCTCATACGCTGCAGTAGGAATATTGTATTTCTTCATCAGATCCTTAGAAAATGCTTTGGAGCCTTCCAGGATCGCTGCATTCTTGCGTGGTCCGAATGTGCGGATGCCTGCTGCCTCCAGCTCATCTACCAGACCGCCTACCAGTGGATCATCCATACCTACGATCACCAGATCAATCTGCTGCTCTTTGGCAAATGCCACCAGCTTATCAAATTCCATTGCGCCGATCGGCACACATTCTGCCAGTGCAGAAATGCCCGCATTACCCGGTGCACAATATATCTTATCTGCCTTTTCACTCTTAGCGACGCAATAGCAGATCGCATGTTCTCTTCCGCCGCTTCCGACTACCAGTACTTTCATTCTATCTACTCCTTCTGTGTCATCTAATCCTCTGACACAATGGCTTTGCCGTCTGTCACACTAACCTTGCCGTGGGCGATCAGATCGATCGCTCTCGGAAGGATCTTCCACTCTGCCTGTTCCATTACCCGTCTCTGAAGCACTTCCGGTGTGTCTCCGTTCTGCACTTCTACTGCCTTCTGCAAAATAATCGGACCGGTATCCGTTCCTTCATCTACAAAATGCACCGTAGCTCCAACCACCTTCACTCCGCGGGCAAGTGCTGCTTCGTGCACCTTCAGCCCATAGAAGCCGGTTCCGCAGAACGACGGAATCAGTGATGGATGGATATTGATGATCCGATTTCTGTACTTCTGGATCATCTCCGGCGGAATCACTACCAGGAACCCGGCAAGTACGATCAGATCCGGCTCGTAACTATCAATTGCTTTCAAAAATTCCTGATTAAATTCTGCCCTGGATGCATAACTCTTCGGAGAAATACATTCTACAGGCACCCCTGCTTTTTCACCACGCTCCAGTGCATAGGCACCCGGGTTATTACTGATCACACCTACGATTTCAGTATCTGTGATCTCTCCTGACTGCACGGAATCCAGGATTGCCTGCAGATTCGTACCGCCGCCAGATACCATCACCAGTACTCTTAGCATAATGTAACTCCTTTTTCTCCAGCCTCGATATGTCCGATCACATATGGCTGATCTCCGGCTGCCTTGATTGCTTCCATGGTCTTGTCCACATCTGCCGGATCAACTGCAACTACCATACCGATTCCCATATTAAATGTGTTATACATCATCTGCTCTGTGATATCACCTTTCTTTGCCATCAGGGTAAAGATCGGAGGGATCGGATAGCTGTCTTTCTCAACAACTGCACGTACACCGTCCTTCAGCATACGCGGAATATTCTCATAGAATCCACCGCCGGTAATATGGCTGCATGCCTTTACCGTAACGCCGGCATTCTTTACACTCTTCAGTGCTTTTACATAGATTCTGGTCGGCGCGATCAGTGCCTCACCCAGAGTCTTACCGAGTTCATCATAATAAGTATCCAGAGACTCTTTTGTCATCTCAAATACCTTGCGGACCAGTGAGAATCCATTGCTATGTACACCGGTAGATGCCATTCCGATCAGCACATCTCCGTCCTTCAGATTCTCGCCTGTGATCAGTTCTTTCTTCTCACATACGCCAACTGCAAATCCAGCCAAGTCATATTCTTCCTCCGGCATCAGTCCCGGATGCTCTGCTGTCTCGCCGCCGATCAGCGCCGCCTCAGACTGTACACAGCCCTCTGCCACACCGCTTACGATCGCTGCGATCTTCTCTGGATAGTTCTTGCCACATGCAATGTAATCCAGGAAAAATAATGGTTCTCCACCGGCACATGCGATGTCATTGACACACATTGCCACTGCATCGATACCGATCGTGTCATGCTTGTCCATCAGAAATGCAAGCTTTACCTTTGTACCACATCCGTCTGTACCGGAAAGCAGTACCGGCTCTTCCATCTCTTTGATCTTTGCCAGTGAAAACGCACCGGAAAATCCACCTAAACCGCCCAGTACTTCTGCACGCATGGTTCTCTTTACATGCTCTTTCATAAGCTCAACTGATTTGTAACCTGCTTCTATATCTACGCCCGCGTTCTTATAATCCATTTCGAATCTCCTTTATCTATTTCTGTTCCATATATTCCTTATGTCCGAGTTTCTGAAGCTTTGCATCCTTACCCTGTACGGTTGCTTTCATCTCTGCTGTATATGCTTTCAGTCTGTCAAGGAGCTCCGGATCAGATACAGCCAGCATTCTGGCTGCCAGGATTGCTGCGTTCATGCCTCCGTCGATCGCTACTGTCGCAACTGGAATTCCAGGTGGCATCTGCACGATAGAATAGAGTGCGTCCTGTCCGTCCAGGTTCTTGCCGGACATCGGTACGCCGATTACCGGAAGTGGGAATATTGCTGCACACATTCCCGGCAGATGTGCTGCCATTCCTGCGCCCGCAATAATTACTTTATAGCCTTTCTCCTCTGCTGTTCCCGCATATTTGAAAAATACATCCGGCTCACGATGTGCGGATATAATCGTCATATCATATTCGATTCCAAGTTTATCCAGCATGTCAGCGGCTTTGCTCATTACTTTTAAGTCCGAGTCACTGCCCATTACGATTCCTACTTTTGGCATCTTTTTCATCCTTTCTCTTCCGAAAATGTGTCTGTTTTCCTATTTACGCTCATATCATAGCATAAGCAGAACTAATTATTCAATGCATTTACCCAAGTTACTTATTAGATGAATTAATGACCAGTTATAATGCATTTTCCTGGTTCAGCGGCTCATTCAGCACCTCTGTGCCCGGCAGCACAAATCTTCCGTCTTCTATTATTGAGAGTTCTTTTCCCTCTGCTGTCTGCACACGGATACTTCCCAGCTCATCATACGGAATGGTAATATCCGTATGGCAGTTGAAGTATGCTTTCGACACATCCTCTTTCCGGAGCAGGGATATCTCATTATCCTTTGCAATGATCTCTTTTCCATCCGGATTATAGACTCTGACATCCTCACACCAGCTATAGCAGGTGTCGCCTACTGCAAAATGCGGTCCCGTCTTCTCCGCGATCAGGATCGGCAGCTTGTCCTCGATGCCATATTTTCTTCCCATCACATAGGCAGTCGTATTCGTGCCAATGGCAAATTCACCCATCGGAAGTGTCTCATGATTATGCAGTACATGGTCTGCGATATATTTCTTACCATCTTCTTCATTATCAAAATTACTGCAACGGTAATCTGCGATCTTACCATCCAGGAAATCCATTTCCAGATCCAGGTACTGCAATTCACCCAGATATACCTGTGTCACATGCAGCTTACCATTCGTTCCCTGTAGCTGTGGTGAAGTAAACACCTCACCCACCGGAATATTCACATCTGCCACACAGTTTTCAAATATAGTCTCCTTCTCCGGATCCTGAAGCGTATGCAACTGTACGGTAAGATCTGTCTTATTCTTGCCACGTCCGAGAATATGCACAGAAGTTCCCTGATTCAGCGCATCGATGATCGTCTGCTGTACCTTCGTGTACAATGCCGCATCCAGCGTATTGATCCGGATTGTCTCGTTGAAGATTTCTTCATACTTCGAGCCAATCTCCGGCACCGGATAAGCCACAATCGTGAAGCTTCTTTCCTCACCCTTGATATAGGTATTCATGAGCTGCCCCGCTTTGCTGGTGTAAGACAGGAAGATCTTTTCCTGCTTCTCATTCAGCGTTACCGCTTCTTCCTTAACTTCCGGGATAAATGGTTTCTCGCCAAAGGTCTCGATCACTGCCGGTCCGGCAAACTGCGCTGCCAGTTCCTTATGTTCCTCATACGTATGCTTCATTACTTCCAGCTTCCGCTCAATGAATCGTTTATTCAAGAATAATCCCATATCATCCTTATGGTCATAATCATACTGTGGATTCGGGATACCTCCATAATATCCGGCGCGTCCATTTCTCGCTTTTGTCAGGACGCTGACGCCCGCGCGATAGATTACAGGCTTCAGTCCCATCTTCGCAAAGTTTGCAATCGCAAGCTTGATCACGCGTTCAAATCCCAGCACGTAACGGATGCTGACAACCGATTTCTTAGACAGATCTTTGCCCGTATTAATAAAACCGATGCGGTAACCTTCGGTATACACCTCTGCCATCTTACGGATCACTTCCTCCGGAAGTTCTGCCAGATGCTCTGCTGTACGGATCTGGTTCTCACCAATATATTCTCCAAAGCTATACAGATACTCTGCATTCGTAAGATCTGCATTTTCAATAATATTCTTCGCAAAATCTCTGGACGGATCGATCTGGTCACAGATCCGGTCTGCCGCAAATACATCACAGTAATCGCTGGCATACCAATACAGGATATCCTTCAGCTCATGAAGCGATACCTCACGTCCTTCTTCAGCCTCTGCCACCGCAAAGCAGCTATAAACCTCCAGAAAAAGTTCCATCAGGATCGTCAGGTATTCTTCTTTTCTTTCAAATACCCAGGCAATTCCTCCACGGACTTCTGCATACAGGAAGCTTAAGATCTGTCCGTAATCTTCGCTAAGCTCCTTCACTGCATATGTCGGATTCGCATAACTCTCTTCATACTGGTCCGGCAGTATATCTGCATACAGCTTATGGTTCCATTCTTTCTTTTCTTCTACCGAAAGCTTCCCATAGCTTCCGTTTTCCATCATTTTCTTTAAATCAAGAAGCAGCAGAACAAATTCAGACACACTCTGAAAATACCGCCGGAAAGGAAGGCTGACTGCCTCTTCCTTCGGTATCTGTCTGATTCGCTCTGCTGCCAGTTCATATCGTTCTGTTGTCATTTAAAATAGCCCCCTTATAAATATTGCAAGATAAATGAGCAAAAGGATTCCATTACATGCCGTTCCGACCTTGCAGGTTATGTAATTTTTATTGCGTTCTTTGAAGCCTTCGATTCCCCGTCTGAGTCCGGATACGGCAAGCACAAGTGCCAGAATCCCTGCAATGCCGATCAGAATATTCACATTACCATGCCTGAGATATGACACAGAAAAAATACTGATCAGAAAAAATGCAGACAGAACTGCCAGCATACAAGAGATGCATCCTCTTCTGGAATGCTTCAGTTCCATCTGACCGTATTTGTGTATTCTTCTCTTCCTGCGTTCCTTTTCGCGCTTCGTATGTTCTCTTCGTATCGCTCTTTCATCTGCGCTTTCTCGTAGATAGTCTAACATGCCGCCTCCTTACTGCTGCACAAATCACAAATATAATATATCCTGCCACTCCGCCGATTGTATTCAGAAGCAGGTCATCCACATCAAAACTTCCCACCTTCGTCAACAACTGAAATGTCTCCACGCACAGGCTCAGTGTAAAACTGTAAAATACCGCTGCAAAAAAGCTGCGGTATTTACTCGCCATCGGCAGGAAGAACCCAAATGGCATAAAAATAATCACATTTCCAAAAAGATTTGTGAACATCGCATACCATCCAAGCTGTTCACGGTACTGCCAGAATCTTTTAATTTCCTTGAACAGTACCAGATTATATCGATATTCCTCCATAACACCTGCTCGACCATAGAGATCTGAAAACAGGAGGAAATAAATGATAAATCCTATATATAATACGAACAGCACCTTCCCCAGAAGGCGCATGCCCTTTCCCCTTTTATTTCTACTCATATTAGAACATCAGTCCCTCTCTGTTCTTCAGAAGTCTTGCTCCTCCGATCACAGCTACCACGCCGGCTGCCACGCCGACAACCATCACCACGATACCGATCGCGATATTCGCTGCTCCCGTAAGTCCCATTGTCTTATATGCCTTTTCGTTCATACTTACACCTCCTGCTATTTTGCTCCATACTGCTCATAATATGCATCAATCGCAGCTTTCAAAGTATCATCAATCACAACCTTACCCTGACACTCTCTGTTATACAGATGCTCTACGACTTCTTTCATCGTAACGATCGCTTTTGTCTCAAATCCATACAGATCCTTCACTTCATCCAGCGCACACTTCACGCCGCCTTTGCCGACTTCCATACGGTCCAGAGATACCATCAGGCCTACAATCTCGACATTAGCTGCGCCTTTTACCTTCGGTACGGTCTCTTCCATTGATTTACCGGAAGTGGTTACATCCTCGATCATGATTACACGATCACCATCCTGCAGGCTGCTTCCAAGGAATTTACCCTTATCTGCACCATGATCCTTCTCTTCTTTTCTATCTGAGCAGTAACGCACTTCCTTTCCGTACAGCTCACTGTATGCAATAGCAGTCACTACACTAAGTGGGATTCCCTTATATGCTGGTCCGAACAGCACATCAAAATCATCACCATAAGTATCATGGATCGCCTTTGCATAATACTCACCCAGTCTCTTAAGCTGCGAACCGGTCACATATGCTCCTGCATTCATAAAGAACGGAGATTTTCTGCCACTCTTTAATGTAAATTCGCCAAATTTCAATACATTACTCTCTACCATAAATTCAATAAATTCCTGTTTATATGCTTCCATTATCTATTAACCTCCATCACATTATCAATCTTTTATTAACTCTACAATTTTACCACAAGTGATACACATTTTCAAATGAAGTATCTGTGAACTCCGGCCAATTTGCAAACGTCCTCCAACGCAACTTCTGTAAGATCAGCTGCAAGCATCATTCTCGACGTGGAATCACACATTGCGCATGCTTCCTGTCTCATGTCCGTTCCTCCGACTGTTTTCTCTATTAATATATGATAATAATAGTATTCTCTACATATAATATACTCTACCATAGGAAGAGGTTGGTCGCAATCTTTTCACATCTGAAAAAACAGGGAAAGCCGGACTCATTCCGGTTTTCCCTGTTACGCTGTCATATATTATGAAGGCTCATTGTCCTTTGTTTCAATCTGATCTACATTCTCTGTGTCAACCAATCCCAGTTTTCTCTTCTGGAATTCCATGTTCGATAACATCAGGTTCATTGCAAAACCTACAACCAATGCCCAGCCTGAACCCTTGAATGCCAGAACTGCTGCCATAACACCGGCAATACTCTTATCAGTGCTTGTCTTACAATATTCCATACCGATTCTTGCACATACATATGCCTGGAATAAGAGAGTGATTGCTGAACCAACACCCATGATCGGCTTCATGAATGACACGATTGGCACCAAAATAACACTGAGAAATGTTGCCATACGGAAAGAACTCATTCCACCGATCAGAGATTTCATTGCTTTCTTTCCTTCTTTATAACGCATAGCAACAGATACTGTCATACCTACCCATAGCGGTCCGGCCAGTGGTGGGAACGGTGCGAATATTGCAAGGATCAGGTTTCTCAGACCACTGATCAGGTTCGATCTGCTTGAGTTAAAGTCAATATATTCATCACTTCGGCTCTCCTGTGCCTCTGCTACCAGTGTCTTAGACGTAACAAAATCTCCAAATGCCAGTACATAGCAGATCAATGCTAACGGGAGTGCACTGATGAATTTTGAAATCGGAGGGAATCCGACTGCAAAAATGCTGACTGTATGGAAGATATTACTGAAATCAGGAATTCTGATGACTGTTCCAAGCTCCAGAACCGGTTTTGACAATTCTCCAAGTGCAACTCCGGCTAACATAGCAACAAGATATGGGAATAAATTACCATATTTTGCCATAATATCCAGTATTTTATATTTATCTCTGTTCTTTTCACAGAACGGTGAAAAACTCAAAAATGCAAGTAACAAGGTACCTGCAAGTGTCGCTATCGGTGCAGTCATCAACTGACTTCCGTCAGACAACTGTCCCTGCAATACTGTGATCGGTGCTGCGATCAAAATACCACCTTTGATAGAATTCGGCACACCATTTACAAATTTATCTGCAAGCTTAGTGATTCCCATAAATATAAATACAAAGGCTACCAGCAGCTGCAATGCGATCATTGCCTGAATTCGCTCAGGTCCTTTTTCAAATCCATTCAAATATGCCAAAGTAAATGGCAGGGTCGGGGTGATCCATCCGGGAACAACCGGATCTCCCAGCCATCCGTGAAGCATATACATAAATACTTCAATGATGACACAGCTCCATGCAAGTTCATATGGAAGTCCAAGATTATCAGTCAGGTACGGAATCGAACTTAAAGCTGTAGCACCAAGGATCAGACCCTGAAAAAACTCTACATACTCAATTTTATAATGAACCCCTGGAATCCTCCACTGAAATGGGCCAAGTGGAATATATGGAAGTTCATTAAGTCTTGTTGCTCTTTTCGGACTCATCTTTGAGCGTCCTCCTTTATCTTATATTGTTACACAGTAGTCAATCGGACATTCGCAATCCGCTTCGCTACTTGCTTGATTCGGTTTAACTGTATATTTCCGGCAATTCAGTCGCCTAAACACAACGCCAGTTATTTTATAGATAAATTTTATAGAATAACAGGATTTTCCTCTTATTTCAACTGTAATTTTTATAAATGTCTTTTTTTTAACAATACATTCTTAAAAAAACGGGACTGTATTCTTATAGATGATAACATCTTTCGGAACACCAGTCCCAATGTTCTTTATTATATTCTACAATGCACCTTTTCCGAAGATTTTCTTATGCTGAGCTACTAAGTAGAGGGAACTTAAAATAGCAAGGATTGCAAATACTAATAACATGATCATAAGGGTGTAAACTGCATTAGCCTCACCTGATACTTTTGTAAGCTGTGCTGCTACTACCGGGATCAGGTAGCTTGCTGCACCCATGAATGTGTAATAAATACCCGTGTTTCTTCCCTTTGGTCCTGGGTTAAACAACTGAACTACTGCAAGACCTGTCTGAAGAGCACCACCTGCTGCAAAGAATCCTAACATTGCAATTGCGATGTAAATGATTGCTACCTGATGGATAAACAGTACACCTGCAAGTGCAGCTGCTGTACAGATAGAATCGATCAGGATAACTTTCAGCGGACTCCATTTTAATTTAGCCATCATGAATGCCCAGAAAATTACTGCACAGATAGATCCAATTGTATAAATGGAAGTCATACCAGCTGCCTGCATCTCGGAAAGTCCACATACGGATAATCCAAATGCCTTTGTATACTGCTGTGCACCATACATGATTGCCATGCAAAGGAATGCATAAAACATTACCAGAAATACTACAAATTTGTTTGGTTTCGTAAGCATCGCTGCCTTAGCTGCATCAATCTCTGCCTGTACTGCATCATTTGATTTTCCATCTTTTCCTTCTGATGCCTTCTTCTGATCATCATAAACAAATGGAGCAACGATTGCAAGTACTAAACAAACGATTGACAGTACAACCGGAATGATTACATTTAATTTCCAGTTTCCATTGCTTGCGTTATGTACAACCAGGAGCGGATACACCATACCAGACAATGAAACGAAGAATTTGATTCCGATCAGCGCAGAACCAGGTGCTGCAGGATAAGCTTCCTGTACAGCCGGATATCCGGATGCATCCCAGAATCCTGATGTTGCAACTCCAGCAACAAATCCGCAGATAGAAGCAACTACTGCGCTGCTTGTAAATAAGAATCCAAGGAAGCAGATGATATATAAGATAGCTCCGCCGATCATTAATTTCTTACGTCCTACGCGGTCAGAGATTTCTCCACCGATCCACACACTGACGAATTTACCGAAACCTGTCCATGCAACTGCTGTACTAACTGCTGCAATACCTGCCGCATATGCTGCAGACTGTGGGTCTGACATATTGAATCCCCACTGTTTTGCAAAATTCACGTTATTCTGGCTTAAAATAATAGCTTGAATACCATGTGTCAAATAGCAAAAATAGACACAAATGATAGACAATAAATATTTTTTTGCTTTCATTCCCTCAATCTCCTTTGTCGAATTGTTTTATTTTGCCTGTGCCTTCTGAAATTCCTGATACTCAGCAAGTGGCATCTCTTTTCCAACAAACAGTTCGTAGTTAACTGCACCCTGCTGCTGAAGCATTCCTACACCACCGATTGCTTTGCATCCGGCTTCTTCTGCTTCAACGATCATCTTTGTCTTCTCCGGATTATATACCGTATCTGCTACAACCAGGTCTTTACGGAACAATGATTTGTCAACCAGTGTTACATCCTCATGTGGCTTCATTCCCATAATGGTTGCATTTACCAGAATATCACAAGTCTTAACTGCTGCTTCCAGTTTTGCCTTATCATCCAGATCATCAACAGTAACAACACATTCCGGACACTTCTCTGCTAATTTAGCCTGTGTTCCTTTTGCTCTCTCGAAGAACTTATCCTGAATGCTGAAGATATTGATCTCTTTTGCTCCGTCAAGTGCTAACTGAACCTGGATAGCTGTAGCTGCTCCGCCGGCGCCAAGTACAACTACCTTTTTATCTTTTACAGGTACTCCGTTAAGTTCAAGGTTCTTAACGAATCCAACACCATCTGTAATGTGACCTGTGATCACACCGTCATCATTAACAAATACATTACAGGCGCCAATAATCTCTGCTGCCGGAGAAAGCTTATCTACTAACTCTGCTGCAATATTTTTACATGGCATAGTAAAGTTACCACCACGCATTTTGAACAAACGAATTGCCTCAAATGCTTTTGGCATCTCTTCTTCTGTTACATCAAATGCCATATATGCATAATCCAGTCCGTCATGCTGGAAGCTGAAGTTGTACATTGCCGGAGATCCTGAATGTCCAACCGGTGTTCCAAATAATCCCATTAAGCCTGTGTGTCCGGAAATTCTTTTTTCCATGATCCTAATCCTCCTGGTTTTCTTTTTATGACAGTCCGTATATCGCGGACTGCCCTATGAATATATATGTTATTATAAGATTTACAATTTTAATGCTACATCGTATGCTTCTTTTGTAGCATCCAGTGCACGACGTGCTCTTACAGCGTCACCTACCATGTGAACTTCTGGTACGATGTCTTTTAATTCTTCAGCAAAGTCATATACTACGTTCTGACCGTCACGGTGTGTATAGCGTGAGCTGAATCCCATAGACAGAACTACGGTATCAAATCCTCTTGCCTCATAGATTGTCTCATCAGATTTGTCTGCTGCATTCTTGTAGCTTACACCATCTGAGAAAATCTCTGATACAGCAGCACTTGTAATCTGCTTGATACCATATTTTTCAAATGCTTCCATAAGGAATACACGGTGCTCGTGAATTACATCCGGTCCGATCGCATCTCTCATTTCGATAACAGCTACTTCATGTCCCTGTTCTGCAAGGAAGTCAGCAGTCTCTGCACCTACCATACCGCCACCAACAACTAAGACTTTGTGTCCTACCGGGCGTGTTCCTTCCAGGCAGTCAACACCATATACAATATCCGGATTGTGGATACCTTTGATAAATGGCAGTACTAATGTCTCTGATCCTGTTGCAAGGATAACTGCATCCGGTGTATCTTCTTTTAACATCTGTGCTGTCACCTTTGTATTCATCTTGATGTTAACGCCGGCTTTTTCACATTTTACAATGTAGCTCCTGATCATACCGGTGATATCACCTTTTCCCGGTGGGTAAGCAGCCAGTCTCATATTACCACCAAGCTTATCTGTTGCTTCAAATAAAGTAACATCATGTCCACGTCTCTTAGCTGTGAATGCAGCACACATACCTGCTACGCCACCGCCGATCACGTATACTTTTTTCGCTTTTTCAGCCTTCGGAAGTCCTTCAACCTCACGTCCAAGTACTGGATTCACCAGACAGCAAAGTGGCTTACCTGCATACATATTAGCAACACATCCCTGCAGACAGGCGATACATGGTGTCAGATCTTCAAGTCTTTCTTCCTGCGCTTTTTCCGGAGTATGAGGATCAGCCAGTGACTGACGTCCAAATGCTACCAGATCTGCATTGCCAAGTTTGATCATCTGTTCTGCAAACTGTGGCTCTGTATATCGCCCAACTGTAATAATCGGAACAGATACACATTTCTTGATATTAGCAACCAGTTCTGCCGAGAAACCGCCGTGGATACCTGTAGGTGCCCACATATACTCATCTTTCAGATGTACTGCACGAGATACATGAAGTCCGTCAATTCCACACTCCTCCAGGTAAGCTGCTACTGCACACATATCGTGATTATCAAGTCCACCAAACATATCTTCTGTACTGTTGATACGTGCAAGAACGGCAATCTTTCCTTCTGTTTTCTTCTTAACTTCTTCAATGATCAGACGAGAAAATCTCATTCTGTTTTCAAAGCTTCCGCCAAATTCATCGACACGCTTATTGGTTCTTGGTGACATGAATGAATTTACAAGATAACCATGTGCCATGTGAATTTCTACTGCATCAGCTCCGCCCTTCATCGCGCGAACTGCTGCATCACCATATCCTTTTACGAGTTCATACACTTTTTCTGTCGGTACTGCTTCCGGAATGTCCTTTCCATCTGCAGATGCGATTGCTGTTGCAGCCTCGATCGGTGCTCCTGCATTCTTTGCATTACCTTCCGGTCCTGCATTCTGAAGCTGGATAGAAATCTTTGCGCCTTCTGCGTGACAGGCATCTGTAATTCTCTTCAGGCTTTCAATACTGTTATCATCATACAGGCAAGGTTTCTTAGGGCCTCCCTTAGCACCTTTATGTACTACAGTTGCTTCAATCGTAATCAGACCAAACTGTCCTTTTGCACGTTCACTGTAATATGCAACGGACTGATCACTCCATGTTCCATCTGAATTAGCGAAGTTATTTCCCATCGGGGGAACTACAAAACGATTCTTAACTGTCATAGGTCCGATCTGAATCGGAGAAAACATATTTTTGAATTTCATTATTTTACCTCTCTTTTCAATGAATCTGTTTTCTGAATTAGTCTACCAGTTCTGGCCAAGCTTCTTTTAATACTTTTTCTGTGTTTTCATATGTATAAGCAGCTGCTGCATCGATTCCTCTTCCAAGAATCTCATCCGAGATTACTTCTACACCAACAACCTTTGGATCAATTCCGGCATCTTTGATCATCTTAACAAATCCTGCTGTATCCTTTGCTCCTGTTCCCGGTGCAAGACGGTCATGCATAGACTCATCTCTTAAAATTGAAGCTGCATACGGTCTGTCATAAGCATCATTAATCTGGATAGAAATAACTTTCTCAGCGATTTCCGGTGTCAGGATATCGTACGGCTGATCTGCTCTTACCCAATGCCATGTATCAAGAATCAGCATTGCATTGTCACATCCGGAAGCTTTTACAACTTCCCAGCCTTTCTGAAGGTTCGGAATTCCACTGTATGGCATCGGCTCAACACCAATAATGTATTTGCCGGCTCTCTGACACAGTTCTTTTAACTTCTGAGCTGTGTACTCTACAGAATAGTTTTCCATCAGTCCGCAGTTGATGTGACCTACTCCAAAGAGTTCGCACATATGGAAACACATCTGCTCTTTGTACTTCTGCTCATAGGAACGATGTTCTTCACACCACTGAACAATGTACTCTACCTCTGTTACTTTCATGTCATGTTTGTCAAGAATTGCAAGAATGTCTTCATCATGAAGTCCTTCATTCAAGGCATCAACATAAGTCTCTGCACGAAGACCGATTCCTTCATATCCTGCTTCTTTGGCAGCGATTACACGATCTTCAAATTTACACTGATCTCCAAGTGTCCATGAGCTTACTGTGATTGGATTCTTCTTTGACATAATTCTACCTCCATTGTGAAATTGAATACTATACCGTTAATTTGGTCGTTCAATCTTGTAATATTTTCTATGTCTAAATTATAACGAATCGTTAAATAAAAGACAAATTGGTAATTCTGTCACAATCGATAGATTTTGTTTATGGATTTTATTGGCAATTCGTGGTACGATGATATAACTGAATACTAAATACTCACTTACAAATAACGAGAAGATACAAATATTAATCAGAAAAGGAGAAAACCTTATGAATCTCTATCATCTCAGATATTTTGCTACTCTCGCTCATCTGGAACATTATACAAAAGCAGCTGAAATCCTCTCTATTACCCAGCCCAGCCTGAGTCATGCAATCTCATCTCTGGAAAAGGAACTCGGTGTTAAGCTTTTTGAAAAGGATGGCCGCAATGTGGTACTTACCAAATGTGGACAGGCTTTTCTAGTTGATGTTGAACAGGCTCTGGATATGCTTGATTCAAGCGTCAATAAGCTTCAAATGACAGGATTGGGGGAAGGTCGGATAGATATTGCTGAACTTCGTGTACTCAGCAGCACTGTTGTTCCTAACTTTGTGAAAGGTTTTTTGGATTCCTCATCTAATAAGAAGATTGATTTTTATTTTCACAGTTCGACCGGTCTTACCTCTGACATGATCCAGGGATTAAAAGAACGGAAATATGACATTGCATTCTGTTCAAAGATGGATAATGAACCCTTGATCGAATTTACCCCTGTTGCCAAACAGGAGCTCGTACTGATCGTACCCAAAGAACATCCTTTGGAAGGTAAGACTTCTATAGATTTGAAAGAGTCACTTGCTTATCCGCACATCGTCTTTTCTAAGCGAAGTGGTTTAAGGCAGGTTATTGATAAACTATTTGAAAAATGTGGCGGCTATCCGGAGATTGCTTATTCTATGGAAGAAGATCAGGGTGTTGCCGGACTTGTCGGTGCCGGATTTGGTATTGCTGTCGTTCCGAAGATGCCGATTCTTTCCTACATGCCTGTATCCATCATAGAAATCGCAACCCCATCCTGGGAAAGACTCTTCTATATGGCTACTTTAAAAAATGTATACCAGGCACCGGTTGTTATGAACTTTAAAAAGTATGTTACTGAACATGCCGAAGTATAATGCATGCCAAATGCAAATAAATAGCCGGTACACAGCACATCGAATCTATGATTCTTGACAGAACTGTGTACCGGCTATTTTCATTCTAATGATTATTTTGCCTTTTCTTCTTCCGGCAATTCTTTTCTGATCTCTTTTGTACGGATCTCTTTGCAGATTGCATCGATGAACTCAGCAAGTGGCTTGGTTCCTTCATTACCTGCATAACGGCTTCTTACAGACACTGTTCCGTCTGCTTCTTCCTGCTGTCCGACTACTAACATATATGGCAGCTTATCCAGTCTTGCCTCACGGATCTTGAATCCAATCTTCTCTGAACGGTTATCAACTGTAGCGTCGATATCATTTTTCTTCAACTCTTTGCATACTTCATTCGCATAGTCTGCGTATTTTTCAGAAATAGGAAGTACACGCACCTGCTCCGGACACAGCCATGTCGGGAACTTGCCGGCGTATTTCTCGATCAGCCATGCAAGTGTACGTTCGTAGCATCCCATCGATGTTCTGTGAATGATGTAAGGACGTTTCTTCTCGCCATTCTGATCAATGTAATACAAATCGAAGTTATCAGCAATCGCACAGTCAAGCTGAATTGTGATCATGGTATCTTCTTTACCATATACATTCTTAGCCTGAATATCGATCTTTGGACCATAGAATGCAGCTTCTCCGTCAGCCTCTACGAATGGCACATTCTTCTCATGAAGTACGGCACGCAGCGCATCCTGTGTGCTGTTCCAGTAATTGTCATCACCAAGGTATTTTGCTTTATTAGCCGGATCCCATTTAGACAGACGATATGTCACATCATCCTGCAGTCCTAATGTAGTCAGCACATAGTATGCCAGATCCAGACAGTTCTTCAATTCTTCTTCAGCCTGATCCGGGCGGATAACATTGTGAGCCTCAGTAATTGTAAACTGACGAACTCGTGTCAGTCCGTGCATTTCTCCTGAATCCTCTGAACGGAACAGTGTAGATGTCTCACTCATTCTGTAAGGAAGATCACGATATGACTTCTGTGTATTCTTATATACATAGTACTGGAATGGGCAAGTCATCGGGCGAAGTGCAAACACTTCTTTATCTTTCTCCTCATCACCCAGTACGAACATTCCGTCTTTGTAGTGATCCCAGTGTCCGGAAATCTTATACAGATCAGATTTGGCCATCAGCGGAGTTCTGGTACGTACATAGCCCCACTCTTTATCTTCCAGATCCTCGATCCATCTCTGTAGCTTCATGATCATCTTCGTTCCCTTCGGTGGGAAGAGTGGAAGTCCCTGTCCGATCACATCTACCGTTGTAAATAATTCCATCTCACGGCCAAGTTTATTGTGATCTCTGCGTTTTGCATCTTCCATTTTCTCGAGGTGTGCTTTCAGTTCCTCTTTCTTATTATATGCAGTACCATAAATTCTCTGCAAACGTGCTTTTTCGGAATCACCTCTCCAGTATGCCATAGATGATGATGTCAGCTTAAATGCCTTGATGCCCTTTGTGCTCATCAGGTGCGGTCCTGCACACAGGTCTACAAATTCTCCCTGATCATAGAATGAGATTTCTTCACCTTCCGGCAGATCTTCGATCAACTCTACCTTGAATGGCTCATCTTTCTCTTTCATAAATGCGATCGCTTCTTCTCTAGGAAGTGTAAATCTCTTTAATTCATGTCCTTCTTTGATAATCTTCTTCATCTCTGCTTCCAGTTTATCCAGATCATCTCTTGAAAATGGTTCTGCTTCAAAATCATAATAGAAACCATCGTCGATTGCCGGTCCGATAGCGATCTTCGCATTTGGGAACACTCTCTTAACCGCCTGAGCCAGCACGTGAGATGCTGTATGACGGATAACTCTGAGTCCTTCCGGATCACTGGCTGTTACAATATTCAATTCGCAATCCTGATCTACTACTGTTCTAAGATCAACGATTTCTCCATTCACTTCTCCTGCACAGGCAACTCTTGCCAAACCTGCACTGATGTCTGATGCAATATCATATACTGATTTTGCTTCTGCATACTCTTTGACAGATCCGTCTTTTAATGTGATCTTCATTTTAATTTCCTCCTCATGATAAAAATGTGTGCTCCTGTATATGAGCATAAAATAGATACTTCTGATTTTAAGATCGTGCCTCTGACTTTCTACCCTCTTTGCCATATAAAAAAGTCCCTGGCACTGTCTTAAAACAATGTCAGGGACGATATATCTATCGTGGTTCCACCCATCTTCATCTTCCATCTCCTAAGTCATATCTCAACTAGAATTATCCATGCATAAATTACTTATGTATAAATCATCTATGGAAAATCTCATTACTGATGATAACGGTATCACCGGACCGGATTAGGGTCACTCAGAGCTGGTCTTCACATATGATCAGTCAAGAAGCTTCCACCAAATGCTTCTCTCTCTGTGTCCTTCAACACATGCTACTCGTCTCTTCTTCGTGTTCTTTAATATATTAGTACGAAACACCCCAATAGTCAATATGAATCTTATTGATTTCTTATTCTTTAAAAAAAAGACTGCAAACCTTATGGTCTACAGCCTCATCATATATACCTTCAAAACCGTATACAAGAAACTCT
>NZ_QUDV01000015.1 GCF_003477705.1 Dorea sp. AF36-15AT
CTGGGAGAGCATCTGCCTTACAAGCAGAGGGTCACAGGTTCGAGCCCTGTAGGTCCCATATGGATGGGTTCCCGAGTGGCCAAAGGGGGCAGACTGTAAATCTGTTGCAAGTTGCTTCGGTGGTTCGAATCCACCTCCATCCATTAGCCGAAAGGCGTTGCGCCGATGTGGCTCAATTGGCAGAGCAGCTGATTTGTAATCAGCAGGTTATCGGTTCGAGTCCGATCATCGGCTTGAGCGTAAGCTCAGTAATTTAATAACGCGGGGTGGAGCAGTCTGGTAGCTCGTCGGGCTCATAACCCGAAGGTCGTAGGTTCAAATCCTGCCCCCGCAATTTTGCCCAGATAGCTCAGTTGGTAGAGCAGAGGACTGAAAATCCTCGTGTCACTGGTTCGATTCCGGTTCTGGGCATTTTATTTTGCTTAAGTTTGTAAATTGAATAAGGGCGTGTAGCTCAGGTGGTAGAGCACTTGACTTTTAATCAAGTTGTCCGGGGTTCGAATCCCCGCACGCTCACTTAAGACAAATGGCGTAAACTCAGTAAATACAAGGGTTTGCGCTATTTTTTTGTGTTTTTTCGGTAAGTGATTTTGCCGAAAGTAATATTGTTTAAATGTCTCAAAATGGTCTCGTGAAAAATGAGATGTCTCAGAAGTGTCTCAGAAAAAAAGAACATGAGACAAATATATCTCATGTTCTTAGAAATTAATAGCAGCGTTCACTGCGCCCTCCACGTCTTCTTTTTCAGCTAAAATATGTGAATAAACTTTCATTACCATATCTTCGGTATCGCCCATTAATTCGGCGATACGTTTGATAGAGATCTTAGGAATCTGGTAACAAAGAGAAGAGCAGTAGTTATGCCGGAATACGTGTCCGGTCAGACCAACTATTTTTTCTTCGCACACAGCTTGCATAGAGGTCAGGATGCGTTCCCACATCCGGTCATAAGCCGACTTGGTGAAAGGTTTGCTATCTTTCATCGTAACGAATAATTGAGTCCGCCCTGATCGCTTGACAGAATCCACATAGTCACGGATCGCCGGTAAGACTTTCTGGGGGATAGGCACAGTTCGAACAGAGTTCCAGGTTTTCGTTCCTTTTTCCCCGGCATCATTCACAATATATTCGTAAGCGCGGGAGATGGACAGTTCACTCTTTTTGAAGTTAAAGTCAAATACACTGAGAGCCACACATTCCTCTCTGCGGAGTCCGCATCCGTAGATCAGATACAAGTAAGCCTGATCAGCAGCATATTTATAATCTGCTTCAAAGACAGCTTTCTTTTCTGCTGGCGTGAGTGCACGGTTTTCCTTTGGCTTGTATTTGACCTTGTCGGTATTCCGGAGAATCTCTTCTGCGACGTTGGCGGCGAGAAGCTTGTCCACAACCGCAGATTTGAGAATCTGTGAAAAGGTTAATAGTATCTGTTGCTGAGTACGTGCGTGACCGTCTGCATTGGATAGGAGTGTCTCGATGTGGATTCTCTGAATATCCATTAATTTGATCGTCCCCAGAGCGGTGAAATGCTTCTCGATGATGTTATCGTACATCCGCTTGGTATTGTTGGATGTGCGTGCCTTATATACGAGTTTCCAGGAACGCGCGTAGTCAATGAAAAGGATATTGGTATCACGAACAAAGTTGCGTGCTTCTACCTGTGCTTTCATCTCAGTAACCTGGCGTTCCAGATCACGGCTGCTTTTGGCACTGCGAAGCGTAATCCGGTGCTTATGACCGCTCTTGGTATATGTGCCGTCCCAGACTTTTGTTTGGTAGTATCCGTCTGATCCAAGGGTGTATTTCTTATTTGCCACTGTATCACCTCCTAAAAATGTGTATAAAAATAACAGCCAGCGGAATGCCCGCTTGCAAAGGCTGTTTGAAGATGATACAATATTTTTGCAATTATAAGGAGTATCATCTTCGGATATATTCCAGAACCGTTCCTGTTGGCGCAGGGGCGGTTTTTATTTAATCTAAACCATTAATTCTCAAACAGTTATTATAAGCGAGCTCCTGGAGCAATTTATATAATGGCTGCACATTATATTTCTTTGGGAACTCTAACTTATGAGATACATACTGGACCTGATGAGCTTTAAGATCAGCAGTCTTGATGTATGTAAAAGTAAGTTCGCTATCATCGAAGCCGAAACCTGCAGTTTCCATCGTCACATCAACTACGGAGAAAAGGTTGATGGACTCTACACGCATCTTTGTGCCGGTTGCACCCTGCTTATCCGTGAAAATAATTCGTCTGTTAGTAAAAATAAGAGCATCACGCACAAGTTTAAATCCCACTGTGATTTCCTCACCGTCCATCAAATACATGCCGTATTCTCTCTGCATGTCCTCAGTAGACATTTCGCTGTAATTGTTAAGCACACCCTGGACAAGGTTACTGCTTGCTACTGATTTTGCACCATTCAAAACATCTTTCATTCCGAAAGCCATAGCACATTCCTCTCTTTCTTTAGTTAAATAGTACACACAACATATATATAATCGCAAATGCGGTTATAACGTTTTTTTTGGTGGCAGAATGCCACAGGTATTGTAATATGTTAATTAATATGCTATTCTAAATATGCTTTTATTGAAACGTACCTTCGTTAAAAGCTCTTGGGCTCTTCCAGACTCCACTGGAGGAGCCGCTTTCCGTTTACCACAATTTACCAGCAGACGCTGGTGAAAAAATATATTATAATAGATTCCATGAAAGTACTGCTAGATCAAATCATGTATGAACGCAATTTAACAGTACGCCAGGTATCCATTATGACTGGGGTTCCTAAATCGACGATATCAGATATCGTATCTGGAAGAACAAGTCCCCGTCTGAATACACTGGAGCAATTGGCAGCAGGACTTAAAGTCCATATGACTGACCTTTTCGAATCTACTTACAAATAGTGTCCGAGATCTCGGACAATTCCATGTATTTCCAACAGTTCCCAACATTCCGATTGTCTGTATATATAGAAACAGATAATCAAAAAGATAAAACAAACAAATGTTCGATAAAATACTTTCTTTCCATTCCAAATAGTGGTAATATGGATTCAAGGAATTTCGGACGTGCGTTTGTATGGAAACGGAGGGTGCGTACATGGAAGAGCTTAAAAAGGAAATTACAAAATTAATTCAAACTGTAAATGATCATGAAAAACTGCAGCTCATTTACAGATTTATAAAAAGATTGAGTGACTAGGCGCGAGGTGCCTGGTCTTTCTTTTTATGTGCCGCTTTTTCTGAAATCTTTTCCAGTAGTTCCCATTCTTCTTCATCCAGATCCGCAAGTGCTTCGATCAGTCTGCGACGATAGGAGTCTTCTTCATCTTTCAGCAGGTCTGCTGCAAAATCCGTAATCTTCTCGCTTCTGGTCAATTCTATTTCTATTGGCCCATTTCCTGTTCGAAGCCACTCTTCGTTTATATTGAATTTTTCACATATTAATGAAATAACAGCATCGCTCGGTGCGTTTTTTCCAACTTCGTAAGCTCCGATGTTGCCTCTGGCTATTTTTAATTTATCGGCAAATTCTTGCTGAGTTAATCCAAGATGTTTTCTTAATAATTTAATTCGTTCGTTCATCGAGAGCCTCCTTTTCTTCTCTTTTCGAAATCATCATAACACACGACAAGCTCTAATTCAATACAAAATGTTGGTAAATTACAAAAAATGTATTGACAAAGATAATTAACCAACCTATACTTGAAATATACCAACAAAGCGAGGTGAGAATATGAAAATCACAGAAAAGATATCTGAGTACATCAGAGATCAGAACATCAATCTATCTGAGATGTCCAGAAGCACAGGCATATCCTATAGGATGATATATGCAAGTTTAGCTGACAAGAGCAGAAACAGAGCATTATCGGTAGATGAAGCAGTTGCGATATGTGATTATCTGGGGAAGACGGTAGATGATTTCAGAGAGAAACCAGAAAGGAGCGAACCTGATGGAAGAGCTTAAAAAAGAAGTGGAAAAAATGAAAGACCAGATAAAAGCCTTGATAAGGTCTTGTCTGATCTTAAGTGTAACAATATTTATTGTATCTGTTTGCTTGTGGATTCGCTATTTTCAGATTCGCCATTCTGTTTCTGAGATTCTTCGATATTTGCAAGATGAGTATTTAATTCATCGACTGACTTTTGTAATGTATCAAGTTTCTCAGATGTTATAGAGTCAGAAGACTTCGTATTATCTAAAAATTCCGATAACACATGGATTTCCAATTTTTGTAAATCCGTTTGCTCCTGACTGCTAGCCGAAGACTTCTGATATGTAAATATTGAAATAATGATAGCGAGAATAGAGAGAAAAACAGTGAATTTAATCGCAAACCGATTATTTCCGATAGGGATTGCAAGAGTTTCAGGAAATTCGTAGGTCTTTACAATCGATTGATCTAATGTGACATAGCTATCATCGGAATTCATAGCAGTATCAGACAAAGAGATACCATCAATGGAATTGGAAGAATCCACAGAAATAGCTGAGTCAGATAAAAAGCTATTCAAGGTGTTGATGAAGGATTGATATTGAGACATATCGATGGAGGCTTTAAGAGCTTCTCGATAGCTGTTTAATAATGTTTCCATTCCGGGATAAGTTTCGAGTGGAGATGGGATGGAAATCTTTGGAGTAAAAACGTTATTGAGAATACTGGAAGAAAAGTTTATTTTCTCTAACGTTTTGGATATACCGGAAAGCTCGGCATAGACATTTGCAATGTCAGAAAAATCAGTTGTCATGTAAAATCCTCTCTTTCGTAATTGTTGGGAAGATTTTACCATAGCGAGAAAATTAAATCAAATGCAAAAAGAGGTGAAGAAGATGAGTGAAAAAGAAAAACAGGTCATGGAGCGTTTGGCTGAGAACCTGAAAGATATGGACGATGAGGACAAGAACAGTCTTATCGAAAGAGCAGAAGGTATGGCTTACATGAACCGGAAGTGGAGAAAGAAACTGGAAACACAGGATGCAACGTAGGAGGTGAGATGTAATGCTGGAATACCCAAAAGAAGTAATGAAGACATCAGAACTGGTAGAGATGGGATTCCCGGAGCAGATGCTCCTGAATGCCTATCGGGTAAAAGGGCAGACCTTTGCCCAAAAGGTGAATCCGACCAAGAGGAACAGTCCGATCATATTTTTTACAAAGCAATTTGAAAAATGGCGAGAGGAGCAACAGAGAATTGAAAACAGATCAATTCAGAGAGGGTTCTATTAAACATGATTGTCACAATTGCCGACGCTATATGCGCTGCAACATGGTTGATCGCAAGAGAAATGAGAGGCGTGCAGATTATGAAGAGAAGAAGAGTGCGAAAAATCGGATATAGCATGATCACAGCCGGAATGCTGGCAGGATGGTGTGTATGCGGTGTTTATGAGAGATCTAATCCGAATGCATCACTCTGGCCGTACATCGCTGCACTTCTGATCTGCATGGGAGTGACACTGATCGGAGATCAGGTAAGAAAGAGAGGTGAGGACTGGTGAAAATGTTTGAAGTGGAATATGAAAGCTACGAAAGAATTCATAAGGAGGAAAAGAAAGATGATTAAAACAGAAAGAGGCACAACGCAGATACAGGGAAAAGGGTTATGGGTAGAAGCTGAATTTTCTGCAACAGCAGGAGCAATGAAGAAATATTTATGCGATAAGTATGGAATGACAGAAGAAAAAGCCAAAGCACGAGTTATGGAATTGGCGGAAAGAGGACTTAAGAGCGAAGAGGAGCTTGAAAAAGAGGTATATAAAAGGATGTGCGAACTTTTTGATAACGTCAAAGATATGCTTTCAGGTGACGTCAAGGAAGAATCAGATGAGAAGGTTCAGTGAAGAACATGATCTGAGTCTATCAGATCTGAAGACTATCATATTCGATCGCGGTCGGAAGGAACTGGAAGCATATACCCATGCAAAGGAAAGAGGATATTCCGATTATGATGTGGAGAACCAAAGACTCCGGTACATAGCGATCTGGGTTGTGATCGAAGAAGCAGGTCTGGAAGAAGAGTTCGGGCATTGGAAAGTGCAGAAATAAAAAAACACATCCGTTAGAGCGGATGTGTCCGTAGCTAGGCTACAAGATGTAATACATAAAATACCTACATATATATTACATCTTGTAGTCCTAAATGTCAAGTAAATGCGGGGTGAAATGCCCCGTAAAACACTCGTTAAGAATATTAAAGTTAGGACAGAAAAGAAGATGTATATCCAGAAATATCAGACCTTCCGGAAGGGTGACGTGATTGATTATATTGAGATCCCAGATGGAAGATATGGGGCACGGGGATTACCCCGGATGAAAAAGAAGAAACCCACGAAAGAACAGATAGCAGAGATTAATAAGCAGAATAAGGAGCGGAGATGCCGTGCATACCTGATGGAGTATTTCCGTCCAGGAGACACCTTCGCCACATGGACCTACAGACCTAGTGCCAGACCGCCGGACATGAAGTCAGCTCTAAAGGATTTCCAGAAGTCAATCCGGAAAGTCCGGGAGGAATACAAGAAAAGAGGATATGAGTTGTTCTGGATCCGGAATATCGAAAAGGGAACTCGCGGAGCCTGGCACATCCATCTGGCAGTGAATGCCATACCGGGAACAGCAGAGATCCTGCGGAAAGCCTGGACAAAAGGTGGCATCTACATAGAGACCATCAGAGACTCGGAGAAATTCGGAGATGACGACATGACCAGATTAGCCGCTTATCTGACAAAGGACGCGAAAATGGGAGATAAAAAAGACGATGGATCCAGGGAGAAACCAAGACTCAAAGAATCAAGTTACGGTCATTCCAGGAATATGCAGCTCCCACCGGTGAGAAAGCGCAAGCTGCAGCATTGGAAAAAAGAGGTCAAACCGAAAAAAGGTTATTATATCGCACGGATCTGGGAGGGAATTAACCCATACACCGGATTTAAGTACCGCAGGTACACCATGATCCGAATAGAAAGGAGACACGATGATGAAGGTTCAGATCTACGTCACCACCACTCTGGCAGGTCCCGCCGTAAAAGACGGAAACTACGGAGCTGTCGTGGAATACATCACCCCAAAGGGGCGTAAAGAGATCCGCACCGTGATAGGATTCGAACAGAATACGACTTGGCATCGAAGTGTCATCCTTGCCACGGTAAAAGCATTGAACATTTTAACGGTTCCCTGTTCGGTTGAGGTCTACACGACATCCAATTTCGTGATGAACACGCTAAATTCGGGAAATGTAGAGAAGTGGAAACGTGCAGAGTGGCGTAAGTCCTCAGGCAAAGAGGTCAAAAACAAAGAATTATGGCAAGAATATGCCGACTTGGCAGAGCGTCACAAAATCCACGCCACACGCAGTAAAAATAACGAATATGTACGCTTGCTCATGAAAATGTTCAAAGAAGATTCTAATAGTAAATAGCAAAACGGCATGGAAATGCCGATAATCCTTAAAAATACTGAATGGGAGAGATGATGAGCGTGATTGAAAATAAAGAGGAAATATTACCGGATCTGATCAAGAAATACGAATCCGGTAAAACATTGTTGGAGCTGGGACATGAATATAAGCTTGCTCCGAAGACGATAAGCGGATGGCTAAAGGCTTCTGGCGTGAAAATGCGTATCAGCGGCAGCAGAAAGATAGAAATCGATAGAGAATTGCTTCAAAGAATGGCAGATGAGGGAATGTCGCAGGTAGAGATATGCGAAAAATTAAACATATCAACCAGTACAATGTCCGTCAGAATGAAAGAATACGGCATCAAGATCAACCGGGATGCCAGGAAGAAACGGAAAACCGAAGAAGAGCCCATGGAAGAAGAACCGGTGATTAAACCAGGCAAACAAAAAAAGAGATGCGGATCCTGTGTATTCCGAGCCGCAAGAAATGCAGTAAATGGCTGCAATTATTCATCAATCATCGAAAGATGCCGATTGCAGAAGCCGGAAGAATGCACCTTTTACGAAAGAGGAAGACGCATAGACCCAAAAAGCGCGCGAGCGAGTAAAAAGAGAGCGGAAGTATGGGCAGAGTGGGAAAAGATAGGTGATCGAGCATGAGCACAGAAGAATGGAGACAAAAGAAGATCCGACAGAGAGGACGCTTTACTGTTCTCCAGAGGTTAGATTATCCAGTTAAGCTTAGACGTCAGAGAAACAGAGCATGGGAGTTCTACGAAGAAATGCTAAGCCGGGATAGAAGCGCACATGTCAGCGTAGGAGGATTGGACAGCATTATCCCGGAGATATACGGAAAGATCGAAAAGACTGACAACGGTGAATTATATACGACCGGAGCACAGAGGACTGGTTGCAGCATGTGTGGCTTCGGCATCCACCTAGAAGAACGTCCGCATCGGTTTGACAAACTCCGGGAGCGCAATGAGAAAGAATGGGAATTCTGGATGTACCGGTGTTGTACGGATCCTGAAACTGAAGAAAAATTCGGCTGGGGAAGAGTGCTGGATTACATCGGAGTAGAGTGGGAAGATGTGCCACCGAGACAGATGACGCTAAAGGATTATATGAAATGAGTTTAGAAGTTTTTGATAATTATGAATGCGATGGTCAGATAGAGATATCCGACCTGAAAGGAGAAGAGATGGAAAAATTAATATACATACCGGCTGAGCAGATACATGAGCATCCGGATAATCCGCGGAAAAACCTTGGAGATCTTGAAGAGTTATCGGAATCGATCAAAAAGAAAGGCATCATGCAGAACCTGACTGTTATGATCGGACACTGGGATGAAAAAGGGAAATGGCAGCAGGACGGATACACATTGCTGATCGGGCACAGACGCTTTGCGGCAGGCAAGATGGCAGCAGTCAGTGAATTCCCTTGCAGAGTAATTGAAAAGATTGATTACAAAGACCAGATCGGAATCATGATGGAAGAAAACATGCAGCGCAACGACCTTACTATCTGGGAAGAAGCGAACGGATTCCAGATGATGCTAGATCTGGGTGATACGGAGGAACAGATAGCAGAAAAGACCGGATTCAGTAAATCCACGATCAAACACCGTTTAAACATTGCGAAGCTTGATCAGGACGTACTGAAAGAAAAAGAGCAGAATGACGGCTATCAGCTGACGTTAAAAGGTCTGTATGAACTGGAAAAGATTACGGATATCGATAAGCGAAATGAAATATTAAGACAGTCTGGTAGTTCTGTAGATCTGGTGGCAAGAGCCAGATCGGCAGTTGTATCTGAGAGAAGAGAAAAGGTTAAGCAGAAGATCATATCTGCTTTGGAAGTGTCTGGCGCTAAAAAGATGTCCGATAAGGATGAAATGAGTGTCTGGGATAGCGGTAAATGGAAAAAGATCCAGGAATACAAAACAGATAATGATCCAGGAGAGATCGATGTGCCGGAAAGTGATGAACAGTTATATTGGCGATCTATTTGGAGCGGTATTGAGGTCTACAAAAAGAAAAAGCCGGTGAAGAAGAAAGAGACCAAAGCTGAAAGACTGGAGAAAGAGCGGAAAGCCAAGCAAAAGCAGATTAAAGAGGTCATGAAAAAGATGGATGCCCGCCGAAAAGAGTTTATACGAGACATCATTTCTGGAAAGATTGATCCGGTAAAGAACGAACGAAGATTAAAGGATTCTATCTGGATGATCTTGGTGGCGGTAGGATGCAGTGTTTATAGATATAGAATGTCTGAGGTACTCCTGGAAAAAGATTGGTATGAATGTTCGGCAGAAGAACGTGGTGAGGCATTGAAAAAAGTGGACGAGCTCAGTATCATCCACCAGATGCTGACTACTATGCATTATGCCATAAAAGCAGACTGTAATGAAGTATGCGATTATATGTGCAGATACAAGAAAGGTAATGGACAGATTCGTCTGGAAGCCTATCGGATTCTTGAATTGTATGGATGGTATTTCGAACCTGGTGAAAAAGAGATTCTGGACGGAACATCTGAACTGTATGAGGGTGAAGCTGATGAGTGATTTAATGTTTCCGAAACCGAAATGGAAAAAGAAGAAAAAAAGACATCCACCGTCTATATTACCGTCAGATAAGCATATCTGCTTCTTGTGTGCCAGGAACGGTGATTGCAGACCTAAAATCACGGAAGAACATCATGTATTTTTCGGATCTGGCTTAAGAGATGTCAGCGAAGAGAACGGATTCAAGTGTGATCTGTGTATTCCACATCACCGAACAGGACCAGAAGCAGTACATAACAACCAGGAAACCAGAGAATATCTATGCAGGATATTCCAACAGCAATATGAACGTACTCACACGCATGAAGAATTCATGGAGCTGGTGCACAAAAATTATTTATAACAATATATCACGACCCTCCGGGAGACCGGAGGGAAGAAAGGGAAACTTAGAATCAGGAGGAACGACCGACGATATGGCGCAACATTATAAAAAAAGACAAAGGATAGCAAGGAAGAACGCAATCCGAAATCTTATGGACCAGGGAATGACGAATATTGAGATTGCGGAAAAATTAAATATCCCAGAATCAACAGTAAGCTGGCATAGACGCACGTACAGAGCTGATAAGGCAGTAGAATCTGCACCGAATGCAGACAGACATCTATGTAAGACTTGTAAATATAAGGCAAAAGGCTCTGGCTGTGATTATTTCTGCAAGACAGATGAGGTCAGAGGATGCGATCCGGAATATTGTAATAAATGGGAGGAGAGGCAATGATGATCAATACAATTATGATGGTGGCAGCAGTCCTGCATGCGGTTACGGCATTTATATTATCGACAGATATGGCAAAGGCAGCAGCTAAAGGAGAAAAGATAGCAGGATGGATCATATACACTGTATTTGAGATAGTCACAGCGGTATTGCTGGTGACAGCGGCACTGATGATGTGAGGTGAGAAAAAATATTGATGGGAATAAAGGTGGATAGGAGAATAGTGCTGGCAGGATTCAATTTCAAAGGGATGAGTCTGGAGTATTTTCATGAGTTTCTGAAAAATGAATTCATCCCGGCATATCGCGAGGAGCTTTCAGAAAACGAAATACAACAGATTATGAAAGGTATTGAGGAAAAGAAAGACCGTATTTGGATATTTAAGAATACAGAAACAGGAAGAAAACTTACGCATACATTCACTTTTTATGACAATGTAGGATTTATGCCAGGATATGAAGTGAATTACGAATTTGACGGATTTTAAGGAGGTAGAAAACGATGCATGGATATATAAGCGGTTGTACCGACACAGATATCATTAATTACTGCCCGAAATGCGGAGGAGAGATAAATACATATTACGGAGATGGCACAGGAAAATGTGATAGTTGCGGTCTCTGGTTCGGAGTAGTTGAATGTGAGGAGGACGAGGAATGAAATTAACAGACACAATTAAGACAAAAAAAGGAAGATTCGTAGTAGTTGATACATGCTATACATTAGACCATGGATTAGAAACAATGGTATTTACATCTGACGAGCAAGGAAACGTAACAAGTTGGACGGATCTGGATGCAGAGACTTACAGCACCCCGGAGGAAGCAGAGGAAGGTCACCGCCAGATGATTGAAAAATGGAAGGAGATGGAAATAGATGAATATTGACGAATCTATTAAAATCTTGAAACGAGATATTCACAAATGCGTGCAAAAAGTAGCTATCAGTGTAAGAAAGTATGATGATACAGCTGTGCGGATGGCTCTTGTTGCATTGGAGAAACAGATTACAGTAAAGCCGATTATCTTAGATATACTGATCGGAGATATCGACTATGCATGTCCCTTGTGTGGCAAGCGGGTGATGTCAGATGCAGAAACCAAAAGTAACTATTGTAACGAATGCGGTTGTAAATTTGATTGGAGTGAGATTGATGAGATTGATTGACGCTGATGCATTAATTAGCTTTATAGATCCGGAACATTTAAGGCATTCGGGCGAACTAACCTTTTCAGAGGTTGATGTGATAAACATGCTGAATCATGCGCCGACAGTACTTGGCAAAGAAAGTCATGGAGTCCTCCGCAAAATAGCCAACTATCTGATAAAGGAATATGAAGGTGATGATGACAATGCACCTACGCTGGATATCACAATAAGTGACATGAGAGAAATATGTACAATGCATCAAGACTTAATCGGTGAGAGAGAACTATTGAAACAGTGGCAAATGTATGGAAGAGTATGGATTCCATGTAGTGAGAGATTGCCGGAGAAACCAAGAGCCGATTATTACGATGGCTACATTGTGCAGACTAGACACGTTATGCAGCCGTTTAGTGCTTATTGGGATGGTATAGAGTGGACAGACGATGATGACGATGCAGTGGACGATGTTATAGCCTGGATGCCACTTCCTGAGACATATATGGAGGGCAGAGACGATGAATAGAATAAAAAGAGCATTGCTTATCGTCCTGTGTGCTATAGCATTATGCGGATGTGCTGAGAAGCAGGAACAACCAGAGCCGACACCGATCACGGTGGAAAAGCCAAATGTCAGAGATACCGTAGCTTTCAAGCGTGAGGTATCGGCAAGGATTGAAGAGATCCTGTCCGGAGATATTACTGTCACGGTATATCTGGATGATGCAGAGGACTTCTGCTACCGTGGACAGATTAAGGTAGTGAATAATGGATCAGATGGAACGGATCCGATTATATTTATCTACGCCGACCGGAAAGAATCGGAGAGCGAATGGTATTGACGGTACTGGAATACTTGGAACAGATAGGAATTAATATAAGGGGAGTGGTCACCGATGGACAAGAATGTGTTAATAGAATACGCAGATATGAAGATGGAGATCAAGGATCTCAGGAGACGGATTGAAGACAAACAGAATAGAATTGATAAGCTGCATACCACAGTAATGTCTGATACGGTGACCATGGGAAAGAAGGGGCGGAAGTCACTTGGAACCGTAAAGGTGACTGGAATACCAGATGGCATCATAACCAGAATGGAGACAGCTCTAGAGAAGAACCAAAAGCTTCTCGAACTGAGAGAGGTAGAACTGTTGGAACTTCAGAATGATGTAGAGGAATACATAGAGACCATACCGAAGAGTGAGATGCGAACTATGTTAAGACTGTATTTTGTTGATGATATGACTTATACAAGGACAGCGGCGCACATGAATTATTTAAGACCGACAAGACGTGTGAAGTACACGGATGAGAATGTAAAGAAAAAAATTCAAAGATTTTTTGAAAATGTCCCCCAATGTCCCGAAGAAAGATGATATAGTGTAAAAAACAAAAAAGTGTATGGTGATACGAAGATGGCAGCAGGCAGTAGCTTGGCTGCCTTTTATTATACAGAAAAGAGTGGATAATATGGGAAACCCCAGGAGTGCGAATGGAAACCTCAGACGCAAGCATCGGGCAAGGTTGAAGGCGATAGGTGGAGAGTGTGGAATATGTAAAGGAAGACTAGGACCAATACATTACGATGAACCAAGTGACAGTGATCATCCATTGTCGTTTGTGATTGATGAGATCAAGCCAGTGTCGAGATGGAGAGAGTTTGGTTATACATCTAGAGAAGCGGCAGCGCAGGACTGGAACAATCTGCAACCGGCTCACTACTGTTGCAATGCAATGAAAGGCAATAAAACGATGAAAGAAGTGGCTGGAGAGCGAAAAAAGAACGACATAAATATTGTTGATGGTTTATGGTGACAATAGGGTGGCTATGTCACCCTCCCATAGCCGCGGGCGACCCCAAACCGTCCAGCGCCGATTTACACACAGGGAATTTTTGAAAGGTGGATTAAGGTGGGCAGAATTAAGAAAATGTCTACGGTGACAACGTCAGGATCACGACTGGAACAGTTGAAGAATCTGTCGAAAGTCCTGGCGAAACAAATAGATGATTGCAATAATGACATGATTATTGGTCCGAAGTACCTCCCACAGCTTTCGAAACAATACAGAGAGACGATCAAAGAGATTGAAGAGATTGAGGGAGTTGACAGAGAAGATGACGAAATCGGTGAAATCCTCTCAGCAAGGAAAGCTGATGGGAAGCCAGACGCCGTCCGTTAGAATAGTTCCGGAGTATGATTACACAGACGGAGCTGATGCAGTGAGAATACTTGCGGTTGGAAAACTGGTTGTAGATCCGTGGCAGAGCGAAGTGCTGAATGATTGGATGGGCCGCACTAATGAAGATATCTGGTCAGCACCGACATGCGGATTATCTGTGCCGAGGCAAAATGGAAAGACACTGGACACTTCCGGACGAATAGCATCTGGAATGGTCATGTATTCGGAATGGGTGATCTATACAGCACATCTTCAGAAGACGGCAACAGAGACTTTTATGGAATTGAAAGGATTGTTTGAAAGCAGGGGGCTAAGAAAGTATGTAAAAGAAATCAAGGCAGCACTCGGAAGAGAACAGATCATATTAAAAAATGGCGGAAGGGTGGTATTTGTAGCACGTACCAGGAATGGCGGTCGAGGTTTACATGGCGATTGTCTGGTATTCGATGAAGCACAGGAGCTGACATCAGAACAGCAGGCATCTTTTTTGCCAGCAATATCAGCATCCAGGAATCCGCAGACAATATACCTCGGAACGCCACCAGATGAAAACTGCACAGGTACGGTGTTTAGGAAGATAAGGGAGCGAGCAAAGAATGGAGAGAGTAGTTCGACAGCCTGGACGGAGTATTCCGTGGAAGAGATCGGAGACGTGACTGACAGAAACCGATGGGCAGATTGTAATCCGGCTCTTGGAAGACGAATGACAGAAACGACCATAGCTGCAGAGTGCGAGCAGATGGATGAAGATACATTTGCGAGAGAGCGACTTGGGTGGTGGTCTCCAATCAATAATGATCAGGACTATGCCATTAATAAAGCCAAATGGGAGCAATGTGCATCAGAGATGAAAAAACCGGAGGGGAAAACGGCTTATGGAATTAAATTTGCCGCCGATGGTTCGATGGTGGCATTATGTGGAGCGGTTTGTCCGGATGATGGACCGGCACGTATTTCACTGATTGAGACCAAGGCAACCGACAGAGGGGTCCAGTGGCTTGCGGACTGGCTGAATCAGAGATACACGAAAGCGTCCTGCGTGGTGATTGATGGTCGAAATGGCGTTGATTTTCTGATCGACAAGATAACATCGGTCTGGAAATATAAGAAATCAATCATAAAGCCATCAGCAAAAGATGTGATAGCAGCGGCGAGCCAACTGGTGCAGGAAGTTAATGAACAGACGGTGACGTGGTATAAATACCAGGAGATATTAAAAGAATCCGCTGTTACGTCAGTAAAAAGACCGATATCGGGCGGATGGGGATTTGGCGGTGATAATTCAATACCGATCGAAGCGGCGGCGTTGGCACTGTGGGGTTGTCGGACATCAAAGCGAAATCCGAATAGAAAGATGAGGATAGGATAATGGAACTGAATTTTGGAATGGTAGTCGGACTTCCGGAGGAAGAACAGAGCCAACTGAACGAAGTGAAATACATATACGATTACCACAGATCGGCTAACAGAAAGAAACGCCGGTACTATAATGGAAAAATCACATTGAATGAAGTGAACCTTGGCATTGCATTGCCGTCAGGACTTGGACGATTGGAAATTGGATGCGCCTGGGGAGCAAAGGCGGTAGATGTATTAGCTTCACGGTCTATGTTCGATGGTTTCGTGGCGGAGAATGGAACAAAGTCTGAAGATATGGATGAGATTATAAAGAGGAATCACCTGATCACGGAATATAACAAAGCGGTGAAAGAAGAGCTGAAATACGGATGCTCATTCGCAGCTATTTCGGGAGAGGAAAGAGATGCGAAAGTACGATTTTATTCACCACACTGCGCAGCGGCATCCTGGGATGCGTATAATGGCAGAATCAAATGCGGATTCGCTTTCGAAGATGGGAGAAGAGATGAATCAGATTTAAATTGGTCTCCTGAACACGTGAATTTCTACACAGAAACAGATATATGGGAACTGGATCGAGAAGGTGGGACGTGGTATGCGACACAGCATCCACATGAATTTGGAGAGCCGATGATGGTTGCTCTGATCTGGGACGCCACGCATGATAAACCATTTGGACAATCCAGACTGAAAGAACCTATTCGAAGATTGATCCAAGGATATGTGCGGACAGTAGCGAATGCGACGATTGGACTGGAATTTGCAACTTCACCGCAGAAATATTTGTTGGGTGTATCGGATGAGCAGTATGATACTCTGATTGCAGATAAGTTTAAGAGTTATGTTGGCAGTATTCTGCTGGGGACAAATAATCCGGAGACTGGTGAAAAGCCGAATTTCGGACAATTGTCGCAAGGAAACATAGAACCTCATGTACAGATGCTCCGTATGCTGGCTACACAATATTCAGCCGCAACGGGACTGACTGTGACGGACGTTGGCGTAGTGAATGATGCCAATCCAACCTCCAGTGAAGCAATCATAGCACAGTCACAGACCTTGATACTCATGGCTGAACAGCTCAATAAGGCGAATGGTGATGGGCTTTGCAGAATTGCAAGAATGTCACTTGCGGTGGAGCTTGGAACAACTCCAGATGAATTGGAAGATGGAGCACAAGACATTATTGCACATTTTAAGAATCCGGCCATGCCAAGTGTGGCATCTACTGCGGATGCGGCGATTAAGATTGCGACAGCGCGAGAGGGATTCGCACAGACGGATATATTCCTGGAAATGATCGGATTTGATCAGGCTGACATCCGAAGAATACGTGCACAGGAGCAGAGGACGAAAGGAGCATCCATTTTGACGGAGGAATTTAAAGATGAAGATATCGACGAAGGCTTGGGTGGCGTACATAAAGAAGATGTCACAGATTAGCGAGACGGCAGCTGATCTGATGCAGAAGTGGGTGCGGAAAAACGGATTCGGCAATGATAAAGCCTTATTGGATTACGCATTTGCACTTTCGCAGCATTACGGACAGGCAATCGGAGCGTTGTCTTGTCAGATGTATGAGGCTACAGCGGCGGCGCAGGGAGTAGTTGTTCCGACAGCAGAAATTGCAGATCTCCCGGAATACGGAGAAGTGGCAAAAGCAGTTCGCGGAACAATGAAACAGTCTCAGTTGAACGTACCGGCAGCGATAGCAAGATTGGTAAAGCAGGTCGGAGCTGACACCACTTTGAAAAATGCTATGCGAGATGGTGCGCAGTTTGCGTGGGTACCGCACGGGGACACGTGTTCATTTTGCATTACCTTGGCATCCAGAGGATGGCAATATATGTCAAAAAAAGCACTCAGGAATGGACATGCCGAACACATCCATGCGCATTGCGATTGTGAGTATGCGGTCAGATTTGACGGAAAGAGTACAGTCGCTGGATATGATCCGGACAAGTATCTGGAAGAATATAACAATGCCGGTGGAGATATTAATGCCATGCGGAGGATTCGGTACAAGGAAAATAAGGATGCTATTAATGCAAGGAAACGAGAACTGTATGCGGAAAGGAAGGCAAAAACTATTGTAAAGACTCCCCGTTCTGCTATAATGGAATCAGATTTAGGAATGTTTAAACAAAAACTTCGCAGTGACGGTAATATGGACAAAGAATATTACGACTGTCTAAAGGATAAATTTTCACATGGTACAGACGATGCCAAACGACTATTCACAAAATATGCTTCGGGTGATAGCATTGAAAATGCTGTGTATGAAAATACGGCTCGCTATAATACTAAAACGAAAAAGATATCCATGAATTATGGTGCGGATTTAAAGAATCCACGTGGAGCTGGAGCTACATGGTTCCATGAACACGGTCATTTAGTTGATGATTTAGCTGGAAATCTATCAGATGATAAGAATTTTATTCAGTTACTGGAAAGTGATTCGTTGTCATATCGTATAGCATATGGTAAAGCACATCATTTGGGCACTTTTGATAAAGTTGATAAAGCCATTAGCGAAGAACTTGGAGATATGCGAAAAGATTCGGCAATATCAGATATTTTTGATGGTGTAACACAAGGCAATATAATTGGGTGTGCATCACATCCGAAGGAATATTGGAAAAACCGGGACAATGTTACATCCGAGGCTTTTGCACATATGTTTGAAGCACAGTTTGATAAAGAAAGATATGAACAAATGAAAAAATATTTTCCAAATGCATTGGAATATTTTGAAAAAAGGATGAAGGAGGCGTTATAAATGAATGTTCTGAACCCAAAGTTTGAAAAAGCGCATAAGGATTTTGTACTTCATTTCGGATATTGTCCTCAGATTCCGAATGAAATCGATTTTGATCAGTCTAAATATGCGGACGATCTCTTAAAAAGTGTAGCCGATAATTATGATTACACGACTGAAAAATATGGTACGCAAGTGCCTAAAAAGTATCCTAAACCGAAAATAATAATTGATTAGCATCATATGAGTGCGGACTATAAAATAACAAGAGCAGTAGATACCACCGATCAGAAATGGTTGGTGGTATTTTTATACCTATTTTCCGGGAGGTGATAGAACATGGCTACATCAACAATAAATATCTTGATCATTTGCATTGCGGTATTTGCTATATGCAAATTTACATAGCAATTAAATACAGATAATTTTGCCACGCAGAGATGCGTGGTATTTTTATGGCAACGCATGCCTTAAATGCGGTAACTATAAGCACTCAATCAGGAGGGAAACAAAATGGCAGACGATAAAACATTTACTCAGGCTGAAATGGATTCAATCATCGAGGGACGCCTCGCGAGAGAACGTGAAAAATACGCAGACTACGACAGCTTGAAGGACAAGGCTGGTAAGTATGATGAGATGCAGGCAAAGGGAAAGACAGATCTTGAGAAAGAAAAAGAGAAGTCCAGCTCTTTGGAGGCCGAACTCAACAAGCTTAAAAAAGCTGACACTGTGAGACAGGCAAGAGAAAAAGTAGCAAAAGACACTAGCGTACCGGTGGAATTACTGACAGGTGAGGATGAAGAAACCTGCAAGAAACAGGCGGAAGCAATTATGAAATTTGCGAAGCCGAAGAGCTATCCGGGAACTAGGGGAAACAGAGGACGCGCGACAGAACATCATGAAAAGGATGATGCAATGAGAGAATTTGCGCGTCAGATTTTTGGTAAAGGAGAATAAAGAGTATGGCAGCATTAATTACATCAGATTTTGAAATCCCGGCAGAGATTTCAGCAGGAATTTTTGAAAAAGCGCAGAAGGGTTCGACCCTGGCGCAGCTGTCTGGGGCAAGACCTCAGAAGTTTGGCAAACAGCAGGTATTTGTACTGACTGCACCGCCAAAAGCGGAATTGGTAGGAGAAGCGGCACAGAAGTCACCAACGCCGGCGTCTTACTCATCAAAAACGGTTAATCCGTTCAAATTGCAGGTGACAATGAGATTTTCACAGGAAGTGCAGTGGGCAGATGAGGATACACAGATTGGAGTATTACAGGATCTGGCATCCAATGCAGGTATTGCGCTTGGAAGAGCATTGGATCTCGTAGGTATTCATAAGATCAATCCGTTGACTGGCACGGTATCAGAACTTGTTAAAGAAGGTCTGATTGACACAAAACAGTTAATTACACTTGTGGGTACAAAGTACGACGAAGCGGTAGAAGCAGCAGCGGGAACTGTAATCTCAGCCGGTTATACACCGACAGGAATTGCAATGGATCCGGCGCTTTCGTTTGGACTGTCTACCATGAGAGACACAACTGGAAGAAAAATCTATCCAGAGCTTGGATTCGGACAGAACATTACCAACTTTGCAGGAATGAATGCAGCTGTTTCTGATACAGTATCAGCAAAGAATGAGATTAGCGTTGCATCTAAACTACTTGGGATCACAGGACAGTTTGATGCGTTCCGTTGGGGTGTGCAGAGATCCATCGGAGCACACCTGATTGAATATGGTGATCCGGACGGACTTGGAGACCTCCAGAGGAGCAACCAGGTTGCAATCCGTGCAGAGATTGTATACGGAATTGGAATCATGGACAGCAACGCATTTGCGAAAATTGTGAGTGGTGAATAGGATGAAGTATTTGTATAAAAATACGGGCGTGGTAGTGGAGTCTAGCGTAGAGCTGGACCCCGCTATTTTTATGCCTTATAAAGAGCCCGAACCGGCGAAAGAAGAAAAGTCACAAGCAAAGACTCCTGCGAGAAAAACAGCAACAAGAGCGAAAAAGAAGTAGGTGTAAATATGGCTTATGCAACATTTGAAGATATTATAAAACGCAAGCATTTGGAGACATCAGAAATGGAGCGTTGTGATGCATTACTCGAAGATGCAGCAATTATTATCGATGCGTACAATGCCAAAGCATCATCAGATGCAAAGAGGCTCGTATCTTGTAATATGGTAATTCGGGCGATTGGAAATCGCGATGAGAGCATACCGATTGGAGCGACACAAGGAACAATGTCGGCATTGGGATATTCGCAAAGCTGGACCAGTGCCGGTGGAAGTGGGGAATTATACCTAACAAAACTGGAAAAGAAGATTCTGGGAGCAGGAAACCACATCGGATTCTCGAATCCATATTCGAATATTCCGGATAAGGAGGTCTCGGATGATTAAAGGAATGCCGGTTAAACTGTATGAACGGGTACTGTCTGGTACAGATGAATTTGACCATCCAGTGTACACTGAAACCCCGGTGATAGTTGAAAATGTGCTAGTGGCTCCGGCATCGACCACGGAGATTCTTGACACATTGAACCTGACTGGAAAGAAAGCAGTATACAACATTGCAATCCCGAAAGGAGATAGTCACACCTGGCAGGATTGCCGGGTAGATTTTTTTGGTCAGTCCTGGAGGGTGATCGGACTCCCGCAGCAGGGAATTGATGAGAATATACCAGGTGCCTGGAATCAGAAGTGGATGGTGGAGCGGTATGAGTAAGAACAAGGTAAGAATCGAACTGAATCGCGCAGGCGTCAGAGAGTTGATGCAATCGCCAGAAATGCAGGCGGTATTACTGGAACAGGCAAATAAAATAGCATCAGCATCCGAAACAGAGACTTATGTGGCTCAGACCAGAGCTGTTACAGCTGTGTATGGGGATGATGGAAATAATGGATTGTTGAAGGCGGTTGGAAAACATGGTGGAAAAAACCATTAAGGATTATCTGCAAACTAGCCTGGGAATACCGGTTAGGCTAGAAGAGGAAGACAATCTCGGAAATGAATATGTATTGATTGAAAAGACTGGATCTGGCGCAGAAGACCATATCAAACGGGCGACGCTAGCTATCCAGTCTTATTCTATGTCCCTTTATGGGGCAGCAGAGCTCAATGAGCGAGTAAAAGAAGCAATGGAAAAATGTATAGAACTGGATGATATCTGCCGGTGCGATCTGAACAGCGATTACAACTATACAGATACAAGTCGTAAGAAATACCGTTATCAGGCGGTATTTGATATTGTCCATTATTAAGGAGGGAATAGAATGTCAGATGCGAAAAATGTAAGTGCTGCCAAGCCGAAAGTTGGTGGCGCTATTCATCGGGCACCACTTGGAACGAAGCTTCCGACCGACGCGAAAATGCAACTAGATACAGCGTTCCAGTCGCTTGGTTATTGCTCCGAAGACGGAGTTTCGAATAATAATAGTCCAGAATCAGATAACACAAAAGCATGGGGCGGTGATACGGTGCTAAATCAGCAGACGAGCAAAGAAGACAGCTATAAATTTAAGCTGCTCGAAGTATTGAACGTGAACGTTCTGAAAGCGGTATATGGAGATGAAAACGTAACTGGTGATCTGAAAGCTGGAATTACTATTAAAGCGAACAATAAAGAAATGGAAGCTTGCGCATGGGTAATTGACATGATTCTGAAAGGAGCTTTGATGCGAATTGTAATCCCATCAGCTTCGGTGACGGAGGTTGCCGAAATCAAGTATGCAGCAGAAGCGATTGGATATGAAACGACAATCAAAGCCACACCAGACGCAACAGGACAGACGCATTACACATATATCATCGAGAGCGAAGGGGGCAAAGAATAATGATTACCGGAAAAACAGAAAGTGGATTTGAATTTCAGCTCGATGAAGAGAATCTGGATGATTATGAGCTGTTAGAGAATCTCTGTGATATTGACAATGGAGATGCATCGAAAATTACAATTGCGGCGAATCAGCTGCTTGGCAAGGAACAGATGAAAGCATTGAAAGAACATGTCAGAAATGAGAAAGGAAGAGTATCTGCGGCGAAGATGATCGAAGAGATCACACAGATATTCAAGAATCAGTCAGGACCAAAAAACTCATGATCCTCGCCCACATGATAAATACGGATGAAAATGCGTTGATCTGCGATCTGGCAGAGACGTATCACATCTATGATTATAGATCCCTACCATTGCACATGGTGGGGATTTATGCATGTGGGTTGAGGCCTGATTCGAGAATCGGAATGAGGATATCTAACTCAAAGCTCACAACAGATCAGACAATCCTCGCTCTAATCGCAGACAACACCAGAGCGCTTGCCTGGTTGAACAGTGCGGATGGAGCAAAAGGGGTAAATAGACCAAAGTCTCTGATTGCGGCACTGCTTGATGAACAGACGGAAGAACGAGACATTGAAACATTTGAGTCCGGCCAGGACTTTGACGATGAGTGGAGACGTCGAACAGGAGGTGAGAAGTAGTGGCCACAGAACTTGCGAAGGCTTACGTGCAGATCATACCGTCTGCAGAGGGCATCAGTGAAAAAATCAAAGAAGAGATAGATCCGGGAGCGACGCCGGCAGGAGAATCGTTTGGCTCAAAATTGGTCGGTACGATTAAAAAAGTACTTGCGGCAGCAGCGATTGGAAAAGTCCTGAAAGCAACGATCCTGGAAGGTGCGGATTTGGAGCAGAGTCTTGGCGGTATAGAGACACTGTTTAAAGATTCTGCAGATAAGGTCAAGGCGAATGCCGCAAGGGCTTACCAGACAGCGGGCATGAGCGCTAATGAGTACATGGAACTGACCACCAGCTTCTCAGCGAGTCTATTGTCGAGTCTTAGTAATGACACTTCGAAAGCGGCGGATATTGCAGATATGGCTATGACAGATATGTCCGATAATGCTAATAAGATGGGCACCAACATGGAGGACATCAAGAACGCCTACCAGGGATTCGCAAAGCAGAATTACACGATGTTGGATAACCTGAAGTTAGGATACGGCGGCACAAAGACAGAGATGGAACGACTCCTTGCTGACGCTCAGAAAATCACCGGCGTGAAGTACGACATCAATAATTTGTCAGATGTGTATTCAGCAATCCATGTTATTCAGGGGCAGCTTGATATTACCGGAACAACTGCGAAAGAAGCGGCAACAACCTTATCGGGATCGTTCGATTCCATGAAGGCAGCAGCCAAGAATGTCATGGGAGAGATTGCGCTGGGAATGGATGTAAAACCGGCTTTGAATGCATTATCAGAGACGATTACTACATTTGTAGTGGGGAATCTTCTTCCGGAAGTATGGAATGTGCTATCAGCACTTCCGGGAGCACTTGTGAGCTTTATAGGAACTCTTATACCGCAGATTGTAACGGCATTGATGGAATTCGTACCGCAGGTGCAGGAACAGATTGTGGCAGCAGGACCACAATTCTATGAAATGGCAAGCAATATGATTAGTGGATTAAGCATCGGAATTCACACACAGCTCCCAAATTTGTTGCAGGATGGCGTCGAGATGCTTACAAATATCATAAATGGGATACTACAGAATTTGCCGCAGCTTATAACGATGGGTGGAGAACTTATTATTCAGTTTTTGAATGCCATATTACCGGCATTACCGATGGCATTAGAAGCTGGCGCACAACTGTTGCTAAATATCGTAAATGGAATTATCAATAATCTACCACAGATTGTCGTTGCAGTGGCGCAACTTATGATAAAATTTCGGGCAACAGTAGGTCAGCATCTACCACAGATTTTACAGACCGGAATTGAGATCATCGGAAAATTGGCAGCAGGACTCATCCGAGCAATACCGACACTGGTCGGAAAGATACCACAGATTATTACGGGAATAAAGTCGGCTTTCTCGAATGTCGATTGGGGATCGGTTGGTCATAATATTATCCGGGGAATCGCGAATGGACTTAAGAACGCAGGAAGTATGCTGTGGGATGCGGTAAAAGGCGTTCTTGGAAGTTTCAAAGATAATGTGCTGTCATTCTTTGGAATTCATTCTCCATCACGCTGGGGCATCTATGTCGGACAGATGATTGATGCAGGTTTCGCAAAAGGTATTATCGGTGATCTTCCGGCAGTGAATTCGGCAGTTGACCAGATACGTGCAGTAGCAATGAGCCCATTTGCGAACGCAAGCCTCAGCTATGACATGCAGGGGACAACAAACGTATCCAGAGATGCCGACCAGGAAACGGTTAATCGTCTGGATATTCTGATCGCGTTGTTACGAGCAATCCTAAATGGAAGAAACGATGGAACATTTAGTGAGCGCGAGCTAGTCCGCGCACTGAGAGATATGGGGGTTGTATTTGCATGATAGAAATCAAGTATGTATGCTCAAATGGAAAAGAGTACAACCTGATCGGGGACCGGATGCGAGCGACATCCGGTTCTTTTCATGAGTATCAATGGAAGTCGATGACAACAGATCAGCAGATGGGTGTGGATGTTTATGGATTTGAAAAAGAACCAAAAACATATAAGACCACGCTAACATTTCGTGGACCGCTGGAAGAGCGAAAAGCAAAGATGGACGAGCTGACCAATTGTTTTGAGTACGATGTTGTAAATCTCACTCCAGGACGAGTATGGTTTGGAAGCTATTATATTGACTGCTATATTGATGAAATAACTACAGAAGTATCGTCTGTAAGAAATTGTTGGACAGACATGAAAGTTAGCATTTATTGCCCATATCCAATGTGGACAATGGAGCAAACGAAAAGTTTTTATCCGGATTCGGCGGATAAAGGAGAACCTTACGAATATCTGGATTATCCGCATGATTATGCTTACGACTATTCGAAACCGTCGTCCGGAACTGAGCATTGGTATGTAGATCACTACAGAAGCAATAATTTCCGCATGACGATTTACGGACCGTGTGCGAATCCACGAATAATAATTAATGGACAAGTCTATCAGATTTACGACACACTGGAAGTGAATGAGTATATTGTAATTGATTCGAGAAAAAAGACGATTATTAAGAGGCTTGCGAATGGAACGGAGCAAAATATCTTTTACAAGAAATCAGCAGGAAATTCAGTGTTTGCGGAAATCCCTTCGGGCGATCTTTTGGTGAGCTGGAGCGGAGCATTTGGGTTTGATATTACGATATTCAAAGAAAGGAGCGTACCGAAGTGGATCTGATAAAGACAAATCCGTATGGCATACAATTGGGGTATATCCGGAACGCTAACATAGATTTTGAAATAGGAGCAGATGAAAAGGACAGCATCAATGATTTTGAGATCGAACTGAAGCGTTGGAACTGGGATGGATCCATCGGATACGGAGCCAGGGTATTTTCACCAGATACAGAATATGGTGGAATTGTTCGGGAAATCAGTACAGACACATCGGCGAATATCATCCGTGCAAAGGGTGACACCTGGCGAGGCATGATGACTAAAAAAATCATACAGCCGTCGAGCGGGCAGGATTACGCTGTAGTGTCGGGGGAGCTTAATTCGATCATTAAAGCAAAGGTTGAAGCTGAGTTTCCAAGGCTATTTTACGGCGTCGAAACAGATACCGGCGTTAACGTGACGAATTATCAGTTTGATAGATACTGTACGCTCCATAGCGGGTTGACCAAGATGCTTAAATCTGTAGGATATCGTTTAGACATTAGATACAAGGAAGGCGATGTCGGAATGCCCGGATATGTAAGGGTGAGAGCAGTTCCGATTAATGACCTGTCATCAGAGTATGAATTCACGAACGATAACAATATGAATTTCACGACCGATGACAATCGACGCGGAATCAATCATCTAATCTGCCTGGGAAAGGGAGACCTAAAAGACAGGATAGTTGTCCACCTATACGTTGATCAAAACGGAGAAATTTCGCAGACACAGCAGCATTTTACGGGTAGCGAAGAAATTGTAGCTATATACGATAGCAACGGATCAGAAAAAGATGATCTGATCAAAAATGGAATCAAGGAGCTGGAGTCGAAAAAATCCAGTATGTCATACAACATGACCATGACAAAGCTAGAGGGGAATATTGATGTCGGTGATATCGTAGGTGGAAGAGACTACCTGACGGGCATAAGCATGAAAAAGCCGATTGGCAGGAAGATTTGGACAATATCTTCTGGAAAAGAAAAGGTTGAATACAAATTGGAGGGCGATAATTAAATGGAGATTATTACTGGATATGTAGGAAAGAAGCATGTGACATCGGAACAGGAAAGAGACATCAATCAAGGCATTGTAGGCCCAGGATCTTACGTATTGAAGACGGGCATGCAAATGGAAGCAGAAGTTTCTTCTAACAATGAAATTAAGATCAGAGATGGAGTGCTGATGCATCAGGGATGCGCTGCATCAATTAAAAAGAATACTTACGATTCATTAACCATCATCAATGGTAGTCAGGGCATGAAGCGTATTGACTTAATTGTTGCAAGATATGAAAAGAATCGTGATGATGAAACGGAAAGACTTGGATTAAAAGTTATCCAGGGAACACCGACAGAGTCCAATCCGGCAGCTCCGGAATATACAGAGGGAAGTATTCAAGCAGGAGATTACATTGCAGATATGCCGATGTATCAAGTGATTATCAATGGATTAAACATTACAGAGGTAAAGCGATTGTTTGAAGCTGAACCGGATATCGACACTTTGAAAAAAGAGTTTGCTGAATTAAATGGCAAGATGGAAAATCAAAAGCGCAAATGGACAAAGCTTTGTGAGATTGCCGGCAACCAAAATTCCTCTAAAACGTTCACTGTAGAGGATTTAAGCGGTTATTCCGAGATATTGCTGACTTGCGGACCTGCGGTAATACATCAAACAGGACGCATCCTTGGTTCCTCGACAATCCCTATAAAATTATGGAATGCTTGCAATACTGATTACAGTAATGGCTACTTTCAGTCTACGTATGGATCCAATACATACATCGCGGGTGTAACAAGATTGTCTGATACATCCGTGAAGTTATATGCGAATTCCAGTACACTTGCTGGCTTGTATGTCCGCTAATCAGTTACCCAGCAGGCTGTAAATGAAATATAATTTCCAGTATTTTTATTACAGTACAGCGTCACTACACCTGCATCGTTTACGAATATTCGGCTACCAGGATTTCCGGAACTATCGAATTGATCAATGCCACTTGTTCCGAATGATATAGCTATGGTATGTGGCGGAAGAAATCCTTCTTGGATGGTGCCAATCACTCGACCATTAACAGCACCTTGTCCCTTTTTGTAATTCGTAACATTGAAGACGACCATCTTACCCATCTTGTACAGCTGGTATTCTGTGATGGGATTGTTTTGATCGGCAGAGGTCAATATTCCAGATTTGCCATTTAATTAAGTAAGCGGATGGCAATATGCTACACTCAAATCAAAAAAGGAGTGTGGCTATGGAACAGAAAATCATGGAAGTAATGCGACGGATGCAGGACATGTTGTCAGAAGAACAACTCCGGGAATTGCAGTCAGCTCTCCGGGTGACGTTCGATGGATGCGAGCTACAGCCAAGAAGCGAGCTGATGGTGTTGGATGATAGTTGGCAAGGGGATCTGGAAGATTTTCTGATGTCAAAAGCACTGGAAGGAAAGAGCAAGGCGACAATCATCCGGTATCGGTACGAGCTGGAAAGATTGCTATCGTACATCAATAAGGCAGTGGTCGATATTACAGACGCTGATATATCGAATTATATGAGGACATACAAGAGAATTCGGAACATTAAAAACAGCACTCTTAAAGGTGTGCGGTCGATATATAGCAGCTTCTTTTCGTGGCTGCGTGATCGAGACCGGATCCGAAAGAATCCGATGGTGTTGGTGGAAGACATTAAGGTTCCAATCAGGGTGAGAGAGCCGTTCACGGATGCGGAGCGAGAGAAACTTATGAGAGAATGCCGGACGCTTCGGGATAAGGCTATGATGGAATTTCTGTATTCCACAGCTGTCAGAGTTGGAGAATTGGTAAAGCTGAACCGGGGCGACATCAGATTTTCCACAAAGGATCTGATTGTATGTGGTAAGGGCGACAAGGAACGAGTTGCTTATTTGAATGAACGTACTCACATGTACCTGTTGGAATATCTGGAGAGTCGAACAGATACGAATCCAGCACTGTTCGTGTCGCTCAGATCACCGCATGAAAGACTGACCGACAAAGGTGTAGAAGATATTGTACGTAGGACCGGCAGAAGAGTTGGCGTGAAAGCGTACCCGCATAAGTTCCGAGGTACATCAATTACCAATGCTCTCAATAGAGGAATGCCATTGCAGGAAGCATCCTGTATGGCAGGTCATGTCAAATCAGACACAACATTAAGGTATGCTCAGTTGGATCAGGATTCAGTGAGATACCATCACAAGAAATATTTAAGCGCATAACATACAAAAAAATAAATGAGGAAAGGAGACTCCCCTTTAATCTCCGTGTTGTCAATACATCCGGCTAATGGTCGGGTGCTTTTGTTATGCGCTTTTATATAGTAACTATTAACTTTAGATTCAAAGGAG
>NZ_QUDV01000016.1 GCF_003477705.1 Dorea sp. AF36-15AT
TGCGCGGTACATTTTATCTGCAATCTTGCCATTTAATTAAGAACCACTCCGGAAAGGAGAAACATGAAAATCATATTTAACGATGCGACTGAATTAACAATTCAGTCAGCTGAAATCCGGTCAGACGGAGGACTTCTGATCAAGTCCATTTCTGCCACAGAGAATGAGCTGAGAACAATCTTCTCAGATAGCTTCCGAACGCAGAAGATGACCGTGAAAGAGCGCGAGTCCACGCTTAGCGAGTACGAGAATTACACCAACATGGATGCCATCGTGAAGTACACAGCAGGCATTACTGGCGTGATTCTTTATAAGGTTGGTGAGACACCAACGGAAAAAATGGAAGCTCTAGCAGCAGAGAATGCTGAGCTGAAAAAGACTGTTGACATGCTTCAGGGATGCATTCTTGAAATGTCCGAGCTGGTATATCAGTAATGGTAACTTTATTAACAAATTTATTCATATTATTACAAAATTCAGGAGGTAAAGAAATGATTGCAATGTTATGGGCACAGCAGATTATGTTAGAAAAGAAGACTTACGCACAGGTACCGAGACGTTTAAAGGATAAGGTAAAAGAGATTCTCGTTGATTCTGGAATGGAAGAACTTGTAACAGATGCAGCTGAGTAGGAGGGTAGTATAGATGGCAGTAAAAACAGTTCAATATATATTTAATGGGACGACCTACACGCTGACCAAGAATACCAGTACTGGAAAGTACGAAGCTACAGTAACGGCGCCAAATAAGTCGTCTTATTCACAGACAGACCATGTTCTTGGCGGTACGGTCAAGGCAACGGATGAGGCGGGCAATACTACAACGGTAGATCAGACACATACGACACTGGGAGCAGCGTTGAAGATTCGAGTTAAGGAGAAAGTTGCTCCGGTAGTCAGCATCTCATCTCCGTCTTCAGGAGCATACCTTACCAGCACAACTCCAACCATTGAATTTACAGTTACAGATGCAGATTCAGGAGTTGCTTCTGCTAAGATCACATTGGATGGAACAGAGATCACTTCTGTGACAAAAACCGCTATTGCCGGTGGTTACAAATACACATGCACACCGACCGACGCGCTTAAGGATGGCAAGCATACAATTTCTATCACGGCAACAGATAATGATGGTAATACATCTGCAGCTAAGACATCAACATTTACAGTTGATACCGTACCGCCGACGCTGTCTATTACTGCACCAGCGGACAAGCTTATTACCAACAAATCAACTGTTACGGTTACTGGTAAGACAGACGATATTACATCTAAGCCTGTTGCAGTTACAATCAACGGTACAGCCGTTACGGTTGGAGCAGATGGTACATTCTCTAAGGATGTTACACTGGTCAATGGTTCTAATACGATTACAATCATTGCAAAGGATAAAGCTGGCAAGACAACAACTGTTGTACGTACAGTTACGCTCGATACAGCAGCTCCGGTGATTAAGTCTATTGCCTTGACACCGAATCCAGTAGATTGCGGTAAGACATTCGTTATCTCTGTTGAGGTGACAGACTAGGAGGCGTTCTATGGTTACGAAAGTAATCGGGAAAGTCGATGGACAGGAAGTTGTGTATGAAAGATCTGACGGGGACAAGTGGACAGTCACTGTCCCCTGCGATTTAGATGGAATGTATGTGATCGAAGTTGCAGCCTATGATGAGGCGGGTAATATTGCATACTGCACGAAGATGTTGCTGATCGTGGATCCAGAGACATTGTGCGTGAGTTTACAACCTTATGATTATGTGTTTGACATCGTGCCAGATGAATACCGGGTAGATGTCATCCCGGATCGATATTCAGTTGAAGCGATGGAAGATGATTATCTGGTAGGAGTTCAGTCGGATTCGTACTATCTGGAAGTAATATATCCAATGCACAGAAGGGGGTGTTGCTGTGAATAAGATCAAGTTCATTCAAGGTGAGGATAAACACGTAAAACTCTTAGTAAGAAGTCCGGACAATGAGCCGTTTACGATTTTGAGCGCATCCTATACATTGAGCAGATATGGAGAGGTGGAAGCGCAGGGAGAATGTTATATTGATGATCACTATCTGGATATTAAGATCGCACCTACAAAAAAGGCACTATATATACTTGAAGTGACTTATGTAGTGGGAGATTCCACAAGAAAAGCGAGGTTGGAAGTGGAGGTAAGCTGATGCTGGAGATTACAGATATAAAGCTGAGCAAAAATGTGGTTGCTACCGGTGAAAAATTTATGATCTCCGTTGCAATTGAGGAAAAAGTGGATTATCCATTCGATTATCCGTTTGATTTCCAGCCTTCCTATAAGAATCGCGAGGGATCCTTAGATTACCCTTATGACTATCCATTCGATTTGTAGAGACAGATGGAGGAAGATGAATACATGGAGATACGAGCAAGACCTTCGGGCCTTATTTTTGTACGGAAAATTCGAACTAAAGAAAGAAGTGAGGTATATGAAAATGGAACAGGCTAATTACATCAAAGCTATTTTCACAGCGGTATTCGCCTTCCTGTCAGCGCTCCTTGGAGTATTGGCAGTGCCGGTGGTCCTGTTGGTGGCATGCAATCTGATTGACTACATGACCGGGCTTATGGCCAGTAAGTATAGAGCGGAGGATATAAATTCCTATAAGAGCATTCGAGGAATTTTCAAGAAGGTGTCCATGTGGCTCTTGGTAGTGGTTGGAGCAATTATTGACGAAATGCTATTATATGCATCCACTACGATTGGCTGGAAATCTCCGGTGACATTCTTGATTGCATGCATTGTAGCAATGTGGCTGATCTGCAATGAGATTATTAGTATATTAGAAAATATCCAGGACATGGGCGTTAAGATACCAGCGTTCTTGCAGCCATTGGTCAGACATATCAGGTCGCAGGTGGAGCAGCAGATTAATAGTAGTGATTCAGGGGGCGAGTAATCGTCCTCTTTTATGTGCGACATCGCACAGAAAGGAGTGTATTATGAGTAACAGTGGATTAGTTAATTATACAAAAATATCGCCGAACAGAACAAGTCCGAGACGAAATAAGATTGACCGCATTACGATCCATCATATGGCAGGAAATCTCACCGTTGAAACGTGTGGTAATGTGTTCGCACCAAGAAGCCGTCAGGCATCATCCAACTATGGTATTAGTTCAGATGGAAGAGTGGGGATGTACGTAGAAGAAAAAGATAGAGCATGGACTTCTTCATCTGGTGCAAACGACCACAGAGCGATCACAATTGAAGTCGCTGATAACGCAGGTGCTCCGGGATGGGGATGCTCCAGTGCTGCTATGGCGAAGCTGATTTTGTTGTGTGCGGATATCTGCCGGAGAAATGGCATCAAGAAGCTGACCTATACCGGAGACACAAAAGGAAACATGACACTGCATAAGTGGTTTGCATCAACAGACTGTCCGGGCGCATATCTGGAATCCCAGATGCCTACGATCGCATCAGAGGTTAATAAGCTTCTGGCGAGTGGGGCAACAACCTATACATGGAAAGGCGCAACGGCAACTGGTGGATCCGTACCGGCATCTTCCGGAAAGGTAACGTCAAATGGTAAGATCGCAGTGGATGGAAGCTGGGGCATAGCCACAACAAAGAAAGCACAGGCTGTATTTGGTACAGTGCAGGACGGCATTATCAGCGGTCAGCCGATCAGCAACAAGAAATATCTGGCGAATGCTTATACCGGAAGCTGGCAGTTTGTTAGTGGTCGTGCAACCGGATCTAATCTGATCAGAGCTATCCAGAGACGAATTGGAGCGGCAGCAGACGGATACTTCGGGCGAAAATCTGTCATGAAGTTCCAGAGCTGGCTTGGCGTATCGGTGGATGGAAGCATGGGACCAGCAACCGTAAAAGCGTTTCAGAAATGGCTGAACAAGCAGTAGGAGTGAATTGAAAACCAAAGGCTATCGGGCTATTATTTGTAAAATAATTGGTACGAATTGACATCTATTAATATATGTAGAAACTAATTAATTTTAACGGTTAGCGACACGTTAGTGACAAATGCAACGGTTTTATGCGGGTTAGAGGGCGTTTAAGCTTAACTTAAACTTAACAGAGTGATACATGGAGATTTAACCATGGATTGTTATACTACCCTCAGAAAGCGAAAAGAGATAACTCGCAGAAAGAGGGTAGTTTTATTATGAAAAAACTATGGAAATTACTGGCAGCAAATTGTAGGGAAAAATATACAGCAGCATTGTTCCGCGGAGTGTTTACATTTATCTGTGTGGCAGTTGTGGCACTGCCTGTGATGATGTTTGGACTCAGTGTTTCCTGGGATTTATCAGAATGTCTGTGGTCAGCATTTCTGACAGGAGGTTATGCAGGCGTAGCCGGATACCTGATTTCAATTTTTTATGAATTGAATCATGTGAAGCGAGAAGCAGAGTAAGAAGAGAATATGAGATAAAGAAAGATCACACAATGAGGGTGCATTGTGTGATCTTATATGTCTTTAAGAATATTATTCTGCCTGATCTAATGTCTTAAGGCATTCTATAAGGGCTTCAACCGCTTCTTTCTCGTCCGGTCCGTCAGCGGAAAGGACGATTTCGTCGTTCTGCGCAAGACACAGTGCAAGGACGAATACGACGGATTTGGCATTTGCTTTTTTCATGGGATCATCCGCGCGTTCTACGAATACATGAGAAGAAAACTGACTGGCTGTGTGGGTAAATACGCTGGCTGCACGGCCATGAATTCCTAATGGGTTAACGACTTTCGCTTTCTTTGTATACATATCATTGCCCTCCAATATTCAATTATTCAATTAATCATTTAATCTGGTCAGTGCCTCTCCGCACTGAGCATCTGTAACTAATACGTTAATATAGCCTCCCTTTATGGCACCACGTATGGCTTCGGCTTTGCGTACACCGTTGGCAATACCGATGGCATAAGGGACTTTTTTTAATTTGTTCAGATTCACACCGACGATCTGTTTATTATACGGGAAGCGATCAGTTCGACCTTCTTTATCGAAGAGATGCATACAGATATCTCCACATACCTGGTCTTTGATGGCCTGCTGTTTCATTTCGTCCGAATAGTATCCACTTCGAAAAGCAGAAGAGGTGTTGTCTGCTGTACCGATACCGACCAGAGCTACATTCAAATGATCATAAGCGTTCATGATCTGTCTGATGCTGTCTTCTTTCATAAGAGTGCGTTTGGTCTGTACATGAGAGACAACTGCAGGGACATACAGATGCTGTCCTTCCCCGCAGAAGGCTTTTGACAGGTGGTCTACGACGTGATTCGCATCCAGTGTGTAATCTATATTACCGGTCCCACCTAGAAGCGGGATAAATGTGAGATTCTGAAACTGCCTGGGAGCATATGGTGCAATATAACGGATTGTTGTACCCATGCCTACGCCGATGATATCATTGTCTTTTAATATGGACTTCAGATAACCTGCTGCGGCTTTTCCCAGAACATCTTTTTGCTGATTGGTGGTGCTTACAGTGTCTGCAATAATGACTTCCTGCAGATGGTACGTCTTTTCTAGCTTTTGTTCTAGTTCAGAATAACGCCTTTCCTGTGGATCGGAGATCGTGATTTCTACGATTCGTTTTAATTTGGCACTTTTTAGAAGTCTGGCAACGGTAGGTCTGGAGATGTCCATAATCTTAGCAATGTCACTCTGACTCATATCACGATTGTAATAGAGATCGCATACACGCAGCATCATACGCTCGTTATCAACAATTTTTCTCATAAATATATTTCGCTAGATCCTTTCTTCCTCCCAGTGGTCCAGCTCATCTTTGAGGGCAGCTAACAGCTGATCTTCCGGCATCTTTCGGAGTATCTTGCCTTTTTTAAACAGAAGTCCTTCACCGCATCCGCCGGCTACGCCGAGATCTGCTTCTCTGGCTTCTCCGGGACCGTTGACTACACAACCCATAACGGCAACTCTGAGATCCAGATCATACTGAGCTACCAGTTTTTCTACCTGGTTGGCAAGTGTGATCAGATCGATCTGTGTACGTCCGCAGGTCGGGCAGGAGATGACCTCAATACCGGCCTTTCTGAGTCCTAAGGCAGCCAGGATCTTCTTGGCTGTATTGATCTCTTCGACACGTTCTCCGGTCAGGGATACACGAACCGTATTACCGATGCCCTGATACAGGATAGCACCCAGTCCAACGCTGGACTTAATAATGCCTCCACCCAGAGGACCTGATTCAGTGATTCCTACATGGAGAGGATAATCTGTTTTTTGTACCATCAGCTCGTAAGCTCTGATGCACATCATGACATCCGATGACTTGATGCTGACGATGATATCTTTTAATCCGTATTGTTCTACAATGTGGATCTTGTCGAGGGCACTTTCTACCAGTCCCTCAGCAGTTACGCCGCCGTATTTTTGAACCAGGTGCTTTTCCAGAGATCCGCTGTTGACACCGATACGGATCGGTACATGATATTCAATCGCTTTCTCTACGACTGCCTGGATACGTTCCGGTGCTCCGATATTGCCGGGATTGATTCGGATCTTATCTGCTCCATTCTCGATTGCTGCGATAGCAAGTCGATAATCAAAGTGGATATCTGCCACAAGAGGAATATTAATTTGTTTCTTGATTTCCGAAATAGCTCTGGCTGCTTCCATATCCGGTACAGCGCAGCGGATGATCTCGCATCCGGCAGCGGCAAGTTCATTGATCTGCTTTACCGTTGCGGCTACATCCTGCGTTCTGGTATTTGTCATAGACTGAATGGAAATAGGAGCGTCACCACCGACTGGGACATTGCCCACCATTACCTGTCTTGTTTTGTTTCTATACATAGCTTTTTCCTCCAATAACAGCCTGTAAATCCTTGTGTTTCTTCTATAATATATCTGTCATTTGTTATCTGTGCTTTTTGAATATGCGCAAAAACATACAGTTTCTATTATAGTACAATATAGGATGCTTGTAAATGGAAAACCTTGTTACTTTTTCGGGTGATTCCAACGGAAAAGCTGTGAAAACTGACAAACACAGGGCATTTCATTTGCGGAAATAAAGTGGTATTTTATTTGTAAAGTTCGGGTTGCGGTATGATCAGAGTTCTTCGAATTTAACCACTGGCATATGGAATGCTAACTCGTCTAACAGGTGGGAAGCGTCAAAATTACGCCCGACCAGAAGAGAGAGGCGAACCTCCAGATGCCCTTTGGAAGCACCCTGTGGTGCGTCGTTGATGGTAATATTTGCGACTTTGATACCGCATAGCTTTATGGTTTTGAGAAGGCATGGGATATCATCGGACTTCTCAATTTCAATCAGGAGTTCCATTCCTACCAGAGTAGAAGTGTGGCCTTCTACTTTGTGCAGCACGCTCAATACGATCAGCATGGTCACAGTGGCGAGAAATCCGCCTTCGAAGTATCCGCAGCCGAATGCAAGACCGACACATGCCATGGTCCATAGTCCGGCGGCTGTAGTAAGACCGGTTACACGTTTGCCGTTGGCAAGGATCGTGCCGGCACCGAGAAAACCAATGCCGTTGATAACCTGTGCGCCAAGTCTTGCAGGATCAGCATTGGGATTGATCATAGTAACCAGATACTGATCGACACACATGACAATACATGCGCCGAGTGCTACCAGAATATGCGTACGAAATCCGGCGGCTCTTCCTTCCAGACCACGTTCATAACCGATCAGGCCTGCGGAAATACAGGTGAACAGGACGCGCAGTGCAATGGACAGGAATGAAAAGTCCCGGATAGGGTCAAATAGTTTCAGCATCAGCTTGCCTCCTGTCAGATGATAAATTCTGAACGGATATCCGGAGTGTAGATCTCACCGTTGTATGCGGAACCTGCGCGGATCCGCATGAATGGGATATCGCCGTCACTTGGCAGATGGTAGAGACACAGCTCTTTGACATTGCCGTTGGCAGCGGTCTGACCTGCTTCGATATCGGTCATGTGACCGGCACCGATGGTGTGTCTGGTTCCCATGGAAATGGTTGCTTCACAGATCAGAAGGTCAGCACCTTTGATGAAATCTGTGTGTGACGGATCATATGTGGTATCCGTATAATATACGATCGTTTTACCATTTTTCTCAATGCGGAATGCATAGCATTCGATCGTATGATTGACTTTCTTGACGGTAATGTCTGCGCCTGCCATATGTATCTTCATGCCGTCTTCCAGTATGTGGGTATCGCAGAATGGATATTGTACTGCATCCCACATGGTTTCCGGAGTCTTTGGCGCATAGACCTGTGGCTTGTTGGAACGAAGACCTACACGCAATGCATAGTTGATAGCGTAATACAGGCATCCGACATCTCCCATGTGGTCATAATGAAGATGGGAGAGGAGTACTCCCTGGAACTGATCGGTCAGATTGGCGTGCTCAAAATATTTGGATAACACACCGCCGCCACAGTCTAACAGGAACTTACCTTCGCTTGTAGTGACAAGTACGCCGCAGGTGGCACCGCCCGGTTGTGGAAATGCGCCCCACCAGCCTAAGATATTGATCTTAAATGTAAAATTATTAAAATTACTCATCTAACCACACCGCCTTTTTGATGTCTACTGCGATATCAGCACCTTCCGGCTGGATGAAGCTGACATCAGTCAGAAGACGGAACATTTCGCATCCAGGAGCTTCCAGGTAATATTCAATCTGACTGCCCTGATACAGAGCGCGTCGGATATGTGCTTTTAATGGAGAAGCTTCATTTGGTGCCATGTGATGAGCTCGCACAGCTACAAAGCCCTGCTCATTTTTAGAATCTACATATGGTACTTTCAACGGATAACATCCGGCTACCATGATGTCCATCATGCCATCGCTGTCACGGACAGCATCCGCCTTTTTCGTGGCTGGCAGAATGTTGGCAGATCCGATGAAACGTGCCACAAATGTATTGACTGGTTCTTCGTAGAGTTCATAAGGAGAAGCAAACTGTTCCAGAACTCCCTTTCTCACGACTGCTACACGGTCTGACATGGTCATGGCCTCAATCTGATCATGTGTTACGTTGATAATGGTAATGTGCTGGGTGCGCTGGATCTCTTTGATCTCACCGCGCATTTCTTCGCGGAGTGCAGCGTCCAGATTGGAGAGTGGCTCATCCAGAAGAAGAAGCTTTGGCTTCATGACCAGTGCGCGGGCAAGGGCGACACGTTGCTGCTGTCCGCCGGACAGCTCGTGAGCCATACGGTTTTCTAAACCTTCCAGGTGTACGACCTTCAATACACGCATAACCTCACTCTTGATTTCGTCTTTGCTGACCTTGCGAAGTTTTAGCGGATATGCTACATTATCAAATACTTTCATATGTGGCCATACAGCATATGACTGAAATACCATGCCGATATTACGCTTCTCAGGAGCAATCGGGGCTATGCGGTTCTCAACATCAACCAACAGTTTATCGTCCAGATAGATCTGTCCACCGGTAGGCTCGATGAATCCTGCAATCATGCGGAGAATTGTTGTTTTACCACAACCGGATGGTCCTACGATGGTCAGAAGCTGACTGTCCTCAACTTCGATATTTACTTTGTTAACAACGGTATGGTCCCCATAGGACTTTGTAAGATTACGGATAGATAATTTTCCCATTATTCAATACCTCCTTTTTGTATCAGTCTTTATCAGTCTGGCTGTTAACCAGAAGATTGATAAAGACAACCAGAATAATCAGTATAATAGCAATTGCTGCAGTTAAAAGAATACGTCCTTCTTCTTTGGCGGAGAATACAATAGTTCCGATGGTCTCATTACCTACTGACCACAGCAGGCTTGAAAGTGACAGCTCGGAGATGGTAGGTGCTACTACCAGGAAGAAAGAACTGATCAAACTGCTCTTTAATAAAGGAAGCATGACATCCTTAAATGCCCGGAGCTGTGATGCTCCGGAGATCCGGGCAGCTTCTTCCAGAGAGGTGTCTACCTGACTGATGGCACCGGATATATTGTTGTAGCCCAGATTCATAAACCTGGCAATATAAGCAATCAATAAGATCCAGATTGTGTTATAAAGTCTCACGCCTGCAATAGGCTGTGAAAACGCAAGGATCATGGACAGTGCAATGATGACACCAGGTACTGCATAAGGAAGTACAACGGTCATCTGCATGAATTTCACGCCCTTTACACCACGGACACCGCCGCGAATGCTGATATAAGCAATGATCATAGTAACGATTGTGATCACAAGACTGGAGGTAACAGACAGGAACAGACTGTTCTTAAATGCTCTTGCCACATTCTGGATCTGCAGCATTTGTGTAAAGTTCTGGAATGTCATGTTCTCCGGACCGAATGGAAGACCGTAAGTCTTGGTCAGAGATGTGATCAGCGTTGCAAGGATTGGTGCACAGGTTGTGAACAGGAAGAAGATTACCAGGATTGCAAAGAGGATCCAACGAGGTCCCTTGTTCAACTTGGTAGGTTCTACCGCTGCACTTTTACCGCTTACAACAACGAACTTATTAGTTGCAAGGACTCTGTTGTATACCCACAGACCGACCAGCCCAAAGAGGGATAAGAACAGAGAATATGCGGATGCAACCTGAAGGTTGTTTGCGATCGTTGAGTTGTTGATCATGTAATATATCTGAGTGGTCATCAGGTGGATCTGATTCGGGGCACCTAATACAGAGGATACACCGAAGTCCGCCAGAATGAACATAAATGTCAATAACATGGCACCCATAATAGAAGGGGTGATCAGTGGAAGCGTAATGTCACGCAGGGTGCGCCATGGAGAGGCACCGGAGATACGTGCTGCTTCTTCAACAGAGGCGGAGATACGCTTCATGGTAGGTAATACTACGATAAAAGACACCGCATAACGGTACATGGACATGATAAAGATCATGCCGCCCAGACTGTAGATATTCATTGGAGCCTGCTCAAATCCGAAAGTGTTCATTAAAAATTTGTTGAAATATCCTACCGGCCCCAAAAGAAATGTCCATGCGATCGCCCCGATAAAAGGAGGGATAAAGTAAGGAATCGATAGGAGTCTTTTCCAGTATTTTACGCCGGGAACATTGGTGCGAACAACTACCCATGATAAAAATACACCGATGATGGTGGAAAATATAGTGGCAGGAATTACTACGATAAATGAGTTTTTCATACTCCGCAGAATACCTGGATCTGAGAATACGGTAACATAGTTATCAAGGCCATATCCGTCACCTACCTTCAAACTGTTCAGTATCAGACGGATAGAAGGATAGATAACAGACAGTGCAAGAAAAGCTACGACTACCCACCAGATGATCGTAGGCGCGAGAGAACCGCGCGAAGAATTGGAGCCGTTTTTCTTAAACATGGTATCACGTCCTTTCTTAAAAATATTGGTTAAATAATGCTTTTGTCCATTTATGAGCAAGCTCGTGTGGGTGAAAAACCTTAGACCTTGGCATTATATAAAAACAGCAGGAACCGGCAAAAGCGCGGCTCCTGCTGTCGAAGTTACTTCTATAGCGGTGTGCTATTGTGCTCCGAAAATGCTTGTGAACTTTTCAAGCATAGAGCCTGAGTTCTCTCTCATGTAGTTAACGTCCATCGGTAATACTTTGATATCATCAATGGTCGGTACTTCTGTTCCTTCAGCAGCTTCGCTGATCATTGGAACATAGCCCTGCTGTACAAACAGCTTCTGAGTCTCGATGTCGAACATATAGTTAACAAATGCTTCAGCAGCAGCTTTGTCGTCATCAGACATGTTGTCCATCAGACAGAGTGGCGTAGGAATCAGTACAGATCCAGATTCCGGATATACGTAATCGATCGGAGAACCTTCGTTCTTGGAATTACGTGGCAGGTAGTCAACAATAACAGCACCTTTGTACTCGCCGGATGCTACCTTGGTGAGGAGGGTACCATTAGACTGCTCCATCTTGACATCGTTGTCAGCAAGCTTCTGATACCAGTCCCATCCAACTGTGGATTCGTTGTCCGGTTCTACATGAACAGAAAGTGTTGTCATAGCTCCACCGGAGTATGCAGGATTTGCAATTGCAAGAGATCCTTTGTAGTCATCAGTTGTAACATCGTCCCAATCCTTAGGGGCTTTGTCAATCTGTGTGGTGTTGTAAGCCAGTACAGAGTAGATCGCGCGTACTTCATGACCCATACCGTCATTGTACTTATAAGTATCCGGAAGATCCTTCGCACTCTCAGGAGAGTAGTGGTAGATCAGACCCTGATCGTCCAGGTCATACATATAACCCAAGTCTGCAAACCACAGAACATTGGCATCTGTGCCACCGGCGTCCAGCTCGGTAGATAGCTTAGTCTTAACATCACCGGTACCGGAACGATACAGTTCGTATGTAACGCCAGGATTCTTAGATACGAAATCATCTAACATCTCAGTAACCAGATCCTGAGGCTCTGATGTGTAAATAACCAGGTGTCCTTTCAATTCATCATTTGTCGCTTCGTCGCTGCTTTCTTTTTTGTCGGTGTCAGCAGATTTGTCATCACTGCCGGATGCACAGCCGATCAGTCCGAGTGTCAGCATCAAACATACTAAAAGTGACAGAAATTTTTTCATAGTGAACCTCCTCTCAGTCCGCTCTTAAAAAGTTGATGTTTGCAAATGTAAAAAACCCGTTGCAAATTTATTGATTACATTTTTACAATAACATGAAAGATGCTTTCTGTAAAGAGTAAAACGTGTAAAAATGAGTTAAATGTAAGTAAAATGAGAAGTGCTTGCAAAACGTCTGAAAACAGGATAGACTAGGAGATGAAAGGGGTGGTGGAACACTATGAAGATAGTAGATCTGCATGCACACACAACCGCGTCGGATGGCTCATATACGCCGACAGAGCTTGTTAGATACGCAAAGAAAAAGGGACTTAGCGCGATTGCGATTACAGACCATGACACCATAGCCGGAGTGGAGGAGGCTTCTATAGAAGGCAGGAAGCTGGGGATTCGGGTAATCCCAGGAGCGGAGCTCAGTACTCGCATGGACGACTGTGATGTACACATGACCTCTCTTTTTATCAATTGTAAAAATGAACAACTAATTAAGCGGCTGGATGATATGGCTGCGAGCCGTCAGGAACGCAATTATAAGATGGTAGATAAGCTTCATGAGGCAGGCTTTCAGATAGACAGAAGTGATCTGGATGCACTTGGAGAGGGGAAAATCTTGGCGAGAGGGCATATTGCCCAGATTCTGATTGCAAGAGGATATGCCACAGAACTCAAAGAAGCACTGCGCAAGTATCTGTCCAAGGGCACGCCGGGATATGTACAAAAGGAAGTCCTGTCACCGGAAGAGTGTATTCAATTAGTCCATGATGCGGGAGGACTGATCTTTGTAGCACATCTGCATCAGATCGATCCGCAGGATCCGGAACACTGTAAGGATGTGGCGAGACGTCTGATACGCATGGGAGCGGACGGACTGGAGACCCAGTACTGTGAGTTTGATGATGAATGGCGTCAGGCAACAGAGCAGATTGCGCAGGAATGCGGATGCCTGAGGTCTGGTGGAAGTGATTTCCATGGAGCTATGAAGAAGGGTCTGGATCTCGCCTGTGGATATGGTGATCTGCAAGTTCCATATACATTTCTGGAGGCCATGGATGCGGAATTAGCACGAAGACAAAATGAAAGACAGGTAATTAAAACTTGCAAAAACCAAACAAAATGTTAAAACAATCAAGAAAAATGAATTGATACATTTTATCTAATTCATTTCATAAAACTAAAAATGGCGAAACAGGATTGACCTGAGCAGATGTTTCCTATATAATAAATCCCAATCGAACATGTGCATCACAAAGGCGTGCTGTAGATACTGCAAAGAGCAGTGTCTCAGTGCGCCTTTTTGTATCTGGATAAATCAGAAAGGGGAATGCTTATATGAGTGGATTTGCAAGTAAAGGTCTGTACAGACCGCAATTTGAACATGATAACTGCGGAATCGGCGCGATCGTCAATATCAAAGGAGAAAAATCTCACAAAACCGTTGAGAATGCGCTGGAGATCGTTGAGAATCTGGAGCACAGAGCCGGTAAGGATGCAGAAGGCAAGACCGGAGATGGTGTTGGTATTCTGTCACAGGTTTCACACCGTTTCTTCTCAAAGGTCTGTAAACCGTTAGGAATCCGTCTGGACGGAGAACGGGATTACGGTGTGGGTATGTTTTTCTTCCCACAGGATGAGCTGAAGCGAAATCAGGCAAAGAAGATTTTTGAAGTCATTACCGAAAAAGAAGGTCTGGAATTCCTGGGATGGAGAAAAGTGCCGATCCGTTCCGAAGTGCTTGGCAAGAAAGCACTGGAATGTATGCCGTGCATTGAACAGGCATTTATCCGCCGTCCATCTCAGATTGCCAGGGGTCTGGATTTTGACCGTCGTCTGTATGTGGTAAGAAAGGTATTTGAGCAGAGTAATGATACCTATGTATGCTCTCTGTCCAGCCGTACTATCGTATACAAAGGTATGTTCTTAGTCGGACAGCTTCGTCTGTTCTTTGAAGATCTGCAGGATCCGGATTTTGAATCCGCGATTGCAATTGTGCATTCCCGTTTTAGTACGAATACCAATCCAAGCTGGGAGCGTGCACATCCGAACCGCTTTATTGTACATAATGGTGAGATCAATACGATCCGGGGCAATGTGGATAAGATGCGTGCAAGGGAAGAGACGATGGAATCACCATATCTGAAAGGCGAGATGCTGAAGGTACTGCCTGCCATCGATAATACAGGTTCAGATTCTGCAATGTTGGATAATACATTGGAATTCATGGTAATGAATGGTATGGAACTGCCGCTTGCAGTGATGATCTCTATTCCGGAACCATGGGCAAATAACCGCAGTATGCCACAGAATCAGAAAGACTTTTATCAGTATTATGCGACGATGATGGAGCCATGGGATGGTCCGGCATCCATCCTGTTTTCAGATGGAGACTGTATGGGAGCAGTGCTTGACCGTAATGGTCTGCGTCCATCACGTTACTATATTATGGATGATGACACATTGATTCTGTCATCAGAAGTAGGCGTACTTCCATTAGATCCGGCACGTATTGTGGTAAAAGAACGTCTGCATCCTGGTAAAATGCTGTTAGTGGATACGGTAAAAGGCCGCGTGATCGATGATCAGGAACTGAAGAATATGTATGCCGACAGAGAACCATATGGTGAATGGTTGGATGGAGCACTGATCGAATTAAAGGATCTGAAGATTCCGAATGAATCAGTCCAGACCTATACAAAAGAAGAGTGCAAGCGTCTGCAGAAAGCATTTGGTTACACCTATGAAGATGTACGGACAACAATCCTGCCCATGGCAGTAAAAGGTGGAGAAGGCATTTCTTCCATGGGTATTGATGTGCCGCTGGCGGTATTGTCTGATAAGAGACAGCCGTTATTTGGTTATTTTAAGCAGTTGTTCGCACAGGTAACCAATCCGCCAATCGATGCGATACGTGAGAAAGTGGTAACCTCTACTACCGTATATCTTGGAAAAGATGGTAACCTGCTGGAAGAAAAAGCAGAGAACTGCAGGATGCTTAAGGTGAATAATCCAATTCTTACAGATACGGATCTCCTGAAGATTAAGACAATGAAGCAGGATGGCTATCAGGTAGCTGTGATTCCGACTACTTATTATAAAAACTCAAATCTGGAAACCATGATGGATTATCTGTTTGTACAGGTAGATAAGGCAATTAATGAAGGAGCGAACATTTTAATCCTGTCTGACAGAGGAGTGGATGAATTTCATGTGGCAATTCCGTCACTGCTTGCAGTATCCGGGGTACAGCAGCATCTGGTAAGAACCAAGAAACGTACTGCGGTAGGAATCATTATTGAAACTGGTGAACCGAAGGCTGTACATGAATTCGCGACCCTTCTCGGTTACGGAGCCTGTGCGGTGAACCCATATCTGGCATACGCGAGCATTCATCAGCTGATTGAGGATGATATGCTTCAGAAGGATTACTATGCGGCAGTAGAAACATACAGTAACGGTATACTGGCGGGGATTGTTAAGATTGCATCTAAGATGGGTATTTCTACCATTCAGTCTTATCAGGGTGCCAAGATATTTGAAGCATTGGGTTTGAAACAGTCCTTTATTGATAAATATTTTACCGATACAGTTAGCCGTGTTGGCGGTATTGGTATCGAGGAGATTGCAGAAGATTATGCAAAAATGCATGCGGAAGCCTTTGATCTGTTGGGCTATGATTCTGATATGACGCTGGACAGCATAGGTCAGCACAAGAGTAAAAGCCAGGGCGAGCAGCATCTGTATAATCCTAAGACAATCCATCTGCTGCAGCAGTCTACACAGACAGGCAATTATGAACTGTTCCGGGAATATACGGAACTGGTCAATGAAGAGGGTGCCGGAATTAATCTGCGAGGACAGTTTGAATTTAACTTCCCGGAGAAAGGCGTGCCAATCGAAGAAGTAGAATCTGTAGACGAGATCGTGACAAGATTTAAGACAGGAGCCATGTCCTATGGATCTATCTCAAAGGAAGCTCATGAGACGATGGCACTTGCCATGAACAGTCTGCATGGTAAATCCAACAGTGGTGAAGGTGGTGAAGAAATCGAACGACTGGATTCTGACCGCTGTTCTGCCATCAAACAGATCGCATCCGGACGTTTTGGTGTCACCAGCCGTTATCTGGTAAGTGCAAAAGAAATCCAGATCAAAATGGCGCAAGGAGCAAAACCAGGTGAAGGTGGACATCTGCCAGCCGGAAAGGTCTATCCTTGGATTGCTAAGACCAGACATTCAACCCCTGGTGTAGGTCTGATCTCACCGCCGCCGCATCATGATATTTATTCGATTGAAGATCTGGCACAGCTGATCTATGATTGTAAGAATGCGAACAAGGACGCACGTATTTCGGTCAAATTAGTATCTGAGGCGGGAGTCGGAACAATTGCTGCAGGTGTAGCAAAGGCAGGAGCAGGACTGATCCTGATCTCCGGATATGACGGCGGTACAGGAGCGGCACCGGGAAGTTCAATCCATAATGCGGGACTTCCGTGGGAGCTCGGACTTGCGGAGACACATCAGACACTGCTGCAGAACGGACTGCGTGATCGTGTACGCATCGAGACAGACGGTAAATTAATGAGTGGTCGTGATGTGGCAATCGCAGCAATCCTTGGAGCAGAGGAATTCGGTTTCGCCACGGCACCATTGGTAACTATGGGATGTGTGATGATGAGAGTCTGCAATCTGGATACCTGCCCGGTTGGTATCGCAACCCAGAATCCAGAACTTCGTAAACGTTTCCGTGGAAAGCCGGAATATGTTGTGAACTTTATGCGGTTTATTGCACAGAATTTAAGAGAATATATGGCAAAACTCGGTGTGCATACGATTGATGAACTGGTAGGAAGAACAGATCTGCTGCGTGTAAAAGAGCATCCGAAGTCCAGACATGCGTCTACACTGGATCTGTCCGGTATTCTGAGACAGGACTATGCAGGATCAGCAGAACAGACCTTTAACCCGGCGAAGAAGTTTGACTTTGAACTGGAGAAGACACTGGATGAGAAGGTGCTGTTGAAAGAACTTGGCAAGGCACTGGAGAAGAAGCAGAAGAAGAGTATCCATATAAAGGTATCCAATGTAAACCGTACCTTTGGTACAATCTTTGGTTCGGAGATTACCAGACATTATCCGGAAGGACTGCCGGAGGATCATTTTGTGATCCACTGTGAAGGTGCCGGAGGACAGAGCTTTGGTGCATTTATCCCGAAGGGTCTGACACTGGAACTGACCGGTGACAGCAATGACTATTTCGGAAAAGGTCTGTCCGGTGGTAAGCTTGTGGTATTCCCACCGAAGGAAGTTACCTATCGCCACAATGAAAATATGATCATCGGTAATGTAGCACTTTATGGTGCAACAGATGGTAAGGCATTTATCAACGGACTCGCCGGCGAACGTTTTTGTGTCCGTAATTCGGGTGCAATGGCAGTCGCAGAAGGTGTCGGAGATCACGGCTGTGAATACATGACCGGTGGACGTGTCGCAATCCTTGGACCTGTCGGCAAGAACTTCGCAGCAGGTATGAGTGGCGGTATCGCGTATGTGCTGGATCAAGATAATACGCTTTACCGTAAGATTAATAAAGGTATGGTAAATATGGTGCATGTCACTTCTAAATATGACATTCTGGAACTGCAGGGCATGATCGAAGAACATGTGAAGCATACAGGTTCCGAGATCGGACAGGAGATATTAGATCATTTTGAAGAATATCTGCCGAAATTTAAAAAGGTCATCCCGTTTGACTATGAGAAGATGCAGACCTTCGTGCTTCAGATGGAAGAGAAAGGTCTAAGCAGCGAACAGGCAAAGATCGAAGCATTTTATGCGATCAAGAACGGAAAGGAATAGGAGGGGTGAACCATGGGAAAAGCAACAGGATTTTTAGATTATGAGAGACAGGATAAAAAGGCAGAAGCACCAAAGGAAAGGATCAGCCATTTTCGGGAGTTCCATAAGCCATTGACGGAAGAAGAACAGAAAAAACAGGGAGCCCGATGTATGGATTGTGGAGTACCGTTCTGCCAGGCAGGTATGATGATCGCCGGAATGGCAAGTGGATGTCCGCTAAATAATCTGGTGCCGGAATGGAATGATCTGGTCTATCATGGCAACTGGCAGCTTGCCTATGACCGACTTCATAAGACGAATAACTTTCCGGAATTTACGTCCAGAGTCTGCCCGGCACTTTGTGAGAAGGCATGTACCTGCAATCTAAATGGAGATCCGGTGGCAACGCGTTCTAATGAATATTCAATCATAGAACGGGCGTATGCTGAAGGATATGCTGCTCCGAAGCCGCCAAAGACGCGTACCGGCAAGAAAGTGGCTGTCATAGGTTCCGGTCCGTCCGGACTTGCGGCAGCAGATCAACTGAATAAGCGGGGACATTTGGTCACCGTATATGAAAGAGAAGATAAAGCAGGCGGTCTGCTGCGCTATGGGATTCCGAATATGAAGCTGGAGAAGCATATCATCGACCGGAAGATTGCAGTCATGGAGCAGGAAGGCGTAACCTTTGTCTATAACTGTAATGTGGGAAAGGATAAGAAAGCGGCAGAGCTTTTGAAGGAATATGACCGTGTTATCCTTGCCTGTGGAGCCAAGAATCCACGTGACATCAAAGTACCGGGAAGAGATGCGAAAGGGATCTATTTTGCTGTAGATTTCCTGACTTCCACTGCGAAGGCACTCTGGGCAGATTCGGAAAAGGGAAAAGAGGCAAAAGCATCTTTATTGAAAGCAGGAAGCTGTATTTCTGCCAAAGGCAAGAGAGTTATGATCATTGGAGGCGGTGATACGGGAAATGACTGTTGTGGTACTGCGATGCGTCATGGAGCCAAATCTGTCCTTCAACTGGAAATGATGCCGAAAGCACCGGAAGAACGTCTGCCATCCAATCCATGGCCGGAGTGGCCTAAGATTCTGAAGACGGATTATGGTCAGGAAGAAGTGGCAGCGGTATTTGGTAAGGATCCTCGTGTCTATCAGACTACGGTAAAGGAGTTTATCAAGGATAAAAACGGCAATGTATGCAAGGCTGTTCTGGTGAAACTGGAAAGCAAAGTGGACGAGAAGAGTGGGCGCAGAATGATGGCTGAAGTAGCAGGCAGTGAATATGAAGTGGCAGTAGATCTGGTGCTGATCGCAGCAGGATTCTTAGGCTGTGAGGAGTATGTTACCAAGGCATTCGGCGTAGAGCGAAATGCCCGCACGAATGTACAGACGGAGCCGGGGGCATATGCGACAAGTGTAAAAAATGTCTACACGGCAGGTGATATGCACCGTGGACAGTCTCTGGTTGTATGGGCAATTCGTGAAGGAAGAGATGCTGCCAGAGCAGTAGATTACAGTTTACTTGGCTATTAATTGGCGTATTTTTACAAAATTATGAAATGTAATGCATAAAAATCTCTGTATTCAACAAAAAGCACAAAGTTAATTGACAAATAAAAATGCAAATGCTATTATGCATACATCGAACGAAGGCGTTATAGATTAATTTCTATAGCGCCTTTTTTCTTGTTATTTTTAGGAATCTAAAGGAGGAAGTATTATGACAGACGAGATATTGAGCGTAATCAACGGGCAGGTATACGGTGTCTGGTTCCTGATCGGAGCGGCACTGGTATTCTGGATGCAGGCTGGATTTGCAATGGTGGAGGCTGGATTTACCAGAGCAAAGAATACCGGTAATATTATCATGAAGAACCTGATGGACTTCTGTATCGGTACCTGTACATTTATCCTGATTGGTTTCAGCCTGTTACTTGGAGAGGATATGATCGGGCTGATCGGAAAACCGGGATTTGATATTTTCACATCGTATGCTAATTTTGACTGGTCCAATTTCGTGTTTAACTTAGTATTCTGTGCGACCACAGCAACTATCGTGTCCGGAGCTATGGCAGAGCGAACCAAATTCTTATCCTACTGTATTTATTCAGCAGTAATCTCAGCATTCATCTATCCGGTGGAAGCACACTGGATCTGGGGAGGTGGCTGGCTTGCACAGATGGGATTTCATGATTTTGCAGGTTCCTGTGCAATCCATATGGTCGGTGGTATTTCAGCTCTTATTGGAGCAAAAATGCTTGGACCTAGAATTGGTAAATTCACGAAAGATAAAAAGGGAAACATTACAAAAGTCAATGCATTTCCGGGACACAACCTGGCACTTGGAGCACTTGGAGTATTTATCCTGTGGCTTGGTTGGTACGGATTCAATGGAGCAGCGGCTACATCGGTAGAACAACTGGGTTCCATTTTCCTGACAACAACAGTAGCTCCTGCAGTAGCAACTGTCGTATGTATGATCTTTACATGGATTAAATATGGTAAGCCGGATGTGTCCATGAGTCTGAACGCATCACTTGCCGGTCTGGTAGCGATCACAGCACCATGTGATGTAACTGATTGTTTTGGAGCGATCATAATCGGAGCTGTCGCAGGTCTGCTGGTAGTATTTGGTGTATGGCTTCTGGATTATGTACTTTGTATTGATGATCCGGTTGGAGCCGTTGCAGTTCATTGTATGAACGGTATCTGGGGTACAATTGCAACAGGACTTTTTGCAACAACATCGGCGCCTGGTAATGATACACTGACAGGACTGTTTTACGGTGGAGGCTTTACACTTCTTGGGAAACAGCTTCTGGGAATGTTTTCAGTTATCGCATGGACGGTAGTAACTATCACGATTACATTTATGATTATCAAAGCAACTGTAGGACTTCGTGTCAGTGAGGAAGAGGAGATTGAAGGTCTGGATTCCTGTGAACATGGTCTGGCATCTGCATATGCAGGCTTCAGTCTGATGGACGTATCAGGATCTATGATCATGGAAGAAAATGAAAATACACAGCTTGGCGTATCAGAATATGAAGCAGCATCCGAAGTACAGAAGAATGCAGCCGTTAAGGTGGTGCGTCAGCCGGCAATGGATACAGGTATGTATAAGGTTGTTATTCTGGCGAAACTGTCACGTTATGATAAATTGAGAAAGGCGATGAATGCAGTTGGTGTTACCGGAATGACTGTAACACAGGTTATGGGATGCGGTATCCAGAAAGGAAGCGGCGAGCGTTATCGTGGAGCAGAAGTAGATGCAACACTTCTTCCAAAGGTAAAAGTTGAAGTAGTTATTGGTAATCTTCCGGTAGATACTGTTGTAGAGGCGGCCAGAGAGGCACTTTACACAGGTCATATCGGAGATGGCAAGATATTCGTATACAGTGTAGATAAGATTATTAAGATCCGTACAGGAGAAGAAGATCTGGCTGCACTTAAGGACGTAGAATAGATATTCTTATATCTTTTCTAATTGCATATTATAAAGAAATTGGAATCTGTGAATGCAGGTTCCAATTTCTTTTATAAAAGTATAATAGAATTTACAAACTGTCTTTTAAATATTCACGTGTCACACTGCGGGAAGATTCTAACATTTCTTTTGGTGTTCCTGCAAAGAGAAGTTTGCCGCCTGCCAGACCACCTTCAGGTCCAAGCTCTACAATATAGTCAGCATCCTTTATAATATCAAGACTGTGTTCGATAATAAACAGCGTATTGCCCTGATCCGTCATCTTATTGAAGAGTTCCATAAGCCGTCTGATATCATCCAGATGCAGTCCGTCTGTCGGTTCATCCAGAATGAATATCTGTCCCCGCTCATCCAGCTTGCTCGCCAGCTTGATACGTTGCAGTTCTCCGCCGGAAAGAGTTGACATTGACTGATTCAGATGCAGATATCCAAGACCAACCTGTGCCAGTGTATCCAGTTTGCATACAAAATTGGCATTTTCAAAAAAATTGATTGCCTGACGTACTGTCATATCCATAACTTCAGCAATGTTTTTTTCTTTATATTGATATTTAAGCACTTCCTTAGAATATCTGGTTCCATGGCATATCTCACAAACCGTCTCGATAGAATCCATATATGCCATTTCTGATATAATTACACCTTTTCCCTGACATACAGGGCAGGCGCCTTTGGAATTGAAGCTGAAATATGCCTTTGCAACATGATTTGCCTTTGCAAACAGGGTTCTGATTTCATCTGCAATATCCAGATATGTAGCCGGAGTTGACCTTAAATTGATTCCTATATCCTTCTGTCGGATTGAAATAACCTCGCCTGGATATTGGCTGGTAAAATATTCCATCAGTGAACTTTTCCCGGAGCCGGCCACACCGGCAATGACTGTCATAACGCCAAGCGGAAGTTTCACATTTACATTTTTCAGATTATGAAGATTTGCATGTTTAACTTGATACCAGTCTGTCGGCTTTCTGTATTCCATTTTTATCGGAGTTTTTGCTCGCAACATACGTCCTGTCACTGTATCTGACTCCAGGAGCCCCTTATAATTGCCCTGGTACATAATCTGCCCGCCATTGATACCTGCTTCCGGTCCCATATCCACAATATGATCCGCCAGTGCAATAACTTCTCGGTGATGTTCCACAATCATAACAGTATTGCCGTGTTCTTTTAATTTTATCAGAGAATTTTTAAGCTTTTGGATATCTCTCGCATGTAATCCTACACTTGGCTCATCCAGTACATACATCATATCTGTAAGTGGTGAATTGATATACCTGGCAATTTTAATTCGTTGTGCTTCGCCGCCTGAAAGTGTATCAGTTCCCCGGCTAAGCGAAAGATACCCTAGTCCAATCTCTGTCAGTGCGTTCATCCGTTTCAAAATTTCAGTTTTGATATCGCGTGCCAGCGGATCATCAATCTGACGTATAAATTTTGCTGCATCAGGAATTGGCATATCGGAAACTTCACAGATATTTTTGCCATTGATCAGGCAACTGCGGATTTTGGCATTCAGTCTGGTTCCGTTGCAGTCCGGACAGGTAAATGTGTGAACGATACGATCCAGTTCCTTTTTGTGAAGCTGACCTTCCTTTAAAGTGTACCCTTTGTCAAGGACACTATGACTTTTTCCTTTTCAGATTTCTATTATA
>NZ_QUDV01000017.1 GCF_003477705.1 Dorea sp. AF36-15AT
ACTGTCTAATGGTAAGGGTTTTAAAAACTCAAACTGTCCAATCTATAGGGTACATTTTAGAAAAATAATGCAATGAAAATGCAATCCTATAAAGGAAAAGCTGTAAAACCCTTGTAAACAAAGGCTTTACAGCTTAGCTCCAACTATTCAAACTCCAGACAGACAGTACGGAGTATTAACGCATATAGACGATTTTAAAGGCTTTTTAACCAGTTAAGAGCAACATAGCCACATAATCTAAATTTTAAAAATGCAATAAAAATGCAATGAGTGACACGACTACTTGCTATACTTCCATCGGCTTCTTCTTGATACCAACACTATGAAAAGTCCGATTACAATTAAATATACTTTGAAAGGAAGATCACCATGAATTACAAATTAGAACTCAAACAAATCGTGGAATTTCCACGCTGTCGCATTTACCGTGACTTCATACAAACTTTAATCACTACCAAGAGCATCCGAACTACCGGGGGCTCTTTTCTTTTTTATTATCTGGTATTATGCTCCTATGCAAATTACCGCACATCCTACCGCCGGATGGAACACATTACCTATACCATTGGTCCAGGAGAGTGGATCTGCACAGTCACAGATCTTCAGGAATGGTTTCGCTGCCGTTTCCAACATCAAGCGTTGTCCATCCTTCGATTTTTTGAAGAGCAGAATTACATTACCTACTCTCTTCTCGGCAAAAACCGCCTGGTCAAATTCAAAATATCAGACTGGTCCAAAGACAATACCGTATTGGAATACAACTATCCCTGTAAAAAAGATACAGGGTTTTTCTTTTTCCCGATTGCCAAAGTTCACGAACTAATTGGCATTGGAAAATGCTCGGAAATGGATGTTATTCTGGATCTGTGGATTCATGCAGTTTACAACGATTCCTCTGTCCTGGGATCTGATTCCGGTCCCATTGTCTATTACCGGGATAATACCGGAAATCCCCTTACCAGCTTTAATGAACTGGGTGAAAGGTGGAGTCTGTCAAAGGCATCGGTATCACGACTCTTGAAGAAACTGGAGGAAAAAGAATACATTACACTTATCTCATTTACAGGAAAACACGGAAGCGTAATTTATCTCAACAATTACCTGTCCGTGATGTTTAATATCAGCGACGTTATGATTGACAAGGAGGAGATCGCTATGAAGATGCAATTACCAATCCATGTACCTGAAGAAATCACTATTGAGGATTCTGCTTCTGTTAGCGTTTCAGAAACTGTCACAGACTCACAAATCACCGTTACAAAAAATGATTCCTGCGTTCCAGATTCACACATGAAATTTATCGTGCAAAAAGTCGCAGAACTATTGGATTCACAAGGGATTCCATGTTGCCACTGCTCCAAAACCCGCTATATATTATCTCCATTATCAGCCTGCAAAGATATATTTAATACATTTACTCTAAATATTATCTGTCCCTACGGAAATGCCGCTTATCGGTTTGAGTTGTCCGTAAGTCCAGGGGATGAGTCTGCCCAAAAGATGCCTGCCGTGGCAGAGCCTTCTGCACTGAAAGGGGGGGAATAGACATGGCAAACCGCAATACACAGGGATTTCCTTCACCCGAAGAAGATCCACGTTTTCACGACACCTATCAGTTTTTACGCAGATACCGGGATGCAACCTACAGCCTGAAGGTAGTCGTACACCAGATGGAGCACCAGTTTAAGCTCCAATACGACAATGACATCGACAAATTTCTGGACTCCATCTATGCTGCCGGGGCTGATCTTACCGGAAGCGACATCGAACAACGGGCAAAAAGTATTGCCAGAAGCAACCAGATGCTGAAGCTTTTGGAATCATCCATCGATCTCCTCCGGAACAATCACAAGCATGGGGAACAGTATTACTGGATTCTCTACTACGCTTTTCTCTCTCCACAGGAAATGAAAAATACAGATGAGATATTGGATAAGCTGGCTCACCACATCACCAATATTTCCTACCGCACCTATTACCGGAAACGCAGGGCTGCGATTGAAGCACTCAGTACCATCCTTTGGGGATTTACTGCAAAAGAGACATTGGATACGCTCAACAAGTTCTTTCCAGAGTAATACATATCGCCTATCTCCTCGGCTTTTCGTAATATCATAAAAATGTTATACTAAAAAATGCAAAATATATATTGACTCTCACGGAACGTCATAGCGTACAGTTATCTTATCAGGAACAGGAGGTCAGCAACTATGAGGACAGTCAAAGAAATATCAGAACTTACAGGTATCAGCGTTCGCACGCTTCACTATTACGATGAAATCGGGCTTTTAAAACCAACACAAAAAAGTGATGCGGGATACCGGCTTTATGACGATAGGGCATTGGAAATATTACAGCAGATTCTGTTTTTCCGTGAGTTTGACATTCCTTTGAAAGAAATCAAAGCTGTTCTGGAGAATCCTGCTCTTGAAAGGAACCAGATCTTGCAAATGCAGAGAAAAATGTTGGTAGCAAAGAAAGAACGTATGGAACATCTGATTGCCAGCATTGATGATATCCTGAAAGGAGAGAATAAAATGGATTTTGCGATTTTTAGTAAAACGGAAGTTGAAGAAATGTTCCAAACTATGTTTGAACATATGCCTGACAATATGAAAGAACTTGCTGTAAAAGAGTTTGGAAGCATTGAAGAATGGAAAAAGCATTATATTAAGACAGTTTCATCAGAAGAAATGCAGAAAGGCTATGCTAAAGTTGTTGAGTGGTATGGAGGAAAAGAGCAATTCCTGTCTGTTGCCAACAATCCTATTAGCAAAGAGGCTGCAGAAAGTTACAACCAACAATTTGACAATCTTTTATACAAATTAGCAGCTAAAAAAGTATGTTCACCAGATTCTTCTGAAGTAAGAGAACTTGTTTCCGAATACGGTTTTCTTATGAAACAACTTTCACAGATAAAGAAAGAACACGGTCTGATGGTTGCACAGGCTCAATATTACCGTAATGAAAAAATCAAACCTATGATAGATGAAAAATACGGCAATGGTACAGCCGAATTCTTCGCACAAGCTTTCGAAGCATTTTATAAAGACAAGTAATCATTAGAACTACACAAAAGCACAACAATACACCATGCAGGGAATCAAAATGGTTTCCTGCTTTTTTTATGCCAACCAGTGAAAATGGCACAGAAATGACCTGCTTCTGCGATTGAAGCGTAAAATTACCCATGCTACAATAGGTATTGCTTATAGTTTTCCTTATTTCCAGCACCCATAGATGGTGCTTTTTTTGTACCTGTAAATTCAATCGCTGACAGCAGGTTCTATGTACTTTGTACGTACACTATACTTACAATACCAAACGTATTCTGTACGTACAGCCATACGTATAAAGTTTCCTATTATATATAGAAGGGAGTCAATCATGAAAACAAGGAACGAAATCTATCAAGGAGAGGGAGCCAAGCTCTTACGGTTCATTACCACTTACCATACTCTGAAGTATGACCAGGTTTTACAACTTTTCTCCCGGCATGAGCAGTCTATCAAGTCATTGATTACCAGCCTCATCAAACAAGGGCGCATCATTTACGATAAAGAGCATGACCTTCTTTGTGACAGCCAGCAGTCTGCTGAGAATCCTGACTATGCTATAATTACATGCTTCTGGGTACTGCTGGATTTTAAGAAAGGTGTTGTATACCACACCAGTGGCGAATTTCCAATCAAGCTCAATTTCTTTTCGCAAGATGAACAATACGAAATCATCTATATCGGTGAAGAACAGGAGGCTCTGATCAATCATGTGATGGAAAGTATCCCATCACATGGTTCCAAACGCCTGATTGTCTTAGAATCCGAAAGCCAGGCTGCCAAAATCACCATTGATGATGTAGCCGCTTACTGCCTTGTAAATGAATCCGGTGCTGTCAGTTACTACATGAGAAAGTAGGTTATTATGACGCAAAATACACCAACCATTTACCAGCGGCTTGAAAAACTGGAAGGGGAGCTGCAAAAACTGACGAATACCGTTTACGCTCTGAAGGTCACTGATATCCAGAATTATGATAAAAATTTTGAGGAACTGAGCGTCAGTGCTGCTCTTCGGGCGGAGCGGATTGCCTGCCAGATGCGTAACCTTGTCTGTCCGGCTCTCTCCCCAAATCAAGCAGCTTATCTTCCCAAAGCGGCAGATGCACAGGGAATGCGGATTGCAGAACAGCAGGGGATTCTCACCATTACGCTTCCCGGACTGCTTCCGAAACGAAGAGTCCACACAAACACTGCATTTCTCCATGAACCGCTTAATTATATGCTTCGGGAGTATGTAAAACAAAATGCCCTGCCCCTCTATCGTGACTGCGTGATATGTTTCAGTCAAATATATGACAGGGAACTTCCTCAAAGACGTATCCGGGATTATGACAATCTGGAGTTTAAACAGATTCTGGATACACTTTGTACTTATGTTCTGACAGATGACAGCGGCTTTTTCTGTGATTCCTACTACACGACACAGCTTGGCTTAAAGGACTGTACACTGGTATCGGTTATGGAAAAAGCTGACTTTCCGAAATGGCTGCAGAACCAGAAAAATCATCACGAAAGCATGTCGGAAAATCTCCTGACTTCTCAGGCAGAAATCCGACATCGGTAAGAACCACCGCAGGGAACTTTGTTTTCTTGCTTTTTTTATCTCCAAACCACCGGAGATTTACCCAAGTATAGGCTTGCATGGGTAAGAACTGAATTGAGGTGATGCTTATTTGATAAGACCTGACACTACGAAATACCGCTTACTGGAAATGATAGGGATGTGCGGGGAATTTCCCGCAGACCAGCTAAACAGACTCATCCCAAGTGCCTCCTATGCGGAAAAACTCATTACGGATTTGAAGGCGGAACACCTCATCCGTACCCACTACCGGGATGCTCTCAGAGGCTACCGTCTTACAAAAGCTGCGAAAGAGATGCTGTTATCTGTCTCGCCGCTACGCTTCCAGTGCTATCTGACCGGCAATACCGAGACGAACCTCATCCGAAGTGAAGTATCCCGACGTATCCGCTTACATCAGAAAGCCGAAACGTATCTGACACTCCTTCATGCCGGGATTCCCTTTTATCCGGATGTAAAACCTGACATCTTCTGTAATCACCGCGAAGCTGGTTCCATCGGTATGCGAAGCCTTCCTCTTTTTTACGCTTCCAGAGAAATTAAGGAATTGGGCCCGGAGACCACGAAGATTAGGAACTCCCGCAGCATGGGCATCCTGATGGCACCGCAATGTGTCTATGTCCTTTATAACACGGGAAACGGAGTCCTGAAATGGGAATATCGAACGGAAGTCCGCTTAAACGCCTTCCTGCAGCATTACCTGCAAGGCTACCCTTACAACGGACATCCACAGATCCGGGCAATCATGACCGGAACCGACATGGAAATGGCTTTCCGGCTGTTTACCAGTACCGGAGGCTACAAAAAGAGCCTGTTTATGCTGGACACCTCCTTCGAGCATTTCCATTACCTTCCCAATACTCCGGAAGGGGAAGTGCTTTTAAAACTGCTGGTTCACCCTGAGATCATGGAAAAGCTGGACAACCTCCTGCTGTCCGATCTGGGCTGCCGCAGCGATTCAATTCCACTGGAACATGATGCCACGGATGCTTCCGGGAACCCCATCCTTCTTGCTTATGATTTTGACATGCAGCGAATCAACCGGTTCAATACCGGCTTAAATGTATACGGCAGATCCGGGAACCTGATCTGTTTCGATTTTCAGATTCCGGTCCTGAAAAAATACTTAACTGCCACAATCCATTTCTCCAGTATTGACCTTTGCAAATTCAAAAGGGGGTTTTTACATGAACCGTAAATGGTGGAAGCTCATTTATATGCTTCCGATCACCTTCTGCACCCTCTATGCAGGAGGCTATGTTGCTCAATTTATCCGCAACTATCAGACCTGGGAATCTGCCGGCAATTTTGCCGGAAACGGAACTGCCCCGCAGATCCCCTCCCCGCACCCGCTCGCCTGTCTGGATGCCCTGACTGCTTTCCCGTACAATCTGTATGGGATTTTTCTATGTCTGGCAGCTTTTGGACTCCTGACCTTCCTTCTCATGCGTATGGGATTTGACCGAAACGGGGAAATAACAGACCGGGGCCGGAACCTGAATTATTCCACAAAGGGAACCTATGGGACTTCCGGTTTTATGACTTTGGAGGAAATGCATCAGGTACTGGAGCTTACGAATGATGTCAAGAAACACAAGGGAACCATTCTTGGAAAACTGAACGGAAAAGCCGTTTGTCTCCCGAAGGATACCCGCATGAACCGGAATATTGCCGTTTACGGTGCCAGCGGTTCCATGAAAAGCCGGGCCTTTGCACGCAACATGATCTTCCAGTGTGTTGCCCGCGGGGAAAGCCTCATCATCACCGATCCAAAATCGGAATTGTACGAAAGTACAGCCACTTACCTTGAGAATGCCGGATATATCGTGAAATCCTTTAATCTTGTAAACCCGGAAAACTCGGATAGTTGGAATTGTCTGGGTGAAATTGGCGGACAGGAAACCATGGCACAGGTATTTGCTGATGTCATCATCCAGAATACCGGTTCTGCCAAAGGCGATCACTTCTGGGACAATGCCGAGATGAACTTATTAAAAGCTCTGATTCTCTATGTGGATCAGGGATTCCCACCGGAGGCAAAGAATATCGGACAGGTATACAAACTCCTGACCATGAGTTCGGAAAAAGAACTGAACAGCCTCTTTGACCTGCTTCCGGTCTCCCATCCGGCAAAAGTCCCCTACTGCATCTATAAGCAGGCAAGTGACACGGTACGTTCCGGCGTCATCATCGGACTCGGTTCCAGACTTCAGGTATTCCAGAACAAGCTGATCCGCCAGATCACTTCCTATGATGAGATCAACCTGACGCTGCCGGGAAAAGAAAAATGTGCATACTTCTGCATCACTTCGGATCAAGACAGCACTTTTGATTTTCTTTCTTCCCTGTTTATGACCTTCGTATTTATCAAACTGGTCCGTTATGCAGACACCTATGGGGAAGATGGAAAACTGCCGGTTCCGGTACATATCCTGGCTGATGAGCTGGCGAATACGGGAGCAATCCTATCGCTCAACAAAAAGATTTCCGTGATCCGAAGTCGAAACCTCAGTATTTCCTGCATTTTCCAAAACCTGCCTCAGATGCAGAACCGGTATCCCTTAAACCAATGGCAGGAAATCATCGGGAACTGCGACACTCAGCTATTTTTAGGCTGTACGGATGAGGTAACTGCTACATTTATCTCTAACCGCTCCGGTGATGTGACCGTTGGTGTCAGCAGCGAAGCCAAACAATTAAATAGCTGGAGGGTATCCGATTATACACCGGAATACCGCCAGACCAGATCCATCGGGAAACGAAAGCTCTTAACTCCGGATGAGATCCTGCGGCTCCCGCTGGATACTGCACTGATTATCCTGCGTGGTCAGAAGGTACTGCAGGTAGAAAAATACGATTACACCCTGCACCCGGATGCCCAAAAACTCATTCCCCGGAAGGCTTCCGAACATATTCCGGAATGGAGAAAAGGAGCATGTAGTGAAGAATATACGTACACTCCAACTATTCCTGCTTCCCACCCGAAAAAAACCGCTTCTTATGGAAAGCAGAAAAAGAAAAAAGCTGAACCGCACTTTGACCAGCAAAGCGTTTATCAGGAACCTGGCTATCACGATTTCCCGGATGACTTCTCAGCAGATAACTATTCGGATCACACAGACATGGTTCCTTTAGATAAAGATTCTATCATGTCATAATTTGAAAGGAGACACTATGATGCCAAACGAAACAACCAACACACCTATTTTAACTCTGGATTCCGATGCGAAGCTGGAAACAGCCCAGTCCATTTCAGACCTTACCTGGCATGAGATCCAGAATGCCTACCGTACCCGCCGGATCTTAACCGGAATGCTTGGCGGTATCGAGAAAACAGAAAACGGCAGCCTCATTGCCGTGGTTTACTACAAGGATTTCCGTACTGTCATCCCAGTAACTGAGATGATGATCCATCTCATGCAGGATGAAGCACACGATTATGGGGAGCTTGCTCTGCGGCAGAACAAAATCCTCAACAATATGCTTGGATGTGAGATTGATTTTCTGATTAAGGGATTAGATCCGAAGACACGCAGCATTGTCGCCAGCCGGAAAGAAGCGATGCTGAAGAAACGCCAGATCTTCTATCTGGATAAAGATGCTTCCGGAATGCCGAAAGTTTATGAAGACCGTATCGTGCAGGCAAGAGTCATTGCTGTTGCGGAAAAGGTAGTCCGGGCAGAAATTTTCGGTGTGGAAACCTCCATTCTTGCCAGAGACCTGTCCTTCGACTGGATGGGTGATGCCAGAGAACGCTTCCAGGTAGGCGATCACATCCTGGTACGCATCCTGGATGTGCGGGCAGACTCACCGGAGCAGGTCATTGTCCACGCAGATGTCAAAAGTGTGGAAGGCAACACCAGCAAGGAAAACATGAAAAAATGTAAGATTCAGGGAAAATACGCCGGAACTGTGGAAGACATCCATAAAGGCACCGTCTTTGTCCGGCTCTCCATCGGTGTCAATGCCATTGCCCACTCCTGCTATGACAGCCGGACAGTCGGGAAAAAGGATCAGGTATCCTTTGTGGTGACGCATATTGATGAAGAGCGTAATGTTGCCCTCGGCATCATCACCCGCATCATCAAGCAGACCATATAAGGCTTCCACCTTATTTTTAAATAGCTTTTTTTCATATACAGCACCAATTAGTCCAGCAAATACTCACGATACAGCTACATAAGGTGACAGAATAAAGTATTTTTCAGACCATTACCTTATTGTACTGAAAACGGTAACGTGTTATACTGATTCGGTATTACTGAACCGGAAAGACGGATGCATTTCGATTTTGCCCTCTAGTATCCAAGGAGGGTGATGCCCATGAATACAATGGAAGTATTGACTTTACTATTGGTAATTTTTGCGGCTTTGACTTATATAGATCGACATAATAAGAAATAGCATCCACGACCCTAGGAAAGTTTTGGATGCTATGACTTATACATAGAATATAAAATTTAACTGAGGGCATCAGATTTTGCATCTGAATACCTTTCTTGAGTTCATTATACACTGGGGGATTTGAGAAATCAAGTCCCCCTTTTTATTATGACATTGATTAGTATCTGCATTAAACATCAGAAATTTATATTCTTACTCACTGAAACGAATTCTCTCTATCAATGAATCTTTCCTTACTGACTTTGCAATGAATATTGCCAATAACATCTGTATCACAAACAATGTTAAAATTATAATAATAGCTGCTGTTACCGGATAATGGTATGTGCTGATATCAAACATTCCTGTACGCTTTGCATATAAAAACAACGGATATCCTGCAAGACTTCCCACTCCGATACTGATAATAAGAGTGCCTACTGTATAGAATATACCTTCCAACTGGAGCATCTTCATCAACTGACGGTCCGACATTCCGATTGCCTGCATCATGCCAAGCTCCTTTTTTCGCACATGGACACTATTGATCATTGTGTTAATCAAGTTCATAATGCTGATTGCTGCCAGAATGATGATAAATGCATAACATGCACCTCTAGTCATCTGTATGGCATTTTCCCATGTATCGTACTCATTCTTCCAGGTACGCATCTGCAGTCTGCCTGATCCATCCACAATAGCCTGTAGAGATGCTTCCAGTGCCTCATCATAATCCTTATCTGCAATCACCTGAAAATAGCTGGAAGAATTATTTATGGTAAGTTTCTCTGCCCCTTCTTTTGCCATGATAAGACAGTTATAGTTTGTCAGACCTGTTCCATATTCACCAATTGCTGCCACTTCAATCTCTTTTTGAAAGGTATTATCTCCATCATGAATATTGAGTTTCAGCTTATCTCCCACTTTAATATCTGGATACCAGTGAAGTAGCGCGCGGTCCAGAATCACTTTATCCCCGGATTTCAATTCCTCGTATGTGACATTGCCTTCAGTGATTCCTTTTTTCAGCTCTTCTGCGTATTCTTCCGGCACTCCATTGATAAATTCGGTTCCAATTTTTTCTTCAAAAGGTCCTCCTGATACCTTCAACGCGGTAAACACATCTACCCGCTCAACACCGTCAAGCTCCTCTATCTGCTGCTTTAGTCCTTCATTTAATGGATTATTCTTTTGAACCTCCGCCCATTCATATTCAGGATGCTCTTTATTCCCGGATTCCACAATTGGAGAAATCTCATATTGCCCCACAATCGAACTCTTTGCACTTTCCATCGGATTTGCACAAGACAGCACCGTTGCTACCATCATGACAAATATTCCGGTAACGGCCATAGATACAATCGTGATAGTACTCTTCTTTTTATTCTCTGCAAGATTTCTCTTGGTCAGTCGTCCGATATTCAGAAATTGATATCCCTTCCTGCTGCTTTTCTGTCGCTTACTGCCTCCCTGGTAACGCATAGCTTCTATTTCTGATACCTTCGCCGCCATACGCATAGGCTTCATCAGTGACAGATACACTGTACACAGAGTCACTGCAATTGCCAACAGATAAATCCACCAATAATAAAGTTGGACTTCTCCTTTAGCTACAACCTTGTATGCCTCTGTTATAAGTACGTTTGAATCCTTTGCATGTTCTACAAACTGGAGAAGTACAACTTTCACAGCAACTGTTCCGATCAAAAGTCCTATCGGAATGGCAAACAACGCCACTCCCATTCCCTCTCTTAGTACGATTTGTCTAAGCTGCCGTTTCGTAGCCCCGATTGCCTTTAACTTTCCAAATTCCCGAACCCTCTGGTTCATAGATACATAATAAACACTATAAATTGTGATAATGCCCGCCAATACAACAATAAGCATGATTCCTACAATCACCGGAATTGTAGCCGGATCCACATAATTTGCTGCAAGATACTCTTTATTAATATTCATGTCATCCTCGGAAATCCCGAACTGTCTGGCAATATTCTGTATCGTCTCTGTATAATCTGCAGTCGTATTTCCTTTCTGTCCATTCACCTGAAGTAAAAACCGATATTTCACCTGTTCTACCGGTATCTCCGCTTTCAGAAAGGCCTCTGAAACCAATGATGTATATTGTTTTTGTTCTTTGCTGCTCTCATTATCTGCTAAAAAACCACAGATTCGAAAGTCTTTCTCCTTCGTATAATCCAGTCCGTCATCTTTCAGAATCTGATAAGGTACTGTGATAGTGTCACCGATTTTCCCATTCTGTCCTAATGCTTCCAGTATTCCTTTTGAAACCACAATATCATTTTCTTTCTGCGGAAGTTGCCCCTCTTTCAGCTTCACTTTATAAAGTTCCATCCCTGTTCTGTCCATATACATCATGGAAACCGTCGCATCTTCCAGATTCATGTACCCCGCATCGCTGCGGAGTCCGTAAGTTTTCACATCATGATGTGCCGCCAGTTTCATAACTGTACTCTCGTCCACGTTCCGATAAAGGGCATGCCATGTTGGATAAATCTTATTGATTACCGCAAAGTTCACTTCCACCATATCTTTTCCGATTGATGGGATTACGAACAGCAGTAATGTTGTCAGGATAATGGCAATTCCAATCAGTATGTTTTTGCTCTTATAATGCCGCATATTGCAATATGCAACTCTGGTCGTCATCTTCATTATCTTCTCACCGCCTTGCCATCTTCAATGATAATCATTTCATCCGCCATCTGGGCAATCGTTTCATCATGGGTAATCATGATAAGCGTCTGCCCGAAATCCGACACGCAGCTTTTCAATAGGCTCATAACCTCTAGCTCAGTCTGGGAATCAAGGTTTCCCGTCGGCTCATCCGCCAAAATTATCGCCGGTCTTGTCACCAATGCCCTGGCTATCGCAGTTCTCTGTTTCTGTCCACCAGACAAAGCAGACGGCATCGCATCTTTCTTATCCTGCAGTCCGATTTTTTTGAGAATATCTTCCACTTCCCGCGGCTTTACCTTGCGATTATCAAGTCCCAGCGGAAGAACGATATTCTCCCACACATTCAGCGATGGAATCAGATTAAAATCCTGAAAGATAAATCCTATCTTCTTTCTTCGAAACTGTGCCAGTTTATCATCTTTTCGAGAATAGATATCGGTTCCATCAATCCATACTTTGCCGGAATCCGGTCTGTCAAGCCCTCCAATCAGATGCAGAAGTGTAGATTTTCCGGAGCCGGAACGTCCTACGATAGCTGTAAACTTGCCTCTCTCTATCTGTAAACTTGTATGATCCACGGCTCTCACCTGATTCTCGCCTTCTCCATAATACTTTACTAGATCTTCTACTTTTAAAATACTACTCATATCTTCAAGTCCCCTTTCCATTTCATACCCCTACTATAACATTCCTGCATTACAAAACCCTTACAACAACCATAACAGTTTTGTAAGGGTTCCGACTATTCTCCTATTATGAGCGGCAGTGTCACTTTAAATATCATACCTTTCTCAGCCTTTCTTTTGGCTGCTATTGTCCCCCCCTGTTCTTCTATGATCTTTCTGGCAAGATACAGACCGACACCCGCTCCGTCTTTTACCTGTTCCTTTGCTTTCCTTCCCCGGTAAAATCTCTGATAGATCTTATGCAGTTCCTCCGCAGGAATGCCCATTCCTTCATCTTCTACTTCAATAAGCACATTGCTTGCTAGCTCCTGCGTCCTCACTGTAATCGTTGTATGTTCCGGTGAATATTTGACTGCATTCTCAAGGATATTCGTTAATGCTTCTACCGTCCATTTTGAATCATGGTTCACAACTATATCATCATCCATCTCCACCTGAATGGAAATATCTTTTCCTCTTGCCTTCATATAAATCTGACTGACAGCCTCTGTTAGCGTTTTCTTCAGGCTTTCATGAAGCGAATGTATCTGGATCATATGTGTTTCCAGCCTTGAAAGATTTACCAGTTCATTCAAGAGCTGTTCCAGTTTGGTAAGTTCCTGTGATTCCTGCTCCAGAAACTCCCTCTGTTCTTCTCCTGTAACCCGATTTTCTGCCACCAGCTCATGACTCATCCGGAGTGATGCAAGCGGAGTCTTCAACTGATGGGAAATATCTGTAATCAGACTCTTCGTACCATTTTCTTCCTGCTCCAGACGTTCCTTCAAATCTTCGAAATATTGCCCCAGCTCCTTTACAGATTCCCACACCTTTAACCATTGTTCCGATTCTGATGTTTCTTCAGGATATGTTTGGAATTTTCCTTTTCTGAATTCCTGCAGACATTCATATAATTGCTGTAATTGTTCCTCATCACCGTATCTGCTCCAGTTTTTTCTTCGGTCCAGGTACAAGAACAGGCTACATACTATGACTCCCACTAGTAATCCAATTCCCCAGATAATCCTTATAACCACATCTGAAGATCCACTCCCTGAGTGATAACCATAAGTTTCTTCCAGCATCTGTACGACTCTTTCTATCTTCTGATCGTCCCGGTCTCTTATAAAATCTACTGTTCCTGACTTTTCCCAGATTGCAACTATTTCCCCTTCCAGTTCAGGATGTTCTGCAAGGAGCAGTGCTATCTGCGTTGCTTTCGCATTTTCCTCATACTTTGTTATCAGATACATTCCTACTGTAAAAAATACTGCAAAGATTACATATACGATAAAATACCGTTTTAATTTTTGTTTACCTTTCCGGTCCATATATATCCCAGTCCTCTCACATTCGCTATCTCTTCTGTTCCAAGTTTATTCTTCAGTCTGCTTATATTGACAGTAACCGTATTATCATCGACAAATTGACCGTCTATATCCCATACATGCTCCAGGATACTTTCTTTTGAAACAATCTGTCCTGCATTCTCCCAGAGATACAGCAACAGAGAGAATTCTTTCTTACTTAAAGTAACTGGTTCATCCCCTTTATACACCTGCATCGTTTTCATATGCACCGTAATCTCTCCGGAAGACATAATCTGTGCCTGTACCTTAGAAAGCCGTCTCATCAATGCGTTCACCTTCGACACCAAAGCCATCAGTGAAAATGGTTTGGTAATATAATCATCTGCCCCTGTATCATAACCATTTACAATATCTATTTCCTGATCCAAAGCCGTAAGATAGATAAGATATGTATCTCCACCTGCACGTACCATCCTTCCAAAATCCAGTCCTGTACCATCCGGCAATGTAATATCGCTGATAACAAGAGCATAATCTCCTTTTTGAAATGCTTCTTTTGCTTCCTTTATTGTATAAACCTGACGAACCTCATACCCTTCCCGTGAAAGTAACAGGGCAATTCCCCGATTTAGATTCAAGTCATCCTCCAGTAATAATATTTTCTGCATCAAATACTCCACCTCTATTTGTAATAACCTGTTCTTTTATCATATCAGTCCTATCTTTTGTCTACAATAAAAATAAAATTAACATACATACTTTTCCTTCATATGTTCAAGGATTTCACCGGATACTGCTTCAGAAATCGATCAATCCATTTCTGATTGCTTCTCTGTAACATCCGAAGTCTGGATAAAAGCTGTAGACAACTGCAGCTCTATGTTACTAAAGTCCTATCCATCAATACAGGAGTTATAGAATGCCGTGAAGATACCGTCAAATTCCATTTCAATAATATGTAGGCTGTCCATTGTGTGCTCCAGATAAGTCAGTGTTCCTCTATCCAAATCTATACTCGGCTTTCCTAGTGAGTTTGCTATTACATCTGGATTTGTAATTCCAAACATCTCCTTTATATCCGGCATAAGATAATCCACGATATCCGGCAGCCTTTTCTCATACGCCTGTGCCAGTTCAACTGCATGCTTCTCATAATCGGAATGTATACTGTCACAGACAAATTCAATCCCGTTTATTTCCATCTTATAGTAATCATTATTCTCATCATAGACAAACGCTGTACCCTTACTTTTTTTATTTTTTTCCAAAATCCCCATGATATATCTACACTTTCCCGGTTCTTCCGCCATACACAGTCTAAAAAACTGTAACTTAATGCTTACGTTTGTAAAAAATAACTCCTGCCAAAATCAATAAAATAATTCCAACTACAATCATAAAAATAAAATTATCAACATTTAACTTCCCTGCTATGAAAATAGAAGTCGGGCCATCCGCACCACCAATAACAGAAACGGCTGTGTTTTCTTTCTGCTTCAGTACAATGCCAATGACTGCCAATACAATTCCTAAAATTCCGGCTATGATTCCCAATCGCTTTTTCATTGCTACCACCTCAAATCATTTTTATCTGCTCAATCAAATGTAAATTGTTATGCAAGTATTTCTATGCAAATGAAGCATAGATAACCCATATTTCTGCAAACATTACCAATAAAAGTACACCATCTATCATCCAATTAAACTGAATGTCCGTTAAGAAAGTTTTTGAATGTGTCAGGCAATATTTTACTTTTTCTCGTCCAGTCAAAAAAGTGATAAGCACTTGTAATATAGGAAATAAAAATATTTGTATTTTTCTTCCATAATCATCCGCAATCCCATTTGCAAAATGTACTGGAATAATACTCGGTAAGAAAAATATACTTACAAGAGCAAGCAAAAATCCTATTATACAAATTATCCATGTGAATTTTCTAGTATTGATAAATTTCATAACAATCCTTCTTTCTGCTAAATTCAAGTTGAACAAAATCGCTGCGCGATGGTCTGCCAAGGCTGTGGCGCAGCTTTC
>NZ_QUDV01000018.1 GCF_003477705.1 Dorea sp. AF36-15AT
AAACTGTTAAGGAAACAATCGGAGTTGGTGTAAACGAAAAAGCAGCCTTGAGTTCTGATAAAAACTGCCCTTTCGTTTACATCAATTTCGATTTTACCTTGGTGAACAAAGTCGCGTCCCTTTAGCCGATAGCTATGGGGATTCAATCGTTGCTCTTTTCCTTAAGTTTATCATACCGGATGTTTTGGTAAAAGTTTTTTTCTTCAAGAAATCAATTTCAGGCATGACAAACAAACCTCCTATGCGGAAGTCATTTATTCTATGCAATTGTAGATTTTAACATCTCATATGTGCACGAAAAGAAGAACTGTATTTATCTTTGCGGGGTGATACCATATTCCCTCCGCAAGAAGAACATTTGCATACATCGATATTATACAAAACCTTTATCATTTCTACTGCATTTAGATTTTTTAATGTAGAAATGTATTTCTTACATCCAAGCAGGTTTCTGCAGTGAGTTATCTTTTTTCTCTTGTTTCTACATGATAGCAGACCATAGTGCCGGATTCTGACAAATCGTTTGGGAGGAACATGCATCATGAATCGACGGATGAATTCTTCTCCTGAAATTGTTTTCTCTTTCCAGCAGCCTTCGTTTTTATAGTCTTTTACTACATATGTAACTGTCGTATCTGTCATGGATTTGATTCGATGATTACTGATTGCTATCCTGTGGGTATATTTTCCAAGATAATTGATAACCGACTGTGCACCATTGAAAGTTTCTTTACAGTAAGTGACCCAGTTCTTTTCATAACACTTATCAAGAAGTTCTTTAAAACGATAGCTGTTCTGATATTTCTCTGCTGTACCATGAAATTTAAGCTTAGAATCATTCCACAGGCTTTTTAACTCATCCATATATTTTCCACGAAACACTTTTGAGATAACACCATATGGGAGAAAAAATTTTCCACCTGTATCTTTCCAGTTGTTTTCATCATCAAGTCCACCTCCAAGAACAATGGTATGAATATGCGGATGATAATTCATTGCAGAACCCCAGGTATGAAGAATACAGATATACCCTATATTAGCTCCTAGATACTTTGCGTCTTTTGCCAATTCATTCAAGGTTGCTGAGGCAGCATGATACAGTGCATCATACAACAGCTTCTGGTTGCTGTAAATGATGGAATTCAATTCATCAGGAACTGTGAATACTACATGATAATAAGGTGCATCAAGTACATTCTCTTTTTGTGCATCAATCCATTTCTCTTTCGGAAACTCCTGGCACATGGGACAGCATCTGCTTCTGCAGGAGTTATTATGAATGCTGATACATCCGCAGTCTTCACAAACACTGATGTTTACACCAAAAGCGCCTGTTTTACAGTTCATGATATGATAAGCTGTTTTTCTATGATGAGCAGGAGGGCTATTCCTCTTTTCATAAGAAGGATAAAACCGTTCAAATACATCTTGTATCGTACATGATTTCTCCATAATCATTCACCGCCCATCTCATCAAATGGACTCCTAATTCCAAGCAGAGTTTTATTGCTTACATGCAGATAAACCTCTGTTGATTTTGGATCACGATGTCCCAGAAGCGCTTGAATATATTTTACATCACAGCCGGATTCAAACAGATGACTTGCAAAGCTGTGACGTAAACAATGCGTGGAGACGTGTTTCTGAATGCCTGCTCTTTTGGTACTTTCACGAAAAAACTGAATGACACTATCTTTTGTAAGATAATCCCCTGTCCATGAACTTGGGAACAAAATCCCTCTTGGTCTGCCACATTGAAACCAGTATTCTGTCAGTATCTCGAGCGTCCGGTCTGCAAGCAAAGTATAACGATCAGAGCGACTTTTCCCATCACGGATGTGTATGGTTTTGTTCTTGCGTGAAATATCATCATAATGAAGATGTGTGACTTCTGAAACACGTAGTCCGCCTGAATACATAGTAGCAATCATAGCTTTGTGTTTCAGATTTAGCGTAGCATCAAGAATAGCCGATATTTCTGCTTTTGTAAGCACTGTCGGTAACTTCCTGTCCCTTTTCATACGAGGTATGTCCTCATCGTCCCAATTCATCTTCAATACTTTCTTGTAAAAGAAGCGGATTCCTGAATGGTAGTGATTGTATGTTTCTGGTGAAATCCCGGAAAGTTTCTTTTCAGTTAGGAATATATCAACATCGTCAGTTGTTAATGCATCTATATCCTTGGCTGTGTGGTTCAAAAAATGAGCAACACTGGTACAGTATGCATGAATCGTGGAATCCTTGAGATTCCGTTTATTTGCAGCAGATCGAATCTGATTAAAAATTTCTTCGTACATAATAAAATCCTCCATGTAAAATCAGTAGTTAATGAAAAAACCTGCTTACATGGAGGTGCATTAGCATAATAAAACCGCTTGTCAGAAAAGCGGTCAAATGGTATTCTTTTCATAAGCAGTGGTGTCTTTCTGTATTGAATTGTTTTGTGTGGTAACTTTACAATATCAAATACTGGTAAGAATTGCCATTGCCTATTTTATTATTGAGAAAAAGAAAGCTGCGCCACAGCCTTGGCAGACCATCGCGCAGCGATTTTGTTCAAC
>NZ_QUDV01000019.1 GCF_003477705.1 Dorea sp. AF36-15AT
AAAGCTGCGCCACAGCCTTGGCAGACCATCGCGCAGCGATTTTGTTCAACTGGAAGTTGACTATCAACTGATAATCAAAAATATCATTCCTAAAATTGCAAATCCTTCACAGATCGCAATTATCTAAAATCTGTCGAGCTCTTCGTATAGAAAAACAGCAATTTCATTCTTTCGAAATTTTTAATTCTACGTCTCCGTTACTCAGCAATTCTACAACTGCTTTGTGAGTATAAATATTAAATTGTAAAACTGAAAGTTTTTTTCTTGATAAATGGGGATTAGTTTTCCTTTTTTCCAATCAGCAATAACCACCTATGGTCAAAGCATATTTGTCCCTCCTTGATATAGGGATTAAAACCTGTTTTATCTCCACCATTCAAATCGTATTCCATTTTATCAATAATATCTTTTTGAATATCCTCTGGTGTACTTGTCAAATCCATCCAACTTTGTAGATTTACAGGAACAAGTGTTGTTTCTTCAAGCTGAAGCTCAAAAGCATCCTCAAACAATGCTTCAAATTCTTCTCTGCTAAGTATTCTTGTATGTGAGTTATCACGCATCGTTTCAATAGCGTCATTAGTTTCACGCAATTCTTCTGTAGTCGCTACCATATCCCAAATAACAAGTTTTCCACCTTTTTTCAAAACTCGTTGCATCTCCCGAAAAGGCTTTTCAGGCTCAACAAAATGGTGCAATGAAAGTCTTGTAATCACAAGGTCAAATGTTTCATCTTCAAAAGGTAAGCATTCCGCATTCCCCGATACAAATGATATGTTCTGAATACCTTCTTGCTTTGCCAGTTTTTTTCCCTGCTCCAACATTGCTTCTGTCAAATCCAAACAAGTAATGTCCTTAACATAAGGAGCCACTGCTCTTCCACATATACAGGTTCCAGCAGCAACCTCCAATGCATGTTCATTGCCCTTTGCCTGAATACTACGAATCAAATAATCGGTATATTCTGCCTTAGACATATGATATGAAGCAAATTTCTCTGCTTGTGTACCAAATGATTTTTTCACTTCATTATAGTTATTCATAAACTTTTACCTCGCTGTAAACTTCAAAGTTTCTGTTCCTTACAAACTTCGATTTTATGACTTCTTCTTTTTTTGTGCAGGAAGTTCATCATACATAGCGACAAACAATCTTGTCAGGAAATCTTTGTTATCAACATTATTAACCAACAACATCTCTTTTGCTCCATCATAGGGCAACTCATAGATTGCATTAGGCATAAGTGAAACAGCAGATTTTACAGGTTTTACAAGCAACCTATCGTCATATATACCGCCAACAATTTTCTCACGATAATAGATGATATACTCGCCCATCATCGCACGGTATGAAATTCCCTCTAAATCGGATAACTGTTCCAATATAAAGGTTAAATATTCTTTACTTGAAGCCATATCTTTCTCCAATCTATTCTTATTTTTCTATTGGATAAACTGCAATTTTCAAATTAGTCTTTGCAAATAACCTTTGAACCTTCACCATCAATTACAATTCCCTGACGGTTGTTAATTGGGCATAGATTCAAATCCGAAAACTCAGTCATTATTTTCTCGGTAACTTTCTTAAATGGTGCTGTAAGATAATGCGGAAGAACATAGAAATCAAGCAAATCAAGCCCTGCATCATCTTCTTGTGAGTAGTCCTCTGGCTTTTCATCCATTTGCTCGATATATTGGATGCTTGGAGCGCATATAATTGCGCCTGCCGACTCGCCGATCATCAATTTTCCATTTGCCAATTCCTTTTTCAGTAGCCCATCAGCTCCCGTTTTACGGAGCTGGTCCATAAGAAAGAAAGAATTTCCGCCGGTAAAATATATCACATCTGCTTCTTCAAAAACAGACTGTATCGTTGAATAAGCCTCCGTTGAAATATCAATTTCAGTTACGATTGCTCCCAACTTTTTGAATAATTTTCGAGCCGAGCCGACATAACCGGTGTAGCCTTCACGCAGTGAAGCTGTTGGAATAAATGCGACTTTCTTATTTTCAATTTCTTCCTTTATCAGACTTCCCACACTTGAAAAGTGCGAACATAAAAATAGTTTCATCAATATTCTCCTTTATAAATTCAAATTTTCATGTGTTAGACAAACTGTTAAGGAAACAATCGGAGTTGGTGTAAACGAAAAAGCAGCCTTGAGTTCT
>NZ_QUDV01000002.1 GCF_003477705.1 Dorea sp. AF36-15AT
ATATAATAGAAATCTGAAAAGGAAAAAGTCATAGTGTCCTTGACAAAGGGTACACTTTATTGGTGGGTCAATTTACTCAAAATGAGAAGTGGTCCGTTAAGGGGGCACTTATGGGTGAGTGTTGGTATAAGGATTGCTGTGTGTCGGAATATCTAGATAATCTGAGGTGTGGTAAGCCGGAGTTTGAGGATGGGAATAAGAAGATGAGGATGTTGATACAGTCGGAGGAAGTGCAGAAAATTTTGTCTACTATTATAGTATAAAACCGAGCACATATTGTGAACTTATTAAGAAAAAACCTCAGTGATTACTTGAACTGGGTGTATAAATAAAGGATTTTCGCTTATGAAAGAAAAAATAAAAGATGCTATAGTCGATTTATTATTAGATGGTGTTAAAGAAAAATTAGATAGTGTTAAGGAAAATTATAAATGGCAAAAGCTATTTGTTTCAACAGGGGATTTTTTTGTGAATAATCCGGATGTTTTGGTGAAATTTGAAGATGATTTATATTCCGTATTTTCAAAGGATAATCTAATTAGGATAGCGAAAAGATTAAAAGATAAGAATGGATATGATTTTTCGCAATTACTTCATAATGAGTTATATGATTTGATGGTGAGTTATGAAATTCCGATAATGGAGACAGAAACGTATATTCATCACTTTATGCAGGTTATAATAACTTATTTAGAAGAAAATGATTCGGATAAAGCATTGGAAATGTTTTTGGGTGATATGAGAAAGGAAATCGGAACTTATTTTGTTGCATTAGAATCAAAATTAGAATTAGTTTTAAATCAAATCTCAAATTTAAATAAAGAGAAAATAACTACCTATTCAATAGCGGATATTGATGCGCAGATTAGGAGAGAAACAAAGTATAAAGGAATGGGACTTGATTTTTTCAAACTTGATGATGAACAATTCGAATCAAAATTCCAAAATTCTCTAAATGATACAAAGATATATGTTGTTGGAAAATCGAGAGAAGAGACAACTTATAGAATTTTAAATGAATTAAAAAATAAGAATTCGAAAAGAATCACATTGGTGGTTAAGTCGGAGAAAGAGTGGAATAAATTACAACATTCAAATTTGTCAGGGAATATTTTAGTGCCGTTTTTTTATGCAGATAGGATAGTGGTAATTCCTAATAATACCAATATTTTTATATATGGTGAAGATGAACCTTGCTATACACAAAATAAATTGATTCTGAGAAAAAGGACAAAAAGAAATATTATAGATTCATTAGAAGAACTTGGTATAGATGCAAATGAAGCCTATAAGATGGTGGATAATACCCATGGATTATATGTGCCATTAAAGAAAAAGCTTTTTGATGGTGCGATGTATGATAAGCCAGATTGGGTAGAAGGCCATTCAGATGTGGTTATATCTGCTCTTTTATGTGGTAAATGGACTGAAGCAACCGGAGATGTATTGGTTTTCGAAGAATTGTCAGGAAAAGCATACAGTGACTGCAAAAAAGAATTGGGAAAGTATTTACATAGAGAAAATCCATACATAGTATCGAATAATAGCTATAGAGGGAGCAATATGCAACTTGCTAGTGTAGAAGATGCATGGGAAGAGTTGGATCTTTATATAAATGATGAGATGTGGGATAAATTTATAAGTCTATTTTATGAGGTTTTGATAGAATCAGAGCCTATTTTTGAGTACCCTTTTGAAAAGCATTTTGAGGCGAGTATTTACGCAAAGAAACCAGAGTGGTCTCCAACGTTAAAAAAGGGGATGATAAGAACTCTTATTATGCGTGCGTATTATAGAGGGCATGAAGAAAATCAAAAGCAAATTGATAATATAGTAGCAAAAGTTTTGGATACTATTACCAGTAAAGAAAGATGGGGATATATTTCACAATATTTGCCAGAGTTGTGCGAAGCTTCACCGGAAAGTGTTTTAAGAAAATTAGAATCTGAAATAGAGGTATCCCAAGGCTTAATCGACTTGTTTGCAGAAAAAGGTGGAGACTTTATGACAAGTCGACATTACTATACCAATGTTTTATGGGCTGTAGAACAACTAATTCAGCAAAAGAAATATGTTGCAAGAGCTTTGGAGTGGTTATGGGAGATTGACTCACATAATATTAAATTTAGTATAAGTAATAGCCCTAAAGGTGTGTTAGATGTGGTCTTTTGTGCTTGGATTAATGAGAGTGCATTGACGGTTGAACAGAAAATTGAGTTAGCAAGGAGTGCAATTGAACGATATCCAAATGCTTGGGATGTTATTGCATCTAAATTGCCACATGGGACAAGTTCAATATGTTCAACATTGAATACACCTAAATACAGAAGAATAGATGAACCAGAAGAATTATACGTACATGAAGTAAATAAAACATATATTGAATATCTGAGAATGTGCATTGATAGAGCATACACGGGCGCTGACAGATGGATTAAAATACTTCAGCATGTAAAGTCTTATGATATAAATATTCAAAAAGAAGTATTTGAAAAATTAGTGTTTATTTGTAAAAAAATGAGTGACGAGGAAAAAATCAGGATAAAAAATGAAATAAGATATGAGATATTTAGACACAGATATTTTGAAGATGCAGATTGGAGTATGCCACAAGAAGTATTGCGTGAATATGAATGTGTAATGAGTAAAATAGTTGTAGGTGAAAAGATTTATGACTATTTGTATATTTTTTCGCATGTATATGATTTTCCGTTGCTTAATCCTATTCCATATTCTAAAGAAGAAAACACGGAAATACATAATCAAAATTATATATTAAGAGAGGAAGAGATTAATGCAAGAATCAAGAAATTTAAGGAGAAAGGATATTCAATAGATAGATTAATTCAATTGGCTGTGAAGGAAAAATATGACCTAGTAGGTGAAGTCCTGGCACAGTTTTATTGTGATGGGTTGTTTGATGAGAAAGTATTTTGCTCTTTAATGGAAAATGATAAAGAAGGAAAATATGTTTATGACTATGTAAGCTATCTATATAGAAAAGGAATTATAGATTTAAGCGAGGTTATAGAAAAGGTTAAAAGTATATCTGATAATAAAAATCTTCTAACAAACTTGATTTCATTAGAATTTGTAGAGAATTATGAAAATGCTCTTATTATAAAGGAAAATGAAGATATCAAGAAGATGTATTGGAGCAGAAATGTACGATTAAGGATATCAGATAAAGCGGAGCATAGAGTGTTTATATGGGCGATAAATGAGTGTAAAAAATATGGTTCATTCAATACATATTTAGAATTGCTGTATGATATAAAAGATAAAATTTCTGTTCAAGAATTATATAAAGCTACACTTGCAACGGTGTACAAAGGGAACATAATAAAAAACTTAATAATGGACTGCCAATCTTACACAAAGTACCGCCCAAATGAGACTACGGGCGGTATTTTTGTATCATGGCGGAGAAAGGAGGAACTTCCCACGGGGACTTGACTGAAAAGTTGAGCCCCTTTTTTCATGCCAAAAAACAGGAGGTAAATGCTTATGGCAGATGATAAAACCACAAAAACGCCGGAACAGCCGGTAACGGATACCGGACCGGGCAAAGAAACACCGCCTACTCCCCCAAAAGAGCCGGAGAAGGTTTCCGTTTCCCCGGAGCCGGAAAAAAAGACGGAACCGGAGGTAAAGAACCCGCAGGTTTCCGTCTATAACTTCACTGAAATTATGAAGGAAAAGAAAGCCGAGGAACGGGCGGCAGCTCCCGGCGTGGAAAAGCCTGACCCGGCAAAAACGGAAAAACCGGAAAAGCAGCCGGAGGCTCCGAAGAAAGCGGAGGAAAAACCCAAAGAGCCGGAACAGCCAAAGCGCCGGGGCCGTCCCCCGAAAGCAGATAAGGACAAGGCCGCAGCCCCAAAGCCCAAAGCCCCCGCACAGAAACCGGAAAAGGCGGTCAAAAAGGAACCGGAGAAAAAAGCAGCTCCAACGGTACAGGCCGCTTCCGCTCCGAAGGGACCCGAGAAGCCGAAGGATGCACCACGCCGGGGCAAGGAGCAGATCGTCTATATCAAGCTGAACGAGCTCCACGCCTTCAAGAACCATCCCTTTGAAGTCCGAGACGATGACGAAATGCGGGCTATGGTGTCCAGCGTCAAGGACAAGGGCGTTACCCAGCCTGCTATCGTCCGTCCCCGTGAGGATGGCGGCTATGAGATCGTGTCCGGCCACCGCCGCCAGAAGGCCAGCGAGCTTGCCGGATATGCGGATATGCCCTGTATTGTTCGCAATCTGACGGACGATGAAGCCATCACGCAGATGGTCGAGGACAATCTCAACCAGCGTGAAGAAATCCTCCCCAGTGAGCGGGCCAAAGCCTTGAAAATGCAGCTTGAGGCCATCAAGCACCAGGGCTCCCGCACTTCGGGCCAGATTGACCCGAAGGACGCAGGAAAACGCTCCAACGAAATTGTAGCCGAGCGCAATAAGATGGCGGTCAAGCAGGTGCAGCGGTATATCCGGCTCAATGAGCTGGTTCCCGACCTGATGAAGCTGATGGATGAAAAAAAGCTGGGCTTTACTACGGCGGTGGAGCTTTCCTATATCGGCAAGAAGAACCAGAACTATATCGCCGTCGCCATTGACAGCCAGCAGTCCTCGCCTTCACAGGCGCAGGCAAAGCGTATGCGTGAGCTGGACGAAAAGAAGCTGCTCAACGGGGATGTGATCGACGGCATTATGATGGAGGACAAAAAGGAGGTAGACAAAGTGATTTTGACAGGTGCGGAACTGAGCAAGTATTTCGGCAAGGAAACTACGCCGAGGGAAATGAAGGACCAGATTATCAAGCTGCTGGACGACTGGAAGGGCCAGCAGAAGGAACACGAAAAGCCGGAGAAGAAAAACGAACAGGAAAAGTAAGCCGAAACTTCGGGTCAACATGGCCCGAGGATTGCGGGGCTCTGCCCCGCACCCCGAAGCTCTGGAGATATAAATCATTCCCCGTCGCCAGTTATTCCGTAGCATAGCCGGGAAAATCAGTCAAGGGCAGCGCCGCCGCAGGCGGTGCCAGAGGCACCCTTGACGGATTTCTCCCGGTTATGCTTTTTCCCGGTCAAGCGACGGGGATATAAATTCTCCAGAGCCGTTCCCCTTCCCGGGGGAAGGGGCGGAGGGGTTGGGCGATACCTTGCTTTTCCCTAAACCAAAACAGAAATGGAGGCTCAACCAATGAAACGACCTTTAGCGTACCTGACCGCCGCATGGAGCGGCGAGCCGGATGTTGATATGGAGCTGGCGGCCCACTACTGCCGCCTTGCTTATGAGGCGGGCTTTTCCCCAATCTGCCCGCTCTTGTATCTGCCGCTGTTTTTGAATGACAGCGTTCCCGAGGAACACAAGGCCGGGATTGATATGCGCCGGGATATGCTGCGGCGCTCCCATACCCTGATCGTCTGCGGCAGCGTTGTGGACGAGGATGTAAAAAACGATATTGCGGTTGCCGGGCGGCTGGGCATTGCGGCGACAACGCTGGAAGGGGTGCTTGCCGTGAAGGGACACGGCACCCCGGGCTATGCCGGACATTAAGCTGGGGAGCCTTTTTGACGGGATCGGCGTGTTCCCTCTGGCTGCTTCCCGGTGCGGTATCCGTCCGGTATGGGCCAGCGAGATTGAAAAAGCGCCCATCTCCATAACCAAAAGGCACTTTCCCGATATGGCGCATTTGGGAGATATTACGAAGGTGGACGGCGGGAAAATCCCGCCGGTCCATGTGATAACCTTCGGCTCTCCCTGTCAGAACCTTTCTCTGATCGGCAACCGCTCCGGCCTTGCCGGGGCAAAATCAAGCCTGTTCTATCAGGCGTTTCGTATCATACAGGAAATGAGGGATGCTACTGATAACCTATATCCAGCTATCGCTGTTTGGGAAAACGTCATGGGAGCGTTTTCTACAAATGACCGGATGGACTTTAGAGCCGTCCTATCCGCCTTCTCGGACACCGAAGTTCCAATGCCTCCTTCGGGAAGATGGGGAAACGCCGGAATGGTGCGAGGGGGAACGCCTGATGTGTGCTGGCGGCTCATGGACGCCCAGTATTGGGCAGGCTCCCGAAGGCTGGCACGAAGGCAGCGGATTTTCGTCGTGGCGGATTTTGGAGGCAGACGTGCCGCAGACATACTATTTAAGCCCCGTCCAATGCTCCCACTTCCTCCGCCTTGCGGAGAGGGCGGGTGGGCCGCCGCCGAAGGAGATCGAACAGCTTCTTTTGAAACAGGGCGGCAGATACCAGTCATCCACCCCTTTCAGTGCTTCCGTATGCGGGGAGCGGCAAAAAGGCAGGAAGAAACGGCCTTCCGAAACAGCTTCGGATTACCAACTGACCCTTTTCCCACTCTTTTAGCCAGTGATGTAACGCCCTTTGCCTTCTGGTATGAGGGCGACCCGGAGGGCGGCTGCATCCGTTTTCTGACGGAAACGGAAAGCGAACGGCTGATGGGGCTGCCGGAGGGCTGGACAAAGTACGGGGCGGACGGCATGGAGATCCGGCCTCTGCAACGCTACAAGGCGCTGGGAAATGCGATTGCCCTCCCTTGCGCCGATTACATTATGGCCGGGATCTATGAGGTGCTGGCTGGCAGGGCCGGAAAGGAGGAATAAGCCCATGTTTGAAGCCTATATAACCAATACAGCCCTGTACCCCTTGATGGGGATCGAGGTAGGGACAACGGTACATTTCCCCATGACGACACAGGAGTTGCAGGCCGCCCTTGCCAAAATCGGGATAGACGGGAAACGGTACAGCGAAGTGTTCTTTACCAGCTTTGACAGTGATGTGCTGGGGCTCTACGATTATCTCTACGAATGTGAGAACATCGACGAGCTGAACGAGCTGGGCCACGCCCTGCTGGAAGTACGGGATAAGGGCGGACTGGAAACCTTTGAAGCCGCTCTTGTCTTGGGAAACCACACAAGGAGCGTGAAGGATTTGATAAACCTGACGCAGAACCTTGACCTTTACCGCTTTTACCCGGATATTTCCGATGATGAAGGGCTGGGCCGTCTTTACGCCGACGAGCTTGGGACTATCGACATACCGGAGCACATTCAGAACTACTTCGATTATGAGGCATACGGGCGGGATGTGCGTATCAACGAGGGCGGCGTATTCGCTCCCGGTGGGTATGTGTCGGCAGTCCCGGAGGGCTTCAAGGAGTATTACCACGGGCCGCAGGACATTCCGCCGGAACACCGGATATTTGCCTATCCTGAAAAGGCCGAGCCTGTCCACTCCATTCTCGCTGCACTCAAACGGTTTCAAGAAGCCCCACCCGCTCCGAAAAAGGACAAGGCGGGGCCTTCCCATGAAGAACGGTAAGACTTCGGGCCAGCATGGCCCGAAGCATAAAGGAGGTGCATACCATCAACTTTTACCCTATCAATGAAGGAGCCGCCCGCCGGGCAAAAGAAATGAACAGCTTTTCCGACTACAAGGAAGGGAGCGCAACGGCGGAATACCGGGCAATGGTGGATAAGGCCGCCGCCATAGCGGAAAAGCAGAAATCCCGGGTGGACCCCATGTACCATGAGAAGATCGACCATCTGTTAGACACCTACGCCCGCAAGCTGGCCGAAAACATGAACCAGGGCTTTGCCATTGACGCGAGGGTTCCCTCTGTGCTGATCGCCGGGCCTTCCAATTTCCCGGTGGGAAAGAAGGAAAAACAGAACCGGGCGCGGGACAGCAACATGGAGGAATGGCGGCATATTCAAGGGCTGCTGGATAAGATACGCAGCACCGGCATGGGCGGGATCAGCGCCGATGACCCGGCAGCGATTGAAAAGCTCCAGAAGAAGCTGGACGGGCTGGAACGCTCCCAGCTCATTATGAAGGAGGTCAACGCCTATTACCGCAAGCATGGCAAGCTGGACGGCTGTACGCTGCTGTCGCCGGACCAGATTGAAAAGCTGAAAGCAAGCATGGCGTCAAGTTGGCGAAGCGACCCGAGGCCCTTTGAAAGTTACCAGCTAACCAACAACAATGCGGAGATCCGCCGGGTAAAGGCCCGTATCGAACAGCTTTCCAAACAGGCACAGCAGGAATTTTCCGGCTGGGAGTTCGATGGGGGTCGTGTGGAAATGAACCGGGAGGACAACCGCTTGCAGGTGTTCTTTGACGGAAAGCCTGACGCGGACACCCGGGCCGAGCTGAAAAGCAGCGGCTTTCGTTGGGCTCCCAGCGTGGGCGCATGGCAGAGGCAGCTCACGGACAACGCCATCCGGGCGGCTGACCGTCTGGAATGTATCAAGCCGCTGTCCGGCGAAAAGCCCTCCCAGCTTCAAAAGAAGCCCTCTATCTTGCAGACCATGCGGGAACAGGGCGAAAAAGTCCAGACGGAGCCGGAAAAGAAAGCTCCGTCCGGCAGAGATGCCGAGCGGTAAGCCTCGGGCCACATTGGCCCGAGGTTTTCTGTTCCCCGAGATTGTACGGGGGCCTCCCGGATAGCGAGAACCCCGACGGAAAGGAGGTTTTATGCAGGAAGAAGTAAACCAAAAAACGGTTGCCCTTTCGATCAGGACAACGAAGCTCACAGGAAAAGTGCTGGCTGCCGCTCTTGGCAAGGTGGTTCGGGCGCTGCAAAAGCACCACCAGAAGGCGCTGACCCCGCAGGGACGCCAGAGCGTGAAAAAGCTGATGAACCACTATGGCGGCAAAAGTGCCATGCCCTATGTGGGAGCTCCAAAGGATTTTGACCGGATCGCGAAGGAGTTCCATGTGGACTACGCTTTCCATAAAGTGAGCCCCGGTCATTACCTGCTGTTTTTCAAAGCCAATCAGGCGGACGCTATCACGGCGGCCTTCCAGAAGTACAGCGCAAAGGTGCTGAACAAAGAGCAGGACAAGGCTTCCATCCTCGGTCAGCTTCGGAAATTCACGGAGCAAATCAGGACGCAGGCAAAGGAAAAGCAGCGGACCAGAGAGGCGGTGAAGGACGGACGTTGAGTGACAAGATCAGAAAATATGTGCTCCCAAACCTGCCGTACCTCTTTGTGTTCTGGTTTTTCTCCAAAATCGGGACGGCCTACCGGATCGCCCCCGGCACAGACTTCGGGACAAAGCTCATGGGGATGCTTGATACCTTCCCCAAAGCCTTTGAAACCTACTGGCCGGGGCTTGGCAGTATTGACCTGCTGGTGGGCCTTGCCGGTGCGGCTGGGGTGTATCTGCTGATACAGTCAAAGATCAGGCAGGCGAAAAAATTCCGGCGGGATGCGGAATACGGCACCGCCCGCTTTGGAACAAAGGAGGATATAAAGCCGTTTGTAGACCCTAAATTTCAGAACAATGTCATTCTGACCGGGACGGAGTTCCTTACCATGAACACCCGTCCGAAGATACCTGCCAATGCCCGGAACCTAAACGCCTGTGTCATCGGCTCGTCCGGCTCGGGAAAGACAAGGTTCTGGTTGACCCCGCAGCTCCTTCAAGCCCATTCCTCGTATGTGGTGGTAGACCCGAAGGGCGGCACCCTCGACCAGTGCGGGCGGTTTCTGCAACGGGAGAAATACAGGGTGCGGGTGTTCAACAGTATCGACTTTTCAAAATCCATGCACTACAATCCGCTGGCCTATATCAAGACAGAAAGCGATGTTTTGAAATTTGTTACCGCCCTGATCGCCAACACCAAAGGCGACGGCAAGGAGGGCGACGAGTTCTGGACAAAAGCAGAAACCCTCTTGTACTGCGCCCTTGTGTCCTACATCGTCTTTGAGGGGCCGGAGGAAGAACGCAACATGAATACGCTGGTGGAAATGATAAACAGCATGGAAGTCCGGGAGGATGACGAAACCTTCAAAAATGCGGTGGACTATATGTTTGACGGGCTGGAACGCCGCAGCCCCCAGCACTTCGCCGTGAGGCAGTATAAGAAATACAAGCTCGCCAGCGGCAAGACAGCCAAAAGCATCTTGATTTCCTGCGGTGCAAGACTGGCTCCCTTTGATATTCCCCAACTTCGGGAGATCATGTCTTATGACGAGCTGGAGCTGGATAAGCTGGGGGATGAAAAATCGGCGCTGTTCTTTCTTATCAGCGACACGGACACCACCTACAACTTTTTGGTTGCCCTCGCTTTTTCGCAGATGTTCAACCTTCTGTGTGAACGGGCTGACAACACCTATGGCGGGCGTCTGCCCTATCATGTGCGGGTGCTGTGGGACGAGGCTGCCAACACCGGGCAGGTGCCGGGGCTGGAAAAGATTGTGGCCGTCATCCGCTCCCGTGAGATCAGCCTGACGCTTTTTTATCAGGCAATGAGCCAGTGCAAGGCATTGTACAAAGACCATTCCGAAACCATCATGGGCAACATGGACAGTATCGTATTCCTCGGAGGCCGGGAGGCTTCCACCCTAAAGGATATTTCGGAAAACTGGCTGGGCAAGGCCACCATCTCTATGCAGACCGAGGGCCGAAGCCGGGGACAGTCTGAAAGTTACAGCCAGAATATGCAGCGACTTGGCCGGGAGCTGATGACCACCAGCGAGATCACCACCATGCCCGGGGATAAATGTATCTTGCAGCTTCGGGGGCTCCCGCCCTTCCTGTCCCCGAAGTATGACTTGAAAAAGCACCCGAATTACAAGTACACAGCCGAATTTGATAAAAAGAAAAACGCCTTCCGCTTGGAAAGCCTGTTCCGCCACCGACCATTGAGACTAAAGCCGGAGGACGAATACACGGTGTACGAAGTGGACGGCTCCGACACGGACGAAGAAGCTGACCTGTTGAATTTCGATGATCTGGACAGCGACGAGTTTGTGTAACTTCGGGCCATGATGACCCGAAGCGCCGCCGATATGGGCGGCTTTTTTTGTACCCAAAACCATCAAACAAACAAAATGGAGGAACGTATATGGAATTTTTCAATCAGGCAATCGACATTCTTAAAATTCTGGTCATGGCTCTTGGCGCCGGTCTGGCGGTGTGGGGCGTCATCAACCTTCTGGAAGGTTACGGGTCGGACAACCCTGCGGCAAATGCTTATGTGTCATAAAGTAGCATATAAAAATTGATATGCAGCCCTACTATTCCAAACAAACATTGTTAAAAATGACGAAATCTTTTGAGGTTTTACATATCATATCGTGAATAACGCTTGATTTATCGGCATTTTCATGGTAGCATTATCCTAAGATATAGTGTAGAAATGTATACAAGGATACTTAGTTGAAAGGAGGGAAATTTGGTGGACTATTTATGGGTGTTGGTATTATTGATTTTGGGAGTTTGTATGGTCTGTTATCCTAAAATATTATGGAAAATAGAAAATTTATTCACAGTAAAAAATGGTGAACCAACCGAACTATATTTAGTATTAATGCGGATTGGTGGTGTATTTTTTATTATTTGTTCAGTTGGTATGATTATATATCTAATTATAAAATGAAACACCCTTATAGTTCTTAAATTGTATCCTATTATTCGAATTCAATAATTTCAAGAAAGGAGTAAACTGTATGAATAAAACTGTATGAATAAGATATTTAAAAAGGTTATATCATTGGCACTTATAGGAACGCTATGTATAGGTGCAAGTACGACGACTTTTGCAAGTGAGTTATCGCCGGAAGCAAAGGCAGAAGCGACACAAACTAATGAAAGTGAGCGGAAAGTAAATTGGTGGCAAGTTGGTTGGAAAGTTTTATCCGACTATTTTGAAAAACTTATCGATCTTGATGGACAGAGCGTAAAAGATAGTAATTGGGCATATCTTGTGTCTCCGAGTATTGAATTTAATACTGGCGAGATGGGAAATGAAGTATACTTTAAACCAGAAGTAAATAATTCAGTTGGTTCAATGCGTATGCATGGACATCGAGTGATTTTTGTTGATATTTTTGCTAAAATCAATCTTATTTTGTCTGATGCAAATAACGATACTGTTAGTAGTGCCGTTACAGAAACGAATCAGTATATGTTTTACGATAAAAAAGCGAGTGATCCTGCCGGAAAGTGGAAAGCTCAGTTTATTTCTTCTGAAAGTTTCAAATGGCAGTGCTATTATGCACACTATTATAATGCAAATACTAGAAGTGCATTGCCAGAAGTAGAGGATGGATTTTATTTTGGAGATAATAATCGAGTTTTTCAATTTTCTGAAAATCCATCACCAGCTACTTTAGCAAATAATAAGATTTTAACCATGACTGAATTAAATAATCAATTTATTAACCCTGCCGACGGCGAAGCTGTTGATTATCTAAAAGACTATGCTCCTGGAGATGAGGTTCATTTCGCAGATAAAGTTATTGATATAACTTATAATGCAGATGAGAAAGCCACAACCATTTTCTTTGATGAAAAAGTTTCTGGTGATCTTATTGGATGGAAATTTAATGGTGATTTAACAAATGAATATGCTATAGGAGATACAGTCAGCTTAAATTTTAATGTTGTTAAAATTGGAGAATACAACAATATTATATTTGAAAGTCTTGATTACTTTGAAGAAGCATTTTCACATGAAGATGGAGGAAAATATCCTGATATAAATAATTATAGATAATTTCTGGCTTTTCCTCTGACAGCCACACAGAAACAACCCTATCATAAGATGATGTTTCATTTTAAAATTGAATAATCGCCACCCCGCAGCGGCACACAAAGCAGTAAATCCGAAAAAGATTTGCTGCTTTTTTTGCGCCCATTTTTGGCAAATTTCCAAAAGTTCTGTATTAGACAGTGAAACCAAAAAAGGCTGCCGTTTTTTTCAGACAGCGGGCAAAACACAGTTTCCAAAACGCCTTATTGTCGGGAAAGACCGAGCTGCCGGAAAAGTTCTTGCCGGAAAGTCCGTCCATTCTGCTCTTTTGTGGTTTGTAGGGAATAAGGGGGAGAATGCCAGCCCGCCGCCTTTTATAAAAAAACTGGTTATAGATTTCTCGAAAAAGTGGCAGTAGCAAATGAGGGCAATCCGGCAGCTCTTTATGAAAAAAGCTGGTTGCGATTTTCTGAAAAAGTGGCAGTAGGAAGTGAACGGCAGTCCGGCATTTTCTTAGAGCAAGATTCTACCGAGGTGCCAAAATTCGCTTATCGCTCATTTTGCCCCTGCGGGAATCTTGTTGGGGAGTGCCTTCCCCAAACCCTGCTTATGCGGCTTGCGCCGCTGAAAAACCCCTCAAAATATTTTTCGGATTTTTCAAAAACAGTTCCGCTTCACACCCTGTTTTTCTCCTATTAGTGAGAGGACACCACGCACAGAAAGGAGGTCAACCACCTATGAAACGATACAACACGCCGCACCGCAGCCGGGTAGTCAAAACACGCATGACCGAGGAAGAATACGCCGAGTTTGCCCAGCGGCTTTCTGCTTACCACATGAGCCAAGCCGAGTTTATCCGGCAAGCCATAACCGGGGCAGCCATACGCCCCATCATAACCGTTTCCCCCATCAATGACGAGCTGCTTGCCGCTGTCGGGAAGCTGACCGCCGAATACGGGAGGATCGGCGGCAACTTAAACCAGATAGCCCGGACGCTGAACGAGTGGCACAGTCCCTATCCGCAGCTTGCCGGGGAGGTACGGGCGGCGGTTTCCGACCTTGCTGCCCTAAAGTTTGAAGTCTTGCAGAAAGTGGGTGACGCTGTTGGCAACATTCAAACATATCAGCTCTAAAAACGCCGACTATGGCGCAGCGGAAGCCTATCTCACATTTGAGCATGACGAGTTTACCATGAAAGCCACCCTTGATGAAAACGGGCGGCTGATACCGAGGGAGGATTACCGCATTTCTTCCCTCAACTGCGGGGGCGAGGATTTCGCTGTTGCCTGTATGCGAGCCAATCTCCGCTATGAGAAAAACCAAAAACGGGAAGATGTGAAAAGCCACCACTATATCATCAGCTTTGACCCACGGGACGGGACAGACAACGGCTTGACCGTAGACCGGGCGCAGGAGCTGGGCGAGCAGTTCTGCAAGGAGCATTTCCCCGGACACCAAGCCCTAATCTGCACCCACCCGGACGGGCATAACCACAGCGGGAATATCCATGTGCATATCGTCATCAACTCCCTGCGGATTTACGAAGTCCCGCTTCTGCCCTACATGGACAGACCAGCCGACACGCTGGAGGGCTGCAAGCACCGCTGCACCAACGCCGCTATGGAATATTTCAAGAGCGAAGTCATGGAAATGTGCCACCGGGAGGGGCTTTACCAAATCGACCTCTTGAACGGCAGCAAGGAACGGATAACCGAACGGGAATACTGGGCGGCAAAGAAAGGGCAGCTTGCCCTTGACAAAGAGAACGCCGCCAGAGAAGCCGCCGGACAGCCGACCAAGCCCACCAAGTTTGAAACGGACAAGGCGAAGCTGCGCCGGACGATACGGCAGGCACTTTCCCAAGCTGGCAGCTTTGACGAGTTTTCTTCCCTTTTGCTGCGGGAGGGTGTGACCGTCAAGGAGAGCCGGGGGCGGCTTTCCTACCTCACGCCGGACAGGACAAAGCCTATCACAGCCCGAAAGCTGGGGGACGATTTTGACAAGGCTGCTGTCCTTGCCCTGCTCACGCAGAACGCCCACAGAGCTGCCGAACAGACCAAAGCCATACCCGAATACCCTGCCGCAGTTAAAAAGCCGTTACAAGGGGAAAAAGCTGCAAAAACCACCCCGGCAGACAACACCTTGCAGCGCATGGTTGACCGGGAAGCCAAGCGAGCCGAGGGCAAGGGCGTGGGCTATGACCGCTGGGCGGCAAAGCACAACCTAAAGCAAATGGCAGCTACCGTTACCGCCTATCAGCAGTACGGCTTTTCCTCCCCGGAGGAACTGGACGAAGCCTGTTCTGCCGCCTATGCCGCCATGCAGGAAAGCCTTGCGTGGTTGAAGCAGGTGGAAAAGACGCTGAACGGGAAAAAGGAGCTGCAACGGCAGGTGCTTGCCTATTCCAAGACCCGCCCTGTCCGGGACGGGCTGAAACAGCAGAAAAACGCCAAAGCAAAAGCAGCCTACCGTCAGAAGCATGAAAGTGACTTTATCATAGCAGACGCAGCCGCCCGCTATTTCAGGGAGAACGGCATTTCCAAGCTGCCGAGCTATAAATCCCTGCAAGCAGAGATTGAAAGCCTTATCAAAGAGAAAAACAGCGGCTACAACGATTACCGGGCAAAACGGGAGGAGTACCGCCGCTTGCAGACTGTCAAGGGCAATATCGACCAGATTTTACGCCGGAGCGAGCCGCAGCGCAGAAAGGAGCAGAGCCATGAACGGTAATATCCCCCGCATGGACTACCGCCAGTACCGGGCAGCCCGCCGCCTTGTGCATGAGTGCTGCAACTATGACAGCGGGAACTGCCTGCTGTTGGAGGACGGCGAGCCTTGCGTGTGTGTACAGAGTATCAGCTATTCGCTGCTCTGCCGCTGGTTTACCGCCGCTGTCCTGCCCCTTGATGAAGCACTGGAAGCCGCCCTCTTGCGCCGGGGAAGCCGGAAACGCTGCGCTGTCTGCGGGGCGTTCTTCTTCCCAAAATCCAACCGGGGGAAATACTGCCCGGACTGCGCCGGACGCATGAAGCGGATAAACGCCGCCAAACGGAAGCGGAAACAAAGGGAGAAATGTCACGCTTTAGGGCATTTCAAACCCGCATAAATCAAGGCTTTTTTGGAGGGTGTCAAAGGGTGCGTGATACATTTATCCTTTTCCCTTAAAAACGCCCCCTAAAAGCGTAACAGAACCCACAGACAGACACCACAAGGAGGTGAACCCTATCGCTGATTATATGACCGCAGGAACGGAGCTGCCCGCTTACCTGCCTTACCCCCGTTTCCTGCTGGAAACAGACCTATCCCACACCGCAAGAGAGTTATATGCGCTGCTGTTAGACCGTTCCACCCTTTCGCAGAAGAACGGCTGGCAGGACAGCGAGGGACGGACATACATTGTCTACCCCATAGCAGAGATAGCGGAAATGCTGGATAAAGGCTGCACCACCATAAAGGGCGCACTGAACGAACTGGACGCTGCCGGGCTGCTGGAACGCAGACGGACGGGCTTTTCTGCCGCCAACCGTCTGTATGTGAAAGTGCCGCCTATCCCAGTGGTACAGTTTTCCGACCAACTGACGGACGGAAAACCGCCCCTCATAAGGGCGGGAAACCGACCAACTGACAGCCGGAAAACTGACCTTATGACGGTCGGAAAACCGTCCCCTAACCAAACTAATATAAACAACCTAATAGAGAGCCAAACAAAAGGAGCGAGTGAGGGGCAGCCCCCCGCCGCTTATGGCAGATATAAAAATGTATTTCTTTCTGACACAGAACTTTTGGAGCTGGAACAGGACTTCCCCGGCAAGTGGGAGTATTACCTTGACCGCCTTTCCTGCCACATCGCTTCCACCGGGAAGCAGTACCAGAGCCATGCAGCCACCATTTACAAGTGGGCGCAGGAGGACGCTGCCAAAGAGAAGCCAAAGAAAGGCATACCGGACTATTCATTCAAGGAGGGAGAAAGCCTATGACCGATACAATCCACAACACCATACTGCCTATGACCGACACCACAGCCGAGCCGGAGGATTACACCGGGGAGGACGGGCTTTTATACTGCGGCAAATGCCGGAAACCCAAAGAAGCCTATTTCCCGGAGGGCAAGACCTTTTTCGGGCGTGACCGCCACCCGTCAGAGTGCGACTGCCAGCGGGCAGCCCGTAAGGAACGGGAAGCCGCCGAGAAGCGGCGCAGCCACCTTGAAACGGTGGAACGGCTGAAACGGCAGGGCTTTACAGACAAGACCATGCAGGACTGGACATTTGCCAACGATAACGGCAGCTGCCCGCAGATGAAGAACGCCGCCGGATATGTGGCACGCTGGGAACAGATAAAGGACGGGAACTACGGGCTGCTCTTGTGGGGCAGGGTAGGCACTGGGAAAAGCTATTTTGCCGGGTGTATTGCAAACGCCCTCATGGAGCAGGAAGTCCCGGTGTGCATGACAAACTTTGCAGCAATATTAAACGACCTTGCCGCCAGCTTTGCGGGCAGGAACGAATATATTTCCCGCCTTTGCAGCTTCCCCCTGCTCATCATTGACGATTTTGGAATGGAGCGTGGCACAGAATACGGTCTGGAACAGGTCTACAATGTGATTGACAGCCGCTACCGGAGCAGGAAGCCGCTGATTGTGACGACCAACCTCACGCTGGAGGAATTGCAGCACCCGGAGGACACCGCCCACGCCCGGATTTATGACCGCCTGCTTGAAATGTGTTCCCCTCTCTGCTTTACCGGGGAGAATTTGAGGAAAGCCGCCGCACAGGGAAAAATGGAACAGCTGAAACGGCTGCTTGCCGGAAAGGAGATTTGCCTATGACCGACACCCAGAGAAACAAACGCCCTGCCCGCCGCCCGGACTGCGTGACCGAAACGAGGATAGGCAACACAATCCTTGTGGTGTCTGGCTTTTTCAAGGAGGGGGCGACCGACACCGCCGCTGACAAGATGATGAAAGTGCTGGAAGCAGAAGCCGCCGCCGGATATTTGACCTGTGATAAGCCTGATTGAAAAACCGTCATTTTTACCGACCGTAAAGAAGCAGATTTGACGCTTTTGCCGCTATACAGACAGCCGCCCCATGTGGTACAATCAAGGTACGGAATAGTGGGGCTGGCTGTCGGAAACGGAGGAATTTATGTTAAGACAGACCACCCAGCAACTCATTACCGCCCTTTACCCAAGACTGTCCCATGAGGACGAGCTGCAAGGCGAGAGCAATTCCATTTCCAACCAAAAGAGGATTTTGGAAACCTATGCCAAACAGAATGGATTTTCTAATCTGCGCTGGTACACCGACGACGGTTATTCCGGTGCGAACTTTCAAAGACCCGGATTTCAAGCCATGCTTGCAGACATTGAAGCAGGGAAAGTCGGGACAGTTATCGTCAAGGATATGTCGAGGTTAGGGCGAAACTACTTACAGGTGGGAATGTACACAGAAATGATTTTCCCACAGAAAGGTGTCCGCTTCATCGCTATCAATGACGGAGTGGACAGCGCACAGGGGGAAAATGATTTTGCCCCGCTGCGGAACATTTTTAACGAATGGCTGGTGAGAGATACGAGCAAGAAAATCAAGGCAGTAAAACGCTCTAAGGGCATGAGCGGAAAGCCCATCACAAGCAAGCCCGTCTATGGCTACCTCATGGACGAGGACGAAAACTTTATCATTGACGAGGAAGCCGCCCCGGTGGTACGGCAGATTTACAGCCTTTGCCTTGCCGGGAACGGTCCGACCAAGATAGCCCGTATGCTGACCGAGCAGCAAATCCCCACGCCGGGGACGCTGGAATACCGCAGGACGGGCAGCACCCGCCGCTACCACCCCGGCTATGAGTGCAAGTGGGCGACCAATACCGTGGTTCATCTGCTGGAAAACCGGGAATATACGGGCTGTCTGGTAAACTTTAAGACCGAGAAGCCGTCCTACAAGCTGAAACACAGCATAGAAAATCCCCCGGAAAAGCAGGCGGTTTTTGAGAACCACCATGAGCCTATCATTGACCGGGAAACGTGGGAACGGGTGCAGGAGTTACGCAAGCAGCGCAAACGCCCCAACCGTTATGACGAAGTGGGCTTGTTCTCCGGCATACTCTTTTGTGCCGACTGCGGCAGCGTCATGTACCAGCAGCGATACCAGACGGACAAGCGCAAGCAGGACTGTTATATCTGCGGAAGCTACAAGAAACGCACCGCCGACTGCACAGCGCACTTTATCCGCACTGACCTCTTGACCGCTGGCGTACTCTCCAATCTGCGGAAAGTTACCAGCTATGCGGCAAAGCATGAAGCCCGGTTTATGAAGCTTTTAATCGAGCAGAATGAGGACGGGGACAGACGCAGGAACGCCGCCAAGAAAAAGGAGCTGGAAGCCGCCGAGAAACGCATAGCCGAGTTATCTGCTATCTTCAAGCGGCTGTATGAGGACAGCGTAACCGGGCGCATATCGGACGAGCGTTTCACAGAGCTGTCGGCAGACTATGAAGCCGAGCAGAAAGAACTGAAAGAACGTGCCGCCAGACTGCGGGAAGAACTTTCCAAAGCGCAGGAAGCCACCGCAAACGCTGAAAAGTTTATGAATGTGGTACGCAGGCACACTACCATTGAAGAACTTACCCCTACTCTGCTGCGGGAGTTTGTGGAGAAAATCGTTGTCCATGAAAGCGTTGCCCTTGACGGGAAACGCCGGGGCAAGTTACGCAGACAGGAAATCGAAATCTATTATTCTTTTGTCGGCAAGGTAGAACTGCCCGACACCTAACCGCCCGACCTATCCGACATACCTCATGTGCCGGATAGGAACGGCAAAATTTTTTACACTTCTATTACTTCTTTATCACACATAAGCAAAATCACAGGGCATTAAGCAGCTCATGGCGGGTGGCGGTGTCGTTCTGATCGGCCTTCAGCTTATCCCTCTGCTGTCCGGCCTGTTCAGCTAAGTGTCACCCGTTGTCCCTTTTTCCAGAAAAGGAGCTGATGTATGGACTTTATCATCGACGCAATCGTTGAATGGCTGAAAGGTCTGCTCGTCGATGGTATCATGGGAAATCTGGACGGCCTTTTCGATAACGTCAATCAGAGCGTTGGCGAGATCGCCACACAGGTAGGCACGACCCCGGCGGACTGGAACGCCGGGGTCTTTTCCATGATACGACAGATCTCCGAAACTGCCATCCTTCCAATCGCCGGGGTCATCCTCACTTTTGTAATGACTTATGAGCTGATACAGATGCTCATAGAACGCAACAACCTACATGAAGTTGACACATGGATGTTTTTTAAGTGGGTGTTCAAAACCTTTGTGGCTGTGATGATCCTGACGAATACCTTCAATATCGTGCTGGCGGTCTTTGATGTGAGCCAGCATGTGATCCAGCAGTCAGCGGGCATTATCCAGGGCGGGACAGAGATCACGCCGGATGTGCTGGACAGTCTGCGGACAGAGCTTGAGGCGATGGAGTTAGGTCCCCTGTTCGGGCTTTGGCTCCAGTCCTTCCTGATCCAGCTTACCATGATTGCCCTTAATATCGTGATCTTCGTCATCGTATATGGCCGTATGATTGAAATTTATTTACTCACAAGTTTAGCACCTATCCCGTTTGCCACCGTCCCCAACAGGGAAACCGGACACATGGGGCAGAACTATTTCCGCTCCCTCTTTGCGGTGGGCTTTCAAGGCCTATTGATTTTAGTCTGTGTCGCCATCTATGCGGTGCTGATCCAGAGTATCGCCACCGACGGCGACCCTATCGGGGCGATCTGGGGCTGCGTGGGATATACGGTGCTGCTGTGTTTTACCTTATTCAAAACAGGCAGTCTTGCAAAATCCATCTTCGGCTGCCATTAAGAGACTTCGGGCCATTCTGACCCGAAGCGGAAAGGAGGATCATGCCGAAAGAAAAATTTTCGATAATCTATGCAGATCCACCGTGGCGGTATGAGCAGAAAAACAGGCAGGGATCAGCAGAACTTCATTATCCCACTATGAGTATTGAAGAAATCTGTTCCCTTCCGGTGGCCGACTTGGCTGCAAAAGACAGCGTTCTGTTTCTGTGGGCAACATTCCCACAACTGCCGGAAGCCTTAAAGGTCATTAAAGCATGGGGCTTTTCTTATCGTTCTGTGGCTTTTGTATGGATAAAGAGGAACCGGCGCTCCTACTCATGGTTTTACGGTCTGGGGTACTGGACCAGAGGCAATGCAGAAATTTGTCTTTTAGCAGTAAAAGGACATCCGAAGCGTAAGTCTGCCGGTGTCCATCAGCTTATTGTTTCCCCGATAGAGCGCCACAGTAAAAAGCCGGACGAGGCCAGGCGGAAAATTGTAGAACTGATGGGCGATATACCACGAGTGGAATTGTTCGCCAGAGAAAAAAAGCCCGGATGGGACGTGTGGGGAAACGAAGTTGAAAGCACTGTAAACTTGTAACAGTTTCGGGCCATGATGACCCGAAGCGGAAAGGAGAAATCCATGCAGGAAAAAACTGTGGGCGGAACACCAGCCGCCCCTTTGAAACTGGATGTAAGCGTGCGGGTCATCGAACCTGTGAAAAACCTCATGGGCTTTGCCAGCGTGAAATTCAATGACTGCTTTGTGGTGGAAAATCTGAAAATCGTACAGGGCAGCAAGGGCCTCTTTCTTGGGATGCCCAGCCAGCCGGACGGCAAAGGCGGCTACCGGGATATGGCCTACCCTGTCACAAAGGAGTTCCGGGAACAGCTCAATACCGCTGTTCTGCAAGCCTATGAGGCAAAGCTGGAACAGATGGCGGAGCGCGGCTCTGTGGGACGTGCGTCCATCAGCGACCAGCTCAAAGCCGGGAAAGCGGCTGCCGAGCAGGCAAAGGCAGAGCGGCCCCCAAAGGAAAAGACCAGCCGTGGTGCGGAGCGTTGACCTCGGGCCATGCTGGCCCGAAGCAGAAAGGAGGCGGGAACCATGCCACGCAAACGGACGGGCTATGACGCGGCCTGCTATTACGACGGAAAACTGCTGGGCCGCTGTACCAAAGCGGACAGCGACGCCTATACCCTGTTGATGAACGCCTGTGGTGGGGAGGCCGCCCGTGTCCTGCGGGAATACGCCTACTTTTCCCCGGAGCTGAAGGCCATCTTGGAAAAGGCGGCGCTCATGCAGGCGGACCGGAGCCGGACGGGCGGAATGTTCCATGCGCCGAAAAGCTCCCCGTGGGGCGAGGTGCAGAGCTGTGAAACCCTCTGTCCGGGGGTGTTTCTGGTATCTACCGCCAGCCACGGCGGAACGATGGTGGCAAATGAGGTAGCCGCCGTCCTCTCCCCGGCGGCGAAAAAGTGCGGCTTCAAGGATAAGGGTTATATCTGCTATGAGGAGGACGCACAGGAAAGTGTGGTGCTCCGGGAGCTGCTGGACAAAAAGCTGTGGAACATCCCTGACCGCATTAAGGACAAAGAACAGTTTGAAGAAAAACTCAATCAGTCCATCCGGCAGTATCACCCCGAATACTGGCGGGCAAGGCAGAGCGGACGAGAAGCCGTCGAAGCTGCCCGCAGCACAGCCCCGGCCAAAGAGGCCGCAAGATAACCTCGGGCCATGCTGGCCCGAAGCAGTAAAGGAGGTGTACTCAAATGGCCTATGTGCCAGTACCAAAAGACCTTTCCAAAATCAAGACAAAGCTGGCCTTCAATCTGACGAAGCGCCAGCTTGTTTGTTTTTCCGGCGCAGCGGCGGTGGGCCTCCCGGCTTACCTGTTTTCCCGTGGCAGTATCGGGAACAGCGCCGCCATGTTCCTGATGATCGGTCTCATGCTCCCGTTCTTCTTTCTGGCTATGTATGAGCGGGACGGCCTGCCATTGGAAAAAGTGCTGAAAAACATCATCCGCACCCGGTTCCTCTATCCCCGTGTGCGGCCTTACAAAACCGAAAATTTCTATGCGCTGCTTAGCGCCAGAAAGGAGGCGCAGCCGATTGCGAAACAGCAGAAGGGCCGGAAAGCCCGCAGGCAAAAAGCCTGAAAAGCAGGGCCTTCTCGGCCTGTTCACAAAGGGAAAGAACATTCCCACCACCGCCCAGCAGACCCTCCCTTACCGGGAAATGTACCGGGACGGGGTGTGCCGGGTAGCGGACCGCTATTACACCAAAACCATTGAATACGAGGACATCAACTACCAGCTCGCACAGTCCGAAGATCAGGCAGCCATCTTTGACGGGTGGAGCGCCTGCCTCAACTACTTTGACAGCAGCCTTCCGTTCCAGCTTTCCTTCCTCAACCACCGGAGCCGCCCGGGCAGCCGGTACAGCGTGAACATCCCCATGCAGGACGATGATTACAACAGCGTCCGGTGTGAGTATGTGGAAATGCTGGAAAACCAGATCGCCAAAAGCAACAACGGCATTGTCCGCACAAAGCTCCTGACCTTCGGCGTGAACGTGGACGACCTTCCCACCGCCAGGGCAAGGCTGGAACGTGTAGAGGCGGACATTTGCGGGAACTTCAAAAAGCTGGGCGTCAAGTGCCGTTCCCTTTCGGGGCTGGAACGGCTGGAGCTTCTTCACGGGCAACTCCACCCCGGCAGCGGCTCCCCCTTCCGGTTTTCATGGGATATGATCCCCAAAACCGGGCTTTCCACCAAAGACTTTATCGCCCCGGACAGCTTCGATTTCCGTTTCAGCCGACTGTTCCGGGTGGGGACGACCTGGGGCGCTGCCTCTTACTTGCAGATTTTGGCCTCGGAGCTCTCGGACAAGCTGCTGGCGGAGCTTTTGGAAATGGATGCGGAAATGACCATTACCCTCCATATCCAGACCGTCGATCAGGCCGCCGCCGTAAAATCCATCAAGGCCAAAGTCTCCGACATTGACAAGATGAAAGTGGAGGAACAAAAAAAGGCAGCCCGGTCAGGGTACGACATGGACATACTCCCGCCTGACCTTGTAACGTACAGCAACGACGCAAAGACCCTCTTGGAAGATTTACAGAGCCGGAATGAAAGAATGTTCCTTCTGACCTTCCTTGTGGTAAACATGGCCCCGACCCGCCGGGAGCTGGACAACGACCTGTTCACGGTGTCCGGTATCGTCCAGAAATACAACTGCACCTTGAAGCGGCTGGACTTCCAGCAGGAGGACGGTTTTCTTTCCAGCCTTCCGCTGGGCCATAACGGCATTGAGATCAAGCGCGGCATGACCACCAGCTCCACGGCCATTTTCGTTCCCTTTATGACGCAGGAGCTCCGCATGGATGGCGAAGCCGTCTATTACGGGCTCAACGCCCTTTCCCATAACGTCATCATGGCAAACCGGAAAAAGCTCAAAAACCCCAACGGCCTGTTCCTCGGTGTGCCGGGCTCCGGTAAATCCTTCGCCGCAAAGCGGGAGCTTGTGAACGTGTTCCTTGCCACAAAAGACCGCATTATCGTGGTGGACCCGATGGGCGAATACTCGCCCCTTATCAGGCGGCTGGGCGGACAGGTCATCGAGATCGCACCGGACAGCCCCCACCACATCAATCCGATGGACATTGATTTGAGCTTTGACGAGGAAAACCCGATGGCACTGAAAGCCGACTTTATCCTGTCGCTGATGGAGCTGATCGTCGGCGGCAAGGACGGCTTGCAGCCGGTGGAGCGTACCGTCATTGACCGCTGTGTGCGCCAGATGTACCGGGAACACTTGCAGGACCCGGAAACAAGCAAAATGCCGACCCTCCAAACCCTGTATGACCTGCTCTGTTCCCAGCCGGAGGGCGAGGCGGTGCGGCTGGCGACGGCCCTTGAAATTTATGTGTCGGGCTCCCTTAACGTGTTCAACCATGAAACCAATGTGGACTTAAACCGCCGTCTGGTATGCCTTGACTTAAAAAAGCTGGGGGCCGGGCTTCGGACGATTGCCATGCTCATTATGCAGGACTTGGTAAACTCGCAGGTGTCCATGAATTTCCTCCGCGGTATCGCCACATGGTGTTACTTTGACGAATTTCATGTGCTGCTCCGTGACCGTCTGACGGCAAGCTATTGTGTGGCGATCTGGAAAATGCTGCGAAAAAAAGGGTGCGTTCCGAGTGCTTTAACGCAGAATGTAAAGGATTTTCTGGCAAGCCCGGAGATTGAGAACATCTTTGAAAACTCGGACTTCCTTGTGCTGCTCTCGCAGGCACAGGGGGACCGGCAGATTTTAGCCAAACAGCTTGGGATCAGCCCCCACCAGCTTTCCTATGTGACCCATACCAATTCCGGCGAAGGGCTGCTGTTCTTCGGGAATACCACCATCCCGTTTGTTGACCGCTTCCCGCAGAATACCGAGCTGTACGCCATTATGACCACCCGCCCGGAGGACAAAAAACAGGAAATGAACCGGGCGTAACACACTTCGGGCCATGATGGCCCGAGGTTTGGAAAGGAGGGATACATTATCGGAAAGAAACCGGACAAACGGAATTTTCAAAGGCCGGGGCCGACGGAGGATACCGGGGACAATCGCCCCGGACCGGCAGAACGGGAAGGACCTTCCCCCGCACCGTCCCGACGTCTGCGGTTTGAGGACGAGGATGCCGGGCAGGACAGTCCTTCGGGCCATGATGGCCCGAAGTCCAAAAGCGGCAAGTTTCAAGAGGACAGCCGCAAAAGCCGTCCCTCTGACCGCATGAGGCAGGAGGATGAAGCGAGCAGGCCGCAGGATACCGGCAGGGCACAGGAGCCGGAGGGCTCCGCCGAGAAGGCCGGGAGTAAAAAGGACAAGTACCAGAAGGCGCAGGCCAAAGCGGAGCGCGCCGGGGAAAAGCTGGGAAAGGCCCGGGAGAAGCTGGATAAGGTCGAGGCGAAACGGGCGGCGCAGAAGCCGCCGGGGCTTGCGAAGAAAGCTGTCCGGGGAGCCCGCACCGAGGCATGGTTTTATCTCCACAACAAGATACACGAGGTTGAGCATGAAAATGTGGGTGTGGAAGGAGCCCATAAATCCGAGCTGGCCGCAGAGGCCGGAGCCCGGAAACTGACCCGGTATGCCAAACGCCGCTGGCGGGAGCACCCGGCCCGGAAGGTGGCAAAATGGGAACGGAAGGACATAAAAGCCCGGGCCAATATGGATTTTCAGAAGATGGCCTCCGAGCACCCGGAGCTTGCCAGCAATCCGCTTTCCCGTGTGCAGCAGAAATGGAAACTGAAACGCCGGTATTCCAAAGAAGCAAAGGCGGCTGCAAAACAGGGCGCAAAGACCGCAAAGAAAACCGCTGCCGCTTCGGGAACTGCGACCCGTCGGGCGGCACAGTTTGTGACCCGTCATCCTGTGGCGGTGCTGATCCTGCTCCTGCTGTTGCTGCTCTGTTTTCTTGTGTCGGCGGTAAGTTCCATTTTTCCCACGCTTGGCAGCGGCCTTGCCAATGCGTTATCCGGCACCTCCTACGCCTCGGAGGATACGGACCTGCTGGGGGTGGACGAGGACTACACGGCGCTGGAAAACGAGCTGGCGCAGACGGTAGCGAACATTGAAAGCACCCATCCCGGCTATGACGAGTACCGCTATTCCGTGGACGAGATCGGCCATAACCCCTATGAGCTGGCGTCCTATCTCTCGGCAAAGTACCATGTCTATTTCCGTGAACAGGTGCAGGACGAGCTGCGGGAGATCTTCGAGGCACAGTATGAGCTGACCTTGACGGAGGAAGTCGAGATACGCTACCGCACCGAAACCAGCACCGACCCGGAGACCGGGGAAACCACCACCGAGGAAGTCCCCTATGAGTATTACATCTTAAATGTGACCCTCACAAACAAGACGCTGCCCGCCGTGATCCTGCCGAGGCTTGACGAACAGCAGAGGCAGATATACACCGTTATGCAGCAGCTCAAAGGCAACAAGCCCTATCTGTGGGAGGGGATTTACAACGGCGGCGAAGATACCGGCCCCAGCTATGAGATACCCGGCGAGGCGCTGGATGACCCGGCTTTTGCGGCGCTCATGGAAGAAGCCACAAAGTACATCGGCTGGCCCTATGTGTGGGGCGGCTCCAGCCCGTCCACCTCCTTTGACTGTTCGGGCTTTGTCTGCTGGGTGTACACGGCCAGCGGCGTCCACAACCTGCCCCGTACCACGGCACAGGGCATTTATAACCAGTGCGCTATCATTTCCCCCTCCGAGGCAAAGCCCGGCGACATTATCTTTTTCACGGGAACCTATGACAGCCCCGGCCCTGTGTCCCATGTGGGGATTTATGTGGGCGACGGGATGATGCTCCATTGTGGTTCGCCCATCCAATACGCAAACATCAATTCAAGCTACTGGCAGACACATTTCTATGCCTTCGGGCGTTTGTGAGCCAGAGGAAAGGAGTCCTTGCATGAACAAGATCGACAAGCTCGATAAGGAACTGGAAAAAGCCCGGGAGAAGGCTGCCGAGTGGCAGGCCAAAATCCGGGAGCTGGAAAAGCAGAAACAGGAGGAAGAAAACAGCCAGATCGTGCAGGCGGTGCGCTCCCTTAAACTGACGCCCGCCCAGCTGATGGCATTTCTGAATGACCCCAAAAACAGCCTTACCGCTTCGGACCATACTGACCCGAAGCCGGAGGCACCCGAAAAGGAGGACACAGCCCATGAAAAAAACTAAATACCGCAGGCTGGCGGCGATGGCTGCCAGCCTTTTGTGTTGCCTGATCTTTACGGTCCCGGCCTACGCCCAGAGCAGCGAGCCGCAGCCGGAGACAGCTCCCGCCCCGGCGGAAACCGAAGCGGAGCCGGAAACACAGAACCCCTTTACCCCGGACGGGACGGGAACCGTGGTGGACAACGCCACCGACGAGGACGGTAAAGAGTTTTACACCATTACCACAGCAGACGAGAGCGTGTTTTATCTGGTGATCGACAAACAGAAAACCAGCGAGAACGTCTATTTCCTCAATACCGTTACCACAGACGACCTTCTGCCTCTTGCCGAACAGGGTAAGGAACCGCCCAAAGAAGTGACCCCGGAGCCAGAGCCAAAGCCCACCGAACCGGTGGAGGAAGTACCGGAACCCGAGCCGGAGAAAAAGGACAGCCCCCTTCTCTCTCTGCTCCTGATCGGTACGGTGGTGCTGGCCGGCGGTGGAATTGGTTACTATTTCAAGATTTACAAGCCGAAGCATGAGGCCCCGGATTTGGAGGATGATTACTGCGAATATGAGGACGGGGAGCTGGAGGAGATCGCAGAGGAACCCGAGGACGAAGATACCCCGCCGTGGGAGGAAGATACGGAGGAATGAGAATGAATTTTACAAGCAGCCCTTTTGAACGAATGATGAAGGAAGTACCGCACCCCGGCTGGGACAATGACGACCCTTGTAAGGGATGCCGTTACTACAAGGAGTGCAAAGGAAAGAAAAAACAGTGCCGGAAGAAGTTCCGGGCGCTGATCGTGGAGCCCCGCCCTTCGGGCCATCGTGGCCCGAAGTCTTAAATGGACGCCCGGGAGCTGACCCGTGACGAGAAGAAGAAAATCCGTTCTCTTGTCACGGGGATGTGTGCCAACTATGACCGGGAAAGCGGCCTGTGCCTTCCTCTTGACTGTGCCTGCTATATGCTGCACAAGTGCTGGACAGGGGCGTACTGCCGTTATTTCCGTGAGGCTGTCCTGCCTCTTAACCCGGAGCTTCAAGCGTCGTTGACAACGGAAGGCATCTCCCCGGAGCTGCGAGCCTGTGCGGTCTGCGGAAAGGCGTTTTTGCCCGAGGGGCGTCAAGCCTACTGTTCCGACGCCTGCAAGGCCGAAGGGAACCGCCGAAAAAGCCGGGAACGCATGAGGAAAATGCGGGAGAAAAGGCCGGGCGGCTGTTACGATTTGCCGCTTCCAAAGGCTTGACATTCCGGGCTTTTTGGAGGGTGTTTCCGGGGTGGGAATATCTTATTACATTCCTCCCCGGTCTGCCCTCTTATTTCGTAACATCCAGCACTTCGGGTCATGTTGGCCCGAGGCACAGAAAGGAGGGATCTCTTGGAGACAGTACAAGGATATGTGATTTTGAAAGCTGCCACCTTTGAAACCGGACACGGCTTTGCGCTGGGGCATAATCCGGGAGCGCCGAGCCCCTTTGTGACCTGGCAGTTTACCAAGGGAGAAAACGGCCATCGGGATTACTACTGGGGCCGCTATGGAACCAGTCAAGCGTGGGCGCAGAGGGACTTTGACCGCCGGGTGGACGACTATCAGCAGCTTTACCATGCGGCGGTCAAGCATACCGAGCTGGGACCGGAGGGCGTTTACCGCTATTATTCCACCCAGCGGCCCGTGGACATAGGCACCTACCCGAAGCCGCCGGATAACCAGCCTCTTTCCATCGTCAACTACGATGACGACAGGCGGCGTCCTGTGGCAGACGGCAGGCTGATGGCATGGGGCGAACTGACCTACGCAAAGCCGCTGACCGAAAAGCAGATGGAGGATTATGAACTGAAACCAGCACCGGGCAATCCTGACCGGGTGCGCCCATCCATTACCGCCCGGCTCAAAGAAGGAACCAGAGGGCAGGAACCCCCGAAGGAGCCCGGCCAGAAGCGGAGCCATAAAAACCATGAGGAACGATAAAGGAGGATCGCCATGCACGAAAAAGACAACTATCTGAAAACCGCCGAGCTCTCCACGGAGCTGAACTGCAACATGATCGACGGCGTACCCAACAACACGCCCATCCCGCCCACGCCCCCGGAACTGGACGCAAAACCGCTGGATAAGGTAAAGGAGCCAAAAGAGCGCCGGAAAGGCCGGGAGCTGGAACGCTGATGGAGAACCGCAAGCGGAATGTCCATCTGCACGTCATGGTAACGCCGGACGAGCTGGCAGCCATCCATGAACGGATGGCCGAGGCGGGCATTTCCAACGCCGGGGCTTATGTACGGAAAATGGCTCTGAACGGGTATATCCTGCACATCGACCTTGCGCCCGTAAAAGAACTGATCTCTCTGCAACGGCGCTGTTCCAACAATCTCAATCAGGTCGCCGTACACGCACACACCTATGGCGTGTACCCGGAGGAAATCGACGGATTGAAGCGGGACTATGAAAAGCTGTGGGGCGAGGTGTCAAAGGTGCTGCGGGAGCTCTCCGAGCTGGTGGCAAAGTAAGACGAGGGCGGCAGGCTTCCGTTGCGGGGCTTGCCGCCCTGTTCTTTTTTTACCACTTCGGGCCAGCATGACCCGAAGATTGACTAACATAAAATTTTGAGATAGACTAAAGAAAATGAGAAGTTAGAGGTGTTAAATGAAATATATATTTTTACATGGAATGGGACAAAATGCGTCTAGCTGGGATAAAACAATATCGTTTTTACCTGACAATATTGAAACAGTCTGTTTGGAATTAAGTGATTTTTTTACAAAAGGAAACTGCTATTACGATAAAATATATTCTGCTTTTTGTGATTACTGTAATAAATTTTCTGATCCACTAAATCTGTGTGGTCTTTCTCTTGGTGCAGTTCTTGCATTGAATTATGCTATTGACTTTCCACAAAGAGTAATGTCACTTGTACTGATTGCACCCCAGTATGATATGCCTAAATTTTTACTCAGAGTACAGAATTTAGTGTTCAAATTCATGCCTAAAAGTCAATTTCAAAATATTGGATTAACAAAAAATGATTTTATTACACTCACAAATTCAATGGTCAATATGGACTTTACTAAAGATATTGAAAAGATTTTTTGTCCTGTTCTTGTTCTTTGTGGGGAAAAAGATAATGTAAATAAAACGGTTGCTGTGAAGCTTACAGAAAGATTACCGAGAGCTAAATTCATAACCATCAATAATTCTAAGCATGAGGTTAATCTTGATAATCCAAATGAGCTTGCTAAGGCGATAAAGGAATATATAATTGAAGATGAAGAATTTGTTTGCGTAGAATGCGAGAAAACTTCCGGTTTGTTAAACTAACATGAATTTTAGTTTATGGTTAATGAGATTGATGTTATCAATATGGGACGACGGCAGGACATAAAAAGTGTCCTGCTTTTTTCATACCTTTGGGACAGGATTTACTAATCTTTCGCAACATTTATGTCCCCGGGCAGGCATGATAAAATAGAGGTAGGAAGGATAGATAAAGGAGGTTTTGAAGATGAAGATACTGCTGAAAATGTTGGTTGCTCCATTTGCTTTAGCGTTGTCCCTTCTGGCGGCTCTGCTGGTGTTCCTGTTTGATATTTGTGCCGTCCTGTTGACGATTGCCTCTGTGATCCTGGCGGTGCTGGGTGTCGCTCTCTTTTTCACGCCGACGCCCATAGGAGGGATTGTATTTCTGTTTCTTGCCTTCCTTCTTTCGCCGTATGGACTGCAAGCGGCGGCGGGCTCCCTTCTTTGGGCACTGGACGGAGGCAAATCCGCTCTGTACCGGTTTCTGGCAAGTTAAGCAGCCTCGGGCCATACTGGCCCGAAGTCGGGGCGGTCTGAATGGGCCGCCCCTTTCTCATGGAAAGGAGGGATGATTTCTGGCTACCACAACTTTGTTGCAGCGCCATGCGGGCGAAGGCGAAACGATTGCTGAGGCAATCCGGGATTGTCTGGACTATGGCAAGGACCCGGAAAAAACAGAAAGCGGAAAGTATATCTCCGCTTATGAATGTGATCCGGCCACCGTGGCGGACGAGTTCCTTTTGGCAAAGGCCAGCTATGCCGCTATGACGGGCCGGGAACAGAAAAAAGAAAATGATGTGCTGTGCTATCAGATACGACAATCCTTCTATCCGGGCGAGATCACCCCGAAGGAGGCGAACCGTATCGGCTATGAGCTGGCTATGCGCTGGACGAAGGGGCGGCACGCTTTTATCGTTACCACGCACACCGATAAGCAGCACATCCATTGTCACATTTATTACAACTCCACCACCCTTGACTGCACCCGGAAATTCCGAAATTTTTGGGGCTCCAGCTTCGCCCTTCGGCGGCTCTCTGACAGGCTGTGCCTTGAAAACGGGCTGTCCATCGTGGAGAACCCGAAGCCCCGGAGCAAGGGTAAGTATCGGAATTATGGAGAATGGCAGAAAGACCGGAAAGGGCCGCTTTCCTATCAGGACAGGCTGCGCCTCGCCATTGATACTGCACTGGCGGAACGCCCCGCTGATCTGGACGAATTTCTCAATCTGATGAAGCGGGCCGGATATGAGGTCAAGACGGTTCGGGGCGGCGGTATCAGCTTCCGACTGACCGGGCAGGGACAGGAACGCTTTACCCGTCTGCGCGCCTCCACACTGGGGGACGGCTACGACTTGCAAGATGTTCTGGTCGCCATTGAGGGTAAAGAAAAACGCCCCGGACATTCGGAGCGGAAAATCAGTCTGGCAGTGGATATTCAAGTTAAACTGGCTGCCGGTAAGGGACCGGGATATGAACGCTGGGCGAAGGTATTTAACATTAAGCAGATGGCCGCTGCCCTTGCCTATATACAGGACAATGGACTGACCGATTATGAGCAGTTGGCACAGAAAGCCACCGAGGCGGCAGACCGTTTCCATGCCATTTCCGAGCAGATCAAGCAGACGGAACAGGCCATGAAAACCAATGCCGGGCTAAAGGCCGCAACGGTTCAGTATGCCAAAACCCGTCCGGTCTTTGAGCAGTATAAGGCGACGAAGTACAGCCGGAAATTTCTTGCGGAGCATGAGGCCGACCTTGAACTGTACCGGGCTGCACAAGCGGAAATGCGCTCTCTGCTGGACGGGGCGAAGCTCCCTAAAATGGATGTGCTGAAGGAGGAAGGCCGTAAGCTCACAGCAAAGAAAAAACAGCTCTATGGAGAATACCAGAAGGCACGACGAGATATGCAGGAGATCGTCACGATCAAGGCGAACATTGACACTCTGATGGGCTACACCGAGCCGGGAAGAAAGCAGGAAAAGGAGCGTTAAGGTTATGAAAATAAGGAGCAAAGCGACGCTGACACTTCGGGCCATGTTGGCCCGAAGATACGGGTTTGGGGCGAGCCCCAACAAGCCGCCTTTGTGCCACTTGTGGCCACAGAGGCATTGCTTGCCACTTAGCGGCAGCCCCTAAAATGGCGCAAAAAAACAGAGGCCCTTATTCTGGAACCTCCGTTTCTCTGGCTTTCTTAATGCCCTCGGCTGTGGCTTCTATTACGACAAGCTCTTTTTCATTCATGGAGTTTAGAAGCACATCAATGTGCTTTCTGCAAGAGCTTGACCTTGCCCCTCCATCCGCATGAATAAACTGGTCAACTGAGACGTCAAACATGGTAATGAGTTTAACAAAAAGGTCGAAGCTGGGATACTGCCCCTTGTTCTCAATATTCATAATGGTGCGGGAGTCACGGTCTACTAATTCCGCAACATAGGCTTGTGTCCAGCCCTTTTCTTCTCTGGCTCTTTTGAGCGCCAACCCGAGGCCGTGAAAGTCAAACCTTCTTTCATCTTGGTTCATTCTCATATCACCCTATATCATTGTACATTTCGGGTTGAATTATAAGAATGTAATGAAATTTGATGTAAGGTAGTATTTTATTTCTTGTTTTTGTCTGTCTATTATAAGTTAATATATTTCTATTGGAATAACAACTTCTACGCTTAATCCGTGCGGGGCAGTATCAGAAAATTGAATTGTGCCTTGATGTATTTTCACAATCTGCCGCACGATTTTAAGACCCAGCCCATGCTCGATTTCTCCCGTTTGCTTTTGCGTACTGGAAATATCTCTGTCGTTATTCAATGTGTTTAGTTGCGGCTCACTTATTCCACAGCCATTGTCTATTACAGAAAAGGTACACGTTCTATCACAGCTTCCTACTGATACTTGTATCCTACACCCGTTTGGATTATGGACAATACAATTCCTGATTAAATTGCATAACATCCGATTTAGTAAGGATTGATCGCCAGTAATAGTGATAGCTTTTCCGGGATTATCTTCTGATAGCTCTAATTCATATTTGTCTGATAGGCCATCATTCAAAACTTCACTTACGGCTTGCCTCGCCAATTCTACCGGGACAAGTGTTTGCTTTTGCATAGGCTGCATGGAATATTCCAGTTTTGTAGTCAAATTCAAATTCTCAACTAAATTCTTTAGTTTTTCGCTATGTTTGCGGATAATTTCCGCTTGCTTTCTGGTGGTTTCCGGCAAAGAAGAAGTTTCTTCAATTTCGCTGGCATACCCTAAAATCATAGAAAGCGGCGTGCGTATATCGTGAGAAATACCCCTGATCCATTCGGCGCGGGTGTTATCTTTTTTTAGTAAGTAATCACCGGCTTTATTCAAACCGGCATTGATTTCTGCTAACTCCCCGTTTTCTTCCAGATGAACGGGATGCCCGGATGAAAGATGTCGTATGCCATTCAAAATCGGCTCCATAGCTTTTTCAATCCGGTGGGCATTTCGGACAAATAGATACAACATTAACAAAACATTGATACAGACAGCGGCTAAAAATCCAAACGCTATCGGCCGAACATATTGAGTTTTGATGGAAGTGTAGTAATTCGTTACATATCCCTGCGGGAAACCAACAACTAAAAGGCTGCCTTGTCGATTCCAAATATTAACTGGATAACTGTTAAGATACCAACGGCTGAACATAGCAACGTCCGTTGTGGAATAGTGGCGCGGCAATTCTTCCGGCACATTCATTTCCCAAATTATGTTTCCATTTTCATCCAAAATCATGGCCCATGCGCAAGCATTGTTTAACATGTCCTCTGCCTGTATATCGGCATTGAATTGCCCGTTAGTTTCTGTGATATGATTTGAAAAATCTTCAATCGGGAAATTTGAGTTTTTTACATTCCCTAAATAGGCGGCTGCAAAGAAAGAGGCTACTAACAAAATATTGACGAATAGAAAGAGAATGATGATACTGACTATTGAAAATATATAGCGGCGAAAAAATCGCTCTGATTTGTTCATGTTTGCACCCCCTTAATATTCAGACGATACCCAATTCCTTTAATTGTTACAAGCGCAACTGGTTTTGAAGGATTTTCCTCGATTTTTTCTCTTAGATGTCGGATATGAGTTGCTAATGTACTTTCGTATCCTTGCCAGAAATCACCGCATATTGCTTGACATAATGCGCCTGTGGTAACGATCCTGCCTTGATTTTCATACAGTTTTTCAAAAAGTTGAAACTCTTTGGCTGTCAGCGAAATATTTTCTCCGCTTCTCTGGACGATTGCTTTTTCCAGATCAACCGTAGCAGCTTCAAAGAACACTTTCCGCTCTTTCTCCGGGTAAACGCGTTTCAATATAGCCTGTACTCGAAATAGTAATTCTTTTGGTAAGAATGGTTTTAACAGATAGTCGTCTGCACCATTTTCAAAGCCTACAAATTTATCTTCAGCCTCGCCACGAGCTGTTAGCATTAAGACAGGAATTTTGCTGGTCTTTCGTAGTTCTTTTAATGCAGCAAACCCATCCATACCAGGCATCATAACATCGAGTATCATCATATCTGGTTCTTGTTCCTCACACATTTTTAAGGCTGCCTCGCCAGACGAAGCCGTCAATATTTGTGTAAATCCTGCTCTTGTAAAAATAGATTTTACCATCTCCAACAAATCTGTTTCATCATCAACTACAAGGATTCTTTTATCGTTCATAAGGCACCACCTTTTATTTGTTGCTCTTATTATACCTCAAGATAGGTAAAATGCCTATTCTGACCTTGAAATCTCAAAGTAAACTCAAGGTTGGCTCAATGTTATCTCAAAGTTGATATGTTATGCTGAGTACACAAACAAAAAAGGAGGCATAAGTGATGAACGATTACATTATTGAAACACATAATCTGACAAAAAAGTATGGAAGTCAGACCAGTGTTTCCCATCTGAATATTCATGTGAAAAAGGGCCGTATCTACGGGCTATTGGGACGCAACGGTGCAGGTAAGACCACGACCATGCGGATGTTGCTAGGACTGACGGCTCCCACGTCTGGCGAGGTAACGATATTTGGAAAGCCCTTTCAGGGCAACGAAAAGAATATCCTGCCCCATATAGGCTGTCTGATTGAGTCGCCGGGCTTTTACCCCAATTTGACAGGAACGGAAAACCTAAAAATCTTTGCTGAACTTCGAGGATTAAGGAGCCCCAAATATATCAAAAATGCATTGGAACTTGTTAATCTACCTTACCGGGACAAGAAGTTGTTTTCCCAATATTCTCTTGGCATGAAGCAGCGGTTGGCGATTGCTCTGGCCGTCATGCATAACCCGGAACTTTTGATTTTGGACGAACCGATTAACGGCCTCGACCCCATCGGCATTGCGGAAGTGCGAGATTTTATCCGAGAATTGTGTGATACCAGCGGTAAAACCATTTTAATTTCCAGTCATATTCTTTCGGAAATCTCTCTGCTTGCAGACGATGTGGGAATTATTGACCACGGAAAGTTGCTAGAAGAAGAAAGTCTGAAAGAATTGGAGGCGAAAAACGCCAAGTTCATCCACTTCTGCGTATCGGATGCACAAAAAGCTGCGAAAATTATTGCTGCAACATTTCACAGCAAAGATTTTCGCCTTACAGATGCCAATAATCTGTATCTCTACGATATGACTCTGCCAGTGGAAAAGATTAACCGTTCTTTTGTCGAATCAGGAATTGAGATTCAAGAAGTCCATCTTTGTGAGGATACTTTAGAGGACTACTTCAAAAAGATAACAGGGGGTGAGGGGATTGCTTAACTTGATTCGGTGCGAGTTTTGGAAACTGAAAAGAAAAATGTTCGTGCAGTTGGTATTGGCGGCATCTTTTCTGTTTCCAATCCCGCTAACTGCCATTATCTATTATCTGAACACGGCGCAGAACAAATACGCTACAAAAGCAGCAGCTTTTGACGCCCTGTGGCAATCCGTAATCGGTTTTGGTATGTTGCTACTTCTTCCCTGCATTTTAGGAATTGTTGCAGCACTCCTCTTTTTTATGGAGCGAGATAACGACACCTTTAAAAACCTACGGACAATTCCGATAACAAGTTCACAGATGGTTATCGCAAAGTGCATTGTTTTATTATTGCTTAGTATTGCGTTTTGTATATCTTCGACTGTAGCCTCTATCCTTTGCGGTTTTGTCTTTTTCGGAGTGACCGATATTTTGTTTAAGGTATTGTTTTCCGCTATTTACGGATTATTGATTGCGATTAGTGCATTACCGCTGATATTGCTGATTATATTTTTCAGCAGATCCTATATTTTTTCCATTATGCTTTGTGTATTTTATAGTGTATTCAACCTGCTCTCAACATTTTCTATGACAGCACTTCCAAAATGGCTTGTACTTACTCTGCCTACACCGAGCATTATGTTGTGGGGAACCCAGCAAATGTCTTCTCGTACTGCTATAAACGACACAGAGGATTTGCAGAACTTCATTCAAATGGGATTGATACCTTCTACTCCTCAACTAATTATAACTTTGGGGGTAATTGGGGTTGTTTCACTTCTTCTGGCGGTCTATCTTTATAAGAAAAGGAGTGAGTGAAATGGTAACAATTATAAAAACCGAGTTTATGAAGCTGAAAAGATATTTTATTGTCTGGATTGGCGTGTCCCTCATGCTTCTTACAGTTCTGCTAACCTTGTTTACTACAATGGCCGATGACGGAATGGTATGGGACTACCAATTTCTTTTTGAACAGGTAGTTAAGCATTTTGTAACAATGATTTTCCCAATGTGTATCACGCTGATTAGTGGGTATATGATTTCCCGTGAATATACAGACGACACATTAAAAAATATTGAAACATTACCCATTTCATTTAGGAAACTTCTGGCAGGTAAATTGATTGTTTCTGCAATTCTGTCGCTTTTCTTAGGAATTGTGTGCTTTGTTTTCACAGTCATTGCAAATTTTATCATGGGATATGATGGATTTGCTTTGATTCCTGCGCTTACAGGATTGGTGCAAATGGCATTGTTAGGATTCTTCCTTTACTTGACAATGCTGCCCATTATTGTTCTGACAAGCAGATATAAAGGGAGTTTCCTTGTAGGGGTTATCGTCGCTTTTGTATATGGGTTTATAGGAATGTTTGCAAATGGGACTTTACAATCTATATATCCTGTCTCCGCTGCGCTTGGTTTAATCAATTATCGAGCTGGGGCAGAAGGAGTTATGTGGAATAAAGGACTGTGTTTTATTAGCATTCTGATTATGTGTGCTATTGGAATTGCTTTGATGTTTGTAAAACAGAAACCAGAAAAGAGAGAAGCTAAAAAAACACAGCACACAGCACCTAAAAAGGGCTGGTAAAAGAAAGAGAGGTAACCTTTATGAGTTCTAAGAAAAAAATAGGAATTGTGATTGTCGTTGCTGTACTAGCAATTACTTTTATGACTGTAGCTTTTCTCACTACGCAAACCAATACAGACTACTATACGCAGATTGATAACCGATGGGTAACAGATATTGCACCGCATGGTGCGATGAACTATAAATACACATTGGTTGCTTATGATGAAAGTGGTAATGCGAAAGACGTTACTTTTGAAACAAGCAAAGTTCTCACAGATGGTGCGTATCTGTGCTTGAAAGTGGCTCCCATCAGAGGGGTTGTAACATGGGCTGAAATGCAGTTTGATGAATTACCTTCTTCTGTTCAAGAAAAATATAAAGAATAACCCCGCAGGACAATAAAGGTGCCTGTAATGAAATATATTTAGATCAGCTGCCACACGACGGCAAAAGAAAAAAAGCCGTCGTACAGCAGCCCTTTTGACACGCCCATACGACTAGCGGCGGCTTTGATTTTCAGAGCCGCCGTTTCTTTCGTTTATCCTAAACCAACGACGACCTAACACCGTGTAAATCCACGGCGGCATATAGGAGGATTGCCGCCGTGTCTATTTTTGTCTTTTTTCACAGTACCCATGACCTACATCAGTTAAAAAAAGCATAGCTCCCCCTCCGGGTTATTCCGGCTATGTATGCGAAATTTGTTGGAACCTTAACTATTATGTCATTTCATGCGTCCGTGTGGCTTCATGCCGCCCGGGCGCTTTTGTGTTCTTATGGGGCTGCTTCGGGTCATGTTGGCCCGAAGTCATTCCCCGGTGTCGCTCCCCGCCGCCTTCGTTTCGGTCACTCGTCAACCAACAACCGAAACGGAGGTCAATATGGCTATTATCAATTTGCGGGACTATTACCCATTCTATACATCAGATTGCTTCATGGAAGTATCGGAAGAAGTTGCAGAAATGTTCAAAGAATTTGATCGTAAAGAGGCTGCCTACCGGCTGCGTACATACCGCCACAAAGCCTACTATTCCCTTGATCGGGATGATGGGCTGGAGCATGAGGCTGTCTTTGTCGCACTTTCGCCCCATGAGCTGTACGAGCGAAAAGTTACCATGCAGGAACTTCACGCAGCGATTGCCAGTCTGCCGGACAAACAGGCAAAACGGATTTATGCTCATTTCATTCTCGGCATGACCAAACAGGACATTGCCCGGGCAGAGGGCGTCCATGAAAAAGTGGTTCGTGTCGCAATCGAGCGAGGTCTGCGGCGCTTAGAAAAAATTTTGAAAATTTCTTTGTAAGGCGTACCGATTTAGGCCGGAAAATGAAATGGCTTATGAGAGGTAAAACACTTCGGGTCACAATGGCCCGAGGTTCAGACAAGCCTCATGCAGATTGAAAATTGAATAAAAAGACACCCGGATACGAAGGGGAACGCGCTGTGTGACAGACCCGCCATGACCTCGGATTTCAGAGAATACAGTCTTTGTAAAACTGAGCGAGCGAACAGGTCCATGCCATAGGTGGGGCAAGGCTGGCTCCACCGGAACAGGTGCAGGCCCCGGATACTTGCGTTTAGTCACAGTCCGAGCGTTGAAGCGGCCTTGCAAGCCGTGAGCCGTCGCAGGCAATGAGAACGCCTTGCCATCAGAATGGGGAGAGTTGAAATACTATGGGGCATGAAGCCTATGTCCGTCCGGTGTGTCTGAAATGAAGTGAAAACCTATGGGGAGCCCCCGGCAATGCTGTCTGATGATAGGCCAACCGATCCGGCGCGGCTCCCCATCTTTTCAAAAAAGGAGCACTTTATGGGAAATGCGTTTGGAATGATCCCCGGCTTGGAACCGGACGAATGGAGCAATGACGCTTGCCGTGGTTATGTCATTATGGCAATGGAGAACTGCGGATTTTCAAAGAAGGATATACGGCGTGTTGTGGGGCAGCTTTATGAAGTATTTGACCTCAACAGCGTGGAGGACGCCAAAGAAAAGTACCATTCCAGTCCTTACTGACCTCGGGCCACATCGACCCGAAGTGGAGAAAACTCAAAGGGCGGCACCTGCCGGGTGCCGTCTTTTGACATTTCCCCACGGGACAAGTGGGAAAGGCTGGCATATACACGCACTTTCGCAAAGGAGGTTTTCAATGACGCAAGCTGTCACTTATGAACGAGAAACAAAGTCTGTCGCATTTCAAGGGAAGATCATTGTGCTGGAAAGCCTCACGCCGGTACTTCCCCCGAAGGAGAAAGCACAGCGCAAAAAAGAAATTGAGCGTTGTCTTTACGAGGTGTTCAGCAAATATGGAGACAGATTTCCCTAATCATTCGCAACATTGTTGTCCGGGGCTGCTGATGGTATAATATAGTTGTAAGGTTGGTAGCTCCATTCCAACAAGGAAAGGAGCCCAATATGGAATTTATCAGAGAAGATTGTATTTACGCAAGACAGTCAGTAGACCGCAAGGACAGTATCAGCATTGAAAGTCAGATCGACTTTTGCAAGTATGAATTGAAAGGTGGGAGCTGCCGGGTATTCAAGGACAAAGGCTATTCCGGTAAGAACACGGACAGGCCGGAGTTTCAAAAGCTGCTGGGCGAGATCCGCAAGGGAAAGGTTCGGCGGGTCATCGTGTACAAGCTGGACCGTATAAGCCGCTCTATTCTGGACTTTGCAACGATGATGGAGCTGTTTCAAGAGTACGATGTGGAGTTTGTATCCTCCACGGAAAAGTTTGATACTTCGACACCGATGGGCCGGGCCATGCTGAATATCTGCATTGTATTCGCCCAGCTTGAACGTGAGACAATTCAGAAGCGTGTCACAGACGCCTACTATTCACGGTGCCTGAAAGGCTTTCACATGAGCGGACAGGCGCCATACGGTTATCAGTTAGAGCCTACTGTGGTAGAGGGTATCCGCACAAAGAAAATGGTTGCCGACCCCGTAGCCGCCGACCATGTTCGGCTGATGTTTGAAATGTACGCTGAACCGGAAACCTCCTTCGGAGATATTACCCGATACTTCGAGGAACATGACATAAAAATTTATGGCAAATCCATGTTCCGTACATTTCTTTCCCAGCTTTTAAGAAACCCGGTTTACGCACAGGCCGATTTGGAGCTGTACGAATTTTTCAAGAGCCAGGGCGCAGCGATTGTCAATGACGCTTCTGACTTTGCCGGAACAAACGGCTGCTATCTCTATCAGGGGCGGGATGTGAAGGAGGACAAGGACAGGTGCTTAAAAGACCAGATACTTGTTATCGCTCCCCATGAAGCACTCATTTCCTCTGACACATGGCTGAAATGCCGGAAAAAACTTATGGCAAATACCACCTTCCAACAGGGACGGAAACCGAAGAACACTTGGCTGGCCGGAAAAATCAAATGCGGTCATTGTGGGTATGCGCTGAAAGCCACCCATGTACCAAACAGCACCGGGTATTTCCGCTGTACCAAACGGACGGAAAATAAAGGCTGTCCGGGCTGCGGGAAAATCCGCAAAGAAGAATTTGAGCAATTCATTTTCTCGGCCATGCAGGAGAAATTCAAAGACTTTCAGATACTCCACGGCAGGGAGGAAAAAGTCAATCCGAAACTGACAGCCTATCAAGTGGAACTGGCACAGGTGGAGGCAGAAATTGAAAAGCTGCTGGATACGCTGACCGGAGCCAATGCGACCTTGCTTGCCTACGCTAACAAAAAAATTGAAGAACTGGACACCCGACGCCAGACTATTTCAAAGGCAATCGCCGAATTGAGTGTTGAAACCATATCGCCCCAGCAGATAAAGAAGTTGTCCTATTATCTCGACAACTGGGACAGCATAGATTTTGACGACAAAAGAAAAGCCGCCGATGGTTTGATCTCTACGATCAAGGCCACCAGCGACCGTGTTCAGATAGAGTGGAAAATCTGATACTTCCACTCTATCGACCCTCATTTCTATTTTATCTCGTTTGTACCCCTTGTACACCGATGTTTGGAATATCTGATATAAAAAGTGATGTTGCTAGTTCTATGACTGATTATTACCTTAAAGAAATATTTGATATTCTACAACAAACTTTTATAGATGATGATGAAAAATGTGCAGAATTAGCGACATTAGAGTGGATGTGCAGAAATGTGCTTGAATGGGAGCATATGAAATGTATGCAAAAGATTATGAAGGATGATCCGACCTTCTATGCGTTATTAGTTAGTATTATATATAAGGCGGATGACAATGAAAATATTGACGAAGAAAAGAGGAAATTGGCCAATAAGGTTTATTCGGGTTTTGATAAAGCAAAGTTTTGCCCAACAGAAAAGGATGGGGAAGTCATATATGAAAATCTGAAAAAGTGGATAGAGAAGTTTAAAGAGCTACTGATTAACCAGAAGCAAGAAAGACTATTCGGGAATTTGGTTGGACGTTTATTGGCATATTCACCAATTGGGGAGGATGGTTATAGTCCGTGTGAAGCTGTGCGTATGGTTATAGAAGAATATTACACAGATTCGTTAAAAACAGCCTATGTGGTAGCAGAAGAAAACAAACGTGGAGTGCATATGGTTGATGCTGGTAAATCTGAGCTTATATTACATCAAAGATATCAAAAGAATGCTGAAGCATTACAAGAACGCTATCCCTATACTGCAGATATATATTTTGCAATTAGTGATAATTATAAACGCGAAGCTGAATATGAAAGAAAGCGTGCAGAAGATGAATGGTAGGAAAAAATACGTAGGTGAATCGTATAGTTTTTATAGAAAGAATAGACCTATTGGAAAGGGAGGCAATGGGGCTGTGTATGAAGTGGAACTTCTATCCGATAATGGATTAGGGTTTCCTATGGTGGCTAAATTTTTCGAGTATGAAGGCACAGATAAGGAAAAAAGATATAAGAGATTTAAGAACGAGATAATTGCTTTAAATGAGTTGAAGGATATTGATGGTATAATGCAGGTGCTTGATAAGAAATGTCCACAAGATATACCTCGAACTATGGATGAAGCATGGTATCTGATGCCCAAAGCGAAACCATATAAGCTTACACACTCCCCTAATATATATATCAAGATAGTAGATATGCTTCAGTTGGCACGAATTATACAATGCATCCACGAGAGGAATGGAGCGCATCGAGATATTAAGCCGGAAAATATATTGATATTAGGTAATCGATTAGTTCTTTCTGATTTTGGATTGTATTGGGGAATAGAGGAGGAACGGCTTACAGAATTTAATGAGCGAATAGGACCATACAAAATAATGCCACCTGAATTAGAGAATGTGCAAACAGATTTGGATTTAGATTTTAGACCTTCGGATGTATATTTATTTGCTAAGGTATTATGGATGACATTGAAGGGGGATAATATCGGTTTTCGAGGACAATATCAACGAGGAGATGTTCAGATTTTTCTAAATAAAGAGAATTTTGGTGATGTAATTACATTAGAGCCAATACATAAATTAATAGAGCAGGCTACTTTTGAAGATATGAACAAAAGAATATCAATTCACCAATGTATTGATTATTTGGAATTGCAACGCAATTTATTGGACGAGAGGGAACGAGAACTACTTTCCAATGAGTTAGTTAGTCGGTTGCTTTATGATGAACATAGTAAAATGATTATTGAACGTACCAAGCCGGATGAGTTGATATATGAAGATAAAGGGACTATTTTTAGTATGTTAAGAGGTGTCATTCCAATATCCAAAATCATGGTCAAATCACTTAATGATGAGCAAAAGGCAAAGCAGATTCAGCTGACGGATTTTCAGGTTGGCTCAGGTGGTATATGCAAGATGCTTTATTTTAATAATGGAATTATAATAAATTTTATATCTGATTTTTGATTATCCGCATAAACACTATACTTTCAAGCATTTTGAAATATAGGAAAGCACTCATTTTACCACGAATTTACCACGATTGAATGAGCCTTGATATGACGTAAGAATTTGAAAAGGACACCGTATAGTTTGGTGTCCTTTTACATGAAAATCATTAGTCGCTATTGATTGTTATTATACATTTTGTTAATTGTTCTTATTTCTTTTACGTTTTTTACCGAATAAAACAGCTAATACACCGGTTGAACCAGCAAACATAGAAGTAAACAATCCTACGTTTGTCATATCACCTGTTTTTACAGGGTTCTTTTGTCCGCTAGGCTTTGTTGGAGTAGTTGGCTTGCTCGGTTTCTGTGGCTGTTGTGGACTTACAGGTTTATTTGTTGCTTTTTCTTTTACGGTAACTGTAATTGTTTTTTCAGTAATTGCACCATTTTTATCTACTACACGGAAAGTTACATAATAAGTGCCAGCCTTAGAAGTATCTACATCATTTGCAATAATGTTATCTTTTGTTAAAATAATCGTTCCGTCCTCTTTATCTGTTGCTGTCACATTTGCCAATGGATCGAACGTATCGCCTACATTCAATGTAACATCATTTGCTGAAATGATTGGAGCAGAGTTAAGGTCGCCTGTATTTTGTTTCACAGTTACAGTAATCGTTTTTTTAGCAGAAGCTCCGTTTTTATCTGTTACTTTATAAGTCACATGGTAAGTACCAGCCTTAGAAGTATCTACATCATTTGCAACAATATTATCTTTTGTCAAAGTGATAGTTCCGTCCTCTTTATCTGTTGCTGTTACATTTGCCAATGGGTCGAAAGTATCGCCTACATTCAATGTAACATCATTTGCAGAAATAGTTGGTGCTGTATTGTCTTCTCCTTGTGAGTTTAACGATAATTCCACTTTTAAAACGACGTTTCCGTCTTTATAAGTACCGCAATCATACTCATAAGTAACTGGTTTTTTTACATCATCTACCGTTATAATCCCCGTATCTTTGTCTAAAGTTCCATTTGCAGTAACTTTTACTTTTGAAATATCTATTCCTTGTTCAACATCTTTTTTTAAGTCGATTTTATTTCCTTTGATATCAATATAACCGTTGCCTACAAAAGCATGATTATTTTCAAGAACTTTATTCTCTCCGACATTTAACCAGTATAAATCATCGCAAATTAATTTTTTAATTTTTGTGTTTTTACTTATATCAAGACCTCTTATCCCTTGTTCAAAAATTTCACCGCAACGTAGCATTTCAAGTTCTAAATTATTGCTTAAATCTAATTTTTTAATAGTTGTATCATGACAAAAAAGGCGTGTCAGTTTTGTGTTTTTTGTTACATCTAATTCAGCTATATTTGTCATATAACATGATAGTTGTTTCAAATTAGGGTTCTTACTTATATCAAGTGTTTTTACTTTTGTATCTCCTATATCTAAAGTGACTAATTGCGGATTATGTGTGACATCAAGTTCCATTAATCCTGTATTGCTACAAGATAGTTGTTCTAAGTTAGGATTGTTTGTTACATCTAAATTGGAAATAGAGGTACTATCTGCAAATAACGTATTCAATTTTTCATTCTTAGATACATCAAGACTGTTAATTGATGTATTATCGCAAAGGAAAGCTTCCAAATTCGGATAACGTGTTAAATCAACGCTTCCTACTTTTGAAGAACGACAATCTAATCTTTTTAAAGATGAGTTTTTAACCGGACTTAAGTCTGAAACAGAAGTCGTAGAAACATCTAAAGACTGCAAATTTGTTAGATATTGAATACCCTCTAATGAAGATATCGTTTTCATACCATGTAAGTTTAAGAATTGGGCTTTTGATATTTCATCAACAGATAACACACTATCGCCGTCTTTATCAAATTCTGCAATGATTTGTTCTCTAAATACTTTGTCTGGAAAATGTGTTTCATCAATAGCAATGCTTCCAGCTTTTACTTCTGTATTTTTGCTTGCTTCAACGGTCTTATCTTCGGTAACCACTTCTTTTTCTGGTGTTGCAGGTGTTTCCTGTTTTGTACTTTCTTCTTTTAAAGTTTCTGCATTTTCAGCAGTTTCTTCCTGTTCCTTGTCTGTTATATTCTCTTGTACTTCTGCGTTTTCTGTTTTCTGTTCCACAGGAACTTGCTCTGTCTTGTTTTCTTCTACAACGGCTTCCTGCACAACTTCTGTGTTTTCCTGTGCCATGACAGGAGTAGGAAGCCCTGTAAGTGCAGTTGTTGTTCCAATCATCAATGCGGAACTTACTGCAAGGACTTGTTTTTTCTTCATAGTTTGTTCACTCCTTATTTTTCATAAATTCTTTGCATAGAAAAACGCACAAACTCCCCCTTATAACTGGATAATCTGTGCGTTCTGTTTATTATTGATAGAATTGAAAAAAGGGCAGAATTTACTTGTCTGTCTGTCTGTCTGTCTGTCTGTCTGTCGCAAGCGTAACAATGTGTGAACATGACTGTCAACCCTTTCTTTCAAAAAAATTCAATCCTTGCTTCTATACAAAAAACATTATACTGGAAACAAACACCTCTTTCAATCTTTTTATGCGTGCAAGATAAAAAAATTGAGACATCACACTTTTCCTTTTTTCCTCTTGAGTACCCACAACAGAAAAGAAAAAGCCCTGTCAAGAGCTTGCCACCATTGGTGGTGCTTTGCACTCTTGATCGGGCTTTTTGTTTGCTGTATCTTCTCGCAAGAGGAAAAAGATTACTCGTCCTCATCATCAAAATGGTTATTTCTTAATACTTCCCGTAACAGTTCCATATCCTCTTTTGAGTTCGGATTTATCATTTTCACGACTTGATAAGGTGTCCTATATTTATGTCCCTCTATGCTTTCCCCAAACATATCCATACTGTATAAATCATCATAGCGGTCTAGTAATTTTTGAAACTTCAAATGCTGGATAAATTCTTTGATTGGGTAAAGGTCGGACGCTTCAATGCTTTTCCCGTTGATATAGTCTGTAATGTATTCCCGTAACTTTTCCAATTCATATTCCAGCCATTCTTCCTCGCTGTCAAAGAAGTTATCATAGTGTCCGTGTTTCAGTTCTGCATTTAGACGTTCTTCTGTTCTTAAAAACTGACAGACTTCTTTTTCAGACTGATTGACATACTTCCATTCTCCCGATAATAATTCATTCGGCGTTACGTCCAGCACTTCCATTATCTTTTCCAGCGTTTCATAAGCAGGATAGTTCAACCCTCTTTCAATCTTGGAAAGGCTCTGCATATTGATACCGATTTTGTCCGCAAGTTCCTGTTGTTTCATTCCCCTAAATTTTCTTATGGTCTGTATATTATTTCCTAAATGGCTTATTTTCATTGCACAACCCTCCATATCTCGTTATATCTTCACTGTTATAAGTCTATCATGCTTAATATGATTTGTAAAGGCAAAAAAAGATATTGACAAATAAGCATATAAGAATTACTATACTATTGTGAGTGAATAAGTACAATAGAATGAAATACAAAAACATTCAAAAAGAAATCCCCATCTGATTAAACCCGTAGATATGAATATTGGTTGAAATGGAACTTGTTAGAAAAGGCAAAACAGGACTTGCTGACAAAGTATTTCTGACACGGTGGCGGAAGCCTCTCAGGCTTACCGCCATGACACCTTGTGTCAAGGGGAAGAAATGCTTTGTCGGCTGGCGAGCCTGCGAGCCTTGACTGTGCCCCCGTTATCTAACAGGGGGGCACTATTTCACAAAAGACAAGTCAAAAACCATACAACCCCAAACCTGTGAGTAGTAATGAGAAGTTTTAAGAAGATAGTAATTTCACATTCTTTTGAATAGTGGTTTACAGGTATTTCAAGGCTGTTGTGGGATTGGAGGAATACAATGAACAATTTAGAATTTGCACTTGAAATGAAGAACAAACGTCTTGCAAGCGGTCTTTCACAAGGAGAACTTGCAAGTCTTACCCATGTATCAAGATATAGTATCAACCGCTTTGAGAACGGAAAAGCCAACGCAAGTAAAGAAACACAGAACATTATCCTGCGTTGTCTGAATTACTATGTCTGTGATAAGCCTTTTTATCTGCTCGTTGATTATCTGTCTGTCCGTTTTCCAACGACTGACGCATTAGAAGTTATCCGAAAAGTGCTTGGCATGAAAGCGGACTATTTTATCCATTATGACTATGGGTATTATGGCTATAAGGAGCATTATGCCTACGGGGAAATCAAGGTCATGGCTTCTGATGATGAACACATGGGTGTATTTTTAGAATTAAAAGGGGCAGGCTCACGCAACATGGAATATGTCTTACAGGCACAGAACAGGGATTGGTATTCATTTTTAAACCGCTGTCTTGACTGTGGCGGTGTTATCCGACGTTTTGACTTGGCAATCAATGATATGTGCGGTCTGCTGGATATTCCCGTTTTGTCTGAAAAATACAAAAATGGCGGTGCGGATTGTCGCTGTAAAAACTATGAAAATGTACAAGGTGGAAAACTAAGCGAAAAAAAACGTAATTTAGCAAGTACCCTTTATATCGGCTCAAAGGCAAGCACAAAATATTTCTGCCTGTATGAAAAACAAAAGGAGCAGGCAACCAAAAAGAAACATACGGATATTATCAACCGTTTTGAAATTCGTCTGCGTGATAAAAAGGCAGTACAGGCAGTTGAGGAATTGTTATTGACATATAACCCTCATGGGTTGGTGTTTTACCTTATTACTGATTTTGTGCAATTTCCCGATTATCCGCTGTGGGAGATATTCATTTCCCATGACAGTTTACCTTTTGAAATGAACCCCGTACCTGTCAATATGGAACGCACTCTGCAATGGCTGGAAAGACAGGTCATGCCGTCAATCGTGATGATAGAGGAAATCGACAGGCTGACAGGCTCAAACTACATGAAAATGATTGATGAATGTACCCACCTTTCCGAAAAACAGGAAATGCTTGTAGAACAGATGTGTACGGATATAGCAGATGTAATCGAAAGTGAGGGGGTGTTTTATGAGTAATGCACAGGATATTCCCGTATGGGAAAAATATACCCTTACCATTGAAGAAGCGTCAAAGTATTTCCGTATCGGAGAAAACAAGTTAAGACGCTTGGCAGAGGAAAACAAGGGCGCTGGCTGGCTCATTATGAATGGCAACCGCATACAGATTAAACGCCGACAGTTTGAACAGGTTATTGACAAATTGGACGCAATCTAATGCAAATGAGCCTTGTATGTGTTATGATGAACACAAGTCATATCAAGGCTCTTTCCAACAAGGAAAGGAGCAGACACCATGAAAGAAAAAAGACGGGATAGTAAAGGACGTATCCTGCATACTGGAGAGAGCCAACGAACAGACGGGAAATACTTATATAAATATGTAGACGCATTTGGAAACACAAAATATGTGTATGCTTGGAGATTGACACCCACAGACCCGACACCAAAGGAAAAACGGGAAAAACCCTCACTTCGTGAACTGGAACAGCAGATAAGACGGGATATTGAGGACGGTATCGACAGCACAGGCAAGAAAATGACGCTTTGCCAACTCTATGCCAAACAGAACTTACAGAGGGCAAATGTGAAGAAAAGCACACAAAAACAACGGGAACAACTCATGCGGTTATTGAAAGAGGACAAATTAGGTGCTAGGAGCATTGATACAATCAAGCCCTCTGACGCTAAAGAATGGGCGTTACGCATGAAAGACAAGGGCTTTTCCTATAACACCATTAACAACCATAAACGCTCGTTAAAAGCGTCATTCTATATCGCCATACAAGACGATTGTGTAAGGAAGAACCCTTTTGATTTTAAGTTAAGTGAAGTCCTAGAAAATGATACCAAAGAGAAAGTCGCATTAACAGAGGAACAGGAACAAGCCTTACTCTCATTTATCAAGACAGACAATGTGTATCACAAGCATTATGATGATGTGCTGATACTGTTAAAGACTGGACTTCGTATCTCGGAACTGTGCGGACTGACAGTAGCTGATATTGATTTCAAGAATGAAGTTGTAATTATCGACCACCAGTTACTAAAGAGCAAGGAACAGGGCTATTATATTGAAACGCCTAAGACGAAAAGCGGAATAAGACAAGTGCCATTAAGTAGAGAAACAATACAGGCATTTCAACGGGTTATGAAGAAACGCCCAAAGGCAGAACCATTTGTGATAGACGGACAGAGCAATTTCTTATTTGTCAATCATAAAGGCAAGCCCAAAGTTGCGATTGATTACAACGCCTTATTTGTCCGTATGGTAAAGAAATATAACAAGCACCACAAGGACAATCCCTTGCCACATATCACACCGCATACGCTACGCCATACATTCTGCACAAGACTGGCAAGCAAGAACATGAACCCAAAAGATTTACAGTATATCATGGGACATTCAAACATTAGTATCACAATGAACTGGTACGCTCATGCGTCCATAGATACCGCAAAATCAGAGGTTCAGCGTCTAATCGCATAGAAGTATTTACCACGATTTTAACCACGCTTGATAGCGAAAATATAAGAAGATAGACCTAGATATGTGAGGTTTACCACAAAAGCAAAATGCCCGTAGAGCCTATAAAATAAGGCTTTGCGGACATTTAAGGAGATATAAAAAGATAGTCAAAAAGACATATATAATTTAAAGTTAAAGAATATATAATGGAAATAAATAAAATGACTTATTCTCATTTAAATTTAGATATTGTACTTGAGTTAAATGATATTGATTCAGTTGATAAAGAATATGTTGCATATTCGGAAACAGTGCGAGGATTTGGAAATATGTATCCCAAGATATATTTTTCTTCGGATGAAAAGATTATTATAACAAAAGTAAGATAAAAAAGATTGAGTATATTATTTCTTAAAATATGAAGAATTTCAAATACTCATATTGCATTTTATATGTTGACATTTTATAATTAGCCTATGGCAACAGTTTGGCAACAACCATTCAGTAGGTCGAAATAATCATTGTAATTTATATAAAAATATGTCCCATATTGGAATAAAACTTAAACAAAATAAGTTAATTTTATATTAGAATATAAAGAATTCGAATAAGAGCTACAAGTCTTGGAACCTGCTAAACAAGCGGATTCCGAGACTTTTTCTTTTGCTCTGCTACTAATAGCAACTAATTTGCCAACATTAACAAAGTTCGCTCAGGCTGAGTCGAGGACAGATAGTGATAATGCTCAGATATTTGAGAAGTGGTACATTAAATGAAAATTGGAGGCGATAGAATGACAATTGAATTTATGAGAGACTTGCTTTCAAAAGATGAAAAAATAACAGTAGAGTACAAAACCTGTCAGTATGGCATTCAGGAAGATGTGTATGAAACTGTGTGCTCATTTTCTAATAGATATGGCGGCTATATTATCATGGGTGTAGAGGATGATGGAACACCAATTGGAATTAATAGAAATATGAGTAAAGATATGAGAAAAAACTTTGTTAATCAGCTTAACAATCCCGACAGAATGTCACCTACACTCTATCTTTCTATAGAAGAATTTGAATATGAAGGTAAAGTATTATTATGGGTGTATATACCACCAACATCTACTGTTGAAAAATGCATTAATAGAATATATGACAGAAATGAAGACGGAGATATGGATATTACAGATTCGCCTATCCAGTTACAGAATATGTACAACAGAAAAAGCAACACATATGCGGAGCACAAGATATTTCCATATGTTACAACGGAAGATCTACGCATGGATCTGATGGATAAAGTAAGAAATCTTGCAAAGAGCAAAAATCCGGATCATCCTTGGTTGAAAATGTCTGATGAGGAAATATTGAAGAGTGCTGGCTTATGGGAAAAAGATTTTTCATCAGGTATTCAAGGCTATAATCTTGCGGGTGTGTTATTGTTTGGCAAAGATGACGTGATAAGGTCTTGTTGTCCAGGATATATTACCGATGCATTATATAGGGTTGAGAATCTAGATAGGTATGATGATAGATTGCAGGTAACAACTAATTTAATAGAGGCATATGATCTTTTAATGGAATTTGTTGCGAAGCATACATTGGATAAATTTTGCTTAATTAACAATATTAGCACGAGTATTAGAGGTATTATTTCAAGAGAGGTTATTGGCAATATACTTGTGCATAGAGATTATTCAAGTGCATATCCGGCAAAGGTGATTATCGAAAAGGATTGGCTGAGAACAGAAAATTGGTGTATTCCTAGACGCCATGGAAATATTATGAGTGATGAGTTCACTCCTTATCCAAAGAATCCTTTAATTCAGCAATTTTTTGCTAATATTGGTAGAACAGATACTATTGGCTCGGGAGTAAGAAATCTTTATAAGTATACACCAATGTATTCAGATGGTGGTAAGCCGGAATTGATTGAAGATGATGTATTTAGAATTAATATACCATTAAACAGAATAGCAGCAGATGAAGCAACAGAACAGAAAAAATTATCTGAAAGAGAACAAAAAATATATAATATGATTTGTGAAAACCTGCACTTATCGGTTGAACAGGTAATGGCAGAACTTGATATATCAAGAGCAACGGTATTCAGAGACTATGCTAAAATCAAAAAAGTAACAGGAGCCGTTTACGATAAAAAGACTTCTACATGGACATTGTAATGAGACAGTCTCAAGTTAGTCTCAACAAAGTCTCATAAATTTTGACACTTTATGAGACTGAAGAAAAATCTAAAAACGTGATAAAATCGGGACTTTTAGCGTGTTGGAAAAACTTAGTCTCAAGTCAGTCTCAACTTAGTCTCATTTTTAAGGTGAGATTATGAGACTGAGTTGAGACTAATGCCAGATTGATTGAAGATACAAATCTCGATTAGATGATGCTTGTGATGAGGATGGAAAAAGGAGCTGATAACAAATTAACAGAAAATCAGCAGAATCAGCAGAAAAGTCAGCAGATTCAAAAAATATGGAAAGAATGTGATTATTAGAAAGGCATCTGTAGATTTTTGCATTATGAATGTAGGCGACATAAAAGGTCAAAGGACAAGACAATTATTAAATGAATTAGTGAACGATAGTGTTTTCAAGATACAATGAACTAATATGAGAAAATAATATTAGTTTGGGAAGGAAATTATATGGGGAATTATTTTAAGATTCATTACAATGCAGTAAAATATCCCATAAATTCGGAAAAGAGCAGAGGATTACGAAATGCTCAATTAGGTGCAATTCACGCAATATCATCCTTTTTTACGCTCAATAAAAAGGAGGCGGCTATTGTTATTATGCCGACAGGATCAGGAAAAACAGCTGTGCTTATGTTGACACCATATTTAATACGAAAACAACGAGTATTAGTTGTTACGCCGAGTAAAATGGTTCGTGGACAAATTGCAGAGGATTTTTCTGAACTTAGGACATTGTGTGTAGCTAACGTATTTAATACTTCAATAAAAAAACCTAAAGTTTTTGAGTTGGAGCATTTGTATACCAAGGAGTATCAAAAAGACTTGGAGCAAGCAGATGTTATTGTTGCTACACCTAGTTGTGCACTCAGTCTAAGTGAATCTGATTGGGCGAAAGAGAATATTGATTTGGTGGAAGTTGATGAGGCTCATCATACCCCAGCTAAAACATGGCAACAGATTTTAGTAAATTTGTCTGTGGCAACGCATGTGCTGTTTACAGCAACTCCGTTTAGGTTAGATCGAAAAGAGCTGTCTGGTGAAATAGTATATGATTATCCACTTTCAAAGGCATACGAAGATGGTATTTTTGGTGAAATACAATATGTTCCTGTGGAAAGTGGAATGGATAATGATTTGTGCATTGCTAAAAGAGCTGAGGAGGTATTGCTGAATGATAGAAAAGCTGGGTATGAACATTATCTGATGGTACGTACGGATACTAAAGTAAGTGCTGAAAAACTGGAGGAGTTATATAAGGATAATACTTCATTGAAACTTTCAAAAGTGGATAGTTCAATGAGTAATTCAAAGGTTAAGCATATTTTGAAATTGTTGCATTCTGGAGAACTGGATGGAATTGTGTGTGTAGATATGCTAGGAGAAGGCTATGATTTTCCTAATCTTAAAATTGCAGCAATACATGTTCCTCATAAATCGCTTGCGAGTACATTACAGTTTATTGGTAGATTTGCTCGGACAAATGCAAAGAATATAGGAAAGGCAAAATTTATTGCGGTAAATAATGAAGAATTAGAAATTGAAAACAATTTACTTTATTCTAAAGATGCTGTATGGCAGGATATGATCATTGGAATGAGTGAAGGAAAGAATAAAAGTGAACAGCAAAATAGAAATTATTATAAAGAATATGTTGTGGAAGATGAGCGTATTCTTGAAAATGTCCCTGTTCATGCAATCAGACCTAATTGTCATGTGAAAATCTATCGTTCTATGAGTTTTGATATAAATGCCGAATTTCCAGAGGCGTGTAACGTGGCAGGAAGAATATTAAGAAATAAACAAGAAAATACGGTAGTAGGAATTGGCTTGGAATATGTTTCACCACTTTGGATGGGAAGTGGTGATAAGGTCAATCTTGAATATATTTTATATATAATACATTATCAAACACAAACTCATATGGTACATATATATTCACAGAAACATTCTGAAGCAATGTATGATGAATTGGTATCATCATTTTGTGATTCTTATGATCCGATACCAAAATCAGAAATATATAAAGTATTGGGCAAACTCAAAAACTTCGAGATTTTTAATTCAGGAATGTTGAGTAAGCAATCGCAATCAGGAGAATCATATAGAATAATGGCAGGTTCAGATGTGAGTGATGCAATTGATAAAGATTCGGGAAGAATGTATTCTGCGGGGCATGCATTTTGTAAAGCAGTAGATGATGCAGAAGGAGATGTTACAATTGGCTATAGTAGTGCTTCGAAAGTTTGGAGCAGTGCTTACAAAGACTTAAAAGATTATATACAGTGGTGTGATGGGTTGGGAAAGAAAATAGCAAATAAAGATATAAAAGTAAAAACAAATACAAATTTTGATTTTTTACCTCAGCCCAAAGCTCTTGTAGAATATCCAGAAGATATCTTTTATGCGGATTTTACTGCGGAAACATATAGTTGTGATCCTGTTATTAAGTATCGTAGAAAAGAGTCGGATTACGAGTGGTGCAGATTAACGGACGCGATGGTTGTGGTGAAAAATTGTGAGAAGACAAAAGTGTCAGTTGAGGTTTCGGTTGGAGAAATTTCAGAGAACTTGGAATGTGATATAAAAGCCAGATATAGAAGTTTGGGAAATAGATTTATTGTATGTTCAGGAAAAGAAGAAATACCAATGGACAAATTTCTTACGGAACAACCACTAATATATAAAACTATAAAGGACATGACGATAACAGGCATTGATGTAATTGAAGGTGATTTTGAGAGCGAGTTATTTGACAGTAATATAATAGAAGGTGTTGATTGGAAGCATTATGATACAAATTTAAAATTGGAATTTAGAAAAAATGACAGCGATACGAGGGTGTCAATTCAGGATGCATTATATAAAATTTTAGAAGCAAATGAAAAATTTAAATATATTATATACGACCATGGTTCGGGTGAAATGGCGGATTATATTACAATTTATGAGACAGATAATGAGTTGGTTGTTGAATTGTATCATGTCAAAAAAATGGGTTCATCTTCTTATAACAATAGTGTTGGTGATGTATATGAAGTATCTGGACAAGCAATAAAGTCTGTAACATGGTTTACGACAAAAGGAAAGTTACTTGAAAAGTTTACGAGTCGTCATAATTCTGGGCATTGTATAGTGAAAAAAGGTGGAAATTTTAAGACCATGATAAAAGAGATAAAAACATCTGGAAAAGTATTACGAGGATGTATTTGCATAGTGCAACCGGGGATAAAGAAGAGTAAAGCTATACCAGATAGAATTCAAGAAGTACTGGCAGCAACAGATTCATATGTTAAAAAAGCTGGCAAAGTTAATCGGCTTAGAATAATGGGGAGCATTTAAAATAATGATAACGGGGATAGGATATATCTCGCCAGTCGCAAAAGAAGTCTGCAACTGGTGAGATAAGAATTATGTTGTTAATTAAATTCATTCATAGCATCCACATATTCCTGTAATCTATTAGGTTTGCAAGCTAATTCAGCATATAGCAGAGGATTTTCCTGTGCCAGACGGTATAGATACGCAATATCATCAGGTGTATCGAGCAAGACAGCTGAATTACATTTTTCACAACTGATAATAAGAGGCGTGCCGGTATATGTATCATTGATGGCATTAACAATAACAGAATCTGTATCAGGTTCATACATACCAAACAGGTAACAAGGATTATTTTGTTTCATGGTGTTCTCCTTCCCACAGATACTTAGCACCATCAAGCAGAACAATGATGGCTGTAAGCATATTGTTATAGTTGGTTTGCAGTTCTTTGATTTCATCACTTGTAGGAAGATGGTTTAAAGTTTGATGTTCACAGCATTCAGTAAATGCTTTCTGTATTTCAAGTAATTGCAGATACAGTGCATTGACAGTTTGTGCAAGAGGATATATAGTTTCTTTCTTACCGACAACGCAGATGCGGTTATAGATGCAGGAACGGACAAAGTAATCTTTCTTCATCATACCGCTGGCAAGGATACGGGCTTCGATTTGTTTGCGTTCAGCATCGCTGATTCTAAAACTTATAGTTGGATGTTTGTGTTGATTGCTCATAGAAAAGCTCCTTTCATAGTGGGTGTGGCAGCAGGCATAGTTAAGCACCCGCAAGCCACATTTGATTATTCGTTTTTTACAAGACAACAAGCTCGTTCGGCATTAGAAAAATGCAAATAGAAGGTGTGATTGTGCTTCTTGGAAAGGGTAGATATGCTAAATATGTAGCAAGTGAAAGGTTTCTTTAGGTAATTTAATGTGTTTTTAATGCGTTTCAATGCGTGTGAAACGCATTAAAAAATTTTAGAAAAATAATATTTCAGGCTTAACGCAAGAAACAGATAGTTCGGGACGAACGAGTTTTGGAGAACTGAATGAAGGAATTTCAAAACCAGATAAGCCAAATACTATTCAGAAAATAATAAATACGGTGAAAACCGGAGATACGATAAATATAGTTGCACGGTTTTTAATAGCGATTGTTAGTCTTGGTTTGATTGTAGGATTCTATAAAAAGAGAAAAATGAAGTAAAATAGAAACAAAGGATAAGAGTTACGAGGAATGAAAAAGAAAATACGAATTATATTGGCCGTAATTGCCTGCATCATTGCTGTGTTGGTAGGATATTCGGCATATGAAGTGCATCGGAATGCACAGGAATTTCAGAAAGCATACGAAAGCAAGAAGAGCTTTGAACGAACAGAGACTGATGAAGCTGAAGCAGGAGCAGACGGAGAGAAGAAAGCAGAGGAACAGTCTGGAGACAGACCTTATGGCGTGATCGAACCGGGTAGCGAGTATGAAGTGGACACATACATTGACAATCGGGACAATTCAAATAGACTGTATATCTATGATATGGATTACGTGGATCTGGCACTTGATTTTAAACCGAAGAAACTGGCGGATTTCATTGACGTGATCAATGAGAATTCCAAGATTGCCAGGAAATTCAAACCGATTCTGACTGAATATTGTACCAGAGTATTTGATAAGTATCCGGATATTGAACTCAGACCATTTTACCGTAATCTGAAAGATCTGGAAGTGATTGAATGTACAGACCAGGAACTGCTGAAAGTTACCTGGGATACCAATTCCTGTGGATGTTACGTGAGAGATGAAGATAAGATCTATGTACTGAAGGATAAGGAATACGAAGAAGGCACCTGGGATTATCAGGTCCTTTATCATGAGTTCAGCCATTGCTTGAGAGATAGTATTTATGAGGACGAAGATGGTAATCGTGTATCGATACAGTTTATGGGACTGAATTATTATGATATCCCGAATGCGGAAGCACTTAATTCGCTGTTCGCGGTGAGTCTGTTTGATTATGAGGAGAAGGATATTGCGTATCAGTTTCAGAGCAATGCCCATCAGATTATATTGGAATGTATGGATAATTACACGCTGAATGATTACGTGAATCACAGTATGACGTATTATGCGAAGCAGTTGGATACATACAATCAGGATGATAATTATGCATTGACGATATTGTCACTGATGAATGAACAGTATGAGGATTATCACGACGACAGCAGAGAGAATCCACAGTCGGTATATTATCCGATCTATGATTATATTTCGAAAATGTATCTGGATAAATATGTGACAACAGATATGAGTTATGATGGGGCAAAAGAGGTTATGGATCAGATGCTGGACAGACTTCTTTTTGATGTTCCGGAAGAGTATCATATTGATAGAGATCATTTTTACACATATCTGGATGATTACTACGAAAATAATATATAGGCAATGCGAAAATGACAAGATCAGCAGGGCAGATGCTCTGCTGATTTTTTATCGCAATTTGACGCGAATACATTGTGAGATATGTCAAATTAGTTTATAATAAATTTATGTTTTGTATTCAATCAGGAGTGAAATGGATTCTGGTTGAGAAGAGTGAAAAGTTATGAGGATGGGACAGAAGATGAAGCAAGTATGTAAGAGTGTGCTGAGTGTGATGTTATCAGTTGTTATGTTGATGACCGTTATACTGGTCTCGCAGCCGAAGGAAGTGCAGGCAGCACAGGCGGGAAAGAACAGAGCAATCTACGTAGTATTTGATAACTCGGGAAGTATGTACAAGCCGGGGAATATGGCGTGGTCGCAGGCAACCTATGCGATGGAAGTGTTTGCTGCGATGATGAATTTCGACAGCGGAGATGTGATGAAGGTATTTCCGATGCATCCGGTTACGGTGAATGGCAATGCGGGTACGGACAGAACGACATCCATTACGGTGCAGTCTACAGATGACATTGCGCAGATTCATAATATGTATACACCGGATCCGGAAGGAACACCGTATACACAGGTGAATACGGCATCAGCAGAACTGACTGCACTGTTAGACAGCGGGGCTGCGCAGGAAGGCTGGCTCGTAGTGCTGACAGATGGTATATTTGACAGTGATGTGCCGGCAGCAGGTCTGCAAGAGGATCTGAAACAGAAGGCTGCATCCCGGGACAATATGTACGTACAGTTCCTTGGCATGGGAAGTGAAGTCGAGAATGTGCCGGACAGCAATGAGGACGCAGGACTCTATGCACAGAAAGCCGGAGACAGTGCGGCGGTGATCAATGAACTGGCAATTGTAAGCAATCGTATTTTTAAGAGAAATGAATATCCGGGATATAAGGCTGGTAATCCGTTGAAACTGGATGTGCCACTCAGTAAGCTGATCGTATTTGCACAGGGAAGTAATGTAGATATTAAGAGCCTGAAGAATAAAGAGGGTGGCGAAGTCAAGATGGAGAACTGCTACAGCGTGTCATGCAGCAGTACGGACGGCGCAGGACAGACTTCTTACGTAACGCAGGTTCCGACGAAAGACACATCATTAAAAGGTGCGGTAGCAGTATTTGCAGATCCGTCTTCATCCATTGTAGAAGGAGAGTATACTCTGAATATAGAAGGAGCAGATTCTATTCAGGTATATTATGAACCAAATGTAGAGTTTGGAGCAGAATTGCAGAAGGGCGGCAAGAAAGTAGATGGAGATACTATTGAAGGAGGTTCGTATCAGGTAAAGGTTGGATTTATCGATCTGTTGTCTGGAAAGTTTATTAAGGATTCTAAGCTGCTTGGCAAGCCTGAATATACCTTGACGGTGAATGGACAGGAGTATGGACTGGGTGGCAACGGAGGAGTTACGCAGACGGTTGATATTCAGGCTGATGGAGATGAACTTCAGCTGTCGGCGGATGTTGTGTATCTGAATGATTATATGGATCATGCAGAAAAGACTTATAAGGTATGTACACTTGATATGGAGGTACAGGCGCCGAAGTCTGTGGCATTAAAAGAGATAGATCATGCGGAACCACTGAGGATTACAGCGAAGAAGAATGGCAAGCCGCTGACAAAAGAACAGTGGGAGAATGCAACGGTAGAACTCGGCACAGTGAATGAGCAGGGAGATACATTTGCGCTGGATTGGGATATCCAGAAAGGCCGTGAAGTGTCTACATGGATTGCAATTCCAAAATATAAAGACGGTAAAATGTTTGAGACCGATACCGGTAAAGCAGAGGTTACAGTTGATGTGTCGACAGAGATTGACGGTAATTCTTATGGCAAGGCACAGACAGTATCAATGAAGATCAAGGATGACAGAGGCGTGTTGGATTATCTGAAACACTACTGGAAGCAGATTGCGCTTGGTCTACTGCTGCTGATTTTGATTCTGGGATATATCCCACCGTTTAAAAAGCGTTTTCCAAGAAAGATGAAATCAAGACCATCTATTGAATGTACGGCCGAAAAGATTGGGATACGTGATTCGATAGTGAAAGGTAATTTTGAGAAGAATAAGTTATCTGTATTTCTACCATATAAGGCAGAGGTCGGAAGGCTGACATTTTCACCGGCTCCGGTAAAGAAGACTGCGAGGGTGAAGGCTGCAGGAGGCGGAAGTATGATGATCTTGAACACATCGACTTTTGCAGGTAAAGAAGATACGACATTTAACGGAATGTCTATACCGGATAATTACAAAGGACATTACCGCATATCAGCGAGTACGATCATTGTGGTGTCAACACCTGAATTTACTTATACATGTATTCCGAATGTGCAGAGAACGGCAGACGGATCGATCAAAAAGGGTAAGAGGAAATGATAAAGCAATACTTTAGTGAGGAGGAAGACAAATGATTGCACCAACATTATTAGTAGGACTTGGAGGAACCGGTTCCAAGATTGTAAGCCGTGTATCCAAGATGGTTACGGAGGAACAGCGAAAGCATATTGGTTTTGCAGTATTTGATACGGATATCAATGAGTTGCGCGAGATCCGTGAGGCCAATCCGTATATTAAGACAATTCAGACTTCTACGAAACTGACGGTAGGCGAGTATCTGAATATTGATACGCATGCCAGAGATACCTGGTTCCCGGTAAATGGTATTTTGAACAGCAAGTCGCTGACAGAAGGAGCCGGACAGGTAAGAGCGATTTCAAGACTTGCATTAGATACAGCAATTCGTGCCGGTAATATGGAGCCGTTACACAAAGCAATTGAAGAACTGTATAAGCTGGAAGGAGATTCCGGCGAGCAGGCTCTGCGTGTGGTAATTGTAAGTTCACTGGCCGGCGGTACCGGATCCGGACTGATCCTTCCGGTGGCACTTTACCTGAAGAATTATCTGGCAACAAAGTTCCAGGCAAGTGCGAATATTACACGAGGATTTTTTATCCTTCCGGAAGTATTCTATGAAGTGATTCGTGGACAGTCAGAGCGTAACAATCTGCGTTGTAATGCCTATGCGGCACTCCGTGAGCTGGATGCATTTTTGATGAAAGGGGATAAGACCCTGCCTGAGAAATATGACAAGACAGTACGTGTAGAGTTCCCACGCGTAGGTTCTTCCGAAGTAGAAGAATATGATGTAAGACCATATGATTTCTGCTTCCTGTTTGATGCACAGAATACAGAAGGTAAGAAGCTGAACAGCTTTAACCAGTATCTGGATCATGCAGCAAACTGTATTTATTCACAGTCTATCGGACCGATGAATAAGAGAAGCAATTCATCTGAGGATAATACAATCCGTGAGCTGTGTGCACAGAGAGGACGCAACCGTTATGCGGGAGCCGGTTCAGCGATGCTGATCTACCCGACAGAGGACGTAAAAGAATATATTGCACTTAACTGGGCAAAGGAATGTGTATCGAAGCAGTGGCTGGTATTTGATGATATGTACAGAGAACGCTGCATGGCAAATTCGGAAATGCGTGCGCAGGGATTCCATGTGAATGATATCGATCCGTCTATGAGTTATATCGGTTCGATTGAGCAGATGGCAAAACAGAAAGATCCGTTTGCCAAGGCAATTGAGGAGGCCTGCACCATCTATGATGACGGTGGATACAAGAAAGTCAGCGATAAATGGTCTGAGTACGTGGATCAGCTGAAGAAGTTTGTAAAGACCAGCGTGATGACAGGACAGCTGGATCTGGATTCACAGAAGAGACAGGCGATGGGACTGATCAACGATATCGAGGTCGGTAAAAAAGAGGCAAAAGAAGATCTGCAGTCTGCATTTATGGAAGTTGAGAAGTATAAAGATATGGTTATGAGACGGAGCGAGGATTCCGGAAGAACCATCGCATACACCATCTTCCGTGCAAAGAATGATTCTGCAACGAAAGACCGGCTTCCACACCAGATGGAGACATATCTGCGCGATCAGCATGACGCATTTATCCATCCGAATGCAGTCCGTTATTTCCTGTATCAGGCACTGGAACTGATGAAACAGGAAAAGGTATTTGTTGACAAAGAGAATAAGAAAAAAGAGAAGTTCTTTGATGACTTCTATAATATATTTGATGATCCGAAGACGGATGAGACAGAGACCGTGGATCAGCTGACAGAACGTAAGATTGATAAGAAGACGCAGCAGGAGATGAAGGATCAGTTCCGTTATTATCTGAGTGAGGTGGATAAGTACAGAACAAGCAGCGTGCTGGCAGAAGTACTGAGAGAAGGTATTGATTATATTACCAATCTGTGTGATGCGTTCCAGACCTTCTATGCATCTTTCGAAGATCGCATTGGCAAACTGGACAGAAGAATCAATTCTCTACTGAAAAAATATGTGAATACAGCTGGTAAAACTACACGTTATGTGTGTGCATCGGCTAACTGCTTTAACAGACTGCTGAAGGAAATGCCATATACCGGCAATACGATTACGATTGATAAGGAGCTGGCAGAGGACATTTATTCAAAAGTCCGCGGATATTCCATGATGAAGGACAAACCGGAAAATGGCGGATACTTCGAGGAATTATTCGAAGATGGAATCATTGGATATTTTGAAAAATCTCTGATGGAGATTTACGGTACAACGGTAAATATGGATGTACTTTCAGCACTGGAAAGAGAAGCTAAGTACGAGGCCAATGAATATGATTATGGACGTATAGAACAGTATGTGCGCCGTGTGATCGCAGAGACCAGAAGTCTTTCTAATCCATTTATCGAAAGACCGCTTGGAGAACAGAGGGAACCAATCGCAGCCTGCACATACAGCAAGCAGCTGGATCCGAAGGATGATTCTCCGAGATCTATGCTGATCGCTCAGGAACTTGGCAATTACGGTGGCAATCCGGATGAAGATATTCCGTTGAATATGATCATGTTCTATCAGGCAATCTACGGGCTGCGTGCCAATGGTCTGTCCAAGTTCGCTCCGGGAAGCGAAGCAGACGGAAGATGCGAAGGTGAGTATTACAAGGCATATTATGAACTGATCAGCCAGATTAAGCCGAAGTCAGATAAGACACCGGTGATCACTCCGCATATCGACCGTAAATGGCATATCATTACCTGTCTGCCGGATCTGGATGACGAGAATCAGGAACGTCAGGAGAGAAGAATTTACCGTGCATTTATTCTTGGTATGATCTTCAATCTGATCAGTTACCGGAAAATTGCAGAGGGCAAATATCTCTACAGACTGCAGTTAAATGGTATTGATACCGAAGAGTTTGTGGTATCGAATGGTACACCTTGTGATCATTACTATGAAGTGCTGGATGCGCTGATCATTAATCCGGTCGTTGTTAAGACAATCCTGAATTATATGGATAAGAAGTTTACGGCAGAGAAGAACAGCGCCGGTAAGATTACAATTGAGAACAGCCTTTTGATGAAGCATATCGGTAAGTTAAAAACAGATGAGTTTAAGAAGAGCGGACTGACAATCTTTGACCTTGCGTTGCTGTTGAAGGTATCTACACCGGCGGCAGAATTTGATAAGAAGGTCGGCAAAGATATCATGAGAGAGAGCCTGCAGATGATCTACGAATACATGAGTACCATCGTGCTTGGAGATGATCTTGACTGGATATATGGCAACTTCGTATTCGACCAGGTAAAAGCATTCGATAAAAATGTAGACTGGTATTTTGCAAACTGGAGAGACGATTTCAGCGATTACGTAGATGATCTGATGCAGATCGCAGCCAATGAGCTGGAGAACAAGGAACAGGAGAATCTGTGCGAGAAGATGCAGGAACTGATCGAGAACGCCAGAGAGAGACGAGAATAATTAGCAGAATATAAAGGCGGTGAAAGTAATGCATACAGTGATAATACTGAGTAAGCACTCATCGGATCTGCTGAGAGAATACCGCTATCTTTTTCAACCGTTTGTGGATAAGGGAGCCATTAGTTTCTGTGACTGGAATGAATCCGGAACAGACCTTGAAACGTCTGTCCCGGATCTGTACAAACAGATCAGAGGAAAAGTTGACTGGAGGACTGTGATCGTAAGTGCAGAGCTTGTCTATGGCAATCGGAAAGGTCCGGTGCCGGATGAGAAGAATCCATTTGATTTTCCGGCAGAGGCTGCAAAAGCAGCGGAGGATGCCGTGCCGCAGGATAGTGCGATACCATTGGTGCGTCTGACGCATATGATCTGTGGATATCCGGCAGCGCCGGTTAAGAATTTTGAAGAAGCTTATGAGTATGTGGATGTAGAGACGGGAGTGACTCACAGAGTAAGAGCTTCCGAACTTTCCAGAGAAGAGTTCTATGCCCTGTCAGAACAATACCGTGACGGTCTGCGTCCGATCTATCTGCAGGAGAGAGTATCGGAGGAAGCAGAAAAGGCGAGAAAGGCATTGGAAGAAAAGTATACGTTTTCTGATGTGCGTCCGCAGGAAGTCTACCTGTTCTCTCTGCGCAGACATCCGGATGATGAGAATTATATCTATGAGTCATGGAAGTCTCCGTTTGAGATGGAGAGTTCTGATTTCAGCCGGAGAAATAACTATCCGGGCATCTGCCGTTTTATCTGCGGCGATATTACGAATCCGGAGAACAGCCGCTATACCAGAGAACTGGTGGAATTCTGGATGGGCATACTGACGGTGGCTGTGAACCATATACCGGCCAGCATCCTGCAGGCATATAAGCTGTACCGGATGCAGATCGAGGTGTCAAAAGAAGAACTGGGAGAGACGTTGAACCAGCATCTGAATAAAATGGAAGCAGCGTCTGCGTTTGTACAGACGAGGCTCGATATGAAGCCGGAGAATGCATTTGAGGATGGTGCCAGGATTGTTGAAAAGCAGCGTATACCGGTAATCTTCACAGAAGTATCCGGAAAAGATCTGTATATTTCGACAAAAGATATCGGGCTTAGCAGAGACTGTCCGGCAGATGAACTGATGTATTGGAATACCAGTGTGCGCGAAAAGTCGGATAATGTGGAACGATATCTGAAGATGCCGAGACGGGCGGTAGACCGTGCGGCGGCGCAGGTGAAATCTCGTGCAGAAAGCTTTTTTGATGAAGAGTACGAACTGGATCGCTTTCAGATTGAAGAACTGGAAGAAGAGCTGGATACGCTGGAACTACAGATACTGACCAGCGATACCAGAAGTACAGTGGATGGAAAGCAGATTCAGAAGAAGGTTCATGAGATTGACAGGAAGGTGAAAAAAGACATTGCGGTGCGGATGCGCCGAGGTGTTGTGATCAGCACAGGAGTGTTAATTCTGCTTGTATATCTGATGGGATATATTCCGTATATGTTCAACTCGCTTCGTAATGGAGGTGGGGCATTTGCGGGAGCACTTGGCATAAGTCTTGGAGCGACGTTGATTGTGGCAATCGGAGGAATCGTTGCCTTGGTTCTTCTCAGAAAGCAGATCGTGGCGAGTATGGAGCGGTTCAATGATCTGATGCGTTCGGTAGTTAATAGTGTAAATACTTCTGCGCATAAGTATGAGGAGTATTTTTCAACCCTCTGTACTTATATGAAGGCACAGTCTATCTATGCAGGGGTCACAAAGCGCAAGGATGCGGTGTCAGCACGCGTGCAGAAGCTTCGGACGCATAAGCAGGCACTCAGGACAACGATCGCAAGAGATGAAGAGCTGGCGGAAGCGTTTGGTATTCGAAGAGCGGCAGCATTTGAAAAGAATGTAACCAGATTTTTTGATGAAGATAAGGTGCCAAAGGATAACAGGCTTTACTATTATGAAATAGACGGAGGGAAGACAGAGATTCCGCTTAATACAGCGGGAGATATGATCTGGGCTCCGTACAAATTTATTGCAGGTCTGAAGATTGAGAGAGAAGATCTGTATGAGGATGTGAAAGGAGAAGAGTCATGACAGGGATAATGCAATTGATCAAAATTATACTCTGTACAGCATCTTTCATACTCCTCTGTACAGCGAGTCTGAAGATTAATCTGAATGAGTCGGAACGTGCAAGGCAGTTCCCGATGCCGGTAATTGCATTTGTGTATTGTCTGGTCGTGCTGATCTTTTTGAATGGGATCTATGGTGTGACTACAGAATTGGTTGCATATGGAGTTAAGACGCTTCCGGCACTTCGACAACTGAAGCTTCAGAAGTATCTGGTGTATCTGGTGAATCTTCTGATGGTGGCAGGATTCCTGATCGTGAAGCTGATTGCACTGCATGTTCTGAAAAAGAAGCACCACGCAGCAGAAGGATTGATTGAAACAGCCTGTGGCTGGTGCTATGAGTATGATAAAGAGCTGGATAAATGGTTTATAAAGCCGGAATATTCACAGATTCGGTTCATGTGGAAAGGCATCTATTATACGGCAGTCGGCGTGTCGGCACTGGTGTTTGTGCTGTCACAGTACTTTCCGACATTTGCGGCATTCCGGTCGGTATTTTATCCGGTATTTGGCTTGATCGTGCTGGGCGAAATGATCTGCTTTTTGTCCGGTCTTACCAAGAGACAGTTTATCGGGGATATCCTCGGTGAAGATGAAGATGCTTACAAGGTGGCCAATTATGGCCTTCTGCGAGATGTGCTGAAGACTCTGTTTGGCAAGCATGTATTATATGATACGACAATCGATAATGGTATTGGTGTTCCGGCAGCATTTGAGACGCTGGAAGAGCTCTGCGAGAGCAAGGATGGCGCATCAGCGAATCTTGGCAGATATTTCCGGGTGCTGAAGGAAAGTGGCAAGGACATTGATCCGGGATATGTAAAGAGCTGCATTAAGCTGATGAAAGGACAGAGCGTATTGTTCTGTAACCCATTTTACCGGGATCTGACAGATTATCTGATGATTCCGATGACGAGACAGCTGATGAAGAATCGGAAGACTCTGGTGGTCATGGGTAGAGACTCCTCCACGGATGATGTGAAACTGTGGCTGGAGCAGGGAATCATAGAACAGATCAATACGGACAGTCTGTGGAAAGTAGAAGTACTGAACACGGCTGTGACGAATGCTGATATCGGGATTCTGAAATTCAGTGATCTGTTTAATTTTGAAATACAGCAGAGAAATGCAGAGTTTTTTGAAAAAGTCGGATTCGTATTTATCGTAGAACCATCGAAGCTTCTGGCGACCGGACAGATTGGATTGAATCTGCTGGTTGGAAGATTTCATAAAGAAGTGCCGGTTGTGTATGCTGCTTGTGACCGTAACTGTGACGGGCTGGTAGATGCGTTGTCGCATACACTTCGTACGAATATTACAGAAGTATCGGCAACCAGCCAGAGTGCATCGATCACATCGATCATGTGCTGGGATGCGGACGGCGAATACATGCACCACAGAATATTCTCCAATATTTCCCGATATATGGGTATCGGTACAGAGATTAATTCGGTAGCATTAAAATATCAGATCGCGAATACCAAATGGTTCAGTGGTGATAAATTCCCGGTTCTGGATATGAAATGGATCGCAGGACAGTATTATAAAAAAATCTGTGGATTTGCAGATCTTCCGGTAAGCCAGGAAAGCTTTAATAAAGCATTTCAGGTGGACTCCAATCTCTGGAGTGCAAGGTCGCAGGAAAATGCGTTTCTGGTTGTGGAAGATGAATTCCAGAATCTGTTCGAGATGGTGCGCCTCTATGCGACCAGAGCAAAACAGCAGGGATTTATCAATGTGGTCAGCGAGAACTATCTGCTGAGAGACTATATGTTTGCAAATGCAAAGACATTTCTGGCAGACCCGAAAGCAGTACCGACTATCGTAGCAGATTATACCAGGTCAGAGCGTAATACCGTGTTAAAACTCCTGATGCGTATGGCAGGTGAACCGGTATGTGAGGATGATATTGCAGAAGCATTCATGGTAAGCGGTATTGTGTACGATGAGGATACACCGGCAGATACATTGAAAGAGCTGATCTATAAGCATTGTAATATTGATGAGATTAATATCCGGATACATTTCCGGGATGAACTGATGGAAGACGGACTTCGGACCATCACCAGAAAGTATTATGAGATCGAAGAACATACAGAGATCGCTGAGTTTGTCAAGAATCTGAAGAATGCATATTATATTGCAGAGGATGAAAAGGGAGAGACATATTATATCGGTGCGAAGCTTTACGGACACATTTTCCAGGCGCTGATTCCTGGGCAGTTCCTGACTTATGGGGGCAAATACTATGAAGTGCAGTCGATCACACCGCGCAATGGCGTAGTTGTAAGAAGAGCAGCCGACCATATTACGGGGCGTAAGTATTACCGTCAGATTCGTCATATTGCGATTCGTAACTGGCAGGATGATACCAGCGTGGGCGGTCAGAAATCACTTGGGGATATCCGTATTCTGAAAGGATATTGTCAGGTAGAAGTGCAGACAGACGGATATCTGGAAATGCAGGATTACCATGATCTGAAAAATGGCCGTCATATCTATGTAAGCAGTATTCCAGTGCGTTCATATCGCAATAAACTGGTGATGAAAGTGGTATTTCCGGGAGCATCTGAACGGATCCGTTATACGATGGCACTGATGCTTAATGAGATTTTCCGCACAACTTATCCGGATGCATATCCATATATCTGTGCGGTGACTCCATTCAGTACGGAAAGTGAGATTCCGGAGAATCTGAAATATGCGATGTATTCAATGGAGAGTGAATCTGAAGAACCGGGCATATACATTGTAGAAGACAGTGAGATTGATCTGGGACTGATTACCTCTGTGGAGCGTAATCTGGAGCGATATTTTGAGATTATCACGGAACTTCTGGGATGGCATGAGAGAAAGATGAAAGAGCATCCGAAGAAGGAGAAACCGGTCGAGAAGTTTGTGCCGGAATTCCCGGAACCGGAGGAACGCCCGGAGGCAGAGCAGACGGCAGAAAAGAAGAAAGGCATTATCCAGAAGATTAAAGAGAAGCTGTCTGGAAAGAAACAGCAGGCAGAGGTGCAGCCGGCATTGAAGGATGAGGAGCCGGAATTTACATATTCTGAGGGCGAAGAGCAAAAATCGGATCTGGAAAGTACAGAAACGAAAGAACCGGAGCAGCTCGTGCAGGACGAACAGGAGAACCATGAACTTACGGAATATCAAAAGCACTGCTTCCTGAAATATGGATATGATGAGATTGACGGTTTCCTGGATTTTGCAGGCACGACAGCATATCTGGCGGCATATGGCTATGACCATAACCCACTCCAGCAGGTGCGCGATAAGGAAAAGGCAGCGCAGGAATATATCAGGGCATATGATCCGGATAAACTTGGTGCTCATTTCTGTGATTTCTGTGGCGTAGAGATTGCAGGCGGTGAGTACGATGTGCTGAAGGATGGCAGAGAGCGGTGCAGCCACTGTTCTTCAACCGCACTGCGGACAGGGGAAGAATTCAAAGATGTGTATAAGATGGTACTTCGCAATATGGAGATCTTCTATGGCATTAAGATCAATGCGGCGATTAAAGTACGCATGACAGATGCGAGGACGATCGCAAAGCATTTTGGTGAAGACTTTGTACCGACACCGGGTGTGGATGGAAGAGTGCTTGGATTTGCACAGAAAGATGCGTCCGGTTACAGTCTGTATATTGAAAATGGCTCACCGAGGCTCGCTGCTATGGCAACGATTGCTCACGAACTGACTCATATCTGGCAATATCAAAACTGGGATGATAAGAAGATCATAGAAGCTTATGGGGCACAGAATCGTCTGGAAGTATATGAAGGTATGGCGAAATGGGCCGAGATCCAGTATCTGCTGTATCTGAATGAGACTGCTTACGGAAAGAGAGAGCAGGTTCGAACGATGATGCGGAGAGATGAGTATGGAAGAGGATTTATTCAGTATATGAAGAAATATTCTCTGTCTTATCAGCAGGAAAAGAAACGTACACCGTTTCAGGAATTTCCGCCGCTGTAAGAGATGGACAGCAGGAGCGGAGCATGCACTCATAAAGAGGCATACTCCGCTTTTACTGCATTACATATGATGGGGATTTGGGCAGATACCATCAATTAATCAGGGAGACTTAAGGAATGAAAAAAGGGTTATCAGTTATTAAATATATATTGTTATCATTGGTGCTGTTTTTCGGCGGTGTAATGATAGAAGTGTCACCGACGGATTTTGTTAAGGCGGTTACACAGGATGTGAAAGATCTGACGCCGGATCAGAAGGATGACCCGGACAAGGCGAAAGATGTGCAGGATCAGGCACAGGCAGATGATAAAGATAAAGAAAAAGAACCGAAAGAAAATTACCTGAGATATTATTATTCTCTGCTGGATGGTACAGAGAAAAATTGTTATGACAAAGTGTGCGATGCAATAGAAAATGAGGAAGCATCCGTTGAGCTGGAAGGGATAGATAAGGATCAGCTGGCACGGATCTTCCAGAGTGTGTATCTGGACTGGCCGGAGTATTTCTGGCTGGATTGTCTGCAGTATACATACAATACGAACCCGACAGGGGTGATCTTGAATTTGAATTATAATTATACGGGTGCAGAGCGTGAAAAGAGAGAGGCAATCGTAAAGCAACAGTCAGAAGAGATATTGGCAGGAGTGCCGGCTGGCGGTTCGGATTACGATAAGGTGAAATATGTCTTTGAGACGCTGGTAGACATGACGGAATATGATCTGTCTGCCCCGGATAATCAGAATATATATAGTGTATTTGGTAACTGGACAACGGTGTGTGCGGGATATGCAGGAGCTACGAAGTACCTGCTTGACCGGGCAGGCGTGGATTGTATCTGGGTAACGGGAACCGGAGGAGGCGGACCACACGCATGGAATATCGTGAAATGTGATGGACAGTATTATTACGTGGACACTACCTGGGGGGATCCTGGTTACCGGGAACTGCAGGGAGAAGATGTGACGAAAGAGTTTATTGCATATGAATACCTGTGCTGTTCCGGGCAGATGCTGAATCAGACACATACACCGGATAGTACTTATCCGCTGCCGGAATGTACGGATACTTCTCTGGAATATTATCGGATGAAGGGCAGATATCTGGAAACGGCAGATGCCGGAATGACACTGGATATTATGAAACAGGCCTATAATGATGGAAAAAAATATACAAAGATTCAGTATGCAAGTAATGATCTGATGAATCAGATTATGGAACAGCTGAAAGGCGATCTGTCACAGCAGATGATGGAATATATGAAAGCACAGAGCGGACAGGAGCCGAAAGAAACGCGATGGGAATATCAGCCGGCCAGCAGTGTGCTGATCGTGTACTGGGAGTAGAGAGATGAGAAGAGCAAGAAAGAAGCCGGTAAGGGTAAATGCGTACAGACTGGGAGAACAGAGTGAAGGGCTTGACAGACTGATAAAAGAAGGTCTGGTAAGTCAATCAGATGACGGAACCTTTGAAGTACATACAATGGAAACGAAAGATGAAAAGGGGGAGACGGCAAATGCAGGAGACTATGTGAAGCTAGATGCATTCGGCAGACCGTACCCCAATAAGGCAGAGTTCTTTGAAAAGAATCACAGGCATATAGATGGTGATCAGTATGAGCAGTTTCCAAAAGACCGGGAAGTCTGGATGATGGGTGATGCAATGTGCCCGGAGGTTGAGTTCCTCATAGAGCAGGGAAGGCTGGAACTTCATAAGGAAGATCCGGAACATTATTTTAAGGGAACCGGTTGGGGTACAAAGCTTACCGCATCCAGTGATGCGGCACTTGTATTCTATGAGATTAAGCGGAATGCCGGTGGAAATATTGTGGATGCTGAGTTTAACTTTGTGGACAGAGATACGTTTGAAGAGACCTATGAACTGATCAAAGATAAAGAACCGGTCAGGTATGATGCATTTATCAGTTACAGTCACAGCGAGCCGGATGCATTTGTAGCAGGAAAGCTGCATACCATGCTGGAGCATTATAAGGTGCCGAAGAAGATTCAGGAGATCAGCGGTAAGAAAAAGATTGAACGGGTATTTCGCGACAGAGAGGAACTTCCATTGTCTGCAAATCTGGCAATGGGTATCTGTGAGGCACTGGAAAATTCGGAATATCTGATCGTTATCTGCTCACCGAGATCCGTGAAGTCGGAATGGGTACAGCGGGAGATTGAGACATTTCTGCTGACGCATACGAAGGACAAAGTGCTGACACTGCTGGCAGAAGGTGAGCCGGAAGTGGCGTTCCCGGATAGCTTGTGTTATGAAGAGAAAATATTGCATCGACCGGACGGTAAGGCAGAAACAGTTCGTGAACGCATCGAGCCGATGGCAGCAGATGTGAGAGGTGCCGATCACAGAGAGATAGAGAAGAAGCTGAAGGAAGAGTTTTTAAGAATATTAGCGCCGATGCTTGGCTGTACTTATGATGAGCTGAAGCAGAGACACCGGGATTACATGTTCCGCCGTGTGATCGCGGGTGTGAGTGCGGCAGCAGTGTTGGCAGTCGGAGTGACCGCATTTACACTGTATCAGGCAGCAAAGACGGAAGCACAGTATCAGGAGGCGAGGCGCAATCAGGCAAGATATCTTGCGGGCATTTCCGGGGATCTGTTAGACAGCGGTGACCGAATGGGTGCACTTAAGACCGTGATGGCGATCACGCCGGACGATCCGGACGCCGATGAACCGGTGGTGCCGGAGCAGATGTATGCATTGAACCAGGCGCTGTATTCTTATCAGCACACGGATACAATCATAGACTATAAGACGGATCGCTCTTATGAACTGGATGCACAGGTGCGGGCACAGGATGGGGATCAGCAAGAATACCTGAGCCCGGACGGAACGGCATATTTTTGTCTGGATCAGCAGGGAACAGCGTATGTACTGGATGTTGAATCAGGTACCTGTACATGGAAGATAAATCCGGGCAAATTGAAAGGGTATGATGGCGGTGCATTTCAGTATATCGCACCAATATCAAACAATCAGATGGTTGCAGTGTCTGACGAACAAATTCTGATTCTGGACTGGAAGAAGAAAAAAGTTATAAGTAAGATCGAACGTCAGGGAGAAGAAACTAAGGCTGTGAATCCTTACTATGCAATATCTGGTATGAAACTTGCTGTTACAGATGGACAGATTCTGTGGATTTATGATCTGGAACAGAAAGCATGTATACATCAGATAGAGTATGAGTATGAAAGTGATAGATGGTTTATTATATCATCTATGGTGTTTAATGAAGATGGAAGCGAAATTGCGATGAGTGCTGGCAGTCCTGCGGAGGAAAATATTGAAAGAGGTGTCATATGTGTGTCTCTTGCAGATGAGAGCATTACCAGGCTTTCTGATGCGGATTCGGATGTGATGACATATGCGGGGGAACATCGTGTGGCAGTGGTGCAGTGTGAACTTGTGGGAAGAGCGAAGGCATATGAAGATAAACCTCCATGCAGGTATTATGTGACAATGTATGATACGGAGTCTGGAGAATGCATTTGGACATCGGAAGACTATGACGTACAGGCAATATCCAGACCATGTACCATACAGATGGCTTCTGCGAATACGGATGGAAAGGAACAGGGTATGATAGCAGTGTCGCTGAAAGATAAATTTTTACAATTAGACTCAGAAACGGGAAATACTGTGTGCTCGCAGGTATATTCCAGCAATATTGCAGGTGTGAGACATGAACGGGATGAGAGGTATATAGTAGGCCTGGAGGATGGAAGAATGTATCCGGCATTCGCGGGGGAAATTATTGGGAATGTCGGAGATCTGGTGATCGGAGAAATTCATAAGAATATTGGAAATGTGGAATATAGCGATGCGATGAGAAGTGTAGTTAGGACAGAAGAGTCTGGAAGAAAAGTAACTTTTTGCAGACTGGTACAGGATACACAGATGAAGGAACTCACATTTGACAGTTCGTGTAACGATATAGAATATATATCAGTCCCTGAGGGGGATGATACGGCTACGTATCGTGTGGTCGAAGGAGGAGATGACGTAATAGGAGATGTTAAGACACTGAGCGTACTGAAAGTTGGGGAGGATAAAGTAATCTATGAATACCAGTGTGAAGAAGATTCCGAGATAAAAGATGTGAGCATCTGCAAACTGGAGAATCAGACCTGCCTGATGTTTTATGACAAAGCAAGAGGTGAGACACTGGTAGACTTGGATACGGGGAAGGTGTTGTGGAGACAGCTTCTGAAAGAAAGTGATTACCAGAATTATGCTGTGCAGTGTTTTCATCAGACAGAAAGATGCGTTGTATATGGTTGGCGCCGTTTTATTGTGGCAGATATGACGGAAGACGGGATTGATGTTTCGAATAAAGGCGGTCTTGTAGATGATGAGAAGTTCGTGGATGCAGAAAATTCTATTGACGATATTGCAGTCACAGCAGATGATAAATATGTGATTATGGAGGTGCGTGATTATGGTTCCTATTTTTTGAAAGTATGGGATGTAGAAGCAGGAAAATGGAAGAAGATCGATGGCAAGCGGGAGTATCCGGTAGGAGCTCGGAACGGATTTGCATTGGGTAAGGAAAGCCCGGTACTTGCAGTATATACGACAGATGGTACGATCGATATCCTGGATCTGGAAACGGGAAATTGTAAGCAGTCGCTTGCCAGCGGATATTACAAATCGATGCAGTGTGCATTTATGAATCAGGATCAGTATCTGTTAAGCTATGGTGACAATCAGTATCTGACTATGTGGGATGTGGAATCCGGCAAAGTGCGGATGGAGGATGATTCCGGAGATGCCAGTGGCAATCTTGTGACAGATGGAAATAGCAATTATTTTGGACTTATGTATCGTGGTTACAGGTGGAGTGATGGCGATTATAAGGATTCCAGCCTGAGAGTATATTCGGTAGATGACGATGGACAGTTTTACGCTTATGCGGATGTGCCGAGTGGATATGCCAGCTTTGAGGGCAATGAGATATTTGTGGTCCGGCTGGTAGGTGAGAATGGCTATTACGCACCGTTATATGATTATCGGGAACTGAAGAAACGCGCAGAGGATGTACTGGATGGAGCGACACTTACGGATGCAGAAAAAAAGCAGTACTTTGTGTCGGAATAAAGGAGTAATTAGAACATGATATGGAAGATATGTTTTGCTATGGCAATTTTGTTTGTCCTAGCAGGGACTGTGGTGTATATCATCTGCAGAAAACAGGGAGCAAGTCGAATACAATATCTGGGCGCGGGTGTATTTCTTGCGTCGGTAGCCATGTGTTTCCCGGTGATGAATATGCAGGAGAATGCGGGAATCGCGCTGGCAATGTGTATTTCTCACAGTATTCGGATGTTTGTGGTGGATACCGGTGCGGATGATATCCTCAGTATGCTTACGAGAGATATGCTCGGTTCTATGCTGCTTCCGTATAAAATGCTGGCGGCGACGCTGTATCTGCTGGCGCCGGTATTTACATTAGGCGTGGTGCTGCAGTATTTTTCAAATACATTTGAGCGGCTACGGATGCGTTTGAAGAAAAAACATGATCTGTATATCTTTTCGGAATTGAATACACGTTCGTTAGAGATTGCCACCGATATGTGGAGTTGTGCAAAAAAAGCGGGACGCAGACTGGAAATCGTATTCTGTTGTTCTGACAAGAAGGACAGTGTTAATACGGATCAGGAAAAAAGTGCACGTAAGCTGAATGCGGTGCTTTTGCCGGAAGAGATCATACATGTGAGACTGAATAGTCAGAGACGCAGGGTGAATTATTATATAATCTCAGAAGACGATGATGCGAATGTAGATCAGACACTGAAAATGATTCATGACATGACAGGTGGATCAGCCTGGTATACCAAACAGAGGTTGTGTCAGAGAAATGTGACACTTCATTGTTATGCAACCAATGCGGAAGCGGAGATTCTGTTGGATGCCAAAGATAAGCAGGATCTGAAAGTTGTGCTTGTAGACGAAGTACGGGATGCAGTCTATGAACAGTTATATGAATATCCGCTGTACACGAATCAGATGAAGACAGGTGGAGCAAAGCAGAATACGCTTACGCTGTTGATTGTGGGCGGTGGCAAAGCAGGCTGTGAATTTCTGAAGGCGGCTGTCTGGAGTGGTCAGATGATAAGCTATAAGCTGAATATTCATCTGTTTGACCTGGAGGGGACAAATCTGCAAGAGAGATTGGAAGAAGAATGTCCGGAACTTCTGGCAGAGGAAGGAAATTATCAGATCTGTATCCACGAAGGCGATGTATTCAGCGGCACAATGCAGAGCGAACTGGACGCATTAGGACAGGTGGACTATTGTGTATCAGCGCTGGGAGATGATGAGAGATCAATTCGTGCAGCGGTATGGATGAGACGCCATTTTTGCGCAAAAACGGGATATACGAAACCATTTATCTGTGCGTATGTGCAAAGCTTGGCAAAGAAAATGGCGGTCAGTGAACTTTCAGAAAATACGAGAAGAAAGACCAGTCTTTCCTATGATATTGTGCCGTTTGGATGTGGCGGGGTTTATTATGGTAATGAATCAGATGCGGCATTTGTACTGGAATATCTGGGACTTGGTGTGCAGTCACATTATTTCCGTCTGAACCGGGGATCCGATGCAGAGTCCCAACGGTATGCAGTGCAGAACTTTTATGAAAAGCAGGGCAATCGCCGGTCGAGTATAGCGAATGGCATGCATATCAATACCAAATTATGGGAAATGGGATATGGTATTCTGCGTGTGCCGGAAAAAGGCGAAGAACTGGAATGTTACCGCAGGTGCGTAAAGCCGGTGGATTTTGCTGAGATACTGGCATCATTAAGTGAAACAGAGCGTGCGGCTTATTACAATCTGGAACATGAACGATGGATGGCATATGTCCGCACGGAAGGATGGAGACTGGCAAGTAACGGAGGCAGGACGCTTGCGGAGATCCGTGCCTGCTATGAGCTGTATTGCGAGGAGTTCAAGAATCAGAATTATCTGGCGAAAATGCATCCGGCACTGGTGCCGATAGAGAGCGACGATCCATCAGTAGCGACGCTTCAGCAGGTGGATGATATGATCGTGCAGGTGAACCGGGAAAAGGGACTTGGAGAATATTATCCGGATTATGTGCAGTCAGATGTGGAACTTGTGGATCATATCGGAGAAATCGTATCCGGTGTCTGGTGTGGACCGGAGGGCATGCAGATAGCAGGAACACTGGCAAAAGAAGGCACGTGTGTGATCTGCAGCCTGGAGGATATACACAGATATCAGGAAGAACGAAAAAGCTGTTGAACTCTAATCATCCAGAGCATATAATAGAAACACGGTCTGGTCAAAAGAGACCATACGTGGAAGGATGAACAGTATATGGAATTGCAGAAGAATAATACATCACCAGAGAATGGGATGGATCATACATCATATCTGCCGGAGGCATCACTGCGTCCGGCAGATATTTTACTGCCAGACATGAATGTAGATATGAAAAAATGGGCGGTGATCGCATGTGATCAGTTTACCGCACAGCCGGAGTATTGGAAGCGGGTGGAAGATTACGTGCAGGATGCACCGTCTATGCTGCGGCTTATTTATCCGGAGATATATTTGAATACAGATGACAGACAGGCATACACCGATCGCATTGCCGCGATTCAGAATGAGATGTCTGCATATCTGAAAGACGAAGTCTTAAAGGAACGCGTACATCAGGGCTACGTACTGACGGTGCGGCAGACTTCTGTGGGAGAACGGATTGGTCTGGTGGCAGAATTGGATTTGGAAAAATATGACTATCATGTGGGAACCGATGCACCGGTGCGTGCCACGGAAGCTACAGTGAAAGAACGAATTCCGGTACGTGTGGGTATCCGTGAAGGCGCATCGCTGGAAAGTCCTCACGTAATGGTGCTGATGGATGATCCGAAGAAGGAGCTTTTGGAAGCATTATATGAAGAACGTATGAGTTTTGAGAAGCTGTACGATACGGAGCTGATGGAAGATGGTGGTCATGTGACCGGATATGCGGTGACAGGAGTGTATGCGGAACGTGTATCCGCGAGATTGCAGCAGATGGAAGCGGCGTGTCCGGGAATTTTCCTTGCGGTTGGAGATGGCAATCATTCGCTTGCTTCGGCAAAGACGTGCTGGGAGAATGCGAAAAAGGATTTGACGGAAGAAGAACAGACGGATCATCCGATGCGTTATGCGCTGGTGGAAGCTGTGAATCTGTACAGTCCGTCATTGCTGTTTTATCCGATCCACAGAGTGTTGTATAACTGTGATGATAATACGCTGGCAAATGGCTTTGCGGAATATCTGAAAAAGCAGGATATGAGACTTGCGCAGACAGATGATGATGCGCAGGCGGATGTGACATTTTTATATAAGGAAAATAAATCTTCCTATAAGATTGGAAACCGGGCTGGTCACTTGCCGGTGGAGCTTCTTCAGAAATATCTGGATGAATATTTGAAAGAGTATCCGGAGCAGGAACTGGACTATGTACATAGTGAGGCGGCGGCAGAGCATATTGCAAAAGATGGAAGAGGATGTGCAATGATCCTTGGAGCTTTTGACAAGAGTTCGCTTTTTGACGCGATTGAAGCAGGAGGCGTGTTGCCGAGAAAGACATTTTCCATTGGCGAAGATATCCAGAAGCGTTATTATATGGAATGCAGAAAGCTCACAAAATAAATAGCTGTTTTGCGACAGAGCAGGGAGAAAAGGCTTGACTTCCGTCCGAATACTGTGCTATAGTATTCTAGCGATGGAAGTAGGTCTTTTTTTTATGCCTAATTTTAGGTAGCCTCGCAAGCTACCGGTAACACGTAAAAATGTAAATACGAAGCGAGGTGGAAGTTGTGCGTACAAGAATTACTTTAGAGTGTACAGAATGCAAGCAGCGTAACTACAACATGACTAAGGATAAGAAAGCTCATCCGGAACGCATGGAGACTAAGAAGTACTGTAAGTTCTGCAAATCACACACAATGCACAAAGAAACGAAATAAGTCGTTCTGAAAAGGAGTGTGAATGTCATGAGTAAGAAAGAAGCTCAGAAGAAAAGCTGGTTCAAAGGTCTGAAAGCGGAATTCCGCAAGATCATCTGGCCGGACAAAGAGACACTTGCAAAACAGACAGCGGCAGTCGTTTCTGTATCCGTTGTATTGGGAGCGATCATTGCAGTGATTGATTTCCTGGTGCAGAACGGAGTGGATTTATTGGTAAGATAACTGATAAACTGCATGCAAGAAAGGTGATTTTATGTCAGAAGCAAAATGGTACGTGGTTCATACCTATTCCGGGTATGAGAACAAGGTAAAGGCTAACATTGACAAGACCATCGAGAACAGACATCTGGAAGATGAGATTCTGGAAGTCAGAGTTCCGATGCAGGATGTAGTCGAGATGAAGAACGGAGTTCCGAAGACTGCACAGAAGAAGATGTTTCCCGGCTATGTTCTGATCCACATGATCATGAACGACGATACTTGGTATGTAGTACGTAACACAAGAGGTGTTACAGGATTCGTAGGTCCTGGATCCAAACCGGTTCCGCTTACGGATGTTGAGATGGCCGGACTTGGAATCAAGCGCGAGAATATCGAGTCTGATTACGAGATCGGAGATACCATTCAGGTTATTGCCGGAGCATGGGCAGACACAGTTGGCGTTGTCCAGTCTATGAATCTGCAGAAGCAGAGTCTGACCATCAATGTAGAGCTTTTTGGCCGCGAGACGCCAGTAGAATTAAGTTTCGCAGAAATTAAGAAGATGTAGTACGTTTTTCACAGCTGGCTGTGGAAATCAAGATTAAAATCAGTGGGAGGGGTATTTACCCCGGCATTACCACAAGGAGGTAATTAAAATGGCAAAAAAAGTAACAGGTTATATCAAATTACAGATTCCTGCAGGTAAGGCAACACCGGCTCCTCCGGTAGGACCTGCACTTGGACAGCATGGTGTTAACATTGTAGAATTTACAAAGCAGTTCAATGCTAAAACAGCAGATCAGGGAGATCTGATCATTCCTGTAGTAATCACAGTTTACAATGACAGAAGCTTTAGTTTCATCACAAAGACACCACCGGCAGCAGTTCTTATTAAGAAAGCCTGCAACATCAAATCTGGTTCAGGCGTGCCGAACAAGACTAAGGTAGCAACAATCACTAAGGCTCAGGTTCAGGAAATCGCAGAGCTGAAGATGCCAGACCTTAACGCAGCAAGCGTTGAGAGCGCTATGAGCATGATCGAAGGTACATGCCGTTCTATGGGTGTTACCGTTACTGAATAATCTGAGAATAACTGAGTGAAATTGATGATATAACGCAGTGGGAGGGTTATCCCGACATTACCACAAGGAGGTATTTTTAAATGAAACACGGAAAGAAATATATCGAAGCTGCCAAGAATATCGAGAGAGGTAATCTTTACGGAAAAGAAGAGGCTATCGCTCTGGTAAAGAAGACAGCAGTTGCCAAATTTGATGAGACCATCGAGGCTCATATCAGAACCGGATGTGACGGACGTCACGCTGATCAGCAGATTCGTGGAGCAGTTGTACTGCCACACGGAACTGGTAAGAAAGTTCGTATCCTGGTATTTGCTAAGGATGCTAAGGCTGAAGAAGCTAAAGCAGCTGGTGCTGATTACGTAGGAGGAATGGAATTGATCGAGAAGATCCAGAAAGAAAACTGGTTCGATTTCGACGTAGTAGTAGCTACACCGGATATGATGGGCGTTGTTGGACGTATCGGTCGTGTACTTGGACCTAAGGGACTTATGCCAAACCCGAAGGCTGGTACAGTAACAATGGATGTTACTAAGGCTGTTAACGATATCAAAGCTGGTAAGATCGAGTACAGACTTGACAAGACTAATATCGTACACGTTCCGATCGGAAAGGCTTCTTTCTCTGAGGAACAGCTTGCAGACAACTTCCAGACGCTTATTGATGCACTTAATAAAGCCAGACCGGCAGCAGTTAAGGGTCAGTACCTTAAGAGTGTGACACTTACTTCTACTATGGGACCTGGAGTAAAGATTAACCCGGCTAAGCTGGTTTAATCCACACAGCATCGAAATACAGAAAATCACCGTCGATTGACGGTGATTTTTTTACTTTACAGGAAATTGCTTTCCTGTAAAGTAAAAAACGCTCCGCGAGGATGCGCACTGCGGCGGATGAGGTAGATGTCGCAAGCGACCGCCGCAGGCGCGAGAATGTGCCAAGGCACATTCTTTGTTCCTTATGGCTCTGAACATATATGACATTGAGATAAACACTGCGGTATGCTATACTGAATCTAAGATGTCTGCTGAAGACGGAAAAAGTCGGGCCGGGTGTGATCTGGCGAGGAGGATAAAAGATATGAGGAATGATGAGAAGAATACATATTCTGATGATGGTAAGGTGTTTTGCCAACAGTGCGGCGCGAAGATTGATGAGAATGATGTGCATTGTCCGAACTGCGGCGCATTTCAGGGGGAGCGCTATGTGGAGATGCCGGATGATCCTGCAGATGCACCGGTTTACAAGAAAAAAGGCGGCAGCATTCCGCTGATCATTGGAATTATATTGATCAGTCTGCTGATTGTGGGCGGTGGCGGTTATCTGCTTTACAGTCAGGTGCTTGCACCATCGAAGGAAGCCTCCAAAGATTTGGAAGAGCTTGATGAAAAAGAAGAAAAGACAGTAGATGCTGATGAAGTGGATCTGGATAAGGTGGATATTAATGCTACCGAAAACAGTTATTGTACACTGGCCGGAAATGTTAAGAAGGCATCGAATGGCTCAGAGATTCTGAGCTGGGGAGATGGACTGACTGTGTATGCACTGGATTCTGACGGGGATAAGGTGCTGGTAGAAGATGTGAGCAGTGTATATGTGGATGATGCAAAATTACAGACAGGTCTGCTTGCGGCACTGGCGGCTAACGAGAAAGTGAAGATCGGTGGCGATCTGAGCGTGCACGGCGATAAGCTTTATCTAGAAGCGAATAAGGTAATGAATGAAGATGGCGTAGAGCTGGTGCTTGAAAAAGGTAAGACGGAGACCATTACAGAAGAGAAAGAAGCGGTGGAGGAAACTGCAGGTGATGCGGGTGGCTATGTATTGCCGCAGAGCAGCAGCAGACTGCTTACAGATGCTGATGTGGCAGGGTTGAGTTTGCAACAGATCAATTATGCAAAGAATGAGATCTATGCACGCCATGGAAGGCTGTTTGATTCTCGGGAACTGCAGAACTATTTTAATTCCCAGAGCTGGTATTCGGGAACGATCGCACCGGCAAATTTCAGCGAGTCGTTACTCTCTGATGTGGAGAAGAAAAATGTTACATTCCTGAAGAATCTGGAGTTCAGCATTTCTCCAAATGGATATCAGTTAGATCAGTAAATGGATCAGGTGCATTATGAGAAAAGTGCGTATAGTAAGCGCTATGCTGGTTATTATTTTGGGTGTGACCGGGTGTGGCAGAATTTCGAAACTGACAGATAAGAAATCAGAACAAGAAAAAGTGCGTGTGATTCAAAACGAAAAGCCTGAGAAGAATGAACAGACGGAAGCTCCGGAACCGGAAGAAAAAGAAAAGAAGTTACTTGTGGCAATCGATCCCGGACATCAGGCGTGGGATGTAGATATGAGCGCAAAGGAGCCCAACGCTCCGGGGTCTGCTGAGATGAAAGCGAAAGCAAGTACAGGTACTTCAGGGAAATATACCGGCATCCCGGAGTACGAGCTTTGTCTGGATGTGTCATTACAGCTTCGCGATGCGTTGCGGGAAGCGGGCTATGATGTGATCATGACCAGAGAGGACAATGAAACTGCAATTAGTAATTCGGAACGAGCCATACTTGCTAATGACGCAGGCGCGGATGTTGCGATTCGAATTCATGCCAACGGCAGTGAAGATGCGTCTGTGAATGGGGCGCTGGCACTGATTGCATCTCAGACGAATCCGAATACATCATCGCTTTACGGTGACAGCAGGGAGCTGGCAGAAGATGTGCTGGGGTCCTATTGTGCGAATACCGGGATGCAGAATCTTGGTATTCAGGAAAATGATACAATGACCGGTCTTAACTGGAGTGAAGTTCCTGTGATGATTCTGGAAATGGGATTCATGACGAATGAACAGGATGACCGTAATATGGAAGATGCGGATTACCGGAATAAGATGGTGGAAGGTATAGTCCGTGGTGTTGAGCAGTATTATGAATCACATCGAACTTCGGATGCGGATGAGCTTGATGAGCTGAGTACAGAACTTGCGGGCGAGATTCAGGAGCGTCAGGCACAGGGCGAATCCTGGGGCGTATATGTAGAAAAAATCGCTGATGGAAGCTATGCGTTGGCGGGGGATGGCAGACAGGAAGCGGCGAGCCTGATCAAATTGTTTGTTGCCGGAACTGTATATGAACAGCAGGATAATCTGGCTGGACAGGAAAACTATACCGGAGAGACAGAAGCACTTGTGCGGAGTATGATCCGTGTCAGTGATAATGATGCGGCGAATACGTTAGTGAGAAGATTGGGATCCGGTGATGCTGCGGCCGGTATGCAGAAAGTGAATGACTATTGCGCGGAACATGGATACTCGGATACTCATATGGGAAGGCTGCTTTTGGATTTTAATGCGTCAGATGATAATTACACCTCGCCAAAGGATTGCGTGAAGTTTTTAGAGTTGATCGAGAACAATGAGATCGCCGGTGCATCACAGATCCTTGCCTATATGAAAGAACAGGAACGTCGGGGCAAGATTCCGGCAGGGCTTCCGGAAGGAACAATGTGCGCGAATAAAACAGGTGAACTGGAAGATGCAGAACATGATGCAGCAATTGTAAGTACGGACAAAGGTGATTATGCGATCTGCGTGATGAGCAGTGGATTGAATGATACGGCTGCCGCACGTGGCAAAATTGTGGAAATATCTGGTCTGGTATATCAATCTATGATAAACTAGACGCATAGTATCTAATATAAAGGAGGAACCAAAGATGAAGATATGTAAGAACTGTGGGGCGGAGATACAGGATGGAGCTGCATTCTGCACACATTGTGGTACAAAAGTGGAAGAACAGAGAGTAGAAGAACAGAGAGTGGAACCTGAGAAAACAGAACAGGCAGCACAACCGGTAGAACCTGAACAGACATCTGGTCAGTCGCAGGCTGAAAGTCAGAATGCCGGAGCGCAGAATGTAAATTATGGGCAGAATCCAAATTATGGTCAGTCACAGAATTATGGACAACAGGGTGGGTATCAGCCGAATTATACACCGTATGACCCGTATGACCACACATCGGAATTTACAGCAAAAGACATTTCTGATAATAAGGTGATCGCGATGCTGGTATATCTGATGGGAACAATTGGAATCATCGTTGCACTGCTGGCAAGTAAGGATTCGCCGTATCTGTCATTCCATGTAAGACAGGCACTGAAATTCACGGTGCTCGAAGTGCTTACCGGAATTATAACACTGCTTCTGTTCTGGACATTTATTGTGCCGATCGCAGCGGGTATCTTTGGGATTGTATTGTATGTGTGCAAGATCATTGCGTTCTTCTCTATCTGCAAAGGCAATGCAAAAGAACCATATGTAGTAAGAAGCTTTAATTTCTTAAAATAAGTATTGACAGCATTAGAAAAGTATGCTAATCTACTAAAAGACTGCCGAAGACAGTAGGTGTCCGCAAGGACGTAAGCGTGATGCGCGCCTACCGAGGAAGAATAGATTAGTACGTCATGTATGAATTTCAACCTCTGTGTCTTTGACACGGAGGTTTTTTATATCTATCGGCGGTGTATAAACCAAAATCTATAAGGAGGTGCACCATTCGTGGCAAAAGTTGAATTGAAACAGCCAGTCGTACAGGCTATCGTAAATGACATCGAAGGCGCTCAGTCAATCGTCCTGGTTGATTACCGTGGACTGACAGTTGCAGAAGATACAGCTCTTCGTAAACAGCTGAGAGAAGCTGGAGTAGTTTACAAAGTTTGTAAGAACACAATGATGAAAAGAGCTTTTGAAGGAACAGATTTTGCTCAGTTAGATGAGTATCTGGACGGACCGAATGCTATTGCAATTTCTAAAGATGATGCAACAGCTCCGGCAAGAATCCTTGCTAAGTTTGCAAAAGATGCAAAGGCTCTTGAATTAAAAGCAGGTGTGGTAGAAGGACAGAAGTATGATGCAGCAGCATTGACAGAATTTGCAAAGATCCCTTCAAGAGAAGAACTGCTTTCAAGATTACTTGGAAGTATGCAGTCTCCGATCACAAACCTGGCACGCGTTCTCAACCAGATCGCAGAAAAAGGTGGAGCAGCAGAATGCACACCGGCTACAGAAGAAGCTCCTGCAGAGGCAGCAGCAGAGACTCCGGCTACAGAGGAGTAAGAAGTATGAGGAAGTCTTGTGTGACTTCGGAATACAAAGTTCTTTGTGCCTGACAGCGTAGGCATGAAGGATGTCATTTAATCATGAAAGATCAAAATTAAGAATATGGAGGAAAATGAAATGGCAAAGTTGACAACAGCTGAGTTTATTGATGCTATCAAAGAGTTATCAGTATTAGAGTTAAATGATTTAGTAAAAGCATGTGAAGAAGAATTTGGTGTTTCTGCAGCAGCAGGTGTTGTTGTAGCAGCAGCAGGTGGAGATGCAGCAGCAGCTGAAGAGAAAGATGAGTTTGATGTAGAGCTTACAGCAGCAGGTGCTTCTAAGGTTAAGGTTATCAAGGTTGTTCGTGAGATCACAGGTCTTGGACTGAAAGAAGCTAAGGCAGTTGTAGATGGCGCACCTAAGGTTGTTAAAGAGGGCGTTTCTAAGGCTGAGGCTGAGGAAATCAAAGCTAAACTGGAAGCTGAGGGAGCAGAAGTTAACCTTAAATAATTCCAACAGGCGAATTGAATTCAGTAATCAAAGCACCGTACAGGTATTGCACCTGTATGGTGCTTTTAAATTTCTTCAAAAAATATGAAACTATGTGTTGACAATATTAAGTGTGTCGTGATATAGTAGAAAATGCGCAATTGTGGAAAGTTGTGCCACTAAAATGCGCCTAAAATTAGCTTGACAAGCTAATCTGTCGTTGAAACTGCAAGATTTCAGGCAAATTGATGCCACAAAATATTAAACGAGGAGTGAATGTCAAATGGAGAAAAACAGAATTCGTCCTATTAAGAGTGGAAGAAGTTCCCGCATGAGCTATTCCCGCCAAAAAGAAGTACTTCAGATGCCGAATCTGATCGAAGTCCAGAAGGATTCCTACAAATGGTTTCTGGATGAAGGATTAAATGAGGTGTTTGATGATATTTCTCCTATTACAGATTACAGCGGAAAGCTTAGTCTGGAATTCGTGGATTTTACCCTGTGTGAGAAGGATGTGAAGTACTCAATCGATGAGTGCAAGGAGCGTGACGCAACATATGCCGCACCTTTGAAGGTAAAGGTAAGACTTCACAATAAAGAAACAGATGAAATTAATGAACATGAGATCTTTATGGGCGATCTGCCGTTGATGACTGCTACGGGTACGTTCGTGATTAATGGAGCAGAACGTGTTATCGTAAGTCAGCTTGTACGTTCTCCTGGCATTTATTATGCAATTGCTCATGATAAACTTGGAAAGAAACTGTATTCTTCAACTGTTATCCCGAACCGTGGGGCATGGCTGGAGTATGAGACGGATTCTAATGATATCTTTTACGTGCGTGTAGACCGCACACGTAAGGTTCCGATCACTGTACTGATCCGTGCACTTGGTATCGGTACTAATCCGGAGATCGTAGAACTCTTTGGTGAAGAGCCTAAGATCCTGGCAAGTTTTGAGAAGGATGCTGCGACCAATTATCAGGAAGGTCTTCTGGAATTATATAAGAAGATCCGTCCGGGCGAGCCGCTGGCAGTAGACAGTGCGGAAAGTCTGATTACCAGCATGTTCTTTGATCCTAGACGTTATGATCTGGCTAAGGTTGGCCGTTACAAATTTAATAAAAAGCTGGCTCTTAAGAACCGTATTTCAGGTCATGTACTGGCTGAGACGGTTGTAAGCCCGCTGACAGGTGAAATCATTGCAGAAGAAGGAACGAAGATTACTAGAGATATAGCAGATCAGATTCAGAATGCGGCTGTTCCGGCTGTATGGCTGGAGAATCCGGAAGAGGAGAGAAAGATCAAAGTTCTCTCTAACATGATGGTTGATCTGGATGCAATCGTAGACGTAGATCCGGCTGAACTGGGCGTGACAGAACAGGTATATTATCCGGTTCTGGCTACAATCCTGGAAGAGACAGCAGGTGATATCGATGAACTCAAGGATGCGATCCACAGAGATATTCACGACCTGATTCCGAAGCATATTACGAAGGAAGATATTCTTGCTTCTATTAACTATAACATCCATCTGGAGTATGGTGTTGGTACGGATGATGATATCGACCACCTGGGTAACCGCCGTATTCGTTCCGTAGGAGAACTTCTGCAGAACCAGTACCGTATCGGTCTGTCCAGACTGGAACGTGTGGTACGTGAGCGTATGACTACACAGGATACAGAAGGCATTTCACCACAGTCTCTGATCAACATTAAGCCTGTAACAGCAGCAGTGAAAGAGTTTTTTGGATCTTCACAGCTGTCACAGTTCATGGATCAGAATAACCCGCTGGGTGAGCTGACTCATAAGAGACGTCTTTCAGCGCTGGGACCTGGTGGTCTGTCAAGAGACCGTGCCGGATTCGAGGTACGAGATGTACACTACTCGCATTATGGAAGAATGTGCCCTATCGAGACACCAGAGGGACCGAACATTGGTCTGATCAACTCTCTTGCATGTTATGCAAGAATTAATGAATATGGATTTATCGAGGCTCCGTATCGTAAGATCAATCACGATGATCCGAAGAACCCGGTTGTCACAGAAGAAGTTGTATATATGACAGCTGACGAAGAGGATAACTACCATGTAGCACAGGCGAACGAGAAGCTGGATGAAGAAGGACATTTTGTTCGTAAGAGCGTATCTGGTCGTTATAGAGAAGAGACTCAGGAGTATGAGCGTACAATGTTTGATTACATGGACGTATCTCCGAGAATGGTATTCTCTGTTGCTACAGCATTGATTCCATTCCTGCAGAATGACGATGCGAACCGTGCGCTGATGGGATCTAACATGCAGCGTCAGGCCGTACCGCTTATGCTGACGGAGGCACCGGTTGTAGGTACTGGTATGGAAGAAAAGTCTGCTGTTGACTCAGGAGTATGTGTGGTTGCTGAGCAGGGCGGTATTGTAGAGCGTTCTACTTCTACAGAGATCACAATCCGTCAGGATGACAAGACTCTTAAGAAATACAAGCTGACCAAGTTCCAGAGAAGTAACCAGAGCAACTGCTACAACCAGAGACCGATCGTATTTAAGGGAGAAAGAGTAGAAGAAGGACAGGTAATCGCTGATGGTCCGTCTACATCACAGGGCGAGATGGCTCTTGGTAAGAACCCACTGATCGGATTTATGACCTGGGAAGGTTACAACTACGAGGATGCCGTTCTGCTTAGTGAGAGACTGGTGCAGGACGATGTATATACATCTATTCATATTGAGGAATATGAAGCAGAAGCGAGAGATACCAAGCTCGGACCTGAGGAAATCACAAGAGATATCCCAGGTGTGGGTGATGACGCTCTGAAGGATCTGGATGAGCGTGGTATTATCCGTATCGGTGCAGAAGTGCGCGCCGGAGATATTCTGGTAGGTAAGGTTACTCCTAAGGGAGAGACAGAGCTTACAGCAGAAGAGAGATTGCTTCGTGCAATCTTTGGTGAGAAGGCACGTGAAGTACGTGACACTTCCCTGAAAGTACCGCACGGAGAATATGGTATTGTTGTAGATGCGAAGGTATTTACAAGAGAGAACGGTGATGAACTGTCTCCTGGAGTAAATCAGTCTGTACGTATCTACATTGCGCAGAAGAGAAAGATTTCTGTTGGTGATAAGATGGCCGGACGTCATGGTAACAAGGGTGTCGTTTCCCGTGTGCTTCCTGTAGAGGATATGCCGTTCCTGCCAAATGGCCGTCCGTTGGACATCGTGCTGAACCCACTGGGTGTGCCTTCACGTATGAATATCGGACAGGTGCTGGAGATTCATCTGTCACTTGCAGCAAAAGCATTAGGATTTAACATCGCGACACCGGTATTTGACGGTGCAGATGAGCATGATATTATGGATACTCTGGAACTTGCAAATGACTATGTAAATCTGGAGTGGGATGAATTCAAGAAGCTTCATGAGGCTGAACTTCTTCCGGAAGTTGTGGATTATCTGTACGAAAACAGAGATCACAGAAAACTGTGGAAGGGTGTACCGCTTTCAAGAGACGGTAAAGTACGCCTTCGTGACGGACGTACCGGTGAGTATTTCGATAGTCCGGTAACAATCGGTCACATGCATTACCTGAAGCTCCATCACCTGGTAGACGACAAGATCCATGCACGTTCTACCGGTCCTTACTCTCTGGTAACACAGCAGCCTCTGGGTGGTAAAGCTCAGTTCGGCGGACAGCGTTTCGGAGAGATGGAGGTATGGGCTCTGGAGGCTTATGGTGCTTCTTACACACTGCAGGAGATCCTGACTGTGAAGTCCGATGATGTAATCGGCCGTGTGAAGACCTACGAGGCAATTATCAAGGGTGAAAATATCCCTGAGCCGGGTATTCCGGAATCCTTCAAGGTACTTCTGAAAGAGTTGCAGTCTCTGGGACTGGATGTACGTGTGCTTCGTGATGACAATACAGAAGTAGAGATCATGGAAACCGTAGATATGGGTGAAACTGATTTCCGCTCACTGATCGAGGGAGATAGAAAGTATCGTCAGGACGAGGAGAATCTGGGCGAACATGGATATACCGCTCAGGAATTCCAGGGTGAAGAACTTGTGGATGTTGAGGAACCGGAGGAGGATGATGACCTCAATGGTGACTTTGAGATTGAATTTGACGAACTGTCTGACGAAGAGTAGAAAGGGGTGCCAGTATGCCAGCAAATAATAATGAACAAACATACCAGCCTATGACTTTTGATGCGATCAAAATCGGGTTGGCATCACCTGAAAAAGTATTAGAGTGGTCAAGAGGCGAAGTTACTAAGCCTGAGACTATTAACTATAGAACACTGAAGCCTGAGAAAGACGGACTTTTCTGCGAGCGCATTTTCGGACCTAGCAAGGACTGGGAATGCCACTGCGGAAAGTACAAGAAAATCCGTTATAAAGGTGTAGTCTGCGACCGATGCGGCGTTGAGGTTACAAAGTCCAGTGTACGTAGAGAGCGTATGGGACACATCGCTCTGGCGGCTCCGGTTTCCCATATCTGGTATTTCAAGGGAATCCCAAGCCGTATGGGACTGATTCTGGATCTGTCTCCGAGAACACTGGAGAAGGTATTGTACTTTGCATCTTACATCGTGCTGGATGCAGGTGATACGAACCTGATGTACAAACAGGTACTTTCTGAGGCTGAGTATCAGGAAGCAAGAGAGAACTGGGGCAATGCATTCCGTGTAGGTATGGGTGCAGAGTCTATCAAAGAACTTCTGGAAGCGATTGATCTGGAAAAAGAATACGCAGAGCTGCAGGCAGGTCTTGAGGGCGCTACCGGACAGAAGCGCGCCAGAATCGTAAAACGTCTGGAAGTGGTAGAAGCATTCCGTGAGTCAGGAAATAAGCCGGAGTGGATGGTGCTGACTAACATCCCGGTTATCCCACCGGATCTTCGACCGATGGTTCAGCTGGATGGTGGACGTTTCGCCACATCTGACCTGAATGATCTGTACAGAAGAATTATTAACAGAAATAACCGTCTGAAGAGACTTCTGGAACTGGGAGCTCCGGACATTATCGTGAGAAACGAAAAGAGAATGCTGCAGGAAGCGGTTGACGCATTAATTGATAATGGTCGTCGTGGCCGTCCGGTTACAGGACCTGGTAACCGTGCACTGAAGTCTCTGTCTGATATGCTGAAAGGTAAGTCAGGACGTTTCCGTCAGAACCTGCTGGGTAAGCGTGTTGACTACTCAGGACGTTCGGTTATCGTAGTAGGACCGGAGCTGAAGATCTATCAGTGTGGTCTGCCGAAAGAGATGGCTATCGAGCTGTTCAAGCCTTTCGTTATGAAAGAACTGGTTCAGAGCGGAGCAGCCCATAATATTAAGAATGCCAAGAAGATGGTAGAGAAGCTTCAGCCAGAGGTGTGGGATGTGCTGGAAGATGTTATCAAAGAACATCCGGTTATGTTGAACCGTGCCCCTACACTGCATAGACTTGGTATTCAGGCGTTTGAGCCTATCCTTGTAGAGGGTAAGGCGATTAAGCTTCATCCGCTGGTTTGTACAGCGTACAACGCGGACTTCGATGGAGACCAGATGGCGGTACATCTTCCGCTGTCAGTGGAAGCACAGGCAGAGTGCCGTTTCCTTCTTTTGTCACCAAATAACCTGCTGAAACCGTCGGATGGTGGTCCGGTAGCGGTACCTTCACAGGATATGGTTCTTGGTATTTACTATCTGACACAGGAGAGACCGGGAGCTGTCGGAGAAGGCAAGTGCTTCAAGAACGTAAATGAAGCAATTCTGGCTTATGAGAACCAGGCAGTTACACTGCATTCACGTATCAAGGTGCGTGTATCTAAGACTATGCCGGACGGAACTGTTAAGACAGGAACGGTAGAGTCTACACTGGGAAGATTTATCTTTAATGAGATTATTCCTCAGGATCTCGGATTTGTTGACCGTGAAGTTGAGGGCAACGAGCTGCTTCTGGAAGTTGACTTCCACGTAGGTAAGAAACAGCTGAAACAGATTCTGGAGAAAGTTATTAATACACATGGATCAACAGCTACAGCAGAAGTACTGGATGCGGTAAAAGCAACCGGATACAAATATTCTACAAGAGCTGCCATGACCGTAGCGATCGCCGATATGACGGTACCGCCGGAGAAGCCGGAAATGATCGCTCAGGCTCAGGAAACTGTAGATAAGATCACGAAGAACTTCAAGCGTGGTCTGATCACAGAGGAAGAACGTTATAAGGAAGTCGTAGAGACATGGAAGACAACCGATGATGCCCTGACTAAGGTTCTGCTGGACGGCCTGGATGCATACAACAACATCTTCATGATGGCTGACTCAGGAGCCCGTGGTTCTGATAAGCAGATCAAACAGCTTGCAGGTATGCGTGGTTTGATGGCTGATACAACCGGACGTACGATCGAGCTCCCTATCAAGTCTAACTTCCGTGAAGGTCTGGACGTACTGGAGTATTTCATGTCAGCGCATGGAGCTCGAAAAGGTATGTCAGATACAGCACTTCGTACTGCCGACTCTGGTTACCTGACCAGACGAATGGTAGACGTTTCCCAGCACGTGATCATCCACGATGTGGATTGTGCTCAGGAAGGCAAGCCGATTCCGGGAATGTATGTAAAAGCATTCATGGATGGAAAAGAAGAAATCGAGAGTCTGCAGGAGCGTATTACAGGACGTTACCTTGCAGAGGACGTAGTAGATAAAGATGGTAACCCAATCGTAAAGGCGAACCACATGGTTACACCGAAACGTGCGGAGAAGATTATGAAATACGGTGTTGATGAAAATGGTGAATCACTCAAGCAGGTGAAGATCCGTACCATCCTGACATGTAAGGCACACAATGGTGTCTGCACGAAGTGTTACGGAGCCAACATGGCAACCGGAGAGCCGGTACAGGTTGGTGAGGCTGTTGGAATCATCGCGGCACAGTCTATCGGTGAGCCTGGTACACAGCTGACCATGCGTACATTCCATAGTGGTGGTGTAGCCGGAGACGATATCACACAGGGTCTTCCTCGTGTCGAAGAGCTTTTTGAGGCAAGAAAGCCAAAGGGACTTGCGATTATCACAGAGTTCGGTGGAGTTGCCACAATCAATGATACGAAGAAGAAACGTGAGATCATCGTTACCAATCAGGAAACAGGTGAGTCTAAGGCTTATCTGATTCCTTATGGATCAAGAATTAAGATCACTGATGGAGCTGTACTGGAAGCCGGTGATGAGCTGACAGAAGGTAGCGTTAACCCACATGATATCCTGAAGATCAAAGGACTTCGTGCTGTGCAGGATTACATGATCCAGGAAGTACAGAGAGTATACCGTCTGCAGGGTGTAGAAATCAACGATAAGCATATCGAGGTGCTGGTTCGTCAGATGCTGAAGAAGATCCGCATCGAGGAAGCAGGAGAATCCGGATTCCTTCCGGGAACAATGGTTGATGTACTTGAGTTTGAGGATAAGAACGAAGAGCTTGCAGCAGAAGGACTTGAGCAGGCAACTGGCGAACAAATCATGCTTGGTATTACTAAGGCATCTCTTGCAACGAACTCATTCCTTTCAGCAGCATCATTCCAGGAGACCACAAAGGTTCTTACTGAAGCAGCTATTAAGGGTAAGGTAGACCATTTGTGTGGTATGAAGGAAAATGTAATTATCGGTAAGCCAATTCCGGCTGGTACCGGTATGAGAAAGTATCGTGATGTCAAACTGAGTACAGAACTCGAGATGAATGACGAGATCACGTTGGATGACGATCTGGTATTTTCAGAAGAAGTGGATGATGTACAATAGGAGCGTAGAACATGAGCAATAAAAATGTTGAACCGGAAAGAGTAAGAAAAGGTCCGATGACCGTAGAGGAAATTAAAGCCATGCGGGCAGCTGAAGGTATGATCGTGGATCTGGAAGACGAAGGTACCAACGTATATGTGATCAAAGCTTACCAGGAGAAGATGAGCGTTGCGGTTGGAAGAATGTATAAGCAGGCCAGAAAGGAAATGGGACTGACTCAGCAGGAAGTCGCAGACGTATCTGGGGTAAAGCGTCCAAATATCGCACGTCTGGAAAGCGGTAAACACAGTCCGACTGTGGATATGCTGAACCGTATTGCGGACAGCATGGGAATGGATATGGAAATCCATCTGATTGAAAGAGAACAATAAATGATATGGAATACTCAGGGGCAGATACTGTCGCTGAGTATTCTTTATATATGATGCCAGGGGCCAAAGGTCTGAATCCACATGAGCTTGCTTGTAAGTGGATGAAAGACCTTGGGACCCGCCCCAATATGAGCATAAAAGTGGGATAGTAATCCCGCGATATGCGAATATTTGGGAGGATTGTGGGAGTGCGAAGCACGAAACAATCCGCAGGCATCAAAAAAACATCTATCAGGCATCAAAAAACATCTATATAGTAAAGATGCCAGGGGCCAAAGGTCTGACAGGCATCTGAATCAGGAGGCAGAATTATGGCAGAGAGAATTACCAGAGAACAGGCACATGATATTTTGATGAAATATATGAAGGGTGAACGCTACATTCAGCACTCTTATGCAGTGGAAGCGATTATGAAAGGACTTGCCAAAAGACTTGCACCGGACGAAGTGGAGTACTGGGGAATTGCAGGACTTTTACATGATCTGGATGAAGAACAGTGTGACTGGCAGCACAATATGTCCGTGCATGGACCGACATCAGTAGAAATCTTGAAAAAAGAAGGAATAGATGATCCGGTTCTTGGGGATGCTATAAAAGCGCACAATCCGAAATGTGGCATGAAAGCTAAGACCAATCTGCAGTATGCACTGCTTGCGGCAGATCCGATGAGCGGGTTTGTTAAGGCAGTTGCACAGATCTATCCGGATAAGAAAATTGCAAGCGTGAAACATAAATCTGTCATGAAACGATTTAATGAACTCCGATTTGCATCTGGTGCCAACAGAGATTATATGGAAGCAATCGAGTTTACCGGGCTCAGTCTGGATGACTTGATTGATGTGGCTCTGGAAGAAATGGGAGCAATCGCAGATGTCCTTGGATTGTAAAGAGAATAAGACATTGTCAAAAATCAGTAAAATCTTACTTCCTGTTCTTGCTTTATGTTGGATGATGGTGATTTTCTGGTTCTCGGCTGCACCGGCACCAGAGTCATCCGAGATGAGTTATACGGTAGGACTACAGATCGGTAAAATAGCAGTGGCGGATTTTGATGCGTGGACTACAGAAGAACAAAATGCTTTTGCAGAAAAAATCGAATATCCAATCCGTAAAATAGCACATGCGACAGAATATGCAATTCTTGGAATGCTCGTATCGGGAACAGTGTATGCATATGGTATCTGTGGAAAGAAGGCAATACGATATGCCTGGATTTGGGCTACATTCTATGCCGCGACCGATGAGTTTCATCAGCTTTTTGTACCTGGAAGAAGCGGGCAGATCCGGGATGTGATACTGGACAGCGCAGGGGCTGCGGTTGGAATCCTGATATTGTGCAGAGTCGGCAGAGTGCGGCAGAGAGTTGCGAGAAAAAAGTAAAACAGCTTTTTATTTACCGGGGTATGTGTTATAATGAAACGTGTAAGAATGATGGGAGTATTTGATAAATATCATTCCTGGAGTATAAATAATCCAAGCCGTGCAGAAGCAGAGTTCTTTTGTACGGCTTTTTATGTATAAAATCGTATAAGATCAGAGCTTGCCTGTTTCGACCTGATTCAAACATTCTTTATAAAAGCCCTTGACATTTACAGATAAACCCACTAAAATATTCAAGTGTGCACAAAAATGCATTGTTTTTTGTGCGCCAAACATTAGATGTTTAACCAGTAACTTATTTTATTGTAGGAGGTGAATGAAATGCCAACATTTAACCAGTTAGTTAGAAAAGGACGTCAGACTTCTGTAAAGAAATCTACAGCTCCGGCACTTCAGAAGGGTTACAACTCTTTAAGAAAGAAAGTAACAGACACATCTGCACCGCAGAAGAGAGGTGTTTGTACAGCTGTTAAGACAGCTACACCTAAGAAGCCTAACTCAGCTCTTAGAAAGATCGCCAGAGTTCGTCTTTCTAACGGAATCGAAGTAACAAGCTATATCCCAGGAGAAGGACACAACCTTCAGGAGCATAGTGTAGTACTGATCCGTGGTGGTCGTGTTAAGGACTTGCCAGGTACAAGATACCATATCGTTCGTGGAACACTTGATACAGCAGGTGTTGCAAAGAGACGTCAGGCTCGTTCTAAATACGGTGCAAAGAGACCAAAAGACGCTAAATAAGATATTTAGACAAGATATCATAAGCGCGTAAGCGCAGACAACTGTTATTCACAAACAGAACTATGATGAAGTAAGTTGCAGGGTAGAAGATATATCTGCAGATAGAACAATGCGTATCTGCAGACATTTTTCTGAAGTATGCCCTGTGCACTACACAGTATCATTAGAACGACACATGTGAGTACCTATGAATTAAATCAATATATTTAAGGAGGGAAGAACCGTGCCACGTAAAGGACATACTCAGAAAAGAGACGTATTAGCGGATCCAATGTACAACAACAAAGTGGTTACAAAGCTTATCAACAACATCATGTTAGATGGTAAGAAGGGCGTAGCTCAGAAGATTGTATACGGTGCATTCGCAAGAGTAGAAGAAAAGACAGGCAAGCCGGCAATCGAAGTATTTGAGGAGGCTATGAACAATATCATGCCAGTACTCGAGGTTAAAGCAAGACGTATCGGTGGTGCAACATACCAGGTACCGATCGAGGTAAGAGCAGACAGAAGACAGGCACTTGCACTTCGTTGGCTGACCATGTTCTCACGCAAGAGAGGCGAGAAGACCATGGAAGAGAGACTTGCAAACGAAATTATGGATGCTATGAACAACACAGGCGCATCTGTAAAGAAAAAAGAAGATATGCACAAGATGGCAGAAGCAAACAAGGCGTTTGCTCACTATCGTTTCTAATTTTAGGAGGCAATAATGGCTGGAAGAGAATATCCATTGGAGAGAACCAGGAATATCGGTATTATGGCGCATATTGACGCTGGTAAGACTACACTTACAGAGCGTATTCTTTACTATACCGGTGTAAATTATAAAATTGGTGATACTCATGAAGGTACTGCTACCATGGACTGGATGGAACAGGAGCAGGAAAGAGGTATCACTATCACATCAGCCGCTACCACATGTCACTGGACTCTGCAGGAAAACTGCAAGCCAAAGGCAGGTGCTAAGGAGCATCGTATCAACATCATCGATACTCCGGGACACGTTGACTTTACTGTAGAGGTAGAGCGTTCACTTCGTGTACTGGACGGCGCTGTTGGTGTGTTCTGTGCTAAGGGTGGTGTTGAGCCACAGTCAGAAAACGTATGGCGTCAGGCTGACACATACAATGTACCTAGAATGGCATTCATCAATAAGATGGATATCCTGGGTGCTGATTTCTACAATGCAGTAGACCAGATCAGAACAAGACTTGGTAAGAACGCTATTGTTCTTCAGTTGCCAATCGGTAAAGAAGATGATTTCCAGGGAATCATTGACCTGATGGAAATGAAAGCTTACATCTACAATGATGATAAGGGTGATGATATTTCTATCACAGATATCCCGGCTGATATGGCTGATGATGCTGAACTGTATCGTTCAGAACTCGTAGAGAAGATCTGCGAACTGGATGACGAACTTATGATGATGTATCTGGAAGACGAAATTCCGGAAGTAGACCAGCTTAAGGCAGTTCTTCGTAAAGCTACATGTGAGTGTACAGCAGTACCAGTTTGCTGCGGTAGTGCTTACAGAAATAAAGGTGTTCAGAAACTTCTGGATGCTATTCTTGAGTACATGCCAGCTCCTACAGATATCCCATCTATCAAGGGAACTGATATGGATGGTAATGAAGTTGAGAGACATTCATCTGATGATGAGCCGTTCTCAGCTCTGGCATTCAAGATCATGGCTGACCCATTCGTTGGTAAGCTTGCATTCTTCCGAGTATATTCAGGAACTATGAACTCAGGTTCTTATGTATATAACTCAACAAAAGATAAAAAAGAGCGTGTAGGACGTATCCTTCAGATGCACGCTAACAAACGTCAGGAACTGGATAAAGTATATTCAGGAGATATCGCAGCTGCAGTTGGATTTAAGATCACTACAACAGGTGATACAATCTGTGACGAGCAGCATCCGGTAATCCTTGAGTCTATGGAATTCCCAGAGCCGGTTATCGAGCTGGCTATCGAGCCTAAGACTAAGGCTTCTCAGGGTAAACTTGGTGAGTCTCTTGCTAAACTGGCAGAAGAAGATCCGACATTCCGTGCTCATACAGATCACGAGACAGGTCAGACAATCATCGCTGGTATGGGTGAGCTCCACCTGGAAATCATCGTAGACAGACTTCTGCGTGAGTTCAAGGTAGAGGCTAATGTGGGTGCTCCTCAGGTTGCGTACAAAGAAGCATTTACTAAGGCAGTTGACGTTGACAGCAAATACGCTAAACAGTCAGGTGGACGTGGACAGTACGGACACTGTAAAGTTAAATTTGAGCCTATGGATGCCAACGGTGAAGAACTGTTTAAGTTTGAATCTACTGTTGTCGGTGGTGCTATTCCGAAGGAATATATCCCAGCTGTAGGTGAAGGTATCGAGGAAGCTATGAAGTCTGGTATTCTTGGAGGATTCCCGGTAGTTGGTATTCATGCTAACGTATACGACGGATCTTACCATGAAGTCGATTCAAGTGAAATGGCATTCCATATTGCCGGTTCCCTTGCATTTAAGGATGCTATGAAGAAAGCTGCTCCGGTACTGCTCGAGCCTATCATGAAGGTAGAAGTAACCATGCCTGAAGAGTACATGGGAGATATTATCGGTGATATCAACTCTCGTCGTGGACGTATCGAAGGTATGGATGATCTGGGCGGTGGAAAGATTGTACGTGGATACGTACCGCTTTCAGAAATGTTCGGATACTCTACAGACCTTCGTTCCAGAACACAGGGACGTGGTAACTACTCAATGTTCTTCGAGAAGTATGAGCCGGTTCCGAAGTCAGTTCAGGAGAAGATCTTATCTGGTAAAGAGAGCAAATAATAAAACAGGCGTATTTTGTGCTTAAAAAGTATGGAAAGGGCTTGAAAAACTGGGCATTTTGAAATATAATCAAAATTAGCCGAGTTAACATGAAAAAATAAAAAAGCCTGAGAAGGCAATTGAATAAGGAGGATATTCAAAATGGCAAAAGCTAAATTTGAAAGAACAAAACCACATTGTAATATCGGTACCATCGGCCACGTTGACCATGGTAAAACTACTCTGACAGCAGCAATCACAAAGGTTCTGTCTGAGAGAGTAGAAGGTAATGCAGCTGTAGATTTCGAGAACATCGATAAAGCTCCAGAAGAGAGAGAGCGTGGAATCACTATCTCTACAGCACACGTAGAGTATGAGACAGCTAAGAGACATTACGCACACGTTGACTGCCCAGGACATGCTGACTACGTTAAGAACATGATTACTGGTGCTGCTCAGATGGATGGAGCTATCCTTGTAGTAGCTGCAACTGATGGTGTTATGGCTCAGACTTCAGAGCATATCCTGCTTTCACGTCAGGTAGGTGTTCCTTACATCGTAGTATTCATGAACAAATGTGACATGGTAGACGATGAGGAGCTTCTTGAACTGGTAGAGATGGAAATCCGTGAGAAACTTGACGAGTATGAATTCCCAGGCGATGACACACCAATCATCCAGGGATCAGCTCTTAAAGCTCTTGAGGATCCACACTCAGAGTGGGGCGACAAGATCATGGAACTGATGGATACTGTTGATGAGTACATCCCAGACCCACAGCGTCCTACAGATCAGCCATTCCTTATGCCAATCGAGGACGTATTCACTATCACAGGACGTGGTACTGTTGCAACTGGTAGAGTAGAGCGTGGTACAATCCACCTCAACGAAGAAGTTGAAATCGTTGGTATTAAAGAAGAGATCCAGAAGACAACTGTAACTGGTATCGAGATGTTCCGTAAGCTCCTTGACGAAGGACAGGCTGGTGATAACATCGGTGCTCTGCTTCGTGGTATCAAGAGAGAAGACGTCGAAAGAGGTCAGTGTCTTATTAAACCAGGCAGCGTAACATGCCACAGAAAGTGTACTGGTCAGGTATACGTTCTGACAAAAGACGAAGGTGGACGTCATACTCCATTCTTCAACAACTACCGTCCACAGTTCTACTTCAGAACAACAGACGTAACAGGTGTATGTAACCTTCCAGAAGGTGTTGAAATGTGTATGCCTGGAGATAACGTAGAGATGACAATCGAACTGATTCACCCAGTAGCTATGGAGCAGGGTCTTCGTTTCGCTATCCGTGAAGGTGGACGTACTGTAGGATCAGGACGTGTTGCTACAATCATCGAGTAATTATAACTTGATATAAATTGAGTGTCAGGAGTACACTCTGTGTCCAAACGTAAGATACCCCAGAAACCTTGTGTTTCTGGGGTTTTTCTGTACTCTAAGAAAAGAATTATTCGTAAATTTATCAGATTTGCAATAGCGAAACATTTATCAGCAAGATGAAATACAGATAAATTTATAATTGAAAAATAAGACCAGCGGTGCCAAAACGGTGCCAAAAAGAAACTCCTGCGAATGTTTGCTATTCACAGGAGTAATTTTTTACCAGCCTTTGATCTGTTTGATCTGTTCAGCACGTTCCGGATCACGATGATATTGTAGTTTCAGACGGATAGTTTCCACAACTTCCTGTCTGGATTCATCATCAAGCTGATAGAACGATGTAAGCAGATTATCTACATCAGGCATACTGTTCTTACCGAAAAGGTACATCAGCGGATACATAGAATTTTTTAAGTAAGTCTTTACACGACTTGCGTCTAATGCTCCGTTCAAACCGTCTGGAAGTGTAGGATAAATCTCTTCTTCCTTAATTGTGCCAGAAAATGGACTGGCAGAACATATCTCATTCACATCAATTTGCAATTCATTCGCAAGTCTTAATGCAAAATCAAATCGAATATTGGAATCTTTTTGAATAATTGAATATAAGGTTGTAGCACTGATTCCGGTTGCCTTTGCAATTTTGCGGACATTTGTGCCTTTTTCATCAAGATATTTCTTTAAATTTTTACCGTCACCCATAGAATCCTCCTTTTTCATATATTAGAAAATTACGAAAAACATAAATCTATAAAATATCATAACACAGACGTGGAAAAAAATAAAGAAAAAATAGTGTACGAAGTTCGTAAAAATGTGTTTACGAAATATTGACAACGATAGAAATACATGATATTATCAATTTACGAAAATCGTACAGATATAGAAATACAGTAAACGTATTCTATATCTGGAGAGGAAAGGAGGAGGCAATATGGCAAGTTACAATTATATGATGAGTGCTGATGAAGTGGCACAGGAATTAAACTGCTCAAAATCTCATGCCTATAAACTGGTGAAAGCTATGAATAAAGAATTATCTGCACAGGGATATATTACGATGGCTGGAAGAATACCAAAGGCGTTTTGGGCAAAAAAGATGTATGGCTATGAAATAGCAGGAAATTAGGGAGGATCAATATGGCTTACAGAGAAAAAGACACAAAAAAATGGACAGCCCAGTGGTTTGAGACAAATGTCATGGGTGAGAAGAAAAAACGCAGAAAGCGTGGATTTGAAACAAAGCGAGAAGCATTGGAGTTTGAACGAAGCAAAAAGTTGAGCAATGAGCGAAGTATGGATATGAAGCTGAGCGATTTTATTGAGATTTATTTTTCAGACAAACAAAATGATCTGAAAGATCGAACAATCAAAAATAAAAGATATATGATGCAACAGCATATAGTTCCATATTTTGGAAATCAGATGATGAGTGAGATCAAGGCTTCGCAGATTATTCAGTGGCAGAATGAAATACAGAAGAAAGGATATTCAGATTCTTATTTGAGAATGATACAGAATCAGTTGACCAGCCTGTTTACACATGCAGCTAAAATCTATGATCTGCCGATTAATCCATGCAAGAAAGTGAAACGAATGGGAAATTCAGATTCGAGAAGTTTGAACTTCTGGACACTGGACGAGTACAAACAGTTTATACAGACAATGGAGACGGGAACAAGATATTATCTTATGTTTGAGATGTTGTTCTGGACTGGATGCAGGATCGGGGAGCTGCTTGCGATTACAAAAGCTGATATCAATTTTGAAAAGAATCGGCTTAGTATCAATAAGACTTATTACCGGACAGGAATGCAGGATATTATCACAGAACCGAAAACAAAACAGTCCTTTCGGACAATCGAAATTCCGGAATTTCTGAAAGAGGAAATTAAGGAATTTGTAGATGGTCATTACGGAATGCCGGATACAGAAAGATTATTTCCGGTTGTTCAGGAAGCGGTACAGCATAAGATGAAACGGCAGATTGAGCTGGCAGGAGTGAAGAAAATTCGAGTGCATGATATCAGGCACAGCCATGTGGCTTATCTTATTGAGAAAGGTGTGGAACCGTTATTGATTCGGGACAGATTAGGTCATAAAGATATTCGTATCACATTGAACACTTATGGACATCTTTATCCAAATCAGCAGAGAAAGATTGCAAATCTTCTGGATAATGAAAATGGAAATGCTGTTACCGGATTGGGAGAAGAAAGAGATGAATGTTGAAAAGGCAAAAGAAAAAGCCCAGATAAATAATCTGAGCAAGTTCTCTGATAATCAGATTCACTGATATACCATCTTGGCAGATTCAGTATATCACGAATCGGGAAATACGACAATTCCCGAATATCTGTTTATCAGAGACTTGCCCGGAAGGGCAAGAGGAGATGATGGAATGAATATGAATGAAAAAAATAAAATTGAGAATTGTAGAATAGAACCAAAACTGAAACTGATCAATATGGATTCAGTAGAGGTGGAACAGGTAGAATGGCTGCTTTATCCGTTTATTCCTTATGGAAAAGTGACCATTATACAGGGAGATCCAGGAGAAGGCAAGACAACGATGGTACTTCAGATTATTGCAAAACTGACCAGAGGAGAGCCGATTCTTCCTGTTACTGATACAACGAAAACAAAAGAAAAACGAAGTGATGAAGTCGATAGTGAGAATGAAGATTTAGATGCTGAAGATAATATGCAGGAACAGTCTTCTGTGTCACCTGTAAATGTAATCTATCAGACAGCAGAAGATGGACTTGGAGATACTATCAAACCCAGATTACTTGCTGCAGGTGCAGATTGTTCAAAGGTGCTGGTGATTGATGACAGTGACCAGCCACTGACAATGGCAGATGTCAGATTGGAAGAAGCAATCGTGCAGACAAAAGCAAAAATGGTTGTTCTTGATCCGATACAGGGCTTTCTGGGAGCGGACGTAGATATGCACAGGGCAAATGAGATCAGACCACTGATGAAGCGTATCGCAGTGCTGTCAGAAAAATATCACTGTGCAGTCATTTTAATCGGTCATATGAACAAAAACAGCAACGGCAAATCTTCTTATCGAGGACTTGGATCCATTGATTTTCAGGCTGCTGCAAGAAGTGTTCTGATTGTCGGGCGAGTGAAAGATGAACCGGAAGTAAGAGTGGTATGTCATACGAAGAGTTCTCTTGCACCGGAAGGAACGTCCATTGCATTCAGACTGGATAAGAATAATGGGTTTGAATGGATTGGAGAATATGATATCAGTGCCGATGAACTTCTTAATGGAGACGGAAGGGGACAGAAAAGTCGGAAAGCAAAAGAATTTCTCCTTGAGATACTGGCAAATGGAGGAATGACTCAGAAGAAAATTGCAGAAGAAGCAGAAGCCAGAGGAATCAAAAGTAAAACGCTATGGAACGCCAAACGGGAACTTGAAATTGATTCCGTAAAACGTGGAAAGCAATGGTATTGGATGTTGCCAGAATAAAAATGGAAGATGGCAAGATTACCATTTCTTAAGAAGAGGGAATCTTGCTATCTTGAAAGGAGAACAGATGCAAAATAAAAGTGTACAGATTCCATACGAGTTATTCTTTCAGCTCTTGCAATATTTTTTGATGGATAACTACGATGGCGAAGAAATAATCCGGTTGGGATTGGAGAAAAAACTGGATGCAATGGTGAATCGTGAAGTATACAGCAAATCCAAAACAGCACCAACGGAAGAAGAAAGAGAAAAGTTCCGGCAGGAATATCTGGACAGACGGGGAATACCGGAGAACTTTCGATGGTAAAGGTTCTTTCTGAACACTTTATTACAGGAGCGTGTCACGCACCTGTAGATAGCAGACAAGGAGAATGTTGGTAAGGTGTAGTCGGGAGTTGACTGGCGTAGAAGAGAATTTTCAAAAGGGAGCCCTGATTCAGGGCACCCCTGCGGAAACGGTAGATGAAAGGAGATTGGCACAATGAGAGAAGGAAGATTAGGATATAACAGTCATAACAAAAGATATGGATTATTATCATCAGATCTATGGATTGATACAGGATTTCACTGTGGAGAATGCCTGGAAGTGTTGCTTGATGATGAATGGGTTCAGACCAGAATGGAAATGAATCCTGCAAGAGAATGGTATCTTGTAGGGACACCGTATTGTGGTGATTTGGAATATATTCGGGCAAGGATACCGGAGTAAAGGTCTCTGTACCCCCGGAGGGCGCAAGGGTACTTTTGATGGACGGTACGGCTGTCGAAAGTGCTTTTGCGTTACTTTTGACAAAAGTAACAAAACCGCCGTATCCGGCGAATATTTCTTTTTATACTATAGCTGGCAAAGATACAAATTTATGTGCCATGTCTGGCACTGGTTTTAGAAAGCGGGGTGAGGAATATGACGATGAAACGAACAATCAGTGGTATGATCGGGACAGGGTCTCTGGCTCATAACAGACGAGATTTTATAGCAGAAAATGTTGATTCAGACAGAGTGCAATTAAATATTTGTTACCGGAATGAGAATCTGAAAGAAGTCTATAAAGAGCTGTTTGATGAAGCTGTAGAACGGTATAATGTCGGGAAAAGAAAAGATCGGCAGATTACAAATTATTATGAAAAGATTCGCCAAGGAAAACAGGAAAAGTTGTTCCATGAAGTGATTTTCCAGATTGGAAACCGAGAAGATATGGCTGTTGGAACAGAAGCAGGAGATCTGGCTGTAAACGTACTGGATGAGTATGTAAAAGATTTCCAGAAACGGAATCCGACACTTCGGGTATTTAGTTGCTATCTGCATCAGGATGAGGCTACTCCACATCTCCATATTGACTTTATTCCTTATGTGACGGGTTGGAAAGGAAAAGGAATGGATACCAGAGTTTCACTGAAACAGGCATTAAAAAGTCTTGGATTTCAAGGTGGAAATAAGCATGATACGGAACTGAATCAGTGGATAAATCATGAAAAAGAAGTTCTGGCAGAGACTGCAAAGCAGTATGGAATTGAATGGGAACAGAAAGGTACTCATGAGGAACATCTGGATGTCTATAACTTCAAGAAAAAAGAACGGAAAAAGGAAGTACAGGAATTGGAGCAGGAGAAAGAGCATCTAACTGCTGAAAAAGAAGAATTAACAGCACAAATTGCAGAATCCAGAGCAGATATCCAGAATTTAAAAGACGATAAGGAACAGGCAATCAAGGCGAAGCAAGAAGCAGAACAAAAGGCAGGGAGCGCAGAAAAAGAACTAAAAAGCCTGGAAGATCGCAGAGAACAGCTACAACCGATTATGGATAGTGTGAGCAAAGAAATCAAAGAATATGGAACGGTTAAAATGTTACTGCCGGAGGCGGGCACGCTAGAACGGGCAGTAACCTATCGAGATAAAAAAATTAAACCACTGTTTCTTCAAATAAAGAATAAGGTTGCTGTAATGGCGGCTCAGGTTAAAGAACTCACGAAAGAGGTGGAAGGTTGGAAGAGAAAATATCAAAAGGTGAAACAAAAATATAATGCTATTCAGAGAGAACTGGATGATATACGTAAAGATAATCAGAAATTGTCGGAAGAAAAAGATATATTACAAGGTGTTTCTGATAGGTATGATCGTGTTGTGCGTGTTCTTGGAATAGAAACTGGAGATACAGCAGTACAGCAGGATATTCAAAACGAGAAAGTCCTGGAAGAAAAGCGACGGATGGAACAAATGCCGAAGGGAAATATTCATGAAAGATTGGCATGGGGAATGAAAAAAAGCGAGATGGAGAATCAGCAGCGTAAGAAAACTAAATCAAAAAACAGAGAAATGGAGAGATAAGATTATGGAAACACACATTTATGATGAAAAGAACGGATTAAGCTATACTTTGCATGGAGATTATTATTTGCCGGATTTGGTATTGAATGAAGAAGAACCGATATATGGGAAATATGGAATGCTGAGGAAACAGTTTCTGAAGGAACACAGATTAGCAAAATATCAATATTTGTTGTTGACTGGAAAGCTGACGGAACACCTGAATCAGATTGATCAGGAGAGCAGAGAGCAGGTGGAAATGCTTATGGAACAGATGGCAGAAAAACAGGGCGTAACTGAAGAATTAAAGGTACAGAATCGGACGAAGTGGGTTAGACTGATGAATAATATAAAAGCTAGTGCAGAAGAAATGGTGTTGAGAGAAATACTTTATATATAAGTATTGTTTGTAAAGGACTGAACAGGAAAAGCATAATACTATCCGGCTTATTAAGATTTATTTCACATCTCTTGATTTTTATTACGGTTACTGATATAGTTATTACAGTAACCGTAATAAGGAGGGGATGCTATGAGGGATAATGTGAAAAGTGGTGCACTCACAGAAGTGACATTCTATATTTTGCTTTCACTCTACTCACCTAAACACGGATATGCTGTCATGCAGTTCATTGAAGAAAAAACAGGTGGGCGGCTTTCATTGGGAGCAGGCACTTTATATGGTGCATTAAATTCAATGCAGGAAAAGGGATGGATTGAGCTTTTCGGAGATAGTGAAGGTAGAAAAAAAGAGTATCTTATCACTGTAAAAGGAAAGGAGATAGCTGAAAAAGAACTTATCAGACTTCGTGAACTTGTAGGTATTGCAAGCGGAATTGTAGGAGGTACATTATGAGCAAAAAGTGTTATCGTTTTTTTGGCGGGCTATTGACGGTACAGAAAAACTGGCTGAATAAGATGGCTGAAAAAGGTTATCGCCTTATTCGAACGGGAAAATTACTCTATGAATTTGAAAAATGTAAGCCAGGTCAAGTTCAATATTGCGTGGAGTTTATAGGACAAAAATCAAAAGCTAATGCTGAAGATTACCATGATTTCTTGGAAGAAATGGGATATTCCGTATTCTATAAAAATATCAATCTTAATTATTCTGTTGGTAAAGTTCGCTGGCGTCCGTGGGCTGAAATTGGCGGTCGTATTGCAACAAACACTACAACATTTAACAGGGAATTGCTGATTGTAGAAAAAGAAAATGATGGAAAACCTTTTGAACTTCATACGTCCTATGAAGATAGGGCAAATTATTACAGTAATTTGCGAAATCCCTGGCTTTTATTAATGCTTATGCTCGTGGCATTTGCTACCGTAAATCGGTCTGTTATTTTAGGCATAGTTGCTGTGATTTTTCTAATCCCTGTCATTATATACCAGTTGCAAATTATGAAAAATAGGCATGAAGCGAAGATGAAGGAGTGGTGATTCAGGATAACAAGGTTGGTTTAGCTGATGCAATGTAATGCACTGTCGTTTGAGGGTTAGTAGCCCGTTCTTAAATTTGTGGGCAGTTTGTTGCTGATGATATAAATATTAGAGAAAATTAATTGAAAGTTAAAAAAAGAAAGTAATAAGTAAACAAAGGCTCAATTGTAAACATGTATTGGGAACGCTATAATGGAAATAAGGACAGGAGGTGTGAACAATGCGTATTGGTGAGCAGATAAAAAACTATCGAAAAACTGAGGGATTAACACAAGAACAGGTGGCAAATTATCTGGGTGTTTCTACTCCTGCGGTAAATAAATGGGAAAAGGGAAATACATATCCGGATATCTCATTACTTCCAGCTTTGGCACGATTATTGAAAATTGATATGAATGAATTGTTTTCGTTTCGTGAAGAATTGACCGAAAAAGAGATTGGACAATTTGTGAATGAACTTTCGGAAGTTTCATTGGACAGCTTTACAGAGGCTTTCGAGATGGCATCTCGTAAAATACAGGAGTATCCTCATTGCGACTTATTAATATATACGATCGCAACCGTTCTGAACGGATCTTTGACTTTGTCAGATCTTAATGGCGAAGAACGAATGGAATATAATACAGCTATTATTGAGTGGCTGGAACGAACAGCAGACAGTCAGGATGAAAGAGTGAGAAATTCAAGCGTTTTTATACTTGCAACAAAATATGTCCAAATGGAGAAATATGAAGAAGCAAATGCCCTTTTGAAAAAAATTCCTGATACTGTAATTGATGCAACGATTATGAAAACAAGTGTATTAGCACATCAGGAAGGAACAGACACTGCTGCGTTATTCCTGGAAGGGAAACTGCTACAGGCAGTTGTCAATATTCAAAGCTACTTGTATAAGTTAATTGAAATGGAAGAAGAAACAGAAAATCATGATAAAGCAGAGAGAATTGCTGAGATTACAGATCACATGATATCGTTGTTTGGACTATGGAATTACGGCAACACAGTGCCATATCTGCTGATTGCTGGATATCGAAAAGATGTAGAAAAATGTGTTCAGTTAATTAAGCAATTATTAAGTGAATCACAGAAGCCTTGGAATATGACACAATCCCCTTTGTATTACAGGTATGAAGATACTGCACAGGGAAAAGCCTTTTCGGGAGTTGGAAAAAATTTTGTTCGTGAATTGTATTCGGAAATTGAAAATAAGAAAGAGTATGAATTCTTGAGAGGGAATAAGGAACTCGAATTAATTTTTGAGGAACACTTGAAATAGGTTGTAAAAATGTATGGAAATAGATATAGTTGAGAAAGAAGAAAATTTTTGACATTTCCACAGACGCGTGCTAATATGATTATAGAAAAAGAGTGCTACCGATAGACGGTTAGTCCGTTTTACTATTTAGAATATCATCAAAGATAACCGCTTAGTTTACCAGACCAGGGCGGTTATTTTTGTGTTTTATGATTATCTTTGCCTAATGTATATCCGATACTAAAGCAGGTTAAGCCGAAGCTCACTACTGCTATGAAGTCAATAATACTCATTGGCTTAGCCCTCCTTTCCAATGGATTCCTTTACAGGTTTCTATGTAATCAGAGGGTCACAGTCCCTCTGGAGAAGGACTAACCGCCTACCGTTATGGTAGCACCCATGTTTCGATTATAACAGTTAAAAATTACCGGTGCAATATAAAGTTGGTAGAGAAGTATCTAGTATCTACAGAAGAAAATCGGTTTGAGTATTCTCCGGTGCCAAAACGGTGCCAAGAAATCAGGCAAATCAAAATAGGTGGTGCAATTCAGCCGTTTTTCACTGTATTTTGGAGAGAAAACCATAAAAAATATGAGGTAAAACGGGATTAAAGTATCGTGAAGGTGGACGTACTGTAGGATCAGGACGTGTTGCTACAATCATCGAGTAATCTTTGATTAATTCAAATATTGAATTGTAAGTTGCCCCGGAATCATATGATTCCGGGGTTTTCTTGTATTTATAAATCATAAACTTATAGATGAAATTGAATCGAAAATAGAGAGAAGAATATGAGAAGATAGATTTATAGCTAGAGTTATAGAGAGCGAAAAGCTTGTTGCATTATTTTTGATATGATAAAATAAAAAGGTACGTAATTGAAATTTGGAGGAAGTCTCATGACAAGCTGTTATGATAAATTATGCGATTTAAATATAGATAAAAAAATAGATGATACTATTTTTACAACCATAGAATTATTTGCTGGCGCAGGCGGGTTGGCATTAGGAATAGAAAAAGCGGGATTTGAACCATTAGGGTTGGTAGAGTTTGATAAAGATGCTGCAGAATCATTGAAGACCAATAGACCAAAATGGAAGGTTATTCATGATGATATAGCGAACATATCTTGTTTGGATCTGGAAAGTTATTTTGGAATAAAAAAAGGAGAACTGGATTTGCTATCTGGAGGAGCACCTTGTCAATCTTTTTCCTATGCAGGAAAGAGACTTGGACTTGAGGATGCAAGAGGAACACTTTTTTATCATTACGCAACTTTTTTGCAAAAATTACAACCTAAAATGTTCTTGTTTGAGAATGTGAGAGGTTTGCTAACACATGATAAAGGAAGAACGTATACAACAATTACAGATATCTTTGAGCAGGCAGGCTATACAATACAGAAAAAAGTTTTAAATGCATGGAATTATGGGGCGCCTCAGAAAAGAGAAAGATTAATTACTATTGGAATTAGAAATGACTTGGTAGAAAAAATTTCTTTTTCCTTCCCCAAGGAGCATGAGTATAAGCCTGTTTTAAGAGATGTTTTGTTAGACTGCCCAGATGGTCCAGGGGTGCCATATGGAGAAAATAAGAAAAAAATATTTGAATTGGTTCCGCCAGGCGGATATTGGAGAGATATTGATCCTGATATTGCAAAGGCATATATGAAAAGCTGTTGGGATATGGGAGGAGGAAGAACAGGAATTTTGAGACGAATGAGTTTAGATGAACCTTCGTTGACAGTACTGACATCACCTTCACAAAAGCAGACAGAAAGATGTCATCCATTGGAAGCACGGCCTTTTACTGTACGAGAGAATGCAAGATGTCAAACGTTTCCAGATGAATGGCAGTTCTGTGGAAGTATTCAGTCTCAGTATAAGCAGGTTGGGAATGCGGTTCCGGTGAATTTGGCATGTGAAATTGGATTAGAAATACACAAATCATTAGAGGGGGTAAAGAAAATGGCATGGGATTTGGATTTTATATCAGAAGAAGATTTCAAGAATCATGTACGTGCAACTATTATGAAATATGGAGAAAAATTGGAATCATATGACTTGAAACGTTTTAACAGCAATTTGATCGATCCGATTAAACTGATCTTTGATAAGTCGGTGTATCGTACGAGTTGGGAAGAAATTGTGAATAACGAAATTTTCCGTCAGAGAGATAAGTCTAATAATAATGATATAGGATATTTCCATCAGAATATTTTTTCTTATTTCAAAGGATGTGAAGTTCCGCAGGCAGGATGGGATGTTATTTATAGAAATCCAGATGGAATAGAAATGCCAGATGGAGATATTGTACATACAATATACGTGGAAATGAAGAACAAACACAACACTATGAATTCTGCATCCTCCGCAAAAACATATATAAAAATGCAAGGTCAGATTCTGGAAGATGATGATTGTGCGTGTCTGTTGGTTGAAGCAATTGCAAAGAAATCACAGAATATAAAATGGTCAACAAAAGTCGATGGGAAAAATGTACAGCATAGATTGATTCGCCGTGTGAGTATGGATCAGTTCTATGCAATTCTCACTGGTGAAGAAGATGCATTTTATAAGATGTGTATGGCATTGCCGGAGGTAATCAAATCTGTTGTAAATGAAGAAGGTGGTGTTGAAGTACCACATGATACAGTTATCGATGAATTGAGAAAAGTAGCATCATTATATGGTGATGAAAACGCTGAGTTGTCTATGGCAATGGCGGTATATATGCTTGGATTCAATACATATATGAGATTTGGTGATAAAATGCAAACTGAATTTGACGTGGAAAGTAGGAGTGGAATGTTAAAACATATCTATGAATATGCGAAGAAATTGTAATAGTAGCGAGTAGTTCTTATCCGATGCAAATTGAAAGGAGTGCATATAGATTGGTTTCTAATACAAAAATAGAAGATCGTGCAATAAGTGCACTTTCTGATATTGTTAATGATCATCAGACAATGTTATGTCAATTTAATTCCATGGACAAGGAAATGAGTTGGGATGGATATATATGGATTTATAAAAAGCAGAACGGAAAACAAGATAAAGAAAATTTTGACGATAAAGTACCTGTTCAAATAAAAGGACATGTAGATCGAGATAAAAAATATATTAACAAAACGGGTATAACGTATAGTGTGTCAATAGCAGATTTGAGGGTATATTTTAGGGATAGAGGTGTAATGTATTTCGAAATATTTATGTCCGAAGATGGAAAGAAGAAAGAAATCTTTTATAATTCATTATTTCCAACGAAATTGAAATATTATTTAGAGCAGGCAGAAAAGAGAAAAAACAAAGAGTTCATTAATATACCATTTACTAAACTGGAAAAGCAAGCAGATATTTTTTATTGTATTATAAAGCAATTTAGTAATGAAAGTAAAAAGCAAGGATTTGGACATGAACAACTCGTTCAAAATGCAATAAAAAGAGCAGATATGTCAAAAATAAAAACAATAACAGCATCTGTTGTTGGCGCGAAAAATGAGATTGATTTTCTGAAGAGATTTAATTCAGGTGATGTGAGTTTTTACACTAAAGTAGATGGAACATCTTTTGTTATTCCAATAGAGTGGGAAGGTGGAAAAATTAATTTTATAATGAAAAAAATCGAACAACCATTGGGAGTTGGTGGATGCATATACTATGAATCATATAGAATTCAACTTGGAGCGAGTGGGGAAAGAATAATATATCCAAGTGATAATTTGAAAATTGATATGAGTGAATATCGCTTTACGTTTAAGCCAAAAACAGATTTGAAAATAATAAAAAATGACGCAAAGTTTTTATTGGCTTTGTTGGAAAATAATCAAATTGAAATTGGAGAATGTAAATTTCCATATACAAATCTAAAAATTCCTAAAGAAGCATGTGAAGATTTAAAGTTTTATATAGAAATAGAAGAAATGTTGTCGAAAATTGGAGTAGAATATTTAAGGCCGTTTAATGAAATCCCGGAGGAATTAATGAGACAATTTGTAAGACTTATTTCCTTAAAAAAGAATGAGCCAGGGAATTCTCTTATAGAAAGTGCCGAATCTTTCAAATTAGTAATGGATGAGAAATATGTACCGATTGTTATATTTAAAAATGATATAGGTGGGGAAAATGATATAGTTAATGCAATCTACACAGACAAATATGAAGTATTTATGGAAGGTCAAAATGGAAAACAATATCAAATTCCAAAATTTGCTCATTTAGACGGAAATATGATGAAAAAGCTTTATAAATACGATATAGAATCTTTTGAAAAACAAATTGCTGATGCAGATATTAATGACGAGACTGAAGAGATGATGAATAAGGCAGGTCTTAATTTGATTCATGCATACGATAATGATGCTAGGCATGATCAGAATTTCTTAAGGATTGCAGAAAAATTATTTAAAGATCTATCAGATAGATTTGGTGAAAAAAATATATATACAATTAATAGAATGCAAATAAAAAAACGATTGGGGATATTGGAAAAAGAGGGAATTAATTTTTTGATAAAAATGAAGTGTGAAAATAATATGGAAAATTTTGGTAGGGAAGTACTTTTAGAAAATAAGATAGAAGCAAAAAAATATACGAACAGATGTCGGAAAGTGAACAACAGGAAATGAAAGATTATCCTATATATAATTTATATAGTGCCTAAGCGGTTGGATTTAGAAAAGTGTAAAAGGTAAAATTGAAATGCTAGTGGCAGAATATATATTTCGAACATAAAGCCTTGTTAAATCAGTAAAATGCACTTGGCATTCCTGATAATCTGCACTATAATATTCTACACAATAGAGAGTGAGGCATGGGAGGTTTGAACTATGAAGGAAAAGATTGCTAAGATTGGTTGGAAGAATATTGCAATCGTGGTTCTTGCTGTACTGCTTGTGATATCTGTGAGCCAGTTACATATGCTGCGTAGTACTTACAAAGAAGTGTATTCAGAGAATATGGAACTGAACAGTAAGATGGCTGAATTAAGGGAGAAGAACGCCAGTCTGGAAGCGCAGATTGAGAGTGCGGGAGAGATGTCATCGTCTGGAGAGGATTCTGCTAAAGATTCAAAGACAAATTCGGATAACTAATTGTTGTACGAGATGATTCCCATACGGTATAATATATATCAAATGTTATGATAGGATGGAATGGGGAAATGAAGAAAAAACTCACATATAAAGGCGTAATTGGGGAAGTCTTTGCGTTAACAGGAGCGGTGGCAATTATTGCAGCAGCTGTATACTTTTTTTTGGTACCGAGTCATACAACAGTTAGTAGCATTTCCGGTCTTGGAATTATACTTACGAATTTTATACCGTTGCCGTTGTCGGTAATTACGATGATTCTGAATGTGGTATTATTGCTCATCGGATTTATTACCTGCGGGAAAGAATTTGGTATGAAAACGGTCTATACCAGTATTGCATTGCCAGTGTTTATCGGAATATTCGAGAGAATATTTCCGAATATCGAATCGCTGACGAACAGTCAGGAGTTGGATGTGCTGTGCTATGTATTAGTAGTCAGTGTAGGACTCAGCATTCTGTTTAATATGAATGCATCTTCCGGCGGACTGGATATTGTGGCAAAGATTATGAATAAGTATCTGCATATTGAACTTGGCAGAGCAATGTCTTTGTCTGGAATGTGTGTGGCGCTTTCGGCAGCATTGGTCTATGATAAAAAGACGGTCGTATTAAGTATCCTTGGCACATATTTTAATGGCATTGTGGTAGATCATTTTATCTTTGGCCAGAATCTGAAACGGCGAGTCTGCATCATTACGAAACATGAGGAAGAACTACGGAGATTTATTCTCCATGAACTACACAGTGGAGCAACAATTTATGAGTCGATCGGGGCCTACAACATGGAAAAGAGACATGAGATCATTACCATTGTGGATAAGAATGAATATCAGAAACTGATGAATTATATTAACAAGCTTGATTCGAAGGCATTTATTACCGTATATACGGTATCGGATATGCGTTATCAACCGAAGATACCGGGAGCTGGTGCATTTTAGTACACGGATAGCTGGTGACGGGTATTACGCTGGGCGCAGTTGGCATTGGTTATATATACAAGAAGATATTGGCTTGTGAGGAGGAATAGAGAATGGATTATACAGAGGCACTAATGAATCTGATTATGGTACTCGGATTCGTATTGGTATTTAGTCCAAAGACTTCCTATATTTATGCGAATACAACCGAGAAACATCAGAAGTTTTATCGTGGTATTGGCATTATTCTGGCAGTCTGGGGAGTTGCATCACATGTTCTTAAATAATTTAAATAGATCATAATAAGGAAAATGAGGCCATAGTTAATCAAAACGTTTGATTAATTATGGCCTTATGTATAGATTAAAGAGTACGAAGGATTTCTTCGAGTACGTCATCCACACAGTCTGTGATATGGTTGGCAAGTGCACGTACTTCGGGCATGCCGGTGGACATGGCATAGCTGGTTCCTGCAACTTTTAACATTTCGATATCATTCAACTGATCGCCGAATGCAATACACTCAGATGGATCGATATGCAGGTAATCCAGAATGGCTTTTAATCCAAGACCTTTGTTGGCGTTATCTCCAACAAAGTCTACCCAGATCAGACCGGCAGTCACAGCATGCACTTCGCCGTGGAATAGTTTACCGAAATGTGGTCCGATGCGTGTTGTGCCATGCTTTGGGTCGCAGACGGCAATTTTCAGGATTGGCTCTGGGACATCTGTTTTGAGATCCTTCACTTTTGTAACGTTATACTTATTTGTGTTTTTGATCAGATCATATATTTCCGGATTGTCGGTGTCTATGTAACTTGTATTTACTCCGGAAACCATGCCGTAACAATCAGGAAAATCGTGGATTGCATCAATAATATCCATGCAGATATCCTGTGGCAGATACATTTTGCTGATGATTTCATTCTTGTGTGCGCAGAGGCAGCCATTTTCGGCAGCATAGCAGATATTCTCGCTGATGGGGTCAAACATTCGGCGGAGATTACTGTATTGCCGACCACTTGCGGCGGTAAAATATATCCCCTTATCGATGAGACGGCGAATTAAATCAGCAGTCCGCTCCGGAACGATCTGTCCATGATTGGTAAGTAATGTACCATCAATATCGCTTGCAATTAATTTTATCATAATAAGATACCTCGAATAAATTGTTGATTAAGATCGATATTTATTATAATATAAGAAGTGAAAAATGAAAAGGTATTACGTAGTACCTTTGAAGTCCAGAAAGGGGAACGGAAATTATGAAAATAGGAATTGGAAATGATCATGCTGCAGTAGATATGAAGAATGAGATTTCAGAATATCTGAAAGAGAAAGGGTATGAAGTAGTTAATTACGGAACAGACTCTAATGAGAGCTGTGACTATCCGGTATATGGAGAAAAGGTCGGTGAAGCAGTAGCGCATGGTGATGTGGATCTTGGTATCCTGATCTGCGGTACAGGAGTTGGTATTTCTCTGGCTGCTAATAAAGTAGAAGGTATCCGTGCAGTTGTCTGCAGCGAGCCATATACAGCTAAACTTTCCAGACAGCACAATAATACCAACATCCTTGCATTTGGAGCAAGAGTTATCGGTATCGAGACAGCTAAGATGATCGTAGATGAGTGGCTGAATACAGAATTCATGGGCGGAAAGCATGAGAGACGTGTGAACATGCTGATGGATATCGAGAAAAGAAAAATCCATGGTGATAAATAATCAGTAAGAATCTCGTGATAAACCAGAGGATTACAGTACATAAGCCTGATTGTTTCGGAAGGAACAGTCGGGCTTTTTAGCATTTCCGATGTTGTGGCATATTCTGATATAGAGTGGATATAAAGGATATGGTAAATATGGCTTATTCAATTATGATGGATGCCGGTCATGGAGGTCGTGATCCGGGTGCAGTATACAATGGACGACAGGAAAAGGATGATACTCTCAGACTTGCATTGGCAGTGGGAGAGAATCTGCAGAATAACGGAATTGATGTGGAGTATACTCGTACAACGGATGTATACGAAACTCCTTATGAGAAAGCAATGGAAGCAAATGAAGCAGGAGTAGATCTCTTTATTTCCATTCATCGCAATTCCTTTCCGTCGGATAATACAGCGTTTGGAGTGGAATCGTTGGTGTATGATCTGTCTGGACTGAAATATGAGATTGCTGAATCGGTCAACCAGCAGCTTGAGGCAGTAGGATTCCGGAACCTTGGAGTGAAGGCACGACCGAATCTTGTGGTGCTCAAACGGACAAAGATGCCGGCAGTGTTGATTGAAGTAGGGTTTATTAATTCGGATGTGGATAATCGGTTGTTTGATGAGAATTTTAATGACATTGCATTGGCAATTTCGGATGGAATATTGGATGTCTTGAGGGATAACAGTCTTATATCTGAATCAGAAACAGATCCTGGATCAGATACAGAGCACGCTCCTGATCTGAAGCCTGAGCCGGAATATCGGGTACAGGCAGGCGCATTTCGCAACCGTATGTACGCAGAGCGTTTGCTGGGTGAACTACTGGAGCAGGATTATCCGGCGTATATTGATGATTCCGGCGCATATGCGAGAGTGCAGGTGGGACGATATACAGATATGAATCAGGCAGTAGCGATGGAGCGGAGATTGAAACGGGACGGATATCAGACTGTTCTTTTGAAACAATAGTGGAAGAAAAGAAGATAATTTTATTTCCTGTACAGAAAATCTTCCATATGCAGAGAGTGGGTTATGTGCTACAATAGGAGAGATAAAAAATTGAGATACTTTTATGAGGAGGAAATGAGATGGGAGAACGTAAAATTATCCAGGTCGAGGATAAAGTGCCTTTTAATTTGCTTGTACCACTGAGTATCCAGCATATGTTTGCAATGTTCGGTGCATCCGTACTGGTGCCGTTTGTGTTCGGCATTAATCCGGCAATTGTACTGTTTATGAATGGTGTGGGTACATTGATCTTTATGACCGTAACAAAGGGTAAGGCTCCGGCATACCTGGGATCTAGCTTCGCTTTCCTGGCACCGGCGGGTATCGTTATCAGCAAGATGGGATATTCGTATGCACTGGGAGGATTCGTAGCTGTAGGATTCTGTGGATGTGTATTATCGTTTATTATTTACAAATGTGGAACAGAATGGGTAGATGTTGTGCTTCCGCCGGCAGCGATGGGACCGGTAGTAGCATTGATCGGACTGGAGCTTTCAAGCTCTGCGGCCAGCAATGCAGGACTTCTGGATGATAAGATCGATATGAAAAATGTAATCGTGTTCATGGTAACGATTGGCGTGGCAGTATTTGGCAACGTATTATTCCGTGGATTCCTTTCTGTTATCCCGATCCTGATCGCAGTTATCGTAGGATATATTGCAGCGCTGTGCTGTGGTATTCTGGATTTCTCGCAGGTAGTTGCAGCGCCATGGTTTGCGATTCCAAATTTCCAGATGGCGAAGTTTGATCTGGGCGCGATCCTGATGATACTTCCGGTACTTCTGGTTATTACGTCGGAGCATATCGGACATCAGGTTGTCACTGGTAAGATCATTGGCCGTGATCTGTTGAAAGATCCGGGACTTCACAGATCTTTGTTCGGAGATAACTTTTCTACCATGCTTTCAGGTTTGATCGGTTCTGTGCCGACCACTACTTATGGTGAGAATATCGGTGTAATGGCGGTAACAAAGGTGTATAGTGTGCGTGTGATCGCAGGTGCGGCAGTGCTGTCTATTATCTGCTCATTTGTCGGTAAGCTGTCTATGCTGATCCAGACAATTCCCGGACCGGTAATCGGTGGTATCTCGTTCCTGTTATATGGTATGATCGGAGCATCCGGTATCCGTATTCTGGTAGATTCCAAAGTGAATTATGGTCGTTCGCGTAACTTGACACTGACATCGGTTGTATTCGTAACGGGTCTGTCAGGTATTGCTGTGAACTTTGGAGATGTACAGCTCACAGGTATGGTACTTGCATGTGTGGTAGCCATGATCCTGAGCCTGATTTTCTATGTACTGGATAAATTCCATCTGACAAATGATCAAGAAGAATCACAGGAATAAGAGAAGAATATTGAGAAGTAAGAAAAGGAAGCAGGCGTTATTCGCCTGCTTCTTCGTCTTTTTTTTGCTCCGGCAGATACATGTGTACTTGCTCGATTCGGTTTTTATCTAATTTTTCGACAATCATGCGGATGCCATCTTCGGTAGTGATTTCATCGCCTGCTTCCGGAAGACGATCCAGATGCTCGATGATCAGTCCACCTACGGAATCATAATCATCGGAAGAAAGGTCAAGATCTAAGCGGTCATTAATCTCTTCCAGATTTGTAGAGCCTTCTACCAGATATTCATGTGGTCCGATCTCTTGGATGAAGTCTTCTTCATTATCATCATATTCATCTCGGATCTCACCTACAATCTCTTCCAGCAGATCTTCTAAGGTGATCAGTCCGGCAGTCTCGCCATATTCATCCAGAACGATGGCGATGTTAAATGAAGATTCTCTCATTTCCAGGAGAAGTTCGGAAATGTTCTTATATTCGTAAGTGAAATATGCTTCTCTGAGGATGTCCCGCAGATGAAAGTCTTTTTTGTTATCATATAACAGCAGATCCTTCATATTGATCGTGCCGATGACGTTATCGGTGGTGTCCTCAAAGATCGGGAGACGGGTAAATTTGTCTTCCCGGAATATATCGATCAGTTCATCGTAAGTACTGTTCACATCCGCAAATGTCACGTGTACACGTGGCACCATAACATCCTTTGCTTTGGCATCGCCAAGGTCGAATACGTTATTGATCATTTCCTTTTCTTCTGATTCGATCACGCCGTCTTCGTGGCTGACATCTACGATCGTACGCAGGTCATTCTCTGTCATCACGTTTGTGTTGGCATTCGGATCAATGTGTATGATCCGAAGAATAATATTGGCCAGGCCATTGACAATGAAGATTACCGGAGTCATCAGACGGATAAAAATACTGATGACCGGGGCATAGAGAAGAGAAATCTTCTCGGAATGTATCGTGGCCATGGTCTTTGGTGTAATCTCGCCGAAGAGCAGGATCAGCAGGGTAAGGATACCGCTGGCAATTGCTACCATAGAACCGCCCAACCCATAAGCTAAGGAGGTGGTCAGTGATGCGGCAGACAGGTTCACAATGTTGTTGCCAATCAGGATGGCGCTTAAGAACTTCGCCGGATCATCTGTGATTTTTAGTAAGGTTTTTGCCCGCGCATTGCCATCATCAGCAAGGCTGCGGATTCGGATTCTGTTGACGGTGGTCATTGCGGTCTCTGCGGATGAAAAAAATGCAGAGAGAAAAAGTAATACTAGCAATATAATCAACTGTATGACGTCACTCGAGTCCAATGATATGTTCACTCCTTCTTGTGATTAAAATTTGTACAGCATTGCTGTACATAACATTGGAATTAATATACCTTATTTCTGGGAATAATGCAAGTGTAGAAGTGGCGATTTGACAGGCGTTACTTTACATTGCAATCCTTTTAGTGTATGATTTACAATGAATAAAAAAGCGGGGTAAATGCAATGAACGAGATTTTATATAAAAGATTATGTGAGGCAGTTCCGGCGGACAGAGTGCTCATAAATGAGCCAATGAAAAAGCATACGACATTTCGGATCGGAGGTCCGGCCGATTATTTTGTGATACCTGTTTCGTGGGAAGAAGCAGAGCTGGTGATCAGCATTTGTAAAGAGTTTCAGACACCTTATTATATAATAGGAAACGGAAGCAATCTTCTGGTATCCGACCAGGGCTATCGAGGTGTGATCATACAGTTATATAAAGAAATGAGTCAGGTAGAGGTAGAAGGAAATGTGATTCGTGCACAAGCGGGAGCATCTCTGGCACGTATTGCAGGAGCAGCATTGGAAGCAGGACTTACCGGATTTGAATTTGCAGCAGGAATTCCAGGTACACTTGGCGGCGCGTGCGTGATGAATGCGGGTGCTTATGGTGGTGAGATGAAGGATGTACTGGTGCGCGTGACAGTACTGGATGAGGATGATAAGATTCATGTGATTGAGAAAGATGATCTGGAACTTGGATATCGTACCAGCATCATTGCGAAGAAAGGCTATACGGTACTTGGTGCAGAAATTGAACTGCAGGAAGGCGAGAAAGAAGCTATTCGTACACTGATGAATGAACTGAAAGAGAAGCGAGTGACTAAACAGCCATTAGAATATCCAAGTGCCGGAAGCACCTTTAAGAGACCGGAAGGATATTTTGCGGGAAAACTTGTGCAGGATGCAGGATTGCGTGGATTTCGCGTGGGCGATGCCATGGTATCAGAGAAACACTGTGGATTTGTGATCAATGCAGGTGAGGCGACAGCTGCGCAGGTGGATGAAATGATGAAGCAGGTGTCAGCAAAGGTCAGGGAGCAGTTTGGTGTGACACTGGAGCCGGAAGTTAAGAGACTGGGAGAGTTTTAGGAATGAGATTTGTTATCGTTACAGGAATGTCGGGAGCGGGGAAAAGCTCCGTATTGAAAATGTTGGAAGATGTGGGTTATTTTTGCATGGATAATCTGCCGGTATCATTGGTGCCAAAGCTTACAGAACTTTTGTCCATGCCGAATTCTTCTATTGATAAAGTGGCTCTGGGGATGGACATCCGAAGTCGGTATGGAGCTGGTGATCTGGGTGAAGCTCTGGATCAGCTGGATGAGAGGAACGTGGCTTATGAAGTGCTTTTTCTGGATGCAAAGGATAATGTACTGATTAAGCGCTATAAAGAGACCAGGAGAAGTCATCCGCTGTCAGGAACCGGACGCGTGGACCAGGGGATTGCCGAAGAACGACGGTTACTTGTGCCATTGCGGAATCGGGCGGATTATATTCTGGATACCAGCAGACTGTTGATACGGGATCTGAAACGTGAGATCACCAGCATTTTCGTGGAAGATAAGCAGTACAAGAATCTGTACATTACAGTGCTTTCGTTTGGATTCAAGTATGGTATTCCGAGTGATGCAGATCTGGTCTTTGATGTACGTTTTCTGCCTAACCCTTATTATATAGAAGAACTCCGACCGAAGAACGGTAATGATAAGGAAGTGCAGGACTATGTTATGCAGAATGAGAAGACCGGTCAGTTCTTAAGTAAGCTGACGGATATGATCAGTTTCCTGATTCCGAATTATATAGCGGAAGGTAAGACACAGCTGGTTATTGCGATCGGATGTACCGGAGGCAAGCACAGGTCAGTTACGATAGCCAATGCGCTGTATGGCGCACTGGAACAGTCGGAAGGTGACTACGGTGTGAAGATTGAACACAGAGATATAGAGAAAGATGCCATTACAAAGGCAAGGTAGGTTGATATGTCATTTTCGAGCAAGGTGAAAGAAGAGCTGGCAGAGCAGATTCCGGCGGCAAGACATTGTATGCTGGCGGAACTTGCGGCGATTACAGCAATATGCGGTCGTACAGAAACCGATGAAACGGGAGAGAAGATCGTTCATATTCATACGGAAAATGTTGCTGTGGCGAGAAAATACTTTACATTACTGGAAAAAACATTTAATATAGGGAGTGAAGTTTCTGCGTATACTTCTGTTCGGAGTAATCCGGAAAAAGGAAGTAATATTTACTATCTCCTTGCTCAGGGTAAGGGGTTACAGGCAGTTCTGAATGCGTCAGTGCAAGCGGTATGCTGTAAGCGAGCATATCTTCGTGGGGCATTTCTGGCAGCGGGTTCTATAAGTGATCCGAGCAAGTCTTACCATTTTGAGATTGTATGTAATACAGAAGAGATGGCAGACTATTTACAAGGGTTGATGATCGGATTTGATATGGAGGCGAAGATTGTCAGACGCAAGAAGAATTACGTAGTATACTTAAAAGATGGAGCCGGCATTGTGGATATGTTGAATGTCATGGAAGCGTATGTTGCGTTGATGGAACTTGAGAATGTCCGCATTCTCAAGGAGATGCGTAATTCAGTGAATCGTAAGGTGAATTGCGAGACAGCTAATATCAATAAGACAGTATCGGCTGCAGTGAAGCAGATGGAGGATATCGTGTTTATCCGGGACACCATAGGCTTTGAACATTTGCCGGAAGGATTACAGGATGTTGCCCTTACACGTCTTGCATATCCAGAGGCGACACTAAAGGAACTGGGGACGTTGCTTAAGACACCGGTCGGCAAGTCCGGCGTGAATCACCGCCTCAGGAAATTAAGTGATATGGCAGAAAAGATAAGGGATAATCAGGGAGGGACAACATGATTAAAAAACCGATTACTCTGAAACTGCGGGACGGTCTGGAAGCGAGACCGATCGCTTTGTTAGTGCAGGAAGCCAATCAATATTCAAGTACAGTGTACATTGAAGTTGAGAATAAAAAGATTAATGCGAAGAGCATTATGGGCATGATGAGTTTACAGCTTGGTAATGGAGAAGAACTTACGGTAGTTGCAGATGGCGATGATGAGGCAGATGCAATTCAGGGTGTAGAGAAGCTCCTGGTGACAGAATAATACTACATAGACAAAAAGGGATGTATCGATGTGATGCACCCTTTTATTATATGCGAATGGTGGGCGGATTATGAGAGTGCGAAGCACGGAATAATCCGCAGGCATTACAATTATAGTGGATAGAATCGAACATTCAGAAGGAGGAAACTTGTAATGAAGAGAATGTTATTTGTATACAATCCACATGCAGGGAAAGGACTTTTGAAGCAGAAGTTATCTGAGATTGTGGATATTTTTGTGAAAGCAGGATATGAAGTCGTAATCTATCCGACGCAGGCATATAGGGATGCATATCGTAAGATCACAGAGATGACAGAGGATTATGATCTGGTCGTCTGCAGCGGCGGTGATGGAACGATTGATGAGGTAGTAACAGGCATGATGGAACGCGAGCATAAGATTCCGGTAGGATATATCCCAACAGGAACTACCAATGACTTTGCCAATAGCCTGAAGATTCCGAAAGATTTCCTGGCGGCAGCGGATAATGCGGTACACGGAAGTGCGTTTCCATGTGATATCGGTCAGTTTAATGATGACGTATTCGTATATATTGCTGCGTTTGGACTGTTTACCGATGTGTCTTATGAGACAAAGCAGGAGATTAAGAATGTGCTGGGACATCTTGCGTATGTGTTGGAAGGCGCGAAACGTCTCTTTAATGTACCATCTTATAAGATCAGAATAACGCATGATGATGAAGTGATCGAGGACGAATTTATTTATGGTATGGTGACCAATTCCAGATCTGTTGGTGGATTCCGTAATATGATCGGTAAAAATGTCAAGTTTGACGATGGTGTATTTGAAGTAACGTTGATCCGCCGCCCGAAGAATCCAATTGAACTGCAGGAGATCATCGCTGCACTTCTGATTGAGCAGGTAGATACTAAGCATATGTATTCTTTTAAAGCAAAGAAGATCACCTTTGAGTCGCTGGAAGAGATTCCGTGGACACTCGATGGAGAATACGGTGGAAGTCATGATATGGTAGAGATTATGAACCAGAATAAAGCTATGGAATTAATGGTTCCATCTAAATATGTCGACGAATTGTCGGAGGATGAAAAATAAATTAAAAAAAATTCACTTTCCTCTTGCATTTTGAATTAATATTTGATATATTAATTGAGCACGAGTTAAGTGACACGGCTCCGTGGTCAAGCGGTCAAGACGCTAGCCTCTCACGCTGGAATCCGGGGTTCGATTCCCCGCGGAGTCACTGATTAACCTGATGATCAAATGGTCATCAGGTTTTTTTACTTTACAGGAAATTGCTTTCCTGTAAAGTAAAAAACGCTCCACGAGGATGCGCACTGCGGCGGACAAGGTAGATGTCGCAAGCGACCGCCGCAGGCGCGAGAATGTGCCAAGGCACATTCTTTGTTCTGCAATAAGCCGTCATGCAGAAATCGTGCTTGCACGAATTGCTCAGGCAGGAAATCACCTTTGCATACATAAAACTTTTATATTGAGTTTTTAAAAGAAGTAGGCTATAATGTACACGTATTAAACATTAGCTAAGAACATTTTAAGGAAAGAAGGTAAAAGTTATGGGATTGGTAACAACAACCGAAATGTTTAAGAAGGCTTATGATGGCGGATACGCAATCGGTGCTTTCAATGTTAACAACATGGAGATCGTTCAGGGTATTACAGAGGCAGCCGGAGAGCTGAAGAGCCCGGTTATCCTTCAGGTATCTAAAGGTGCTCGTGCATACGCTAACCACACATACCTTGTTAAATTAGTAGAGGCAGCAGTTCAGGAGAATCCAGAGATTCCGATCGCTCTTCACCTGGATCACGGTGATAGCTTTGAACTTTGCAAGAACTGTATCGATGGTGGATTTACATCAGTTATGATCGATGCTTCTTCTAAGTCATTCGAAGAGAATATCGCTATTACAAAGCAGGTAGTTGAATATGCTCATGCTCATGGTGTAGTAGTAGAGGCTGAACTTGGAACACTTGCAGGTGTTGAGGATGAAGTAGTAGTTGAGCATGGTAAAGAAAGCTATACACGTCCGGAAGAAGTAGAAGAATTTGTAACAAGAACAGGATGTGATTCCCTTGCAATTGCTATCGGAACATCACACGGTGCATACAAGTTCAAAGCTTCTCAGTGCACAAGAAATGCTGATGGTATCCTTGTACCACCTCCGCTTCGTTTTGACGTTCTGGAAGAGTGTACAAAGCGTCTGCCAGGATTCCCGATCGTACTGCACGGTTCTTCTTCAGTACCACAGGAATTCGTTAAGATGGTTAACCAGTATGGTGGAAATATGCCAGATGCTATTGGTATTCCAGAGGACGAGCTTCGTCACGCAGCTGAACTGTCAGTATGCAAGATCAATATCGACTCAGATATCCGTCTTGCTATGACAGCTAATATCCGTAAGCACTTCGTAGAGCATCCAGATCACTTTGACCCACGTCAGTATCTGAAACCAGCTCGTCAGGCTGTTAAGGATATGGTTGCTCACAAGATCACTAACGTACTTGGAAGTGCTGGTAAAGCCTAAATCACAAGAATGTTATAATTTTTTGCTTGCATTTTAAAAAGTATTGATATATACTTACAGGCATAACAAGAACGAAGGCGTTCCGACTAAGGTTGGAGCGCCTTTTTATATCATGCGATCATCGGGGCTCGCTTTTATAAAAATGCCGGTGCATAGTGCCGGGCGTTCTTGGTATAAAGCACTTGCGTAAACAGAAAGTTTGCTATATTATAAGAGGCAAGGGTTCCTGTTTGGACAAAGAAAGGAAAGGAAACAAGAATATGAGTGATGTAATAAACGTAGCAGAAATATTTGGTGAAGATGTATTTAACGATACAGTGATGCAGAGCCGACTTCCTAAGAAAGTGTACAAGGATCTTAAGAGAATGATCCAGGAGGGTCAGGAATTGGATCTGGCTACCGCTGATGTCATTGCGCATGAGATGAAAGAGTGGGCGATTGAGAAGGGAGCTACTCACTACACTCATTGGTTCCAGCCATTGACAGGTGTTACAGCAGAGAAGCATGATTCATTTATTTCAGCACCGATGGAGAACGGAAAGGTGCTTATGAATTTCTCCGGTAAAGAACTGATTAAGGGTGAGCCGGATGCGTCTTCTTTCCCATCAGGCGGTCTTCGTGCTACATTTGAGGCAAGAGGATATACAGCATGGGATTGTACATCACCTGCGTTTGTAAGACATGATGCAGCAGGCGCAACACTGTGTATTCCTACAGCATTTTGCTCCTATACAGGAGAGGCGCTGGATCAGAAGACACCACTTCTTCGTTCCATGCAGGCAATCAATGAACAGTCACTGAGACTTCTTCGTCTCTTTGGCAATACAACGGCTAAGAAAGTAATTCCTTCCGTAGGACCGGAGCAGGAGTACTTCCTTGTAGACGCTGAAAAATTCATGCAGAGAAAAGACTTGATCTATACAGGACGTACACTGTTTGGAGCAATGCCTCCGAAAGGACAGGAACTGGATGATCATTATTTCGGAACCATCCGTCAGAGAATTGCAGGATTCATGAAGAATGTCAATGAAGAACTCTGGAGAGTTGGCGTAACAGCTAAGACACAGCACAACGAAGTAGCGCCTGCACAGCACGAGCTTGCGCCGATTTATGCAGAGTGTAATGTGGCAGTTGACCACAACCATCTGGTAATGCAGACATTGAAGAGAGTTGCGTGCCAGCACGGTATGAAGTGTCTGCTTCATGAGAAACCGTTCGCAGGAGTGAATGGCTCCGGCAAGCACAACAACTGGTCTATCACTACAGATGATGGTAAGAACCTGTTGGATCCAGGTAAGACACCTCACGAGAACCTGCAGTTCCTGCTTGTACTTACATGTGTTCTGAAAGCAGTAGATGATCACGCAGCACTGCTTCGTGAATCTGCAGCTGATCCGGGTAATGATCACAGACTGGGAGCTAATGAAGCACCACCGGCAATTATTTCCGTATTCCTTGGCGAACAACTTGAAGACGTGCTGGAGCAGATCATTGAGACTGGCTCAGCAACACATAGTTTAAAGGGCGGCGTTCTGGAAACAGGAGTAGATACACTTCCTGACCTTGTTAAGGATGCTACAGACCGTAACCGTACATCACCGTTTGCATTTACCGGTAATAAATTCGAATTCCGTATGGTAGGATCAAGAGATTCTATTGCATCACCGAATATCGTGCTGAACACGATCGTTGCAGAAGCATTTTCAGAGGCATGTGACGTACTGGAGAAGGCGGATGATTTTGATAAAGCACTGAGTGAACTGATTACGAAGTATGCAACTGAACATAAGAAAATTATTTTCAATGGTGATGGATATTCTGATAACTGGGTAGAAGAAGCTGAGAAGCGCGGACTTCCGAATATCAAGTCTATGGTTGAAGCAATCCCGGCACTGGAAGATGAGAAGACGATCAAGGTATTTGAACAGTTCCATGTATTTACAGAGGCTGAGCTCAGATCTCGTGTAGAGATCAAATACGAGAACTATGCGAAGGTAATCAATATCGAAGCAAAGACAATGATTGATATGGCAAGCAAGCAGATCATTCCGGCAATCATTAAGTACACCAAGACACTGGCAGATACGGTTGTTGCTGTTAAAGCAGCAGGTGTAGATGCAAGCGTACAGGCAGAGGCACTGGCAGAAGTAAGTGAGCTTCTTAAAGAAGCAAAAGAAGCACTTGCAACACTGATCAAGGTGACGGATGAAGCAGCAACCAAAGAAGAGGGCGAAGAACAGGCTAAATTCTTCAAGTTCACAGTATTCCCGGCTATGGAAGCACTTCGTGCACCGGTTGATAAGCTGGAGATGATCGTGGATAAGGAAGCATGGCCAATGCCATCATACGGTGATCTGATGTTTGAAGTATAAAATTTAGAAAAACATTACAATTTCTTAAGAGCCTTGCGCTTGGAATCCATGGACAGGTATGGTATTCTAAGTGCAAGGTTTTTGTTATGATTATAAATATAGTTTTTAAAGCCGTGATAGTGGATGAGTAAAAGGAGAGCCCGATGATGACGAAAAATGAATTCATGATAAAATTGCAGGAAGCACTGGAGAACGATCTGGATGCGTCGGCGGTGCGTGATAATGTAAATTATTACAGTAATTATATTGATGACGAGATACGTAAAGGTCGCAGTGAAGAAGAGGTACTGGACGAGCTGGGAGATCCATGGGTGATTGCACAGTCTGTGATTGATATGTCCGCTCAGAAGAATGTGACAGAAGATTACAGTGGCAGCTATCGAAGTGCCGGAAGAGCGTCAGAACGCCAGGAGAGTTCTTATAATGTTCATAGCTATACGATTGGAAACTGGTGGCAGAAGCTGCTTCTGATACTTGGGATTATTGGAATTGTATTGATTGTTGCGGCGGTGATCGGAGGAATCATCTCGTTGGTAATGCCAATTGTGATACCGGTTCTGGTAGTGATTCTGCTGGTGAATTTTATCAGAAGGCTGAAAGAATAGGAGAAAAAAAGAATAGAAAAGTAAAAGACCGATGGGGGAGCCATCGGTCTTTTGAGGGGAGTATAAATAATTAATAAGGGGTTGTAGAAAGGCTTGCTTTCTACATGATTTAGTATAATATAGCGCGTCGCAAAATGCAAGAAAAAATTAAGATTTTTTTAAAATAAGTAATATTCCGGATATGGATGTATAGTCTGCCGAAAAACGGCAACAATAAGCCTTGTAATCATTAAGGATTAGGAGGAAAAAGTCATGGCAAATAACCAGAATTCTTCAAATCAGAATGCATCAAACAGAAATGCATCTGATCGTAATGCATCAAACCGCAATGCGTCCAACAGAAACGCATCCAATAAGAATGCATCCAACAAAAATGCATCCAACAGAAATGCATCAAACAGAAATGCGTCCGATTGCAATTCGTCAGACAGAAATGGTATGAATTACAGCGACAGATAGTAAGATGTGAAAGGAACCGGTGTGTGAAGCACACCGGTTCTTACGCTGTGAGCGGAAATTGGATATGGAATAAGCGGGAAAATAAGCGGCCAGCTTTCTTGACAAGTATGCTCTGCTACAAGTAATATGAATAGGTAATAACAGTAACCAGATAGTGATACATAAATGAGGAAATATATGAAGAAAATGGAATTGATCGCTCCCTGCCATTTTGGGTTGGAAGCGGTATTAAAGAGAGAAATTCTGGATCTGGGTTATGAGATCGCAGAAGTGGAAGACGGAAGAGTGACATTTTATGGTGATGCGGATGCAATCTGTCGTGCCAATATTTTCCTGCGCACAGCAGAGCGTATTCTGTTGAAGGTGGGGAGCTTTCGGGCGGTAACATTTGAAGAGTTATTTGATAAAACAAAAGAACTTCCGTGGGAAGATTATATTCCACAGAATGGCAAATTCTGGGTGGCAAAAGCGGCTTCAGTTAAGAGTAAGCTGTTCAGCACGTCGGATATTCAGTCCATTATGAAAAAAGCCATGGTGCGCAGAATGCAGGAACGTTACTGTGTAGAGTGGTTCCCGGAGAACGGTGCGTCTTATCCGGTCCGCGTATTTTTAATGAAGGATATCGTAACGGTAGGAATCGACACCACAGGTATTTCACTACATAAGCGAGGATATCGCGAGGTGTCTGGTAAAGCGCCGATTACAGAGACGCTGGCAGCAGCACTGATCATGCTGACACCGTGGAGAAAAGACCGTATTCTGGTAGATCCGTTTTGCGGAAGCGGTACATTTCCGATTGAAGCGGCTATGATGGCGGCTAATATTGCTCCGGGTATGAATCGGTCATTTTTGTCTGAAAAATGGGATAATCTGATTGCTAAAAAGAATTGGTATGATGTGATCGATGAGGCCAATGATATGATCTGTGATGATGTAGAAGTGGACATTCAGGGATACGATGTGGATTCTTCTGTAATCAAGATTGCCAGAAGAAATGCAAGAGAGGCTGGAGTGGATCATCTGATCCATTTCCAGGAGAGGGATGTAAAGGATCTGAATCATCCGAAGAAATATGGGTTTATTATTACGAACCCGCCGTACGGAGAACGTCTGGAAGATAAGAAGGATCTGCCGGATCTGTACCGTGCGTTTGGAGAAAGCTTCAAAAGACTTGATTCCTGGTCTGCGTATATGATTACAAGCTACGATGATGCGGAACGGTATTTTGGGCGAAAAGCGGATAAGAACCGTAAGATCTATAATGGCATGTTGAAGACTTATTATTACCAGTTCCTGGGGCCAAAGCCACCGAAGCGGAAAGAAAAATAGATAATAATTATAGAAAGAATGGTTAAAGAAAGTTATGGGAAAGATAATATTTGCAACGGGAAATGTGCATAAAATGGTCGAAATCCGTATGATTCTTGCGGATCTTGGCATGGAGATTCTGTCACAGAAAGAGGCAGGGATCCAGGCTGATGTGGTAGAAGATGGAAGCACTTTTGAGGAAAATGCGATGATCAAGGCAACGGAGATTGCGAAGATTGCCCGTCAGATGCCAGAATATGCAGATGCTATTGTGATGGCAGACGATTCCGGATTGGAGATTGATTATCTGAATAAAGAGCCTGGTATCTATTCTGCACGTTATATGGGAAAAGATACTTCTTACGATATTAAAAATCAGGCACTTCTGGACCGATTGGACGGCGTAGAAGATGCGAAACGTACAGCACGCTTTGTGTGTGCCATTGCGGCTGCATTTCCGGATGGGAGTACAGAAGCAGTGCGTGGTACGATGGAAGGCATTATCGGACACGAGATTGCAGGAGAGAACGGATTTGGTTATGATCCAATCTTTTATTTACCGGAATATGGATGTACCAGTGCAGAACTTGCGCCGGAAAAGAAAAATGAACTTAGTCATCGTGGTGAAGGACTTCGGAAAATGCGTGCGGTCATTGAAGCACGTAATGCGGTTAAGCAGGTTGAGTAATAGAAGGGACAGACTGTATATATGAAAATATTGATTGTTAGTGATACCCACAGATATCTGGGTAATCTGCAGACAGCACTGGAAGAGGAAGGACCGGTGGATATGCTGATTCATCTGGGGGACATTGAGCATCAGATGGCAGATGTGATCCGGATGGCAGGATGTCCGGTACATATGATTGCGGGGAATAATGATTTTCTCTGTAACCTGCCGGAAGAGGAAGAATTTGAAATCGGCAGCTATCACGTATGGATTACGCATGGGCATCGATATGGCGTAAGCTTCGATACAGAAGAGATTAAGGAAGAAGCACGGATACTTGGCGCAGATATCGTAATGTTTGGCCATACGCATCGTCCGCATCTGGAGGAAGAGGAAGACCTTATCACGTTGAATCCGGGTAGTATGACCTATCCAAGACAGAGCGGCAGACAGCCGAGCTACATGGTAATGACATTAGACAAAGAGGGAAAGGCATCCTTTGAGATAAAGTATCTGTAAGAGCAGTGATGTGAATCGGGGTGAATGTGGGCAGGATGCCTGCGTTTACCTTGAAAAACTCCGAAAAAATAAAAAATAAAAAAACTTAAAAAAGGTGTTGACATTTAGAAAAACATGCCCTATAATACATATTGTGTCACGGAGATGACGCAACATAAAGAAAACATCGGGGTGTGGCTCAGCTTGGCTAGAGCGCCTGGTTTGGGACCAGGAGGTCGCAGGTTCGAATCCTGTCACCCCGATACTTATGCGGGTGTAGTTCAATGGTAGAACACCAGCCTTCCAAGCTGGATACGTGGGTTCGATTCCCATCACCCGCTTTCTTAATCCGTAAAGGGTTAAGAATGTGAGTCTGTAGCTCAGCTGGATAGAGCAACGGCCTTCTAAGCCGTAGGTCGAGGGTTCGAATCCCCCCAGGCTCGTTGACACGTTCAAAACGGTCATACTTGATGAACGGGTCAGTCCCAGAACCTTGGCGTAATGAGCTGGTAGATGGACTTAATAGAATATGGTGGGTATAGTGCAGTTGGTTAACGCGTCGGATTGTGGTTCCGAAGATCGTGGGTTCGAGTCCCACTACCCACCCTTTTTTCTTTTAATGGGCTATCGCCAAGCGGTAAGGCACAGGACTTTGACTCCTGCATTCGTTGGTTCGAATCCAACTAGCCCAGTTATTTAATAGGGGCGTGTAGCTCAGGTGGTAGAGCACTTGACTTTTAATCAAGTTGTCCGGGGTTCGAATCCCCGCACGCTCACTTAAAAGAAAGCGCACACTATAATAGGTGTGTGCTTATTTTTCTATTATTAGCTCTGTTGAATAAGAGTACAGAGTGTTGAATAGTTATATTGTATACGCGGATATGGCGGAATTGGCAGACGCGCCAGACTTAGGATCTGGTGTCACCGACGTGCAGGTTCAAGTCCTGTTATCCGCACTAGAAAACGCAGTATGAGAAGTGATTTTCCATACTGCGTTTTTTATGTGCTATCGTATTACAAATCTTCTTATCAGGCAACTGATCGCTCCTGCGATGCAGATCGGAAACAGCTTCTGGCAGAGACTTCCATACACCATCAGGCCGCCCTGTAATCCTTCCAGTGCTTCCGGAGATACCGGGATCATGCTGTATAGAATATAGGACAGGAAAGAAGTAACACCAATGAAGAGAAATGAGAATAATCCCCGTCCGGTATCTTGGTTCTGCCCATTATGCCCTTGCTTGCCGCGTCCCATCAGTACCCAGAAAAAGGTAATGATTTCGTAAAAAATGAGAACTCCGGCGGTGCCGAGATATGCCATTAATATATAATTCTTCTCTTCCGTAATCAACAGAGGATTACCATATGTACTGCAATTTTTACCAAAAGTAGATGCCAGTAGACAGATGATCCCTGCAATCAGGATCAAGGTAGCTGCTTTTAATATCATATTCAGTATCTTAAAGATTAGTCGAGTACCGGTCTTGGCTGCTTTGGCAGCCGGTGATACGACATTTGGAAGACTGTGCTTTTTCTTGGACTTGTTAGAATCCTTTCGTTTGGACGACTTGGAATTGTTGCGTCTGTTGTCGTAGTCATCTTCATCATAATCGTCAATATCGTAGTCATCGTCGTTATCAAATTCATCATCATAGTAATAATCATCCGGCTCATTATCGTCTTCTATAAAACTGTTTTTCAGAAGATCATCCAAATCATCTTCATAGATTACTTCAAAATCATCATCAAAAAAATCCTGCGTATCGTTTTTTAGATTTTTACGTCTGTCTTTTATCTTTGCCATTATATAAATCCCCCTTATTCCAATCTATTTTAAAATGTGTATGCGCAAGACACAATAGATGTCACAGAATTTTCATGAAGACATAAGGAAATCTTCAGAAATGATGCTTTTGGCAAATGTTTGTGGAAGTGCTGCGCGAATTGTCAGAAAAATATATTCTCTTGCGGTGATATGCTTGCGTAAACAGGGGAAACTGGTATAATGTTAGCATAAATGTGTAAATGTAGAGTTTTGTGAAAGACAGATTGCAGGAGGAAAGGCTTTGAAATATGATTTTACAACAGTGATCGACCGGCATGGAAAGGATTCGCTGGCATTAGATGGACTGGGAGGAGGAGACCATTTTTCACCTGATTGGCCGAAAGAAGGATTTGATGTAATCCCGATGTGGGTAGCGGATATGAATTTTCCGACTGTACCGACGATTCAGGAAGCGATCATAGAACGGGCAAAGCATCCGATGTTTGGATATTATCGCCCGACAAAAGAATATTACCGGGCAATTATTGACTGGCAGAGAACACGCAACGGTGTGAAGGATCTGCAGGTACGGGATATCGGCTATGAAAATGGAGTGCTTGGTGGTGTGATCTCAGCGATCTCAGCATTTGCATCACCGGGAGACCGCATTCTGCTGCACAGCCCGACATATATGGGATTTACCAGATGTATTACCGAGAATGGTTTTAATATCATACATAGTCCGCTGAAGCAGGATGAAAATGGAGTGATGCGGATGGATTATGAAGATATGGATGATAAGCTTCGCAGATACCATATTCATGTGGCGGTCTTTTGCAGTCCGCACAATCCATGTGGACGCGTGTGGGAGCGAGAAGAGATTGAAAAAGCGATGGAAGTATATCGGAAGAATCAGTGTATTGTAATATCCGATGAGATTTGGTCTGATCTGACATTGAATGGTCATAAGCATACGCCGACACAATCTGTGAGCGAGGATGCAAAAAATCGAACGATCGCATTTTATGCGCCGAGCAAGACGTTCAATCTTGCAGGACTGATCGGAAGTTATCATATTATTTATAATCCATTTCTGAGGGATCTGGTACAGAACAAAGCCAGCAAGTCGCAGTATAATGAGATGAACGTATTGTCTATGCATGCTTTGATCGGAGCTTATCAGCCGGAAGGAGCAGAGTGGGTGGAGGAACTCAGGAAGGTACTCACAGAGAATACGGAGTATGCGTGTGAACATATCTGGCAGAATTATCCAGGTGTGAAAGTGAACCGACCGGAAGGAACTTATATGTTGTTTCTGGATTTGAGTGAATGGTGTGAGACGAATGGGCAGACACTGGATGAAGTGATGAAAGCCGGCTGGGATGTGGGCGTGGCATGGCAGGATGGAAGACCGTTTCATGGTTCATGTGCGATCCGGATGAATCTGGCACTTCCAATGAGCAGAGTGCAGGAAGCATTTGACAGACTGGACAAGTATGTGTTTGCAGTAAAATGACAGGAGGACGATAGATGCTTCAGGGAATTGAACAGATATTTGATAATATTACAGAGATGATTACGGGATTAAAACGGACGACATATCAGGAAAAGTTTGAAACATTTCAGGCAGAATACGGATACTATTTTGAGGAAATGAGTGCTTATATGAAGGAAACAGAGAATCATGAAGCGGCGGCAGAGGCGGTTGGTATCCGTCTGATGCATGCGGCAGAGAAAAAATGTGGTAACAGACGTGGTAAGCTGGATGGAAGGACGCGATCAGAACTCAGTCTTTTTATGGTATATTACATATTTCCTTCTATATTAAAGCAGGGAGACGATATGGAGACACTCGCAGAGGGAGTGCTGAAAGTGAGCAGAAAGACGCTTCGTAATAAAGAGCTTCAATGTGCAGATTATGACACAATCTATTATGGATTCAGTGATAAAATTCTGGGTTTTATTACCCGGAGAAAATAATAACAGGGTTTTGAACCCAGATAACATCAATACGAATTGGAGGAAGACAAGATGGCAGAAAATAAGAAGATCCCTTACAAAATTTATCTGGAAGAGAGTGAGATGCCAACACAGTGGTACAATGTGCGTGCAGATATGAAGAATAAACCGGCACCACTGTTAAATCCAGCTACCTTGGAGCCGATGAAGCCGGAAGAACTGGAGCATGTGTTCTGTAAAGAGCTGGTACAGCAGGAGTTGGATGATACGACACCGTATTTCGATATTCCACAGGAGATTCGGGATTTCTATAAGATGTACCGTCCGTCACCATTGGTTCGTGCGTATTGTCTGGAAAAAGCGCTGGATACGCCGGCGAAGATTTATTACAAATTTGAGGGAAATAACACATCAGGAAGTCACAAGCTGAATTCTGCGATCGCGCAGGCATATTATGCAAAGAAGCAAGGATTGAAAGGTGTAACTACCGAGACAGGAGCCGGACAGTGGGGAACTGCGCTTTCCATGGCTTGTTCTTATTTTGATTTGGACTGTCGTGTCTATATGGTAAAATGTTCTTACGAACAGAAGCCGTTCCGACGTGAAGTTATGCGTACTTACGGTGCGCAGGTTACACCGTCTCCATCTGAGACAACGGCTGTAGGACGTAAGATTCTGGAAGCACATCCAGGCACAACAGGAAGTCTTGGCTGTGCAATATCAGAAGCTGTAGAAGATGCTACTACGCATGAAGGATACCGTTACGTGTTGGGATCTGTATTGTCGCAGGTACTTCTCCATCAGACAGTGATCGGTCTGGAGACAAAAGCAGCATTAGACAAATACGGCATCAAACCGGATATGATCATTGGCTGTGCCGGTGGTGGATCTAACCTTGGCGGACTGATCTCACCATTTGTAGGTGAGAAGCTGCGAGGTGAGGCAGATTACCGCATTATCGCAGTAGAGCCGGCAAGCTGTCCAAGTCTTACCCGTGGTAAATACGCATACGATTTCTGTGATACCGGAATGGTATGCCCGCTGGCGAAAATGTATACGCTTGGCAGCGGATTTATCCCGTCACCGAATCATGCTGGCGGACTTCGCTATCATGGCATGAGTTCTATCGTATCACAGCTTTATGATGATAAACTTCTGGAAGCTGTATCAGTAGAACAGACAAGCGTATTCGAAGCGGCAGAGAGATTTGCAAGAGTCGAAGGTATCCTGCCTGCACCGGAAAGCAGTCATGCGATTAAGGTGGCAATTGATGAAGCATTGAAGTGCAAAGAGACCGGAGAAGAGAAGACTATCGTATTTGGTCTGACCGGAACAGGATACTTTGATATGGTAGCATATGGTAAATACAATGACGGTGAGATGTCGGACTATATCCCGACTGATGAAGATCTGGCAGTAGGATTTGCAGGACTTCCGAAAGTAGACAAGTAAAAGGCAGCATAGGAGAGAACAAGCATGATTAATAAACTTACTTATATAGAAAGTACAGGAGTGAATCCATATAAGAATCTGGCAATGGAAGAGTATCTGTTTTCCCATTGTGGAGAGGATGAGGCGATTCTTTACCTCTGGCAGAACCAGCATACAATTGTAATCGGACGAAACCAGAATGCATGGAAAGAGTGTCAGATCAGCCGGATCGAAGAAGATGGTGCAGTGATCGCAAGGCGGTTATCCGGGGGTGGTGCAGTATTTCACGATCTGGGTAATCTGAACTTTACATTTCTGGTAAGCAAAGAGAATTACGATCTGAAAAAACAGTTAGACGTAATCCTGAAAGCGGTACAGAAGCTTGGCGTTCATGCAGAGGCATCCGGAAGAAATGATATTCTGGTGGATGGCAAGAAGTTCTCCGGCAATGCATTTCACGAGCACAGAGGACGCCGGTATCATCACGGTACACTGATGGTAAATGTCAAATTGGATGAGCTGAACAAATATTTAAATGTATCGAAGAAAAAGCTGGAATCCAAGGGAATTGCATCGGTACGTTCCAGAGTGACCAATCTGTTAGAGTATAATCCCGAGCTGACAATTGATGCGCTTAAGAAAGCACTTCGTGAAACCTTTGAAGAAGTATACGGATACGAAAGCAAAGAAATCAAAGAGACAGATCTTGGCCAGAAAGAAGTAGATACATTATATGACAAATATTCTTCATGGGAGTGGATCTACGGAAGAGAATTTGAATTCCAGTATGAAGTATCCGAACGATTCGACTGGGGACAGATAGACATGCAGTTCCAGGTAGACAGTGGCATGGTGGTAGATGTAGCTGTATATTCAGATTCCCTGAAGCCGGATGTGATAGGTCAGATTCCGGAGCAGTTAAAGGATCAGAAATATAATAACCAGCTTATGGCAGATCAGATCGGAAGATTGCACAGTGAAGATGAGCAGGAAGAAAAAATGTTCCGGGATATCGAAGGATGGATCCGGAAGGTAGAGCTGTAAAGATAAGTAGCGGCAAGAGGTCTGCTGCTTGTGAAGAATGGATGAGAAACCGCCGTATTTGTGGAAAACTAACCATAGATACGGCGGTATTTATATATAAGATGTTAGGGCAAAAATCATGCTTGATTATTATATTACCGAAAAATGGTAATATTTAAAATAAATGTTAAAAATAAAATCTTTAATTCTACATAAAAACAACTTGCAATTCTTATGTACACGTGATATTGTATGTGTACAAAGATTACGTCGTATATTTTAATCAAAGTAACTTCAAGAAATTTTCCGGCATCAAGGTCAGATGTTCCGACATTTCCAGGATGAAAACAAAAGAAAGACACAAAACTGTAGAAATTGGGATACTATACTATTTTCAAAATGAATCATTTGTGATATGATAAATAAAAGAAAGATATTCCTTTCTACAGAGGTATCAGCGAGAGGAGTATTGTATGAACAGTATAGGATTATGTGAGAACCAGAATGATTTTATTATGCTTCCCAAGGTAGATTTCTGCTTTAAAGAAATAATGCAGAATGAAAAGGTGAGACAGGGACTGATAGCTGCACTGTTAGATGTATCACCAGAAGAGATTAGCAAGACAACATTGTTGCCTACTGTTTTAAGGAAAGAATTTAAAGAAGATAAGTATGGCATATTAGATGTTCGAGTCAAACTTGTCGATGGGACACAAATGGATCTGGAGATGCAGGTAGAACCTTTTACATACTGGGTGAACCGGATTCTGTTTTACTGGTCGAAAATGTATATCGATCAGATCGAATCAGGAAAGGGATATGATGAACTTCAGAAATGCATCCATGTAAGTATTCTTGCTTATGATCATTTTAAGGATGACGAGAACTGTTATCACAAAATCGGATTGCGTGATATGGTTACGGGAGAGCAGTATAGCGATTTGTTGGAGCTGCATTTCCTGGAGATTGCGAAAGTACCCCCGGTAATGGCAGATGAAAAACCGATCGTCCAGTGGATTAGATTCCTTGGTGGAAGCAACAGGGAGGAATTAAAGGCTATGAGTGAACGGAATGAGTATATTCAATGTGCATATGAAGAATTGGAACGACTGAGCCTGGATAGGCAGAAACGATTAGAATACGAGACAAGACAGAAGAATATCAGAGACTATAACAGTCAGATGAAGAGTGCGCGAATCCAAGGAGAAGAAATAGGAATGCAGAAGGGAAAACAACAGGCCGAAGAGCAAATTTTAGCTTTGGGGAAAGCGTTGCAACGGGTGGGACGTTCAGAAGAAGCTATTAAAGCAATGACGGATGAGAAGTATTTGAAAGAACTACTAAAGGAGTTTGGCATTTGATAGTGGAATATGAAATACTGGTTTAAATATGCAACTAGCTTTTGCACTAAAATGATTAGCTATAGATATTTTCGATAAATGCCAAAATATATAAGAATAATCAATTGGACGATATGCATAATGGTAAGGTATTATTAATTCGGATGTTTTGTTGAAAATAACAAACGTTAAAAAGCTATAAAGGAAAATATGAGAAAGAAGAGGAAAGAGGAATGAAAAAAAGACTACTGAGTGTGGTGCTTTGTATGGCGGTCACAGCAGGTATGCTTATCGGATGCGGAAGCAAGGCAAACGATGAGGGGAAGAAGGAAGAAGAGAAAAAGACAATTAAAATTTCCACAACTGGGGAACATGCATTTTTCTCAGAGACAAATGATGACGGAGAATTGCAGGGATTTGAAATTGATGTATGGAATGAAATCGCAAAACGTTTAGATTATGAAATTGAATGGGAGACAGCTGGATTTCCGGGAATCATTGAGCTACTTGACAGTGGAAGAGTTGATACAGTAGCGGATCAGATTGGTATTACTGAAGAAAGAGAAGAGACTTATTATTTTACAGATCCGTACTTTTATGTTCCATATAGAATTGTTGTTCAGGAAGATAGAGATGATATTAATTCAGTTAAAGATCTCTATGGTAAAAAATTGGGTCTTTTGACAGATGATATTGCGTTTTCATATTTTGATGAGTTGGATCCAGATGGAAAAATTGAATATGTAACATATGAAGATAGTACAGCAGTTCCTTCTGATGTAGCACTCGGAAGAATTGATGCAACATTAATGTCTTCACTGCATATTGAATCTGTTAAGGAAGAATCTGGTCTGAAAATTAAAGGTGTTGGAGATCCAGTATATACGGAAACTGCTGGATACCCGTTCCAGAAGACTGATGAAGGTAAAGAATTAAGAGATAAGGTAAACAAAGTTTTGGGTGAGTTGAAGGATGAAGGATTCTTGAAAGAGACATCTATCAAATGGTTCGGATTTGACCCGATGGAATAAATGATAAAAAGTGCTTTTTTCAGAAATGGAAAAAGCACTTTTTTGAAAGGAGACAGATATGGATAGATTTAAAATGGATTACTTTATTGCTATGATACCTAAAGTAATCAAATTATTGCCTGCTACTGTGAAAGCGGCGTTGCTGTCGCTGTTGCTTTCTCTGTTATTAGGTCTTGTGTTGGCGGTTGTAAGGCAATATAAAATAAAAGGCTTGTATGCATTGAGCTCAATCTATGTTTCTTTTTTTCGAGGAACACCGTTTATTGCACAGTTATTTTTATTTTATTATGGATTGGCTACGATTAGTACAACAATAAAAGATATGAGTGCGTTTCGGGCGTTGGTGATATGTCTTAGTGCAAATTATTGCGCATTCATGTCAGAGGATATTCGAGCTGCGTTAAATTCTGTTTCTAAAGATCAGTATGAAGCCGGATTGTCGATTGGGATGAAACCGTTGGCGGTTATAACAAAAATAATCATTCCGCAGGCTACAAGGATTGCAATTCCAGGCTTGTCTAATAATTTTATTAATCTGTTTAAGTCGACATCCATTGGTTTTATGATAGGATTTAAGGATATGATGGCGGTGGTGAGTATGGAGACGTCAAGAACATATCGCTTTTTAGAAGGATATCTTGTGGCAACTGTTATTTACTGGGCTATAATTTCGGTTCTTAATGTGATTCAAAGTCACTTGGAAAAAAAGATTAACAGAATTTATTGATGGAGGCTGAAATGATAGATATAAAGCATTTGAGTAAAAGTTTTGGTGAATTAAAAGTATTGCAAAATGTATCCTTTCGACTAGAAGAGGGCAAAGTGTTAGTATTGATTGGACCATCGGGTACTGGTAAATCTACGTTGCTGCGTTGTATTAATTATCTAGAAAAGCCAGATGATGGAATGATCACCATCGGTGATATAACAGTAGATGCAAAAAATCATAAAAAGAATGATATATATAAGTTACGTAGAAAAACAGCAATGGTTTTTCAAAATTACAGTTTGTTCCGGCATAAAACGGCTTTGCAGAATATTATGACTCCATTGGTAGATGTTCAGGGAGTATCGAAATCAGAAGCAGAAGAGAAAGCGAGAGAAATCTTAAAATCCATTGGTCTTACGGAGAAAGCAGATGAGTATCCAGCGCATTTGTCAGGAGGTCAACAGCAAAGGATTGGCATAGGTCGGGCGTTGGCGGCTAATCCGCAAGTGTTGTTGATAGACGAGCCGACTTCTTCTTTGGATCCAGAGTTAGTAGGTGAAGTTTTGAATCTTTTATATAAATTAGCAAGCCAGAAAGTCACGATGATCATTGCAACACATGAAATGGAATTTGCGCGTCATATAGCGGATCATGTGATTTTTTTGGATGAGGGTGGCATAGTGGAAGAAGGAAGTCCAGACGATATTTTTGAAAATCCATCTAAGCCAAGAACCAAACAATTTCTTAAAAAGTTTGAACAAAAGCATGCAATGGATGAGGAATAATGAGATGCAAGAAAAAATGAAGACCAGGCAATATGTAGAAGTAAATGGAAGGAAGATTTTACTGAGACCGAAGGTGAATCTTGAAATTGATGAAAATGGGTATTACAGGCGTCAAAAGAATAGATTTACTGAACATTTTGGAACGAAGTTACATCCGATAGAAAAAGATAGATACATATTATTTTGGTCTAAAGGATGTGCATGGTCTAATCGTGTGGCGATCGTAATCACTTTGTTGGGACTTGAAGAGACTATAAAAACAGAAGTTGTAGATTGGTCAGAAAATGAGGATTTGGGATGGGAATTTGTAAATTCTCCTAGTCACATAAACGCAGAAACGGGTGCACAATTTCTGAGTGAATTATATTATAATACAGATCCGGAATATTTAGGGAGAACTACTGTGCCAGCTATTGTGGATTATAAAACCAATACGATTGTGAATAATGATTTTCGTTTTCTTACGAATTATCTGGAAACAGAGTTTAGAGAGTATCACATGGGAAATGCACCAGACTTATATCCGTATGAATTAAGAAAGCAAATAGATGATATGAATGAGTGGTTATATGTAAATGTGAATGATGCGATTTACAGAACATGTTTTGCTAATTCTGTGGAAGCTTATAATGAAGGATATAATACTTTTTTTTCGGCATTAGATGCATTAGACGACAGACTTTCAGAACAGAGATTTTTGCTGGGAGATTATGTGATGGATAGTGATATTCGCCTTTATTCGACATTAGTTCGGATGGATTTGAATTATTTGAGGCATATTGGACCAAGTAAGAGAAGATTAGTAGATTATAAGAATTTATGGGAATATTGTCGTGAATTATATCAGATTCCGGCATTTTCAAGCAATACATATTTTCAGGAACTGGCAGCTGTAGGTGATAAGCGATTTAAGTTTAATCCATATTATGACATGGTAGTTCCACAAACGGATTATGAGAAGATATGGAGTGACCCGACAAATCGATGTGCGTTGTCAAAGAGAGATAAAGGTATATTTTTGAAGGAAGGAAGATTTTCATGAGTTACAGTGTTAAAACAACAAAAGAAGGTATTGACTATAATGCAGTTAGTAAAGTATTGAAATCGTTTGGTATGAGTGACTGCGATGTGGATACGCAAAAGAAGATTTTTCAGAATAGTTATGCGGTGTCTTTTTTATATGATGATGATAAATTGATTGGGTGTGCAAGAGCACTTTCGGATGGGTTTTGTGAAGCTGCACTGTATAATATTGCTCTGGCTGAAGAATATCATGGACAAGGGCTTGGACGTATACTGATTGAGTCGATTATCGAACAGGTAAAACAATGCAATATTATTTTGTATACACATCCGCAGACAATTGCGATGTATGAGAAATTTGGTTTTAGAAGACAAAAATCGGGAATGGCTATTTATCATGGAAATGAGACTGAGTTGCAACGTTTTGAAGAAGTAGGATTTATATTGCCAGAGGGATATCGTTTCCACGATAATGAATATGAAGAGTAAAAATAAAGTGCCGTATTTATGGTTCGAATATCATAAATATGGCACTTTTCTTTTAAGCATCCGCCAGTTCCAGCACTTTCTCGGCTGTCTGTACATCGGTGATCAGTGCATGCAGATAGTGTCCGTTCAGTGCACCCAGGATAGAGCGGACTTTTTTCTCACCGCCGCCGACGCCGATGACGCGCTTATGTTCCGGCAGATCCCGGATATCGATGGATATGATTCTGTTCTTCAATGTTGTGTTGCATAGTTCGCCGGTGATGGTAAAGAAGTTACCACAGATATCCCCGGCCGCCTCAGCGTCCACCAGTTCGTTGATCGTAGCGGTGTCAAATGGATAATCTGACAGGTGATCTGCATCCCGGACAGGCGCCTCACCGATACCTACCAGAGTAACATCCAGATTGTGTGAGGCTTTTAATATAGAAGCAATCGTTGGTTCTTCTTTGATGGCAGAACAGAGTTCTTTACTCTGACACATAAATGGTGCTGTCAGAATGGTGGCGTGTCCATTGTATTTATCGATCAGATGCTGTGCCAGAATGTTCGGCTGGAAATCCACGCTCTGGGACGAACCGCCTACCAGTGTATACACGTGGATGTCCCGGATATTCTTATTCGGCGGCAGATTCTCAATCATGCTGTTCAGTGTACGTCCCCAGGTCAGGCCTATTTTCATATTATTATGGACAAGCTGTTCAAAATAAGAAGCCGCTTCGGAACCAATCTTTCTGGTAAGTGTATCGGTATCGGCTCCGGAGCAGTCTACCAGTTTGATATCCTGCAGTCCGAAACGCTGGCGGAGCTTTTCCTCTAATTGAAGCGTCTTCATGGCACCGCGTACGTCTACGATCTCGAATTTGATCATACCTTCGGCTTTGGCCTCTTCCAGCAGACGGCTTAAGGTTACGCGGGAGATGTTGAGCAGCTTGGCAATCTCTGTCTGCGTGTAACCTTCTTCATATAAATAGTATAAAGCTTTCAGCTTCAGATAATATCTGTGCTCCTGAGAAATGGACAATGTAATCACCTTCTTCTCTTTACAATTGTAAGTTTAATATATTATAGAACGAAAATAGTGATTTGACAAGTAAAAGTTAACAAATGTAAAGAGGAAAATATATAAAATTACAAAAATAAACTAAATCGGTTGACACTGGCATGTCATAGTGCTATATTATGGACAGAAAGGCTTTGCAATAGAAAAGCAAGTATACAAATGTAAACATGGATATTTGGAAGGAGATAACTATGGAAGGATTTAATGTTAAAGACAAGAGCTTATTGGAAAACAAAGAATTTCTTCAAGAGTTGATGGAAAGAATGATGCTTGTACATACTTTTGAAGAGAGAGCATTCTGGTTGTTTGGACAGGGACTTGTACACGGAACTATGCACCTGAGCATTGGAGAGGAAGCAACAGGTGTTGGTACTTCAGCAGCACTTACAAAAGATGATTACATGCTGGCTACACACCGTGGACATGGACAGGCGCTTGGAAAAGGTGTTAATGTAAATGACATGATGGCAGAGATCCTTGGACGTGCAACAGGTACAAACCATGGTAAAGGTGGATCAATGCACATTTGCGATTTCGACAATGGTATCCTTGGAGCCAATGGTATCGTTGGTGGTAACGGACCTATCGCATGTGGTGCAGGACTCAGTATTAAGATGCAGAATATTCCGAATCGTGTATGTGCTGCATTTTTCGGAGATGGTGCTTCTAACGAAGGAGCAATTCTTGAGTCTATGAACCTGGCATCTGTGTGGGAACTGCCTGTACTGTTTATCCTGACAGATAATGGATATGGAATGTCTACAGCAAAAGCAAAAGCTACTAAGACAGTAGACTTCGGAAAGAGAGCAGATGCATTTGGATTTAAGGCATTTGAGTGTGACGGTAACAATGTTCTTGAAGTATATGAGACAGTTAAGGAAGCCCGTGAGTATGTAATGAACGAGCATGGACCGGTTCTCGTGGTTGAGAATACATACAGAACATCTGGACATTCTAAATCAGATAATAATAAATATCGTTCAAAAGAAGAGATCAAATATTGGGAAGATCACAGCCCGATCATCCGTTTCCGCGAATTCCTTGTAGAGAATAAGATCTTTACAAATGAGGAAGTTGACGCTATGCAGGCAACTGTTGATAAGAAGATCGAAGATGCAATTGAGTACGCTAAGGCTCAGCCACAGCCGGTTGTTGCAGATTTGGAAGCAGACGTATACGCAGAGTAGTTTAGGAGGAAAAGAAAGATGAGTGAAATGAGAAAGATTTCTTATAGAGACGCGGTTCGTGAAGCTATGGTTGAAGAGATGCGTCGCGATGAAAAAGTATTTTTAATGGGTGAAGATATTGGTGTTTACGATGGAGCATTTGGTGTATCAAAGGGAATGATCGCTGAATTCGGACCGGAAAGAGTTCGTGAGACTCCTATTTCTGAGCAGGCTTTCGTAGGAGCTGGTGTTGGTGCAGCTATCACAGGTATGCGTCCGATCGTAGAGCTGATGTTCTCTGACTTCATGACAGTATGTTATGACCAGATCATCAACCAGGCTGCTAAGATGCACTTTATGTTCGCCGGTAAGGTAAGTGTACCTATGGTTATCCGTACAGCAGCTGGTGGTGGTACTGGAGCAGCTGCTCAGCATTCACAGTCTCTGGAGCAGATGTATCTGCATGTACCTGGACTGAAGGTTGTAGTTCCATCTACGCCATATGATGCAAAGGGTCTGTTAAAGCAGGCAATCCGTGACAACAACCCAGTCATCTTCCTTGAGCAGAAGAAGCTTTATAATGTAAAAGGTATGGTTCCGGATGAGGATTACACAATTCCATTTGGCGTTGCTGATGTAAAGAGAGAAGGTACAGACGTAAGTATCTTTACATACGGAAGAATGGTACAGATGAGTCTTGACGTGGCTGAGAAGTTAGCAGAAGAAGGAATCAATGTTGAGGTTGTTGACCTTCGTACTCTTTCACCACTTGATACAAATACAATTATTGAATCAGTTAAAAAGACACACAAAGCTGTAATCGTTCACGAATCTGTTCAGTTCGGTGGCTTCGGCGGTGAAGTTGCTGCACAGATCACAGACAGCGAAGCTTTCTACTATCTTGACGCTCCAATCAAACGTGTTGGTGCTTTGTACTGCCCAGTGCCATTTAACCCGACACTTGAGGCTGAAACATTCCCTACACCAGCTAAGATCGAAGCTGCAGTAAGAGACGTTTTATAGGAAGATAGTAAGGAGGAAGCATAATGGCAACAGAATTGACGATGCCAAAGAACGATATGGACATGGAAGAAGGTACTATCGTTAAATGGCTTAAAAATGTTGGCGATAAAGTAGAAAAAGGTGAGATGTTCATGGAAATCGAGACAGACAAGACTTCCATGGAGATCGAATCTCCGGCAACAGGAGTTCTCCTTGCTCAGTTCTATCAGGGCGGAGATGTAGTGCCGGTTAATACAGTTATGGGATATGTCGGAGAAGCCGGAGAAGCTGTTCCGGAGCAGGGCGCAAAGGCTGCTGCTGAGGAAGCTCCGAAGGAAGAGAAAAAGGAAGCACCTGCTGCAGAAAAAGCACCTGCAAAGGTTCTGTCTGATGCAAGTGGAATTCCTGCAACTCCATATGCTAAGAAGCTTGCAAAAGATAATGGGATCGATCTGAAAGAAGTAGTTCCGACAGGTCGTCACGGCGAGATCCGTGCAATCGATGTATTTACAGCAATTGAAGCTTCACCGGTTGCAACACCGCTTGCTAAGGCAATGGCAGCAGATCTCGGCGTAGATCTTTCAACTATTCAGGGATCCGGATACAGAGGAAAGATCCTCAGTGATGATATCAAGGCAGCATTTGCTCAGGCTCAGTCAGCAGCAGAGGAAGAAAATGTTGCAGGCGCAATGAAGGAGATCGCAGAAGTACTTGAGCGTAGAAAACTTTCTTCTATGCGTAAGGCTATCATGAAGAACATGAACTCAAGTCATACTGAGATTCCTAGCGTAACACAGAACATCAAGGTTGATGTTACAGAGCTGCTTGCTCTTCGTGCTAAGATCAACGAGGGTAAAGAGAAGGCTGAGAAGGTATCTGTAAATGACCTGATCATTAAAGCTGTCGGCAAAGCTACAGCTAAGTTCGAGAGATTCCGCATGACGTTGGAAGGCAACGAGTATGTCGTCCACAATCAGGTTAATGTGGGAATGGCAGTTGGTATCACAGACGGACTGGTTGTACCGGTAATCAAAGACGTTGATAAGAAGACACTGCTTCAGGTATCTAAGGATGCAAAAGAACTTGCTAAGAAAGCAAGAGACGGTAAATTAAAATCAAGCGAAATGGGTGACGGACGTATTACCATTTCTAACATTGGTATGTACGGAACACACAGCTTTACACCAATCATTAATCAGCCAGAGGCTTCTATCGTTGGTGTATGTGGAACAGAGGATGAGCTTGCACTGGTAGACGGACAGGTAGTTGTACGTAAGAAGATGATGATCTGCGTAACATTTGACCACAGAATCCTGAACGGAACAGAAGTTTGCGAATTCGAGTCATACCTGAAAGAGCTGATTGAAAATCCGGTCACAATCTTGATTTAATCTAGGAGGATAATATGGCAACAGAATTAACTATGCCAAAGAACGATATGGACATGGAAGAAGGTACTATCGTTAAGTGGCTGAAGAATGTTGGAGATAAAGTAGAAAAAGGCGAAATGTTCATGGAAATCGAGACAGATAAGACTTCCATGGAGATTGAGTCTCCTGCAGCAGGAGTTCTTCTTGCTCAGTTTTATCAGGGTGGAGATGTAGTCCCGGTTAACACAGTTATGGGATATGTCGGAGAAGCCGGAGAAAAGGTACCGGAGCAGGCAGCAAAAGGAGATGCACCTGCAGCTGAGGAACCAAAAGCTGAGGCAGCAGCATCTGTAGCAGAGAAGAAAGAAAATGAATATGATGTAGCTGTAATCGGTGGAGGTCCTGCCGGATACGTAGCAGCAATCCGTGCTGCACAGCTTGGCGGAAAGGTTATCATCTTCGAGAAAGATACCGTAGGTGGAACATGTCTGAACAGAGGATGCATCCCGACTAAGACATATCTGAAGACTGCTGAGTACATTCATCATATCGAAGCAGCTGCATCAAGAGGCATTGTAGTTAATGCTGAGCACAGCGTAGACATGCCAAAGGTTGTAGCATATAAGGACAAAGTTGTAAAACAGCTGACAGGCGGTGTTGGAAGCCTGTTAAAAGGAAATGGCGTGAAGCTGGTATCCGGAGAAGCTTCTCTGGAAGATGCAACAACAGTTGCATGTGACGGCAAGACATACAAAGCTGACAAGATCATCCTTTGCGGTGGATCTAAAGCAATCCGTATCCCGATTCCGGGTGTGGATCACAAAGATGTTATGACCAGTGATGAGATCCTGGCTATGACAGAAGTTCCGGAAAGACTTGGTATCATCGGTGGTGGTGTAATCGGATGTGAAATGGCATCTGCATTCAGCGCATTCGGAAGCAAGGTTACCATCGTAGAGGCTATGGACCGCGTAGTATCTATGCTTGACAAAGACATTTCTGCAGAAGTTGACAAGACTCTGAAGAAAGGCGGCGCAAGCGTTAACTGCGGACGTAAAGTATTAGAGATCAAAGACAATGGCGGACATCCGGTAATCGTAACAGATAACGGAGAATTTGAAGTAGATAAAGTCCTTCTGTCAATCGGACGTGCAGCAGACCTTGGATGCCTTGGTAAGCTTGCTGATCAGATTAAGACAGAGAGAGGCAAGATCGTAGTAGATGATACGATGAAGACATCTGTTGATAATATCTACGCTTGTGGTGATATCAATGGACGTATCATGCTTGCTCACTCAGCATTCAAGATGGGTGAAGTAGCAGCTGAAAATGCAGTAAAGGGAACCGCAGTAAAATGTGACCTGAGCTATGTACCAAGCTGCCTGTACCTGTCACCGGAAGCTGCTTCTGTAGGTCTTACAGAAGAAAAAGCAAAAGAGGCTCATCCAGAAGGAGTTCGTATTGGCAAGTTTAATATGGCTGCTAACGGAAGAAGTGTTGCATCTGGAGAGACAACAGGATTTATCAAGGTAATCGCTGACAACAAATATGGTCAGATTCTTGGTGTACATATGGTAGGCGGCGTCGCATCTGAGATGATCGCAGAGGCAGTCGCACTGATGCAGATGGAGATTACAGTGAATGAAGTAGCTGAATCTATCATTCACGCTCACCCAAGCTACTCAGAGGCATTTGCAGAGGCATGCGCAGACTGCCTTGGAATGTGCATCCACCAGCCTCCGAAAAAAAAGAAATAAGACAATTTCTAATTCCTTCTTAAAATGTTTATAGTGAGAAAAGCGCTTCAGTATGGGGAAGCGCTTTTTTCGTGTTTATATTAGGTTCTTAGCTTTGAATTCAAAGATTAGTGTTTAATGGAACTGTTACGAGTGCTCCATTTCGGTTGGATGTACACTTGCGTATTTATTGGAATTGGTAAAATGCAAAATGATACAAAAGATTGAAGAAAAATGAAAAGAATGATATGATTAATAAGAACAATCGTGTTGCAGGGTGGCTGACCTCCATTTTATATAGAATGGGGGTGGTGCTGATGAGACATTTTGATTTTAAAGACCTGATGGCCTTCGGAATGTTTATTCTTGCATTACTGACATTCATTTTTTCGAATTTGAAGTAGTGCATTAAAGCTAACAAAACCGCCCTTGTACTTTGGCGAGTAAGGGCGGTTTTTACTTAACATACTGGTCAACCCCTTGTGGGCGGTTGTTCTTTTATTAGATTATAATATAGATATATTTAAATAGCAATAGATTATGAAATATCTCAAAGAACAGATTGAATTATTAACATTATTTTGACAATATTTTCATAGACATTTTAAATTCAGATTGTTACAATGTGAGTATGCATTGAAGAAGGAACGATATGCAAATATCGAAATGAGGTGTTAGGATGGAAGAGCAAAAGAAATGTGCGGTTAAGCGGATCGGAGTACTGACTTCCGGTGGCGACGCACCAGGTATGAATGCGGCTGTACGTGCCGTAGTGCGTACAGCACTCTACATGGGAATTGAAGTAGTAGGTATCCGTCGCGGATGGCATGGATTGATCAGTGGAGACATGTACCGTATGACAGCGGTGGATGTGTCGCATATTATCAACGAGGGTGGTACAATGTTGTACACAGCCCGCAGTGATGAATTCCGTACTAAGGAAGGACGTAAGAAAGCATACGATAACTGTAAGCTGTTCGGACTGGATGGAATTGTGGCAATCGGTGGTGATGGTACATTTGCCGGAGCTTTGGCACTTTCTACGGAATATCCGATCTCTGTAGTTGGCATACCGGGTACAATTGATAATGATATCGGATGCAGCCACTATAGTATAGGATACGACACAGCAGCGAATACGGCAGTAGAAGCAATCGATAAGATCCGTGATACGATGCAGTCTCATGAGAGATGCTCGGTTATCGAGGTCATGGGACACAGAGCAGGTAATCTGGCACTGTATGTTGGTATTGCGACAGGTGCAACAGCCGTTCTGATTCCGGAAGAACCTTGGGATTTTGAGGAAGACGTTGCGGAGAAGATCCGTAATGCAAGACTTGCAGGGCGTACCCATTTTATGGTAATCGTAGCAGAGGGAGCTAAGCGTAAAGCAGACGGAACGCTGGATAATGAAGTGGTTGGTAATGGTACTGCCGGGCATCAAGTCGCAGATCTGATCCGTGCAGAGTTGGGACTGGATCCTAGAGTGACCGTACTCGGACATATTCAGCGAGGCGGTTCACCGACAGCACGAGATCGTGTGACAGCTACCCGCATGGGATATGTGGCTGTAAAGGCTCTGGCAGAAGGTAAGACGAATCGAGTAGTCGTGCGTTATTTTGGTGAGATCAAGGATGTAGATATGGTAGAGGCTCTGAAGCAGGAGAACCGGCTGGACGAAGAGGAAAAGCAAGTTCTGAGAGCAATGACATTCTCATTCTAGAGCGAATACAGTCAGCTTAAAGTATAAAGAAAAGTATAAAAAATGGGAGGTGTCGGATATGTAATCCGGTTACCTCCCATTTATTATATGAATCCTTTTGCGATTTTTATATTAACTGATTAGTCTGTCATTGCTCCGGACTTCTGCAACTCTTTCTGTGCCCGCTCTGATTCAGAAGGCATAGACATTTTCCGCGCATCGCGGAAGAATGTTGCGGAAGTGATGATCATAACCACACATACGATATAAGTCAATGTGGACAGTGACAGGAAGCATGCAACCTTATATGCAATGACTACACCGATACATCCGAAAATGGACAGCATGATCGTTGCGGTACGGTCGTATTTTCCTTCTTTGATGAATTTAAAGCAGGATGCGTTCATCAGGAATGCACAGGAACCCATCATGATTGGGAATGCAACTCCGATGTTCATACCAAGTGCGCCAACAAGTGCCATGCATGGAGCATACAGACCAACACCGATCATCATCAATGCGCCAAGGAAGAAGTTAATGACCACTCCTACGACTAATTTAATACCGCTAAGTCCGGTTGCAGTGCCGACAGCACCGAATGGACCGACGCCGGCGTTCTTGCATACAAGTGCAACAGCCAGGATTACCAGACCGACAGACAGAGCATAACGAACGGTTTTCAGATCCCATTTGCAGACGATGCCGGAACCAACGAGTGCGCCGATAGCAGCTGCGGCCAGCATGAGATAAAGAGTCAACGGATCAATGTCTACGAAAGTCATAAAGAGGATGCCCTCTAATGCAACGGGAATCGTGTTGCCGACATTTAATGTACCCGGAATAATCTCATCATTCGTTGATTTGGTGAATTTGAAACATGCAGACTGTGTTGCAAAACATCCGATACCCCAGGTATCCAGCATGTTGGTGAATAAACCGATCAGGGCAAGTGTAATACCCTTTTTGAAATGGATCTCGTCTTTGTGCTTGATCAGATCGACAATCAGAAACAAAGCAGAGCAGATTGTAAATGCGATCAAAACAATTCTTAGTAAAATTACTGCATTCATTTTAACCCTCCAGATAAATATACCAAAATATTGTGATAAACAGTTACCTGGCAGATGTCCACCCCGATAACCTTGGAAATCCGCCAGCATTTTTAATTTTATAACTTTGTCTTTTGTTAAACAATTTAAGAAAATTAAATGGGTCATTTAATATATCTAAAGAGTGGAGGAATTGAAGAAAAATGGTTATGATATAAAAAATATTGAATGGGTCGTTTAACATTTCTAATGTATGCGCGGTGGATGCGTCTTGCGTACTGGCTGCTGCAATTATATAATAAAAAAGAGTGTTACAAACAGGGAGCAAAAAAATGACAAAGTACGAAATGATTCTAAGCGTGTATCATACACACAGCATATCAGTCACAGCAGAAAAATATAATTATACGCAGTCAGCGATCAGTCAGGCAATTAAGAGCTTTGAGAAAGAACTTGGTCTTCCGCTGTTTAAAAGAACGAAAAATGGCATGCTGCCAATCTCAAATACAGAAGAAATTATCCGGGAATTGCGAACAATCTGCGATGCCGAGAACCGTATTGCGGATATCGCATCGAATCTGACCAGTCTGAAAAATGGTTATATACATATCGGAACGATCAAGAGTATTGCATATAACTGGTTACCTTCCATGGTAAAGAATTTTTCAAAAAAATATCCAAATATTCATTTTAAAATATCAATGGGAAGTTCTTCGCAGCTTCATGATAAGCTGGATCAGAATGAGGTGGATTGTATCTTTGTGTCCAATTATCTGCTCCCGGATAATCTGGAATTTTATCCGATGGATACGGATGAACTGATGCTCCTGACGGCGAGAAATCATCCACTGGCAGACAAACTGAAGGTGAATCTGACTGATATTAAGGACGAGAATTATATTTATTCAGAAGATGGTTTTGACTTTGAAGCGGGTGGGATCTTTGAGCAGAATGACATTCATCCGACTGTGCTTTACCAGTTAGATGATGACGTGGCTGTCCAGAAAATGGTATCCGATGGGATGGGAATCAGTGTATTACCGAAATTATTGCTGTCCAATCCGCCATTCGACATTTGCATCCGTCCATTTACGGAGCATTACAAACGGACCTTGGGCGTGGCATATCTGAAAGACAGCGAATTGGATCCGGCGACAGAAGCGTTCTTGGAATATGTAAAAGAATGGAAATCAAATAAAGGAGAACAGCGAAGATAGGATGAATATCAGAAAGACCAGAAAAGAAGATGTCCCAGTAATTATGGATTTGTATGAAAATGCAAAAGCATTTATGCGCAGCAAAGGCAATCTGACACAGTGGAATGACGGATACCCATCGGTAGAAATTATCACAGAAGATATCGACAACGGTAATTCTTATGTGTTTGTGGAAAATGATGAGATCGTAGGAACATTCGCGTTCATCATCGGTGAAGATCCGACTTATCAGGTGATCGAAGATGGCGAATGGCACAGCAGTAAGATCTACGGAACCATCCACAGAATTGCATCATCCGGTAAAGCGAAAGGCCTGGCAAAGACCTGCTTTGATTACTGCAGTGAAAAGATTGATTGTCTCAGAATTGATACGCATGAAGATAACCAGCCGATGCAGGATGCAGTGCTCAGATATGGGTTTAAAAAATGCGGAATTATATACGTCAGGGACGGAAGTAAGAGAGTAGCATTTGATTATATAAAAGGATAGAGAATATTGGGAGTAAACGAATGAAATGAGTCTCACAGGAGAAAATCTTGTGGGACTTTTTAGTTGTAATGAAAGCTCAAGATAATATCTGTATGTGCATAAAAAGGTAATCAAAGGTAATCAAACTCAAATGAGTAATAAAAAAGCGAGAAGCCTTGATTTACAAGGTTTCTCGCCCCACTAGCTAGTGCGGAGAAAGGGACTTGAACCCTCACAGTGTTGCCACCACTAGAACCTGAATCTAGCGCGTCTGCCATTCCGCCATCTCCGCTTGCTGACAAAAGCTATATTACCACAGGCAATATGAATTGTAAAGAGTTTTTTGAAAAAAATAAAAAATTTCTGGTACAGGTAGTTTTTCAAGGTAAACAGGTCACCCTGTTGCATTTACTATGAAAAGCCAGGTCTCATATTGAAAAAGGACAGTATTGGGAATACAATAGATAAAACAGGAGGTGCAGATATATGTACGCAGAGGAAGTTGCAAAATTACAGAAAATTATAGATGACAGCAGCAGGATTGTGTTTTTCGGAGGCGCGGGTGTATCTACGGAGAGTAATATTCCGGATTTCCGGAGTGCGGATGGACTTTATCAGCAGAAGTATAAGTATTCGCCGGAGCAGATCGTAAGTCATAGCTTCTTTATGCAGAATCCGGAGGGGTTCTATGAATTTTATAAGAATAAGATGATGTTTCTGGATGCAGAGCCGAACCCGGCGCATAGAAAACTTGCGGAGATGGAGCAGAAGGGAAAGCTTACGGCGGTGATCACGCAGAACATTGATGGGCTTCATCAGCTTGCCGGAAGTAAGAATGTGTTGGAACTTCATGGAAGCATCCATCGCAATTACTGTATGAAATGTAGCAAATTCTACGATGCGAAGTATGTGAAGTATGCAGATGGCGTGCCAAGATGTGAGTGTGGCGGCATGATCAAGCCGGATGTTGTATTATATGAAGAAGGGCTGGACAGTAATGTGATCGATCGGAGTATTCGGGCGATCAGTGAAGCGGATACATTGATCATTGGAGGCACATCTTTGGTGGTATATCCGGCAGCAGGATTTATTGATTATTTCCATGGCAAGCATCTGGTAGTGATCAATAAGAGTGCGACGGCGAGAGAAGTGGGTGCGGAACTGACCATTTCTGCACCGATCGGGGAGATATTGAGTCAGATTACGTTATAATATGGTTGTGGTAAGTTCGTGTGGATTTAGACCTTGGAACTCTGACAGCACACGTAAGAAAAGACTGGAAAGAGCAGGTAGACAGATTTATGAATGAGATGAGACAGACAGCGTGGAGCAGAGAACATCGGAAGAAGCCGTATGTGACCGCTGTGATATTGGCGGTATTGATTGTAGCTGAGATATTTATCCTGAGCGGCATACTTGGATATTTATTTGGAACGGCGGGAGTGGTACTTCATGAGATTGTGCTGGCATTGATCGGTATATTAATGATTCTGATCATGCGGGGCAGAATGAAGACGGCATTTCCATTTCGGAAGCTGAAATGGTCTGGTATATTTGGCTCTTTGATCCTGTGGGGCGGTATCTTGCTGCTGACCAGCGTGGTGACACTTACGATGGCGTATTTTTTTCCGGACCAGATGCTGAATGCGAGTAATGGTGTAGATGAATTGATGTCTGCGACACCGATGTGGATTGACCTGCTGGTGGTTGCAGTGACGCCGGCAATCTGCGAGGAGATTGCATTTCGCGGAGCATTACTGACCTGTTTTCGTGGGACGCGGAGCAAATGGACTGGGATTATTATCGTAGGATTATTCTTTGGTGCGTGCCATGGCAGCGTGTGGCGTATGGTGCCAACGGCGATACTTGGACTTGTTATGGGATATGTTCTGTTTGAGACGGAGAACATCTTCTATTGTATGCTAATACATTTTACCAATAATGCATTTTCAGTAATACTGACCAATGCGCTCGTGTGGCTGGAGAGGCTGCAGGGAACAGGCGCACAGGCAGTTGATGTGGCAACAGACAGACTGCCGTTAGCATCTGTTGGCATTTATATGATTTTTGCAACGATAGCACCACTGCTCTTATATATAGGTAACTATCTGATTCACAGGGGGCAGCCGGGATATACGAAGGTATTCCCACGGGAGAAAAGAGGAGCGCTGTGGGGAATGCTTGGTGCCTGCGCAGTTCTTTTTGGATGTGGAGTCTTTCTGATATCCGCCGCTGTTGTGCTTCAGGTAATACTGGGGTAAAAAAAGGATTGCCTTTCTGGAACGAATTGCTATAATGGAGTATAGATTTAATATAGGATAGTAGGCTTGTGAGCCAGGCATGAGAGTGCCGATGGAGGATAAAATGAAGATATTGATTGCTGGTGATGGTAAAGTTGGAGCATCACTGACCCGGGAACTGACAGCAGCCGGGTATGATATTACACTGATTGATTCGAAGCAGAATGTGTTGGATAGTAGTATTGAGCGATTTGATGTGATGGCGATTCGGGGTAATTGCGCATCTATGGAGATATTGGAAGAAGCAGGCGTTAAGGATGCAGATCTTCTGATCGCGGTGACAAGTGCGGATGAAGTTAATTTGTTGTGCTGTCTTACAGCGCATGGTATGAATCCTGATATTCATACGATTGCACGTATCAGGAATCCGGAATACAGCAAGCAGATTTATCGGATGCGTGGGATATTTGCGCTGTCATTGTCAGTGAATCCGGAGAAGCAGGCTGCGATTGAGATTGAGCATCTGCTGAAATACCCGGGATTCCTGAAGAGAGATTCTTTCGCAAAGGGAAGACTTGAGATTGTAGAACTGAGAATTGGTTCGGACAGTAAGCTGAAGGATCTGGCATTGAATGATTTGGATTCCGTAGCAAAATGCAAAGTACTGGTATGCGTTGTATTGAGAAAAGGCAAGGTAATTGCACCGGATGGCAATTTCGTATTGCAGGAAGGCGACCGTATCTTTGTTACGGCACCGACCGATAATCTGACGATATTATTGAAGAATCTGGGCATTATTACGCATAAGGTACGTCGCGTTATGATCTGTGGCGGTGGTAAAGTCAGCTATTATCTTGCCGAGAGACTGAAGAAGAGTGGTATGATCGTGCAGATCATTGAACAGGATTATGAGAAATGTCTGGATTTGGCGAAGCGTTTGCCGGGAGCCAGCATTATCCATGGAGATGCCAGCAATCAGGCACTGCTGGAGAGCGAAGGCATCCAGGATTGCGATGCGCTGATTACGATGACTGGCATGGATGAGCAGAATATCATCATTTCTTTATATGGTAATAACTGTGGCGTGCCGCAGGTGATCACGAAGGTAGGACATCTGGATCACACCAAGATTATCGAGAATCTTCCTATAGGAAGTATTGTGAGTCCGAAGGAGCTGTGTACCAATGCAATCGTACGTTATGTGCGTGCAATGCATAATCAGGAAGGTGCTGCGATTACGGTGTACGGTATCGCGGATGGTCAGGCAGAAGCACTGGAATTTCTCGTGGAGAAGGATACCAGATACTGTGGAGTGCCATTGAAGAACATGGAGACGAAAAAGAATATCCTGATCGCAGGTATTTCTCATAAGGCGAGGACAGAGGTGCCGGATGGAGAGTCCAGCTTTGAGGTGGGCGATACGGTAGTTGTTGTATCCGGTCGTGACGAAGTACTATATCAGTTGGATGATATATTTGAATAGGTGAGGAGACGTCATTATGAACTATAAGATGGTTGGGCGTTTTCTGGCCCAGATATTGACTGTGGAAGGTTTGTTTATGATTCCGGCGGTGATCATCGGCTATGTATGCGGAGAAGATAATGCCATGCAGGCACTGCTTTGGAGTATTCTGATCATTGCAGTGGTGGTTGCGTTTTTAAGGCTTACCTGCAGGCATGCGGCAAGTGGATTCTACGCAAAAGAAGGTTTGGCGTGCGTAGGACTTGGATGGATCGGTATGTCATTATTTGGTGGACTTCCATTCTTTATCGCTCGTGAGATTTCGAACTATGTGGATGCATTATTTGAAATCGTATCCGGATTTACTACAACCGGATCATCCATTTTACCGGCAGTAGAAGACATGTCCCAATGTCTGTTGTACTGGAGAAGTTTCAGCCACTGGCTGGGCGGTATGGGTGTGCTGGTGTTCCTGCTTGCGATTGTGCCGGCAGGAGGCAAGGGCAGAGGCTATACGATGCACATTCTTCGTGCGGAAAGCCCGGGACCGGTCGTTGGTAAACTGGTTCCTAAGATGAAGGATACAGCGAAGATCCTGTATCTGATCTATATTTTGCTGACGGTCATTAATATTATTTTCCTGTTGGCTGGTCATATGCCGGTATTTGATGCATTTTGTACTGCGTTCGGTACAGCCGGAACCGGTGGTTTTGGTATTAAGAACGACAGCATAGCAGGTTATAGTCCGTATCTGCAGAATGTAACGACTGTATTCATGCTGTTATTCGGAGTGAATTTCTCCTGCTATTATTTGCTTTTGATCAGGCAGTTCAAGGCAGTGTTCTTTGATGAAGAATTACGGTTATATCTTGGCGCTGTGCTTGGAAGTACGGCGCTGATTGTGTGGAACCTGCGAGGATTCTACGGATCTCTGGGTGAGACTATACGACATGCGGCATTCCAGGTGTCCAGTATTATTACAACCACCGGATTTGCTACGACGGATTTTGATAAATGGCCCGGATTTTCCAAGGCGATCATATTGTCGCTGATGGTACTCGGAGCGTGTGCAGGAAGTACCGGAGGAGGTCTGAAATGCGGACGCGCGTTGATCTTGCTGAAGAGTGCACATCGTAATATCCGTAAAGTTCTGCATCCACAGAAAGTGCAGGTAGTGCGCAACAACGGTCGTATGGTGGACGAGAAGATTGTGGCAAGCATCAATGCGTACATGGCTATCTATGTGATCATTGTGATCTTAAGTTTCCTGATGATATCCATTGATGGATTTTCGGTGGAGACGAATCTTTCAGCAGTGCTTGCATGTTTTAACAATATCGGACCGGGACTGGATGCTGTAGGACCGACCTGTAACTTTAGCGCATACAGCATTTTCTCCAAATTAGTACTGATCGGAGATATGCTGGCAGGTCGACTGGAGATATTCCCGATATTGATCCTGTTATCAAGATCTGCGTGGAGCCAGAGATAAGTGCATCATAACTGGATTTTGTTGCAATATTATATCAGCTGGGAGTCAATCCCCCCAGCTGATATAGCCTCCGGCAGGATTGCAGAGGTGCGCAGTAGAAGTATGTCATGCAATTGCATGACGCGCACCTCGCAGCAAGAATGCCGAGGCATTCTTGAAAAAATTTACCGTATAAACGGAACTGTATAGATACATTAATAAGGATAGTAAGGAGAAGAATTATGGGTAAGTATTTTGGAACAGACGGCTTCCGTGGTGAGGCCAATGAAGTGCTGACAGTGGAGCATGCCTTCAAAGTGGGACGTTATATCGGATGGTATTACGGACAGGAACATCGCGCAAGAGTCGTGATCGGTAAGGATACCAGACGAAGCAGCTATATGTTTGAGTACTCGCTGGTTGCAGGTCTGACAGCTTCCGGTGCGGATGTATGCCTTTTGCATGTTACGACTACACCGAGTGTGTCTTACGTGACAAGAACCGAGGATTTTGACTGCGGTATTATGATCTCTGCCAGCCACAATCCATTCTATGATAATGGTATTAAGCTGATCAATCACAAGGGACATAAGATGGATGCCGATGTTGAGGAGAAGATTGAAGCATACATTGACGGAGAGATACCGGAGCTTCCACTGGCGAAGAAGGATCAGATCGGACGCACCACAGATTACTCAGCAGGACGTAACCGTTATATCGGATATCTGATTTCTTTGGCAACCAGATCTTTTGAAGGTAAAAAGGTAGGACTTGACTGTGCAAACGGAAGCTCATTTATGATCGCAAAGAGTGTGTTTGATGCGCTGGGTGCTAAGACCTATGTGATCAATAACGAACCGGATGGTCTGAATATCAATACGAACTGTGGATCTACTCATATCAACGTGCTGCAGGAGTATGTACGTGAAAAGGGACTGGATGTAGGATTTGCTTACGATGGAGATGCGGATCGCTGTATCGCAGTGGATGAGAATGGCAATGTCGTAGACGGTGACCTGATCCTGTACGTATGTGGTAAATATCTCAAAGAAACAGGACGTCTGAATGGTGATGCGATCGTGACAACGGTAATGTCCAATCTCGGATTATACAAAGCCTGCGATAAAGTGGGCATGAAATATGAGAAGACCGCTGTTGGTGACAAATACGTATACGAGAACATGGTAAAGAATAATTATTCTCTGGGCGGTGAACAGTCCGGACACATTATTTTCAGCAAGCATGCGACGACCGGAGACGGTATCCTGACTTCTCTGATGATTATGGAAGTTATGCTGGAGAAGAAGATGACCCTTGGCCAGCTTACAGAGCCTGTACGCATTTACCCGCAGCTTCTGAAAAATGTGCGTGTTACAGATAAGAAGACTGCCCGTGAGAATCCGGCAGTGCAGGCAGCAGTTAATGCAGTGGCAGAGACGCTGGGCGATGACGGACGTATTCTGGTGCGTGAGAGCGGTACAGAGCCTGTGATTCGTGTCATGGTAGAAGCAACGACGGATGAACTGTGTGAGAAATACGTAGATCAGGTGATCGATGTGATTCGCGCAGAAGGTTTGGTTGTGGGATAGAACGAACGGAATCTGGAAATAATACCTCCTGTAATAGGAGGTATTTTTTATGGATAAATATGTACCGATCAGAGATGTATATGCGAGAGAAATCCTTGATTCGCGAGGGAATCCTACGATCGAGGTGGAGATACTGGCTGGAGAGAAAACCGTGGGGTGTGCAAGTGTACCGTCGGGTGCGTCCACTGGGAAATATGAAGCAATCGAACTGCGTGACGGAGAGGCACGTTACATGGGAAAAGGTGTGGAGCACGCGGCTGACCATGTGAATGCACAGATCGCGCCGGAGATCGTGGGGATGAATGTACTGGACCAGAGAGGGCTGGATGAGGTGCTGAAGAGACTTGACGGCAGCAGGAATAAAGGGAAACTTGGCGCTAATGCAATTCTCGGGGTGTCGATGGCAGCGGCGAGAACGGCAGCAAAAATATCCGAACGTCCATTGTACACGTATCTTGGCGGTGTACAGGCGAGAACATTGCCGGTTCCGATGATGAATATTATGAACGGTGGCAGGCATGCGGACAACACGATTGACATTCAGGAATTTATGATCCTGCCTGTGGGTGCGCCAGATTTCCGGGAAGGTGTAAGGATGTGTGCGGAGATTTACCAGAGCCTGAAAACACTGCTTGGACAGCACGGCTGTAACACGGCGGTAGGAGATGAAGGTGGTTTTGCACCGGATCTTCCGGATGCGAAAGAGGCACTGAGCATGTTAATGGATGCCTGCAAAATGGCAGGGTATCAGCCGGGAAAGGATATGTTGTTTGCACTGGATGTGGCAGCGTCTGAGCTCTATGATGAGAAGCTGAATGCTTATGTGTTTGACGGTGAGAGCCGGATGCATGGACAGAAGGTTCTGCGCACGACAGATCAGATGATCGCGTATTATGAGGAACTGCTTGCAGAGTTCCCGATATATTCGATCGAAGATCCGCTAGACGAAGAAGATTGGGAAGGATGGGTCAAGATGACTGCGCACCTTGGCGGAAAAGTATATCTGGTAGGAGACGATCTGTTTGTGACGAATACCGAACGTCTGAAGAAAGGGATAGAACTTGGCGCAGCCAATGCGATCCTCGTGAAGATCAATCAGATCGGAACGTTAAGTGAGGCATTTGATGCGGTGGAAATGGCACACCGAGCGGGCTGGCAGGCAATCATATCCCATCGTTCGGGAGAGACTGTGGATACGATGATCGCGGATATTGCGGTCGCATTTAACACGGGGCTTATCAAGGCCGGTGCACCGTGCAGATCAGAGCGTGTAGAGAAATATAACCGCCTCATGAGGATTGAGGAAATGTTGGGAAAGACAGCAGATTTTCCTTGCTATATGGACACTCCTGTGCTAAAATAATTATGTTTAATCCGCAGGAGGTGTGAATCGTGGAAATTTTGAAGACCGTATTAATGATTTTACTTGCAATCGATTGTATTGCACTGACAATAGTTGTATTATTACAGGAAGGTAAGTCGGCAGGACTCGGAACTATCGGAGGTATGGCTGATTCTTACTGGGGACAGAACAAAGGACGTTCTATGGAAGGTACTTTAGTGAAGGTTACCAGAGTGCTCGCAGTATTATTTATCCTGCTTGCGCTGGCATTGAATCTGAAGGTATTTGCATAAGAAGATGAATTTGGATGTAAGGCACTCTTGTAATAAGGGTGCCTATTCTTATGTGCAGAAGTTAGGAGAGAAGATGGACCAGACATTTGAGAAGAGAAAAAAGATTATATATGAATTTATATGCGATGATATGTATGTGCCGATGAAGCTGAAGGAGCTTGCTATTCTGCTGCAGGTGCCGAAGGAGCAGCGCAGTGAGCTGAAAGCGGTCATGGATGCACTGGAGGCAGAGGGCAAGGTGCATGTATCTCAGAAGGGAAAGTATCTCAAGGGAGCAGGACGGACGCTGCGCGGTGTCTATCAGGCACATCCGCGAGGATTTGGCTTTGTAACGATAGAAGGGGAGACAGATGATATCTTTATCCCGGAGAAGGAGACCAATGGAGCACTTCACGGAGATACGGTGGAGATTCTGTTAACTGCTTCGCCGGAAGGAAAGCGTAAGGAAGGTAAGATCGTGAAGATCGTGGAGCGCGGTACGGCAAAGATTGTAGGTCTCTATCAGGTGGCAAAGGGCAAGCATTACGGATTTGTGATTCCGGATAATCAGAGATTTCTGCAGGATATCTTTGTGCCGGAGGAGCGCGCCAAAGGTGCGGTAGACGGTCACAAGGTGGTCGTGGAACTGACGTCTTACGGTTCAGATAATGCCAAGCCGGAAGGTAAGATCGTAGAGATTCTTGGTCACGTGAATGATCCGGGCGTGGACATCATGTCAATCGTAAAAAGCTATGATCTGCCGGTTGAATTTCCGGAGAAAGTGATGAATCAGGCAGAGCGTGTGCCGGAAGAGGTCAGTGATGCAGATATGGCGGGTCGCAAGGATCTGCGTGAGTGGGTGATGGTCACGATCGATGGCGAAGATGCGAAGGATCTGGATGATGCGGTATCGCTTACGCGGACAGAAGATGGCAAGAACTGGATTCTGGGCGTACATATCGCAGATGTGGCGAATTACGTGCAGGAGCGGAGTGCATTGGACAGAGAAGCACTCCATCGTGGAACCAGTGTCTATCTGGCAGACCGTGTGATCCCGATGCTTCCACACCGTCTGTCGAATGGTATTTGTTCGCTGAATGCAGGCGTGGACCGTCTGGCAATGAGCTGCATTATGACAGTAGATGCCAAAGGAGATGTAATCGATCATGAGATCTGTGAGTCTGTGATTCGTGTTAATGAACGTATGTCTTACACCAGCGTCAAGAAGATCCTGGAAGACCATGATGAGGAAGAGACGACGCGTTACATTGATCTGGTGCCGATGTTTGAGGAAATGGAGCAGCTTGCCGGTATCCTTAGAAACCGCAGACATCAGCGTGGTTCAATTGACTTTGATTTTCCGGAGAGTAAGATTATGCTGGACGAGGAAGGACATCCGACGGAGATCCGTTCTTACGACCGTAATGTGGCAACGAAGATTATCGAAGATTTCATGCTGCTTGCCAATGAAACGGTAGCAGAAGAGTACTACTGGCGGGAGATTCCGTTCGTATACCGGGTACATGAGACACCGGATGAAGATAAGATCAAGAAGTTAGCAATCCTGATCCATAACTTTGGTTATTCCCTGCACATTTCCGATGAGGTGCGTCCGGGGCAGATTCAGAAGCTGCTGGCGAAAATCCAGGGTACACCGCAGGAGACGATGATCAGCAGACTGGCACTGCGCTCGATGAAGCAGGCGAGATATACGCCGGAGAATGACGGACATTTCGGACTGGCAGCGCGCTATTATACACATTTTACATCCCCGATCCGCCGGTATCCGGATCTGCAGATCCACCGCATTATCAAGGATGATCTGCGTGGCAGAATGAACGAGAAAAAGATGGAGCACTATCAGACAATCCTGCCGGAAGTGACCAGACAGGCAAGTGAGACAGAACGACGGGCAGAAGAGGCAGAGCGGGAGACGATCCGCCTGAAGAAGGCTGAGTATATGGAAGCACATATTGGCGAAGTATTTGAGGGTGTGATCTCGGGCATTACCAACTGGGGCATCTATGTGGAGCTGTCTAATACGATTGAAGGACTGGTTCATGTTGCAAATATGTACGATGACCATTATGATTATTATGAGGATAGATACGAGATGGTTGGCGAGCACACAGGCAAGACGTACAAGCTCGGTGAGACGGTGTATGTGCGTGTGATCGATGCCGACTGTCTGACAAGAACCATAGATTTTGAGATGGCTGATGAAGGAGATATGGAAGATGGCGAAGAGTAATGGCAAGCTGATTGCCAATAATAAAAAGGCATATCATGATTATTTTATTCTGGATACTTACGAGACAGGCATTTCGCTGGCAGGTACAGAAGTAAAGTCCTTGCGTATGGGCAAATGCAGCATCAAGGAGTCTTTTGTAAGAATTGAAAACGGCGAGGTCTTTATCTACGGCATGCATATCAGCCCGTATGAGAAGGGCAATATTTTCAACAAAGATCCGCTGAGACCGAGAAAGCTTCTGTTGCATAAATATGAGATCAATAAGCTGCTTGGTAAGACCAAGGAAAAAGGTATCGCAATTGTGCCGCTGAAGGTATATTTCAAGGGAAGTCTGGTGAAGGTAGAGATCGGACTTGCCAAAGGTAAGAAGCTGTATGATAAGCGTCAGGATATCGCTAAAAAGGATCAGCAGAGAGAAGCAAGCAGAGACTTCAAGATCCGTAACTTCGGATAGTTATCTGCTGAAAATGCGCTGAAACAGCCAGCGACCAGGCTCATGGTCGGACACATGATGGCTACTGTTGCTTCTTTAAGGGCTGCCGGGAATAAAATGTTAGTACTGAAAATATGGTTGCCTGCCTGTTGCTAATATGATAATATACAGACAGGGAAACCAAAGCCAGGCGGCTACCCTTCTTTTACGGAGGGAAAAAACACCCTCCAGACGGAAGAAAGGAGGGCGATAAGATGATTACATATTCTGATCTGATTCAGTTTTGTATATTCATAGTTGCCCTTGTTGGTCTCTGTTATGAGATATTCAAGGGAAAACGGAAATAGCCGCCAACTACCGCAAATAGTTGACGGCTGTTGTAAATAACAGCTAACTATACAATCGGGTAGCCGCTTGCGGTTTCCCTCTTTGTATGTTCAATATAGCACATCTGGCAGCAAGACGCAAGAGGATAAAGCAGTCCTGTTTAATATAATGATGCCAGGGTCAAAAGGTCTAAATCCACATGAGCTTGCTCATATCTGCATCATATCATAAAAATAACGGCACTGTATATGATTATCATACACAGTACCGTTATCATTTTGTTATACTGAACAGGGATCGCATATCGAGTCCAACTTGTTCAGTTTTAGTGGACCTGGCGGGAATCGAACCCGCGTCCGAAAGCCCTTCCATTCCGGCATCTCCCATCACAGTCATTATACTGACATTCCCTCCGTCTCCCGCCTAATGACAGGCTGAAAACTTCAGTAGCTTCATAAAGTCTTCCATTCCCTCAAAGCTTTGGGAACGAAGTGCTCCGCCTCGTTGAAGCCGGTGATTCAGGCAGCGGATGACCCGAGGCCGACTGCTGCCAAATTAGGCAGCGTACGCTAAATTATTATCTGCGTTTAAATTTAAATAGAACTTTTAACGTAGTGTCCCACTACGGATGGCTTCCAGAACTTCTAAACCCCCGTCGAAACCAGTACAAGCCCGAATATAAAAGTGTACTGATTAGGCAGATGTTCTTTTGCGTATAGTCCATTATACGCAGTGGAAGGGGGAATGTCAAGGGGTAAACTGCATCATTCCTGACATGATACATCCACCTTTTGCTCCGCAGGAGGCGATTTCTGCAGCTTGATCCGGTGCAATTGTGTGAGTATCAGCATCCAACTGGATTCCGCCGATGGCATAGACCGGGATGGATACGCTCTTACAGACATTTCTTAAAAAGTCCAGTCCCCGAGGTGCCAGCCCCTTTTTACAGTCTGTGACATAGACGTGTCCGGCGGTTACGTAAGTCGCGCCAAGTCTCTCTGCTTCCATAGCATCTTCGACAGAGTGCACAGAAGAACCGATCTGTGTAAAATCGTTCAGTTCATGTGCATATTCTCGGAGAAGTGGAAGGGGCAGGTGGATAGAAGTGCAGCCAAGTGCCCGTGCGGCATCCGGGTAGGTGTGGAGAACACATGGTACTTCATAGGAGTGACAGAGCTCCAGCACCTGTGCCGCCAGTTTTTCATATTCCTGTGCCGGCAGGTCTTTTTCCCGCAGAATGATAAACGCAGGATGTGTCTGACAGACCATTTCCAGCTGTTCCGGAAATGGCCTGTGACAGAGACTGCGGTTCGTGACTGCGACAACCTGCATTTCTTTAGACGTATACATAGTCGTTCATGACCGGCTGGAGATGATTCTGAACCAGCGCCTGATAGACTTCATCTACGCTTCTTCCGTCAGAGATCTCGAACTGGTCGTCTCCTTTTTCTTCAATCTCATCGACGTGTTCACCGATTCCGGTGCTGACTCCGGCAGAAATTTTGGTAGCCGCGATCTGCACCAGGTTATCCCTTACGCGGGCACATTCTCTGGTAGAGATAGTGATACTTGCAAATGGCATCAGCAGCCGATATGCGCAGACAACCTGCAACAGCTGTGCCTCGTGTACATCCATCGGATTGATCCGGTCATTGTTGATGATCGGACGGAGTCTCGGACAGGAAAATGCAATCTCGGCATGTGGGTATTTGCGCTGCAGGAGCCATGCATGATAGCCTGTGGCAAATGCGTCCTTGCGGAAATCATCCAGCCCTAAGAGAGCACCGAATCCGACACCGCGCATGCCGCCCATCAGTGCGCGTTCCTGTGCATTGACACGATATGGGAAGATACGCTTGTGTCCGGCGAGGTGGAGTGTTTCGTATTTGTCGGAATTGTAAGTTTCCTGGAATACGGTTACGTAGTCGGCTCCGCATTCGTGCAGGTAAGCATATTCATCGGAATTCATAGGGTAGACTTCTAATCCGATGACTTTGAAATATTTTCTTGCAATCTTACATGCCTCGCCGATGTATTTGACGTCAGATTTGACACGGCTCTCTCCGGTCAGGATCAGGATTTCCTGTAGTCCGGATTTGGCAATGGCAGCCATTTCCATGTCAATCTGCTCTGCGTTAAGCATCGCACGGCGAATCTTGTTGTGACAGTTAAATCCGCAGTAAATGCAGTAGTTCTCGCAGTAGTTGGCAATGTACAGCGGCGTAAACATATTAACGCTGTTGCCGAAGTGCTTTCTGGTCTCGCGCTGCGCAGCCTGTGCGATCTCTTCCAGAAATGGAAGTGCAGCAGGAGAAAGGAGTGCGGCAAAGTCTTTCGGTGTTACCGGATCTGCCTGCAGTGCCCGGCGCACATCAGCAGCCGTATAGCTGTCATAGTCATAGTTTTTGGATGCTTCTACCACCTGATCCATAATGTCAGAACCTGGATCCTCCATACCTGGCAGGTAGGTCATGTGGTCAATACGGTTTTTCTTCTGATCTTCCAGAATTTCTTCGTTCAGAATACTTTCGTTCAAATGTTCTTCTGTTGCATGTTCTTTCATAATGCTCTCCCTCCTGACTTACTCGTGTAAGAATCCGGTCAGTGGTGAAGAAGCGCTTGCACCACGATCCAGAGTTCTTCCAGGACCTGCGAGATAAGCATTACGTCCGGCAATGATAGCGTCGCGGAATGCAGAAGCCATGAGAGCAACATCTCCTGAGGTTGCAATAGCTGTGTTTGCCATGATAGCTGCTGCACCCATTTCCATTGCTTCACATGCCTGAGACGGACGGCCAAGACCTGCATCTACGATAACCGGAAGATCGATCTCGTTGATCAGGATCTGGATAAATTCCTTGGTGCAGAGACCTTTGTTAGATCCGATCGGAGCGCCGAGAGGCATGATACAGGCAGCACCTGCATTGGCCAGATCTCTTGCAGCATTCAAATCCGGATACATGTAAGGCATAACAGTAAATCCTTCCTTTGCCAGCATCTCGGTAGCTTTGATAGTTTCGTAGTTATCCGGCAGCAGATATCTGGAGTCATGGATAACTTCTACTTTTACAAAATCACCGCAGCCAAGCTCTCTGGAAAGCTTTGCAATGCGAACAGCTTCCTCTGCGGTTCTTGCACCGGAAGTATTTGGCAGCAGGGTAACATTTTCCGGAATGTAATCCAAGATGTTAGCAAGTCCGCCTTCATTTGCACGGCGGATAGCCAGGGTAACGATTTCGGTTCCGGCATTCTCAACGCATGCCTTTACCAGATCCAGCGAAAATTTGCCGGAGCCAAGGATAAAGCGGGAGGTAAATTCGTGACCGCCCAGTGACCATTTGTCAGTTGTCTGATTCATAATAAATAACCTTCTTTCGTGAATAATATTGATGTTGGTTTGCTCATCTGAAGGCAGGTTAGCCACCGCCTACGAATGTTACAATTTCCAATGTGTCGCATTCGGTGAGCATGGTATCTGCAAAATGCGCTTTGGACAGAATCTTGTGATTCAACTCTACAGCAATGCGACCAGCCGAATACTGGTTCGTTTCCAGATATTCAGCAACCGACATTGGATGTGGAAGTTCTACATTCTTTCCGTTCACAGTGATCATAGTGCGCTCCTTTCCTGAGAGAGTTAATTCGTTGCGACGTTTCAGAGCCTGTCTCGATTACGCTGTAAATCTGCATGGCTCTGAGACGTTACAAAAAAAGAGTCCACAAAAGAATACACCCGCGGTGGTGCACCCCTTCATGAACTCCTGTTCAATCTCAAAATCAATCGTATGCCGATAAAACATATTCGGTTTTACTAACCAAAAGTATACGGAGTTTTTGGCGGGATGTCAAACATTTTGTCACCAAATCTGGAAAAATACGGTCGCCATGGAATAAGAAGAAAAAATGGAGTCATACTACCATTGTTCATAAAATACAAGGAGGAGTTACCATGATATTATCAGAAAAAGAACGCACTACGATTGAGGATTTACAGACACAGGAGAAAAGCTGTATTGAGAAATACGGAATGTACGCCGGGCAGGCAAAGGATCCTGAGTTGAAGAAGCTGTTTCAGACATTGCAGAGTAAAGAAAGAGAGCATTACGATTCACTCGGAAGAGTCTTGAAAGGCACAGTACCGTCGTGTGACTGCAACGACACGGCAGGGCGTGATTATGAACCGAAAGCGACATATACAGCCATGAGTTCACCGGAAGAAAAAACAAAGGATGCATTTCTTGCAACGGACTGTATTGGAACGGAAAAACTGGTGTCAGGAGAATATAATACTAACGTATTTGCATTTGGAAATACAGAAGTCAGGAAGCTACTGGCGGACATTCAGGTAGAAGAACAGAATCATGCAGAAATGCTGTATAAGTATAAAATGGTGAATGGGATGAAGTGAAAATTGCCGGGCAGCGGAAGTGGATCATGATTAAGTCTGAAAAGTAGACTCGTCACCATGCAGTATCCGGATAAAGTCGCGGAGATAAGGCTTATTCCGGTAAGATTTGTAATATAATCCAAAAGAATATATATCATTATTGCAGAGAGTGCGCTTCGTTAGGTGCTGATATGCGGGGAGGCGGATATCTGGAAGCAGTGCTACACCGTATCCTGCATCAGCCAGAAGGAGCGCATTTTCTGTTGTTTCACAGTAATATAACTGGGATGGTTTCTTGTTCTTTGCAAATTCCCATTGTCCGTTGTAGACGGTTGGGGAGATTACACCCGGATCGTATAGAATAATAGCATAATCGTTCAGATCATTTGCGGTAACCTGCTTCTTCTGACTCAGCGGGAGTGTGTCCCGGAACAGACAGGCAAAGCGTGGGCGGCACAATTCTTTATAATGAAGAGAATCTTTGACGCCGGGAGCATGGAATCCCACAGTAACGTCCAAAGCTTCACGTTTCAGGGCATCTGGAAAATGTGTTTCCGGAAGAATGAGAACCTTTGGGTGGAGCATAGGATAAATATCCTTCATTTGTTCCAGTGTATTAGAAAGTAGTTCCATATGTAATGGATTGGCACAGCCAATGTGAAAATCGATGATCTTAGACTCATCCTGACTGGCAAAACGCTGGATGGAACGTCTGGCAGTATTAACCATAAGCTGTGCATCTGACTGGAAGATACGTCCGTTCTCTGTGAGGCGTACCATTCTTGTGCTGCGGATAAAAAGCTGAGTGCCCAGTTCTTCTTCTAAAGTATGAATCTGTCTGGTGATGGCTGGCTGAGAGACATTTAATTGTCTGGAAGCCCTGGCGAAGTTCAGGTGCTCAGCTACAGCCAGAAAACATTCTATTTGAAATATTGTCATTGCATACCTCCTGAAAAACTCAAAGTGAATTATTATTAATTCGATTCTGTTATTAATAATAGCATTTTTTGAATTCTAATACAAAGCATTCTGTTGTAAAATGTTTGATTGTATCTGAAAGATAAAAAGAATGACAGGAGGAAAATGATATGCCAATGCATAAAAGAGAAAGTTTGATTTATACGATTATGATGTGTTTTACCATGGTGCTGTGGATGAGTATTTATAATGTAACACTGCACATGGGCGTTTTAAATATGGAGACGATTAAGGAAGCGTGGCTTGGATTCCCGATCGCCTATGTCTTTGCGATGCTGTGTGACTGGTTTGTAGTATCTGGGCCGGCAAAAGGATTTGCATTCCGTTTTCTGGTAAACCCGGACAGCAGTACGATGAAAAAAGTGATTGCAGTATCTTGCTGTATGGTAGTTCCGATGGTAATTATCATGTCATTTTATGGCGGAGTGGAAGCCTGTGTGAGATCAGGAGAGTGGAGTGCACTGCCAATCATCTGGCTGACCAATATTCCGAAGAACTTTATTATGGCGTTGCCGTTTCAGCTGATCGTTGCGGGACCGCTTGTGAGAAAAGTATTCCGTACGGCATTTCCGGTAGGAACCGTACTTGCGGAGTAATTTATAGAATATTAGGTTTATAGAAAGTTTATAATTAAATTAGCACTCATCTCTTTACAGTGCTAACAAAGTGTGTTATATAATATATATAGCAAATAAAACAAACACACTTGAGGGACGAAGATCCCGATAGCTATAGATGAGGAGGATGCTTTATGGTATTGGCTAACAGAGGTTATAACAGTTTATTTGATAATATGTTTCGCGATCCGTTTTATGGACGCAGCCAGGAGCGCACAGAGACGCAGGTAATGCGGACTGATATTTACGAGAAAGATGGCAATTATCTGATTGAGATGGATCTTCCGGGTTACAGCAAGTCTGATATTCAGGCTGATCTGAAGGAAGGTTATCTGACGATCACTGCTCATGATAATGAGACGGATGAGGAGAAGAAAGCCAAAGGCAAATGTATCCACAAGGAGCGTTATACCGGCACCTGCAGCAGAAAGTTTTATGTAGGTGAGGATCTGACGCAGGAGGATATCAAGGCAGCATTTAATGATGGAGTGCTGAAGCTGATCGTGCCAAAAGAGATCAAGAAAGTCGAAGAAGAGCCGAAGTTTATTACCATTGAGTAATGGGATTCGGAAAGTTCGCACAATGAGTGCTTTATCACAGGTGGAGATCGGAGATTCCGGTCTCCATTTTTTATGCCATTTTTTGCGGGAATGTGTTATAATGGGCGGTACGAAAAAGAGAAAGAATTGGAGGAAATGAGAATCAATGAAAAGAGAGAGCTTTAAGAGCCGTCTTGGCTTCTTGCTGGTCAGCGCAGGATGTGCGATCGGTATCGGCAATGTATGGAGATTTCCATATGTGGCAGGACAGAACGGAGGAGGTTTTTTCGTATTATTATATCTGATTTTCCTGGTAAGCATGGGACTTCCGGTATTAACTATGGAGCTTGCGGTAGGACGTGCGAGTCGTAAAAGTGCGGTTATGGGTTACAAGGCGCTTGAGAAGCCTGGCAGCAAATGGCATATTCACGGATGGTTCTGCATCCTTGGGTGTTATGTGTTGATGATGTATTATACAACGGTATGCGGCTGGATGATCAGTTACTTTTTTAAATTTTTGACAGGAGAATTTAAGCCGGGGATGAATGCAGATCAGGTAGGAGCAGCATTCGGAGGACTGCTTGCATCACCGGGACAGATGGGCGCATGGATGGCAGTATCTGTTGTGGCTGGTTTCTTTGTATGTTCTAAGGGACTACAGGATGGTTTGGAGAAGATCAGTAAGTTTATGATGGTGGCACTGATGGTACTGATCCTGGTACTGGCAGTACACAGCCTGGTGCTTCCAGGTGCGGGAGAAGGACTGAAGTTTTATCTGGTTCCAAGTGTGGACAAGATTCAGGAAGTCGGCATCCGTAATGTGGTAACCGCTGCGATGAATCAGGCATTCTTTACATTGAGCCTTGGAATTGCAGCAATGGAAATTTTCGGAAGTTATATGTCTAAGGATCACACCCTTCCGGGAGAGGCAGCAAGCATCTGCGGACTGGATACATTTGTAGCACTGATGGCTGGTATGATCATTTTTCCGGCATGTTTTTCATATGGAGTACAGCCGGATGCAGGTCCGTCACTGATTTTTGTGACGCTTCCGAATGTATTTGTAAATATGGCGGGCGGACGCGTATGGGGAGCACTGTTCTTCCTGTTTATGGTGTTTGCAAGCTTTTCTACTGTTATTGCAGTATTTGAAAATATTATTTCATTCAGCATGGATATGTTTGGCATAGAACGTAAGAAAGCATCTGTGATCAACTGTGTGATCGTACTTGTTGCCAGTATCCCATGTGTACTTGGGTATAATGTATGGAGCAATCTCCATCTGATCGGAGGAAGAGATGTGCTGGACAGCGAGGACTTTATTGTCAGCAACCTGCTCTTGCCGATTGGTTCCCTCATCTATCTGCTGTTCTGTGTGACTAAGATGGGATGGGGATTTGATAAATATCTGGATGAATGTAATCAGGGAACTGGATTACGTTTTGGTAAGTGGCTGAAACCATACTTCCAGTTTATACTTCCGATATTGATCCTGATTATTATTGTTCAGGGATTAATTGGATAAGTAACAGAAAGGTATAAACAAGCATGGATTATGAATTGCTGTTAAATGAGATCATTAATATAGGTAAGGAGATGATCAAGAGCGGCGCGGAGACAGATCGGGTTGAAGATAGTATGTATCGTATGCTGGAGAGCTACGATATTGGGCAGTGTAGTGTGTTCGCGATTCAGAGTAATATCCAGGTGACGATCAGATCGAAAGACGGAACGTTTATTACGCAGGTGCGCAGGGTTCACAGGACAGGATTTAACTATGATCGTCTGGATTATCTGAATAATCTTTCCCGCTATATCTGCAGGAACCAGCCGTCTGTTGCAGAGATTCAGGAGAAGTATGATGAGGTGATGAGCCGTAAGAAACAGCCGGCGTATATTGAGTACCTGGCTTCCCTTATGGGAGGTGTTGGATTTGGCGTGTATTTTGGATGTGATCTGGAAGATACACTTGTAGGAATTGTGGTTACTGTTCTGGTACTGGTGTGGTTTGGACGGCGTCTGAAACGCAAAGAGCATAATCTGGTCGCTTATAATCTAATCGTGTCGTTTGTGGCTACGGCAGGGATATTTGGAGCATATCATCTGGGGTTAGGCAATCATCCTGATCGTACATGCCTGGGACTCAGCATGGTACTGATCAGTGGTCTGTGCGTTGCGAACGGACTTCGGGATCTGGTAAGCCGTGCATATCTGTCCGGATTTTTGAATATCATTCATGCTTTTGTCGGAGCTGTGGGAATTGCCTGCGGTGCAGGGCTTGCAATGATATTATTTCGTGGAGAAATGTATGAAATGTGTTTGACACCCAGTGTGCCGGCACAGCTGATATCCTGTGGCATTGCAAGTATGGGATTTGCGTGGTTATTCAAGGCAGCCGATAAGCAGGCGTTTTATGTTGGGATTGGTGGCAGCATGACCTGGGGAGCATATCTGATTGCACAGTATCTACATGGGGATACATTTATCTGCACGATAGTAGCGGCAACTGTGGTAGCAGCCTATGCATTTATCATGTCCAGATACCATCGGGCACCGGCAACCATTTTTCTGACAACATCTATCTTGCCTGTGGTGCCTGGGGCAAACCTGTTCTATATGATGTATGGGATTGAGCAGAGAGATTATGCGATGGCAAATCAGCAGGCAATCACGCTTGCAACAACCTGCCTTGCTATAGCATTGGGCTTTCTGCTGGTAGATGTTGCCAGTCAATATGTACACAAACAAAAAGAATAATAAAAGTATCAGGAAGAAGAAAAAATCGGAAAGGAGAATACAGATGTTATCATTTGAATGCGATTATAATAAAGGAGCTCATAAGAAGATTCTGGAGCGCCTGCTGGAGACAAACGAGGAGCCGGCAAAGGGATATGGCTTTGATCCATACTGCGCATCAGCGGCAGAGAAGATTCTGAAAGCATGTGAACTTGCCGGTGGGCAGGTACAGTTTCTGACCGGAGGCACACAGACCAATCAGATTGTAATTGATGCCATGCTTGCGGGTTATGAAGCAGTAGTGGCAGCAGATACGGGGCATGTGAATTTCCATGAAGCGGGAGCAATCGAGTATACAGGACATAAGGTGCTGACAATTCCACATGTGAACGGCAAGCTCGACGCGGGAGATTTGGAACAGTATCTGAAGGATTATTATGCAGATGATAATCATGAGCATATGGCACGTCCGGGTATGGTGTACATTTCACATCCGTCAGAATATGGAACACTGTATTCAAAAGCAGAGCTGGAAGCCCTGTCTTCTGTATGCAAAACGTATGAGCTTCCACTCTTCATGGACGGAGCGAGACTCGGATACGGTCTGATGAGTAAGGATACGGATGTAACGCTTCCGGATATTGCAAAGCTGTGTGATGTGTTTTATATTGGCGGCACAAAGGTAGGGGCACTGTGTGGCGAGGCGGTTGTATTTACCCATGGAAATATGCCGAAGCATTTCCTTACTACGGTAAAACAGCATGGTGCATTGAATGCCAAAGGACGGCTTCTTGGCGTACAGTTCGATACGTTATTTACCGATAATCTGTATTTTGAGATCAGCAAACATGCGATCGAGATGGCAGAAAAGCTGAAAAAAGCATTTAAGGAGAAGGGATATCAGTTCCTGATCGATTCTCCGACGAACCAGATCTTCGTAATTCTGGATAATGAGAAAAAGAAAGAACTGGAAAAAGAAGCACGATTTGGCTTCTGGGAGAAATACGATGAGACCCATACAGTTGTGCGTATTGCTACAAGCTGGGGCACTACAGAAGAAGAACTGAACGCATTAATTGAGCTTATCTAAGTGTATGGAGGAAGAAATACAGCATGGGATATTCAAAATTAGAGAGGAATCTGATTGATCTGATGAAGGAAGAACAGGCAAAGCTCGGCTATCGTAAGGAGGCTGTCAGATTGTACTATCCGCTGAGTTCGCTGAATCATTTATTTGAGGCAGAGGACAGCGTGGATGCCATGCAGGAGAGGCTGATACATTTCCCGGAGGATATGACTGCGAAGCTTGGTATGCTCACGGTTACGCATAAAGGAGACAGGTTCTGCTTCCGTATTCCGGAGGAAGGCAGTGAGTATGTACATGAACATATGGGAGCCAATGAATTTATTAAAGAACTGGTAGAAATGCTGTGGCAGCATGGCACGACAATGGAGCAGATCCGTGCGTTATTTGACCGCCATGCGCATGGCGTGATCTGTGAAAATATTGATAACGGAGAATTCGATTATCTGCTCCGTTTTCCGGAGAGTGTCGGCGATCCGTATTATTACTGCTTTAAGAATGAAGGATGTCATATTATCTATCACAGATTTCTGCCGGAAGATTACGCGGATTTCGACTTTTAATAATACAAGACTTATAAACCAGACAGGGCTATGATTAATCAAAAGTGTTTGATTAATCATAGCCCTGAAAACGTATATTTATTTTTTTCTTCTGTGGAAGAAACCATGTCTCTTCTTTTCTTTTTCTTCTTTTCCGATAGAAAGCAGTTCATCGTATGCTTTGCGCATCTCCCGCTCCTGCTTCTCGCGGACTTCCTTTGGCGGAATATTGGCATAACGGAAATGGAATTCTACATCGTCATCCTCATCCGAAACTGCCGGCTCGGTTCTTACCGGTGCGGTCTTCGCAGGTGCTGTGGTATGTTTTTCTGGAATGCGGAACTTCTTACGACAGCTGTGGCACAGCATGTAATCAGGATTCTTTTGGCTAGGGGTTAATGTATCTCCACAAATTGGACACTTCATAATAATCGTCTCCTTTATCAGATGTATGTTCAGATTGAGTAACTGAAATACTTTTCTTTTTTGATTCTACGGATATACTACCATAAAATTGTGAAAAAGCGAAGAAAAATTCACAAAAGCATCATAAAACTGTGCTACACTAAGCGTAAGATACAGGGCAGAAATCCCCATTATGATACGAAGAGGACAGGGTGGTTAGATGAGTAATATACAGATATTGGTAGTAGACGATGAGAGCAGAATGCGTAAACTGGTAAAGGATTTCCTTCAGAGAGAAGGCTATTCGGTATTGGAAGCAGGGGATGGAATGGAAGCAATGGATATTTTCTATGAGCAGAAGATCGATCTGGTGATTCTGGATGTGATGATGCCGAGGATGGATGGATGGCAGACATGCCGTGAGATCCGCAGAGACTCCACGGTTCCGATCATCATGCTGACGGCCAGATCTGAAGAGCGTGATGAGCTGCAGGGATTTGAACTTGGTGTGGACGAGTACATTTCTAAGCCATTCAGTCCGAAGATCCTGGTGGCGCGTGTAGGTGCACTTCTGAAGCGTATATACGGAACAGATGCAGAAGAGAAGATGGAAGCCGGTGGTATTGAGCTTGACAAGGCGGCACATCAGGTACAGGTGGACGGCAAGAGTATCGACCTTAGTTATAAAGAATTTGAACTGCTGACATATTTTCTGGAGAATCAGGGAATCGCACTTTCCAGGGAGAAGATCCTCAATAATGTGTGGAATTATGATTATTTCGGAGATGCGCGGACCATTGATACTCATGTAAAGAAGCTGAGAAATAAGCTGGGTGATAAAGGTAATTACATTAAGACCATTTGGGGTATGGGTTACAAATTTGAGGTGGAATAAATGAAACATTCGATTAAGAAGCAGATGATCGTAATTTTCATCTCGCTTCTGGCGTTTATGTGTGTGGCGGTTCTGGTATGTAATGTGTGGCTGCTGGGACCGTATTACATCCGCAATAAAGAAGCCAAATTTATCAGCATGTACGAAGCACTTCTGGATGCGGAACAAAATGACGAACTGGATACATCCGATGAGGAGACATACAGTGAACTGGTACACCTGGCAGAGAAGAATAATCTGTTTTTTCTGGCAGTTAATCTGAAAGATCAGAAGCTCATTACCAATGTGCAGCATACCATGGATCTGCAGCAGAATCTGGACGCGTTTATACTGAACCGGACAGAGAAAAATGACCGGACATTAAAGAAGACAGATGAATACGAACTTACAGAGACCAAAGGAAAGGAGGCGGGAACGGAGTATCTGATGATGCGTGGAACGCTCGGCTCCAATTATATTTTCCTGATTCAGAGTCCAATCGAGAGTATCCAGCAGAGTGTAGCACTGTCTAATAAGTTTCTGATTGTTGTAGAGCTGATCGTGTTGGTCGTGGGGATATGGATGGTATGGTTCTTTTCGAAACGTCTGACAGAACCGTTGCGAGAGCTAGCGGGACTTTCAGAGAAAATGGCAGAGCTTGATTTTGATGCCAAATACACCAGTGGTGGTGACAATGAGATTGGTGTGCTGGGTGAGAACTTTAATCGGATGTCAGAGAAGCTGGAACGTTCAATCTCAGATCTGAAGAGTGCCAATAATCAATTGTTGAAAGATATTGAGCAGAAGGACAGACTGGAGCAGATGCGGAATGAATTTCTGGGAAATGTGTCCCATGAGCTGAAGACACCGATCGCATTGATCCAGGGATACGCAGAAGGCTTAAAAGAGGGCGTGAATGATGATCCGGAGAGCAGAGAGTTCTACTGTGATGTCATTATGGATGAAGCCTCTAAGATGAATCATATGGTACGTAATCTGCTGGATCTGAATCAGCTGGAATTTGGTGATGAAAAGATTCAGTTTGAACGGTTTGACCTGACCGAGTTAGTGAAGGGTGTTCTGCAGAGCATGGAGCTTTTTGCAGAGCAGAAGCAGGCAAAGGTAAGATTTCGTCAGACAGAGCCATTGTACGTGTGGGGCGATGAATATAAGATCGAGCAGGTTGTGAGGAACTATGTAAGCAATGCATTTAACCATCTTGCGGGAGACATGGTGGTAGAAGTGAAGATTGAAGTGAAAGATGGCATTGCAAGGACGACAGTATTTAACACCGGTAAGCCGATTCCGGAAGAAGACATTTCACACATCTGGGAGAAATTCTATAAAGTAGACAAAGCTCATACCAGAGAGTATGGCGGTAACGGTATCGGACTGTCTATCGTCAAGGCCATCATGGAGTCACTGCATCGAAAATATGGTGTGGAGAATTATGACAATGGGGTTGCCTTTTGGTTTGAGTTAGAGGTAAAATGATGCCATGGACTGCTGCGGAGCAATCCGTGGCATTTCCTTTTTGCAAAAATGATATGCAAGATATTATGATGCAGTAAATTGTTATGCTTGAGAGGTAATACAGAAGAAAGGAACCAGATATATGGTCGCAATTATTGATTACGATGCGGGAAATATTAAAAGCGTGGAGAAAGCCATGCAGCTTCTTGGACAGGAAGTGAAGATTACCAGAGACAGAGACGAGATCATGGCAGCGGATCATGTGATTCTGCCGGGCGTCGGAGCATTCGGAGACGCGATGGAGAAGTTACATCAGTATGGACTGGTGGAGGTGATCCATGAGGTGACAAAGAAAGGCACGCCATTCCTTGGAATCTGTTTGGGACTTCAGCTTTTATTTGAGCGGAGCGATGAAGCACCGGGTGTGGAAGGTCTCGGAGTTCTGAAAGGGGATATTCTGAAACTGCCGGATAAGGAAGGCTATAAGATCCCGCACATGGGCTGGAATTCACTGGATTTTCCGCGAGAAGGAAGACTTTTTAAAGGATTAGGCGAACATCCATATGTTTATTTTGTTCATTCTTATTATCTGAAGGCAGCAGAGGAAGAGATTGTTACCGCAACTGCGGATTATACGACGACGATCCACGCTTCCGTAGAAAAAGATAATGTATTTGCCTGTCAGTTTCATCCGGAGAAGAGCAGCGATGTAGGACTTCAGATTTTGAAAAATTTTGTGGAGCTGTAGAAGGAGGAAGATGACATGCATACCAAGAGAATTATTCCCTGCCTGGATGTACATAACGGACGAGTGGTAAAGGGTGTTAATTTTGTGGATTTAAGAGATGCCGGCGATCCGGTAGAGATCGGCAAGGCATATGATAAAGCAGGTGCAGATGAGCTGGTATTTCTGGATATTACAGCTTCGTCTGACGCCAGAGAGACAGTTGTAGATATGGTCCGCAAGGTAGCGGAGACCGTGTTTATCCCATTTACAGTAGGCGGCGGCATCCGTACGGTGGATGATTTCCGTGCACTGCTAAGAGAAGGTGCAGATAAGATATCGATTAATTCGTCCGCGATCAATACACCGCGTCTGATATCCGATGCTGCGGACAAATTCGGCAGCCAGTGTGTGGTCGTTGCGATTGATGCCAAGCGCAGAGCGGATGGAAGCGGATGGAATATATATAAAAATGGCGGCCGTATCGATGTAGGTATCGATGCGGTTGAGTGGGCAAAGAAAGTAGAACAGCTGGGAGCGGGAGAAATTCTTCTGACCAGCATGGACTGCGATGGAACAAAGGCCGGTTATGATCTGGAGCTTACCAGAATCATAGCTGAAGAGGTATCAATTCCGGTGATCGCATCAGGAGGTGCCGGTACGCTCGAACATTTTGAAGAGGTGCTGACAGACGGCAAGGCAGATGCGGCACTGGCAGCGTCATTGTTCCACTATAAAGAACTGGAAATTCGGGAAGTAAAAGAATACTTGCGTGAGAAGGGCGTATCGGTACGTCTGTAAAAGCACAGAGGAGAGGAAACGTATGGCAGCGATTAATAATGACTGGCTGGATGCTCTGAAGGAAGAATTCAGTAAGCCATATTACCGGGAACTATTTAAAAAGGTGAATGAAGAATACAGCAGATATCAGATATTTCCGCCGGCAGATGACATTTTCAATGCATTTCATCTGACACCGTTATCGAAGGTGAAGGTGGTAATCCTGGGACAGGATCCGTATCACAATGTAGGACAGGCACATGGACTCTGCTTTTCGGTAAAGAAAGGTGTAGATATTCCGCCGTCACTGGTCAATATTTATAAAGAGCTGCATGATGATCTGGGATGTACGATTCCGAATCACGGATGTCTGACGAAATGGGCAGAACAGGGCGTACTGATGCTGAATACGGTATTGACGGTTCGTGCGCATCAGGCAAATTCACACCGCGGAATTGGCTGGGAAGAATTCACCGATGCGGCGATCATGGCACTGAATAGTCAGGACAGGCCGATCGTATTTATCCTGTGGGGCGGTCCGGCACAGCGGAAGGCTTCGATGTTACACAATCCGAAGCATCTGATCCTGAAAGCACCACACCCAAGTCCATTGTCTGCATATCGAGGATTTTTTGGAAGTAAACCGTTCAGCCAGACCAATGCATTCTTGGAAGAGCATGGTCTGGAACCGATCGACTGGCAGATTGATTAAAAGAATGCATGTGAAGTATGGACTGAGAGCCAGGAGGTAACGTATGAATAACAAATTTGACCTGCTTATCATAGGGGCAGGACCGGGCGGCTATGTGGCTGCGAAGAAGGCCGCAAAGCTTGGCATGTCGGTGGTGATCATCGAGAAAGGACCAATCGGCGGCACCTGTATTAACCGTGGATGTATTCCGATGAAGGCACTGCTTCGTGCATCGACATTGTACCGGGAGATATTGGGATGCGGCAAATACGGATTATACGCAGATGATGCAGGGTATGACCTGCAGGATATGATCGAATATAAGAACCAGGCGACGCGTGAGATGCGGGAGAATCTGGAAGAGGAGTTCAAAGAACTTGGTATCCAGTCAGTACAGGGGACTGCGACAGTTATGTCAGGAAAGCAGGTGCGTGTCACATTTGAAGATGGAAGCAGCAGCTTTTATTTTGGCAATAAGATACTGATCGCAACAGGTTCTAAGGAAAGAAGACTGGACATACCGGGAGCGGATCTGCCGGGAGTTATGACCAGTGAAGCACTGATGACATCCGGAGGTAATAAATATCATAGCCTGATCGTGCTTGGCGGTGGTGTGACCGGTCTGGAGACAGCAACCGTATTCCGTAATCTGGGAGCGAAAGTTACGATCATTGAAGTATCGGATCATCTGATCCCGCGTATCGACAGCGAATTTTCCGACGAACTGGAACGTCTGATGCGGGCACATGGCGTGGAAATATATAAAGAAAGTATGTCGGAGCGGATTACCCGCGACGAAGAAGGCGTATGCTGTGAATTTGTCTGCGCGGAGGGTACGAAGCGTGTACATGCAGAGGCATTGCTGATGTCGGTGGGACGTATTCCGAATACCGACGGATTATTTGCACCGGAGGTGCCGATCAAGATGGATCATGGCAAGATTCTGGTGGATGAATTCTTCCGCACCAGCGTGCCGGGAATCTATGCCGTCGGAGATGTGACCGGCGGTATCCAGCTGGCGCATGTGGCGTCAGCGCAGGGCACTTATGTGGTGGAGAAAATGAACGATCTGACACCGTCCGTTATCGTATCCATGGTGCCGAGCTGTCTGTTTACACCGATTTCTATCGTGCCAAGCTGTCTGTATACCGAGCCGGAGATTGCATCCGTGGGACTGACTGAGACCCAGGCAAGAGAAAAAGGCGTGCAGATCAGGGTCGGACGTTATGATATGAAAGGCAATGGACAGCAGATCATTTCCAGAGAGACCGGAGGATTCATCAAAGTAATCTTCGCGGCGAACAGTGATGTATTACTGGGAGCGCAGATCATGTGCGCCAGAGCGACAGATATGATCGGAGAGCTTGCGACGGCACTGGCAAATGGCTTGACTTCCACACAGCTCATGTATGCGATGCGTGCACATCCGACATTTAATGAAGCGATTTCCTGTGCGGTGGAGAACAGCAGAGATAATATAAAGGAATAATTATTACAAAAGGTGACGATAAAGGAGTGGATCGGAATGGACAAAGCGGCAAAACGGTTAGCGGTTATCTATGTCATATTGTTATCTCTTTGTGCACCGCTTATGGCGGTTCATTTTGAACTGTTTACATGGTTTATGGGTGTGGTGGATATGTCGTACTGGACACAGACGGTACTGTGGTTCCTGCCGATGCTTGTGTATGGCGGAATCCTGGTAATACTTGGCATCTGGAACATGGTCAAGTCATTCCAGATATACAAAAGGCAGGACATGCTTGGCTGTATCAACGGAATGCTGATCCATAAGTATGGTCTGGTCATCTTTTTCTGTGTGAACTTTATCGTACTTTTTCTGGTATATTTCATGCTCACATTTGGACTGGTCATGGGAACGAGGGGACTGGCACTTCTTGTTGCACCGGTCTGGCTTCCGTTTGTACTGGTGATGATCGGGTGGAGTGTTATTATGAGCTGGCTTGCGATCCTGCCTGGAAGTATGTACAGTATACAGGTGATCCGGGGGAGCGTCCGCGCCGGTAAGATCAGCGGAGGTGCAGCTGTGCTTCATGGGATTTTGCAGTTTCTGTTCCTGGCGGATGTGCTGGATGCGATGTATCTGGCAGCAGGCAAATGGGGACGTGGAAAGAAAAGTTCCGTGCTGGTGGCATTGGTGTATATAGCGGCAGTGGTTGGAATTGTGTGGATTGTATATAAATTGAAAAGCTGAGATACAAATGATTGAAATAAAAAAGAAAATGTGATAACATAATAAATGAGTAACCGTGTTGCAGGGTGGAAAGAAAGCCACCCCGAACTTTGACCAGAAAAGGGTGGCAGTCTATGTCATACTTATAAGAGGTCAACCAACCTTGTTGGCGGTTGCTCCTTTTGTATCTTTAATATATCACGTAGTAACAAATGATGCAAGACATATTGCTTGAACTGATATATATAAATCTAATGAGATAAGGTATAATAATCGTATGTCAAAAGGAGGCACCGTCTATGAAGATCATACATTTGTCAGACCTTCACCTGGGGAAACGGGTGCATGAGTTTTCGATGCTGGATGACCAGCGCTATATATTGAAGCAGATTCTGGAACACGTTGCAGAAGAACATCCGGATGTGGTGATCTTAGCGGGCGATATCTATGACAAGCCTGTACCTCCGGCGGAAGCAGTACAGTTATTTGACCAGTTTTTATGCGGGCTTGCGGAGCAGAGCGTGGAAGTCATGATCATCAGTGGCAATCACGATTCGGCAGAGCGTATTGCGTTTGGCGGGAAGCTGATGGAGCACAGCGGTGTGCATGTGTCTCCGGTCTATGACGGAGATGTAAAGCCAGTGGAATTAGAAGATGCATACGGTATTGTACAGTTCTTTTTACTGCCATTTATCAAGCCGATTCATGTAAGACGCTGTTATGCAGAGGAGGAGATAGAGAGTTATACAGATGCCATGCGTACAGCCATTTCCCATATGGAGAGAAATGCGGATGCCAGACAGGTGCTGGTAACGCATCAGTTTGTGACAGGCGCGGAACGTTCGGACTCGGAAGAAATCTCTGTGGGCGGCACCGACAATGTGGATGTAACTGTATTTGACGGGTTCGACTATGTGGCACTGGGGCATATCCACAGACCGCAGCGGATCATGAGAGACACGGTGCGGTATTGTGGGACTCCATTAAAGTATTCCTTTTCAGAAGCAGGTCATGAGAAGTCCCTTACCGTGGTGGAACTGGAAGAAAAAGGAAAGGTGTCGATTCGGCGCATTCCTTTGATACCAAAGTATGATATGCGGGAAATCCAAGGCACGTATATGGAGCTGACAGACCGGGCGTATTACCGGGATATGGACAGGGAAGACTATCTGCATATTACATTAATGGATGAGGAAGATATACCAGATGCAGTCAGAAAACTGCAGGTGATCTATCCGAATCTGATGAAGTTAGACTACGATAATGCGAGAACGCGCGGGAATCAGGTGTTACAGGAGATTGAGGCTATCGAAAAGAAATCTCCGATGGAACTATTTGCGGAGTTTTATGAGACACAGAATAATCAGCCGATGGATGAAGAACAGTTCAGGCTGATGCAGGAGATTATGGAACAGGTGTGGGAGGATAAAGCATGAGACCAGTCTATATCCGCATGTCGGCATTTGGACCGTATGCGGGCATACAGGAACTGAATATGGAAGAACTGGGAGCAGGCGGACTTTATCTGATCACAGGAGATACGGGAGCCGGCAAGACGACGATCTTTGATGCTATTACATTTGCGTTATATGGAGAAGCCAGCGGTGACAGCAGAGAAGCGGGAATGCTCCGTTCCAAATATGCAGATCCGTCCGTGCCTACAGAGGTGGAGCTTACATTCATCTATGGGGGCAAGACATATAAAGTATGCAGGAATCCGGAGTACGAGCGTCCGACAAAACGAGGTACAGGCATGACGATGCAGAAAGCGGAGGCAGAGCTTATCTATCCGGATGGAAGAGTGATCACGAAGCCGAAAGATGTGACGGCAGCAGTGACAGAGATCATGGGTGTCAACAGAGAACAGTTCTGTCAGATCGCGATGATCGCACAGGGGAAGTTCAGGGATCTGATCGAGAAGGGAACGACAGAGCGGCAGAAGATATTTCGTGAGATATTCCGGACGGCACCGTATCAACAGGTTCAGGATATCCTGAAGGGAAAATACCGCGCGCTGGAACGTGAATGTGAGACTCTGCGGGAGAGTGTGAAGCAGTATATCCAGGGGATTCTCTGGAATAAAGATGTATCTGAAGAGACACCGGTGGAAGAAGTGATGGAACTTCTAACAGAACAGAATAAGGCAGATCAGGAGATACAGGCAGGACTGCTTGAAGAATTACAACAGAAAGAACAGGTGCTGCAGAAGATCCGGTCCGAGTTAGAACGGGATCGGGAGCGGAAGAAGAGGCAGAAGCTGTATCTGGAATTGCAAGACAAGCGACAAGAACAACAGGAACAGCTCGTGGAAGTGCGGCGTAGATATCGGGAAGAACAGGGAAAAGAGCCGGAGCGTCAGCGGATTGCGGACGAGATCAGCCGGTTGGAAAGCCTGATGCCACAGTATCTTCGCCTGGAAGAACTGCGAAAGAATGAAAGAGAGAGTCAGGACGAATGTGCGAAGTTGGCAGTCCGGCAGAGACAGCGTGAGACGAAGCTGGCAGAGTTGAAAGACAAGATTCGGGAAGGAAAGAAAGCGGGCGAAGCGCTTGCAGGCGCACCGGAAGAGTATCAGAAGCTTTTGTTTGAATCCGAGAAGCATCAGAAATATATGGAACGCCTGCAGAATTTGTCAAAAGTGATCCTGCAATATGAGAAGCTGCAACAGGATCTGCTGGTAAAGCAGCGAGAATATCAGACGGAGCGGGACAAAGTCCGGAAAAAAGAATCAGAGTACCGCGTTAAGAATCAGGCGTTCTTAGATGAACAGGCGGGAATTCTGGCGCAGACTTTAGTAGAAGATCAGCCATGTCCTGTGTGTGGTTCCATACATCATCCGGCTCCGGCAGTGCAGAATCCGGGCGCGCCGTCCAAAGACGAATTGGGACTATTGCAGCAGGAACTGGAACAGTGTAGAGTGAGAGAAGCAGAAGCCAGCCGGAAAGCAGGTGAGTTGCTTGGAAATGTGAGAAGCAGGGAAGAAACTATCCGCAAGGAAGCGGAAGAATTGGAACTTGCAGGAACTTCGGAAGAGATAACGGCATGTCTTATGGCTTTGCAGAAGCAGGGACAGGAAGCGGGAATGCGGTTACAGCAGGAGCTGAAGCTTGCATCAGAGAAGGTAAAGCAGAAGGATATGTGGAACCGGCTGCTTCCGGAGCAGGAAAAAGCGTTGGAGAAAGTAACAGAAGAACTGCAGCAGATTAGAGAGCGTCAGGCAGCAGTTGAAAGTAAGCAGAAGGCGGCTGGGGAGGAAATTCAGAGACTGACGGAAGTGCTTCCATATCCGGGACAGAAGGAAGCACAGGAGAAGCATATAGAACTTGTGCAGAAGCAGAATGTGATGAAGCGTCAGCTGGAACAGGCAGAGAAAGCAGTTCAGACAGCAAAAGTGGAAATTGCCGGAACCGAGGGACGCTTGAAAGAACTGAGACAGCAGCTGGAAGAAGCGGTGGAAGCAGATACGGAAGCGTTGCGGCAGAAGCAGGCAGAGATAGAAACTGAAAAAGCAGCATATGAAGAACGCGGGAAAGAACTGCATCACCGGATTCAGAATAATCAGTCCGTATTAAAGAATCTGCAGAATCGAAGCAAAGAACTGGTGGAAAAGGAAAAGCAGTATACAATGGTCCGCTCGTTGGCTGTAACTGCGCTTGGTAATATTCCAGGCAAAGAAAAGATCATGTTAGAGACCTATGTGCAGATGACGTATTTTGACCGCATTATTGCCAGAGCTAATACCAGACTGATGGTCATGACGGGTGGACAGTATGAGATGAAGCGGCGCAGAGGCAGCAGTAACCTCCGAAGCCAGAGCGGACTGGAACTGGATGTGATTGATCATTATAATGGAAGTGAGAGAAGTATCCGCACACTTTCCGGTGGTGAGTCTTTCCAGGCGTCCCTGTCGCTGGCACTTGGACTTGCCGATGAGATCCAGGCATCTGCAGGTGGTATCCGCCTGGATACGATGTTTGTGGATGAGGGATTCGGATCATTGGATTCGGAGTCGTTGGAACAGGCAGTTCAGGCATTGGCAGGACTTGCAGAGAGCAAGCGGCTGGTGGGAATCATTTCCCATGTAGATGAACTGAAGAACCGGATCGACCGTCAGATCGTGGTGAAGAAAGAGCGAAGCGGTGGAAGTACTGCCGAGATCCGAGGTGTATAGGATGGCAGGTTATATAGAAGAAAAGCACACATATATTGCCATTGATCTGAAGTCCTTTTATGCGTCGGTGGAATGTCTGGAGCGCGGTCTGGATCCATTGCACACAAACCTCGTGGTGGCAGATGCGAGCCGTACGGAAAAGACGATCTGCCTTGCGGTGTCACCATCTATGAAGGCTTATGGGATTCCGGGAAGACCGAGACTCTTTCAGGTGATACAGCAGATGCAGAAGGTCAATGCCGGCAGACAGCGAAAAGCGCCAGACGGTACATTTGCAGGAAGCTCTGTCAATTCGATTGAACTGGAATATCGTCCGCAGATCAGGGCAGATTACGTGACAGCACCGCCTCAGATGGCCAAATATCTGGAATACAGCGGACGCATTTATGACATTTATCTGAAATACGTGGCACCGGAGGATATGCATGTGTACTCGATTGACGAGGTGTTTATGGATGTGACGCATTATCTGAACACGTATCAGATGACGGCGGAGGAACTTGCGGGAAAGATCATCCGGGATGTGCTGGAGACGACGGGAATCACGTCGACGGCGGGGATCGGCACGAATCTGTATCTCAGCAAGATTGCCATGGACATTGTGGCGAAACATATTCCGCCGGACAGGCACGGCGTGCGGATTGCGAGTCTGGATGAAAGAAAATATCGAAGACTGCTGTGGACGCATCAGCCATTGACAGACTTTTGGAGAGTCGGCCATGGATATGCAAAAAAGCTTGCGGAGCAGGGCATTTACACGATGGGAGATATTGCCCGGTGTTCGATTGGTATGCCGGGTGAGTATTATAATGAAGAACTGCTGTACCGGATGTTTGGGGTAAATGCGGAACTTCTGATCGATCACGCCTGGGGATATGAGCCATGTACAATGGAGGATATCAAGTTGTACAAGCCGGAGACGAACAGCATGGGTTCCGGGCAGGTGCTGCATTGTCCGTATGATGCAAAGAAAGCCAGACTAATCGTGCGGGAGATGACAGATCTTTTAGCGCTTGACCTTGCAGCCCATGGACTGGCGGCGGATCAGATGGTGCTGACCGTTGGTTATGACAGGAGCTGTCTCGAGGATTCGAAGATCCGCAGTAAATATCATGGCGAAGTGACGACAGACCGCTATGGAAGAAGCGTTCCGAAACATGCACATGGCACAACGAATCTCCCGGAGCATACGGTATCATCCAGAGAGATTATCCGGGCAGTAATGGAACTGTATGACCGGATCGTGAATCCGGATCTCCTGGTGCGCCGGGTAAATGTGACTGCGAATCATGTGATAGAAGAAAAACAGGCGCAGAAGAAAGAACGCTATGAGCAGCTGAATCTGTTTACCGATTATGGAAAAAAGGAACTGGAAGAGAAAGAGGCGGCAGAAGCGAAGGAACGTGAGAAGCATCTGCAGCAGGCACTTCTGGAGATTAAGAAGCGTTATGGGAAAAATGCAGTGCTCAAGGGCATGAATCTGGAAGAAGGTGCGACCACAATCGAGAGGAACAGTCAGATCGGCGGCCACAAGGCGTAAGAACAAAGCTGGTCATAAAGTGTATGATAAGGTATAAGCGAGAGGCAGAAAAAGTATGAAAGAGATTGATTTCAGCAAATACGAAGATATGCTGGATATGCCGCATCCGGTGTCGAAGAATCATCCACAGATGGCAAGACGCGACCGGGCGGCACAATTTGCTCCGTTTGCGGCGCTGACCGGACACCAGGAAGTGATTCGGCAGATGGAGAGAGACCATGTCAGTGAAGACATGGAACGGGAAACATTTTACGAGTAATAATTTCAGGAAGAATGAGAGGGTAAGACAATGAAGAAGAGTAATCCGAAGGCATTACTGCCAATTGGTGTATTTTTAGTCCTGTATCTGGGACTTGGAATTGTGTTTGAATATGTGATGAAGATTCCGATGGGATTCTATAATATTCCTATCGTGCTGGCATTTATGGTGGCGATTCTTACGGCCTGCCTGCAGAACCGTAAAGTGTCATTTGATGACAAGCTGGGGATTATGGCACAGGGCATTGCTGATAAAAATATTATTACCATGCTGCTGATCTTTCTTGTGGCGGGAAGCTTTGTGGGCGTTGTAGGACGCAGCAGTGCGGAAAGCGTAGCGTATTTTATGCTGTCACTGATTCCGGCCAAATTTGCAGTGGCGGTACTTTTTGTGGTGGCATGTTTTGTGTCAACTGCCATGGGAACATCGGTAGGAACGATCACACTGATCGCGCCGATCGCGGCGGCGGTATCGGATGCATCCGGTTTTGACCTGGCACTTTGTGTCGGTTCTGTTATGGGAGGAGCAATGTTCGGAGATAATCTTTCTTTTATATCGGATACGACAATTGCAGCCTGCAATGGGCAGGGATGTCCAATGAAGGATAAATTCCGTGAGAATTTCTGGATCGCATTTCCGGCAGCGCTGGTAACATTGGTATTGATCCTGATCCTGTCACTTCGCACAACCCTGAATGGTGCGGTGGCACATGAATACCATCTGCTTCAGATTATTCCATATGTACTCGTTCTGGCAGGAGGAATTATCGGCATTAATGTATTTGTTGTGCTTCTGGCAGGCATCTTTTCGGGAATTATTATCATGCTTGCAACCGGACAGACAACGGTAGTGGATATGATCGGAAATATGGGCTCTGGAATCTCGGGCATGTTTGAGACTTGTATGGTAGCCATTCTGGTAGCGGCTCTCTGCGCCCTGATCCGGGAATACGGTGGTTTCGAAGCACTGCTTTCGGCAATTCGTAAGGTATTCCGGGGACGCAAAGGAGGACAGCTTGGCATGGGACTTCTGGTAGCAGCAATGGATGTTGCAACGGCCAATAATACCGTAGCCATTGTGATGGCGAATCCAATTGCGGCAGAAATGTCAGAAGAATATGGAATTACGCACAGCAAGGCGGCATCCCTGTTGGATACATTCTCTTGTATTTCCCAGGGCGTAATTCCTTACGGTGCGCAGATGCTGGTAGCGCTTTCAGCAGTGCATGAGATGGGACATGAATTATCTGCATTTGATGTGATCCCGAAGCTTTTCTATCCGGGAATGCTGTTGATCAGTTCATTAGTATTTATCTTTGCATTCCCTGAGAAAAAGAACTAATAGACTTGTATGGTTGTTGAGACAGCGGTTCGAAAGAGCAGCTGTCTTTTTGAATACTTTGATTGACTTTTATCGGTAGATATGTTAAAGTGTACTTTAGTGAATAAAAGCGTTAAAGGGGTAAAGCAAGATGCCGATTACAAAACTGTTAGAAGAAAATGCGAAAAAGTACGGAGAAGACATTGCTCTGGTGGAGATTAACCCGCAACAGCCGGAAGACCGCCGGATCACATGGAAAGAGTATGAGCTGATTGAGCCGACTCCATTTGTACATTATCGCAGAGAGATCACATGGAGTGTGTTTGATGAGAAAGCGAACCGTTTTGCGAATCTGCTCCTGAGCAGAGGCGTGAAGCGCGGTGATAAAGTTGCAATATTGCTGATGAACTGTCTGGAGTGGCTGCCAATTTATTTTGGTATTCTGAAGGCCGGAGCTCTTGCTGTTCCATTGAATTTCCGCTATTCGGCAGATGAAATTGAATACTGTGTCAATAAATCGGACACAGATGTACTGGTATTTGGACCGGAATTTATCGGGCGTGTGGAAGAGATTGCAGATTCCGTTTCTAAAAACCGTCTGCTGTTCTTCGTGGGAGACGGATGTCCGTCATTTGCAGAGAGTTATGCCCATCAGACGGCGAACTGCTCTGGTATGGCACCGAATGTAGAGATTAGTGACCAGGATGATGCGGCAATCTATTTTTCGTCAGGAACAACAGGATTTCCGAAAGCGATCCTGCATAATCACGAGAGCCTGATGCATGCGGCTAAGGTAGAGCAGAAGCATCACGGACAGACCAAAGATGATGTGTTCCTGTGTATTCCGCCGTTCTATCACACCGGTGCGAAGATGCACTGGTTCGGAAGTCTGCTGACTGGTGGCAAGGCAGTGATCCTGAAGGGAACCAAGCCGAAATATATATTAGATGCATTGTCGAATGAGCAGTGTACGATCGTGTGGCTGCTGGTACCGTGGGCGCAGGATATTCTGGATGCACTGGACCGCGGAGATCTGAAGTTATCTGATTACAAATTGGATCAGGTGCGTCTGATGCACATTGGGGCACAGCCGGTGCCGCCGAGTCTGATCAAGCGCTGGAAAGAATACTTCCCACAGCATCAGTACGATACCAACTATGGACTCAGCGAATCTATTGGACCAGGTGCTGTACATCTTGGCGTGGAGAATATTGATAAGATCGGAGCTATCGGTAAAGCCGGATACGGCTGGGAGACCCGTGTGGTGGATGAGAATGGCAAAGACGTAAAACAAGGCGAGGTCGGTGAACTTCTGTTAAGAGGTCCTGGCGTTATGACCTGTTACTATAAAGATGAGAAGGCAACTGCGGATACCTTAAAAGACGGCTGGCTGTACACCGGAGATATGGCAAAAGAAGACGAAGACGGATTCCTCTTCCTTGTAGACCGTAAGAAGGATGTCATCATCAGTGGTGGCGAGAACCTGTATCCGGTACAGATTGAAGACTTTTTGCGCGGCTGCGATGCCATTAAGGATGTGGCTGTTATCGGACTGCCGGATAAGCGTCTGGGAGAGATCGCAACAGCTGTTGTAGAAGTGAAAGAAGGATATGTATGTACCCAGGAAGATCTGGAAGAATACTGCAGGAAGCTTCCTCGTTACAAACGTCCGCACAAATATATTTTTGCAGAAGTACCGCGAAATGCGACAGGCAAGATTGAAAAGCCGAAGCTTCGGGAGATGTACTGTGGTGAGCGTCTGGTGGAGATGCAGAACAAAGGTTAAGATTCATAAAGGGCAGGATGAGGCTGCTGTGAACAGAAATGTTTGCAACAGTCTTTTCTTGTATTTAAAAAAATGCTTTACTTTAGTCTGCTACCATGCTACAATGCTACTAAATTAGCAGAACGAAAACAAAGGAGACGTTTATGAAAAAGAAGATTATCGCAAGTTTATTAAGCCTGACAATGGTATTTTCCATGACCGCCTGCGGAGGTAAGAATACAGACAGTGATGTGGATTATATTAAGGATAAGGGAACTCTGGTGGTAGGCATCACCGATTTTGAACCAATGGATTATAAAGATGATTCCGGAGAATGGGTCGGTTTCGATGCGGATATGGCAAAGATGGTTGGTGAATCTCTTGGAGTAGATGTAGAGTTTGTAGAGATTGACTGGGATAATAAGATTATGGAGCTCAAGTCTAAGAATATCGATGTCGTATGGAATGGTATGACACTGATTGACGAAGTGAAGAATTCTATGGAATGCACCAATGCATACTGTAGTAATGGACAGGTTATCGTTACGACGGACGAGTCTAAGCTGGATGATCCGTCTAAGCTGACATTTGCAGTAGAGGCAGGATCTGCCGGAGAAGCAGTAGCCGAAGAAGAAGGATACAATGCCAATTCCGTAGCATCGCAGGCAGATGCCCTGATGGAAGTTGCATCTGGTACATCGGATGCGGCAATCATTGACCTGCTGATGGCAAGTGCCATGATCGGGGAGGGCACAAGCTATCCGGATCTGATCCACTCTGATGAACTGACTTCAGAAGAGTATGGAGTCGGATGCCGTAAGGGCTCTGATCTGGCAGCATACATCAATGAACAGCTTACTAAGGCATACAAAGATGGCAAGACACAGGAAATTGCTGAGAAATACGGCGTTGCAGATGCAGTACTGGAGCAGAAGTAGAATCAGCAATAATACATGACCGACAGCATGAAAGACATCGTGGATAAGGCAGAGAGCCTGAGCTCTCTGCCTTGTTATCGCGTAAGAGGGAGATACAATGTTTGGAACAGTAACACTGGAATTAACAAAAGGTCTGTGGACCACATTTCAAATCTTTATATTGACGCTGGTATTTGCATTGCCGGCAGGATTGATTCTTGGTATCGGAAGTGCCAGCAGATGGAAACCGCTCCGCTATCTGATTCAGGTCTTTGTCTGGATCATCCGGGGAACGCCACTGATGCTTCAACTCATCATTATCTTTTATGGACCGGGTCTGTGGCTTGGACATAATATCTGGAGTGGTAATGAAGCAGGTCGTATTACGGCAACGGTAGTCGCCTTTGTAATCAACTATGCCTGTTATTTCTCGGTCATTTTCCGGGGGGGGATCGAAGGAGTTCCGGCTGGACAGAGAGAGGCAGGACAGGTACTTGGCATGACAAAGAGTCAGATTTTCTTTAAGATCACACTGCTTCAGATGGTGAAGCGTGTTGTGCCGCCGATGTCTAACGAGATTATTACACTGGTTAAGGATACATCTCTTGCCAGAATCATTGCGGCATATGAGCTGACATTTGCAGGATATTCATTTATGAAATCAGCGGGACTGACCTGGCCGTTGTTTTACACAGGAGTGTTCTACTTGATTTTTATCGGTATCCTGACACTGCTCTTTAACTATATTGAGAAAAAACTGGATTATTTTAAATAGGAGGTGTGCGAGAAATGGCTGTTTTAGAGGTAAATAATATAGAGAAACATTTTGGGAGCACACGAGTTCTGAAAGATGTAAGTTTTTCCCTGGAAAAGGGCAATGCACTGGCGATTATCGGGTCATCGGGTTCTGGTAAGACAACATTGCTCCGCTGCCTGAATTTCCTGGAGACACCAAATCAGGGTACAATCGCGGTCAATGGTGAGACCATATTTGACGCGTCACGTCCGGTGAAGATGAGCGACAAGGAGCTGCGCAGTAAGAGACTGCATTTTGGCATGGTATTTCAGGCATTTCACTTATTTCCACAGTATACGGCACTGGAAAATGTCACACTGGCTGAGAAGCTCCTGGCACAGGAACGTCCGGATTATAAGCAGAATAGAAAACAGATCCTCGCGGAAATAGAAGAACATGGAAAGGAACTTCTGGCGCAGATGGGACTGGCGGATCGCACAGGTCACTATCCGCACCAATTATCCGGTGGACAGCAGCAGCGAGTTGCCATTGCAAGAGCGTTGGCGTTAAAGCCGGATATCCTGTGCTTTGACGAGCCTACGTCTGCACTGGACCCGGAGCTTACCGGAGAAGTGCTTCGTGTAATCCGTGGTCTTGCTGATCAGAAGACGACCATGATCATCGTTACACATGAGATGGCATTTGCCAGAGATGTGGCAGATCAGATTATATTTATGGATGATGGATATATTGTGGAGCAGGGTGACGCTAAGCAGGTGATCGATCATCCGAAGGAAGAACGCACCAGACAGTTTTTGTCAAGATATTCGCAAGGGTAGTTATGAATGGAATGGGATAAAATGCATGAATTTTCAGTGAAATTCAATCGCTTTTTCTGAGAAAATGCGGATTGAAAGACGGATATCGGTGTACTAAAATAGTCTCTGGTGATGAAATTGAAGCAGGAACAACAGAGAGAATATTTATTTGATAACTATAAAGTGCTTTTGATCATTCTGGTTGTAATCGGTCATTTTATCGAACCGTGTTACGACCAGAATTCTTTTTTATATGAATTAAAGTGGGGAATTGTGGCATTTCATATGCCCGCATTTATTTTTATATCCGGTTATTTTTCTAAGCGCATTCCATCTATAAAAAAGTTAATACAGGGACTGGTTATACCGTATTTTGTATATGAACTGGTATATTATTTCTTGTATACTTTGGTGCTGGATAAACATACGGGACTTTATTTTGACCGGCCGAAGTTCTCACTCTGGTATCTGATGGCGTTATTTGTATGGCGTTTGCTGGCGCCGGTAATCAGGAAAGTTCCATATCATATGCCGCTTTTGTTTGCGGGCGGACTTTTGATTGGTTTTGTGGGACTCGGCAATTATCTGTCCATACCAAGGATTCTTTTTTTCTTTCCGTTTTTTATGGCGGGGATGGAATTTGACAGCAGTGTGCTGGAACGATTCCGAAAGCCGGCAGGATACTGTGGGGCGCTGGCTGTTCTTACAATGCTGATCATAGGATTGTTTGTGGATGACTATCATCATAAGCTTCCGGTGAAGATTTTTTATGGCAGATATTCTTATGCAGGACTCGGGCTGGATCCGGTGGAGGGGATGCTGATCCGTTGCGGATGTTATGTGCTGTCTTTTGTATTGATTTATCTGCTCATGTTGGTGCTACCGGCAGAGAAAAAAGCGTATTCTTATATCGGAGAACGAACGATGGCAGTATATATCTTTCATGGACTGGTGTACAGTTGTCTGAAATACGCAACTCCTGTGCTGGCTTCGGTGAGAAGTAATACAGAAAGTATCCTGTTGATTTTGTTCTGTCTGGCATTGGTATGGATCGCATCCAGAAAACCTTTCGTATTCGTTACCGATAAAGTGTCGCATCTGTTATAATATCATTTAGATGTATTGATCGGTATTGAGAAAAGGAGAATGATTATGAATTATACAGAAGGATTATTCCGATTTATAGAAAAGAGTCCGACGCCTTTCCATGTGATTGACAACATGAAGCAGGAACTGGAAGAACAGGGTTATAAGCAGCTTCTGGAGCGTGAAGAGTGGAAGCTGGAACATGGCGGCAAATACTACGTGATCCGCAATGGTTCCGCGATGGTCGCATTCCGTGTTCCTAAGGGGACATTTAGCGGCTTCCAGATTGTGGCAAGCCACAGTGATGCGCCATGCCTGAAGCTTAAAGAGAATCCGGAATTGTGGTCAGAGCAGGCGTATGTCCGTCTGAATGTGGAGAAATACGGCGGTATGATCTGTTCGACATGGTTTGACCGTCCGCTTTCCGTGGCGGGAAGACTGCTTGTGAAGAGTGAAGAAGGCGTTACAGTGAAGCTGGTTCAGATTGATAAGGATCTGCTGATGCTTCCAAGTCTTGCTATTCACATGAACCGTGATATCAATACGGGATATGATTACCATGCGCAGAAGGATATGTTGCCATTATATGGTATGGGAACAAAGGGTGAAAAGGAAAGTTTTATGGATCGGATTGCCCGTGAAGCAGATGTGAAGAAAGAAGATATTCTTGGAAGTGACCTCTATGTATATAACCGTATGCCGGGCAGTGTCTGGGGATCGGAAGATGAATTCATGTCTATCGGTAAATTAGACGATCTTGAGTGTGTATATTCATCTATGACCAGTTTCCTGAGTGCAGAGGAACAGGACCGGATTCCGGTGCACTGTGTCTATGATAATGAGGAAGTAGGAAGTTCCACCAGACAGGGTGCAGCATCAACATTTCTGGCGGATACACTGGAACGGATACAGGAAGCGTTTGGCGGCAGTGCGTCCGATTATCGGAGATTGATCGCAGGAAGCATGATGTTATCCGCAGATAATGCGCACGCCGTGCATCCAAATTATCCGGAAAAGGCATGCCCATCCAATCGTCCGTTAGTGAATCAGGGAGTTGTGATCAAGTTTAGTGGTAATCAGCGTTATACGTCTGATGGCGTGACAGCGGCAGTATTCCGCAGTATCTGTGAGAAGGCAGGCGTGCCGACACAGGTATTTACCAATCATTCGGATATTGCCGGAGGTTCTACGCTTGGTAACATCTCGGCTTTGCAGGTGCCGGTGCCATGCGTGGACATCGGACTTCCACAGCTGGCGATGCATTCCAGCTACGAGACGGCAGGAGTCAGAGACCTGGAATATATGATCACTGCGATGCGAAGCTTCTATGAGGCATCGGTGGAAGAGACCAGAGATGGTATGAAGATCCGATGAAGAACTAAAACAAAAAAGTCCTATGGAGTTCAAAATCTCCATAGGACTTTTCGTTGTTTTATAATTGAACTTGTTTAAGTAATATGATATAAATAAGTTATAGGCGGTGAAAATATGAACTATAATTTTTCAGAAGATATAAAATCGATACGAGAGATATTAGGGCTTTCTCAAAAAGAATTAGCGGAAAAGCTTGGAGTAGAGCAGGTGACTGTTTCAAGAGTTATCAGATGAAAAAAGGAATTGGAAAGACAGTATAAAATATTTAGAAGAATAAGAGACAAAAAGAAATAATATGATTTATTAATGTGATAAGTGGAAGAAAAACAAATGTTAAGCCGTCAACTACTGTGAATAGTTGGCGGCTATTTCCGTTTACCCTTGAATATCTCATAACAGAGACCAACAAGGGCAACAATATGCGACGTTATCTGCCGCTTCGGGCAATTTCATAGACTTCCTGATACCAGACGTGAGCCATTTCGAGGTCGCGTTTGCATCCGCGGCCAAGGGAAAGCGCATCTGCGACGGAAGTCATAGCCTCGATATGCCGTAGCTGAGCGGCTTTGCTGTACCAGAAAAATGCTTTTTCATAATCTGGTGCGTCATCGAATTTCGCAAACTGATAGGCTCTGCCTAACTGATACATTGCATCTGTGTCGCCGGCTTCGGCGAGTTTTAATAATTCTTCCATAAGGCTCCCTCCTGATAATAATAAAAATTTATAAAACTACTTTGTGATATTTATTTTGCTTCCCAGCGTCCGGATGCGCCACAAGGAAGTACTAGACCGCTTTCTCTAACCGGAAGTCCGATCTCCTGGGATTCTACGGTACCGTTCCATGGAGCAAGTTCTGTGCTCAGCATGTAAGTCAGTACTGCCGGAGCAAGTCCCGTGGTGTACGAATTGATCAGGAAGAATAACGGATCATCGGATAATATCTTTGTGCAGAGCTTGATGAAAGAATGGATCGAATCTTCAATCTTCCAGATCTCGCCCTTAGGTCCGCGTCCGTAAGACGGCGGATCCATGATGATGGCATCGTAGTGATTGCCTCTGCGGATCTCGCGCTCTACAAACTTGACGCAGTCATCGACCAGCCAGCGGATCGGAGCGTCCTTAAGTCCGGAAGATACGGCATTTTCTTTTGCCCAGGTGACCATGCCTTTGGAAGCGTCCACGTGAGTAACCTTTGCTCCTGCAGCTGCTGCAGCCAGTGTAGCACCACCGGTATAAGCAAAAAGATTCAATACCTTGATCTCACGTCCGGCATTACGAATCTTCTCAGAGAACCAGTCCCAGTTGGTTGCCTGCTCCGGGAAGAGTCCGGTGTGTTTGAAATTAAACGGTTTTAGATTAAATGTCAGATCCTTGTACTGGATCGACCACTGTTCCGGAAGGTCGAAGAACTCCCATTCACCGCCGCCTTTCTTACTGCGGTGATAGTGACCGTTCATGTGCTTCCATCCACGGTTCTTCTTAGGAGTATCCCAGATGACCTGCGGATCTGGGCGGACTAACAGGTAATCACCCCAGCGTTCTAATTTTTCACCTTTGCTGCAATCTATTACTTCATAATCATTCCATTGATCTGCAATCCACATAATGTACCTCTTTCTTTATCGTTTCTATAATTCAAGAATGCCTCTGCAATCCTGCCGGAGGCTATATCAGCTGGGGGATTGACTCCCACCACTGATACCAGCTTGTTTCTCACTACCTATAGAGGTGGGAGTCATCTCCCAGCTGATATAATTGTACCATGCACATCCTCAAATGAAAAGCGGTAACTGTCTATAAAACAATTACTTATAGAAACAGTCTATAGCGGACAGACTATATAGAAGCCATCTATTTGAATAAAATAAAGAAAAGGAATATAATCAGATGTATAGAAAATATATTTACCTTTTATAGTTATAATGATAGAATATATCTATAAATGTAAAGGGATAGCTCAAGAAAGGTGGAAATTATCATGATTACAGTTAATGCAATGGGCGATAGCTGCCCGATCCCGGTTATTAAGACAAAGAAAGCTATGCAGGCTCTGACAGGACCGGAGACGATCGAAGTATTGGTGGACAATGAGATTGCAGTGCAGAATGTTACAAAGATGGCTTCTTCCGGCGGTGGAAAGGTTACATCTGAGAAGCTCGGCGAGAAAGAATACAAAGTAACAATCGCTATGGGAGGTGCAGTAGCTGCAGCAGATGATGCAGAAGAGACAGTGTGCATTCCGGATGCAAGAGATAACATGGTAGTAGTAGTGAGCTCTGATCGTATGGGAAGCGGTAATGATGAACTTGGTAAAGTTCTGATCAAGGGCTTCGTTTATGCGATTACACAGTTGGATAAGCTTCCTAAGACTATGCTGTTCTATAACGGTGGAGCAACTCTTACATGTGAAGGATCTGATTCTCTGGAAGATCTGAAATCACTGGAAGCACAGGGTGTGAACATTATGACATGTGGAACATGCCTGGATTATTACGGAATTAAGGAGAAACTTGCAGTAGGATCTGTGACTAATATGTACGTGATCGCAGAGACTATGGCAGGGGCTGATAAGATTATTCGCCCATAGTCGGCAGGGTTCCCCCAAAGGAGGATATTATAGAATGAAAACAGACGTTAAGCTGACAAGTCTCAGTAAGACAGCGGGTTGAGCAGCTAAGATAGGTCCGGAGACCCTTGCTCAGGTTCTGAGTAAGCTGCCAAAATTCCAGGATGATAATCTGCTGGTTGGAATAGAGACTTCTGATGACGCCGCTATTTATAAAGTAACAGACGACATTGCCATGATTCAGACAGTAGACTTCTTTACACCGATCGTGGATGATCCATATATGTTCGGACAGATCGCAGCAGCCAATTCGCTGAGTGATGTCTGGGCGATGGGTGGCGAACCTGCTGTGGCACTCAATATTGTAGGCTTTCCGAACTGCCTGGATCCGGCAATTCTGGGAGACATTCTTGCAGGAGGTGCAGATAAGGTAAAAGAAGCGGGAGCCGTACTTGTAGGTGGTCATTCCGTGCAGGATGACGAACCCAAATATGGTCTGTGCGTGTCCGGATTTGTACATCCGGATAAGATATTTAAGAACTACGGATGCAGGCCGGGAGATGTGTTGATCCTGACGAAACAGATCGGAAGCGGAATTGTGAATACCGCGATCAAAGCGGATTTTGCATCACCATCTGCGATACAGGAAGCACAGACAGTGATGGCTTCGCTGAATAAGATCGGCAAGCAGGTGGTAGAGCGTTATGATGTATCTGCCTGCACAGACATTACCGGATTTGGGCTGTTGGGGCATTGCGTAGAGATGGCATCTGCCAGTGAAGTAACCTTTGAACTGAAGGTGCGTGATATTGAGTATTTTGCAGATGCAATCGATTATGCCAAGATGGGGCTTGTGCCTGCCGGAGCTTATAAGAACCGCAGGTATTCCATTGACAAAGTAGAGGCAGGAAGTATAGAAGAACATTATCTGGATCTGCTTTACGATCCACAGACATCAGGTGGGCTGCTGATCAGCGTAGCACCGGAGTATCTGGAACAGATGCTGACGGATTTTGCACGCTCTGGCATTGATACTAAGGTGTCTGTGATCGGACGTGTGGCTGAGAAGAGTGACAAGTTAATCAGACTGTATTAGAGAGGCGGAAGTCATGAATAAAAATCTATTATACCGCAGTATTCCGAAGGTTGACGTTCTGTTAGAGAATCAGGCAATCCAGGAAATGATTGAAAGATACAGCCGTGATTCTGTGATGGAAGCGATTCGCGCAGAGATGGATAACCTGCGAGCGTTCATCGGCGGCTGTGATGAGGAAGATAAAGCACAGGAGCAGATTGCACTTCTGATATCTCATATCGGAGATGCTGTAGAGAAGATGCACACTCCTAATATGAAGAAAGTAATCAATGGCACGGGTACGATCCTGCACACCAATCTGGGACGTGCACCGATCAGCCGGGAACATATGAAGAAAGCATTTGACATTGTGACAGGCTATTCCAATTTGGAATACAACCTGGAAGAGGGACGACGCGGCGAGCGTTATTCACATTTTGAGAAATTACTGTGTAAGATTACAGGAGCAGAAGCAGCCATGGCTGTTAATAATAATGCATCTTCTGTGCTTTTGATCTTAAGTTCCCTTGCAAAAGGCGGTGAGGTCATCGTGTCCCGTGGCGAACTGATCGAGATTGGCGGTAAGTTTCGTATTCCGGATGTAATGACACAGAGTGGTGCGACGCTTGTGGAAGTGGGTACGACTAATAAGACGCATGTCAGTGATTATGAAGAGAATATCACAGAAGAAACAAAAGCATTGTTAAAAGTACATACCAGCAATTATAAGATCGTTGGATTTACTGAATCGGTAGGAATCGATGAACTGATGCCGATCGCGAAGGAGCATGGCATTCCGGTGATTGAAGATCTGGGGAGTGGTGTGCTGATCGATCTGTCCAAATACGGTCTGACGTATGAGCCGACTGTACAGGAGTCGGTGGCTAAAGGGGCAGATGTCGTGTGCTTCAGCGGCGATAAGCTCTTTGGCGGCCCGCAGGCAGGTATCATTGTCGGTAAGAAGAAATACATTGATATGATGAAGAGAAATCAGCTTACCCGTGCGCTGAGAATCGACAAATTCACAGCGGCTGCACTGGAACTGGTTCTTCAGGAATATCTGTCAGAGGAACAGGCAGTTCAGCATATTCCGGTGCTGCGTATGATCACAGAGCCACTGGACGAGGTGGCGCGCCGGGCAAGAAGTCTTGCGAGAACGATTCGTTCGACAGATATCCCGGCGAAGGTGGATGTGGTATCCTGCGAATCTCAGATCGGTGGCGGTTCACTCCCGATGGAGCGGATACCAAGTATGGCAGTAGCTATCCGCCCAAAGCATGAAAGCGTAGCGGCTTTGGAAGACCAGATGCGGCATCTGACCGTGCCGATGATTCCGAGAACGGTTAATGACACGATCATGCTGGATGTGCGGACAGTAGAGACAGAAGATTTCAAATTGATCGCAGCAGAACTGCAGGAACTGCTGGGGCAGGAGAAATAGGCTGGAGATATTAGAATGAAACATGTGATAATAGGTACGGCAGGGCATATCGATCATGGAAAGACTACTTTGATCAGAGCCCTGACCGGGCGCAATACAGACCGCTGGGAGGAAGAACAGAAGCGAGGGATCACCATAGACCTTGGCTTTACCTGGTTTGACCTCCCAAGTGGTGACCGTGCCGGAATTATTGATGTTCCGGGTCATGAAAAATTTATTAATAATATGGTAGCCGGAGTGGTGGGCATGGATCTGGTTATGCTGGTAATCGCAGCTGATGAAGGTGTGATGCCGCAGACCAGAGAGCATATGGATATCCTCGGGCTGCTTGGTATTCAGAAAAGTATCATTGTACTGAACAAATGTGATCTTGTAGATGAAGAGTGGCTGGAGCTTGTAGAAGAGGAAGTGCGTGAAGAACTGGAAGGCACGTTCCTTGAACATGCGCCGGTGATGAAAGTATCAGCGGCTACCGGTCAGGGACTGGATGCTTTGGTGCGGGAGATTGACCATATGATGCAGGATGAAGTGGAAGAAAAGGATATTACAACGATTCCGAGACTTCCTATTGACCGTGTATTTTCGTTATCCGGATTTGGTACGATTATTACCGGAACACTGCTTTCCGGTACGATCACAAAAGAAGATACGGTAGAAATCTATCCGATTGGTAAGACCAGCAAGATACGGAGTATTCAGGTGCATGGAGAGGATCAGGAATGCTGTTATGCGGGACAGCGTGTGGCTATTAATCTGTCCAATGTCAAGAAGCGTGAGTTAGCCCGCGGGTGTGTACTTGCACCGCCAAACAGTATGAAAAATACAGATCTGCTGGATGTGAAAGTGAATATTCTGAAGTCATCCATGCGTGTGCTGACCAATCATACCAGATTGCATTTGTTTACCGGAACCAGTGAAATTCTGTGCCGTGCTGTGCTTCTGGATAAAGAAGAAATCGGACCGGGTGAGAGTGGCTATGTACAGCTCAGGCTGGAAGAAGAGATTGCACTTCGCAGAGGAGATAAGTTCGTGCTCCGTTTCTATTCGCCGATGGAGACTATCGGCGGAGGTGTGGTGTTGGAGCCGAATCCGGTGATCCACAGACGATTCCAGGAACCGGTGATTGAAGATTTGAAGCGCAAAGAATCCGGTTCATCCATTGATGTCATCGAATTGCGGATTCGTGAACACGGAGAAGAGCTGTTGACACAGGCAGAGGTGGCAAGGCTTACCGCTATGTCCCCGGAAGAGGTGGCTGAGGATGTACAGACGTTAAAGGATTCTGGCGTGATTCTTACATTTGCTACAAGAAAGGATCTCTATCTGTGGCATGTGGGATCTGAGAAGTTAATGCGTCAGAAGATTCTTGAAGCATTGAAACAGTATGAAGAGAAATATCCATACCGCTATGGTATGAAAAAAGCAGAAGTGCAGGTAACCTATCTGAAGAAGATGAAGCCGGTGGTATTTGACCACTATGTTGAATATCTGGAGCAGGAAGGTGCCTTAAAGCGCATGGAAGAATACCTGTGCACGGCAGAGTACGAAGTGAGAAAAGATGCGGTGTATGACCGTGTGTCTGCGAAGATTCTGGATACCGTGCGGAAAGCGGGTTATGATTTTGTACGTTATTCTGACATTGCCTTTGGTGAAAAAGATAAGGCTGTGGCAGATGATATATTAAATATTCTCCTGGAAGAGAAGTGGATCGTAAAAGTTTCCGATGACCTTTATACCCTGACCGAATATATGGAAAAAGCGAAGACGATGATCCAGGAAGAGTTTAAGAAACGCGAGGTTATTACGACAGCGGAAGTGAGAGATCTGTTCCAGACCAGTCGGAAGAGTGCGAAGCCGATCATTGAGTATATGGATAGCATTAAGGTGACAAAGCGTGTCGGAGCAGAAAGTGAAAGGGTAGCATACTAATGAATTTAAAGCAGCTAGAAGCATTTGTAGAGGTGGCAGAGGGCGGCAGCTTCTCCAAAGCGGCAAAGAATCTGTACCTGACACAGCCGACGATCAGTGCGCATATCTCTGCGCTTGAGAAAGAACTGGAAGTGCGGTTGTTTGTCAGAAATACAAAAGAAGTCAGTCTGTCGGCAGAAGGTCAGACGCTGTACCGTTATGCCAGTCAGATGGTAGATCTGGAGAAACGGATTGAGGAAGAATTTGGAGAACGCAGGAAAATGGGGCGCCAGTGTATTACCATTGCGGCATCTACAATCCCATCCCAGTATCTGCTTCCGAAGATTCTTGCCAGATTTAACGAAAAATATCCGGGAGAGCAGCTTAAGATCATGGAATCTGACAGTGCAAATGTGGTTAATCAGGTGGTCGAGCATATGGTGGATATTGGATTTACCGGAACTGTGCTCGAAAAGAAGCACTGCAAATATTTTCCATTCTATAAAGACGAACTGGTGATCATCACGCCGAACACAGAAGTGTATCGGAAACGTGCTGAGACGCCGGATGATATTTCGTGGATTCTTGACGAACCGGTTATTATGCGTGAAGAAGGTTCTGGAACCAGAAAAGAAGCGGAGAAGCAGCTGAAGGCAGCAGGCATCCGCGGTGAGCAGTTAAATGTGATTGCCAGCATTGAGAACCAGGAGACGATTAAGAAATCTGTCTGCAGCGGTATGGGTGTGTCGTTGTTGTCGAAGCTTGCAGCAGCGGACAAAATAGCGGATGGAAATGTCCTTGCGTTCCATATACCGGGAGCAGATGATGGAAGAGATATCAACGTGGTTTATAATAAGAATCATCAGTTATCTTTATCCGCAGAACATTTTTTGAAAATTGTACAGGAAGTGTATCCGTATGAGAAACATAAGAAATAATATGGATAGAAATGGGTGGTATTATGATATATATGGATAATGCGGCAACTACCATGCAGAAGCCAAAAGAGGTCGTTCAGGCAGTGGCGGCTGCAATGGAATCTATGGGGAATGCCGGGCGCGGTGCTCATGGTGCATCGCTTAGTGCGTCAAGAACAGTCTATGACACCAGAGAGCTGTTGTGCCGTTTTTTTAATGGCACCAGTCCCAGACAGATTGTATTTACAGCAAATTCCACGGAAAGCCTGAATATTGCCATCAAAGGTGTGCTGAATCCGGGAGACCATGTGGTTACAACGGTTATGGAGCATAATTCTGTCCTACGTCCATTATATGAGATGGAGAAAAAAGGTGTAGAGCTTACATTTGTAAAAACAGACGAGAGAGGCGTGATGGATCTTGCGGATCTGGAAGCAGCGATCAGACCGGATACAAAGGCAATCGTATGCACTAATGGCTCCAATCTGACTGGTAATTATGTGGATGTGGAAGCGGTGGGCGCTGTCGCAGCGAAGTATAACGTGCTGTTTATCGTAGATGCATCTCAGACGGCAGGAGTATTTCCGATTGATGTGCAGAAAATGCATATTGATATTCTGTGTTTTACAGGGCATAAGAGTCTGTTGGGACCGCAGGGAACCGGCGGTATGTATGTAAGAGAAGGACTGGAAGTACGCCCGCTCTTAAGCGGCGGAAGCGGAGTGCAGACCTATAGCAAAACACATCCGAAGGAAATGCCGACGGCGCTGGAAGCAGGAACCCTGAACGGTCATGGAATCGCAGGACTTCATGCGGCAGTAGAATATCTGATGGCAGAGGGCATTGATAAGATCCGCACCAGAGAGCAGGAATTGATGTGGAGATTCTATGAAGGCGTAAAGGATATTCCGAATGTAAAGGTATACGGAGATTTCACTACGAAGAACCGTTGCCCGATTGTTACATTGAATATTGGAGAGTATGATTCCTCAGAAGTGGGAGATGCCCTGCTGATGGATTATGATATATCGATCCGCCCGGGAGCACACTGTGCACCACTCATGCATGAAGCACTCGGAACGGTCGGACAGGGAGCTGTGCGATTCAGTTTTTCTCATTACAATACAGAAGAAGAAGTGGACACAGCTATTCGTGCAATTCAGGAATTGTCTGTGGATGAAGAATAAGGAGAAGAGACATGCGCAAAAAAGAATTAAAGCTGGTTGTGACATTTCACACGACCACAGATGCGATGGCTATGGAGAAAGCCTGTAAAGAAGCAGGAGCTCCTGGCAGACTGATCCCTGTACCGCGAGAGATTTCGGCTGGCTGCGGTTTATCATGGTGTGCAGGAATAGAGGATCGTGACACGATTCGGAAGGTGATAGAAAGCATCGGTGTGCAGGAACAGGAAATGCATGAATTAATGGTATAAAAATGGTTCGAGATCAGATGGTCTCGAACCATTTTTTTATAATCCATTTACAAATGCATCCAGTACATGTGGCAACAGGGTATCACTCTTTTCTGTCAGAGAGAATTTCCCTTTTACGAGTGACCAGTCATATAGCAGTGCGCGCTCGAACATGGCATAGATATCCATCAGATCTTTAGCAGAGGAAGTTGGTGCAAATTCACCAGAGTCCAGTGCATTCTGCATGATCTCGCTAAGCCATACATAATAAAAACGCTTGTGATCGGACAAGGAACGTTTGTCTTTAGTGACCAACTGGGCTGAATACAGATAAGCAACCAGGCTGACGTCAATACTGGTTTCGATCATATAAAATAATTCATGATTTAAGAATAATAATTTGTCGTAGGACGATAAGTTGGGGTCTACTACATTATATAATTCTTCATATTTTTCGTCAAACAGATAAGACAATGTATTCAAAAGCCCCTCTTTACTCTTGAAATAATGATAAAAGGTGCCTTTTGATGTCTTGGATGCTGTGATGATGTCTTCTACTGTGGTGTCGTCATATCCGTTTTTGTAAAACAGATTCCATGCAGACTTAACGATACGGCTTTTGGTGGATTGTCGTTTCCGCGGCATATGATCATTCCCCTTCTGTTATGGTATAACGTGTGGAGAGATAACCGATAGATGGAACGGGTTTATATCTTCCAAAAAAGGCGAGTTCTATTAAGAACCCGCCTTCGGTTGCTCTCCAAGTGATTATATCACATATTAACCAATTAAGAAACCATATTTTAACTTGTCTTCCGGATCGATCAGGTATGTACCAACACCTGTCAGGTTAGCTGTACCTGTAATCATAGGAATGACTGCATCGTAATCACCGATCTTGGTTTCTTCTTTAATAACACCCTTGAAAGTGGTTCCGATGAAGCTTTCGTAGATAAATTCTTCGCCAATACCGATCTCACCCCACTTGTGCAGAGTAGCAAGCTTAGCACTTGTACCTGTTCCACATGGTGAACGGTCAGCCTGAGCATCTCCGAATACTACGACATTTCTCATGGTAGCATGATCCGGATTAGGAGTTGGTCCGTAGAACTCTACAAGGTCAACTTCTGTGATGTCCAGTGTCGGATGCTGAATTTCAACCTGCTCGTTGATCAGGTCGCGCATCTTCATGCCAAGAGAAATGTACTCCGGTACTGTCTTAGCATCGATAGGTCCAATGTCAAGCTTAGTGGTGTCTACCAGTGCGAAGAAACTTCCGCCGAATGAGATAGTATAAGGAATCTCTTTTCCGTCAACATTAACAGTAAGGTTATCCTTATATACAAATGCAGGTACGTTAGTAAGTGTAACACCAGTTACCTTTCCGTTCTTAACTTCTGCAGTTGTACGAATGAGGCCGGCAGGTGCCTCCAGAACTACGCTGTTCTCTCCTTCGTGAGATTCAACGAGTCCGGCCTCGATTGCTACAGTAACAGCTCCGATGGTGCAGTGTCCGCACATGTTCAGGTATCCGCCTGTATCCATGAAAATAACACCAAGATCAGCCTCTTTATCGATTGGCTCGCAGAGAAAAGCTCCGAACATATCATGATGTCCTCTAGGCTCTAACATAAGAGCTGTACGAACATGATCATAATTCTTTTCCATCCAATCTTTCTTCTCGATCATTGTGTTGCCTTCTGGTTCAGGGAATCCTCCGATGACCATACGACAGAACTCGCCAACTGTGTGTGCATCTACTACCTGAAGTGCAGCCTCAAATCGGTCAAAGTTCACATTTGCTTTCAATTCCATAGCATTACCCTCCTTTAAAGTCATAATTTATAGATAAATTCTATAAATAGCATAAGTGAAAAAATAACAAGTATTGATAAAATCTATGATAATGTATTTGTAAAAAAACAATTTAATACGGTAAAATGATGAAATATTAACAAATAGACCGTATTCTATAACCCGGTCTAGTCTACTGTCTAGTACCGGGTTCAATCTTTCTATACTCATTATGGCTGAAATGCCTTGAAAAGTCAATGCTTTTTTGATATTATAAAAATGTAAAAAAGCTATTGAAATAAGGCTTTTTATGTGTTATCTTAAGTAGGCATGATATGTAATACGGGGGTAGATGGGCAACTGGTGTGCCTCCTGGTCTTCAAAACCAGTGTTGGGCGTTAGGAGCGTCCTGGGTGGGTTCGATTCCCACATGCCTCCGCCAAAAGAAAGGTATTGAAACCTATAGAAAAAGATAGTCTTTTGACAAACATGATAAAAGTTCGACAAACTAAATTGTCTATAGATTTTACCTATAGATACAATCAGATAAGTTGGACGGGATAGGTTCAAAGTATTTCGTCTTTACTTAATATAATAACAATCAAAGTATGAGAAAAGGAGATGTGTGTCATGGAAAAAGTACAGTTATTATTACGTCAGCACGTAGGTGCACCTTGTGCCCCATGCGTAGCTGTAGGTGATAAGGTAAAAAAAGGTACATTGATTGCCACACCAACAGGCTTGGGAGCTAATATCTTCTCAAGTGTTTACGGTGAAGTATCTGAGATCCTTGAAGACCGTATCGTTATCAAGGCAGATGCAGAACAGCCAGATGAGTTCGTACCGATTGATGTGCCGGAAGATGCATCAAAGCTTGATATGATCAAAGCAGCTGGTATTGTAGGTATGGGTGGAGCTGGATTCCCGACAGGAATTAAGCTGAATATCGACTTATCCGCAACAGAGCAGGGTGAGTTCAGAGAGGATATCAACCCAGAGCTTCCAAAAGACTTCAAACTGGAGCACAGCTACATTCTGATTAACGACTCTGAGTGTGAGCCGGGTCTTGCTCATAATATTAAGCAGACCATCGAGCAGACAGACAAGGTTATCCGTGGAGTAAAATACTGCATGGAGATTACAAAAGCAGATAAAGCAATCTTTGCTATTAAGAAGAAGAATAGAGAAGCAGTTCTTAAGCTTCTGGATGCTTTGAAGGATGAGGAGAACATTTCTGTTCACCTGCTTCCGGATATCTACCCAATGGGTGAAGAACGTGCAGTAGTTCGTGAGTGTCTGGGCGTTAACCTTGATACCACACAGCTTCCGTCAGCAGCGAGATCAGTTGTAATCAACCTCGAGACAGTTGCTAAGATCGCTGAAGCAATCGAAGAGAAGAAACCATGTATTTCTAAGAATGTTACAGTTCGTGGTAATATCAAGGGCGGCAACGCAGCTCATGTATTCATGGACGTTCCGGTTGGTATCTCTGTAGGAGAGCTGATCGAGATGGCAGGCGGACTTGATAAAGATGATTCAGTTGGTGAGATCATCATGGGTGGTGCGTTCACAGGACGTGCAGCAGAGCTTGATGAGCCTACAACTAAGACAACAGGTGCAATTCTTACAACATATAGAATGCCTGACCTTACAGATAAGAAAGTTGGTCTTCTTGTCTGTGCATGCGGCGGTAATGAAGCTCGTATGCGTACAATCGCTGAGAAGATGCATGGAGAAGTTGTTTCTGTATGCAGATGTAAACAGGCGATCGAGAACAAGCCGGGTGCACCACTGAAGTGTCTGCGTCCAGGTAACTGCCCGGGACAGGTTAAGAACAACATGCAGTTCAAGAAAGATGGATGTGAATACATCATCATTGGTAACTGTTCAGACTGTTCTAACACGGTTATGGCTTCTGCACCACAGATGGGACTTAAAGTATTCCATCAGACAGACCATGTAATGAGAGCAATTGGTCATACACAGTATCGTCAGCTTACAGTATCTAAGCATGTTGACCAGGATATCAATGTAGAAGACTAATTGTCAGTATTAGCGGTATAATTCGCATAGGGAGGCGAACTACCCCGATATTCTAATCCCGAAGCGATTATATATAATATGGAGAAATCTATAAATAAACAAGGAGGTAAATGTTATGTCAATCACAGCTGAAACAGCGAAACAGCACGCAAATGATCCTGCAGTGTTATGCTGTAGAGCAGAAGCTGGAGTCATTATTGAACCAGCTAATCTTGAAGATCCGGCGATTTTCGATGAATTGGTAGATTCAGGATTACTTAATCTTGATGGATGCCTGAAGATCGGTCAGGTTCTGGGCGCTAAACTTACAAAGACAAGCGATTCTCTGAGCCCACTTACAGCAGATAATATGGAGGGTTACAAAGACTCTGTAGAAGAGGAAGCAGCACCGGTAGAGGAAGCAGCAGCTCCAGTAGAGGAAGCAGCAGCACCGGTAGCAGCAGCTCCAGTTGCAACAACAGCAAAAGTTGCAGGCGGAGTTCTGAAAATCCACATTGGAGAAGGAAAAGACATTGATCTTTCAATTCCGGTTGGTGCGCTTGGCGAAGGCGGTTCTGAAGTAGTAGAGGTTGCTCCGGCAGCAACAGCAACAGCAGCGGCTCCAGTTGCAGCTCCTACAGCAGAGACATTAGCAACAGAAGGAAAGGTTATCAGAAGCCTTACTAGAAAACATTTTGCAATCACAGAGGTTAAGAGAGGACCTGAGACAAAGATCGAGGGAACAGTTCTTACAATCCGTGAAGGTATTGAAGCAGACGTAATTGCTGATTCTGATCTTGTTAAAGATTTCCATCTTGAAGTCGTTACACCAGCTCAGTATCACACATATTCAGAGACTATCATGGATGTTCAGCCAATCGCTACAAAAGAAGGCGATGCTAAGATCGGTCAGGGCGTTACAAGAGTAATCGATGGCGCTATCATGATGCTTTCTGGAACTGATGAAGGTGGAGTTCAGATTGGTGAGTTCGGTTCTTCAGAAGGATATATGGACGAAAACATTATGTGGGGACGTCCGGGATGCCCAGATAAGGGTGAAATCTTCATCAAAGGTAATATCGTGGTTCAGGCTAAGACTAACATGGAGCGTCGTGGACCTATGGCTGCACATACAGCATTTGATATCGTTACACAGGAAATCCGTGAAGCTCTGAAGAAGCTTGAAGAGGATCTTGTAGTAGATACAGAAGAATTTACACAGGTTCGTCATCCAGGCCAGAAGAAAGTAGTTATTTGTAAAGAGATCATGGGACAGGGCGCTATGCATGATAACTTTATCCTGCCAGTAGAGCCATGTGGAATTCTCGGAGCAAGAGCTAACGTTGACCTTGGTAACCTGCCAGTATGTATGAGCCCATTGGAAGTTCTTGATGGATGTATCCATGCTCTTACATGTATCGGACCTGCATCTAAAGAGATGACAAGACATTACTGGAGAGAACCACTCGTACTTGAGGCACTGGCTGATCCGGAAATCGACCTTTGTGGTGTAATCTTTGTTGGATCTCCGCAGATCAATGCTGAGAAGTTCTATGTATCTGAAAGACTTGGTCAGACAGTAGAAATGATGGACGTTGACGGAGCATTCGTTACAACAGAAGGATTTGGAAATAACCATATCGACTTTGCTAGCCACCATGAGCAGATTGGTATGAGAGGAGTTCCGGTAGTAGGACTTTCATACTGTGCAGTTCAGGGAGCACTTGTAGTTGGTAACAAGTACATGACAGCAATGGTTGATAACAACAAATCAGAAGCTGGTATCGAGAATGAGGTTCTTGGTAACAATACTCTTTGCCACGAAGATGCAGTTCGTGCTCTTGAGATGCTCAAGACTCAGATGGCAGGCGAGGCAATCAAACCGGCTGAAAAGAAATGGAATCCGAACGTAAAAGCTTCTAACCTTGAGGCAATTGAAGAGGCTATTGGAACTAAAGTGGATGTTGTAGAAAACGAGCAGGCACTTCCGCTTAGCCAGAAACGTATCGACAAAGGATATAACTAAGAAAAAGGTGTTTTAAATGAATGACGAACGTTTGAAATATGGTGACAGAATCATATATATGGAAGGAATCTGCGTGGATGTTGATGATTGCAGCATCAGTGTAGATTTGAAAGGGCGACTGGGCTATTTTAAGGCTCCTAAGAGAATGTTTGTCTGCGATACTGAACCGAAGATCGGTCAGGAATTCGGATGGCATATGAGTTTTCCAGAGCAGCTTGGCGCTGAAATCCATGAAAAGTACGTCAGCAATTTAGAAAAAGAGCGTCGTAAACAAGCAGAAATGAGCGCTCGCTTGAAGAAAGAGGAGGAATAAAAATGAGTTTAACGGTTGTTAAAGGATTACAATCAGAAATCTTCGTTCCAATTACTCCACCGATGGTATGGACACCAGTAGAGAAAGAATTGAAAGATATGACAGTTGCGCTTGCTACAGCAGCAGGTGTACATCAGATTGATCAGGAAAGATTCAACCTTGCAGGTGACTTCACATGGAGAAAGATCGATGATAAGTGCCCATCAGACAAATTGATGGTATCCCATGGTGGATATGATAACAGTGATGTTAACAAAGACATTAACTGTATGTTCCCGATTGACAGACTTCATGAATTAGCAGCAGAAGGATTTATCAAAGCTACAGCTCCTTACCATGCTGGATTCATGGGTGGCGGCGGAAACCAGGAGAAGTTCAAACACGAGACTGGTCCGGCAGTAGCAGCAATGCTTAAAGAGGAAGGCGTAGATGCAGCAATCCTCACAGCTGGATGAGGTACCTGCCACCGCTCTGCAGTATTGGTGCAGAGAGCGATTGAAGAGGCTGGAATTCCTACAGTAATTATTGCAGCCCTTCCACCAGTTGTACGTCAGACTGGTACACCACGTGCCGTTGCTCCATTGGTTCCGATGGGTGCTAATGCAGGTGGTCCACACAATGTGGAACAGCAGACAGCTATCGTTAAAGCTACTCTTCAGCAGCTGGAAGAGATCCAGACACCTGGAAAGATCGTACCGCTGCCATTCGAGTATGTTGCTAAGATCTAATAGTTAGTCGTTAGATTGAAAGGGAAATGGCTTAGCCATTTCCCTTTCTTATTACCTGATTTAATTGTAAGAAAAGTAAGAACAAATATCTGAAATGATTGAAATAATTTGGGATTATGGTAAAATATAATTAGATAATTTGGAGATTAGAATCTGAAATATGAGTCAGAAGGAGGAGCTCTATTATGGCAGTTGAAGAGAAAAAACTACGCCGGCTCACAATTAAGGCGTATCATATGGATACAGTTGTGATGGGGGATCGCAACGATATTACGACAGGCGGTAAGATGACCGTGTGTAAAGACATCATTCCGGATTTGCTGAAGGATGCGAAGTATATTAAAGATATTGATATTCAGGTGATCCAGCCGGGTGAACATGACCGGTGGACGAATACGATCATGGATATCATCCCGATTTCGACAAAGGTACTTGGAGTGCTTGGAGAGGGTATCACGCATACGATTACGGGTGTATATGTGATGCTGACCGGAGTGGATGTGAATGGAAAGCAGTGCCATGAATTTGGCTCCTCTGAAGGTAATCTGAAGGATCAGCTGGTACTTAACCGGGCAGGTACACCTGGGGATAATGATGTAATTATTTCTTTTGATGTAACACTTGCGGCGGGCATGGGACAGGAGAGACCTGGCCCGACGGAAGCACATCTGTTGTGTGATAAGTTTATTGATATTTTTAGAGCAAAATTGAAGAATTTTAATGGCAATCAGTGTACAGAAAAGCATGTCTACAACGATGTGGTGCGTCCGGGCGGTAAGCGTGTGTTGATTATTAAGCAGGTAGCCGGACAGGGTGCGATGTATGATACTCATATGTTCCCGAAAGAGCCATCGAGTTCAGAGGGAACCAAGTCGATTATTGATATGGAGAATATGCCGGTGATGATCACACCGAATGAATACAGAGACGGAATCATCCGCTCTATGCAATAAGGAGGAAGAGAATTATGGGAATTGGACCATCGACCAAAGAGACTACATTACATCATTTTAGAGATCCTTTGTTGGAAGTGGTATCAGAGGATACAGACCTTGATCTTCTTGGAATCCTTCTTGTAGGAACACCGGATGGTAATGAAGAGAAGATGTTCGTAGGAACAAGAGCTGCTGTTATGGCAGAATGTATGAGAGCAGACGGAGTTATTATTTCCTGCGATGGCTGGGGCAACAGTCATGTTGACTATACGAACACTGTAGAGCAGATCGGTAAAAGGGGTATTCCGGTAACGGGAATTACATTTAACGGTACGGTTGCTCAGTTCGTAGTTGTTAATGACTATCTGGATGCGATTATCGATATTAATAAGAGCGCGGACGGAACAGAGACGGATGTTGTGGGCGAGAATAACATGACCAGGTTAGACTGCCTGAAAGCAAAGGCTCTGTTGAAGCTCAAGATGCAGAAGAAAGAACGCGAAGAAAAAGCAATTAAATAAAGATATACATACAAAGGGAAATGCATTTCCTGAAAGTGGAAATGTATTTCCCCTTTTGTTATGAAAGACTGGAAGGGGATGTGGCTATAAGATGGAGAATATGAATCAGGAGCTTCAGGAAGATCGCAGAAAGAATCATTATGTGGTGGAAACAAAACGTGACACCAGGCTGATGCTGACATTTATAGAATTTAAGAACAGGGTGGAACATCCGGCAGCTACGGTTTATATGATTGCAATGGGCGTGATGTTGATTGGTTTGATGTATAAGCAGGCAGATAGCATTGCAATGGTTGGAAAAGTAATTGGCTATATATTTGGTGCGGTACTGATATTGATGGGGTTGTTCAGAAAGTATATATCGGTGTATTTGATGAAGAGTAATCCGCAGGTTAATGTAGATGAAGAGATAACATATCTATTTGGTAATACCGGTATAAGAGCTGATAAGCCACAAGAAGGGACGGAAGAACACCTTGCTAATTATAAAGAGGTGTATTGTGTCTGGGAAGATGAAACAAACTATTATCTGGGAATGCATAATGATGATCTGATTGTGTTACAAAAGGCGAATTTTACTACAGGAGAAGCATCTTTGTTCAAGGATTTTATTCTGGAGAAGAGCGGGGCTAAATATATATGGAAGCCTGCGAAGTTTGTAAATGTCTGTAAGAATGCAGTGCTTAAGGCGAAAATTAGAGCCACGCAAATGCAGATGGCAGCGGATCAAGATAATAAAGAAGAAAAATAAAAGAATTCATTCAATGAAAAAGGAGTTTGAATCATAAGATTCAAACTCCTTTGTATTTCGATATTAAGTTTTTTGGATAGGCTTTATGCTGCGTCGCCCTTCTTGATAGCATCATGCAGATACAAGAATGCTGTGATGTATACAACCACAACGATAACCTTTGTTAAAACGTTGATATCCATAGATCCTACAAATTTGTAAGCTACGTATACACCAACTGCTCCAAAGATAGCCTGTGTCCAACATGCAACTGGATCAAAACGTCCAGCTGAGACGAATTTCGGACCATTACCGAAAGCCATCAGGAATGCACAAGATCCCATCATAGCTGGGAATGCACAACTTGCATTCATTCCAAGTGCAAGTACCATAGCCATACAAGGTGCATACAGACCTACACCGATACTCATAAGAGCACCAAAGATAAAGTTACCAACAACAGCAACTACAAGCTTGATTCCGCGAAGTCCAAGTGCCTCGCCCTGTGTACCGAACGGACCAACGCCCAGGTTCTTCATAAGAACTACTGAAGCGAGAATAAACAGACCAACGAACAGAGCATAACGTACTTTCTTACGGTCGAACTTAGATACGACATCAGCCATAACAAATGATCCGAGAATAGATACAACAATCATCAGAACGAGTGTCAGAATATCCATCTCAACAAAACCGAAGAACAGGAAAGCCTCTACACATACAGGAACGGTATCACCTACGTTAAGGGTACCAGGTACTAAGATGTCGTCTACTGCCTTAGTAAATTTGAATCCAGCTGATGAAGGTGCAAAAGAACCAATTCCTAAAGTATCGAAGAAGTTAGCAAAGAAACCGATGATACATGTGGCGATTAAGTTTTTTGGCTGTAATCCACGTTTCCACAATTCTTCACCGTTAAGTCCAAGCTCAGGATCCTTTTCAGGATTAGCACGAAGCTCTTTGGTCTTCTTAGCCATAAGGATAACGTTGAGAAGAATACCGATTACACAAAGTCCCTTCAAAATGTACATTGCCATAAAACATCCCTCCAGATTAATATAAAATTGTAAATGTGCAAAGTGATCACGCCTATATATGTACGTGAATCTGACACCCCGATTTGTCAAATTCACTATAGAAATATGTGTCACTTTCTTTAATTTGATTGTATCAGTCTCCTTGTTAAAAGTCAATCAATATAGGGCAAATAATTAAATTTTTCTTAAACAAAACTAGAATATGGACTAGAATTAGTACTAGACTGGATTCTAGTGGACAAACCGTTACGGGGCAGTTCTTTTTTATACATCTGGAAATTCCGTGTTTTTTCTTTTGAGATAGCTATGACATAAGACGTAATAATATAGACATTAGAATAACTAATATAATTAAATATTAAAAAAATGACAATAATGTATATAGAAACGAATTGATAATAAAAATAAATATAATACTTAAATAAGATTGAAAATAGATCGGTTAATAAGATGAATTATATGCTTTTAGCAATTAGTACTAGTTATAGCGACATTAATATATATAATTTCAATATTGACTTTAAGATAGCGCGATGATAAAATTTAGATAAAGATGAAGTGTGGGTAATTGATATTAAGCAACATGACTTGCGTATGTTGTGGATGGAAATGGGGGCTATTTTATGGAACGGAAACAGGAAAAATTTAGTACCATAGGGTATATAGCTGCTGCTCTGGGTATGTGTATTGGAACTGGTAATGTGTGGCGCTTTCCTCGAATCTGTGCGGCGAATGGAGGAGGAGCTTTTATTCTGGCCTGGACAATTGCAATGCTGGTTTTTGCGGTTCCGCTTCTGTCAACGGAAATGGCGATCGGTAAAAAGGTGAGACTTGGATGTATTGGATCTTTCCGTGATTTCGGCGGAAAGAAATATACGTGGATGGGATTCTTTGTGGTTGCGGTTTGTTTCTTCCTTATGAGCTATTATTGCGTGCTTCAGGGATACTGCCTTAAATATGCTGTGAAGTCCGTTGCTTCATTTGAGACGAATCTGACAACAGATACTACGGCGGCGATCTGGACTTCGTTTACGGATTCGCCGGCACAGGTGATTTTCTTTCATGCGATCGGATTTGCGTTAGCCTGCTTTATTGTGTATCAGGGGATCGCAGGTGGAATTGAAAAGTTCTGTAAAGTTGCAATCCCGGCATTGTTTGCGATTCTTGTTGGGCTGTCAATCTATGCAGTGACATTAAAGGGCGCGGATCAGGGGCTTCAGTATTTGTTTACAATTAAGAAAGAGTATATCCTGAGTCCGAATACCTGGATCCAGGCGTTTATTCAGGCTGCTTGGAGTACCGGAGCGGGATGGGGCTTTATTATCACATATTCTAATTATGTAGGAGAAGATGAGGATGTCCCGACCAGCTGTCTGATCATGGGGCTTGGCGATAACCTCGGAGCAATTCTTTCCGGACTTGTTGTAATTCCGGCAATCTGCGCACTTTCTGCAACACCGGAAGCGGCAACGGAAGCATTGAGCCAGGGTAATTTCGGACTTACATTCATTTACATCTATCAGTTGTTTACAACGATTCCTGGTGGAAGATTTATTTCGTTTATTTTCTTTGGACTGCTTGCGATCGCAGCGATTACTTCGCTTTTCTCAATGATCGAAGTTGGGGTGAAGTGTGTGGTAGATATGGGTGTTGGTCGTAAGAAAGCTGTTGTAGGCGTTTGTTTCGCAGGTTTCGTGGCAGGATGCTTCTCGGCATGGTCTCTGAATAATATTGATAATCAGGACTGGGTATGGGGACTCGGACTTCTCGTTAGTGGAGCCTTTATAGCAATTCTCGCAATCAAGTATGGTGTAGAGAAGCTAAGAACAGAAGAAGTCAATGCGAAGGGTGCAGAGATTCGCCTTCCGAAATGGTACTTTAATACATGTATGCGCATCATGCCTGTATTGGTAGTGATTATGGTTGGCTACTGGCTGCTTCAGACAAAGGAATGGTTCCCGGATACATGGCTGAATCCATTTATTATTCAGGACAATACAGGTACTGTACTGTTGCAGTTTGGTGTGGTGATTGTTGTTGGTATTGCGCTTAGCAAGTTCTTCAACCGCAAAACAGCAAAAGGTCGGATAACAAAAGAAGAGAACTGCAGGTAGAATTGTGAAAGAAGGTGTTCTTTATGACGATGGATGCAATTATTATGATGATAATTACAGTGGTAGGTTACATTGGTGGTTTTAGCTATTTTATGATAAGGGTCTTTAAGAAAGAAAAAAGCAAAGCGATGAGATAGATTTGCTATTACTCACCACCTGAAGAGGTGGGAGTCTTCTTGACTGAGATAAATATCCTCCCGGATTGATATTGGAATATATTGATCTGGGAGGATATTTTTATGGAAATTTTGAGATATAAAAAGCGATCGGTTAATCATCCAGAAGAAAGTCTTTGGCGTACTTTAGGAATATCTTGGTGGCTGGTGATAAGGCATCCTGGGATGTGAATGCCAGTCCAAGTTGTCTGTAAACTTTCGGTACTAACGGACGTACAGCAAAATCCCCGACCTGCCCGCGGAGCAGAAGCCCCGGAAGTATTGTCATTCCTAATTCGTGTTCTACCATTGAAATGGAACTAAATTCGTTGATGGTGACATAGCGGATATCTGGTTTGATCTTATATTGCTTCAAAATGCGATGAACGTCATTGCCCGGCGTGTAGTCGGTAACAACGAAAGGAGCGTCCTGAAACCATTCCAAAGGGATTTTTCCCTGTTTGGCGAATTCGTGTGAGGAAGGAACTACAGCGTAAAGTTCATCGTCCATGACCGGCAGGAACTGATAACGCTGATTCTTCTGGTAACTGATGAATCCGATGTCAACCCGTCGGTTTTCAATCCACTCTGCCAGATCACCCTCGGTTCCCTCTATGATCTTGAAGCGGATGTCAGGATAACTTTTTTGAAATTCGCGGATAATCTTAGGAATCCAGTGGATCGAACAGCTGAGATATGTGCCGATACGGATCGTGCCGACCTGCGCGCCTTTCAGTGAAGCGATTTCCTGGTTGATCTCTTCGTCGGCGTTCAAAAGATTCCGGATGGCAGGAATTAATGCTTTTGCTTCTTTGGTCAATGTGACGCCGTGATTATCCTTTATAAATAGAGAGAAGCCAACTTCTTTTTCGAGTGCTTTCATCATCTGGGTGATACCGGACTGTGTGTAGCCCAGTTCTTCGCCTACGCGGGTAAAGCTGCCGTAGTCATCTGCGGCAAGCATGACTTTCCATCTTTTTGTATCCATGTAACTTCCTTCTTTCCTATTATAATAGATGTATGATATGATGGTAAAAGAAGAATCCTTGACCATAACGTTTCCTTATATATAATATGATATAATATAATGGCACAACGGTCAATGACAATAGAAAGGGATATTTCTGGATAACAGGTATGGTTTTTTTGAGTGCGAAAAGTGTAAAAATACCGGACTCGAGATTGTATTTAAAAAAGTACAATAAAAACAAAAAAAACCTTGCAAATATAAAAGATATCCGATATACTGAAAAAGCTGTGACATTGATAGCTGTGAAGCGCGAGGTTGCCGTCTGAAAATGACGGGTTTTCCGTGGAGCGAATGTCAAGTTAGGAAACTGGCGACAAGTCACTGTACGAAACTATAACGGCCACTGAGATGTGGTAACAACGTGTGAGTTTCTCACGACACACACGGGAGAGTGTACAGTCACCGCTTGTCGTACTGAAGTTAAAAGTACGAAAAGGAGGCGACTTTTTTTATGGCAAGTCAAGTAATGAGAATCACTTTGAAAGCGTATGATCATCAGCTGGTTGATGCGTCCGCTAAGAAAATTATCGAAACTGTAAAGAAGAATGGAGCACAGGTGAGTGGACCGGTTCCGCTTCCAACTAAGAAGGAAGTTGTAACAATTCTGAGAGCCGTTCACAAATACAAAGATTCCAGAGAACAGTTCGAGCAGAGAACTCATAAGAGACTGATTGATATCATCGCACCTACACAGAAAACTGTAGATGCACTGTCCAGACTGGAAATGCCGGCTGGTGTTTATATTGATATCAAAATGAAAAACAAATAAGCAGTCCTAACATTTAGGATGAACACTCATGTGGTGTTCCGCTGTAAATCAAGGAGGTAATTATAATGAAGAAAGCTATTTTGGCTACGAAGGTCGGAATGACTCAGATCTTCAACGAAGACGGAGTACTGACTCCTGTAACAGTTCTTCAGGCTGGTCCTTGTGTAGTAACACAGATCAAGACTGTAGAGAATGATGGATACAGTGCAGTACAGGTTGGTTTTGTTGACAAGAAAGATAAGACAGTTAACAAAGACAAAAATGGTAAAAAAGAAATCGTTCATCGTCACGGTGTGACAAAGGCTGAGCAGGGACATTTTGCAAAAGCTGGTGTTACAAGCAAAAGATACGTGGCAGAGTTCAAATTTGAGAACGCTGATGAATATGCACTGGCTCAGGAAATCAAAGCTGATATCTTTGAGGCTGGTGACAAGATCGATGCAACTGCAATCTCTAAAGGTAAAGGATTCCAGGGCGCGATCAAGAGACACAATCAGCACAGAGGACCTATGACACATGGTTCTAAGTTCCACCGTCATGCTGGTTCCAACGGAGCTGCATCTGATCCGAGCAAGGTATTCAAAGGAAAGAAGATGCCAGGACAGATGGGTAACAAGAAGATCACAATCCAGAATCTTGAGGTTGTTCGCGTAGACGCTGAAAAGAACCTGCTTCTGGTTAAGGGATCTGTACCGGGACCAAAGAAATCTTTAGTAACAATCAAAGAGACAGTAAAGTCTGGCAAGTAGGCTTTAACTAAGGAAAGGAGGAACGCTAGAGATGGCAAACGTAGCAGTTTACAATATCGAAGGTAAAGAAGTTGGTACAATGGAACTGAACGATGCTGTATTTGGTGTAGAAGTTAATGAGCACTTAGTACACATGGCAGTTGTTAACCAGCTTGCAAATAAACGTCAGGGTACACAGAAAGCTAAAACACGTTCTGAAGTATCTGGTGGCGGAAGAAAACCATGGAGACAGAAAGGAACAGGTCATGCAAGACAGGGTTCTACAAGATCTCCGCAGTGGACAGGCGGCGGAGTGGTATTCGCACCGACTCCAAGAGATTATTCATTCAAGATGAATAAGAAAGAGAAGAGAGCTGCTCTGAAATCTGCGCTTACAGCAAAGGTTGAAGAGAACAAGTTCATCGTTATCGACGAGATCGCACTTAGCGAGATCAAGACAAAGAGCATTGCTAACATGCTGAAAGGCTTAGATGTAAGCAAGGCACTGGTTGTTCTTGAAGATGGTAATGTAAATGCAGAGATCTCTGCTAGAAACATTGCTGATGTTAAGACAGCTAAGACAAATACAATCAACGTATTTGACGTTCTGAAATATAACACAGTAGTAGCTACTAAGGCTGCTGTACAGGCAATTGAGGAGGTGTACGCATAATGGCAAACATTCAGTATTATGATGTAATCCTTAAACCAGTAGTAACTGAGAAGAGCATGGAGCTGATGGGTGAGAAGAAATACACATTTCTGGTACACACAGAGGCGACAAAGTCTCAGGTAAAAGAAGCTGTAGAGAAAATGTTCGCAGGAACAAAAGTAAAGAGCGTTAACACCATGAACCTTGACGGAAAACAGAAGAGAGTACGTGGAACATGGAAGTTCGGTAAGACAGCTAAGACTAAGAAAGCAATCGTTCAGCTGACAGATGACAGCGCAGATATCGAGATTTTCGAGGGACTGTAAGAACGAAACTGAGTATACGGTGCAATTCCGTGAGATGAATAATTAGTAATTCGAAAGGAGAAGTAATCATGGGAATTAAGACATATAACCCATATACGCCTTCCAGAAGACAGATGACTGGATCTGATTTTTCAGAGATCACAAAGAAGACTCCTGAGAAATCTCTGCTGGATTCTAAGAGCAGACAGGCAGGACGTAACAACCAGGGTAAAATCACAGTTAGACACCGCGGAGGCGGAGCTAAGAAGAAATACAGAATCATCGACTTCAAGAGAAGAAAAGATGGTATTCCGGCAACTGTAATCGGAATCGAGTACGATCCGAACAGAACAGCTAATATCGCACTGATCTGCTACGCAGATGGTGAAAAAGCATATATCCTTGCACCAGCTGGACTTACAGATGGTATGAAGGTAATGAATGGACCTGAAGCAGAGGTTAGAGTAGGTAACTGCCTTCCTCTTTCAGAAATTCCGGTAGGTACACAGATCCACAACATCGAGCTGTACCCTGGAAAAGGTGGTCAGCTTGTTCGTTCCGCTGGTAACAGCGCGCAGCTGATGGCTAAAGAAGGCAAATACGCAACACTTCGTCTTCCATCAGGAGAGATGAGAATGGTTCCGATCGTTTGCCGTGCTTCTATCGGTGTGGTTGGTAATGGAGACCACAGCCTGATCAACATTGGTAAAGCAGGACGTAAGCGTCACATGGGTATCAGACCTACAGTACGTGGTTCTGTTATGAACCCTAACGACCATCCGCACGGTGGTGGTGAAGGTAAGGCTGGAATCGGACGTCCAGGTCCGTGTACTCCTTGGGGTAAACCGGCACTCGGCCTGAAGACCCGCAAGAAGAACAAGCAGTCTAACAAGCTGATCGTAAGAAGACGTGATGGTAAAGGTATTAAATAATAGATTCGCAAGGAGGTAGAACCATGGCTCGTTCACTTAAAAAAGGACCATTCGCAGACGCTAGTCTGCTTAAGAAGATTGATGCTATGAACGCATCTGGCGACAAGTCAGTTATCAAGACCTGGTCTCGTCGTTCTACAATCTTCCCAAGCATGGTTGGACATACAATCGCCGTTCATGACGGAAGAAAACACGTACCGGTGTATGTGACAGAAGATATGGTTGGACACAAGCTTGGAGAGTTTGTTGCAACCAGAACATACAGAGGACACGGAAAAGACGAAAAGAAATCTAAAGTTAGATAATTAACAGTATTTGAAAGGAGGGTTCATCCATGGCTAAAGGACATAGATCCCAGATCAAGAGAGAAAGAAATGCTAACAAGGACACAAGACCTTCAGCAAAGTTATCTTACGCTAGAGTGTCAGTTCAGAAAGCATGCTTCGTATTGGATGCCATCAGAGGTAAGGATGTACAGACAGCACTTGGTATTTTAACTTACAATCCAAGATATGCTTCAAGCTTAATAAAGAAATTATTAGAGTCAGCAATCGCAAACGCTGAGAACAACAACGGTATGAGCGCTGATAACCTTTACATTGCAGAAGCTTATGCAAATAAAGGACCAACAATGAAGAGAATCAGACCTAGAGCCCAGGGTAGAGCTTACAGAATCGAAAAGAGAATGAGCCACATTACACTGGTACTGGATGAAAGATAAGGAGGGCAATCATGGGACAGAAAGTTAATCCTCATGGCTTAAGAGTCGGTGTTATCAAGGATTGGGACTCTAAGTGGTATGCTGAGAAGGAATTCGCAGATTACCTTGTAGAAGACCATGAAATCAGAACATTTCTTAAGAAGAAATTATATAGCGCTGGTGTTTCTAAGATTGAGATCGAAAGAGCATCTGACCGCATCAAGATCAGCATTTACACTGCTAAACCGGGCGTAGTTATCGGTAAGGGCGGTTCTGAGATCGAAAAAGTAAAAGCTGAACTTGCTAACTACACAGACAAGAAGTTAATTGTAGATATCAAAGAAGTTAAGAGACCTGACAAAGACGCTCAGCTCGTAGCTGAGAACATTGCACTGCAGCTGGAGAATCGTATTTCGTTCAGACGTGCTATGAAGTCTTGCATGTCCAGAACAATGAAGTCCGGAGCACTTGGTGTGAAGACATCTGTTTCAGGACGTCTGGGTGGAGCTGATATGGCTCGTACAGAGTTCTACAGTGAGGGAACAATCCCGCTTCAGACACTGAGAGCAGACATTGACTACGGATTCGCTGAGGCCAATACAACTTACGGAAAAGTTGGTGTTAAGGTATGGATTTACAAAGGCGAAGTTCTTCCGGAAAAAACAGCTAAGGAAGGAGATAGATAATCATGTTAATGCCAAAAAGAGTTAAACGTCGTAAACAGTTCCGTGGATCCATGAAAGGAAAAGCTCTTCGTGGAAACACTCTTTCATATGGTGAATTTGGTATTGTTGCAACAGAACCTTGTTGGATCAGATCTAACCAGATCGAGGCTGCCCGTGTTGCTATGACTCGTTATATCAAGCGTGGTGGTAAAGTTTGGATTAAGATTTTCCCAGATAAACCAGTAACTACAAAACCAGCTGAAACACGTATGGGTTCCGGTAAAGGTACCCTTGAGTACTGGGTAGCAGTTGTGAAGCCAGGCCGCGTAATGTTCGAGATCGCAGGCGTATCTGAGGAAGTTGCAAGAGAGGCACTTCGTCTTGCTACACACAAATTACCTTGTAAATGTAAAATCGTTTCTCGCGCAGACTTAGAAGGCGGTGATAACAGTGAAAATTAATGCATTTGTAGAAGATTTAAAGACAAAATCAGCTGCAGAGCTGAATGAAGAATTAGTAGCTGCTAAAAAGGAACTCTTTAACCTGAGATTCCAGAACGCAACAAACCAGTTAGACAATACCAGCAGAATCAAAGAAGTTAGAAAGAATATCGCAAGAATCCAGACTGTGATCACTGAGACACAGAGAGGTTAATTAGCTTCTTAAAGAAAGGAGTAAATGTCGTGGAAAGAAATCTTAGAAAAACACGTGTAGGCAAAGTTGTCAGCAATAAGATGGATAAGACTATCGTAGTTGCTGTAGAAAATCATGTGAAACATCCACTTTACAATAAGATTGTAAAAAGAACTTATAAATTAAAAGCTCACGATGAAGAGAACACATGCAACATCGGAGATATTGTTAAAGTTATGGAGACAAAGCCAATCTCTAAGGATAAGAGATGGAGACTTGTCGAAGTTATGGAAAAAGCGAAATAGTATAAGGAGGGAAACCTGCAATGATACAGCAAGAAAGCAGATTGAAAGTAGCGGATAATACAGGTGCTAAAGAGTTACTTTGCATCCGCGTGCTTGGCGGCTCAACCAGAAGATATGCAAGCATTGGCGACGTTATTGTTGCAACTGTTAAAGATGCAACACCAGGCGGCGTTGTTAAAAAAGGCGACGTTGTGAAAGCTGTAGTTGTTCGTACTGTAAAAGGTACTCGTCGTAAAGACGGATCTTACATCCGTTTTGATGAAAATGCTGCTGTAATTATTAGAGACGATAAGAACCCAAGAGGAACCCGTATCTTTGGGCCAGTAGCGAGAGAGCTTCGTGACAAACAGTTTATGAAGATTGTTTCCTTAGCTCCGGAAGTACTTTAAGGAGGTGCGATCACAAATGGCGACAATGAAAATCAAAAAAGGCGATATGGTTAAAGTAATTGCCGGAAAAGATAAAGATAAAGAAGGCAAAGTTATCGCTGTTAATCATAAAAATGGAACAGTCCTTGTCGAAGGCGTCAATATGCTGACAAAGCACACAAAACCAAGTATGGCTAACCAGAATGGTGGAATCATTCACCAGGAAGGACCGATCGACGCATCTAACGTTATGTATCTTCACAAAGGTGAAGCTACAAGAGTCGGTTTCAAGATGGATGGCGACAAGAAGGTTCGTGTTGCTAAGAAAACAGGCGAAGTAATTGATTAATTTGAGGAAGGAGGTCCAGAGCTTTGAGTAGCAGATTAAAAGAACAGTACCAGAACGAGATCGTTGATGCAATGATCAAGAAGTTCGGTTATAAGAATATTATGGAAGTACCAAAACTCGATAAAGTTGTTATCAACATGGGTGTTGGTGAAGCAAAAGATAATGCAAAAGCTTTAGATTCAGCAATCGCTGATATGGAGAAGATCACAGGACAGAAAGCCGTTGTTTGTAAGGCTAAGAAGTCAGTGGCTAACTTCAAGATCAGAGAGGGCATGGCAATTGGATGTAAGACTACCTTAAGAGGAGATAAGATGTACGAGTTCGTTGACCGTCTGGTTAACCTTGCTCTTCCACGTGTACGTGACTTCAGAGGTGTTAATCCGAATGCATTTGACGGAAGAGGAAATTACGCTCTTGGTATCAAAGAGCAGCTTATCTTCCCAGAGATCGAGTACGATAAGGTAGATAAGGTTAGAGGAATGGATGTTATCTTCGTAACAACTGCTAAGACTGACGAAGAAGCAAGAGAACTGCTGAAACAGTTCAACATGCCATTCACAAAATAAGGAGGTAAATTATGGCTAAGACAGCAATGAAAATCAAACAGCAGCGCAAACCAAAATTCTCTACAAGAGAATACAGCCGTTGCAGAATCTGCGGACGTCCACATGCGTATTTGAGAAAATATGGAATCTGCCGTGTTTGCTTCCGCGAACTGGCTTACAAGGGACAGATCCCAGGCGTAAAGAAAGCTAGCTGGTAAACATTAGAAAAGGAGGATACAGATCCATGACTATGAGTGATCCAATTGCAGATATGCTTACAAGAATTCGTAATGCGAATACTGCTAAACATGATACAGTAGATATTCCTGCATCTAAGATGAAGATCGCAATCGCTGATATTCTGGTAAATGAAGGATATATCGCAAAATATGACATCGTAGAAGACGGAGCGTTCAAGACAATCCGCGTAACACTGAAGTATGGTGTTGACAAGAATGATAAAGTTATTACAGGTCTTAAGAGAATCTCTAAGCCAGGTCTGCGTGTATACGCTAACTGCGAAGAGCTTCCTAAAGTTCTTGGAGGACTTGGAACAGCTATCATTTCTACAAATCAGGGCGTAATCACAGACAAAGAGGCTAGAAAAGCCGGTGTAGGTGGAGAAGTACTTGCATTTGTATGGTAGGCCGAAAGCAACTTAGTGAAAGCGAGCCGGAAGGCTCTGCTTGAACTTAGTGCGAGGTCGTTCTTTGAACTTAGCGAGGTATTTTCGAGCTTAGTGAAAAGAACTTCCGCAATATAGTAACTGAAAACAGAGCGGCTAAGCCGCTCCGAGAATCTAAGTTAAGGAGGAAAGGCAATGTCACGTATCGGAAGACTGCCAATCGCAATTCCAGCAGGAGTAACTGTTGAAATCGCAGAGAATAATGTAGTGACCGTTAAAGGTCCTAAGGGAACTCTTACAAAAGAGCTTCCAGTAGAGATGGAAATCAAGCAGGAAGGCGAGACCATCGTAGTAACAAGACCAAACGATCTGAAGAAGATGAAATCTCTTCATGGTCTTACAAGAACACTGATCAATAACATGGTTGTTGGTGTTACCGAAGGATACAAGAAAGTTCTGGAAGTAAACGGTGTTGGTTATAGAGCGGCTAAATCAGGAAATAAACTGACTCTGAGCCTTGGATACTCTCACCCGGTTGAGATGATCGATCCAGAAGGTCTTGAGACTGTTCTGGAAGGACAGAATAAGATCACTGTTCAGGGTATCGATAAAGAAAAAGTTGGCCAGTATGCGGCTGAGATCAGAGACAAGAGAAGACCGGAGCCATATAAGGGCAAGGGAATCAAGTATGCTGATGAAGTAATCAGACGTAAAGTTGGTAAGACAGGTAAAAAATAATTAAGGAGGGTGAGAGATAATGGTTAGCAAGAAATCAAGAAGCGAAATTCGTGTTAAAAAGCACATGAAAATACGTAACCGTTTCAGCGGTACATCTGAATGCCCGCGTTTAGCAGTATTCAGAAGCAATAATCACATGTATGCTCAGGTTATTGATGACACAGTTGGAAAGACTCTGGTATCCGCTTCCACTCTTCAGAAAGATGTGAAAGCCAATCTGGAAAAGACCAACAATGTAGAAGCTGCTGCATACCTTGGAAAAGTGATCGCTGAGAGAGCACTTGAAAAGGGCGTTAAGGACGTAGTCTTTGACAGAGGCGGATTCGTTTATCATGGAAAGATTAAAGCATTAGCAGACGCAGCAAGAGAAGCTGGTTTGAATTTCTAGAAGGAGGAGCACACATGAAACAGGAACGTATTGATGCTAGTTCATTAGAATTAACAGAAAAAGTAGTATCAATTAAGCGTGTTACCAAGGTTGTTAAGGGTGGTCGTAATATGAGATTCACAGCTTTAGTAGTTGTTGGCGATGGTAACGGCCATGTTGGTGCAGGCTTAGGAAAGGCAACCGAAATTCCGGAAGCTATCCGCAAAGGAAAAGAGGATGCAGCTAAGAAGCTTATTTCTGTAGCATTAGATGAAAATGGAAGTATTACACATGATTTGATCGGTAAATTCGGAAGCGCTTCAGTATTACTGAAGAAGGCACCTGAAGGTACTGGAGTTATCGCCGGTGGTCCGGCACGTGCCGTTATCGAGATGGCAGGTATTAAGAACATCCGTACAAAATCTCTCGGATCTAACAATAAGCAGAACGTAGTTCTTGCTACTATTGAAGGTCTGAAAGAGGTTAAGACTCCAGAAGAAGTGGCTAAGCTTCGTGGAAAATCCATCGAAGAGATCTTAGGCTAATAAGGAGGTAGAACCGAAATGGCAAATTTGAAAATCACATTAGTAAAATCTACAATCGGCGCTGTACCGAAGCATAAGAAGACTGTAGAAGCTCTTGGACTGAAGAAGGTTAACAAGACTGTTGAACTTCCAGACAACGCTGCTACAAGAGGTATGATCAAACAGGTACAGCACCTGGTAAAAGTTGAGGAAGCTTAATTAATTTATATTGAGTAAGGAGGTGTCACGATGGACTTATCTAATTTAAGACCAGCTGACGGAGCAAAGCAGAGCGATAACTTCAGAAGAGGACGTGGACATGGTTCTGGAAATGGTAAGACTGCAGGTAAGGGACACAAGGGTCAGAAAGCTCGTTCAGGCGGCACAAGACCTGGTTTCGAAGGCGGACAGATGCCACTGTACAGAAGAATTCCTAAGAGAGGATTCACTAACAGAAATTCTAAGACAATCGTTGGAATTAATGTAAGTGCTCTGGAAGTATTTGATAATGATGCTGTAGTTTCAGTAGAGACATTGATCGAAGCAGGAATCGTTAAGAACCCAAGAGATGGCGTTAAGATTCTTGGTAACGGTGAACTGACAAAGAAACTTACAGTTCAGGCAAATGCATTTAGTGCCGGTGCGGTAGCTAAGATTGAGGCTCTTGGTGGAAAAGCAGAGGTGATCTAATGTTCAAAACAGTTCGGCGGGCATTTCAGATTGAAGATATTCGAAAGAAAATCTTTTACACCTTCATGATGCTGGTTGTGGTTCGTTTAGGATCACAGCTGCCGACTCCAGGTGTAAACCCGGACTATATTAAAAACTTTTTTGCACAGAACACGGGGGATGCGTTTAACTTTTTTAACGCATTCACCGGTGGATCTTTTGAGCAGATGTCAGTATTTGCTCTGAGTATTACACCATACATTACTTCATCTATCATCATTCAGTTGCTCACAATTGCAATTCCTAAGTTAGAGGAAATGCAGCGCGAGGGCGAGGATGGAAGAAAGAAGATCGCATCTTTTACAAGATACCTTACTGTAGCTCTGGCATTGATGGAATCAACTGCTATGGCAATTGGTTTTGGACGTCAGGGTCTGCTTCAGGAATACAATTTTGTAAATGCAGCAATTGTTGTATTAACGCTGACTGGCGGATCCGCACTTCTGATGTGGATTGGTGAGCGTATCACAGAGAATGGTGTTGGAAATGGTATTTCAATTGTATTGTTGATTAACATCCTTTCGCGTGTTCCTAGTGATCTGAACACACTGTTTGAACGTTTTGTAAAAGGTAAGACTATTGCTAAGGGCGGGCTTGCAGCAATTATTATTGCAGCAATTATCCTGGTTCTTGTTGTAATGGTTGTTATTCTTCAGGATGGAGAACGCAGAATTGCCGTGCAGTATTCACAGAAGATGCAGGGTAGAAGAACTTATGGCGGTCAGTCAACTCATATTCCTATGAAGATTAATACTGCCGGAGTTATTCCTATTATCTTTGCTTCTTCTCTGATGCAGTTTCCGATTGTAATCGCATCTTTCCTTGGAAAAGGTAACGGAAGCGGAATTGGAAGCGAGATTCTTCGAGGAATGAATCAGAGCAACTGGTGTAACCCACAGAATATTAAGTATTCTTGGGGACTGGTTGTATACATTATATTAACCGTATTCTTCGCTTATTTTTATACTTCCATCACATTTAATCCGATGGAGATTGCAAATAATATGAAGAAGAGCGGTGGATTTGTCCCAGGTATCAGACCGGGACGTCCAACGGTCGAGTATTTGACCAGAATTCTGAACTACGTCATTTTTATGGGCGCAGTCGGACTGGTAATCATTCAGTTTGTGCCGATCTTGTTTAATGGATGGCTGGGAGCAAAAGTATCATTTGGTGGTACTTCCCTTATCATTATCGTCAGTGTTATACTGGAGACATTGAAGCAGATTGAGTCGCAGATGCTCGTTCGCAATTACAAAGGATTTTTAAATAACTAAGCATTTTGACCTGCGGATTATTTCGCGGGTTAAAATACTATAAAGGAGGATGTGTATAGTATGAAGATCATTATGCTGGGTGCACCTGGTGCAGGTAAAGGAACACAGGCTAAGAAAATTGCTGCAAAATACGGGATTCCGCATATTTCTACAGGAGATATTTTCCGCGCCAATATTAAGAACGGAACAGAGCTTGGAAAAAAGGCTAAGACCTACATGGATCAGGGACTTCTTGTTCCGGATGAACTGGTAGTTGACTTGGTAGTTGACCGTGTCAATCAGGATGACTGTAAGAATGGTTATGTTCTGGATGGTTTCCCGCGTACGATTCCTCAGGCTGAAGCATTGACGGAAGCTCTTGAGAAAATGGGACAGAAGGTAGATTTTGCAATTGATGTAAATGTACCGGATGAGAACATTGTAAAACGTATGGGCGGAAGAAGAGCATGCGTGACATGTGGTGCTACATATCATATGGTATATGCTCCGACCAAGAAGGAAGGTATCTGTGATACCTGTGGCGGAGAGCTGATCCTCAGAGATGATGATAAGCCAGAGACAGTTCAGAAGAGACTGAATGTATACCATGATCAGACACAGCCGTTAATTGACTACTATACCAGTCAGGGAATCCTCCGTACAGTGGATGGAACTGTAGATATTGATGATGTATTCCGCGCAATTACGGAATTTCTGGGAGCATAAGTTATGCCGATTACCGTAAAATCACCTAGAGAAATTGAACTGATGGCTGAAGCAGGACGTATCCTGAGTCAGGTACATCAGGAACTTGGTAAGGCATTGCACCCTGGAATGAGTACCCTGGATATTGACCGATTGGGTGAGGAGATTATAAGGGGATACGGATGTATCCCTTCTTTCCTTAATTATAATGGCTATCCGGCATCTATCTGTGTATCATTGAATGAAGAGGTCGTCCATGGAATACCGTCAGCTGACCGTATTATCAAAGAGGGCGATATAGTCAGCCTGGATGCAGGAGTCATTTATAAAGGCTACCATTCTGATGCTGCCAGAACTCACGCAGTGGGCGAGGTCAGTAAAGAAGCCGAGGATTTGATCAGAGTTACCAGAGAAAGCTTTTTTGAAGGCATAAAATATGCGAAAGAAGGCAATCATTTATTTGATATCTCCGGAGCTATTGGCAGATATGCTGAAGAACGAGGCTATGGGGTAGTAAGAGATCTGTGCGGACATGGAATCGGGACAGCACTTCACGAAGCACCTGAGATTCCGAATTACGAGATGAATCGAAAAGGTGTGCTTCTGAAAGCCGGTATGACGCTGGCAATTGAGCCGATGATCAATGCCGGAAGCTGGGAAGTTGACTGGATGGATGATGACTGGACAGTAGTGACCAGAGACCGTCGCCTGTCAGCGCATTATGAAAATACCATATTAATCACAGACGGTGAACCGCGCATTCTGTCCCTGACGGAAGATACACCGTAGTGCGGAAGAAGCGAGGAATATATGGACAGATATAGAAAAGGAATGCTGGTAAGGTCAAAAGCCGGACACGATACCGGAAAGGTATATATAATAGTAGAAAGCGCGGACGCATATGTGCTGGTCTGTGATGGCAGGATCCGGACACTTGCCAATCCGAAGAAAAAGAAGTTCAAACATTTGCAGATCATTAACCGGGAATATCCGATCGAGACAATGAATGATGTTCAGATCAAACGGATATTGAAAGAATATAACAGGGAAGAGAATTAGGAGGATATAAGATATGTCAAAGGCTGACGTAATTGAAATTGAAGGAACAGTTGTAGAGAAACTTCCAAATGCGATGTTTCAGGTAGAACTTGAGAATGGACACCAGGTTCTCGCACACATCAGTGGTAAGCTGAGAATGAACTTTATCAAGATTCTTCCGGGAGATAAGGTAACACTTGAGTTGTCACCATACGATTTATCTAAGGGAAGAATTATCTGGAGAGATAAATAAAAAAAGTATTGACGTAGTAATATTAGCGATGCTATAATATGTAAGCACGTTTTTGGGTGCTTTTATTTCGTTATGCAATTTTAAAGGCACACAAAGCAAAGAAACTAAAGGCAAAGCAATGGATGAAAGGAGGATCCCCGTGAAGGTTAGATCATCAGTAAAACCAATTTGCGAAAAGTGCAAAGTAATTAAAAGAAAAGGAAGCGTTCGTATTATTTGCGAAAATCCAAAGCATAAACAGCGTCAGGGATAGGCATTGAACACTATTATTTGAGATGCATTTATGAATTTTGGAGTGAATTAGGCGGCTGATAGCAGATACGCCAGGCGGCGTGTAAGCTATTTAATATACAAGGAAGCACCAAAGCCGGTGAAGTCCTCGTATATTGCTTCTAATGCCGGCTCGTCATTACCGGGACAAGACCGGTGGCCGGAAAGGGCGTGATACCGAACACGCCTGGGAACCAGGAGTTCCCCTATTAAAGACAATATGAAACAACAGGGAGAAATGCTGAGTCCGAGGAAGACTGACGTTGCAAGCTTGCTTGCAAAACGGCAGAATTCGAGGACGAAATAGGGCGCCAGCCCATCATCGAGCCGCAGCAAAGCGGAGGCGAGATGTGCATTTCGACAACCAAAACAACAAGGAAAAATGGAGGAAAAATCACATGGCTCGTATTGCAGGTGTAGACTTACCAAGAGACAAACGTGTTGAGATCGGATTGACTTATATCTACGGAATCGGTAGAACAAGTGCAACTCGTATTTTGACAGAAGCAGGAGTTAATCCTGACATTCGCTGCAGAGATCTGACAGACGAAGACGTTAAGAAGATCAGTGCAGTAATCGATGAAACTCAGGTTGTAGAAGGTGATCTTCGTAGAGAGATCGCTCTGAACATCAAGAGATTACAGGAGATCGGATGCTACAGAGGTATCCGTCACAGAAAAGGACTTCCGGTTCGTGGTCAGAAGACAAAGACCAATGCAAGAACAAGAAAAGGTCCTAAGAGAACAGTAGCTAATAAGAAAAAATAAGTTAAGGAAAGTGTAGGTTAGTTTTATTATGGCAAAGAAAGTTACAAAAAAAGTGACAAAAAAACGTGTCAAGAAAAACGTTGAACACGGACAGGCACATATCCAGTCATCTTTCAACAACACAATTGTTACATTAACAGATGCACAGGGTAATGCTCTTTCATGGGCAAGTGCTGGTGGTCTTGGATTTAAAGGTTCAAGGAAATCTACTCCATATGCAGCACAGATGGCAGCTGAGACAGCAGCTAAGGCAGCATTAATTCATGGTTTGAAGACAGTAGATGTATTTGTAAAGGGACCTGGTTCAGGAAGAGAAGCAGCAATCAGAGCACTTCAGGCATGCGGAATTGATGTAACAAGCATCAGAGACGTAACACCGGTACCACACAACGGATGCCGTCCGCCGAAGCGCAGAAGAGTCTAGTCGAAACATTGATAACCATAAATTGGCGAAATAATTAGGAGGATATATAGAACATGGCAGTAAATAGAGTTCCGGTTCTTAAGAGATGCCGTTCCCTCGGAATGGATCCGGTATATTTGGGAATTGATAAAAAGTCTAACAGACAGTTAAAGAGATCTAATAGAAAAATGAGTGAGTACGGTCTTCAGCTGCGTGAGAAACAGAAAGCTAAGTTTATCTACGGCGTACTTGAGAAACCTTTCAGAAACTATTTCGAGAAAGCTCAGCGTCAGCCGGGTATGACAGGTCCTAACCTGATGATCCTGCTTGAGAGCAGACTTGATAACGTAGTATTCCGTATGGGTCTTGCTAGAACACGTCGTGAGGCTCGTCAGATCGTTGACCACAAGCATGTTACAGTTAATGGTAAGCAGGTAAACATCCCATCTTACCTTGTTAAAGCTGGTGATGTGATCGAAATCAAAGAGAAATGCAAAGGATCTCAGAGATACAAAGATATCCTTGAGGTAACAGCAGGACGTCTCGTTCCAGGATGGATTGAAGCAGATCAGGAGAACCTGAAAGCTACAGTTAAGGAACTTCCTACTCGTGATGAGATTGATGTTCCAGTTGACGAGATGCTGATCGTCGAGTTGTATTCTAAATAATAAGATTTAGGTATTCATCCCACAAGGAGGGACTATATAGTGTTTGATTTTAATAAACCAAATATCGAGATAACCGAGATTTCAGATGACAAGAGATATGGAAGATTTGTTGTAGAGCCTTTGGAAAGAGGATATGGTACAACACTTGGAAATTCTCTCAGAAGGATCATGCTTTCTTCACTTCCTGGTGCTGCAATCAGCCAGATTAAGATTGATGGAGTACTGCATGAGTTCAGTTCCATCCCGGGTGTAAAAGAAGATGTTACAGAGATCGTTATGAACCTGAAATCACTGGCGATCAAGAACACATCAGAAACTGACGAACCAAAGACTGCTTACATTGAGTTCGAAGGTGAAGGTGTGGTAACAGGCGCAGATATCCAGGTGGATTCAGACATTGAGATCATGAATCCTGAGACTGTTATTGCCACATTGAATGGTGGAGCTGACAGCAAGCTGTATATGGAACTTACCATTACAAAGGGTCGTGGATATGTGAGTGCAGATAAGAATAAGACAGAAGACCTGCCAATCGCAGTGATTCCGATTGATTCTATCTATACACCGGTAGAGCGCGTTAACCTTACTGTGGAGAATACACGTGTTGGTCAGATTACAGACTTTGACAAACTGACATTAGATGTTTGGACAAACGGAACTCTGCTTCCGGATGAGGCTGTAAGTTTGGCAGCAAAGGTATTAAGTGAGCATCTGAAACTGTTTGTAGACCTGTCTGAGGTAGCTCAGTCAGCAGAAGTAATGATCGAAAAAGAAGACGATGAGAAGGAAAAAGTGCTTGAGATGAGCATCGATGAACTTGAGTTGTCTGTTCGCTCTTACAACTGCCTGAAGAGAGCGGGAATCAATACAGTAGAGGAACTTACAAACAGAACACCAGAAGACATGATGAAGGTACGTAACCTTGGTCGCAAGTCTCTGGAAGAAGTATTAGCAAAGTTAAAAGAGCTGGGTCTCGAACTCAGCCAGGGAGAGGAATAGAATTCCGTCCTTACGTAAATATAAACCAAGGTATCAGTAAGACCAAAGAGCGTGATATCGCATTTGGCTAGTAAGCCCGATGAATGCATAACCAAGTGTCAAAATGGAGGAAATAAGAGATGGCAAAGTATAGAAAGCTCGGCAGAACATCAAGCCAGAGAAAAGCATTAATCAGAAACCAGGTAACAGCACTTCTGAACAACGGTAAGATCGTTACAACAGAAGCGAAAGCAAAAGAGATCCGCAAAGTTGCTGAAGGTCTGATCGCTATGGCTGTTAGAGAAAAAGACAATTACGAAGAAGTAACTGTTAAGGCTAAAGTTGCTCGTAAAGACAAAGATGGTAAGAGAGTTAAAGAAGTTGTAGACGGTAAGAAAGTAACTGTATACGACGAAGTTGAGAAGACAATCAAGAAAGATATGCCTTCAAGACTGCATGCCAGAAGAGAAATGCTTAAAGTTCTCTACCCTGTAACAGAAGTTCCTGCACAGGGAGCTGGAAGAAAGAAAAATACTAAGGAAGTTGATCTTGTAGCTAAGCTGTTTGACGAGATTGCACCTAAGTATGAGAATCGTAACGGTGGTTACACAAGAATCGTTAAGATTGGTCTCCGTAAAGGTGACGCAGCTATGGAAGTTCTTCTTGAGCTTGTATAATAACGATATAGAACAGAAAGCATATAGACGCACTCTGAGAAATCAGGGTGCGTTTTCTTTGTGTATTGTGCTTAAATATCAGATAAAAAGGTATTCTGCAGGGTTAGGAAAATAGCTTGTAAATGTTATAAATATAACAAAAAATTATCTATATCAGAAATAGTAAATGATTTAATTGTACACACAATAATGATGAATTATCAAATAAGTTTTTGCTATATAAAAATACTATAGTATTTCTCTCTATGCATTTTGTGAAAAACTCACAATGAAATCTTGAAATGTTATAAATGTTTGAATATATTCACAAATTCGTTAAAAATATATCATTTTTAATTGACAATTAATTAACGGAGGGATATACTTGGAGACAGTTAAAGCAAGACGATTTCTACACAAGGGAGGATATAGTTATGGCAAAAGAAGTAAAACAGGCAGTGGCAGAACCAGAGGTAAATACCGCTGAATGGTTGGAGCAGAAGATGGCCAAGATGAAAGAGGCCCAAAAGATCTTCGCAACATACACTCAGGAACAGGTTGATAAGATTTTTTTCGAGGCGGCTATGGCAGCTAATAAGGCACGTATTCCGCTGGCAAAGATGGCAGCCGAAGAGACAGGAATGGGAATCGTAGAAGATAAGGTTATCAAGAATCATTACGCAGCAGAATATACATATAATCAGTATAAGAGAACAAAGACCTGTGGTGTGATTGAAGAAGATAACTCATACGGAATTAAGAAGATTGCAGAGCCGGTTGGTCTGGTTGGAGCTATTATTCCTACAACAAACCCGACATCAACAGCAATTTTTAAAACACTTATTGCATTAAAAACAAGAAATGCGATTATCATCAGTCCACATCCACGTGCTAAGAAATCTACGAGAGCAGCCGCAATGCTGGTATATGAAGCAGCTGTTAAGGCAGGAGCACCGGAAGGCATTGTAGAATGTCTGGAAGAACCTACGGTTGAGATGTCTGGTCTGATCATGGCTAACGCAGATGTAATTCTTGCAACAGGAGGTCCTGGAATGGTAAAGGCAGCTTACTCTTCAGGAAAACCGGCCATCGGTGTTGGACCTGGTAATACACCTGTTATCATGGACTCAAGCTGTGATATTCAGACAGCAGTGTACTCAGTTATCCATTCTAAGACATTTGACAATGGTATGATCTGTGCATCTGAACAGTCTGTTACAGCACTGGCTGACATTTATGATGATGTGAAGAAAGAATTCATTAAGAGAGGATGCCATGTACTGAACAAGAAAGAACTGGATATGGTTCGTGAGATTATCCTGACACCTGCAGGAAGCGTTAATCCTAAGATCGTAGGACAGCCTGCGGCAGAGATCGCTAAGCTGGCTGGATTTGAAGTTCCGGAAGATACGAAGATCCTGATCGGTGAAGTAACTTCTGTTAACGTAGAAGAGCCATTCGCACATGAGAAATTATCTCCTGTACTTGCTCTTTATAAAGCAAAAGATTTTGAAACCGCGCTTCAGATGGCAGAACAGCTTGTTGCTGATGGTGGATACGGACATACATCTTCCCTTTATATAAATGTAAGCGAAAAAGAAAAAATGGCAGAACATGCAGATCGCATGAAGACCTGTCGTATTTTGGTAAATACACCTTCTTCACAGGGTGGTATCGGTGACCTTTACAACTTTGGATTAGCTCCATCTCTGACTCTGGGCTGTGGTTCTTACGGCGGTAACTCTGTATCAGAGAACGTAGGAGTAAAACATTTGTTAAATGTTAAGACGGTTGCTGAAAGGAGAGAGAATATGCTGTGGTTCAGAACACCTCAGAAAGTATACTTTAAGAAAGGATGCCTGCCGGTTGCGCTGGATGAGCTGAAGAATTACTATAACAAGACGAAGGCATTTATCGTAACTGACGGATTCCTGTTCAGCAGCGGAATGACAGCTCCGATCACAGATAAGCTTGATAAAATGGGTATCCAGCACACATGCTTCTATGAGGTGGCACCAGACCCGACACTGCAGATCGCAAGAAAAGGTCTGGATCAGCTGAAAGCATTTGGACCAGATGTGATCATCGCACTTGGTGGTGGTTCAGCAATGGATGCAGCGAAGATCATGTGGCTGATGTACGAGCATCCGGAGTGCAACTTCGAAGATCTGGCTATGGACTTCATGGATATCCGTAAGAGAGTATACACATTCCCGAAGATGGGCGAGAAAGCTATGATGGTAGCAATTCCTACTTCATCAGGTACAGGTTCTGAGGTTACACCGTTTGCAATCATCACAGATGCAGACACAGGTACAAAATGGCCGATCGCTGACTACGAGCTTCTGCCGAACATGGCAATCGTAGATACAGACTTCATGATGACTCAGCCGAAGGGACTGACCAGTGCGTCAGGTATCGATGCCCTGACACATGCTCTGGAAGCATATGTATCTATCATGGCTACTGATTATACAGATGGTCTGGCTCTCAAAGCTGGTAAGAACATCTTCACATATTTGCCAGATGCATATGAGAAGGGCGCTGCTGATCCGATCGCAAGAGAAGGAATGGCTAATGCATCTACAATGGCTGGTATGGCATTTGCCAATGCATTCCTGGGAGTTTGCCACTCTATGGCACACAAGCTTGGTGCATATCACCACCTGCCACACGGTATTGCTAATGCATTGCTGATTGAACATGTAATGCGCTTTAATGCAGATCCGGCACCGGCTAAGATGGGAACATTCTCTCAGTATCCATATCCGAAGGCTAAAGAGAGATATGCTGAATTTGGAAGATTCTGCGGAGTAACAGGAAAGAATGATGATGAAGTATTTGAGAACTTCATCAAAGCAATCGCAGACTTGAAGGCAAAAGTTGGAATCAAGAGAACAATTAAAGATTACGGTGTTAAGGAAGAAGATTTCCTCGCTACATTGGATGAAATGGTAGAGAATGCATTCAATGACCAGTGTACAGGTGCTAACCCAAGATATCCTCTGTTTAAAGAGATCAAAGCAATGTACCTGAAAGCATACTACGAAGGTTAATCAATTTACAGCATCATAACAAAATAAAGCAATAGATCCACGCGTTGTATATTTATTAAGATATTTATACGGATGCGTGGATTTATTGCTTTATTTGTATTTTTTTGGTATAGTAGAAATGTTAAATAAAAATATTATGGCAAAGGAGCCAGTTATGAAGAAATACGAAGAAGAACATTATTTGTATGATAATATTAAGGATCAGATTTATCCGTGGGTGTCAAGCACATTATCACTGCCTGAGACATTGAATGGTAAGAATATATCCGAGAAAGATACACCATTAATTGAATTTGTAGGTGCTTTGAAGATCCTGTTTGTCATAAAGAGAGGCGAAGAAACATATGAAGTCATTAAAGATAATATGCTTCCGCCGGAATGTGATATACCGGCATTATATCATCAGGCATGCGAGAATTTGGTGCGGGACGTGGAATTTGTAATCGGTAATACCATGTATGGAGCATTTTCTATTCTGGCAGATGGCAAGCATGAGGCAAGTTCCCTGTGCTTTCAGCATATCTGGAATGTATGCTCGGAGAAATTACAGGACGATCTGCTGATTATGGCACCACGTACAGATACGGTGTTGTTTGCACCGCTGTCTCAGCCAAAAGCAATAGAAACGATGAAAACACATGCGGAACAGGCATATACAATGGGGACGAACAAAATCAATACAGATATGTATTTATTTACGCGAGACGGGAAGGAATTATTGACTTATGATGAAACGAAACATTAAGATGATCGGTTTTGACCTGGATGGAACGCTGTTAAACAGTAATAAGGAGATCAGTGATTATACACGGGACGTCATAAGGGAAGCTGTTGAGCAGGGCGTGATCATTCTTCCGGCGACGGGAAGACCGCTGACCGGTATACCAAAGCCAGTTATGGCACTTCCTGGTATCCGATATGCAGTCACAGCTAACGGTGCCAGAGTAGTAGACGTGCAGGAGGATAAAGTTCTGCATGAAGCATTGCTTCCATATGAAAAAGGTAAGGAATTGCTGGAGATCTTTGCAAAATACGATACATACAGGGAAGTGTATTATGAGGGATTCGGTTATGCAACTGCGGATATGGTAGAGCGTATTGAGGAATATATGCCGATTAAGCCGATGATTGAATATATGCGTACTACCAGACGCCGGGTGCCGGATGTGGAAGCTATGTTCCATGAGAAAAAGATGGCAGTGGATAAGCTACAGGCACTGTTTCGCGATACAGAAACAAGAGATCTGGCAATGAAAGAAGTAAAAGAGAAGGTTCAGGGAGCAGCCGTTACCAGTGCGTTAGGCAATAATATTGAAGCGAACGGGGAAGATGCACAGAAGGGTATCGCGCTTTTGAAGCTGGGAGAGATCCTTGGTATTAAGAAGGATGAGATCATGGCATTTGGTGATGGTTCTAATGATATGGATATGATTCGCAGAGTCGGTTTTGGTGTGGCTATGGAGAATGGTATTGATGAGATCAAAGAAGCAGCAGACTATATCACAGTGACCAATGATGAGCATGGCGTTGCAAAAGCAATTGAAAAATTTGTATTGAGGTAGTATCTGGCAGATGTGAATAAAAGGAGGCAGATATGTTAGATTTTATTAAAGTTGTGATCCTGGGTATCGTAGAAGGAATCACCGAATGGCTTCCGGTCAGCAGTACCGGCCATCTGATTCTGGTCGGCAGCGTATTGAAGCCGGGACTCAGTGATGCATTTATGGAAATGTTTGACGTGGTGATTCAACTTGGTGCGATCATGGCTGTTGTGGTGCTCTATTTCCACAAATTGAATCCGTTTTCCCCAAGAAAATCCGAACGTCAGAAGATGTTGACCTGGCAGATGTGGATTAAAGTGGCGATCGCGTCAGTTCCGGCAGCGATTGTGGGATTATTGTTTAATGATTATCTGGATGCGATTTTTTATAAACCGGTGCCGGTTGCAATCATGCTGATTGTATATGGTGTGTTGTTTATTATAATAGAAGATAAGCACAGAGGAAAACAGCCAAAGGTTACCAGGATTTCACAGCTTACACTTAAGATGCTGTTGTGGATCGGTGTGTTCCAGATGCTTGCATTGATTCCGGGAACTTCAAGATCCGGTGCGACAATCGTAGGAGCGCTAATCATTGGAGTATCCAGAGAGACAGCGGCGGAATTTACATTTTTCCTTGCAATTCCGGTTATGTTCGGAGCAAGCTTCCTGAAGCTGTTGAAATTTGGATTAGCATTTTCAGCGGCAGAGTTTGGTTTCCTGATGCTTGGATGTATTGTATCATTTGGGGTATCTATATTTGCTATCAAGTTTCTGATGGGATATATTAAACAGCATGATTTTAAGGTATTTGGATATTATCGTATTGCGCTTGGAGTATTGATTCTGATCGTGTCGATCTTCCAGGTGATCATGGGATAATATAAAAGAAGAAATTAAGGGGCATTTTTGTACGAAATAAATTAATTTTGCATAAAAATACCCCTTTAAATGTATAAAAATACAGTTGCAATTTGGCGTGAACGTGCTAAAATATAACGCATAGTGTGGAATAAGTAGGAATAAAAATTGCATAATCATTAGGTTATGAAGAGAGAGGCGGTTATTTATGAATAGTTGGACGGCGGATATGGCAGATACATTTGCGCGCTGCTTTATCAGAGAAGATAGGTATAAACTTCTGATCAGTGGTATTGGTGTGACGATTAAAGTGTCAATCGTAGCGGTTATCCTTGGAATTCTGATCGGTTTTCTGATTGCACTCTGTAATTTGTCTAAGAACAAATTCCTCAGAGCAATCGGTAAGATATATACTGATATTATTCGAGGTACACCTTCAGTCACACAGCTGATGATCATTTACTTTGTAATTTTTGCGACCGTTGATATTGAAAAATGGATTATTGCAGCGATAGCATTTGGTATTAATTCGGGTGCGTATGTATCGGAAATCATCCGTGCCGGAATCCTTTCTATAGATAAAGGACAGACGGAGGCGGGAAGATCATTGGGATTAAATGCTTACCAGACGATGACAAGAATCGTAATCCCGCAGGCATTGAAGAATATTTTTCCGGCACTTTGTAATGAATTTATTGTACTTATCAAAGAGACTGCAATTGTCGGTTACGTTGGACTGATGGATATTCAGAAAGCAGGAGATTTCATTAAGAGTGCTACGTATGAGGCATTTATGCCGTTGATCGGTACAGCAATCATTTACTATGTTCTGATTAAGGTTCTTACATTGATACTTGGCGTATTTGAGAACAAGTTGAGAAAATCAGACATAAGATAAGGGGGCTGTGAGATGATAAAAGTAAAGAATCTGCATAAAAAATTTGATGAATTAGAAGTATTAAAAGGAATTGATGAGCATATCAGACCAGGAGAAGTTGTTGTAGTCATTGGACCATCCGGTTCGGGAAAAAGTACTTTTCTCCGTTGCCTGAATCAGCTTGAGACAGCTACAGAAGGCGAGATTTACGTAGATGATGAATTGATCACAGATCCGAAATGTGATGTAAATAAAGTTCGTCAGAAAATGGGAATGGTATTTCAGCAGTTTAATCTGTTCCCACACCTTACGATTCTGGAGAATATTACGCTTGCGCCGGTTATGTTGAAGAAAATGACAAAAGATCAGGCGAAAGAAAAAGCAATGGAACTGTTAAGGAGAGTTGGTCTGGAAGAAAAAGCGGAGGCATATCCGGTACAATTATCCGGTGGACAGAAGCAGCGTGTAGCAATTGCGAGAGCACTGGCAATGAATCCGGAGATCATGCTTTTTGATGAGCCGACTTCCGCACTTGACCCTGAGATGGTCGGAGAGGTTCTTGATGTAATGAAGGATCTGGCAGAATCTGGTATGACAATGGTTATTGTAACTCATGAGATGGGATTTGCCAGAGAAGTTGCATCACGTGTGATTTTTATGGATCAGGGTATCATCATGGAGAACGGAACACCGGAAGAAGTGTTTACGAATCCGAAAAATGAGAGAACAAAGCTATTCTTAAGTAAAGTGTTATAGTCAGGTGCTGCAATGATATTTGATATTCTGCAAACAGTGTTTGCATGATATAGAGATAACCGATCAATGTTTTGATCAATGTAAAAGCGCAGGTAACTACTTGTGAGGAAAAGGAGAATGTATTATGAAAAAGATGACAAAAATGCTTTCTGTTATTCTTACAGTTGCAATGATGGCAGCAATGCTTGTTGCATGTGGAAGCAGCGACGGTAAGAAGAGTGATGAAAAGACAGAATCTACAGATTCAAAAGATACGATTAAATTCGGTACAAATGCTGAATTTCCACCGTTTGAGTATGTAACACAAGAAGGTGTGATCGGAGAGTTTGATGGTATTGATATCGCAATCGCAAAAGATATCGCTGAAGAGAATGGAATGGAAGCTGAAGTCGAGAACATGGAGTTTGATTCCCTGATCGTTGCTCTTCAGAATGGACAGGTTGATGCTGTTATTGCCGGTATGACTGTAACAGATGAAAGAGCAGAAGCAGTTGATTTCTCTACACCATATTATACAGCTACTCAGGTAATGGTAGTAAAAGATGGTTCTGACATTACAAAAGCATCTGATATGGAAGGAAAGAAAATCTGTGTTATCCAGGGATACACAGGTGAGACTTGCGTAAAGGATCTTGGCTATGATTACGAAGCATTCAAAAAAGGTACAGAAGCAATCATGGAGCTTGTAAATGACAAGTGTGATGTTGTTGTTATCGACTCTGCAACAGCTCAGAAATATGTTGCTGATAATGACGGTCTTAAGATTGTAGAGGATAACGATGCATTTGATTCTGAGGAATATGCTATTGCTGTTCAGAAAGGCAATACAGAACTTCTGGATAAGATCAACACAGCAATCGAGAAACTGATCAGCGATGGAAAAGTTTCAGAGTATGCTGCAAAATATACAGACGCAGACGCTGAATAATCTGATTTAAAAAGAAATGTAAAATCCCGCACGTCACAGAGTGATGTGCGGGATTTTGACATTATGTTACAGCATTTCAAGGAATGCAGTCAGTCTGGTGTTAAGCTGTCCGATATCGGCCTGAGAGTAATCAGTCTCTACATGGATATATGGAATACCTTTCTTCTCGTTAACAAATCTGCGGATTGCAAGTGTCTCTACATTGTATGTATGGCATGCCTGCAGAGTCATCTCTACGACGCCATCTACGTGGAACTCATCGATCAGCTCATCGAGCAGTTTCAGACGGTTCGGGTTCGGAGTCATCACGGAACATCCGATGTTCAGGTATCTCTTGGCAATTGCGTCGTATACGTCAGGGTTCTCTTCGTCTACTAATTCGGCAGTAGATTTGGCACCGGAGCAGTTCTCATAAGCAACTACGATACCGCCGTTGTCTTCAATAGCGCGGATAACCTTTTCCGGAGCGCCTCCGATCGGACACCCTGTGATCAGGATACGAGGTTTCTTTTCTTCCATCTTGCCTTCTGCGTATTCTTTTTCAATTTTATCTACCAGAGCATTGATCTCTGCAGGAATCGCTTTGCGGTCAAATTTGAATCCGCTTCCGTATAATACTTTCCACAGATCGTATCCCTTGATCGGTGCCGGATCGTATTTCATTACACCGTACAGATTCTTAAGAGCGGTACGAACAGCGTTCTCTTCTTTGATCGCTTCTTTAACTGCTTCGTCTGTGATCGTTGTCTCAAAATGCTCTTCCAGATATTCCTTAAAACGTATGATCTCACTTTTCCATAACTTCTGGGCTGCTTCGTTCTGTGTGTTCGGCAGTTCCATAATGTAGACGTTCTTGAAGTCAGACATATACTCGTACATCTTCTTCTTACCATCACAGGTGGTCTCACCGACTACTACATCGGAGAAGTAGAAGAAAGGACATTTGTCTGTTACTGCGAATCCGTAGCTGGATTTGATCAATGGGCATAAATTCTTTGGTAGATCTTTCTCTGCATCCGGGATTGTCTCATCAGATGTAGAACATAAGCCGACAGTGACAGCTCCCATGGCCATGGCGATCTCTCTTGGAAAGTAAGTACAGTATGCACCGACTACCGGTGTGCCCTGATCTTTGATCTTCTTTAATGCCAGAAAGGAATTCTTGCGCTGTTCGGCAAATTCTTCAAATACTTCTGGCAAATCTTTAATTAATTCCATAATGTATCTCCTTTTGTGTTTAATCATTACCTATATTTTATCACTAATGAAAATAAACGACAATGAAACAAGGGGAAAATCGAAGGATTAGTCATTTGAAAATATAATGAATGTGAGGATATATTTAGATTATCTATAAGTACAGAAAGACTTTTTTAGTATGGAATAAAATGTTATACTTAAATACGGAGATATAGAAAAGCAGGATAGATTTATGATTTATGAGAATATACAGGAAGAATTACAGATATTAAAGCAATTACCGGAGCCTGTAGTGACATGGTTTCGTGCTAATAAGCGGGAGCTCCCGTGGCGGGATCATCCGGATGCTTACCGCGTGTGGGTGTCGGAGATTATGCTGCAGCAGACCCGTGTGGAGGCGGTGAAGTCTTATTATCATAGATTTCTGGAAGCGTTGCCGGATGTGAAGGCACTGGCAGAAGCAGAGGAAGATCAGTTATTGAAACTGTGGGAAGGGCTTGGATATTATAATCGTGTCCGCAATATGCAGAAAGCGGCAACGCAGATCATGGTAGATTACGGCGGCGAGTTTCCGCAGACATATGAAGAGATCCTGAATCTGACCGGTATTGGAAGCTATACAGCAGGGGCGATCAGTTCGTTTGCATTTGGACTGGCAAAACCTGCGGTGGATGGTAATGTGCTCCGGGTAATTTCAAGAATTACCGGGAGTGATCGTGATATTATGAAGCAGAGTGTCAGAAAACGGATGGAGAAGCTCCTGGAACAGGTGATCCCGGCAGACGCATCCAGTGATTTTAATCAGGGACTGATTGAAATTGGGGCAATCGTCTGTGTGCCAAATGGCGAGCCAAAGTGTCAGGAATGTCCGGCAAAGGAGTTCTGTGTGGCACATAAAAAGGGCATCGAGATGGAACTCCCTGTGAAGAAGAAGGCAGCAGCCAGACGGATTGAGAAGAGAACGGTATTGATCTTCCGGGATGGAGAGACCAGAGGTATCCGCAAACGTCCGGCAAAAGGACTGTTGGCAGGCTTATATGAACTTCCGGGGGTGGATGGACACCTGACGATGGAAGAAGCGATAGAATATAGCAAAAAGATTGGGCTGACGCCGGTCCGCGTAAAGGAGGCAGGCGAAGCAAAGCATGTATTCAGCCATGTGGAGTGGCATATGATCGGGTATCAGATCCAGGTGGATGAGCTGGAAGAATCCTGTACAGAGGATATGATCTTTGCACATCCGGAAGAGATCCAGCAACGTTATCCGATTCCGTCAGCATTTGAAAAATATATGAAGTATGTGATATGAGAGGAGCAGCTATGAGTGGAAAAGCAAAGTCACTTGCCGATCAGGCATATGAGACGATCAAACAGAATATATTGAACCTGACGTATCCGCCGGGCATGCCTTTGACTGAGGCGAAGCTCGCAGAGGAACTGGGGATGAGCCGGAGTCCGGTACGTACTGCGCTTCGCATGCTGCAGACAGATGGACTTATTGTGACTGATTATTATAAATCTATGACGGTCAAAGAGATTACCGAAGAGGATATTAATCAGATTTATCAGTTAAGAGAATTGATAGAGCTTCCGGCGTTTAAGCTGATTTTTGATTCAGAAAAATATGAAGAATTCTCTTACCGTATCGAGGAAAAGGTAGTGCGCATGTGTGCGGTAGCATCCGATCCATTTGCATGGGAGATTGCGGATATTGCATTTCATATGGAAATTGTAAGTATCTATGAAAATGAGCGGATCGATCGGATTTATCATAATAATCTGTCGGAGCTTACTCGTATGGGTGTGCATTCGGTCAAGAATGGCATGGAGATCCAGCAGACGAATGACCATTTGAAGGATCTTGTGGAGTATATGCGTCAGGGAGATTATGAACATGCAGTAAAGATATTGAAGGATGATCATTTTGGTACAGGAAGAACGACTGCTATGTCAAAATGATAGCGGTCGTGATACGAAGGAGATAAAGCTATGTACGATTTTATAGTGAATCCGAATGCCAGATCAGGGCTTGGCGGCAGGATCTGGAAAGAACTCGAGCAACTTCTGAAAGAGCAGAAGGCAGAGTATCGGATACATTTTACTAAATACCAGAGGCATGCAAGCCGGATTGCGGAAGAGATTACCACAGATGGGGAAGAACACACCATTGTGGTACTTGGCGGTGACGGTACGGTAAATGAAGTGCTGAATGGAATCACCGAATTGTCTAAGGTGACGATGGGATATATTCCGATGGGTTCCAGCAATGATTTTGCCAGATATTTTAAGATGGCAGCAGAACCTGCGGAATGTCTGACACGGATATTGCATCCTAAGAAAATGGTGGATATGAATGTGGGAATCATGTCTTATAAAAATGGTGAAAAGTCCAGACGGTATGCGGTCAGCACAGGAATCGGATTTGACGCGGCTGTATGTCATCAGGCGGTCATTTCTAAGATGAAGGTATTCTTAAATAAGATTCATCTTGGTAAGCTTACCTATCTTGGAATTGCTCTTTCCCGCATGATTGCATTGCGACCGGGTAAGATGCGGGTCCGTCTGGATGATGGAGAATGGATTGAATACGACAGAGCTTATTTCGCGACAGCGATGAATCATCCATTCGAAGGTGGAGGATTTAAGTTTTGCCCGGATGCAGATCCGTGTGATGATATCCTGAATGTGACGGTGATATCTGGTTTGCCGAAATGGAAGGTGCTGTGCCTGCTTCCAACTGCATTTAAAGGATGGCATATCCGCTTCAGGGGCATTGATACATATACCTGTAAAAAAGTTGAGATTGACAGTGAGCAGGCATTGCCGGTACATACAGATGGAGAACCGGTATTTCTGCAGCGGAAAATGACAGCAGCATTAGAACCGGACAAGATCAGACTTATTGTTGGATAATTTGAGGAGGCGCAGAAAATGGCAGCAGGATATATTTTTCTCGTGGTGTTATTACTGGGTGTATTGTATCTGCTGTTGATCCGACCGGAGAACCGGAATGCAGAAATGGCAGTATATCGACGCACGATGTTTGCACATCGGGGATATCACAATAAGGAAAAACTGATTCCGGAGAATTCAATGGCCGCATTTCGGGCAGCAGTCGCTCATGGCTATGGTATAGAACTGGATATACATATTACCAGAGATGGAAAAGTGGTGGTATTTCATGATGATACACTGGAGCGGATGTGCGGAGAACATGGCAAGGTAGAAGATTATACATTGGAAGAGTTACAGAAGTTTCATCTGCTGAATACGACAGAGAGGATCCCGGAATTACAGGAAGTGTTGGAATATGTGGATGGCAGGGCACCACTTCTGGTTGAACTTAAGATACCGGGACGGGATCTGAGGGTCTGTGAGGCATCATATGATATTCTGAAGACATACCATGGAAAATATCTGGTGCAGTCATTCAATACATTAGGGTTACAATGGTATCGCAAATATGCACCGGCGATACTGCGAGGTCAGCTTTCGTCCAACCTTACTGCAGATCCATTGAATGATCCATACATACTCCGGTTTCTGGTAAAATATCTGATGCTGAATGTGATTGGAAGACCAGATTTTATTTCTTACAAATTAAAGGATCTTCCGAATTGCAGTGTTCTTTTATGCAGATGGCTATGGAGAATTCCGGTAGCAGTGTGGACGCTTCGAACGGAACAGGCACTTCAGCAGGGAAAAGCGAAGTATGATATGTACATTTTTGAGAAAAGCGGAGAAAATTATTAAAAGTTACCACCATAGTATTGACATGCAATTAACGAGGTGTTATATTGTAGAAAACAAGTTGTATACAAATTATAGATTTGTATACAATGAAACTTTTCTCAAATATTAAGGAGGTAACGTCATGAAATTAGGGTTTATCGGAACTGGTAATATGGCTTCAGCAATTATGGGAGGAATCATTTCAAAAGGAGTCATCCCGGCAGATGAGATCATTGGAGCTGACCTGTTTGCCCCTGGTAGAGAACGTGTAAAAGAGAAATTTGGAATTCATGTAACCGCAGATAACAACGAAGTAGTAGAGAAGGCTGATGTAGTACTTCTGTCAGTAAAACCTCAGTTCTACGCAGATGTTATTTCTGGTATTAAAGATAAGATCAGGCCGGATCAGATCGTGATCACAATTGCACCTGGTAAAACACTTTCATGGCTTGCTGAGCAGTTTGGTAAAGATGTTAAGATCGTACGTTGTATGCCGAATACACCGGCTATGGTTGGTGAAGGTATGACTGCTGCATGTCCGAATGAGCATATGACGGAAGAAGAAATCGAATATGTGAAAACACTGCTTTCAAGCTTCAGTCTGGTAGAGATCGTACCGGAGAAGCTGATGGACACTGTTACAGCAGTAAGCGGAAGTTCACCGGCCTACGTATTCATGTTTATCGAAGCGATGGCAGACGCTGCTGTATTAGATGGTATGCCGAGAGCGCAGGCATATAAGTTTGCAGCACAGGCCGTATTGGGAAGTGCTAAGATGGTACTTGATACAGGAAAGCACCCGGGAGAGTTGAAAGATATGGTATGCTCACCGGCAGGTACTACAATTGATGCAGTACGTGTGCTGGAAGAGTGTGGATTCAGAGGAACAATCATTGACGCTGTTCAGACATGTGCAGAGAAGTCAAGAAGTCTGTAAATAGAAGATTAAGGAATTCAGAAAAATTAAGAACCTCAGGATGTGGCCTGAGGTTCTTTCGTTATACTTAAATGATCGGTTCATGCATCAGCTTGCGTGCCTGTCTGGTCTGCCTGGCATAGACCAGCTGATATAAAATCCCATCCATTACCAGAGCGGCTGCTACATCTGTTACCGAATGCTGCTTCAGAAACATGGTAGAAAGCACAATGATAAATGAGAGGATTCCGGCGACAATTCGGATACCGTGTTTATCCTTTAGTGCCGGTGTACGGTTCAATGCCATGCACATACCTACGGAGAGGAATACATGCATGCTTGGCAATACATTGGTCGGCGTGTCTGTGGAGTAGACAATCTTTACAAGATCAACAAATACATTATCGTGAGCAAAGATGGTTGGGCGTAATGCCAGGCCATTTGGAAATATTGTACAGATGATCAGGAAAATGGTCATGCCGCTGATCGCAAATCTGGCTGCCTGCAGGAATCCTTTTTTGTCTTTGAAAAAAAGAAAACATGCACCGACTGCAAGATATACGAACCACAGTAGATAAGGAACGATAAAATACTCCACAAATGGTATATAATCGTCCAGTGGTGAGTGGATCAGATAAAAATCAGCAGTCACATGGCGTTCTAGATATGTGAACCATGGCATGTAGATCAGTGCATATAACAGTACCCACGCATGATTATATTTTTTAAACAGTTCTTTTAACTTCTTCATGCAGATACACCCTTTCGATGTATATAGTATAAGATTAATATATTTCAAACCCATAGGATTATAACACGAAAAAATTGAATCAACAACCGACTTTACAAGGAATTAATAAAATCTTTTGAAACAGGACAGATGTAAGAACTCCGTATCCTTTGCGTTGATTTTGCATAAGTGACGTGTTACAATTGACTCAATATGTGATCCGATATGGATAGAAATAAAGAAATAAAAAAGCGAGGTATATAAAATGGCAAATCCAATCGTAACTTTTGAAATGGAAAATGGCGATATTATGAAAGCAGAACTGTATCCGGAGATTGCACCGAATACGGTCAATAACTTTATCTCATTGGTAAAGAAAGGATTCTATGATGGATTGATCTTTCACCGTGTCATTAATGGATTTATGATTCAAGGCGGATGCCCGGACGGAACCGGTATGGGTGGTCCGGGATACCAGATCAAGGGCGAGTTTTCTCAGAATGGCGTGAAGAACGACCTGCTTCACACAGAGGGTGTGTTGTCTATGGCACGAGCTATGCATCCGGATTCAGCAGGTTCCCAGTTCTTTATCATGCATAAGAACTCGCCGCATCTTGACGGACAGTATGCAGCATTTGGTAAGATTATTGAAGGTATGGATATTGTGGATAAGATTGCAACAGTACAGACAGATTTCAGAGATCGTCCGCTCCAGGAGCAGAAAATGAAAAAAGTAACAGTAGATACACAGGGAACTGAGTATCCGGAGCCGGAGAAGGCATAAGACTGTTACGTGAATAAAGAGAAGGAGGCTGAAACTATTATGAAGAAAATGGTTCAGACCGATGACCTGATATTTGAATATGCAAAGAGAGACGAAGAAGGCAATGTGATCGGCAGCTACCGCGCTATTGATCAGGTGAATCTGGAAGTGGAAGAGGGGCAATTTATTGCTGTGTTAGGGCATAATGGCTCCGGAAAATCGACGCTGGCGAAACACCTGAATGCGATTCTGGTGCCGACAGAAGGTACAGTGTGGGTAGATGGAACGAATACCAGTGATCCGAATGAATTGTGGAATGTAAGGCAGTCAGCGGGAATGGTATTTCAGAATCCGGATAACCAGATCATCGGGACGGTGGTAGAAGAAGATGTGGGATTCGGACCGGAGAATCTGGGTGTGCCGACGGATGAGATCTGGCAGCGCGTGGAGGACAGCCTGAAAGCAGTCGGAATGATCAGCTACAGACATCATTCGCCGAATAAGCTGTCCGGCGGTCAGAAGCAGCGTGTAGCGATCGCGGGAGTCATTGCCATGAAGCCGAGATGCATCGTGCTGGATGAACCGACTGCGATGCTGGATCCGAACGGACGAAAGGAAGTCCTTCGTACCGTAGAGGAACTGCGCAAAAAAGAGAAGGTTACGGTAATACTGATTACGCATTATATGGAAGAAGTGATTGATGCAGATAAAGTATTTGTCATGGATCACGGACATGTGGTAATGGAGGGAACACCGCGGGAGATATTCTCGCAGGTGGATACATTGAAAAAGTATCGGCTGGATGTGCCACAGGTGACCATACTTGCAGATGAATTGAAAAAACGCGGACTGGATATTCCAGCCGGGATTTTGAGGAAAGAAGAATTGGTAGAAGCGATATGTCGATTAAAATAGAACATTTGAATTATGTATATAGTGCAGGTACAGCGTATGAGAAACAGGCACTCAAAGATATCTGCCTGGAGATTCCGCATGGGGAATTTGTAGGTGTGATCGGACATACGGGATCCGGTAAGTCTACGCTGATCCAGCATCTGAATGGTCTGATCAGGGCTACGAGTGGAGCTTTGTACTATAATGGAGAGAACATTTACGAAGACGGTTATAATATGAAAGCGCTTCGTAATCAGGTGGGACTGGTATTTCAGTATCCGGAGCATCAGCTGTTTGAGGTGGATGTGCTGTCGGATGTGTGCTTTGGGCCGAAGAACCAGGGACTTTCCAAGGAAGAATGCGAGAAGAGAGCCAGAGAGGCACTGAAGCTCGTAGGCTTAAAGGAAAAATACTACGATGCATCGCCGTTTGAACTGTCCGGTGGACAGAAGCGGAGAGTGGCGATTGCAGGCGTACTTGCCATGGAACCGCAGGTGCTGATCTTGGATGAGCCGACCGCAGGACTTGATCCGAAAGGTCGTGATGAGATTTTGGATCAGATTGCATATCTTCATAAGAAAAGAAATCTGACGGTTATTCTGGTGTCCCATAGTATGGACGATATTGCAAAATATGCAGATCGTATTATTGTAATGAACCAGGGCGAAGTGATGTATAACGATGTGCCGAAAAAAGTATTTGCGCACTATAAAGAACTGGAACAGGTCGGGCTTGCAGCACCACAGGTGACTTATATCATGCATGAGCTGAAAGCACATGGCTTGAATGTGAATACAGAGGCAACTACGATCGAAGAAGCTGCGGACAGTATTATGGAGGTGATGGCTCATGATTAGAGATATTACCATTGGACAATACTATCCGGCAAAAAGTGTACTGCACCGTCTGGATCCGAGAGTGAAGCTGGTGGCAACACTGTTGTATTTGATTTCGTTATTCTTATTTAAGAACATTCTGGGATATCTTGTGACGACAGTATTCCTGATAGCCATTATAAAGCTGTCAAAAGTACCATTCCGCTATATCATGCGGGGTATGAAGCCGATTATGATGTTACTGTTGATTACGTTGTTGTTTAACCTTTTCCTTACGAGAGAAGGAGACGTGCTGTTCCATGCGTGGATTTTTACAATTACAGAAGGTGGTTTGCGTACAGCAATCTTAATGGCAATCCGTCTGGTGTATCTGATCACAGGGTCTTCATTGATGACGTTTACTACGACACCGAATGAACTGACAGACGGCATCGAGAGTCTGTTGAAGCCATTGAATAAGATTCATGTGCCAGTGCACGAGATTGCAATGATCATGTCGATCGCGCTGCGCTTTATCCCGATTCTGCTGGAAGAGACAGATAAGATTATGAAAGCGCAGATTGCCAGAGGTGCAGATCTGGAAAGTGGTAATATGATCCAGAAGGCAAAGAGCATGGTGCCGATCCTGGTGCCGTTATTCGTATCTGCATTCCGAAGAGCCAACGATCTGGCCATGGCAATGGAAGCGAGATGCTACAGAGGCGGTGACGGACGTACCAAGATGAAGCCCCTTCATTATACCGGAGTTGACCGTACAGCGTATGTACTGGTGATCTTTTATGTGGCGGCAGTTGTAATAATAGGAAGATGTGTTCCTTTCCATGTATGGATTTTCTAAATGACCTGGGAGAGAACAGATATATGAAAAGAATCAAACTGACGGTAGCTTACGACGGAACCGACTATTGTGGATGGCAGGTTCAGCCCAATGGAGTTACCATCGAAGAAATACTAAACCGGGAGATCAGCGGTCTGACAGGAGAAGAAATCCGGGTGATCGGTGCCAGCAGAACAGATTCGGGCGTGCATGCGCTTGGCAATGTTGCGGTATTTGACACAAAATGTTCGATTCCCGCTGAACGGTTTGCTTATGCTTTGAATCGGAGAATGCCGGAGGATATTGTAATTGTTCGATCTGAACAGGTGGCAGATGACTGGCATCCACGCTATCAGGATGTGATTACAAAGACATATGAATATCACATTTACAATGCGTCTGTGCCGAATCCTATGAAACGGCGGACTTCTACATTTGTATCCTTTCCACTGGACATAGACCAGATGCGGAAAGGAGCATCTTATTTGATTGGAGAGCATGATTTTGTAAGCTTTTGCAATGTCAGAACGAATACGTCCGATACGGTCCGTACAGTGTATGATATTATGATCGATCAGAATGGCGAGGATATCTGTATCCGGATTACGGGAAATGGTTTCCTCTATAATATGGTCAGGATTATAGCCGGAACACTGATCCGTGTGGGGAGAGGTTTTTACACACCAGAACGGGTGAAGGAGATCCTGGAAGCCGGAGAGCGTACGGAAGCCGGAGTGACGGCACCACCACAGGGGTTGGTGCTGGTAGAGATACGGTATGGTAATGAAAATGAATAATGTGTAGTGGATAGACTGTGTGAGAATGCACAGTCTATTTTATATTGATTTAAACCAAATTTTACATTTTGTTAAAGTTAACGTAGACTTCTGTAGAAAGTGATGGTATATTAAAAATTGACAAAGTAGGAATATTCATAGAATAGAAGGATAATAAAGCGGCTATGTTATATAGTCGGGGAGGACGTTATGGACATATTTTCGATGATGCTGTCACTGCTTAGTGGAGTTGCGTTATTCTTATTTGGTATGCAGCTTATGGGTGACGGACTGAAAATGGTTGCGGGAGACAAGCTTGAGTCGTTTCTCTATAAAATGACCAACACATCTCTGAAAGGAGTGGCACTTGGAGCCGGAGTGACATCGGTTATCCAGTCGTCATCAGCGACGACGGTTATGGTAGTCGGATTCGTTAACTCAGGTATGATGAAGCTGAGACAGGCAATCGGTATTATCATGGGTGCCAATATCGGTACCAGTATTACCGGATGGATTCTGTGTCTGTCTTATATTAACGGTTCCAGCGGAATTGCCAAGATCTTATCGACAGCAACGATCAGTGCGGTAGTAGCAATCGTTGGTATTGTCATGAAGATGGTATCCAAGAGAACCGTATACCGTAATGTGGGTAATATCATGCTTGGTTTTTCCATTCTGATGTTTGGTATGCAGACTATGAGCGGGGCTGTGGCACCGCTAAAGGAAAGCGAAGCATTTACAAATATGCTGACGATGTTTTCTAATCCGTTAGCAGGTATTCTGCTCGGTATTGCGTTTACCGCAATTCTACAGAGTGCATCAGCAGCAGTTGGTATTCTGCAGGCATTGTCTGTGACCGGATCATTGACCTTTGCGACTGCATTCCCGATCATACTGGGAATCGGTGTTGGTGCAGCCTGTCCGGTATTGATCTCTGCAATCGGTGCCAATAAGAACGGACAGAGAACAGCATTGGTATATCTGATCAATGACTTGTTTGGTATGGTAATCTGGGGAACTGTTTTTTATGTAAGTAATATATTTATACACTATCCATTCCTGGATATGACTATGAGTCCGGTTGCGATCGCGATTATTAATACCGCATTCCGTGCAGCAACTGTATGTGTACTGTTTGGATTTATTCCGAAGATTGAGAAGTTAGTATGTAAGCTGATCAAGGACAGCCCGGAGGATCTGGAGGACATGGCAGACAGCGCAGACTTTGATCTGTTGGAAGAACGTCTGCTTGCATATCCGGCTCTTGCTATCGGACAGTGCCGTCGTGTGCTGCGCGGCATGTCTAAGAATGTGCGTAAGAATGTTGGGCGTGCACTGGATCTGGTAGATGGATATGAACGCGAACGTTATAATAAAGTTCAGAGCAAGGAAGAACTGATTGATAAGTACGAGACGAAGATCGGCGAGTATCTGATGCAGCTTACCAAGCGTGAGATGAATACGGCACAGACCAGACAGGTGTCACTGTATCTGCATATCATCAGCGATCTGGAGCGTGTGGGCGATTATGCATCCAATGTTGCCAGAGTGACCAATGAGATCAATGAAAGTAATATTGAATTATCTAAAGAAGCTATTGAGGAACTGGATGTGATCATGGGAGCGGTTCGTGAGACAGTAAGCCTGACGGAGACGACTCTTCGAGAGCGTGAAGAAGAAGGGGCATACCGTGTCAGATCCCTGTCTTTGGTAGTAGCAGCGCTGGCAGAAGAGATGAAGATGCGTCACGTGACCAGATTGAGTCACGGAGACTGTGAACTGAGACAGGGTACAGCGTTTAATGAATTACTGAACAGCTTTGAACGTATTACAGCGCATTGTACCGGTGCGGTTACAGCAGTGATCAAGATGGAAGAGAATGATCCGGATATGCATATTCATTCATCTATTCTGGATGAAGAACAGGATATGCAGACTAAGGAGAAAATGCTTGCACAGGTGAAGACACACAAACCGATTCTGGATGAGTACCGCAGGAAGTATAGTATTGATTAATTGATGGTGCATTGCCAGACGGTGAACGGAATAGAAGGTCTTGACAAGAGACTGGAAATCGGTTAATCTTTTAAACAATAGTGGAAAAGCGAAGAAGAGAAAAAGTAACATTGCTTGCACCCATACAGAAAGTTGCCGGTTGATGAGAGGCGCATGAAGGAAAGTAGTGTGAATACATCTCGGAGCTGCACAACGAAAGAATCTCAGATAGATATGAAAAGGCAGAATCTGATGTGAGATTTAAGTAGACTGTGACGCTGGCGCACGTTACGCGCAGAAGCTGTGAATGCAGCCACAGAGGCTGTCAGTGTGAACTGATGGTGAATTAAGGTGGTAACACGGAGTATAGACCCGTCCTTATCGAGAGATAAGGATGGGTTATTTTATCTCAGTCGAGAAGACTCCCACCTCTTCAGGTGGTGAGTAATAAAAAAAGGAGAAGATTATGGGTATTTATGAAGAACTTCAGGCGCGCGGACTAATCGCGCAGGTGACTGATGAAGAGAGAATCAGAGAACTGGTTAACAATGGAAAGGCAACATTTTATATTGGATTTGACCCGACGGCAGACAGTCTGCATGTGGGTCACTTCATGGCATTGTGCCTGATGAAGAGACTGCAGGAAGCAGGAAATAAGCCAATTGCATTGATTGGTGGTGGTACAGGATATATCGGAGATCCGTCTGGAAGATCTGATATGAGAAGCATGATGACGCCAGAGCAGATCCAGCACAATTGCGACTGCTTCAAGAAGCAGATGAGCAAGTTTATCGATTTTTCAGAAGGCAAGGCGCTGATGGTTAACAATGCTGACTGGCTTCTGGATCTGAACTATATCGATGTACTGCGCGAGATCGGACCACACTTCTCGGTTAATCGTATGCTGACAGCAGAGTGTTACAAGCAGAGAATGGAAAAGGGACTCAGCTTCCTGGAGTTTAACTACATGATCATGCAGGCATATGATTTCTACGAGCTGTTCCAGAATTACGGATGTAATCTGGAGTTCGGTGGTGACGACCAGTGGAGCAATATGCTGGCAGGTACAGAATTGATCCGCCGTAAGCTTGGCAAGGATGCGAGCGCGATGACCATTACGCTGCTTCTGAATTCAGAAGGCAAGAAGATGGGCAAGACACAGAGCGGTGCTGTGTGGCTTGATCCGGAGAAGACATCTCCGTTTGAGTTTTATCAGTACTGGAGAAATGTAGGAGACGCTGACGTGCTCAAATGTATCCGCATGCTGACATTCCTTCCGTTGGAAGAAATTGACAAGATGGACAGCTGGGAAGGTGCGCAGCTTAATACAGCAAAAGAGATTCTGGCTTATGAGCTGACAAAACTGGTGCACGGCGAAGAAGAAGCTGAGAAGGCACAGGCAGCAGCGAAAGCATTGTTCAGTCAGGGTGCAGCAGCAGACATGCCGACAACAGAACTGACATCAGAGGATCTGACAGACGGAAGCATCGATATCCTGAGTATTCTTGTAAAGAGTAGCTTGGTTCCATCAAGAGCAGAAGCACGACGTGCTGTACAGCAGGGCGGTGTAACTGTTGAAGGTGAGAAAGTCGGAGATATCAAGACTTCTTATACAGCAGATACATTGGGAAAAGGTTTGGTAGTAAAGAAAGGCAAGAAGAACTTCCGTAAAGTAGTAATGAAATAAGATGCCAGTGAAAAGTGCGGAGTGATCCGCAGGCATCTGCTGATATATGTATGAAATGAGGCTGTGATTAATCAAACACTTTTGATTAGTAATCAAAACGAATGATTAGTCACAGCCTCGTATTATATATAGTTGTCCACAACAGATATGTTTTTAGAATTTCAGATAATTGACACTGTAAGGTGCCATGTCAAATTGTCCGTTCAACGTTATCGCATTACCACTTAAAAGTTCTGTTGCCGTGCCATTCAGATCACCATGGTAAGCAGTGTAATGATCACTGGATGCATTAATTGCTACCAGAATCCGTTCTTTTTCAGAAGCGCGTTCAAAGATTAACTGATGGTTGGTCAGAACTACATTGCGGTAATTGCCATTGCATAGACCATCACTCGATTGCCGTATGGCAATCAGCTTCTCGATAAATTCTGTCAGTTCATTTGGCTTTGGTGTATCGAAACACGGCCGCAGTGCATAATCATTGTCTGGTGCTTTTGTACCTTCTTCACCCCATTCACTGCCATAATAGAGACATGGAATGCCAGGCATACCCATTAACAGACCATAAGCCGGGCGTATATGTTCTTTGTTCGTCAGAATGGAAGCGAGTCGGGTGACATCATGGTTGTCTACAAAGTTCATCAGATGCTTGCCGCGGTAAATGCACCATGGGTCCGGACCATATTGGCGGTGCAGTGAATGTGCGATCTCGAACATGTTCATAGAATTGAAACTGGAGTAGATGCCCTTGTAGCATTCGTAGTTGGTGCAGCTGTGCAGCATTTCATCATTCGCGATCAGATTATAATCACCGAATAAAACTTCTCCGATCAGTGCAAAGTCTGGTTTGAGTTCGTTGGTAAAATGTCGGAGACTGCGCATAAAGTTATGATCTAGGCTGTACGCTACATCCAGACGAAGCCCGTCAATATCAAATTCCTCGATCCATCCGCGCACGCAGTCCAGCAGATAATCGGTCACGGTCGAATTCTGAAGGTTCAGTTTCACTAATTCATAATGTCCTTCCCAGCCTTCGTACCAGAATCCATCGTTGTAGCAGCTGTTGCCGTCAAAGCTGATGTGAAACCAGTCTTTGTATGGAGAATCCCATTTCTTTTCCTGCACATCGCGAAATGCCCAGAATCCTCTTCCTACATGATTAAATACGCCATCCAGCACAATGCGGATATCGTGTTCGTGCAGTATCCGGCAGACATCTGCAAAATCTTTATTCGTGCCAAGACGACAGTCAATCGTACGGAAATCTCTGGTGTCGTAGCCATGATTGTCTGAAGCAAAGATCGGATTCAGCAGGATGGCATCAACACCAAGTTCTTTTAAATAATCAGCCCATTCTCCGATCTTGAGGATGCGAGAAACGCAGATGCCGTCATTGGCATATGGTGCACCGCAGAAGCCAATCGGATAGATCTGATAAAATACACTATTATAAGCCCACATAATAATAACCTCTTTTCGTATGTTTAATAAATGACTAAGGAGTTTACACGCTTCAGCTCTGCAAGAGTTGTTTTATCTGAGATGCTAAGTTCAGCCCGGAGCGTGTCGTCCATAGGCAGCGGATTCAGCGAAAAAATCACTTTGATCGCGTAAGGATTACGCAGTGACTGCGATAAGGCAATCAGCAGTCCGGTTGTTGTATTCTTTAAAGAAAATGTCGCTTTGGCGCAGATGGACAAGTCATCACTTTCGTTATATGGATTCTTGCAGTAGATATTGGTGATGAAGTCGTGAACAAACATAGTTCCTTTGTAAATGTACTGCGCATCAGTATAATTATATTCGTCAGCGACATCGTAGTAAAGAATGATGTCATCGTAATCGTGTTCCGGATTCGCCTGTACTTCCAGTACACAAGGGTAAATCTTGCGGTCAATTGCAAAATACTGATACATATAGAAGATATTGGAACGCTTGAAAAAACTGCGCTCGTCTGTTTTCTCAAGCCGTGGCTTGCCGGGAGCCTGGTAATCCGTCAGCTGATTTACCGATACATTCAATGCATCTGCAATTTCAAACAATGTAGCTACATTTAATGCAAGTCGGCCGTTCTCGTATTTCGAAATGGTAGATGTGCTTACATGGAGCTTGCGTGCCAGAGTATCGATGGTCATATGCTGTCTGGTGCGATACATACGGATTCTCTGGGCAACGTGTTCCGCCGGCGTATGCACAGTATTGATTGCCATATAATCACTTCCTTAGTATATAGATATTTACAATATTTTTCCTTAACAGATAGACTGCTACAATAACTAATATACCATATATTTCCAAAAAGGAAAGATTTTTTTGAAATTACTAAGACAATAATAGACTGATGTACAGTATTTTCTAAAAATACAATCTTTCTTTCTGGATTAGACAAAAAAGTCTTAAAAGTTTCCATAGAGGAAAAAATCACCGGTTTGATAAATATGAACCTGAATGATAATCTTTTATCAAGATAAATACTGAGTTGCGCATAAGTATTTCTTATATCAGGATAAGTAGTTTAACAGGAGACCGGAGAGAAAGGGTGATTATATGGAAACACGTGGTTATAAACAAAATCGAGTTGTCATCATGTTAGTTGCATTGGCTGGAATGAGTGTGTATCTGCTTCCATACTTCCGTTACTATTATTACGATGCGTATGTTTCGTATTTTGGAATCAACGATCTGCAGATGGGAACACTGGGAAGCATCTATGGAGTGCTTGCAATCGTAGGATATTGTCTGGGCGGTTGGGTAGCTGACCGGGTATCTCTGAAGCTTGCGATATCTGGATCCTTGGTAGTAACAGGACTCGGAGCGTTCGTGCTTCTTCTGAAACCGGCATTTCCGATTCATGTAGGAATCTATGCATTATGGGGTGTTACCTCTATTATGACATTCTGGAATCCGTGTATGAAAGCACTGCGGGCACTGTCAAAAGCAAGTGAGCAGGGACGAGGCTATGCGTTGTTTGATATGACAAGAGGAATCTTGAACTTCCTTTCAGGACTTGTGATTCTGGCAGCATTTACCGCTGTTACGAAAAAAGTCGGCGAAGCAAACGGCATGACAGGGCTGATTCTCTTTTATGGTATTGAAGCAATCGTAGTAGGTGTGGCTGTATACTTTGCATTGCTGAAATGCCTCCCGAAGTCACTGGATTCTAATACAGAGAAGGATACAAGCTTTGGAAAGAATGTATTGAAAGCGTTGAAAATGCCGACGACATGGTGTGTAATCGTGATCATGTTCATGACGTATGGAGTTATCATTACATATAACTATGTAGTGCCGTATTGTACAGCAGCATTTGGAATGTCTGCAGCACTGGCAGCGATTATGGGGTATGCGGCAAATGGATTCCGCTTTGTGGGATGTGCGATCGGTGGACAGATCGCCGACAGAAAAGGTCTTTCAACCATGATGCTGGCAGATGTTATTCTGATGATCGTAGGAGTTGCCGGTATTCTGTATACACCGCGTTCTATGAAATTTATGTGGATGTTGATCATTAGTATAGCATTGTTGTGTATGTTCATGTACAGTGCACAGGCATTACACTATGCGGTTCTGGAAGAAGGCGAATATCCGGTAGAAATCATGGGTGCAGTTACATTTATCATCTCTCCTCTTGGATACAGCGCAGAAAGCATTATGCCATTGTACAATGGCTGGTGTCTGAATCATTTCTCAGGACTGGAAGGATACGAGATGATCTTCAAGACCTTTATTGGTATGCTGTGCATCGCAATTGTAGCGATCATCATTTTCCGTAAGCTGACCAAAGAACGACGGATGGAACTGGCTGAGATGAGAAAGAAAGGCGAAGAAGCAAGTTAAACAGTATATATAGAAAATGGACATACATAATGGTAAAAGAATACAAAAGGAGGTAGCAGACTATGATGAACAAAGAAAGATTTGCAAGAGTTGTGGAAGAGATGAAGCGGCAGGGACTTACGCAGATACTGATTGCAGATGATCCGGCCATCTTCTGGCTGACAGGACGCATTGTGAATCCAATGGAACGTTGCGGAGCAATTCTTCTGAAGGATGACGGAGAAGTACATGCATTTATGAATAATCTGTTTTGCTTTGAGCCGATTGATGGCATGACAATGCACTATTATGCAGATGGAGAGAATCCATATAAGTTGATTGCAGATGAGCTGGCTCCGGGAAAGGTTGGATTTGATAAAAATTGGGCTTCCAAGCATACGATTTCTGTACTGAAAGAACGTGATGATATTATTCCGGTACTTGGTTCTGATCCAATCGACGTTTGCAAATCACACAAAGATGAAGCGGAAAAAGAAGCACTTCGGCATGCGGCTAATATTAATGACATGGCAGTAGAGTTTGGAATTAAGCATATTGATCCGAGTCTTGATGAGTTGACACTGTCCAACATGATCGAAGAATTCTTTGAAGAGCATGGTGCGGTTCAGGACATGCAGTTACAGTATGTATGCTATGGAAAAAATGCAGCAGAGCCACATCACGGAGCAGTTGCCGGAGAAATGCTGAAAGAGGGAGATGCAGTATTATTTGATCTCTGGGCACCGATTAATAATTACTGGTGTGATATGACACGTACAGTATTCTATAAGAGCTGCAGTGAAGAGCACCGCAAAGTATATGAGATTGTAAAAGCGGCACAGCAGGCAGCAATAGATTTCGTAAAGCCTGGAGTGAAAATGTCGGATGTAGATGCAGTGGCACGTAAAGTCATTACAGATGCCGGCTATGGAGAGTATTTCCTGACACGAACCGGACATGGCGTGGGCATGACTGTTCATGAACCGCCGGAGGCCAGCCCATCCTGTGATCTGATCGCAGAGCCTGGAATGTGTTTCTCCATCGAACCGGGAATCTATCTGAAAGATGATGTGGGAGTCCGGATCGAAGATCTGGTTATAGTAACAGAGGATGGATGTGAGGTGCTGACGAAGTATCCAAAAGATCTTCAGATCGTAGGAAATGATTAATTGTGGAAAAAGGTGATAACTTAAGAACAGTTACGTTAAAGGTTTATTAGCTTAATATAGGAAAGACCTGCCTCTCATCTGGTCAGAAGAGTGGCAGGTCTTTTCTGTGCGTAGATAGTACCACAAAATATACGGAAAAAGCTTGACATGCAAAAAAACGTATAATATAATAAATCAGTATGACGATGGGAGAAACAGAATGCTCTCCAAAGCCCCGGAAGCATCTGATTTCGATAGAGTTAATTGTTAAATAAGCAATGTAATGAATCACAGGAGGGAAACCAATGAAAACTTATATGGCTAATCCAGATAAGATTGAAAGAAAATGGTATGTAGTTGATGCAACAGATTGCACATTAGGACGTCTGGCATCAGAAGTAGCAAAGGTTTTAAGAGGAAAGAACAAACCGGAATTCACACCGCATGTTGATACAGGTGACTACGTAATCGTAGTTAACGCTGAGAAAGTTAAAGTAACTGGTAAGAAACTGAGCCAGAAGGTATATTACAATCACTCTGACTATGTTGGAGGAATGAAAGAGACTACTCTGGCAGAGATGCTGGATAAGAAACCAGAGCGCGTTATCGAGCTGGCAGTTAAGGGAATGCTTCCAAAGGGACCTCTCGGAAGATCTATGATCAAGAAGCTTCATGTATATGCAGGACCGGAGCACGAGCAGCAGGCTCAGAAGCCGGTTGAACTGAAATTTTAATTAGGAAGGTCGAAAGGAGGATATAACAGTGGCTACAGCAAAATTCTACGGAACAGGAAGAAGAAAAAAATCAATCGCAAGAGTATATCTTGTACCTGGAACAGGTAAGATTACAATTAATAAAAGAGATATCGATGAGTATCTTGGACTTGAAACTCTGAAAGTTATCGTTCGTCAGCCATTAGTACTGACAGATACAGAAGGTAAATTCGATGTAATCGTTAACGTAAAGGGTGGCGGTTACACAGGACAGGCAGGAGCAATCCGCCATGGTATTTCAAGAGCACTTCTTGAGGCAGATGCTGATTACAGACCAGTGCTTAAGAAAGCCGGATTCCTGACACGTGATCCACGTATGAAAGAACGTAAGAAATACGGTCTCAAAGCAGCTCGTAGAGCACCACAGTTCAGCAAGCGATAATCGTTTGGAACGTAAAAAGATTTATAAAACCTCAGAAACCGCGTGTTTCTGGGGTTTTCTTTACTTTTCGATTCTGTGAGGCGTCCAGAAATGTGATGTAAATTGGTGGATATGTAGCGAGTATACAGCAAAAATCACAACAACTATGAGGTCAGATTGAAAAATAAAAAGACAGGTTTATGAGATAGACAAATCGGATTTGGAGGTATATACAATGAGAAAATGTGAAAAGTGCGGAGCAAGCATGAAATTGGATTTGAGACTTAAAGTTAGCGGCGGTGGTTATGGGATTGTTGTTCGTGTAGATGAAAAACAAAAGGCGACAACTATAGATGATGTTAGAGTTGCAGTTTGCCCAGAATGTGGATATACAGAAATGTATTTAGAAGATTTATCGAAATTGAAGGATTAAGAGACAAATTCAGTTTGTTTTATTGAATAAAATTATATTTGATTGAGTTGATTAAGAGCGGCTATTGCCTGTGAGAGGAAGCCATTACAACAAGGTTTACTCCGGTAGTTTGAAGAATGGTGAGGGTTTCGACAGCATCTATGAACGATTTGGTCTGTATCATCCTGATGACTTATATTCGTCATTCAAAATCAAAAACAGGATTTTCAAGATTTAAGCTGCATAAAAACTGCCAGCAGATAAATTTCTGCTGGCAGGAAAAATTTATATTTTTTCAATTGTCTACTTGACGGGAAGCAGTTCAGTTCACTTCACGACAGCTCCTTTTTCTCTATTATTTATTCGTATTATCTGCATCAATTACAGATTGAATCTGTTTCATCAAAGTATCATAGTTATCCTGGTTATCAATTCCACCGAGCATAGGATCACCCACAATATTACCGTTTCTGTCAACTAGTATTGTTGTAGGAAATGCCATAATACCGGAGGCGTATTTGCCTGCATCTGAAGTAGAGTCAATGGAGAGATTGCGATATTTGACACCCTGACTTTCGAGAATGGATGCTGCTTCTTTAATGGCAGATTTATTTTCGTCGAAGGTTTCGGTGTTGATGCCTATTACTTCGCCTCCCATTGCCTTAATGGCATCGTTCAATTCGTTAAGCTTAGACAGCTCAGCAACACAAGGTTTGCAGCCGGTAAACCAGAAATTAACGACAGTTACTGCATTTTTGGAAAACAGGCTTTCATCAACAGAATTGCCATCATAATCTTTGCCGGAAAAATTCTTAAAAGGAGATGCATCGTCGGAAGTGTTTTTCTGGCTATCTGATGCGGCATTTTTCTTTTCGAGTTCTGCGATCTGCTCCTCGATTTTTCGTATCGTTTCAATATCATCTGTAAGTATTTTCAGTTCGTCATCTGTAAAAGAATCTTTGTTTGATTCAACTGTGTCAGCCAGATAATCCGCATAATTTCCGTTTGGATCAGCAGCGCTTTTATTCATCATGCCAAATGCTTTGTCCCATACGTCTTTATGATCCGCAAAGAGCTGGTTTTCCTGCTGATACAAATCATCCAGTTTCGTATTGGAATCGTCAGAAGAGTCTGTGCTGGATTCAGTCTGGGTATTCTGAGAAGTTTCAGTGTCTGAAGTTTTGTTTCCGTTGCATGCTGTAAGTAATAATGCTACGCAGAGTGTAAAAATAGAAATAAATGTTCTTTTTGTTTTCATGAATAATTGCTCCTTTAAATAATAGTATTAAGATGAATGGTTACCCATAAACTCATAGTGGATGGCATCTTTCGGACAAGCTTTTATACAGGCTCCGCACCGTATGCATTCCGGATGGTCTGGAGTCTTACACACATCGACATCCATTTTGCATGCCGTTGAACATTGTCCGCAACCGATGCATTTGCTGTTCTCAACTTTGATCGAAAGAAAGCTTACCTTATTAAACAATGAATAGATTGCTCCAAGAGGACAAATCCATTTACAGAAGGGTCTGTAAAATATAACACTTAACACAACAACTGCAATTAGAATGACGCATTTAAAAGAAAAAAGCGTTCCCAGTGCAGACCGTATAGCAGCATTTCCAAGAGAGAGAGGTATAGCTCCTTCCAAAACGCCTTGTGGACAAATGTATTTACAGAAGAATGGATCACCCATTCCTATTGAGTTCGTTACAAACATCGGAAGAAGTATAACGAAAATAATAAGAATGATATATTTCAGGTATCTTAGCGGTTTCAGGCGGGCTGTAGAAATTTTTTTCCCCGGGATTTTATGAAGCAAATCCTGAAACCATCCAAACGGGCACAAAAAACCACATATAAATCTTCCAAGTGTCACACCGAGTAAAATAAAAAAACCGGTTATATAGTATGAAAATTTAAAGCTGGATGATCCGACAACCGCCTGAAAGGCTCCGATCGGGCATGCTCCTGTTGCAGCAGGGCAGGAATAACAGTTTAATCCCGGTACACATACTGTTTTAGCATTGCCCTGATATATGGTTGCTTTAAACAAATTGGGAATATGAATATTGGTGAGCAGTGTGGCACCTGCCTGTATCCATCCGCGTATTCCGGCTATTTTTTTTGACAGTAAATTCTTTTCCTTATCCAATTCCGACACACTCCAGACATAGTTTTATTGCTTTACCAAGCACGACAGCTGCTTCACCCCTGACTACACCATAGCTAACCATAGTTATACCTGTGATGAGCAAAACAATTTGAGATGATTTTTTGCATTTCAAGTTTTTATTACTCCTTTCGTTTGTTGTATTTGTTGACCAGCTGACATTGGTATTATACAATAGCTGGTGTAAAATTATTGTTAAGAAACAGGTGAAAGAATCTTGAGATTATTAATAGTTGAAGACGAGAAACAAATATGTGATACGGTTGCAAAAAGAATGTATGATATTGGGTACGAGGTGGATACCTGTTATGACGGAGAGGATGCTCTTGAATGCATTCTGGCAGAGAATTATGATTTGATTGTTCTGGATCTGAATCTGCCCGGCATGGATGGGATGGAGATCCTAAAGGAACATCGGCAGATGAATGAGGAGACAAAGGTTCTTATATTATCTGCAAGGGGGCAGATTGCGGATAAAGTTGAAGGACTGGATGCAGGGGCAAATGATTATATGGAAAAACCATTCCACCTGCAGGAACTTGAGGCACGTATCAGAAGTCTGACAAGAAGGAAATTTGTGCAGAAGGATGTATGCCTGGAAAGCGGCGAGATAGAATTCAATACGATAAAGCGTGAGGCATATGCAAAAGGGGAAATGATTTCTCTGACAAGAAAAGAAAAGGGTATTTTGGAATATTTACTTCTTAATCTGGGAAGACCGGTAAGTCAGGAGGAATTGATGGAGCATGTCTGGGATGCATCTGCAGATAGTTTTAGTGGAGCTATCAGAGTACATATGTCTTCGCTGCGAAGAAAGCTTAAGTCAGTGCTTGGATATGATCCGATTATGAACAAGGTAGGAGAAGGATATAAAATAAGAGAGGAGTCCGATCAATGAAACGAATGTCACTGCAATGGAGGCTTACCTGCATAACTACATTATGCATTGCGATCATATGTGGCTGTCTGACGATGTTTATTTATAAAAATGGTGTGTATTATATGGATTCGCTGCAAGAGGCCGTTGATGCCCGGGAAGATGATAAAGAGGGGGATTCAGAAGAAATATACATCAGCATTCCGGAGGATAAGTGGGATGAGTTTGCAAATGATTTTTCTGTTCAGGTGTACAATAATAAGGTAGACTACAAAAGAAACAGTTTGATTATTTCAGCCTTACTGGCTCTTCTTGGAGGGGTAGCTACATATTTTATAAGTGGGCATGCACTCAGACCAATCAATGAGTTTTCAGATAAAATCGAAGAGGTACAGGCACAAAATCTGGCAGCTTCACGAATAGAAGAAAATAAGATTAAAGAGCTGAATCAGCTTAGTGTTTCATATAACAAGATGCTTGAACGACTCTCAGATGCATTTGAGATACAGAGACAATTTACTGCAAATGCGGCACATGAGCTTCGAACCCCATTATCTCTGATGCAGGTACAGCTTGATCTATACAATTCCACCCGACATCCGGATCAGGATGCAGACACATTACAGACGATAAAGATGGTTACGGAACAGAATGACAGACTCAGCAAAATGGTAAAGACGCTGCTTGATATGAGCGAGCTTCAGACAGTAGGGCGGGATGAAAAAATTATAGTTGACGCTCTTATTGATGAAGTATTGGAGGATCTGGAACCGCTCGCACAGGAAAAGAATATAAAACTGATTGGGAAATGTAAGGATATAACGATGATTGGAAGTGATATCCTTATTTACAGGCTGGTATACAATCTTGTTGAAAATGCTATAAAATATAATCATTTGGACGGACAGGTTACAGTAACAGCATACCAGAAGGAAAAACATATTTATCTGTCAGTAGAGGATACGGGAAGCGGAATTCCTGAAGATCTAAGAGAGCGCGTGTTTGAACCGTTCTTTCGTGTGGATAAATCCAGAAGCAGGGAGCTTGGCGGTGTAGGACTTGGACTTGCGCTGGTACGGGAAATCGTGCGAGTACATGATGGCAGTATTACGGTCAGAGCCAATCCGTCCGGGGGGACAATTTTTGATGTGATGTTTACTCAGGGATATATTTAACCATTCGTTGAAAAACGTTAGAGATTTTAGTATACTATAAAAGAACTTAGAGCATTTGAAAGAAGGGAATGATTAAGATGGAATGGAAGAATTTTGACTTGCTTGAGTCTTATAAAAAACTTGAAGCAATGAAAGAACCTGTCAATGTAAAAGAACTCATGGCCGGAGAGAATGGTGCAAAACGTGTAAAAGAATATCAGATGCCGATGGCCGGCGGAATGACATATTGTTATGCTGCTAAGCAGGTTGATGATAAATTACTTGAAGTTTTGCAGGAGCTCGCTGATGAGGCAGAACTTGCAGATAAATATAAAGCATTGTACAACGGTGCTGTAATTAACACAGGTGAAAAGAGACTGGTTCTTCATCAGCTGACACGTGGACAGCTTGGTGATGATGTTGTGGCTGATGGTATTAATAAGAGAGAATTCTATGTTGCCCAGCAGACAAGAGCGGCTGAATTTGCTAATAAAGTACATGCCGGTGAGATTGTGAATGAGAATGGTGAGAAATTCACTACAGCAGTACAGATCGGTATCGGCGGAAGTGACCTTGGCCCTCGTGCGTTATATTTAAGCCTTGAGAACTGGGCAAAGGTCAATGGCACCCATAAGATGGAAGCCAGATTCATCAGCAATGTTGATCCGGATGATGCATCAGCAGTGCTTGCATCTATTGATGTTGCTCATTCAATTTTTGTACTTGTGTCAAAGTCAGGAACAACTCTTGAGACATTGACAAATGAAGCATTTGTTAAAAATGCGCTTACAAGTGCAGGACTTGATCCGTCTAAGCACATGGTTGCCGTTACAAGTGAGACTTCACCACTCGCGGGTAATGCAGACTATCTCGATTCTTTCTATATGGATGACTTTATCGGAGGAAGATATTCCTCTACATCAGCTGTTGGTGGCGTGATCCTTTCACTGGCGTTTGGACCGGAAGTATTCGGACGAATTTTGAAGGGATGTGCAGAGGAAGATGAGCTTGCAAAGAATGCAGACATTAAGAAGAACCCGGCAATGTTAGATGCATTGATCGGCGTTTACGAGCGTAATTTCCTTGGATACAGTTCTACAGCAGTGCTTCCTTATTCGCAGGGATTAAGCCGTTTTCCGGCACACTTACAGCAGTTGGATATGGAGTCTAACGGTAAGAGTGTGAACCGTTTTGGAGAAAAGATTGATTATGTGACAGGACCGGCGATTTTCGGTGAGCCTGGAACAAATGGTCAGCATTCGTTCTACCAGCTTCTGCATCAGGGAACAGGAATTATTCCGCTTCAATTTGTGGGATTTAAGCATAATCAGATGGACAATGATGTAGTGATCCAGGGAAGTACGAGCCAGCAGAAACTCTGTGCAAATGTAGCAGCTCAGATCATGGCATTTGCCTGCGGTAAGGATGATGAGAACCGTAACAAATACTTTGAGGGCGGAAGACCATCAAGTATCATCGTAGGTGATCAGCTGAACCCGGAGACACTGGGAACACTGCTTGCACATTTTGAAAATAAAGTAATGTTCCAGGGATTTGTATGGAACATCAACAGTTTTGATCAGGAAGGTGTTCAGCTCGGCAAGGTGCTTGCAAAGAAAGTGCTTGCAAAAGAGACAGATGGAGCACTTACGGAATACAGTAAATTACTTGGCATCTTTTAATTGAAAAGATAATAATAGTAACATTTATAAAAGTTCAGACAGCAAAACATGAGATCAATCGTATTTGTGTTGTTTGGACTTTTCTGAGTTCGTAAAAGGAGAAAGATTATGTCGAAAAATATGATTTGGATTACGGGAGCAGATGGTCATGTAGGAACAGCGCTCCATAAAGTACTTCCGGAACACGGATATCATGTACTGTGTACGAATAAAGAAGATGTCGATGTGACAGATATGGACGCAGTGCGTCTCTATGCAGAAATGAATCGACCGACGGTTATTATCAACTGTGCAGCATTGACAAATCCGTCAGAATGTGAAGCAAATACGGAAGAAGCGTATAAGGTGAATGCAATTGGTGCAAGAAATCTTGCGACCGCAGCAGAACGTCTGGGTGCCAAGCTGGTTCAGATGTCTACGGATGATGTGTTTGATGGTGACAGCGAAGTTCCATATAACGAATTCGATAATCCGGTGCCGAGATCAATTTATGGCAAGTCCAAGCTTGCAGGCGAGCAGATGGTCAGTAGTCTGTGTACCAGACATATCATTATCCGTTCATCCTGGGTGTATGGAACAGGCGCGGATTTTGTGCATGAATTTCTGGAGGCAGATGGCAGGATTGAAGTGGCTTCTGATGAATGCGCAGTACCAACCAGTGCAAAAGAACTGGCGAAAGTGATTATGAATCTGATAGACGGTACGAATTATGGTATTTTCCATATTGTGTGTACCGGAGGTCCGGTCAGCCGTTATGAGTATGCAGTTAAGTTAAAAGAACTGACTGGAAAAGATATCGAGGTGAAAGAGACAGCAGGACAGAAGCATGTGCGTCCGGTGTACTCACTCTTAGATAACATGATGCTGCGTATCTGCGGACTGGAAGAGCCGGCAGACTGGAAAGAGAGCCTGCAGGAATTCTTGAAAGAAATGAGATAAGGAGAAAGACAGTGAAAGAGAAAAAGAAAAAAATCAGTCTCACGACGCAGATATTTGCAGCATTGATTCTGGGATGTCTGTGTGGTGTACTCATGCATTACGTTGTACCGTCTGGCTATGTGAAAGATACTGTATTTGTAAATGGGATATTCTACGTAGTTGGTAATGGATTTATCCGTTTGATGAAAATGTTGGTAGTTCCACTGGTATTTTGTTCATTGGTATGCGGAAGTATGGCAATGGGTGATACGAAAAGTCTTGGAAAGATTGGTGTGAAGGCGTTACTGTTTTATCTGGTGACTACAGCCCTTGCGATCAGCGTGGCCCTTGCTGTAGGACATTTGATCAATCCGGGTATTGGTCTGGATATTTCAGGAATGGAAGCTGTTGAGACATCGACGGCAGAGGCGGTCAGTACCGCAGATACAATCCTGAATATCATTCCGGAGAACCCAATCGCAGCACTGGCAAACGGAGAAATGCTGCAGGTTATCGTATTTGCGTTGTTTGTGGGAATTCTGATCGCAAAGCTTGGAGAACGTGTGGATACGGTGGCTAATTTCTTCTCTCAGTTTAATGATGTGATGATGGAAATGACAAGCACGGTCATGCTTGCAGCTCCGATCGGCGTATTCTGCCTTATTGCAAAGACATTTTCCGGAATTGGGTTCAGTGCATTTTTGCCACTCGCAAAATACATGATCGGCGTATTGTTGGCGCTTGCAATCCAATGCTTTGGCGTATATCAGATTTTGATGAAGGTATTGACTGGTCTGAATCCAATGAAGTTCCTGAAGAAATTTGCTCCGGTTATGAGCTTTGCATTTTCAACAGCAACGTCAAACGCAACGATTCCGTTGTCTATTGAGACGCTGGATGAGAAGCTTGGAGTATCCAGAAAGGTAAGCTCTTTTACCATTCCGTTAGGAGCAACCATTAATATGGACGGAACAGCGATCATGCAGGGTGTGGCGGTTGTATTTGCGGCACAGGCGTATGGAATTGTGCTGAAACCGGCAGACTATGCAACCGTTATCCTGACCGCGACGCTTGCTTCAGTCGGAACTGCGGGCGTGCCGTCAGTCGGTCTGGTAACGCTGTCGATGGTATTTGCATCGGTAGGACTCCCGGTAGAAGCAATCGGTCTGATCATGGGAATCGACCGTATTCTGGATATGAGCCGTACGGCAGTTAATATTACCGGAGATGCTGTGTGTACGACAATCATAGCACACCAGAATAAGCTGCTTGACAGAGACATTTTTAATGCTGATCTGAAAAAGCAGAACTAGGAATTTAGAAATGTGAATAAAACTGGGACATAATGAAAAGACTTGCAATTTGGTATCAGATTGTATATGATAAAGGTGGTTAGTAGGTACTAACCACCTTTTTGTGCAATAAGCCGCTACGCAGAAATCGTGCTTGCACGAATTTCTATATGGCGGCCAATGTTCAGCGAGCCGACAGGCGAGATGACATTGATTGCACGTCGAGTAGGTGTCGGCCTATTCGATTTTTGATGCATAGTTAGTTGCAACTAATTGGCGGAGAGGAAGAGTTATGTTTTTAGAGATCAAAGGAATTACAAAGCATTTTGGTGATGGAGAAAGTCGTGTAAATGTGCTGAAAGGCATTGATGTGAGTATGGAAAAAGGAGAGATATGCGTGCTTCTGGGACCGTCAGGATCGGGTAAGTCTACGCTGTTGAATATCCTGGGGGGTATTGATCAGGCAGATGACGGATACATTGCTATCGATGGGGAACGGACGGGTGATATGTCAGAGAAAGAACTGACTTTATATCGGAGAAAGCATTTGGGATATGTGTTTCAGATGTATAATCTGATCCCGAATCTGAGTATCCGGGAAAATATAGAAGTTGGTGCATACTTAAGTGACAATCCGCTGGATGTCGATGATCTGATGAAGACGCTTGGATTGTATGAACACCGGAATAAATTACCGAATCAGCTATCAGGAGGACAGCAGCAGCGTACCGCAATTGGAAGAGCAATTGTGAAAAATCCGGATATTCTGTTGTGTGATGAGCCTACAGGTGCGCTGGATTACCATACATCCAAGGAAATATTACAGCTGATCGAAGATGTGAATAAGAAATACGGTAATACGGTCGTGATGGTTACCCATAATGGGGAAATTGAGCATATGGCTGACCGGGTTGTAAAACTTCGTGATGGAGTGATCCGCAAGAATTATATGAATGAGCACAAGATACCTGCAATGGATCTGGAATGGTAGGTGGTGAGCGATGAAGAATCCACTGAATAAAAGGCTTCCGCGAGAACTGAAAAGCGAATTTGGTAAATATCTTGTACTGTTTATTTTTCTGGCAGGGATGATCGCGCTGGTGTCCGGGTTTCTGGTGGCCGATGGAAGTATGCTTAAGGCATATGAACAGAGCTTTGAAAAGTATAATATCGAAGATGGTAATTTTGAACTGGATGAAGAAGCGTCAGATGGTACGCTGCAGAAAATCGAACAGGATGGCGTAACTGTATATCCGAATTATTATATTGAAGAAGAGACGAAAGATGTAGACAGTACGATTCGAATCTTCAAACCTCGTACAGATGTTGATAAGGTTTGTCTGATGCAGGGAAAGATGCCGGAGAAGGCAGATGAGATCGCAATTGACCGTATGTATGCAGATAATAATGAATTGAAGGTTGGAGATGATCTGAAAGTCGGTAAGCAGTCATTAAAAATCACCGGACTTGTAGCCTTGTCTGACTACAGCGCTTTGTTTTCCAATACATCGGATATGATGTTTGATGCAACCAAATTCGGGGTAGCAATTATGACAGAAGATGGCTTTGCTACATTAGACGACACACATATTCACTATAGTTATGCCTGGAAATATAATGATCCACCGAAAAATGATACAGAAGCCAAGACAATGGGAGAAGATTTTCTGAAAAAACTGGCAAAAAGAGGAACGATTGTGAATTATATTCCGGAATTCGTCAATCAGGCAATTATATTTACGGGTGACGATATGGGAGGAGACAGTGCGATGTTTACTGCTTTTCTGTATATCGTAGTAGCAATTATTGCATTCGTATTTGCGATTACTACCAGTAATACGATATCCAAAGAAGCGACTGTTATCGGTACACTTCGGGCATCCGGATATACAAAACGAGAACTGATCCGGCATTATATGACGATGCCGGTGATCGTGATGTTAGCTGCGGCAGTAGTCGGAAATATACTGGGCTATACTGTACTGAAAGGTTATATGGCTGCCATGTATTACGGCAGTTACAGTCTGCCGACCTATGTGACTATATGGAGTGCAGATGCGTTTATCAAAACAACATTGGTTCCGATCCTGATCCTGATGTTGATCAACTACGTGACCTTGCGCAGCAAGCTGTCGATGTCACCGCTCAAATTTATGCGGAGAGATCTCAGCAGACGAAAAAAGAAAAAGATCGTACATCTGAGCAGTCGGATTCATTTTGTTACAAGATTCCGGTTCAGAATCATTTTCCAGAATGTACCGAACTATATTACGATATTTGTCGGTGTATTTTTTGCCAATCTGATCCTGTTATTCGGCTTGATGTTCAGTCCGCTCTTAGCTCACTTTGAACAGGATATAACACATAGCATGCTATGTAAATATCAGTATGTGCTTCAGGATATGGATAGTGAAGAATTCTCAGATGCACCGGATGGCACGATGACCAATGTGTTATATAAATTTTATACAGATTCACTGTTGGCTACGTCCACAAAAGGTGCAGAAAAATACAGCATAAATACATTAAAGACACAGGAAGGCAAGCTGAAAAGCGAAGATGTTATGGTATATGGAGTCAGCCCGGGCAGTGCGTATGTGGACATTGAATTCCAGAATCCGGATGATATTTATATATCCAATGCATTTGCGGAAAAACACAATATACATGTGGGTGACAGTGTTACACTGGATGAGCCGTATGATGATAACGATTATACATTTAAGATAGCGGGAATTTATACATATCCGGCATCCATTGCAGTCTTTATGGAACAGGATCAGTATAATAAAGTATTCAATAAACAGGAAGGATACTTTAACGGATATTTCGCTGATAAGAAGATTACGGATATCAGTGATGAAATGATATCGACGGTCATGACCAAAGACGATCTGGATAAGACATGCAGACAGCTGGAAGTATCTATGGGAAATATGATGGTATTATTCCAGGGATTTGGTGTAATCATGTTTGTACTTATCATTTACCTGTTGTCCAAGATCATTATCGAAAAGAATGCCCAGTCCATATCCATGGCAAAGATCCTGGGATATACGAATCATGAAATTAACCGTTTGTATATCACAGCAACGACCATTGTAGTAGTATTGTCGTTGATCCTTACAATTCCGTTGGCAAATATTACGATTGAGGAGATATGTAAAGCTGCATTTGCTCAGTTTTCCGGATGGCTGCCATATTATGTACCAGAGATTACCTTTGTGAAAATGTTTGCGGCAGGAGTGATAGCTTATGCACTGGTAGCGTTTTTTCAGATACGGAAGGTGAAACGGATCCCGATGACAGATGCATTGAAAAATGTAGAATAGACACAGAAGAGTGCTTCGAAAGGTGCACTCTTTTTAACTGCTGTTTTATGGGGATTCGCGCTTTTATTCCACATGAAACTGTGCTAACATTAAGTAAGTGTATGAACAGGGGGATAACAGCAGATATAAGAAAAGAGGGAGTAATCATGAGGGAGCAATTGACAAAAAGTGATGTAGAAAAGATACAGGAAGAGATCGAATATCGGAAGCTTGTGGTCAGAAAGAATGCGATCGAGGCGGTCAAAGAAGCCAGAGCGCACGGTGATCTGAGCGAGAATTTTGAATATCATGCGGCAAAAAAAGATAAAAATCAGAATGAGAGCCGTATCCGTTATCTGGAGCGTATGCTGAAGACTGCGGAAGTAATCGATGATTCATCTGCGGATAATGAAGTGGGTATCAACAATACGGTAACTCTTTACTGTGAGGATGACGATGAGACGGAAGTATATAAGCTGGTAACCTCGGTTAGGGGGAGTTCACTGAATGGACGCATCAGCATTGAATCACCGATGGGAAAGGCACTGCTTGGACACAAAGAAGGTGACAGGGTGTATATCGAAGTACAGCCGGGAGCCGGATATTATGTAGTGATCAAAAAGATAGATAAAACAGGAGAAAGCGAAGAAGATACGATTCGTAAATTCTAGGATATAAAGAATAAGATAAAGGAGAAAATAAGACACTATGGATCAGAAATTATATGATCAGGTAGAACCAAAGGCAGAGTTCCTGATACAGGCATTACCGTATATCCGGGATTTCAGTGACAAAATTGTGGTAATCGAGTATGGCTGCCGTAAGTATTTAAGCCCGATTGATGAGCAGACACTGATGAAAGATATTGCACTGCTCAAGACGGTTGGCATGCGGCCGGTTGTAGTACATGATACGCCGATGGGAGCGGACAAGTTTCGTGAGAATAAAAGGATTGCCAAGCTGATTGAGCTGTGCGGTGTGAAAGCCATCGGTATCTGCGGCATGGATCTGGATACGCTGCATATGGCATTAGATAATGATTTTATCCCGGTTATCGTACCGAATGACATTGATAATGAATATGAATTGATTGATCCGAAAGATGCATCATTAGAAGTAGCAGTCGGCTTAAAGGCGGACAAGTTAGTCTATCTGTCATCCCACAGAGGTATCTGGAAGGATGTAGAACGCACTAAGGTGTATCCGAGACTTACCGTAGATGAAGTCCATCAGCTGCTGGATGAGGGAAAAGTGACAGAAGGTGTGATAAGCAGAGTAGAACGTGGATTCCGTGCAGTCGAACAGGGGGTAAACCGTGTACATCTGGTAGATGGACGTATACCACACGCACTGATTCTGGAATTTTTCAGCAAAGCAGGTGTCGGAACCATCATTATCAAAGAAAAAGATATTCTGTATCCGCATGAGTTAGAATTGGATGAATAAGGAAAGATCTCTTGAATTATTGCACATATACAAGTATAATAGCACTGTATTAGGCGATGCCTTGATCCACGTCTGTTAGGGAAAATTCTCTGACAGGCGTGTTTTTGTTGTATAGCATTTTTTAACAAAAATATTCGGAGGTTTTTATGGAAAACATATATTTAAAACGGATAAGTACGGTTGCGACGGTGATTTTTGGAAATGTATTATATGCACTTGTGGTCAGGCTGTTTTTGCTGCCGGGCAATCTGATGACAGGAGGCACGACTGGTATCGGTCTGGTGGTGAACCATTTTACAGGATTGTCCATTTCCGGATTTGTACTGGTGTTCAATATTATAATGCTATTAGTCGGAGTAGCATTTCTTGGTAAAAAGTTTGCACTGACTACGGTGATAAGTTCTTTTACGTATCCAATCGCATTGGAAGCAGCCAACCGAATTTTCGGGAATTATGTGATTACGGAGAATGCCATGCTGAATACAATTTTTGCCGGACTTGGTGTCGGTATAGGACTTGGCGTGGTTATTCGTACAGGTGCATCTACAGGAGGTATGGACATTCCGCCGCTGGTATTGCATAAGTATTTCAGGATTCCGGTATCTGTGAGCCTGAATGCATTTGATATGCTGATACTGGTCATGCAGGTAATCTATAATCCGCCGGAAAGAGTACTATATGGGATCCTTCTTGTACTTGTGTATACGACCGTGCTGGATAAAGTGCTGATGATGGGAAGTACGAAGACGGAGGTTAAGATCATCAGCAGTCAGGTGGAAGAGATACGACAGGCGATACTGGCTCAGGTGGACCGGGGTGTGACGATGCTTTATGGTGAAGGCGGATACCGTCAGGAACGAACTCAGATCGTGCTGAGTATTGTATCGAATCGTGAACTTCCACAGGTAGAGAAGCTGATCAGACAGATCGATCCGGAGGCATTTATGATTGTTAGCAGGGTTACAGAAGTGCGCGGACGAGGCTTTTCATTGAGTAAACATTACGGAGAAGAACAGAAAAATGGCGATGCTCTATAAGCAGTGATTATAAATAGCTCCAAGGATAAATAAACAGTCAGCTACTGGAAATGACAGCCATAGTTCTATATAATGATACTGTATCTAATTGTTCAGTAAAAGGAGAAGGATTCATGGAAATGTTGTCAATTGAGAAGGAACTGAAGGAAAATGCATATCCTGGAAGAGGAATTATCATTGGAAAGAGTGCTGATGGCACAAAAGCGGTAACAGCTTACTTTATTATGGGAAGAAGCGAGAACAGCCGTAACCGTATTTTTGTAGAAGACGGAGAAGGCATCCGCACACAGGCATTTGACGAGTCCAAGCTGACAGATCCAAGCCTGATTATCTATGCGCCGGTACGTGTGCTTGGCAATAAGACGATCGTGACAAATGGAGATCAGACAGATACGATCTACGAGGGCATGGACAAGCAGCTGACTTTTGAACAGTCACTGAGAAGCAGAGAATTTGAGCCGGACGGACCGAATTACACACCTCGTATTTCCGGAGTTATGCACGTTGAGAATGGAAGATATAACTACGCAATGTCTATCCTCAAGAGTAATAACGGTGATCCGTCAAGCTGTAACCGTTATACATTTGCATATGAGAATGCAAAAGCGGGAGAAGGACATTTTATCCATACTTATATGCATGATGGTAATCCGTTGCCAAGCTTTGAGGGAGAGCCGAAGCTTGTGGCAATCCCGGATGATATGAATGCATTCACAGATCTGTTATGGAACAGTCTGAATGAGGATAATAAAGTATCTCTGTTTGTGCGTTATATTGATATTGCAACAGGTAACTATGAGTCAAAGATTGTAAATAAAAATAAATAAGGAGCGGATAAGGATGAAAGAGTTAGAACTGAAATACGGATGTAACCCGAATCAGAAACCATCAAGAATCTATATGGCAGACGGAAGCGAACTCCCGATCAAGGTGCTGTGTGGACGTCCTGGATATATCAATTTTCTGGATGCATTTAATGGATGGCAGCTTGTAAAAGAGCTGAAGAAAGCAACCGGACTTCCGGCAGCTACATCTTTCAAGCATGTATCGCCGGCAGGTGCTGCAGTGGGACTTCCGCTTTCTGAGACACTGGCGAAGATCTACTGGGTAGATGACCTTGGTGAGCTGTCGCCGCTTGCCAGTGCATATGCAAGAGCCAGAGGTGCCGACCGTATGTCTTCCTTCGGTGATTTTATTTCTCTGTCAGATGTCTGTGATGTAGATACAGCCAGACTGATCAAGAGAGAGGTTTCGGACGGTGTGATCGCACCGGGATATGAGCCGGAGGCACTTGAGATTCTGAAACAGAAAAAGAACGGCAATTACAATGTGATCCAGATCGATCCGGATTATGTACCGGCTGCACTGGAACACAAGGATGTATTTGGTATTACATTTGAACAGGGAAGAAATGAGCTGAATATTGACGAGCATTTCTTCGATGAGATCGTAACAGAGAATAAAGAGATGACTGAGCAGGCTAAGATTGATCTTGCGATTTCGATGATCACACTGAAGTATACACAGTCCAACTCTGTATGCTATGTGAAAGATGGACAGGCAATCGGTATCGGTGCCGGACAGCAGTCACGTATCCACTGTACACGACTGGCTGGTCAGAAGGCTGATAACTGGTGGCTGAGACAGTGCCCGAAGGTGCTGAATCTTCCATTTAAGGAAGGTATCCGCCGTGCAGACAGAGATAATGCGATCGATCTGTACATTGGCGACGAATACATGGATGTGCTGAACGATGAAGCATGGCCGAACACATTTTCAGAGAAGCCGGAAGTATTTACCAGGGAAGAGAAACGCGCATGGTTAGACAAGCTGACAGATGTAGCACTTGGATCTGATGCATTCTTTCCATTTGGCGATAACATCGAGCGTGCACATAAGAGTGGCGTAAAATATATCGCTCAGCCGGGCGGATCTGTCAGAGATGACAATGTAATCGAGACCTGTAACAAATACGACATGGTTATGGCATTTACAGGCATCCGTCTGTTCCATCACTAATAAGAAAAATAGAGTATATCCGATGCGTGTCATTCAGTTGGCACGCATCTTTCTTTATGAATAAAAGAATGTTATAATGGGCGAAAAGCTTATAATCGGAGGATGACAATGAGGAAGAAAGAACGGGCGCTGGAAATCATACAGCGTTTAAAAGAAGAATATCCGGATGCAGACTGCACGCTGGACTATGATCAGGCATGGAAGCTGCTGGTCAGTGTCCGGTTGGCGGCACAATGCACCGATGCCAGAGTGAATGTTGTGGTAGAAGATCTATATGCTAAGTATCCGACGGTGGATGCGCTGGCAGCAGCGGAGCCGGAAGAGATCGAGGCGATTGTGAAGCCGTGTGGATTAGGGAAAAGCAAGGCGCGAGACATCAGTGCCTGTATGCGGATCCTGCGTGATGAATATGGCGGTAATGTGCCGGACGATTTTGATAAATTATTGAAGCTCCCGGGAGTCGGCAGAAAGAGTGCGAACCTGATCATGGGAGATGTGTTTGGCAAACCGGCGATCGTAACGGATACACATTGCATCCGTCTGACGAACCGAATGGGACTGGTAGATGGTATTAAAGATCCGAAAAAGGTGGAAATGGAATTATGGAAGATTATTCCGCCGGAGGAAGGCAGTGATTTCTGTCACCGACTTGTAAATCATGGACGGGAGGTCTGTACGGCAAGAACGAAACCACATTGTGACAGATGCTGTCTTGCTGATATATGCAAGAAAGTCGGAGTGTAACGCGGTCGAATATAAACGAATATAAAGTTGATAGCTGATGCTAATGATGATAATGGAGTGTGATATAAATGGCAGATATTGCAGGAATGCTGGATGAATTACAGCATAAGACAGCGCATAATCCGGAATGGAAGGCAAGATTTCTTGCGTCCAGAGAGGAAGCAGATCCGATTTCCGCATTTTGCAGGATTTGCAGAGAATTTGGATATGAGATCTATGAGGTGGATCTGATCTGTGCCGGAGAGAACTTTTATGCATCGATGCGCAGAAGCACCAATGGCGGAGGAGAAAATTCGCCCAAATTACTAGGTGAGGATGATTTCTATGAACTCTTTTTCGCCGGATTGGAGAATGATAAATGAATCATGCATTTCGAGAAATTATAGAGGACTGCCCTGTGATCGCTACTGTGAAGGACATGGAGAGTCTGGAAAAGAGCTTTGAGACGGACAGTCAGATTATATTTATATTATTCGGAGATATCTGTAATATATCCGAGATTGTAGAGCGCGTCAAAACAGAAGGACGGATTGCTATGGTGCATCTGGATCTGGTCAGTGGATTTGACGGACGGGAGATTGCAGTCGATTTTATCAGGCACAACACCAGAGCAGATGGTATTATATCCACCAAGACCGCACAGATCAATCGTGCGAAGGAACTGGGATTGTATGCAGTGCATCGCTTTTTTGTGCTGGATTCCCGTTCGCTGGAAAATATCAGACGCCAGAGTGCGGCAAGCAAGCCGGACTGCATCGAGATCCTACCTGGGATTATGCCGAAGGTGATTAAAAGAATTGTGCAGCATCAGCATATTCCGGTAATTGCGGGTGGACTGATTGATGATAAAGAAGATATCATGACAGCACTTAAAGCAGGGGCGACAGCCATATCTACGACGAGACAGGAGTTGTGGTTTATCTAGGCTTGACAGAGCCGTACGGCATATATTATATTAAAAACAAAAAAATTAGCCGTACGGCAAAGAAAACTAGAACAGAAATATAAATTAGCCGTACGGCATAGTTGGAGAAGAAAAATGAAAATAAATAATACGAAGACATTAGGTGAAACTATACGGGCAAGAAGGAAAGAATTACATTATACACAGGCATATTTAGCAGAGTTCACTGGACTTAGTGTTACATTTATTTCGGATGTGGAAAGAGGAAAAACGACGGCAGAAATAGAAAAAATTATTCGTTTGATTAATGTGTTGGGGTTGAATTTGTTAGTAGAAAAGAGGGAATGATAAATGCAGAGATTGGCTGTTCAAATAGAGGTAAAGGGTGCGTTTAAACAGGTAGGAGAGATTGTAGGTACGAGCTCGGATGATGCACGATTCACATATACGGAGAGTTATTTGAAAGATCCGGAGAGTAGGGCAGTATCTATTAGTATGCCGTTAGAACAGCAATCTTTTAGTGTAGAAAGTACAAGAAATTTTTTCGAAGGATTATTACCGGAAGGGTTTACAAGACGATGTGTGGCAGAATGGTTGCATCGAGATGAAAAAGACTATCTTGCAATTCTTGCCGGACTGGGGCAAGAGTGCCTTGGTGCAATAAAAATTATCGATGAATCTAGAGCAGTACTTCCGTCGAAATATAAAGAGCTTACATCAGAAGAAGTGAAAAAACTGGCACAAGAAGGAGCAACGGAATCGGCAGAAATGGTAACTAAATCACATTTATCGTTGACTGGAGCATCGGGCAAAGTAGGTTTGTATTACGATGAACAAAAAGATAAATGGTACTTGCCAATTGGAGAAGCACCAAGCACTCATATTGTAAAGCAAAGTCATATCAGGCTGAAGCGAATAGTGGCAAATGAACAGTTGTGTTTGCTTACAGCGAAAAATTTGGGGATTGAAATACCGCAAAGTTTTATTATAAAGACGGAAAGTAACGAAGCAGAAGATGTGCTTTTTGCGACAAAGAGATACGATCGGAGAATGCAATCCAATGGAAGAAAATTAAATGGTATGAATATTCCATATAGATTACATCAGGAAGATTTTTCGCAGGCATTAGGAATCCCTGCCTCTGAAAAATATGAAAAAGATGGCGGCTCGTATTTGAGCAAAATGTTTGGAATATTGCGTGATTATTCAGCCTCACCAATTGAAGATCAGTTGAAGTTGTGGGATATATGTGTATTTAATTTCCTGATAGGTAATACCGATAATCATATTAAAAACCTATCATTACTTTACGGGAAAGATTTGAAAACAATTCGTCTTGCGCCAGCATACGATATTGTCAGTACCATGGTTTATGAAAGCAGTACAGAAAATATGGCTTTGAGTATTGGTGGAGATTATAGTATTCGAAAAATTACAGAAGAATCATTTGCAAAAGAAGCTACGAAAGCTGGACTTGGTGTGAAGATGGCAATGAAACGACTGGATACGCTACGAAAGAATTTTGTGGAGGCGTTAAATACTGGGGCTCAAGTGTTAGAAGAGCAAGGTTTTGAAGGAACTAAGGATATTGCAGAGCAGATTATGAGCTGTGGAGGCATACGAAATTACATATAAAGGATTCTGTAAAGGGTTCTGCTTGACGAGATACATCTGTCGCTCTGAGAAAAATTTTATAAAATTTAAACTACCGAGGCAATGCTATGCATATAATTAATGGTCATATGAAAGGCTATTCTTTACAATAACGGTAAGAATGCTGGAGGTAGGATGATGGATTATAAAAAACTGGGAGAAAGGATCAGACAGGCACGCAAAGCACTGCATTATTCGCAGGAACAGTTCGCAGGCGAAATCGGATATTCTGTACCGCATATTTCACATGTAGAAAATGCAAGAACCACTCTCAGTGTCGACTTCTTAGTTAAGGCGTCGAATGCTTTACATGTATCTGCTGACCAGCTTCTGTGTGACAGCCTGAAATATACCAATGATGTATACAAAGGCGAGATAGTGGAAGCGTTAGAAGATTGTAGCCAAACGGAACTTATGATTATCAGTCAGACAGTTATGGATCTGAAACGCAATTTGAGAAAGAACATAGGTGTCGATGATGAAGAAGGAACAGTTGGGTAAGAATCTGAAGTATATGAGGGAATGTCATAACATGTCACAGAGTCAGCTGGCGGGTAAATTATGGTTAGACCGCAGTTCTATTTCCGGATACGAGATTGGCAAACGGATGCCGGATATCTTGATTTTGTGGGAAATGGCAGAGATTATGAACGTATCTCTGGACGAGCTGGTCGGAAGAAAAAAGATGAGTAAAGCAGTTGGATTATAAAAAAGGTATTGCCATATTCTGAGAAAAGTGCTATGGTAATTACAGTTAAATAATGATTTTGGAGAAAACGGAGTACAAAAATAGACGGCGTGAAGCCGGCTTGTTTTTGTACTCTTTTTTTGTTTCGTTCAGAGCCCGGCAGAATTGGACACAAAAGCAAAACGCGCAGCGTTTTGGAAGTGACTCTGGACGAAAGTTAGCAGAAGGAGGATATAATATGCGAGACATAGTAATAATTGGAGCCGGAGTCAGCGGAAGTGCGGTGGCACGAGAACTGTCCAGATATCAGTATGATGTACTGGTGGTGGAAGCTAACAGTGATGTGTGCGAAGGAACATCCAAGGCCAACAGCGGTATTGTTCATGCAGGATTCGACACAGAGCCAGGTTCTATGATGGCGAAGATGAATACCAGAGGCAATGAGATGATGGAGCAGCTGTCCAAGGATTTGGATTTTCCGTTTAAACGAAATGGATCACTGGTTCTCTGCTTCGACGAGAAAGATATGGATCAGTTAGTATATCTTCTGGAAAAAGGTCAGAAAAACGGTGTTCCGGGTCTTCGGATTATCACAAAAGAAGAAGTGAAAGAGATGGAGCCGAATGTCACCGATGACATGGTGGCAGCTTTGTATGCGCCGACTGGTGGAATTGTATGTCCGTTTGGATTGAACATTGCAATGGCTGAAAATGCATGTGAGAATGGTGTGGAGTTCCAGTTTGATACAGAGGTTCAGAATATCATACCGATCGAAGGTGGTTACAGACTGGAAACTTCCAGGGGTGACATGGAGACAAAGATGGTTATCAATGCGGCGGGTGTCTATGCGGATAAGTTCCATAATATGGTCAGTGAAGATAAGATTGAGATTATTCCGAGAAAAGGTGAGTACTGTTTGATGGATAAAAAGGTGGGAGATTTTGTAAAGAGTACAATTTTCCAGCTTCCTACAAAATACGGTAAAGGCGTACTGGTAACACCTACGGTACACGGTAATCTGCTGGCAGGACCAACGGCGGTAGATATTGAAGATAAGGAAAATACACAGACGACTGCCGAAGGTTTGGAAGAACTGCTGACAAAGGTAAAAGTCAGCGCACCGAACATTCCGACACGTCAGGTGATCACATCATTTACAGGTCTTCGAGCACATTGGACCGGACATGAATTTATTATCAAGGAAGTAGAAGGAGCACCGGGATTTATTGATGTGGCAGGTATTGAGTCACCGGGACTTACCAGTTCTCCGGCAATTGGAGAATATGTAGCAGAGTTGGTGCGGGGCATTTATCCGAAGGAAAAGAAAGTACATTTCAAGGCAACAAGAAAAGGAATTCCGAATGTGGCAGAGGCATCATTTGAAGAGCGCCAGGAACTGATCAGACAGAATCCGGCATACGCCAATGTGATCTGTCGATGTGAAGTAGTTACAGAAGGCGAAATTATGGATGCGATTCACAGACCACTTGGAGCTACAACACTGGACGGCATCAAACGTCGTACCAGAGCAGGGATGGGAAGATGTCAGGCAGGATTCTGTGCACCAAAACAGGTGGAGATCCTGGCAAGAGAGCTTGGCAAAGACGTATCGGAGATTACCAAATCCGGCGAAGGTTCTGCATTTTTAACAGGTTACGATAAGGAGGATATATAAGATGAAGACAGAGATCGCAATCATCGGGGGAGGACCGGCAGGACTGGCGGCAGCAGTTGCAGCCAGAGAGGCAGGGGTACAAGATATCCTGATCATAGAGAGAGATAATGAACTTGGTGGTATTTTGAATCAGTGCATACATAACGGATTTGGACTGCATACATTTAAGGAAGAATTGACCGGACCTGAGTATGCCGGAAGATATATTGAAAAGGTAAAGGAAATGAAGATTCCGTATCTGCTTCATACGATTGTTGTGGATGTGTCCAGGGACAAAGTTGTTACTGTAATGAATAAAGAACAGGGCATGTTCCAGATTGAGGCAAAAGCAGTGATTCTGGCAATGGGATGCAGAGAGCGTTCCAGAGGTGCACTGAATATTCCGGGTTATCGTCCGGCGGGTATTTATTCCGCAGGAACTGCACAGAGATACGTCAATATGGAAGGAAGAATGCCTGGTAAAAAGGTTGTGATCCTGGGTTCCGGAGATATCGGACTGATCATGGCGAGACGTATGACGCTGGAGGGTGCCAAGGTTCAGGTGGTAGCAGAGTTGATGCCATATTCCGGCGGCCTGAAACGTAATATTGTACAGTGTCTGGATGATTATGGTATCCCGCTGAAGCTGAGTCACACAGTGGTAGACATCAAAGGAAAGAAGCGCGTGGAAGGTGTAACACTTGCACAGGTAGATGAGAATCGCAAGCCGATTCCGGGTACAGAAGAATATTATGATTGTGATACCTTGCTTCTGTCCTGTGGATTGATCCCGGAGAATGAACTTTCTTCCCAGATAGGAGTAGAACTGAATCCGGTGACATCCGGTCCTGTAGTGAATGAAAGTCTGGAGACGAATGTAGACGGCGTATTTGCCTGTGGTAACGTGCTTCATGTCCATGATCTGGTAGATTATGTATCCGGAGAAGCAAAGACTGCCGGTGAAAATGCGGCAGCATATGTACAGGGCAATCTTCCGGAAGCTGGCAAAGAGATTCCATTAAAAGGTGAGAATGGAGTACGTTATACGGTGCCTTGCAGTGTGGATGTCGACCGTATGACGGATAAGCAGGTAGTACGTTTTCGTGTGGGAAATGTTTATAGAGACAAGTATCTCTGCGTGTATTATAATGATAAGTGTATCAGCAGGGTTAAGAAAAAAGTAATGGCTCCCGGCGAGATGGAACAGGTAATCCTTCTGAAATCCAAGCTCAAAGAATTTGAAGGACTTGAGAGCATTACCATTCGGATTGAAGAGGAGGAACAGAGATAATGAGAGAGAAAGAGTTAGTATGTATCGGATGTCCTCTGGGCTGTAGCCTGAAAGTGACCATCCAGGACGATAGCACTATGGAAGTAACTGGCAATACATGTCCGAGAGGAGCGGACTATGCCAGAAAAGAACTGACAGATCCAAGACGGATCGTCACGTCTTCAGTCCCGGTAGAGGGAGGCCATCTGCCATGTGTATCTGTGAAGACAGAATCAGATATACCAAAAGACAAGATATTTGACTGTATCAAAGCACTGAAAGATGTGAAGCTTCAGGCTCCGGTGAAGATCGGACAGATCGTATTGCCGGATGTGGCAGGTACAGGGGTCAACGTGTTGGCAACTAAGAATATTCAGGCCCTGTAGCAGAATCAAACAGAGAGGATGAATTGTATGGAGCAGTATGTAATGGCCCTGGATCAGGGGACGACCAGTTCCCGCTGTATATTGTTCAATCATGCGGGGGACATCTGTGGTATGGCACAGAGGGAATTTGAACAGATTTATCCGCATCCGGGCTGGGTAGAGCAGAATCCGAGAGAGATCTGGTCATCCCAGTATTCCGTTATGGCACAGGTGATGGCGGAAAATGGAATTGATGCGAAGCAGATAAAGGGAATTGGTATTACTAATCAGAGAGAGACGACGATTATCTGGAACCGTTATACGGGCGAACCGGTGTACAATGCAATTGTGTGGCAGTGCCGTCGGACAGCGGAGATGATTGATGCATTAAAAGAAGAGGGGTTCGATCAGGTGATCCGCGAGAAGACGGGATTGATCGCAGATGCGTATTTCAGTGCCAGCAAGATCGCATGGATTTTAGATCATGTAGAAGGCGCCAGAGAACAGGCTGAGAAAGGCGATTTGCTCTTTGGAACAGTAGATACCTGGCTGATTTGGAATCTGACCGGGGGACTGGTACATGTGACCGATTATACGAATGCATCCCGGACGATGTTATTTGACATTCATAAGTTGTGCTGGGATGAGGAAATCATGGCGAAGTTCCGTATTCCACGTGCAATGCTGCCGGAAGTAAAGCCATCCAGCTGCATTTACGGTTATACGGATGAGAAAGTTCTGGTAGGCAACGTGCCGATAGCAGGTGCAGCAGGCGATCAGCAGGCGGCACTGTTCGGACAGGGATGTTTTCAGCCTGGGGATGTGAAGAATACATATGGTACAGGATGTTTCCTGCTTATGAACACGGGAACAGATCCGGTAATGTCAGGCAATGGACTCCTGACAACGATCGCGGCCAGCACAGATCCGGCGAAGGTAGAGTATGCATTGGAAGGCAGTATCTTTGTAGCCGGAGCCGCTAATCAGTGGCTACGTGACGGCATGCGCCTTGTAGAGAGTACGCCAGAGACAGAAAAGTACGCCAGTCAGGTGGAAGATACAGATGGCGTATATATTGTTCCTGCATTTGCGGGAATGGGTGCTCCTTACTGGAATCAGTATGCCAGAGGTACAGTGGTCGGACTGACGAGAGGCTGTACCAGAGAGCACTTTATCCGTGCAACGCTGGAATCTATCGCATATCAGGCATATGATGTGATTAAGGCGATGGAAGAAGATGCAGGAGTACGGTTGAACGTGCTGAAGGTAGATGGAGGTGCCAGCGCCAATAATATGCTGATGCAATTCCAGGCAGATATCAATAATGCTATTGTGCATCGCCCGAAATGTATTGAGACTACAGCGCTTGGAGCAGCATATCTGGCAGGACTTGCAACCGGATACTGGAAGAGCAAAGACGAGATTAAAGAGAACTGGCAGCTTGGAAGAGCATTTGAGTCAGAAATGGATAAAGAGAAGAGAAATCAATTGCTGAAAGGCTGGAAACGCGCAGTGCGTTGCGCAATCGCCTGGGCAGAAGATGATGAGTAAAAGAGAATAAAGCATAGAATGAGAGGCGTCATTGCGGTGGTAGCGATGGCGTCTTTTTTTGCATATCAGCAGGATTAATCATAGATTCTATTATAGAAAATATCTATTAGATGAAAATGTTATATTGAAGTAATCTATGCATATTGTTGAATCGATAATTTTAAATATACGCCAATTTGTGCGTGTTTTAGGACTTTTTTGCAATGTAATTGTGATGAATATGTTGATGAGTGCAATTTTTGCACGAATTGTCAAAAAATAAGTGCAAATGTTTGCTATTTTTTTGTTATTGATGTGTTGATAGAATGTAAAGCATAAAGAAAGTCCTTGGAGAGGGACGGTAAATACTACTACAAATAATAAATTATGAGGTGAGAAAATGGTTGAAAGAAATCTGGTAGTAAAAAACAAAACAGGACTTCATGCAAGACCGGCAGCAAGTCTGGCGTCACTGTGTGGCAAGTTCAAAAGCGAGATCAGAATTTACACAGAGGACACAGAGATTAATCCCAAAAGTGTTCTGAGCATTATGGCAGGCGGCGTGTACGCAGGAACACCGATCAGATTAACCGTTGAAGGTGAAGATGAAGAAGAGGCTGGTGCAGCAATTGTTGAATTGATTGAAAATCTGGTTGACTAATTTAAAAGAAAAATGTTTCTGATAAGGAGCAGGTGACGTGGAATTACGAAAACGACAGGCAAAGATATTACAGGATCTTTTTGAAAAAAAGAGAATATCCGTAGATGCAATACTGGACGAATATGGAATTTCAAAGAGAACATTATATTATGATTTGAATAAAATTAATGACTGGCTGAGTGAAGATAATTTTGGCATGGCCAACATTGAAGATAAAGAAATCGTGATAGAGATTGCCAATCTTGCAGGCATGGAAAAGCGGATGCATAGAGGAAAAGAATATTATTTTTCTTCAGAAGAGAGAAGGGCGATAGAGTTTCTGTTTATCACACTGAATTCTGAAAAAATTGTAATCGATGATCTGAAAAATGCATTTGATGTTAGTCGCAATACGATACTTTCTGATTTGAAAAGTGTAAAAAGCGAAATAGAAGAAAGTGGAGAATTGAAATTCTGTAATTCCATTAAGCAGGGCTATTATGTTACGGGAGATGAATCCACATTAAGAAAGATTATTCAGGAGAAAATCAATGAGCTGAAAACTCCGGAAGGAAAAGCAGTGTTGAAGATTTATATGCAGAATTCGCTGTTTGAACTTACAAAAAATGAAATTGATTTTTACAAACTGTGTATCTGTATCATTAAACAGTATGAACTGGATATTAAAAATGAATATATATTGTCAGATATGCAGACGGAAGGATTCATGATCCAGGTATCCTGGATACGTAGTCTGAAGGGATATACGATAAAACTCAGTGATGATGAAAAAAATGCACTTACAGGAACATTGTCGTATCGATCTGTTGAAAACAGTGTGGAGAAGATGGCAAGATGTGGCATCGAGATGGTACAGGAAGAAGTATATTATCTGGCATCCATGCTGCTTGGAATCGAAACAACAGGATTTAAGACACACAGGGAAGAGGAGAGGTTTATTGAAAAGATTGCCGATCAGTTTATCTCTAATTTTGAGAGAATTACTTGCTTAGTGTTTTATAACCGTAGCAAATTACGGCATGAGTTGTTTCACCATCTGCGGGCATTGTTTTACCGCATGAAATACGGAACACCGTCTGATAATCCGCTGACCAGAGATATTAAACAGATGTATTCGTTTGTGTTTGAGGCTACGAGACGGGCGATTGCAGAGGTGGGCAATGATTTTATGCGGGATATTCCAGATACAGAAATTGCGTATCTCTGCATTTATATGGTAAGTAATCTGGATGAAAAGAAAGTGCATCAGAGTGCAAAATACGATGGAAGTATTCTGATTGTAGGACCTAAAAATATGGCAATCGCGACTCTGATCAAAGAACAGATTCAGAATTTGCTTGGTGACAGCTTTGAGTATGATGTGATTTCGTTGAGCCGACTGAAAACCAGAATGCTGAGCGAGTATGTAATGGTAGTGCTTGTGGATGTGCCACGAGGGAAGGTGACAGGAGAAAATGTCGTTGAGACCAGTATCGTACTTAACAAGGAAGATCAGCAGAAGATTGTGGATATATTGCAGAATGAGAAGCTGTTATCCAAATACAACAACAAAATAGAAGATATTCTATCAATAGTAGAAGAAAATGTGACACAGCCGATTGAACGAAAAGAACTTTATTTCAGTTTATTTCGTTATTTTAATTCACGAAAAGGATATAACCCATCAGAACAGCCGGGCATGGAATGTATTCTGGGCGAGAAGACCAGGACGGAAGTATTGCCGGATCATATGGATTGGGAAGATACGTTGCATTATGGCAGTGAGTTGTTGGATAGTTCGGAAGGCCGATTGTGGGAACGAATTCAGAATCTGGTATCCAGAGACAAGTTGCAGACCTATCGTTTTGAGAAGGATGCAATCCTCATTCATTACCCGATGCAGGGTGAGCAGCAGAGAGAAATCAAGCTTCTCAAAATGATTTCAGAAGAAGGTGTGGTTTGTCCAGACGGCAAGAAAGCATATCTGATTTTATGCCTTACTACGATTGACAAATATTCTCATTTTTCTTTGTTGGATGAGGTATATCGTTTTTACGGAAAGAAGACGAAGATTACGGAACTGGTTGAATCGTATAAGCAATAGTCTGGGAGGATTATGATGAAGTGTATATATTGTGGAAAAGAAACCGAAAAGAATAAATATACAATTCGAGTTAATAAAGGTGCAGAAGAAGTTCAGTGCTGTGGACGGGAATGTTATTTGAAAACACGTAAATTTATCGATGCAGACAACAGTAAAAAGAAACTGCTGTTCTATATTATTGCAGCAGTACTTGTAGTAATTAATTTGTTTGTATTAGGTTACAAATTGCAGGTGTGGTGGATGTATATGCCAATGATTGGACTTGGAGCAATCGTGGTTGCACAGCCATCTATGTATTGCACACCATTCTTTTATGAAAGTTTCGGTATGGTGAAAGCGTGGAAAATTATACGCGTAATAGGTGTGGCCATTGTGCTGATTGGTGTATTGATTACGCTGTTCCAGTAGTGCGATATATTGATATTACACAAAAAAACACAACTTTTTGCATCGGATATGTGCGAAATAGTGAACACTTTTGGTCTGTTTTGTGAAAAAAAAGAATGCTACTATATATTTAGCAAGAAAAATAAAACAAACATATGGGAGAGAGCAAGATGAAAAAGTTAAATGAAGCACTGATCGTGCTGGATGCAGATGTTGAGACTGCAGAAGACTGTATTCGCCTGGCAGGAGAGATGTTTGAGAAAAACGGATATGTAAACGCTGGATATGCGGATGCGGTTGTAGAGCGGGAAAAAGAATACCCGACAGGACTTCCTGGAAAAGGAATCAATATTGCAATTCCTCATACCAACAACAAGCTGGTAAACGAGCCGGCAGTTGGAGTGATCATTCCGAAAAAGGCAGTGACATTCAGTATGATGGGAATGAAAGAGAACAAGTTGGAATGCGAAGTGATTTTACCATTAGTGGTAAAGGATTCGCATCAGCAGATTGGCATGTTAAAGAAAATGATGTCAATCATTCAGGATGGTGAACTACTGAAGCGACTTAGAGATTCGAAAGATAAGACTGAGATTTTGAGTTTGTTAAGTGCTTTAGATGAAGTTTAAAACCCATATAAAAGGAAGGAGGAACTAAAATGAGACCAATTAACATTTTGTCAGTATGTGGATCAGGTACTGTTAGTTCAGCAATGCTTACATCCAAACTTACAGACATCCTGGAGGAGAATGGATACGAGGTAGAGGCTACTGAGGTAGCACCTGGCGGAGTAGAACTTGCAGTTCAGACAGCTAATTATGATCTGATTGCTTATACAAGCCCGGTAGAAGATAGCTTTGGCTTGCCTTTGCTGAATGCAACAGGCTTCTTGGTAGGAATCAATGAGGACGAATTCATTGAAGAGCTTATGGAAGTTGTAAGAAACTTAAAACTGTAAACAATCTAAAAATGAAATGAGAGGAGAGAAAAAGGCATGTTTGATACATTGAAACTTGTTTTTGACACCTTTGGAAAAGACCTCATGGTTCCAGTGATGATCTTCGTTATTTGTATGATCTTCAAAGCACCTGCGAAAAAAGCATTTTCATCAGCAGTGCTGGTTGGTGTTGGTCTGAAAGGTATGACATTCATTACCACTGAGTTTGGTGCGGTACTTTCACCATTGGTTCAGCAGCTGATTGCTACAACAGGACTGAACCTGAAAGCACTTGATATCGGATGGCAGGCGGTTGCATCTGTTGCATACTCTACCGATATTGGTATGATGTTTATCGGAGTTGGACTTGTATTCCAGATTGTTTTATGGCTGGTAAAATGGACAGACATTTTTATGCCGTCAGATCTGTGGAATAACTATTCTATCATTGTTTGGGGATCAATGTTCTATGCGATCAAAGAGAACCTTGCGGTTGCATTTGTACTGATGCTCTTCATCAACGTTGTGACACTGCTGATTGCAGAGGTTATGCAGAAGAGATGGTCTACATACTATCACTATCCGGGTTGTGCAATGACTGCACCTCACCATATGGGTGATGCTCCAATGTATCTTGTACTGAATATTATTGGTAACAAGATTGGGCTGGATAAGATTAAAGCTGACCCAGCTTCTATTAAAAAGAAATTCGGATTTATGGGTGAGCCAATGTATATTGGACTTATTGTAGGATTATTACTTGGTGTTGTAGGTAATATCGGAGATCTTAATACAATGGCAGCATGGGGAACTGTTATGAATGTAGCAATCACATGTTCAGCTGTAATGGCAATCTTCCCGAAAGTTGCCGGTCTGTTCGCATCTGGATTTACAGTACTTACAGATTATTCAAGAAAGACTCTGAAGAAGAGCAAATACGGAGCTGACAGAGAATTTATCGTATCAGTTAACGATGCTCTTGGATATGGTGAAACAGCAACACTTACTACCGGTCTTCTGGTAATTCCGGTATGTGTACTTCTGGCATTTATCCTGCCAGGTAACGTGGTAGTTCCTCTTATGGTACTTCCTTCTCTTCCGTACATGGTAGAGGTTCCTGTTTGCCTGTCAAACGGAAATGTAATTAAGTCATGGATTATGGCTTGTATCGTATTCAGCGCAAAGATACTTATGGCATCTTATTGGGCTGGAACATTTACAGAGATTGCTGCTGGAGCGGGATTTGAAGCTGCTACACAGGCTCTGGAAGGTGGAACGCTGATTATTGGATTTATCATGTCAAACTGTACAGCAGGTTTGATTACGATGGCGTTCTTAACCATGAACCCAGTTATTATTATTGCAGTAGTAGCAATTTACTTCGTACTGTATGTTCTGTTCAGAAAGAACAAATCTTCTGTGCGTGAGTACATTGAAAAGATTGCTCTTGGTGACAAATATGTAGCACCTGTAGCACCGGAAGCTGCTGCGAACGGACAATAAAGCAAAAGGTAAATATTGATGATTAACTTTCGTTCCATGGCTTAACTGCAATGGAACGAAAGTTTTTAGAAAGAGGCGTGTTATGAAGATACTGGTAATTGGAGATATTGTAGTGAGTTGTGATCTTCTGGTTGAAGCGGCTAAGTCACTTCCGGGTGGAGAGCATGAAGTGGTAGCTGTTGAATGGAAAAGTGAAACCAGACAGGAATTTCAGAAAAAGGCATTGAACATTGAGAAAAATGGACCGACAGCAGAGGAACCGCCAAAGGAAGCATATGAGCAGATTGGTGATGCTGATATCTTACTTTCTCATTTCTGCCCAATTCCAGAAGATCTGATCGAAGCAGGAAAGAACCTGAAACTAATCGGAACATGTAGAGGCGGAATGGAGCATGTAGACATTGCTGCAGCTACAAAGAGAAACATTCCGGTCATCCACTGCATCAGAAATGCAGAAGCTACTTCAGATTTTGCGGTTGGACTTATGTTTGCAGAGACAAGAAATATTGCTCGTGCACATGCGGCTGTAAAACAGGGAGTATGGAGAAAAGAATATGTGAATAGCCAGTATACAACATCTATGTGTGAGATGACAGTCGGTGTTGTAGGACTTGGGCATATCGGAAAACTGGTTGCAAAGAAATGCCTTGGTATTGGCATGAAGGTGATCGCACACGATCCATTTGTAACACAGGAAAAAGTAGATGAAATTGGTCTGGATGTCAAGATGGTGAGCAAAGAAGAACTGTTTAAGACAGCGGATATCATTACACTTCACCTGAGAGTAACACCAGAGACAAAGAACAGTATTAACAAAGAATATATTGGATTGATGAAGCCTACAGCATATCTGATCAATACTTCAAGAGCCGGAGTACTTGATAAGGATGCTTTGGTCGAGGCTTTACAGAACCGTACAATCGGCGGAGCTGCAATTGATGTGTTCTGGGAGGAACCGGTTCCGAAGGATGATGTACTTCTGACACTGGATAACCTGACAATGACACCTCATAATGCAGGAAATGTTGTAGATGCACTTCCGAAGTCCCCATTATTACTTGCAAGAACGATTAAGGAGTTCTGGGATACAGGAAAGAGCGATATGGTTGTAAATCTTAGAAATATAACAATTTAACACAAAATAATAAAATGATTTAAGAGCAGATTGGAGGATTACCGGCATGTTAATGGAGAAAGAAAGAATAGAGATTGTTGAGTATGGTAAGAAGATGAGCAGTGCAGGACTCTGCAAAGGCACAAGTGGAAATATCAGTATTTATGATCCGGAAACCGGATATATGGCTATCAGTCCATCCGGAATCGGATATTTTGAAACAGAACCTGAAGACGTAGTTGTTATGAAACTTGACGGAACAATTGTTGAAGGTAATCGTGCTCCATCTAGCGAACATGGTCTTCATTCAGTGATTTATCTGAATAAGCCGGAAGCAAGAGCGGTAGTACATACACATTCTATTTACTGTACTACGTTTGCTGCGCTGAATCAGCCGCTGAAAGCTGTTCACTATGTAATCGGCGGAGCTGGAGTGTCTGAGATTCCTTGTGCTCCATATTGCACATTTGGAACACCGGAACTGGCTGAAAGTGTAAAGAATACAATTGGCGACAGCAAAGCAGTTCTGTTGCAGAACCATGGTCTGGTAGCAAGCGGACCGAAGCTTGCAAAGGCATTCAGCCTTGCAGTTAACCTGGAATTCGTTGCAGAGATTCAGTATCGTGCACTTTGCATCGGACAGCCGTGCGTACTGTCTGATGAGCAGATGGCAGAAGTAATGGTTCGTTTCAAATCATACGGACAGCCGGCTAAGAACAATGAAAAGAAAGACGGAATGGGCTACTAAGATTAGGAGGAGCATTCATGTTAAGAGCGGTACTGTATAAAGAAAAGGAGCTTCGCATAGAGGAAGCTCCAATACCAGAGATTGGCGATGATGAAGTTCTGGTAAAGAACAAAGTATCGACAACCTGCGGAACAGATGTAAAGATCTATAAAAGAGGATATCCGCTTCTTACGCCACCACATCCATTTGGACATGAGTATTCTGGAGTGATCGCAGCAGTAGGAAAGAATGTGAAGAAGTTTAAAGAAGGTGACCGCGTAGCAGTTCATAACACAGCACCTTGCGGACATTGCTATTTCTGCAAAAAGGGTCAGTTCTCTATGTGCGAAGATATGTTGTTTAATCGCGGAAGCTACGCTGAGTACGTAAAAGTGCCTAGAAGAATTGTTGAACAGAATATGTTTAAACTGGATGATACGATCTCACACAAGACGGCGTCATTGATGGAACCATTTTCCTGTGCAGTATATGGAATCGATAATTGTCCGATTCAGCAGGGAGATACGGTTATCGTAAATGGTGCCGGACCGATCGGCCTTATGTTTGCAAGACTTGCAGTGCTAAGAGGTGGTAAAGTCATTGTATCTGATATGAAAGAGAATCGTCTGGAAACAGCGAGAAAGCTTGGCGTCTGGAAGACAGTGAATTTGACAGGAGTAGAAGATGCAGTTGCTGCGCTTTGCGCAGAAACAGAAAACGAGCGAGGGGCAGATGTTGTTATCGAAGCCACAGGTTTGATTGGCGTATGGGAGACCAGCGTACAGATGGCAAGAAAAGGTGGATTCATCCTTCTGTTTGGCGGTACAAAGGGAGGAAGTGTACTTCATGTAGATGCTACACTTTTACATTATTCACAGGTAACGATAAAGGGTGTGTTCCATACCACTCCGCTTCATGTAATGAAAGCACTGGAGCTGTTGAAGATGGGTGTGATCTCAAGTGATGATTTCATTCAGAATGAATATCCGCTTCAGGAACTGGAAACAGCCATTCTGGAACATGCAGAAGGCAAGGTAATCAAAAACTGTATTATATACGATTAATAAAGACAGACAGGATATAGCATAAAAGGAGAAATAAAATGGAAGAATTAGAATTTTCAATGATTGATGAAATGCTGGAAAAGGCTAAAAAAGCACAGGCTGAAGTAGAGAACTATACACAGGAGCAGGTGGATGCACTTGTAAAGGCAATCGGAAAAGCAATCTATGACAATGCAGAAATGCTTGCAAATGAAGCGGTAACAGAGACCGGTTACGGAAGAGTAGACAGCAAGATTTATAAACAGAAGAAAGCAACTGCAGCGGCATGGTATTATCTGAGAGATAAAAAATCTGTAGGTATCATTGATAATGATACAATCAACGGAGTTGTAACATTCGCAAAACCAGTTGGAGTTGTTGCTTGTCTGACACCTAGTACGAACCCGACTTCTACAACAGGAAGCAATGGTATGAACGTAATCAAATGCCGTAATGCGATGATCGTATCACCACATCCGGCTGCAAAGAATGTAACTATTCACGGAGTTAATCTGATTAATGCAGCATTAGAGGAACTTGGCGCACCGGAGAATCTGATTCAGGTTATCGAATCTCCATCTATGGATGCAACAAAGGAACTGATGCAGAAAGTAGATGTTATCGTAGCTACAGGTGGACATGCAATGGTTAAATCCGCATATTCAAGCGGACGTCCATCATATGGTGTTGGACAGGGAAATGTACAGGTTATCGTAGCAGAAGACTATACAGATTATGACAAGATGGCTGCAACAATTGTAGGAAGTCGTGCATATGATAATGGTATTCCGTGTACAGGTGAGCAGGCAGTTCACTTCCCGAAAGAGAAGTATGATGAATTTGTTGCTGCAATGAAACGTGCAAAAGCAGCTATGATCCCAGATGACAAGGTAGATGAACTGCCGAAGATCCTCTTTAAAGAGAACGGAGCAATAGATGCAAAACATGTTGGTATGAAGCCGGTGAAGCTTGCTGCTGAAATGGGATTTGAAGTACCGGAAGATACGCAGATTCTTATCTTTAACAACAGAGGAATCAGCAGAGAAAACATCCTGTGCAGAGAAAAACTTTGCCCGGTAATCCAGCTTTTCCCATATGAGTCATTTGAGCAGGCAGTTGCAGATGCTAAGACGAATCTGCTTTGGGAAGGTGCAGGACATACTTCTGTTATCTATACAAATGATACGGAAAAAGCAGAGTATGTAGGACATGAACTTCCAGTAGGACGTCTGGTTGTTAACCAGGCTGGTGGAGCTGCATCAGGCGGAAACTATATCAATGGTCTGCATCCTACGATGTCTCTTGGATGCGGAAGCTGGGGTAATAATTCAATTTCAGAAAACCTTACTTACAAACATCTGATGAATACAACAAGACTTGCATACTACCATGACTGCACAATGCCAGAACTGGATGAAGTATGGAAACTGTAATCAGAAGTGAAAGATAGGAGACTGTGAAATGGCTATGAATGATTTGAAGAATAAAATTGCCATTGTCGGAGTCGGATATACACCACAAGGAAAAATCGAAGGTAGAACAGCGGTTGGATTTCATTGCGAAGCAATTCGCAATGCGATCCAAGACGCTGGAATAGGAAAAGAAGATATTGATGCAATGCTGCTGTATCGTCATTTTGATGCGATCGGTGGAGATTATGATGTTACAGCATTTACCGTTGCAGAACAGCTGGGTATCAACCCATCTGTAGTGAGCCAGGAAACGTATTGTACAAGAACCTGGCTTTATCATTCCGTAGGAATGTTACTTAGCGGGCTTTGCAAATATGTGGTGGTCTCTTACGGTGACAATGCGAGAAGCTGTCGGAGAAGTTTCGTAAAAGAACTCTCCAATGGAAAAGCAACTGATGAATTGGCAGCATATGGTGATCTGAGTACCATGGCTAAATATGCAATGTTGTCAAGAAGAGCAATGGAAGAATACGGAACCGGACCGGAAGTCTGGAAGGAGATTTCCATTGCACAGAGAAGATGGGCAAATTTGAATCCGCAGGCATCTATGTATAAAAAAGTTCTGGATGATCAGGGATATTACGATTCTGCATATGTGGTGGAACCACTTAGACTCCTGGATGCTACACCAAATTCAGACGGAGGACGTGCGATTGTACTTACAACGGCTGAAAATGCAAAAGCAATGAAGCAGAAAGCAGTGCTGATTCGTGGATTTGGCAATGCGAACCAGACGGTATCTCCATATAGATTGAAAGCACTTGATGAAAACAGTGCAGCAGTCAGATCATCAAGACTGGCTTATGCTATGGCAGGAGTTACCGCTGAAGACATTGATGCATGTGAATTCTACGATTGCTTTACTTATACGGTTGAGGCAACACTTCGTGACTACGGATTCTTTAAACCGGAGAATGTCAGAGAATTTATAACCAGAGAAAAGATTGGACCGGGTGGAGATCTACCGGTTAATACTTCCGGAGGTATGCTTTCAGAAGGATACTTTATGGGACTGACACCGGTAAGTGAAGCAGTTATGCAGCTTCGCGGTGAGTGTGGAGATCGTCAGCTTGGAGTATATCCGGGCACAAAGAAACCAGAATTAATTATGTGCAGTGATAACGGAGCAGTGTTCCAGAGTAACAGTGCTTTGATTTTGGAAAGAGGGGATTTCTAAGATGGAAAAACTTGATTTTTTTGCACCCAGAATCAGTGCTGACACAAAGACGTTCTGGGAAGGCTGTAAAGAACATAAATTAGAGATTCAAAGATGTAAGAAATGTGGAAAGCTTCGCTGGCCGGCAGCATTCCTGTGTCCTGACTGTTTGAGCAGTGAGACAGAAATGCAGGAAATGTCAGGAGAAGGTACATTGTATTCTTATGTGACATTCCAGAAAGCGTTTCATCCGTCAGTGCAGGATAAGGTGCCGTACACAGTCGGTGTGGTTGAAATGGAAGGCGGCGTGCGGATCATCAGTAATATCGTAGACTGCGAACCGGAACAGCTTGCATGCAATAAGAAAGTAAAGATGAAATGGATGGACTGTGAGGAATACACGAAGCCAGTCTTTGAATTAGTGGAGGAAGCGTAATGAAAGCGTTAGTAATAGGTGGCAATCCGGCGGGAATGAGTGCTGCATCCAGAATGAAGAGAAAAGCTCCGGATACAGAGGTGATTGTATTGGAAAAAAGCCATGAGGTATCATACGGAGCATGTGGTCTGCCATATTATGTTGCAGGCTTAAATGACGATCTGGACAGAATTCGTATTCGAAAAGCACCGGAATTTGAAAAAAACGGAATCAGCGTTGGTCTTGGTCAGGAAGTTATCGCAGTGGATACAGAGAAGAAAATTGTAACTGCCAAGAATGAGCAGGGAGAAGAGAGTACATATAATTATGATAAATTGCTTATTGCGAGTGGAACCTCACCAAAAGTACCTCCGATTCCGGGAATCAGACAGAATAATATTTTCTGCCTGAAGACACTTCAGGATGCAGAAGCTATCAAAACTGCAATTCAGAAAAGCAAGGGAAATGTAGTTATCGTAGGTGGCGGATACATCGGACTTGAGATCGCAGAAGCCTGTGTATTACAGAAAGTGAAGTCAGTCCGCATTGTAGAAGCACTCGATCAGGTACTGAATGTATTTGATGAAGAGTTTGGACAAGCAGTAAAAGACGAACTGGAGAAAAACGATGTGGCTGTATGCACCGGCGAGCGGGTACAGTCGTTTGAAGGTATAGATGGAACGGTAACGGAGATCGTCACAGACAAGGGAAGATATCCGGCAGATATCGTAATCTTATCTATCGGTGTATCACCGAATACGAAATTTATCGACTCTGTTGAAAAACTTCCAAACGGTGCAATCATTACCAATACAGCAATGGAGACTTCCGTAAAGGATGTCTATGCAGCAGGAGATTGCGGTACCGTATATCATAAGATTTTAAAAAAACCGGCATTTATCGCACTGGGAACTTATGCCAATAAGCAGGGAAGATTAGCCGGAGACAGTATGATCGGAAAGGAAGTATGTTTTGATCGCGCACTTGGCACCTCTATGCTTCGTTGTCTTGGAATGGAGTTTGCAAAAACGGGTATTTCTGAAAAAGAAGCGAAAAGAGAAGGTCTGGACGTTAAGATCAAAACAGTAACAACCAGAAGCCATGCAAGATATTATCCGGATCCGGTAGAACTTACGATTAAATTTGTATATGATGCAAAAGATCATACACTGCTTGGCGCTCAGATCATGGGAGCGAAAGAAGCCGCATGGAGAATTGATGTATGTGCATGTGCGATCGATCAAGGGATGACGACCGAAGAGCTGGGGTATCTAGATCTCGGATATGCGCCAATGTTCGCTGGTGTCTGGGATGCAATTGGTATTGCAGCAAATGCTTCTAAATAAGCATAAGGAGAGAAGATATGCGTACAATTAAGATTCCATATTATACAAGTACCATGGAGCTTCATGTGGAAGAAGAGAATCTGAAAGCAGTGATGTATGCGAAGGCAGATGATTATCAGCCGGGTAAAACTGAGACAGAGGTCATCGAAGAGGCATTGGAGCATCCAATCGGTACAAAGAAATTATCGGAACTGGCAGTAGGAAAGAACAAAGTAGTTCTTGTAACCAGTGATCATACGAGAGCAGTGCCGAGTAAGATTACATTACCGATTCTGTTAAAAGAGATAAGAAAAGGTAATCCGGATGCGGATATTACGATATTGATTGCAACAGGACTTCACAGGGCTACCACAGAGGAAGAACAGCGTAGAATGTTTGGTGATGCGATCGTAGACAATGAGAAGATTGCAGTTAATGATGCATTTAAACCAGAGGAATTTACTTATATGTGTAAATTGCCTTCCGGAGCAGACTTCTATGTGAATTCACTTGCTGCAGAATGTGATCTGCTGGTTACGGAAGGCTTCATTGAGCCGCATTTCTTTGCCGGATTTTCCGGAGGAAGAAAGAGTATTCTGCCGGGAATTTGTAATGAAGTTACAGTAAATGAGAACCATTCATATCGTGCAATTTCTAATCAGAATGCGCAGGCAGGTGTATTGCATCATAATCCGATTCATGAGGACATGGTATATGCGGCGAGAAAGGTTAATGTGCAGTTTATTTTAAATGTGGCTCAGAACAGTGAAAAAAAGATTCTGGCAGCATTTGCAGGAGACCTGGAACAGGCACATGAAGAGGGTGTTGCGTTCGTACGGAAGCTGTCTCAGTGTCCAAGCATTGAAGGAGATATTGTAATCACATCAAATGGTGGATATCCGCTGGATCAGAACCTTTATCAGACACCGAAAGCAGTTGCAACAGCGGAAGCCTGTGCACGGGAAAATGCAGTAATTATTATGTGTGCATCCTGTGTTGATGGTATGGGCGGCTCGCATTTTGAGAAGCTGATCGTTAAAGGCTCTGTAGATGAAATTGATGCATATCTGTCTAAAATCCCACCAAAGGAAACGATTCCAGAACAGTGGTGTGCACAGATATATGCGCGGATTTTGAAAAAACATAAAGTGATACTTGTTACAACATATCTGGATAAAGAGACAGTTGAAAAGGCCAATATGATCCATGCATCCAGCCCTGATGAAGCATTGCGGATGGCATATGAGATGAAGGGAAAAGATGCAGAAGTGGTAGTAATACCAGATGGAGTGTCTGTTTTGGCTGTAAAGGAGTAAAAGTTTATGGAGCTAAAGATTGCATTAAAGGTAGATGATAAAGATAATGTCGCAACCATTTTTGCAAATGGGATTACGGATGGAACAGAAGTAGAGATTCGCGACAAAAAAGGAAATGTAGATCTCGTGAATGTAATTGGAGATATACCATATGGACATAAGATCGCAGTTCGAGATATAAAAAAGGATGAAGCTATTATGAAATATGGCGAATCGATTGGCGGAGCCAGTCAGGATATCAAAAAAGGCGAATATGTACATATACACAATATGGAAGCAAGAAGAGGTCGGGGAGACTTATAGGAGGAACCATGAGCATTACATTTCAAGGATATATGAGACCGGACGGAAGAGCCGGAAGTAGAAATTACGTGGCAGTCATCCCCAGCGTAATCTGTGCAACAGATGTTGCGCAGGCAATATGCAGACAGGTGGCAGGCACAATCGGATTTTTTCATCATCAGGGATGCTGTCAGTTACCAATTGATCTGAAGCGTGTTACAGATACGCTGACCAGTTTGGCGTTAAGCCCGAATGTGGGTGCTGTCCTGCTGGTAAGTCTTGGATGTGAAGGCACAGATACACAGAAGATCATGGAAGAAGTAGAAAAAAGCGGCAAGCCATTAGAAGTAATCCGCATTCAGGAACTGGGCGGAATGAGTCGTGCAATTCAGCAGGGTACTGATCTTGCACAGAAGTTAGTTCAGCAGATTTCAGGGCAGCAGAGAGTTCCTGTTGACATTTCAAATGTTATCATGGGAATTAAGTGCGGAGGTTCCGATACAACCAGCGGAATGGCATCAAACTGTGTGATTGGATATGTAGCCGATAAGTTAGTTGATCTTGGAGCTACGGTTGTATTTGGAGAGACGACAGAATTCCTTGGAGGAGAAGATATACTGGCGAACCGTGCAGTAGGCGGACCGGATGGTCCGGTTGGCAGGAAGATATACGAGATTGTAAATCGTATGGAACAGAGAGCCAAGGCGATCGGAGAAGATATGCGAGGCGGACAACCGACTCCTGGTAATATTAAGGGCGGTTTGTCCAGTATTGAAGAAAAATCTCTTGGCGCAATTGTCAAGAGTGGTCACAGACCGATTCAGGGCGTGTTGGAATATCCAATGCGTGTAACCACGGAGAAAGGTTTGTGGATCAAGGATGCACCGGGACGTGAGCCTGAGATTCTTACAGGTATGGCAGCGACCGGAGCACAGGCACTGATGTTTTCTACCGGAAGAGGGGCACCGCAGGGATTCCCAAGTATGCCCGTTATGAAAATATGTGGTAATCCGAATACTTATGAGAGAATGCAGCATGATATGGATCTGAATGCCGGAGTGATCATTCAGGGAAAGAAGACGATTGAAGAAGTCGGTGAAGAAGCATTTGCAATGTTCCTTAGAGTATTAAATGGTGAAATGACTAAGAATGAAGCAATTCAGTATGTAAGCACGATGGATATATACTGTCTTGGACCGGTAATTTAAGCTATGCTGTTACTTCAACAGATGTTAGTACTGTTCATCTATATGATGCTGGGCTTTTTCCTGGCGCGTAAAGGGGTTCTGGATGAACGGGCTGGTAAGACATTTAGCTGGATGGTTGTAAATGTGGCGAATCCGGCATTGATCATTCTGCCTACAATTAATAAAGAAACCACATTATCGCCGGAACAGATTTGGGAAGCATTGAAATTGGCTGTCATTATGTATGTGGCATTGATTGTAATCGCGAAAGTCATTACGATGTTTATGCGTACATCAATGGAAAAGAATCTGTATCAAATGATGATGATTTTTAATAATATTGCGTTTATGGGATTTCCAATCGTAGCAGCGGCATATGGACCGGATGCATTATTATATTCGGCATTGTTCACATTACCGTTCTGTATGTTGATTTATACTTATGGAATTGTGCTTATCACAGCAAACGGCGAAAAGCAGGAAAAGCTGAAACTCAGGAGCATATTTAACATAGGTGTGATTGCGGTTATATTTGCGTTGGCAATGTTGTTTATTAAGCCGAATATGCCGGAATTTGTGATCACAGCAACCAAAGGAGTCAGTAATCTGACGGGACCGCTGAGCATGATGGTAATCGGAATATCATTAGCAGGAATGAAATTAAAAGATGTATTTTGTGATAAGACATTATGGTTGTTTTCATTTGTTAAACTGTTGGTGATTCCGATTATTGGAACGTTAATTGTGATTCAATTGCTGGACAATGATCTGTTGTGTCATGTCTGCATGGTAATGCTGGGAACACCGGTAGCAAGTATGGTTGTAATGCTTGCGCAAACTTATGATGCAGACAGTGAATTGATGAGTCGAGGAGTAGCATTGACTACAATTCTGTCGGTTATCACAATTCCGATGGTATCGTTTATTGTATTTTAGGCTATTAGAATTTAAATTAGAAATAGTATCCCAATATAAAGAGCCTTTTATAGACGACATCTATAAAAGGCTCTTTATATTAAAATTACTGATTGGAAATCTCGATAAATGTGAGTTATAATAAAAACAAGAAATGATTGACATGGCAATTAGCCAATTCTCTAATAAAAGAACCTTTCAAGCCCGCTACTTGAAAGGTTCTTTTATTAAATATCTTTATTAATCACGCCGTCCAGATAACATTCCAATGATCTGCGCATATTCTGCTCAAAATTAGCTTTGCCATTTTTCAGACACCATTCGAATACATTTCCGATAACAATCATACGGATATCGGTGCTGACATCCTCTAACGGACGACGGAGTGTAATTGCTCCGGCATCGATTGCTTTCTGGAGATAATTGTGTACTGTCAGAATCGGATAAGGACGTTCCGTACGAATATCCGGATTCAGTGACTGGTTCTTAGGCGTATAATAGTTGGATATGAATTCCAATCCCAGTTCCTTGCAGTATTCTACATAGTTTAGATAGACATGGACGATAGTGGTGATCGCTTCTTCGGCACTGCCTGGCAGATCCAGCAGATCAGGATTAATACTTGGCTGTTCCTCGATATAATAGGAAAGAAGATCATCCTTCGTCTTGAAATGATGATAAAAACTTCCGTTGGATACGCCGGCCTCTTCACAGATGTTCTTTATAGAGAGAGCTTCGTATCCTTTTTCCTGCAGGATAGTCTTGGCTGCCCGGAAAATTCGCCCCTTGGTTTCCTTTGATTTGAGTTGCTGTTTGGATAACTCCTGTGTATCAGACATTGCAAATACTCCTTTACGTTGATGAATTCAGTATAACATAAGAAGTGTACAAATACAAGAAAACCGAGCGAGCTCTGTAACGTTATCCATACTATGTTTTTGTCGTGCATTTGAAAGAAAATATACAAATTCGTTGAATATCCTTAACCTAATTCCTGAATGCCTTCAGCAGCAACGATAGTTTCTTTTACCTGAAAATATTTTCTGGTTTCGCTGATGACAACCTTACGCAGACCAAGAAGTGCAATCAGGTTAGGAATACCCATCAGGGCATTGGTAATATCTGCAAGCATCCAGATTGGATCAAGGGTCATGAACGGTGCAATTGCAATAGCAAGAATATAAATAATCTTAAAAGGCTTAATACTCTTTGTAGTTCCGGTCAGATATAAGATACAACGTTCACCATAATAATTCCAACCAAGAATTGTAGTAAATGCAAAGAAAATCAGACCAAATGAAATCAAATAAGTTCCAATATTGATCGGAAGTCCGGCATTATAGGCTTCTGTGACGAGAATACTTCCGCTTAACTCTGAATTGTCAAGCAGCCCACTGGAAATAACAACAAGACCAGTCATCGTGCAGACAACAATCGTTGTAAAGAATACACTTGTCATAGAAATCAGACCCTGCTTTACACAGGAATTCGTTTTTGCGGCAGCGGCAACGATCGGAGAACTTCCGAGTCCGGCTTCGTTTGTATATACACCACGAGCAACTCCCATTCTCATAGCTGTCATAAATGAGATCACTGCAGTTCCGGCAGTTCCGCCCAGTACAGATTCTTTAGAAAATGCACATGCAAAGATGCGACCAAATGTAGCAGGAATTACCTTGCAGTTCCATACAAGAATCAGAACAGATCCGCCTACAAAGAAAAGTGCCATGAAAGGAACGATAAATTCCGCTACTTTGGAGATGGATTTGATTCCACCTAATGTTACAACAGCAGTCATAATGGTAATAATTGCACCGACAAGTAATACTGGAAGATGAAAAGAAGTGCTTACCGATTCTGTAATCGCATGTACCTGTGGAAAAGTACCACTTCCGAGAAGTGCAGTTACAGCGCCAAAAAAGGCAAATAATTTCGCGAGCCATTTGAATTTGTCGCCGAGACCATTCTGGATATAATACATAGGACCGCCGGCAATCTCACCATTCTCGTCCGTTGTACGGTATTTTATGGCAAGAAGCCCTTCGGCGTATTTCGTAGTCATACCAAGAATTGCGGATACCCACATCCAGAAGAGAGCACCGGGACCGCCGATACGCAGAGCGGTTGCAACACCGACAATGCTTCCGGTTCCGATACAAGCTGCAAGGGTAGTACAAAGAGTTGCAAAAGATGAAACGTCTCCGTCTCCATCTTCTTTTTCAAAAATACACTTTAATGCTCTTGGGAATTTTACGACTTGCAGTCCACCTAACGCGATCGTGAAAAAAAGCCCTGTTCCCATAAGTAAAAAGAGAGTGGGTGGTCCCCAAACAGCCGTCTGAATTTTTGCTAATACATGTGTTAATACATCCATAATATAAATGCCTCCAATATTTTTCGCTTTATTTGATAATAGACGGAAGTGAAAAATATTCTTCGTAAAATACACATGATGAAAAATTATATTTTTTGCTTGAGTTCATCCTAGCACATGAGAAATAAATGTGCAATAAAAGTTATTTCTTTCACGTGGATGATATTTTTTGGACATGACCGCAGAGCTAATAGTTGCCAAGTTTACTAAGATATTTGTCAATAGTAACGAGACGTTTTTCAATTCCTTTTGCTTTGTGACTGATTGTTTCCAGTAAAGCTTCAGATACAAACTGTGGGGCAATCATGGAATTGAAAAATGTATTGCTGTCTACGGGAACAGTCAGAAGCACGGTAGCATACTTGGCAAGTTCAGAGCTTGGTTTGTCTGTGATAAGGATAATGTCAGCTTTGGCATTATAAGCCATCTCGGCAGTAACCTTATCTTGCAAGGAATACCTTGGAAAGCTGAAAAGAATCAGACAATCCGTATGGGAAATATTGCACATATGATCAATCGGGCTCATAGTGGTAGTGGTGGTCATTGTTACGTGTGGCACCATCTGTTTTAAATATAAGATAAAATAATCAGCCAGGCAGATGTTTCCTCGTGTGGCTGCGATATATTTATGTTTGCAGGAAACAATTATATCAGCAGCCTTTTCAAAGTTCTGAATAGGGTTTTGGATAAAAATTTCTTCCAAATTATGGGCGGCATTTTTAAAATGTCGGTTAATATATTCGGCAGAAGTATCCAGTTTTGCCTGCTTGGCAATTCTCTGGGAAGGAGTCGTGATACTGCTGGAGATACTGAGAACTTTATCCTGGTAGTCCTTTCGCAGTGCTTTCTGAAAGTCTATAAATCCGGAAAAACCAATCGTGCGGCTGAAACGTATGACGGAAGATTCGCTGACACCAAGTTTCAGGGCGATTTCGGTAGATGTCATAAAACAGGCATCGGATGCGTTGTCCAGAATGTATTCAGCAATAATCTTTTGCGTTTTGGTCATGTGTGCTGAGCGAAGTAAATCCTGCATATTTTCCATAGTCTTATCCTCCGGGAGATTATATTAATAGTTAGATTTAAACATGAAAAAGAAATTTGTGCAAGATGTGGAAGACATTCTTATAGAAGAAAAAGCGTAATATTAAGTGAAAAAATAAACTTACTGGTGAAAAAAATAACTTTTATTGTAATGTACAACAGTGTGTGCTAGTATTAGGTCAGACGGAAGAGAAGAATATTATTCAGCAAAGAATAAAAATGAAAAATAATATTCACTCAAAAAACAAACGGATTAAAATTTTAGGAGGATTTTAAAATGAAAGTAGGATGCGTAAAAGAGATCAAAAACAACGAGTTTCGAGTAGGTATGACTCCTGACAATGTAAAGAGTTATGTGAATGCAGGACATGATGTCTATATCGAAAAAGGAGCCGGAGAAGGATCAGGATTCTTAGATGCTGAGTATGAGGCAGCTGGAGCTAAGATGATCGATACTGCTAAAGAAGTATGGGACACTGTTGAAATGATGATCAAAGTAAAAGAGCCGCTTCCGGAAGAGTATCCATTATTCCACGAAGGACTTATCCTTTATACATATCTTCACCTTGCAGCAGACAAGCCGCAGACAGATGCTCTGCTTAATTCCAAAGTAAAAGGTGTTGCATACGAGACACTGATCGAAAGAAACGGAAGCATCCCTCTTCTTGCACCAATGAGCCAGATCGCAGGACGTCTGAGTATTCAGGAAGGTGCTAAATATCTTGAGAAGAGATTCGGTGGAGAAGGAGTTCTCCTTGCAGGCGTTCCGGGAACACCGAAGGCTAACATCGTAATCCTCGGTGGTGGATCTGTAGGAACTAACGCATGTAAGATCGCTGTAGGAATGGGCGCTAACGTAACAATTATGGACATCAACCTTCAGAGACTTGCTTATCTTGATGATATCTTTGGAGCACGTATCCAGACACTCGTATCTAACGATGCTAACATTGAAAAAGCAGTGAAAGAAGCTGACCTTGTAATCGGATGTGTTCTGATCCCAGGAAAATCTGCTCCGAAGCTGTTCAAGAAGAAATATCTCAAAGAGATGAAACCAGGTGCAGTATTCGTAGACGTTGCTGTAGACCAGGGTGGATGTGGTGAGACAACTAAGGTTACATACCATGATGATCCGATCTTCATCGAAGACGGTGTTGTTCATTACTGTGTAGGCAATATGCCAGGAGCAGTTCCGAGAACATCTACAATCGCTCTGACAAACGCTACACTGTCTTACGGACTGCAGATCGCAGGCAAGGGACTTGAGCAGGCATGTAAAGATAACGAAGTAATTTACTCAGCTATCAATACATACGATGGAAAATTAACATGTAAGAACGTAGCAGACAGCTTTGACTGCTATGAATACACAGATGTCAGAACTGTATGCTAATTAGCTGCAATTATAATAAGTAGAAACTGAATGATTAATTCCTATTAACGGAAAGTGCCGGTATCTTTAAGGTGCCGGCATTTCCTGTATCACTGGGTGTTTGTATGGAACTGTCATTGTCTGAATTTCGGGTAGTTAAGATGGAAAAACACATTGTAATCACAGAATGGAAAAGGTATACTATAAGGCATGCAGAGCACATACATAAGTGCACATTAAGATGTTGCAGAAAGGGTGTATATATGGATATTAATCAGAAGATAACGGAAGAACTTGGTGTCAAGCGGTGGCAGGTAGATGCGGCTGTGAAGCTGATTGACGAGGGGAATACGATTCCGTTTATTGCACGATATAGAAAGGAAGCGCATGGTACATTGGACGATGAACAGCTTCGTAAGCTGGCAGAGCGACTGACCTACCTGCGCAACCTGGAAGAGAAAAAAGAACAGGTATTGGCAAGCATTGAAGAACAGGGGAAACTTACAGAGGAGTTGCGAGACAGGATCCTTGAGGCACAGACGCAGGTGGCAGTGGATGATCTGTATCGTCCGTATCGTCCGAAGCGTCGTACCAGAGCAATGATTGCAAAAGAGAAAGGACTGGAGCCGCTGGCTATGCTGATGCTGCTTCAGCAGTCCAAAGAGCCGTTGGATAAATTGGCATCAGCTTATATTAATCCGGAGAAGGAAGTAAAGACTGTTCAGGATGCGGTGGCCGGAGCAAAGGACATTATTGCGGAGCAGATTTCGGATGACGCGGCTTACCGCAGCTGGATCCGCAATATGACTGTGAAAAAAGGTAAAGTAGTATCGCAGGCAAAGGATGCAGAAGCGGAATCTGTCTATGAGATGTATTATGAATTTGAAGAAGCAGTGGTTAAGATCGCGGGACACCGTATTCTGGCACTTAACAGAGGCGAGAAGGAAAAATATCTGACGGTGAAGATCGAAGCACCGGAAGAAGATATTCTGCGTTACCTGAAGAAAAAGATGTTACATGGAGATCATACTGAAATCACAGCAGCTATTGAAGCAGCAATTGAGGACGGATATCAGAGACTGATCGCACCGGCTATCGAACGCGAGATCCGGAATGAACTGACAGAGAAGGCAGAAGATGGTGCAATCCAGGTGTTTGGCAAGAACCTGGAACAGCTTCTGATGCAGCCGCCGATCGTTGGCCGCACAGTACTGGGGTGGGATCCGGCATTTCGTACCGGTTGCAAGCTTGCGGTGGTAGATCCAACCGGGAAAGTTATTGGCACTACGGTTATTTATCCGACGGCACCAACTACTCCACAGAAGATTAAAGCATCCAAAGATTTGTTGAAGAAGATTATCCCAAAGTATAATATTTCTTTGATCTCACTGGGTAATGGAACCGCATCCAGAGAGTCGGAACAGATTATTGTGGAGCTTCTGAAGGAAATTCCAGAGAAAGTGCAGTACGTAATTGTAAATGAAGCCGGCGCATCTGTATATTCTGCCAGCAAGATTGCAACAGAAGAATTTCCTAAATTTGATGTAGGACAAAGAAGTGCAGCATCTATTGCAAGACGACTGCAGGATCCGCTGGCAGAACTGGTTAAGATTGATCCGAAATCCATCGGTGTCGGACAGTATCAGCATGACATGAATCAGAAGAAGCTTGGCGAGGCATTACATGGTGTTGTAGAAGATTGTGTAAATAAAGTCGGCGTAGATCTTAACACTGCCTCTGCGCCGCTGCTCTCGTACATTTCCGGTATCTCCGGAACAATTGCCAGGAATATTGTGGCATATCGGGAAGAAAATGGAAGATTCAAGAGCAGAAAAGAACTCTTAAAAGTAGCGAAACTCGGACCAAAAGCATATGAACAGTGCGCCGGATTTATGCGAATCCACGAGGGTGCTAATCCGTTGGATGAGACCAGTGTACATCCGGAGTCTTACGAAGCTGCTAAGAAGCTGCTGGAAAAACAGGGATTCCAGATATCTGATATCACAGGCGGTAAGCTCGCTGGATTGTCACTTACGATTCGCGATTATAAGAAGACAGCACAGGAACTGGGCGTAGGAGAGATTACCCTGCGTGATATCGTAGCTGAACTGGAGAAACCGGGCAGAGATCCACGTGATGAGATGCCGAAACCAATCCTCCGCACGGATGTGTTGGATATGAAAGATCTGAAAGAAGGTATGGTTCTCAAAGGAACAGTAAGAAATGTTATTGATTTTGGTGTGTTTGTAGATATCGGTGTACATCAGGACGGACTGGTGCACATTTCTGAGATTACCAATAAGTTCATTAAGCATCCACTGGAAGCAGTTAGTGTTGGCGATGTCGTGGATGTGAAGGTCCTGAGTGTGGATCTGAAGAAGAAACGAATCGCACTTACCATGAAGAACGTATAAACTTACCATGAAGAACGTATAAAGTAAGAATGTATAAAAAAGAGGTTTGAATGACTGTGTTTACAGCGTTCAAACCTCTTTCTATATAATGAGTTATGATACTTTGGGATGGTTACTGCATCCGAAATACCGGACGGATCTTCTTGTAAATCAGGAATACGATCAGGGAATCGATGATTCCTTTTAAGATATTAAATGGTGCGACTGCAAATGCCACAAAGGTAAACAGGTTGGTAATATGAGCATTGACTGCAGTTCCCATTCCTACAAGTGCTTCCATTGGCATGCCGAAAGCTTTGCCGTAAGCCGGAAGCAATACAAATGCATTCAGGAAACATCCAAAGATTGTCATCAATACAGTACCTGTTGCCATACCGATGATGGCACCCTTTCTGGTATGCATTTTGCGGTAAATGATTCCTGCCGGTACAACGAAAGAACATCCGAGAAGGAAGTTGGCAAGTTCACCAACACCTGCGGTAATTGTGCCGTTGATTGCAAAGTTCAGAAGAATTTTGATTAGTTCGATCGCAGCACCTGCAACTGGACCCATAGCAAAACATCCTACCAGTACTGGTACTTCACTAAAGTCAATCTCGTAAAAGGCCGGTGCAAATGGCAGTGGGATCTCGAAAAGCATCAGTACAACAGAGATGGCTCCGAGCATTCCGATCTGTGCCAGAATCCTTGTCTTAGAAGACGTGTGTGTGCGTTCGTTAGTTAATGTGTTATCCATTTTCTTTCTCTCCTTTTGATGTGGATTATAAAAGGAAGAACTCTTCTCGAAATGTGCGTAGAGAATGCAAATAAAAAAAACCGACATCATATGCCGGGGTCAATTATCATTCAAATGATACTGCACAATCCTTCTCTCATCCAGACTTTACTGTCGGTTCTGGAATCTCACCAGATCAGCTGCTGCACTGTGTAGGATACAACAGGTCGCGGACTATACCGCCGGTTGGGAATTACACCCGACCCCGAAGAATTACTATTCCATTTATGTTGTAAGGATAGCACACTATATCCAAGAATGCAAGTCTCTTTACATGGAAAATGGATTCACGTATAATAACTCTTACAGCTGACCACAGGTGTGTTAATTAATTTTAAGATTTTGTGATCAAAGGAGAATGATATGCAATATAGAAAAGATCGATATGGAGAACAAATTTCTTTGCTGGGATATGGTTGTATGAGATTTACAAAAAATGGTAACAGCATAGATCTCGATAAAGCGGAAAGGGAATTGATGCTTGCCATTAAAAGTGGTGTGAATTATCTGGATACAGCATATATCTATCCGGGAAGTGAGGTGGCAGTTGGCGAGATACTACATCGCAATCACTGCCGGGAAGAAATTAGGCTTGCAACCAAATTGCCGCAGTATTATATCAAGTCAGGTGCAGCAATTGAAAAATATTTTAATGAACAGCTCACACGTCTTCAAACAGATTACATTGATTATTATCTGATGCATATGCTGACAGATGTTGCGGCATGGGAGAAACTGAAGAAGCTTGGTATTGAAGCTTGGATCACACAGAAAAAGAAAGAGGGCAAAATTCGCAATATCGGATTTTCTTTTCACGGTAATACGGAGATGTTTATCCAGATTCTGGATGCTTATGACTGGGATTTTTGTCAGATTCAGTATAACTATATGGATGAATACACGCAGGCAGGAAGGACAGGGCTTCAGGAAGCGGCAAAACGTGGGATTCCGGTAATTATCATGGAACCTTTACGCGGTGGAAAACTGGTGGATCTGTTACCGGAAAAAGCAAAAAAGCGAATTGCAGAAGATCCAAAGAAACGTACTCCGGCAGAACTGGCATTCCGCTGGCTGTGGGAACAACCGGAGGTGACCTGTGTGCTTTCGGGGATGAATTCAGAAGAGATGATCCGTGAAAATGTTCGTATAGCATCGGAAGTACAGACCGGCGAATTTACAGAAGAAGATTTCTCATTGATTGAGGCGGTAAAAAAAGACATACAGGACACCCTGAAAGTAGGATGCACCGGATGTGGATATTGTATGCCATGCCCGAAAGGAATTGACATTCCGGCAGCTTTTCGTTGTTATAATCACATGTATACAGAAAAGAAAGGCGCGGGACGTCACGAATATCTTCAGACCGTATGTCTACGGAAAGATTTCCGACCGGTCAGTGCCTGTGTGGGATGTGGTAAATGCGAGAGCCACTGTCCACAGCATCTGGCAATCCGCCAGAAGCTGAAAGAGGCAGATGGCAAGCTTCTTCCGTTTTATTATAAGATCGGTCTTAAAGTTGTGAAGAAACTGGGGCTGTTCTGGTAAAGCAGTGTCATATATAGAAAAAAAAAGAAAGATATGCTATAGTGTGTGTATACTCGAAATAGAAAATGGATGGTTTATTAATATGAAGAGAGAATTGATAGAATCAAATTGCGAGAAGGATACTCGTGATCTGGGATTTCGCTTGGGACAGGCGGCAGAGCCTGGTCAGGTGTATACGCTGGTGGGAGACCTTGGTGTCGGCAAAACGGTGTTTACGCAGGGACTGGCAGCAGGTCTTGGGATTGAAGAGCCGGTGAGCAGCCCGACATTTACAATTGTACAGGTGTATGAGGATGGCAGACTTCCGTTTTACCATTTTGATGTATACCGGATCGGTGATGTGGAAGAGATGGATGAGATCGGATACGAGGATTATGTATATGGGCAGGGAGTGTCCCTGATCGAGTGGGCGAACCTGATTGAAGAGATTCTTCCGGAACATTATACAGAGATACGGATTGAGAAAGATCTGGATAAAGGATTTGATTATCGGAGGATAGAAATATGCGAATATTAGCATTGGACAGCTCAGGACTTGTGGCGAGTGTAGCTGTTGTAGAAAAGGATGGAGAAGAGACAAGTACCATCGCAGAATATACAGTTAATTATAAGAAGACACATTCTCAGACGTTACTGCCTATGTTGGATGAGATTGCGCACATGACAGAACTGGATCTGAATACGGTAGATGCCATTGCAGTAGCGGGAGGACCGGGATCATTTACCGGACTTCGAATTGGATCTGCGACGGCGAAGGGTTTGGGACTTGCGCTGAAAAAGCCATTGATCCATATCCCGACTCTGGAAGGACTTGCGTATAATCTCTGGGGAACAGATAAGATCGTGTGTCCGATCATGGATGCAAGACGCGGTCAGGTATATACTGGAATTTATGAATTTGACGGTAATGAATTACGTGTGCTGGAAGATCAGATGGCGGTCAGTATTGAAGAACTGGGTGAGAAGTTGAAACAGTATAGCAGACCAGTTGTTTTCCTGGGAGATGGAGTGCCGGTATTCAGGAAAAGACTCGTGACAGAGATTATGCCAGAGTCTGATCTACATTTTGCACCTGCATCTATGAATCGTCAGAGAGCAGCTTCGGTAGGAAGCCTGGCGATCCGCTATTATGAAGAAGGCAAGACGGAGACGGCGGTGGAACATCAGCCGGATTATCTCCGTGTATCACAGGCAGAACGTGAGCGCGCGGAAAGAGAACGTGCGAAACAGGAGGCAAGATAATATGTTTTGTATCCGTAGAATGCGGGAAGAAGATCTTGCGGATGTGGCAAGGCTTGAAAAAGAGATATTTTCAGATCCATGGAGTGAGAATGCAATCAGAGAAAGCATGGAACAGTCGCAGACGCTGCTTTTGTCAGCACTGGAGGATGGTGTACTGGTTGGCTATCTGATTGTTTATTATGTATTGGAAGATGGAGAGATTGCCCGTATTGCGGTAGAATCGGACTTTCGCAGAAACGGTGTAGCTTCTCGTTTGTTGAAAGAACTGGCGTTTATCTGTGCGGACAATGGTGTAAATAAATTACTGCTAGATGTTCGGGAAAGCAACGAATCAGCAAAAGCTTTTTATAAGAAAAAGGGGTTTGTCCTGGATGGCGTGCGGAAAAATTATTATACAAATCCGACAGAAAATGCGATTCTTATGAGTCTGGAACTGTTGTGACAGGTGGCAATAAAGGAAAGAGTTCCCACTAGGATAACGTCTGGGCGATGGTTATAATGTAGGCGTAAGACGATATACAGTTTATAACAACAGGAGGAATCGTATGCGCAAATATGGGATGAAAGAAACGAAAGAAATTAAAAAAATTATCTGTAATAAATGTGGAAGGGAAATTACAGCTGTGAATGGATTGCTCAGCGAAGACGTGCTGTCTGTAGAAAAACGCTGGGGCTATTTTTCCAGAAAGGACAACCGGGTAGACAGATTTGATCTGTGTGAAGATTGCTATGATGAGATGGTTGCTGCATTTTTACTTCCACCGGAAAGTAGAGGATAGAATGTTAGATGTATGTTTGCTGGGAACCGGCGGTATGATGCCGCTTCCTTACAGATGGCTCACTTCTTTGATGGTGCGTTATAATGGCAGCAGTCTGCTGATCGACTGTGGCGAGGGTACGCAGATTGCCATCAAAGAAAAAGGATGGAGCTTTAAGCCGATCGATGTGATCTGCTTTACGCATTATCATGGAGATCATATCAGTGGGCTTCCGGGACTATTGCTTACTATGGGCAATGCAGATCGGAAGGAACCACTTACCCTGATTGGACCGAAAGGTCTGGAGCGGGTTGTAGGCGCCCTGCGCGTCATTGCGCCGGAACTGCCATTTCAGATTATATATAAGGAAATCAAAGGTCCGGAAGAGACGTTCGAGATGAATGGTTACCGCCTGAAGGCGTTTCGTGTAAATCACAACGTATTGTGTTATGGATATACAATGGAGATTGACCGTGCAGGCAAGTTTGATGTCAGCCGGGCAGAGGCAGCAGAGATTCCAAGGAAATACTGGGGAGTTCTGCAGCGTGGTGAGACCGTGGAAGAGGATGGGAGAATCCTGACTCCGGATATGGTACTTGGACCGGCCAGAAAAGGTCTCAAGATCGCTTATGCAACGGATACCAGACCGACCGAGTCGATTCTGGAGAATGCAAAGCATGCCGATTTATTTATCTGTGAAGGCATGTATGGAGAGAAGGATAAGTTAAAGAAAGCAAAAGAATATAAGCATATGACATTTTATGAGGCGGCTGAACTTGCGAAGGCGGCAGAGGTAAAAGAAATGTGGCTGACTCATTACAGTCCGTCATTGAATCGACCGGAGGAGTACCTGAAGGATGCACGGGATATTTTTGGAAATACAGTGGCATCAAGAGATGGACAGTCCGTTGAACTTGTATTTGAGGAGGCATAATATGGAAGAAAAAAAAGATTTGCTGATTCTGGCAATCGAAAGTTCCTGTGATGAAACGGCTGCGGCTGTTGTGAAAAATGGCAGAGAAGTATTGTCTAATGTGATCTCTTCGCAGATTGCGCTGCATACGTTGTATGGTGGCGTGGTGCCGGAGATTGCATCCAGAAAGCATATTGAAAAGATTAATCAGGTGATCGAAACAGCACTTGATGAGGCAAAGGTTACATTGGATGACATTGACGCCATTGGTGTAACTTATGGACCGGGACTTGTGGGAGCGCTTCTGGTCGGTGTGGCTGAGGCAAAAGCAATCGCTTATGCGGCCAGAAAACCTTTGATCGGTGTACACCATATTGAAGGACATATTGCTGCAAATTTTATTGAACACAAAGAACTGGAACCGCCGTTCCTCTGTCTGGTGGTGTCCGGTGGACATACACATCTGGTGTGTGTGAAAGATTATGGAGAATTTGAGATTCTGGGACGCACAAGAGATGATGCGGCAGGTGAGGCATTTGACAAAGTGGCCCGGGCTATCGGACTTGGATATCCGGGAGGTCCGAAGATTGATAAAGTGTCAAAAGAAGGCAATCCTGATGCAATTGAATTTCCAAGAGCGCACATGGGAGATACGCCATACGATTTCAGTTTCAGTGGTGTGAAGTCGGCGGTGCTCAATTATCTGAATGGATGTAAGATGAAAGGCGAGACCTGGAATCAGGCGGATGTTGCTGCTTCATTCCAGAAAGCTGTTACAGATGTACTGGTGGCTAACTCTATGCAGGCAGTGAAAGAATACGGACTTCGTAAGTTTGCAATCGCCGGCGGAGTGGCATCGAACAGTGCGCTTCGCAGTGCTATGAAAGAGGCCTGTGAAAAGAACGATATTGATTTTTATTATCCGTCTCCGATATTCTGTACGGACAATGCGGCGATGATCGGCGTGGCAGCATACTATGAGTACCTGAAGGGAACCCGTCATGGATGGGATCTGAATGCAGTACCGAATCTGAAGCTGGGGGAACGATAGGACATGAAGGACAGATGTACTGCGATCGTACTTGCGGCAGGGCAGGGAAAACGTATGAAAAGCAAAGTGAAGAAGCAATTTTTGAGCATAGCAGGAAAGCCTATCGTGTATTATGCGCTGCAATGTTTTGAGAAAGCATCATTCATTAACAATGTTATTCTGGTAACCAGCGAGGATTGTGTGGACTATTGTCAGAAAAAGATAGTAGAAAAATATGGATTTCGAAAAGTAGAAAAAGTAGTTGTTGGCGGGAAGGAGCGGTATGATTCCGTGTATGCCGGTCTGCTGGCCTGCGGAGAAACGGATTATGTATATATCCATGACGGTATCCGCCCGTTCATCACCAGAGATATTTTGGAGAGAGCTCTGGATGGAGCCAGAGAGACTGGTGCATGTGTGGTTGGAATGCCTTCTAAGGATACGGTGAAGATTGTTGATAAAGAACAATTTGTTACAAAAACGCCAAAAAGAGCCCGTGTGTGGGCGGTCCAGACGCCGCAGGTTTTTCGTTATTCAATTATCAGACAGGCACATGAAAAAGCACGGCTTGGAAGAATGGACGGAGTAACGGATGATTCGATGCTGGTGGAAAAATATGGTGACTGTAAAGTAAAAATGGTAGAAGGATCCTATGAAAATCTAAAGATAACAACGATGGAGGATCTGTTTGTTGCGGAAGTTATACTGAGGGGAAATGAATTGTAAACATTGGGGCGTGTAGACGAGAAGTGTTATCTTTGTTAGATAATTATCAATTGTTACAAAAGCATTGAACAATTGTAAAAATGGAATTGTGAGAAATGGTAAACTTTTACAAATATTCAACTCGAATCTATTGAAGTTGAGGTAAATATGTACTAAGATTTAGGAGAAGAAAGCGAGAAGATCTGGATGAAGAAAATTGTAGATGATTGGCGGCTGATATATAAAGTTTGTAGCTTGTATTACGAAGATGATATGCGTCAGCAGGAAGTCAGTGATTATCTGGGAATTTCCAGAGCTACAGTGTCGCGTATGCTTCAGAAAGGAAAAGAAAGTGGGATTGTCCGTGTAGAGGTGATTAATCCTGTACAGTTTTCCTACAACAAGCTAGAAAAGGCATTGGAACGCAAATATGGTCTGAAAGAGGTTATTGTCGTAGAAAGCAGTGCACTGGATACTAAGACGGAGTCGGTATCGCGTATGTATGAGCGGGCAGCTCTTTATCTTTCGCAGTTCTTCAAAGATGGGGACTGGATCGGAGTAACCATGGGACATACGCTTCACAATATCGTGAAGACGAACCGGGCGTTTGAAAAAGATAAGAAGCTGATGTTTGTACCGATTGTCGGAGGTATTGGACAGAGCACGATTGATAAGGTGGATGTGCAGAGTAATCGTATTGCACAGGAGTTCTCCAGAAAGTTTGGAGGGACTTATACACAGTTCCTGTCGCCGGCAGTTTTTTCAGAGCAGAAAGCAATGGAGTATTTTCTGAAAGAGAAGTCGATAAGTTACATATTTGATGATTTTCAGAAGTTAGATACGCTGATCATGGGAATCGGCATTCCACAACGAGTGGAATCAACACTGGTTCGGGCAGGGTATATTACAGGTGAGAACCTGGAAAAGTTTGCCCGAGACGGAATGGCAGGAGATATCGCATTGCATTTCTTTGATGAAGATGGGGCTACTGAGAAGTTTCGTGCATTTAATGACCGTGTAGCAGGTATGCCGTTGGAGATGATGAAAAAAGTCAGAAACAGAATTGGCATAGCGGGAGGCGAGAACAGAGCTGAAGCTATCAGAGGAGCGATTAAGGGTGGATTCATCAATATGTTAATTACGAATATTGATGCAGCAGAGAAGTTGCTTTGATAATATTATTTTAGATATATAAATGAATAGCGAAAGCCGGGTGGATTTTGCAGTCAAGGGCCCAGACATGTGAACGAAGCCGGACAAGCTGTGATCATTATATATAAAGTAGGATACTATAAATGAGTAAATGGAGGAGAGACTATGGAAGCTATTTCTAATGTAGCAAGTGGATTTATTGGTCTATTTCAGGCAGGTGGAGAAACATTTATGGGCTGGGTTACCGGCATCATTCCGCTTGTAGTGTGCTTGATGACAGCGGTAAATGCTATCATCAAACTTGTAGGTACAGAGAAAGTTGAGAATTTCGCTCAGAAAATTACGAAGTATATGATTCTTCGGTACACATTACTTCCTTTAATGGCAGTATTCTTCCTGGCAAACCCGGCATGTTATACATTCGGACGTTTCCTGGATGAGAAGTACAAACCGGCATTTTATGATGCAGCAGTAAGTTTTGTACATCCTATTACAGGACTTTTCCCACATGCAAACGCTGGTGAGCTTTTTGTATGGACAGGTATTTCAGCAGGTGTTGCTGAGGCTGGTTATGCAACTGCTGGTCTTGCAGTAAGATATTTCCTTTGTGGTCTGGTAGTTATCCTGATCCGTGGTATCTTGTGTGAGAAATTGTACGCGTCAATGGCAAAGAAGAGTGCTTAATTAGTTGGAGGAGGTAGAATCATGTATAAATCTATTACTATTAAAGCTGGATCAGGCGGATGGGGCGGTCCTCTGACTATTACCCCTACAGAAAAATGCCACAAAATCTTAAATGTTACAGGTGGAGGAATTACACCGGTAGCACAGAAGATTGCAGATATGACTGGAGCAGAAGTTGTCGATGGATTCAAGACAGGATGCCCGGATGATGAAGTTATGGTAGCAGTTGTTGACTGTGGCGGAACAGCACGTTGTGGTGTGTATCCTAAGAAGGGTATCTTTACTGTTAACCTTACACCGGTTGGACAGTCAGGACCTCTTGCACAGTATATTCAGCCTGAGATCTATGTATCTGGTGTTACAGAGTCAGATCTGTTCCTGGCTGATGGCTCAGAGGTTGAGGCAGCGGCGGAGAAGCAGGTAGCTAAGACTGAAGCTAAGACAAAAGAGCAGGCTAAAGCAGATGTTGCAGCAGCTCAGGCTGGTCAGAAACAGGGTATCGTAGTTCGCATTGGTAAGGGCGTTGGTAATGTTGTAAATAAATTCTTTGCAGCAGGTCGTGAGACAATCGACATGGTTATCAAGAATATCCTTCCATTCATGGCATTTACAGCTACATTGCTTGGTATTATCAGCGCTAGTGGACTTGGTGATATTATCGCCAACACAATCGCTCCGCTGTGTGGAACACTTCCGGGAATGCTTGTTATTTCCTTTATTTGTGGATTGCCATTCCTGTCACCGATTCTGGGACCTGGAGCTGTTATTGCACAGGTTGTTGGTACTCTGCTTGGAGCGCAGTTCGCAACAGGTGCTATTCCTGCTAAGTATGCACTTTGCGCATTATTCGCAATCGATGCACAGGTTGGTGGAGACTTCGTACCGGTTGGACTTTCACTTGGAGAAGCAGAGCCAGAGACAATTGAGCTTGGTGTTCCGGCTGTACTGTTTGAGCGTATGATCACAGGACCTTTATCTGTACTGCTTGCATTCGTATTCAGTATTGGAATGTTCTAATTCTGAACGAAATATCATTCAGCTTGAAAAGAAGGAGACATTTAAATGAAATTTCAGGTAACAATCGTAGGACATGGTGCAGAAGCACTTGAGTTTTTAAATGACTCAGATAACAGTTTTTTCATTCTCTTTAACGAGAATGCGCCGGAAGAACTGGCAGAGATTTCTGTGTTACATACAATTTCTGCAGTTTATAAAGAACCGGCACCTGGTGATACCATGAAGATTGGTGATAAGGAGTTCAAGATCACTGCAGTTGGTGTGGAAGCTCCATATACACTGAGAGAACTGGGACACTGCACTGTCAACTTTGGCGGCGGCGAAGAAGCCGCACTTCCGGGATGCATTATGCTGGAAGGCTCTGAGAAAGTAACTGTGGAGGATCTGCAGGCCGGAACAGAGATTTCTATATACTAATCAATTAAATTCATAACATAAGTAAGGAGAGATGAGTTATGCTTAACATGGACAAAAAACTTCTTAAAAGAGAAGAAGAAGGCAAAGTTATTCGCGTAGGTATCGTAGGAGCAGGACAGATGGGCCGTGGAATGGTTACACAGATGGTTCTTATGAAAGGTATTACACCGGCAATCGTATCTGATATCAAGATCGAGAATGCTGTACACGCGTTTAAATATGCTGAAGTTCCGGACGAAGAAATCGTAGAAGCTAAGACATTAGAGGAAGCTAATGCAGCTATGGAAGCTGGTAAATATGTTGCTTGTGAGGATGCTAATTTCGTATCTCAGGCTAACCTTGTTGAATGTGTGATTGATGCAACTGGTGTACCGGATGTTGGAGCTAAAGTAGCTACTGATGCTATGAGAAATAAAAAGCATGTTGTAATGCTGAATGTTGAGACAGATGTTGTTATTGGACCATACCTGAAGAAACTTGCGGAAGAAGAAGGCGTTATCTACACAGGATCTGATGGAGATGAGCCGGGTGCAGTTATGCATCTGTATAGCTTCGCTAAAGCAATGGGCCTGAACGTAGAAGTTATGGGTAAAGGAAAGAATAACAAGATCGACTACGATTGTAACCCTGATACAGTTCTTGAAGAGGCTACTCGTCGTAAAATGAGTCCTAAGATGCTTTGCGCATTCAAAGATGGTACAAAGACAATGGTAGAGATGACTGCTATGTCTAACTATACAGGACTGATCCCGGATGTTATCGGAGGACATGGTCCAAAGACAGCTCCTGGAACAGAAGGTATCAAAGAGCTGAACGAGATCTTCAAACTGAAAGAAGATGGTGGTATCCTGAACAAACACGGCGTAGTAGAATACGTTAATGGAATTGCTCCGGGAGTATTCGTAACAGTATCTACACCAAATGCAGAGATCGCATACCAGCTTGGATATCATAGCATGGGACCTGGACCACTGTGGACACTGTATCGTCCATATCACCTCTGCAACCTTGAGACACCTCTGTCAGTTGCAAGAGCAGTAATCGAAGGCGATGCAACATGTGTAGCTAAAGATGGTCTGGTATCTGAGTGTATTACAAGAGCTAAGATCGATCTGAAGGCTGGACAGACTATCGATGGTATCGGTGGATACACAACACACGGATCAATTGCTACAGCAGAAGAGTCTAACGCTAAGGGATATGTGCCATTCGGTCTTGTTACTAAGAATGCAGTTATGAAACAGGATGTTAAGAAGGGTACTCTGATCACATATGATATGATTGATCTGGATAAGACAACTCTGATTTACAAGCTGAGAAAAGAACAGGATGCAATGTACGGAAGACACGTACTGTAGTCCATAATATTAAAAGATATTAAATACCTACAATACCATAATAATACCGGGAAAGGGTAGATGACCTGGGAGTCCTTTCAGCGATACGTAAGGCTGATGGGGCTCCTTCCCGGCTATAGGAGGAAGTGTGCATGTTTAGTCAGTTACCTATGATATCCAAACTTTTATTCGTTATATTGATTCTTTTTATCCTGCAGGCATTAGGTGGATACTATCAGGTGAAGAATTATCGTGCTACTGTACGGGAAATTCATAAATTGGGCAATGTGGGCATTGGTCAGAAAAAAGGTAAATTTTTTAATGGTAATATTGTTATGGTAGCATCAGATAGTGATGGTATCATTAAAGGTGTTGTGATTCTGGATGGTATTACATTCCTGTCCAAATTTCATTCGGTAGACGAATTTTTAGGCAAACCATTAGTGGGGAGCAGCATCTATTCATTCCTGGAAGTGACGGACGGATTTGATAAGAAAGAGCGCAAACAGTATATGGGATGGATTCGTGCGTTTGAAGCTCTACGCACCAGATTTGAAGCGCAGGAAGATTCAGATGAGTCGGAAGACGCGGAAAACACAGAAGCGATATAAGGGATTTTTTGAAATTTACGCAAAAAAATAAAAAAATCAAAAAATGTATTGACATTCAGTATTCTAAATGCTAATATATTAGAGCACCAAGCGAGTGCAACAGTAGAATACATGGAGAGGTATCGAAGTGGTCATAACGAGGCGGTCTTGAAAACCGTTTGTCCGCAAGGGCGCGTGGGTTCGAATCCCACCCTCTCCGCTTTCAGGAGTTTTGCTAATGCAAGACTCCTTTTGTTATATCAGCTGGGAGTCAATCCCCCAGCTGATATAACCTCCGGCAGGGCGCACATTGTCCGGTGGACAATGGTTTTGCGCCGACCGAAACGGAGTGTAGACTTGCAGAGGTGCGCAGTAGAAGTATGTCATGCAATTGCATGACGCGCACCTCGCAGCAAGAATGCCGAGGCATTCTTGGAAATGAAAAAAACAGGTGATAAAATGCTGAGTATGATGAAAGAAAAAATCTATGATCCGTCTGGAATTATGAAGAAAGAAATTCGCATTATAATTAGTGCAGGTGTTTTTGTAATATTGCTTGCGGGTACCCTGTTTTTATATTATCATAATCCTAAGGACGGATTAGGTCTGGTGTGCCCGATTTATACGTTGACTGGCTATTATTGTCCGGGATGCGGTGCGGGAAGGGCATGTTATGCTATCCTGCATATGCGGTTTTATCAGGCATTCAGATATAATCCATTATTAGTACTGATTCTTCCGTGGTTGATTTTGTATTATTTGATATGCTGGATACAATGGTTGATTTGCGGCAGAGAGAAGCTGAGTGTGAATATACCGTTATGGATTCCAATGACAGTATTAATTATGATGTTAATATATGGCATTGTGAGGAATATAGGTGTATATCCATTTACGGTACTGGCTCCGACAAAGGTGCTATAAGGAAGGAGAGAAAAGTATGAAGTGTAGTTTTTGTGGCAATGAGGTAGAAAAAGGGATGAAATACTGTCCGCTTTGTGGTGCTGAAGTAAAGGAAGAGACTCCTGAAAACCAGACACCAGAGATGGAAAATCATGATGAGCCGAATAACGATTACAGTTATGGACAGAGCAGTAGTGATCCAAATGGCGGATACAGCTATGGACAAAATAACAGTACCCCTAATAGCAGTTTTAATTATGGTGGACAGTCTGGTAATGGATATAGTCAGTTTAATAATGGGCAACCGGAGAAACAGATTAGTGGAACGCCATATATTATCTTCTCGATTCTTGTGACATTGTGTTGCTGCCTGCCGCTGGGTATTGTAAGTATCGTATATGCAAGTAAGATTAACTCTTTGCAGAATGCAGGTGATTATGAAGGTGCTAAAGCAGCAGCTAAGAAAGCAAAGATTTTTATGATTGTTGGTGCTGTTGGTGGGTTGATTGCAAGTGTCGGGCTCTTTGCAACAGGATATATCAGTGATTCCACGACGGTTCAGACGGTTGAAAACATGCTGGACGAAGATGCAGATACAACAGATTCGAGAGATGATGTAACAGAGACAGATGATAAAGAAACTACAAAAGAGCCGGTTACAGCCAATGAAGACCTTGGTGATAGCTGGAAGAGTTATACAGTACAGATTAATGATGCGGTTGTGACATTTCCGTGTGAAGTCAGTAAGCTGGAAGAAACTGGACTTACATTGGATACGGATGACAAATCAGAAGACTACGTGATTAATAAAGATGATTATGAGTTGGTATATTTCCAGGATTCTAATGCTAATTCGTTGATGTTTATAGTGTCCAATAAAACAGATTCGGCTAAGACGATAAAAGAATGTAAAGTATCAGGGATATATGTAGATGAGTATGATGTTGAAGATGGTAGTCTTACAGTAATCTTCCCTGGAAATATTCAGGTTGGAATGGATATCAGCGATGTGGAAGCTAAATGGGGAGAAGCATCCGATGTATATGAAGGAGAATATTCTGATACATATAGCTGGTATGATGAAGATACATATAATTATTGTACAGTAAGTGTGGATCCGGAGACAAAAAAAGTGACGATGATCGATCTGGATGGGCAAGACCTGCAATAGTGTAAAGTAGATGGAATAGGATAAAAAGCAGGAACGAAAAGATGAAGTGTAGACGATGCGGATTTGAAAATGTAGACAATGCAGATTTTTGCTGCCATTGTGGAGAAGATCTTAGACAGATGAACCGGCTGGAATATCAGAATAATCTGCGAGATCCCAATGAGCAGATGAATCAGAACTATCAGCAGAATTTTAATTACCAACAGAACCAGAGCTTCCGGCAGGAACAGAATTTCCGGCAGGGGATGAATTATAATGCAAAAGATGGTGGAGAAGATGGGATGGCAGTGGCTTCCATGGTGTGTGGAATCTGTGCACTTCTTATGATGTGTTGTGTGCCTTATTTTACGTTGGTTATGGCAATATTGGGACTGGTGTTTGGTATATTGTCGTTAAAGAAGAAACCGGGTAATGGGATGGCGTTAACTGGCGTGATAACATCGTGTATATCACTGGCATTTTCTGTGATTGGGATTCTGATGGGACTGAGTCTGCTCCTTAATGTATGAGGTGACAGATATTGTTGGAATATGTGGGTGAAAGAACAGAGTGGGTTTGTTACAGGATCTTGACGTTGCTATATATGTTGGTGGCGCTGGTGATAGTGTATATGCGATATTTCCATATCGAACTGTATAGTGCCTCGGAATGCTATATGTATCGAATGACGGGATATTACTGTCCGGGATGCGGAGGTACACGGGCGGTGCAGGCGTTAGTGCATGTGGAACTGTTGCGAAGCCTGAGATGTCATCCGGCTGTTTTGCCTGGCGTGGTAATGTCGATCGTGTTTTGGATTGGCATGACATGTGAAAAGATACTCCGACCAAATATAAAGCGCTTTAAATTGAGAAGGATATATTTTTACGTTGTACTGGGAATTGTGATGATACAGTGGATTGTAAAAAATGTTTTATTATATGCTCTTGGATGGCATATATGAGAATAATACATTATGAAGCTGAAAAGCGGTATGTAGATGCGGGAATGCTACTATGTACCGTTTTTTTTACTTTACAGGAAATTGCTTTCCTGTAAAGTAAAAAAATGGAAGAAAACTGTTGACAAAACCAGAAGACACAACTATAATATCATTTGTTCGCGCTTGAAACGGTATGGAGAAATACCCAAGAGGCTGAAGGGGCTCCCCTGGAAAGGGAGTAGGTCGTTAATAGCGGCGCGAGGGTTCAAATCCCTCTTTCTCCGTTTTGATATATACCAATGTTAATAACTGGTAAAAAGAAAATTAAAAAATCTTAAAAAAGTTGTTGACAAGATATGGGAAAACATGGTATTATATTAAAGCTGACTCGTGAGAGCGGCAAACACAAAGAACTTTGATAACTGAACAATAGACAACAACCCTGAAGAT
>NZ_QUDV01000020.1 GCF_003477705.1 Dorea sp. AF36-15AT
TTATTAATATTAGGATATGGATTGATGGCGTTGATCACGTTGTTGTCATTAACCAATATATTCCAAGGCATATCGACTTCTATGCGTATGCGAAGAAAAGAATTTGCCGCCTATCAGTCTATGGGAATGTCCCGGAAAGATCTGAAGAGGATGTTATCCATAGAGGCAGGGTTTTATGGGATTATCGGGTGTGTGATTGGAATACCGGTAAGTTTTCTTGGATTATTAGGGGTGTATGATACCTATCACGAAGTTTTTTATACTATTATATGGAAAATACCATGGGATATGGTGCCGATACAGATTGTAGTTGCAGTGTTATTGCTGATCGTACCCGTGAGATATGCAATGTCACAATTGAAACATCTGAATATTATCGAATCTATTCGTAACGATAACCAGTAAGGGAGGCGCGAAGATGGAAGTATTGAGAACGGAAGATCTTACAAGAGAATATGGTTTTGGAGATAATAAGGTTATTGCACTTAACCACGTTTCCTTTTCGGTGGAAGAAGGAGAGTTTGTCACGATTTTGGGTCCATCGGGTTCAGGAAAGTCAACACTTCTTCATCTCCTGGGCGGCGTTGACAAACCGACATCCGGCAAGGTATATATTGGCGGACAGTCCATTTATGAAATGAAAGAACGTGAGCTAACTGCTTTTCGAAGAAGAGAGATTGGTCAGATCTATCAATTTTATAATCTGATTCCGGTACTGAACGTGGAAGAGAATATATGTCTGCCGATGCTCCTGGATCACAGACAGGCAGAACGAAAAGATTTGGATGAATTACTGGATTTACTCGGCCTCACAGAGCGTGTGAATCATCTTCCGAGCGAATTGTCCGGCGGTCAGCAGCAGAGAGTTGCAATCGGAAGAGCACTGATCAGTAAACCGAAACTGATTCTGGCAGATGAGCCTACAGGAAATCTGGATCAGAAGAACAGCCGGGAGATTATCAAACTTTTCCGCGAACTGAATGAAAAATATGGCCAGACGATTCTCCTGATCACCCATGATGAGAAGATTGCAGAACATGCAGAGAGGATTCTTGTGATTGAAGATGGACGGATAGTAAAAGATAGTCGGAGGTGAGAAATTGCGCTTTCATGGAATTTATCAACATGATGTTAGAGACTGTGGTGTGGCGTGTTTAGCTACAATATGTGAGTATTATGGGTTGAAAGCTCCTCTGTCATATATCCGTGATTTAGAAAAAGTGAACATGAATGGTTCCAGTATATACGGAATATGCGAGGCGGCGAAGATATTAGGCTTAGATGCAGAGGCATATCAGGGAAGCATGGCTCTTCTTATAACAAGAGGGTGTAAAGATGGGAATTATTTATAAATTAACTTTACGTTATCTGAAAAAGAATAAAAAGCGTACCAGAGCTACCATCCTTGGAATTACATGCACGATGATCATTCTCACAACGATTTCGCTCTTTACCAATACTCTGATGGGAATGATCCGGGAGAGTATACGGGAAGACCAGGGAAGCTGGCATTTGATCTTCCATGATTTGGATCAGGAACAGTATGAAAGCCTGAAAGAAAATAAAAAGCTATGTAATGTATCAGAAACGGAATGCGAAGAATGCGAACCGGATGCGGGCTTGTGTGTGGCTGCTGAAATGAAAAACGTCAGTTGGCGTATGTTTGCCAGAACACAGAAAATTGGCAAAAAGATCGGTATGGAACAGCTTCCGGAGGAAGAGTGGCGACGGCTTCCTTATCGTGAAACGGGAAAATACAATATCACCTATCATATAGAGCTTTTAGAATACTATGGTCTAAATGACGAAACCAGTATGAGCGTGGGCGGAATCATCAATGTTATAGTTGCAATGGTGATGCTTATGGGCTGTGTGTTGATTTACAATGCCTATTCCATCTCTACGTTTGAAAAGCTAAGGTATCTGGGAACATTGGGAAGTATCGGGGCGAGCAAATTTCAAAGGATTAGTGTGGTTTACTGGGAAGGAATACTGGAAGGACTCGTTGGGATCCCGGTCGGAATCGGAGCGGGGATCTTACTTACGAATGGTATCGTAAAATGGCTGGAAAATAT
>NZ_QUDV01000021.1 GCF_003477705.1 Dorea sp. AF36-15AT
TAAAATGTACCCTATAGATTGGACAGTTTGAGTTTTTAAAACCCTTACCATTAGACAGTAAGTTTTAATGAAAACCCTTAAATCTATACAATGAGTTTACAGGGAACCCTTAACTTTGGACATGGTTCTGATGCCCCCCTTTATTTTGTACAAAATCGATTTTTGACTCCGATTCAGATTGATATTAAAATAAAAATGAATTGGAGGAAATTATGGCAAACAGAAAGTTTACAGAACAGGAAATGCTCACACTAAGAAATAGCAAATATGTGTTGGATGTATCACCGAGCATTGTACATTTCTCGGCAGAATTTAAAAAACTGTTTTGGGAGGAACTGTCAAAGGGCAGGCTTCCACGTGAGATTGTTTCGACTCTTGGGATAGATCCAAATATCCTGGGGGATTCCAGAATAAATGGTCTGAAAACCATGATTGGAAATGAAGTAAAAAAGGGAAATGGTTTTCGAGATCTTAACACCTATGCACAGGGCTGCAACGGATATCTGTCGGCTGAAAATCGGATAAAATATTTAGAAATGCAACTGGCATATAAAGATCAGGAGATTGAGTTTCTAAAAAAAATTGTATCGTTAAATCCGGAGGCTCCGGAATAATGAAAATACCAGCCCATGCAAAGTATCAGATTATTTATGATACTTTGCAAAAAAACGATAATCTATTGAATGTAGCTGCCATGTGCGAAATTGCAGGAGTATCCCGTTCGGGTTATTACCATTATCTTTCAACAGAAGACCAGCGAATGGAAAGAGAGGAACGGGACAGACAGGATTTTCTTTTGATTCTGAAAGCATACCAGTATCGAGGATATCATAAAGGTGCCCGTAGCATATATATGAGGTTGTTACACATGGAACCGCCGATAGTGATGAATATCAAAAAAATCCGTCGGCTGATGAGGAAATATAACTTACAGTGTCCTATCCGCAAAGCAAATCCCTATCGGAGAATGGCAAAAGCAATGGCAACTGCATATACCGCACCCAATATAGTAAACCGTGAATTCGAGGAACATGGACCAAGAAAAATTCTGTTAACAGATATCACGTATATAATAAATGGAAAAGCACCCCGGTGCTATATGTCAACAATTATAGATGCCTGTACCAAGGAACTGCTGTCATGGGTTCTCAGCGAATCATTAGAAATTGATTTTGTATTAGAAACAGTAAAACAGTTAATAGAAAAACATGGAACTGATTTAAGCACAGAAACATTAATACATAGCGATCAGGGTTCCCACTATACCAGCATTAAATTTATCCAATTGTTAAAGGATAATGAACTGAGACAGTCTATGTCACGTAGAGCAAACTGTTGGGACAATGCTCCTCAGGAATCATTCTTTGGTCATATGAAAGACGAACTGGATCTGTCAGAGTGCTACAGCTATGAGGAGATATTAAACGCAGTTAGGGATTGGACAGAATACTATAATACAGAACGTTATCAATGGGACTTAGCAAGGTTGTCACCTGTTGAGTATTATCAATATATGACAACAGGAATTTATCCTCTGATAATCCCTAAAGCAAAAGGTGAAAACAATCAATCAGAGGCATCACTTTGATGCCTCTACACAACAAACAAATATATAATAGAAATCTGAAAAGGAAAAAGTCATAGTGTCCTTGACAAAGGGTACACTTTA
>NZ_QUDV01000022.1 GCF_003477705.1 Dorea sp. AF36-15AT
TAGTATATCATCATAAACGATGCTTTGCAATGTGAAAAATGAAGATTACGGTACCGGGTGGAAACAATATAACATAACTATGTGAACTAATCAAGAACTTTATGTTGAAAAATAAAAATAATTTATGTGAATTAAATAGAGGTGTAATATAAGAAGATGGTAAAAGAAAATTCTAGAATGTGATAAACTATATATAAAATAGTACAGTGATTGGAGAACAATATGGATAAATATGATTTGATTGCGTTTGATATGGATGGAACATTGTTAACTAGCAATAATACGGTAAGTGAATCATCGCGAAAAGCAATTTCTCAAGCTGTAGATACAGGAAAAAAGGTAGTTATTTGTTCAGGTCGTGCGGTTAGCGCGGTAGAATTATATAAAGAAAGCGACTTGCGTGATGTGCGATATTATATATGTGAAAATGGAGCATTGCTTTACGATTCGGTAGAAAAAGTTATTATGTCTGCAACCGTCATTCCAGAGAAAGTTGTAAGTGAGATAATCGACATGGTAGAGCAAAGTGATTGTATGGTGATTGTAGCATCTAATGGTCACAATCAATCAACCCGCAAAGATGTGAAGCGGATGGAACATTTCTATGCAGAGCGTTATAAAGAACTGCAATTTAAGACGGGGATACTACATGAGGATATTTGTTCGAGTTATCGTGCAGAAAAGTTTCCAGTAGAAAAGCTGAATATATATTGTGCAAGTGTGGCAATCCGGGATGAGTTATTTGATCGTATTAGTCAATTGCCTGTAACTATGGTACATGCGGAAGAGACTGGTTTGGAAGTAAGCCCGTTGCATATGACTAAGGGAGTAGGGCTTCGAAGAATTTGTGAGATTCTGCAGGTGTCTTTGGACAAGGCTATTGCTGTTGGTGATTCCGATAATGATGTAGAAATGATGAAGATTGCAGGACTTTCTATTGCAATGGGAAATGCGCGTCAATGTGTAAAAGATATCTGTAAAGTGAGTGTTGTTGATAATGATCATGGTGGATGTGCGGAGGCGATTCACAAGTATTTGCTGGAGGATGTATTTTCAGAAAGTTATTTATAATTTGTAGGATTAATTACTAATGCCCATCTTGCAAAATGGTAAAATGGGCATTGGTGATTTTGCTTTTTAATTAGCTGGAATATAATCAGCAGAAAGCCATTCCTGAATCATTTGAACACTGACATTCAAAGCCAGGGAAATCTGTTCCAGAGCCATTCCCATATGCTGAAGATTTTTTGCGGTTTCTTTTTGAGTATGCAGGATACCGCGTTTTTCACCTTGAGCTTCACCAATTAAGATTCCTTCATTTCTTTCTTCTACAATCAGTTCATTTAATTTATCACACATAATATCAACTCCTTTTTGCGTTTCTTTTAGTTCTAGTACCCGTTGTGCCAGAATTTCGCTATGCATATCATGAGGATCAGAACAGTGCAGGTCATGCATAAGTCTGCCGAGGGCAGTATCATCCTGGACAGATGAATTAACATAGATGATATGTAGTTGATCAGGGCAAGACTGCCCGGTTTCTTCGAATGTTCGGTTAATGTGACAAATTGGTAGATTGAATCCAAGGGTATCATTTGTCGTAATGAAAATGATATAGGTATCAGG
>NZ_QUDV01000023.1 GCF_003477705.1 Dorea sp. AF36-15AT
ATATTGGTTAATGACAACAACGTGATCAACGCCATCAATCCATATCCTAATATTAATAATAAAAACTTTTGCGAACGAAAGTATTCATTTTTCTGCCAAAGCGACTGGCTGTTAAAGACATACGTATTTCTCTTTGAAATGTCCACATCATCAAAAGTTGCATCCACCTCATACATCAACGGAGCACTTTGTTTCAGCCCCACCTCCTGTGCGATATTCTCAATTTTTCCCTTTATCCTCTCATCTTCCTGTATCTGTGTTGAGAGTCCATCTATGCCAAAAATCCAGTCCAGAAATGTATGCTTTTCCTCTGCCTTTTCCCTTTGAATATCAAATTTCAAATAAGTAGCAACACTTCTATACTTAGTATAATTAAGAATGTATGTATCTTCAGGATGTTCTCTACAAATATCACTATACATTGGATCTTTTAACAATCGTTCAAAATCACTCATAGACATATAAATATGACAGAATCCCAACGTCTCTTCTTGATACCCATTAATATCATCCTGCTTTCCAGAATAATAAGGATACGGCGGTGTTTCCTGTGTTGTTCCAATCAGATGAAAGCTTCCCTTTCGTATTTCATCTTGTTGGTGATACATGTTGCATGAAAGAACCCCTAAATCTCCATATCGGCTATACCAAAAAGTAAATTCACTGTTTGGCTGTGCCTTCAATATACTGCGTTGACAGATCTTTTCTAATGTCCGGACTTCCTCGTGATCTTCAATTAACACCTGATATTCGTCTGTGGTATCATCTGGAACTTTATATCCTGCCTTTTTCACATATGCCTGAAAGATTTGATCATCTAACCCCACGATCATTGTTCGTAAATAAATACCTTCTATCCAATCACCTGAGTTCATATCATGATATTCTCTAAGTTGTGATGGTTCATCTGCCCATGTAAATCCAACTTCTGTAGACACCTCAAACGGAACCTTCTGCAAATCATCCTGAATCAGCTCTGGTTCCAGTAGCACAGCACTAATATTCAGATTGCGCTCTAGCGATATGGAAGTCACCTCCGGTAATGCTGCTACTTTTTCGTAAAACTCCATAATCTTATCATCATCCATCGTATAGAGTTCTGTCCAAAGGTTCAGTTCCTCACGGTCTCTATCATCTACCGGATAATACTCTTTATTGATTCCACGCATTACAGCCATGCCGTCCAAAATCACACAAAAAGTCAATATCAGCAATATACTGTTTGCAATATAGCTTTTCCTGCGAACCCACATATTCTTAAATGCCAGCATTCCCACTGTGCCAAATAGCTTCCGCTTTTTCAACAGATTGGTTCGAGTACGCATTTTTGTATCTACTTCATAAGTTTGTGTGATCAGCTCCATACTGGAGGTATGGACAGCTTTCCATGCCGGAAAGAGACACGCCAGAAATATCATCAGAAATCCCCAGAACACAAATGTTATGATTCTTCCAAACGTAAGCTCCACCACCAACGGTTGTTCATACATAAAAATATTTTCCAGCCATTTTACGATACCATTCGTAAGTAAGATCCCCGCTCCGATTCCGAC
>NZ_QUDV01000024.1 GCF_003477705.1 Dorea sp. AF36-15AT
CTCCTTTCCGGAGTGGTTCTTAATTAAATGGCAAGATTGCAGATAAAATGTACCGCGCAAAAGTGTTATTGAAATATTACGACACGCATTGGATGTACGCTACAATTAATGTCGGAAAGCAATTCGCTGGTACAGTTCCAATTGTTTCTATGGTGTACCTAAGCGGCACTGCGACCATTAATGCAATTAATATATCTGCCGAACAAGTAAAAGATGATGGAAATGTAACTATATGGGCATATGGTAGTGGATTCGTATCTGCACATCTCTTATATGCAATGATTGATTGCAGATCTGACTAAATAATACCGTAGATCTCACACATAATCCTATCTACGCCAGGACATCCAGTGGATGTCAAAGCATGCGATCCGACGCCAGAAGCGGTAATCGTATCTCCGGAAATCATAACGGATGCCACATAAACATCCGTGGCAGATCCGGAATCGTTACCGCCAATAAAGCGGATCCAGTCTTTCCAGCCGCTTGAGCTGTCGTCCTTACAGCGAATCCCAAGTGCCATTGATACGCCGCCATCAAATCGGCATACAAACAAAGTATACTTGCTCCAATTTGGCGACATTCCTGTGGCTGTTTTCTTGCTAGCCAACTTGCCGGACCACAACAATTCATGGTGAAAAAAGCTTGGCTTATTGCCATTTAATTAAGAACCACTCCTTTGAATCTAAAGTTAATAGTTACTATATAAAAGCGCATAACAAAAGCACCCGAC
>NZ_QUDV01000025.1 GCF_003477705.1 Dorea sp. AF36-15AT
AAAGCTGCGCCACAGCCTTGGCAGACCATCGCGCAGCGATTTTGTTCAACTGGAATTTGTAAATATCATTTTACATTTTTATATGAAATCACAATATGACTTGGTGCAAATAATACTGATGCAATAATCAATAGCACTGACCTACTCATAATCCCACTAAATAAGAACAACATTGAAGGAATAATAGAAAGTGCTAATGCTCTGAAAACGCTGTTTTTCTTAAAACATATAATCCAAATAGCACAATAAAGCATTACCAATATGGTATCTACAATCAGATATAGTGCAAATGCTTCGTCAGACCACCACCCGAACCAAGTTCCCGGAACATTGATTATCATGAATCCGAAACAACCCAATCTCCCTACTTGTTCTGTGACCTCAACATATTTATTGTTCCACTTATTATCAAATCCATCTTTGCACTTAATCGCAAATACAACATTGGGTATCATAATGACTGCAATAAAAATCAGCCCAAAAACATTAAACCATTCCATATTATCTACCATCACAAACTTCGATTTTCTCAATTCTCCAAACTGTTAAGGAAACAATCGGAGTTGGTGTAAACGAAAAAGCAGCCTTGAGTTCTGA
>NZ_QUDV01000026.1 GCF_003477705.1 Dorea sp. AF36-15AT
ATTGGTAGATTGAATCCAAGGGTATCATTTGTCGTAATGAAAATGATATAGGTATCAGGTAGATCGTTAGGAACCTGACCAGTTTCCAATGTGGTGGCATCCACTAAGCTACCGTGATAGCGGGCTCTTTTCAAAGAGGCACCGCTGTCTGCATTCTGAAATTCAATGTTATATTTTCTGCCGGAATTATCTAAGGCTATGCAATCAAGTATGGAAGAACGTCCTTGAAGATTTTTGTAGTCCGCCTGAAGGATCTGGTCTTCTAATTTTAAATTATCCTGGTCCATAATGACCTTTAATATGTATTCTGTACAGGCACTGTCTTTTAGAACGTTGCGCATAAAAATATCGTCCATGATAGTGAGGTCTTTTAGAATACTCAGGTAAATTTCACGTTGTAGTAGTAGCGTGCCTGGCTGCAAGGATGTAGCTGTTGTCATATAAGAAAATACCTCCGTGTATGAATGGTGAAAGCATTTTCGTTTAGAATAGTATATCATCATAAACGATGCTTTGCAATGTGAAAAATGAAGATTACGGTACCGGGT
>NZ_QUDV01000003.1 GCF_003477705.1 Dorea sp. AF36-15AT
TGCGCGGTACATTTTATCTGCAATCTTGCCATTTAATTAAGAACCACTCCGGAAAGGAGTGATATGAAACTCGTATTTAATGATGCCACAGAACTGGTTATCCAGTCTGCGGACATTCAGTCAGATGGAGGGCTTCTGATCAAGACTATCTCAGCATCAGAGGAAAATTTGAAAACCATGTTTTCTGATCAGACCAAGACAAAAAAGATGGTTGTGAAAGAGCGTGAGTCCACACTGGGAGAGTATGAGAATTACACCAACATGGATGCCATTGTGAAGTACACAGCCGGCATTACTGGCGTGATTCTTTATAAGGTTGGTGAGACACCGGCAGAAAAGATAGAAGCCCTTACGGCAGAGAATGCTGAGCTGAAAAAGACTGTTGACATGCTTCAGGGATGCATTCTTGAAATGTCCGAGCTGGTATATCAGTAATGGTAACTTTATTAACAAATTTATTCATATTATTACAAAATTCAGGAGGTAAAGAAATGATTGCAATGTTATGGGCACAGCAGATTATATTAGAAAAGAAGACCTACGCACAGGTACCGAGACTCTTAAAGGATAAGGTAAAAGAGGTTCTGATTGATTCGGGAATGGAAGAACTTGTAACAGAGGAGCAGTAGTATGGACAATATCGTATCTGTAAAATTAGATTCCAGATACGCATCCACGCTGGGGGTATGGCAGTATGATTACGGTCAGGTGCTCCGGATCACAGGTCCGGAGCTTCCACCGGCAGTGGAAGTGCAGTTTTCGCTGGATGAGAAATCAGGAGAGACATTATCCAGAGTCGGCACGACGGTGGATGGAGTTACAGAGGCAAAGATCCCGGACGAATTACTGACACACAGTGCGACAAGTAATTACCGGATCTATGCTTATATCTATCTGACAGATGAGACTTCTGGAAATACAAAGTATGAGATCACAATCCCGGTTAGAGTGCGAAGTAAACCAACCTCTCCAGCGGAAGATCCAGAGACGGATCCAGACCTTTTCCGGGAGACAGTCGTAGCGGTCAATGCATCGGCCGAACGAGCTGAGAATGCTGCAAGCTCTGCGACGGAAAGCGCAGCATCGGCAGAAGAGACGCTTATAGAGATCAAGCGTGTGACAGATGGTATTTCGGAAAATATCGAGAATGCCAACACAATGAAGTCTGAGCTCTCTGATATGATCAACAGTGCAGGGATCGAGAAGAAAGAGCTGGAATCATCAATTGGAAAAGCCGGAGAAGCAAAGACACAGTTAGACAATTCTATCAGTTCGGACGGAGAACAGAAGTCAACACTAGACACTACAATAGAACAGGCGAACACCATAGATGCATCGTTGAAAGATCAGATAGGTAGTGCTGAGCAGATACAAGAAAATATTGAGCAGATTAGAAAGAATAAAGATGACATTAGTTTGCTAAATGAAGATTTAGAGGAAGTCAAGGACAAGAAAATCACCAAATTTTACGCATCGAATCAGGGCGAAACTCATCTTGCCGATTCTGACAATGGCAAGATTCAAGATATGATAATATATGGGAGGTCAAGCCAATTTACAACTACTGGTAAGAATTTATTGAAATATCCGTATATAGAAACAACTAAAACGTCTCAAGGCATAATGTTCACGGATAATAAGGATGGAAGCATTAATGTTAGTGGATCTGCCACAGGGATGGCTTATTACAATTTATATTCGAATCGTGACGGCAAACGTTTAACACTTGCAAGTGGAACGTATAAGCTAGTTACAAAAGGGAGAAGAGGGTGTGATGTAGTTGTGAACAATGGTGTAACTTCTGCAAAAAACGAAGGAACATTCACGATCACAGAAGGGCACAATGAAATCTATTGTTATATTGCAATACAGGAAGGTTTAACAGTAGATGAAACAATCTATCCTATGATTCAATTAGCATCTAGTATAGATGAATCTTACGAGCCTTATACTGGTGGAAAGCCATCCCCGAACCCAGATTATCCGCAGGAAATAAAAAGAGTGGTGAATCCGACTATGAAGGTGTGTGGAAAAAATTTATGGGATAATTTTAAAACATTATCATTAGGAAACGTCGAACAAAAAAATGGAACATATATAGCAACAGCAGATAATATGCAAGTAGACATAACAATGAAATCTGTTGGCGCTAGACCGTTGCTTTTAAAAGCGAATAATGCTTATACATTTTCATTAAAAACCACAGTTAGTATTTCAAGTCCTAAATTTGTATGCTTAAGATACACGAATGGTGAAAGCAATAACATTATTTTTACAAACAAGAATTTTGTTAATTTTGTTCCCAAAAGAGATGTAGAAAAGGTAGGCTTTATTTTATATGAAAGCGTTGCAGGAGATAAAGTATATGATGTCCAGTTGGAAATGGGTTCAGAAGCTACATATTATGAACCATACACCGAGCAATCCGTCCAGCTCCCCTACACTCTCAACGCCATCCCAGTAGCATCTGGCGGCAATGTAACGATTAACGGTCAGCAGTATATTGCGGATAGAGTTGTGGAAAAAGACGGTGTATTTGGCATCGAAAGAAATATTCGAGAAATCCATACGAATACAAAAACTATGAATAACAGCGAGGAGTATCCTGGATGGAAAAATGTAGAAGGCATATCTGATGTTACATATTACAATGTGGATCCCGTAGGAGACTCCAGAAAACTTACTTTGATATCTAATTTTACACGGGCTACTTTTTTGCAAAATAATAAAGGAACAAATAATATCTTGTACTATATAAAGCATATTATTGGTTATTCACAATCTGAATTAATTGCTAAAGCCATAGATGTAGATATGTATATCAGATTGCAAGATGCTATATTTGAGCCTCTTCCGGGGGATATACAAGCTAAATTGCGAACCCTTGTCACCAACTACCCAGTAACCAACATCTCCGTCACATCCGACCAGTTAGACGGATATACAGTATTTAACTACCCGATTAGCATGGCTAATGGATGGAATTATGTAAAACAGCAGTTAGGAGACACTAGAGACTACATCTACGACATGGATATACAATCAGCAGAAGCCTATGTGAACAGTGAGTACGCAGTAGCACTTACAGAATTGGAGGTATGATTATGTTATACAAGACACTGAAAAAATTAAAGGAAAGAAACGGTCTGACAGAAGATCTGAAGAATAAGATTGACATTTTCTTCGCCACGGGCAGGATTACTGAGGAGCAGTACAATGAGTTGATGGATATTGGCAATAAAGAAATTCGCTAAACGGGGCTTTAGTGAACTAGCAGAGGTGAATACATGGAGATACGAGCAAGACCTTCGGGTCTTATTTTTATACAGAAAATTAGGAAAGGAACAAATATATGGCACCAGAAGTAGCAGTTGCTATCTGCTCACTCATCGGAACATTGGTCGGCAGCCTGGCCGGAATCATGACGGCCAACAAACTGACCACATACCGGATTGAGCAGTTAGAGGAAAAAGTAAAGAAACATAACAACCTTGTGGAACGTATGGTAGTAGTAGAACAGTCTACGAAATCAGCGCATCATAGGCTGGACGAATTGTTTGAAGAAAGAGAGGGACATTAATGAAAGATTGGAAGAAATGGGCAAAATGCGCCGGTATCAGAGCCGTGAAGACAGTAGCGCAGACAGCAGTTGCAACGATTGGCACAGCGACAGTGCTTAACCAGGTGGATGCGAAGCTTGTGGTATCAGCGTCAGTGCTGGCAGGAATCCTGTCACTGCTGACCAGTGTAGCTACTGGATTGCCGGAGTGTAGTGAGGGCGAGTAATCGCTTGCTTATAATGAAAATGATTGAGCCTGGAGAGATCCGGGCTCTTTTTGTATGGAAAGGAGAAAATATGAGTCTAATATCAAATAGTGGTCATGATGAGAATGGCGGTTATCGCGGGGGAAAAGCTGGGGATCAGATCGGCACAGAATGGTATCTGAGATCCTGGTATGACAGACCGTGGAATTGCGTGATCAGACATCCGAATTCGAAGGTCAGAGAACTGATTGCAGAGCTTGCCGTGAAAGCGGCGAAGAATGACAAAATCGGGTATGACCAAGATGAAAGAGTTACATACTGGTCGCAGCTCCAGAAGGTCGGATATGATCCATCTAAGATAACCGTACCATGTGAGGAAGACTGCTCAGCTGGAGTGATGGCGAATGTCAAGGCAGTAGGATATCTCTTAGGTATTGAAGCGCTGAAGAATGTACCAATCACAAGCACCTGGTACATGAGAGATACTCTGAAGAATGCTGGATTTGAAATTCTAACAGCATCAAAGTATCTAAAGAGCCCAGACTATCTGAAACGTGGTGACATTCTGCTGAATGATGCGAAGCACACAGCAACTAACGTAGAAGATGGAAAGTACGCAGGAGAATTAACTGGCACATCAAGCGGAACAGGAGGGAAAATAACCGTGAATGCAAGTATGCCTATATTAAAGAAAGGAATGACTGGATCAGCAGTGCGAGTATGGCAGCAGATCCTGTGCGCCGCCGGATATAACACCGCAGTAGATAGTTCATTTGGAGATGATACAGAAGAAAAGACAGAAAAATTAGAAAAAGCAAAAGGAATCACGAAAGATCCGAATCAAGTAGGACCGGCAGCGTGGAAAGCTGGACTGGAAATTCTCACAGCGAAGAAAACATTCTAAAAACCATTGAGAGCGAATGGAATATATATAATTTTGCAAGGGGCGAGAAATCGCCCCTTTTTTATTGCAAAAAACTAAAAAACTGTTGACTATTGGACACCAATAGCATATAATAAAATCATCAAAGGAAAGCAGGAGGACAAAGCAATGAAATATAGTGTAGAGTTTAGCTGTGGACATACAGAAGAAGTACAGATTTACGGAAAAGCAGAGGAGCGAGAAAGAAAGATTAGATACTTTGGAAAAAGTGGGCTTTGCCATGAATGCTATAAAAAGAAAATGAATGAAGAAAACGCAGAGAACTGCGAAGAAGTCGTAATGAGTTACAGAGAGTATAAAGAGAATTACGCAGGCTGCAAAACAAAGGCAGGAAGCTACGACAAGACAGAGAAAACGATCGTTGTATACGTGCCAAAAAAAGAAGAAAAAGAAGAAGACGCAAAAGAGATTTGCCAGAAAGCGTTAGAAGCAATTGTAAAAAGCAAAAATAAAACAGCTGAAGAAGTAACACCTGCAGACGTTTACGATGAGCTTGTAGAAAAAGGGTATGATATCCGGAGATTGAAAGATATGCCAGATAATATAAGGAACGATATTATTGAAAGAAAAGAGCACTGGTCATAAGGAGGGCGCGATGGAAGACAAGAAATATTATGTAGAAAATAGCCATGGAGTTAAAATTGATATGGACATAGCAATGTCGCTGATGGATGATGAATTGAGAGAGTATGTGGCTTATCAGCTTAGTTTGTCGTCAGATCAAGAGTTCTTTGATGTTTACGCGGAAGAACACAAAAAAAGATTCGGGGAGGAATGGGAACTTACAAAGAAGTCCCCATGTTATTAATATGATAAAAAAATGCGTGGTGTGCGGAACGGAATTTAAATGTCCTCCAAGTGCCAAAAAAGTGACATGCTCAAAAGAATGTAGCAGAATCCGAAAGAAAGAAACTCACGAAGGGAAGAAGAATTTATGGAGCGAAGAGAGCAAAAGAAGGATTGCGGAACGAGGAAAAACAGAAAACCTTAAGCTTGGAACGAAGGCTGCAAAGAAAAGCCTAAAAAGTGGAAGGTTTGAAACGAATGTCAATGCAATAGATTGGCATTTGATTTCTCCAGAAGGAGCAGAATATAAATTCCATTCGCTGAATTTTTGGCTCAGAGAAAATTGCCGTGATTTGTTTGGATGCGAACCAGACAGCCGGGAATTTAACAATGTTAGATCTGGATTATCTGGAGCCAAGAGAGCGATGAAGGGCGGAACTTACGGAAGTACAACGTACAAAGGATGGAAGTGTCTACCATGTGAAGAGGAGGAAAAGAAATGTACACAAAAGAAATAGCACAATTATGCGGAGAGGCTTACTACGAAGTACTTAAAATCCTTAACGGAGCTAAGGGAGATGTTTATTCAGATGCGTCTTACAGATTTCCGTTCCGGTGCTTGATGTTGCTCTATCCAAGAGCTATAAAAATCGGAGCAACTAAAACACTGGATGAAAAAATGGGAGAGCTGATGAATCTTATATCTCCAGACGACATTAAAGATCTGATGGAAAAACCGATCCAACAGAGCATGATATTATATTACGAAATCGGAAGAAATAAACACCTGGAAAAGAGGAAAGCCAATGAGAGAGATTGAAAGGAATATCATGTTTGGGAAAGCTGGTGGAAACGCAAGCAAGAACGCATATACTTGCCGGATATCCCTTCCAGCAGACGCTATTAAAACATTAGGAGTAACACCGGAAGACAGAACTGTCACGTTGGAGATTCTGGATGGGGCTGTGCTTATTAAAAAGAAAGCATAGACTGCAAAAAAAGAAGAAATGGCAGCAGTTGACAACGACACCAGAAATATGGTAAGATTCAACATGTCTCATTTGTGTCTCAGATGGGACCTTAGAAACGGTGCGAATTCAATAAATAGAGGGCGTTTGGATAATTTGACTTTTAATCAAGTTGTCCGGGGTTCGAATCCCCGCACGCTCATGAGGGATGAGAGAGGCGTAGACTGCTATATTCGATAGGGTTTACGCCTTTTCTATATGTTACAGGATATGAAGTGTGTTATAATAAAAAATGAGAGTTAAAAGCATTATAAAATACTAAAGAGGAACAAGGAATGGGAAATAAAACTAAATATATCAAAGGGTTAGATGGATTACGTGCATTAGCTGTAGTTATGGTGTTGGCATATCATTTAAAACTTCCAATTGCCAAGAGCGGTTTATTAGGAGTGACTGTTTTTTTTGTACTGTCAGGTTTTTTAATAACAAGAATATTAATTACAGAGATTGAGGAAACACATACAATTGATCTGAAGAATTTCTGGGTTAGAAGAATCCGTAGATTAATTCCGGCAGTCTTGTCAATGGCAGTAGTAATTATATTCGTAAGTGCAGTAGTTAACAGAGTCGTTTTTACAAAAGGATGTAAAGATTTTGTTGCTTCTGTTCTAGGATTCAATAACTGGTGGCAGATATTTAATAAGGTATCTTATTTTGAAGCAGCAGGAGCACCGTCTCCATTTACGCATTGTTGGTCACTCGCAATAGAGACACAGTTTTATTTGATTTATCCTATATTACTTTTGCTACTCTCCAGAGTGTTTAGAAAAAGAAAAAAAAGAGGTAAAGTATTTGCTAGTTTATCAGCGCTATTAGCGGTTGTGTCAATGATTTTGATGGCTGTATTGTATAATCCGAATGGAGATCCTAGCCGAGTCTACTATGGAACAGATACAAGGGCATTTGCACTTCTGATTGGAGCATTAGCTGCTATTCAGCTGGAATATCGTATTATTAAAGTAAGATTACCAAGAAAGATATGGGCATTAATAGGAAGCATATCATTGGTTATTCTTACATGTATGATGATATTTATTAGTTCCTACAGCAGCTTCTTATATTATGGAGGTCAGGCAATTGTATCTTTACTTGTAGCATTTGTTGTGTATGCAGTAACTGTGAGCAAAAGTATGCTAAACAAGATTCTTGGTCATAATGCATTGAAATGGATAGGAGATCGTTCTTATAGTATATACTTGTGGCATTATCCAATTATTATTTTGATCAGCGGCGGTAAGAAGTCTGCCTGGTGGATTATGCTGATTGAGATTGTGCTGAGTGTTGTTTTGGCAGAATTATCTTATCGATTTATTGAGACACCTATTCGTCATGGAATTATCGGTGAATATATTGATATTATCAATAGTGAGCCGACTAATAAAAGAGAACGCAAAAGACAGATCCAGGTCGCAAGAAGAAGTATGAAAGTAATGTCATTTGCAATAATAGTTGGAGCGACTTTAATTTTGTGTATGATATTTGTACCAAAGAAGTCGACTCTAGACGCGGTAGCTAAAAGAGAGAAAAAGGCAAATGAAACGAGTGAGTTAACGCAGAAAAAGCTTGAAGAACAAAAGAAAGCATCGAAGGATAAAAATAGAGAAGATTCGAAGAGCGAAATGACAGATGAAGAATTATTGGATAGTTTGAATATTCTGTTAATTGGCGATTCTATTACTTTAGATGTTACGGACTACTTCTACAAAGTACTTCCTAATAGTATCAGTGATACTGAAATCGGACGATCTACGTTAACAGGCTGTGATATATATCAGAATTATATTGATAGTAATAGATGGGATGGAGATGGAGTAATCTTTGCATTAGGTACAAATGGACCAATGTATGATACGCTCGCGACAATGAGAGAAAAAGCAGGCGATAAACCACTTTTTCTGATTACGATTCATGCCCCTACTGAAGATTACGAGAGTGAAAACAATCAAGAAATAAGAGATTTTGTAGAAAATAATGATAATACATATTTGATAGACTGGTATACAGCAAGTCTTGATCATCCTGAATATTTTGATTTAGATGATATGCATTTAGTTCCGACAGGAGCAGAAGCATATGCTAACTGTATTAAAGAATCGGTACTGAGTGTATTTAGAGAAAGAGAAGAAAGTTCAAATAAAAAGAAATCTGACGACAACTCAACAGATGAAAAATCCAGCTCCAGCAAAAAATCTATGAAATCTGAAGATAATGAAGAATAATTAAGAATGATATCGGCAAGAATATAACTGTTATGTAATAGTTACTCTTGCCGATATTTTTTGGAGGATTTTATGAATTTGGAAAAGGATATTGTCCGGGAAATTAAAAAGTTAATTGTATTTACAGCGATAATATTCTTATGTATATGGAAATATGAAGTTGTATTTCAGAGTATTCATTGGATACTTGATGTGATCACGCCATTTCTTATAGGGGGAGCGATTGCATTTATAATAGGCATTCCTGTAAGTTACATAGAGAAAAAATTATTAAAGAAGAAAAGAAAATGGATAGAAAAATCTGCAAGATTCATTAGTATAGTGATTGTGATTACATGTGTGTTGGTTGCTATTAATATATTTTTACTTTTTCTGTTACCGGAACTGGGAAGTGCAATATTGCATTTGGAAGATAGTATGCGGTTTTTCTTGAGTGGAGTGGAGAAGAAGAGCAAAGCTTTTTTTGATGGAAATGAGGAAATATTACGTTATATTGACAAAATGGAATTTGATTGGAATAGACTGACTAAGATTGGAATCGAGATGCTTGGCGATAGAACAGGTCAGATAATTGGATCAGCGGCAGAGGTGATTCATAGAATTGCTCAAGGCATTACAACATTTTTTATTGCATTTGTGTTCGGATGTTATATCTTATGGCAGAGAGAAAGACTGTCTATACAAGGAAAAAAGGTACTGTATGCATTGATTCCAGAAGGAAAAGCAGATGCTGTGATTGAAGTTCTGGAGCTGAGTGGGCATACATTTGCAGGATTCCTTACCGGACAATGTATGGAGGCATTGATACTTGGCTGCATGTTTGGAGTCGCACTGTTAGTATTTCAAATGCCGTATGCGTTATTGATCAGTGCAGTAATAGCAGTCACAGCATTAGTTCCGGTATTTGGTGCATTTGCAGGATGTGCAATAGGGATGATATTGATATTTATTGAGAGTCCGTCAAAAGTGCTTTTGTTTTTAATCATTTTTCTGGTTTTACAGCAGATTGAAGGAAACTTGATTTATCCGAAGGTAGTAGGTAATTCGGTCGGATTACCTTCTATATGGGTACTGGTTGCTGTAACGACTGGAGGACGATTAATGGGTATAATTGGAATGTTAATATTTATTCCGATTGCTTCTGTGAGTTATGCACTTTTTCGGGAGGTGATATATTTATTACTTAAAAAGAGAGATGTAGATGTAGAAAAAATATAAAAGTGTTAAAGTTGCGAAAACGGTATCCTATATGCTATCCTAATATAATAATTGACGGAAAAGAAAGGACAGAGGATGCCATGGAAAAGGATATGAAGAAGCAGATTGCGGAAGCGTCTAGAGAACTGTTATTTGAAGATCAAGTAAAGAAACTGACGGTTAAAGCAATTGTGGATAAATGTAAGATTACCAGACAGGCATTTTATTACCATTTTGAGGATATCCCGGATTTACTTAAATGGATACTGGATCAGGCATCCTCTCAGTTAGAAAAGGAGATATTTGAACAGGAGGATGAAGAAAAAGTATTAAAGAGGTGTTTCCTTATAGCTCTCGAAAGCAAGCCGTATATGGATAAGACTATGCAAACGAATTATGGACAGGAATTAGAAAAAATGCTCCGGGATCATATTTATCATCTGTCTATGAGAATTGTGGAAAAAAAGAACCTGTATCAAGACTGTTCTTATCGGGATCTGAAGCTTGTAGTAAGATATCACTGTGAAGCTATAACCGGAATATTGAGAAACTGGACAGACGAGGATTCAGAGAATCTTGATCATATTGTACATGAAATTAATCTGCTTATGGGAGGTAAAATTATTCCATAATCGTATATTTAATATAAAATAATGAATTGATATTTATCAGAGACCGCCAGAGTGTTTTACACTTTGGCGGTTTTGTCTATACAAGGGAAAAATAGTGGTAATTGAAATGGAAAAGAGAAATTATTAAGATGTGTAATAGAAAGAAGGGGAGAAATGTATGAATGATGTTATCAATCCGGTAAAGCTAAAAGAATTAGAAGATAAAGTAGATCAATTTCATCATTATATGGTTTGCTATAAAAATGCTGATCAGAACGAGTTGAAGGAGCAGTTAGATTCTCTGAATAAAGTTATATTAGAAGAAGATCAACAGTTAAAGCAGAAACTTCATTACAGTAAATCAGAAGTAGCATTTCGTATAGGAATGGCATATGAGGAAGTAGAGAACATTATCAGAGATCTTAAGAAGGACTTGAAGAGAATGTCAGAAGCCAGCTCATTGGATGAATTTGATGCTGAGAAAGCAGCACTTCTGGCAGAATATATGATGGATTTTGCAATGCAGACGTCAGATTATGCGTTACTTTCCGTGATGAAAGCAAATGATGCGCAGTTGCGTTTGGAAGAAAAGGAGGCATAGAATAATATGAAAGAAGTAAAATCACCAAAGAAGCCGTTGATATATTATTATGGAATTGTATTAATAGTCATAGTGTTGTTTAATCTGTTTGTGACACCAATCATACAGAAACATCAGGTGACAGAAGTCGATTATGGCAAATTCATGGCTATGATCGAGGATAAGAGTATCGAAGCGGTAGAGGTAGAAGATTCCCAGATTATATTTACGGACAAGGATACGAAAAAAATATATAAGACGGGTACGATGAACGATCCGGGACTTACCGAAAGGTTATACAAATCAGGAGCAAAATTTGAGAAGAATATTGAGCAGACAATGTCACCAATGACTAATTTTCTGGTAACAGGATTATTACCGTTAGTAATATTTATCGCATTGGGACAGTATTTTAGCAGAAAGATTCAAAAACAGATGGGCGGTAAAAATGCTATGGCATTTGGTATGGGTAAAAGTAATGCAAAGATTTATGTACCGTCTACGGAAGGCATTCATTTCAGTGATGTAGCAGGTGAAGATGAGGCGAAGGAAAGTCTGGCTGAGATCGTCGATTATCTGCATGATCCGAAGAAATATTCAGAAGTTGGAGCATCTATGCCAAAAGGAGTTCTCCTTGTAGGTCCTCCGGGAACCGGTAAAACAATGTTAGCAAAAGCTGTTGCCGGTGAAGCGAATGTACCATTTTTTTCTATGTCAGGATCCGAATTTGTAGAGATGTTTGTCGGAATGGGTGCATCTAAAGTGAGAGACTTGTTCAGCCAGGCAAAAGAAAAGGCTCCTTGTATCGTATTTATCGATGAGATTGATGCGATTGGTAAAAAGAGAGATGGACAGATTGGCGGCAATGATGAGAGGGAGCAGACATTGAATCAGCTTCTTACAGAGATGGATGGCTTTGAAGGAAATAACGGAGTCATTATCCTCGCAGCAACGAACCGTCCGGAATCTCTTGACCCGGCACTTACAAGGCCAGGAAGATTTGACCGGAGAGTGCCGGTAGAACTGCCGGATCTGAAGGGAAGAGAAGAAATTCTTAAAGTACATGCCAAGAAAATTAAGATTGCGGAGGATGTGGATTTTCATACAATTGCCAGAATGGCAGCTGGAGCTTCCGGCGCAGAGCTTGCAAATATTGTAAATGAGGCTGCTCTGCGTGCAGTAAGAAATAATCGAAAATTTGTAACAGAAGCAGATCTGGAAGAAAGTATAGAAGTAGTTATTGCCGGATATCAGAAAAAGAATGCGGTACTTTCTACCAAAGAAAAGCTGGTAGTTGCTTATCATGAAATTGGTCATGCATTGGTAGCAGCAAAGCAGACAAATTCTGCTCCGGTGCAGAAGATTACAATTATTCCAAGGACATCCGGTGCACTTGGATATACGATGCAGGTGGAACAGGGCGATAAATATCTGATGACAAAAGAAGAGATTGAGAATAAGATTGCTACATTTACCGGAGGACGTGCAGCTGAAGAAATTATTTTCGGACAGATTACCACAGGAGCATCCAATGATATAGAGCAGGCAACCAAACTTGCCAGGGCGATGATTACGAGATACGGAATGAGTGAAGACTTTGATATGGTTGCTATGGAGACTGTTAACAACCAATATCTGGGCGGAGATGCGTCTCTTGCATGTTCTGCCGATACCCAGAAAGAGATTGACCGGATGGTTGTAGAATTGGTTAAAAAAGAGCATGAAAAGGCAAAGGATATTCTAACAGAGAATCGGAAAAAACTGGATGAACTTGCACAGTTTCTGTATGAAAAAGAGACCATAACCGGTGATGAATTTATGACTATTTTGAATAAAGTTGAAGAGAATAGTTATAATCTGCTTTGACGGACATATATATGAAGCAATGAACAAAACTGGTGATGAGATGCTGAATATATTATGGTCGAGCATGATTATAGCCGGAATATTGTACAGTGTGGTTACCGGAAATGTATCTGATATTTCCAATGCTGCACTTGATTCATCAAAGGAGGCTGTTACTCTATGCATTACGATGCTTGGAGTAATGGCCTTTTGGTGTGGACTGATGCAGATTGCAGAAGACGCCGGACTGGTAGAAAAAATGTCCGGGAAAATGCAACCGGTGATACATTTTCTGTTTCCGCAGTTACCGAAAAATCATCCGGCCAATAAACATATTACGACTAATATTATTGCCAATATACTGGGACTTGGATGGGCAGCTACACCGGCGGGACTTCAGGCAATGGAGGAACTGGCGAAGCTCGAAGAGAGCAGAAGGAGCCTGAAAGGCATTGCAAGTAATGAAATGTGTAACTTCCTGATCTTAAATATTTCATCACTTCAGTTGATACCGGTAAATGTAATTGCATATAGAAGCCAGTATGGAAGTGTGAATCCGGCATCGATTGTAGGGGCGGGGATTATTGCTACCAGTATCAGTACTTTGGCGGGGATTGTTTATTTTAAAATTATGGACAGGAAGCGGTAATATGAGACTTTTTTTATTTTGTTCAGATATGATTATTCCGGTTATTATTCTGGGAATTGTGTGCTATGGAGTGACCCAACATGTGGATGTATATGAAAGCTTTATTAAGGGTGCAAACAGCGGATTTCAGACCGTAATAAAAATCATGCCGACAATGCTGGCTCTGATGATAGCGGTAGGCATTCTGAGGGCGTCAGGACTTCTGGAAGCGATAGGTATGCGGATTGGAAGTATGACGGATCATATTGGATTTCCTGGGGAATTAGTACCGCTTACGGTGGTGAAGATGTTCTCATCATCAGCGGCAACAGGTCTGTTACTGGATTTGTATAAAGAGTATGGAACAGATTCAAGAATTGGACTTATTGCATCCATCAGTATGGCGTGTACGGAGACAATATTTTATACGATGAGCGTGTATTTTATGACTGCAAAAGTAAGAAAAAGCAGGTATACACTACCGGGAGCATTGATTGCTACATTTGCCGGAATTGCAGCCAGTGTGGTGCTTGCCGGGATGTTTTAAGAGAAATGAAGAAGAAAAGTTCGCAGATCGCATCGTAATTTTATCCGGCAGAATGGGTTGCACCAACCGTCTGAAAAGGGTACAATCTGCAGTATAAGAACCTGTATAAAATACGGGAAAATGCAGAAAGAGGGTGTCCAAAATGGACAGAATGAAACAACAGATTGCTTTTTTAATGGAGATTGATAAAGTGAAAAATATCTTCCGACAGACATATCTTGCAGATGGAAAGAGAAAGGAGAATGATGCAGAGCATTCCTGGCATTTGGCAATTGCTGCATTTCTTCTGAAAGAATATGTGGCAGAGGATGTGGATGTGATGAAAGTTATGATCATGGTACTGATCCATGATCTGGTAGAAATCGATGCGGGTGATACGTATGCATACGATGCAGAGGGCGCAAAGACTAAACGTGCGAGAGAAGTGGCAGCAGCGGACCGGATCTTTGGTATGCTTCCGGAAGATCAGGGTGGTTATTTCAGAGAACTGTGGGATGAGTTTGAAGCATATGAAAGTGATGATGCCAAGTTTGCGCATTTGCTTGATAATTTCCAGCCTCTGCTTTTGAATCATGAGAGCAATGGGAAGAGTTGGACAGAGCATCATGTAAAGAAATCTCAGATTTATAAAAGAAACGAAAAAATTAAAGAGACGTCTCCAGAAGTCTGGGAATGGATGAAGCAAATTGTGGAAGAACATATTGCGCTGGGACATGTTATTGATGAATAATATGATGATATAAATTGGAAAGGGTGAGTTAGATGAGAAACCATGAAGTGGTTACAAAGCAGCCGTTACTTAAGGAAGATGGATCGCTTAGAGAGCCTGGCTGGTCAAAAAGTCTGGTGCAGACATATGACCGTAAACAGATCAAAGCTCCCCGTATGAGGATCAAGGAATGGGATTATTATCTGGTACTAAATGAAGACTTTGCGGGTGCATTTACCTTGTCAGATGACGGATATATTGGTCTGCAGTCCGTGTCTTTGCTGAATTTTAAAGAAGGATGGGAACATACAGAGACGATTCTCAATGCATTTCCAATGGGGAAAATGCAGATGCCTTCGGATTCCAGGCAGGGCGACATAGTCTATCGGGATAAGCGTTTGCATATGGAATATACGCTGGAAGAAGGACAGAGACGTATCCGATGTAAATTCGATAATTTCTATCAGGGTAAGACCTTCCGTTGTGATATTACGCTAGTTCAGCCTAAGATGGATACAATGGTAATTGCGACACCATGGAAGGAAAAGAAAACAGCATTTTATTATAATCAGAAGATCAATTGTATGCCGGCAAAAGGTAAGATGGAATATGATGGAAAAATATATCGATTTGATCCGAGTACTGATTTTGGAACTTTGGATTGGGGACGCGGTGTATGGACTTATGATAATCGCTGGTACTGGGGTTCCGGCAATCAGATGATAGATGGAAAGCCATTTGGTTTTAATATAGGATATGGATTTGGAGACACTACAGCAGCATCGGAAAATATGCTTTTTTATGATGGAAAATGTCACAAACTGGACGATGTAACATTCCATATTCCGGATGGAGATTATATGAAACCGTGGAAGTTTACATCGAGTGATGGTAGATTCGAGATGAATTTTGAACCGGTTCTTGACCGTGCGGCGAGGACAAATGCACTGATTATAGAATCGGATCAGCATCAGGTATTTGGACGCATGAATGGTAAAGCAGTGTTGGATGATGGTACTGTGATCGAAGTCAAAGACATGATGTGTTTTGCAGAAGATGTGCATAACCGTTATTAAATCGACTGCAAATGATGATAAGTATACAGTAAAAAAGAAAAGGGGTACTGATGGGAGAAATACGAAAAAGAATCACATTTCACGGAAGGGTACAGGGCGTAGGGTTCCGCTATACGGCCAGGCTGGCAGCAGGATCTCTTGGTCTTACCGGATGGGCGAAGAATGAGTATGATGGCACAGTTACTATGGAAGTGCAGGGAAGCGAGGGAATGATCAACAAACTGCTTGTGAGGCTAAATACTGATCATTTTATCCGGATCGAATGGATGGACAGTGAGGAGATACCGATTCGGGAAGATGAAAAAGGATTTCAGATCAAATATTAGAAAAAGTATTAGAGATAATACTGATTAAATGATCCAGGGGGAGTGGATAAAGATGGATCAAAAAGAGTTTAGAGAGTTCTATCGAACAATCCAGGATGTGGCAGAGCATCCGGTTGTACTTCGGATGAAGAAGTATCCGCATCATGGCGATACCTCTTGCTATAAGCATTGTATGCGGGTAGCATATTTTAATTATATTATCTGCAAGAAATTGCATCTGGATGCAAAATCGGCGGCAAGAGCCGGGATGCTGCATGATCTGTTCTTATATGACTGGCATACGCATGCCAGAGAGACCGGTGAGCGATTGCATGGATTTACCCATGCTGAGAAGGCATATAAGAATGCAGGAAAGATATTCCGTCTGAACCGTGTGGAGCGAGATGTGATCCGAAATCATATGTGGCCGGTGACACTCAGGAGTGTGCCAAGAACAAGAGAAGGGTGGATGATCGTACTGACGGATAAGTACAGTGGCTTGTTAGAAACGTTGGATCGGAGAAAGAAAAATAAGAAAAATTGTATATAAAGGAGAACATGATTCATTTTAGTTTCATCCTATGTTATACTTTGAAAGTTGTTGTATTTTAAAAGTATGAGAAAAAGAGAGGAAACACTTACAAATGAATTCATTGAAACCAATGTTGCTGACTTCGCTGAAAACATATGACCGGGGTCAGTTTGTAAAAGATGTGACGGCGGGAATCATCGTTGCAATCATTGCACTTCCGTTGTCTATTGCGTTGGCACTTGCATCCGGAGTAGGACCGGAGGCCGGAATTTTCACTGCTATCGTAGCGGGATTTGTTATTTCCGTACTTGGCGGAAGCAGTGTGCAGATTGCAGGACCGACGGCTGCATTCGCAACGATTGTTGCAGGTATTGTAGCGAAAGATGGATTAGACGGACTTGTGATATCAACCATTCTGGCAGGTGTCTTTCTGATTCTGATGGGAATCTGTCATTTTGGAAGCTTGATTAAATTTATTCCATATACAATCACGACAGGGTTTACTTCGGGAATTGCTGTTACGATTGTTATTGGTCAGCTGAAAGATTTCTTTGGTGTTGTTTATCCGGATGGCGTAAAGCCGATTGAGACTACCGAGAAGCTGAAAGCATTTGTAGAAAATATCGCAACAATTAATACAGATGCGGTAATTGTAGGAGTAGTGAGTCTGGTCATTCTAATCATTTCACCGATGATATTTCAGAAAATTCCGGGATCGCTTTTAGCGGTTATTGCAGGAATCTTAATGGTAAAATGTCTGCCGCTTCAGGTGGCGACAATCGGTAATCTTTATACGATCAGTAATGCACTGCCATCATTCCATCTACCGGCAGTAAACCTGCAGATTGTACAGAATGCGCTGCCAAATGCATTTACGATAGCGGTTCTTGCGGCGATTGAATCGCTTTTGTCCTGTGTAGTAGCGGATGGAATGATTAATGGAAAGCATCGTTCTGATATGGAGCTTGTGGCACAGGGAGCCGGTAATATCGCATCTGCATTATTTGGCGGAATTCCGGCTACGGGAGCAATTGCAAGAACAGCAGCGAATATCAAAAACGGTGGGCGAACACCGATTGCCGGAATGGTACATTCAATTACACTGGTCATTGTACTGGTGGTGCTGATGCCATTTGCGGGAATGATTCCGATGCCGACGATTGCAGCAATTCTTTTTATTGTTGCCTATAATATGTGTCAGTGGCGAACATTTGTCCATCTGATCAAGACAGCTCCGAAGAGTGATATTATCGTATTGATCAGTACGTTTGTATTGACTGTGATTTTTGATCTGGTAGTTGCGATTGAGATTGGTATGGTGCTTGCCTGTCTGCTGTTTATCAAACGGATGAGCGAGGAAACGCATGCTGAAAGCTGGACATACGTAGATGATGACACGCAGGATGTGGATGAACAGCTTCGAAAACTTCCGTTACAGATCCGTGTTTATGAGATTACGGGACCATTATTCTTCGGTGCGGCTGATGCAATTGAGCATATTGTGGTAAAAGATTTTACTACTTGTTTGGTACTTCGTATGAGAAGTGTTCCGGCAATTGACAGTACGGCAATGAATGCGTTGCAGGATCTGATCTGCGTATGTGAATCGAAGGGAATTACAGTGGTGTTCTCACATGTAAATGAGCAGCCAATGAAAGTAATGCAGAAAACAGGCTTTGTAGAACTCGTGGGTGAAGAGAATTTCTGTCCGAATATATCGGCGGCACTGAAACGAGCGGAAGAGATTATAGAAAATTAGGATACATTAAAACAGCGAAAACCCGCTAACCATAGGGCTAACGGGTTTCGTTTTTTAAAAAGTTACTAAAGGAATGAGAGTAAAGCATAACACTGTTAAATACTGATTACAGTGTACTACTTTGTGAGGTTAGATAGTTGTCTGTCCTCAACTATCTGACATTAAGTATAATGAGAAAATGTGACAGAAGTGTGTTCAGTTTGTGAAAGAAATAGAAACTTTCTATTCAAATAGTTCAAATTTTGAAAATGAAAAATCCCTCGCAGTGGCTGGCTGCGAGGGATTTTCGGTTACTATAGTTATCTAAAAGGAATGAGAGTAAAGTGCAACACTGTATGGTCTGGTACAGTGTTCAACTTCTATGAGGGTGATAGTTAACTGTTCTTTAACTATCTGTTTTACAGTATAGAGAAGAAATATGACAGGAGTATGTTATTTCTCTAAAAGAATCGGAAAATTTCTTAAGAAGTTCTTGCGAAAATAAAAAGGTGATTTAATAGATATATCGAAATATCTACCGTAGATAAAATAATAAACAATAACTATTGACATAATTAATTTACAGAAATAAAATAGATACAAGGAGGGAACGGTATGGATATTAAGGAACTGAATGAAAAGAGATTATTAAAGAAGATGTCTTATGAAGATATTGCAGAATTTACCGGTATAAAACAAGAGGATGTGAAGGCAATATTATTGGAACAAACGAAAGAGTATTCCTACGAGGGATTACTGGCAATGGAACAGGCTATTTTATCAGGAGATCGAATGCCGTTTGCTTATAATGCAATTGAACACAGACCTGTGATGATCCGGGAGGAGCCTTATCGATATTATGCAAGAGAATATACGGAGGAAGATTGGAAACGTATATCGGAGCATACCAGAGCGGAACTGATTCATGGTAGATTATATATGATGGGACAGCCTAGTCGCATGCATCAGTGGATTGTTTCAGAACTTATGTATTTGATAAAAGATTATATCAGAAAGCATAAAGGAAAATGTAAGGTATATAGTGCACCTTTTGGTGTGCGGTTATTTCAGGATGATTCTGTAATTGTGGAACCAGATATTTCTATGATATGCAGAGAAGATATTTTGACGGATAAAGGATGTGAAGGCGCACCGGATTGGGTAATAGAGGTTGTATCTGTGAGCAATTCAAGTTATGATTATAACACGAAACTTGAACAGTATCAGAAAGCAGGAGTAAGAGAGTGCTGGATCATAGATCCATTTCGTCGCACTGTATTGATGTGGCTTCGGGATTGCTCGGAGAAAAATGGCTATTATAGTTACGATAAGAAGGTGGAGGCTTGGTGTCTAGATGGATTCCACGTGCGGATGGCTGAGATAGAAGAGACATTTTGATGACAGATTATAGAGACATATGAACCATTCGACTGTATTTTGGCAGGAGGTGGAGAAGTATTATCCGGAGTATAAGAAATGCAGGAAAGCATTACAGATGTATCAGCTGGTAAGAGGAGAAAAGGATAATGAAAGCAATAGTATTTGATGTGGATGACACAATATATGACCAACAGGTGGTATTTGACCAGGCTTGCAGGGATGTATTTGGAGAATTAAAAGGTGTGTCGCTGGTAGATTTATTTAAGGCGAACCGTTATTATAGTGATGAGAGTTTTGACGCCATGGGGCGGGGTGAAATGACAAAAGAAGAAATGTACATTTACCGCATTAAGCGTGCCATGGAGGAGTTTCATTTACCGATTACGGATGAGCAGGCGGTAAGATATCAGGAACGCTATGTATACTATGGTACCCAGATTACGGTATCGGATCAGATGCGGCAGATATTGGAATACTGTGGTGAGCGGATGAAGCTTGGCATTATTACCAATGGACCGTCGGCGCATCAGTGGAGAAAGATAAAGACGCTGAATCTGGAACGATGGGTGAATCCAGAGTATATATTTGTATCCGGTGATGTGGGCGTCAACAAACCAGAACGCGGAATCTTTGAACATGCAATGAAAAAGATGAGGATGCAGAATCCGGAGGATATTGTATATGTAGGGGATTCTTATGAAAAGGATATTTTGGGAGCAACCGGCGCAGGCTGGAATGCTATCTGGTTAGAGCGGAGAGGACGTGAAGTGCCAGAGGATATTCCAGAACACACGTCGATTGCCAGAAGTGAAGAAGATTTATTTCAATTAATCAGGAAAATGTCATGAATATCAATATCATATCACAATACAAAGGTCTGAGAAGAGAGAATTACATATTATGTTTTGGCCGTTTGGTTACGGCGATGGGCGCGATGGTCCGGCCGATGCTGACGATGATACTGAGTCAGAAGCTTGGTATGAATGCGGTGCAGGTCGCATGGGTAACAGCGCTTATGGGTATTTTATCGATTCCGGCGAATTTGATCGGAGGTAAAATGGCAGACCGTTTCAGTAAGAAAATGAATATCGTCTATCTGGATATTGTATCGGTGGTCTGTTATATTATCTGCGGCTTGATACCGCTTAGCGGTAAATCCATTGTGCTGATGTTTATCGCATCTACCTGTCAGAATATGGAAAATCCTTCATATAATTCGCTGACGGCAGACATTACGCTGACGGAGGATCGAGAGAGAGGATATTCGTTGCAGTATTTGATGGGCAACCTGGGAGGCGTTATGGCTTCGGCAGTTGCAGGATTTATGTTCCGTAATTATCTGTGGCTGGCGTTTCTACTCAGTGGAATATCCATTGGGATTTCATCAGTTTTGATTTTTCTATTTGTGCAGAATATTACACCAGTAAAAGACATTAGCCAGAAGGCGGTCTATCAGGCAGATCGCCATGGAGAGAGTCTGTGGACGATCCTGCGGGAAAACAGGCTGATTCTGTTGTATATCCTGACAGCCAGCGGTTACGGCGCAATGTATCAGATGTATAATTATCTGGTGCCAATGGATCTGGTGCGGCTGCATGGAGATACCGGAGCAGTGATCTATGGAACAGTTACCAGTGTGAACTGCATTATCGTGGTTATATTTACACCGATATTTACCAAGTTATTACATAGATTTTCAGAGCCTGTTAAGACGATGTATGGATATTTGATGATGCTGTTTGGATATGGAATTTTTCTTGTATTTGCCGGTCATATATCGTTTTATTATGTGGCAATGATCGTGATGACATGGGGCGAGGTATCTAATATGCTGGCAGAGAGTCCGTATCTGACCAGACGTATGCCAGCCAGCCACAGAGGGCGTGTGCATGGTCTGATGGAAGTGACAAGGATTGGTGTAATGAGTGGATATCAGATGTTGATCGGAGTGATCTATAAGAATTCTACGCCGACATTTACCTGGATCATAGTGCTTATGACAGGCGCATTGTTCCTGGGATTAACAGGGATTCTGGCGGTAAAGGATAAGAGAAGATATAAGAATTTGTATCGAGTCTAATTATATAACGTAAAACCCCTTCACAGTGGCTGGCTGTGAAGGGGTTTCTTGTCGTTATAGTTATCTAAAAGGAATGAGAGTAAAGTGTGCACTGTAATCGGTCTACAGTGTTAACTTTATGAGGGAGATAGTTGTTGGTCTTTCAACTATCTGTCTTATAGTATATAGATGAAATATGACAGAAATATGTTCTTTATCTAAAAGAAAAAGAAAATTTCTTAAGAAGTTCTTGCGAAAACATAAATAAAACCTTGTTTTATCATATTTCAATACTGTTTCGGTTCGGAAATCATCTAATTACTGAATCCGGACATACTCTGGTACAGGATCATATTCCAGGTACAGTCATTCTGATCATTATCGGACATGTGTTTAGTCTATCCCAAAAATGTGATGAGAATGTGATTGATGTTTGACCATTTTCTGAATGATGTATAGAATAGATAATATGAATATTGCAGAAAAATTTATCAACACACATGAATTGACAAAGGAAGAATATGTAGAATTGATCCGGCTGGCAGAGTCAGATGTGCAGGTCCGAGAGCAGCTAAAGGAGGAAGCAGTTCGGCTTCAAAAAAAATATTATGGCACAGATGTTTATACCCGTGGATTGATTGAATTTACCAATTATTGCAGGAATAACTGCTATTATTGCGGAATTAGAAATGGTAACAGAAATGCACAGCGCTATCGTTTGACGAAAGAGGAGATACTTGACTGCTGTGCCAATGGATATGAACTGGGATTTCGGACATTTGTGCTGCAGGGCGGCGAGGATCCGTATTATACAGATGAAAAACTGGCGGAGATTGTCCGGGAGATACGGGTGTTGTATCCGGAGTGTGCGATCACATTGTCTGTAGGAGAACATTCGAAAGAAACATACCGATTGTGGAAAGAAGCGGGAGCGGACAGATACCTGCTCCGACATGAGACAGCCAGTGATGAATTATATCAGAAGTTACATCCGACGGAAATGAAATTATCGGAACGCAAACAATGTCTTTATGATCTGAAAGAACTTGGATATCAGGTGGGCGCCGGATTTATGGTAGGTGCACCGGGGCAACAGATTCCAGATCTGGCAGAGGATCTGGTTTTCTTAAAAGAACTGGAGCCTCATATGGTAGGAATCGGACCATTTATTCCGCATCACGACACCAGATATGCAGAAGAAAAAGCCGGAAGTGTAGAGCGGACGTTACTATTATTATCCATTATCCGGATATTGCTTCCGGGAGTATTGCTTCCTGCGACAACGGCACTGGGAACAATGGATCCGCTGGGACGTGAAAAAGGATTGCAGGCGGGAGCAAATGTTGTAATGCCGAATCTGTCTCCGGTGAAGAACCGAAAGCAGTATGAACTGTATGACAATAAGATCTGTACGGGTGAAGAGGCTGCGGAATGCAGAGGATGTCTGTCCAGAAGAGTAGCAAGTGTCGGTTATCAGCTGGTCAGCGACCGCGGAGATTCACGGATGTAATGCGTGGAAATATTGGATAGAGTAAAGAAGAAGTATAGTTCCAATATACGGTAAGATATGTTATATTAAAAATGTCGGGGGAGTGGCGGCAGGTCCACCCTCCCCTTGATGTCCCAAGGCTGAGCGATCAGCCTTATTCTGATTGCGGATAAGTTAGTCCAAGAATCTTCATTAAATTCTGATAAGCTTCTAGTTCAGATTTACCTTCGGTATATTGTTGATTTAAAAATCTTTGCATTTCAAGTACTGTCATTTCTTCCATAATAACTCCTTTCTTCGCCTGCCTCGAATATTAGCCTTTATGTAAGCTAATGATATTATATAATAGATTTACATATGGTGCAACAATAAAGTATCATATATAATTAATATAGCACACATTACGAAAACTTACCATAAAAAGATAAAAAATATATTTTAATTATCAAATACATTTGTTCTGAGGAGATAAAATGGCATCGGACCAGCATCTAATACCGCTTTATGGAAGCGAATCTGTGAGAAATCATCTCCCCATTTTTTCATTGCTTCTTTTTTCAGTTCCATAAATTCAACGTAACCAATATAATACTTGAGATAGTTTGCCGGATCTGCGGTGATCAGGTCGTAGATCTTTGAGATGGTCGCCGCATCCTGAATACTGTAATCACGGAAGAATGAGATGGTATCTTTGAGATTCCAACCGTCGTAATGAATGCCGATATCTGCAAGAGCATAGAGACCGAGCAGAACGGAAGCATTGTGCTGGCGCAGGGATGCTTCGTCTTTTGGCAAACCGGAAAAGTAATAACTTATCATTTCTGTGTAAGTTGCCCAACCTTCGGTATAGCCGCCACAGTCTAAGAGACTGCGTATCGGTTCGGGATCTGTGGATGCATAATAGACATGCTGATACAGATGACCGGGAAATCCTTCGTGTGCCAGTGTCGTAAATAGAGTCAGATCGTCCGGCAGATGGAGCGAGTTGATGTAAATGGTCTGCCCTTCGGTGTTATCGATAGCGGGAACCATGTAGAATGCTGGACTCACATATTCAGCTACGTCAGCTTGAACGTATTTTACCTGCGTATTCACAGCTTCGATAGATGGGAAGAATCGTTCGGTTTTCTGTTGGAGATCGTTTAGGATGGCAGCAGGGTTTGAGTCCTGTAAGGTGAATGCATCTAATGTGGTATCGCTTAAATTGGATGAATCTGTTCTGGAAGCGTATTCAGGCGAAGTGAGAACGGTCTGCATGGCGATGAGATCCGACTGGATCTGTGTCATGGTCAGTTCTTTCAATTCATCTATGGAACGATCAGAGCCGGTTTCACATTTGACCAGATGCTGGTAATAATTTTTACCGTCCGGAAGGCGGCATAGCCCACCGGAACTGCCACTTTTGGATTTTAATGTTTCCAATGCAGTAATCAGATTCTGATAAGCGGGAAATACATATTCTTTGAGTGCGGATTCATTTTGTGCAATATAAGCTTTTTTTGTATCAGCAGAACAGCCAGAGAGATTATTGATGCGATCTTCAAAGGAAGAGTAAAGATAATTACTGCTTCCCATATTAAGAAAGGTATTACATTCTTTGATCACGGAATCGGCTGTGGAGGATGCCATGAACAGACCGGCATCCGCTTTGGACGTTTCAAAACCGGTTAGAGAATCGAAGTGTTCCGGGAGTGTTTTCAGCAGGGCAAGATATGTATCCACATCTGTGGTATCAACAAATTGATATTCAGATAATAAAATAGGAAGCTGTGTCTGAATCCCTGTAAGAGGGCTGATGGGTTCTTCGTATAACAGATATGGAATTCCGGACAGAGTGTTGGAGAAGGAATCCTCTAAAAGTTTCCAGATGGTCTGATTGGAAGGAGAGAGTTCGGCATAAGGGATGTCTTTCAGTTGGGCAAGATTATTTTCGGCAGCAGTACTGATATTAGAGGAAGAAACGGAATAATTTCCGAAAGAAATGATGGGATTGCTTATTCCGTAGTTGTCTGGGTTCTGCAGTGTATAGTGAAGGGTAATGCTGTTGCTGTTTACCTCTTCCTGAAAGAGAGCATCGGTAAAGTCGTCGAATGTTGTATCCGCATCGGCATATATCCGGCAGCTTAACAGACAGCACACAGTCAATGCAGAGACAGCCAGAATCAGAAGAGCAATGAGAGAACGTTTTTTAGACATAAAGAGTATCCTGATCGTTTTTGTCTATAGATATGCAGGAGACAGCAGGTCTCATGCATATGGAGAAAATACAGAAATTCAGCGTTTTTATACGGATGAGCAATAAATTTGTTTCAAATCTGAATTGCATCAAGTATAGATTACTGCTATAATAAAAAAAGAGCGCACTCGGTATTTGGGTGTATGATAATGCAAATGATAGAAAAGGAATGAATGGGGTAGAAAATATGGAATTATTTGTAAAAGTAATGAATACCGTGAATGACATTGTATGGCATCCGGTTATGTGTGTATTCCTGATGATCGCTGCGGTATGGTTTACCGTCCGGTTGAAGGGAATGCAGGTTCGCAGAGTAAAGGATATGGCAAAATGTCTGCTCGAGAAAGGTGATAATAAACAAGATAAAGCACTGTCACCATTCCAGGCATTTGCAACAACTGTAGGAGGACGTATCGGAACCGGTAATATTGCGGGTACAGCAACTGCTATTTTTATGGGGGGTCCGGGAGCCGTTTTCTGGATGTGGATCACAGCGATTCTTGGTGCATCTACTGGTATGGTAGAGTGTATCCTTGGTCAGGCATACAAGACGAGAAACTTAGGAGAGCTGACCGGAGGACCGGCGTTTTATATGTCTAAGGGAATTAAGAATAAGACACTTGGTAAGATTCTTGCCGTGTTATTCTGTATCGCTGTATTTATCGGACCTGGCTTCCTGCTTCCGGCTATGCAGACACAGACAGCAGCCACTGCCGTAAAGGGAGCATTTGGAATTCCATTTGTAGTAGTAGGAATCGGAATGGTAATTATCGTTGGTGTCGTAACCATGGGTGGTATCAAGCGAATCGGACAGGTAGCAGAGTTCCTTGCACCGATCATGTGCGGCATTTATCTGTTAGTTATGGTCATTATTATGATCGTGAATGCGGAAAGAATTCCATCCGTATTTGGTTCTATTTTTGCAAGTGCATTTGGTAAAGATGCGGTATTTGGCGGAATCGTAGGATCGGCGCTCTCATGGGGAATTAAGAGAGGATTCTTCTCTAACGATGCCGGTAATGGTATGAGCCCGCTGATTTCTGCGACGACAGATACATCCCATCCTGTAAAACAGGGATTGGTTCAGGGATTTTCCGTATATGTAGATACACTTCTGGTATGTACCTGTACAGGATTGTCGGTACTTCTTGCGGGTACTTATAATGTAGCTGCGGATGGTGTTGGTGATGTGCTGTTAGTAGAGCATGCGAAAGGTATTCAGTATGGTATCGCATTTATGCAGGAAGCAATGGCAACGACGATCGGACAGGCAGGAGCTATGCTGCTTGCGGTAATCTTGTTTATCTTTATTTTCACAACAATGCTGTCATATTCTTATCAGTTAGAGTCAACATGTAAGTACTTATTTGGTGAAAATAAATGGGTTGTTACATTTGTACGTATTCTGTTCCTGATATTCTGTATGTTTGGTATTCTGATTGATGGAGATACGATCTGGCCGATGGGTGATATCGGTGTAGGATGTATGCTGTGGGTAAATACATTCAGTATCCTGCTTCTGACACCAGTACTGATGCGTATCGTGAAGGATTATGAGAAGCAGAGAGCACAGGGTTTGAATCCGCTGTTTGACCCGGCAACGGTCGGAATTGAGGATGAAGCCGGTGTATGGAATCAGTATGTAGAAGAAAAGAAGAAGCGTGGAGATTATGAGAATCCGGCGCTCGGATATGAGAAGAAAAACTAGAGTGTGTTTCCGGCTGAAAATAAGCCGTTATACGAAATCGCGCGTCTTGACTTTCAGAAACATATGTGTTACGATTTTTGTCAGATTAGACAAACGCAATGACGAAGAGAGTACGCAGAAGGAAGTTCTACAGAGAAGTCCCATAAGGCTGAGAGGGATGGATGGAAGACTGCGGAAGATGGCTTCTGAGTGGTGTAGATGAACTGGAATGGCATCTATTGGAGAGATGATGCCAGATAATACAGTAAATCTGCAATGGGTGCGCCCGTTACAGCGTCATGGTGTGATGCACCAGTTGAGACTCCTGCTGTGAGGCTGTGAGTGAAGAGAAGTGGTAACACGATAGATATCGTCTTCTTTGATCTGAAAGGATCAGAGAAGGCGTTTTTCTTTTGTAACATTACGTTTGTTCAAACATTTTAAAATGGGTTAGGAGAGAGAATTATGTGTGAAAAATGTAGTAAACCAAAGTTTTATATGACTACAGCGATTGCGTATACTTCAGGAAAGCCGCATATCGGTAATACTTACGAGATCGTGCTGGCTGATGCAATTGCACGATATAAGAGAAAACAGGGATATGATGTGTTTTTCCAGACAGGTACTGACGAACATGGTCAGAAGATTGAACTGAAGGCAGAAGAAGCCGGTGTAACACCTAAGGAATTTGTAGATGACGTGTCTGGTCAGATTAAAGAAATCTGGGATCTGATGAATACATCTTATGACAAATTTATCCGTACGACAGATCCGGATCATGAGAAACAGGTACAGAAGATCTTTAAGAAACTGTATGATCAGGGAGACATTTACAAAGGATCTTATGAAGGTATGTATTGTACTCCATGTGAGTCTTTCTGGACAGAGTCTCAGTTAGTAGACGGTAAATGCCCGGACTGCGGACGTGAGGTTCAGCCTGCACAGGAAGAGGCATATTTCTTCAAAATGAGTAAGTATGCAGATCGTCTGATCGAGCATATCAATACACATCCGGAATTTATTCAGCCGGTATCCAGAAAGAATGAGATGATGAACAACTTCCTGCTTCCGGGACTGCAGGATCTGTGTGTATCCAGAACCTCCTTTAAATGGGGAATCCCGGTAGACTTTGATGACAAGCATGTCGTATACGTATGGCTGGATGCGCTGACCAACTACATTACCGGAATTGGATATGATGCAGATGGCAACAGCAGCGAAATGTATAAGAAGAACTGGCCGGCAGACCTGCATCTGATCGGTAAAGATATTATCCGTTTCCATACCATTTACTGGCCAATCTTCCTGATGGCACTGGGTGAGCCATTACCGAAACAGGTATTTGGACATCCATGGCTGCTGCAGGGTGATGGCAAGATGAGTAAATCGAAAGGAAATGTGCTGTATGCAGATGAACTGGTAGATTTCTTTGGAGTAGATGCGGTACGTTACTTCGTATTGCATGAGATGCCGTTCGAAAATGATGGTGTGATTTCATGGGAGCTGATGGTAGAGCGTCTGAATTCAGACCTTGCCAATACACTGGGTAACCTGGTAAATCGTACCATTTCCATGACGAACAAATACTTTGGCGGAAGTGTAACAGATAAGGGTGTGGCTGAAGCTGTAGATGCCGATCTGAAGGCTGTTGTAGAGAATACACCGAAGGTTGTTGAGTCTAAGATGAATGATCTGCGTGTGGCAGATGCGATTACAGAGATCTTTGCACTGTTCAAACGATGCAACAAATATATTGATGAGACGATGCCATGGGCACTGGCAAAAGATGAGGCTGCAAAGGATCGTCTGGAGACAGTACTGTACAACCTGATTGAGAGCATTAAGGCCGGCGCAAGAGAGCTGGAGCCATATATGCCTGAGACATCAGAGAAGATCCTGGCACAGCTTGGCGACGGTAAAGTAACCGAGAAGCCTGAGATTCTGTTCCAGAGACTGGATCTTGAAGAGGTTATGAAGAAAGTCGAAGAGCTTCATCCGCCGGTACAGGAAAAGCCGGAGCAGAAGGAAGAGGAAGATGTGATCGATATCGAAGCAAAACCGGAGATCACATTTGACGACTTTGGCAAAATGCAGTTCCAGGTAGGCGAGATCATTGCCTGCGAGGAAGTGAAGAAGTCTAAGAAACTGCTGTGTTCACAGGTGAAGATCGGAAGCCAGGTAAAACAGATCGTATCTGGTATTAAGAAACAGTACAGTGCAGAAGAGATGGTAGGTAAGAAGGTTATGGTTCTTGTGAACCTGAAGCCAGCGAAGCTTGCCGGAGTACTGTCTGAGGGTATGTTGCTGTGTGCAGAGGACGCAGACGGTAACCTGTCATTGATGACACCTGAGAAAAATATGCCTGCAGGAGCAGAAATCTGCTAATAGGAATATCTGGAGGAATTATGATATTTGACACGCATGCGCATTATGACAGTGAACAGTTTGATGAAGACCGCGAGACCCTGCTTGCTTCTATGAAAGAAGCAGGCGTGGGTACAATCGTCAATGTGGCAGCATCCTATGAATCCTGCTTCGAAGTGCCGAAACTTGCGGAGAAGTATCCATTTATGTATGCGGCAGTCGGCGTGCATCCGGATGAAGTGGGCGACCTGAATGAAGAAACATTTGCCCGTATGAAAGAACAGTTCAAGTTGGATAAGGTAGTGGCTGTCGGTGAAATCGGTCTGGATTACTACTGGGACAATGAGCCACACGAGATACAGAAGAAATGGTTCATCCGTCAGCTTGATCTGGCAAGGGAACTGGATCTTCCGGTGATGATCCACAGCCGTTCGGCGGCAGCAGATACCATGGAGATTATGAAAGAACATGGCCAGGGACTGCGGGGGATTATCCACTGTTATTCGTATTCGCTGGAAATGGCAAAAGAGTATGTGAAAATGGACTATCACATCGGCATCGGTGGTGTGGTGACATTCAAGAATGGCAAGAAGCTGAAAGAAGTTGCTGAGGCGATTCCGCTGGAATCCATTGTGCTGGAAACGGACTGTCCGTATATGGCTCCGGAACCATTCCGCGGTAAGCGGAACAACTCTTCTTACATTCGATATGTGGCAGAGGAGATCAGCAGACTGAAAGGGATTACGGCAGAAGAAGTGATCCGTCAGACGGAAGAGAATGCGAAAAAGCTGTTATTAAATGAATAAGAATGTAGATAAAGAAAGGGAGATATTACATGAGTGGTATCTCCCTTTTGTGTAATCTTTTATATGTTACATTGTGAAAACATGAATCCAAAATTGAAATAACTATTTACATATGTTATACTTTAAGTCTGGATAAACTGAAAATCAGGTTACAAAAAATTCATTGATATTTCATTTTTTATTTGTTTCTATTGAAGATATTTTCATGTATAATAATCAGTAAACTAAGGAGGATAACATGACGGAACCTACACTTGGCAACCCGCAGAATACGATTGAGATTCTGAAGAAGTATAATTTTACATTTCAGAAGAAGTTCGGACAGAACTTTCTGATTGATACGCATGTGCTGGACAAGATTATCGCGGCGGCAGAGATTACGAAGGATGATTTTGTACTGGAGATCGGTCCCGGTATCGGTACGATGACGCAGTATCTGGCGCAGGCAGCAGGCAAGGTGGCAGCAGTGGAGATTGATAAAGCATTGATTCCGATTCTGGGTGACACATTGTCTGCATATGATAATGTTATGATCATTAATGAGGATGTGCTGAAAGTGGACATTCAGAAGCTGGTAGAAGAGGAAAATGGTGGTCGACCGGTAAAAGTGGTGGCGAATCTTCCGTATTACATCACTACACCAATTATCATGGGATTATTCGAGAAGCATGTGCCGATCGAGAGTATTACCGTTATGGTACAGAAGGAAGTGGCAGATCGCATGCAGGTAGGACCGGGCACGAAGGACTACGGCGCATTGTCGCTGGCGGTGCAGTATTATGCGAGTCCATATATCGTGGCAAATGTTCCGCCGAACTGTTTTATGCCGAGACCGAAGGTGGGATCTGCAGTAATCCGTCTGACAACGTATGACAAACCGCCGGTGGAAGTGGACGATGAGAAGCTGATGTTTCGCATTATACGTGCATCCTTTAATCAGCGCCGCAAGACACTGGCGAATGGACTTAAGAATGCGGCGGACCTGGATATTCCAAAGGAACTGATCGCAGAGAGTATTGAGTCATTGGGACACGGACCATCAGTACGAGGTGAGGCACTCACGTTGGAAGAATTTGCGGCACTAAGCAATTACATCAGCAGAGGACTTTAGGCTTAGGAGATATTTGCAATAGAGTTGAGGCAGATATTTGGTAACAGGAGAATAGAGTAAATTGGGAAAGGAAGGGACTTATGAGCAAGTTTGTGACAAAAGATTTGTTTGAGATTACACCGGAAATTGCGCATTTGGCTGCATTGTGCGAGGAAAGTAATGCCATTGACAGGGAACTGTATGGGAAATACGATGTAAAAAGAGGCCTCCGTGATATGAACGGTAAGGGCGTGCTTGCAGGACTGACAAATGTATCGGACGTGCGCGCGAAGAAGATCGTGGATGGCGAGGAAGTTCCTTGTCCCGGCAATCTGTATTACCGAGGTTATAACATTAAGGATCTGGTCAATGGATTCCTGAAGGAAGACCATTATGGATTTGAAGAGATCGCATATCTGCTTCTGTTTGGGGAACTGCCGACCAGACAGGAGCTGGCAGACTTTCAGGTGATGCTGTCTGACAGACGGACGCTTCCGCCAAACTTTGTGCGGGATGTGATCATGAAGGCACCGAGCCGTGATATGATGAACAGTCTGTCTCGTTCAATCCTGAGTCTTTACCGCTATGATGCAAAGGCAGATGATACGTCGATTCCGAATGTACTGCGTCAGTGCCTGAATCTGATCAGCCAGTTTCCGATGCTGATGGTGTACGGTTATCATGCATATAATTTCCGCAGAGGTCAGGATCTCTTTATCTATGCACCGAGACCGGAGCTGTCCATGGCTGAGAATATCCTGATGATGCTTCGTGAGGACAGACAGTACACGAAGCTGGAGGCGAAGATCCTGGATATGGCGATGGTGCTTCATATGGATCACGGCGGTGGTAATAATTCGACATTTACGACTCATGTGGTTACTTCTTCCGGCACGGATACCTATTCGACGATGACTGCGGCAATGGCATCACTCAAAGGGCCGAAGCACGGTGGTGCGAATATCAAGGTAACACAGATGTTTGAGGACATGAAGGGAGTTGTAAAGGACTGGGAGGATGAAGATGAGATCCGCCAGTATCTGTATGACCTGTTGGATAAGAAAGCCTTCGATCAGAAAGGACTGATCTATGGAATGGGACATGCGGTATATTCTATCTCAGATCCAAGAGCAGAGATATTCAAAGGCTTTGTGGAACAGTTAGCAGTGGAAAAAGGTTACGAGAAAGAATATGCGTTGTATTCGAAGGTAGAAAGACTGGCACCGGAAGTGATTGGAGAACGACGCAGAATGTACAAAGGTGTTAATGCCAATGTTGACTTCTACAGTGGTCTGGTATATCAGATGCTGAATCTGCCACAGGCATTATATACACCGATATTTGCAGCAGCGAGAATCGTAGGATGGAGCGCACACCGTCTGGAAGAGCTGAAGAATGTGGATAAGATCATCCGTCCGGCGTATAAAGCACTGGCACCGCACAGAGACTATATCGAGATGGATGACCGGGGGGATGAGGTATGTTAAAGAAGGAATTTTATTTTCCGTCCAGCGATGGACAGACACAGATCCATGTAATTCAGTGGTTCCCGGAAGCAGGAGTGAAAGCGGTGCTGCAGATTTCACATGGAATGGTAGAGTATATTGACCGTTATGATGAATTTGCAAGATATCTGGCAGAGCGTGGATTCTGTGTAGTTGGACACGACCATCTGGGACATGGAAAGTCGGTACAGTCACAGGAATATCTTGGATATTTTCATGAAGAAAAAGGGAATCAGTATGTGATCTCGGATATACACAGACTACGGAAAATGACCGAAAAAGAGTATCCGGGTGTACCGTATTTTATGATGGGACACAGCATGGGATCATTCCTACTCAGACAGTATCTGACCATGCGTGCAGAAGGACTGGCAGGAGCTATTGTCATGGGTACGGGAGATATGCCGTATGTGTTGCTGAAAGCCGGACAGGCAGTCTGCAAGAGCATCTCACTGACGAAGGGCTGGCATCACAGAAGCCATCTGGTGAACCAGCTTGGAATGGGCGGTTATAACCGTCAATTTGAGCCAAGTGACAGCACCAAAGACTGGATTACTTCAGATGACTCTAAGCGGAAGGAATACGAAGCAGACCCGCTTTGCAATTTCGTATTTACTGTAAATGGATATTATCAGATGTTTGAAGGTATGAAAGTACTGACAAGACGCCATGCAATGGATAAGATTCCTGTGGAGCTTCCGGTAATCTTTGTATCCGGTGCAGAGGATCCGGTGGGAAGTAATGGCGTGGGCGTGACCAGAGTATTCCGAAAATACGAAGCACACGGCATGACCGATGTGGAGATGAAGTTATATGCCGGAGATCGGCATGAAATCCTGAATGAGACAGACCGGGAAGAAGTGTACGAAGATCTGTATCGATGGATGGAGAAGAGAATATGAAGATAAATATAATCAGAGGTTGTGGATTCCACAACCTCTGACTTCTTTTAAGATGGATTATTGCATATGAAACAATCCATGTTCTAATTCATAATCTAAACAAACAGGAAAACAAAATGGAAGCACATTTAAAATACTAAAAAATATGATGATTACTGAAATTACAATGATAACGTTATTTAATAATCCATTTTGGCTACAGTGATATTTCCATAACATGACTACAGAGATAACAAGTAAAATCATCCACAATAGTATGATTATAGAGCCCTCTTTGTAATTCCATGCGCCCGTTGTTTTTAATATGAATAATATAAATAAAATATGAATCAGATCCAGTAATAATATCTTGCTTCTATATAACATAATATTCACCTTCGATTCGATAGCTCTATGCTTATCTTTACCGAATTTCTGGTAAAAAGTCAATAGTTTTAAAAAGATAAAATCAGTTAATTCCTCCGAACAATGAGATGGCTTTTTTGGCATTCTCGGTCACAGCCTGCATACCGAGCATTGCGATATCCCGGTAATAGATCTCACTGTCGCAGTTGATCTTGCGCACACCGTGCTGGATGACCTGTGTGTAATCGTCTTTGCTGATATCCGGTTCTCCGTTCATAACTAATGGAACAGAAAATTCGGAGCCAGTGTTATTTACGTGTTGTAATGCGCCGTAGGAACATGCCAGTGCGCTGATGCCTGTGGCGTCGATAAAGCCACGCACGGCTTCTGTGACATCCTGTTGAGGGATGCCGACAGGGGCAACACCTTCGACGGAAGCAAAACGGCGGGATGCCATGTGCACGACCGTCTTGGTATTTTCTATGTTTTCTTCATAAGGAAGGGAAGAACCATCATAGGTAACAGAGCTGAAACCGATGATCAGTGCCTGACGGATATAATTAATGGTCATGCCGTGATCCAGATGGACACAGACCGGAACAGAAGCTTTCTCTGCCATATCTACCATAAGTGGACCGATGTTGGCAAGTGGAAGCTTTTTTTCATTTTCCTGTGAGTGCATGATGATGACCGGAAAACGAAGTTCCTGGGCAGCATCGAGAACAGCAGTAAGGTTATCTTCGCTCAGGATGTGGAAGGCTCCGATGGCGCATTTATTGGCTTCTGCATAATTCAAGATTTCTTTCAGTGTAACTAACATGTTCCGGTCTCTTTCCTGTGAATACTTTTATCATTTGTATATCGATGATGTACGGTCTTTGGACACATATACTATATTTATAATTGCGTGAAAATGCAATAATGGTTTATAATATTGATATTAAATCGAAAATAGGACGAAAAACGTGCAAAAACGATCAATTATAAACAGGAGAGATAAGAATGATACCTTATGAACGGCATGAAGCAATTATGAATCTGTTACGTGAAAAAAAGTATGTCCGGACAGAACAGCTTAGCAAAGCACTCTATGTCAGTGTGGCGACAATCCGGCGGGATCTTGCGGAGATGGAAAAGAATGGTTTTCTGCAGCGTGTCAGCGGCGGGGCAAGAGTAATCGAGGAGCCAAAGGACCGACCGGTGGAATACATGGTCGAAGAAAATGTGCGGAAGAAAAAGCATATTGCCAGACTGGCTTCCCGGTATCTGAGGGATGACCAGAGGATCTCCCTGGATGCAGGATCAACGGTGCTTCAGTTGTGTCCGTATTTTGAGCGGTATAATAACCTGAATGTATTGACCAATGGTCTCTATACGGCATTGGAACTGATGAAGATCGATTCGGTAAATGTCCATCTGCTGGGAGGGAATCTGAACAAGATATTGCTGGATACAAAGGGAACAGACACGATGTCACAGATAGGAATGCATCACAGTGACATTGCATTTATCTCCTGCAGAGGGATTACAGCCAGAGGAAGTTTTGATCCAAATGATGATGAGACTGCTGTGAAACGGGCATTTGCGGAGAATTCTACGAAAGTAGTATTGTTTGCAGACAGCAGTAAATTCAATAAAACGTTCCTGAATGTCAGTCTGGGGTATGATGTAATTGATGCGATTATTTCGGATGCACCATTTCCAGAGGACATTCAGGAGGTCTGTAGAAATAAAAATGTAGAAATGTTGTGGTAATTATCGTTCGTATCAGACGAGATTGATCAGTACGACGCCCAGACCGATGATGCCGGTGGCGATGTACTGGCGTTTGTTCAGTGTCTCCCGGAACACCAGGTAGTTAATGATATTTACTAACAGGATCAGGCTGGCACTGTAGGTCGGATAGACGATGTATGCCGGAAGTCTTGATGCGGCTCGCAACAGGAACAGCGTGCAGAGCTGATTCGGGATTCCAACGCCGATACCGATCAGTGCATCCTGCAGGCTCATACGAGGTTTCTTTTTAAAGAAGAGCAGGATGCTGATCACAAAGGCAGCAAGAAATGTATACAGCACAAAGCAGGTCTGGCTGTCTGCGTTATTATAGCGGCTGAATATTTTGGAGATAGTGTCCAGTGTGCCGCCCAGTAAGAAGACCAGGATCAGTCCGATGTTGAAGTCCGGACGCTCGGAGCTATCTCCGCTGTTCATGAAGATGATGGCGAAGATACAGAGCAGGAGTCCGGCTATCTGTATGATCTGCGGAATCTCATCAAAGAGAAAAATCGACAGGATCGTAGGAATCAGGATGCCCAGTCTGTTAAATGTGGTTGTTAACGGTGCACCGTTTCTCCGGATACTGATCTGGAGCAGTACCAGTGCGGCAAGGAAGCCGATACCATTTACGATACCGGCGCCCCAGGTCACTGCATTGCCACTCCAGATCAGGGATTTGTCCTGTAACAGCAAGAGGCTTATCAGGCTTCCAGCCAGATAATTCCAGATGTTCAGTGCATAACAGTTGCCGTTATGGTGCTCCGAATAGCGCATCAGGAATGTCATGCACAGATTTGCACAAATGGCAGCAATCAGATAAATCATATATACAGTCTCCCCGAATTAAAGCTTTTCTTCACGCATGAACTGAGCGTTGGTTCCATTGATCGCAAAGAACTCATCAGCTGCACGTTTGCCGATATCATCCGGGCAGTCATTCATCTTAGACATATATTCCATTTCATCTACATTGACCAGCTTCCTGTCTTTCATCACGATCTTACCATTTACAACAGACAGAACAACCTCTTCACCTCTTGCGCTGTATACGATGTTTGGCACCATATTACGCATTGGATACGTATAGATCGGCAGCATAGACGGATGCATATAATCGATGGCAATAAAGTCTGCGCATTTGCCGACTTCCAGAGAACCGATGGTGTCATCCAGTCCCAGCGCCTGTGCACCTTCGATGGTAGCCATACGGAGTGCTCGCCATGCAGGAAGTACCTCCGGATTGGTGTATTTAATCTTGTTGAACAGAGCAACAGATTTCATTTCGCTGATAATGTTGTGGCAGTTATTGCCCGGTGCCTGGTCAGAACCAAGGGCAACCTTTCCGCCTGCTTCCTGGAATGCTGTTGACGGAGGTACGATACCGTCAATAATGCCGATGGAACCCGGGCATACGATCATGCCGGCACCGCTTCTGGCGATGATCTGGGCTTCTTCGTCGGTACAGTCAGTCAGATGCACAGCGATCAGTGTGCTGTCGAGAAAGTTCAGATCCTGCAGGAACTGGGTCGGACGTTTGCCGTAACGCTGCTCAATCTGGTATGTTTCACGGTCACCCTGCTGGGTATGCATATGGATCTTAGTATGACGTTCTTTAGCAATCTTCTGGATTTTTAACAGCAGTTCCGGACTTACAAAGTCAGCACCCTGTGGCCCGAAAAGTACTTTCATACGTCCACCGTCATAGCCATGCCATTTATCATAGAGGGCAATGTTGGCATTCAGGCTTGCTTCGCCCATAGTATCATCAAATTCATAGAGTTCGCCAGGCTTGTAGACTTTTCTTTTTGCAGAGCGAATCATCAGTGTGACGTTTCCGCGGGTACCGAGCTTGGCAATAAAATTGCAGGATGCATCCATATTGGCTTCATAATCACCCATGGTAGTAGTTCCTGCTTTGGCAGCTTCGATGAGGGCAACAGGACAACCGATGTCTTTTTCAGCCTGTGTGGCAGCATTGTCAAATGGCTGCAGTCCGTACATCATCCAGTTGTTAGTATCCTGAGCCAGTCCACGCATGATATTGCAGCTGGTGTGCATATGAGCATCGATAAATCCAGGCAGCAGAATATGATGGCTCATATCAAGCTGTTCTTCCGCTTCGTACTGGTCAGAGAGTTTGTCAATGTCTACGATGTCGATGATCTTGCTTCCGTCTACGACGAGTGCTTTCTTTTCTTCATAGCCGACACCTTCACCTTTCATGGTGTAAATGTAAGGCGCGGTTACGATCAGATCTACTTTTTTCATGTGTCATGTCCTCCTTAATAAAAATCGCGCGAAGCGGATCAACAGATACCGCCCGCGCGTAAATATACATGTTTGAATAAGTTAGGCTGCAGTAGATGTTACGGCAACTTTTTTCTCGTATTTACTCTTTGTCAGTTTTGTCTCTGCTATAAGTAATACTACTACAAGAACAGCCATCAGTGCAATGCTTGGATAGTACAAATGTGTCAGCCCACCAAACAGGTAAGAGATGAATGCGGATACACCGATTGTCAGTCCGTAAGGAAGCTGTGTAGATACATGCAGGATGTGGTTACAGGATGCTCCTGTAGATGACAGGACGGTTGTATCAGAAATCGGTGAACACTGATCTCCGAACAGACCACCACTGATAACAGCTCCGATTACGTATGGGAGCGGAATGTTAAATGCAACAGCCATTGGGAATGCGATTGGCATCATGATAGACCATACACCCCATGAAGAACCGGTTGCAAATGAGATCAACGCTCCGAATGCAAATACGATGGCAGGTACCAGACCAGCAGTCAGATGAGCCTCAACAATACCGGCGAGGTAAGCACCAACGCCCATCGTGCTTGTAACGGATCCCATAGACCATGCCATGATCAGGATAAATGGTACGCTGATCAGATTGGTCATACCCTGGATGAATCCATTAAATCCTGCATTAACATTAAACAGTCCTGTTGCAACGCCTACGATACCGGCTACGATAGAGCCGACCATGAATCCCATGGTAATAGCAAGGGTAATGCTTGCATTCATAAATGCGCCTCTGAGACCATTTGCCCCGATATCTCCAGTGATAAAGATGGTAGCGAAAATGGTGATGAACAGTCCGAGCATTGGAAGCAGGAAGTTGATCAGACGAAGATTGTAATCTTCCGGCAGTTCCACGTCTTTTTCAGGAACCAGTGGAGTCAGTCCTTCCGGAAGAGGCTCGCCTGTCTCGGCACAACGTTTTTCTTCTTCATACATCGGTCCGATATTCAGTCCGAAGATGGCTACTAAGAATACAGCGATCATAGCGAAGAGACTGTACATATTGAACGGGAACATCTTAATGTACAAGCCCCATTCATTTCCCTTTAGCCCTGCAGCTGCAAGTTCAGTAGCGATCAGACCTGAGATAAAAGGTCCGTAACTGCTGATCGGTGAGAAGGAAGCCAGGTTGCATCCAAGAGAGTCAAGCATGTAAGAAAGTTTTGCTCTGGATACACGTACACGGTCTGTGATCGGACGCATGATCGTTCCGAGGATCAGGCAAGGCTCAGTGTAGCAGAAGATAAATGCGCTGAGAGCGGTGATAACCTGACCTTTTTTCTGTGTGTTGATAGATTTAGTAACCAGCTTTGCAAATGCTTCAGCGGCTCCGGTAATCTTCAGCATGTAAGCAAATCCACCAGCCATGGTAACCAGAACCAGAAGTCCGGCGTTGTATTCGCTTGCAATAGATGGAATCATATATTCGCTGATAATAGCGGTGAATCCTGCAATCGGATTCCATCCTTTGATAATTGTCGCACCAAGCCATACAGCAATAAACAGGGATGGCAGTGTCTGTTTGGTCTTCAGCGCCAGTACAATCGCGATGATTGGCGGCAGAAGGCAGATAATTCCGTATTCCATAATAATTCCTCCAAATCCTTAGATAATGAATAACAACCATCAATAATAAACTATGTCGGTAATTATGCACTTCATTATACAGAAAGTCAATAGTTTTATGCAAAAAATACAATTTTATGCATAAATATGCATTAATAGCCTGCGTAAATGCATAATGGCGTTTCAATATAAATTGAAACGCCATCGTTAGAATTCATTATAATAACTTTGTTATAAAAGTTCAAGAGTTTTTTAAAAATTATTACCTCTGTCAGCTGCAGCCTTGATGCATTCCATAACAGCACCACGCATACCGCCTGTTTCCAGCTTCTCGCATCCTTCGATGGTGGTTCCTGCCGGAGAAGTTACCATGTCCTTGATCTGTCCAGGGTGAAGTCCTTTTTCAAGGATCATTTTGGAAGTTCCGAGACAGGTCTGTGCAGCCAGCCTGTAAGCTGTTGCACGAGGAAGTCCCTGTTTTACACCGCCATCAGCCAGTGCTTCGATAAACATAGCTGCATAAGCCGGACCGCCGCCGCTGAGTGCGCATACAGCATTGATCAGATGTTCAGGAACCATTTCTACGATACCGATTGTTTCATATAATGTCTTAGCTGCTGTAAGTTCATCCTCTTTCAGGTCATTGTCTGAGCACAGTGCAAATGCTCCTTCGTATACCATAGCCGGAGTGTTTGGCATGATACGCAGGATACGAGGGGTTCCGTCAGTCATACTCTGCAGCTTCTCGACAGATGTTCCTGCAACGATAGACATGAGAGCCTTACCGTCCAGAGATTTCTCGCACATAGCCAGTGCTTCTGCTGCGTTCTGAGGCTTTACAGCAAGCAGGATAAGTTCTGATTTGTCACATACCTCAGCGTCATTGGCAGCAACGGTAACACCCCATCCGGCAGCCTTTTCACGCATCTTCGGGTTGATGTCGTATACATAGACATTTTCCTTGGCGATAACGCCGCTTTCGAGTGCACCATAAAGGATTGCACCGCCCATATTGCCACATCCGATAATTCCAAGTTTCTTTGTAATCATTTCGATCACCTGTCCTTTCTTATCTTATATATATGATGTTGGGGTCAAAAGCGCCAACTATGATGCCTGCGGATTGTTCCGTGCTATGCACTCCCACAATCCTCCCAATTATTCGCATATCGTGGGATTAACATCCCACTTTTAGGCTCATATTGGGGCGGGTCCCAAGGTCTTTCATCCACTTATGAGCGAGCTCATGTGGATTTAGACCTTTTGACCCTGGCATCTATATATTAAATTTATTCGTGTGTATTATGCCATTCCCAGGCTTTTTCGATGGCACCCGGGGTCTCCATCAGGAGCTTTGTACCTTCTGCCATACATCTGGCAGCATAAAGCATGCCTTTGTGGCCAATGCTCATGCCGGCCTGTTTGGCAGCAGCCCAGTGATGGAGCGGCGTGCCCTTGCACATGGTCGCAGCACTGATTGTGATCAGTGGAATTGTATGGCTGACCTGCGAAGCGTCCGTACCGATAGAAATCGGCACCGGAGCATTTTCTAACGGTTCCAGTCCGGTAAAGTATATGCCGTGGTTCTCGAAACCGGCTTCTTTGCTGAGATCTGCCGCAAATTTAAGTTCTTCATCGGTGTATTCAGGCACCGGAATGCGTGTCATAGCATCGTAGTAGAGTTCTGCCAGCACGCGGTTTACTTTCATTTCCTTGCAGCTCTTGACCAGCTCAATGTCTACGGTCGTGCCGGTCATCAGCGCAGCACCTCTTGCACAGTCGTCTACCCGGCGACTGGCGTCCTCGGTGCGGGAACGCTTGGCAGAGCGGATAAAGTAATTCGTCTTAGCAATGTCCGGGACTACATTTGCCGGAATGCCATTGTCCAGATATGCATAATGCATGCGCACATCGTCAGAGACATGCTCGCGCAGATAATTGACTCCGATATTCATCAGTTCCGCAGCATCCAGTGCGCTCCGTCCATTTTCCGGTGACTTGGAAGCATGGGCACTGATGCCGTGGAAGGTGTAATTCTTAATGTCCTGGGACTGCCAGATGTCATTGCTGATGCGGTTGCGGTCAAATGGATGCCACATGACGCCCACATCCAGCTCATCGAAGACACCGGCGGCATTCATGACAATCTTACCGGACATGATCTCTTCGGCAGGACAGCCGTACACAATGATTGTTCCCTGTGCGCCGGAAGCAGTCATATCTTCTTTGAGAGCGCAGGCAGCAGCGCAGACCGCAGTTCCGAGAAGGTTATGTCCGCAGGCGTGACCGATCTCCGGCAGTGCATCGTATTCTGCCAGAAATCCAAGCATTGGCTTGCCGGAACCCCAGACAGCGGTAAATGCAGTGTCGATGCCAGCTGTTTTCCAGGTTACCCGGAATCCCTGCGTTTCCAGAAAGTTCGCCAACCGTTTGGATGAATACGTCTCCTGATAAGCGGTCTCCGGATGACAGAAAATATCACTGGCAATGTGGATCAGTTCTTTCTTATTAGTAGTAAGCCAGTTTTCAATAAGATTCATAAAAATAATTCCTTTCGCATAGATATAATAATGTCAGTTTCCATGGACAAGCTACACTTCAAATGGATAGATCTCATCCAATGAGATGGTATCCAACACATCCAGATATTCCTGACCGAAGGTATCCACATACTCGGCAAGAGCCAGTGTGACGGCTTTCTCTCCGGCAGCGCCTAGCTGTTTGATCAGGACGCGGGTAATGGTGTGCATCAGATGTGCTGTATGGAAATTGAAATCTTTCATGCAGGATGTGCCAAGTTCCTTTTTCTTAGCGGCAAGAGCTTCATTGTCCTCAGCAGATAACGGATGCCCCCAGTCGAATTTACAGCAGTCACCGCCCCAGCTCATAGAAGTGCTGATCGGTGTACATGTAAAATCCGGTCGGAATCCCTGATAGACAGCATTGTCAACATTGACACAGTAGTATTTGCCGTATTCGGTAATGTGGTGCTTCTGCCAGGCTTCACACCAGGCGCATTTGGAAATGTAGGTCTGCAGTGTCGGCTCCGTACAGAGCTGTCCAAATTCCATCTGTCCCGGGTAGTCAGGCTTCCACTCGCCGTAAGCCTGATTCGTCATGGTATTCAGCGGATCTCCGTGTGTCTGTGCATTAAGAGCCATGCGCCGTCCCCGTTCTTTACCATATTCGGTCATGGCATCCAGAATGGCGTCCTTTCCGCGATTGCCGCAGAGGCGGATTGCATGTTTGGATAGAAAGGCAAACATCATCGCATGGTGTTCAATCTGACAGACTGTATGAGATATATTCATAATAATTACCTCCATAAGTATCATAGTCGGGGCTTCTGCCCATTAGCATGATTCAATAACAGTAGTATAGCACACATAAGAGAGTGTGACATCATGTTATTACGTGCTTTTTGATTGCCTGACACTTGTAAACATGGTATATTATAATTAGATTTTTGTCATATTGAACAAAAAATCATAGAAATAAAAAGCTGGGAGTGGTGAAAATGTATCAGAAAGAATATGAACGCTGGCTGAATACAGATCTGGAAGACGCGGATCTGAGACCGGAATTAGCGGGAATTGAAGGTAATGATGATGAGATCAAGGAGCGTTTTGCACTGGCATTGAAGTTCGGAACAGCCGGACTTCGTGGTGTGTTGGGAGCAGGAACGAACCGTATGAATATTTATGTAGTACGTCAGGCAACACAGGGACTGGCTAACTGGGTAAAGACACAGGGTGGAAGCCAGACGGTAGCAATCAGCTACGACAGTCGTCTGAAGAGTGATGTATTTGCCAAGACTGCAGCAGGAGTGCTGGCAGCCAATGACATTCAGGTAAGAATCTACGACGCACTGATGCCGGTACCGGCTCTGTCATTTGCAACACGTTATTATAAGTGTAATGCAGGTGTTATGGTGACAGCGTCCCACAATCCTGCCAAGTATAACGGATATAAGGCTTACGGACCGGACGGATGCCAGCTGACTGATGATGCGGCAGCAGTAGTATATGAAGAGATCCAGAAGACGGACGTGCTGACAGGTGCCAAATACATGTCATTTGCAGAAGGTGTAGAAAAAGGTCTGATTCATTTCGTAGGAGATGACTGTAAGAAAGCACTTTATGATGCAATCGAGTCCAGACAGGTTCGTCCGGGTCTGTGCAAGACAGCCGGACTGAAGCTTGTATACAGCCCGTTGAATGGTTCGGGATTAGTGCCGGTAACACAGGTATTAAAGGATATCGGCGTGACAGATATTACTATCGTGCCGGAACAGGAATATCCAAATGGATACTTCACCACATGCAGCTACCCTAACCCGGAGATCTTTGAGGCTCTGGAACTGGGACTGAATCTTGCAAAGGAAAAGGGCGCAGATCTGATGCTCGCTACAGACCCGGATGCAGACCGTGTAGGTATCGCGATGAAGTGCCCGGATGGATCTTATGAGCTGGTAAGTGGCAATGAAGTAGGTGTACTGCTTCTGGATTACATCTGTGCAGGACGTATTGAGAAGGGTACGATGCCGGAGAACCCAGTAGCAGTGAAGTCTATCGTATCCACACCACTGGCTGATGCAGTAGCGAAACATTACGGCGTAGAACTCCGTAATGTATTGACAGGATTCAAATGGATCGGTGATCAGATCGCCAAGCTGGAAGCTGACGGAGAAGTAGACCGTTTTATCTTCGGATTTGAGGAAAGCTACGGATATCTGGCAGGACCATATGTACGAGATAAGGATGCCGTAATCGGATCTATGTTGATCTGCGAGATGGCAGCATATTATAGAAGTATCGGAAGTTCTCTGAAGCAGAGGATGGAAGAGATCTACAATGAGTACGGACGTTACCTGAACAAGGTAGACAGCTTTGAGTTCCCGGGACTTACCGGTATGGATAAGATGGCATCTATCATGCAGGGACTCCGCGACAATCCGCCGACAGAGATCGGAGGCGTGAAGGTAGTCAAAGCTACCGATTACAAGAAGACGGAAGAGACCGGACTTCCGGCAGCTAATGTACTGATCTACAGCATGGAAGACGGAGCAACCGTAATCGTGCGTCCGTCCGGTACAGAGCCAAAGATCAAGACATACTTCACCACACTTGGTAAAGATCTGGCAGAAGCTCAGGCAAAGAAAGATCAGTTGGCAGAAGGACTGAAACCGATTCTTGCATAAAGATAGATAATAGTAACATTAGAAAACACCCTGACGACACAGAGCATATTGCATTGCGTTGTCAGGGTGTTTTTGCGTAACAGACATATTCTTTTTTATAATTTTTCGCGTAATACATCTACCTTACATTCATGAGACTTCTGTGGATCATTTTTGTTGTAAGCAATACCGACTGCAAGGATCCGACCGGTGTATTCTGGCACTTCTCCGAATTTGCCTTCATCCAGCAGGGTATCTTTGATCATCCTGCTATATTCCTCATAAGAAGTAATTTCATCAGGAACTTCGTTAAACATAATAGTATACAGTGAGAAAGAGATAATGTATAGCAAGCAGAAACAGCATCATGTATAGATTAGATTGCGTAAAGAAGAAAGTCTCCCTAAAAAGCTGAATTGATATCAACGCCCAGCTCATGGTATAATCTTCACAAAGTTATGATTCAGGCAAAGAATGAGGAAAAAGTGAGGATATCATCTATGAAGAACAGGATAACACGGATAGCAATGACACTGACTATGCTGATGGTACCGGCTCTGGTGACAGGGTGCGGACCTTCCAAAAAGCAGATTCAGCAGGAGTTAAGCTATCAGGAACCGGATCAGGAAGAACTGCATGAGGAGTATCAGTATCTGGCGGAGGTCAATGAGGGCGACGGGGTTGCAACAGGACTGATCAATGAATATGGAGAATGTGTAGTTGCATGTATGTTTGATGAGATTACCATGGGGATGACGGATGATGGATTCCGGATCCTTGCGTACAAGTCTGTTTATACGGATAAGCAGGGTGAATCAGAAGCATATAGGTATTATGTGCTGGATGAGAGAGGTCAGATACTGGAGGAGCATGGAGAAGGAATCGAAGAAGAGGGCGGCGGCTATTATGACGGAGAGGCACTGCTGGAAGAGATGGATAATTATACGCCGGTAGAGGTGGAAGATGCTGTTTCTGAAGAAGCAGAAGAAGAGACAGCAGAGGCTGATTCTGCTCCGACAGATGTCGAGATTGTTACAACGGACGATGGCGATTATGAGCTGGTGGATCAGAGTGGAAAGGTATTGATATCAGATGAAGATGTGAGCGGCATGGGAGTGTCTGACATTATAAGTATGTATTTTACCAGGGACGGGAAGTATGTGATCGCAGATACCGGCAGCATGTTATATGATGAAGACGAACTGCCGATCGGTGGTAATGTGCTATTTGATCTGGAGGGCAATGTGAAGCGTTCTAATGATTATGAAAGCATTTCATATGGCGGTGACAATGGGTGGCTATGTGTGCATAACAAGAAGACAAATCAGACCGTATACCTGAACAGTGATCTTAAGACAGAATTGGATCTGGGGGATGCCTATGGAGCAGCCGGTGATTTTAAGAAATGCCTGCGGCGGCAGTAAGCTTATCCATGCACATATGATTGGATAAGGCAATCACCCGGCCGACTCCCAGTACAGCCAGTGCTGTTCCAAGACCAATGCCGATCAACTTATGGGCAAACAGCAGACCGATTCGTGTGATTTGTTTTTGCTTTATTAGTTATTCCTTCCTTTCATTTTTGCTACAGGGTCATCCGTCACATGAGGGTGTTCAAAATGAGAGCGGTACTGATCAATCTGTTCTTTGAACAAATGAATAGCAGCTGTAGCATCCCGGTTACGGATGTATTCCGTTGTCTGGAGCAGAGACTGATAGGTGCGTTCTCTGCCGATAAATTCACAGTAATCTGTCCAGGCGGTAATGGAAGCGGTAAAGAATGCATTCATAATCATGGGTGAAATGCAATTGCCACTAAGTGAGACGATAGCTCTCCGGTAGAGAAACAGCGTGTTAGCAAAGCTTTCGATATCTGTATCGAGGGCTTTTTTCATGTCACCTTGCAAGATTTCCAGCCGGGCAATGTCATCTTCCGTGCGAGAGGCACAGAGAATCTCCAGAGCCGGACATTCCAAATAAATACGCACATCCAGAAGACTGGTAATCATTTTCGGATCCAATGTATCACCGCGATAGCGGATGACGGCAAGAAGTGTTTCCAGATTACCGGTAAACGTATAATCTGCTACGTAGATGCCTTTTCTCGATATTACGTCCAGAAAGCCGATCCGCGCAAGTTCCCGGATACCATCGTGGACGATGGTCTTGCTGATATTCATCTCATCTGCAAGCTCCCGCTCAGTAGGAAGCTTGTCCCCAGGCTTCAGTTCGCCCGAGAGAATCATCTCTTCAATCTGGGAAATGAATAATTCCTTAATGGATAAGGTGTTGATTGCTTTAAATTTCATGATAGTCACGACCTTTTTTGTTGATAAGTTCACGGTAGCAGAGGGATAAGGAAAAGTCAATAAAAAGTGGTCTGACCACGACCAGAAAAAAATCAGACAAAACTTTGTATGGTCTGTCAATTTACAAAGACCCTGGTTTGTTAGAAAATAGACAATATAAGATAGTGTCGAAAATTGCGACATTAGAGTGCGGTGTAATTAATCATTTAATACAGCAAATGATTCAGATACAGAGGAAGGGAGAGCAGCATATGGAATCAAAGATTATTGCAATGGCTGGAAAGGGAGGCGTAGGCAAGACCTCACTGGCGGCATCGATGGTGAAGGTATTGGTATCAGCATTTCCGGACAAGAAGATTCTGGCGATTGATGCGGATCCGGCGGTGGGATTATCGACAGCGCTGGGTGTAGATGTGGAGATCACCATTGATGACATCCGAAAGGAAGTTGTAGCAACAGCAGAAGATGGCGATACCAAGACAGCGGTAGAGCTTTTAGGGGAAGCTAGATACCGGATCATGGATGCGCTGGTGGAACAGGATGGGTATTCATTTATCGCGATCGGCAGACCGGAGGCAGCAGGATGTTACTGTAAGATCAATACGTACCTAAAAGAGGTTATTCGTATCCTGTCATCAAATTTTGATTATATCGTGATTGATGGAGAGGCGGGAATCGAGCAGATTAATCGGAGAGTTATGGAGAAGGTAACACATCTGGTGCTGATCACCGATACCAGTCGCAAGGGTACGCAGGTTGTGCAGACAATCCGTAAAGTGGCTGATGAACTGGTAATGTATGAGCAGGCAGGTGTGATTATTAATCGAGTTCCGGACGAATCTATTGTCCAATATATGGATCTGGGAGATTTGCCGGTACTGTCCGTAATACCATCGGATTCATCGCTGGCAGAGTTTGATCTGAAGGGAGAAAATGTGTTCTATCTGTCAGACGATGCAGCAATTGTCAGGGGAGCAAGAGAAGCATTGAAGAAGCTGGAGATACTGTAGCTGTTAAGTTCTGGAGATTAAAAGCGAAGAGGGAACGGGATGAAAGATTTAAAGCATTTGTATTTTTTTGAGAAGTTACTGGATGATGCCAATAACGAACTGGTGCGGGCGGCAAAGGACGAAGGAAGAGTGTGCGTGGGAAGTGTCTGTAGTCTGGTGCCGGAAGTTCTGTTAGAGCTGCCTGGAACATTTACGGTGCGTCTGCGTGCACCGCGAACCGGCTCGATGGAAATGGGAACCTATTATCTGACGAGTTTCCTGTGCGAGTACAGCAGAGCACTGCTGGAGCGGGCAATTGAGGGTGGATATCAGTTTCTGGACTGTCTGATCGCGCCGGATGCGTGTGCGATGATCAACCGTGCAGTAGAAAATATGGAACTGCTTGAGACAATGACCAGCGAGAAATTTTTCTATCAGCATATGGAGGTTCCGATGAAAGCGGATGACAATGGCTTATCCATCTATGTATCAGAATGTAAGAGAAAGATTCTGGCACCATTGCATGAAGTGTACGGCATCGACATTTCCGAAGAAGCACTCAGGAAGGCGGTAGAGAACCATAATAAGGTCTGTGAACTGATCAGCAAGATTGGCGAATTTCGGAAGGAAGAGAATCCGAGAATTACCGGATATGAGTATCATATGATCACACTGGCATCGTATGTCTGTCCAAAGGATATGCTGGTTGATAAGCTGGAAGAGACGCTGGAAGAGCTGAAGACCAGAGAGCCGGATGCGAAGAAGAACTGGCGGGCGAAGGTCGTTATGGTCGGATCTGAAATTGACGATGTGGATATGATCCGCCTGGTAGAAGAGTCGGGAGCACTCGTGGTGGCTGACCGGTTCTGTTTCGGAGCAATGCCTGGCAGAGAAGTCATCGAATTGAATGACACGGAAGACGTAGTGACGCAGGTATGCAGACATTATATGTATGCCAGCCAGTGTGCACGTTATATGAATTCGGAGAAGATCAATGGCAGACGGGCTTACGTGGATCAGATCGCAAAAGAATACCACGCAGACGGTATTATTTACGAACAGATGAAGTTCTGTGATTATTGGGCATATGAGCGGATGGTTGGTTCGCATGTACTGCGAGAAGAATATGGATATCCGGTGCTGTCGGTTGACAGACCATATGCAATCGGATCTTCCGGACAGCTTCGGACGAGAGTACAGGCATTTGTGGAAAGTATCGAGATCAAGAAGATTCATAAGAAGCAGGGAGGTGCGAAGTAATGGGAAAGAAGATCGGAAGTGAGCGCCTCGGAGACCTGTATCAGCCAGGGAAAAAGGTGCGGAAGCGCAGAGAGTGGCGTGGTGTGAAAGATACGTTCTATGATTACAGCAGATGGCTGCATAACATGGGCGTGCTCGGCAAATTCATGATGAATAAAAATAATGTAAAAGCATTTTTCCGTTATCGATGGATGGTTAATTATCTGGCGGTACCGATGATGGTTGACCGCCATACAGCCGGACTGAGAGGCAATCATCTGCGGATCGCACATACGGAATATGATCTGGTTGTGGAAGATATTGCGAAGCTGATGCAGAATATGTTTCAGGCAGATAAGAACATTGGCAAGGATGAGGAATTATCGAAGAAGATCGTTATCCTGGATGAAAATGAAATGTCCCATCTGTTATGCGGATTCCCGAATCTGATCGGTCTGGGACGTGAGATTCCGGCAGTCTATGTCAGCGTACTGCTTCAGCAGGATGCTGTGTGTCCGTACATCGATGTGGCACAGGAATACGGCCTGTCCGGTGATGTCTGTCCGATGCCGGAAGCAGAAGCCGGCGTATCGATCGCGGATGACTTCCCGATATTTGGAGCATGCGCAATCCAGTGTAATACCACCTGCGACGGCAGCATGATGGGAAATGGCATTATGGCGAGACGTCTGGAAGGTGAGCATGGCATCCCGTGCTTCCAGTTAGCAGCGCCGATGCGTCATACGGAAGATGGCGTGCAGGAGTATGCGGCTCAGGAGATCCGCAATGCGATCAAGTTCATTGAAGACTGTACCGGAGAGAAATGGGACTGGGATGCGTATTTTGAATGTGCAAAGCGATTCAATGCGGAGACCAGAGAACGTCTGGAATGGCTGGATATGAGCACGACCGAGTATCCGCAGGTAATTGGAGCGAATCTGGCGTTGTATACAGAGACCGTGTACATGGCAATCGGTGGAAAGGTTCCTGCATTTTTAGATGCGGATAAGAAGATCACGAAGCTTGCCATGGATTCCTATAAGAAGAAAGAAATGATCGTGCCGGAGTACCGCCACCGCGCAATTATCTGGGGCGTACAGGCACAGTATTATACAGATTTCCTGCCGTGGCTGCAGAACTGTTGGGGCATTCTGCCACTGGTGGATATGTTGAGTCTGGTATCTACCAGGATGATCTCGGAGGACGATCCGGAACAGGCAATCTACGATATGGCTCATTTGTATGAAAATATGATTATGCGCAACCGTACGCATGGCGGTTACAAGGTACTGCTGGATGACCTCTGGAGATTCTGCGAGCAGTTCAATGCAGATATGGTCATTCTGTGGGAGCATATGAGCTGTAAGGCGCTTGATGGCATGCATGGCATGTTTGAGGAGCAGGCGAGAATACATGGAATCAAATTAATCTGGGCAACACACGATCTGATGGATCCACGAGTTGTGCCGAGAGCAAGTCTCAGACAGGATGTAAACCGTTACATGAGAAGCGTGCTCAGAGAAGAGCCGCTAGATCCGAGTCTGGAAGAGATCGACGACGGAAGTTCATGGTAGGAGGATGAGAGTATGAAATATTATGGAGGATGTGATTCCGGAAGTACCTATACGAAATGTGTGATTCTGGATGAGACTGGTAAAATGGTAGCAGACGTTACGTTAAGAAGCCGAATTAATTCCGTACTCAGTGCACAGGCTGCACTGGATGAGGCAGTGGCACAGGTGCCGGACCTTAAGAGTGCGAAGAATCTTGCTTATCTGGTAGGAACCGGTTATGGAAGAAATAAAGTACCGTTTGCAGATGAAAATATATCCGAGATCAGCTGCCACGCAATGGGCGTGCATGTGGCAGATCCAAGTGTCCGTTCGATCATTGATATCGGCGGTCAGGATGTCAAGGGAATCGCAGTAGATACCGATGGAACGGTATTAAACTTTGCTATGAATGACAAATGCGCAGCCGGAACCGGACGTTTCTTTGAGGCGATGGCAAAGGCATTTGAGATGGATCTGACAGAGTTTTCGAAGCTGGCACTTCGGGCAAAGAATGTGATTCCGATCACGGCACAGTGTACCGTCTTTGCTGAGAGCGAGGTCATTTCACTGGTGGGTGAAGGAAAGCCGATGGATGAGATCGCAGCGGGTATTGAGTTATCGGTGGCAAAGAGATGTTTCGTAATGTCCAAGAAAGCAGGAGCCGTAGACCGGATCACATTGACCGGTGGCTGTGCGAAGAATGAAGGATTAAAGGCTGCGATTGAGAAGGTATTGAAACTGAAAGTTATCGATCTTCCGGTAGATCCACAGCTGATCGGAGCAATCGGAGCAGCTGAATTTGCAAGACAAAAGGGAGGCGCAGCATGAAAGAGGCAGGAAAGAAATTAAAAAAGATCTTAGGAATACTGGGAATTGCTTCAGCGCTGTTTTTTGTTGTGACGTTTATCGTATATTTTTTCAATCTGGATATGAAAGCGGCAGCAGTTCTGGAGCCGTATTTGGAGAAATGGCATGACCGTGTGCCAAGGGAGCGAAAGTTATAATGAGATTATATGACGAAGTAATCCATGAGAGCCTGCATCTTCTGGAAACGCAGTCTGGTAAGAAGCTTCGGACAGAAGCGGCAGGTTCCTGGAAAGATATCGGAAAAGAAAGCATGATCCTGCGCAGCGAGATGGCATATGAGCTGGGCGGAGATAATCTTCCTGCGATCGGAAGCCAGATGCTGACAGCAGATGCGGCATTGGTATCCGGAGATGAGATCTGGCTGTACGGAAAAGATCTGCCACAGATCCGAAAAAATACTGCATTTGCCAGACTTGCACTGGTGCGGGTGAAGGAAGATATCATGGGCGAAGGAGATGCCTTATATAATCAGATCCGGAGATTGGAATATACCAAATATCATATGTATCCGGAAGGGTATATGATGCGGATCTCTGCAGCCAGTGAGCGGGAGATGGTAAGAATCGGGAAGGATGCCCTGCGGAAAGGGCTGGATTTTGAAAAGATCGGAAATATGTTCCTCAGAGCTTACCACAAGAACCCGGCGGTAGAAGCTGTTAAGCTGATCTTCCTGACGATGGAGGATTTTCCATACCGGGAGCTGGAACGGCAGGTGAGGAAAGCAGAGCAGATTACCAGAGCGATCGATCATATATTAAAAGATATTGCCATGAACTGCCAGTCCTGTAGCCTGAAACAGATCTGTGATGAGGTAGAAGGTATGCGGGAACTGCATTTCGGAGCAGTTCAGGCACAATAATGATGAGATATTGAATGGGATGAAATGGGTACAAGAAAAAAAGGAGGTATTGTAATGCCGGAATTAAGTAAATCAGTTATCCCGCCGCATATGGGAGACAAAAGACCAAGTGAGAAAATCTTAAAGCTTGGAAGAAAGATTACAGATGTAGCAGCGCATAAGATCAAAGGAGTTACCGTTGATGATGCAGAGTACTGGGGACTGGCAGAGATCGTGACAGATGAGATGGCAGATGTGGCATTGAAGATGAAGCTGCGCCACCACTATAAGATTGAAGAACTGTGGAAACTGAATAAAGTAGAAGAAAAGGATAAAGCACATTTCCAGGAACTGCTGGATGAGATGAGTTACATCGGTCTGCTGGAATATGACTATGGCAATAATTATGATCACAACGGAGCGATTCCCGGACCATCTGACAGAAGATATTGTCTGCCGATGTTTGTACCGGGATCCGCAGAGTTATTTAACATGGAAGAGGGACCGGAGGGCAATAAGCGTCTGCGTGAGCATCCGGCACTGGCAAGCTTCTTTGAGCGCATGACATTTGTTCCGCTGGATGGTATTACGCATATGGTACCGCCGGGAGGAGCCGGTATCGGTATGCATGTAATACCGGTTGAAAAAGCAATCTCTATGGAGAATGGAACCATCGATCTGGAGCATATTTCCTACTGGTTAAAGAAATATGAAGGGCACATCGGTGTAGGACAGTGTTCCTGCCGTGCCAGCCGGAAAGCATTGGATGAAGGCTGTGCGGATGATGAGATGAATTGGTGTATCGGTGTGGGTGACTTTGCAGATTACTGCCGTGAGACAGGAAAAGGTCACGACATTACATACGAAGAAGCAATGGAAATCTTTCGCAAAGCAGAAGATAATGGCTTCGTACATCAAATTACAAATATCGATGGTGAGAATAAGATCTTTGGTATCTGTAATTGTAATGTAAATATCTGTAATGCGCTTCGTACTTCGCAGTTATTTAATACACCGAATATGAGCCGCAGTGCTTATACGGCAAAGGTAGAAAGGGATAAATGTGTTGCCTGTGGTAAGTGTGTGGAATACTGTCCGGCAGGAGCAGTCAAGCTTGGTCAGAAGCTGTGTAAGAAGGACGGAACAGAGGTGGCTTATCCGAAGCATGAATTACCGGATAAGATGTTATGGGGAAAGGATAAATACGACGAGAATTACCGTGATAATAACCGTATCAACTGTTATGAGACAGGTACTTCGCCATGTAAGGCAGCCTGTCCGGCGCACGTAGCGGTACAGGGATATATCCGCAAAGCAAAAGAAGGTAAGTATCAGGAAGCATTGGCGTTGATTAAGAAAGATAATCCTTTCCCGGCAATCTGCGGACGTGTCTGCAATAAGCGCTGTGAGGCAGCATGTACCAGAGGAACCATCGATCAGGCAGTAGCCATTGATGATATTAAAAAGTTTATCGCAGAACAGGATTTGCATAAAGAGACAAGATATGTACCGCCGGTAGTGATCGCTTCGAACCGTCTGACAGAATGGGATCAAAAGATCGCGGTTATCGGAGCAGGTCCGGCAGGACTTTCCTGTGCATTCTATCTGGCAACCAAGGGATATAAGCCGACCGTATTTGAAAAGAATGCGAGACCTGGAGGTATGATGACATACGGTATCCCATCTTACAAACTGGAAAAAGACGTCATCGAGGCTGAGATTGATGTTCTGAGAGATCTTGGCGTAGAGATCAAATGTGGCGTAGAGATCGGTAAGGATATTACGATTAAGGAACTCCGCGAAGATGGATATCAGGCATTCTATGTAGCAATTGGATGTCAGGATGGTAAAGTACCGCCGATTCCGGGAAGTGACGCAGAAGATATTGAAATCGCAGTTGATTTTCTCCATCGGGCAACTGAAGATCAGACACAGAAGATGTCTGGCAATGTAGTTGTTATCGGTGGCGGTAATGTAGCGGTAGACTGTGCAAGAACAGCAGCAAGATTTGGCGGTGAACATGTGGCTATGTACTGTCTGGAGGATCGTGAGACGATGCCTGCATCTGCAGACGAGATCCGTGAGACGCTGGAAGAAGAAATCGCGATCGAGAACAGCTGGGGACCGAAGGAGATCCAGAAGGATGTCGATGGCAAAGTAAAAGCAGTTGTATTCCAGAAATGCATTTCCGTAAAGGATGCATCCGGCAAGTTCAATCCGCAGTATGATGAGAATGATACGATTACGGTAGCGTGCGATCACCTGATCTTTGCAGTTGGGCAGGGAATCAAGTGGGGAGATTTGCTGGAAGGCACCAAGGTAGAATTTTGGCACGGCAATTATCCGGTGGCAGATCCATTGACCTATCAGACCACAGAGCCGGATATCTTCGTAGGCGGAGATGTATACACAGGACCGAAGTTTGTAATTGATGCGATCGAGGCTGGTAAATGTGCAGCAGAATCATTGCACCGTTATGTACATACAGGTGCCAGCATGACCATTGGGCGTAACCGCAGAGACTTCCATGAACTGAATAAGGATGATATTATGGTAAATGGATATGACACCATCGGACGTCAGGAAGCAGCGGAAACTGAGAAGGAAGATAAAAAGCATTCATTCCGTGACCTGCGCGGTATGCTGACTGAGGAACAGGTACATCTGGAAGCCGGCAGATGTTTAGGCTGCGGTGCTTCTGTAGTGGATGAGAATAAATGTATCGGCTGTGGCATCTGTACAACCAAGTGTGAATTTGATGCAATTCATTTGCATAGAGATCATCCGGAATGTTCTAAGATGACACGTTCTGAGGATAAATTTAAGGAAATTGGCAAGTATATGGCCGGTCAGGGCGTGAAGACGGCAGCGTCTAAGATTCCTGTGATTAAGAAATATGCAGGATCTGCTGCAAAACAGGCTGGAGCTGCAGCGAAGCTTGCAAAAAAGCAGGCACAGACTGCGGGAAGAAAGCTTAAGGACAGGAAGAAATAAGAGGAAGCACTATGCACGAACTGGGAATTGTCTTTCATATAGTGAAGACAGTAGAGAATATTGCGCTGGAGAATCAGGCAAAGAAGGTAAGAAAAGTAGTACTGCAGATCGGCGAAGTGTCAACGATCATCCCATATTATCTGAAGGACTGCTGGAAATGGAAATGTTCCAAGAGCGAACTGATGGATGGATGTGAGTTGGAGATTGAGACGATTCCTGCGATTACATTCTGTGAGGACTGCGAGGAGACTTATCCGACGGTTCAGCACGGGAAGATATGTCCATATTGTGGCAGTGAACATACTTATCTGGTACAGGGCAATGAACATCAGATTAAAGAAATCGAGGTAAGCGAAGAATGAAAGACTACAAGATTATCGAAGTAAAAAGAAGCATCTTCGAAGACAATGACGCAGATGCAGAAAGACTCCGTCAGGAAATGAAAGGAGAGGGGACATTTCTCCTGAACCTGATGTCATCTCCTGGAGCAGGCAAGACAACAACACTGAAACGCACAATCGCGATGCTGAAGGACGAGATGAAGATCGGAGTCATGGAAGCAGATATTGACTCGGACGTAGATGCACAGGCAATCTCAGAGACAGGTGTCAGGGCTATTCAGATCCATACCGGTGGTATGTGCCATCTGGATGCGGATATGACGAGACAAGGGGTTCATGAATTTGGCACCGAAGATCTGGATCTGGTAGTGCTGGAAAATGTCGGTAATCTGGTATGTCCGGCAGAATTTGATACCGGAAGTGCAAAGAATGCAATGATCCTTTCGGTGCCGGAAGGTGATGATAAGCCGTTAAAGTACCCACTGATGTTCTCTATCTGTGATGTGGTACTCATTAATAAATGCGATACTCTGTGTGTGTTTGATGATTTCAGCAAGGAGGCCGTAGAAGAACGGATCCATAAGCTGAATCCAAAAGCAGAAGTGATTTTTGTATCAGCAAAGACCGGAGAAGGATTTGAATCCTGGGCTGAATGGCTTAGAAAAGAAGTAAAAGAGTGGCAGAAGTAATGAATTTTTGACCCTGGTATCTATTAAATATGACATTATCGTAAGGCAGATATATGACTCACGGGCGATACCCCCCCCAGAAGAGTTATATATCTGCCTTCTTTTTGTCGAAAATTAACTGGCAAATGTTGGTATGCCTGTCACAAAAATTGCATATATTCTTACTACAGCCTTGAAAAGTGCACAGAGAAAGGGAGGGGCGGATGTGAAGAAGAGAAGATATCATGGACAGTCCAGGAAGAGCCGGCTGCTGGCGGTGATGCTTGTTATGGCAATGCTTCTTGGAATGAGTACTATATCGGTCTATGCAGGTGAGCTGACAGGGGATATATCTATGGAACAGGTGGATGTAGATGTGGGGGAAGCAGGGACGCAGAAGGATACGACCGAAAGTACTGCCCAGGAGAAAACGGACAAGGTACAGGAAGAGATGGAACCGTCTGAGGATGATCAGCCTGAAACAGAACAGACAGAAGAGAGCCAGACAGAGGATGTGACGGCATCTCCCCTCATGATGAATCTCCAGCAAAGCACTGTCAGGAAAGTAGTGCCGGAGCATCATAAATATATCCGATATAACGGCAATGACAGCTATACGCTGACATTGGATGTTAAAGGAGCCTATGCTTCCGAAAGTATCAGACCAAAAGTAGATGTCCTGCTTATCATAGATAAGTCCGGGAGTATGAACGAAGAAATCAGAAATGGGTATAAGCGACAGTCTAAGATGGCTGTATTGAAAAATGTAGTGTCTGGGACAAATGGTCTTACAGAAGCAATTCTCGGAACCAGATCCACACTGGATGCGAGGATGGCTGTTGTGAGTTACAGCGGAAATAAGAGTGACGGAACATACAACGATGCCTGGGCAGAGCAGGTATGGACGGACAGCAAAGCAACGATTGATAACAGTGTGAAGAGCATAAGCGCTTATGGCGGTACGAATTGGGAAGCAGGTCTTCGGACAGGGGCAGAGTTGCTTGGAAAATGCAGGTCAGATGCACAGAAAATCGTAGTGTTCCTGTCAGATGGAGAACCAACATTTTATTATAACAGTCGGGGTGATACCGCTGGTAATGGTAGCAGTTATGATTCTGATGCTTACAATCATGCACAGAGCCAGCTCAGACAGATTACCGGATTAAATGCATTTTATACCATTGGATTCGGTTCAGTGTGGGGAAGCGGTAATACCAGAATGTCAGATCTATTGAAGAGCTCCAGTGCATCGGCTACAAAATATTACAAAGCAGCAGACAGTGATCAGTTAGCGGATGCATTTAAAGAAATTGCAGAGAGTATCGAGTATACCTGCCGGGATGTGACAATCACAGATGTACTCAGTGATTATGTGGAATTACCGGATAATAGAATGAATTATACTGTGACAGCAACAAAAGGAGGGGTAACAACGAATATTACCCGGGAGGGAACCGTTCAGGTGCAGTATCATGCGGATACTAAGACTGTTACAGCAACATTTAAAAGTGGTTTTGTATTAGATAAGGATACCGTGTATGCAGTGAATTTCGAAGTGAAACCGACGCAGAAAGCATATGACGAATATGCTGATCAGAATGGTGTCTATCCGCATACAGGAAGTGCAGGAAGTGATGCACCGGGTAATGCGACAAGCGCAGAAAAGAATGGATTCTACTCCAATGTTAATGAAAAAGTGTCTCTTACCTATACCTATGGTACAGACGGCGCGGCACCAGATACGGATGCATATCAGGAAAAACCGGTTGTGCAGGTATCAGATACGCAGATTGCAGTAACTAAGAGATGGGAAAATACGAACCAGAATACAAACCTTCCGGATCAGGTTGTAATTCGGTTATATCAGGATAACGAGCAGACCGAATATCGGACATTAACGCTTAATGCGGAGAATCAGTGGGCGGGAACATTTATCCATGTGGCAAAGGGACATACTTATCGAATCGCAGAAGACGCTGTGGATGGATATGAATCAGAGATTACCGGTGATGCCGAACAAGGATATGCGGTAACCAATACACGGACGCCGTCACTGACTGTTCAGAAAAAAGTGGAAGGAAAGCTTGGCGATAAGACGAAGCAGTTTGAAATAAAGATCCGTCTGGCAGACAAGGATGGTAATCCGGTAACCGGAAGCTACGGAGGAGTGGAATTTGACAGCCATGGCGAAGCGGTAGTTTCGCTTTGTGACGGTGAACAGGTATGCATCGAGAAACTGCCGGTGGGAACCGGCTATCAGGTGACAGAAGTTCTGGCAGATAAGGAAGGATATCAGACATCTTATGAAACATGTGAAGGAACCCTGTCTGCGGATCGAACGGCAACGGTTATTAACCGATATATGGAAGAAATTCCGGATTCCGGTATCCATGACGTTGGCAGCTTTGCGGTGGGCAGTGCACTGGTATTAATGGCGGGCGCAGGCATGTTATGCATCGCATTGATCAGACGACGGAGAAATGATTGAAATGGAAAAGAAACAAAATAATTCACTTTTTGCGGATGTGAAGTGGTTGCTACTGAAAATATTGTTACTGGGAATCATTTTTGCAGTGGTATGGATCTTTCTGCTTGGAATCTGCCGGAACGGCGATGAATCGATGAATCCTGCAATCCGGGCAGGCGATCTGGTAATTTATGACCGGATCACGCAGGAGTATCACACAGGAGATGTAGTGGTGATCAAGCAGGATGGCAGCAGGCAGATACGAAGAGTGGCAGCAGTATCTGGCGATGTAGTGGATGTGACAGAGGAAGGACTAAGCGTCAATGGTTATCAGCAGCGGGAAGCAGATATCTATACAGAGACATTACCGTATAAGGATGGAATAGATTATCCGTTAACGGTCGGGGACGGGCAGGTATTTGTACTGGGAGATAACCGGATATCGGCAGAAGACGGAAGAATCTATGGAACGACCGATCTGAAGGATGTCCAGGGCGTAGTGATGACAGTGATCAGAAGAAGAAATATATAAGTGAATGCATTGGGTAAAAAGCGGTGGGCTTTTTATAAATAAGAATTTGAGGAGGAGAAGATATTATGATGCAGTCTAAAAGATTTCGAGCACTGGCAATGGTGGGAGCACTGACTATGGCAGTGTGTACCGGTACAACAGCAATGGCAGAGGAAGCAGCTCCGATGGGAAATTCACCGGAGATTCAGAAGATATTCCAGATGTCAGAAGGAATGGATGTGCCATCTGTTTCTTTTAAATTCACATTAGAGAAAGTAACGGCGGATGCACCAACGGCTCAGGTGTCACCGATTAATTATAACAGCAACACAGATAAAGGTAATCTGACCAATGGAGTCTATCTGATGCGGAAAAATCAGCAGATCAATTTTGGGGAATTTCCCCATGCAGGAAAATACACTTATAAGGTGACAGAGGTTAATGAGAGTGTGACAAATACGAATATAACCTATGATCAGAACACTTATTATATGGATGTGTATGTAGAGAATACCGAGAATGGACTTCAGATTGCCAATACTGTGGCAAGAGATGGAGAGAATAAAACACCGGCTTTAAGTTTCCTGAACACGTATCGCAGACAGGATGCATCGCTGACGGTAACAAAGCATACGAGCGGTTCCGGTGACCATGATCTGGCTGATAAGACGAAGGACTTTGATTTTACAATTACCATGTACCGGGCAGCAACAGATGACAATACATCTTATACCGGTAAGATTGGCAATGAGACTGTTACACTGAACTTTGGAACCGGAACAACTGCAACAGCATCATTTAAACTGCATGATGGCGAGAACCTTGTGTTTACAGGACTGGCAGCAGGTACACGTTACAAAGTGGTAGAAACAGGGGCAGCAGATGATTATACACCTGACGTAAAAGTTGTGGAAAATGGAACTGCGACAGTAAATAAAACAGCATCTTCTGAACCAGAGTCGCTTGCTACAGCAGATGGAAATGCAACCAATCTGATCGGTGAAAAAGAGAATACTGTTGATTTTACCAATACCTATAAAAATGTGCCAATCACAGGTGTGATCATGAACCATATGATGGCTATCGTATTGATTTTGGCAGCAGTGAGTGCTATGGCAGTTCTGTTCCTTACAAAACGCAGACAGATGCGGTAGCAATCGATACGATAGAAAGCTGATGTGACAGGGGGCAGAAATACGGCCAGGAGATGGATACGATGAAGAGAAGTGTTATCAGGGTATTGGATGAACTGGTGAATCTGATTGTGCTGGTGATTGTTCTGATCCTGGGAGGGTACGGCATGTACACTTTATGGGATGACAGGCAGATATATCAGAGTGCAGATATGGAAAATTATGAGACCTGGCGACCGGAAGAGGATGATGATCTTTCGTTCCGGGAACTGCAGGCAATCAATCCGGAAGTGATCGGATGGCTTACGGTATATGGAACGAAGATTGATTATCCATTTGCACAGGCAAACAATAACACCAAATACGTGAATACGGATATTACCGGAGAATTCGCTCTGTCAGGAAGTCTGTTCCTGGATTGCCGGAATGCAGCAGATTTTACTGATCTGAATCATGTGATCTATGGTCATCATATGGAAAAAAAGGCCATGCTTGGTGAGCTGGAGTGTTTTGCAGAACGACCATTTTTTGAAGAACATCGGTATGGCAGGCTGTATTATAATGGTCGGGATCATGGACTGGAATTTATCGCATTTCTGGAAACAGACGCATACGATGATATGATCTACAACGTGACACTGACAGAAGATGAGCAGGAGAAATATCTGTCCTGTCTGCGTGAAAAAGCAATGTATTATCGGGAAACGGAACTGTCTGCGAAGGAACATTTTCTGACCCTGTCGACCTGTGATTCTGGCAGGACAAATGGAAGGTATGTACTGGTTGGGAGAATCATAAAAAAGGAAGTGGAAACGTGAAAATAGAAATAAAAAAGTTAATATTATGTGCCGCCGTCAGCTTGATTCTGCTTCCGGCAGAAGAAGTACTGGGAGCGGAACAGATGGTATCTGTCATGATTCCTGTTGTGCAGCAATTTGAGACCAGGAATAAGCTGCCAGATAAGATGAATCAGACATTCCGGTATGAATTGCTCCGGGAAGAACAGGATGCCCCGATGCCGGATGAAAGTGACGGAGACCGGTATGTATTTGACATGAAAGGAAGCGAAAAAAACGAGGTCGGACCGATCACATATACGCGTGCTGGAATATGGCATTATACGCTGAAACAGTCTGTTCAGAAGGAAGAAAAGGGTTATGATTATGATAAACAGACCTATGAAATCTCAGTGTATGTAGAGAATCTGACAGACGGCGGTCTGGGGGTACAGATGATCGTGGTCAATAAAGAGGGTAATAAAGTGGACGAGATACGGTTCAAAAGCGGTTATACCGGAGAGAAGACAGGAAACGTAGCGCGGACAGGAGACGTGTCAGATATCGGTTTGTGGATTATATTGCTGGCAGTGTCCGGTGTGGTTGCTGGAAAAGCAGTGCATAAGAAACGACCGGCTTGATAAGCCGATCGGAGAAGAAGAAAAAATCTATATAAGAGATGTCAAAGCATCTTAGCTTTTAGGCGAAGTCCGGCGGTTGTGTGAAGCGATTCTACACAACCGCCGTCTTCTATCATTAGGTGTTTGGTTTTCCTGTTGATGATTATAGTATATCGAAGGAATGTGACCAAAATATGTAAGATCTGGAAAATAAGTGTGAAGTTCCTTAAGAAACTGTTAGGAAAATATGTAGAATTTAATTAGAGTGCACTCTGTTTTGTGGAAAAAATGTCATACCCGTTAAATAAACTACTTATATAGATACTATTCTTTTTTACAGGATCTTTTGATAAAATATGTGTAATTACGTATATCAGAGAGGAGCTGGTCTTAATGAGCAGACTGGAACTTAGGACTCCGAATCGTACACACATTGTAATGGAAGAACTGTACAAGGATTTGGAACGGAGAATAGAATCAAGCCCGCCGGGATTATGTCCGGTAGATATGTCCAGAGCATTTCTGGAGCTGTGTCATGCACAGACCTGTGGCAAATGTGTACCATGCCGTATTGGTCTTGGACAGCTGAACCATTTTATCAAGGATGTACTGGATGGAAATGCTACGATGGAGACGCTGGATACTATGGAGGCAACGGCCCTTTCTATTATGGAATCAGCGGACTGTGCTATCGGATATGAAGCAGCACATATGGTGTACAAAGGACTGGTGGGATACAGGGATGACTATATCGAGCACATCCGCCACGGAAGATGTACCTGTACTTATAGCCAGCCGGTACCTTGTGTGGCACTCTGCCCGGCGCATGTAGATATACCGGGATATATTGCATTAGTGGGAGAAGGACGGTATGCAGATGCAGTTCGTCTGATCCGTAAGGACAATCCATTCCCAACGACATGTGGATTTATCTGTGAGCATCCATGTGAGTTACGGTGCCGGAGAAATATGGTGGACGATTCGGTCAATATCAGAGGACTGAAGCGTGTTGCTGCTGATTTCGCAGGAGAAGTGAAACCGCCGAAATGTGCGCCGTCAACAGGTAAGAAAATCGCGGTACTTGGTGGAGGTCCGGGAGGATTAAGTGCAGCTTATTATCTGCAACTGATGGGACACCAGACTACTGTATACGAGATGCTGCCGAAGCTTGGCGGTATGCTGCGTTATGGTATTCCGAATTACCGTCTGCCGAAGGAACGTCTGGAGGACGATGTGAATGCGATCCTGAAGACAGGTGTACAGGTAGAATATGGTAAGAAGATTGGTCAGGACATCACTATTCAGGACCTGCGTGAGCAGTATGATGCGGTGTTGATTACGATTGGCGCAAGTACAGATAAGAAGCTTGGACTGGAAGGTGAGGACTCCGAAGGCGTAATGTCAGCTGTACAGTTCTTGAGAAATATCGGGAAAAATATCATTACGGATCTGACTGGTAAGGAAGTAGCAGTGATTGGCGGCGGTAACGTGTCCATGGATGCGGTACGTACGGCAAAACGTCTGGGTGCAAAGAAGGTCAGCATTGTATATAGAAGAAGAATGGCGGATATGACAGCACTTCCGGGCGAGATCAACGGGGCAGTGGCTGAGGGAATCGAACTGCAGACATTGAAAGCACCGGCAACAATCGATGTGGATGAGAATAACCATGTAAAGGGTATCTATGTGACACCACAAATGGTAAGCACGATTAAGAATGGTCGTGCAAGTGTACGTCCGACCGGTGAGGATGATATTTATATTCCTTGTGATGTACTGGTTGTAGCTATCGGACAGAATATCGAGACGGCGCATTTTGAAGCAGCAGGTATTCCGGTATCCAGAGGTAAGATTCTGACTACCAGCACGGGTGCGGTAGAAGATATGCCGGATGTATACGCCGGAGGAGACTGTTCCAGCGGACCGGCGACAGTTATCAAAGCTATCGCGGCAGCCAAAGTCGTGGCAGCCAATATTGATGAATATCTGGGCTTCCGTCACGAGATTTCCTGCGATGTGGAGATTCCTGAGGCGAAGCTGGAAGATAAGATCCCATGCGGACGCATCGATCTTACAGAGCGTGAGGCCTGTGAGAGAGTCTGTGATTTTGACGCAGTGGAGAACTGTATGACCGAGAATGAGGCAAGGCAGGAGGCAGGCAGATGTCTGCGATGTGACCATTTCGGATACGGAATATTTAAAGGAGGCAGAGAGACATTATGGTAAATCTTACAATAGACGGAAAACAGATTTCCGCATCGGAAAATACGACCATCATGGAAGCTGCCAGACAGAATGGGATTCCGATTCCGAAGCTGTGTTATCTGAAAGGGATCAATGAGATCGCAGCCTGTCGTGTCTGTGTGGTAGAGATCGAAGGAAAAGATAAGCTGATCACTTCCTGCAATAATATGGTAGAGGAGGGCATGGTCATTTACACCAACAGTCCGAAGGTGCGCCGAAACAGACGTACCACAGTGGAACTGATCCTGTCGCAGCACAACTGCGAATGCGTAACCTGTATCCGAAGCGGCAACTGCAGTCTGCAGAGAGTGGCGAATGATCTGAACATTATACATATTCCATTTAAGATGGAGATTGAGAAGCAGCCGTGGAGCAAAGAGTTCCCATTGATCCGTGATTCATCCAAGTGTATTAAGTGTATGCGCTGTATCCAGGTATGTGATAAGGTACAGAGCCTGAGTATCTGGGATGTAGAAGGAACCGGATCACGAACCACGATCAATGTGGCCGGCTATAAGAAGATTGAAGAAGCAGCCTGTTCTCTGTGCGGACAGTGTATTACACACTGCCCGACAGGAGCACTGACAGAACGCGACGAGACCGAGAAGGTATGGAATGCAATTGCAGATCCGGAGAAGATCGTAGTTGTTCAGATCGCACCGGCTGTACGTGCAGCCTGGGGCGAAGAGCTGGGACTGTCAAGAGAAGAAGCAACGGTTGGCAAGATCATCGATGTATGGAGGAGACTGGGTGCGGACTATGTATTCGATACCTCATTTTCAGCGGATCTGACCATTATGGAAGAGGGAACGGAATTTCTGCAGAGATTTACATCCGGTGAGCTGAAAGACAGACCGATGTTTACATCATGCTGTCCGGGATGGATCCGTTTCATCAAATCACAGTATCCGCATCTGGTCAAATATCTGTCATCAGCGAAGTCACCACAGCAGATGTTTGGCGCGGTAATGAAGACATATTTTGCAGAGAAGCTTGGCGTATCGCCGGAGAAGATCTATACGGTATCCGTGATGCCATGTGTAGCGAAAAAGAGCGAGCGTGAGATGGATCTGTACTATGGAGAATATGCGGGACATGATGTGGACGCGGTAGTGACGACCAGAGAGCTGTTACGTATGATCCGTGCGGCACACATTGAGCCGTCTACATTGGTGGATCAGGAAAGCGACCGCCCGATGCAGGAAGGCACCGGAGCAGGCGTGATCTTCGGAGCAACCGGCGGTGTAATGGAGGCAGCACTTCGTACGGCATATTATCTGCTGAAGGGCGAGAATCCACCGGCAGACGCATTTCAAGCAGTCAGAAGCACCGGATTTAACGAGCATCGGGGTGTACAGGAAGCCGTCTTCCAGGTGGATGATGTGACAGTTCGTACAGCGGCAGTCAGCGGACTTGGCAATGCGCGTGCACTGATCGATAAGATTGAGCGTGGCGAGGCGCAGTATGATTTTGTAGAAGTCATGGCGTGTCCGGGCGGATGCGTAGGAGGTGGCGGACAGCCGATCCATGAAGGCGAAGAGCTGGCGTTTGAGCGTGGCAAGAATCTGTATTATCTGGATATGAATGCAGATATCCGATATTCTCATGAGAATCCGGATGTGCAGAAGCTGTACGAAGAATATTTTGAGAAGCCGAATTCGCACAAGTCACATATGCTGTTGCATACAGAGCATATGAAGAATAAATAAGTAATACACAGAGCTGTGATTAATCAAACAGATTTTATTAGTAATCAAAACGAATGATTTCCTGATCTACAGCGAAAGGGCGTGAATTGTAAAATTCACGCCCTTCGTCGTTGTTATAGTTATCTAAAGGAATGAGAGTAAAGTGCGTCACCAAAATCATTGGTTAGTACTTTATGAGGGGGAGATAGCTGATGTTTTATCAACTATCTGACATTTATTATAATAGCCAAATATGTCAGAAATATGTTGATTCTCTAAAAGAAATCGAAAAAGTCTTAAAAACCTCTTAACAAAATAAAAAATATGGCATAAATACAGTCTGTTAGTGCCACAAAAAAAAGATACATAGAGTTGGAAGCGATTAATTTTTTGCAGAATCCTTTAGGTATTCAGTGAGTATGTCCAGAAATTCGCCGATAGTTGGTTTCGAGGAGAGGGGACAAAGAGAGATGGATTCCAATAGGGGACGGTTTCCACGTTCCCAACAGACGGATACAACGGTACGTAGATTTCGCTCTACACTGCTTGCAGAGGTCTGGTAAGTATGAGCAATCTCCGGATATAACAGCTTGCTCACGCTTAACAGGTAATCTTCATTCTGGAGGCAGAGGGAGAGGGCATACAATAAATACCGGTATCCCTGATAATTTCCACCAATACCCAAGGAACGAACCAGTTTTTGTATATCTCTCATATCATCGACTCATTTCACCGAGCCATCTGAATATTCGTAGCCGTAATACAAGTACCGTAACTATATGATAATTCATTTTATCGCCATTTGTAAATAATTTTCGTGCATATGAGTCAAAAAAGCACATATTATTGAATGAAATTTGTATCACATTACCAAAAATAGTTCATATAATAACAGTAAGCAGAAAAATGGAGTTAAATTATGGGAAAATATACGGTGTTTGTTAACGAAAACATGGGAGAGGTTAGCTGGGAAATGGTGAAAAAAGCAGACATACATGGCGTTATGTTATGTGCAGGTCATGGTGGTGAAGTGGACCGGCTCTTTCGGGCAAATGCGGACTGCTGTGAGAAATTGGGGATTCCGTTTGGTGTATATTGGACATCTTATGCCGTAACGGGAAGAGATGCTGAGGCAGAGAAGAGAGAGCTTAAAGGTATGATCGAAGGATATCACATCGAAGGACCTGTAAGAATTTTTAAAAATCCTTAAGAAATTCCATTTATGGATATTAAAAAATTATTGTTATGCTGTCGTTGTAAGGCGAATACAACTTCTTGACAGTTCTTCCTGATTGAACTTCTTAAGAGGATGCTTTATAGTGAGAGTGAGGTGATAAAAATGTCTAAAATATTAGTATGTGATGATGATAAAGCAATCGTAGATGCGATTGAGATATATCTGTCCCAGGAGGGATATGAGATCAAAAAGGCTTATGATGGAGCGGAGGCAATCCAGATGCTGGAAAAGGAACAGTTTGATCTGCTTATTATGGATGTGATGATGCCGAAACTTGATGGAATCCGGGCAACATTGAAGATCCGCGAGAAGAATAATATGCCGATTATTATCCTTTCCGCAAAATCAGAGGATGCAGATAAGATTCTGGGACTGAATATCGGGGCTGATGATTATGTGACGAAACCATTTAACCCACTGGAACTGGTTGCGAGAGTGAAGTCACAGATTCGCAGATTCACGAAACTTGGCAGTACAGCCGGAGTCAAAGAGAACGAAGCGGTATACAGCACCGGTGGGCTAGTGATCAATGATGATCAGAAAATGGTCACAGTAGACGGCGAACCGATAAAACTAACGCCGATAGAATATAACATATTATTACTATTAGTGAAGAATCAGGGACGAGTTTTTTCAATCGAACAGATATATGAAAGTATCTGGAATGAGGAGGCTTTGGGTGCGGATAATACGGTCGCGGTACATATCCGTCATATCCGTGAAAAGATTGAGATTAATCCAAAGGATCCAAGATATCTGAAAGTAGTCTGGGGAGTAGGCTATAAGGTGGAAAAGCTCTGATTATAAGCTGACGTTTGTCAGCAGAACGGAGTCAATATGAAGAAAGAATGGTATAAGAGCAGCTGGATAAAAGGGATCCTTATAGGCTTTACACAGGTGATAGCAGTTATTCTGATCATCAGCATGGTTTGGATTATTTCATGTCCCAGGGCTGCGGCAAATGTATTAAAAGGGGACAATGTACAATACGAAGATACACAGGGGTTTGCAGAGACATTTATGAATCAGTATGCAGACATCCTCGCAGGATTGGAGGCAAAAGAACAGTTCGAGACGGATGGTGAATTTGATGGTGACAAAATCGTAGATATCCAGAATGTCAGTAACAGCCAACCGATTGATGGTAAAAATGAACATGGTCTTGCATATAGATTATCCGATCTGATTGATTGGGAAGAAAAAATATATGATGGAGATATCAATTCGGATCAATATGGAAGTTCGGGAGAGAATGAGATTTTAGTATGTAAGAAGCCGGATTCTACGTATGAGTATTATTATTTTAGTGATTTTCAGTCTAAGATCGACAGCGGCGAATTGAAATTTATTAACGAAACGGAAGACAATAGTTCCTCCAGTATTCTGCAGGAACTGCAGGACGGAGAATACTATGAAGAAAATAGAGATTCTAAGCTGACGGTAGTAGATCAGGACAATGCAGTACGATATGTGGATTGCTGGGATTATGATGGTACATGGGTAGAAGAGACCTGTTCGCCAATCGATGCAGAGAATGTACTGGACATTGTGAATCATAATCCGGAGTGGAATGGTAATCTCGATCAGGCATTTACCCAGATCTGGAATGTACTTAGTATTATTAATGTGGAAAAACAGGCATATGACAGTATGCTTTCCGGATATGAAGAGAATAGCAGTAATGTAACGTATTTGTATGCGGATCGGGATAAAAAGACGATTTATACAAACCGGAAAGAGTATGCGGATTTTGATAATCTGGATGACAGTGTGAAGAAAATCGAAATGCTGGATAAATATGTGCTGGTTGGCGCGAGGGCGTCGCAGTTTAACTGTAATGTGACGGGTGTACTATACAGCGATTGCAATTATCATAATCGTCTGGTGACAGAACCTCAGGATTTTGTATTTGTGATGGGGGTGGATACGAAGTATCCGGTACAGGATGCATTCTATTATGAAAGCCACAGCTATAGTTATTATCAGTCCGGTATCGGAGTTGCATTAGCAGGAGCAATATTATCAGGTATATTGTTGATGGTATGTATAATCTGGCTGACGATCGTGGTGGGAAGAAAGCCGGAAGATACAGAATTATATTTGATAGGCTTTGATAAGCTGCCGACTGAGGTTGGAGCAATCATTGTAGTGGGACTGTGGGGAATCTTCGCAGCGATCATGTTGAATGTAGCGAATTATCTGAGCAGTATTGTATGGTCAGATGAGATCTATTATCTGGGATGGTCGCCGGGGGCAAGTGTGCCGATGCTGATTGGAATAGGAATCCTTGGATTTGGAACCTGTGCGTTTTTTATGTTCGGATACCTGAGTCTGATTCGCAGGATCAAAGCCAGAAGCCTATGGAAGAGGAGCGTTCTCCGGTGGTTGGGTATTCATGCATATGCATTCTTCTGCATGATACCGGCGGTAGGACGACAGTGCCTTATCATGATCGCATTTATCATAACGCAGTTTTTATGGGCAAGCGGAGATGGAATATTTTTGCTGATTGCTATTGCAGCAGATGTGGCGGCATTTATCTATGTGGTGTCGCAGGTGGCAGGAAGAAAACAGATCGTTAAAGGCATTCACAGGATTGCAGAAGGTCAGGTGGATTATAAGATTCCGCTGAAAGGGCTGAAAGGTGAGCAGAAGGATATAGCAGAGAGTATTAATCGTATCGGTGATGGTTTGGATGCAGCGGTAGAGGCCGGCATGAAGAATGAACGGTTGAAGACGGATCTGATCACGAATGTGTCTCATGATATCAAGACGCCGCTCACGTCAATCATCAATTACATTGATCTGATGAAGCGGGAAAATATTCAGGATCCGAAGATCCAGAGTTATCTCGAAGTGCTGGAGGCAAAAGCACAGCGACTTAAGACGCTGACAGAAGATGTGGTGGAGGCATCCAAGGTCAGCAGCGGTAACGTAGTGCTGAACTGTATGAAGCTGAACCTGACGGAAATGATTCAGCAGACCAGCGGCGAATTTGTAGAGAAATTTGAGAAGCGTGATCTGAAAGAAATTCTGAATCTGCCGGAAGAGCCGGCATATGTCTGGGCAGATGGAAGAAGGACCTGGCGTATTTTGGAAAATATTTATAACAATGCGGCCAAATATGCGTTGGAAGGAAGCCGGATCTATGCAGATCTGAAACTGACTGAGACAGAAGTAGTATTCTCACTGAAAAATGTATCCGAGCAGCCGTTAAATATCAGTGCAGATGAGCTGACGGAGCGTTTTATCCGGGGCGATGTATCCAGAAGCACCGAAGGAAGCGGACTGGGACTTTCCATTGCAAGAGATCTTGCGAAACTCATGAACGCCAAATTTGAACTGTATCTGGACGGAGATCTGTTCCGTGTAACCATTACATTTGCAAGGATAAATGATTAGAATGATTGTGGGTGTCTGCAGGAGCAGATGCCCGCAATCTTTTGTGTTTACGGAAAGGTGAAAATCAGATATAATGTCAGCATGGAGAATTTAAGAACATTATTAAAAGAACAGATGAATATAGATTTTATGTCTGCAGTATTGAGCGGACCCCGTACCAAAGACGGAACAGCAAAAGTGAAAGTGCGTCCACTTATGAAGAAGGACACACTTTTCTTTCAGTTAGAGATTTTCCGTGGTAATCAGGCATTTCACAAGAATCTGGAACCGGAGGCGGCAGCAGAAGAAGTGCTTCGGTTCATGCAGGAGATGCGTCAGATGCAGATGGACACCAGAGCAGCGTCTTACACCGTACTTGTCAGCAAGAAAGGAAAAGTAACAATTAAGAAGAAAATGCGCAAGGAACCGGTGAAGATGGTGAGCATGTCCCATAACCGCAAGAAGCAGTATGTGTTGGAAGAGGGAACTGCAGTGCCATTTCTCACAGATCTTGGCGTGATGACGCAGGAAGGAAAAGTGGTGCATGCCAGATTCGACAAGTTCCGCCAGATCAACCGATTTCTGGAATTCGTTGAGGACATTCTTCCGGAACTTCCAAAGGATCGGGAGGTTACGATTCTTGACTTTGGATGTGGCAAGTCATATCTTACATTTGCCATGTATTACTATTTGCATGAATTAAAAGGATATGATATCCGCATTATCGGTCTGGATCTGAAGAAGGATGTGATCCGTCACTGTAATGAATTAAGTGAAAAATATGGTTATAAAAAATTGCATTTTCTGGAAGGAAATATCGCAGACTATACAGGAGTAGATGCGGTAGATATGGTAGTGACACTGAATGCGTGTGATACGGCGACAGACTTTGCGCTGGCGAAAGCAGTAGGATGGAATGCAAAAGTGATCCTGTCTGTGCCATGCTGTCAGCATGAGCTGAACCGCCAGATAAAGAATGATGTGCTGGCACCGGTTTTTGAATATGGACTGATCAAAGAGCGTATGGCAGCGTTGATCACGGATGCCATACGGGCGCAGTATTTGGAGCGGGAAGGATACCGTACCCAGATCCTGGAATTTATTGATATGGAACATACTCCGAAGAATATCCTGATCCGGGCGGTCAAGACCGGTAAGAGAAAGGATAACCAGGAAGCAATCGAATCCTGTGAGAATGCGCTTCACATTACACCGACACTGGGGCAGTTGCTGGATGAACTTAGAGGAGCTGAATAGATAAATGAAGAAAAAAGCGATACACGTCGGCGTACTGGCGGCGATATTTATCATCGCAGTCGTCGTATTTGAATATATGACCACTCGTGGTAACGATGATATGATGGAAGATCTCGGCAATGCCGTACTACCTCGGGTGTATTTTACCGTAGATGGATATGGAGTCAATGCGTTAAATGCTTATTCGGAAGAGATGGATATTACCACAATGCGGGATTCTGTCACGCCGATCAGTGGTAAGAAGCTGACGATGAATCTGGAAGCGGACGAGACAAAAGTAACCGCTGTTGATTATGCGGTTTATACATTGGACGGTAAAAAGAAGCTGAGCGAGGATAAGATCAGTAAGGTAAAAGATCAGATGGATCTGAGCTTTGATCAGAATCTGCTGTCAGAAGAGCGGATGCTGGTGCTTACCCTGCATGCAGACGGCAAGTCTGTTTATTACTATACAAGAATTGTGAATCCGACGGACTTTAATCTGACGGATTGCCTGGATTACGTATATAATTTTCATGAGAATGCCTTGAAAAAGGTGGAGAATGCAGGCGTAGGAGCAGCACTGGAGCAGGATGATGAGGATGCCAATTCTACATTTTCCCATGTGACCATTCATTCATCATACGATCAGGTGACCTGGGGGAATCTTGCACCACAGGTGACAGGCGGTGAACGCTGGAAGATTACAGAGACCAACAGTTCTTATACATCCGTGCTTCTGGAATACGATGTAAGCTGTACCGGAGAAGAGAATGAGACGGATATGTATACGGTCAGAGAATTTTTCCGCGTGCGCAAGAATAACGGACAGATGTATCTGTTGAATTATGACCGTACAATGGAACAGATCTTTGACGGAAGTAAGAATGTATTGAGTGAAAAAGGAATCCTGCTTGGAATTACTGATCCGGATGTTCCGTATGTGGTTAGTTCTGACGGCAAGATTGTAGCATTTGTGCAGGCGGATGAGCTGTGGAATTATGACAAAGAGCAGGATCAGCTTTCGCTGTTGTTCAGTTTTCGTGATGCGGAAAATGCGGATGTCCGTAATAAGGTATCGGATCATAAGATCCAGATTCTGAATATGGACAAAAAAGGCAATACAACATTTTCGGTATCCGGATATATGAACCGCGGCGAACACGAAGGATATGTGGGAGTTGCCGTTTATTACTATAATATCGAGACCAACAGTATTGAAGAAAAGGCATTCGTATCCAGCAACAAGTCAGCTGCAATCGCGGGAAGTGAACTGGATACGTTGAAATATTACAATACCAAGACGAATAAGCTATACATGCTGGCAGACGGGGCACTTCATGAGATCAGTATTAAGAAGGATTATGATGAAGTGTTGCTTGATGGATTGAAAGATGGTCAGTATGTGGTGTCAGATAATGGAAAATGGCTGGCATATCAGACAGGTGATGATGTGACATCTTCGACAGAAGTGACGGTCATGAATCTGTCGGATGGCAGTGAATATCAGGTAAAGAGTGCAGACGATGAGTGTATGATTCCACTTGGATTTGTGGGCAATGATTTCGTGTCAGGTCTGGCGAAACTTGATGATATCGGTAAGACCATCAGCGGTGAACAGGCTATTGTAATGTATCAGATCGAGATCCGCAGTGATGCAGACAAGGTCATTAAGACTTATAGCAGTGATGGTTATTACATTTTAAGCACGGAGATTGACGACGGAATGATCACGCTGAACCGTGTCCAGAAGAATGGCGATACCTATACATCGGCGGCAGCAGATTATATTTCCAGCAATCAGGAAAAGAAAGAAAGCAATATCATGCTGGAATCTTATGTGACAGATCTGAAGGAGACACAGATGCGTCTGACTTATGCGGATGGCATCAAGGACAAATCTGCGAAAGTATTGAAGCCGAAACAGGTTGTACAGGACGATCCAGCATTACCGTCTTTTGGTAAAGAAGTAAAAGAAAACGGTTATTATGTATATGGAACCGGACAGCTCCAGGGTATCTACAAAACAGCTGGAGAAGCCATCCGCAAAGCGGACAGTGTCAGCGGAGTCGTCATTGACGCAAAAGGACAGTACGTATGGGAGCGTGGCAACCGTTATCTGGTCTATGATCTGTCCACCAGTCAGGCGTCAGCGGTCAGTGAACTGCAGAATGCACTTGCATCCGGTACATCGGCGCTGGAGGCAGCTGGTAATATGTCAGATCAGAAAGTGCTGGAACTCACAGGATGCACAGTTGAAGAAATGTTGTATCTGATCAACAAGGATACACCGGTCATCGGTGTGCGTAACGGAGCTTCTGCAATCATTCTGACAGGATACGATGAAAGTCATGTGACTTATGTGGATTCGGAGAACGGCGAGAGCAAGACCGTGACGCAGGAAGAGATGGATCAGATCATGCAGAGCAGCGGCAATGCATATGTGGGATATCTGAAGAAGGCAGAAGAGTAAAATAAAAATCTCCTCAGCGATAAAGTGTTCGCTGGGGAGATTTTTTGTTCCGAGTTAAACTGCCGGATGGAATAATGTATTCCGATAACGGCTTAAAGCAGTGTATAATACCAGACCCAGTACAAGGCAGGAAGCTACTTCACCAATGCCGACGGTCAGCATCATAAATGGAATCGGAAGAGCCACGCCATATCCGTAACGCAGTACAAATGGCACGATCACGATATTAGCAATGATCGGCGGTAATGTACCGAATACCGGTTTCTGCTGTCTCAGCATATAAGTGCCGATCGCACCAATCAGAGTCGCAATACTTCCAAAGATAATATCAGGAAGGATTGCTCCGCCAAGGATATTACCAACCAGACATCCTACAAATAATCCCGGAATTGCAGCCGGTGTAAATAATGGCAGGATAGTCAGTGCCTCAGAAATACGGATCTGTACTTCTCCAAATGAAAATGGTGCAAATACATAAGTGAGCACCACGTAGATTGCAGCGATCATCGCTGCCTGGGTCAGAAATGTTACATTCTTGTTCTTCATATTCAGTTCTCCTTTAGTTTTGTTTTACGTGTGGAAGGTCACGAACACACGATTCATTTTACGCCGGGAATCGGCGAAACCCTTATTAGACCTTGTTTTTTAGGGCTTTGTAACGGGTGATAGTATAACATGGGTGATAGAGAAATTCAAGGGTTGTTCAAATTTTGTCCAAAATGGGAAAAGTGATGGCAGCAGTCAGGGGAGTTGTTGCGGAATGCTAGTAGACGGGACACGAGAACAATAATCATTTTGATTTCAAAGACCTTATGGCTTTTGGTATGTTCATTCTTGCATTGCTGACATTCGTATTTACGTTTATCAGATAATGTATTAAGGCATAGAAAACCACCCCGGAACTTTGGCGAGCGAAAGGGTGGAGTTTCTATATTCCATATACTTCGAGGTCAACCCACCTTGTGGGCGGTTGCTCTTTTTGTATCTCAAATATAGCATATCCGGCAGCGGGATGCAATAGGGATATAAAAGATGAAGAGAAATAAAAAAAATACAATTAGATTACAAAATATTGAACGCAGATTAGAAGTGTGATAGAATATCTGCAGGGAAATCAAAGCCAGGCGGCTACCCTTCTTTGCGGAGGGATAAGACACCCTCCAGACGAAAGAAAGGAGGGCGATACGATGATTACATATTCTGACTTAATTCAGTTTTGTATATTCATTGTTGCCCTTGTAGGTCTCTGTTATGAGATGCTCAAGGGTAAACGTAAATAGCCGCCATTACTGCGAATAATGACGGCTGTTGCAATAAATAGCTTTAACTTATAATCGGGTAACCGCTAGTGGTTTCCCTCTTCGTAGTTACAATATAGCATATTTGATAACAGAGTTCAAGGAGAAAAATAATGTTAGAGATTGGAATGAAAGGGAAACAGGAAGTAATAGCAGATGAAACAAATTCTGCCAAGACAATGGGAAGTGGTACGCTGGATGTATTTGCGACTCCGGCAATGATCGCATTGATGGAAAAGACTGCATGGACGAGCGTTTCTGACGAACTGGATGAAGGCTGCGGTACAGTAGGAATCAGCTTGAATGTAGCACATAGCGCACCGACTCCGCTTGGTATGAAAGTAACATGTGAGAGTGAACTTACGGGAATAGACGGAAGGAAACTTACTTTTTATGTAAAGGCGTATGATGAAAAAGGCGTTATCGGGGAGGGAACTCATGAGCGTTTTATTATCCAGAATGAGAAGTTCCAGAAAAAAGCGAATATGAAAAAAGATTCATAGACATTGCATATTGTATTGCGGAAGCACATATGCTATAATGCCAATAGGCAAAAAGATAGTGCTATTCCATAGTGAACAGCAACGAAAAACCCTCGGACTCCGGGGGTTTTTCTATTCCTAATATATCTATATCCGGTTAGGATTTCATGTCTGTATCTCTGTGTTTCAGAGGTGCTTTTTTTGTATTGCGACGAGTCAAAGTCCGAGCTTGCCAGGAACCTTGACGACTGCATACAATCTCAGAATGTGCCTTATGGCACATCTGATGATTTGTATATTAAGCACCTCAGAGGAAGAGGACATATGGGAATAATAAACGGAGTCTATGCATCAGCAGAAATATTTTCAGAACAGGTAGAAGAATACGCAGTGGCGCAGATCCAGATGATCTGTGATAACAAAGCTTCGGAGGGGAGTGTAATCCGGGTGATGCCGGATGTGCACCCGGGTAAAGTTGGAACTATCGGACTTACGATGACGGTGGGAGAACGCGTATTACCAAACCTTGTGGGAATTGATATTGGATGCGGAATCACATTAACGAAATTAAAACAGAAGAAAACAGAGTTCCAGAAATTGGATACAGTAATCCGGGAAAATGTACCGTTAGGCGGTAATATCCGCGGAAAAGCACACCGCCGGAGTGCAGAATTTAACTGTGAAGCCTTACTGTGTTTTCGGAATATCCATGCGGATCGGGCAGGAAGAAGTCTCGGCACACTGGGCGGCGGCAATCATTTCATTGAGTTAGATCAGGATGACGATGGATCGATGTATGTCGCGGTTCACAGTGGGAGCAGACATCTTGGAAAAGAAGTGACGGAATATTATCTGAAATGCGGTCAAAGGGAACTGAAAGAGCAGGGCGTAGAGGTTCCTTATGAACTCACATGGCTTACTGGCAAGTTGAAGGAAGATTATCTGCATGATCTTCAGGTTGTGCAGGAATATGCGGAACTCAACCGCCAGGTGATCTTGGAAGAGCTGGCAAAAGGCATGAAGTGGAAAATGCAGGAGAGCATATCCGTGTGTCATAACTATATCGATAAAGAGGGTATCTTGAGAAAAGGTGCAATTTCAGCCAGAGAAGGTGAAAAAGTGGTAATCCCAATCAATATGAGGGATGGCATTTTGCTGGGAATCGGAAAGGGAAATCCGGTCAGAGTATATGAAGGCGAGGGATTTAAGCGAAAGAGATAAAGAACGTAAATTGGATAAAGTGAAATCCGTATGTAGGATGGGAAAAACCTTGAAAAATCCTTCTTAACCACGTATTATGTAATTATAGAATAATACATGCAATATCATTTGAACAAATGGTATTCATGACAGGATGAGAGTTGAAGTACGTGAGAAGAGGAGGACGAGAGAGTGTTTTGTAGAAAGTGTGGTACGAAAAATCCAGATGATGCGAGATTCTGTCGTAACTGCGGCACACCGATGAGCAGTGGACCATCTGTGAACGTTGGTGGTTCCGTGAATGGTGGACAGAATGGGAATCCGACACCGCCGCCGATGGGACAGCCGGGAGCGATGCCGCGTAAGCCTAAGGGCAAACGCAACGGTGCGATGATTGCGATTGTAGCAGTGGTTGTGGTAGCATTGATTGCTTCAGCAGTATTCTTTACCCGGGTAATTGGAATTGGTGGCAGAAGTTACGAAGACACGATCGAAGATATGGTGGATGCAATGAATGATGCTGATATCGAAGAATTCTTTGATCTGATTCCAAAGGAAGTAGTCGTATATGCATTGGAGCAGGAAGGATATACCGGATCTAAGAAGGAACTTCTGGAGCAGGCACATGAATTGTTGCAGAATGAATGGAACGATTCATTGGGAAGTAATCTGATCAGTACGGCAGTAGATGTAGACTATGAGATTCAGGATGCACAAGATGTCAAAGGTGATGAGTTAAAGAGTCTGAAAGAAGAGTACAAGGAGGCTGGTGTCAGAGTATCGGCTGCCAAGAACGTTAGTGTTAAATTTACCATCACTGCACTTGGATTCAGCCAGGATACGGTAGAGAACATACCGCTGATTAAGATAAGAGGCTCCTGGTATCTGGATGTAGAATCGCTGGGAATGTTATAGAAAATAATAATGTTATGAAAATGACTTCTTTACCTGAGAGAACAGGAAAGAAGTCATTTTTAATGTTATATATTATTTGCCGGTTGGAATGTATGGACGGATTGCTCCGGCTACATTGCTGATCGGCATGGTCTGGAGCCATATGCGTCCCGGTCCGGTTATGACAGTGTTAAAGATGCCTTCACCGCCGAAAAGCATATTTTTCATGCCAGGCACAGCCTGTACATCCATATTACAGGTGGCATCCATGGCTGCAAGGTGTCCGGTGTCGACGATGATCTGCTGACCAGGCTGAAGATTGTATTCCACTACGTGTCCGTCGAATTCGGCAAATACAATGCCCTGACCGCTGACCTTCTGCATGATGAAGCCTTCACCGCCGAAGAGACCGGATCCGATCTTCTTACGGAAATGCATGGAGAGTGTAACGCCTGCTTCGCTGGCGAGGAATGATTTCTTCTGGAAGATCATCTCATTACCTGGTGTAATCTGGAATGCGCGGATAGATCCCGGGAAGCAGGATGCAAATGCGATCATGCCGTTACCGTTCGTTGCAGTGTAGACATTCTGGAACAGCTTCTCACCGCTGACTGCGCGCCCGAATGCTTTGCCGATGCCGCCGTTGCTGGTTGTTTCCATTTTCATATTCGGAGACATCCATGACATGGCACCGCCCTCTGTAATCATGCGTTCTCCATCAGCCAGCTGACAGATAACAACCGGTAATGTTTCACCTTGGATTTCATATTTCATAGTAGCCACCTCTTTCGCTTTTTCTTTTATTATAGTATAGTTAAGGCATATGGTCTACCAATATCGAGAAAAGAAGATCAGTAAATGGAGGAGTATAATATGGCGGCAAGCTGTGAGTTTTGTTCAAATTATGTATATGATGACGACGAGGAAGAATATTACTGTGATGTGAATCTGGACGAGGATGAGTATTACCGGTTCGTGAACAGTAATTATAAAGAATGTCCGTATTATCGGTCAAATGATGACTATAAGATCGTGAGACACCAGATGTGATCCGATGATTGCAGATGCGGGCAGATGTAAGAATGTGAAATGAGAGAGGATGGGGATCAGGATGGAACATTCATGTGTGGACTGTGCTATAAAGAAATGTAACACAGGAAAAGGAAAGTATCCGGAGTTCTGTGCAACAGAGCATATGCCGGATGAGGTACTTGCGGATGCAATGGCCTGTTATGAAGAGAAAGAGAACCGGGAAGTGTCCGTTGCGGCAGCGAGAGTGGAGTACGAGCATTATTGTCAGTACACCAGAGTGCAGGAGATCATGGCATTTGCGGAAAATATGCATATGAAGAAGCTTGGTATTGCAACATGCGTAGGTCTGTTGAATGAGAGTCGGACGCTGGCACGTATTTTTCGGGACAATGGATTCGAAGTGTATGGCATTGCCTGTAAGGCAGGTGCACAGAAGAAGACGTCGGTGGGAATCCCGGAGGAATGTAATGCAGTGGGAGCGAATATGTGCAATCCGATTCTGCAGGCGAAGATGCTGAATGAAGCTGGCACGGAATTGAATGTGGTCGTGGGATTGTGCGTTGGACATGATAGTCTGTTCTACAAATATTCGGATGCGCTGTGTACGACAGCAGTGACAAAGGATCGTGTGTTAGGTCATAATCCGGTAGCGGCATTGTATACCGCAGAGACGTATTACAAAGATAAATTGAAAAAATAAATTGAAAAAATAATGTAAGAATCGCAGGCTGTGATTAATCAAACGTTTTGATTACTAATAAAAGTTGTTTGATTAATCATAGCCTGTGTTAGTATAGTTTAATTTAAGCTGCTTAATTTCCTTCTTGCAACTGAAAAGAAAATATAGCATAATAAATGCTTAGAAAAGCGTTCGGTTTTTAAATGACGAACGGATAAGGAGAGCAAATGTTTCCACATATTAAGGTAGAATTACGGGCAGAAGACAAATTTTTTGGCCCCGGCGTGTGTGAATTGCTGGAATTGATCGAGCAGACAGGTTCCCTGCAATCGGCGTGCACGGAGATGGGACTTTCATATAGTAAGGGCAGCAGGATGCTGAGAGGCATTGAGCGGCAGCTTGGAGTGTCGGCAGTGCACAGATGGACCGGTGGAGCCGGTGGCGGCGGGGCTGAATTGACGAGAGAAGGTAAACTTTTGATAGAGAATTACCGTCATATGACAGCTGAGATTGAGAAATATACGGAAACAGCATTTGATAAATATTTTGGCGGAGACTGGTTGAACAGAGAATAGCAGTACGGGAGGATTCGATAATGAAATTGATCAGGACAGAAGATGCAGTGGGACATGTATTGTGCCACGATATTACACAGATTATCAAAGGCGTGACGAAGGATGCGGTATTTCGCAAAGGTCATATCGTGACGGAAGAAGATATTCCGCTACTCTTGTCTGTGGGTAAAGAGAACCTCTATGTATGGGAAAAGCAGGAAGGTATGCTTCATGAAAATGAGGCGGCGGAGATTTTGCGGGAGATCTGTCAGGGCGAGCATATGCATCCGTCTGATGTTAAGGAAGGTAAGATTGAACTGATCGCGGATTGTGATGGTGTATTGAAGATCAATGGCGAGAAACTTCGCGCAGTGAATGCGCTGGGTGAGATGATGATTGCCAGCCGACATGGTAATTTCCCGGTAAAGAAGGGAGATAAGATCGCCGGAACCAGAGTCATTCCGCTGGTCATTGAAGAGGAGAAGATGAACCGTGCAAAGGAAGTGGCAGGTAAGGAGCCTATTTTTCAGATCCTTCCTTATGAACATAAGAAAGTCGGAATCGTGACGACCGGAAGCGAGGTGTATCACGGACGGATTCAGGATACATTTACGCCGGTGATCGTTGATAAGGTTACTGAATATGGAGCAGAGATCGAGGGGCATGAGATCTGTGATGATAATCCGGAGATGATCGAGGATGCGATTCATGATCTGTTGCGAAGGGGATGCAACATGATACTTTGTACCGGCGGTATGAGCGTAGATCCTGATGACAGAACGCCGCTTGCAATTAAGAATGTAACCGGCAATGTGGTAAGCTATGGCGCACCGGTGCTTCCGGGAGCGATGTTCTTGCTGGCATATTACGGAGGAGATCTGCCTGTGATGGGATTGCCTGGTTGTGTCATGTATGCCAAGAGAACCGTGTTTGACTTAGTGCTGCCGAGAATTATGGCAGGAGAGATTCTGACAAAGGAAGATCTGGATCTGTTGGGCGAAGGTGGTTTGTGTTTGAATTGTCCGACATGTACATTCCCGAATTGTGGATTTGGCAAATGTGGCAGCAGATAGATATAGCGGAAACTGGAACGGGTATCAATAAATGTTCAGCAAAAGTTGAGGAATGAATCAATGAGAGAATTATTTGAAGCAATAGATAACTGCGAAGCCGGCAGTGTGAATATGGTGCTGACTGTGCTGGATGGAGAATATCTGGGAGAGAAGGCACTGGTATCAGACGGAAAGCTGATTTGGGAGAGTAATGAAGAAGGCTTCTTTTCAAAGTATGAAGAAGCAGTCTGTCAGATGCAGGACAGCGGCGTGGTTACAATAGGAGACAGCCGGGTGTTTTGTGACACATTGGGACAGGAAAAACAGCTGGTCATCTGTGGAGGCGGTCATGTGTCAATGCCCGTGATCAAAATTGGTATAATGATGGGCTGGGAAGTAACCGTACTGGAAGACAGACCCAAATTTGCAGACAATGCCAGAAGAGCCGGGGCAAGTCATGTAATCTGTGAACCTTTTGAAGAGGGACTTGACAAAGTGTCGGGAAGTTCCGATACATATTTTGTAATTGTGACTCGTGGACACCGGTATGATCAGGTGTGCCTGGAGAAGATCGCAGAGAAAGAACATGCCTATATCGGTATGATCGGAAGTCGGAGAAGAACAACACTGGTCAAAAAGCTTCTGGAAGAACAAGGTACGGATAAGGCAGTATTAGATGCAGTCTATACACCAATCGGTCTGGATATCGGCGCTGAGACACCGGAAGAGATTGGCGTCGCGATCATGGCAGAGATTATTGAAGTGAAAAATAAGAAAAAACGTACCTTTGGATATTCTAAAGAAATGGTTAGAGCCATTATGGATACCGAAAAATATCCGGGCAGAAAGGTCATGACAACGATTATTACGAGAAAGGGATCGGCACCGCAGGGAATCGGTGTGAAGATGCTGGTGCTCGCAGATGGCAACTGTATCGGAACCATTGGCGGTGGCTGTATGGAGTCAGCGGTACTGCAGAAAGCATTGCTTCTGCTGAGAAGTGATGATACACAGGCAAGAATCTGTCAGGCAGATTTGACCGGTAATGATGCAGAAGACGAAGGCATGGTATGTGGTGGCATGGTAGATGTGTTGTTGGAAGTGATTGAGTAACAATGGCGTTGGGAAGAGGAAGATTATGAAGGATTTGCAGGGACGAGATATTAATTACATGAGAATATCTATTACCGACCGCTGTAATCTGCGGTGTAAATACTGTATGCCAGATGGCATTGAATTACTTCCGATGAATGAGATTCTTACATTTGAAGAAATCCTGCGGGTGTGCGAACAGGCGGTGGGATTTGGGATTACCAGATTTAAGATTACAGGCGGAGAACCGTTAGTAAGACGCGGATGTGCAGACCTGATCCGCAAGATTAAGAAACTGCCGGGAGTAGAGCGGGTGACTATGACGACGAACGGAATACTGCTTTCCGAATATCTGGACGAACTTCTGGATGCAGGACTGGATGCGGTGAATATCAGTCTGGATACGATGAATCGCGGACGGTTTGAGGAGATCACAGGATTTGATCAGTTACCGGAGGTATTGAAGTCGATAGATGCAGCGGTTGATAGCGGACTCAGAGTGAAAGTAAACGTAGTGCTGCAACAGGATAAAAATGCAGATGAATGGCAGAAGATTCTGGAGATCGCAGAGAGGCGGCCGATTGATGTGCGATTTATCGAGATGATGCCAATCGGAAGAGGCAGAGAGTGTACAGGCGTTTCCAATGATGAATTGTTAAAGAAAATTCAGGAACAGTATCCTGGAGTCTGTAAGGACGATCGTGTGCATGGCAATGGACCGGCGGTATATTATCACATTCCCGGATTCGTTGGAAGTGTGGGATTCATCAGTGCAATCCATGGAGTATTCTGTAGCAGTTGCAATCGGATCCGCATGACAGCAACCGGTGATCTGAAGCCGTGCCTTTGCTATCGAGATACCGTATCTGTGAGAGATGCAGCCAGGTATGGAACGGATTCGGAGATTCGGGAGAAATTGCAGGAAGCCGTAGAGATGAAGCCGAAGCAGCATTGTTTTGATATGAAAGAGGATATTACCGAACAGCACAAGATGGTTCAGATAGGAGGATAACAGATGGGAAAGATATTAGGCATCTGTATCAGCGAAAAGCGCGGTACAGAGAAGCACGAGATACCAGAGGCTAATCTGGTTAAGGATTGGGGAATCGAAGGAGACGCTCATGGTGGCAAATGGCACAGACAGGTGAGTCTGCTGTCGTTTGAGAAGATTGAGGATTTCCGAGCAAAAGGTGCAGAGGTAGATTTTGGCGCATTTGGCGAGAATCTGATCGTAGAAGGATACGATCTTCGGGCGCTTCCGGTGGGAACCAGATTCCAGATCGGAGATGCGGTGCTGGAGCTGACGCAGATCGGAAAGGAATGCCACAGCCACTGTCAGATCTACAAGCGGATGGGTGACTGCATTATGCCGAGAGAAGGCGTATTTACCGAAGTAGTCAAGCCTGGACATATCAAAATTGGAGATGAGATTACCATGATTCCACCGAAGAAAGATCGTCCATTTACCGCAGCAGTCATCACGCTGAGCGATAAAGGTGCTGCCGGAGAGAGAGAAGACAAGAGTGGACCGAAGATCGTAGAGATGATTAAAGAGGCAGGTTATGATGTGAAGGAGACATTACTTCTTCCTGACGGACGGACTGCACTGGAGAAACAGTTAATCCAGCTTGCAGACCAGCGCCAGATCAATGTGATATTTACCACGGGCGGTACGGGATTTGCTGAGCGCGACATGACACCGGAAGCAACCATTGCGGTCTGTGACCGGATGGCAAATGGCATTGCCGATGCGATCCGCAATTATTCGATGACGATTACGCCGAGAGCAATGTTCAGCAGAGCAGTATCGGGTATCCGGAAAAGGACATTAATCATTAATCTGCCGGGAAGTCCGAAGGCAGTGCAGGAGGCATTGGAATTTCTGCTTCCGCATCTGGATCACGGGATTGGAATATTAAGAGGCAGTGAAGGGGAGTGTGCCAGATAGGCACCTCTTTCTCGAGAAAGATAAATAATACATTGGCTTACGAACGTTAGCTTTTTGAAAATGGAACGATTTAAGAATAGAAAACCATAATAAAGAGGACAATCATGAAGAAACGAGTATTAGCAGCAATGTTAGCAGGCGTGATGGTATTGGGACTTGCCGGATGTGGCGGAAGTTCCGATGATAAGAAAGAAGACGCTAAGACAGAGGACACAGCAAAGGACGAAGACAAGGAAAGTGACGGAGAGCAGTTTGAAGACACCACGATTACGATCTTTGCAGCAAAGAGTCTGAACGGCGTAGTCGATGAGCTGATTGCTATGTATAATGAGGAGCAGCCGAATGTAGAGGTTGTAGCAAGCTATGACAGTTCAGGAACTCTGATGGAGCAGATTGAGCAGGGTGCAGCGTGTGACCTGTTTTTCTCAGCAGCACAGAAGCAGATGGATCAGCTCGAAGGAGATGAGCTTGTAGTAGACGGAACCCGTGCAAATGTAGTCAACAATCAGGTATGTGTGGTAACATACAAAGGAAACGACACGAAGGTAACCGGACTGGAAGACATTGACAAGGCTGAAAGCTTTGCGCTGGCTGATGGAAGTGTTCCGGTTGGTAAATACACACGCCAGGCTATGGTAAATGCAGGTATGCTGGATAAGGTTGATGATGTATCTGCGATCACAACACGGGAAGTATCGGATGCACTCGGCGGAATCGAGATCAATGAGTGTGCCAATGTTGGTGCGGTAACAGCAGCTGTATCAGAAGGATCTAACGAAGTGGGGACCGTATATAAATCAGACACATACGGACTGGAAGACAAGCTTGAGATTTTGCAGATAGTAGGCTATGACCTGACAGGAGACGTTATCTATCCGGTCGCTCAGATCAAGAATGACGAAGCCGATGATCTGGAAAGTGAAGCAGCACTGGATTTCCTGCATTTCCTGACATCAGATAAGGCAAAAGAAGTATATGAGAAATATTTATTCGATACAGATGTAGAGTAATAAACGAATGATTAAAGTAAGGAGACGATCGAGATGAAAGAGATTATGGAGATTTTGAATAACTTGGACTGGAGTCCGCTGTTTATATCAATCAAGACGGGTATCGTGGCGACCATCATCTCTTTCTTTCTCGGCATCTATGCGGCACGTAAGGTGATCAAGGCAAAACCATGGGTAAAGGCAGTGGCAGACGGAATCCTGACACTTCCTATGGTGCTGCCGCCTACGGTAGCCGGATTTTTCCTGCTGCTGTTATTCAGCAGAAGAAGACCGGTGGGAATCTTTTTGTATGAGACATTTGACATTAAGGTCGTACAGACCTGGCTTGGCTGTATTATCGCAGCAACGGTAATTGCATTTCCATTAATGTACCGGAATGCCAGAGCGGCATTTGAGCAGGTGGACGTGAATCTGATCTATGCAGGAAGAACACTTGGTATGAGTGAAATGGCCATTTTCTGGAAAGTGGTGGTGCCAACGGCAGGACCGGGAATCATATCCGGAACGATCCTGACATTTGCAAGAGCGCTGGGTGAGTATGGGGCAACGTCCATGCTTGCAGGCAATATTCCAAAAAAGACGGCAACCATTTCCCAGAGGATAGCCATGGTCGTGCAGGATGGCGACTATATGACGGCGGGTGTGTGGGTCATCATCGTCATGCTGATTGCATTTGGTGTGATTGTATTGATGAATCTGATCTCCGGCAGGAAAATGAAAAATATTAAACGTTGGTAAGAAAGAGGACAGGTTATGGGTGAGTTTACACATTTTAATGGACAGGGCGAAGCGATTATGGTGGATGTCAGTGAGAAGCAGGATACGGTAAGAGAAGCAACAGCGTCTGGGCGTATCCGTATGTCGGAGGAATGCTATGCAAAGGTGAAAGCCGGTGACATGAAGAAGGGGGATGTGCTGGGCGTGGCGCGGATCGCAGGCATCATGGGAACCAAGAAGACCTCAGAGCTGATTCCGCTGTGCCATATCCTGAATCTCAGTAAAGTAGAAGTGGAATTTATCTGTCACGATGAGACCTGTGAGATTGAGGTCAGATGTACGGCAAAAACGACAGGTAAGACGGGCGTAGAAATGGAAGCATTGACTGGTGTAAATGTAACACTGCTTACCATTTATGATATGTGCAAGGCAGTAGATAAAGGTATGGAAATCAATGAAGTCCATCTGCTCCGGAAATCCGGCGGCAAGAGCGGACTGTGGGAGAGAGTATGATTGAGATAAATATCAGCAGGACACTGGGAAGATTCCATCTGAATATGGAAGTGAAGAGTGACAGCAGGCGGATCGGCATCCTGGGGGCAAGTGGCTGTGGCAAGAGCATGACGCTAGGATGCATTGCCGGAATTGAGTCACCGGATCGGGGGCGGATCGTGCTGGAAGGACGCACGCTGTATGACAGAGATCAGAAGATCAATGTGAAGCCACAGAAGAGGAAGATCGGCTATCTGTTCCAGAATTATGCATTATTCCCGACCATGTCTGTGCGTAAGAATATTATGGCGGGGCTGAAATGCGGCAAGGCAGAGCAGGAGCAGATCGCAGATAAGATGATTACCAAGTTCCAGCTGGACGGACTGGGAGACCGGCTGCCGGGAGAGCTTTCCGGCGGGCAGCAACAGAGAGCAGCACTGGCAAGGATCATGGCTTATGAACCAGAGGTGATCCTGCTGGATGAGCCATTTTCCGCACTGGATGAATTTCTAAAAGACAGACTGCAGCAGGAACTGATTCAGATGCTGGAGGACTATCCGGGAACCGTTATTCTGGTGTCGCATAGTCGGGATGAGATCTACCGTTTCAGCGATGAACTGATCGTTATGGATCAGGGGAAAGTGGTGTGTCACGGAAACACGGAAGAGACGTTTGACTGCCCGGGATGGAAAGAAGCAGCAAGGCTGACCGGATGTAAGAATATCACGGAAGCCATCAGAGAAGACGAGCATCATCTGCAGGTGCCGGGCTGGGGTATCCGGTTTACCCTGGAACAGCAGATCGATGAGGAGATCCGTTATGTGGGAATCCGTGCGCATGATTTTGAACCAATCTGGCTTGCTGACGGAGAGCAGCCAGAGGAAGGATGGATAAAAGTAAAAGTGGACAGCGTTGCAAAGCTGCCGTTTGAACATAAGTATTTTCTGAAAGAATTAGAGAAACAGGAAGATGTCTGCTGGTTTGTGCAGAGAGAGCTGTGGGAAGTGCTGGAAGAGAAAGGCATGCCGGGGTGGCTTAAGATACCGGAAGAAAAATTACTGTTATTAAAATAAGGTGTTAAGTAGAGAAGACTTTGAGAATAATATGTTTCGAAGTCTTTTTTTGCTAAAAACGGTGACAAATATAAAAATATATGATACTATAACTAAAAATATAGAAATATGTAAACGAACAAGGAAGACAAATATGGAAGAGAATCAAAATGTTGAATGGAAAACGAAGTGGCGCGATGAATATTTAAAATGGATATGTGGGTTTGCAAATGCACAGGGTGGGAAAATCTACATAGGAACAGCAGACGATGGGACAATTGTTGGTGTGCAAAATAGTAAAGTATTGCTGGAAGATATTCCTAATAAAATACAAACAATGCTTGGAATTGTGGCAGATGTAAATTTGTTGTCGTCAAATGATAAAGAGTATATTGAAATTATAGTGAAACCTAGTAATTTTCCTGTTAATTATAAAGGGGAATATCATTATAGATCTGGCAGTACTAAACAGCAGTTAAAAGGAATTGCGCTTGCGGATTTCTTGGTAGAAAAAACAGGAGTTAGATGGGAAGATGTTCCAGTTCCCGGAATTGAAGTTGAAGATTTAGATAAGGATAGTTTTGACATTTTTAGAAGAGAAGCACTTCGGAGTAAAAGGATGACACAAGCAGACCTACGGATAAGTAATGAGGAGTTGATAGACAGTTTGGGTTTACAAACAGAAATTGGAATGAAGCGAGCAGCAATTATGATGTTTCACAGAAATCCCGAAAAATGGATTCCTGGATGTTATACCAAAATAGGAAAGTTTAGAAGTGCTTCGGATCTGCAATATCAAGATGAAGTACATGGTTCGTTGTTTTTGCAGGCAGATCGAGTGATTGAACTGATATATTTAAAGTATTTAAAGGCACCGATTACATACGATAATATGACCAGAATAGAAACATATCCATATCCTAAAGATGCGGTAAGAGAAGCTTATTATAATGCACTGATTCATTCCTGTTGGTTTAGCGGAACTCCAATTCAGATTAGAATAGAAGAAGAGGCAATGTATATTAGTAATGATTGTGTGTTCCCATTAGGCTGGACTGCGGAAACATTGATGCACAGACATAGGTCAAAACCATATAATCCGAGTATTGCAAACGCCTTTTTCAGAGCAGGTTATGTAGAAAGCTGGGGACGAGGAATTCAAAAGATATGTGAAAGCTGTAGGAATCATGGAACGGCACAGCCGGAATATTTTATTCATACTGAAGATATCATGGTGAAATTATCTGCGATTTCTCAAGAAGAAATAAAAAAAGTTTTAATCCGTCAACATGGCGGTTTAAATGGCGGTTTAGAAAATGAAATTATACAGACGCTAACGGAAGAACCTGGAATTACTCAGAAAAAAATGTCAGAAAAACTTAATACTCCTGTAAGAACGATTCAACGAGCATTGAAGAAATTGCGAGAAGAAGGTCTTGTAGAGCGTGTGGGCGGGAAAAAGTATGGATATTGGGAAATACATAAATGACAGAAATTCCGGTTCATAAACCCTGCGTTATGTGCTATAATAAGAAAGCATTTATAATGATACTATTTTAGAAGGAGTTATTTGGTATGGATTTGTTAACAATCAGAGAATTATATAAAGACCAGGAGAAGTATCTGAATCAGGAGATTACCATTGGGGGATGGGTAAGAAGTATCCGTGATTCCAAGACTTTTGGATTTATCGTAGTAAATGACGGAACATATTTTCAGCCGTTACAGGTAGTGTACAGCGACAAGCTGGACAACTTTGCTGAGATCTCTAAGATGAATGTCGGAGCAGCAATCATTGTGAAGGGTACACTGGTAGCAACTCCACAGGCAAAGCAGCCATTTGAGATCCAGGCAGAAGAAGTACAGATCGAGGGAGCATCCGCACCGGATTATCCGTTGCAGAAGAAGCGTCACAGCTTTGAGTATCTGCGTACCATCAGCCACCTGAGACCACGTACAAATACATTCCAGGCAGTGTTCCGCGTACGTTCACTGACAGCATATGCAATTCACAAGTTCTTCCAGGAGAGAGGATTTGTATATGTTCACACACCACTGATCACTGCAAGTGACTGTGAGGGCGCAGGTGAGATGTTCCAGGTAACTACACTGGATATGGATAATGTGCCTAAGACAGATGACGGCAAAGTAGATTACGCACAGGATTTCTTCGGCAAGCAGACAAGCCTTACCGTAAGTGGACAGCTGAATGGCGAGACTTATGCACAGGCATTCCGTAACATTTATACATTTGGACCGACATTCCGTGCAGAGAATTCTAATACGACACGTCATGCGGCAGAGTTCTGGATGATTGAGCCGGAGATCGCATTTGCAGATCTGGAAGACGATATGGAATTAGCAGAAGCTATGCTGAAATATGTCATTACTTACGTAATGGAGAATGCACCGGAAGAGATGAAGTTCTTTAATTCATTTGTAGACAAGGGACTGATCGACCGTCTGGAGAATGTGGTATCTTCTGACTTCGCAAGAGTGACTTATACAGAAGCTGTTGAGATGCTGGAGAAGCACAATGACAAATTCGATTACAAGGTATCCTGGGGCGTTGACCTGCAGACAGAGCATGAGCGTTATCTGACAGAGCAGGTATTTAAGCGTCCGGTATTTGTAACAGATTATCCGAAGGATATCAAAGCATTCTATATGAAGATGAATGATGATAATAAGACTGTGGCAGCAGTAGACTGTCTGGTACCTGGCATCGGTGAGATCATCGGAGGAAGCCAGAGAGAAGACGATTACGAGAAGCTGGCAGCGCGTATGGAAGAACTGGGTATGAAGACAGAGGATTATCAGTTCTACATGGATCTTCGTAAATACGGTTCTACCCGCCATGCCGGATTCGGACTGGGATTTGAAAGATGCATCATGTACCTGACCGGTATGAGCAATATCCGTGACGTAATCCCATTCCCAAGAACAGTAAACAATTGCGAGTTATAAGCAATTACAGATGATGATGCCGCAGACTGACAGGAGGGATAGTATGAATATATTAGTAGTAGATGACGAAAGAGAAATAGCAGATGTTATCGAACTGTATCTTCAGAATGATCAGTATTCGGTATTTAAGTTTTATACGGGACAGGACGCATTGGACTGCATCCGGGATAAGAAGATTGATCTGGCGATTCTGGATGTGATGCTTCCGGATATTGATGGCTTCCAGATTCTGAAGAAGATCCGTGAGAAGTATACATTTCCGGTTATCATGCTGACGGCGAAGACCGAATATATGGATAAGATCACGGGACTTACGTTGGGAGCGGATGATTATATGCCGAAGCCATTTAACCCATTGGAGCTGGCTGCGAGAGTCAAGGCGCAGCTCCGCCGGTATACGCAGTACAATGAAGTGGGTAAGGATGCCGGGGATGTGCTCGATGTGGGTGGTCTGTCCTTGAACCGTACCTCGCACGAGTGTATTTACAATGAGGTACCGCTGACACTGACACCGATTGAATTTGATATTCTGTGGCTGCTCTGTGAGAACCGGGGCAAGGTGATCAGTTCGGAAGAATTATTTGAAAAAGTATGGAATGAAAAGTACTATAAGAACAGTAATAATACGGTAATGGTGCATATCCGGCATCTCCGTGAGAAGCTGAGTGCGCCGACCGGTAACTCGGATTTCATTAAGACCGTATGGGGAGTAGGATACAAAGTTGAAGAATAATTATCGTAAGTTAAAGTTCAGTATTCTGCTGGAGACGGTGCTGATCACGGCACTGACTGTATTGGTTGGCGGCTTTCTTCTTAATTATGTGGTGGACGGAATTTACAACGACTCCTTTGCAAAGGGGTTTGTCAAGTTCATGGAAACCTTTCATATGGAAGAACAGACCGCCATTCATTTATATTGGAGACTGATTGGGAATAACAAGATCTTCTTTTTGATCATGGGATTCCTTCTGCTTTTTGCGCTGTTTTTCTACATTGCACTGACGCAGATGACGAGATATCTGGATCAGGTAGGAGATGGCATAGAGAATATTCTGTCGGAATCGTCTGAGCCGATTCATCTGATCACAGAGCTGAAGCCGATCGAGATCCGTCTGAATGAGATCAAGGCAACGCTGAAACGGCAGGAGCTGGAAGCAGTGGAGAGCGAAAAGCGTAAGAATGATATGGTGCTCTTTCTGGCGCATGATCTGAAGACGCCGCTGACATCGGTGGTGGCGTATCTGACCATGCTTGACAGCCATCCGGATATGTCGGTAGAGGAACGTGCCAAGTACACACACATTTCTCTGGAAAAAGCGATTCGTCTGGGTGATCTGATCAACGAGTTTTTTGATATTACCAAGTTCAGTTTGCAGGAATTTGAACTGGAGCCGGTAGATCTGAATCTGTCTATGATGCTGGAGCAGATTGCCGACGAGTTATATGGAGTGCTTCAGAAGAAGCATCTGACTTGTGAGGTGGAAGCAGAGGATGATCTGGAAGTGGAGGGAGATCCTGACAAGCTGGCTCGTGTATTTGACAATATTCTCAGGAATGCTGTGGCATACTGTTATGAGAACACAACGATTCGCATTGATGCGCATAGAAAGCGTGGCGATGTAGAGATTATATTTCAGAATGAGGGTAAGAAGATTCCCGGCGCCAAGCTGCAGACGATTTTTGAAAAATTCTATCGCCTGGATGATTCCCGTTCTACTGAGACGGGCGGTGCGGGACTGGGACTTGCCATTGCCCGTGAGATCGTAGAGCTTCACGGAGGTCGTATCATAGCCAAGAGTGATGATAATAAGACGCAATTTATAGTAACGCTGCCATCGAAGAGCAAGCAGGAAGAAGGAGACAGCGATGAGGTTCATACACATAGCGGACGTGCATCTAGGCGCAAGTCCGGACGCAGGAAAAAAGTACAGCGAAAAAAGAAAAAATGAGATCTGGGACAGCTTTCGCAAAGTGATCGAGGTGTGCCGCAGAGAGGAGACAGATCTGCTGCTGATTGCAGGAGATCTTTTTCACAGACAGCCGCTGCTTCGGGAACTGAAGGAAGTGGATGCCATGTTTGGAAGCATTCCGCATACACAGGTGGTGCTTGTGGCGGGCAATCATGACTATATTAAAAAGCAGTCATATTACCGTAATTATGCGTGGAATCAGAATGTGCACATGATCTTATCGGATGAAGTGTCGTGTATTCAGTTACCGACCATGAATCTGGCTGTGTATGGATGCAGCTATTATGAAAAAGAGAATCAGGAGTCGTTATATGAGCAGATAGAGTTAAAGGATATCTGCAGATATCATATTCTGCTGGCACATGGCGGGGATGCATCTCATTTGCCATTCCGCAAAACGGTTGTAGATGAGATTGGATTCGACTATGTGGCGTTGGGACATATCCACAAGCCAGAAGTGCTGATTCCAAACCGTATGGCATATGCTGGCGCGTTGGAGCCGATCGATCGCAATGATATCGGCGCGCATGGATTTGTGCGGGGAATTCTGGATCCGAGTGGATGCCGCATTTCTTTCGTGGAACATGCGGAACGCGAATATGTACATCTGGATGTACCGGTGGATGAAAAGATGACTGGCTATGATCTGCATACCAGGATTGACGAACTGATTGGTCAGAGGGGTGTACAGAATATGTATTGTCTGAGCCTGGAAGGCAGGCGTGATCCGGATGTGGCATTTGATCTGAGTCAGATGGATACTTTTGGAAATGTGCTGGAGATCATGGATCATACCAGACCGGCATATGACTATGAGAAACTTCTGGGACGCAATCAGGAGAATCTGTTGGGGCGCTATATCGCAAGCTTTGAAGGCGCAGAAGCCGACAGCACGGAATACGCAGCTTTATGCGAGGGAGTGCAGGCGCTGCTTGATACAAGGAGAGAACAGACATGAAGCTTAGGGAACTGAAACTGAAGAATTTCGGCAAATTTCATGATAAGAGCATTCAGCTTCAGGATGGGATCAATGTAATCTGTGGGGAGAATGAATCCGGCAAGACTACAATGCATACTTTTATTAAGGCAATGTTGTTTGGACTGGAGCGCGGACGCGGACGGGCGTCGGCGAAGGATACATTTTCCAGATATGAACCCTGGGAATACGGTAATTATTATTCGGGGGAACTGAAGTTTCAAAGCAATGAGAAAGATTTTTGTTTGCAAAGAAATTTTGATAAATATTCCAAGAGCGTTAAGTTATATTGTGAAACGGATGGCGAAGAATTATCTCCCGAGGATGGAGACCTGGAGATGGTGTTGGATGGACTGACAGCGTCGTCTTATGAGAACACACTGTGTATCGGGCAGCTCCATGCAGCGACGAACCAGGCACTGGCTGCGGAACTTAAGAATTATGCGACTGGTTATTATATGACCGGAGACAGTGATATTGATGTGTCAGCAGCGCGAGCGGAATTATTTGAGAAGAAGAAGGAAGCTGACCGGGAAGCAAGGGAGATGCTGCAGCGCAAAGAGCGTAAGAGGGAGGCGTTAGAACAGGAAGCGGCACATATATGGAGAGACATTCATTATATGGACAGCGAGTTAAAGGAAGTAGAACTGGAATTACAGTACCGGGATGTGGATGAAGTGGAAGAAGAACCGGCAGAAGAAGTGCCGACATCCAGGTGGAGAGTGCATCCACTGGAAATTGTGGCAATTATAGGTGCCTGTATCCTGCTTTTGTGTGTGTTGCCTGGTCCGTGGAATTCGCTGGTCACGACTGTAGTTATCGTGCTTGGAATCATCTATATCTGGAACAGGATGAAGGTCGGCAAGCGGAAAGCGAAGACAGAAGAAGTGGCAGAAGAACTGGATGTCGGGGAAGAGCTGATATCGACAGAGAAGCTTCGGTGGAAGAAAGAACAACTGACCAATATGCGTAAGGAAAAGCAGATTGAATATGAGAATCTTCAGGAAAGTCTCCGGGAACTGGATCATATGAGTATGGATTACAGGGAAGTGGACCGTAAGAGAGAAGCACTTATGCTGGCAATCAGTCGTCTTGACATGCTGACTTCGGAAATGCAGAAGCAGATGGAACAGGTGCTGAACCGTAAAGCATCTGCGGTCATGGAGAAGCTGACGGATGGAAGATACAGCCGTCTGGTGATTAATGATTCTCTGCACATGCATGTATGGCATGAGAATCAGCAGATCGCGGTAGAACAGCTCAGCCAGGGAACGTTGGAACAGATTTATTTTGCGTTGCGGATGGCAGTAGCAGATCTTCTGTATGCGGAAGATTATCCGATTATTCTGGACGATACCTTTGCATATTATGATGATACCAGACTGGAACGGGCAATGGCGTGGCTTGCAGAATCGGGAAGACAGGTGCTTTTATTTACCTGTCATCACAGAGAAGGAGAACTGTTGAAAAAAATGAATATTGCTTATACAGATATAAGACTATAAAGAAAGGGAGTCATCACTTCTTGAAACGATGTTCATGAAGTAGTGACTCTCTTTCTTTGGTTGGCTGACCCCGAGTATTGTGCCTCTCTCTGATATCAAAACCTATGCTGTCTCCTGGGAATCTTCCTGCATAGCTTCTTCGTATTTTCTGAGAATTATGCTCTGAATCCGCTCTCTTGTGCCAGAGTTGATTGGATGCGCAACATCCCGATATTCACCGTCCGCTGTCTTCTTGCTAGGCATTGCAATGAAAAGCCCCTTTTCCCCCTCAATCACTTTGATATCATGTACTACGAACTCTTCATCCATAGTAATAGATACCACAGCTTTGAGCTTTCCCTCCTTTGCAACTTTGCGCACACGTACATCTGTAATCTGCATGGCGTATTCAGCTCCTTTCTCCGGCAATAGTTCTAGCCGGCATTCCTCTATTCTTTTTATCCCACTATTGTTACAGCACATCAATGACTGTTAATAATGATATATGTCAAGTATAGCATAGATTGCTCTGCGTGTGAACAAATATTACAAAAAAAATATAAAATAGCAAAGAAAATTGTTTAAAATTTACAAGAGTAAGTGCAGTTTATTTTTGCAAAGAGAAACATGATGTTTTATGACGTTTACAGCTTGGATTTTTTTAAATATATGTTTATAATAAGATAGATAGAATAGGCTAGGAGGCTTTGATTAATGTATAAGATTAATTTTGGAGAGCCAATCCATGTGCATTTTATTGGCATTGGCGGAATAAGCATGAGCGGACTTGCAGAGGTATTGTTAAAAGAGGGATTTGCAGTATCGGGATCTGATGCCAAAGAGTCAGCTCTGACAGACCATCTTGAACAGATGGGAGCAAAAGTGTTTTATGGACAGAAAGCGTCCAATATTATAGACGGAATTGATGTAGTAGTATATACAGCTGCAATCCATGAAGATAACGAAGAATTTATGGAGGCAAAGAGACAGAAGCTTCCAATGCTCAGTCGTGCAGAACTTCTGGGTCAGTTGATGCGTAATTATGATATGCCGATCGCAGTATCAGGTACCCATGGTAAGACAACTACGACATCTATGCTGTCACAGATTCTGTTGGCAGATGATCAGGATCCGACATTATCGGTAGGAGGTATCCTGAAGGCAATTGGCGGTAATATCCGTGTTGGAGATTCAGAACTCTTTGTGGCGGAGGCATGTGAGTATACCAACAGTTTCCTGCATCTGTTTCCGAAGCTTGCGATTATCCTGAATATTGATGCGGATCATCTGGACTTCTTTAAGGACCTTCAGGATATCCGTAATTCGTTCCGCAAGTTTGCTGAATTACTTCCGGAAGATGGTGTGCTGGTAATCAATCAGCAGATTCCGAATGTGGAAGAGATTACAGATGGTCTGGCATGTAAGGTGGTAACCTTTGGCACGGATCCGTCCGCAGATTACAGCGCAGCAGACATTGCACATGACGAAGTGGGAGATTCTTCCTTCAATGTGATGCATGACGGACAGAAGATGGGACGCATGGCACTTTCTGTGACAGGTGAGCACAATGTGCTGAATGCATTGTCAGCCATTGCGGCAGCAGATATTCTGGGTATTCCATTTGTGTCTATGCAGAAAGGTCTGAAGGAGTTCCGTGGAACGAATCGTAGATTTGAATATAAAGGTACAAAAAATGGATTCACGATCATAGATGATTATGCACATCATCCGACCGAGATCCGGGCAACACTGACAGCAGCAGAGAATTACCCGCATAAAGAAGTGTGGTGTATTTTCCAGCCACATACCTACACCAGAACCAAGGCATTATTTGATGAGTTTGTTGATGCACTTTCTACAACAGACCATGTGATTCTGGCAGATATCTATGCTGCAAGAGAGACGGATACACTGGGGGTATCCTCAGAACAGATCGCAGAAGCATTGAAGAAAAAAGGCTGTGACGCATATTATCTGCCGTCTTTTGAGAAGATCGAAGAATTCGTTCTGGAAAGATGTCAGAAGGGGGATGTGTTGATAACTATGGGAGCCGGAGATGTTGTAAATATAGGAGAAAAGCTCCTTCAGGACTAGTTATCCACATTATCCACATGAATTTATCAACAAAAAAGACAGATTTTGCGTGAAAAAAAACTTTTTCGGTTTATTCCTCGATGCTATAATGTGTATGCTATGAGATGAGAGACGAGGAAGATCGAGATGACGAAATTAACTTTGACAAATTGCGTACAGGGTTATGCAACCCTGGTTGAGAATGAATTTATAGATAAATACATGGCAGAAGCGAATGGCGAGTATGTAAAGGTATACCTTTTATTATTGCGCTATAAGTGCGATCCATCTGTGAACCTTGGTGTGTCGGAAATTGCCGATATTCTGGACTGTACAGAGAAGGATGTCAATCGTGCACTGGATTACTGGACGAAGAAAGGTCTGCTTGATGTTGCCAAGAGCGGAGCTCAGTCTGCACCGCAGGCGCAGGAGAGAGAAGCGGCTGCGACACCGGCGAAGAAGGCAGCGCAGACAATGATTTCTATGGTGAAGAAGCCAGAGAGTCCGGCGACACCGGAACCTAAGTCTGCACAGACACCGAGTGAGAAGAACCGCAAGGAATTCCGCGAGATTACGCATGTGACAGAGTTGTATCTGGGTAAGACACTGACCAAGACAGAAGTAGAAGAACTGGTGTATTTTTACGATGTACTTGGAATGTCAGCGGATCTGATCGAGTATCTGATTGAATATTGCGTAGAGAATGGGCATAAGAGCATACATTATATTAAGAAAGTTGCACTGTCCTGGAATGACCAGCATGTGACGACTGTAAAGGAAGCTAAGGATGCATCCGGTAAGTATAATAAGAACAGCTATGCGGTGTTGAACGCATACGGCATCAAAGGCCGGGCACCGGCAGAGCCTGAGATGGCATATATTTCCAGATGGAATGATGAGTATGGATTTTCGCCGGAACTGATCGTGGAAGCGTGTAATCGTACTATGAATACGATCCATCAGCCGAGTTTTGATTATACGGAATCGATCCTGAAGAGCTGGATGGATAAGGGAGTCAGAGACATTACTGATGTGAAGGCACTGGATCTGGTACATATGAAAGAAAAAGAAGCCAAGAAGACAGCAGTACCGAGAACATCAAGCCGTACCGCGAAGAGCAAGTTTAATAATTTTGAAGGACGCAAGTATCAGGATATGGATGAGCTTACCAGAAAGCTGATCGAGACCCGGTAGCATATTGATTCATATATTAATTCTTACATTGACAAGGAGAGAGCAGTGGCACTTACCAATTCGCAGTATGATCATTTCATGCGTATATATGAAAAGAGACAATTGGATAATGAAAACCGACTGCGGGGACGCTATGAAGAGGTATATGATCGGATCCCGAGACTTCGTGAGCTGGATCAGTCTATTTCGGAGCTTAGTGTTCGACAGGCACGCCGGATGCTGGATGGAGATGAGAGTGCGCTTACTGCATTAAAAGAAGATCTCCATCTTCTTTTTGAAGAAAAGAAACTGCTGTTGACCCAGGCTGGATATCGCGCCGATTATCTTGAATTATCCTATACCTGTCCGGATTGCAAGGACACCGGTTATATAGGAAAAGAAAAGTGCCATTGTTTTAAAAAGGCAATTATAGATTACATGTATACACAGTCCAATCTGCAGGAAATATTACAAAAAGAGAATTTCAATACATTTTCTATGGACTACTATTCGGACAGCCATATCGACCCGCTGACAGGCAGATCTTCCAGAGAAGCGATCCAGACGGCGGTCAGGGCATGTCAGGAATTTACGCAGAACTTTGCAAAGGATGGAGGCAATCTACTGCTTTACGGAGACACTGGTGTGGGCAAGACATTTTTGACGCACTGTGTGGCGAAGGAGCTTTTAGATCAGACATTTTCCGTAATATACTTTACAGCAAGCCAGTTATTTGATATCTTTGCAAAGAAGCAGTTTGAAAAGGATGAGGATGCAGCGCGGGATTATGAACATATATATGACTGTGATCTGCTGCTCATAGATGATCTGGGGACAGAATTTGCAAATGGATTTACTATCTCACAGATGTTTGTCTGTCTGAATGAAAGATTACTGCGTGGCAAGTCTACGATGATATCCACGAATCTTTCACTGGATGATCTTAATAATATGTACTCGGAAAGGGTGTTTTCCCGTATTACCAGTGCATACACTGTTCTTCGGATTACCGGAGACGATATACGAATTCAAAAGAAACTTATGGGCAGAAAATAATTTTAGGAGGTACTTACAGATGATGCGCCGTAACGAACGTAACTTGGACAATATCCCGGTAGGAGCTTTGGGAATTATCGCACTTGACGGATGTCAGGAGATGGGAAACAGGGTGGATGAATACCTTGCCAAATGGCGTCATGAGGATGGATCTGAGTATAAGGATAATATCGCATTTTCCGGATATGAGAAGGACTCATATCTGCTCAGCGCAAAGGTGCCTAGATTCGGTTCCGGAGAAGCGAAGGGTATTATCAATGAGTCTGTACGAGGCAAAGACATCTATATTCTGGTAGATGTATGTAATTACAGTTGCACTTATTCTATGAGTGGTCACGTGAACCACATGTCACCGGATGACCATTATCAGAACCTGAAGAGAATTATTGCTGCCATTGGTGGTAAGGCAAGACGTATCAATGTCATTATGCCATTCCTGTACGAGAGCCGTCAGCACAAGAGAGGCGGAAGAGAGTCTCTGGACTGTGCACTGGCACTGCAGGAGCTGGTACGCATGGGCGTAGACAATATCATTACATTCGATGCGCACGATCCGCGTGTACAGAATGCAATCCCGCTCAGCGGATTCGAGACGGTACGTCCGACTTATCAGTTTGTAAAAGGACTTCTGGGAACAGTTAAAGATCTGAAGATTGACAGTCAGCATATGATGTCAATCAGCCCGGACGAGGGAGCTACAGAGAGAGCCGTATACCTTGCAAATGTGCTGAACCTGGATATGGGTATGTTCTATAAGAGAAGAGACTGCAGTCGTGTAGTAAATGGACGTAATCCGATTATTGCACACGAGTTCCTGGGATCTTCTGTAGAAGGCAAGGATGTGATAATTCTGGATGATATGATTTCATCAGGAGACAGCATCCTGGATGTGGCAAAACAGTTAAAGCAGCGCAAGGCTAAGAGAATCTATGCAGCAGCTACATTCGGTCTGTTCACAAGCGGACTGGACAAATTTGATGAAGCATATGAAGAAGGCATTCTGAATGGTGTGCTGACAACGAACCTGATCTATCAGACACCGGAGCTTCTGTCTAAGCCGTACTACATTAACTGTGATATGAGCAAGTATCTTGCGCTTCTGATCGATACACTGAACCATGACAGCTCTATCGGAAGCATTCTGGATCCGGCAGATCGTATCCAGCATGTAGTAAACATGTATAACAATGGTGAGGAAGTGCTTCCATAAATGAAAGCAGGTTAATAAAGTGAAAATATAAATCGGCGGTTCCATTACGGAATCGCCGATTTTAAGTTAATAGTTTATGAAAATGGCACCTGAAATTCCAGCGGAGTTCCGGTGATCGGATGGTGGAACGCGAGTTTGTATGCACAGAGTTTGATTTCCTGCCATCCTTTTTTTTGCGCATTTGGATTGTATTTGGTGTCGCCGACGATTGGACAGCCCATATGGGCTAATTGTACACGGATCTGATGGTGGCGTCCGGTGTCCAGGGTGACTTCCAGGAGAGTCTGTTCGGCTTCTCTGGAATGAATGCGATAACTTAAGCGTGCCTCTTTGGCACCATGGGTGTGGTGGTCACATACTCTGGAAGTATTGCTCTTGCTGTCTTTGACAAGGTAATTGACGAGTGTATCGGTCTCTTTGGACGGACAGCCGTCGACCAGCGCCATATAGTGTTTGCCGAAGCCTTCATTTGTTAACTGATGGTTCAGATTCCGGGCAGCCTTTGGATTCTTGGCAAATACCAGAATACCGGATACGGGCTGATCCAGTCTGTGGACTACGGCCAGATACGGTGCAGATCTATGTTTGTGTGAAGAAGAACGGTGTTCTGTCTCAGCCAGATGGTTCAGGATCATGTGCTCCAGATCAGGAGTGCTGATACGATGGCTTTGGGTGGCAAGACCATGCGGCTTGAAACAGACGATAATGTCTGGATCTTCATATAATATCTGTAATTCCTGTCTCATAAATATCTCCCCTTATTATGATGATAGTGTTTTTGCCCCAACCTAATTTAAACACAGTAGCAAAAAATGTGCAAGTGATAGAGTGGTTATAAAAAAATCCTATAAATTTATAGATAACACAAATAAATACGACTCACTTATAGATAAAGCCGATTTGTCAGACTATAAAACGAGTGATATAATAGTTGTGCGAAGTAAAAAGAAATACAAAGGGATTTGTATTTTAAAATATAAAAGTTATAAACCAATTAAAAAGATGGGTTATAGAAAATATCAATATATACGAGGTTTTTATGAGTGAGGCATATTTAAAAGCAATCGAATTGCATAAGGATTTCGGACATGTACAGGCACTCCGAGGGGTGTCTGTAGCAGCGTATGAAGGAGAGGTACTTGCAATCGTTGGTGATAACGGCGCAGGTAAGTCCACGCTGATCAAAATCCTGTCCGGAGTATTGAGACCAGATCAGGGCAAGATCAAAGTAGGTGATCAGGAATACACAGGTCTGACTACCAGAGGGGCAATCGAGGCAGGTGTGTCCACCGTATATCAGGATCTGGCACTGGGTAATACGATGGATGTGACATCGAACCTGTTCCTGGGAAATGAGCATTCCAGATTCGGATTTTTGAAAAAGAAGGCAATGAATAAGAAAGCAGAAGAACTGCTTCGGAATCTGGATATCAGAATTCCGGATGTGACGATTCCGGTTGGGAATCTGAGTGGTGGTCAGAGACAGGGCGTAGCAGTAGCGCGTCTGGTGAATCGCGGTGGTAAGGTGTTTATCTTTGATGAACCGACAGCAGCGATGGGACTGAATGAGACGAATGCAGTACTGAAGCTGATCCGCAGACTGGCATCGGATGGATATGTGGTAATTGTGATCAGCCACAATATGCCGCAGGTATTTGATATTTCGGATCGGATCTGTATTATGCGGCAGGGCAGGGTGATCGGCGAGATGAAGACCTGTGAGACGACCATGGACGAGGTGGTGTCTATGATTACAGGCGCAAAAGAAAAACAGGGACAGGCAGGTGCTTAGCGTGAAAAAGAAATTACAGGGACATTCATATATGATTTTTCTGATCACAATACTGGTCGTATTGATCATGGTATTATCTATTGCATCGCCATTTTTCCTTTCCTGGAAGAATTGCAGGAATATTCTGAATCAGTCAGCTATTTATCTGGTGCTGTCTGTGGGAATGACATTCGTGATCTGTATGGGAGAGATTGATCTGTCGGTAGGTGCGATCATTGGATTCTCCGGTATGATCATGGGTATGCTATGTGTGGCAGGCGTGCCGTCACTGGCGGCTGCACTTTTAGGACTTGCAGTATCAGCCCTGATCGGTGTGGTCAATGGCGCGCTGGTAGCGTATGGTAAGATCAGTTCATTTATTGTGACGCTTGCAAGTATGACAGTGCTTCGGGGAGTGATTCTGGTATGGACCAATTCCAAGCCGATTTACGGATTTTCGGATATTTTTACATTCCTGGGTTCAGGTAAGATCGGGCCGATCAATGTGCCGATCGTATTGTCATTGCTGATCGCAGTGATCGGAGCAGTGATCCTGCATAAGACAGTGCTTGGTAATTATTGTCTGTTCTGTGGAACCAGTGCACTGGCATTGAATCGTTCCGGCGTAGATGTTAAGAAGTTAAAAATAGTGATTTATGCGATCTGTGGACTGTGCGCAGGTATCGCAGGCATGATTGTAACAGCCAGACTGAATTCGGCAGAGCCGCTGGCTGGGCAGGGATATGAGATGGATGCCATTGCGGCAGCGGTTCTCGGAGGAACCAGTATGCAGGGCGGCAAGGGCAATGTAGCAGGTACCGTGGTTGCCTGCCTGATCCTGAATATTCTGAAGAACGGACTTGTACTTCTCTCAGTATCTTCTCATTATCAGGAAGTGCTGACTGGTGTGATATTAGTAATAGCGGTACTCATTTCGGAGAGCAATCGCAGAAAAAGGAGTGAAGTATAATGGACAAAAAAGTATTATCACTGGGCGCGATCGCCATGGATGTAGTGCTGAACAGCTATGAGCTTCCAAAGGATGACGGATTTGCCTTGATTCATCATGAAGAAATGCTTCCGGGCGGCAGCGCATCCAATGTATCAGTAGCGTGTGCGAGCCTTGGCATGGAAGCATATCAGACCGGTAAGATCGGTGATGACGAGGTAGGAAGCCAGTTTCGTAAGACACTGGTAGCAGATCATGTGGATGACCGATATGTGGTAACAAAAGAAAAAGGAACTACCTTGCATACTTATATTATTACGGCACCGGGCGGTAAACACTGTATTTTTGCAAATGCGGGAGATGCGGTATGCACACTGACTCCGGAGGAGCTTCCGGCTGATATTATGGATGGCATGGATATTTTCTACAATGATATGTTCTCGCCGAAAGCAGCCATCTGGCTGGCAGAGAAAGCACTGGAGCAGGGTAAGCCTGTCATTTACAATATGCAGTGTGTGCCAAGTTTCATGGAAACTTGTGGGACAAGCCGTGAAGAGATTGAGAAGATGATGGAATTGTGTACTGTATTTATCAGTGGACGTGCCGGATACGAGGAGATGACCGGAGAGACAGATCCTTACAAAGCGATGCGCATGATTCAGGATAAATATCATGTAGAAAAAGGAGTAATCCTGACAGCAGGAGGCGAGGGCGCTTACTGGTATGATGGAGAACACGAGTATCATGCTCCGGCATATGAAGTAGAACCGGTAGATACGACAGGTGCAGGAGACTGCTTTATCGGTGGATTGCTGTATTCATATTTTGGAGAAGAAAAAGACGAAGCTTATGCATTGAAGTTCGCTAATGCAACGGCAGCTGTCAAATGTACGATCGCGGGACCAAGAAGCCGTGCAACCGTACAGGATGTATTGCATTTAATGGGGGAGAACCTCATTGAATAATAAATCTTACTAAGAGTTAAACAAGGAGGAGCAAAATGAAAAAGAAATTAGTAAGCATTTTATTGTGTGTATCAATGGTATCCGCAATGGTAGCAGGATGCGGAAGCAGTTCTTCAGACGAGAAGAAAGAGGATACTAAGACAGAAGACACAGAAAAGAAAGATGACGCAAAGGAAGATGCTGCGTCAGGAGAAGACACATTGTTTACTCAGGCGATGGCACAGGTAGACGAAGACTTTGCACCACTGCCGAAGAAAGACAGCGGAGTGAAGCTTGCAGCTATCGAAAGTACACTGGCTAATTCTTTCTGGGTAACTATGCAGGAAGGTTACGAAGACACAGCCAAAGAGTATGGCGTAGATATTGACGTGCAGGCAACGGATTCTGATACAGATACAGCTGGACAGCTGAATATTCTGGAAAATATGCTCGTTAAAGATTACGCAGCAATCGCTGTATCTCCACTGACAGGTGACTGCCTGATTTCCGGTATTGTAAAAGCTAATCAGGATGAAGTACCGATCATCACAACAGGTAACGAAGTGGATGCTGATGCATTGAAAGAAGCCGGCGGATCTCTGACAGGTATGATCACGGTAGACTTCAAGTCTCAGGGAGAAATGGGAGCTCAGTACATCATTGATAATAACAAGAGCGACAGCAAGAAGGTAGCTGTTATCGCTGGTAACGAAGGTGGTACACAGGCAGACGCTCGTAGAGATGGAGCAAAAGAGACATTTGAGGCAGCCGGTTATGATGTAGTAGCAGTTGAGCAGTGTGATTTCGACGTACAGAAAGCATATGATGCAGCTACAGCTATTATCGAAGCTAACCCGGATCTTGCAGGTATCGCTTGTGGTAACGATGATATGGCACTTGGTGTTGTAAAGGCTCTTCAGGAAAAAGACATGAAAGATCAGGTTATGGTAGTTGGTGTTGACTTCACAGAAGAAGCTAAAGCAGCAATCGAAGACGGAACATATGATGCAACAGTAGCTATGTCTCCATACCTTATGGGTAGAGAAGCTGTTATCATGATGCTGAAAGCCCTGGAAGGACAGGAAGTAACAAGCATTGGCGACAGCACACCAATGGCACTGGTTAATGCTGACAACGTAGCTGAGATGTCTGACTGGCACTAAGCGTTAGGAAAGTAATGAGGCGGAAATATCCGCTTGATCATAAGGGGGAGATGTGTAATACATCTCCCCTTTCGTGCATATGGGCAGGAACAGTGGCTGCCCGCGTGCTATAATAGAGGCGAGGTGATGAATGTGTATAGCTTAAATGACAGAATCCTGGGATGTCTGATCGGAGCAGGAGCCGGCGATGCCATGGGAGCAGCAACTGAGAGCCGGACGACCGAACAGATCCTTCAGTATTTCGGACACAAGGTGACAGATTTTGAAGTGACGCCAATGGATACATTTGCCAAAGGCAACCAACCGGGGCAGGCAACAGATGATTTTAGTTCGGCGTATTTTATTACCAGACATATTATCGACCACGATGGTGAGATCACGTCCGAAGTGGTAAAAGAGGCATTAATTGACTGGTCAGAACACCCGATATTTTTTGACCGTTTTGCGGGACCGACAACTCGTATGGCAATCCGCCGTTATAAGGGAGAGGAGATACCGGAATCTGATACGATCCAACTGCTTCCGAGACAGGCAACCAACGGTGCGGCCATGAAGATTGCACCAATCGGTCTGTTTAATCCTGGTAATGTAGATCAGGCGATCTATGATGCAGCGGTAGTAACCATGGTAACGCATGATAATTATCTGGCGATTTCCGGCGGAAGTGCAGTGGCAGCAGCGGTTGCGGAAGCGGTAACACCGGATGCAGATGTGTACAGTATTATTCAGGCAGGGATCTACGGTGCGAAAGAGGGAGCACGCATCGGCAGAGAAATGGGCAGAGATGTAGCTGGCCCATCGGTAGTAAAACGAATTGAGATGGCGGTAGATATCGGACTTGGCAAGGGGACACAGGAAGAGAAAATGGTCGAGATTGCAGAGCGGATCGGCATGGGACTTCATGTAGCAGAGGCAATTCCGAGTGCATTTGGCTTCTTCGCTGCAGGCAGCGGGAATCCGATGGATGCAATTATCGGTGCGGTAAATGCGGGATACGATACAGACACAGTAGCGACCATGGCGGGAGCAATTGCAGGAGCACTGTCGGGATCAGCAGCATTTCCGGAGCATTTCTTACCGACAATGGAAAAAATCAATGGATTTGAGATCCGTAAAATGGCAGACGATGTAGAGCGGATTGCAGGTATCAGACAGAAACGGGGTGAGCAGAATGTACGATAAGATATTGGGGTGCCTGCTGGGCGCAGCGACGGGAGATGCGATGGGAGCAGCTACAGAGGCCAAGTCTACCGGACAGATCAAGGAGATCTTTGGCGGACGTGTGGAATCTTTTCAGGAACCGCCAAGAGACGTACAGGCGAGAGGACGAAAGCCGGGTCAGGTGACGGATGCATTCAGTATACCGTATATGTTGACAAATGCAATCGTGCAGGCAGATGGTAAGATTACCAGAGAGATCGCAATGGAATCCCTGTTGGAGTGGGGAGATACCGAGTATTTTGAACCATTTGCGGGCATGACCACCAGAAAAGCAATTATTGAGATGAACCGGCAGAAGAAAATGAATACCTGGGATTATATCGGACATTTGGGCAATAAGCTGTTTAAGGGACATTATTATGCACTGTCCTCTAATGGAGCTGCGGTAAAAGCGTATCCGGCGGGCTTGTTCAGCAATGGAAATGTGGATAAAGCAATTGAAAATGCAGTGGAGATTGCGATATCTTCCCACGATGATCCATGGTCAGTGTCAGGAGCATGCGCGATCGCGGCAGCAATCTGCGAGGCTATGAAGTATGATGCAACTGTATACAACATTGTGCAGGCAGCAAAATATGGATGCAGAGAGGGCGAAGCACTTGCCAGAAAACGGACAGATATTCATGTGTATCCGGGACCATCGGTTGCAAAACGATTGGATATGGCAATTGACATTGCACTCCATACTTCGGACGATAAGAATCCGGTTGATGAGCTGCGTGACCGCATCGGAAGCGGACCGGCGATCGCAGAGACGGTACCGACAGCAATCGGTATTTTTATCGCGGAGCGCGGTGATAGCATGAAATGCATCTGCGATGGAGTAAATATCGGAGATGAGACCAGTGCGATCGCAAGTATTGTGGGAGCGCTGTGCGGTACGTTCCGCGGAAGCAGGAGTTTTCCGGAAGACTATCTGGATTTCTTAAATGAGCAGAATGGATTTGATCTGGAACTGCAGGCAGGAGCAGTGTTATCAGCATGCGAGAATTTATCATAGAGTCGGCACTGCTGACACATGGTCTGAAAAGTATCGGCAGTGAGCGTTTGAAACAAGAATTGGATAAAAAATGGAAGATTGCATGGCTGGATCACGGGCAGACGATTGTAGGAAATGTGGACGAGTTCTGTGAGTTTCGGGAGCGGGCAGCAGACTATGGGCGCGTGAATTATTTTAATTACGATCAGGCAGTTCGTGCAGGGAGATCAGGCGCATTGACCGCATCGGGAGCCATGCGGGTGTGTGAAGACAGAAAGATTCCGCTTGTGGTGACTTGTGGAATCGGAGGATTAGTGCCAGATCAATGTGCAGAGAAATGCAATGATCTGCGGGCGTTGATGCAGTCGAAAGTGTCGATGCTGGCAACGTCATTTAAAGATATGTTTGATTTTTTATATTCGGTTGAACAGGCAGAAAAATCAGGTGTCCGGGTATGTGTGTCTGATGAAACATTGCCGGGAGGATATGTGTTTCTGCCTCAGGAAGCGTCCGGGACAAGACTGGCTGAGGGAAAGACTGCCACACCTCATATGCTGTGCCTGAACCCTATCCCGGCAGAGAAACGGATTCAGGATCGCGGTATATTGGAAGAAGCAGTTATTTACGGAAAAAAACAGGAAAAGCAAGGGTGCTATTTTCATCCGGCGGTGAATGCAAAGATTGATGAATTGACAGGTGGAAGATCGTCAGAGATCCAACTGGAGTCATTGATTGCCAATGCGCACTTTGCAGAAGATATATGAGTATAATGGATGTAAATTGATAGTAGGAAGGATAAAGACATGAGAACAAAACGGACCGTCACCAGACGGATACAGGTATTAAAAGAAAATCGAAAGAAATATGCCAGAACATCCGAGATTCCGGTGCGTGATGATGCATACCGGGAGGCGGTCCGGGAACACCCGGAGGCATCTGTGGAAGAACAGTATGCATATGGATTTGCAAATACACTGGCGAAAAAGGAGATTCTTATACCAGAGGATGATCTTTTGGCAGGGTATTTGTTTCAGTATGCATATAATGTGAATTTCCCAATGAAGGTATCAGAAGACTTTGATCCGGCAGAGCGTGCGAAGTTCCAGATGGACATGGAGCGAGAAATAGAAGAAACAAAAGAATTGCAATCAGAATCTGCATCAGATGAGCTGGATGAATTTGCGGATGCTGTGGAGACCTGGCTTGTGAAACACTGGCATTCGGGACATACGCTTGCCGGATATGAGATGCTTCTTAACACTGGATGGGGAGCATTGCTCTCGCGGGTGGAAGAACAGCTTGGAAAAGCGCAGAGTGAAAAAGAAAAGCAGACGGCACATGCGTTCTGTATTGTATTAAAAGCATGTATGAGTTACATGCACCGCTATCTGGAAGAAACAGAAAGGCAATTAAATAAGTTAAAAAGAAATAATAAAATTGACAATAATGATTATGACGACGGATTCGGAACCAGGAGGGAATGTTTGGAACGAATGAGGGACGCATTGATGAATATAGAGACAAAGGCACCGGAGACATTTTATGAGGCGTTGCAGTTACTGACGCTTGCCAATGAGATGATGTACTGCGAGAATATTCCATCGGGCATTTCTCTTGGCAGGATTGATTATTATCTGTATCCGTTTTACCAAAAGGATGTGGATGCAGGAAGACTTAATTATGAAGAAACGGGTGAATTGATAGAGGCTTTCTGGCTCAAATGCAGCTGTCAGAAAAAAGCTTATCAGAATATGACTCTTGGTGGATGTGATGCGGATGGCAGATGCGCGGTGAATGATCTGACTTACCTGTGTCTGGAGTCTGCAGCAAATCTTCGTGTGGATCAGCCGTCGGTGAATTTCCGGTGGACAGATGATATGCCGGAAGAGGCATGGCAGGCAGTGCTTGCATTGATCCGAACGGGCATGGGATTTCCGGCGCTCTTTTATGATCCGTGCTGCATGAAAGCGCAGATGAAAAATGGTGTGTTGAAAGAAGATGTGTGGAATTATGGATTTGTAGGCTGCGTGGAAATGGCGATTCCGGGGAAGGAAAATGCGATGACGGAGCTGGCAAGGCTGAATCTGCCAAAGCTTCTGAACCTGCTTCTACATCAGGGGAAAGATACCTGTAGTGACAAAACATTCCGGATGAAGAATCAGAAAAGCCTAGTTGAATTTGAAACTTATGAAGAACTTGAACAAGCGTATCTGAACGAATTGGAATACTGGGTACGAAAGATTATCCGCAATCTGAACCGCATCGAGCATCTGTATGCAGAGAAATATCCCCTTCCGTATCTGTCTGTGCTGACGGAAGATTGTATAGGCAGCAGAAAGGATGTTATGGCAGGCGGTGCGAGATATACCGGCGTGGGATTTAATCTGGGAGGCATTGGGACAGCAGTAGATGCATTGGCGGCAATCCAGGATGTGATCTATGATAAGAACATGCTTACGTTGGAGGAATGTGTGGAGATTACAGATCATGATTTTGAAAATGCCGGTTATATGCTGCAGTATATGTCAGCGCGTGCACCGAAATACGGTAACGATCAGTGTAGAAAACAGGATGCCGATCGGATCGCGGTCAAGATGGAAAGAATGGTATCAGACATTTTGAAGGAATACCGGAATTACTGGGGTGGTCCATACCGGTTGGGATTATATACAGTAGAAGATCATGCTATTATGGGCATGCACACAGGCGCAACAGCAGACGGAAGAAAGAGTGGAGAATCCTTGTCTAACTCGTCTGGAGCATCCCAGGGAAAGGATACCCATGGACCAACTGCACTGATTAATTCGGTTACGAATTTTCCGATGGAAGAAGCTGGCAATGGCATGGTATTAGATGTGAAATTTACGCCATCTTTATTAGAAGAAGAGACCGGGAAACGGGCATTGCGGAGTTTGATTGAGACGTATTTTCATAAGGGTGGCATGGAAATACAGATCAGTATAGTGTCAGTGGAGACACTTAGGGCAGCACAGGAGCACCCGGAGAATTACGCGGATCTGATCGTGCGGGTGTCGGGATTCAGTGCATATTTCTGCTCGCTCAGAAAGGCAACGCAGGATGAGATCATCAAGCGGACAGAACATGTGATGTAAGTGCATTTGGTTGAAAGATATTACAGGTTTGGAAAGAGGCTATGGGATGACAAAGGAAGAACTTTACCGAGAATTGGTGAAGCAGAAAATGGAAATGACACCTGGCGAACGGATGAAAGCATACATGGCAGGAGAAGAAGTGGACTGCATTCCGCACAGGTTATTGTCAGCGGATGATGCCCTGGGTGTGGCATGGGGATATTCCAAGCATGATCTGTATAACAACCTGGATGTTCGTGCAGCGCAGCTCAGGAAGAAGCAGGAATTATACGGTGATGCATCGATTCCGTTCAAATTGGGACTTCGTGGAATGGGAATCGCCCTTGGCTCAGAGGAAATTGTATCAGATCGCGGAGAAAATGATATTGGCAGACGTTTTTTAGATACATATGATAAATTATACATTTTGGAAGAATTTGAGGTGGAAAGCAATCCATGGATGCAGAAGAAGATTGAGACTGTGCAGGAAATGAAACAGAGACTTCCAGAGTTGAAATACAGTGGTGGTATGGCAGGACCGATTACGACAGCGATTGCTATGCGACCGATTGAATATGTGTTGCGGGACATGCGGAAGGCACCGAAGGAGTTACATCGGCTGTTAGAATTAATTGTTGTGTGTAATCTAAAATATGTACGGGCTGGGTATGAAAAGCTGGGAATTACATCCTGGTCGATTTCAGATCCTGTTACTACTACAGATATTCTGGGCGTGCGGTATTTCAGAGAATTTTCCAGTCCATATCTGAAGAAGCTTCACGATGGCATTGTTTATATTACAGGATCGGAACCTACGATTCATATCTGCGGACACAGTAGGCTAATCTGGGAAGATCTTGCAGATTGTGGATTTACAATGCTAAGCGTGGATAACTGTGAAAATATGTTGGATTTTCAGCGAATTGTCGGTAATCGGATGTTCCTGACCGGCAATGTACCGCCGGTGGACGTGATGCGGAACGGAACCATTGATGATGTGATCGAGGCTGTGAAAGGGTCCTTACGTACCGGAGCAGAGAACCCAAAAGGGTTCATGCTGAACACAGGGTGTCAGGTATCGATGGGAGTACCTCTTGAGAATATGGATGCGTTTTTCTATGCAGCACGGAAATACGGTGCCGGGGCACAGATCGGACAGATGCCGAAAGGAATTTTAAAGTAGGAGGAGTTATAACATGAAAACATTAATCGTAGTTGATATGCAGAATGATTTTATTGACGGTTCGCTTGGCACAAAGGAAGCGCAGGACATTGTGCCGAAAGTAGCAGCCAAGATCAGAGAATATCAGGAAGCAGGAGATCAGATCATTTTCACGAGGGATACGCATGGTGAGGATTATCTCGAGACGCCGGAGGGCAAGAAGCTTCCGGTGGAGCATTGCATCAAGGGAACGAAGGGATGGATGATCGCGGATGGTCTGGAAGTGGACGGCGCAGAGTACATAGACAAACCGAATTTTGGATGGTCACATTGGAATGAGTGGACATTTGATGAGATTGAGATGGTTGGTCTATGTACTGACATCTGTGTGGTATCGAACGCATTGATCCTGAAAGCCGAGTTCCCGGAAGTGAAGATCACCGTAGATGCATCCTGCTGTGCAGGTGTTACGCCTGAGAGCCATGAGGCGGCTCTTTTAACTATGAAAATGTGTCAGATTGATGTGATACATGAATAATCTTTAGTATTTTTCATAATGAATCTTATCGGCAGAAAGCGCGGACAGTTCGGTCTGCGCTTTTTCTTCTGCAGGCATACCCAGAGAAAGTGTTGCCTCCAGGCGGTAGTCAGCCGGGTAGCCGAGCAGGTCACGCAGATAATCTTCGGTTGTGGTGTCATTTGGTGTCATGCGGAGACGTCCCTGGATCCAACAGCTTCCGATGCCGAGTGTAGAGGCAGCGAGGTGCATGTTAGACATGGCAATGGAACAATCCTCTACCCATACATCAGTCTTACTTTCGTCAGCAATAACGACGATCGCGGCGTTAGCATTGGCAAGCATTTTGGCAGCACCGACACGGCTTTCTGACATTTTCTGAAGAGTTTCTTTGTTACGTACTACGATAAATTCCCAAGGGCGTGCAGCACGGCCGGATGCAGACAGAAGTCCTGCCTGAAGGATGGTTTGCAGATCCTGATCGCTGATGTTGGCGTCTGTGTATTTGCGGATGCTGTGTCTTTTCTGAAGCATTTCTAATAAACTCATAATACAATCTCCTTTACGATTTGATAAGCTCATAGTAGCACAGAGAAAGTTGTGAAACAAGTGGGCTGTTGACATAGTACCATATCTGTTGAAATACGAGAAAAATTCGCCTATAATTGTTGATATGAGTGCATGAGCCGGTTGAGAGATAACCCGTGTGTTCATCATTGAATGGGACAATCGAGTATCGTATCTTGCCAATCCATTTGGGGCAATAAATAGCTAAAAATGAACGAAAAGGAGCCAAATATTTTGAATACAAAAGAGATAGAAGTGACGCTGGAGCAGATCACAGATTGGAAAAAGGAAAATGTTGTCTACATAGATACACGCGGAGCGATTGCGTATCAGCATGGTCATATAGAAAATGCGCAAGTGTTTGAAAATATGGATGTAGTGAAAGAACAGATACCGTTACAGAAGGACAAGAAGTATATTGTATACTGTACATATGGTGAGACCAGTTACGAGATTGCGCAGGAACTCCGGGAAATGGGATATGATGCTTATAACTTGAAGGGTGGATATCGTTCATGGCTTCTGAAACATACCTCTGGATATAGCAGAGAAGAATTACTCCGTTATGACCGTCAGATCATTCTGCCGCAGATCGGAATGGATGGACAATTGAAATTAAAGAATGCGAAAGTGCTGATCATAGGTGCAGGTGGATTAGGTGCACCGGCAGCATTGTATCTTGCGGGTGCAGGAGTTGGCACGATCGGGCTGATGGATGCGGATGCCGTGAGTATGTCGAACCTGCAGAGACAGATCATCTTCAGTGAATCGATGGTGGATCAGAATAAGGCAGAATCTGCAAAACAGGTGTTGGAACATCTCAACAGCGGAATTCAGGTGAAAGCATATAAGGAATTCATCACGCCGCAGAATGCTGAAGAGATCATATCGGAGTATGATTTTGTTATCGATGCAGTGGATAATTTTGAAGCAAAGTTCCTGATCAATGATGCGTGTGTATTGGCGGGCAAGCCGTTCTGCCATGCGGGTATCCTGAGATTTCAGGGGCAGGTAATGACCTATGTGCCGGATGGCAAGTGTACCTGCTACAGATGCATCTTTGAAGAGATACCGGAGCCGTCCAGTGTCCAGAACTGTTCGCAGGCGGGCGTGATCGGTGCGATGGCGGGAATCATCGGAAGCGTGCAGGCATTGGAGGCGGTGAAATATTTTACCGGTGCAGGTGAATTGCTGACCAATAAAATGTATGTATTTGACGGACTGACGATGGAGAACCGTATTGTCAGATTCCCGAATCGTAATGAAAGATGCCGTGTGTGTGGAAAGGACGCGGACATCAAGAGCGTGAAGGGCAATGCGGCAGAATACCGGAGAAAAGGATGTGCAATCCAGTCGATGTAGTTTATCAAAGAAAGAAGTGAACGATGTGGAAATTAGTATCTTAAATGCAATACAACATATGCGTACACCAATCCTGGATACAATCATGTGCGTGATTACAAAACTGGGGAATGCAGGGATGATATGGATCCTGTTGACGGTAATCTTGCTGATTATTCCGAAGACCAGACGGACCGGAGTGATCCTGATGCTGGCGCTGTGCGTGGATGTCGTGCTTTGCAATGGAATCCTGAAGAATCTGGTTGGTCGAATCAGACCGTTTGATGTGAATACATCGATACAGCTTCTGGTTGCAAGACCACATGATTATTCGTTTCCATCCGGACACACAGCGGCGTCCTTTACGGCAGCGATGGCACTCTACCTTGCTGGAGAGAACAAGATGTGGAAACCGGCACTGGTACTTGCCGTGCTGATCGCATTTTCCAGATTATACCTGTACGTACATTATCCGACAGACATTTTGGGAGGAATTATAACTGGATGCATTGCGGCCTATATCGGATATCGATTGGAAGAAGGCGTGCTCCCACGTTTGAAATGGAAGCGGTGAAGATAAGAACCTAAATCAGGAGACTGTCTGTAATATAAGCAGAACAGTCTCCTGATTCATAAGGGGATATAATGGATTAATCCTCGTCGTCAAACATGAAATCATCATCCAGACCGCCGTAACAGTTATCACTGTTATTGCCGTTATTACAGCCAATCGATACACCTTTTTTTATCGGTGAGATCAGAAAGCCGTGGATCATTCCGTACAGTACACAACAGGTGGCTACGAGAATCTTCTCGGCTGGTGTCCAGTCTCGGCAGAGAAACTCGGTAAAGCTTTTTCCAATTTTTTTAATTACGATCAATGCTCTCATATGTCGAACTCCTTTCAGAACGCGTTATTATACCTATTTCCATTATAACTGTACAGGAAAAGAAAGTAATATTAGAAAAAATAATAATGTTATTTAAAATAGTTATAGAAAAAACCAATAAATACATTTTACGCATTGAAAAAATCATGATACAATCTGGAATAAAAGGTTACTGTTCAGCTCCTTCGCACAAGAAAGGCTGTTATAGCATGCTTGCATGCAAGTAACAGTTTTTCTTGTATGGAGGGGCTGAATGGAATTGTTATAGAACTTGGGAAAAGGATGAATTGGAATGAATTATTATAAGATCGTACAGGGAATTCTGGACATTGGAGAGGGGATGCTCAGGAGCGGAGCAGAGAACTTCCGTCTGGAAGACAGCTTTTATCGGATGTGCAGAAGCTATGGGTTTGTAAAATCGGATGTATTTGTTATTCCGAGTAATATACAGGTGACGGTAGAGACTCCGGAAGGTGAGATTATCACACAGATCCGTCATGTCAATGGAGGAGAACCGAATTTTGACAGACTGGATTATCTGAACAATCTTTGCCGGTATGTCTGTCAGAATACACCGGATGAAAAGGAGCTGCATGAGAAGTATCTGGAAGTTATGAACCGACCGAAGCAGAAGCGGATCACCCGTTATCTGGCGGGCATTATGGGTGGTACAGGATTCGCAGTATTCTTTGGAAGTAATACGAAGGATGCGCTGGTAGCAGCGGTTGTGTCAATTCTGATCGTATATGTGGGTGACTTGCTGTCGAAGAGAGAAGATAACCTGATGGTATACAATACGCTGATGGCATTTATGGGGGAACTCATCATTATTCTGGCAAGCAGGGTTGGACTTGCGGATCATCCGGATCGGATTATGATCGGTATCGTCATGCTGTTGATCAGTGGACTCAGTACGACAAATGGTATCCGGGATATCCTTCAGAGTGACTTTATATCAGGATTTTTACATATTATGAGTTCGATGCTTGGCGCTGCGGGTATCGCATTTGGAATCGCGATAGCACTGCTGATGTTCCATGAGGGCACAACAGATACATTCATCCTGAATCACAGTATACTGATCCAGCTTATTTCCTGTACGATTGCATGTACCGGATTTGCATGGTGGTTTAAGATACGAGGAATACAGGTAGTGTATAGTGGTATTGGGGCATTTTTTACATGGGGGATTTATGTGGTGGTATATGCGATAAAACCAAGTAATTTCCTGGCGACGTTGATGGGGGCGATTTTTGTGGCATTTTATGCATTTGTCATGTCGCGTGTTAATAAGGCGCCATCGACCATATTCCTGACAGCATCGGTGTTTCCGCTGATCCCAGGACCGAACCTGTATTATCTGATGTATGCATGTGTGGCAGGAGACATTTCACAGGCATTTGGCGAGACCGTGGTTTTATTTGCAACCTGTCTGGCAATCGCGTTTGGATTTATTATTGTAGATGTAGTATCCAGAAGCATTATGTATGGAATGAAGAGGGAATATCATCTCAGGAGGATGTAATGGGAGAATCCAGGGTTGACACATGGATTAGAAAGTGCTAACCTTTTCTTGAAAATAACAATATCTTCGGGGCGGGGCGCAATTCCCCACCGGCAGTAAAGTCTGCGAACTCTGAACACAGTCAGAGCCGAACTGGTGAGATTCCAGTACCGACGGTTATAGTCCGGATGAAAGAGGATGTACATAGAAGAGCAGATATCGATGAAGGAATCAGGAGATTCCGATATCCGTATAAAGATGTAGATCAGGCAGTCCCCGAATGGGACTGCCTTTATTTGTGCAACAAACGAGATGACATTGATTACACAACTATGTACAGAGCTCCCCTGAAAGAATGGGAGGAAGAACATCATGAGTAACACAACAGAAAAGAACACATCAAAAACAGCGGCAATACAAGTCGGTACACAGACCACAGGAAAGGCACGTTATCTTACGGTAATTGCGTTGATGGCGGCAATTTCCTATATTCTTGCATTTCTGGAAGTGCCGATGCCGTTAGCACCGTCATTTGCCAGAATGGATGCATCGGATGTACCTGCATTGTTGACTACATTTGCATTAGGACCGGTGGCAGGCACCGTTGTAGAACTGATTAAGAATGTACTGCAGGCACTGTCTACTTCAACCGGTGGAATCGGTGAGCTGGCGAATTTCCTGATGGGTGCAAGCCTGGTATTTACCGCAGGACTGATCTATAAGCAGAAAAAGACCAGAAAGATGGCAGTAGTATCCGGTGTGGCAGGAAGTGTGGCAATGGGTATTATGGCGGCAATTATGAATTACTTTGTGCTGCTTCCGATGTATCAGATCTTCATGCCGATTGATCAGGTAATTGCATCATTTGCTGAGGTGATTCCATTTATCCATACCAAACTGGATGTAGTGTTGTACAGTGCGCTGCCGGGCAATATTCTTAAAGGTCTGATCGTATCAGTGATTACGATGCTGGTGTATAAGCGTGTATCTCCGGCAATGAAAGGAATGAGGTAATTCAATGGAAGTTAAAGATATTTTCCGATATGTGGTAGAAGAAATACATACATCTATCATGGCGACAACAGACGAGGATGGGCATCCTGTGACCTGCGCCATTGACCTGATGGATTGTGAAGATGACAGTATATATTTTCTGACTGCCACGGGAAAGGGATTTTATAAAAGACTGAGCCGTTCGCCACACATTGCGCTGACAGCTCTGAAGGGAACGGATACCATGCACAGTGTGGCGGTATCTGTTGCCGGGGAGGTGAGAGAACTTGGACCGGAGTTACTGCCGAAACTTTTTGAAAAGAATCCGTACATGTATGATATTTACCCGACGGAAGAATCCCGAGGCGTGCTGACGGTATTTCAGATCTTCCGTGGTCAGGGCGAATGGTTCTCGTTGCAGACAGAGCGGATTGAGAAGAAGAATTTCGCATTTGGCGGAGAACAGGTAAAGGGCGAAACGTATAAAGTAGAGGAAGGCTGTATCGGCTGCGGAGCCTGCCAGAATGCCTGTCCGCGCGCCTGCATCCGGATGGATGGCGGGCATGCGGTGATCGATCCTGTGACCTGTATCTGTTGCGGCAATTGCAAAAAGGTCTGTCCGGTCGGAGCAATTACTGCCGGGGAAATGTAGTTGAAAGTTTGTCTGCGTCATATTACAATAGGTTTAGCGCTCAGAGCATGATTGAGCATATGGTTCTGAGGTAATTATATTTACATGGACAAATACGAGAGGTTATAGATATGGCGGACAGAGAAGAATTTCAGAAAAAATTAGCGGAGCTTCTTGCGAAAGCAGCAGCGCAGGGTAACCGTATGACACAGGAAGAGCTGGCAGCATTTTTCCGTGACGAGAATCTTACGGAAGAACAGATGGAGCTGGTGGTAGAATTCCTGATGGCACAGAAGATCGAGGTGGCAGGATATACAGGTCATGCCAGCGAGAAAGCTGGGGAGGAAGATCCGAGAGCCAGCCTTACCGAGCAGGAAAAGGCGTATGTGGCAGAGTACTTGCAGGACATCAGTAACATGGATGTGACGAATGAGCAGGAGGCAATGCTGGATTATTATCTTCCGAAAGTTGTAGAGGAAGCAATCAAGGTGCATACAACAGGTGCATTTATTGGAGATCTGATCCAGGAGGGAAGCCTGAGTCTGATGATGGTAATGAGTGAAGCAGAAGGCGAGCCCGTGGAAGAAGAGATTCTTGAGAAAGTCCGTATGGATATGCAGATGACACTGGAGTCGCAGAGTGAGACGAAGCGTCAGGAAGACAAGATGGTGCAAAAGGTATCTGATCTTGACGAGACCATTCGCAATATGAAAGAAGAGTACGGAAGGAAAGTATCTGTAGATGAAGTTGCAGACCGGATGCAGATATCCGAGGATGATGTGGCAGATATTATGAAGCTTGCCGGAGAAGAAATCAAAGACGAAGAATAAATGAAAAAAGATTTGAGGTGTCCGTATTAATGGACACCTTATTTATTATACTGAAGCCATAAATGAGAAAAAAGCCTGAAAACAAGGCAATGGCGGAGGTGTAAATATGAAAGGATATGCAACGGCAGAAGGTTATATGGGATACGTGGAAGACGAATATATGTTATTTGCCAGCGAGGCAGATTACCGAGATTATATAGAATGTGTATAGAGATTGAAAAGCAATTCTAAGTGTGCTATGATGTTTGGAAACTAATGATAAGCGAGAGGTGTTAAAGAATGTCAGGACTTAGATTTGTCGGATACAGGAATAACAAATTGAATCGGAAAGGACTGAAGGATATATATAAAGAGGCCTTTCCAAGAGAAGAAAAGATACCATTCTGGATGCTCAAGATGCTGACGCGTGACGGCAGAGGAGAATTCTACGGAGTATATGATCATGAGGAGCTGATAGGGCTGGTATATAATGTGTATTATAAAGATATCATCTATATATCCTATCTCGCGATAGATGATACGAAGCGTGGAGCCGGATACGGAGGCAGAATTTTACAGACCATTCAGAAAAAGTACAGTGACAGTCGTATTTTCCTGTGTATCGAAGAGATGGATTCGAATGCAGAGAATTATGAGCAGCGTGTGAGACGTAAGGCATTCTATGAAAGTAACGGATTCAAGATGCTGCCGTTCCAGGTGAAGGAAGGCATCGTTATGTATGATGCCATGTGTGTGGCAGACAGAGAGCCGGAGATTACCAGGAAAGAATGCGATGAACTGATGAAGCATTATTTTGGAATCTGGACATTTGTAATATATGTGAAAAAATACACGGATAAGATAGCGGGAGTGTTTGGTGGGAAATAATCAAAATGATACGGATTTGAATTTTATGAAAAGGGGTACTTGAAACTTCAAGTACCCCAGTGTATAATCTACTTAGAAAGGTAATCGGATGCGAATCCGATATGCCCTCAGTGAGTTATATTTTTGAAATAGCATCTACCTTGGGCGAGGGATGCTATTTCTTTTTACTATGATTATCTATGTAAGATAGTGCCGCGAAAATTACTAGCAATAAAGTAAGAACTTCCATTGTGTTCATGGGGCATCCCTCCTTTGTAAACTAGAGGGTATATCGTAATCAGAAAATCGCATCCTGCTTTCAAATGGATTACACAATTAAAGTATAACATGAAGAATATATATGTTCAAGAAGTTTACTTATGACCGGCATCGTACAATTTCTGAATATCTTCTTTCGTAAATTTTACGAATCTGGGTTGAAAAATCTTGACCTAAAGTTAGGTTTAGGATATAAGATGAGCTTATCATATATTATATAAAGCAGTTTTGCAATTCTAAAGAGTGATTATGTAGAACATAAGAAGGTTACATTTGTGAACCGATATGGTATTACTCTTGCGGCTGATATGTATAGTCCGAAGGATGCGAAAGAGAAACTTCCGGCAATAGCTGTAAGCGGACCATTTGGAGCAGTAAAGGAGCAGTGTTTCGGATTGTATGCACAGACAATGGCAGAGAGGGGATATTTTGCGATTGCATTTGATCCATCTTATACGGGAGAAAGCGGTGGACAGCCGAGATATATGGCATCTCCGAATATTAATACAGAAGATTTTATGGCAGCAGTTGATTTCTTAAGTGTAAAGAACAATGTAGATGCTGAAAAAATCAGTATCATCGGTATCTATAGTTGGGGTGGAATGGCACTTAATGTAGCAATTCTTAAAGGAAAATGGAGTAGATTAGTGCGTCATGGCAAGAAGAGGAGCATATCAAATTGATTGGCTCCTCTTCTTTAAGTGTTTATAATCTTTCCGCATTGTTATTAAGGTGTATATATTCTGCAACTGACCGGTCGAAAGTTTTGATGTGTTTGAAGAGCCAGTCTACGACGTTGATTTTCACCTGTTCTATAAATTGCTCGTTCGGACCTTCGTTCTCATTCAGAAAATCATATAATTCCTGGATAGATTTCTTAAATTCATCATGCTTTTCCTGATGATTTGCAAGCTCTGGGTAGGATACTTTTTTCTGCAATTCTTCTTCGGCCTGGAAATGGAAGTTGGTGTATTCGTCCAGATAATCCAGCATTTTAATGGCTTTGACTTTGCCATCGCCGGATTCGCAGACTGCTACGAATTGTTGAATGCGGTTGATCAGTTCTTCGTGTTGGGTATCAATGGTATCGTTTCCAGTGATTAAATTATCGTCAAATGTAATGTTTGTCATAAGCGGTTCTCCTTTATGAATACAATCGTTTTATTTTTACAACGGTTTGAAATCGGATGCCGGATGTTTGCAGATCGGGCAAATGAAATCCTCCGGTAATGGCTCTCCTTCGTAGATATAACCACATACGGTACAGATATAGCCTTTTTTTGCAGTCTTCGCCGGTGCCGGCTTGATATGCTGCTGGTAATAGCTGTAGGTTACGGATGGATCATCGGACAATACTTCTGCGTCTGTTACATCGGCAAGGAATAAGGTATGTGTTCCGAGATCCGTGGTGGAGATGACTTTGGCGCTGATATAGGCATTGGTTTCTTCAGCGAGATAAATAAGCTGATTGTCTGCACGCCGAAAGGTAATGCCGACAGCTTTATCTACATCGGAACCACTCTGGAATCCCCAGTGCTTAAATGTGTTGAATGCAGCACGTTCCGTCAGGATGGAAACATTAAATTCACCCGTCCGAAGAATCATGCCATGGGTATAATTATTTTTATTGACTGCAACGAGAATGCGGTTAGGAGAAGTGGTGACCTGTGCCACTGTATTTACGATACAGCCGTTGTCTTTCTCATTTTCCCGTGCGGTTAATACAAAGAGTCCGTAAGATAAGTTGTACATTGCCTTGTTGTTCATGAAAATCACCTCGCGTTATTGAATCACTTTTTTCACTGATCTATAATGAAACCATATCATCAGAGAAAAGGTTGGCTGGTATTATGACGTTACAAAAGCTACAGATATTTCGAGATCTGACTGAAGAAGAGATGCAGAAAAGTCTGGTCTGCTCTCAGGCAGTGACTCGTACATATCAGAAAAATGAATACATTTTCAGACAGGAAGATCGTCCGCAGAAGCTGTATTTTATTCTTGAGGGAGAAGTGGAAGTTGGAAGTATTAATCTGAATGGAAAGATCACGCGGATGTCCATGCTGGCTGAAGGGGAATATTTTGGTGAGGTTGAACTGTTCTTACGTCAGCCGGGATATTCCTGTTATGCCAGAGCAAGGAAGAAAGCGACACTGTTGGAAGTCTCACAGAACTTCTTTGGAGGAAGATGCGAGCGTAACTGTGTGCATCACAGTAAGGTGATCTTTAATATGCTTCAGCTTTTCGCTGAAAAAGTGGATAAGAATAATCATCAGATTGAAGTGCTTACAAGCGGTAATCTCCGTCAGAGAATCTGTGCATTTCTGCTGGAAAACTGTAATTCCGATTACAACGTGACGCTGCATATGAATCGGGAAGAACTGGCTTCGTATCTGAATGCGACGAGACCATCCCTGTCCCGGATGTTGGTTGCGCTCCAGGACGAGGGATTGATTCGTCTGTCTTCCAGAAATAAAATACAGATTCTGGACTACGATAAGGTGTCTGGCGAAAATGGGTAATTAATCTTCGGCAGGAACGAATACGTCTTTTCCTAATCCGCAGACTGGACATACCCAGTCGTCCGGGATATCTTCAAATGCCGTGCCCGGTGCAATACCGCCGTCTGGGTCACCGATTGCCGGATCGTATTCATAGCCACATGGTTCACAAATATATTTTTTCATAACTGACACTCCTTTGTTGTTTGATTTGTTTTCTTTGTTGTGTCTATAGGATAACCGGAAATGTGGATAAAGTATGTAACAAATGTTACGAATCTAAAAATATTTAAAAATAATTTGAATTAGAAAAAATATACGTTTAGGTATGCGTGCAGCTTCCACAGGATTCTGACCGTGAAGTGGGTAATCTTATGGCGATAAAAAAGGAAAATCACTCAGGCTCTGGTCGCTTGAGTGATTTTTTATGGATTTATTCTAATATCTTTCCATCGATTGAGAATGTCACAACCTGCCACGGGATGAATTTGCCACTATTCTTCAATGCGGTGATAGCAGCCTGCTCCAGTCCGCCGCAGCATGGCACTTCCATGCGGAGCACGGTGACACTCTTAATATCATTTCCGGCAATGATCTCTGTCAGTTTTTCGCTGTAATCAACGGCATCCAGCTTCGGACATCCGATGATCGTGATCTTGCCCTTCATGAATTCCTGATGCACATTGGCGTAAGCGTATGCGGTGCAGTCTGCCGCGATCAGGAGTTTAGCTCCGTCGAAGTAAGGTGCGTGTGTCGGGACCAGTTTGATCTGGCATGGCCACTGGCCAAGCTGAGAGGTCAGCGGAGCAGCCGGTGTGGATGTCCCATTGTCAGTTTCTGTGGATGTCTCACTGGCAGAGACTTCCGTGTGCAGGGTACGCATTCTGGAGCCGGGACATCCGGAGAATACAGGCTTGGTAGCAGGTGCTGACTGCGTGTTTGTCTGGACGGTAGCCTTTTCCTGCTTTGCTTTCTGGTTGGCGAGCACGGCAGCTTCATCATATGCCGCGGCTTCTCGTTCTACAAATGTGATGGCGCCGGTCGGACAGGTCGGCAGACAGTCGCCCAGCCCGTCGCAGTAATCATCTCGCAGGAGTTTTGCCTTTCCATCAACCATGCCAATAGCGCTTTCGTGACAGGCATCTGCGCAGGCTCCGCATCCATTGCATTTCTCTTCGTCTATATGAATAATTCTTCTGATCATAAGTGATTCCTCCTAATATTAATCTTGTGTTACTGGACTTAGTTTATTATAATGAAAATGAAAAATCGGTGGTTATAACCACGAAAGGGGACGGAATATGAATGATATTGCGAATCCGTTATTCCGGGGCGTGAGCGATGCAGAATGGAAAGAAATGGAAGAGATGAATTGTCTGTGGGAGACAGAGTATCGGAAGAATGAGCGAATCTGTCAGATGGGAAATGTGATACACGAACTGGGGGTCGTGACGAAAGGTCGTGTCCATATTGAGACCGTAGATCCATGGGGGAATAAAAGTATCCTGAGTGAAGTGGGAGAAGGCGAAGTGTTTGCGGAGACGTATGCGTTCTGTGAGGAACCGATGATGGTGGAAGTGTCTGCGGCTGATGATACGAATGTACTCTGGCTGGATGTCCGCTGGATTCTAACAAATACAGGAAGCGGTTGGCAGGAGAAGATTCAGAAGAATATGCTGCAGATTTCGCTGCGGAAGAATCTGATCTTATCCCAGCGCATTTTCTGTACGACGCCGAAGACGATCAGAGAGCGTGTGCTTACGTATCTGACGGCGCAGTCATTGAAAGCGGACGGTGAGATTTTCGAGATTCCGTTTAACAGGCAGCAGATGGCAGAATATCTGAATCTGGATCGAAGCGCCCTGTCAAAAGAACTTGGAAAAATGAAACAGGAAGGTATCTTGGATTTTCATAAGAATATGTTCCGGATTTTGAAGAAAGGATCGGTGGAGTGATGAAAACAATTCTTTGTTATGGTGATTCTAATACGTATGGTTATAATCCTGTGACTGGCGGCAGATGGCCGGAGGACATTCGCTGGACAGGACGGTTACAGCAACTTTTGGGAGACGAGTATAAAGTAATCGAAGAAGGATGTAACGGAAGAACTACGATGTATAAGGCGCCGGGAGAGGGATGGAAGAGCGGCCTGGAATATCTCAAGCCATGCCTGAATTCCCACAAGCCGGTCGATGCAGTGGTGATGATGCTTGGAACCAATGACCTGAAGATGGACTTTGGACTTTGTACGGAAGAGATCGCAGCAGGTGCGGAGAGACTGGTGAAGGAGATCTGTGATTTTGCAGCAGAGAAGCAGAAGTTCTGCCCGAAGATCATATTGATGTCACCGCCGGAGATTGGGGAAAATATCAGCAAGCTGACATTCGGAGATCATTTTGATGACAGCGCGATAACAAGATCTAAAGAATTTCCGGCCTGCTACAAGGCAGTAGCTGACCGGAATGGATGTATTTTCCTGGATGCGGCACAGGCAGCCAAGCCATCCGAAGAGGATGCGCTGCATCTGATGCCGGAAGAACATAAAAGCTTAGCAGAATCAGTTTATGCCTGCATTAAGAAGAATCAGATTTAAAGTTCGATGATGACCGGTTTGTGCTTCGTGAAAGGCAGGAACCGGTTTATGATATCGGAAGTCTTTTAAAGCCGGATATCCGATTTACGACAAGGGATGATTATGCTATCATGTCTATGGTAGAGCATAGATTGGAGAAGAATATGAGTAAAAACAGACAGGTGGTTCTGACGGAAGGACCGATTTTGAAAGCATTGATTGCTTTGGCGCTGCCGATCATGGCAACGTCCTTTTTAAATACATTTTACAGCATTACGGACATGGCGTGGATTGGAATGCTTGGTTCACGCGCAGTGGCCGGTGTCGGTGTAGGCGGTATGTACGTGTGGCTGTCGCAGGGATTGTCTGCTCTGGCGAAAATGGGAGGACAGGTGAATGTAGCCCAGGCGCTGGGACGTGGAAGGCGTGATGAAGCAGGACAGTATGCCTGTTCAGCTGTCCAGCTTACGGTTCTATTTGCTGTTATATTTGCGGCAGTCTGTACCCTTTTTACGGATGAACTGATCGCACTTTTTCATGTGGGAGATGCTGAGACGGTACGATATGCGGTGGTATATACACGGATTACCTGCGGACTGGTGATATTTTCCTATCTGACGTTCGTGCTTACGGGGATTTATACGGCACAGGGAGATTCGAAGACACCGCTCGTGGCGAATTTTCTGGGACTTTTTGTAAATGTAGTATTGGATCCGCTGTTGATACTGGGGGTTGGTCCATTTCCAAGACTGGAAGTAGTCGGTGCGGCGATCGCAACGGTATTGGCACAGTTTATTGTAATGACGGTGTTGGTACTTGGTGTGATCAGAGACGGCAAGAAAAATGTATTGTCAGAATGTTATCTGTTTCGCCCTTCGGAAAAGAAATATTATCAGGGGATCTTTCGGATTGGTGTGCCTACGGCACTTCAAAGTACTGCATACTGTGCGATTTCCATGGTACTCACCCGTATGGTGGCAGATTTTGGCCCGGCGGCGGTGGCTGTCCAGAGGGTAGGGGGACAGGTAGAAGCATTGTCCTGGAATACGGCAGATGGATTCGCGGCGTCGATCAATGCATTTTCTGCGCAGAATTACGGGGCAGGGAAGATGGACAGAATCCGTAATGGATATTGGATCGCATTCCGCACAATCGCAGCATGGGGATGCCTGATCATGGCACTCTTTTTCATCTTTCCGGAACCGTTGTCAGAGATATTCTTCCATGAAGCGGAAGCGATACAGATCTCAGTGAGTTATTTTCTGATCATTGGAATCAGTGAAGCATTTATGAGCGTGGAACTGATGACGATAGGTGCACTGTCCGGTCTTGGAAGAACCAGACTGTGCAGCATCATCAGTATCGTGTTTACTGGATCCAGAATCCCATTTGCAATGGCACTTGCGATCACACCGCTGGGATTGGATGGAATCTGGTGGGCAATGTCTCTGACTTCAGTGGTCAAAGGCATCATCTTTACGATAGTATTTCACAGGATTACACATAACGGTCGTTCGTAAGAATGCCGTTGTATAAATGTGTGTGGAAGCGTTTGGTAAATAAATCGCATTTACACAGGAAAAGATAATAAATATTCAGTCCGCAGTATTGCAGACTTTCAAAGTTGCCCTGGCCTTTGGAAAGGATTACATCCGCCTGTTCCAGAAGGTCACGGGCTTCTTTTGATATGTCCGGGAGATAAGTTCCCTGCAGGCAGGTACCATTGCCGATGACCTTAACCAGATCCGGGAGCCCGACCTGACAGGCATCTTCCATGGTGGCATCGTTCAGTGCATGACCGCCGCGGACGATGACGTGGACCTGCAGATCCGGAAACTGAGACTTGATCGTGCGGATGAGAAGCTTGTCTAATACGATCTCGCCACAGTTGTCGGTCAGTAGTACCATATTTTTCGCTGATGTAAGATCTTGCATCAGTTCATCAAATATCTGCTCATCGATTGTCTGGTCTTTCGCCTGCGACAAGAGTTCCATTAATTTTTCGCTGTTTACATCAGACAGCACACCAAAGTCAATATAATTTCCCTTCATGACATATTGTAAAGCACGGCGGATCGGATCAGCGGCAGAAGAGATATCGGCATAGATCCAGTCTTCCTGTTCCAGCATAAGCTGATTGAAATGTTTCTTGATATCGGTATAATCGACGAACTGATCAAACATTTCTTTCTGAAGGGTAAGGATGCGGTTGACGATGACCGGGGAGCTTTCACCGGGAGCTATGTCTGTCAGAATGGAGAACAGTCGGCGGATGTAGGTGAGCCGTTCTTCTTCCGTGGCTGTATCCGGGTAATTTGTCAGGTGCTTTTTCAGCAGACACTGAGTACAGTGTGAATTCCATCTTGATTTCATAATTGATAAAATCCTTTCATTTGATTGTGTGAAAATGCCTGTAAAGTATTTTGTAAGGTGTACTTTTACAATCGGCGTTACGTTATATACATAGTATACTGCTTCATGTATAATAAACTCAATAACAAAAATCGTATAAGACTATACAGGAAGTTACAGGGAGTGTGTATGGGAGACAAGAATGGAAAAATACAACTGATCCTCAGATTTTCAAAGGGCACCAGAGGGTGTTTTATCATTATTCTGCTGGCATCACTTGCGTCTACGCTTCTGAATTCGCTGATTCCGAGAATTTTTGGATTTACTATTGACCGTGTGCTTGTGGAAGATGGAATTCCGTACCTGAAAGAGCATATCTGGCTGATTTCGCTAGAGGTGATCGGCATTGCTCTTGTGAATGGAATTATGATCTATCTGTATCGAAGTCAGACGGCAAAGGCGGGAGAGACCTTTGCAAAGAATATGCGTGATATTCTGTTTACACATGTGCAGAGACTGCCGATGAAGTGGCATGATGGTGTGCAGACAGGCGATATTATACAGCGTTGCACTGCAGATGTAGAGACAATAAGAAACTTTGTAGTTACCCAGGTGTTGGAAGTGTTTCGTACGGTGTTCCTGTTGGTGGTGTCGCTGGCAATGATGCTTACAATGAATATGAAGCTGACAGTGGTGGCACTTGCCTTTACACCGGTTGTTGTACTGTATTCCGGCATATTTTATCATCTGATCGCGAAGAATTATACGGCAGCGGATGAGGCAGAAGGAGATCTGTCAACGGTGGTGCAGGAGAATGCGACGGGTGTGCGAGTAGTGCGGGCATTTGGAAGAGAAAGGTTTGAAATTGATCAGTTTGATGAGAAAAATGAGATATTTGCCAGACTCTGGATCCGGCTTGGTACATTGTCGGGATTGTACTGGGCAGTGGGTGATCTGATTACCGGATTACAGGTGCTTGTGATCGTGACGCTTGGTGCGATCGAAGCGGTGCATGGATCTATTACAGCCGGAGAATTTATTGCATTTGCATCTTATAATACGACGTTGGTATGGCCTGTGCGAAGTCTGGGAAGGATCCTGTCGGAAATGAGTAAGACGGGCGTGTCATTTGACCGGGTGAATTACATTCTGGATTCGGCAGAAGAAGAAATGGCTGAGAGTGGCGTGGTTCCGGAGCGTACGGACATTGTGTTTGATCACGTAAGCTTTGGCTATGAAGAGAATCAGTCTGTACTGGAAGATGTGAGCTTTCATATAAAAGAAGGGACAACCTGCGGTGTTCTTGGTGGAACGGGAAGCGGTAAGACAACGATCGTACATTTGCTGGATCGCCTTTATGAGTTGAAGAAGGGAACGGTACAGATCGGGGGTGTGGATATCCGTGATATTCCGAGAAGCTGGATACGCAGTCATGTAGGAATGGTGTTGCAGGAGCCTTTTTTATTTTCCAGAACCATTCGGGACAATATCGCAGCTGCTAATCCTGATGCGACGATGAATGAAATCCGTGAGGCTGCAAGGATTGCCTGCGTGGATGATACGATCATGGCATTCCCAGATGGATATGATACGATCGTGGGTGAGCGCGGTGTGACCTTGTCCGGCGGACAGCGGCAGCGAGTTGCAATCGCGCGGATGCTGATCGCAAAGGCACCGATCATGATCTTTGATGATTCACTTTCCGCAGTGGATGCGGATACGGATGTGCGGATCCGACGTGCACTCCGGTCGAAAATGAAAGATGCTACCGTAATTCTGATCTCACACCGGATTACGACATTGATGGAAGCAGATCAGATTCTGGTGCTGAATCATGGCGTGATTGAGGAGTGTGGCACACATCAACAACTGATCCACCACGGAGGTATTTATCAGAAAATCTATGAGATCCAGTTGAATCAGGATGACAGGAGACTTCTGAATGAGGGAGGTGATTCTGATGCAGAGTAATAAAAAAGAACCGAAGAGCCTCAGTATCGGAATCTGGAAACAGATGTTTCCGTTCTTCCGTCCATATCGTAAGGAATTTGCGACCACATTTAGTCTGAATATATTGCTGATTCTTGTGGATGTGGCAGTTCCGCTATTCCAGAGCTATGCGATCGATCATTTTATCGTGCCGGATACACTGCACGGAATCCAGTTGTTTGTAATCGCATATGCGGGGATTATCATTATGCAGATGGTCTGTGTGTTTTTCAGTGTCCGGGCGGCAATTACGATTGAAATGAACGTGGGAAGAGATATGAAGAGAGCCCAGTTTGTACATTTGCAGAAGCTTTCGTTTTCTTATTATAATACAACTCCGGTGGGATATATCCACGCGAGGGTGATGAGTGACACTTCAAAGATCGCATCGGTGATTGCCTGGGGGCTGGTAGATATGTTCTGGGCGTTCGGGTATGTGCTTGGTGTATTTGCCATCATGTTTGCATTGAACTGGAAGCTGGCAGCGATCATTATGCTGGTAGTTCCGTTTATTGCAGGATTGACTTTTGTTTTTCAGAAAAAGATGTTGTTCTGGAACCGGGATATCCGGGAGGTCAATTCAGAAATAACAGGAGCGTTTAATGAAGGGATCACCGGAGTGGAAACCAGTAAGACGCTGGCGATGGAGGAGTTAAATGATCATACATTTTGTAATGTGACCGGACGGATGAAGTCGCACTCCATGACACTCGCCAGACTTACGGCAATCTATATGCCGATGATTTTGTTCTTTAGTTCCGTGGTGACAGCATTCGTGCTGGCGCGTGGCGGATATTTTGTGGAGCATCAGATCATTGCACTGGGTACGTTGTCGGTATTTCTGTCTTACGCAGTGGGAATCTTTGAACCGATCCAGCAGCTGGCAAGACTCCTGTCGGATATGATTTCTTGCCAGGCCAATATAGAACGAGTGGCGGATCTGCTGGAGCAGGAACCGAATATTACCGATACACCGGAGGTGCTGGAAAGGTATGGTGATTCGGCAGAGCCGAAGCGGGAAAACTGGGAACCGATCCGCGGGGATATCGAGTTCCGGGATGTGAGTTTCCGGTATCCGGATGGTAAAGAATATGTACTGGAACATCTGAATCTGAAGATACCGGTCGGAACAACGGTGGCAATCGTAGGGGATACGGGAGCTGGTAAGTCGACAATTGTGAACCTGGCAGGCAGATTCTTTGAGCCTACATCCGGAGAGATTTTAATTGATGGCGTGGATTATCGGAAACGTTCCCAGCTCTGGCTGCACAGTCAGATCGGATATGTGTTGCAGAATCCGCACCTGTTCTCTGGCACGATACGGGAAAATATACGATATGGGAGACTGGATGCTACGGATGCGGAAGTCGAAGAAGCCGCAAGACGGGTATCAGCAGATCAGGTGATTGACCGTATGGAGCAGGGCTATGATACGGATGTTGGCGAAGGTGGCGACCGTCTTTCTACCGGAGAAAAGCAGCTGATCTCATTTGCCAGAGCGATTCTTGCAAAGCCTGCGATCTTTGTCCTGGACGAGGCGACGTCTTCGATTGATACCTGGACAGAACAGCTGATTCAGAAGGCAACGGATGAACTGCTGGCAGGGCATACATCATTTATGATCGCACACAGACTGTCAACGGTGCGCAATGCAGACCTGATTCTGGTGATGAAGGATGGAAAGATCATAGAACAGGGAAAACATCGGGAATTAATTGGCAGAAAAGGACATTATTATAACCTTTATTCCAGACAGTTTGAGGAAGAGTGTATGATGGAGATATTTGACTAATATTTTGCCTAGAATAATTTGACAAGTATTCGTGAAAAGGTTATACTAACAATTAGCAATGTGTATAGTTATGACTGGAAGTATACACTATTATTTATTAAATATAACAAGCAATAAGGGAGGAAGATATTATGGTATCTCAGAAAGTAACAGTTTCAAATCCAACAGGAATCCACGCTAGACCAGCAGCAACATTAGCAAAGACAGCAGCTCCGTTCAAGAGTAGCATTATTCTTGTGGCAGGTGAGAAGAGACTTCAGGCTAAGAGCGTTCTGAACCTTATGTCTGCAGCTATCAAATGTGGAACAGAAATCACAGTTGAGTGTGATGGTGAAGATGAAGCAGAAGCACTTAAGACTGTAGTAGAAGCTATTGAAAGTGGACTGGGAGAGTAATATATGGAACAGATTCGTGTTGAGAAGACAGCGTCCAGAGGCATCGTTGTTGAAAAAGTATATATGTATCTTGAGCCAGATCTGACTCCGGCAACCGGTACGATCGCCGATGATCAGGTTCAGGCTGAGATTGAGAAGTTCGAGGCAGCTAAGAATGCTGTTGTAGAAGAACTTGGTCAGCTTGCTGAAAAGAATGAGATCTTTGCGGCACATCTGGAAATTGCGAATGACTTCATGCTTCAGGATGGCGTTGAGAGCAAGATCAAGGACAGCAAGTCTAATGTAGAGCAGGCGATCAGCAACACAATTGATGAGTTTGCTATGATTTTTGCATCTATGGATGACGAGTACATGAAAGAAAGAGCTGCAGACGTACGTGATATTGGTAAGCGTATGATGGCAGTAGTTAAGGGCGTTAAGCTTCCGGATCTGGGAGTTTTGACTGAGCCTGTAGTCGTTATGGCGAAAGATATGTATCCGTCTGATACAGTTAAGATCAATCCGGCGCTGGTTAAAGGTATCGTCACAGAAGAAGGCGGTGTTACAAGCCACGTATCTATCATTGCCAAGAGTCTTGGAATCCCGACACTGGTAGGTGTAAAGGGTATCCTTTCTAAGGTAGACGATGGAGAGTACATCTGTATGGATGCCGGAGAGGGTATTATTGTTGTGAAACCTGACGAGGATACAGAGAAGGAATATCTGGACAAGAAAGCTGCTTATGAGCAGGAAAGAGCACGTCTGGAAGGCCTGAGAAGTACTCCGGCAGTTACCAAGGACGGCAAGAGAATCTATCTGTGTGCTAACGTTGGTAATGTACAGGATATCAGAAATGCACTTCCGATGAATATTGATGGTGTAGGTCTGTTCCGTAGTGAGTTCCTTTACATGCAGAATACACACTTCCCGACAGAGGAAGAGCAGTTTGTGGTATACAAAGAGGCAGCAGAGCTTGCGTCTCAGGAACTGACAATCCGTACACTGGATATCGGTGGAGACAAAGAACTGTCTTATTATGAATTTGAAAAAGAGGAGAATCCATTCCTTGGATGGAGAGCAATCCGTATTTCTCTGGACATGAAGGATATGTTCAAAGAACAGCTGAGAGCTATCCTGCGCGCAAGTGCATTTGGTCATGTGAGAATCATGTTCCCAATGATCATTGCTATGGAAGAGCTTAAGAATGCTAAGGCACTTGTGAAAGAATGTATGAAAGAGCTTGACGAAAGAGGACAGGCTTACGATAAGAATATCGAGATGGGTATGATGATCGAGACACCTGCCAGTGTAATGCTTGCAGATGAATTCGCAAAAGAGGCTGATTTCTTCAGTATCGGAACGAACGATCTGACACAGTACATTCTGGTTGTTGACCGCGGTAATAAGAAGATTGCCAAGATGTACGATTACTTCAATCCGGCTGTTGTACGTGCAATTAAGCAGGTAATTGAGGCAGGACACAAAGAAGGCATCAAAGTCGGTATGTGTGGTGAGATGGCTGGTGATCAGAAAGCAGTCGAACTCCTTCTGGATCTTGGTCTGGATGAGTTTAGTATGTCCGCTGGAAGTATCGATTACGTAAGAGAGCAGATACTTAACAGAGAGTAAGAAAGAGTAAGTTTAAAAGGATTATGGAAAGCCTTCAGGTACGGTTGAGCCTGAGGGCTTTCTTGCATCACCAGGATTATTCAAGGCTTACGAGATGTGTTGACAATATTGTATAAATGACTTTTTTGCGTAAATATATAGTTTCCATTCCCTGAAAAAGGTAGTATAATGTACGCATAGTGGAGTCACATGCCCAGAAAGGGCGCGCGTATGCGATTGTGTGCCGATGGAGGAGTCATCATGAAGGACAAACGGGACATACAGCTGAAAGGACAGTTGAAGTTATATATGCAGTGGCCGGCAATCATGTCGGTACTTCTTCTGGCAATGAATGTATGGATCTATAAGATTGATCACAGAGCGGGATTTATCATGCTGATCTTTGTTCTGATTTATATGTTGATCGTAGGAGCATTGTATTTTTTTAACCGGGCGGTGATCCTTCGAGATCTGGTAGAGTTCTCGGCACAGTATGGTGTTGTACAGAATACGTTGCTGAAGGAATTGTCAGTACCATATGCGCTGCTGATGGAAGATGGCAGGATCCTGTGGGTGAATGATGAGTTTAATGCGATCTTTGAGGGAGAAGGTAAAGTGTCTGGAAGCCTTGCAAAGTATATTCCAGAGATCAACCGCAGTCTGTTTCCAAAAAAAGAAGACCAGAAAGTACAGCGCGAGGTGCGCTATGAGGACAGAGAATATCTTGCAGAGCTAAGAAAGATATCTGTAAAAGGATTTAGCGATTCTGAGCAGTTGATGGAGATGCCGAAAGAGCAGGAGTACTTTATTGCAGTGCATATGCAGGATGTAACGGAACGTAATGAATATATCCGTGCCAATGAAGAACAGAGACTGGTTGCCGGTATGCTTTATATTGACAATTATGACGAAGTGATCGAGAGTGTGGAAGAGGTTCGTCAGAGTCTGTTGCTGGCACTGATCGATCGAAAGATTAACCAGTATTTCATGAAGGTTAATGGTATTGTCAAAAAGGTCGAGACAGATAAGTATTTTGTTGTAGTGAAGAAGAAAGATTTCAAGAAACTGGAAGAAGATCGTTTCTCATTGCTGGAAGATGTGAAGTCGGTCAGTGTGGGCAACAAGATTCCGGCTACACTCAGTATGGGTCTGGGACTCAGCAGCGACTCTTATTCACAGAGTTATAACTACGCCCGTGTGGCTATCGATCAGGCACTTGCCAGAGGTGGCGATCAGGCAGTTATCAAGGATTGTAACGGTATTACCTATTATGGTGGCAAGCGGGAAATGAGCTATAAGAACACGCGTGTTAAGGCGCGTGTTAAGGCGGAAGCTCTTCGTGAGTATATGATGACCAGTGGAAATGTTCTGGTTATGGGACATACGATGACAGATGTAGATTCGCTGGGAGCAGCGATTGGTATTTATCGTGCAGCAGAGGCAATCGGTAAGAAAGCACATATCGTATTGAATAAGCCGACGAATTCAATTCGTTCCGTGTATGAAGACTATATTAACAACCCGGATTATCCGGAAGATATGTTTATCAGTTCATCGGAAGCAAAGGATCTGATGAATAATAATTCGATGGTCATCGTCGTAGATACGAATCGTCCGCAGATGACGGAGTGCCCGGAACTGCTGCAGATGACGAAGACCATTGTAGTGCTGGATCATCACAGACAGAGCAGTGATAATATTGATAATGCCATGCTGTCATATATTGAGCCATATGCATCATCTGCATGTGAGATGGTATCTGAGATCCTGCAGTATATCGATGAGGATGTAAAGATCCCGCCGCTGGAAGCAAGTAGTATGTATGCGGGTATGATGATCGATACGAATAATTTCACGAACCGTACCGGTGTACGAACCTTTGAGGCGGCAGCATTTTTGAGAAGATGTGGGGCAGATATTCCATATGTCCGTAAGATATTCCGGGATGATATGGATTCTTATCGGGCTAAGGCATCGATTATCAGTAATGCAGAAGTATATCGTCAGCAGTTTGCAATCGCCAGGGGTCAGAATCTGCGGGTGGACAGCCCGACGATTATTGGGGCACAGGCGGCTAATGAACTGCTGGATATTGAAGGTATCCGCGCTTCATTTGTATTGACGGTATACCAGGGACGTATCTATGTGAGTGCACGTTCCATTGATGAAGTAAATGTACAGATCATTATGGAACGTCTGGGCGGTGGAGGTCACATGAATGCCTCCGGTACACAGTTTGACCACACGAATATGGAAGAGGCGGTGAACTGTGTGAAAGCGCAGATTGACAGAATGATCGAGGAAGGAGATATATAAAATGAAAGTAATCTTATTAGAGGATGTAAAGTCTCTTGGCAAAAAGGGAGATGTAGTAAATGTAAATGATGGATATGCGAGGAATTTTCTTCTGAAAACGAAGAAAGGCATTGAAGCTAATGGCAAGAATATGAATGATCTGAAGCTTCAGAAGGCTAATGCAGATAAAGTGGCACAGGAGAATCTGGAAGCAGCAAAAGAACTGGGAGAACAGATTGCTAAAGGCAAGATTGAAGTGTCTATTAAGACCGGTGAGGGCGGTAAGGTATTTGGTTCCGTGTCTTCCAAAGAGATTGCGCAGGCGGCTGAGGAGCAGCTCGGTCTGAAGATCGATAAGAAGAAGATTCAGTTAAAAGAACAGATCAAGAGCCTTGGCGTACACAATGTACCGATTAAGCTTCATCCAAAGGTAACTACAGAACTGAAAGTACACGTTGTAGAAGAGTAGGGAGGTTGCCATGGAGGAAGCGCTGATTAAGCGGGTGCTGCCTCACAGTATTGAGGCAGAGCAGTCAGTAGTCGGAGCCATGCTGATGGACAAAGAGGCTATTCTGACAGCGTCAGAGATCATTACAGGGCAGGATTTTTATCAAACTTCATATGGTGTGATCTTTGAATCCATGGTAGAACTTTTTAATGAAGGCAAGCCGGCAGATCTGATCACACTTCAGGAACGCCTGAAAGAAAAGGATGTACCGGAAGAGATATCCAGTCTGGAATTTGTCCGCGAGCTGGTGGCAGCTGTGCCGACTTCTGCCAATGTAAGATACTATGCGCAGATCGTATATGAGAAATCGGTCCTGCGTAAGCTGATCAAGTTAAATGAAGAGATAGCTAATACTTGTTATGTGTCTTCTCAGCCGATGGAAGAGATTTTGGAAATGACTGAGAAAAAGGTGTTTGAACTGTTGCAGAATCGTAATGCAGGCGATTTTGTCCCGATTAAGGACGTTGTACTTAATGCATTAGAGAAGATTGAAAAAGCATCTAAAAATAAAGGAACAGTAACGGGTATTCCAACAGGTTTCCTGGATCTGGATTACAAATTATCCGGATTGCAGCCGTCAGACCTGATTCTTGTGGCGGCGCGTCCATCTATGGGTAAGACTGCGTTCGTTCTGAATATCGCCCAGCATGTGGCATTCAAGAGCGATAGATATGTAGCTGTATTCAGTCTTGAGATGTCAAAGGAACAGTTGGTGAACCGTCTGTTTTCATTGGAATCACAGGTGGATTCTCAGAGTCTCAGAACGGGTAATCTGAAAGATGCCGATTGGGAGAAATTGATCGAGAGTGCCGGAATCATCGGTAAGTCGCATCTGATCATCGATGACACACCAAGTATTTCAGTTACAGAACTTCGTTCCAAATGTCGTAAGTTCAAGCTGGAGCACGGCCTTGACCTGATCATTATCGACTACTTGCAGTTGATGAGTGGCAGTATTGGCGGTAGAAGTGATTCCAGACAGCAGGAGATCTCGGATATTTCTCGTTCACTGAAAGCAGTGGCGAGAGAGTTGAATGTGCCGGTCATTGCATTGTCGCAGTTGAGCCGGGCAGTGGAGCAGAGACCGGATCACCGGCCGATGCTTTCTGACCTTAGAGAGTCAGGAGCCATCGAGCAGGATGCCGATGTGGTAATGTTTATTTATCGTGATGATTATTATAATAAGGATACAGAGACACCGAATCAGGCGGAGATCATCATCGCTAAACAGAGAAATGGTCCGATTGGTACAGTGAATCTGGCATGGCTGCCGGATTACACAAAATTTGCCAATCTTACCTGGGAAAAGAATTAACAGATATGTTTTCGGGCCATGATTAATCAAACAGATTTTATTAGTAATCAAAACTGTTTGATTAATCATGGCCCCGTTTGCGTACTGTATCGAGTAAAAGAATGATGATCTATATTGATGTACCGGGAAGCAGAAGCCTGCGAAGTCTTGTTACAGCACTGCTGTGAGCAGCATTTTTGCGGTAATTCTGCTGCTGGCGGATCAATTGGTCAAGCTTACGGAATTCTTCTTCCTGCTGGCGTTCTTTGGCATCCAGAAGAAAAGACATTTCTTTGGTAATCATAGACACCAGCATTTCATTATTGTTTTCCAGCATACGCTTGATGCGGAGTTGTTCTCGGGTGCGCTTCATATCCGGAATCAGAGCTTTCAGCTCTTCAAACGGCACACCCTGGTCATATAGTTCTTTGATGCAGTTATAAAGCTTTGCATCTTCTTTCGTTGCGCTGCTTAATGTATTTAATACGTTGCCCATATAATCCCCCCTTAGTTCATGTAGACAGAGTATAACATGTCCAAACGGAAGCATTTGTCAAAGAGAGTCGGGAAGATAATAGATTTGGCTGACAGGAAGTGACAATGGAAGGTTTGCGGCAAAAAAGAACAGCCTGTCCAATTGCGAACAGGCTGCTTTTACTCTTTATTATTCTTGCGAAATTACTCAGCAGAGATAGCTGACATTGGGCATGTATCTGCACAAGCACCACAGTCAAGACATGCATCTGGGTTGATTTCGAAATGAGAATCTCCTTCGCTGATAGCTTCTGCAGGACACTGAGCTGCACAAGCACCACAAGAAACACATTCGTCACTAATTACGTATGCCATGATAAGTACCTCCTTATATAATATGTGATAATCATTATGGCTGAATACCTCAGCTTTAGTTAATCATAATACAAATGAGGGAAATATACAAGCTAAATCCTGCTTAAAAACAGATACAAAGTCAATGTTAATAAATTTTTTAAGAAATTTTTCAAGACTTTTTCACAGTTTTGGTGTATAACATATTATGTGATGTCAGAGGATACACGTAATAAGGAGTTACCTATACGACATCGGCAGATTAAGAAGAAACAGTTATTGGGAGAGATAGCATGAAAAAGAGATGGAGAGTAGCGGCGCTTGGTATATGCATGGCAATGCTTACATGTGCATGCAGTACGCAGACAGAGAAAGCGGATACATCTTCGACCCAGCAGAATGGAGAGAAGAAAGAGACTGCTGAAGAGAAGGCTGAAAAGGCAAAGCAGGCGAAACTGGATCTGATCGATCCGACAGCATATGGTAATGTGGATGGATTAGAGCTGGAAAAAGGTACATATTTGTCGATCATTGGTAAAGGCAGTTCTGAGACCTATTGGAAAACGATCAAAGCAGGTGCCGAGGACGCAGTTGCTGATCTGAATAAAGAACTTGGGTATGAAGGTTCGGATAAGATCAAGGTAGTATACAGTGGACCTGGTAAGTCAGACGATGTGGATGAGCAGGTCAGTATTCTGGATGAAGAGTTGGACAGATATCCGGCGGCACTGGCAATCGCAATAGTAGATTCCAAGTCCTGTGAAGTGCAGTTTGATCTGGCGACTATGAACGGAATCCCGCTGATAACATTTGACTCTGTGGGTAATTATCAGGGAATCATGGCCAGTGTAATGACGGATAATGCGAAAGCATCCACAGAAGTAGCGACACATATGGTGGAGAGCCTTGGAGATGCCGGACAGGTTGTTGTGATCGCTCATGACAGCAAGTCCCTGACTTCGCAGGAAAGAGTAAATAATTTTATTGCAGAGATTCAGAATAATCATCCGAATATGTCGGTGGCAGGTCCATATTACATGGATCAGATCGATGATATAAAGAAGACGATCGCAGAACAGCAGCTTGATATTGTGCCAGTGGAAGGTCAGGAATTAGATGAGGAACAGCAGACGGCACTCGATGATGCAATCGCACAGATTACGGATGAAGACATTTATAATTATATTCTGGAGATGAATCCGGATGTGAAAGGTATCTTTGCAACCAATGGAGACACTACCATGCAGGCTTTGACAGCATGTGAAGGAAAAGACATGAAGGATGTTGTAATCATGGGATATGATGCGGATCAGGAAGAGATCGATGCGATGAAAGATGGCAGAATCGCAGGGATGATCGTTCAGAATCCATATGGTATGGGGTATGCAACGGTTGTGGCAGAAGCAAGATGTGTTCTGAATATGGGAAATGAAGCGAATGTTAACACGGGGTATACCTGGGTAACGCCGGATAATATAGAAGATAGGACAGTACAAGATATTCTGTATGCAGAGAAATAGCCGGATATAACCGGTCAGAATGAAGATAGAGCGTGATATGAAAAAGGTGCGGCATTTGCCCGCACCTTTTTTGCTACACATGTGAAATAAACTAAAATGAGCTAATATAATACTAAATAGGAAGTTCCAGATAGATATCTTTTCCTTCTTTGATAGAGATGACTACTTTTCCACCTTTGATGGTAGTAACCATTCCCTGAACGCTTCCACTTACGGAAGGAGTATCTGCTTCAGCAGGAGCAGACTCTTCAGCCGGTGCTTCTTCAGTAGCTTCTTCTACTGCGCCGGCTTCTTTGTAGCCTTTTACATTATCAGGAGTCAGAGCACTAAGAGAATCACTTGTCTTAGTCAGAGTTGCTCCGAGTACCTGTCCGATTGTAAGTACTCCATCAAGGTTCAGAAGACCTGAATCAACCAGTTCATCAAAAATAGCCGGATCTTCGAGGTTGGCTGGCTCGATTGTAATACCAGCCTCTGCACGGCAACATAATACGGCAGGATCCTTTGCATGAGCCTGCGCGGTTTCAGCTGTAATAGACATATTACATACCTCCTTATTCATACTATTATTAGTATAGTTCTTAGGAGGGATAAAAGCCAATTGATTTTTATCATACTAAAAGCTTAATTATTGATAATTTCTATGACCAGTGTGCGCTATCTTTACTCTTTGGAAGGGTGAAAGTAAATTCACTTCCGACACCTTCCGTACTGATTACATTAATATTCTCACCGTGAGCCTGAATGGATTCCTTTACGATGGAAAGACCAAGTCCGGTTCCTTTTTTATCTTTGCCACGGGAAGAATCTGTCTTGTAAAAACGTTCCCATATCTTATTCAGCGAATCACGCGGAATACCGACTCCGTTATCCTTGACAGATACGAAGACTTTCTCGCCGCGTTCGGTGGTTTCAACTGTAATAATAGAGTCCGGATCGCTGAATTTAATCGCATTGTCGATCAAATTGTAGAGCACCTGCTGGATTTTGTGTTTGTCAGCAAATACGGACAAATGTCTGGTGGCAAGAACCAGTTCGATCGATATCTTCTTCTGTGTGCATGTGCCTTCAAAAGAGGCAGCAGTGGAACGGATCACATCATGAATGTCGAAAGATTCCCGGTTCAACAGAAGTTCCTGTGTGTCAAATGCATTTAACTCCAGAAGATCTCTCGTCAGATCTGTCAGTCGTTCTGTTTCAAATAAAATAATATTCAGGTACTTGCTCTGCATTTCCAGAGGAATCGTACCATCAGCCATGGCTTCTATGTAGCCCTTGATCGAGGTGAGAGGGGAACGGAAATCGTGGGAGACATTGGCCACGAACTTCTTCTGATAGTTCTCCATATCCCGAAGCTGTGAAGACATATAGTTGAGTGATGCCGACAGATATCCCATTTCATCACTGGTGCGGATCGGAATCTCGTAGTTCAGATTGCCGGATGCATACTGTGTAGCCGCCTGGGTGATCTCAACCAGTGGTCGGTGTACCAGCAGTTCAAATGCCAGGAAGATCATAAATGACAACAGATAGATGATGATCAGGGCAATATATACACGCTGGAGCAGCGCATTCTGCAGAGCGTTGATCTCGTCCAGATTCTGATGGATCAGAAGATAGCCTTTGGTTGTAAAGTCCTGAGTGACAGGAGCAATAACTGTAATAACATCTTCGGTAAAACAACCGTGATAATCACCCTTTTGCCAGATACTTCCGACATTTTCCGTGGGGTCAAAGTCAGGAATGACGGTTGGCGCATCCGGGTAGTCATCCGGAGATTTGCTGCAGATCAGATCCCCTTCTGCGTCTACCAGCCAGACGGCAGCATCCGTGTAGGATTCGATACCACTGAGCTGTGTGCGGACTTCCGATAAGGAAATTGTTTCATTAAAATATTTGGGCAGATACTGTGATGCGGTAACATTAGCACTTTTATATAACCGGGATGCGGTATAGTCCGTGAGCTTATCAAGGGCATAACCGGATACCAGAATGGATGTAGTGAATATTGCCAGAAATCCAAATATGATATAAATTGCCAATATTTTTAATCGTAGCGTACTGCCGGTGTGTGAAGGTGTTTTATTCATAACGCGCGTCCTTATTTGACTTCAAACTTATATCCAATGCCCCATACGGTTCCCAGATTCCAGGATGGGTGATCACTGATCTTTTTGCGGAGACGTTTGATATGTACGTCTACGGTACGAGTGTCACCGACATATTCATAACCCCAGATGTGGTCCAGGAGCTGTTCTCTGGTAAATACCTGATTTGGTGAGGAAGCCAGGAAGTAGAGAAGCTCCAGTTCTTTTGGAGGCATGTCTACGGTCTCTCCGTCTACCTGGACCGAATAGTTGGTCAGGTTAATCACAAGTCCCGGATATTCCACACATTTGCTGTTGCTGTCAGCAGGAATTTCCGGCTTTACAGGATGATATCTGCGGAGTACGGCCTTGACTCTGGCGACCATTTCTTTCGAATCAAATGGTTTCATGATATAGTCATCGGCTCCCAGTTCCAGACCGAGCACTTTGTCAAAGACCTCGCCCTTGGCGGAAAGCATGATGATCGGTGTTTGCGAATGGGCACGGATCTCACGGCATACCTGATAACCGTCAATGCCCGGAAGCATCAGATCCAGAAGTATCAGATCCGGATTCCACGCATCAAATGCGAGCAGAGCACTTTCTCCGTCGTGAACGATCTTGGTGTCGAAACATTCTTTCGCTAAATAAAGTGAGATCAGTTCTGCGATATTTTCATCGTCGTCAACGATCAGTATTTTCTGTTTGCTAACCATAATTATTTCTCCCCACTATTTGAGTTTATGATAAATGTTGTCAGAGTGCTTCGCTATTTGAACTCGACAATTGTTACACCTGCGTCACCCTCACCAAATGCAGCCAGATGGAATTCTTTGATATGCTTCTGGCGGCGGAGATAAGCATGGATACCGTTGCGGAGTGCGCCGGTACCTTTGCCATGTACGATGCGTACCGGGTTTAGGTGCGCAATATAGGCATCGTCCAGGTATTTGTCAAGCTCTGCGACTGCTTCATCCACTGTCTTGCCTAACAGGTTGATCTCAGGACTGACGGAGAAGGATTTGCTCATTTTCATCTTGCCCTTGGAAGTGCGCTGCAGACCCTTGGCAGAGTAAGAAGGCTGTTCTTCGATGATCTCCAGATCGGACATGTGTACCTGCGAATTCAGGATACCCATCTGAACATGAAGATTGCCTCTTGCATCCGGAAGAGAAGTGATAATACCGTTCAGGTTCATGCTGAGAACCCGTACAGATTCGCCAAGCTTGAAATCAGAAGGTTTATGCTTCTTTCTTGGTTTGGCAGTTTCCAATGTTACCTTGCTGCTGGTAGATTTCAGCTTTTTGCGGAGACGTTCCCGTTCTTTTTCCATCTCAGCAGCAGAGATGTTCTCCTTGCCGAATTTGCGGAAATTCTTCATGGTTTCGTCGGCAGTCTCTTTGGCATCCAACAGGATAGCGTGGGCCTTTTCGTTGGCCTCGCGGATGATGCGGTCACGCTGGTCATCTAATTTCTTCTGGCGGGATGCGGTCTCGTTCTTCAGGCGTTCCAGCTCCCGCTTGTAAGATGCAATTTCTTCTTTTTCTTTTTCGATTAATCGGCGGTTGGCTTCGAGGTCTGTCAAGACATCCTCAAAGGATTCTGCTTCGCTGGACAGATGCGCTCTGGCATCTTCGATAATATAGTCCGGAAGTCCCAGCTTTTTGGAAATGGCAAATGCATTACTCTTTCCCGGAATACCGATCAGCAGACGGTAAGTTGGCCGGAGCGTTGCAACGTCGAACTCGCAGCTCGCATTTTCTACGCCCGGTGTCTCGAGCGCAAAAATCTTCAGTTCACTGTAGTGAGTGGTCGCCATGGTGCGGATGCCCTGAGCATGCAAATGACTCAGAATCGCGATGGCAAGAGCAGCGCCTTCGGTAGGATCGGTTCCGGCACCAAGTTCGTCGAAGAGTACCAGAGAATCGTCTTTAATCTTCTTTAAAAATGAAACAATATTCGTCATGTGAGAAGAGAAGGTACTGAGGCTCTGTTCAATACTCTGCTCGTCACCGATGTCTGCGTAGACATCTTCAAAGATACCGAGTTCTGAGCGATCAAGTGCCGGAATGTGGAGTCCAGCCTGTCCCATCAGGGTAAAAAGTCCGACCGTTTTCAGCGAAACCGTTTTACCACCTGTGTTTGGTCCTGTTACGATCAGCAGGTCGAATGTGTCACCCAGAGAAATGGTGATCGGCACAACCTTTTTGCGGTCGATCAATGGATGGCGACCTTCCCGGATCAGAATGCGTCGTTCGTTATTAAAGACCGGTCGGCTGGCATTCATGGAAAGTGCCAGGCTTCCTCTTGCAAAAATGAAATCCAGTTCGGTCATGACCTTATAGTCGGTGCGGATCTCTTCCATATAATCAGCGGCATCAGAACTAAGCCGGGCAAGTATCACCTGGATCTCTTCCTGTTCTTTGCCATATAATTCTTTCAGATCATTATTCAGCTTTACAACTGCCATAGGTTCGATAAAAAGTGTAGAACCGGTAGCAGACTGATCATGAATCATGCCGGACACCTTAGATCTGTATTCGGCCTTGACCGGGATACAGTAACGGTCACCACGCATGGTAATAATAGCGTCCTGCAGATAAGTGCGGAGTGGACCATTGACCATACCGGTCAATGTAGAGTGTACGCGGTCATTCATTGCGCTGATCTGACGGCGGATCTGCTTCAGTGTGCTGCTGGCATCGTCACTGATCTCGTCTTCGCTGATGATACAACGGTCAATCTCGGTAGAAAGAAGAGATACCGGTTCCAGCATATCAAAATAACTGTCCAGGCAGTCGGCAAGTTCTTCGATGGTCTCATGACGTCCATAGGCTTTGGCTCTTCCGGCTGCGGTAAGCACCTTGGCGATACGTAGAAGCTCGGCAGCATTTAATGCAGCCCCGACTTCCAGGCGTTTCATAGATTCTTCGATCGGATAGCATCCACTGAAAGACAGATGTCCTTTTTTAACAATACGGGTAAATGCAGCGGCGGTCTCTTCCTGCATGGACTCAATCTTCGTCAGATCTGTAGAAGGCTTGAGATTGCGGCATTTGCGCTGCCCACCCGGTGTGGTGGCTTCATTCATGAGAAGCTCTGTGATTTTATAAAATTCCAGTTTGGTAAGTGTTTTCTTATTCATATTACATCTCCTGTTAATTCCTTTTTATTCTAACGTATTTGAGGTTTAAAGAAAAGGATAAATATTGAACATTATTCTGCAATATTGTATACTGATAGCAGAATTGTTAAAGGAGACGAACAGCATGGAGAACCACGGTGATCCGCGAGACAGAGAGGGTGAATCCGGGACAGAACATGAAGAATATGAGTTTCTGCAGGAGACCTTGAAGGACGAGAAGAAGCGGGGCAGAATCGGAAAAAGTACGATCATAAAGTGTGCAGCTCTGGGACTGGTATTTGGTATGGCGGCCAGTCTTGGTTTTTTTGCGCTAAAACCATGGGCAGAAGATCTGATGCTTGGAGATCCTAATGAGATAACAATTCCGGAAGAAGAGGAAGATGAAGGGAATACAGCCACAACTGAGGAGGAACAGTCACTTGTAGTGAGCATGGATCATTACCGGGAGATGAGTGCAGCCCTGACAGAGATCGCTGACAAGGCAAAATACAGTATGGCCAGAATATCGGTAGCTGCAGATGACACCGTTGATGCGGAGAATATAACAGGAGCAGATGAGACAGATGCGGCGGGTACGGATAGCGTAACTGGCGTGATCATAGCGGATAATGGTCAGGAATACCTGGTCTTTGGAAGCAACAGAGTATGTCAGGGGGAAGAAGCTGTAGAAGTGACATTTGCAGACGGCAGAAGTTATGAGGCAGGTGTGAAGCAGAGCGACGGAACACTTGGATATGCTGTGTATGCAGTGCATAAGAGCAGTCTTGCGGCGTCTACGGCGGAGAAGATACAGGTGGCTACTCTTGGACGTACAGGAACTGCGGAACAGGGGAATACGGTTATTGCTATGGGTGATCCGTTTGGTTATGGAGATTCTATCGGTTATGGAGTTATTGCGTCATCCGGTACAGAAAAGAACCGTACCGATGGGGAATACCAGGTAATCGGCACTGACATTTCCGGTACATCGGATGGAACAGGTGCATTATTTAACGTAAACGGCGAGGTCGTTGGCATGATCGATGCAGCAGCCAGAGATGAAGATATGGCAACGGTAACAGCGTATGGGATTTCGGATCTGAAAGCGATGATCGAATGTCTGTCAAATGGTGAGACGGTACCGTATCTTGGAATTACCGGCGTGTCTGTTACGGAGGAAATTGCCAGTGACCAGGGAATACCACGAGGTGTGTATGTGCAGAAAGTGGAAGCAGATTCACCGGCTATGGAAGCAGGTATCCAGAGCGGCGATGTGATCACGGAAGTTGCTAAGACAGCGGTGACAACATTGTCGGCATATCATACAGTGCTGATGAAGCAGAAGACCGGTGACAGCATTCGTGTGAAGGGAATGCGGAAGGGAACCGATGGTTATGTGGATGTGCAGTATAATGTGACTGTAGGAAGCTTCAGATGAGACCTGTTATGAGCATTTATAAAATCAGAAGAACATAATAGAAAGAGAGAATTTATCATGAGATATATCAATACCCTCTGTGAGGGCGAGACAATTCGTAATGTGTATTTGTGTAAAGGGAAGCGTTCGGCGGAGACGAGAAATGGCAAGCCATATGACAATCTGATCTTGCAGGATAAGACCGGCACGCTGGATGGTAAGGTGTGGGATCCGAATTCAAGTGGGATTGCAGATTATGATGAGCTGGACTTTATCGAGGTGTTCGGTGAAGTGACCAGCTATAATAATGCCCTTCAGTTGAATATCCGTCAGATCCGCAAGGCATATGAGGATGAATATAATCCGGCAGATTACATGCCGACGACTGAGAAGAATGAAGACACCATGTACCAGGAACTTCTGAATTACGGGAAACAGATCGGCAACACTTATCTGAAACAGGTGGTGGAGTATTATTTCGTAAATAATCAGGAATTTGTAAAGGTGTTTAAGGGACATTCCGCAGCGAAGAGTGTGCATCACGGATTCGCAGGAGGACTTCTGGAACATACATTAAGTGTTGTGAAGATGTGTGAATACATGGTTGGCGCATATCCAATCCTGAATCGTGATCTGCTGTATACCGCAGCAATGTGTCATGATATCGGCAAAGTGAAAGAGCTGTCCGCATTTCCAAAGAATGATTATACGGATGAAGGACAGTTATTAGGACATATTGTGATTGGCGTGGAGATGGTAAATGATGCGATTCGTGAGATCCCGGATTTTCCGGAGAAGCTGGCCAATGAACTGAAGCACTGCATCATCTCACATCATGGAGAATTGGAGTATGGCTCGCCGAAGAAACCGGCATTGCCGGAAGCATTTGCCCTAAACTTTGCAGACTGTGCAGATGCCAAGATGGAGACGCTGACTGAGATCTTCAAAGACAGCAAGAATATGAAAGATAAAGAATGGACTGGATATAACCGACTGTTTGAGACAAATCTCAGAAAGAGCAGTCTGGAAAAGTAGACGGATAAGAGTATATAAATAGACGATGAGTATGAAGAAAAATGATCTGACAACAGTTACAATTGAAGATATGGGTGTCGGCGGCGAAGGCATCGGTAAGGTAGACGGCTATACGCTGTTTGTGAAGGATGCGGTTATTGGTGATGTGGCAGAAGTGAAGGTCATGAAGGCGAAGAAGCATTATGGTTATGCACGCCTGATGAAGATACTGCAGCCATCAAAAGACAGAGTAGAGCCTGTCTGTCCGGTGGCGAGACAATGTGGAGGCTGTCAGATACAGGCATTGAACTATGAGAAACAGCTGGAATTTAAGCATAACAAGGTGCGCAACAATCTGATCCGACTGGGCGGTATTCCAGAGGAACTTTTGGATGAGATTATGGAACCGGCAGCAGGAATGAAAGAGCCGTTCCGTTATCGCAATAAAGCACAGTTTCCGATTGGCAGAGACCGTGATGGAAAGCTGACTGCCGGATTCTATGCAGGCAGGACACACCAGATCATTCCGGTGCCGGAGCGTGACTGCGTACTGGGGGTAAAAGAGAATAAAGAAATCCTGGACGCAATTCTGGAATTTATGCAGGTGGAACATATCGAACCATATAATGAAGAAAATCACAGTGGACTGGTGCGCCATGTACTGATCCGTTATGGATTCCGTACAGGCGAGATCATGGTCTGCCTCGTTATCAATGGAAAGACACTTCCACATAGCGAGAAGCTGGTGGAGAGACTTACAAAAATACCGGGGATGACGAGTATTACCTGCAGCATCAACCGCGAGAAGACGAATGTCATCATGGGAACGAAGATCCAGCTTCTGTGGGGACAGATGTATATTACAGATTATATCGGAGAAGTAAAGTTCCAGATATCACCGCTTTCTTTTTATCAGGTGAATCCGGTGCAGACCGAGGTGCTGTATGGAACTGCGTTAGAATATGCAGGACTTACCGGTCACGAGACTGTGTGGGATTTGTACTGTGGAATCGGAACCATTTCTCTCTTCCTTGCACAGAAAGCGGAACAGGTCTATGGTGTAGAGATCGTTCCGCAGGCAATTGACGATGCGAAAAAGAATGCAGAGATCAATGCGCTGACTAATGCTGAATTTTTCGTGGGTAAGGCAGAAGAAGTGCTGCCGGGATACTATGCGGATTATACCAAAGAGCATCCGGGAGAACATGCGCACGCAGATGTGATCGTAGTCGATCCGCCGCGAAAAGGATGCGAACAGAGTGTACTTGATACCATGGTTCAGATGGAGCCGGAGAGGATTGTATATGTGAGCTGCGATTCTGCAACACTGGCACGAGATGTGAAGTATCTGCGGGAGAACGGGTATGAGATCAGGAAAGTGAAGGCGACAGATATGTTTCCGATGTCGGTCCATGTGGAGACGGTAGTTCTTTTGTCCCAATAAAAACCAGATGACACGGAATTTACTATCCGAATCTTGTCAGTACAGATGAAGAACCGCATTATGGGAAATATGGAATGATGCGGAAAACGTATCTGAAAGAGCATCGTCCGGCAATGTATTCACTGTATATGTTGGAAGACAGATTAACAGAACATCTGAATGCTGTGGACGATGAAGCACAGGAGAGGATGGGTATTCTGGTGCGTCAGATGATGGAGAAGCAAGGCGTTACGGAAGAATTGAAAGCTCGTGATCAGATGGTGTGGGTTGGAGCTGTAAATAATATCCAAAATGCAGCAGAAGAGATTGTGTTAAAAGAATTGATTTATACTTAAAAAAGAGGGCGGCAGCATTTTGACTGTCGCCCTTTGGTTATTTATGGATATTTCTTTTCTAATTCTCTTCAATTCTTTTGGCTATATCCAATGGTACTTACTACTAATGAAATTCCGAAAATTATTACTGAAACAATAGCGGCAACTATCATATATGAGTAAGTAGAGTTCAACATTGCAGATATTCCCGGTCCATCTTCAAAATATTTTACAAAGTAAAACATGGGGATTACCACAATCAATCCCATAGTTTGTGCAGAACGAAAACCAAACCAATAAGTTAATGGCAAGCAAATTCCTGTCCATATCAATGGGATAATAACTGCTGCAACAATCGAAAATAGCCAGATAAGCATATCAAAGTTTTGAAAAATCACACTGGATAAACCGTTGAACGTAATACTGCCTAAAATGCTGATTGCAACAGTATATAGTACGGAAACATATTTACTCGCAACAACAGTAAAACTGCTTATCGGCATAGTTAATTGATATTTTTTCCAGCCCGCCTTTTCATCACTTGCGAAACCCATAATATTTTGCATACCGATTGTCATTGCAAACATAACAGAAGCAAATAAGCCAGCATAAATTCCTGTGTTGAAGATAAGCAGAACAATAGCCGCTACTGCAATCAGAATAAGTTTCTTGTCAATGCTTTTGAAGAAAATGGATGTATCTTTATAAATCAATCCTCGCATGATGTACCTCCTTTCACATAGAAAAGCATAATATCTTCTAATGTGGCATTATCTACAATGATGTTTTTGTATTTTCGTTTGAATGCTTCCTTGTCATGAACAAGACACTCCACGCTCATATTTGTAGTTCGGTGTATGATATAATCATCAGAGGAAAGCTGTGCAAATTTTTCTTTTCCGCACTTTGCCACGCCATAATTATAAACAAGATTATCTTTCTGTTCCTCGAAAATGATTTTTCCCTGATGAATTAAAATCACATAGTCTGCAATTTTTTGTATGTCCGAAGTAATATGCGACGAAAAGAAGATAGAGCAATCTTCATCTTGGATAAATTCCAAAAATAGGTCTAATATTTCATCACGCACAACGGGGTCAAGACCTGTTGTTGCTTCGTCCAAAATCAACAGTTTAGGTCTATGTGCCATAGCACAAATGATAGACAACTTCATTTTCATGCCTTTAGAAAATGTGCCAATCGTTTTCTTGGTCGGGATTTTGAATTTTTTCAAGTATTGTGAAAAAAGGTCACTATCCCATGTCTTATAAACTCCTTTCAAGATTTTTTCAATATCTGCGGTTGTAAACACATCATGAAAATTACATTCATCAAAAACAACGCCAATATTTTCTTTGATAGTTGGAATTGTATGGTCTATTCCAAAGACTTGTATCTGTCCGCTATCTTTGTTTAGTTCATTTAATATCAGATTGATAGTAGTGCTTTTTCCTGCACCATTCTCGCCAATAAAGCCTACAATTCTGCCTTTAGGGACTTTGAACGAAACATTGTCCAAAGAAAAATCTTCGAATTGCTTGCATAAATTCTGCACCCAAATGTTGTTATCCATACCTGTCACCTCTCGTTATTCCTCGTAAAATAGTTTTAGGATATTCGTCATTTGCTCAAGACTAATGCCATGTGATCGACCAATTTCTGCGACTTTTTGTAAAAGTTCTTCAGCAATTCGTAACTGTTCCTCTTGAATAAATTCCCTATTCTGTGATGCTACAAAACTGCCTTTTCCAGATACAGTTTCTATAAATCCATCTCTTGTTAAATCCTCGTATGCTCTCTGAACGGTAATAACACTTATATGCAAATCTTTTGCTAAAGCTCTCATAGAAGGTAGCGCTTCGCCAGCGGATAATGTGCCGTCCATAATAAAACTTTTTACTTGCATACAGATTTGTTCGTAGATAGGCTTATCACTGCTATTACTTATGATAATCTCCACTTGCTCACCTCACTGCGTGTACTTATCGTAATAAGTGTACTTATTCGATAAGTACAGTGTAGGCGTTTTATGTAGTAATGTCAATAGGATTTTTTGATGTTTTAGAGGTTGGAAAATATTTTAATTAAATCGTTGTTAATCAAACAAAATGCCTACACGCTGTTCTTATCAAAGACCTTTAACTGCTACCGGAATTGCTCAATATTGCAAAGGGTAAGCATTTTAGAGAGAATCATGCGGCAAAGCATAAAAGAAATGCAAAGTTGACAAATGATCAGATATAAAGCTATGATTATTCAGAAAACTTTAATACTGGGAGATGATTAATTTGAATTTGGATTCAACGAAAAAGAAACAGATGAGTATGCGTGTTGTAATATATTTATTCGGAATGGTGTTGTTAGCATTAGGGATTACATTGAATACGCAGGCAGGTCTTGGAGCATCAGCAATCGTGTCTGTGCCATACACGATCAGTCAGGGAACCGGGATGAATTTTGCGAACCTGACACTGATTGCTTATTGTGTGCTGGTTGTGGCACAGTTTTTTATCAAGGGGAAAAACCGGAGATGGATTGATGCGCTTCAGGTAGTGGTAAGCATTGTGTTCACTCGTTTTATGGCGTTATTCCAATATGTGATCGGTTATGAAAGCGGAGTTTTTATAAAAGATCTGGTAGTGTTGCTGTTGGGGATTCTGTTTACAGGTATCGGTGCAGCTATGACTGTGGATATGAATCTGATTCCCAATCCTGGCGATGGTATCGTAAGCAGTCTGGCAGAACGATTTAACAGGGAACTGGGATTCTGTAAGAATTGCTTTGATGCCTTTTGTGTGGTTTGTTCGTTGGCAATTGGGTTGGCGTTTGGTAATCCACTGATGGGAATCGGTCTGGGTACGGTTCTCTCGATGCTGGGTGTAGGACGTGTGATATATTTTTTTAACAAAGCGGCGAAGGCGTACTTACAGCAATTTACAATGATTTGATAAAGTGGAGGTAATCGATATGAAAGTGGTCGTTGCTGTTGATTCGTTTAAAGGTAGTATGAGCTCACGAGAAGCTGGGAATGCGGTCAAAGAAGGGGTATTGAGAGTGTATCCGGATGCGGAAGTTGTGGTAAGAGCTTTGGCGGACGGAGGAGAAGGCACTGTTGAGGCACTCATGGAGGGGCTGGGAGGAGAAAAAGTTAATATAACCGTGACAGGACCGAATAATGAAAAGATAGAATCATATTATGGGTATATAAAAGAAAAAAATATGGCTGTAATAGAAACGGCTGCCGTAGCCGGGCTGGTTCTTGTTGAGCCAGATAACAGGAATCCTTTAACAGCAACTACGTATGGCCTGGGTGAAATGATAAAAGATGCAGTTACTCGTGGCTGCCGTGATTTTATATTAGGGCTGGGAGGAAGTGCCACAAATGATGGAGGAGTAGGAATGCTTCAGGCTCTGGGATGGGAATTTAGAGATTCAAAAGGTTGCGAAGTAAGCAGAGGTGCAGAGGGATTAGGAGCTATCGCTTCAATTTCTGATGACAAAATTCTCCAAATATTAAAATCGTGCAGGTTTCGGGTGGCTTGTGATGTGGAAAATCCGTTGTGTGGATTAACGGGTGCTACTTATGTATATGGGGCACAAAAAGGAATCCCTGATGAACTTATGAATAAAATTGATCGTGATATGGAGCATTATGCACAAATCACGTCAAGGCATATCGGTGAAGATTTTTCAAAGTTCAGGGGTGCGGGAGCAGCTGGAGGATTAGGATTTGCAGTTTTGAGTTTTCTGCATGCTGAGCTTATACCGGGAATTGAATTGATTCTGGATATCATAAAATTTAAAGAAGATCTGAAAGATGCGGATGTATTAATCACAGGGGAAGGTTGTCTTGATTCTCAAACAGCAATGGGAAAAGCTCCGATCGGAGTTGCGCGATTTGCACATAAATATCAGGAGTTAAAAGTATTAGCGTTCGCGGGCGTAGTATCTGATGGTGCCCGAGAGTGTAATGACAAAGGAATTGATGCTTTTTTTCCGATTATCAGAAACATCACTACTAAAAAAGAGGCAATGAATACACAGAATGCGAGAAGAAATCTTTCAGATACAGTGGAACAGGTTTTTCGCATCTTATAATCAATTTTTGATTGCGGATAACAAAATAGATGAAAATTCTTAAGGAATCTCTCAAGTTTTATTAAGATATTCAAAAAAGCATTGTTATTTCTTTCATACCTGTTACAATAGCAGATATGAAAAAAATAAATATAAAAGAGATCGATACAAAAAGAATATTCTGTACGTTGCTGCCACCAGTTATGGCATTTACAGTAAATTGTATGGTATACTGGGGAGCACCGTTATTTACGGTGGGAAGAACGGCATATAATCTTTCGGGAAATCTGGATGATCTGGTGCCATTTTTACCACCGTTTATTGTTGTGTATTTAGGGTGTTATATTTTTTGGGTGATTAATTATCTGCTTATTTCGGCACAGGGAGACGAGCACAGGTATCGTTTCTTTACAGCGGATATCTGTTCCAGACTGGTCTGTCTGGTGATATTTGTGGTATTTCCGACGACCAATACCAGACCGGAACTGATCGGTCATGATATCTGGACGCAGGCTGTAAGAGCGCTATATCAATGGGATGCACCGCAGAATCTGTTCCCGTCGATCCATTGTCTGGTGAGCTGGATGTGCTGCATTGGTCTGCGTGGATGTGACCGCATTCCGAAGTGGTATAAATGGATATCGAAGTTTATCGCTGTATTGGTATTTGTATCGACGCTGGCGCTCAGACAGCATGTGCTGATCGATGTAGCCGGCGGAATCCTGCTGGCAGAACTTGTCTGCTATATCAGCAACCGGAGGGACGGATATAAGCTCCTGCAGAAAGTTACGGAGACCGTAGCCGGTTGGATTGCCGGAAGATTGAGTGGGAAGAAGAATGGAAAATAAAAAGAAAACAATATTTAATGTGGTATTTCTGCTTGTGGTTTTTGTTGGAACAATCTATGGAGTATTCCATGGAGAAGACCTGGGAGAGATTGCACAGATTATAAAAACGGTCAATCCCCTGTGGCTGATACCGGGCGTTGTCTGCGTTGTGGTATTTATCTGGGGAGAATCCATTATCATTTATTATATGATGCATACACTTGGGATACGTCTGAAAAAGAGAACCTGTTTTTTGTTTTCATCGGTGGGATTTTTCTTTAGCTGCATCACACCGTCTGCTTCGGGGGGACAGCCGGCGCAGATTTATTATATGAAGAAAGAGAAGATCCCCATTCCGGTGTCTACACTGGTGCTGATGATCGTGACGATTACATATAAGTTGGTACTCGTTGTGATTGGTGTGGCGCTGACGATATTCGGGCAGGGATTTATTCACGCATATCTGTGGAATGTACGTCATGTATTTTATCTGGGCACGGCATTGAACGTATTCTGTGTGACGGCGATGCTGATTCTGGTATTTCATCCAGTGCTTGCAAGAGACATTGTGGTAAAGGGACTTGCCCTTATAGAGAAAATGCATTTGATGAAGCCGCGCAGATCAAGACTTGAGAAGCTGGAGGCATCGATGGACCAGTACCGGGCAACAGCGGTATATCTGAAAGAACATGTAAAAGTATTGATAGAAGTATTTGGAATTACAGTATTCCAGAGATTTGCGTTATTTGCAGCAACATGGTTTGTATATCGTGCATTTGGTTTGTCGGGAACGTCAGCGGTGGTTATTGTGATCTTGCAGGGAACGATCGCAGTAGCAGTGGATATGCTGCCGCTTCCGGGAGGCATGGGAATCAGCGAGCAGTTGTTCCTTCGAATATTCTTACCGATATTCGGAAGCCAGTTATTACTTCCGGGTATGATCTTAAGCCGGGGACTTGGCTATTACACGGAGTTGTTTATCAGTGCGATATTTACGATCGTGGCAAACTTTACAATAGGAAGAAGAGAAGAGGATTAATATGTTAGGAGTTTATGATTACACAGTAGTGTTGACTTATGTGAGTGTGTTGATATCTATGGGAGGAATGCTGTTCTCCTTGAATGGCTGTCCGAAAATGGCAGTCGTCTGTCTGGCAGTATCTGGATTCTGTGATATGTTTGATGGCAAGATTGCCCGGACAAAAAAGAACCGCACAGAAGTGGAGAAACGTTTTGGTATTCAGATTGATTCGCTGGCAGACATCATCTGCTTTGGTGTGGCTCCGTCGTTGATCGCATATCGCATGGGAATGAATCACATTGTAGGCATAGCGATTCTTATGTTCTATGTGTTGGCAGGACTGATCCGTCTGGCATGGTTTAACGTGTCCGAAGAGATCCGCCAGAATGAAACAGAGGAAAACAGAGAATGTTATCAGGGCCTGCCAATCACTTCTATGGCAATTGCACTCCCGATTTTGGTTGTATTCCGTCCGCTGTTGGAGCGAGAATTTATTATTGCGCTGCATGCACTGGTATTGGTTATTGGACTTTTATTTATTACGAATTTCAGACTCCGTAAGCCGAAAAAGCTGGGACAGACTATCATGGTTATCATTGTGGCACTGGCAGTGCTTCGTGGACTACATGTCTGGTAAATGATGGGGGTCAGTATGAGATACAGAGATCGTAAAGGAAATGAATATAATGGAGAGAATGGACAGGACAGACTGCTTGCATTTGTCTATGGACATGCTGTGACCAGACTGTTGATCCGTCCGCTTCTGTCACCAATAGTGTCCCGCATAGGCGGGGCATTTTTGAATACCCGGATATCGAAGCTGGGGATTCGTCCATTTGTGAAAAGTAATGGAATCGACCTGTCCATCTATGAGAAGCAGGAATTTGCGTCTTATAATGAATTCTTTACCAGAAGAATACGGGCAGCAGAGCGTCCGGCTGATATGCGGGAGAATGTGCTGATTAGTCCGAGTGACGGTAAAGTGAGTGTGTATCCGATTGAGGAAAATGGCATATTTCGGATTAAACATACGCCTTATACGGTGCGTCAGCTTCTCCAGGATGACAAGTTGGCTGACCGGTATATGGGCGGCTGGATCTATGTGATCCGTCTGACAGTGGATGATTATCACCGTTATTGTTATGTGTCAGATGGCTACAGATCTTCCGGGAGAAGGATTGAGGGAGTGCTTCATACGGTGAATCCGGTGGCAAATGACTGCTATCCGATCTATAAGATGAATACCAGAGAATACTGTCTGCTGAAGACGAGAAAACTCGGAACGGTACTTACGATGGAAGTCGGTGCACTGATGGTGGGGAAGATCTGCAATTATGTGAAACAGCCATGTGATGTGCACAGAGGTGAAGAAAAAGGAAGATTTGAATTCGGCGGTTCAACGATCATCGTAATGACGGAGCCTGGGAAGGTGATACCAGATCAGGATCTGCGCACCAATACCAGAGAACATGCAGAGACTCTGGTGAAGATGGGAGAACATATTGGGGCACAAATAGAACAATAATTGCTATGGATGCATGTGAAAACTTTCAAAAACAGACCGGAATATCATTAAATATCTATTGAAATAGCAAAAAACGCAAGAAAAGATGTCTGAAAATTCATTTTTGACTTGATTTTATAAAAAATATCCATATAATTAGGATAAGGGAAAAGCAGGAAACATTTTCCACATTGGTATGACACTAATAATATCGAAAGAAAAGGGGTATTGGACATGGCGAAGATTGATTTGAGCAAATATGGCATTACAGGAACAACCGAGATCGTGTATAATCCTTCCTACGAGACTCTGTTTGAGGAAGAAACGAAACCGGAACTTACAGGATATGAGAAAGGACAGGTCAGTGAACTTGGTGCAGTCGATGTTATGACTGGTATTTACACAGGTCGTTCTCCAAAAGATAAATTTATCGTAATGGATGAGAATTCTAAGGACACCGTATGGTGGACATCTGAGGAATACAAGAACGATAACCATCCGGCTACACAGGAAGCATGGAATTCTGTAAAAGAGTTAGCAGTGAAGGAGCTTTCTAATAAGAAACTCTATGTTGTAGATGCATTCTGTGGAGCAAATAAGGACACTCGTATGGCAATCCGCTTTATCGTAGAAGTAGCATGGCAGGCTCATTTCGTAACTAATATGTTCATTAAGCCGACGGAAGAAGAACTGAAGGACTTTGAACCAGACTTCGTTGTATACAATGCTTCTAAAGCAAAAGTAACGAATTATAAAGAACTCGGACTGAACTCTGAGACAGCTGTTATGTTCAATATTACAAGCCGTGAGCAGGTAATCGTGAACACATGGTACGGCGGAGAGATGAAGAAAGGTATGTTCTCTATGATGAACTATTTCCTGCCGCTGAAGGGCATGGCTGCAATGCACTGCTCAGCTAACACAGACCTGAACGGTGAGAACACAGCTATCTTCTTTGGTCTGTCAGGAACAGGTAAGACGACATTGTCTACAGATCCTAAGCGTCTGCTGATCGGTGATGATGAGCACGGCTGGGATGACAACGGTGTATTCAACTTCGAGGGTGGATGCTACGCGAAAGTTATCAACCTCGATAAGGAATCTGAGCCGGATATCTACAATGCGATCAAGAGAAATGCATTGCTTGAAAATGTAACTCTGGACGAGAATGGTAAGATTGACTTTGCTGATAAGAGTGTGACAGAGAATACTCGTGTATCTTACCCAATCGACCATATTCAGAATATCGTACGTCCGATTTCTTCTGCACCGGCAGCTAAGAACGTAATCTTCCTGTCAGCAGATGCATTTGGTGTACTTCCGCCGGTATCTGTACTGACACCGGAGCAGACTCAGTACTACTTCCTGTCAGGATTCACAGCTAAGCTTGCAGGTACGGAGCGTGGAATCACAGAGCCTACACCTACATTCTCAGCTTGCTTCGGTCAGGCATTCCTGGAACTGCATCCAACCAAGTACGCAGAAGAGCTTGTTAAGAAGATGGAGAAGAGTGGAGCAAAGGCTTACCTTGTTAATACAGGATGGAATGGAACAGGTAAACGTATCTCTATCAAGGATACCCGTGGAATCATCGATGCAATCCTGAACGGAGACATTAAGAATGCACCGACTAAGAAGATCCCATACTTCAACTTCGAAGTACCGACAGAACTTTCAGGTGTAGATCCTGCAATTCTGGATCCAAGAGATACTTATGCAGATGCTTCTGAGTGGGAAGCAAAGGCAAAGGATCTTGCTTCAAGATTCGTAAAGAATTTCGCAAAATATGAAGGTAATGAAGCTGGTAAGGCACTGGTATCAGCAGGACCGGAAGCATAATCAAAGATATCAGATACCCTTTTATAAAAATGTGATAAATTAGTAACAAGGCTGTCGCACTATTCGATTAGTGCGGCAGCTTTGTTGCGTATAAAATCAAATGATATATTAGTTGTCCCAGATGAAAAATTGAACAATTAAGAGCACTTCAGAACGGCGAATGTTTAAAAAATGACCAAAAGTCAAAAAAGGTCAAAAATAGTGTTGACTATTGCTTTTTGTGGGAGTATAGTTCCAGTGTAATAAAAATGACTACCGGTCATAAATAAAGGAGTGGACATCATGGTTAAGGTAGGTAAATGGATAGCCAAGCAGAGGGTCTTAATTCTGCTTATCGGATTCCTGTTAATAATCCCATCAATCATCGGAATGGCTAAGACAAGAGTAAATTATGATCTGTTAAGCTATCTGCCGGAGCATCTTGAGACGGTTAAGGGACAGGATATTCTGGTAGATGAATATGGCATGGGAGCATTCTCCATGGTCGTAGTAGAAGATACGGATCTGAAAGATGTACAGAAACTGGAAGAGAAATTTGAAAAAGTCGATCATGTCAAAGATGTTCTCTGGTACGACGATGTAGCAGACATCAGCCTTCCGGTAGAAATGATTCCAAAGGATTTGAGAGAATCATTCTTCGAGGGAGACGCTACGATGATGTTGGTGTTATTCGATAATACAACATCTTCCGATGATGCAATGAATGCAGTCACAGAACTCAGATCGATTGCAAGTAAGCAGTGTTTTATCGCCGGTATGACCGGTGTTGTAACCGATATTAAGAACGTAGCAATGCAGGAGTTGCCTATATATGTCGTGATTGCAGCGGTATTAAGTCTGATCATATTGGAACTTACATCTGGATCTTTCATAGTTCCGTTTCTGTTCTTATTAAGTATCGGTCTCGCAATTTTGTATAACTTAGGAAGTAATATTTTTCTTGGCGAGACATCATACATTACAAAAGCGTTGACCGCGGTATTACAGCTTGGTGTTACAATGGATTATTCCATTTTCCTGCTGAACAGTTATGAGGAAAATAAACTAAGATTCCCGGGTGATAAAGAAAGAGCCATGGGACATGCGATATCCAACACGTTCAAGTCTGTTGCAGGAAGTTCTGTAACAACCGTCGCAGGATTCCTGGCACTGTGTGTTATGACATTTGCACTGGGACGAGATCTCGGTATCGTAATGGCAAAAGGTGTATTAGTCGGAGTTATCTGTTGCGTAACAATTCTTCCGGCACTGGTACTGGTATTTGATGGACCGATTGAAAAGACCAGACATAAGTTGTTACTTAGCAATCTCGATAAGCCATCTGCATTTATTACAAAACATTATAAAGCCTGGATCGTTATTTTCCTGGTATTGTTGTTCCCGGCAATTTACGGTAATAACCATACAAAGATTTATTATAATATTGCACAGTCGCTTCCGAGTACATTGGATTGTAACATTGCAAATGATGAATTGAAAAAAGATTTTAACCTCAGCAATATGCATATCATCATGCTGGATAAAGGTATGAGTGTAAAAGATAAAGAGGAAATGTTCAAGAAGATTGACGATGTCGATGGTGTGAAATGGACATTGGGAATGAACTCTCTGGTAGGTGCCGGAGTTCCTGATTCTATGATCCCGGATGATGTCAAGAGCATGCTCGAGAGTGATGATCATGAACTGGCATTTGTATGCTCCAAGTATGAGTCAGCGACAGACGAAGTGAATGCACAGATTGCACAGATTGATAAGATTGTAAAGAAATACGATGATACCGGAATGGTCATCGGTGAAGCACCATTGATGAAAGACCTGGAGGATGTAACTAATGTAGACCTGGTAAGAGTCAATGCGATATCAATCATAGCAATATTTATCATTATCTTACTGGTATTCAAATCAATATCCTTACCGATCATATTGGTAGCAGTTATTGAGTTTGCGATATTTGTAAATATGGCAATCCCGTATTATCAGGGGATCAGTCTTCCGTTCGTAGCAAGCATTGTTATCGGAGCGATCCAGTTGGGAGCTACCGTAGACTATGCGATTCTGATGACCACACGTTATCAGAAAGAGCGTATGAAAGGAAAAGATAAGATGGAAGCAATTGGCATTGCACATAGAACAAGTATGCCGTCTATCATCAGCAGTGGGCTGAGTTTCTTCGCAGCAACATTTGGTGTGGCCTGCTACTCAAAGGTAGAGATGATCGGATCTATCTGTACATTGTTAGCACGAGGAGCAGTCATCAGTACGGTTGTCGTTCTGCTTATATTGCCGGCAATGTTCATGATATTTGATAAAGTGATCATCAAGACAACGAAGGGATTTAAGCAAGAACAATTAGAAAGTACACCGAGTGCATCATAAAGAAAGGGGATAGTCATCATGAAAAATAAATTGAGTAAACGTGTCATGGCAGGATCAATGGCAGCAGTGCTTGCTGCGGTTGGAGCAGGAACTTATGGATTTGAACAGAAGTCCATGTCAGAAGTGAAGGCAGAAGAGGAAGATACAGAGACTTTGAAAGAGGCAGCGGAAACTGTCCTTGGCGATACAACAACAGAAAGTAACGGAGAAACTTACAAAGATGAATCTGTGTATGTAAATGCAGATGCATCCGGTAAGGTGAAAAAAACAACGGTTACAGAGTGGTTGAAAAATACCGAAAAAGGTTCTGTAGATGACGAAACAGTCCTGGAAGATGTAGAGAATGTAAAAGGTAATGAAAAATATAAAGAAGGATCAGATGATTCGATTGTCTGGGAATCAAAAGGAAAAGACATTTATTATCAGGGAACTACAGACGAAGAGCTTCCGGTAAATATGAGCATCACCTACAAACTGGACGGCAAAGAAATCTCTCCGAAGGATCTGGCCGGCAAGAGCGGAAAACTGGAGATGACAATCAACTATGAGAACAAATCCAAACAGAATGTAGATGTAGATGGACAACAGACAGAGATGTATACTCCATTTACCTTAGCAACAGCAATGATGCTTCCGACAGATGAGTATACGAATGTCACAATCGATAATGGGAAAATCGTATCTGACGGAGATAAAAATATCGTTGTAGGTGTTGCATTTCCGGGATTAAGTGAGGATCTTGGATTAGATAGTTCAAATCTGGATGTTGATATTCCAAGTAGTGTAACGATCACTGCTGATGTAACGGATGTGAGTGTAGGAGCAACTTATACCATGGCATCTGCGAACTTGTTAGACAGCATCGGTCTGGACGATGTAGACAGCTTCGATGATCTGGATGATTCCATTAATAAACTGGAAGATGCAACCAATCAGCTGGTAGATGGATCAAAAGAACTGGCAGAGGGTACAAACACACTGAACGGCAAGAGTGGAGAATTGATCAGCGGTGTGGATAAGCTGGCAGATGGAGTGACAGCATATACGGATGGAGTCGCAGGCGTAGCGGATGGAGCAAATGCTATAAATTCTAATATGGCACTGGTTAAGAATGGCGTAAGTGCAGCGGTAGAAGGAACTGGCAAGTTGGCAACAGGTGTTTCTGGTGTGCAGAGTGGACTTAATACAGTGGCATCAGGCATTAATACGGCTATAGACAACTTGAATAAGTCCAGTGAAAATATTAAGGGACTGGCAAATCAGACAGCATTAACGAATGAAGAAAAACAACAGATTGTCAGTGAGAGTAAGGTATCTGCCGGTCTTGACCAGGCTGGACTGAGTGAGGAGCAGAAAGATGCTGTAAATACCGCGATAGCTAGTGCGGTAAATGCGGCTTCAGATAAGACGAACAAAAAAGTGGCATATGCAGCAAACAAGTACAGTGAAGGAATGTCAGGTGCCGCATCTCAGTTAAGTGCCGCATCTTCAGCTTTGACAATGGTAGATCCGGCTAATCCGACAGCTACAGTTGCTGGTGGAGTTGCAGCAGTTAGTGCAGGTATTGATGAATTACAGACAAAGCTTGGAACCGGAACAGCAGACCAGCCGGGACTTACAACGGGAGTTGAAGCATTAGCATCTGGAGTGAGTCAGCTTGCAGACGGAGCTAATGAATTAAATCAGAAGAGCAGTACACTGAATTCCGGTATGTCTACATTGAAGAATGGCGGTGAACAGCTTGTGAGCGGTGTTGGTGTGTTGGCATCCGGAGCAGATACATTGGCAAGTGGAATTGCAGAGTATAAGTCAGAGGCAATTGACAAACTGGCAGATGCTTTTGGTGGCGATATCAGTAAGGTGACATCAAGAATTGATGCAATGAAAGAGCTCAGTGAAAACTACAAATCATATGCCGGAATCAAAGACGGAATGAATGGTAGTACGAAGTTTATCATCGAAACAGAAGCTGTAAGTAAATAATTGCTAATTACAATAATAAAAGGAGAAGTCGTGCATGAAGTGATTCGTGCACGGCTTCTCCTTTCTGCATTACTGATGATTTATCGTAATCTTCGTTTTAACATCTCTGGATTGGTTGCATAGGTCAGAGCTGTTTCTTCGGTAATTTTACCGTCTTTATATAATCCAAGAAGACTTGTGTCCATAGAAATCAGGTCATTATTCGCAGAGGAATAGATCAATCCGTCAATCTGTGGGATTTTGTTATCGCGGATCATATTGCGAATTGCCGGGGTAACGGTCATGATTTCAAATGCAGGTACCTGTCTGCCATCGGTGGAAGGTACTAATTGCTGAGAAACGACTGCCTGAAGTACCATGGATAACTGGACTGCGATCTGACGCTGCTGGTTCGGTGGGAATACGTCAATGATTCGGTCAATGGTATTGGCCGCACCGATGGTATGCAGTGTAGAGAAGATCAGGTGACCGGTCTCGGCAGCAGTCATGGCTACCTGTGTAGTCTCATAGTCACGCATTTCTCCGAGGAGAATGACATCTGGGCTCTGTCGCAGAGATGCGCGAAGAGCAGTAACGTAACTCTCAGTGTCGGCATTAATCTCTCGCTGGCTGACGATGCTCTTATCATGCCGGTGCAGGTATTCCAACGGATCTTCCAATGTAATGATATGTTTTTCCTGTGTGTGATTAATATGGTCAATAATACACGCCAGTGTAGTGGATTTACCATTGCCGGCCGGTCCGGTTACCAGAACAAGTCCCTTGGAATAATTGGCAAGATTAATGATGCGTTCTGGAATGTGTCTTTCGCGGCGATCCGGAAGTTCAAAAGAAATGACACGGATAACGGCAGAAAGTGATCCGCGCTGTTTGAAAGCACTGACACGGAAGCGAGACAGATTCTGAACAGAGAATGAAAAGTCATCGTCTCCGGTGCGGATCAGAGTGTCCATATCACGATCATCGGCCAGCTGATAAATCTGCTTCAGAAGAAGGTGTGTATCGTCTGGCATCAGGCGTTCGGTATTTTCCATGATGATACTTCCGTTCAGTCGGATCGAAGCCGGGCGTCCGGCTACGATAAAGATATCGGATGCATGCAGGGCAACTGCTTTTTTCAGTAATTGCTGAGTAGTGAGATCCATAAAGTCCTCCTTATATGTGTGTATTATAAGATATAAGCATTTGCTATTTGTTCATGAGATTAAGGGAATTATCACCGTTCCATTCGCGGGTTGCAATGACCTGCCAGGATGAGATCTGGTACAGCACCGGCTGTGAAATTTCAGATGTATCTTGTGATGTATCTGCTGCATCTCCGGTCGCATTAGCCGGATAGAGCACATCGAGACTGACCTGTAATGCCTGTGAGTCACTGAGATCATTTTTCCAGGACAAAGTCATTCCGGAGTCTGTTTCTGATAAAGAGACTCCTGTAGCATCTGCATAATGAGCACGGATTATATCATAATAAGATGCCTGGTCGGGCGCGTCTCGCCATGCAGTCTGTAGGACTTCGTCAATGGAAGCAAGCTGCTCCTCGGCTTGATTCGATGCTTCATAATAATCGTGGACATGAGTGGCGGATTTTTTCGCAGCCTGATGATCGGATACGGCAGTTGATAATGAAAGCGCGGCAAATGTAACCATGCATAGCACGATCAGAATCATCATCAATGTGACGGAGCCAATATTTGTGATTGGAAATTTGCGTCGGTTCGAAGCGTCCATACGATCTTCTTTTATCCTTTCTTTGTATAAAGTTCTAAAGTAAGCTGATCAATTGTAGTATCATCCTTTGTCCGGGATGTGGTAATTGTGTAAGTTCGAATATTTTTGCTGTTCAGGTCACTGCCTTGAATCAGAAGTGTATAGGCAGCTTCTTGTTCGGAACAGTTCTCCCAGTCATTGTTGAAGTAGAGCGTGTACTGTTTTTGATCCACTGATACCAGAGCATACTCTGTGTTTAAGAGATTGACCGTCTGCTCGGAATCGTCGAGAACAGCGCTATCAGCCGATTTCAGGAGTTCTGCTACGTTTTCTATATGTGACATAGCCTGGTTCATATCCGAAGCCTCCTGGCTTAATGTGTGCGCCTTGGCAAAGGAGCGTAAACATACGGCACTTACCATAGCGAAGAACAGGATGGCAATCATAATCTCCAACAGAAAGAGTCCGGAACGATTATTGGATGTTCGATTCATGAGTGACTCCTTTCTGACAGGATACGGCTGTTTGTAACGCCTTCAGTGTCGGTAATAGTAATGCGATATAAGCCGTTATTAAGCTCAGCGACTTTGAAATCCGAAGCTTCGATAATATTCTTGCCCGCATTCAGGGATACATCGGTATCATCACGTACGAAGAGCTCTTTGAGCCATCCATCGGATACATAGATGTAAGTGGTAGAATTGATGCCGTCGGATGAATTTTTCAAAGCCAGGCACTCGGTACCGTCTAAGGTCATGACAGCGATGTTGCCCGCTACATCGTTCTGACGTATCTTTTCTTCAACGTAGGAAAGAGGTGTATCGGTGCGGTAATGGGCTTCTGCCTGCTCCGTCTGTCCGGTGTAAATGTGTACGGACAGGATCAGTACAACCAGCGAGGAGGCGGCGAATACAAAGAGTACAGCCAGAGGGAAGATCAGGTCGATCACATGGGATCTGTTACGATGAAATCTCATGACCTAGTTGCCTCCTTTCCGCATGATGGTGATATCAGGCATGATATTGGAGCCGATTGGCTGATAATCTACAAAATATTTGCTCTCGTCGTAGTGGAGACCGTAGTGTTCTTTCAGGTAATCCAGACTCTCCGGGTAAGAACCTTCTTCCGCATAGCAGCGGGTTACGCTTCTGGTAACGGCTGTCTGCAGAGTCTGGATGCCTTCTGCGTCCACTTTTTTCTGTATGGATGTGAGCCCCATCCAAAAAAACAGAAAAATAACGAGAAAAACAACTAAAGAAATGATTATATTTCTAATGTATGAAGTTTGCGATTTTGTCGTAAAACGATGAGACATAGTATGCGCATCCTTTCTTTCAGAAATATAGGGTTATCCGTTTCTGATTTTATAATCCTGCCATAATACTGATCAGTGGAAGCATTACAGAGAGCAGGATCAGACCTACGATCAGCGACAGGATGATTACCAACGTAGGCTCGATAGCTGCGATAACGCCGGAAAGTCTGGTGTTGATTTCTTCCTCGTACTGATCGGCAATCTTGCGCATCACTTCGTCCAGCATACCGGTCCGTGAGCCGAGTGATGCCATTTTTGCATACAATCCGGAGAAAACACCGCGCTTTTGAAGTACTTCACAGAGGTCTTCGCCATCAGCTACGTCTTCGGTACAGAGTTTCAGACGCTGATGAAAATTATCATCTTCAATCAGATCATAGGTGAGCTGCAGACATTCTTGAGGAGTGAGTCCGCTGCTAAGTGTCAGCGCCATGCCATTGGCAAAACGACTGGAAGAAATGCGTTCTGATAAGGTGCGCATGCCCGGCAGATGTCTTGCCCAGGTACGAAGTGTACGATGTCCGCGTTCCGTGCGGAACAGGTAAAAGAACAGAATGATCAATACCGCACATACAATGGCACAGGCGATCGCATGAGAATTAAGAAATTCGCCCGCCTGTAAGATAGCGAGGGATAATCCGCTCATTTCACTGCCAAGCTGTTTAAATACCTGATTAAAGATTGGCATGATTTTGGTGATCAGAACGAGGATAACTAAAAGCATCATCAGGATCATGATCAGCGGATAAGTGACAGCACTGCGGATCGTCTGATTTAAAGCAGCTTCCTTATCATAGTAATCGGAAAGAGAAGCCATGACTTCGTCCAGACGTCCGGCCTGTTCGCCAAGTGTCACCATATGTACCATATAGTCCGGAAATGCACCTGTGCTTTTCAGTGACTGAGAAAAGTCACCTGTCTGAATCAATGTATCGTTCAATGCTGTGAGAAGATTCTTCTCGTCAGGATCATCGACATCTTCCAGGAGAATGGAAATACCTTCTACGGAAGAAATTCCGGATTTTAAGATCATCGCCATCTGGGAACAGAAAGCGGCTGTTTCTGTATTAGACAGTGGTTTTATGTATTTGTCTGACATAACTGCTCCTTTCCAATATCAGTGAGTATCAGTAAGTATATTTTACGACATAGTGGCTTCCGTCACCAACATATTTCTTGACGGACTTGCTGTCGTTATTAGCGCCTAAAGTGGGATCCATAATCTGCCAGGAATCCCCGTCAAATTCTATAATATTATCTACCCAGCCCTTGTCATCCACATAGGTGCTGATCCAGGCGTGATAGGTGTCTCCGGAATAACCGACTTCCAGCTTGGTCGGAATGTTCTGTGACCGAAGCATGGCAGTCATTAACGCAGCATAATCAAAGCAGATACCAGTTCCGGAAGCCAGTGTGTCATCCACATTTGGCAGATATCCGTAAGATACATTTTGCGCTTTTTCTTCATCATAAGAAATATTTTTGATTACAAAGTTATAAATATTTTGCACTACTTCCAGGTCTGTCCAGGTGTCTTCTGCGAGCTCGCTTCCTTTTTTTACGGCATTAGAATCAGCCTTGAAGTCTACGTATTGGTTCGGGTAAAGAAATGGCAGGAATTCATTTTCAATCTGGACATCAACGGTTTGCTCTAACGATAATACGTACGAATCGCCGCCGATATTTTCCATCACCTGTATGGAATAGCTGCCATTGCCTGCAGTAAGTGGAAATGCAGTATAATTCCCGTGTTCTGTGATCAGGTAGGTATAACAGTTCTGATCAGGTCCTGTAATCTGCAGCTTGACCTTTTCGCAGGAACCGTTGTAATTGACCATCACATAGCCCTGAGAAGTATTGCTGGCATCAACGGCTGCAACGTCATTCTGGTACACTACAGCACCGTCTGCGGCGGGTGTCAGTACCTGCGGTGTGGAGTCCCGCTTAGGACCGGAATGATCCGCTTCAGAGGAGCCGGAACCACCACATCCTGAAAGGAGGATGCCTGACAGAATGACAATGATACATGCTAAGCTGGTCATTTTCTTCATGTCAAGATCCTCCCTTTAGTTGTTGTAAATGATTTAGTTGACCGGAGATAAGAGCAAAGTAAGCTCATTGCCGGCATTGTCCGGAATAGTCACAGTAGTCGGATTGTCCGGAATGCGGAATGCGATTACGCCAGTGTCGGTGTTAACTGATTCCGGAGTGATACCGGTGATGTGATCGTAATCGATTCCTGAAAACGTATCCAGTATTTCCAGATACACGATACCGTCCTGCGAGTAAGAATTAACCAGTTCCGGCTTGTCTGTATCCAGATGGCTTACCTGATAGGTTCTGGTGACAGTCTGCCCATTTACAGATGCGGCGGTGATTGTCAGCGTGCCATTCTGCGTGATTTCGGCAGAATAACTGTGAGAGCCGGTTTTGGTAAGCGCGATCGGACGCCCGTCCAGATCAGCGCTGGCATCGCGGATCGGAAGCAGAGTCTTTAATTCAATATCGTAGACTGCATTGGTGGCAGATTTAACGTTCTTGCGTTCTGCAATAATGGTCGGATGTATAAACATCAGTGGTAAAAGTACCAGAAGTATCGTAAATATATACGCCAAAAAACGTCCCAGACTGAAGGAAGGCTTCTTGTAATTGCCCCACGATTCCAGCACTTCGACGGGAATGGAACTCGGATCCATGTCACAGGCATTGAATACATTGTTCAATAACTGATTGGCAGTCTGAGTATCCAGTGTAGGGATCTCTGCGTTATTCAAAGATAATTCTTCTGACTGAAATGTTGGTATGTTATCTTTAGACAAAACTAATCCCTCCTTTCTCCTTGCCGAGCTTGGCTTCCAGGAGTTTCTGTCCTTTGTGGAGTCTTCGCTTGATCGTGCTGCGGCTGCAGTCCATGGCATCTGCGATCTCATCAATCGCCATGTTGTTGTAATAGCGCATGATGATTGGTTGTGCAAACTGCTGTGGCAGCGAGTAAATAGAGTTGATCAATTGCTGTTGTGTGTCTTTGGTAAGTGCGTATTTTTCCGGATTGGACTCTGTGCTGTAATCGACACAACGATGATAGGGAATTTTTTCATCAGATGTATCGAACTGAATATCCTGTTCCTGCCGCTTCATCTTCTGAGTGGTGTCGAAACAGATGCGGAATGTAATCTGGTGGAGCCATGACACGAAAAGTCGTGGATTCTTCAGTGTATGAATATTTTTCAGTACCAGAATGTAAACATCCTGAAGAATATCCTGAGCCAGATAGGAATCCTTGGTATACTGATAGGCAAAACGATACTGCTTCTGATAGGTGGCAGTATACAATTCTGCAAATGCGTCACTGTCGCCCATCTGCGTACGTTCTACAAGTTTAGCCAGATAGTCATAATCTAATTCCATAGCCATAGAATCAGCTCCTTTCAACGGTGGCTGACTTCGGAATGCGGGAATTAGCAAGGGAAATCAGTTTGGTGATCTGTTCCAGATGCTCGTCACGGTTCATAGCTTTACCAATCCTATATTCCATGGAAATGGAGTCAGAAGCCTGATTATACTGATCTACCCGGTCGGTTACGCGATCGAGAAATGTATTCAGCTTTTCGTCAGTACAATTCTCAAAAATGGCAAGAAACTTATTGCCGCCATTACGACCTACAAAACAGAGTGAAACAGCTGCTGTTGATAAAATGCCGGAAAAATCTTTTAAAACTTTATTACCGGTTCGGTGATCGTATAATGTATTGATCTCCGGAAGATTCGACAGGTCGATCATGACACAGGCGATGTCATCCGGAAGCTTCTTGTCATAATACTTTTCAATAATCGTGTCACAGCTGAAACGGTTCGGAATGCCGGACAGTGGATCGGAGTACGCCACATCGTAAAGATTGTGGTAATTCATTTTCATGGAAGATATTAAACTAAAATCGATTAAAAGAAATACAAAAGTGACTAATAACACTGCCCATACAATGATAAAAAGTACGGTGGCAGGGGTAGAGTCAAAAATATACTGCTTCACTTCCGGCTGCATCAGCATATACAGACTGACAGCAGTCAATATGATCAGCAAGATTAATTGGACGATTTTGAATGTGTTAAATTTCTTCATAGAACCTCTCCTTAAATGTATCTAAAGGTATAACCACCCAATTATTCGCATATTGTAGGATTGCCATCCCACTTTTATGCTCATATTAGGGCGGGCCAAATATCTTTCATCCACTTATGAGCAAGTTCATATGGATTCAGACCTTTTACCTTTGGCATTTTATAATGCAAGTATATCACAAAAATAAAAAAAGGAGAAAAAATGTAAAAAAAAATGGAAAAAAATGGAAAAAATGAACCTTTTTAGTAGAAAAAAGCGTCTTTATATTATGAAAGGAAAAATTCGACTATAGATAGAATGTACAAACAAGAAAAGAAGGGGGAAACGCATATGAAAAAGATGAAACGGTGGCTGGCGTTAGTTCTTGCAATCGCATTAGTAAGCACCAATGCGATATATCAGTTAGGCACACATATGAGTGCCAGCGAGAGCAGCCAGGATACCAGCGTGTCTGAAGAACAACCACAGCAGGAAGAGCAGGCTGTGGACAGCCAGACGCAGGACACTACAGAGCACACGGATAGCGGGCAGGCATCTGTTCAAGAGGTAACTCCTGAGCAGAGCGCGACAGCTACCACACAGCAGGCACCTGATGCACAGCAGGCAACTGATCCGCAGCAGACAGAGAAAGCACAGGCAGATGTCGCAAAGACAATAGCCGTGAAAATCCAGAAAAGTGATGTGGACGGCGGTACTGTCAAGGTAGTGAATGCAGATGGCAGTAAAACTGATGTAACCTATGATGGTAATAATCAGTATGCAAAAGAAGTAACAGAAGGAGAAAGCTTTGGCTTCGAAGTTACTGCCAAAGATGGATATCAGGTAGAGCAGGTAACAGATCAGAATGGAGCAGCAATTCAGCCTGCATCTGTAAACGGAAATGTTTCTACATATAATGTAACAGATATCCGGTCTGAAAAAGTTTTTTCTGTTACTTATAATAAGGTAGAAACTCAGACAGAAGAGAAGAATGGTGAGAAAAATGGTGACGATTCGTCAGCTTCTAAGGATGCAGAAGTTACAGTTGTTCCAGAAGAGAAAACTGGTGAAGACAACAATGAATCAACATCCGTTAAAGAAGAAGCTGAAAAGAAGTCAGATGAGAATGTTGTTGAAGCAGAGCCGGTAGAGGATACGAAAGAAGATAGCAGCTTATTGGATAAGTTCAAAGGCTGGTTTGCAGGTGAATCTACAAAGACTGTTAGCGAACAAAACACTGTAACAGTTGGACAGACGATTAAACTTAATGGTACAAGTAATAGTTCATGGTATTGCAATTACAGCCAAGAGTGGAAGTCAAAAGATACGAACATTGCAACTGTAAGTAATGACGGTACAGTAACGGGCGTAAGTGCGGGAAAAGTTACAATTAGTCATAAATATTGCACAGCTAGTCATGTATATAATCGAAAACATGATACCGAAACAGAAAAATATGAAGTTACGGTTGTAGCAGCTCCAAAGCCAACTGGAATTTCAATTAGTGGAAATAGTAGCGTTGAACGATTCAAATCTATTGACCTCAAAGCAACATTAGAACCAGCTGGTGCCAATGCTGATATTATTTGGACGTCTTCTAATGAAGAGATTGCAGAAGTCGATGATGGTACAGTAAAGGGCGTTACAGCAGGCGAGGTAACAATTACAGCAACAACTGATGTAGATGGCAAAAAACTCAGTGCGACAAAGAAAGTAACTGTTACAGAAGCAAAAAAGACGCACACGGCACTTCTTTACTATCTGAAGACACCGACATCTGATCCTAAATCTAATGATACAGATCAGTGGGGATCACAGGCAGGAACATGTGAGATTTCTACGAATGGCCTTGCATGGGACTCAGCAGGTAAGAACAGTTTTGATAATGTGGCGAGCCGAGTATTGAAGTGGCCAGATGGTTCAACCGGCAGTAGTTGGGAAATTACGAAGTCATATGACGGTGGTACACATTGGAATGCGATTTTCAATGCATTTAAGGCAGCCACAAGTGCTGAAGTGGGAAGAAATATTACTGAAGATGATGTAGAAGCTATTATTATTCACCCATATAAGATATCAAATAATAATGATGGTATGCATGTGGACTGTACGGTAGAAGTAAAAGTAAAAGGAATTATCACAGCTACATATTATCTCTATGATGCTGGTAATGATGCTACCGGATTTACATGGTTGGAAGCAAAGCAGTATCGACTTGAAAATGGTGAAATAGCTGTTGCGGCACCGACAACGAATTGCCCGGATACTAAGACCGTAGATGGAAAAGATTATGTATTTGATGGTTGGTATGCAGGAAGCTATGGTTCAGGTGAAAAAATCAATTATCCAGATACGGTAAGTGAAAATATAAATTATTATGCAAAATATGTTCGCGCAAATCTTGGATACACTGTAAAATATTACCTGAATGGAACTGAGACACCGGTTGCAACAGATAAGACTGGAACAGCAAAACGAGATGGTGCAACAGTAACTGAGAATCCAATTAGTATTGCTGGATATACAGCAGTGTCTACAGATTCAAAGAGTATTAGAGTTCAGGAAAACGGAACAAATGAAATCATTTTCTACTATTATAAGAATGTAGAGCTGACAGCGAATAATGCATCTCAGAAATATAATGGAACAGAGTATCAGGTATCAGGTTATAGCGGAGCACCGGAAGATGCAGACTTTAGCAATATTACAGTAAGTGCAAAAGGAACAGATGCCGGAGAATATGATGCGAAATTTGCAAAAAATGTAGTTGGAACAATTGATGCTACAGGAAAGTATATTGTTACGAATACAACAGATGGTAAATTAACGATTACTCCAAGAAACGTTACTCTGACATCTGGAAGTGACAAGAAGGAATACGATGGAACAGCACTTACAAAAGATGGAGTTACAGTAGGTGGCGATGGATTCGTAAGAGATGACGGAGCAACATATGCTGTGACCGGAACCATCACAAATGTAGGTGAGAAAGATAATACATTTACTTATAAGCTGAAAACGGGAACAAAAGGAAGTAACTATGAAATTACAACAGTTCCTGGAAAACTCAAGATCACACCGTGTACAACAAAGATCACTGTAACAATTACAGAAAACAGTGGCAGCGAGAAGTATGACGGAACAGAAAAGACAGTTACAGGTTATACTGTAACAAGTATCAGCAATAAGTTATACAAAGAGAGTGATTTCTCCTTTACCGGTGTTGAAGCACACAAGACAGTAAGTGGAACGAATGCAGGTTCATATGATATGGGACTGGTATCTACCGATTTCACGAACAATAATGATAATTTCGCTAATGTGGAATTCAAGATTGTTGATGGAAAGCTTGATATCGCACAGAGAAAAGTGACACTGACATCTGGAACAGACAGTAAGACTTATGACGGCAAACCGCTTACAAAAGATGGAGTCGCAGTAAGTGGTGATGGCTTTGTAAAGGGTGAGGAGCCAACTTACAATGTAACTGGAACGATTACAGATGCCGGAACAGTAGACAATACATTTACCTATACATTTGCTGAGGGTGTAGTGAAAGAAAACTATGCCATTACTAAGGAAGAGGGTACATTAACAGTAGCTCCGATCGATAAAGTCGTAGTAACTATCACAGGTAAGAAAGACCGTACGACATACAATGGAAAAGAGCAGAATGTAAAAGACTACGAGGTATCTATTTCCAATGCAAAGTATAAAGAAAAAGACTTTGAATTCACTGGAAAAGCTATCGCAAAGGGTACAGATGCCGGAACGTATAAGATGGGATTAAAGGCTTCTGACTTTAAGAACACGAACAAGAACTTTAAAAATGTAGAGTTTGAAGTTACGGATGGAGAACTTACGATTGATCCTAAAGAAGTGACTTTAACATCTGGAAGAAGTGAGAGAGTATATAACGGAACTGCACTTACAAATAAGAATGTGGCTGAAAGCGACAACGGATTTGTAGGAAATGATGGAGCAACTTATGAAGTAACCGGAAGTCAGACTAATGTTGGTGAGAGTGAGAATACATTTACCTATAAGTTAAAGGATGGCACAAAGGCTAAAAACTACAGGATCACAACTGAGTATGGAAAGCTGAAAGTTACACCAGTTAATGATGAAGTGACAGTAACCATCACTGAAAATAGTGACACAGCAAAATATGATGGAACTGAAAAGAATGTTACAGGTTATAAGGTGACAAGCATCAGCAATCCGGCGTATACCGAAAGTGATTTTGCGTTTACAGGTGACGAAGCACATAAGACTGTAAGCGGAACCAATGCCGGAACATATGATATGAATCTGGTAGCTGGCGATTTTGCTAACACCAGTGACAACTTTACGAATGTTAAGTTCGTGATTGAAGATGGAACACTTGTAATTGCGAAGAGAGCTGTAACCCTGACATCTGCAACCGCTGAGAAGCCATATGACGGACAGCCGCTTGAGAATCACAAAGTAACAGTTGGCGGAGATGGATTTGCAACTGGTGAAGGCGCAGCATCTTATAATGTAACTGGAAGTCAGACTGTTGCAGGCGAGAGCGATAATACATTTGAAGGATATACTTTGAATGAAAACACACTTGCAGATAATTATACGATCACAACTGCAGCCGGAAAGCTGAAGGTTACACCGGTTACAGATAAAGTAACCGTAACAGTCAAAGAGCACAGTGGAAGCGGTACTTATGATGGAACTGAAAAGACAGTTGCAGGTTATGACATTGTAAGCATCAGTAATCCATTATATACCGAAAATGATTTTACATTTAGCGGTGAGGCAACAGTCAAAGGTACAGATGCCGGAACTTATAACATGGAACTGAAACCGGAAGACTTCACAAATAAGAGTGCTAATTTTACAAACGTAGAATTTGTGATTGAAGATGGAACACTTGTAATTGCGAAGAAAACTGTAACCCTGACCTCTGCAAGCGATTCAAAACCATATGATGGCAATGCACTTACAAATGATAAAGTTACCGCAGAAGGTTTTGTGGGAAATGACGGCGCAACATATAATGTGACCGGAACTATCACAGATGTAGGTGAAAAGGTTAATGAATTCACTTATACATTGAATGAAGGCACAAACAAGGACAACTACGAGATTACAACTGTGTTTGGCAAACTTGTAATTACACCGAATGCAGATCAGGTTGTTGTAACTATTAAAGAGAATAGTGAAACCGTAACATATGACGGAGAAGAGCATACAGTTACAGGCTATACGGTAACAAACATCAGCAGCACACTGTATACAGAAAATGATTTCGAATTCGTTGGAGCTGATACAGCGAAGGAAGTGAAAGGAACCAATGCCGGAACATATGATATGAATTTAAAGGCATCTGATTTCCAGAATAAGAATGAGCAGTTCAGCAATGTAAAATTTGTAATTGTTGATGGTAAGCTGAATATTTCCAAGAGATCAGTGACACTGACGAGTGCATCTGCAAGCAGACCATACAATGGCAAAGCACTTACGAACAATACAGTAACAGTTAGCGGCGAAGGCTTTGCAAACGGCGAAGGTGCAAAATATGATGTAACCGGAACAATCACAAATGTAGGTAAGGTTGATAATACATTTACTTACAATCTGAATGAAGGGACAAACAAAGACAACTACGAAATCACCAAGAACACAGGTAAGTTGGAGATTACATCAGTTACTACAGAAGTTACAGTAACAATTACGGGTAATATAAAAACAGATACATACGATGGAACAGAGAAGACAGCTAAAGGTTATGAAGTATCTATTGACAATGAACTGTATACGAAACAAGATTTCAGTTTCGATGGTGAAGCGATAGCAAAGAGAACCAATGCCGGAACTACAATGATGGGACTGAAGGAGAGTAACTTTGCTAATGCCAGCAAGAACTTCACGAATGTCAAATTCGTAGTCATTGATGGTAAAGTTGCAATCGACAAACGTAATGTTACATTAACATCTGCAACAGACAGTAAGCAGTATGATGGAAAGCCGTTGGCTAAAAAAGAGGTAACAGTTGGTGGTGATGGATTTGCAGGTATGGAAGGTGCAACCTATGATGTGACCGGAAGTCAGACAAAAGTAGGAAGCAGCAATAATACATTTATCTATGTGTTAAACAAAAATACAAATGCCGATAACTACAACATTACAACGCATGAGGGAACCTTAACAGTTACCAATCGTGATGCGAAGTATAATGTAACACTTGTTGCCAACAGCAATACTGGTAATATTTACGATGGCAGCGAGAAGAGCGCAACGGGTATCCAGACAGATGAATTCGAGATTGACGGAGTAAAATATAAAGTCAGCGGATATCAGACATCTGATCCTACAGCAACAGATGCCGGAACATATGACAATGTGATTACCGGAACTTACAAGGTTATGGATCCGGAAGGAAATGATGTAACAGATCAGTTTGCAGTAGCAACACAGAATGGAAAGCTTGAGATTGCAAAACGTAAAGTTACATTAACATCTGCAACAGACAGTAAGCAGTATGATGGAACACCGCTTACGAAAAAAGAAGTTACAGTTACCGGTGATGGCTTTGCAACAGGAGAAGGTGCTACATACAATGTAACCGGATCACAGACAGCCGTAGGAAGCAGCAAGAATACATTCAGTTATAAATTAAATGATAATACAAAGGCTGATAACTACGAGATAAAGGAAGAACTGGGAACCTTAACGGTTAATGACCGTGCAGTGAAATATGAGATCACGGTAGCAGCAAACAGTGATACAGTACTATATGATGGTAACGAGCATACTGTAGAAGGACTTAAGGAAAACACATTTACACTGGATGGCGTGAAATATACAGTCAGTGGACTGACAGCAAAGGCAACTGGAACAGATGTTGATGAGTATACGAGCGAAATCAAGGGAACAGCTGTTGTGACAGACGAGGCTGGCAATGATGTAACAAAACAGTTCATCGTACACAAGACAGATGGCAAGCTTATCATCAATCAGAGAAAAGTAACACTGACCTCTGCATCAGATGAAAAGAAATACGATGGCAAGCCACTTACCAACGGTGAAATTACAGTTGGTGGAGATGGTTTTGCGACGGGTGAAGGTGCATCTTATGATGTGACCGGAAGCCAGACGATTGTAGGAAGTAGTGATAATGAGTTTACTTATACACTGAATGCTAATACAAAAGCGAAGAACTACAACATTACAACTCATAAGGGAACCTTAACAGTTACTAACCGTGATGCAAAATACGAGATTACGGTAGAGGCAAACAGTGCAACAGCACCATATGATGGTCAGCCACACAGTGCAACAGGACTTAAGACGGACACATTTGTTGTAAACGGAGAAACCTATACCGTCAGCGGACTGGCAGCAGAAGTGACTGCAACTGATGCAGATGAATATGCAAATACTGTAACAGGAACAGCAGTTGTAAAAGATGTGGCAGGTAATGATGTAACAGCTCAGTTTGAAGTTCATACAAAGAACGGAAAACTTACAATTACCAAGAGAACTGTAATTTTCACATCTGCAACAGATAGCAAACCATATGATGGTAAACCACTTACAAACCACGAAGTTACAGTTACAGGCGATGGTTTCGCAGAAGGAGAAGGTGCAAGCTTTAACGTAACTGGAAGCCGTACTCTTGCAGGAAAGAGTGATAATACATATGAGTATACTCTGAACAGTAATACAAATGCAAAGAACTACAATATTACAAAGAATACAGGAACTTTAACGATTACAGACAGAGAAACGAAATACGATATCACAGTAAGAGCGAACAGCAAAGATACAACTTATGATGGAACTGAACAGACAGTTGTCGGATTTGAGCAGACAACATTTGTGGTGGATGGCAATACATACACAGTCAGTGGAATAAGTGCTGAAGCAAAAGGAACTGATCAGGGCAACTATCAGACAACAATCACCGGAACACCGGTTGTAAAAGATACATCCGGAAATGATGTGACATCACAGTTTGAGGTGAAGACAGTCAGCGGCTTGCTGAAGATTGCCAAGAGAGATATTACAATTACAGCAGGAAGTGCACAGGCTATTTATACAGGCACAGCATTGATATGTAATACATCTCAGATCACAGCAGGAAAACTTGCGACAGGAGACAACTATACTGCAACAATCGCAGGAAGCCAGACGCTGGTAGGTTCCAGTGATAATATCATTACTTCAGTAACAATTAAGGCTGACAAAGATGGTCAGGAAAAGGATGTAACAAATAACTACAACATTAAGCTTGAACCTGGTCTGCTTACAATTACAGACGGAGCACCGGAGACTCCAGTTGATCCATCCGTAGTTGTTAATAAGACACATGATGAGAACCAGACATACAAGGCAGGAGACGTTATCACATTTACAATTACAGTTAAGAATATCTATGATGAAGTGAAGACGATTACTCTTGCAGAGCAGGAAGGTGTAACACTTGATTCAGAAGTATTTGAAAATGTAGAACCAGGAAAAGAGATTACAGCGACAGCTACTTATACAGTAACCGAAGCTGACATCGTAAATCGAACATTTACAAATAATGTAACTGCAAGATTTAGTGGAGTAGATAAGGAATATACAGGAACAGATACTGTAGATGAGTTTGAAAATCCAAATCCACATATGACAATCACAAAGACAACGAAGGATGTGGAGGAGAATCACATTTACAAGCTCGGTGAGACAATCAAATATGTAATTACAGTTACAAATGACGGAAACCTCACACTTACAAATGTTAAGGTTGAAGATGCACTGACAGGCAACGCCGGACAGAATGCATGGACAATTGATACATTTGCACCTGGCGCGACACAGACATTTGAAACAAGTTATGTAGTAACAGAAGAAGATGTGCTGGCTGGAAAAGTTATCAATAACGTAACTGGTACAGCAAAAGATCCTACAAATCCAGATGAGCCTAAGACACCGGTAACACCTGGTGAAAAAGAAGATTCGGTTGAAACACCGAATCCAAGCTTAACAGTCGTTAAAACATCTGATAAGACTGGTCAAGTGAAACTTGGCGATGAGATTACATACACCATTACCGTAACAAATAATGGAAATGTAACAATCAGCGGAGTAAAACTTAATGATTCCTTAACAGGAGATAACTGGACACTTGGCAACATCAAACCGGGCGAGACAGTAACTAAGAAAGCAACATACACCGTAACCGAAGCAGATATTATCGAAGGACAGATCGTGAACCATGCAACAGCAACAGGTAAAGATCCAAGCGGTAATGATGTGACAGGCAAAGGTGAAAAGACAGTTACTACAGAAGAAAGTAATCCACACATTACAGTAACAAAAGAAACTACAAGTAGACCGAAGAACGGTGAGACATACGCACTTGGCGAAGAAATCACTTATAAGATTACGGCTAAGAACACAGGTAACCTTACATTAAAAGATGTGAAAGTCATCGATGAGCTGACAGGTCTTGAAAAGACAATCAAGGGCGAGTTCAAACCGGGTGATGAAGAGACGTTTGAGACAAGCTACACAGTAACAGAAGCAGATCTTGGAAAGACAGTTGTCAATGTGGCAACAGCAACAGGAAAGACACCTGATTCAAATAAACCGAAACCGGGCGTAGATCCTGGCAAGACAGAGGATCCTACAGATCAGAAGAAACCGGCGATGAGCATTGAGAAGAAAGTCATCGATCAGAAAGAGAAATATGAAATCGGTGATACTGTCAAATACGAGATCACAGTGACGAATACTGGTAACACAACTCAGAACAACATTCTGGTAGAAGACCAGATGAGCGCAGCCGGACAGGCAGTGATCACGAAGGTTGACGGAGCGAACGGAACGATTGATGGAGCAAAGGTAACATTGGATACACTGGCACCTGGCAAGGCAGCAACAATTACTGCAGAGTACACAGTTGTGAAAGCAGATCGCGGAAATACAATCACGAATGCAGCCGTTGCTAAGGGCGAAGGGGAAATTCCGAAGACACCGGATGTACCTGTAGATGTTGAAGATGTATACGATATCCATGTAGTACATGCATTTGCGTCGGGTAACGAAGGTGATGTGACATTACCGGCAGATTACACTATTGAGAATCTGAAGCCTGGAACAACGAAAGATCTGATCGCAGAAGCTGTAACAGGATATGTAGCATATCCGGGCACACAGAATGCGACTATTATTGATGGAGATATTACCGTTACATTCTTATACTATAAGGATGAAATCGGAACAGATCCAAAGAATCCGGATCAGCCGGATGGAGTACCGGATGAGTTCCAGAGAGTTGTAAGATTCGCAGCAGTGAATGGTACCGTATCTATCGATCATGCAGTTGTAACATTATATGGCGAAGATGGCAAACCGGCGAAGAATGGTGTTGGACATCTGTCAGCAGAGCAGATTGCAGCAGCAACAGCTAATACCGGATACGATCAGTCAAGCTTAAGCTGGTCACCGGCTACACCGACGTCATCATACGATATTACCGATGAAATGACATTTACAGCAACATTTACGGCAACACCGGCAGTTCCAAATACGCCAAACACACCAACCCCACCGGCTACACCGAATCCGCCGGCAACACCGTCAGATAACCCGGGCGTACTGGATAGGGTTGTAGATACAATCAAAGATGTAGCAGCAGACGTACAGGAAGTATTCAGCTCAGATGATGGAGATGTGCCGTTGGCTAACCAGAATTTGGATGAGCATAAGTGCTGTATCCTTCATTTCCTGATCATGTTGCTGACAGCAATTCTTTACGGATTCTTCACACACAACATGAAGAAGAGACAGAAGAAGAATTTCGAACTTCGCGAAGAACTGGATACCGAACTGGTAAAGAGAGGACTTCCAACTTCAAAGGAGCAGAAGAATAGCTAAGGAACAGCAAATGATGAAAAGGAGGTAAGCATATGCGTTATTTTGAATTCGTGCATAATTTGGGAATACATTCCTGGGATATACCGGCATTGATTGTTGCAGTGATTCTGGTTGTTATGATATTGGTTCATCGCCATAATCAGAAGAAACGTGAAAAAGATTTTGAGGAGGAACTGGATCAAAAGATCCAGGACCTCCGAGAAGAACTGGACAAAAAACCTGCACAGGAAGTATAATAAAAGGAGGGAACATATATGTCATATATTTTTGAACATACAAGACTCGGCTTTTGCTGGTGGGACCTTCTTGCATTGGTTATTCTGGTAATCGTGGTTGTTGCATTTGCGGTAAAGCGCAGCAAGTTAAAAGACGAACAGGATGAACTGGAAGATCAGTTATCTGAACTGTATGCGGAAGATTCAGTTGAGGCAGATAAGGAACTTTAATGATGTGGGTACATCAGGAAGAGTATATTATTGTTAGGTGGGATCAGACGGCGGAGCAAGCTTGACTGCATGTTCAGTGAAAGCTGAGAGATCCGGAGTTATAAATGACCGTGGCAGGTGTTTCTGCTGCGGTCGTTTACCGTTATGATAAGCAATGGGGAAACTCGTGCGTTAGAAAGAAGGCGTTGGAATGGACATAGATGATATCAAGAAGAAGATTCTGGAAGATGTGGATCCGGAGACGAAGCGGAAAAGAGCGCACGAGAGGCGGGTTCAACGTTTCGTTATTGCACTGCAGTCAATTGCAGTAATTATTGTAGTTCTTCTGATATTTTATATGTTGATGGGCATATCGACCGTACAGGGGAATTCAATGTATCCGACATTGCATGACCAGGATGTGGTGATATATAAAAGGAAGAATACCGAATATCGTGTGGGAGATGTTGTCGCGATCAAACGACCGAATGGCGAAGAATATGTGAAACGTATTGTGGCAGTGGCCGGTGATACAGTGAATATCCAGAATGGCAAGATCTACGTCAATGGAGAAGAACTGGTGACAGAACAGGCAATCGGTGAGACTAATGCAAAGTCAGATGATATTACCTATCCATTGGTGGTAGATGATAAGCAGGTCTTTGTGCTTGGTGATAACCGGGAGATATCCAGAGATTCGCGTGAGATAGGTACGGTGAAGATCGATGATATCAAAGGCCGGATTGTCTGGTATATGGGTAAGGTAAAATAATGGTGAGTCTATAAGGTATATAGATATTATGGCAGGGCAGATCTTTTGATCTGCCCTGTTGTTGTGTTACATTGCCATCTCGAAGAATTTGCGAAGCGTTTCTTCGGTTACTTCGTATGGTACTGGTTTTAATTTGCGTTCGTTTGCCATGATACCTTTAATGGCGGTATCGACCATATCCGGTGCTATTTCGAGTGGTCCGAGCAGAGTGTGGATCAGAGTGGTGAATTCAGCGATATCTTTGCAGCCAATCAATTCCAGAACTTTTGCCTGTGTCTCAGGAGCGGCAGCGGCTACATAGCCCGGCTGGAAATATCCCACAGCCTGTCCGTGTGGAATATGCATCTCGTAAGTGAGAAAATAGCTTAAACCATGTGGCAGGGTTGTGCCGGCATGGGTGATTGCCATACCTGCAAGTGTGGAGGTGAGCATCATGCGGTCACGGTCTTCATCTGTTACATGATCGCTCAGAAGGGCAGGTTTTACATCTTTCCAGAGTGCCATACCATATTCTGAGATCATACGGCTGAACGGGCTTGCACCAAGATTGATATAGCTTTCGATAAGATGACCAAGTGAATCTACAGATGTATTTACCAGGATCTTCTTAGGCGCGCTTGCCAGATATTTGCCATCCACTAATGCATACTGTGGAAAGATACGGTGTGGGATGCTGGACTTGGTGCGTTTGGCGTGGATTGTTAGCACGGAAATCGGTGTCACCTCAGAACCGGTTCCGCAGGTTGTAGGAACTTCTACGATTGGAAGCGCGGTGCTGTCTCCCTGCTGATAGAGATAGTCGGCATCCTTATCTTTGTGATAGATCATAAGGGCAATTGCTTTGGCTGCATCCATTGGAGACCCTCCGCCGATACCGATGACGAAGTCGACATTTTCGCGGATACCCATGTCGCGTACCTGCATAACCATTTCTATTGAAGGATTCTCCTCGGTATGGTCGAAGATACAGTAGGAGATCTGATGTGCATTTAATGAATCAGTCACATCAGCAAGAGCTCCATTTTTCGCGGAACTGCGTCCGGTTACGATCAGGGCTTTGCGTCCGAGAGAGGTCCATTCGTCGCTGTAAGTTTTCACGCAGTCGTGTTCGCAATATACTTTTACTGGCATATGAAATTTCATGTATATTATGCTCCTTTCCTTTGTGGGATGATGAATTTATTTCTATTATTCTATCACATTTGGCTGCGAAAAGGCAGAGTACAAGATAAATTCATGTCGAACGTCGGGCAGCAATCGTGCTTGCACTTTACATGGATTTGACCTTGTTTAACGAGAGGAAGATAGATAGGAAGAATCAGGCTGGATATACTAAGAGCAAAAAGGTAAAGAGGATAGATAGGTATGAAATGTGTTGTGTGCAGCCGCCGCATTGAACAAGTTGTGGAGAAGATCATTCCGAAGAAAAAGGAATTGGCGGCCATGGGAGATGGTTGTGTGGTAGAAGAAGGAAAGCCGGAACTGATCTTCACTGCACCAAAAGAGAGAAGAACACAGACATTCCTGTCACGTGTACTTCCGGCAACTGCATAAGGATTTAGACCTTTTGACCCTGGCATTATAAAGTGACGTTTCGCATAGCTTGATATACCATCCCGTACCGGGGCAGGAGTGTGATCCTGCCCTGGTATACATAGAAGTAGATTTGGTATATCAGGGGATTTCATCAGATCTTATAATTTCTTATAATTCTATTGTTTCCAGATCTTCCGGAATGTAGAGATTACCGTGGTAATACTCGGTTCCTTCCGCGGTATATAATTCTTTTCTACGGGTAATATTTTTATCCTCTGTATGGTAAAGGAGGAGGTTTGGTACATGTAATTCTTCGGCAAGCTCACAGGCATCCTTTACCGTAGAATGGTGTTTCTCATAAGGCGAAAAACGGTCTGCCTGACTGTAGAGACAGAATGCTTCGTGCAGCAGCCACTTGCTGTTCTCAGCGTATGGGCGCTCCGCATTATTATAAGGCTCATCACCGCAGCAGGTGAATTTGTCTCCGTTGCCCATATTAAGGGTGAAGCCATATTGCTTCGCTTTGGTAGAATGAATATCGAAAAATGTAACATCTCTGTCCATGATTTTTCTGGTCTCACCGTCATGAACTGTGATCAGATGCAGACGATCCCCAATCATTTTTATCTGCTTTGGCTGTAATAATTTCTCTGCCATATCTTTTAGAAGTGCGATCACTTCATCGTGCCCATAAATAAATGCATCACCTTCGTACGTTCCTTTATTCATATTCTGGCAGATCAGGCGCATCATCCAGACGATGCCGAGAATGTGGTCGATATGCTTGTGCGTGACAAAGATATCACGCATATCCATCCAGTTTAGCCCGGCACGCTTCAACTGCTTGAGCACTTCGTTGCCGCCGCCTCCGTCTATCATAAAATATTTTCCTTCATCTTCTAATACAAAACAGGTGTTGTAACACTCTGTTACCAGGGCATTGCCTGTTCCTAACATGGTAATCTTCATAGTGTAGTCTCCTTGTGGTATAAGTATTTTTTAGTTTTACAGATTTTTAAAAGCAATAGTATCTGCCAATGACGGCTCCTTTGGAATCTGAACCGTGCCCAATGTAAGCAGTCTTAGCAATCGGAAGCTCTGATCCGGCAAATTCTTTGACCAGCGTGACTGCATCCGGCTGTACCTGCTCTTTTTCTATCTTAGTGAATGTACCGAGCAGAATGCCGTTCACCTGATCAAATGCATGAAGCTGCTTTAGTTGGCTTAAGAAGGTGATGAGCTGTTGGACGCTCGTATTCAGTGCTTCCAGAAGAAGAATCTTATTGTGAAGATCCGGCATATATTCGGTTCCGGCAAGCTTCAGAAAGCAGCGGATATTACCGCCGATCATAACACCTTCCATAGCAGTACCCTGGATGAAATGATAATCCAGATTATAGAGATCATTACCATTCTTTTGCAGTGTGTTGATAAAATCGCGGCGCTGCACCTCACTGTGTCGATAAAGAAGGTTGCGGATTTGATAAAGAACTGCTTCTTTGCCTGCTTTTGTATAAATAGCATTTAAAATCGTAGTCAGATCACTGTATCCGTAAAACTTTTTTTCAGAGCTTCGGATTACTTCAAAGTCCAGATAAGGCAGCAGTTCATTGGACATATCTCCGCCGGATATGTCGAAGATCGATGTGATCGCAGGATCTGTATATAGTTTCATTAATTCCGCAGCGCGTTCTGCTCCTGTGCCATGAAGACCATATGCTTCGGGATATATTTTAGGATATATACAATTACTGATGACTGGTTCATATCCAACATCACTTAAAATAGCGCACAGCCGATCCATATTGGACTGAAATTCAGGCTTCATGGGATCAGAGCAGGCTGTGATGCCGATTTTTTCTTTCATGAGAGACCTCCGTGTGAAAACTGATAGCGGTTATTTTTCAGGAAATGTCAGACGCATCTGATACCAGGTGACATTACCGTGTACTGATTCAGAGATACCTTCATTTTCAAATCCAAAGCTGGCGTAATAATGAATCAATGCTTCTTTGCATGTGAGAACGAGACCTTTACGTCTCTGGGTTCTGGCATCTTCGATTGCCTGGCGGATCAGAAGACCTGCGTGTCCCTGTCTGCGATAGGAAGGGATCGTATTCACACCGAAGATCATCTGCCAAGCGCCGTTCTCGTCATGCAGGCTCGCGTTCTCGTACATGTCATCGGTCAGATCAGCCTGATCCGTCGTCATACCGTCCACAAAAGCAATCAGCTTTTCGCTTTCGAAGAGAAGCCAGAAATGCTTTCCATATGCATGTACTCTGGCGGCGATCTCTTCTTCGGATGCTGCTTCTGCAGCCGGGAAGCATTCCCTTTCAACGGCTGCAAGAGCTGGGATATCTTCCTGGGAAGCATGCTTTATTATAAAATGATTTGCATTCATAATGTTGTGACCTCCAAAATGTTCTGAATAGATTTTAGCATGTAGCCGACATGGATTCAATCGAAAAACAAGAAAAAGTTGAAAATAATAGTTGACGAATAGAATATGTACATGTAGTATATATGTAATCTAATAGAAAAGGCGAAAACCATTAAAAATACATAGAAAATATGAAATTACCGAGAAACGGTAAAATCGTATTTGAAACATTTTTGCATTGGATAATCCATGGATATTGCAATATAAATGAAACTATTATATAATGAGGAGGAAATGAATGGACAAAAGAATGAATGATAATCTGATGGAGAATTATGAGCAGGAAAAATCATTCGGAGAGTTAGATCTTGTGGATGATTATATGTTTGATGTAGTAACGGAAGATTTGGAAAGCTGTAAGCTTATTCTGGAACTGGCAATGGGGATTCACATTAAGGAGATAAGATGGCGGGAGAACCAGAAAGTAATACATAACCTGCCGGGAAAGCGTGGCGCCAGACTGGATTTCTATGTGGAGACTGAAGAGGGTACCGTTTATGATGTGGAAATGCAAAAGAGAAAACGCGGCAATATTCCGAAACGTACCAGATTTTATCAGAGCTTGATTGATGCACCGATGTTGAAAAGTGGGGAAGAGAGTTTTGATAAGTTAAAACCATCGGTGATAGTTGTTATATGTGGCTTTGATCTGTATGGCTATGGTCAATATCGATATTCTTTCAGCAATCGTTGTCTGGAAGTTGATGATCTGGAATTAGGTGATGAGACTTCTAAGATTATATTAAATACAAAAGGCATGAATGATGAGGAAGAAGACTCGACGCTGATTAATTTTTTGCATTACGTAGAGAACAGCTCTGAAGAAGTATTGGAAGAAAACAGTGATCCGCGTCTTAAAAGACTCCATGAGATTATCGAATCAATACGATCAAATGCGGAAATGGAGGCACAGTATATGAAAGGGATTACGAGAGAGAGGGAGAAAATAGCAGATGCGAAAGCGGCAGGAAGAAAAGAAGATATAGTTATGATTCTTTTAGAACTTGGAGAAATTCCAGATGAAATATGGAATCGGGTAAAGACAGAAGAGGATATAGAAGTGCTGAAAAAATGGCTTTTAATCGCTGCAAAAGCATCTTCAATCGAAGAATTTCGGGAAAGAGCAGGACTTCTTTGATGAACAACATGAGCCGACCGTAGAATATACGATCGGCTCATGTTATGGAGACACTATATCAGGATAGCTGAATTATGTAGGAATTATGAATTACCGGAATCTGAGTATTGAATAAGGGTTACTATTATATAGCATAATTCAGCGTCATTGACTGATATATCAAAAGGGGTGCTCAGCAAAGAAATGTTCTTTTTGAGAAGATCAAAGAGAGATTTGTTTTGCTGAATATATTTGGTTTCATTGTCGAAGACAATTGCCTGTTTGCAGATACAGCGTTCCAGCATAAATCCAAGATGGAGTAATAATGCAAGATGGCAGGATCTGTTGTTTTTTATCTGCGGTAGTTCTAAAGTGTTCAAAAATTCTTCGGAATACTGAACCGCAGCAGAAGGATTTAAATACATTACACTTTTGGTCAGAAATTTTTCACATTCTTCCTGAACTGTTTCAACTTGTTTTTTCTGAGTAACAGGTGCTTGGATTTCGGTAAGCGCAGAACGCAAAAAATCAATAAAATATTCTTTCCCCGTCGCAGAAATCAAACTGGATATATGGAAAAACGGTATATCCATTGGAATTTCCAGATTACTTACACATGCTAATAGATTGAATTCTGAGCAAATCCCCTGATATTGTGTGGAGTTTGTTTGTATATCAGAGAGTGACACCGCTAAAACTTGTATGTTGTTAAGGTTATAATGATTTAATTCCTGTTCAATCATAGCTTGAAAGGCAACACTGGTTCCTAGACCGGATGCACACATGGTGATGATTGCGGGTTCTTTTGCAACATGTTTGTTTCTAGGAGGTTCCGTTGGCTTATTTACCATATAATTGTTGTAAATGGTGTTGATATTAGCGTCACATCCTAAAAGAGTTCGCGTGATATCCAACGCCATCAGTGTAGTTACATTTGGAATTGCACGTACAGGAATTCCGGTTTCCAACGTCAGTTTTTCATCGAAGGTTGTCAGGGATCCCATATCAACTAATAATAAAGCACCTTTTGTAGGATTGACACTACGAACTTCCCGAAGAACATTTTGGTAAGTATCAGGTAGTTTTTGTTCTAAAGGAACATCAATTGCTTTTACAAAGGAACATTCCATCAAACGATTGCATACATTTGCAATGCTCGATGCAGTACTGGAACCATGCGCAATAATGATAAGTCCTGGTCTGTCTTCGTAGGAAGTATCTCTCATATTAGCGAAAATTAAAGCAACAAGATATTCTTCGTTTTTCGGAATCTGAATCTGAAAATGCTGTTCGAAGTTTGTGACAAACTTCTGGGCAATTTCGATTTCTTTGGAAGCCGTTTTCTTTAATACAGAAATCTCTTTTTCTGAGATTTCTTTCCTGGATGCCATTCGTTCCAATAAAAATCTAAAATGAAATGACAGAACCAGAATATTTTTCTGGTTAATCTCCAGATTGAGCTCAGAAAAAGTGTTTTGAGCCAGATCAGATGTAAAATCTACTAGTTCTTGTCCAACAATTTTGTACAATTCTTCTTTGTGAAGATTCTGGTTATAAAACTGTTTTAAAATAGAGTCGCAGTAATTCTGAATATCAGAAGATAATTCGTTATTAATCTGCTGCGTAGTATATCCTTCAGAAGTACATTGATCAATGCGTTTCATCAGAGTATAATAAGCTTTTTCGTCATAAAGCTTATTGTATTGTCGTGGTTCTTTGTTAGCAGAAAATACAGTATATTGTGTCTCATATCGACTTGGGAAAGATAGAGATTCCGTATCTGCCTGATTGTAATAATCTCTGATGGCTGGAGACAGCAAATCGAACGAAACCATCAATTCTTCCTGATTGCTTGTATTGTTCAGATAGGATCTTGCGCATAATACTTTAATTTCAGAAGAAAGCTGACCAATATTCTCTGTGAACGGATAAGCACAGAGTGCCTTTATGATATTGGTATTGACTACATATGATTTTAACGTGATATTTGATTCGCGTACAAAAATATGCTCTATGATTTCCAGCTTTTCAGAAATACTTTTTTCACGATAGGAAGGTAGCTGAATCGTAAGAGGGATTCTTCGGGTAAATGTTTTTAACAGAACATTTTTTGGATCCTCTGTAGTGGCACCGATAATACGCAAAGAAGCTTTGCGCATACTCGAAGTTTCTCCAAGCTTCCGATAACAGCCGGTATCTATCAGGTAAAAAAGCAATTCCTGTCCTTCCGGAGGTAGCCGGTGTATTTCGTCAAGAAACAGGATTCCGCCATCTGCCTGTTCAACCAATCCGGGACTTTCTGATACTGCGCCCGTGAATGCTCCTTTGATATGACCAAACAGATGGGACATAAGGAGCTGTGGATTATGATAGTAATCCGAACAGTTGAACTCAACAAATGGAAAATCTTTTTTACTCTTATTCAACACTTCCCGCCCATAATTGTACATCGTTCGCGCGAACAGAGTTTTACCTGTTCCGCTTTCTCCAATTAGCAGGGAGTGAAGCCCGTTCGGAGGATACACAATAGCAGCTTTGGCTGTTTCAATCTGGGTAGCCAGACTACCATCGTGTCCGATCAGTGCATCGAAAGCACTGGAATGAGCAGAGACATCCTGTTTGCTGGTCACATTTTTGAAAAACTCATCTACGGTATATGTATATTGTAATGAATTGTCCGATACATACAGATTGATCAGGTCGGCAGGAAAAAAGTGAACCGGTCGGCTGTCAACCTTTATAAGCAGCTTTTGTGTCACCAATTTATTCAGATAGGCACTGGCATTAGCACGGCTAATGTGAAAATGTTCCTCGATATCTGATGCAGTCACGCCGCCAAGAGTGTGGTGGGTTAGTATTTCAGCTAATTTTTCTTTATTAACTGTTTGAAGAACATATTCAAATATTTTGGTTTCATTCATAAGAATCACCAATCTTTCAGTTTGATAAATAATGTGTAAGTACTTTATAAAGCTCGGATGTTGTTGAGGCTTGCTTGAGTTCAGCCATTGCATCGCTTTCTGAGAACAGTCCTACGATCTTCTGCAGAATAGTAAGCTGGTCGTTGGAACCGCAGACAGCAAGAAGGAACACAATATCTACCATAACGTCTCTTACACCATCACCCATTTCTTTGAACGCAACAGGCTCTTTTAATGTAGCAACAAGTACACGTGGTTCTAATACATAGTCTCTTTCGATTGCATGCGGTACAGCTACTTTCATAATATTAGTAGGAAGTCCGGTCGGATATATCTGTTCTCTTCTAATGACAGCATCAGCATATCCCTCTTTTACATAGCCCTTCTCTTCGAGTTTGTCTGATAAGTTATGAAGAAGCGTTTCGTAATCTGGAGCTTCTTCATTCATAAAAATCAGGTTTTCATCCAATAGGTCTTCAATTCTAAATTCGTCCATAATACACTCCTTTATTTGGTTGATTGTAATGCGCCTTTGACATGTATTTTCATAACAAATATACAGCAAAAAACGTGCCAAAAAGTGAGAAGTGTCGAAAAACACAAAATTTCCTATATTATAGCACGAATTTAATAAAAATAAAGTCTTGTTTATACACTAATTAAACAGTAAGACGAAATGCGTTGAATAAATTGACTATAGTGTATAAGTGATCTGAAATGGGTGGAAATTAAAGGGTTTTCGGGGTGTTGGAAAAGTTGGCACGCATTTTGCTATTAATAAGGGCAGATGGACGGGAACGCAAATGCGAATCAGTCAAGATTATAGTAGAAAGGAGAATGTTGTATGAAAACTATTATTGTAGCATGTGGTGGAGGGATTGCAACGTCAGCGACAACAGCTACCAAGATTAATGGACGATTGGATGACATGGGGTTATCTGGAAAAGCAAAAGCAGAAGCGGTTGATATCAAATCACTGGATATGTTTATGAACACAGCTGATCTGTATGTATCTGTTACACCAATGGCAAGAGGGCAGCAAGAATACCCGATTCCGACAGTGAGCGGAATTCCATTTCTGACTGGTATTGGAGCGGATCAGGCGATGCAGCAGATTGTTGAGTTGTTAAAACTTAAGTAGTGATGAGAACAGCGAAGAACAAAGGAAAAGAAAGGAAGAGGGAATCATGCAAACTTTACAAGTAGTATTTCAGAGCATCCTGGATATGGGTGCAGCGGTATTTTTACCAATCATTATTTTTATCATCGGTTTAATCGTAGGTTTGAAACCGGGAAAAGCTATTTCAGCGGGTCTGACACTTGGTGTTGCACTTACAGGTATTAACCTCGTAATTAGTTACATGAGCGATACAGTTGGTGTGGCTGCTCAGAGTTTTGTGGAAAATACAGGCGTACAGTTGACAGCACTTGATATGGGCTGGGCACCGGCACTCGGACTTTGCTGGTCGTGGAAATACGCATTCGTAATGTTCCCGGTGCAGATCGGTATTAATGTAATTATGTTGATTCTTGGCTGGACTAAGACATTGAATGTAGATATGTGGAACGTAGCGAATAAGATCTTTACAGCATTTATCGTGTCTTCTGTAACGGGAAGTGCAGCTGCTGGTTTCGTAGTAGCTATTGCACAGATTATTCTCGAACTGAAGAATGGTGATGCAACAAAGAATCAGATTACAGAACTTACAGGTGTTCCGGGCGTTTCAATGCCGCACCCGATGTTTTTGAGTAATATTTTCTTTTATCCATTTGCAAAACTGCTGGATAAGATTCCATTTTTCCGTTATGAACTGAATGCTCAGACATTAAAACAGAAAATTGGTATCTTCGGAGAGAACCATGTATTAGGATTTATCGTAGGGACTATCGTAGGTCTGATTGGTGGACAGGGAGTAGGCGCTCTGCTTACAGGTGTTCAAGCTGGTACAGCACTGACGCTGTTCCCGATGGTATCTAAATTATTTATGACAGCATTGACACCTATTTCTGATGCAGCGAATGAGTTTATTAAAAAGAAATTCCCTGGAAGAGAAATGGCAATCGGTTTGGACTGGCCTATCCTTGCAGGCAACCCGGAGATCTGGGTTGCAATTATCTTTACAATTCCAGTAGCATTGATCGTTGCTATGGTTCTGCCAGGCAATACAGTTCTTCCATTTGGTAACTTGATGAACGTATGTGTATGTGCAGCAGCATTCGTAGCATGCAAAGGTAACCTGTTAAAGATGCTCGCGACTTCATATGTAATGGTTCCGATCCTTTGCTGGTCAGCTTCTGACTTCGCACCAATGTTGACTGATCTTGCTATTTCAACAGGATCATCAAACATTCTGGTAGATGGACAGCAGCTTGCTTGGTGGGGAATGGATATCGCAGAGATCCGTTGGATGATTGTTGAAGTTCTCAGAGGAAATATTGTGGGATTTGGTGTACTGGCAATCTTCATCGCACTGGCTGTATATTACTTCAAGGCTCAGAAGAAAGAAGAGCATGTAGCAGCAGTTCGTATGGGATGGATTGAAGAGTAATCATAGTAAAGGTAAATAGATTAAGTATTAAGAATTAAGGAGAATGCACTATGCTGGAAGAATTAAAAAAAGAGGTGCTCCGCGTATCTCGGTTAGCAGAAGAGACAGGGCTTTGTCATCATGGTGGTGGAAATTTCAGCCAGATTGACAGAGAGAGCGGACTGGTAGTAATCACACCACATGCAGAGTCAAGATATAACTTTAATGCAGAAGATATGCTTGTAGTAGACTTGGACGGAAATATTATTGAAAACAGAAAGAATTTTACTCCAAGTAGTGAGACTCCAATGCACTTACTTATTTACAAAGAGAGAGAAGATGCAACAGCAATTTGCCATACTCATGCACACAATGCAGCAGCATTTGCTTGCCTGGGAGTACCGGTAAAACCAGTTATCTTTGAATCTATGATGTATGGTGGATATTGTAAAGTTGTTCCGTTTGAGGAGCCGGGAAGCATTGAGCTTGGACAGTCAGCAGTTGAAGGACTGAAAGGAACATATGCTACGATCCTTGGAAAACATGGATTGATCTCAATAGGAGAGAGTATCTATGATGCTTATTTGAAGACAGTATATGTAGAAGATGTATGCGATGTAAATATCCGGGCTGCTTCCGTTGTGGGATATGAAAATCTGGATTGCCTCAGTGATGAACAGATCGTATATTTCAGAGACGTATTAGGATTAAAGGCTTAATCGAAAATACAATACAGGATATTGCGGTCAGTAAGGGCTCATTAATATGCTGACCGCAAGCATCCACCAGAGCAGAAAGGGGCAGACGATGAAAGCAAAATATACTATATGGTATTTGGGAATTATTATAGCAGCAGTGATGCTGGGATTTGGAATTTTTTCAAAAAGCTGGTTGCTTAGTCTGGCCGGATTTGCTGTTGCGTTACTGTTAAAGACGACAAATAAGTACGTACCGCTTCCTAAAATTTACAGGGAGATGGGGATTGATAATGAGGTTTTTGAGGGAAAGGCAAGGCAGAGTTATGAAAAAAATAATGAATCAGGCAGATAATGTTGTCAGTGATATGCTTACCGGAATTGCAGCTGTTAATCCGAATGTTGCATATGACAGCGAAGGGGAAGTAATTTATAGAAAAAATAAAACAGAAAAAGTAGGACTTGTATCAGGCGGTGGAAGTGGTCATGAACCAGCACATGCCGGATATGTTGGTAAAGGAATGCTTGATGCGGCGGTAGCAGGCAATGTATTTGCATCACCGGATCCGGCGAGAATATTAAATGGAATTGAACATGCGAATAGTGGAAAAGGCGTACTGTTAATTATAAAGAATTATTCCGGTGATATTATGAACTTTGAGATGGCTGCTGATCTGGCAGCGGATTTTGATGTAGAAGTAAAGAAAGTCATTGTCAGAGATGATGTAGCTGTTCAGGAAAGTACATTTTCAACTGGTAGAAGAGGAATCTCAGGAACTGTTTTTGTACATAAGATCGCAGGTGCAACGGCAGAGGCTGGCGGTTCGTTAGACGAAGTAGCTGAGATTGCGCAGAGAGTAGCAGATAATGTGAGATCCTTTGGAGTGTCATTATCCAGTTGTATCTTACCGGGAGTAGGAGCTCCGGGCTTCGTAATCGAAGAAGGTATGATGGAACTTGGTATGGGTATCCATGGAGAACCTGGAATTGAAAAGATAACAATGAAGAGTGCAGCAGAAATTGCAGATATCATGGTTGAAAAGATCACTTCTGATCTGGATTACACAGGAAAAGAAGCAGCGATCATGGTAAACGGTCTGGGTGGAACACCACTCATGGAACTGTATATTCTTGCTGGTGAAATAGATAAGAGAGTTCGGGCGAAAGGAATTACGCCTGTAAAATATATGGTAGGTAACTATATGACAGCGTTAGAAATGGCTGGTGCATCAGTGTCAATGCTTCGATTAGATGATGAATTGAAAGAATATCTTCTGGCACCGTGTGATACAGCAGCCTGGAAGGAAGGTGTGTAGAAATGGCATTTAAACTGACTGCTGCAGATTACGTGGAATATCTTGAGATAACTGCGGTAGAAATCGAAAAAAGCGGTGACTACGTAACTGCATTGGATGCAAAGACTGGTGACGGCGATCATTGGGTTAATCTTAATTCAGGATTCCAAAAAGTGATGTCTATCAAAGAGGAATTGAAGACAATGGAATTATCATCGATGTTGCGTAAGATTGGAATGACTTTAATGTCCGGAATCGGCGGATCTTCAGGAGTGCTGTATGGAAGCGGCTATATTGCTGCATCGAAAGCATTGAAGGATGTAGATGTGTTGGATATTGAAAGCTTGTATACGATGCTGAAGGCAGAACTTGATGCGATCATGGATCGCGGCAAAGCACAGCCGGGTTGGAAGACAATGATCGACAGCTTATACGAAGGATTGGAAAGCTATAAGAAAGCAGTTGATGAAGGCGAGGATGAAAAGGGCGTAATGGAAGCGTTAAAGTTGGGTGCTCAGCAGGGAAGAGATCATACAAAAGAGATGGAAGCTGTAAAGGGACGTGCAAGTTATCAGACCAATAAGGGGGTTGGAGAACTTGATCCGGGAGCAGTGACTATGTGCATTCAGCTGGAATGCCTGAGTGATTACGTTATTAATAAAGCATTATAAAAGCATCACAGAAAAGGAGAAAAATCATGAAAAAAGTAAGTTTTTATGCACCAGAGGACATTCGTGTTGAAGAGGCACCAGTACCAGTACCGGGACCGGGCGAAGTTGTTGTTAAGAACAAAGTAACACTGACTTGTGGAACTGACGTAAAAACATATAAAAGAGGATACCGCTATGAGCCACCATTCTCAATGGGACATGAAGCATCAGGTATCGTAGAGGCAGTTGGTGAAGGAGTAACAAAATTTAAAAAAGGTGACAGAGTAGTTGCACATAATAGTGCTCCTTGTGGAAAATGTTACTACTGTAAGAAAGGTCTTCAGTCTATGTGTCCAGATCTGATCCAGAATCAGTTTAAGAATGGTGCATATGCGCAGTATCAGCTGATTCCGAAGCCGATCGTTGAACAGAACATGTTCCATATGCCTGATTCAATGAGCTACAAACAGGCAGCACTTCTTGAGCCATTGTCATGTGCACTGTATGGAACAGCAAACGTGCCGATCGAACTGGGAGATACAGTTTGTGTTAACGGATGTGGACCGATCGGATTGATGTTTATCCGTATGTGCTACCTCAGAGGAGCAAGAGTAATCGCATGTGACCTTTCTGATGTGCGTCTGAACCTGGCTAAAAAACTGGGAGCACAGGAAGTTATCAATATCAAAGATGTGGAAGATCAGGCACAGGCAGTTAAAGATCTGACAGAAGATGGAAGAGGCGTAGATGCGGCAATCGAAGCTGCTGGTATTCCGGAAGTTTGGTCAATCGCAATGAATATGGCAAGACCTGGTGGATTCGTACTTTGCTTCGGCGGAACAAAGAAAGGCCTTACAGTACCGGTTGATACAACAAAACTTCACTATGAACAGATTACGATTAAGGGTGTATTCCATACAACACCAGTTCATGTTAATGCAGCATTTGAGATGCTGAAGATGAATGCAATTTCTGCTGATGATTTTGTACAGAATGAATATCAGATTGAGGATATTGAGAAAGCAATTCTGGAGCATGCTTCAGGTGCAGTAATCAAGAACGCAATTGTATATCCAGAGGACTAGGATGAATATTAAATTAATCGCGTTAGATGTTGATGGTACACTAGTTGACAGCAGTCATATATACATATCTGAACGTAATAAACTTGCTCTGCGTAGATGCGCAGAGCAGGGAATTGAAATTGTACTGGCGAGCGGACGCCCAATGGCACTGATCGAACCAGTGGCGAAAGAATTAGGATATGTGAAATATGCCATATCTGCAAATGGAAGTGCAGTATGGGACAGGCACAGCCATGAACGAATTGTAAGTCGGGAAATATCGCCGGATATCGCTGAGAAGATATTAAGTGTAGTGCTTAAATATCCGATTGCGTTAGAAGTGTATTGTGAAGGCAGAGCGTGGGTTGATCATAACTGGACAGTAGAAAGATTTGAAAAAATGCCACAACAGTTTTTACAGATGAGAAACGAGTATAATCGTCATTGCAATGATTTGTACAAGGAAGTATCAGGGAAAACAGTAGAAAAGTTTAATGTGGATGGAATGCCAAGAGTTATGTTTGATGAGATCATGGAGCAGTTGCAGCCGATCCGCGATGAACTGGCAATTCAATACATTGAGTGTTATGACAATATGGAAATCAATAATCGATTGGCAACAAAGGGCGAAGCGCTAAAAGGACTGTGTACCTTATTAGGAGTTGAATCATTCGAAGTAATGGCTTTTGGTGATAGCGAAAATGATGTGAGTATGTTAAAATACGCAGGAGAATCATATGCTATGGAGAATGGAGAGCAAGCAGCTTTAGAAAGCGCTAAACATATTGCTAAAAAGAATACAGAGGATGGTATTGCAGAAGCAATTGAAAAGTATCTATTACAATCCTAAACTTGTTAACACATACTTTCCGGAAAAGAGATTTGCAGAGCGTGACTGTAAATCTCTTTTCTACATTTTATTTATGATCTTTGTCAGACTTCTTGTTGTCCTGATCCATGGAAGTTTTGTTGCGGTTGTTGATCGCAAGAAGTAAAGTAATGAAGAATGCAATCGAAAACAAGGCGGCAAATGATGCGAGGTGGAACTTCCTTGCGAGAAAGATCAGAATCAAGAGAAACCACATAACAATAAGTAATTTAGAGTTTTTATTGCTCATAAGAGTTACTCCTTTCTGTCTATATGTTTTACTGTAAAGTATTATATCATAAACTATTTGAAATTACTATGATTAGTTTGGAAGAGATATGAAAAAATATGAGGTGTGATATGGAACTGGAGATGCAACATGGCTTACAACAGAAACAGAATTTATCCAAAAAAATGCTCCAATCAGTTCATGTATTAGAAATGAGCATGGAGGAAACAGAAGATTTTTTGAAAGAGATTATTGAAAATAATCCGATGGTTGATTTGGATGAAGATTATCTGAGCCGGCAAAAAGAACTAAAAGAACAATGGCAGTGGGAAAGAGAACATAATTATCAGATCGCAGGAACATATGCGGGCGAGGATCAGCAGGATGAGAAAGACGAAGCACCGTATCTGATAACAGAAGATACGCTGGAAGATTATCTTATGATGCAACTGGTACCATTGTGTAAAGGAAAGTATAAAAAAGATGTATTTTACTATCTGGTTAAATCATTAAACCGCAAGGGATATCTTGATGTTGACTTGAGCGATTTAGCCGGAGAATTAAAGCTGACAACAGATGAACTGAAAGAATATATAGAGATATTGCAGGCATGTGAACCGGCAGGAATAGCGGCAAGAAATATAGAAGAGTGTCTGATTATACAAATCATTAGAATGTGTCCTGAAGAGACAATTGCTATACGGATTATTAAAGAATGTATCGAGTTGTTTGCCAAACGGCGTTTCAGCTCTATCGCAAATATGCTTGGATGTACGGTAGAGGAAGTACAGTCTGCAGCCGATATCATATACAGCCTGAATCCTAAGCCGGCAAATGGATTTGCGGAAATGGAAAATCTGCAATATGTACATCCGGATGTATTTGTGGTCTGGCATGATGACAAGCCGGAAATTATGGTGAATGAATCTGCATCTGCGAGAATGACGATCAATCCTTATTATCTGAAGATACTCGAAACGGAAAAGATATCGAAAGAAACCATCAGCTATATTAAAAATAAAGTGGAACAGGTGAAATGGGCGGTTAAATGCGTGGATCAGAGAAACAGTACACTTCAGCAGGTTGCCAGTGCAATCGTGGAATGGCAGGAATTATTCTTCCGATTTGGCAGTGGCCGGGTGGTTCCAATGCGTCTGGCTGATATTGCGCCTAAAGTAGATATGCATGTGTCTACGGTGAGCCGGGCGATAAAGAACAAATATGTACAGTGTGATTATGGTCTGTTTCCGCTAAGTTATTTTTTCTCCAAAACAATTGGAGAGGGGGAGGACACGCCCGATGATGTCAAAGAAAATTTAAGGAAAATCATTGAGCAGGAAAATAAAAAGAAGCCGCTCAGTGATCAGAAAATTGCAAATATGCTGGTGGAAAAAGGATTTCAGATATCCAGAAGAACGGTTGCCAAATACCGGTCGGAATTGGGTATTCTGGGGACGAGTGAGCGAAAAGAAGATTAGTGGGGATAAAACTATCGAAAAGAGCAGGACTGGATTAATCCCTCTGTGGTATACTATAGTTAATTTGAACACAGGGAGGTATAATTATGGCTACACCACATAATACAGCAAATCCAGGCGATATTGCGGAGACAATTCTGCTTCCGGGAGATCCGCTCCGGGCGAAGTTCATTGCAGAAACCTATCTGGAAGACTTGGTTCAGTTTAATTCAGTACGGAATATGTTTGGATATACCGGAACATATAAAGGAAAGCGCATTTCTGTTATGGGGACGGGCATGGGAATGCCTTCAATGGGAATATACAGTCATGAGTTGATCCACGTATATGGAGTGAAGAATCTGATTCGGATTGGTTCCTGTGGAGCAATACGGGGAGATATTCTGTTGGGAGATATTATTATGGCGCAGGCATCCTGCACAGACAGTAATTATGCACATCAGTATCAGCTGCCGGGCACATTCAGTGCGATCGCGGATTTCAGTCTTTTAAGTACAGCAAAAGAAGCTGCTGACCGATTGCATGCAGTCAGTCATGTGGGCAATGTATTGTCTTCAGATCTGTTTTATACAGAGACTCCGGAATGGAAACGTTGGGCAGAGCTTGGCGTGCTTGGCATAGAGATGGAGAGCTATGCATTATACTGTGAGGCAGCACGGGCTGGGGTGAAAGCACTGGGAATATTTACCGTATCGGATTCGATCGTAAATGGAGAATCGCTCAGCGCCGAAGAACGACAGAATGGATTCAGACAGATGATGGAGATTGCATTGGAGACAGCGGTATGTCAGTAAAACCTACGATATTGATTTATAATTTTACGGATAGAAAGAGAAAGAATAAGATCCAGGCATTTTGCGGAATGCATGGGATAAGAGTAAAGATGGTTGCTAAAGAAGACTACGGAAGAGCAATCCGTACTCTTTTTGAGGCATCGTTGGAAGTACCGGATGGCGATTGTAAACAGGAAGTTCTGGAAAGTTTTGACGATGAGATGCTGGTGATGTGCCAGCTTGGCAGGCAGATGGATCTGCTGCTTAATTATCTGCGCAAAGAAAGAGTGCATATACCGTTAAAAGCGGTGCTGACACCGGTGAATCAGGAATGGGATTCTGTAAGATTATATCATGAGATTAAAAGTGAACATGAGCAGATGACCGGACAGCCTCTTAAAAAATAGAGAGGATCAGTCCGGCTGCTACTGCAAAGAAGTAAAGGAGACCTACGATTTTAAGGTCTTCTTTACGATTTTTATCGACTTCGAACAGGACAACGAGTCCGACACCTGCATTGGTGCAGAGACCAGCAACGACAGAAGCAAAAGACAGTGTTCCACTAAGGTATAATTCTGTCAGTACTACGGATGCTGCACAGTTTGGAATAAATCCGATCAGTGCGGCCAGAAATGGCTGCAACAGGCTCCCGCTTAACAGAATGGTTGAAAGTGTATGCAGATCTGCATAAGCAATGATCAGATTCAATAAGCCTGAGAATACAAAAATGTATGCAAAAAGCTTCAGTGTATGCTTGAATGCCGGAAGTACAATGCCGTGATGTTCATGGCAGCCACAGTGGTCGCAGAGATCACCGAAGTGCTTTGGTGTGGAGATTCGCTTCGCCAGAAATAAATCTGTGATATAACCGGCAATTACAGCAATGAGCAGTTTAGCTGTCAACAGTGTCCAGATACTTTCTGCGCTTTCCGGGTGACCGAGCAGAAGCAGGATCGCTTCATCGGAAGTCGCCAGAAAGACAGCAAGCATCGTACCCAGGGATACGACACCGCTGGAATACAGATTCGCAGACATAACGGAGAATCCGCACTGTGGGATACAGCCAAGGATAGCACCGACTAACGGACCCGCTTTATTAATCTTTATCAGTGTCTGATTGATAAATGTTGTTGAGTAATGTTCCAGAGTCTCGATCAGCAGAAATGCCGCAAATAAAAAAGGCAGCATATGCAGGCTGTCTGATACGGTATCCTGGAGAACATCCAGAAATATATTCATAAGTAACCTTCTTTCTTATTATTAAACTGGTTTAGGAATATCTTTTTTATACTACCAAGTTTCAGAGGAAATGTCAAATGAATGATACGATTTCTCTATAATAGGAAAGAATACGGATGGCGGCTTTACTTTTTGTGATATTTGTGCTAAAACAAAGTTTAGGACTAAAAAAGGAGAGTGTATTAAGATGACAAAGATAGATATTATCAGCGGCTTTCTTGGAGCCGGCAAGACTACGTTGATTAAAAAGCTTTTGAAAGAAGCATTTCAGAACGAGCAGGTAGTACTGATCGAGAACGAATTCGGTGAGATCGGTATTGATGGAGGGTTTCTGAAGGAAGCCGGAGTAGAGATCCGAGAGATGAATTCCGGATGTATCTGCTGTTCATTGGTAGGTGATTTCGGTACTTCTTTAAAGGAAGTAATTGAGACATACCATCCGGATCGTATTCTGATCGAGCCATCCGGAGTTGGCAAGCTGTCTGATGTGATCAAAGCAGTAGAGAATGTAAAAGACAGTGTAGATATCGTATTGAACAGCTACACAACAGTTGTAGATGTGAATAAGTGCAAACTGTATCTGAAGAACTTCGGTGAGTTCTACAGCAATCAGGTAGAAACAGCAGGAGCTATTATCCTGAGCCGTACGGATGTGGCTAAGGAAGGCAAGGCTGAAGAGGCTGTTAAGATGCTTCGTGAGATGAATGCAAATGCGGCAATTATCACAACTCCGATCGAACAGTTGGATGGTGCTAAGATTCTGGAGACGATGGAACATGTGGATTCTCTGGAAAAGCAGATGTTAGAAGAGGAACTGCGCCATCAGCATGACCATGAGCATGAACATCATCACGAGCATGGCGAGGACTGCACCTGTGGCTGCCATGATCATGACCACGACGAGCACGAACACCATCATGACCATGAAGAACACGAACATCATCACGACCATGAGCACCACCATGATCACGATGAACACGAACATCATCACGACCATGAGCACCACCATGATCACGATGAACACGAACATCATCACGACCATGAGCACCACCATGATCACGATGAACACGAACATCATCACGACCATGAGCACCACCATGATCACGATGAACACGAACATCATCATGACCATGAGCACCACCATGAACATGATGAAAACTGTACCTGTGGCTGCCATGACCATGAACATGATCATCACCACCATGGACATCATCATGCAGACGATGTATTCTCAAGCTGGGGCAAAGAGACTGTGAAGAAATTCAATAAAGAAGAATTAAAAGTGAAACTTGCAGCACTGGATGCAGCCGATACTTATGGTGTAGTATTGAGAGCAAAAGGTATGGTTGCAGGTGATGACGGACAATGGATTTACTTTGACATGGTTCCGGGTGAGCAGGAAGTCAGAACAGGAGAGCCTGAATTCACAGGACGCATCTGTGTAATCGGTTCTGAACTGAAAGAGGACGCACTGGCAGAATTATTTGAGGTATAGGTGACTGATTATGCAGATGGTAGATGACGCAAGAGTAGTAGTTTATCTGATGACTGGATTTTTGGAGAGTGGTAAGACTTCTTTCCTGAAACAGACGATTGATAAACAGTATTTTAAAATAGACGGAACGACGGTTATTATTCTGTGTGAGGAAGGCGAAGAGGAATATGAAGAAGACCTTCTTGCACGTGCAAAAGCGAAGATTGTTACCGTAGAAGATCCGGAAGAACTGACAAAGGAATTTCTTCAGGAAGTAGAAGATAAGTACCATCCGGAGCGTGTGATCTTTGAATGCAATGGTATGTATCCGGTCAGCAAGATGGAGGCGCTGGATGTGCCGGATGGCTGGGGGCTGATCCAGGAGATCACAACCGTAGATGCAAGTACATTTGATGTGTATATTGCCAATATGAAGTCGCTTTTTGTAGAAATGGTGCGTAATGCAGATATGGTACTGTTTAACCGTTGTACGGAGGATATGCCGTTAGCCGGTTACCGCAGAAGTGTAAAAGTAGTGAATCAGGGAGCACAGATTATCTTTGAGGGTGCAGAAGGCGAGATTGAAGATATCTTCAGCGATCAGATGCCTTATGATCTGGATGCACCGGTTATTAAGATTGAGGATATGGATTACGGTATCTGGTATGTAGATATGATGGACAACCCGGAAAAGTATAAAGGCAAGGTTGTGGAGATTCAGGGAAGAGCAAGAAAGGCCAAAGGATTTCCGAAGGGTGAATTTGTACTTGGAAGAAGTGCTATGACCTGCTGCGCAGATGATATTACATTCCTTGGCTTTATCTGCAAGCATATGGCAATCGAAGATATGAAAGCCAATACCTGGGTAAGAGCCAGAGGTAAAGTAGGCTTTGAATTTAAGCGTGCTTACCGTGGCAGAGGACCGGTGATCACACTGGAATCCTTGGAACCGATTCAGGAGCCGGAAGACGAGCTGGTATATTTTAATTAACCGATATTGTTATCTGGCATAAGATGACAATGTAAGATGAGAATACAGGAGAGTATATGAATATATTTTTAGGTATTATGATACCGTTTGCCGGTACAGCACTGGGTGCTGCATGTGTGTTCTTATTAAAAAATGATATTCGGGCGGGAGTCCAGAAAGCACTTCTGGGTTTCGCGTCCGGCATTATGGTGGCCGCCTCTGTGTGGTCACTTTTAATTCCTGCTATGGAAATGTCTGAGCCCATGGGTAAGCTTCGCTTTATCCCGGCGGCACTCGGATTTATGGTTGGAATACTTACACTTCTGCTGATGGACAGTTATGTGCCACATCAGCACCTCGGACAGGAAGAAGCGGAAGGCGTAAAGAAGAACTGGAGCCGGAGCATGAAGATGGTCATGGCTGTGACAATCCATAATATCCCGGAAGGAATGGCTGTGGGAGTTGTATTTGCAGGAATCGCGGCTGAGCATACAGATATCACGCTGGCGGGAGCATTTGCATTGGCAGTCGGAATTGCGATCCAGAATTTTCCGGAGGGAGCCATCGTATCCATGCCGCTTCGAAGTGAAGAGAACATGAACAAAGGCAAAGCATTTCTGTACGGAGCGGGATCAGGGATCGTAGAACCGATTGCAGCTGGAATTACGATATTATTGAAAGATGTGTTGATACAGGTACTTCCCTATCTGCTTGCATTTGCAGCAGGTGCCATGATCTACGTAGTTGTGGAGGAACTGATACCGGAGACAAGCGAAGGAGAACACAGCAATATAGGAACGGTGGGATTTGCACTTGGCTTTGTGGTTATGATGGTACTTGACGTAGCGTTAGGATGATTGAACAATTCATTAAGGAAAGTTTCATACTTTCTTCATAGACATGAAAGAAAATTGGCGTATAATGGAAAAAGATGTTGAGAAATAACGTCGGATAAAGTACAGGAAGTGAAGATAGATAATTATGGCACATAAAGGTAAGAAACCAGTAAAAAGACGAACTGCGGAGGAGCAGCCGAGACGCAGAGAACGGATTACGCCGGAGAGGTATGATCCGGATTATCATGAAGGACTGACGACGAATCAGGTTATGGAGCATCGGCTGCAGGGGTGGCGGAATCTGTCTGTGGAGGCTCCGTCTAAGACGACCAAAGATATTGTCAGGGAGAATACATTTACTTACTTCAACCTGATCTTTTTCGTGCTGGCGGTGTTGCTGATCATTGTAGGATCATTTCGTAACCTGACATTTCTGCCGGTTATTATTGGTAATACGTTAATCGGTATTTATCAGGAGATTCGGGCGAAGAACATATTGGATAAGATGAGTATGTTGAATGCGCCTCATGCCAAGGTAGTGCGAGACGGTAAGGTGCAGCAGGTGGCTTCGGAGGATCTGGTGCTGGATGATATCGTGATTTTCAGTGCAGGCAATCAGATCTGTGCAGATGCAATCGTGTCTGCCGGAGAGGTGCAGGTGAATGAATCACTGCTGACCGGTGAATCAGATGAGATCACGAAGCGCAGAGGAGATCAGCTCATGTCTGGAAGCTTTGTAATATCCGGCAAGTGTCATGCCAGACTTGACAAGGTTGGAGAGGATTCCTATATTTCCAAGCTGACACTGGAAGCGAAGAAGATGGGCGAGGGCGAGCAGTCAGAGATGATCCGTGCACTGGATAAGCTGGTCAAATGGGTCGGTATTGCGATCATTCCGATTGGTATTATTCTGGTAGTGCAGAGCTTTTTCTTTAACCACGATCCGTTCCAGAGCAGTGTGACTTCGATGGTAGCGGCAGTGATCGGTATGATCCCGGAGGGACTGTATCTGCTGGCAACTGTTGCATTGGCGGTCAGTGCCATGCGTCTTGCCAAGCAGCAGGTACTGCTTCACGATATGAAGAGCATCGAAACACTTGCCAGAGTCAATGTGCTGTGTGTGGATAAGACGGGAACGATTACCGAGAACACCATGGCGGTCCATGAAGCAGTCGAGACGTTAGATTATTCCAGCGGGAAGGAAAAGGAGAAGTACCCACCTCTGGATCAGATGATTGGTGATTTTGCGGCAGCGATGACGGCTGATAATATCACTATGGAAGCGTTAAAAGCTTTCTTCACAGAGAATACAGGGAAGAAAGCAGTGAGCATGACTTCATTCTCTTCAGCGGTGAAGTATAGCAGTGTTACATTTGAGGATGGGGCCTATGTACTCGGTGCTCCGGAGATGGTGCTTCGGGATGACTACATTCTCTATGAAGCAGAGATAGAACAGTATGCGAAAAAAGGATATCGTGTGCTGGTATTTGGTAAATATGAAGGTGAGATTGACGGTAAGAAACTGACTGAAAAAGTAGTGCCGTTAGGATATGTCACGCTTGCCAATCCAATCCGTGACAAGGCAAAAGAGACGTTTGAATATTTTGCGGAGCAGGATGTGCAGATCAAGGTCATTTCCGGTGATAATCCGATGACCGTATCTGAGGTCGCAGCTCAGGCGGGGATTGCCGGAGCTGAGCACTATGTAGATGCGTCTACTCTGAAGACGGATGAACAGGTGGCAAGAGCTATGGAGAAATACACCGTATTCGGCCGTGTAACGCCGAATCAGAAGAGACAGTTTGTACATGCACTGCAGAAAGCAGGCAACACGGTTGCCATGACCGGTGATGGTGTCAATGACGTGCTTGCGCTAAAGGATGCGGATTGTAGTATCGCGATGGCATCCGGAAGCGAGGCAGCTACCCAGGCTGCGCAGGTAGTGCTGTTGGAGTCGGATTTCTCCTGTATGCCTTCCGTAGTATTAGAAGGACGACGTGTAGTTAATAATATCCAGCGGTCAGCGAGTTTGTTCCTGGTTAAGAATATATTCTCGTTACTGCTGTCAATCCTGTCTGCGGTATTTATGATCAGCTATCCACTGGAACCGTCGCAGGTATCTCTGATCAGCATGTTTACGATTGGTATTCCGGGATTCTTCCTGGCGTTGGAACCAAATAAGACTCGTATCAAGGGACATTTTATGACCAATGTCCTTCTGAAAGCACTTCCGGCGGGACTTACGGATGTGTTTGCAGTGGGAGCACTGGTTGTATGCGGACATGTATTCGGACTCCCGTCAGAGGATATCGCAACGGCAGCTACGATGCTTCTGGCGATTGTTGGATTCATGATCCTGTATAAGATCTGTCAGCCGATGAACAGTGTCCGCCTGGCGGTATTCATCGGATGTATTGTGGGGATGATTTTCTGTGGAGTATTCCTGAATCAGCTGTTTGCTATGAGTGGTATGTCCACAATTTGTATTTTGCTGTTTGTCATGTTCTCGTTTGCAGCAGAATCCTTCTTCCGTTACCTGGGTATTCTGGTAGAAGACGTAAGGCTTCTGGTTAAAAGGATACGCGGTGATATTTCCAAAGAGGAACTGATCCATAAGCTGGAAGGGGAGGAACTTGACAGATAAGACAGATTCTGTTATGTTAGGGAAGCTAAAACCTGTATGGATTTTTCTGGTGTAACCATTTTTCGCCATACGATCACTATGATAGTGGTTGTATGGCGTTTTTTGTATTGTGACGAGATATTAAAAGTTATGAGGGAGGATATGATGAACGATACTTTTATGGAATCATTCAGGGAATGCGCCCTGTAATCGGTTATAATTACGGAGCGGGCGAGAAAGAGCGTGTAAAGAAGATTTATCGATTGACACTCTATATGACAGGAAGTATTATGATTCTTGGTACGATACTCTGTCTGCTGGCATCTGGTCAGCTGATTGGATTCTTTACGACGAATAGCGAGACGATCACGGCATTGATTGCATGGAGAATTTACCACAAATCAGTGAAAATGAACGCAGATAAGCATTCCCCCGCTTCAAGGCGCGGAGTACTAAGCGGCGGGTGAGGGGGGATGCTTATGTCAGTGGGAGTTGAAAGCTCCCACTGACAGATCGCGAAGCGACTGCGTTCATGAGCAAGTAGCGAAGCGGATTGCGAATGTCCGCTTTACTTAGCTGAATACAGGGGGATGAGGCATGGCAGGAAAAGAGAATACTTTGCAGGAATTTGGAAAATACGTGTCACAGAGCGTGCTCAGTCAGCTTGGTGTATCCTGCTATATTCTGGCTGATACGTATTTTATATCGAAAGGTGTTGGGGCAGATGGCCTGACGGCGCTGAATCTGGCAATACCGGTATTCAGCGTGATGAACGGCTGTGGCTTTATGCTGGGTATCGGAAGCGGAACAAAATACGGCATTATGAAGGGCACGGGAAATGAAAAACGTGGCGATGTGCTGTTTACCAGCAGTTTGTGTGTGGTGACGGTGCTGGCTGTAATCTTTATGTTGATCGGTCTGCTGGCAGCAGATCCAATCACGGCGCTTGTGGGAGCCAATGCAGAAGTATATGATATGACAAGAACGTATCTGCAGGTGATTTTATTATTTTCTCCAATGTTTATGATTAACAATCTGCTTGGTGCTATGATCCGGAATGACGGCAACACGTCTCTGGCAATGACTGCGATGCTGAGTGGATGTCTGTTTAATATTGTATTTGACTATATCTTTGTATTCCCGATGGGACTGGGACTCTTCGGTGCAGTACTTGCAACGGCAGTTGCTCCGATCATCAGTATATTAATATTGTTGCAGCATTTTGTGAAAAAGAAGAATCAGTTCCGATTGATACGTGTCCGACCTGATGTGAGACTCGTGGCATCGGCAGCAGGGCTCGGTGTGCCATCCCTGGTAACAGAAGTGTCATCCGGACTGGTAATTGCAGTATTTAATCTGCTGATCCTTGGTCTGGCGGGAAATGTAGGCGTGGCGGCATATGGTGTGGTAGCTAATATATCCATTGTCGTAATTGCTATTTATAATGGTATTGCACAGGGTGTACAGCCGCTTTTGAGCCGTGAATACGGGCGCAGCCAGGAAAAGAATGTGCATAGATTCCTTGGTTGGGCAATGATGCTTACGGTTATACTTGCGATGGTGATCTACGTGGGGATTTACTGGAATGCAGATGTGATTGCAATGATTTTTAACAGCGGTCGGGATATGGATCTGCAGAGAATAGCAGTAGAAGGACTTAAGATTTATTTTACAGCCTGTCCATTCGTAGGAGCGAATATCCTGCTTGCGATATACTTCGCGGCAACAGATCAGGCGGCTCCGGCACAGATGATCTCATTGCTTCGCGGGCTGATCGTGATCGTACCGCTGGCATTTATCATGGCAAATGTGGCAGGGCTTACAGGTGTATGGATGACATTTCCGCTGACGGAGTTGGTGGTATGTGTTGTGGCTTGCGGATTATATAAGAAGATGAAAAGAACTTATTTAAAATGAATGAATAATAATTGATAAAATTATGTTAATGTGATATAATAGCTATGTTGTCGCACCCAATCTGGCAACAGAAAGGGGGTGCATTTGTGAATAGCATGGTATCCTTTTTGGTTTCCGTTGGGGCGGGTATAGTTAGCTACTATATTTGTAAATGGTTAGACGGAAATGACAGTGACAACTAGCCTAAAAAGAAAGCCTCAGAGGTGACGTCTCTGGGGCTTTCGCTTTGTGCACCTGTGGCACGATATCCTTTAGCTGACGCTAGTATAACATATGCGAAAGCTAAAATCAAGTATATACAGACATTGTGAAAATATTCATCGGCATATTTAAAAATCATCTCAATGCTTCTACAATCTCCGGGAATTCCATTCCGTGAGATGCCTTGATCAGCACATTATCTCCATCTTTCAGAATATCTTTTGTCTGTGCAAGGAAGTCTGCTTTTGTCTCGAACCAGAGTGCCTTTGTGCCATCTGAAGCAGCACCTTCGGCAATCTCCTTTGACATTGGACCGATGGCACATACCAAATCAATACCAATCTCTGCAGCATATTCACCGACAGAACGATGAAGTGCTGCATAATCCGGTCCCAGCTCACCCATATCGCCGAGTACAGCGACCTTACGTCCGATACCCATATTCAGTACATCCAGGGAGGCCTTCATGGATACAGGGTTGGCATTGTAGCAGTCATCCAGCAGGATCAGGCGATCAGTCTGGATGATATGGTTGCGTCCCGGAATGGATGGCAGAGATTCGATGCCGCGTTTAATCTCTTCGGTAGTAAGTCCGAGTTTGGAACCGACTGCGGATCCTGCCAGTGCGTTGGATACCATATGGATACCAGGAATTGGTACAACGCAGGAGAAGCTTCCTTCCGGCAGATGAATGGTGCAGGAAGTTCCTTTCAGTCCTAATGGTTCTATATCTGTAGCGTATACCGCGTTCTTATCCTGATCCAGTCCGTAGAAGATCGGATCAGAACCTTTTACAGGTCCGATAGTGGAAAGGAGCGGATCGTCTCCATTCAATACAACGGAACCACCCGGCTTCATATCCTGGAACATCTGTGTCTTTTCCTGCATGATGCCTTCGCGTGTCTTCAGGAATTCCAGATGTGCTACGCCGATATTAGTGATTACGCAGATATCAGGACTTGCAACGGTGGAAAGCTTGCGCATTTCTCCAAAGTGATTGATACCCATTTCCAGCACGGATACCTGATGTTCTTCGTTCATTTCGAAAATAGTCAGTGGAAGCCCACATTCATTATTGAAGTTTCCCTGTGTTTTGTGAACGTTGTATTTCTGAGCCAGTACGGATGCGATCATTTCCTTGGTACTGGTCTTGCCGACGCTTCCGGTAATACCTACGACCTTTACGTCGAAAGAGTCACGGTAGAGTTTGGCGATGTCAAGCAGAGCCTGTCCGGTAGCCTCTACCAGTATGTAAGGATAATCGGTATCACCCAGATCTTCGTGGGATACAACGCAGAGTGCGCCCTTCTCGATGGTATCCGGGATGAATTGGTGTGCATTAAAACGCTCTCCGTTGATCGCTACAAAGAGAAAGTCCTTTTCTACCTTGCGGCTGTCAATGGTAACGCCGGCAACTTCCCGGTCTAAGAGACTTTCGTCACCGTGATAGGTACCCTGGCAGGCGCGGGTGATGTTTCTTAAAGTAAGATTCTTCATGTGTTCGCTCCTAATTCTGGTATCTGGTTTCTAATGATTTGCGGATGATCAGTTCGCAGAATTCTCCGTATTCGTATCCGGCAGCTTTTGCAGCTTTCGGGAGAAGACTTGCGCCTGTCATACCAGGAAGAGAGTTGACTTCCAGACAGTAGAATTCTCCGGTGTGGTTATCTACGATAAAGTCTGCACGGGAATATACATCCAGACGCAGTGCCTCGAATGCTTTTTCGCCGGCAGCCTGAATCTGTGCAGTCTGCTCAGCATTCAGTGACTGTGCAGGACAGATCTCGCTTGCTCCTCCAATCTGATATTTATTTACGTAGTCAAATACGCCGTCCTTTGGAATGATCTCAACCAACGGAAGAGCTTTGCCGTCTACGATACCGCAGGCGTACTCACGTCCGTCGATAAATGGCTCGATGACTACTTCGTCTTCTTTTTTAAATGATGTTTCGATGGCATCACGATATTCCGCATCTGTATGTACGATGTGTACGCCGATGCTGGATCCGCCGGAACAAGGTTTTACAACTACCGGAAGATGGAATCCCAGTTCATCCAGCGTGCAGTCTTTGTCCTTGCGGAACAGATGTGTACCGGCTGGTGTTGGAACGCCCTGTGCCTGAAAGATTTCTTTGGTAACACCCTTATCCATAGACAGGGCACATCCAAGAGAATTCGGTCCGGTGTAACGGATGCCGAGGATATCAAAGGCAGCCTGCAGTTTGCCATTTTCTCCCAGACTTCCATGCAGAGCCATAAATGTAATATCTGCCATGGAGCAGAGCTCTAATACATTTGGTCCCAGATAACTTAAAGAATCACCCGGGCGGGATGCCCACAGAGCATCCAGATCCGGCTCTTTGATCTGGATATCGGCAGCGATGCCAAGACCGCCGTCTTCCTGGTTAAATACTTCTTCTAATTTGTCGGAATCCCAGTCAAGTCCCATGAATGCGTCCAGCAGATAAGCCTGGTGTCCACGTTCACGCAGTGCCTTGCAGACACTGGCACCGGAATTCAGGGAGACGTCGCGTTCGTTGCTGTAGCCTCCTGCTAATACAATAATCTTCATAATATTAATACTCCCTTATAATTATTCTCTTCCAAGCTGATTCAGCAGCTCTTTCTTTACTGCGTACAGCTTATCAGATAAGTCTACGTATACACGGTGTGGATAGAACAGACGCTTGGTCTCATCCCACAGAGTTGCTTTTTCCTGGGTACAGTATGCTGCGATCTCTTTTACAGATGGTGACTGGTAAATGCACTCGCCGTTGTGGAAGACTGGCACCATCAGTTCTCGCATGCTGTAAGAGCCGCCTTTGAGCTTGGTTTTTTTCCATGTCTCCAGTGGATCGAAGATCACAAGATCTTCATCCGGGTTAAATGCTTCGCCTACAAAGCAGATCAGATCAGCACGGATCTTACCGGTTGCCTTATCATAGATTCGGTAAATGGTCTTGTTACCAGGATTGGTAATCTTTTCTGTATTCTCAGACAGCTTAATCTTCGGTACGAATTCGCCATCCTCTGTCTTGATAGCAGCAAGTTTATATACGCCTCCGAATGAAGGACAATCCTTGGAGGTGATCAGGTTGGTACCTACACCCCAGGAAGTGATTGCTGCGCCCTGGATCTTCAGGTCATGAAGCAGATATTCATCCAGGTCATTGGATGCTGCAATCGTAGCATCTTCGAATCCGGCTTCATCCAGCATCTTACGTGCTTTTTTAGACAGGTAAGCCAAGTCACCGCTGTCCAGACGGATGCCGTAGCGGGTCAGCTTCACACCTGCGTCACGCATTTCCTGAAATACGCGGATTGCGTTCGGCACACCGGATTTCAGAGTGTCATATGTATCAACGAGCAGAGTGCAGTTATCCGGATAGAGATCAGCGTAAGCCTTAAATGCAGTGTATTCATCCGGGAAGCTCATGATCCAGCTGTGTGCGTGAGTTCCGAGTACCGGTACATCAAAAAGCTTACCTGCAAGTACATTGGAAGTACCTACACATCCGCCGATCACAGCTGCTCTTGCACCGTAAAGACCTGCATCCGGTCCCTGGGCACGGCGCAGCCCAAATTCCATAATTCCATCGCCGGCTGCTGCAAATACAACGCGGGAAGCCTTGGTGGCGATTAGAGACTGGTGATTGATAATATTCAGGATCGCAGTCTCTACAAGCTGAGCTTCCATGATCGGAGCGACAACTTTAAGTAGTGGTTCCTTTGGGAAAATGACGCTTCCTTCCGGGATCGCATAGATGTCACCACTGAAGTGGAATCCACTTAAGTAGTGCAGAAATTCCTCGTCAAAGATGCCGAGGCTTCTGAGATAGTCAACATCCTCATATGTGAAATTCAGTCCTTTTACGTATTCAATGACCTGTTCCAGTCCGGCGCAGATTGCGTAACCTCCATTGCAGGGATTCTGACGATAAAATACATCAAAAATAACGATCTCATTCTGGCCCTTTTCATAATAGCCCTGCATCATGGTTAATTCATAAAAATCAGTCAGCAAGGTTAAATCTCTTTGATTCATCTTGATTTAACTCCTTTATATATTTTTTGTTTCATTTAAATCTAAACAGATGCCGACGAATTGCTCCGTACTGTACATCTTAATACCTTATTATATCATCCTGAATCGCAAATTAAAAGATTGCTTTACACCAGAGCGGCATTTTTGCGAATTGTCTCCCGGATAATATCACTCACATAGGTATCCAGATGCTTGCGTGTCTCACGATCCAGATCTTTCGGATAGATTGGAGTGCCGTATTCAATGATTACGTGTGTCTTCTTGATCCGCGGGAGATGTGCTTCAAAGATTTCGATGGTATTATTCAGGGAAAGCGGAATAATGGCACAGCCGGATTTCTCGGCAATCTTCAGCGCACCGCCTTTGAATGGCAGCAGACTTAATTCTTCGCCTGTATTCCGGGTTCCCTCTGGGAAAATGCAGATGGATATGCCTTCTTTGACATAGTCGATAGCCTGCAGAATCGTCTTCAGCCCTTCACGTACATTGTCGCGATCCAGAAACAGGCAGTAGAGTGCCTTCATCCAGTCGCGGAGCAGAGGATACTTTAACATCTCTTTTTTTGCTACGTATCCGGTCAGATGTTTGCAGCGAGAATAGGTCAGCAGAATGTCAAAGTAGCTTCTGTGATTACCTACAAAGAGAACCGCTTCGTCAGGTACATTTTCCTCTCCGATCACAGTGATCTCGGTGCCGCTGATCTTCAGGATTACGCGGAATGCCCACTGCACCAATCGCAGGGAAGCATAGTCCCCGGCTTTTTTGTTGATCTTACATATGAGACGCAGGATCAGATAGACCGGGATGCCCAGGATCAGATATAAAAACAAAAATAATGCAACAAATATAAATCGAATCATAACTGCCCTCCTTAATATCTGCCGTAGAGCTGTGACATATCGCGCAGTTCTCTGGCCAGATCTTCGGTGAGGAGGCCGGAACGAAAACGCCAGCTCCAGTTACCGGCAGCACGGCCAGGCATGTTCATGCGTCCTTCTTTGCCGATGTCCAGTACATCCTGCAATGGAAAGATCGCATAGGCAGCTGTGCTTGACAGACACAGACGGATCAGCTGGAGGCTGATGGTATCGGTGTCGACTGCGTGCAGGTAACGGCGGAGCTTGTGCTTGCAGTCATCGCGGAGCGTCTCATACCATCCGCGTGTGGTGTCATTATCGTGAGTTCCGGTGTAGCAGACACAGTTCGGAGTCGTGAACTGATGTGGCAGGAAGCTGCTTTCTCCTGTGTCTTCAAAGGCAAACTGCAGCACTTTCATGCCCGGAAATGCGAAGCTGTCACGGAGTGCTTCTACTTCAGGTGTGATCACACCGAGATCCTCTGCGATGATCGGAAGATTCTCCCCCAGTGCATTCTGGATAGCTGAGAATAATTTTCCTTCCGGACCTTTCTGCCATTGACCGTTTACTGCAGTCGGCTCACCATATGGGACGGCCCAGTATGCTTCAAATCCCCGGAAATGATCGATCCGGAGAATGTCCAGGATCTGTAATTGATTCTTTACACGAGAGATCCACCACTGGTAGCCTTCGCAGTCATGAGCATCCCAGTCGTAAAGTGGATTGCCCCAGAGCTGGCCGGTAGCAGAGAAATAGTCCGGCGGTACTCCTGCAACTGCAGTTGGGAACCCCTTGGTGTCTAGCTGGAACAGATGCTGGTTGCCCCACACATCGGCACTGTCCATGGATACAAAGATCGGAATGTCTCCGATGATACGTACGCCCTTTTCATTAGCATAACGTTTCAGATCCATCCATTCACGAAAGAAGAGGAACTGAACGAATGCATAGAAACGTGATTCATTCGTAAGTTCTGCTCGGAGGGCTGCCTTTTTGTCTGGATCCGGTCTCCGGCAGTCCTCTGGCCAGTCCAGCCAGCAGCGTCCCTCGTGACAATCTTTCATGGCCATAAATAACGAATAATCTGAGAGCCATGCATCCTGCTCCCGGCAGAAATTCTCAAAATCCCAGTTCAGGTGAGAAACACGTCCCTCCTGAAAAGACTGAAAGGCCTTGCGGAGAAGACCATTTTTCCAAGGGATCACTGCACCGTAATCTACCTGTGTCGGATCGCCTTGTGGACAGGAATTCAGGTCATCCTGGCTGACCAGTTGAAGTTCCTGCAAATAAGCCGGACTGATCAACAGAGGCTGTCCTGCAAAAGCGGAGAAACTCTGATATGGGGAATCTCCGAATCCTGTGTGTGTCAGAGGAAGCACCTGCCAGAGATGCTGACCTGCCTGTGCCAGAAAATCTATGAATTCATAAGCACTGCGGCCCAGATCACCGATCCCATATGGGGAAGGAAGTGAAGTGGGATGTAATAGAATGCCGGATGTACGCGGCAAAGATGTTCCATTCATGTGTTACTTGTCTCCTTAGTTTGTTATAGAATGATAAAATTCTGATGATGCCTGCAGATTGTCCCAAGGTTTTTCATCCACTTATGAGCAAGCTCATGTGGATTTAGACTTTTGGACTCTGGTATCATATTATTTTATCATAAATTACGCATTTTTCCTAGTGATTCCGCGTAGATATGTATATCAGCTGGGAGGCATTCTTGAACAGTCGAGAGCAGGTCTGGGGGATTGTGTAATGAGGGAGGGAAAAGGACGAACATATAAAAATATAAGGAAAATATTCTTTGTGGGTGCAATCTGTGCAGCACTGTTGTGCGGATGCAGCGTAATACGTATAGATATCCGAAAAGTAAGAGATCTGCCATATACTGTTGTAGATGAATATGATGTGCCGAAAGAAATGCGGCAGGCGATTGCAGATCAGGAGCAGGAACCATTTCTATATACCTGGGCAAATGAAGGCAGGCTTTATATTGCACGGGGGTATGGGAAGCAGGATACGGCAGGTTATCAGATTCAGGTGGATGCATTTTACGAGAGCAGTAATGTACTGGTGTTTGCAACTACGCTTCTGGGGCCGGAACCAGATACCGATACAGAGCAAGGAACGACTTGCCCATATCTGGTGATTCAGACAGATTATAATCCCAAACATGTCATAACAAAGTAGAAATATCAGAAAAATATAATAAGCAGAATAGCAAAACAGGAGGATTCGGATGGAACAGCTAAAAAAAGCAGTCAGAAAAAGTGTAACAGGGCGGAAGATATCGGATCAGTTCTATGTGGACGGTGATGTAAATGTGCCGGATGACAAAGGTGACGTGGGACGAATCGTGTACAGTCAGGGGATGCTCCGGGTGGAAGATATGAAACAGTCCGGCAGTTATGTGCGGGTGTCCGGGCGCATTCAATACCAGATCCTTTATCTTGCCGGTGGGGATGATGGTAGCATCAGTGTGCTCCAGGGAAAACTCCCATTTGAGGAAATGGTGTATGCAGAGGAAGAAGTGCTCGGAATGCTGTGGATGAAAGAGAGCAGTGCAGAATTAACAGTAACGATCGTACACGCAAGAAAACTCAGGCTTCGTGCTATGGCAGAACTTGAGATTATTTCCCAGGGAGAGGAAGAACAGTATCTGACGCTGGATGTAGAAGAAGAGGAAGGGTTGTGCAGACGCTGGGAGAATGTAGAAATCCTGACGCTTCATAAGAGCTGCCGTGAATCATTCCGGATTAAAGAAAAGTGTGCTCTTCCAAAACAATCGGATCCTGTGGGGAAGGTGCTGTTTACCGATATTACACAGAAACGGACTGAGATTCGACTGATATCCGATGCATTGCAGATGCGTGGAGAACTGTCAATCTTTGTACTGTATGAATCGACGGAGGGAAAGCTTGGCTGGACAGAACAGGCGGTGCCTTATGAAGGAAAAATCGACTGTTATGGTGCGGATGAGACAATGTATTATCAGGCAGAACCAAAAATCGTGGATGCGATGGCGGATGTGAAACTGGATGAGGATGGAGAACTGCGGATCTTTGAAATAGAAGCAGTCATGGAAGTATGTGCGGTTGTGTATGGCGAGGAACAGGCGAATGTGTTGGAAGATATGTATTCGTTAAAAGAGCAGGTCACACTGGAAAAAGAAGAGATAGAACTGTCAGAGCTTGTGATGCAGAAAGCATGTGAGTATTCAATGACAGAGCAGATCCAGGTTCCGGAGCTTGATGACCAGGTGCTGCAGATCTGTCATACATCCGGAAAAGTCAGAATCGAGCACACGGAGATCGTGGCAGATGGGATTATGTGCGAAGGGATTTTGCAGATCGGTTTCCTGTACATTCGGGCAGATGATGCAGAGCCATTTGAAATCTGGCAGGGTATGGTGCCATTTACCTATGTGGCAGAATGCAGAAGTGCAGAGGCGGGAATGGAATATGAGCTCCAGAGCACTTGCGGACAGCCGGTGGTCAGTCTGCTGGGAAATGGTGAGGCTGAGATCAAAGCCGTGCTGGAGTTTCAGATTTTTTTGAAACGCAGAGAAATGGTGTCGAACATCTGTGAGATCCACACAGAACCGTTGGATAAAAAAGCACTTTCGGAGGCGCCGGGGATTGTTGGTTATGTAATGAAAAATGGGGATAAATTGTGGGATCTTGCCAGAAAATATCATACGACGGAGAAGCGTATCCGAGAGGTAAATGAAATTGGCGAGGGAGAGCCGAAAACAGGCGAAAAAATATTGATTTTCAAGGAAAATCTGGGTATACTGTAGGAAGGAATTTTGTATACAAGATACAAGGAGAATACAATGGATAAATTAGAGTTGAAAGCACTGGGAAAGCTAAATCTCGGTCTGGATATTCTGGGACAGATGGAGAATGGATATCACGAGGTGCGGATGGTGATGCAGACCGTGTATCTCTATGATCGGGTGCTCTTGGAAAAGACGGAGGGGGATGAGATTCAGATTCGGAGTAATCTGGCTTATCTTCCGAATAATGAAAATAACATTGCATATAAGGCAGCAGCAATTTTAAAGGAAGAATTTCATATCAAAGGAGGTATCCGCATTACGCTGGAGAAGCATATTCCGGTGGCAGCAGGTATGGCCGGCGGAAGTGCTGATGCGGCAGCGGTGCTCTTTGGTATGAATCGGATGTATCACTTACGCCTGTCGGAAGAAGCGTTAAAGGAGCGGGGCGTGAAGCTGGGAGCTGATGTGCCATACTGCATTATGCGTGGAAGCGTACTGGCAGAGGGGATCGGAGAAGTGCTGACACCACTTCCGCCATGCCCGAGATGCTATATCCTGATTGCAAAGCCACCGCTGTCTGCGTCCACAGAAAAAGTATATGCCAGGTATGATGCGCTGGAGCATGTCGATCATCCGGATCTCGAACGTGTGATCCGCGGACTGGAGCAGAGCGATATCAGAGAAGTGGCAGCAGGTATGGGTAATGTACTGGAGCAGGTTATGATACCGGAGTATCCGGTGATCGGAGAGATTAAGGAAATGATGCTGGAGACGGGAGCACTCGGAGCTATGATGAGCGGCAGTGGTCCGACGGTATTTGGCATTTATAAGACAAGAGGTGCAGCTAAGGAAGGTGCCCGCAAGATAAAGAGCAGAGGTCTGGCAAGACAGGTGTATGTGACCAATGTTCACAATGTAAGGAGGAAGCCATGAAAGAACCCAATTTTGAAGTGACTATGAACGAATATCTGCCACTTCGCGACGTAGTGTTTAATACACTGCGGCAGGCGATTTTAAGAGGCGAACTGAAGCCCGGCGAGAGGCTGATGGAGATCCAGCTTGCGAATAAGCTTGGAGTCAGCCGGACACCGATCCGGGAGGCAATCCGTAAGCTTGAGCTGGAAGGTCTGGTGCTGATGATCCCGAGAAGGGGAGCTGAGGTGGCAGAGATTACAGAACAGAATCTGCGGGATGTGCTGGAAGTGAGAGAGGCACTGGAAGAACTGTCTGTGAAGCTTGCATGTGAACATGCTACACAGGCGCAGATTGAGGAGATGAAACAGGCGGCACAGGTATTTAAAGAGAGTCTGAGCGGAGATGATGTAACAAGAATTGCAGAGGCAGATGTGGCATTTCATGATGCGATTAATATGGCGACAGATAATCAGAAACTGATCCAGATTCTGAATAATCTGCGGGAGCAGATGTACCGTTACCGGGTAGAATATCTGAAGAATAACGAAGTGTACGAGCAGCTCCTTGAAGAGCATGAGTTCCTGATCCAGGCAGTAATAAAACATGACAAGGCACAGGCAAAGGACATTATTTGCAGGCACATTGATAATCAGGAAAAGGCGATTGCAGAATTTATCCGCAATAAAAAGAGCGGGCGCGATTAAAGACGGAACAATATGTATATACTCCTGACAGAAGGGAGTGTGTACATAATGGAACACTATTATAACAATTATAGAAAACAACAGAAAGAGCGAGAAAGAATCATGCAGAGAGGTTGTCTGATCTTTGCAGTTTTCATGGCTATGATGCTGACTGCATGGCTTGTGTGGCAGCGCGGTATGCTGGTGGAAGCGAGGACAGAAGCCGCCACAGAAAGCCTGGCGGGACAGGTTCTGAGACTTCATGTACTGGCAGACAGCGACAGTCTGCGAGACCAGCAGATCAAGATGCAGGTAAAGGAAGAAGTTGTGGCATGGCTGCATGAGAACCGGCCGGAGGATGCAGACAGGAAAGAAATGGAAGTATTTATCAGGGAGCATCTTACGGAGATTAAGAAGCTGGCACAGGAGACAGTACGACGGGCAGGAAGTTCAGATACGGTTACGGCAGAGCTTACGAGAGATGAATTCCCGGAGAAAACCTACGGAATACTTACATTTCCGGAAGGTGAATACGAAGCACTGCGCATACGGATTGGTAGCGGGGAAGGTCACAACTGGTGGTGTTGCCTGTATCCGGGGCTCTGCTTTACGGATGCGGTGCATGTGGAAGCGGATAAGAAGGACATGCAGGAACTCAGGATACTGGTTGATGAGGATGCCTATGAGATGGTAACCTGTACATCCGACTTTCGGATCAAATGGTTCTTTTTCGGAGGATACGAAGGAGACAGATAACGTGTATTATACATTTGACAGCAGGATCAGATACAGCGAGATCGATCATCACCGGACGATCACACTGCCGGGAATTATCAATTATTTTCAGGATTGCAGTACCTTTCAGTCAGAAGACATCGGTTATGGAGTAGAACGTTTTCAGACAGAAGGAAAGGCATGGGTACTGTCTTACTGGCAGGTCGTAGTCGAGCGTTACCCAAAGATCGGAGAACGGGTAAAGGTGAGCACATGGGCCACCAGTTTCAAAGGAATTCTGGCAGAGCGTAATTTCCAGATGGTGGATGAGTCTGGTCAGGCTGTGGCCTATGCCAATTCGGTATGGACATTTATGGATATGCAGAAAGGTCGCCCGGTTAAGCCGGGACAGGATGAGATTGATGCATATGGGATGGAAGCGCCGCTTGAGATGCATTATGAGCCACGCAAGATTCGTCTGCCGGAAAAGATGACAGACGGAGAGACATTCAAAGTGCGCAAGTATCACATTGATACGAATGAACATGTGAATAACTGTCAGTATGTACAGATGGCGCTGGAAGCTGTAGAGAAAGAACTGAACGTTCATCAGGTTCGTGTGGAGTATAAGCACTCAGCAGTGTATAATGACAGTATCCTGCCGAGGGTGGCAGAAGAAGATAACCGTACAGTAGTAGAACTGTGTGATCCGGAAGGACACATCTATGCCGTAGTAGAATTTACAGGAGAATAAAGAATGACGATAGAACAGAATCTTGGAAAACGAGTTACCTTAATGGTAGTAAAAAAAGTAGAATTTGGTGTATATCTGGGAACCGATGATGATAAGGTGTTGCTTCCGGGCAAACAGGTGCCGGAAGGCATCGAGATCGGTGATCCGATAGAAGTATTTATCTATAAGGATTCACAGGACAGACTGATCGCGACGACAGCAGAGCCGAAGATCACATTAGGTGAAGTGAAAGCACTTACGGTAGCAGATACCGGACGCATCGGTGCGTTCTTAGACTGGGGACTGGAGAAGGACCTGCTGCTCCCATTCCGCGAGCAGACGGCAAAGCTGAAAAAGGGAGAGGAGTGTCTGGTCGGACTCTATGTGGACAAGTCCGGCAGACTCTGTGCAACTATGAAGGTATATGAGATGCTGCGCAAGGACTCTCCTTATAAGAAAGATGACAAGGTGCAGGGCATCATTTACGAACATAGTGATAATTTCGGATGGTTTGTAGCAGTAGATGACCAGTATTGCGCACTGATCCCGAAGCGTGAAGCTTATGGTAAATTCCATGTGGGTGAGCGTGTAGAAGCGAGAGTGGCAGGTGTGAAGGCAGATGGTAAGCTGGATCTCAGTGTCCGTGAGAAAGCATTTATCCAGATGGATGTTGATGCGGAGAAGATCCTGAAGGATATGAACAGCCGTGGAGGTGGATATCCATTTACGGATAAGGCGGATGCGGAGACGATCAAGCGTGAGACCGGACTCAGCAGAAATGCGTTTAAGCGCGCAGTAGGAAGACTGCTGAAGGCAGGTAAGATCGAGATTACACCGGATGGCATCCGGGCAAAATAAGGCACAAGCCGACACAGAAGAAAGCAGGAAAATGGAATGGCATTTGCACATTTACATGTCCATACAGAGTACAGTCTGCTGGACGGTTCCAATAAAATTAAAGAATGTGTAGCACGAGTAAAAGAACTTGGCATGAACAGTGTGGCGATCACAGACCATGGGGTGATGTATGGAGTGATTGATTTCTACCGTGCGGCGAAGGCAGCAGGGATTCATCCGGTTCTTGGAAGCGAGGTCTATGTGGCACCGGGCTCCAGATTCAGCAAAGAGCCGGGACAGGGCAATGAAGATCGCTATTATCACCTGGTGCTGCTGGCAGAGAATGACACAGGCTATCACAATCTGATGAAAATCGTGTCCCGGGGATTTACCGAGGGCTATTATTACAAGCCAAGAGTAGACCTGGAGGTGCTGGAAGAGTTTCACGAGGGCATTATTGCGCTGAGTGCGTGTCTGGCAGGAGAAGTGCAGAGATACGTGGCGCGCGGACTCTACGAAGAGGGTAAAGAAGCAGCACTGAGATACGAGCACATTTTCGGAAAGGGGAATTTCTTTCTGGAGCTTCAGGATCATGGAATTGCGGAGCAGCAACTGGTGAATCAGGGTTTGCTGCGCATGAGCAGGGAGACAGGGATTCCGCTGGTTGCAACGAATGACGTGCATTATACGTATGCGGATGATGTGAAGCCGCACGACATTCTGCTGTGTCTGCAGACCGGTAAGAAACTGGCAGACGAAGACCGTATGCGTTACGAGGGCGGACAGTATTACATTAAGTCCGAAGAAGAGATGAAGGCGCTGTTTCCATATGCGCTGGAAGCACTCGAAAATACTCAGAAGATCGCAGACCGTTGTCAGGTGGAGATTGAATTCGGTGTGACAAAGCTTCCGAAATATGACGTGCCGGACGGCTGGACATCCTGGGAGTACCTGAATAAGCTCTGCCATGAAGGACTGGCGGAGCGCTATCAGCCGGTGTCAGAAGAACTGACGACAAGGCTGGATTATGAATTATCGGTTATTAAGACCATGGGATATGTGGATTATTTCCTGATCGTGTGGGATTTTATCAAATATGCAAAGGATCATGGCATCATGGTAGGACCGGGGCGTGGCTCCGCTGCCGGAAGTCTTGTCTCTTACTGTCTGGGGATCACGACCATCGATCCGATCCGGTATCAGTTGCTCTTTGAGCGGTTCCTGAATCCGGAGCGTGTATCCATGCCTGATATTGACGTGGACTTTGAACCAGAGGGCAGACAGGCAATGATCGAGTATGTCAGCCGCAAATACGGTGCCGACTGTGTGGTGCAGATCGTAACCTTTGGTACGCTGGCAGCACGTGGCGTGATCCGTGATGTGGGACGTGTGATGGATCTTCCATATGCGTTCGTGGACAGTATTGCGAAAATGGTGCCACAGGAGTTAAATATCACACTGGATAAGGCACTTGCGGCCAATGGGGAGTTCCGCAAGCTGTATCAGGAAGACGAGCAGGTCCAGGAACTTGTGGATATGTCCAAACGTCTGGAAGGTCTTCCGAGACATACGTCCATGCATGCGGCGGGCGTCGTGATCAGTCAGAAGTCGGTGGATGAATACGTGCCGTTGTCTTTGGGATCAGACGGTGCAGTGGTAACGCAGTTTACCATGACGACACTGGAGGAACTGGGACTTCTGAAAATGGACTTTCTGGGACTCCGCAACCTGACGGTGATCCGTGATGCAGTGGAGATGATCGGGAAGGATACAGGAAAGGCACTGGATCTGAACCAGATCGATTATGATGATAAAAAGGTACTGGATTATATCGGAACAGGTAAGACAGACGGTATCTTCCAGCTTGAAAGTGCGGGCATGAAGAGTTTCATGAAGGAACTGAAGCCTTACAGCCTGGAGGATATTATCGCGGGTATCGCGTTGTATCGTCCGGGACCGATGGACTTTATCCCGCAGTATATTAAAGGTAAGAATAACAGAGATGATATCATCTACGATTGCCCGCAGCTGGAACCGATCCTGGAACCGACTTACGGATGTATCGTCTACCAGGAACAGGTTATGCAGATCGTGCGTGATCTGGCGGGCTATACACTGGGACGAAGCGATCTGCTGCGCCGTGCTATGTCCAAGAAAAAGGGCGAGGTTATGCAGCGGGAGCGTCAGAACTTTGTATACGGCAATGAGGAAGAAGGCGTACCGGGCTGCATTAAGAATGGTATCGATGAAGCAACAGCGAATAAAATCTATGATGAGATGATCGACTTTGCAAAGTACGCATTTAACAAGTCACATGCAGCGGCGTATGCAGTGGTATCTTATCAGACTGCATATCTGAAATACTACTATCCGGTAGAATTTATGGCAGCACTGCTGACTTCAGTCATTGATAATTCCGGTAAGGTGGCTGAGTATATCTACAGCTGCCGCCAGATGGGCATCCAGATCCTGCCGCCGGATATTAATAAAAGTGTGGGAACATTTTCGGTAGAGAACGGCAATATCCGTTTTGGTCTGACTGCAATTAAGAGCGTGGGACGACCGGTGATCCAGGCAATCATTGAAGAGCGGAAAGAGCGCGGTGAGTTTAAGCACCTGAAGGACTTTATCGAGCGCATGGGTGGCAGGGAAGTCAATAAGCGTACGATTGAGAACTTTATCAAGGCGGGCGTATTTGACAGCCTGGGTGGCACCCGTAAGCAGTTCATGATGATCTACATTCAGATCATGGATCAGGTCAATCAGGAGCGGAAATATTCCATGACCGGGCAGATGTCACTGTTTGATCTGGTGGATGATGAGCAGAAGAAAGAATTCGAGATTCCGCTTCCGAAAGTGGGAGAGTACGAGAAAGAGAATAAGCTTGCGTTCGAGAAAGAAGTACTTGGAGTTTATCTGACCGGACATCCGTTAGAGGATTACGAAGAGAAGTGGAAAAAGAGCATTTCCAGAACAACGCTGGACTTCCAGATTGATGACGAGACCGGAAGGTCAAGGGTTCGTGACGGAGCGAAGGAAATCGTTGGTGGTATGATTACCAATAAGACGATCAAATATACAAGGAATAACAAGACCATGGCGTTCCTGACCATCGAAGATCTGATGGGAACGGTAGAAGTTGTGGTATTTCCGAGAGACTATGAGCGCAATCAGAATTATCTGAACGAGGACAGCAAGGTCTTTGTAAAAGGTCGTGTGTCAGAAGAAGATGATGCGCCGAGCAAATTGATCTGCGAGACGATCATTCCGTTTGAACAGACAAAGAGAGAGTTGTGGATCCAGTACGGAGACAAGTTGGAATATGGGGAAGATGAACCACATCTCTTTGATATGCTTGGAGAGAGTGAGGGCAATGATACAGTGGTTATTTACTGTAAGAAAGAGCGTGCGATCAAGCGGCTTTCGGCAGGACGTAATGTGTGCGCGGAACCGGCACTGATCGTGAAGCTGAAGAACTATTATGGAGAAGACCGGATCAGAGTTGTGGAAAAGTCTATTGAAAGGTAGGGGGTACTGTGAATACAGAAGAATTAAGAAAAGCACCGATCGGAGTCTTTGATTCCGGCGTCGGAGGACTGACGGTAGCGAGGGAGATCATGCGTCAGCTTCCGGATGAGAATATCGTGTATTTTGGAGATACGGCAAGGCTGCCTTATGGAAGTAAGTCAAAGGAGTCGATCATCCGTTTTGCAAAGCAGATCATTCGTTTCCTGCAGACGAAAAAAGTAAAAGCAATCGTCATCGCATGTAATACGGCGACAGCACAGGCATTGGAAGCCGTGCAGAAGGAATGCGATACCCCGATCATTGGCGTGATCGAGCCGGGAGCACGGGCAGCGGTCAAAGAGACGAGAAATAAAAAGATCGGTGTAATCGGAACAGAGGGCACGATCCGCAGTAATATGTACACAAGAATTATTAAGGAAATGGATCCGGAGGCAGAAGTAGTCGGTAAAGCATGTCCGCTATTCGTGCCATTAGTGGAAGAAGGATTTGCCAAGCATCATGTTACTGAAGAAGTAATTGATATTTATCTGCGTGAGATCCGCGATTCGGAAGTGGATACCATGATTCTTGGATGTACCCATTACCCGTTACTGCGTTCTGCAATCATGCGTTATATGGGAGATCGGGTACACATTGTGAATCCGGCGTATGAGACAGCTATGGATCTGAAGAAGATTCTGGAAGAATGCGGTATCAGTCGCGGCGTAAACGAATTTAACAAGTACGAGTTCTATGTCAGTGATGCGGCAGAGAAATTCAAGCAATTTGCCAATTCCGTATTACCATATGATGTGGGAACGATCCGGCAGATTAATATCGAGGACTATTAGAGAAAGTATCAGGTGAACAGGTATGAAAAAGGATGTACTGATCAGTATTACAGGTCTGCACTATGGAGACTGGAATGCCGATGGAGAAGAAGCAGAACCGATCGAAGTCATCACTCCGGCTACGTATTATCTGAAGAATGGCAAACATTATGTGATTTATGATGAGATCGTAGAGGGGATGCCGGGGTCTATCCGTAATACGGTAAAGATTACCGGTGACAGCATGTTTGAGGTTACAAAAAACGGTCGCAGCGGAAGCAGGATGGTATTCGAGAAGGACAAGATGAATATGACGAATTACCAGACACCATACGGTGAGGTGCTGGTAGGTATCCATACGAGAGATATTCAGGTTCATGTGGAAGAAGAGAACATAGATGTCGAGATTTCCTATGGACTGGATGTAAATGAAGAAGCGGTATCGGAATGTCAGTTAAAGGTGAATATCCGAAGTGTGGGATAGAAAGAAGGTGAAGCTATGTTTTGTACGAAATGTGGGGAGCAGATTCCGGATGACGGAAAGTTCTGCCCCAAATGCGGTACATCGGTGGTGGAGGATGAGATTCCGGTGACACCACCATCAGGAAAAGAAAAGAAGCCATCGGATGTGAAGCATCCCCCGAAGAAGAAAAAGAAAAAATGGCCATGGATTGTGTTAATTATTCTGATTTTATTTATCATTGCTGTTGTGGCGATTGTAGTGGTGAAAAAACAGTCCGATAAGAAAGAGTACGAAGGTAAGCTTGTTAAGGCTGAAAAAAGCATGAAGGATCTTGATTATTCCAAGGCAAAAAAGGAATATCTGGATGCGATCAAGCTGAAACCGGAGAAGAGTAAGCCGTATCTGGGACTTGCTGATCTGTATATTATACAGGATAAGCCGGAAGAGGCACAGAAGGTACTGGAAAAAGCGGTCAAATATGTGGAGAAAAGTGAGATTAAGGCGGTAGAGACCCGTTACCAGATCTATACATATCCGGAAAAGACGTTGAAGAAAGAGGAAGGCAGCTGCGATGCTTCGGATGATCTTACCTGTGAGTATAAGAAGAATGCAGCTGGTGTGATCTGGGTAGAATCACTGCATGATCTGAAGGGTGTACTGAACTGGTATATAGCAGACTATGATAATGACGGCGAGGAAGAACTGCTGGTATTAACGCTGGATAATGCAAAGGAGTTCTCTCAGGACTATGATGACAGCATTGTGCGCAATGAAGTTGACCTGCAGATGTACGAGATGGAAGATGGGGAACTGAAGCTTCAGGCAACCTATGAAGGACTTATTCCGGTGCTTGGGTATGGAGACAAGGAGGATGATGGCATTTTCCTGAAGAAGAGTAACGACACGATCTATATCTGTGGCAGTTGTGTCAATGATGTCTATATGTATGCAAATGGAACGCTGATCAAGTCGTTTGTACTTACCTATACAGATGGAGCGTTCCAGGTACAGGCCGGACAGGAGAATCCGATTGCAGGCTCAGAGTGGTCCGGTGAAGCGGATGTGGCAAATCAGATGGCAGATCTGTTGGAACAGATCGGACTTCCTAAGGATGCAGACTGGATACGAAGCGATAATATGCCGGTGTTTCGCTTTATGGATCAGGCAGACCATACATTACTCCGTATTCACGGAGAAAATGAAGGTGGAGATCCTTATGCATATTTTGACACCGGAGATGTGTCAGCTCTTGGCAAGGTAAAGCTGGAGATTAAATACGGTGATATGCAGCCACAGTACATATCTGATGACACGTTAGAGGATGATTCATCTACAGCGCAGACACCGTCACAGAACAGTGCGCCGGATTACTATACGTTGTATGGCGGACTGCTGGATGAGGTGAATGCCGCATATGGAGAATACAATTATTATTATATCTATGATATTGACAATGACGGTGTAAAAGAACTTCTGCTGCAGGAAGGAACCTGTGAGGCAGATTATCAGTATTATATCTATACAATCGAGAACGGAGCTGCCGTGTATCTGGATACGATACCAGGTGGACACACCATGTTCTATGAAGATGCGAAAGGAGGAAGTGGCAATTCCATTCTGCAGCTTCAGGGTCATATGGGATATGAGATGATCAGCCGTATCACATTAAATAATGGTAAGGTATCTACGGAACTGTTATCTGAGAGAGAACTGGGCGAAAATGATGAGTATTTCGACAATGGTTTTCCGCTTCCGGGATCCAGTGTGACGGATAAGTCATATCTGAATTAAAATATAAAAGAGAAGGTTCGCAAAAACCTTCTCTTTTTAAATGTCATTATGAAATTATTTGTTACGAAGTCTTGCGAAGAAGCCTTTTTTCTTCTGTGGCGTCTCAAGTGAACCACGGATACCTCTTACGCCTGTGATATAGATACCGCTTACAGTAGCTTTGACTTCCTTCTTAACCGGGATCAGATCATAGATCTGTGTGTCGCACATCATGGTCATGATTCTCGGACCGATCTTAGCCTTAACAACCGGCACCTTGGAACGTCTCAGGTACTTTGGTGTGTTGTCAACGATGATCTGTGGGAAACCGGCATCTTTCAGCTTCATCTTCTTCTTATCAATGACCAGAAGACTGACCTGCTGTGCTGCTGCGGCTAACTGCTCCTGTTGTGCTTCTTGCTTTTTCTGCATACGATTGCCGAAGTAGTACAGAAGACCCAATGCAACGAGAACGATTGCTAATATGATTAATAAAATGATTGTACCTTTACTCACGGGAACCCTCCTAAATATGTATTCTGATCTGTGGTGAAACAGAATATACCTGTCTCGACTGAATCAATACATATTCTAACATCGTTTTTCTCTTAACGCAAGCAATTTACATGATTAGGGGGTTACTTTTATAAAAGAACCATTGTATAATGAAGCATTATCAGAGGAATAAGTTCTGAGAGTGCAGAGGTGAAGATATGATAGAGCTTTTGATGGATGGAATCCACCTGTCATTCTGGTGGATTATGGATCATCTGCTGATTATTAATATTATACTGTCTATATTGATTATTTTCTTCCAGAGGCGCAATCCGACGACTGTATGGACGTGGCTTCTGGTGCTTTATTTTATTCCGGGTCTCGGATTTATCCTGTACCTGGTGTTGGGACAGAATTTTCATAAAGATCGAATGTTTCGAATGAAGGAGATTGAAGGTCAGGTTAAATATGCCGTCCGCAAGCAGGGAGAATCCATCTATCGGCGGGAACTCAGGTTCAGAGATCCCGAGCTTGACAGGTACAGGCAGTTGATGCTATACAACTTGAATGCCTGTGAGGCGGTGCTTACAGATAATAATGACATTCGTATTTACACAGATGGTAAGGAGAAGTTCAAAGCACTTCTCTGGGAAATGGAACACGCCAGAAGTTATATTCATCTGCAATATTATATTATCAAGAGGGATGAATTGTGGAAGCAGATTGAGGAAGTGCTGATCCGTAAGGCGAGACAGGGCGTAGAGGTACGTGTGCTGTTTGACAGTATGGGGTGTCGCACCATGCATAATAAGGACTGGGAACGGCTGGAAGCAGAAGGCATCCATGTGGCAGAGTTCTTTCCGGCAGTACTTGGTAAATTGCAGCTCCGTGTAAATTATCGTAATCATCGTAAAATTGCAGTGATTGATGGGCGGATTGGTTTTGTTGGAGGATTCAATATCGGCAGGGAATATCTGGGCAGAGATCCGAAATTCGGTTATTGGAGAGATACACATATCTGCCTGGAAGGCTCCGCAGTACTGTCGCTTGCCATTCGTTTTATTCTGGACTGGAACTATGCGGCATCAGAGAACCTTTTCCTGGATGACCGCCTGTTTGAGACACCGCACTTTGAACGCAACGGCAGGGAGCCGGTGCAGATCATATCCAGTGGACCGGACTCTCACAGCCAGGAGATCCGCGATAATTACCTGCATCTGATCCACCTGGCAAAGAAAAGCATCTGTATTCAGACACCATATTTTATACCGGATACCGATATTCTGGATGCACTTAAGATCGCGGCCAAGTCAGGTGTAGATGTGAGAATCATGATACCATGCAAGCCGGATCATCCATTTGTATACTGGGCAACGTACTCTTATCTTGGGGAGATGATAGAAGCAGGTGCCAAATGCTATACTTATGATAATGGATTCCTGCACGCCAAGTGTCTGTGCGTGGATGGACAGGTGACCTGTATGGGCACTGCGAATATGGATATTCGAAGCTTTGCACTGAACTTTGAGGTTAACGCGGTAATCTATAGTGCCAGAGTGACCAGACAGCTGGAACAGGCATTTCATAATGATATGGAGAAGTCCACGCTGGTTACACGCAAGATGTACCGGAACCGTGGCATGGTGATCCGGATCAAGGAACAGGTATCAAGGCTGCTGTCGCCGGTTTTATAAAGATTCTGTGAAAAAGGTTTTTTTGAAAAGTTAAATGTGATATACTTAAGAGCGTTTGATGAAAGAAAGTACGAGGTGTATTTATGAAAAAGAAATTAGCAATGTTAGTTGCAGGAACGCTTGCAGCATCTATGCTTTTGTCAGGATGTTCCAGCAATGATGCATCCAATGATTACGTAACAGTAGGTGGATATAAAGGTATCGAAGTAGACGACGTGGAAGAGCCGGCTGAAGTGACAGATGATGATGTCAATAATTACATTGAGGCAGTTCGCAATCAGTATGCTACTTCCGAGCAGATCACAGACCGAGGTGTTATCGCCGGAGATACGGTTAATATTGACTTTGTAGGTAAGATGAATGGAGAAGCATTTGACGGAGGAAGTTCTGAAGGATATGATCTTAAGATCGGATCAGGTTCTTTTATCGATGGATTTGAGGATTCTATTATCGGTCACACACCAGGTGAGACATTTGACTGGAATGGCAAGTTCCCGGATGATTACAGCAATAATCCGGATCTGGCAGGAAAGGATGTTACATTTACCATTACAGTTAATTACATTAATGGTGAGACGCAGCTTCCGGAACTGAACGATGAGTTCGTACAGGAAGTATCTGAGAAGTCTAAGACGGTCAAAGAGTATAAGAAAGAGATTAAAAAGCAGCTTACTGAGAGCAGCACGACAGACTATGATACACAGCTTCAGGATGAGGCATGGAATGCAGTACTTGAGAAGGCTGAAGTTAAGAAATATCCGGACGGAGACGTAGAGGATATTGAGAATCAGATCAAAGAGCAGTATCAGAATGCTGCAGATTCCTACGGACTGGCATTTGAAGACTTCCTGGCACAGTATTACAGCATGTCAGAGGATGACTTCAATAAGCAGGTCAAAGATGCAGCCAAAGAGACGGTAAAGCAGAGACTGGTAGCACAGGCAATCGCTGATAAAGAAAAGCTGACACCAAGCAAGAAGGAACTGAACAAAGAGTATAAGAAGCTGGCAGAGCAGTACGGATACGAAGATGTTGATGCATTGAAAGAGATCGCAAGCGAAGATACACTTAAGAATATCGTGATCACCAATAAAGTAAAAGACTTCCTGGCAGAGAATTGTATTCAGGTAAAGAGTGATAAGAAGTCTGATTCATCATCTTCATCAGATTCAAGTTCCAAATAAGAAAATAAGTGCGAATGATACAGGACTGTACACGAAAGTAGTGTGCAGTCCTTTTTATAGCATTTATTTGGAATAAAATAACCCCTAAGCAGACGGGGGACGTTGTCTGCTTAGGGGCAATCCGTGTCCGGAACAGCATCACAGATAATTATTTGATTTCATCAAGGTCAAGATATCCGTGTGCTTCCAGTACATTCAGTACGGCACGTCCGTCCATGGTACCTTCCATAATACGACGGGCACGTACAGAATCTCCTACCTGATAGATGGCTACATCTGTATCATCGAATGCTTCTTTCAGCTCCGGAAGCAGTGGATTGTTTGCTCTCATACCAAGGCAGTTGAATCCAAGGTCAAATGCAAGCTCTGTAATTTCTCCGTTTGGAAGTTTTACAACAAATGAATTTTCCTTTACTTCCTGAAGAGCTGTATTCACATATTCTTTTACGCCATATTTGTCGTGTGTTTCACGCATAGAGCATTTTGTGATAGGATCGGCGAGCATACCAATCTGTGGCAGCATATCAACGATTGTACATTCTGCTCCACGTGGTGCAAAATATTCAATTACGTCAAGACCAACAGATCCACCACCGATTACTACAACTTTCTTTCCGTTGCAGACGTCATCAGGATATTTACCGTCAATTACATTATTGATCATGTCGAAGATGGTACGGACATTTCCCGCTTCCAGGTTTTCTTTCAGACCTTTTATCGGTGGAACAAGCGGAACAGAACCTGTTGCATTTACAATGATGTTTGGTTTGAACTTCTTGATCAGCTCAACATTGGCCTCTGTGTTCAGGAATGTATATAAGTTATCCAGCTTGGATGCACGGTTTTCCAGATATTTCGGAAAATCTTTCATACGTGTCTTGCTAGGCAAGTTGGAAATGAAGGAGGAAAGGCCGCCGATATGATCTTTCTTTTCAAGAAGGAAGACATTACATCCGACTTCAGCGGCTGTACAGGCAGCTTCCATACCTGCTGTACCTGCTCCGATGACTACTACATTACAGTTTTTATTAACTTTCAGTTTTTTATAAATGTCTCCTTCCGGAACGGCCGGGTTTACGGTACAGCGGATCGGACGGTTCACTCCGATACGGTTGCCTGCACATCCGACATTACAAGAGATACACTTACGGAGCATATCTTCTTCACCTGACTGTACTTTCTTTACCCAGTTTGGTTCAGCAATAAGACCACGTCCCATTCCGACGATATCTACATCACCGCTCTCGAGTACTTTTTCTACAATTTTAGGATCACGGTAGTTTCCGGTGTTGATTACAGGTTTGCCGAATTTATCTTTTACAGCTCTTGACATGTAGGAACGCCATCCATCTGGAAGGAAGTTTGAATCAATCTGATACTGAAGTGATGGATTCAATCCGCATGATACATCGTACATATCTACGAACTCATCAAGATATTCAAGATACTCTAATGTATCCTCCAGTGTATTTCCGCCAGGTACTCGTTCTTCGGCAGAAACACGAACGATGATCGGGAACCAAGGTCCGACTTCTTTTCTTACTGCCTCAAGGATCATACGAGGAAAACGAAGACGATTTTCTACAGATCCACCGAACTCATCTGTTCTCTTGTTATAGTATGGAGAAATAAACTGGCTCATCAGGTAAGAATGTCCGCAGTGAATTTCGATTGCATCGAATCCGATTGCCTGAATACGCCTTGCTGCTTCTGCATATTTCTTAACGGTTGTCAAGATTTCTTCTTTTGTCATCGGGCGAGGAATCTCTCCGCCGGCTTTTGTTGGAACATTAGAAGAAGAAACAGTTTCCACTCCGGTTCTTGCTGAAGATGCGGATGCACCTGCATGGTTGATCTGAATTGCAACAGTTGCTCCATCCTTATGAAGACTTTCTACCAGCTGATAATAACGCGGCATATAACTGTCATGATCAATACGGATCTGGCTTGTACCATTTGATCCAACCGGATATTCTACGTTTGCATTTTCTAATATGATAAGACCAACGCCACCCTTTGCACGAAGTGAATAATAATTCATATGACGGTTGCTCATTTCTCCGTTTGCTTCACCATAATTTGTTCCCATTGGTGTCATTGCAATACGGTTGCGAATGGTTGTACGCTTTACGGTCAAGGGTTCAAAAATATTTGGGTATTTTGTTTTCATGAAGTGTATCTCCTTACTTTAAATATATGGTTTATATGGGACTCTTTGTTTGTGACAAAATTATCATACTTCATTTTAACAATAACCACAAATACTAATTAATGGCAGAAATGATGCGTTTAAGCTATCGATTAATCTTCAGATTCTTTCTTTATAAATTCAATGAACCGCTGTACCGCCGGTAATTGATAGCGATCCCGCATCCAGAACATGTAATGGCGGTAAAAAAGATCCATATCTTTAATAGAATGAATATGAATAGATGCTTCATCCAGTGAATCAACTTTCGGTACCAGTGCAATTCCAAATCCTTCTTTTACGAGAGCCATAATAGAGTGCTCGTCCGGACATGTTACGATGATATTCGGTTTCATACCCAGTCTTCGGTATAAACGTTTGGAATATCTTCCGGGACCGGAATCCTTGTCGTAGCCGATTATGGGATAATTCATCAGTTCCTGGATTGCAACATCATCATACTGGTTCAATTCATGTTCGTTCGGAGTAATGATTACCATTTTTTGTTTCTGCAATGGATAAAACGCCAACTCATCATCATTATCTATAAAAGCACCGAATCCCAGATCCAGTTCTCCCATTTTTACTTTCTGAGCGATGGCAGGGCTGTGATTCTGGTAAAAGTTGAACGATACCTTTGCATTTTCTTCTATATTAAGGAACTTTCGAACTTTATGAGGGATGTAGTGACTGGCAAGTGGGAAGATGTATCCGATATCAATGTAGCCATTACCGGATGCAATCTCGTTCATTTTAGTTTTAGCAACTTCGCATTCGGATAAAATACGGTCCGTATATTCTTGAAACAGTCTGCCGGCCTTAGTAAGCACAATTCCCCGTCCCTGCTTTTCAAACAGCATCACGCCAAGCTCTTTCTCGAGCGAGGAAATGGCTCTGCTCAAGGATGGCTGCGAAAGATAGAGCTTCTCTGCAGCCTTATGATAGTTCTCATATTCTGAGACAGTTTGAAAATACAATAATTGATTGAATGTCATGTTCACACCTCTTCCTTGAATACACCATAACATATTGATAGCTTAAACGCATTAATTTTGTGCTTAAATCCTTTCGCTCATGATGCGGGTCATTCAATTTTCAAACAGGCAGTCACCAAAAAATAAAAATGGTGGAATTAACAAGCGAAGAATAATATAATGATGCCAGAGAATCATGGATAAAGATTTTTGATATAGCCTCCGGCAGGATTGCAGAGGCATTCTTGAACGTGAGAAGGAGATAGATTATGAATATCGTAAAAGTAAGAAACGTTGAGATCGGTGCAGGAGTTCCAAAGATCTGCGTACCAATTGTTGGTATAACAAAAGAAGAGATTATCACAGAAGCAAAATCATTCGATTCTATTCCGGTTGATGTTGTTGAGTGGCGTGTAGACTGGTTTGAGCATGTATTTGAATTTGACAAAGTGTTGGATGTGCTGAAGGAACTGCGAAAAGCTCTGGGAGAGACTCCGATTCTTATGACATTCCGCACTTCAAAAGAAGGTGGCGAAAAAGTAATTGAGGATGCCGCATATGCTGAGTTAAATATCAAGGCAGCACAGTCCGGATATGTTGATCTTATAGATGTGGAAATGTTTACAGGTGATGAGATTGTAAAACAGATCATCGAAAGTGCTCATGCGGCAGGTGTGAAGGTTGTAGCTTCTAATCATGATTTCTTCAAGACACCGGACAAGGATGAGATTGTGTCCCGTCTTAGAAAAATGCAGGATCTGGGTGCAGATATTCCGAAGATCGCAGTTATGCCGCAGAACAGAAAAGATGTGCTCACACTTCTTGCCGCTACAGAAGAGATGTCAGGCACATATGCAGACAGACCGATCATCACAATGTCTATGGCAGGAACAGGTGTGATCAGCCGTCTGTGCGGGGAGGTATTTGGCTCGGCACTTACATTCGGAGCTGCTAAGAAGGCTTCTGCTCCCGGACAGATGGGTGTAAATGATTTAAGCACAGTTCTTGGCCTGCTTCACAATGCATTATAATTCCGGGAATATTTCTTTGAACTCCCCCGGTGCGAGGGTTTCGTCTAATGTGAAGTTTCCCATGGTAACTCTTTTCAGCGCAATGATGCAGCAGCCTACAACCTTAAGCATTCTGCGTACCTGATGTTTTTTCCCTTCGGTGACGGTAATCTCGCCAAAAACGATCGGATGCTCTGGACGGTTATGGCAGCTTGCAGACTGAATCTCCGGATGAAGAGTGGGAAGGACTTCTTTCAATACGCTTGTGGCGGTGACACTTACGTGTGCAGGAGCCGTCAGCCTGTCGCTTCCCGTTAGCTGTACACCGTGTTCCAATGCATAGAGATCTTCCTCTGACAGCGTTCCCATTGCTGTAAAGAGGTAGGTCTTTTCTTTTTTATAAGAGGGATGTGTCAGCTTCTGGTTAAACATGCCGTCATCTGTGACGAGAAGCAGTCCTTCGGTGGCACGATCCAGCCGTCCAACCGGAGACAGATCTGGATTATCAAGATCAGAAAAATAATCCATAACGGTAGGATAACGGTCATCGCGCCTGGCGCAGACACAGCCAAATGGTTTGTTGAACATATAATAGTGGTACATAATGACCTCCGTAAAGTAAGCATTCTCGCTACATTATTTCTGAAAATCGGGTAAATGTCAACTGCCATACACCGCCTTTACTTGTGAAAATGTGTGTGCTACACTGAGGACAGAAGAGGTGACTGCGTATGAAAAATTATTCAGAAGATGCAAACAGACAATACCATATACAGACAGCAGAAGGCGAGGTAGGGCGCTATGTGATCCTGCCGGGAGATCCGGGGCGCTGTGAGAAGATTGCACAGTACCTGGATCATCCTGTAAAAATAGCTGAGAATCGTGAATTTGTAACATATACCGGAGAGTTGTGTGGCGAGAAAGTCAGTGTGACATCGACAGGTATCGGCGGACCATCGGCGGCAATTGCCATGGAAGAGCTGTATCGGTGTGGTGCGGATACATTTGTCAGGATCGGAACCTGTGGGGGCATTCAGCCGGAAGTGAAGAGTGGAGACGTTGTGATTGCAACCGGTGCGGTGCGGATGGAAGGAACCAGTAAGGAATATGCACCGATTGAATATCCGGCAGTTGCTGACCTGCACGTGATAAATGCCCTGGCAGATGCGGCGGAGGATATGGGTGCAGATTATCATACCGGAGTTGTGCAGAGCAAGGATGCATTCTATGGACAGCATGAACCGGAGAAATTACCGGCAGGGTATGAGCTGATCCGGAAATGGGAAGCATGGAAGATGCTTGGCTGTCTTGCATCAGAGATGGAGACGGCGGCGCTTTTTATCGTGGCATCCCATCTGCGGGCAAGGGCAGGAGCGTGTTTCCTTGTAATGGCTAATCAGGAGCGGGAAAAAGCCGGGCTTTGGAATCCGGTAGCTCACGATACAGATCTTGCTGTCCGCGTGGCGGTTAATGCTGTGCGCAGACTGATACAGGATGACCATAGAAAGGCAGTAAAGAAGGAGCGCGATGAGAATGGTTAAATGTGAAGAATTAAATGCAGATATGATTCGCAGACTGATTGATCGCGCAATCGAGGGAATGTCTTATGCGTATACGCCTTATTCCGGTTTTCGCGTAGGTGCGGCATTACTGACAGAAAGTGGTGAGATATATACAGGATGCAACATTGAAAATGCAGCATATACACCGACTAACTGTGCAGAGCGGACTGCGTTTTTCAAAGCAGTCAGTGAGGGAGAGCGGCATTTTGCCGCCATCTGCATTGTTGGCGGTAAAGATGCGAAGCTTGCCGATTATACATCACCGTGTGGCGTGTGCAGACAGGTGATGATGGAATTCTGCGAACCGGAGCAATTCAAAATTATACTTGCGATCAGCCGGGAAGAGTATCGGATTTACACATTAAAAGAATTATTGCCGGAAGGCTTTGGACCGGCAAGGCTCGCACGATAAACACAGAGCAATAGGTGATGACAGCAGACGAGGAGTGACGGATATGAAAGAATATAAGAGAATATTTGTGATCGTGATGGATTCACTGGGCATTGGTGCTATGCCGGATTCGGAAAAATTCGGAGATATTGGCGTGGATACATTTGGACATATTCTGGAGCGGATGCGGACACTGGATATTCCAAATCTCCGGAAGCTTGGTATGCTGAATCTGCATTCCGGTGGTGATATGACAGGTATCAAACAGCCTGTGGGAAGATATTGCAAAATGGCTGAGTGCAGCAATGGCAAGGATACCATGACAGGACACTGGGAAATGATGGGACTGCGTACGGAGAAGCCATTCCGTACATTTACGGAGACAGGATTTCCACCGGAACTGATCAAAGAACTGGAAGAGCACTGTGGAAAGCGGGTTATTGGCAACAAGAGTGCCAGTGGTACAGCGATTATTGAAGAACTGGGTGAGGAAGAGATCGCAACCGGAGCTATGATCGTCTATACGTCGGCTGATTCTGTGATGCAGATCTGTGGCAATGAAGAGACTTTCGATCTGGAGAATTTGTATCGGTGCTGTGAGATCGCCCGGGAACTTACAATGAAGGAAGAATGGCGTGTCGGACGAGTCATTGCAAGACCATATATTGGTAAGAAAAAGGGTGAATTTAAGCGTACAAGTAATCGCAGAGATTATGCGTTGAAGCCGTCAGGAGCAACTACACTGAATGCACTTGCAGATGCGGGATATGATGTGATTGGCATTGGGAAGATCCATGACATTTTCTGCGGTGAAGGAATTACCGAAAGTCTGCATTCCACCAGTTCTGTTAATGGTATGGAGCAGACGATTGATATCTGTAAGAAGGACTTTGAAGGGCTGTGCTTTGTGAATCTGGTGGACTTTGATGCGCTGTGGGGACATCGCAGGAATCCGGAAGGTTACGGAAGAGAGATCGAGAAGCTGGATAAGAATCTGGGTGTACTTTTAGATACCATGCGGGAAGATGATCTACTGATCATAACGGCGGATCACGGGAATGATCCAACCTACACCGGAACGGATCACACGCGTGAATACGTACCGTTACTGGCATATTCAAAGGAAATAAAAGAAGGCGGCAAGATACCGGATACAGATACATTTGCGGTGATCGGAGCGACGATCGCAGATAATTTTGATATCCGTATGCCAGAAGGAACCGTTGGATATTCTATCTTAGAAGAACTGAAATAAGGATAATAGAAGCAGGGAGCAATGAAGTGAATGATTAATCGAGAAGATATGCTGGAGCTCAGCAGAAGAATGACACCGGCCAGAGCATCAGTGGCAAGAATCGCAGGTGCATATTTTGATGAAGAAGGTTGTGTAGATGGAACATTTAATACACATTTTCTGAAACTTTCAGCAGCAGAGCGCAGCCGCAATCTGAATCAGGCCAAGACACTCCTCCTCGCTAAAACAAACGAGGAACTGAAGGAATATCCGATTCCGGCAGCAGAACGGAAACCGGGAAGTATCTGGCAGCTTCTCGATGGAATACTGGAATCAGAATTAAAAAATGATGCATTTTTAGATATCTTATACGAGGTGATCAGTGAGAAATATCAGCCTGGTTATTCTTACGCGTGCTTTTTATATTTCGGACAGTACGATGTGCCGGTCAAGGGCAGTGATAAGGAATGGTTGGAAGGATCGGAAGAAGTCTATACTTATCTGCTATGTACACTTAGTCCGCTGGAAGGCGAGTATGAGCCGGGAAAACCAACAGCGGGATTCCTGTATCCGGCGTTTAAAGAGAGAAGTGGAAATTGCGAGTATATGAATGTTTTAAGGTTAGGTTAAGGCTCCGCCCATTGTACCTTAAGATTCTTTTGTTATACTTACAGCATAGAAACAAAGAACTACTTTTTGAAATATAAAAGGAGACAGGAGGAGTTATTATGGGAGCATGGAGTCGTAAAGGACTGAAAGAAAAAGCGAAGATCAGATTAAAAGCAAATTACTGGAAGGCGGTGCTTGTCGGGTTACTCGCAGTGTTGATTGGAGGTGGAAGTTCAGCAGCATCTGGAGTATCATCTGGTGTACAATCGAGTTCGACAGATATGATAGGGGATTCGATTGTGAATAGAATACCTTATATCTCTCCGGCAGGTACGATTATGATAATTCTGTTTGCATTGGCTGTGGCATGTATCGCGATTGCGATAGCAATTGTTTTAAATGTATTGCTGATCAATCCACTGGAGATTGGACGCAACCGTTTCTTCTACAGAGACCTGGAAGAAAATGCAGAGATTAAAGAGGTGTGCTTTACATTTGACAGAGGCTACAGGAACGGTGTGAAGATTATGTTCTTCCGTGATCTGTATACCATCCTCTGGTCACTTTTGTTTATCATTCCTGGTATTGTTAAGTCTTATGAATATCGCATGATTCCATATATTCTGGGCGAAAATCCAGACATGAATCGGGAACAGGTATTTGCAATGAGTAAGCAGATGATGGATGGAAATAAATGGAATACATTTGTCCTGGATCTGTCATTTATCCTGTGGGATCTTCTTGGAGCATGCACAATGGGTATTCTTCACGTATTCTATATCGAGCCATATAAAAGACTTACGGATGCCGGGCTTTATCAGGCATTGAAAGAACAGATGTTAGCAAGAACAGAGAATGTAGTGGGAGAACAGTAGGGGAAGACTCTTATGAAATATGTGATTTTAATTGCTGATGATGAAGCAGAGATCAGAGATTTGCTCAGATTATATTTGGAAAACAGTGGATATGATGTCCTCGAGGCCGCAGATGGTCTCGAGGCATTGGAGGTTCTGGAGAAAGAACATGTGGATCTTGCAGTACTGGATGTGATGATGCCGCGCATGAATGGGCTGCATGTGTTGAAAAAGATTCGGGAAACGAGTAATATTCCGGTGCTTGTATTTTCAGCAAAAGATGCAGATTCAGATAAGATTCTTGGGCTCAATTTGGGCGCGGACGATTATCTGACGAAGCCATTTAATCCACTCGAAGCAGTAGCAAGAATTCAGTCGAATATCCGACGTTTCTATTCGCTGGGTGGGCATGATGGGAAGAGGGAGTCAGAGACTGCCAATCTGAAGGTGAGGGATTTGACGCTGGATACAGAAAGCTGCGTGCTGTATCGGGAAAAAGAACCAATCGAACTGTCTTCTGTGGAATACCGGATTATGTATATGTTCATGGAACATCCCGGAAAAGTATTTACAAAAGGGCAGATCTTTCAGGCTGGATGGAACGAAGAATATATGGACGATGATAATAATGTTATGGTGTGCATCAGCAAACTCAGAGCAAAGTTATCAAATGATGGAAGTAAATATATCAAGACGGTCAGAGGGCTGGGATACCGATTGGAGAAATAGATGGAGGAAAAGGGAATGGCACAAACAGATACGTCGCAGACAATAGAACATCTGAAACGTTTCCTGATTATTCGTCTGTTGGCAGTAATGGTATTTATCTTTGCCTGTGAAGCAATTATTAATCTGATTGTAACCAGAATCATGTTTCCTGTTTTTAATATATTATTTGGGACAGAGCCGATTTTTACAAATCAGTCAGCAGGGGAAAATATTATCTTATTGCTGCGAATGGCCGGTTATTTGTTGCTGACTGGAATTAATATACTACTTCCAAATGGTCTGGCTGGAATATTTTCCTATATTTCAGCAGGTTTGTGGAAAAACAGCAATCTTCTTACCGGAATGTCCGGAACGGAACAGATGTTGATATTTGTAGTGTTGTTTGTTTTTATCTGCCTTTATCTGCTTCCGTATATGGTAGGCATTTTATATTACAGTGGTATTGTGGTAAGGAAAATGGAAGAGGTGCGGGAATACGACAGAAGGCAGCAGGAAGCATTTGCCAGAAAGAGGAATCTGTTGCTGTCCGATATTACCCATGATCTGAAAACTCCGATCACAACTGTTGCCGGATATGTACAGGCATTGAATGACGGCATGGTGGAAGATCCGGAAAAGCAGAAGCAATACCTGGAATCAATTCGGAAGAAATCGTTGGAAATGAGTGAGCTGATCACATTGCTTTTTAATTATGTGAAGCTGGACAGCGAAGGATTTGATCTGAAAAAGGAACGGATCAATATCACAGAACTTGTCCTTCAGCTTGTGGCAGGTGCGTATACTGATATGGAAGAGGCTGGGATGATTCCTGATATAGATATTCCGGAAGAAGCGGACTATGCAGAAATAGATAAAATGCAGTTCAGCCGTGCATTTACAAATTTGCTTACGAATGCTATCAAGCATAATGAAGCAGGAACCAGCATAAAAATCAGCATGAAAAAGAAGCTTAGTTATCTGGTGATCAAAGTCATGGATTCCGGCGAGAGGATCGATTTGGAGTTAGCACAGCAGTTGTTCGACCCGTTTGTTATGGGCGATGAATCGCGAAACAGCCGAGGCGGAAGCGGACTTGGATTAAGCGTTTCAAAAAAAGTCATTGAAATGCACGGAGGCAATCTGACATTGGAGCAGCCGACAGAAGAAGGATATACGAAAGCATTTTGTATTAAGATAAAACAAGTGGAAGAGAAACCATATGAATATGAGTAAGGGAAGAATTTTAACATAGACATACATCAAAACGCCCCTGCATAGATTGTAAAAAACGAACTATGCAGGGGTTTTGTATGAAAGAATATATTGAAGAACGTGCAATTGAGATCGCCTATTATATCATCGAACATAAGGCTACGGTCCGCCAGACGGCCAGGCAGTTTGGAGTCAGTAAGAGCACTATACACAAGGATGTGACAGAGAGACTTCTTACAGTTAATCCATCGCTGGCAGCGGAGGTGCGCAAGGTTCTGGATGTGAACAAATCCGAGCGGCACATCCGCGGCGGTATGGCGACGCGTGAAAAATATCTTCATCAGCACGAACTGTCAGAGACAGCATTTAAGACAGTGTAAATACTCTGGTCGCGATTGAGAAGTAGATCATGATCGAACAGGTATCTACTACAGTTGTGATCAGCGGCGATGCCATGATGGCAGGATCCATGTGTAGCTTCTTTGCAAACAATGGAAGCGTACAGCCGATGATCTTAGCAATGATGACAATCAATGACAGCGACAGTGCGATAACGATTGCCATTTTTAAATCTTTGTACATAATAAAAATACGGATACCGTTGGCAATTGCCAGACCGATTCCGACTAGCAATGCGATGCGGAATTCTTTGAAAATCACCCGGAAAATGTCTTTGAATTTGATCTCATCCAGGGCGAGTCCGCGGATGATCAGAGTCGAACTCTGCGAACCACAGTTACCGCCGGTATCCATCAGCATCGGGATAAATGATACCAGAAGTGGCACTGCCGCAAATGCATTTTCGTAACGGGTAATGATCGTTCCGGTAATTGTTGCGGAAAACATCAGCACCAGCAACCATACGAAACGATTTTTAGCGTGAGCAAAAACGGATGTATCAAAGTAGCTTTTTTCACTTGGTGTTACAGCGGCCATCACAGTCATATCTTCTGTGGCCTCGTCTACTACGACATCAATAGCATCATCGACGGTGATGATGCCAACCATTAATCCGTCCGCATCCAGAACCGGAAGGGCAAGAAAGTCATATTTAGAGAAGAGCCTTGCAGCTTCTTCCTGGTCGGTATGTGTATGAACAGAGATGATCTCCGTCTCCATGATGTCACCAATTTTAGTGTCATCATCCATGGTCATCAAATCCTTGGCAGTTACGATACCGATCAGCTTTCTGCGTTCCAGTACGTAACAGGTATAAATGGTCTCTTTGTGGATGCCGACTTCCTTGATGTGGCGCATGGCATCGCACACGGTCATGTCTTTTTTTAGTGCCACATATTCAGTAGTCATGATACTTCCGGCACTGTCATCAGGGTAGTTCAGCAACAGATTAATATCGTCACGTTTGCTGCTGTCTACGGTGTCCAAAATACGGGTAACCAGATTAGCCGGAAATTCACCCAGCATATCTACGGTATCATCCATATAAAGGTTATCAAGAAGCTCTTTCAGTTCCTTTTCGGTAAATATCTCTACCAGATAAGCCTGCATGGTGCTGCTCATATTGGAAAATACGTCAGAAGCTTCGTCTTTTGGAATCAGCCGGAATGCAATGGCCAGTTCCTTATCTTCTAATTCTGAAAGCAGAAGAGCAATGTCTACTGCGTTCATTACATTTAATATATTCTGGATTGTCTTGTAGTCTTTCTTCAAAAGCAGATCTTTGAAGATTGTTATTGTCATATTCATCGGAATCCCATCCTTTCATTAATATCAGTCGAAAGTTGTATATCAAATTATCCGCGTCCGAATCCATTACTCTCACCACCTTTTTCTCGTAAAAATATAAAAAACCTCATCAAAGCCTGAGCAATGACAAGGTTGTTCTGTCTCCAAATAATCATCATCGTTCAAGCTTTAGTATCGCAGGGCTTAATAATTGCATTAGGTTATGCCTTAAATACGACATAGCCTGTTGACCAGCGAATCGTGTCTCCACGTTTTTGCGGCAGCAATCTTAGGAATAACCATATCCCTGCGGTAACCTCACCTACCGAGAATATTTAATTCTGCAAACTCATTCTACCGCCCGAGGTAGGGGATGTCAACCAATAGTTACTAGTTATATGAAGAAATTGGGTTAAATTTTGGTAAAAGAAATCATACTTCGATGCTTGTAAATATCGGAGTGCTATTTTATAATGAAAAGAAGTACGGAAGCCTGGCATAGTGTCTGGCTTTCAGGACAAGATTGAGGAGGAACACAGGTGGATAGAGAATTAGTAATTGTACTTGATTTCGGCGGACAGTATAATCAGTTGGTTGCAAGACGTGTCCGTGAGTGCAATGTATATTGTGAGATTTATTCTTACAAGACTGATATTGAGAAAATCAAGGCTATGAACCCGAAGGGAATCATCCTGACCGGAGGTCCGAACAGCTGTTATGAGGCGGATTCTCCGACATATGCAAAGGAATTATTTGAAATGGGTATTCCGGTGCTCGGACTTTGCTATGGTGCACAGTTAATGATGCATATATTAGGTGGTAAAGTAGAGCGTGCAGATGTCCGTGAATATGGTAAGACAGAAGTATTTGTAGATAAGACATCTCCATTATTCGGTGATGTGTCTGAGAAGACGATATGCTGGATGAGCCATTTTGATTATATTTCAAAGATTGCTCCGGGATTCCGGATTACAGCACACACAGCAGACTGCCCAACAGCAGCGGCAGAGTGTCAGGAGAAAGGACTGTATGCAATTCAGTTCCATCCGGAAGTATTGCACACACCAGAAGGAACCAAGATGCTGTATAATTTTGTAAGAAACGTCTGTGGATGTGCCGGCGACTGGAAGATGGATGCGTTTGTAGAGAATTCTATTAAGGCTATCCGTGAAAAGGTCGGAGACGGTAAAGTGCTCTGTGCATTATCAGGTGGTGTAGATTCATCTGTAGCAGCTGTTATGTTGTCAAAAGCAATCGGTAATCAGCTGACCTGTGTATTTGTAGATCATGGACTTCTTCGTAAAAATGAAGGAGATGAAGTAGAAGCAGTATTTGGACCAGATGGACCGTATGACCTGAATTTTATTCGCGTGAATGCGCAGGAACGTTTCTATAGTAAGCTTGCCGGAGTGGAAGAACCGGAGAGAAAGCGTAAGATCATCGGAGAAGAATTTATCCGTGTGTTTGAAGAAGAAGCTAAGAAGATCGGTGCAGTAGACTTTCTGGTACAGGGAACCATTTACCCGGACGTAGTAGAAAGCGGTCTGGGCGGTGAATCAGCAGTGATCAAGTCTCATCATAACGTAGGCGGACTTCCGGATTATGTAGATTTCAAAGAAATCATTGAACCACTGCGTGACCTGTTCAAAGACGAGGTAAGAAAAGCAGGTCTGGAAATGGGTATTCCGGAGTATCTTGTATTTCGTCAGCCATTCCCGGGACCGGGACTTGGTATCCGTATCATTGGAGAAGTCAATGCAGAAAAAGTACGCATCGTACAGGATGCAGATGCAATTTATCGTGAAGAGATTGCAAAAGCAGGACTTGATCGTGGAATCGGACAATACTTTGCAGCACTGACCAATATGCGAAGCGTTGGTGTTATGGGTGACGAAAGAACCTATGACTATGCAGTAGCATTGCGAGCAGTTAATACCATCGATTTTATGACGGCAGAGGCAGCTGAGCTTCCATTTGAAGTACTGCAGACGGTAATGAGCAGAATTATTAATGAGGTCAGAGGAGTCAACAGAGTATTCTATGATCTTACAAGTAAGCCGCCGGGTACGATTGAGTTCGAATAGTTGACGCTGGGCTACAAAGCCCGTAACCACGGGGCTTTGCGGCTTTGGGTGTTTGAAATTGCATTATCATTGCATTTTTATATTTCTTTGTGATACATTGCAGTATGCTGATTACTGGTATAATTAGCAATACTTTGAGAAGCTGACTGGTAGCTGAGAACCCCGGTCAGCTTCTTTGCAATCTCAATATTGGTGTTTGGATACAGATGACCATAAGTTCCTAGTGTCGTCTGTATTTTTTCATGTCCAAGACGCTCTTTAATCAGCAGTGGATTTTCGCCCATGCTGATAAGCAGGGAAGCATGCGAATGTCTCAGGGCATGAATTTTGATTCTGTGGACACCAGCTAAATTTGCCAATTTCTCTAATGCTCTTGGAAGCGTTGTTTTGCTGGTGGGTGTACTGTTATAACTCAGTACGAATCCACAATTTGGTAAAACCTTTGCCTGGACCGCCTTCCATTCTTGTAATTCCTTGATGGTATCAGCATCAATATAAATGGTACGGTTGCTTGCCTGCGTCTTAGGTTCAACGAATTTGTAGTCATTCATTGTTTTATAGTACAGTGTTTTACTAATAATCAGCATACCTGTTTCAAAATCAATATCATCCCACTGTAAGGCGGCAGCCTCTCCAATACGCATTCCAGTCATAAATAAAAGCCAGAACGAGATGAAGAGATAGTGCTCGTAGTAGTCACCTTTGTACAGCAGGGATATTACCTTCTGAAACTCCTCCAAAGTCCAGAAGTCGATCTTTACTTTTTTAGATTTGATATTGCCGATCATGCGGGCAGGATTCTTCTTTGCAAGTCCGAGGATAATCGCCCGGTCAAAAGCTAAACATAACATTCCCTGAACAATGCGTACATAGTTTGGACTGAATTGTTTTGCCAACTTGAGCTGCCAGGTCTGTACATTTATCGCTTCTATTTCGGACACTTTCTTCTTGTAGAAATAGGCAAAGTGTTTTTGAATGGTCGAGTAACGATTCTTGTAGGTACTTTCTTTCACCTGAGTTTTGTACCACGGAAGATAGATTTCTTCAATAAACTTTTTGAAGGTAATGTCTTCCTTCTTATCAGCTAATTCTTCCGTTGATGCAAGAATCAATTTGGAATACTCGGCACGGGCTTCTTTTTTTGTTGAGAATCCGCTGCGGTATTTTTGAATCTGTTTTCCGGTTACAGGATGATATCCGAGGTTGGCTCGAAAATAATAAGTGCCGTTTTCTGCTTTTTTAATTGGATCTTTTGCCATGATTTCACTCCTTACTAAAATGCAAAAAGCACGATCATTCTTGCTTATCGGGCAAAGTAATCCCTAATAATTCTTCAACGGCTTCTTTTGGAACCCTGTCTAATTTTCTGGATTGATAATAGGTATGCCCCTTTTCTACCATAAGTTCCTTTGCTTTTTTGATAATATCAGCAGCAAAGGAAGGACCGTAGCCTAATTCAATCAAATCCCTTTTTGTTACAGTTATCATGAATCTCCTTTCCACAGACAGGGAATCAACTTGATACCTGTCTATTATTATATCAAATTTTGAGTAAAAGTTCTCTAATAAAAGCGCTATAAGCTAAAATCCCAAAAGTCTATGTTATTCTTTCAGAAGCCAGTTCCTATGCCCGTTCCGGCCACGTAAAACGGTGTTACTTTGTAACTATTAAGCTGCAGGCGTGCGAAGATGCAAACTATCTGCAGTCACCTATATCAATCTCCCGAAAGATTTCTTTTGTTTTCAAGGTACGGCGAATGGATATATTACCCATTCAATTAAGGAATAGGGGGCTTTTCTTTAAGATTGAAAAATTTTAAGAAAAAATGATAAAAATAAAAGCTGCCTTGATTTGGCAGCCACGGAAATCTATTTGCGTTTTAGAGCCAGACGATTCAGCATGGAAATGAGCGCAAGCATATCCTCGTCATCGAGTTGTTTCATCAGATCAGTTGCTTTGTCAATCAGAGGAAGATTGTGCAGCTCTGAATCGAAGAACTGTTGAGGAGTGACTTCCAGATAGTCACAGATATCCAGAAAGCTCTGCATGGTAGGCAGAGAACGTCCGGAAGTGAGGGACTGGATGTAGCTTTTATTTTTGCCAAGATCCAGACTCATCTGATATTCAGATACATTTTTCTTTAAACGCAGTTCGCTGATGCGTTCTCCAATAAAGTTTTTATCCATACATTTACACCTCTCTTCCACATTTTAAACTATTTACTTACAGCAAATTACGGAATAAAATAGAGATATATTTGAAATATAGTGATTATTCCGTAATATAACCGTAATTTACTAAAATGATACAAAAAAAGAAATTATGGATGATAGAAAATGGATTTTGGGGTATGATGATAGCAAAGGAAGTGGATGTCTGTGCGGATTATAGGAAATGAGCAGGAAATTGAATGGGCGAAGGAAGCACTGCGGAATCAATGTAACGATTGTCCCTACTTGGACTGCTGTAATGAAAAGGCGAAAGAGGAGTCAAAGCAGTGTGGAACGGTTCGGTTTGGCTGCCGGGAGTATCTGAAAGAGAAGATTGAATTCGTAGTAGAAAAATAGATGTAGTATTTTGAACAAATATAAACACCATATATAGTATAAGCCTGAATTGACATGAGGAATATCTTGTGCTAGTATACTGATATAGTTTATTTTATGCACACCCTTTTTGGGGAGTTTCGGGATTCATAAGAATCTCCAAACTTACAGGAAACAGCAGGAGCTGATTCCTGGCATAAGTAGTTTATGTTTGTAGTGAGTGTCACGGTATGCCTTTTTTGGCTGCGTGGCACTTTTGTTTTTTCAGGAAGAAACCAGACTTTTAAGAATGAACAGAGAAAAGACTCTCTTTTCATTCTTTTTTTGTGCTTACATTTAGGTTTCGGCATAGTTGCATGCCACAACCAGCTTCGGCTGTTGATGGATAAATATTATTTTAAGAAAGGTGGAATAAGAACATGAATGAAGCAAGAGTGTATGCAGATGGATTTGAGAGATCCTTTGCAGAAGTAAAAGATCTGCTGGAGTTTCTGGCAGAGAGAGGAAGAAATGCCAAATGGATCAGAAAGCCAACGAATACGTTACGGCTGGCACCACTGGAAAAGGAGGCTCAAAATCTGGATGCGGCAGATGCATCCATGGAAGAAATTTTGGAGGATACAGAGAAGAATACGCAGCTTGTACTGAAAATGAGAGGAGAATCCTATCCGGTACGTGACTGTGCCATCCGCACCATTTTAAGCCGCGCAGGTGTCAATGGAGACGGGCTTCGCAAGCTGGATAAGGCAACATATGCGAAGGTAGTCAATTACTGCCTGCGGGTTGCAAAAGGGGATGCCCTGATTAAGATTGCGGACGGAAAGGTTTCCGCAGTACATGGCGGGGATAAACATGATTATTGCATCCTTGATATGAAAGCCATGTTTGAGACAACCTGCGAATATCTGAATCTGAATTTCAAAGGCAGTGTTTACATGGAGGGCTCTGGTATCTATGACCATTCCATTGTATCTGCCATGTGGAAGCTCGGAGGAAGTCAGGAACTTCTGGATACTTACCGAAAAGCACTGGATGCACACGGAATGGATGAGAAGATCCTGTCACCGGCACTTCGTTTTACCACATCTGACGTGGCAGCGAGCGGTGCAAATCTGTATCCGATGCTTTTGACAGACGGACCAAACGGCGTTATCAGTCTGGGAAGTCCAATCAAGCTGGCTCACGATAAAGGGGCAACGATTCTGGACTTCCGGAAAAATCTGGAGCAGGTATGCGCCCGCTATGTGGATGCGATGAAGAATCTTACTCAGCTTATGGACATTGAGATCCGTAATCCGGTGAACTGCCTGAAGCTGCTGATGAAGGAACTTGGCATTAAACAGAAGATCCGGAATGAGGTGGTGGAGCTATTTGTATCCCAGAACGGGGAAGGTGCCTGTACGGCACATGATCTTTATTATGCCATGAATGAAGCCTCCTTTTTTGCAGCCTGTGAAGGAATGTCCGGACAGGGCATCCTGAAGCTGGAGGAGGATATTACGAAGGCGCTTATAAAAGACTGGAAAAAATATGACGTTTATGGAGCAGTCAAATGTTAGGAGGAATTGGAATGAATAACAAAGCAGAGTATACACCGGAAAAGGTTGTGGATATCAGTAACCTGTCAAGAGAAGACTGGTTGGAATACCGCAAAAAAGGAATCGGCGGCAGTGATGTAGCGGCAATCATGGGGATCTCTCCATTTGCCACTATCCGGGATCTGTTTTACAACAAAACAGGTGTGCAGCCGGTCATTCAGGAGGAAGAGGAAAGCAACTGGGTTGCCAAGGAAGTCGGACACCGGCTGGAAGATCTGGTGGCAGAAATCTTTTCCAAAAAGACCGGACTGGAAGTATTTCCGGTACGTGTCATGTTCCGGCATCCATTATATCCGTTCATGCTTGCAGATGTGGATTTTTTTGTTCGTATGCCGGATGGGACATTTGCGATTCTGGAATGTAAAACCTGCAATTATAATGCGAAAGATAAGTGGGCTGATGAGGGTATTCCAGCTCATTATGTGCTGCAGGTAAGGCATTATCTGTCTGTGATGAATATGCAGAAAGCCTTTATCGCATGCCTGTATGGAAATAACGAGAATGAGTTTGTGTATCGCACCATTGAGCGTGATCTGATTGAGGAAGAAGACATCATTGATCAGGAAACGTATTTCTGGCAGGAACATGTATTGAAAAATGTAGTACCGCCGCATAACGGGAATTCCGATCTGGTTCTGGCAAATATCCGTAATTATGGTGGTTTTGCAGACAAATCTATTCCGGAAATTGTGCTTTCCGGTCTGGAATCAAAAAATCTTGAGAAGTATCTTACCCTTTCGGAGGAAAAGTCACAGTTGGAAAAACGGAAAAAGGAAATCGAAGCAGAACAGCGGGCAATCAGTGTTCCTTTTGTGGAACAGCTGGGGCAGGGCTGCAAGGCAGTGCTGGAGGACGGTACGAACCGTTACCGTATTACCTATAATCCGACCAGACGTACTTCGGTTGGGAAAGACCAGATGGAGAAGCTGAAAAACCAGCATCCGGATATCTATGAGGAATATACAAAAACAACGGAGAGCCGTACTTTCCGAATTAAGAAGGAGGCGGCGTAATGAGAAAACCAAATGAACGGATGCGGATAAAAAGCTGGAGGGATATAAACAATGAGGTGCAGATTTAAACATAAGATTTTCCAGAATGAGGAGAATGGGTATACGATTGCCATATTCACCACACAGGATACGTCTGTCCCCCTGTCAGCCAGAGACAAATATCTGGCATCCCGGAATATCATCGGCTTCTCAGCGATTGGATTCGGTCTTCCGCTTACAGACGAGATTGAGCTTGAGATGGAAGGCAGATGGGAGAGCGGAGAGCATGGAACTCAGTATCAGGTGGAAAATTTCATGGAGGTTGTACCACGGACAAAGGAGGGTATCTTAGGATACCTTTCTTCCGGTGCAATCAAAGGTATCGGTCCCAAGATGGCAGATACTATTTTCCGGAAGTTTGGGCTTCAGACACTGGAAATCATGGAAAACAACCCGCAGGAACTCTTGAAGATCCGTGGAATTTCCGAGAAGAAGCTGGCTGCTATTGTGGAGTCCTATGGAAAAAACCAGGTGTTCCGGGAACTGATGACGTTTCTGGCGCCTTTTAAGGTAACACCCAAAAAAGTGAATATGATTCTGAAGAAATTCGGAAATGAATCGGTGGATATTATCCGGCACCGCCCTTACATGCTGAGTGCAGTCAAAGGCTTCGGGTTTCTGACTGTGGATGCGATCGGAAGACAGTGCTGCTGTGCACTCAATGATCCCATGCGGATATCCGGGTGCATCGGACATATCATGAATCAGGCAATGAAAGAAGGACATCTGTTTAAGCAGCGTCAGGAGGTTATCAGGGAAGCACTGGAAATACTGAACCGGGATCTGCAGGTCATGGCAGTATCGGAGCAGGATGTCAGTCAGGTGCTTTACCGGCTGGTGCTGCAAAAAAGCATTGTTGTGGAGGAAGAACGGATCTATTCTATCCGGCAGTATGAAGAAGAAACACAGACCGCTTCCATGATAGCCAGACGGCTTTTGGAGAAGCCGGTTTTGCTGTCCATTGAACCGGAGCTGGAAAAGGCACAGAAGACACTGGGGATCACGCTGTCAGAAACACAGAAACAGGCAGTGCGGATGGTGTTTGCACATCCCATCAGTATTATTACCGGAGGTCCCGGAACCGGAAAGACAACGGTTCTCAAGGTGATTCTCTATATCCATCAGGCGTTATGCAGGTCAGAGGTACAGCTTATGGCTCCGACCGGACGTGCGGCAAGACGTATGGTGGAGAGTACCGGCTGTGAAAATGCATCCACGATGCATCTGGCCCTGGGGCTTTTGGGAGATGATACGGATTTTGAACCGGATTTTGAGTACCTGTCTGCCGGATTTCTAAATGTAGATGAGGTGTCCATGGTGGACATGCATCTTGCCTATGAATTTTTCCGGCGGGTTAGCAGACATGCCAGAGTCCTTTTAGTCGGGGATAAGAACCAGCTTCCATCCGTAGGAGCCGGGGATGTGTTCCGGCAACTGATTGCCTGCGGGCTGATTCCGGTCACGGTACTGGATCTGGTTTACCGGCAGGGCGCTTTGAGCAGCATACCTTATAATGCAAAACTGATGCAGGAGAATAAGACTAATCTGAGCTTTGGGGAGGATTTTCAGTTCATTGCCTGTAAAGGAGCAGATGAAGCGGCAGAGATTGTCCGGAGGATTTATCTGGACGAGATTGCAAAAAACGGCATGGATCAGGTACAGATCCTGACTCCGTATCGGAAACGCAGTGCTGCCGGAGTGGATGAATTGAACAAATCTCTGGAGGATTTTGTAAATCCGCCAATCGCAGGGAAGAAGGAACTGCATATCGGCAGTCAGGTGTTCCGGGTTGGCGATAAGATTTTACAGAATAAAAATACCGAGATGGCGAGTAACGGCGATCTGGGCAGGATACTGGACTGTATCACGGATGAGGATGGAAATGCCAGGGCAGTGATCGGATTCCCGGATGGGCGGCAGGTGCAATATGAAGCTGACCAGATGGAAATGATCGAACATGCTAACGCAACAACCATCCATAAGGCACAGGGTTCCGAATGTCCGGTTGTCATCATCCCTTGGGTAAAAGCCTTTTATATGATGCTGAAGCGCAATATTCTCTATACCGGAGTGACCAGAGCGAAAAGCAAGGTTTATCTGGTAGGGGAATGGGCTGCAGTCTGTCAGGCAATCCATACGGATGACAGCGGGACAAGGAACACCATTCTGAGTGAGCGGATCGTACAGTATTACGATCAGTATCAGAGTGAACAGAAACCGGAAATGGAGCAGTTAAAACTTGTTGTTTAAAAATATTTTTCAATTTTTGAAATAAGCGGACTATTACTCTTATATAGGGGAACGTCTGCTTTTCTAAATGAAAGGAGCAGAGAATGAAAGAATTATTGTATAAGAAATCAGAGGCAGTTGCCGCTTTGAACCGTGTGGATGGCTTCCATCCGATGGAACTGGCAAGAAAGATTGGAGAAGAAGGGCAGGAGGAGCAGCTTTATCTGGATGTGAAATACCGGAAGCTATGGTTTCGTCTGGTCAATCCGGCAGGAAAGATCATCAGCCGGATTATCACTTTCACAGAGAACATGGCAGTTGTGGAAGCACGTATCTATCTGGATAAATGTGATCAGGAAGACAATTATGTAGCCAATTCCTTTTCGCAGAAATTCCGGAGCGATGACCCGAAGTTTGGAGACAAATTTCTGGAAATGGCAGAAACAGCAGCCGTAGGAAGGGCATTATCGGATGCCGGATATGGTGTGCAGTTTGCGGATGTGGGAGAGGAAAATGATCCTGCACAGGTAGATGCCGGAATTCCATATCAGAATCCACAGATGCCGGATTCAGGTGCCATGGAAAATGCAGCCATGCCGGATTCGGGTGTCATGCCAAATGCCCCTATGCCAACTTATGGAGAGATGCCAGGTCAGCCGGAATATGCAGGCCAGCAGATGATGAATCAGTTCTATCAGCAGGCACAGGCGGCGGGAAGCACCATTTACCATGGCAGTGGACAAATGCCTGGCTACGGTTCCGCTCCGGCTGCCTCTACGCCGCCAAAGACCGGACAGATGCTGCAGGGAGCATTACAGAATCTGGATACGTCCCTTCCGGTAGAAGAACTGATGAAACACATGAACTATGAAATGGCAGTCGGGACTGTGATTCCGGGAAAGGGAAAATACGGCGGAAAGACCATGGGACAGGTGGCAGTTGAAAGCCCGTCAACGATCCAGTGGTTTGCCGAGCAATATTCCGGACCGAACAATCTGGTTCCGGCGGCAGCAAAGGTAATTTTACAAAAAGCAATGCCGATGGCTGGTTAAGGAAGAACCCCGCAGAGAGCTTTTTTCTGCGGGGGAAAGGAGGAAGAGACCGGGATGTATTATGATATGTCTGGGTTTGATTATGGAATACTGGATGTGGTGCAGGTGCTGCATCTCAGAAAGCGGCGGGGAAACTATTATGACTGCCCGTTTTGTGGAGAGACGCATGGAAAACTGAATATCAATGTGGAAAAGAATGTATTCCGGTGCAACCGCTGTGATGCGTCCGGGGGGATGCTGAAGCTTTATGCGGATTTGCACAATGTTACACTCTCCGAAGCAAATCAGCAGATCCGGGAAGCATTAGGAAAAGGAGAATACCGGACGGATTATATCAAAGCAACGCCGGTACAGGAAGAAAAGGCAACGGCAGAGCTTGCACCCATAGAGGAAATCCACCGGACGTATCAGAGAATGCTGTCCATGCTCACGCTTAACAGGAAGCATCAGGAGGATCTGCAAAGACGAGGATTAAAACCGGAACAGATCGAAGCACAGCGTTACCGGAGTGTCCCGCTGTTTGGAATGAAGAAGCTGGTCAAAAGGCTGGCAGAAGAAGGATATATGGTGAAAGGCGTGCCGGGATTCTACCGGGATACAGACGGAAACTGGACGATTAACTTCAAAGCAGAAAACTCAGGAATCCTGATTCCCATAGTTTCTTTGGACGGGTTCATCCAGGGTTTTCAGATCCGGGTAGATCATGTGACTGACACGAAAAAATATATCTGGCTGTCCAGTGTCAATTATGACCAGGGAGTTTCCTCCGGAAGTCCGGTACATGTGATCGGTGATCTTGCCGCAGAACGTGTCTATCTGACCGAAGGAGCCTTAAAAGGGACCATAGCCCATTATCTGTCCGGCGCTACCTTTGTGTGCGTTGCCGGAGTGAACCAGTACCGGAATCTGAAACCGGTGCTGGAGCGGATGAAAGGATATGGGATGAAACAGCTTTTGGAGGCGTATGACATGGATAAGAAGATGAAAGTAGCCTGCAATAAGCATGACAGTAAGTGTGCGGTCTGTTTTGAGCGTTCCCCTGTTATCTGCCAGCATAAGGCGGAGAAACGGAGGATTATCCAGAACGGCTGCAATAAGGTCTATGAAATCTGCCGGGAGCTTTCCCTGCCGATGAACCGGATGGTCTGGGATATGGACGAGAGCGGGGAGTGGAACGGGAAACACAAGGGGATTGATGACTATTTAGCCGCCATCAAACAGAAGGAAGGAACCGGGGCACAGACTTCGGCTCTTCCGAAAGGAGAACAATCATGAGAAAAAAAGGAAATACGGTTCTTGCAGGACTCATTATCTGCCTGTTGCTTGTTTTTCTCGCAGCGGCAGGAAAACTCTTTGGTGCTTATCTGAAGTATCAGAAAGGGGACGTAAGTTACGAGAAACTGCAGGAATATGTTCAGGAACCAGAGGAAGAAGAATCACCGGAGTCTGAGAAAGAAAAGGAGGAACCTAAGAATAGGTATCTAGAAATTGATTTTGCAGGTTTAAAAGCGGTTAATCCGGATGTCATAGCGTGGATTCAGATTCCGGCACTGGATATTAGTTATCCGGTGGTACAGGGGAAAGATAATGCATATTATCTTCATCACCTTTTTTCGGGAGAATCCAATATCAACGGGAGCATCTTTGTGGACTGCCATAATCAGCCGGACTTTACGGATCAGAATACGATCGTGTACGGGCATAATATGAAAAACGGGAGCATGTTCGGAACTCTGGATAAGTACCAAGACAAAGAGCTATTTGAACAACATCCGGAGTTTTATCTCTATTTGCCGGACAAGATCCTCAAGTATCGTATCTTTTCCTGCTATGCGGGAAGAACCGGAAGTGAGGGATATAGGTATCATTTCCCGGAAGCGGAAGATTTTCAGACGTTTCTGGATACGGTGTCTTCTTATAGGGATTATGATACCGGCACCGAGCTGTCGGCAACGGATCGGATAGTTACGCTGTCTACCTGTGTCAATTCCAGACGGAATTATCGCTATCTGGTACATGGAAAATTAAGCAGTGAGATCATCACAGAGGAATAAAAGAATCGTGCTGGTGTGAGAAGAAATTTCTTATGCCAGCTTTTATTATGGGAGGAAATGTAATGGGAACAGCATTGGTTATGGAACATGCAAACGCACTGGCACAGATGATAGTCAGTGAAAAGGACAAGTTATTTGATGAAAGAGTGGAGGCTCTTGTAAAACTTTATAGAAGGGCGGAATTTTATCTGAAGCAGGGATTTCTGGAGAGCATCGTCTGCGAGTTCCATCGGAAGAAAGTGGAAATGATTATGCAGGCGGAAACAAAAGGAGAGATTACGGAAATACTGAAGTTATCAAAACCGCATTTTGACGGGAAAAAATTTGTCTATACCTCTCCGTATGCTGTGGAAGAGGAAGAGCTTCTCCTTTGGTCTCTGACATCACTGCAAGGTCCACTCCGGGATGAAGGGTATCGAAGATATCGGGAATTATTTGAGAAGTGCCTGCCGGAGATGGCAGAAAAGATTCCGGCGTAGAACAATGGCATAACAAAGGAACGAAAAAACTATCTTTTATTTTACTGTAATTTCACTCTTTATTGAATCTGCAATACTTTACAAAGTTTTTTACGGAAAAATGCTTCGGATTAATATACTTAACACCAGTATCTATCAGCTTAAATTTTGAATAACCAAACACCAGTGTTTCATTATTCACAAAAATCGTCATCTATCCAGAAAGCAGGTAAAATATGTTCACAATAATCAGAGTATTTTCTGCATTCAATACATTCTTCATCTAAAGAATCTACGCCGACATAATGAATATGATAATCTACAGTATCGTTTACAAATCTTTCAAGGAAGATGTTCAAAACAAAGGCTACTCTATCATCACAATAAACATAACCAATTAAATTCTTATGAATGATACAGTAAACGAGATAAACACAGCGTGTATCAACGATGCAGTTGAAATTGTATCCAGATTAAAGCCTATTTATACTTTAAAGCATGCACGGAGACAGCAAGAAGACCTATTCCTGTACGGAAGAGGTCTTCCCGTCCTTATACTAAAGTTAATTGGTATGCTGAAGTCCCGCAAAAGCAACATTTAATTTACCTCCAGATTACCGCTTTTAAGAGATAGATAATCGGAACTTCCGCTAAGCAGATAGAAAAAATATTCCCCTTTTTCATCTGGTGAGAAACTATATTTTCCACTCAGTTCATCGAACACTTCTCCTTCATACATTATCCCGTCTTTTACATAACCGATAATCAAATCTTGGGATACTGTAATGTCTGATTTATATTTATCAAACGAAATGACTATATTATCTTTATCAGTTAGTTCCCATCCCTTTCCATTGTCTTGTGTAAGTACACAAAGTGAATTGTTGATTAGAATTATTTCTGGAATGATATACATTTCATCTGATTTATCAGTAGGAATCTCTACTATTGATGATGGTATGAAATTAGGCATCAGACTGCTTTTAACAATTCTGCTTTCAGGAAATTCTGATGAAGATTTGGCTAATTCCTCAATATCAACAACTTTCCCATTTTCATTGGTATATACACCGTCTTTTAATATGATGTAGCTTCTATCATTGGTTTCTGTCCCGATTAAATGTCGATTGCTGTCATCAATTAAAGCCGATGTTAACAGATGACTGATTGCAGCATATACAGGCATACACAAAAACACTGAAACCACAGTTACAATAATTGCAGTTCTATAAGTGAACTTTAAAGGCTTATGTTTTGAAGCTGTTTTACAAAATACATTTTGACGTATCTTTTGTTTGGAATATTTTTTCAGTATTTTATTGCAATCATGAAAATACACTTCCTCAATAAAAGATTCATCAATTTCACTCATTAACTCATTCAAAGAAAATTTTACAGTCTTCATATCTAAATCCCTTCTTTTCCATTTTTAGTTTTAATTTTTTACGTCCGCGTAACAGTTTGGATTTTACTGTAGATTCTTTTAATCCGGTTTCTTCTGCTATTACAGCGATTGTCTTAGTGTAATAGTAGTACGAGATAAAACATTTTCTTTCGTCAACTGATAGTTCATATATGCTTTCTTTTAAGCATTTGATTACTTCTTCTTTTAACGGCCCGTATTCAATATGTTCGTTCGTTCCAACCTGAAACGCATCTTCGTAATTTTCAAAATGCATCTTAGAGGTTTTTCGTAATGCGTTTTTTGCCATGTTTCTTGCGATTGTTCCTAAATAGGGTTTGAATGTGCTGTAGTTATCTGTATCTAAATCTGCACTGTAATTCCATAGAGCTACAAAAACATTAGACACGACCTCCTCCTTGTCTTCATATGGCAAAGCACTTCCAATAATATTCTCGACTATGTATACAACATATCTGTAGTATTTGTTCATACATATTTTTAAAGCGCGCTCATCTTTATTTTTTAGTTCGAGCATCAGTTGTTTCTCATCTATGTTAAATAACATGCTTCTATCTCATAAATTCAGTGAATACTATAGCAGTGGTTTAATAATGGGAATGTGTATTTTCAAAAAAGGGAACCGAGAAACCAAGTTAAAAAGCTTCAATTAAAATCAGGATAAGTACTCACCAGCACTTGAAATATTTTCCACTATTAAAATGTAATAGAAAATGATTTGATTGTAAAGGCATCAGAGGACAGATTAGTTACCATGCCGTAATAGTAATCTGTTGCCTGTGTCGTAAATCCTGAACGCAAACCACTTGCTGTAATCTCACGCACAAATTCTGATGAAGGTCCAGCTACGTATGCGCGTACTCTTGAACGATGAAAAGCAGAACGGCTCAAAGTGTAATTTATAGTTATGTATCTGCCGCTATTACAATAAAGTCCCATACTGTTATTTGATGGTGTTAATATGGCGACTTCGCCATTTTTCAATGTGATTCCGCGCCAAGTATATCGGGCATATGCATTTGGAATAACACCTTCTTCAACAACTTTCTGCAGGCTTTCGTCAGCAAACACAGTGTACTTCCATTCAATCATATTAGGGTCATCTGTAAGCGGCTCTGCTGCAAAAACATTAACACTTAGCGACAGCATCATAACGAGTGTTAGGATAAAACTGATTATTTTTTTATAAGCCTTCATATATGTACACGACTCCTTTCCAAGGTTCCCTTTGTAATAAGATACACAGTAAATATTGTAACGGTTGCATTTATTTAAAAAATTAAAAAAGATAATTTTTAATTTTTGTTTTTTGAATTTTTTGATTGGTAAAATAAGAAAATGGATTATAAAGAGTTGCACTCTAGGTACCTCCTACGTACAGAATAAGTATCAAATACAAAGGAGTGAAATCATTATGATTAAAAAATTAAGAGTAGCCGTGGATCACGGGAACCGGAACATGAAAACCTGTCATTTTATCTTTACCACAGGACTGACGGAACAGGATAAAAAGCCTGCCAGGGGAGAGAAGTATCTGAAATATCAGGGAAAGTATTATACCCTTAGTGAGAAGCGGATTCCGTACCAGAGGGACAAGACGCAGGACAGCCGGAACCGATTCTGGATTCTGACCTTATTTGCCATTGCAATGGAGCTGGAGCAGAAAAGCCAGATCCAGCCGGAGGATGTCATTCAGGTGGAACTTCCGATTGGGCTTCCGCCGAAGCATTTTGCAGAGCTTTGTGAGAGATATGAACGCTATTTCAAAGGGGACGGGAAGGTGCAGGAACTGTGCTTCAACGATAAAGTCTATCACCTCTGTATACAGAATGTAATGGCGTTTCCGCAGGATTATGCAGCCATGATGACGAGGATGATGGAAATCCGTGAGATTCCGAAAGTCGTAGGGATTGATATTGGCGGATTTACTTCTGATTATCTTCTGATGAGAAGTGGCAGACCGGATATGGATTATTGTGATTCTCTGGAAAAAGGTGTGATTACCATGTATAACGATATCATTTCCAGTATTAACAGTGAATATGACATGCTTCTGGAGGAGGCAGATATCGACAGTATCATCAAGGGAAAAACGCAGTATTATGAGGAAGCTGTTGTACAGGCAGTAGAAACCATGGTTCAGAATTTTGTTACCGATCTTCTGAACAGCATCCGAGAGCGGGGCATTGATACAAAATCTACTTATACGGTGTTTATCGGCGGCGGAGCAGTGCTTCTGGAACGATTTCTGGAGCAGGCAGACCGGTTGGGAAAACATACCTTTATCCGGGATATGAAAGCAAATGCCGATGGATATGATCTTTTGTATCGCATGACACAGGCTGGAGTGTGATTTTATGGGAAAGAAAAATCCGTTTGTATTCACTATTGGTTTTGATAAGTCGGATCCAGATCACGTGTATGTGACAGAACTTCTGAATACGACAGAGAAAAAAGCAAAACTGATCGTTGCGGCAATTCTGGCATATACGGGAAGAACGGATGAGACAGGTAATGGCAGTATAAGCATGGAACCGGATATGCTCCGGCCAATGATGCAGCAAATCATCCGGGAAGAAGTAAGAAAGGTATTGGAAGGGCAGGACGTTTCTAAGATAAATAGAGAAATGCCCACAGAAGTTGATTTGATGGAAGAAGAACCGCTGCGGATGGATCAGACTATGAGACAGAATGTAGTGGATGCTATCAGTGCATTTCGCAGGGCATAAAAAAGCAGGAGAGATACACATGCTTATGGCAGTGTACTCTCCTGTTCTTTGTATCAGAATGGGAATAGACAGAAAACTCACAGACTATTCACAGATTACTCACAGATTGTCTTTGTATAATGTGTAGATGATGAAGGATACGGGAGAGCCTTAACTTAGGTTCTTGAATCCATCCAGAAGTCCACGCAGTGTAGAAAGGGCAAGCTGTTTCTGCTCCTCCGGGCAGGAATTTAGTTCTGCCATGATTTGCTGCATGGTAGAATCCGGGTTCGTTTTCTGGTTAGAAAATATAGCATCTATGGAAATATGTAAGTAAGTTGCCAAGGCATAAAGTGTTTCCAACTGTGGATTGCCAATATAGTTTTCAATATCAGAGACAGTCCGTAAAGAAATCTTTGCCTGTTCCGCAAGGCTGTTTTGCGAAAGATTGCGGCGGAGACGTTCTTCCCTGACTGCATCTCCCAATAATTTTTTCACCATCTATATCACCTCACTTAATGCATATATTTTATCGTAGATTAACACTATACGAAATGCGTTAAAGTGCGTTATGATAAGCAGGATAACACATGCACAAATAGAGAAACATGGAAGTAAGTACGACAGACATGAATGGACAGCATAAGATAAAAGCCAAAGAGGAACTGAATCTGTTAAAAAAATCTTATCCATACAATGTGTCGGAGAGAAGTTAGAATATGCAGTATATGAGATACTATCATCGCATATCCTACACAATTACATAGAAAGAGAAGTATCGGCTGGACTACGAATAGAGTGGTCCAGCCTTTCTTTTTTTCGAAAAAATGAAGGCAGTGTCACGTTTTGTTGCCGCTCACCGCCATCCTCGGAATTTTTTGGAACGTGATAAAAAATTTCGGAGGATAAAACAAATGAACAAAAAAACATATACAGGATCAAAGATACAAAATCACTTTACAGCATATCTGATACAGTTTGTCCGTGGAAAACGACATGATTATCTGGAGAAGAAAATCCAGATGGCTGATGCAGAAGAACTGTTGGAGGATATTGGACAGATGGAGGCAAGAATTGTAATCGAAGAATTGCTGGAGAACCAAACGAGGGAGCAGCTTTTATTGCAGGAGGCACAGGGGAAATATCCAGAATGGAATAAGATGTCAGATGAAAGACTGATGAAAGCGCTTCATACGCTGCGGGATGAAGAACGGAAGCTGATTTACCAGCATGTGTTTGAAGAACGTACTTTTGAGGAAATGAGCAGGCTAAACGGGTTATCAGAGGAGCGATGCAAGGGTATTTATTATTATGCAATCCGGAAGATCCGCAAGGTGATGGGAGGTGAAAACTAATGAATTTTGAACGATTACTTTTAAAGGCAAAAGAAGGAAATGCAGATGCGGTACTGAAGATTTTAGAGATATATAAGCCGCTTTTAATTAAGAATGCGATTGTGAATGGCAGATTTGATGAAGATCTGTATCAGGAACTGGTAAGTACATTGCTTCAGTGTATCCAGAGATTCCAGATAATTGAGTAAGTTATCTTAAACAAAGGCTGCAATCACTCTCAGGGGAGTAACATCCTCTGGGAGTGATTGTTTTTTGAAGGGTGATATTGCCTCAGTTCGAAGCGGCAGACGGTGTTGATCTATTATGTTGCCTGATGCTTTAATGCTCTTTTGTTGTTGCCAGTTCTTTATGAAGATGTAGAGCCATAAACACAGTAACAATAGCAGAAATTACATCGGCAATCGGTTGTGCATATAGTATTCCATTTATGCCCCAGAATGATGGGAGCAACAGAATGATCGGAACAAAGCAAATACCTTGTCGGCAAGCCCCAAGAACGAATCCGGCGGTGCCTTTTCCAAGTGCAAGAAACAGAGAAGAATACACTGTGTAAAATCCAAATACGAAGAAGGAAAATCCATTTGCCATTAGCGATTTTTGACCTACAGAAATCATCTCTGTATTGCCTTCTGTAAATTGCGAAATAATCTGTGTGGAAAATAGGGCTATTGTCAATCCCACAACTACACAAAATATTGTTGACCATAAGATAGAAGTTTTAATTGCTTCCCTGAGCCGATCAAACTTTTTGGCACCATAGCTAAAGCCGGCAATTGGTTGGAAACCTTTTAAGAAGCCGAACACAACCAGAGTTCCCATTGAAGTGATTCTTGTAACAGCGCCCATTCCGGCGATAACAGCATCTCCATAGATATTAGCTTCCCGGTTTATGAATGCGATAGAAAGGCTTGTAAGAAGCTGGAAAGTCAATGTGGGTATACCGATTTTCAGAATTTCAGTTATGATCTGCTTAGAAGGACAAAATTCCTTAATGGAAAATGTAAAAGCGCTTTTTTTCTGTAATGCATAAATTAAATATACAAGAGTAGAAGCCATTTGAGAAATTGCTGTAGCGATTGCCGCACCAGCAACCCCCATGTCGAGAGTATAGATGAAAATAGGATCTAAACCAATATTCAATACAGCTCCTAATAATAATGCACACATAGTTGTTTTTGCGGCGCCTTCACTTGCAACGATATTGTTCATCGTTACATTAAATACATTGAAAATACATGAAATAACATAGATTCTTCCATAAGAAAGGGCGTATGGCATAATCGTGTCTGTTGCACCTAACATGGTTAAAATAGGTTTCAAAAAAATTGCAGTTCCGATAATAATAACTGCGCCAATACAAACACTGCTGTATAATGCAGTACTGGCGACTTTACTTGCAGCTTCCCTATCTCCTCGCCCTAAAAGTCTTGATAAGTAGGAGGCGGCACCATTGCCAAACATCAGACCTAAACCAACAACTACTTGTCCTAAAGGAAACGCAATGGAAATTGCACCCATTTGACTCTCGCCAAGTCCTCCTATGAAATAAGCATCCACCAAATTGTAGAGAGCGTTAATAAGCATACCAATCATTATCGGTATACCAAGAGCCATTAGTGCTTGGGGAACAGGTGCATTTCCTAATAAATCCATTTTGTTGTTATTCTTGTTCATTTCAAATACTCCTTTCAATTAAGAATATAAATTATAGTAGTATAAATTATAGTATACTACGTGAGAGAATACTACTATAATTTATAGTAGTTGTCAAGCGTGTATCCTGCAATTTCCTTGACAAGAGGTATAAAATCAAATACTATAAATTACAGTATATATAACCGTAAGTATTTTATAGCTTTCGTGGATATAGAAAGTGGGTGAACTATGGCTACAATAGATTTAATTGTGTTAGGAATATTGAAAAAGGAACCGATGGGAGCCTATGATATTCAAAAATTAGTGGAATATCGTAATATATCAAAATGGGTAAAAATCAGTACACCATCCATTTACAAAAAAGCAATTCAGTTGGAGGAAAAAGGCTTCATTAAAGGAGAAATTGTGAAAGAAGGTAAGATGCCTGAAAAAGCAGTTTATTCATTAACAGATGAAGGCGAAAAAGAATTTGTAAAGCTTATGATGGAAACAGCCTCTAAACCCATTCACTTTTTTTTAGATTTTAATGCAGTAATTGTAAATTTGGATAAGTTACCGCCTGAAAGTCAACAATCATGTATTGCCAGTATTGAGGAAAATATTGAAATATTAAAAACTTATCTGGAGGAAAATCTTCGAGAGAAAGAGAATGATCCGGAAATCCCTAAGACTGGTATGGCAGTATTGCAACAGCAGATAGTTTTGGCGGATGCTATTGAAAAATGGATTATTTCTCTAAAAAAAGACTTTTGATGAAGAAGTCACTAGCTGATTTCTTATTAGGTCTGCAGGATTGGGAAGAAACAGGGATGGATGCCGACCTATGTTCCGGCTTTGTAGCCAGAACATAGAAATTTTCTTAGTGGGGAATCTCCCTCAAACCCGGTGCTCCTTATATCCTGCAGATTAAACTTCAAATTTATACCCATATCCAACTACTGTTTTTATGTAATTCTTGTCGCTGGAATACTTTTTTATCTTCTTGCGTATTTGAAAAATAGTGTTTTCCACGGCGTGGAAATAACCATTTGCTTTTTCATGCCAAACTGCTTCATAAATCTGTTGTTTAGTAAAAGCCATCCCTGGATTAGAATATAGCATATAAAGTACATCAAATTCTTTTACAGAAAAGTTAATGTCTTTTCGTACTATTAAGCCGTAGGTCGTAAAGGTCTGCGACTTTAACTTTACCCGGAAAGGAGCTGCCACATATATAGGCAGTGCTGTAATTTTAACAGTAACGGTCACCAATCTATGGGGATGGATTGTATATCCGGCTGAAATGCTAAAAAATCAGTGGTTCTTATTTATCACTTCACTCTGCCCCGGTAATTATGTGTTTGCCGTTTCTGGCTCTTGCAGCTATTGCGATTCTACTGGTCTATTACCAGACTATTTGCAGGTAAAGCATTGCTCTGGTTTTGAATTTGAGTTTTGGCAGTCTAATAATAGCATTTTAGATTAGCTGTGATAAGGTGAAACAGATTAGGAGGAAAGTAAATTGCATTACAAAGACAAAAACCTACAGATAGATATTCGCTGTCATACTGTTTTTATGAATGATCAAAAGATTGAATTGAGTCTGAAAGAATTTACGGTACTAAAATATCTAACAGAACATCCTGGCTGGGTATTCTCTCACGAGGAGATTTATCGTAATGTCTGGAAGGAAGAACCGATTGACTGTGCTAATGCGGTTATGTGCTGCATTAGCCAGCTTCGTAAAAAGTTAAAAGTAGATTCACGGAACTGGAATTACATCCGCACCGTCCGAGGTGTGGGCTATAAGTTTCAACCACTCTCAGGGGAGTAACATCCTCTGGGAGTTTTTTGTCATATTTGTTGCACTTTTCGGCTCTGGTACGTACAGAAATAGAAAAGAAACATATCCCAAAATGTATACATTTTAGAAGTACGTTCCGGAAAGAGGGATTATATTTCAAAAAGGTTACACACACAGTTTTGAAATATACCAATAAAAGTGTGGATATTTTGGGACATGGAAAGGAGAAATGTGGATGCAGATATATGGATATCACCGTACCAGTACAAAGGAGCAGCATCTTGACCGTGGCATACAGGAAATTGAGCGGTACTGTAACGAGCATGAGATGGCACTTACGAATATTTTTACGGATCAGGAGACAGGGAAGAATTTTAATCGTCCGAGATATACCGTTTTAGTGGAGGATGTCCTGCGGCCGGGAGATATTTTGATTGTTACAGAATTGGACAGACTGGGAAGAAACAAGTATGACACCATGCAACAGATCCAGCGGATTAAGAACATGGGAGTGCGGCTTATGGTTCTGGAACTGCCGACTACGCTTATGGATTTATCTGTGATGGATAATGCGATGGCAAGGATGATGCTGGAAACAATCAATAACATGATGCTGGAGCTTTATGCTTCTATGGCGCAGGCAGAGCTGGAGAAAAAGGAGAAGCGACAGCGGGAAGGGATAGAAGCGAAGAAATTGCGGGGCGAATGGGATGATTATGGAAGACCAAGTGTGATGAAGCAGGAAACTTTTGATGAGAACTTTCAAAGCGTAGTTTCTGGAGAAACGACACCTACACAGCTTCGTAAAAATTTGGGAATGACGCACTCAACTTTTTATCGCTATCGAAAAACTTTTTATGAAAAATACCCGGAACTTTCAAATTCTGCAAATTAAAGTCCTATTACTTATATAGACCAAAGAATTTCAGGAGGAAAGAAATATGAGTGAAAAGAGAATAGGTACTTTAATTTATGATCCATCAATGGGAAGATTTGATATCCGGTTTGGGATTGAATCTTATTATGGAGGTCTTCATTGCGGAGAATGTTTTGATGTGAAGGTAAAGGATGCATGGATTCCGGTTCGGATTGAAATGGATGAAGACTGGTATCTGGTAGGGCTTCCTAAGACGAGTCTCAGTGGACTGACGGTTCGAATGTAGGAGGAGCATATGATGGAAGCTAAAAAGAAATATGAAAAGCCGGCATTCCGATTGGTGACAGATTTGGGGAGTATTTTGGAATGTCTGTATGAGGTATATGGAACGGATGGAACGATGTTGATTGCTGGGAACAAGTTATCGGATACGGTAATCTATCCGTTTATCCGCATGATTAAAAAGAAATGCAAAGCAGTGGATGCGGAAAAGCTGAATCTGATGCTCTGGAAGATTTATATGGTAAGTTCGAGAAAAGAAGAATTTGTGACGGCTGCTAAGAAAGAGCTGCAGCCTTATTTGACCAAGAAAGATGAAAAACAGATTGACACCACATATGGCACCACATATACTATAGATAGGAGGCATTAAAGATGTCGAAATGGGATAAACTATTGACAAGAATTTGCTCATTATCGAAAGACCTTCGTTTTGATGAACTAAGAAAAGTATTAGAAAGTTATGGATATGAGATAAATGCTCCGAGAAGTGGGAGCAGCCATTATACATTCCGTAAAGCGGGATGCCAGCCGATAACAATACCGAAACACGAACCAATCAAGAAAATTTATGTTGAAATGGTAAAGCAGATTGTAGAAAGTGAGGCGAAAAACGATGAAGACACTGAATGATTATTTGGCAATGTCCTATCGCATGGAAATTGTGGAAGATAAGGATGAAGGTGGATTTGTGGTTTCTTATCCGGAACTGCCGGGATGCATCACCTGTGGAGAGACGATAGAAAGGGCAGTTGAAAATGCAGCGGATGCAAAAAAAGCATGGTTAGAAGCTGCACTGGAAGAAGGGATTGAGATTCACGAACCGGGAAGCCTGGAAGAGTATTCGGGACAGTTTAAAATAAGGATGCCACGCAGCTTACACCGGGATCTGGCGGAACACTCAAAAAAAGAAGGCATCAGTATGAATCAATACTGTATATATCTTCTTTCAAAGAATGATGCGCTGTTAGTAAAATAAATATACAAGAATATAGATGAAAAGAGCCGTCCGGATGGGCGGCTCGAAGTATTCTTTCTTTGATTAAAAATGATATTGTTCTAGCAGATAGATAGGAAGTGTTTGTACGTTTCCAACGGTTCCGCCTTTGGTATCACCTTTCAGATATAGTAGTTTATTGGCCTTCCCCTGTTCCAATGCCTTCAAGGCAGTAGATGCAGTTCCCTTACCGGCTTTAACTTCAATCAGATAGCGGATGTGAGTTTTCAATGTCTGAGCTACAAAATCAATTTCACCACCTTTATAAGTAGCAAAAGCCGGTGTCTCAAAGATAATTTCTTCCGGGAATTCCTGGCGTTTGGACAAGTTAATGTAAACATAGTTTTCGTTCAATGAGCCATCCATAGTTGATACAGTAGCACCAGTTCTGGAGAGATAATAATATGCAACTCCAAGATCCATGAAGAAGCAGCGGCTTCCCGGTTTGAAATTCAAGATGTCCAGTTCTGTGATTTTGCCACAGAAACCGATGATTCCAGAATGGTAAAGCCAGTTGATAGCACGATAGCAGGTTGCTTTAGAAAGATTACTGGAGTAATTCTTTGTAACGAGCTTTTGCAGTTCTTCACTTATACTGTCCTCATCTAATCCTTTCTTTTCACGAAGCAGAATACGGCAGATGCTTAAAAAGATGTTGGTAAAAACACTAATATCTGTGATGTCATCAAAGTACCGCATAGATTCGTTTAAGAAAATGCGGATGATTCTAACAAGCTCTTTTTGAGCTGCTTCCACGTCTTTTGTGTTAAGGTATGTTTCCACAACCTTTGGATAGCCGCCAATCTGTCTATAGATGTCGTAAACATTCTTTAATTCGTCATATAGTTCCGGTACGGTGTCATCTGCATGATCCAGTGGAAGTGATAGATACTTCTGAAAAAGCTGGTCATCCAATGCTTCCAAAAACTCTTTAAAGGAAAGGGTATAAATACGGATACTGGTAATATCTCCACTGGAGAATTTGAATTCCGGTTCCAGTACACGTCCCAGATAACTTCCAGTTACAATGAAATGCGCTTGAAAATAGCGGGTAAATTCTCGGATACGGTTGAATATCTCTGAGGATTCCTGAATTTCATCAATAATGATGACTGTATCGTTGGTATCTTCAAAATCCGGATCGAAGAGTTTAAAAGCATCGTGAAGCGGCTGCTCCGGTCGTTTTGTACCGGGAGTCCAGTCTGTGGCTTTTTTGTAACATTCCATAAATTGTTTGCCGGACAAATCAAACAGGTTAATGTAGATCTTGTGCCTGAAGTTCTCATCCGCAAATTTATTGATAATATATGTTTTTCCGACCTGTCTGGCACCATTCACTTCCAAGGTGCTGTGGACGGTATCGTTTTTCCAATCCAGAAGCTGATCGTAAACTTTTCTTTTCAGATACATGGGAAATGCTCCTTTCTTTCAACTGTTCCTATTATATCAAAATATGAATGGATAATATAGAGGGTAATTTCTGATAAATGATGAATTGTCTAGTCTGAGCAGTTCTTCACGGGTATTCCGGTTTCTGTCATTACTTTTTCGTACTGAAGAAGCTGTTCCCAGGTCAGCCATTCCGGTTTCTGATCTGTGGGAAAACCATTCCATAATTCTTTCATACGGGCAATATGGTTTTGAACGCTATGATTGCATAGGATAGACGGACTGCGATTTCCGTAGCCCAGATAGTATTCACAGTCAGACTGTAATTTACTTAACATCCGGTACTCGAATTCATAGGAACTTCTTTGATACGGAGCCGGATGAAATGTGTACTCCTGCTGTATGGGATGGGAAGGTTCTCCATCAATATGGTTAAAAGATAAAGAATAAAGATTCGGTTCAGGCTCTTTGCCAAGGTCAATATCCTTCCACAACTTTCCGAATTGGTCCTTATATACCGGACAGGAAAAATCATCCATGCCAGTATACTCAAGCACTAATTTTGTTTTTGCATTTTCATTCATTCTATTAGACCATCCTTTCCTTTATTGCAGACATTGAGGTATATTATTGGGCGCTGTTTCTGCATTCCACTGCAGCTTCGCACGTACATCCATCAGGATGATTCCTAACTGGTTTTCTCCGCAGTTATTGACTTTGCCCCAGAAATAGTCACCCCAGTTGTTTCCTTCAATAAGTGTGGACTCTCCGGTTGCAAGAAGTTTATCCCGGAGTTCCGGGTTCTGCATGAATTTGCACATGCAGATTTCATACATGAGCCGGACTTTCACTTTTTCCCAGTCCGGGCGTAATGTAAGATCTCTGCCGAGTTTCTTTGCATCAGAAGGATTATGCATCCGAAAAATACAGAATTTGCGTTGCTCTCTCGCAGAGAGTGTTTTCTGCGCTTGAAAAGCAGCTTCATTATTTGCATAGGTTTGTCCCATGTAAGAGACCGGTGCCGGATAGAAATTGCTTAGAAAAGCATAATCTCCCCGAAATTCATTGATCTGTGTAGGTATGCGCTTGCTTGTATTTGTTTGATTCATTATAAATTCCTCCTTTGTAAAAGAGGTGCGGCCTTTCAGCCACACCTCAAAATAATTCTCATCTATTGCAGAGATGGTTATGCAATCATCTCCAAAAATTCAGCTTCTGTAAGAATTGGAATACCAAGGCTCTGGGCTTTTGCCAGTTTGCTGCCGGCTTTTTCCCCGCAGATCAGGTAATCGGTTTTCTTTGTTACAGAGCTGCCAGGTTTGGCACCAAGCTCCAGAATCTTATCGTTGATACCGTCTCTGGTAAAATGCTCCAGTTTCCCTGTTGCTACGATGGTACATCCTGTAAATTTGTTTTCTTTTGTCATAATGGTCTCTTCCTTTCTTTGTTCAAATGTGAATTCGTTCTGTAAGTTTTTCCATAAATCAAGATTTGCTTCATCTGCAAACCAGGAATGGATGTTGTGATTTAAGATTTCGCCAAAATCCTCTAACTGAGTGAAGTCGTAATCTCCGACAGCCGCCTGTTCAAATGCAGTTAAATTTCCGGAAAATACGGTGTCCAGAATCCGGCTTTTGGTTCTGCCGATCATAGGAATATCCATGGAAACCAGATAGCGGACAAAGCTGGTCCTCCGGCTGGCGTTGATGGATTCCCACAAGCGGTCGAAAGATTTCTCACCATATCCGTCCAGTGCCACAATATCTTCCCGGTGTTCCTCCAGATGATAGATGTCCTGAAAAGAGTGCAGATAGCCCAGATTCAGGAATTTTTCTAAAGTGGCTTCTGACAGTCCTTCGATGTTCATTGCCTTCTTGCTGGCAAAATGGACAAACCTTCTTGTGATCTGGCTGTCGCACTGCGGATTATCACAATGCAGAGTTTCTACGGTGCGACCGTCGCTGGTCTTACGGCTGTAGGTTCTGGTTTTGTAACCACAGCAAGGGCAGACCGGAGGCGTGATGTCGGTATACCTTCCACGATCCAGATTATCCTCTATATGTGGGATGATCATGTTTCGTTTGGAAACAAGAATCCGGCATCCGGGTACAAGCTCCAGATTTTTGATAAAGGTCAGATTATGAAGGGAAGCTCTGGAAACATCACAGCCGTCAATCTCCACGGTATCGAAGATGCCGACCGGAGCAATCTCTCCGAATCTGGTCGGTGTCCATTCAATTTCACGCAAGAAAGTTTCGTAGGTATCATCCTCAAACTTATAGGCGAGGCCGTCCTTATAGTGGTGTCCGGTTTTTCCGCAGCTTTTGGAGTAGCTGAGACTGTCAAAAATCATGACAATGCCATCGATAGGAAGATGTAAATTTGCTGCTGTGGATACCAATTCCTGAATGAATTTCTCCGCATATTCTTTTGAAAGTCCGGTTCCTGAAATTGAGAAAAACGGGCAGTAACCAAAGCCCAGGTGTGTTAAACCTTCTAATTTGCAGGCTCTGCTGTCCGGGAAGGGAACATCCTCCATTCCTTCTAATACATTGAACGGAAGAAAGCGAACACAACGTCCGATACAGTTCTTCGGATCAAGACTTCGTACTGATCCGGAAGCAAAATTACGTCCGTTTTTATAAGGTTTTCCATTTCCATCACGCAGAGTATCTTTCAGACGTTCAAAATCATTGGTTGGTATAAAAGACTCACCGGTAATGACCAGACGTTCTTTGTGTGGAATGGTAAGCGGTACATTTAAAAATGCCGGGATATTGTGTGTAATATCTTCCCCCACTTCACCATCTCCACGGGTAGAAGCCTGAATCAGTCTGCCATCTTCGTAAATGAGTTTGGTAGTCAAACCGTCCAGTTTCAGCATAAAGAGAACTTCCTGTCCTTTCATGAAATCTAAAAGCTCTGAAATCAGTTTTGTTTTCTCAAGCGAGAGCAGTGGAATCGGATGGGTGACTTTGGCAAGTTCACTGACCGGATAATATCCAACCGTCTGTGTCGGAGAATTTGACAGGATGAAACCAGTCTGTTCCTCCAGTTCCTTCAGTTCGTCAAAGAGTCGGTCATACTCGGCATCAGATACCAGAGGGGCATCCTGATTGTAGTAGGCATGACGGTATTCATTGAGTTGTTTTACAAGATTCTTAATTCTTTTGACTGACATAGAGTCTCCTTTCTTTTGTGGCGTGCCAGTTCCGGAATCATTTGTTTCCGTAATCCTCCTTTCCCTGCGTTCAGGCATAAAAAAAGAGAATGACGCTTATGTTCATTCTCAAAATAGATGCAGTTTCCTGCAAAATAAAAAAAGCCAGAAGTCCCTGCTGCTTGTTGGGCATAGGAAAACTCCTGACTACGTTTCAAACCTAAACTGCGTGTGATAAATCCTTTCCGGATTGACACAAATAATTGATATAAGAACAGTATAACACTAGATGTAGTATATGTCAAATGAAATAGATTCCTCAATGAAGCTTTTGCCTTATGTTGATGACAAATTTGTCGGCTACAGGAATAAAAGCGTTCAGGATTTCAGATTTGCCCTAAGCGAAGGAATTCGTAGCCAGGTATTTTTTGCCACTTTCGTGGAGAAAGTCGAAAACCAGATAAAATCAATCTCTGTCATAAATGCCTCTAAACTGTTTTTACATCGTAGTGGTTATGCAAGTTCTAAATTTAAAAATAATTTTCACGAATAACTAACTTTTCTATATGCTGAATTGTCATAAAATATAGATTATTAAATTTGAAAGCAGATTGAAGGTGATAAACATGAGAAGTTATAAACGGTATACCAGGCGAAAGAGACTTTTGAAGCAAATCGCTGTGGTTGCTTTATCTCCTAATCGGGTATTCACGAAAGAACAGATCTATCAGCATATCTATGAGGAAGCGGAGTCAGAAGTGAATAACCGAATTTACGGTCTGATTAAGAACTTTAGAAAGAAAATAGAAGAAAATCCGGAAACACCGCACTACATAGAAACGATACGTGGTGTTGGTTATCGCTTTCGGGCATAAAAGGAGCCGTCCGGCAATGGGCGGCTCGAAGTGTTTCTCTTGTTGTTTATTTATTGTTTTTTTCGTTGTATACTGATAAAACGAGGTGATAAAAGTGGCATATAGAATTTTGATCGTGGATGATGACATCGAATTATTAAAGATGTTAAAGAACTATTTTGAAATCAAACGATATGATGTAATGATGGCAGAAGATGGCACAGATGCTTTGGAAAAAATCCATAAGAAACCGGATATTATCTTGCTGGACATCAATATGCCTAAAATAGACGGATTAGAAGTATGCAGACGTATCCGGGGCAAAGTAACTTGTCCCATTATCTTCCTGACGGCAAAAGTGGAGGAGCAGGACAGGGTAAACGGGCTTTTATCCGGTGGGGATGACTATATACTGAAGCCGTTTAGTCTGAAAGAACTGGATGCTCGTATTATTGCACATTTGAAGCGTGAGGAGCGTCATAAAGGGAAGTCTGAATACAGATTCCACGGAGACCTCAGTATTGATTATGGAGCAAAGAGGGTTCAGATCGGTGAAAATGATTTGGAGCTTACGAAGCTGGAATATGCAATCATTGAGTTTTTGTCCATGAATCCAGGACAGGTTTTTGACAGGGAGCGGATATACGAAAAGGTGTGTGGTTATGATGCGGAAGGTGACAGCCGTGTTGTTACGGAACTGATCCGGAGAGTGAGAAAGAAACTGGCGGAATATACGCAGACAGAATACATTGAGACAGTATGGGGGATGGGGTATCGATGGAAAAGATAAGAAATTTATCCTTGAAAAAGACAATGGTTTTATATACGATACTCAGCTTGATTGTCACTTTTTTTCTTTCTGTGTCAATTATTGAGATTGCCGGGCAGATACAGGAGGAGGTCTGGTGGAAGTACGTGGATCAGGACGAGTATTATCAGGCAATGAATGACCGCAATGAAAATTTTGAGGTAGTGGTACCGAGACCGAATCAGAGTAAAATGAGCAGAATGGACTGGCATATTTCAGAAACCTGTGATTTCCTTCAGACGTACGGAGTATTGCTTTTTTCTTTTGCCGGATGTGGAATTGCGGTCAGCCTGTTTTACAAAAATAAATTAAAGAGACCGATTCAGGAACTGAAGATGGCATCACAGATGATTGCGGAGGAAGATCTGGATTTTCATATGGCTTATGAGAACGAGGACGAGATGGGGATGCTGTGCAGGGAATTTGAAAGGATGCGTGGGCAGTTGGAAGAAAATAACCGTAGACTTTGGCAGATGATCGAAGATGAGCGGGTACTGCGTGCAGCGATTGCCCATGATATCCGCTCGCCGCTTGCAATCATGCGGGGATATCAGGAAATGCTTTTGGAATTTGTTCCGGAAGATATGCTTGATCAAGAGAAAATGATGGAGATGTTAAGGGGCGGTATGCTTCAGATTGAACGGATGAACCATTTTATTGATAGTATGAGGAAGATGACGAAATTGGAAGAACGGGAATTAAACTGTTCCGTGGTAGATATCCGGCAGTTGATAAACCAGATAGAAGCTCTGGCAGAAGTCGTGGTGGAAAAATCAGAAAAGAATTTTACAGTGACGACAGTGAGAGAATCTGAAATACTGACTGCGGATGAGGAAATCATCATGGAAGTAGCGGATAATCTGTTGGCTAACGCATTCCGCTATGCCAATCAGGAAGTTAGGCTGAAGCTGACAGTGACACCCCAATATCTGAAAATGAGTATCAGGGATGACGGAATTGGATTTCAGGAAAATATCGACAGGGTGACACAGGCGTTTTATCATGAGAATCCACAGGATGACTTAAAGCATTTTGGAATGGGTATGTATATCAGCCGTATCTACTGCGAACGGCATGGTGGGAAACTGCTGATAAAAAATGTAGCAGATGGCGGTGCGGAAGTTGAGGCAGTGTTTAAAAATTATGTATTAGAAGAACAACAGCAGAAATAAATGGCTGTTGTTTTTTTGTTGTGATTTGTAGGCTATGCTGTTTGTAGAAAAAAGAAAGGCGGGATGACTTATGAAAGCAATCATAAAAAGGAATCTGAAAAATTATCTTAAAAATCCGATATTCTGGATCGGTTTGATTGTTGTTTTAATCAGTATGTACCAGACACTTGCACCCTATCTGTCCATTCATTACGTGAAGTCGGATGAAACCTTCAGGAAGGTAAAAATGGCCTCCGATGGGGATGTTATGGAGGGATGTATTCCGGCAACACCGGATAAGGAGAGAGAACTGTGGGAGAAAGAGATTGTAAAGATACTTCAGGACACAGAGAATGGGTTTGGCATGTCGGAAGTAGAGGCGGAGGCAGTGATATCTGAGATGAAACAGATGAAGATTACGGAGGCGTGTCAGTATCTGAAAACGGAATACCACTTTAATGGTGCCAATTATGTGTATGAGGACGTTTCATGGTATCAGGGAAGCCCGGAGGAAGTCAACCGGTATATCAGAGAAAATCTTGAGAAACATCCATTCTCCTATTATTTCGGAAGAAAATTTACAGATTTTGCAAGCCTGCATATGGCATTCTTTGCAACGGTTCTGCTGGCGTTTTTATTTTTCCAGGATATGAGGAAAAATACTTATGAATTGCTGCACACCAAACCGATGACGGCTTTTCAATATATTGCCGGGAAAATAAGCAGTGGATTTCTCATTATGACGGCGGCACTGGTCATTATGAATATCGTATTTATCATTTTGTGTTACGCCACGGCAGTAAAATCAGGATTTGCTATGAACATACTGGATTTTGTTCAGAATTCGATCCTGTATGTCCTGCCGAACATCCTGATGATCTGCTGTGTGTATGCGGTTACAGCGCTGCTGTTTAAGAATCCGCTTCCAGCGGTTCCGGCGCTGGTTCTTTATATCATTTATTCTAATATGCTGACATGGGATAGCAAAGGACAGTGTCATGCAAGACCATTCTCTATTATGGTTCGATTTCCGGGGAATTTTTTTGAAACGGAATTGCCACATCAGGTATATCTCAATCAACTGCTTCTTGTGGCAGCATCCATACTGCTCATGTTTATAGCGGTGTGGATGTGGAAAAGGAGGAGAGTATATTGAAGAAAGAAGTAAAAATATGTATGCCATATTATAAAATTGCATATTCAATCGCTTTTGTTGTGATATTGAGTGCAATCCAGCCTGTTGTATATGCGAATGAAATCGGGCAGGCAGTAGAAAGAGCTGTTTCGCTTCTGGCAGTCGTTTTCTGTGCAGATACTTATCTGGTGGAAGTGCAGAGCAAACGCTCGGAAGTATTCTGCCTTTATAATCTAAAAAAGCAGGCAGGGGTAGTTTATAAAAGACTATTTGTGCAGGTAGCTTATCTGATTGGAATCAGTTTGTTGGCATATGGACTCTTTTATTGGCAGAAACCGGTGAATCTGACAGAAGAATTAGATGGCGGTGCCTTGTTTGGAATTTATTGTATTGCGATTCCCGGAACTGTTTTGTTTTGGAGTGTGCTTTCCGTAACTGTCAGCAATCTGGTTCGAAACAGATGGATTGGTATGGGTGTCGTGCTGCTTTTCTGGTTTTTCTCTATTTCCGGAAAGGCAACTCAGTTTTTGAAAAACTGGGGACCATTTTCCTACGGAACTTGTGATTTCGGTAAGCTGACAGAGTGGAGATGGCTTGGCGGGAAGGTGCTGTGCGTGGTATTTGCGGGGATGATGCTTGCATTTGTTCCTAAGATATTAAAGAAGAGAGGGTAAGATTATGAGTATAAGAATAGACGATTTAACAGTAACATTTAAAAATGGAGTGACAGCGGTAGATCATGTGGATCTGGAAATCCCACATGGGATATTTGGTCTGTTAGGTGAAAATGGTGCAGGAAAAACAACGTTGATGCGGGTGCTTACAACGGTGCTTGCACCCACAAGTGGAAAAGTTCTGTTAGATGGTACGCTATATTGCGAAGCAAATTACGAAAAGATACAGAAAAAGATTGGGTATCTGCCACAGGAAATTGATCTGTATCCGTCTTTGACTGTTCGAGAATGTCTGGAGTATATGGGAGATCTGGCTGGAATTGAGAAAAGAGAAAGCAAGAAAAGGATTGATTACTATCTGGAGAAGACCAGTCTTGCAGACCATCAGAAAAAGAAAATGCGGCAGCTTTCAGGTGGAATGAAGCGAAGAGTTGGATTAGTGCAGGCATTACTCCATGAGCCGGATTTTTTAATTGTGGATGAACCAACAACAGGGCTCGATCCGGAGGAACGCATCCGTATCCGTAATTTACTGGTAGATTTTGCAGAAGAACGCACCGTATTATTTTCAACGCATGTGGTGGAGGATCTGATGGCAACCTGTAATCAGCTTGCGGTTATGAAAAAAGGTAGATTCCTTTATACAGGAACAATGAGGGAATTATTGAATAAGGCAAGAGGGCATGTATGGGAATGCTGTACAGAGGACGAAAGCCTTGCAAGAGAATTAGAAAGAAAATATCATATTTCCAGTAAGCAGTATACGGAGGAAGGAATTAGATTAAGACTGTTAGGGGAGAATATGCCGTCAGAAAGTGGATGTATAGCTTGTGACGTAACTTTGGAAGATGCATATATCTATGTAACCAATCGATAAACATTGTTAATGAGGAGTGAAAGCTAAATGCTAAGAAAAGCAGGTGATGTTATGGGAAAGTGATGATTCTTACCATTTCTGATTCCGAAGAGGGAATCCTGAATAAAATTAAATCAGTTCTAGCCTGCGAAAGTACGTTAGAAGTTATGGAGATTACAAATTCTGAAAAGTTGACATTCCAAGGTTTGGAAATAGACCAGCTTCAGCGGAGCGTAATCAAAGATGGTAAGGTTGTGGAACTTACCAGACATGAATATGACCTGCTTTTTTATCTGGCCTTATCCCCCAATCGGGTATTTACAAAAGAACAGATTTACCAGCATATTTATGAGGATGTGGAGTCAGAAGTGGATAACCGTGTCTATGGGTTAGTCAAGAATCTGAGAAAGAAAATAGAAGAAAATCCGGAAGAACCGCACTACATAGAAACGATACGTGGTGTAGGCTACCGTTTTCGGGCATAAAAAGAGCCGTCCGATTGGGCGGCTCGAAGTATTTAAACAGCAGTTTTCTTCACTGCCTGTTTATAGTTACCGGTAGCATCGTAATCTCCAGAGAGGAGCAGATTCTGGCGAAATTGCTCCAGTTTGATCTTGAAGCGTTTCCCATCCTCAACAGTCGTAAGCATGGTAAGAGCTTCTAGCATTCCCTGAATATATCCGGTTAGCAGGTAATATCTGCAGGGTTCTTCCGATGGTGAGATATTGGACAGGGTTTCTTCCAGATGTTCCTGACGTTCCCTGAGCCATGCATCCCAGACATCCAGTTCCAAATCAGTCATGGTGTTCCTCCTTTAAATCTGATGATAATCGTCTTTGGTGTGGAGGGGAGAAGTTTCATGCACAAGCATTTTTCTGCTCCAGATCCAAATATGGATTTGTAAATTCAAAAATAATAAGTTCATCCGCATCGAACATGAGCTCCAACTCTTTTAGTGTAGCTGCTGGATATCCGCAATCTCTGAATCGTTCTAATACGTCTGTTTCCGTTTCAAATGGTTCACCGTCTTCCAGCTTTTCTCCGATTATTAAGCCACATGGAGTCAATAGGCTTTCTTCATATAAGCGGACACAATATCGGTCAGGGAAAAATAGGTGTGCTTCATCCGTGTTATAATAAATTCGTTCTCCAGGTTCTATGCTTTGCATCACAAAGGGAACATGATATGCAGCGGCTATCGCCTGATATGCTTCATAAAGTGGAGTCCATGCTGTCTCTAAAGAAAGTAGAATATACGTATCATTCCATTCCATGTAGCTGACATTTCCACGAAGAGATATTCCGGTGGAATCTATTTTCTTGTGGGAAAATAAATTGCCAATCCAGCATAAATCAGGATTCTGGTTCAGAATGATGTAGGTTTCCAGGTCCTCCCACAAGTCATATAGTCCTTCCGGATTTCCTTCTGTATAAAAGATCACATCATCACAGCAGATATTTGCCATTACACATCCACCTCCGTTCCAAAAGTTTCACCCATATTCTGGTTGGAAACCGTAAGGTTTACAGGGGATAAGGTGCCAGAGGCAAGCCATTGTTCGATTGCATCAATTACCTGCTCCAGCGTGTCGTTATAAGCCACATTGCAGTCTTCCAGTCGGAGAAACTGCAGGTATGCTTCATGAAGAAGGCTTGGATCATCACGCAGCGTTTCATATGGAAGGTTGCAGAGTCCGATTCTTTCCTCCAGACGTTCCATGGAGCGGCGGATGAAGTCGCAGGAAATAAATTGTTCCCGGTAGATGTTATAAGCAGCTTCAAGCTGGTCATAGGTCAAAATAAATGAGACTTTCTCGCAAGGATTAGATGGTTGTTCTTTCATGGTAAATTCCTCCATTCATACTATGATTGGCTGGTGGTACGGATTCTCTTTGTTCGGGAGTAAGATGTACCAGTAGTTTCCAGCGCAGGTCGATTTCTCGGTGAATCCAGGTATCATTTTCATAAACTTCATGTGTCAAAAAATTGTAAATTGTCGGTTCTTTTTCTATATCATCCAGATCTGCGACCAGACAAGTTGCCTGATTCACATAGGGCCAGAGTGCCTGTTCGACCATATGGCGTAGTTCCAGTATCAGAGGATATATCTGTCCTACATCATAGGTTTTGGACATGCAGGAGCTGATTTTCTTCAGCATCCCGGAAGTTTGTATCATCTGGTTGATGACGGTACATTGTTCCTCCACATCTGCATCCGGATTCAGGACCAGCCGGTGGAGCAGCACAGATTTTGCATAGGCAGAAGCGGTCAGGTTGATGTTTCTGACCAGTTCTTCATACGGCTGCTTATACTGTGTCTTCAGCACTTCCAGAGGCACATGTTCCCGGTTCTTCTTTAAGGTGGAGAGGAGCCCCGAAAGGCAGCTCTCCAGTTCTTCCATTCTTGTCAAGCACACATCGCCTCCAGCTCCATCGGAACACGGGTGTAGCTGAGACGGTAAATACTGTTGCAGGTCTCAAATACCACACCGTTTTCGGATACTTCCAGAATACTCTGCACCGGACTGGTAGCAAAGGTCTGGTTATAACTATAGATCCACGCCCGTTCTCCCAGATGGAGGGGCAGGGACAGGATTCCGGTGAGGACATATTCTTTCTTTTGGGTGGTGTGTAAGGTTATATTTGTATTCTTCATTGATTTCACGCTCCTTTCCTTACTTAATTTTGTTTGCAATTACGGCAGCGACCAGTTTAGCGCATCCCAATTCCATCTCGGATAAATGCTGTCCGGTTCTGGAACAGAGAAGAAGTGCCAGCGGCTCTCTGTCTTCCCTTAAAATCGGGAAAAAAGCACAAACCGGTTGACGGGTGTTGGATACCGGGTAGACAGGGCAGTTCTCAGCAGAGATCAGTTCCTGGCCGTCCGCAACCAATTCGGCGAGTTCTTCTGTAACGGGAGTGCCTTCCGGAAGATAGATGCCCGCAGATACGAGTATGTGAGCCTCACTGCAAATTGCGATACCACAGTGGATGACACTGTAGAGGACGGAAAGATAGGAAGCCATTTCCTCTTTTCCGTTTAAGTGGGTAGGGCATTTGCGTAAAAGCAGCTCCATTCCCACATTTTCCAGTTCCAGTGCATCTCCGTCTGAGAGCTTCATTTGTTTCCGGATTTCTGCAGGGATGACGATACGCCCCTGAGAGTCCATGGTCCGGATGAGTGCAATATTCATAACTAAAGTCTCCTTTCTTAAAAAGAGGAGAAGCAGTAAAGTACCGCTTCTCTTCTGAAAATTTAGGCAGCGTAAGGCGGAGCCTGTGCTGTCTGTTGCATTTGACTGTTCTGCTGGTCTGCCAGCATCCGTTTTCCGTTATTGATCAGTGATGCAGCAATCACCGTTTCCCAGTTGGAAATATAGGAATCCGTCCGCTTCAGAAGCGTGAACAGATCCATGTCGGTAAGCTGGATGGCTGTCGTCTTTTCGGACTGGAAGCTGCGTGGCTGCATGTAGGAACCACCGTTCTTATTCTGTGCTTTGATGCCTTTCCCATTTACAATCTGGATTTTCCATGGGCTTTTCATAGGCTGCCCTTTGGAATCATAGGGATGTCTGGAGATATAAAACATCTGGGCTGTGGAATAACCGTTCTGATCGGGATTGCCGTAGATCTTGCTCTGGCTCCATTCAAATTCCTGAAAACCGGAAGTGATCCGGGTTAAGAGGAACTGGATCTGTTCCGGTGCCAGGTTGAAACGGGTGATGATATTCCGGTCTCCGGTACCGTTGGAATAATCCTGAATGGTGATGCAGATTAAAGAATGTACTTTATGCCCGTTTTCCTGATATTCCCCTTTGGCATGTAGCTGTGCATAGTTGCCGAGTGGTGCGTAGCGGAGCCGGTCATAAAAGGCAATGAGTGCCCGGTCATTCTGGATCTTGCAGATCTGGTCGGTAATCCGGTTTTGATAAGTTTCATTCATGAGTATTCACCTTCCTTTATTTGAGATGCTGTTTGACAAGCTGTGCCATATTCTTTGGAAGCTCTTCCAGTTTCGTGATATCCAGGAATCCGTCCTTGTAAATCCTGCGGATATTTTCCTTATCGTCACCAATGGCAGCCGCAAACAGGATGACATCCCGTTTTTCGTATTCTTTCTTGATGCCCCGCAGATCTGCCTCTGCTTCCGTTCCGCTGTAGCCGTAATCGGCTGGCTGACCGTCAGAAATCAGGATCAGCAGCTTCTGAAGCTCCGGGCGTGTGCACAAATGCTCTGCTACGAAGCGGAGAGCTGCGCCGTCCCGGTTCCCGTTGCGGTCGCACATATCCATCAGCCGGTAACAGTCCTCATTGTCCACAGAATCAAATTCTGCATAGGAGTAAAGAGCAACGCCGCCTGCATCCGTGGAATGCCCGTAAATGGTGATAGGGATACCGAGGCTTTTACAGAAATCATAAAGGACAATGGCAGTCTTTCTTGCATGTGTCATCCGGTCACCCCAACCCATCGAACCACTCTCGTCAATCAGGAGGGCAACAGCCAGACGTTTTTCCTCTCCTGGAAGTCTGGTTCTGGTAAAGATGGTTCCGTCTGTCTTATAGAGAGCATGGGAGTCCAGACGTTTTCCAAACAGGAGATTCTTCTGCTTTCCGCCTTGCTGTTCTTCTTTCAAAAGCGGCAGGATGGTGCTTTGCAGCTTTTTGGAAGCCCGCAGGAGCGGGGTAGCAACTGTCTGGTATTCATTCTTCAGGTAATCGGAAACACTGGTCAGGCGATGGATGGTAACATGGATGCCTGCATGGGCATTGCCGTAATGAATATCATTGGCTGTTTTCTGCAGTTCCTCGGTCAGTTCCGTCTGACAGTCTTCCTGCACCTTTTCTGCAGCCACATCGTTCAAGATCCGGAACAGATCCTCTGCAGCATGCTCATAGCCGCTGCCCTGATACTGACTGACATAAGTGACGCCGGGGTTGTTTTCATCCAGAATGGTATTGGTCTTTGTAAGAGCGATGCGCCCGCCTTCTTCCGAAAGCACCTGTTTGGCTTCCTCTATAGCATCCTCTTTGGTACGTGGACCGGAAGGAGCATTGCCCTCATCATTCCCGCTTCCTTTTGGGGAAGCTGGTTTGATATTCTTTGGAATGGCACCGCTTTTTCCGGTCGGAAGAGGAGCGCCGCTGCTGACTTCATCCCCTAGAAGATCTTCCAGAGCATCGGCAGCGGAATCCTCGCCATGCATTTCCAATTCCTCCCGTGTTTTTTCGATGAGCGGCTGGATATAGTTCCAGGTCAGGGCTAAGAGCGCATTGGAAACCAGCATCCGGTCAGTGCCTTTTTCCGATTCCATTGCCGTATCCAGAAGATCGGTACAATCGGAAATGGTATCCAGATAATCCCCCTGATAGCCGGTGGGATTGTTGATGTTTCCGGTCCGGCAATAGGAAAGGATCAGGTTGGCAATGATGGAAAATGGCTGGTATTCTTTGTCAATTTGTTCCTGTATGGAAGGAATCTGTTCGGACATACGCAGGTTATTGAGTTCAATCCCCTGTCGGAAGGTGCCGTGGAATTCCTCACACATACGGTCTTCAATATGGATGTCTTCCAGAATGTTTTGAAAAGTTGCGGCGCATCGTGCCAGTGTCAGGCATCCGGCTTTGTCCTTTTCTTCTAACACTTCTTTGATCTCCTCCAGTGCTGTCTGATAAGCTGGAAGGGATAGCTCCGGCTCCTTCGGATAGAAGGAACCGTTTTCCAGACTCCTCAGATGAACAGCGTGGGCTGTGAAATCAGAATAGAGTAAGTGCCCCACTTCATGCCCGGTGAGCCCTGTCAGGCTCTGGGAACGTAAGAAACGGGTGGGGAAAGACTGGGTGATCGGGTTCGCTGCGTTGAGATGTACCTTATAATTGTCGGTATATGCAACGCCTGCCTGTTCGGAAATGTCCCAGTCCAGCAGTACCTGCAGTCCATACCGGTAACGTCCGGTAACGGCTCTGGCAAGGGAGGTCTGGTACTTCTGATAGGCAGCGGAGAGGAATAACTCCTCATCCGCAATGGAATCCTCTTTTGCCCGGATTAGTTTCTTTAAATTTCTTTGGCTGTGATTCACGTGATATTCTTCCTTTCTTTTCTTAGATTTTTTGTCAGCAGTTCCTCCATCGTGCAGCCGTAATACACAGCAAGGCGAAGGACGGCATAAGCCATCGGGGAGGAGTTTGCATTTTCATAATTCATAATGGTTTTCGGGGGAAGATTTAAGATTCTGGCAACTGCCTTTTGTGATAACTTCGGTGTTTTGGCTTGCCGGAGATAAGACAGATTATCTGCCAGATGCTTTCGGATCTGGGCTTCTGTGAGTGCTGCTTTTCTCATAGGCGTGTCCTACGCAGCAAGCACAGTATCCAGACAGCTTTCTTCCACTTCCGTACGGTTCTCAGCATCGGCAGAGGCAGAGGCAAGCACCGTGTAACGGGCCGCTTCCCGGATATCCCCGCAGACCATGTAGGACTGCACCCAGGAAATCAGCTCCCTCATGCCACAGCAGCCATCTGTAATGAGATTTTCCCGGCAGTAGACAGCCATGGATTTGACAATGCGTGTCATCAGACGTACCGTTTTTGCATCCTTGCATCCGGTAACAGCCATGGCACGTTCTACCTGTGTATCCTCATCCGGTTCATCCAGATCAATCACAAGGTTCATTCGGGAAATGACAGACTGGTTCATCTGTTTACAGCCTGCATAGTCATTGTTTGTGGTGATTACGATGGTCGTATCCGGATGACGGTGGATGGTTTCTCCGTTTGGAAGATATACGCTGTTACAGCGGTCTAAAAGGGAGTTAAGTCCAACCAGTACACCGGGATTAGCAATGACCGTAGGCTCCTGTATCTCAAGAATATACCCATAGCGGATGGCTTCGACTAGAGGCGTATCCACATACTGGAAGTTCTGTCCGGAGGTGTGTTCCTTATAATAGCTGTGCATTTCATCAAAAATCGTATCGATCAGCTTCTGGTAGGTGTCCTCGGCAGAAATTTCTTCATCATAGTTTCCGGTCAGCTTCTGATAGGCACCGGAGGGATCTAACTGGATTTCCTGAAAAGACGGGTACTGCCGCTGAAGCCGGGTGCGTTTTCCGTCCACATCCGGAAGAATCTGACCTAAAAGGTCGAATACCTCTGTATTTGCGGAACAGGTAATGCAGCGGTAAGGAAGGTGAAGTGCGGAAGCAATGGCTTTGGCTCCTTCGGTCTTTCCGGTACCTGCCGGTCCCCGTAAAAGAAAATTCCGCATCGGCTGTGTGGTATCCGTTGTCAGTTTTGCGTGTTCGCAGATCCGTTTGATTTCCGGAGGGATGATGTACCACTCTGCCAATGTCGGAACAGATACCTCCTCTTCCGGAGACAGCCTTCGGGATGCGGTCAGGATAAATTTCCCAACAAAATCATCTCTGGAAATGGCTGCCTGTGCTTTCTTAAATCCACTTCCTGGACGTAACACCTGAAAGTCTCCATGGAGCACTTCGGTTGGTGCATAGACCCCCTTCTGGATATTTAACGGTTTGATCAGCGACAATACGCCGTTTGCCGGAAGGTCAATCTTAACACCACCGGTCGGGAGACCTGATGCATAGCGGGTTCTCCGGTAAATGTTGTCGCAGAGAACGGCTGCTGTTTCCGCAGCGGCGTCCAGATCGGGATAACCGTTGTCCCGGTGCGCTTTTAATTCCTGATACTTTTCATTACACTCTTCATCTGCCAGAAAAACCGGCATCAGTGCGAACAGCAGAGCCGCACCGGACTGTTTGGAGTCTTTAAATTCGTATTTTTCCGGTGTGCTTTCCACATCCGGCGGAGGAGTATAGCAGCCTCCGTAAAACTTTCCGTTTAGCTGGTTGTAGACAACCACCTGAAGATCACCGGTTTTGCTCGGATATTCCGCCACAACAAAATTGTTGGATTGGGTACCGACCGCCCCAAGCTTTTCCGGCGGGGTACTGCCAACCGGGTTTTCCAGCTCCAGATAAGCAAGGACTGCCCGCAGGGTAGCTGCATGAAGCGTGGATTTTTTCCGTGGCTGAGTACAGTATTTGGATGCAATGTCATCAAAGATTGCATGGTCCGTATAATCCTCAAATGGTTCCGGGAGTTTGCGTTTGAACCCCCAGGTTGCTACGATGTTATTTGCCATGATTCGTTCCTCCTTCTTATGAGATCCAGGACAGTTCCAGTGCCTGCTCGGTCTCTTCTGTGGTCAATTCATCTTCAGTAAAAATCTCCGTCAATTCGCCCCAGTAATCTTTGGGCGGGAAATGTTCCAGCTTTCCCCGGACTTCCGGTTCAGTGCCGTTCAGAATATAGACATCTCCCTGCTCGTTGATAAACAGCTTTTCATAGCCCCTTGCCTGTAAGTCACCGACCAATTCCATCAGTAGCGGTTTCCCAATCAGGGAATACCATGATTTGGGATTAACGGCTGGTCTGGAATCCGGATTTCCTTCTGACGGTTCCTTTTTATGTAAGGATTCAATGGTCATCATCTGAAGCGTCAGACTGCCACGGGCATCCATGAGAATTTCCGCAAAATTATAACTTCCGGTATTCCGTGTGCGAATCCGTAATGGTTCCCCATCCAGTATCTGGGAGAGCGGTGGTTCTTTCACAAAATCCCATGTGGCATCCGGGAAGGCTTCCTTGAGCTTTCCGGTAATCTGGAATTTGATCTGTCTCCAGAGAATGGTTTCCAGATCAGGTGTTCCTTCCAGATGACGAGTTCTTTCTGGGCGTTTTCGTAGCTTATGCTCCCTGTTTTTCAGGCGTTCCGTGAAAAGCGGGAGAAGATAACTGAACAGCGTGACTCCGATACCGATCAGGGCAATGCCTGCAATCAGAAGCCGGTTGGCATCCTGTGGTACGAAAAGTGCTGCAAGAAACAGTACAAGCACGACAAACTGTAAGAATTTTTTCGATTTGATTTTTTCATGAGCTGATTCCTTTCTGATTCATGATTCTTAGACAAGCCCGGAAGCTGGATGGGAAATCGCCGCTTCCGGATATGAAAAAGAGGAACTGCATCATCACAAAGATGATAAATGCAATTCCTCAACATAGGGTTCCTTGAGAGTTAATAGGGCAACTGGGATGCCATCTGTTCCGGCACATTTTGAAAGCCGTCAGTTGGCTGACTGCCCGGCATACCTCCGTAATTTGGCATTCCGGTATAACTGCCCTGCGGCGGGTAGCTGCTCTGTGGCTGACCGGTTCCGTTTGGCGGAGCCTGATACTGTCCGCCATTTGCAGGAGGCGTGTAGGCACCGTTAGCAGGAGCCATTCCCTGCTGTGGATAGCCGCCAGGCATTGCCTGATTCTGGTAGCTGCCATTGGGATTTCCCTGCATTGGGTAGCTGCCATTGCCGGCTGCACCGGACGTTGCCGCACCACCATTCGGCTGGCTGTTCTGGTTTGCACCCGGATGTCCGGTATTGCTGTCAGAACGGTTGGATGGTACAAAGTGCCAGTCCTTGACATTGATCCTCGGACCGGCATTTGCCTGCCCCGCATTCTTTCCTTTCTGATAAATGAACGGATGAAGCTCCAGATCACCATAGATCATCAGCCCGGTTCCTTTCTTTACGCCTGCTTTTGCTAAGCGTTCTGCAAGGAACTTGTTAAAATAGCACTGATAGTAAATGGTTTCTTCCTTTCCATCCTGGCCTCGCTGTGAAACTGCAATGTCCAGAGAAACATATTCCGTACCGGAATTTTTTCCTTGCTGCATCTCAGGATCTCTTGTGGCCCTCCCTAAAATTGTTAAAATTGCTGACATAAAAATTCTCCTTTCTGCCTCTTTGGGCGTTAAAATAGATTAAAATAAAAAAAGTGCCATTATAGCACCGTATAAAACGGCAGTATAATGACACGATTTTCCAAACTTAAACTGCATATGCTTCTGGATGAATGGTCCAGACTCCCATGACGGGACAGCACAAAAACTTAAATACAAGATTATATTAACACAAGATATAGCATATGTCAAAAGAATTAGAACTATATATAGCATATGTAGACGAGGTGGAAGGATAATATCAAAAGAATTTTGGACATAGTTATAAAAGTGCAATATAATATTGTTTAAATCGGAAAATGGAAGGATGAGAAAAATGGAGCAGAAAAACAGAATTCTGATTGTAGAAGACGATACGGATATCAATAATCTTTTATATACGGCATTACAGAAAGCAGGGTATGAGACGGTACAGGCTTTTTCCGGGACGGAAGCGAGGATGCTGTTCCAGATGGATAAGGCGGGCTTTTCTTTGATTCTATTGGATCTGATGCTTCCGGGAATTTCAGGAGAAGAGGTGCTTGCCCAGATTCGGAAACAGGGCAATACGCCGGTTATTGTCCTGACAGCCAAAGACGGATTGGATGAAAAAATCGGGCTTCTTACCAGTGGGGCAGATGATTACATTACAAAACCGTTTGAGATACAGGAGGTGCTTGCCCGGATTCAGGTTCAGCTCCGCCATATGCAGCAGGAGCCGGAACATAAAAGCGTGTCATATAAAAACCTGGAACTGGACCGTGAGCGCTTTGAAGTCCGGATTGCCGGAGTGCTGCTTCCCAAAATTACAAAGCAGGAATTTGCAATTCTGGAGCTTTTACTGGAGCATCCGAAACAGGTCTTCAGCAAAGAAGAGATTTTTGAATATGCGTGGGATGAACACTATATGGGAGAGACAAAGACACTGGATGTACATATCAGCAATATCCGGAAAAAGATAAAAGCAGTAACGCAGGAGGAATATATTGATACCGTATGGGGAATCGGCTACCGTCTGCATTCTTAATCTTTACTCTTTTTTTACTATTTATTTGCGTTTGATTAGGATTTATCCGATATGATAACAGCAGATAAGAAAAGGAGATGAAAGCATTGAGTGAATTGTTATTAAGTACAAATGGATTGACGAAGCAGTATGGTCATCATAAGGCAGTGGATAAAGTAAACCTTCACATAAAAAAGGGTGCTATCTATGGATTTATCGGACGGAACGGTGCGGGAAAGACGACTTGCCTGAAGATGATCAGTGGACTTGCAAGACCGACAGCCGGAGAGATTGAGATGTTCGGGTGTAAAGGAAAAGAACTGGAGAGGATTCGTTCTCGTGTGGGGTGTCTGATTGAAGCACCGGGGCTGTATGGCAACATGAATGCATATACAAACCTGAAAATAAAATGTGAATTGTTTGGTATTCGGAAAAAGGGATACATCGAAGATATCTTAGAGACGGTCGGACTGGAAGGTGTCGGAAAGAAAAAAACGAAACATTTTTCCCTTGGAATGAAGCAGCGTCTCGGAATCGGGCTGGCACTGGTCGGGGAGCCGGATCTCCTGGTCCTTGATGAACCGATCAATGGGCTTGATCCCCAGGGAATTGCAGAGGTGCGTGATACCATACAGAGACTGCGAGATGAACGGAATATGACGATTTTGATATCCAGTCATATTTTAGAGGAATTATCTAAGATTGCAACGGATTATGGAATTATCCATAATGGAAGTCTTCTGCAGGAGCTGACAAGCGAAGAACTGATGAAACGCTGCAGTGAACGGATTGAAATAGAGTTAATCCATCCGGAGCAGGCAGTCCCGATTCTGGACAGAATGGGATTTACCAACTATCAGGTTACAGATAAGAGCCATATCCATATATTTGAACGATTGAATGAAAGCGCCAATGTCAATATGGAACTGGCAAAAGCAGGAATTTTGGTCAATGGAATTTCCATTACCAGTGAAGAACTGGAAACCTATTTCTTGAATCTGACAGGAGGGAATCAAAATGCTTAATATGATAAAAATGGATCTGTACCGGATGGTCCGGACAAAAAGTATGTATGTGGTATGGATTGTGATGGCGGCAGCTATATTCTTCTCCACATCCATGTCGAAACTGGATATTGATACGATGAACAAGGAAGCGGAACAACAGCAGACAGAAAGCATTGCAGAAACAGTGAAACCAGAAACCATCAATATGGGAATGTCCGTATTCCTGCCGACACAGCCGGGAGAAAAAGTAACGGTCTTTGATCAGGTATATGCAAACCTGCAGGCGAAGTTTGTGGCGTTGTTTCTGGTGATTTTTACAGTGCTGTTTTCCAGTGCAGATATAGGAAGCGGTTATATTAAAAATATCGGCGGGCAGGTAAGGAGCCGGAGAAACCTGATCTTTTCCAAAGCTTCCGTGTTGTTTGTGTATACGACTGTTACCATGCTGCTTTATTTCATCATTCAGATTATTGCACAGCAGATGTACTTCGGATATCTGGAGTGGGGGAATGGAAGCGAGTTGCTGAGATACTTTGGTATTCAGATTTTGCTTCATTATGCACTGGTACTAATCAGTATGGCGATTGCGGTGGTTTTGAACAGCAACGTGTTCAGCATGACGATTGTTATCTGCCTGTGCATGAATACCATGATTGTCTTATACGGAGTGATCAATCATTTGATCCAGAAGGCAGGTGTGGAGAATTTCCAGATTTTGAAATATACAGTGACAGGAAAGATTGCACTTTTATCCATGTCACCGACCAATAAGGAATGCCTGACGGCAGTTGTGATTGCGGCGGCGTTCGGAATCGTGGTTACATTACTGACAGCATGGGTATTCAGAAAGAGAGATATCTAAATGATAAAACTAGGGTTCGTGCTATTGATAGCAGTGATACTGGTACAAGGAATGTTATTTTGGAAATACCAGCGGCAGGTGAAAGACATCTGCCGCCAGTTGTCGTTTCTGATGAAGCACGACAGCAACATGCTGATTACCAGAGAAATGGATTTTGGAGGCATTGGTGAGTTGGCAGATGTTTTAAACGAATGGCTGGAACTGAAGCGAAGGGAAAAGAAGGAATACTTGAAGAAAGAGGAGATGATTTCGGATACATATACAAATCTCTCACATGATATCCGTACTCCTTTGACATCCCTTGACGGATATTTTCAGTTAATGGAAACCTGTGAAGACCAGGAAGAGCAGAGACGGTATATGAAGATCATACAGGAGAGAATCGGCAGCCTGAAAGAAATGCTGGAAGAATTATTTACTTTTACAAAACTTAAAAACGATTCTTTTCATCTGGAAATGTCATCCTGCTGTATCAACAAGATTTTGAAAGATACCATATTTTCCTACTACGATGAATGGACGGGCAGAGGAATTGAACCGGAGATACAGATTACAGATAAACTGCTGTTTATGAACGGAAATGAACAGGGAATCCAGAGAATTTTTCAGAATATCATAAAAAACGGACTGGATCACGGGGAGAAGAAAATCAGTATTTCACTGGAAGAAGTTGAAAACAACATCCGGATACAGATAAAAAATCAAGTATGTCATGTGGAAAAAATAAATGTAGATCAGGTGTTTGAACGGTTTTATAAAGCGGATGAAGCACGCAGTAAGACTTCCAGCGGTCTCGGCTTATCAATTGCGAAAGAGCTGGTACTTCGTATGGATGGGAAAATCAGCGCCCGGATAGAAGGGAATGAGTTCTGTGTGGAGATTGTGTTTCCAAAATAAAAGGAAAAATTTATATTAAAGCAAGTGAAAATGGGGAATGACTTTATATAGGTTTCATGGTAGAATTACAGTAGAAAGAGAAGAGTCACTCAGTCATTTGTTGTATGAAAGGATGAGTATAATGTATAAAGTAGAACTTAAATTTGATACAAGCAAGCTCGCTCCGGAAACGGTAAATCAGATGTGTGAACAGGCAGATCAGATTTTTGAGCAGGAGGATTTAAGCTGTGCAGTCAAAGCCCTTGGAAGCAGGATTTATCTTGACCGGGGACGCAAGCAGGACTATGGAAGATTCTGGGCAGCAATCTTTCAGTTGAAAAACTCCGTAGGAATTGCAGAGAATTTGTTAGAGTGTTTCTGGTATAACGGAACAGAAAAGGAGAACCTGATTACAGACTTTATAAGGAACTAACAGATGGATAGCTTACAGAGGAAAGGCATCAATTTTGACCTGAATACACAAGCACTAAAGGAATATTATCCGAAAGGTGACTGGCATAATGCATATGCGGATGTAAGGGACTTTTTTGAAGCAAACGGATTTGAGCATATTCAGGGATCGGGATATCATTCGGTGGAAGCAATGTCAGAAGCAAAAGCCATGGCAGTTATTTATCAGATGACAAAAGAATTTCCATGGCTCAATTATTGTGTGAATGTGTGTACCATATCAGATGTACCGGAACTGTTTGATATCTCGCATGTATTTGCCAGAGAAGCGGAACGGTTGGAAAAGAAAAATGCATGATTTGACAAATTATTTCCAATATGTTATATTCATCTCAAGCAAAAAAGGGAGTAGCTGAACGCCTTGAAAGAGGTGGTTTTGTAACCGACAACCGGTATCGAGAGATACCCGTAGCAAATGAGATAGCAAGACTTTTATTGTGGCAGAGGTCATGATAGGAGTCTTTTTTTATTATGAAATATAGAAAATCTGCCGCAATAGTCTGCTAAAAAGAAAGAGAGGATAAACGATGAGTAACGAAATGATGAAACGGGAAATGCAGGAAGCAGTACAGGCAGGGGAGCGGGCGCTTCAGAGCCTTTACGCAGCAAGGGATAAGTTGGGAAGTGCGAGAAACTGGGGCATTTTTGATATGCTTGGAGGAGGCTTTATCAGTGACTTTGTGAAGCATTCTAAAATGAATGACGCAGCTGCGTTGATGGAACAGGCGAAAAGCGATATTCAGCGTTTTCAGAGAGAATTAAGAGATGTGCAGGTTTCCTTGGATCTGCGCATGGAAATCGGCAGCTTCCTTTCCTTTGCGGATTTCTTTCTGGACGGGCTGGTGGCAGATTATATGGTGCAGAGCAAGATTGCAGATGCAAGAGAACAGGTGGATGATGCCATCAACCGGATAGAAAAGATACTTGCTGATGTGAAAAATCGGATGAATGGGGAGGTGTAGCATATGGGATGCCTGGGAAATGTGTTGTGGTTTGTGTTTGGCGGCGCAGTCAGTGGGCTGAGCTGGTGTCTGGCAGGTTGTCTCTGGTGTATTACCGTTGTGGGGATTCCGGTGGGGATGCAGTGTTTTAAATTTGCGGCGCTTAGTTTTTTCCCCTTTGGAAAAGAGGTGCAGTATGGTGGCGGAGCTGGTTCGTTCCTTTTGAATATCATCTGGCTGATTGTATCCGGTCTGCCTCTTGCACTGGAGCATCTGGCGTTGGGTACAGCTTTATGTGTGACGATTATCGGAATCCCGTTTGGTTTACAGCAGTTTAAACTGGCGAAACTGGCATTGATGCCGTTTGGTGCGGAGGTGTATTAAGATGCGATTATTTGATAAAAGGACACCGCTTCAGAAGGAGTGGGAAAAGCTGGAAGTACAGGAGCAGAGATTCCTTCAGAAGCGTTCAGAGAAAAGGGAGAGCATTCTGAATCAGAAACTGGAGGAAAAGATACCGCCGAAACTTCAGAAAACATTGGATACCGCTTTTGCGAAGGCATTTGCTCTGATTTTCGAGAAAGGAACCGGGGTTATTGAAAAGACGTATCAGCGGACAAAACTGGAGCAGGATTATCAGGTGCGGCAGTATATGGCGGATGTAAAGCAGAATTCCAAATCCCTCCGCTCTTTTTCTAAAAAGGCAAGAGATACGGGAACAAAGAATTTACTGCTATCCGGTGTGTCTGGAATCGGGATGGGCGTATTGGGAATCGGTCTGCCGGATATTCCGGTATTTACAGGGATGATTTTAAAGAATATTTATGAGACTGCTCTGCAGTATGGATACAGCTATGAAAGCAGGGAAGAAAAATATTTTATCTTATTATTGATCCGGGGAGCAGTATCCTATGGGGATACACTTTGTGAGATTGACGGGAAAGTAAATGAATTTATCAGAAACGGAATACTGCCGGAAGAGTATCAGGATAAGGAGCAGATCGAACAAACGGCGGGAGCTTTGTCAAAAGAGCTTCTGTATATGAAGTTCTTACAGGGAATTCCGGTGGTTGGTGCTGTAGGCGGAGCTTATGATGCAGTCTACATGAAACGGATCACAGAGTATGCAGAGCTGAAATACCGGCACAGGTATCTGGCGGGGCGGAAAAAGGCAGAGAATGGACAATTATGTAAAAGGTGTAAAAGTTATAGAGATATATGATGCCGCAAATAAGGAATTGCTGGTAAAGTATGATGATAAGCATAATATAGACAAGGTTATTTCTGATTTAAATATAAAATCATGGAAAGAGACAGAAAAAAGCATAGGTATGAACCCTAAATATACCATAAAATTTTATTGCGATACTACGAACCAAGATGAAGAAAAAGATATAAAAGAAATTACCCTTTATGAAAATGGGGAATATGCTACGATTTTTATTACTTCTCCTGGCGGAGTAAAACAAAACTATAAAACGAGCATTGATATTTCTGAATTGGTTATCTAATAATATTTGTGTAATGAGAATGAAAATCTAATTCTTTCAAGTTTAACTAAGACATTCCCGGAGCAAATGCTCATGGCATTGAAGCGGATACAAACACTATTGTTTGATAGAAATAAGAGAGGTTATTTATAATAAAATGAGCCGCCAGAACTGTAGGGGTGATGCAGTACGGGCGGCTCATTTTCTATCTAAACGGATGTATCCGGAAGTTCCGGCAGTTGATCGGTGAGTTCTTCATATCCGAGAATATCTCCGGCACATGGCATCGATTGCCCTGTTCCCTGCTGTGGTTTCCGGAAGTACAGCCGATACCGATGTCCCTCTAGGAGTTTGATATTCTTTTCCAGTGAGAAGGCGTATTCCTTTCCGTTATCACTGGCAAACCAATATTGCTGGTTTTTCCCGAAGAGTGTCTGTTCCCGTTTCGTGCAGCTTACGTCCAGTGACAGATAAGCATGTGTATGGATCAGGTGGTAGAAACTGAGTGCACGCAAGATGCTGCAGATTCCGATGAGGAGGCTCATGAGGATAAAGAGCCGGTCATGGGTGGCGATCCCGAAGATGCACCCAAAAAGTACACAGAAAAAGCCGATTGCACTGATGGCAACCAGCTTTGTGAAAAATGGTTTTGGCATAAGGTTCCTTCCTTTAACATGTATGAAATGTGATTTGTTTATTCAGGTACAAATTAGCAATAGCCTGCATCACTGGATACTGGGTATGGTGAATCTGGACATCATCCACAAGTGTTTGGTAAGTTGTCTCCGGTTCTGTGTATAACTCATCCATAATATCCGATTCGTTGTGGATTACTTTTTCCTGCTCCATACTTGTGACAAGCTCAGCGGTCGTGAGGGATACCTTATCAGCCAGCTTCAGAATGGTATCTTCCATCGGTGAAGAGGGTTTCTTCTTTAAATATCTGCCAAACTCTTTTGCACCAATAGTTCCTTCCAGATAAAGCTGAACGCAGCCAAAGAGCCGGATGGGAAAGGTATCCTTCAAGGGAATAATGGTCAGACTGCCGAGAAGGCGATATAAGGCATCCACCCCTGTCAGTCCAATTCCGCTTACAACCAGACCGCGTAAGGAAAGTCGGTTCAGATAGTGTTGGAAGGATAAGCCTTTCGGACCTTCTTTCTGTATCTGGCGCAGGGTATAGGCATCCTGGAGTTCATGGAGCGTCAGAATCTGGAAGGCAAGACAGCTCCAGAGCAGCAGCTCGTCATCCGATAGTCCATATTCTTGTCCATCGTTGATTACAAGAGGAATGGATTTTCCGCCTGTCGTTTTTTGAAATTTTAAGGTTCCGACAGCAGTATAAAGTGTCAGCATAAAAGTTCCCTCCTTCAAGGTTAAGTCAGAAGTGCATAGAGTGCATCATCCTGCTGTAATAGTTTCCGTGCTTTGCTCTGCCATGCCCGTACACGATTGGCTGGTACTTGGTAGTGTTTTGCCAAGTCAAAGCTGGTATATCCCTGCTGTTGCAGATAGAGGGCTACAATTCCCTTCTGAATAGTTGAGGACTGTCCGGTGCCAAGCTGGGTTAAATGCTCAAGAAGCAAGGTCTGGTTTGTGTCCTTTTCCGGGTGAGTTGTTTGTGTATCCTCGTAGGAAAACAAATCACGATAATGGAGATGTTCATCTTCAGATGATGCTTCGTCCAGAGAACAGAGCATGGAGCGGTCACGGGCAATTTTCCGCCAGTAGTCAAAGATGGCATGACGGATGATAGTTTTGGCATAAGGCTGGAATGATCTTCCTTCCTCAAATCCGACAGCCGACCGGCACAAAGCCAGATATCCAATCTGACATAATTCCTGTTGTTCTTCCTCAGTTACATAGGCAGCGGTGCGGGTCATGGAACGAATCATGATCGGAACCAGATCCATGGATTTTTCCACCAGTTGTTTTTGCTTTTTATTTAGTGGTAAGGTCATCATCAATCACCGCCTTTCAGCTGGCTGCCCGGAGGCGGAAGGGAATATGGTTGTTCTTTAAAACATCTGCGGATTCCCGAATGAGCTGGTCGCACATATAGTTGCTGAACTGTCCGATGTGAGCCTGCTTATCTGTCAGACAGAACTTATCTGCCACCCAGCGATATGCTTCCGGTTTGGAAAGGATGCCCTGTTGCCAGATCTGATCGAAAATTCGATGTGCCTGAATCCGCTTTTGACGAAGCTCCCGGTTGGCGAGCGTTCCTTTTGGTATCTTGGTTCCCGGATGTACCCCGACATAGGAATTGCAGGATGGATAGTGGGAGCAGACATAAACCTGTCCGCCATGAGAATGCGTTCCATATACAAAGGATGCATCTCTTAATATTGCTGTTCCGCCGCAGTAAGGGCAGCGGATGATTTTTGGTTTCTTCATCTGTTTTCACCTCGCTTGTACATACACGATACGTAACGTGTACGTGAATAACCAGTACGTACTGTATACTTATATTGTAAGTAAGCAGGTGATGAATTCCCATAGGACGCAAGCGGATACTGATCCCAGATTCGGACTAAATGGCACGAATCCCCATTTTTCAGATGCCGGGATAGAAAATTGCTCGGATGAGCGGGAATAAGCCGCTGTCTGTGAAACGTGGATAATTAACCGGTGTAAAGATGAACTTCTCACAGAAAATCCGTAGCAGGAATAAGCTGATCAGTACCAGACAGAGCAGGTAAGTGTTCCTGCGCCTTCTGGTCCATGGCTTTTTCGGACGGAATTTCACATACAGGACAAAAATCATGGGAATAAATATCAGGTTCGTAAAGACCTGATCGATACATTGGATGATTGAAATTACGTTTAACATAGGCAGTGCCTCCTTTCTTTACATATCCTGTACGTATAAGAGCCTGAAAGTGCAACTTTTTGTTACCAGTCATATTGCTGGTTCTCCTGAAGCCGGAGCAGTGCCGGAATGGGACATGGCTTTAAAGGCAGCTTCTGAGCGGCCAGATAGGGCAGATAAAGCTCTGTAAAAGCAGCAATGCTCATGCTTCCGGTACATTCGGTTGGCTCCGGTATCCGGGGAAACAAAAGCGCTGCATCTGAAAGAGGGAGGATGCAGGGGCTTCCCGTTTCATCCGGATGGAATAAAAAGCCAGAGTTCTCACAGCTTTCCTGTGCGTTACAAGTGCGGCACCAGACGTAGATACAGGAGTGCCAGTTCCCTTCACAGAGGTTCAGAAAATGACGGATGTGCTTGGCATCTGTCTTGCAGTGGGGGTGTTTCATATTCATCACCTACTAAAGAAGCAGGCAGTTCCATGTGGGAGCTGCCTGCAGGAGTCTTCGTTATGAGTTACTGATGTTTCTTTTTGCGTTTGAAGTAAACGATGCCCAGGACACTTGCACCTGCAAGTGCAGCTATGGCGATTCCGGCATACAGGAGAAGCGGCGTCTCATCGCCGGTCTTTACAGGCGGAGCTACCGGAGGCGTCTCCGGTTCTTTCGGAAGCTCCGTCATGTGTACGGTCTGACCTTCATCCTTCAGATCCTCATGGGAAGCAATCTCATGCTCGGTTTTTCCGTCTGTATAGTAGAGCTTTTCAAAGACAACCACATCCTGTCCGGCAAGAGCAGAAGCGTCGAAGGTAAAGGTAACTTCCACAGAGCCGCCAGCTTTTTCTGCTTTAAATTCTGCCTGAGCGGTAACTGGTTTTCCGTCTTTTAACAAAGCCTCTCCGGTTTCCTTATTCATCAGGGTTCCGATGACTTTGTACTCAGATCCAGGCATCAGACCATGATAAGTGACCGTATCTACGATAGTCGCTTCCTTGGAAGCAGAGACATCCTGATCCCCGTCACTGCCGTCTTTGGCTGTGGTTTTGATTTCCGGGAAGTAGATGGTCTGGTTGGCATCTTTGATGTCCGCATGTACCGCTACTTCGTGATCTTCAAAAGTCATTGTTTCAAATGCCACGAGCGTTTTTCCGGAAAGTGCAGAGGCATCAAAGGTAAAGGAAAGCTCTACGCTGCCGTTAGCTTCTTCCGGAGTGAAACTTGTTTCTGCAGTCACAGCTTTGCCATCCACATCGAAAGGTTTTTCGGTTTCCGCATCCATGAGTGTTCCTGTCAGCTTGTACTCTTTGCCTGGGATCAGGTTTTTGTATTCCACAAGGTCTGTAAGCGTCAGTTCTTTTTCCGGTTTTGCATAGTGTGTGCCGGAAGCAGCATCTGTTGCAGTGGTTTTGATTTCCGGGAAGTAAATAGTCTGTCCTTCATCCGCAATGTCTGTGTGTACGGCAACTTCCTTGTCTTTGTAAGCCAGGGATTCAAAGACAACTACTGTTTTCCCTTTTAAGGAGCTGGCATCAAAGGTAAAGGTAACATCTACCGTACCAGCGGATTCTTTTGGCTTGAAGGATGCTTTTGCTGTCACCGGTTTTCCGTCTGCTTCGACTGGTTTCTTTGTTTCTTTATCTATCAGAGTTCCAGTCACTTCATATTTCTGGTTAGGAACCAGCCCCTTAAAGGAAACCGTATCCACCAGCGTGATTTCTTCCTTTGCACAGGAAATATTGGAGTTCGTGTCCGCATCTTTCGCAGTAGTCTTGATTTCCGGGAAATAGATGGTCTGGTCTTCATCGTTGATGTCGGTATGGACTGCAAGCTGCATCTCATCCTGATATAATTCCTCGAAGACAACGGTTGTTTTTCCCTTTAAGGAAGTTGCATCAAAGGTAAAGGTTACTTTGACGGAGCCGGAGGATTTCTTTGCAGTAAATTCAGTTTCAGAAATCACCGGTTTTTCATCCACAAGGATTGGTTCCCCGGTTTTTTTATCCATTAAGGTTCCAGTCAGTTTGTATTTCTGGCCCTTTTTCAGTCCTTCGTATTCCACAACGTCTTCAATGGTCACTTCTTTTGCCGGCTGGCTCATGTGTGTACCGGTCTCGGCATCCAGAGCAGTCGTGCCGATCTCAATGGCATCATCGGTCAGAGTTCCAACCTGTATCAGAACAGAATCCTTATAAACCTTGACTTCAAAGGTTAAAAGATCCATGCCTTTGTTGGAATCACAACGCTGTTCCGCCAGAGTGTAAGTATCGTAAATGAGAGCGCCTTTGGAATCATCCGGTTTGGAGGTGCCGAACCAGATGCCGTCTTCCGAAGACTCACCCCGGTTGGTATTTGCGGTATGTTTGTTCCATTTGGAGGAAGTGCTGGCATAACCGTTGGCATCTGTCACAATCACATGGCTTTCGCCTGTTGTTTTGGAAGTGATCTTAAATGGCACATTTGCCAGACGGTTCTGGCTGCCGTCAGCAATCTTGACAAATTCCAGATCCCCGCGGATGACCTGATTGGAGATGGAATTGTCTTTTGCAGTCAGTTCCACGATTTTTCCCTGTTCTGTGATGTCAAATTCTACAGAGATCTTTCCGCTGTTCAGATAACCGGAAGGTGCAGTTGTTTCATCCACACGGTAATGTCCGAATGGGAGAGCATCTTTTGCAGTTGCAGCAGAACCGGATTTATCGGCAGTAAGTGTAAGGACAACCTGATCTTTCGTGTAGGATGTTCCGTCTACTAATACCGGATTTTCATTTAACGTAGTGATCGCAAAGACAGTACCTTCCAAAGTGGCAGAACCCTGCGGTTTTGCTTCTCCGGTCTCGCTGTCACGTTTCTGGATCTTCACTCCGCCACGGATGACAGATTCTTCTATGGTAGAAGACTGGTATACCGAAACCATTTCCTGCTTACCGTCACCTGTAATTTTCTGTACGAAGACAGTTGGATTGAGCTGGTATCCGGCAGGGGCTTTGCTTTCCTGTACCGTTATGGTACCGAGCGGAAGACAGACGGTCTTGCCATCACTGGTATAGTAAAAGGCATCGCCGCTTACAAAGGAATCTTTGGTAAAATGCATCTTTCCGGAAACATCTGTTTTTAATACCCAGGTACGTGCCGGTTTCTTTCCAGCTTCCGCAGGATCACTGTCAGACTGCTCGGTATAGAACTTGACTGTAAATTCTGCGTTTGCAAGGGAAGCTGCTCCCTGTGGGGAGGCTTTCTTTGTTTCGGCATCCAGCTTTTCAAGCACCAGATTCATGGGATTATTCTGCGGAATATCTGTTACGTTTGCAGCAGAAGTCTGTTCTGCTTTTACGGTGACTTTGTGAGCTTTGGTGTCTACAATGTAGCCTTTGGAAGCAGAGAGCTCTTTTATGGTATAATCGCCTTCCTCCAGTTCGCCGGATCTGGCATACCCGTTTTCATCAGTGGTCAGTTTCTGGATGAGCTTCTCACCCTGATAGATCCCATACACAGCACCCTTTAAGCTGTAATTCGGATTCCCGTCCGATACGCTTCCGTTGGCAGAAGATTTTTTCAGTTCGATCCAGCCGTTTGGAACCTGATACCAGCTTCCGGCAATGGTCTGGCTGCCCTGTCCCGGAACGATGAATGCCCGGAAGCCTTCCGGCGGGTTCGGAAGTCCCTGAATGGCACTGGCTACTTCCAGTGCTTTATCAATATAGGACTGCGGGGCGCCATGGAAAGCTCCGGTGTCAGCGGAATTACCGGCATAGATGTAAGCGACAACCAGATGTCCGATGACATAGCTGTTATCATCACTCCAGCCACTGAAATATTTATCCTTGACGACTTTATCGTAGCCGTAACCGCCGTTTAAGTAGTAGAGCGCTTTTCTGAGCGGGGAGTTCTGGCTTAAAAGGTCATAGGAATAGGAACCAGAGGAAGGTGTTTTCTTCAGTGGTTCCACGCAGTAGGCAGTATTGCTCCCGTCAAAGCTCATGCGGGAGGTAAAATAGCTGCCGTAAGGGATATTGGCACCTGCCTTATAGCTGATGGTGCCGTCGGCTGCATGAACCGGAAAACTGCCGGAAAACAATGCGCCGACTGCGACAAGGACTGCCAGCAGCATAGCCAGCGTCCGTCTGGTATAGGATTTGTATGTCTGTAACATAAGTCTCCTCCTTCTTGAAGTTCAAATGAAAAGGGCAGCGTCAGTGCTGCCAAAAGTTACACAGCCTGTTTCTTCTGTTTCGCAAGGATTTCCAGAAGCTCCTGCCGATCTGTGGTAATCAGCTCCTTTTCCAGATTGGAAGCCTTAAATTCCACAGTGATGTTATTGTTGTTGGTTGAGATCAGACCGTTGCCCCGCTGGAAATGGGTGATGTTCATTACTTCTGTTTCCGATAGATGCAGGATAGTCTTCACCCGCTGTGCCTCTTCATCCTCCATGTTCAGGATAATCTTGGTCTTGCAGTTATTGATGATACCCTTGCCGTACTTCCCGTCATCCAGAGCAAAGAAGTCGTTTAAATCCTGTGTGGCAAAGATGCCGGCTCCGGAGTAAGCACGGATGATCTTGGCAATCTCCAGTACGAATTCCGCTGCAAGCCGGTTGCTGGATGCACCGATGAGCTGCCAGACCTCATCGACAAAGATGGCTTTCTCTTCGGTACGGTTTTCCTTCGCTTTATCCCAGACATAATCCAGGGCAACGAACATGCCGACCGTTAAAAGATCGCTGGAACCGGTCAGTTCGGAGATATCCAGTACCGTATATTTATTGGTCAGGTCCACATTGGTCTGCTGGTTAAAGGAAGAAGCAGAACCGTGAACCAGGCGGTTCAGGATATGAGCCAGACGTTTGGTATCCTCGCTTTCCAGCAGGACATTGTAGACATCCTCCAGAATGGGCATCTTTTTGTACTGCTCCGGATGCTGCGGATCTGTCAGGGATTCATTTTTATGTGTAATCCCTTTTCTGGCATAGGTTTTGATTAGGGCTTCATCCAGAAGCTGCTTCTCCTCATGGGACATATCCGGGATCAGCAGACTGAAGAAGATGTGAAGCCTTTGGATCTTGCCTGCCAGTGCGGAGGCATCCAGTGTCGGTCCGTCCAGCAGTTCATTTACAGAATTGTCTACCTTCCGGATTTCCATGATGTTGATACAGTTCTTACTGGCAGGAGAGATCTGGATAAATTCTCCGCCGACATTCCTTGCAGCCCGGTAAAATTCGTGTCCCTTTAGCGGAGCGATGATGAACACCTGGATGCCTTTTCTTCGCATCCTTAGTGCCATGGTCTGCATGGTGAAGGTCTTTCCTGCTCCCGAACAGCCTAAGATACAGATGTTGCTGTTCTTGTACTGCCTGGAATCAAAGATATCCGCAATGACCAGGGAATTGTTATGCTTGTTTACCCCAAAGAGGATTCCGTTATCATCGCAGATACTGTAGCTGACGAAGGGATAGCAGCTTGCCGCCCCGGAAGTCAGTACGTTCCGTTTGGACAGCTTAAAAAGCTTCTTGTCCAGATTTGCCAGCGGCAGAGAGGATAAAAATCCCTGCTCCTGTAAAAAGTAGCAGGAGTGTAAGTTCATATCCTGCGAGATCAGGAGCTTTTTCATTTCCTGAATCCGCCACTGCAGTTCTTCCAACGTGGAAGCAGTAATGGTGATGAGAAGATTCATGTAATAGAAATCTTCGTTGTTGGCAAGTCCCTGCTTCAGAAAATATCCGGAGCGGATGGCAGAATCCAGATCGTCATAATCAGTGTTGGTATCGGACGCATCCTTTAATTTGGAACGGTTGATACGGATCTGCTGACCGAGACGCTGCTGAATCTTGTCCTTTGGCTGTTTCTGGAGAAAGAAATCAATATCAATCCCTTCCCCGGCATTGACAAGGAGTGACAGCCATCCGGGAGTTACCCGGTTTTTGTAGCCGTCAGACGGCACAAGCAGGTAGGAATGGTAAAGCCCATTGATCTGCACATAATGGGAGTGCTTGAAATCCACACTTTCCGGTGCGAGAAACTCGTTGATCCGGATGTGATCCAGTTCCTCCATGCGATTTTCCTTTGTATAGGCGGACAGTACAGTGCTGATCCGGTTCGAAAGCGGAACCTCCGTACAAAGGGTACGGTTTAAAAGGGTGTAGAGAACATCCGTAGTAAATTCATCCTCATTGTCATGGGAGACCACTTCATTCCCGCACTGGTATAGAAAGGTTTTGGCGGTCTGGGAGGCTGTCTCAAGAGCAGCAAGGATTTCCCGTTCCTCTTCCTTTCGGTTTGCGTTGAATGGTTCATATTCAAAGATCAGAAAGAACCGTCTGGATACTGCTTCTCTGGAACTTAAGTTCTGGACAAACTGGATGTAGTCACGCTGCAGTTCCTGACAGTGGGGATCGGTTTCCCGCTCCAGCTCCAGCTGGGACTGCTCCAGATGCTTATTGATGTCTGCTTTTTTGGAGATCATCTTGATCTGGAGTTTGACAGGGCTGATCTTTAAGTAACTGATAAAGCTGTAGATAATGCCCTGCTGTTCCCTGGCACTTCGAAGCAGAAAGTTGATTGGTTCAATCTCCAGGATCTTCACGTACCGTCCGTCTGTGGTATAGACGATTCCGTTTGCGATTTTTTCCACCGGAAGATAATCCTCCAAGGTCTGGTCTTTCTTTCGCTTTTTCCGGGAAACGGGTTTTGACGTGGCAGATGAGGTGTCCTCCTTGGAAACCACCTTTTTTTTCTGCTCTTTTTTTGCAGCCCGCTTTTCGGAAACTGCCCGTTTTTCTTCCTCCTTTCGTCTCCGGGCTTCCGTTTTTTTCTGTATTTTTATCTGTTTCGCCGCCTCTTTTTTCTGTCGGCTGGCTTCTTTCTGCTCCCACTTCAGATAACGGATATCTTCCTTTGCCTGTTTTTTGATGCCCCGCTTGGTGGAGGTATCAAACTGCCGGTGTTCTTTTTTTTTACTTTTTGGCGGAGCTGGTGCGTCCGGTTCAGACTGTGGGGGAGCCGATGCCATTACTTTGGAAGGCTCTGCCATTTTTTCTGCTTTCCGGTGTTTCTTTGTCTTTGGCTCTTTGAAACGTGGTTTCCTGCGTGGCTTTCCTTCCGGAAGACTGTCGGACCTCCAGATTACCCTGCGGTTCACTACAAAACGCAGGGCATTCATCAAAAAGGCAGTGATGCTCTCCCCGCCGATTCCAATCAGGGCTACCATTGCCGCTGGAAGTGCGGTCATGCAGAGAATGATGATGCGGGCAGTCAGGGACAGCGGCAGGTGGAAAACAGGGATACCGATTGCCAGGGAAAGAACAATGCTTTCTATGGCATTGCGGATGTCAAAAGTTCCGTTTAGGATCTTGCCTTTCTCAATGAAGTTGGAAGGGATAAAGGAAACCGGTGTTTCTTCTGGCTGTGTCATGGCTGCACCTCCTTTTTCGTATCTTTCGCATCTTCGGAAGGCACAGAGGCACTGCCGGATTCTGTGTCCGGAGCTTCCGGGCTGTCAGAAGTATCCGGATACCCGCCTTCCTGCAGGTGTTCAATGTCCTGCGAAGTCAGGGACGGCAGGGAATCATCGGTTTGCTTTTCGTAAACAGTCGTATCTGCAGAGACCTGTACCCCGTCTTCTCCAAATAAAAACACACCCGTCGGGGTGTGATAGGTAACCGGAAGCGTATCCTGATCGGAAAGTGAAAACATCAGGCAGACGGTTGTTTCGGTAGGGTAGCTGGTTTTTTCCGGCAGGAAGGTGATGCTTGTCTGTTCTTTTTTGACATACTCTTTTAGGTAGACAGGAAACTGCCCTTTGAGAGAAGCAATCTGGCTGTCGGAGAAAAATGCTTTTAAAGCATCAAAATCCAGATATTCCGGCATGGGGGTATCAGAATTTGTTTCTGTTGTTTCCTTTGCCGGTTCCCTGCCTTTGTTTCCGGAAGCTTCTTTTTTCTGGCTTTTCCAGAAACTGGGGAGAACCAGTCCGGCAAGCAGCAGAAACAGCATCAGAAAAATGGAAAGAATCACTTTTGTTCTGTTCATAATGGCTCCTTTATTTTTTGTCGAAGATCCAGTAGGCATTTGCCGTAGCATGGATTTCCGACATCATATCAAATTCACGGTTAATATAGTTCTTTGCGTCACTGTCATTGGGATCATTGACCAGTACCTTGCCGTTTGCCGTAACACCTCGGAGTACGATGAAGTGTCCGCCGCTGGTGAAAAGTCCTGCCCGCTGAGAGGAGATGACCGGACAGCCTTCGGAGAGTGCCTGAAGTACCGTATTGGCATTGCTGGTCTGTGTGACGCTGCCACAGCCGAAATGACTGGCTGCAGCCTGAAAGTAGCTCCAGTAGGTTCCAACTCCCGGCTTGTAATAGGAATTCCCGCACCATGCCACCGCATCCGGAGGGGTAATGGTATTCCCGGTCAGGTAGCTGGCGATCATGGCAAAGCTGGTAGGCCCGCAGCCGGAAGATGCGATGGAGCCGCCGCCATAAGGAATGTTCCCGTAATCGGTCTGGAGATAGTGCGGAATCTGCATTCCGTTTGCCGGATAGCTTCCGCCGGTATTGGTAATCTGATAATACCGGAGAACATGCTCCACATATTCCTTGTCCCCATACCGGTCATAATGCCAGTTCGGACGGGCACACATCATATCCGAATAAGCAATGGCGTTTTCTTTGGTATAACCGCCGTCACGTTCCATTGCCCAGTCGATATAGCCGGAGCCGTAATTGTAACCCTGAAGCGCCAGCTTGATGCGGTCCAGGTCGGTAGGTCCGGTACATCCTGCTTTATCCAGTGCATACTTTAATTCCTGAATCCCACATTCGATGGAATAAGCAGGATCGGTGATGCCGTTGGGGACATGGGGGTATTTCTTATTAAAGCCGCCTTCTGCCGCCTGCATGGGATCGCTTCCACGCCCGCCGCTTTCCTGCATCATGACTGCCATGAGGAGTTCCACATAAGCTTCCATGCCGTATTTCTGTGCGACCTGCTGGATGGTAGCCCGGTAAGCCAGCACCTCATCGCTGACACCTACCGCCATGGCAAGACCGGAAGCGGAGCCGCCAAAGAACATGGTCAGGTTTTCCACATAACTGTCTGCCGTTTTTTTCTGCTTATCGGTCAGATGAAAGACGTGATCTGCAAAGTAGGCATCTCCGGCATAGCTGACCGTGTAGGTATGGCGGGTAAAAGTAACCTTTCTGGGTGGTGCATTTTCCTCTTCCGCCGGAACTTCCACCGTGGCCGTTTCTGAAGTAACGTCATAAGAAAAAAGCCCGTCCTCGTTTTCCCGGATCAGGCTTTTGAGTTTGCTGATATTTATATTTTTATAGTCATCCTGGCTGGCACAAAACTGTGCGATGAGCTGGTTCGCATTTACGATGATACTGGAAGCGTAAGGATCGCTGATAGAGGCAGTATCTCCTTCCGGGAGTCTGGCAATTTCCGCATTGATCTTAGCAAGCAGTGCATCATGGCTTTCCTGAAGCACCTCCACGATTGCCTGATTGGAAGCCCGGATATTTTCACTGATTACCGTGTTGCTGGTCAGTGCTCCGGTATTTTCAGAGAGGTCTCCGAAGACGAGTCCCGGAAGCATGACAAGGAACAGAATGGGAAGCATCAGTACACCGCCGACGGCTGCTCCAGTTTTCGCAAGGGTGCGCCTGTGCCGGAATACTGTACCGATGACAGCAAGAGGACTGCCCATCAAGGCTGTTTTTGGCATGTTACATACGCTCCTTTCGCTGTGGGGCTGGCGGCAGTTTCTGGACAATGGATTCATTGTAGGCTACTTTGCCGCTGCCGGAAGTATATGGTGTTTTTTCGACCGTATCCTGTGCATACTGCTTGTACCAGGTGGAACCATCCACGGACTGTACCGTAGAGTAGGAGCCCTGAGTAGGAGCTGCATACTGGTCGGCATGGTACAGGGCAAAATCCCGGTTTCCGGAGCTTCCGGTTTCGGTACCGGTGATCCTTCCGCCACCGATTTCTACATTATCATAGGAAGAACCGCCGCCCGGATTGATGCCCATATAGGAAGTAAAGGCTTTCTGTGCGTCTGCTCCCTTGATGGAACCTACCTGACCGTAATTTCCCTGTGCAATGTTGCTGATGACCTGATTGGCAAAGTCTCCGCCTTTGTTCAGGGATGACTGGTAGAGCATGTTTCCGATACTGCTGTGTTCGGTATAACCGGTTGCGGAATTGACCGCTTCTCTTTGTACCTGTCTTCCCACTGCCCCGGCAAGCCCGCCGGATAGGAAGCTTCCTGCGACAGCCGCACTTCCGGGAGAAGAGGCTTTGTGGTAGCCGCCACCACCATGGGAACGCATGGAACCGGTCAGGCTCCGTCCTGCAATCAGAAGTTCAGCCATCATGTTTCCTCCGGTATTGCCGACATTGATGCCAAGCGATGCCAGAAAAGAATCAATTTTCTGGGATACCTTTAAAAAGGCAATGGCACACAGGAACCAGACGAAGACATTTCCGGTTACCGCTTCCTTTCCCTGACTGGCAACTGCCGCTTCCACGTCTGCTTCCGTAAGCTCCGCTGCAAAGACCGGCATGGAGCAAAACAGTACCAGACAGGCAGTTAGTACCAGGAATGGTATGAGTTTCTTTCTAAGTTTCATTTTGGTCCTCCTTTCTTATAGGGATAACGGATTGGCAAGGAAGGTGCCGACCATAGAAGTAAACAGCCGCAGGCACCACGCATTCATCAGAAGCAAAAAGAACTGGCCGCCAAGCATCCGGCACCAGCTTTTGAAGATATTTCCGGTTGACTGGCTGGCACCCATGGAAAAAGCTGCCGGGGCTGTGTAGACCAGTACCCCCAGAAGAATATAGCGTTCTGCCGCTTCAAAGAGCAGTTTGATGTAGTTCCACGCCAGAATCAGTACCAGAATCAGTGCAATGATGGCTACCGCCCCATTTGCACAGACTCCCAGGATGACTGTGACTACGGAGTTAAAATCCGCAAATTTTAAAGGCGGCAGGTCTTCCGTCAGAATCCAGTTGTACGGTGTTCCTGAAATCTTCAGGAGCAGATCCACAATATCTTTCGCATAGAAGGTGAGAAAGATAAAGAGGAAGGAACGGATGGACAGCTTAATGGGATCTTCCGCTTCGATACCGGCTCCCATAAAGTAATTTTTAAAGAGCTGCCATACCCAGTTTAAGAGGATCAGCCCGATGCCCAGTGCCAGAAAGACCTGATACATGGTCTCGGCAGCAGGAAAGTAGCGAAGAAACGTATCCATGGAACAGCCCAGAGCACCGAGGACTGAAGTGGTGATCAGATCCAGAATGTTCATGACCTGTTCGGCAATCCATTCCACGATTCCGTCAAGTATTCCCATAGTGGCATCTCCTTTCGTCTATCCGTTCCATTTTCCGCCTGCAAAGAACGGGGTGATGTAAGCCATGATAAAGCCAAGCCCGTTTAAGATCGCCCAGGTAATGACGATACGCTTGAGCCATGCACGTGATTCGTCCACGGTTTTTCCGCTTTTGGAAAAATTCATCATCAGAAGGGCAACCGATGCCGTTACGACTGCAGCAATGGTGGAAATGAGGATAATCTGGTTATAGACATCCTTCATGATCTCATTGGCTTTGGTCCAGATGGTAGCGGCAAAAACCGGCTGTGTGTATCCGCAGAGGACTGTGACAGCCAGAAATGCAGCATACAGGCATCTGCCATAATTGACATGCCGTTTTGTGTCCGGCGGAGCGTTTTTCAGTTTGTGTTTCACGTAAAAGTACCTCCTTTTTATAAGAGCGGCAGGAGAATTACCTCCCCTGCCTTTGCTTATGGTTTTCCTGCCTCAAGAAAGGACGCAGCCCGGTCAATGCAGGCTGCGTCCTAAATCAAAGTATGAAATTGTAAAGATCCTCCTATCTTACAGAAAAAACGCAGCTTATTTGCCGCAGGAGAGGCTTCCCATACGGCAGTGCTGCGTTTCGTTCTGCATATAATTTTGACAATATCAATTTTAACATGGGTAAATTACCGCTACAATCGCAGGACTGTGCCAGTTACAGACGATGGAGTGCCAAAAATGTGACCAACGCTAAAAGCGTTATAAATGCAATCCTTATGGATACTGTAAGCGTGATTTGCAACCAATTATACTGGATTTACATGACTAATGCTTTAAGCGTTAGTGAATACTGGAAGGAGGAGGTGTGCGTGTGAAAGGAATGGGAAAGGCAATCCGCAGGTACAGGGAAGAGGCAGGAATTACGCAGGAGAGACTGGCTGAACTGGTGGATATCAGTACCAACCATCTGGGTGCGATTGAGCGGGAAGTGAAAACACCTACGATGGAAACATTTGTAAAGCTGTTGAATGTATTAGGTGCGGAACCGAATGAAGTGCTGAAGGAAGTGATTCCTCTTACCAGAATGGAACATACTTCTGTAGTGGAAGGAAAGCTGGAAAGGCTCACACCGAAGAAGCAGGAAAGCGTGCTTCGGATGCTGGATGTGATAATTGAAGAGATGATGAAATAGAAGCTGTCTGCGAAATTGCCGCAGGCAGTTTTTTTGAAAGCTGTATATGCAATAAAACACATAAAAATATGCGATTTATGATGAAAGTGATTGCAAGATTTGATATAGTAATCCTAAAAGCATTATAAAACTAATTCTTAAAGGATGACTATAATATGAAAAAGGGATATGTGGGATTATTGGCATGTGCGTCAGGAATTCTGATCGGACTGGGAATCAGCCGGCTGGATCTGACAGGTTATCTTGAAAAAACACAGGAGCAGGAATATCACCCGGTAGAAAGAAAGGTGCCTGAATCAGTAGAAAGCAAGCTGAAAGATCCAAAACAGTGCTGGCTGTGTGGAAGCGATGAACGGAGTATGATGGATTATTTCCGGAAGTTTGACGATCTGGGAGTGATCTGTACCAATCACTGGTATGTGATGGATATGCATATCCGGAATCATGATGAGGACGGGAATCTTACCGGCCCGCAGGGAAACGGGCATATGGGTTATACCGGGACAGGAGAAGGCGGCTGCTTTTTCCATACGGAGCAGATGTCGGATTACGGGATTTCCGAAGTATCGGTGGATTACGGGGAAGATAGTATCTTCGATGTGAAAAAAGTACAGAACCATCTGTGTCAGGAATGCCTGGATAAGCTGGTGGAAAGCATGGAGGTATTCTGTGAGGAAACGCAAAAACCCAAGCCCCGTGATCTGGTACTGGTGGATTTTCAGACATTGGAGCTGTACGCCATTCAGGAGCATAATGCGGGATACTTTATCCGGGATTATTATGTGGAAATTGAGTCGGAGGAAGATGGGGTGGAAGTAAAGGCATTTTACTGCCCGAAGCTTAATAACGGGAAAAAGGATGGAGAATAAATTGAGGTTTGCATTGGTGAGGAGTATAATGTAAGTACGTGTTATGTATTGGAAAAACTGTTAAGGAAACAATCGGAGTTGGTGTAAACGAAAAAGCAGCCTTGAGTTCTGAT
>NZ_QUDV01000004.1 GCF_003477705.1 Dorea sp. AF36-15AT
TAGTATATCATCATAAACGATGCTTTGCAATGTGAAAAATGAAGATTACGGTACCGGGTAGAAACAATATAGCATAACTATGTGAACTGATCAAGAACTTTATGTTGAAAAATAAAAATAATTTATGTGAATTAAATAGAAATGTAATATAAGAAAATGGTAAAAGAAAATGCTGATGATATCCATTAGGATTACCGCAAAATGATGATTTAAATGGAACATTTCTGCGCGGAGACTAATTATAATTATCTGCTGAAGTAGCGTGTGTTTATAGATGACATCTATTAATAGATGTGAAAAACCTATTATGCACACTCTCTTAAATTTGATATAATTTTTAATAGAAAAGAAACAAAAGATTTTAAGTTGTCCTTCCCCTAGCTACTTACACGTATGCGGACACCCAGGTGAAAATCATACATGCTATGAGAATGTGGAAAAGGACAATTTTTTTGTGTCTTGTTTTGGAAAATAAAAATTGAATAAAGGATATGCGAGGAGTGGAATGATGGAAGAACTGATATATGTAGATAGACGAAATTCTAATTGTAATAAGTGGGATGGTCAGACGGCAATGTTTGGCGAGGAAGGACTTCACGCTATGTGGGTTGCTGACATGGATTTTAAGATTCCGCAATGTGTTCAGAAAGCATTACATGATTATGTGGATTTTGGAACAGTTGGTTATTATCGGATTCCAGATGGATATTATGATGCATTTATTAACTGGGAAAAGGCACATTTTAATTTCGAAGTGAAAAGAGAATGGCTGCGTTTCGCACCGGGTGTGGTAGCTGCATTTAACTGGATGCTCCAGATTCTGACAGAGCCAGACGAGGCAGTGATCGTAATGACTCCTGTGTATTATCCATTTTTGCAGGCAGTAACAAATAACGAACGTAAGCTGATCACATCGGAACTGGTGAATGAAGATGGTAAATACACGATTGACTTTGAGGATTTTGAAAAGAAAATAATAGACAACGATGTAAAAGCGTTTATTCTGTGCTCACCACATAACCCAGTGGCAAGAGTCTGGACGAAGGAAGAACTCACAAGGATGTTTGAAATCTGTCACAGACATCATGTGTATGTAATCTCCGATGAGATTCATCAGGATTTTGTGTTTGGTGACAAAGTGCAGATACCGTCTTACCAGGCAACAGAGCATTGGGATGAAATGGTTGCGATCACAGCTCCGTCCAAGACATTTAATCTCGCGGGAGGTCAGAATTCATTTATGATCATTGCGGATGAAAAGCTTCGTGCGAGATGGGATGATTTCGCTAAGAGAATCCGTCTGATGACAGGTAATGCGTTTGGGTTTGTGGCTGCGGAGGCGGCTTACAAAGGCGGTCAGGACTGGCTTGATAAAGTAAAGAAGCAGATTGTCGATAACGATCAGTATTTGAGAGAGCTGTTTAAAGAGAATCTTCCGGAGATTGTGGTAACCCCGCTGGAAGGTACTTATCTGGTATGGATTGATCTGCGGGCATATGTGAAGCCGGAAGATACGAGAGAGTTTATACAGAAGAAATGCCGTCTGGCGGTAGACTTTGGAGACTGGTTCGGTGGTGAACAGTTTAATGGATTTATCCGCATGAATCTTGCCACTTCGAGAGAGAATGTAGAGATTGGTGCGAAGCGTATTATGGATGGGATTTTGAAAGAGAGAAAGGCTTTTATACATGAGTAGTATTAAGATTAACAACTTATCATTTGCATATGAAAGTGGCGGCAAATTAATTTTAAAAGATATTAATACGGAGATTGGAGACGGAGAATTTGTCTGCATTCTGGGACAGTCCGGATGTGGGAAAAGTACACTTCTTCGTCTGTTGGCTGGTCTTGAGACGGCAACAGAGGGCGAGATTTTGAATGATGGTGAGGTGATCGGTAGCCCGAGCCTCAACAAGGGAGTGGTATTCCAGGATTACGGTCTGTTTCCGTGGATGACAGCAGGTGAAAATATCATGCTGGCATTGAAACAGAAGTTCCCGAAAAGGGATAAAAAGGAATTAAAGGAAATTGCTATCAACATGATAAAAGCTGTTGGATTGGATGAAGCAGTATATAAGAAGCTTCCGAAAGAACTGTCTGGTGGTATGAAGCAGAGATGTGCAATCGCACAGGCATTTAGTATTGATCCGCCAATCCTGTTGATGGACGAGCCGTTTGGCGCATTGGATGCGGTAACTCGTGCAAGACTTCAGGATTTGATCCGAGAACTCTGGGCACAGGAAGAAAAGAAGAAAACGGTATTTTTCGTAACACATGATGTGGATGAAGCCCTTCTACTGGCGAACCGTATTCTGGTACTTGGACAGTCACCGAGTCATATTATTTATGATGTTACGATTCCGGAAGAACAGCATCCGACTCGTGACACATTGTTTGAAAATATGGAAATGATGAAGCTGCGGATGACATTGATCAATCAGATCAACAAAGATGTAACGACACATATTTAAAATGGTGATGCGTAAGGATGAGCGGAGCTAATTATGGTATATACAGGGACGCCTGTTATATATAATGCGTTATCCGAAAATGAATGGAGTAGCTGACCATCAGATGGGTAATGTGGTAGGTTTATTTATTTTTTAGAAGGAGAAAGATTATGAAGAAGAGAGTATTAGCAATGGTGTTAGCACTCGGCATGACTTTTGGACTTGCAGGATGTGCTGGCAGTGACAAAGCCACAGACACAAGCGACAAGAAAGCAGAATCAGCTGACACAGAATCTAAGGATGAACTTACAACTGTAAAATGGAACTATGGTTCAAGTGGTAACGTTCTGGTAACGATCGCAGAGGAAGAAGGATACTTTGAAGACGAAGGAATCAAGATCGAGCCGGTAGAAGCTACACAGAACATGGATGCTATGGCACTTCTTGCGGCTGGTAAGGTAGACGTAGTATCAAATGCAGGTACATCTAACCCACTTCAGCAGATCGCACAGGGTGTAGACCTTACAATCTTCGGCGGACACATGGTAGAAGGTTGTATGCCGGTTATCGCAAAAGCAGGAACAGAGTGGAACGGTATTGAGTCATTCATCGGTGAGTCTGTGGCTGTAAATCCAAGCTACTTTGCATTCACAGGTGCGGTTATGGATCTTGGATATGACAATCCTCTGGATGTAGTAGATTGGAAAGTATACTCAAGCTATGATGATGCTCTTGTTGCTGTACAGAACGGTGAAGTAAAATACGCTCTTATGGGAACACAGAACAACTATGGTATCAAAGAGCTGGTAGACGCTGGCGAGATCGAGATCGTAAGCTACCAGAGCGAGATCATGGAAAACTACTCTTGCTGCCGTATGGTTGGACAGACAGAGTGGGTAAATGATAATCCTGATACAGTAAAGGCTATAATCCGCGCATTACTTCGTGCTCAGTCATGGTATGAGGCTAATAAGGAAGAGGCTGTTTCTCTGCATGCTAAGAAGATCGGTCAGGATGATGACTATGTTGCAGCATACATGCTGGATGACGAGCATTACTTTGTAAACGTTGATCCACTTAAGAACAGCGTTGTACGTGCATGGGGCATCCTTGACAAGACAGGATACCTTGGTGATGACTGCCAGATCAACATTGAAGATCATATTAACACAGATCTTTATGAAGAAGCTCTGTCTGAAGCGAAAGATGCTTACGGCGATGAGGCACCGGACTTCTACGATGCACAGCAGAAATTCTTTGAAGAAAATGACAAATAGTATATTTTAGGAGAGATGGGTAAATGAAAACGATTACAGGCTTTGTAAAAAAATATTGGATTACAGCGTTGATCTTCGTCGGATTAGTGTTTACATACTACTATGTGGCAGATGTGAAGAAACTGAATCCGTATTTGTTTCCGGCAACGGAAAAGATTGTGACAGCCTTTATGTCGAACAAGCATGAGATGCTGACAAATATGTTCGCGTCATTCAGATTGCTGATCCCATCTGTGATCATTTCTCTGGTGGTAGCAGTTGTGCTTGGTACAATCATGGGAATGAATAAAAAGATTCGTGAAGTGTTGCATCCGGTAATTTATGCATTTAGTGTAATTCCATCGATTTTGTTATCGCCGTTTGTATTGTTGCTGTCACCGAGTTTGTTTTCAGCATCCGTATTTCTGGTTGTATATAATATTGTATGGGCAACATTATTTGCTACAATTACGGGAATCATGACGATCGATAAGCGTTATCTGGATAAAGCAGCTACGCTGGAACTGACAGGGGTAAAGCGCTTTGTGAAGGTAATACTGCCAGCAGCAAGCCCGTCGATTCTGGCTGGATTTGTAAATTCACTGAGAAGTTCATTTGTAATGCTCGTATTCGCTGAGATGTATGGCGGTGGTTCCGGAATGGGTTATTTTGTAAAAAAGAATTCCGAACTTGGAGTATTTGCAAATACCTGGGTTGGATTTGTATTCATGGTAATTGTATTGGTGGTTGTGATGCAGATATTTGAGAAGATAAAAGAACGTCTGCTCAAGTGGACAATCGACTAAAATAATGTGTAGGAATAAGGCGGGTGTCAGTAATGGCATCTGCCTTTGTTGTAGGAAAATGTTTCCTGGTTTGGTATAATTATTATAGTTAATGCAGAAGGCGGTGGGGCTGATGATATCAGATTTTCGTTGTACATTTGATAATGCAATCGGTATTTCTACGGAGATTACAAAAGATTTGAAGCTGTCCTTTCCGGATGCTTATATGCATGCGGATACTATGGCGAAAATCGCACATGCTATGAAGCAGAAAGAAGGAGCAGCTTTTTGCATGCTTCCGTTCTGCCATACAGTAGAAGCAGAAGCGATGGGGGGCATTGTTAATATGGGAGATGGTAATTTGGGTCCGCGGGCAAAGGAATACTGTTGTACCTCTGCGGCAGAATTACTGGAACTTCCGGAAATTGATTGTTCGAAAGGTCGGATTTATGAGGTGCTCAAAGCGTGTCAGAGACTTCGGGAACAGGGAGAGCATGTGGCATTGATGATTTCCGGACCATTTACGATATTCAATGTATTGATTGATCCGAAATATGTCTTTAAGGCAATGCGCAAACAGCCGGAACTTATGCGGGATATCTTTCAAAAGATAGAAAGAGAATTACTAACCTATATTAAAATTGCTGTTGAGTATGGTGTGGATATGATCAGCTATGCAGATTCATCGGGTGGGGTGAATATTCTCGGACCGAAGATGGCAGAACAGGTAGTGATGGATTTTACGTATGACTTTTTGAAAAAGGCGATAGAGTTGTTGGATGGAAAAGCAATGCTGTTATTGTGCCCGAAGACTACTCTTGCGCTGATCGGCACAGAAAAAGCCTGTTATGTGGATCATGAATTGCCGGAAGTGATGCGTTACGGCGAAGCTTGTGTATCATTGATCGGACAAGTTCCAGTGGCAGGACAGATGTGCATTAAGAATATTGATTATCAATTGGAAAATAAAAAGTTTAGAGAAATCAGGCTTTATTAGGCAGAGGGAGGAAAAGCTTATGAGCACAAAGGAAGAACTGTTGAAACGTCTTTCAGAGGGTGTGTTGGAAATGGAAGAGGATGATGTGGCGGAGGCTGCGCAGGAATATATCGATGCGGGATATCCGGCACTGGATGCTATAAACCAGGGATTGATCGATGGAATGAACCAGGCCAGCGAATTATTTGAGGAAGAGGAATATTTTGTAACAGATCTGCTTCTTTGCTCGGATGCCATGTATGCAGGAATTAATGTGCTCCGTCCATATTTGCCGGAAGAAAAGAATGATGTTAAGCATAAATGTGTGATTGGCGTTGTAGAAGGAGATACTCACGATATTGGTAAGAACCTGGTCAAGATTATGTTGGAAACAGCAGGTTTTGAAATGATCGATCTTGGCAGGGATGTTCCGCTGCAGAAGTTCGTGGATACCGCGAAGGAAAGAGAAGCGGAATTGATCTGCCTGTCTACGCTGATGACAACTACCATGCCTGGAATGGAAGAAATTATTCATCTGCTGGAAAAGGAAGGACTCCGTGACAAAGTCAAAGTTATGATCGGAGGCGGACCGGTTTCACAGAATTATGCGGATAAGATTGGTGCAGATGGATATTCAACGACAGCTGTAGAAGCGGTTAAATTAGCGAAACGTCTGCTGGCAATTGCATAAGAGGGAATAAAAGTGAATCCAAAGAAACGATTAAAAATGAGCCTGAACGGAGAGCGCGTAGATCGTCCGCCGTGTATCTGTCCGGGTGGAATGATGAATATGGTTACGGCAGAATTGATGGAACGGGTGGGAATCTATCTTCCTGAGGCGCATACGGATGCCAGGAAAATGGCGAATCTTGCGAAAGCAGTATATGAGCAGGGCTGTTTCGAAAACTGTGGTGTTCCATTCTGCATGACTATTGAAGCGGAAGAAATGGGAGCGAGGGTGGATCTGGGTTCTCAGATATATGAACCGCATGTGGTAAAATATGCGATTGATTCAGTATCTGATTATGAGAAACTGTCGGGGATCGATCTGACAAAAGGCCGTGCGAAAGTAGTGCTGGATGCAATCGGAATATTAAAAGAAGAAGTGAAAGATATGCCGATCATCGGTAATCTCACTGGACCAATCAGTACGGCGAGTTCAGTTATTGAGCCAGTCGTATTTTATAAAGAATTGCGCAAAAAAAATGCAGAGGCACATGCGTATATGAATTTTGTGACCGAGCAGCTGATCGCATTTGGCAGGGCGCAGGTGGAAGCGGGTGCAGATGTCATTACAATCGCGGATCCAAGCGGTACCGGAGAGATTCTCGGACCACGATTTTTTAAAGAGTTTGCAGTGAGGTATATTAATCAGCTGCTGGACGGACTGGCAGATTTGCATGTGGAGACGATCGTGCACATTTGCGGACACATGAAGAATGTATACAAAGAAGTAAGTGAAGTGCACAGCAATGCATTGAGTTTCGATTCAGCGGTGCCGATGATGGATGCGAGAAAGAATCTGGCTGACCGTGTGCTGATGGGAAATGTCAGTACCTATACGTTAGAGTTTGGCAGTGAAGAAGCAGTCAGGAGACTGGCTGGGAACTGCATAAAATGTGGCTCTGATATTGTGTCACCTGCGTGTGGACTCGGCATGAGTTCCCCACTTCGCAATATTCAGGCACTGCTTTCAAGTGTGGAGGAATCTGATGGCTAGAATTGAGATCGTAAATGATGGAACGGTCAGAGAGTGTGCAGAAGGTGCAAATCTGTTGGCAGAATTACTGCGGGCAGGAGCATTTGTGGATAACCCATGCAATGGAACAGGTATATGTGGAAAATGCAAAGTGCGAATTGTAGATGGAGAGGTGTCGAAAGTATCTGCGACAGAACAGAAATTACTCAGTCAGGAGGAACTGACACAGGGTATCCGTCTGGCATGTATGACATGTGTTTCCGGTGATATTCAGGTTGAATTGCTGCAAAAAGAACGGAAGCATAAAGTTCTGACAGAAGGATATGTTCCAGAATTTACTCGTGATGAGCATGACAGAGGATATGGTGTTGCAATTGATATCGGAACGACAACAGTTGTTACGTCGCTGGTAGAACTGGCGAGCGGAAGAGAGATTACATCCGCATCTATGATCAATGCGCAGAAGCATTTTGGATTGGATGTGCTGACACGGATCACTTATGAATATGAGCATGCAGAAGAGGGGATTGAACACCTCAGATGTGCAATCGTGGATTCTGTAAATGATATGCTTGCACAGGTGTGCAGGGACGCAGGAATTTCAACAGAAGAGATTCTGGAAATAGATATAGCAGCTAACTGTACCATGATGCATATGTTGTTGGGAACGGATGCCAGAAGTATCGGGCGTTCCCCATATCAGCCGGTGTTTTTAGAAGCGCAGAAGCGCAGTGCCGGTGAGATCGGTCTGCACGCTGGTATGGATAACAGCGCGCTGGTATATTGTCTGCCGCAGGTATCTGCGTTTATCGGTGCGGATATTGTGGCAGGAGCCTATGTATGCGAACTGGAAAAACAGGATGGGAATGTTTTGTTTATTGATATAGGAACAAACGGCGAGATCGTTTTGTCACAGAAGGGAAGATTATTGTGTTGCTCTTGTGCGGCAGGACCGGCACTGGAAGGTATGAATATCAGTTGTGGAATGCGGGCGGCAGAAGGCGCTATTGAAGATGTGAAGATCACAGAGCGTGGAGTAGAGTTTACCTGTATTGATGGAAAAGAACCGGTGGGTATCTGCGGAAGTGGAATTCTGGCAGTGCTGAAAGAACTGATCCGGATAGGACTTGTCAGAAAAAATGGCGCATTTGTCAAAAAAGAAAATATTCCTGAAGAAGATTACCGTTATCCGATGATACGCATGAACGGAAAAAAGAGAGAATTCTTGATATGCGAGGCACCAGAACTGGTGGTGACACAAGGAGACATCAGACAGGTACAGCTTGCAAAAGGTGCGATTCTGTCAGGCTTTCTGGCGTTGTTAAATAAAGCCGGGATTCGCATGGAAGAACTGGATAAAGTGATGATCGCAGGACAGTTTGGCGCACATCTGCCGGCTGAATCATTAACGGGAACGGGTATTCTGCCAAAAGAAGTGGAGAATAAAATTATCTATGTGGGTAATTCATCCAAGACCGGTGCATATATGACATTACTCTCTGAACAGGTGAAGGAAGAGATGGAAGGGCTCGCTGAACGAATGGAATATATTGAACTTGCGGAGACGGAGAATTATGAGAAGATATTTGCCGAGAGTATGCGGTTTGTATAGACAGAGTAGAACTTGGAATTTAATCCTCACTTCACCCCTTGACAAACATCTGTCTTTCTATTAAAATTACGTTTAATGAAAATATCTGCTGGTAATGATAGTTACAGAAAGCAGAGTTGGTGTTGAAAAGGACTAGTAATCGTGAGGACGTTCCACAGAGAAGAGATTGTTAGCTGAGAGATCTCCGAACCGAGAGACGGTGAACCTGCCTTGGAGCCTCTGTATGAAAGTACAGCGTATGCATTGGCGTTAACGATGTGAAGAGAGAACTGCAGCTACATATGCAGTTAATTAGGGTGGTACCGCCGAATATTTCGGTCCCTTAGCGGGGACAGAAGTGTTCGGCGTTTGTTTTTTGTATAACAAAAGTCACGAAGGAATCCCCCTCAACAAGCAGTGGAGCAAGGGCTCTGCGAAGAAAGAAAAGGAGAAGAGATATGGCTAAGGAAAAAATGGTAAAGAACATTACTTCGAGAGAAGAGAATTTTGCACAGTGGTACACAGATGTAGTACGCGAAGCAGAGCTTTGTGATTACTCTAGTGTAAAGGGATGTCTGAATTATCTGCCGAACGGATATGCGATCTGGGAGCTGATTCAGTCAGATCTTGACAGAAGATTCAAAGAGACTGGTGTAGAGAATGTATCATTGCCAATGTTGATTCCAGAATCATTATTAGAGAAAGAAGCAGATCATATTGAAGGATTTGCACCGGAAGTAGCATGGGTAACTCACGGTGGAATGGAGAGACTTCAGGAGAGACTTTGTATTCGTCCTACATCAGAGACTCTGTTCTGTGATCTGTGGGCAAGAACTGTAAAGTCTTACAGAGACCTTCCAAAGGTATGGAATCAGTGGAATTCCGTTCTTCGTTGGGAGAAGACTACAAGACCATTCCTTCGTTCCAGAGAGTTCCTGTGGCAGGAAGGACATACCATTCATGCAACATATGAAGAAGCAGAAGAACGTACCATTCAGATGTGGCATGTATACGAAGACTTTTATAAAGAAACTATGGCTATTCCTTATGTGTCAGGAAGAAAAGCAGAGCATGAGAAATTTGCCGGAGCACAGGATACTTATACAGTAGAAGCACTGATGCATGACGGTAAGGCACTGCAGTCTGCTACCAGCCACTTCTTCGGTAACGGATTCCCGGATGCATTTGATATTAAATACGTAGATAAGAATAACCAGCTGCACAGTGTATATGAGACTTCCTGGGGATTATCCACAAGAAGTATCGGAGCACTGATCATGGTACATGGTGATGATGATGGTCTTGTATTACCACCGCATCTTGCACCGGTTGAATGTCGTGTGATTCCGATTGCACAGCACAAGGAAGGCGTGCTTGACAAAGCAAATGAACTGTTTGCTGAACTTAAGAAAGCCGGATACAGAGTGAAGATCGATGATTCTGAGAAGAGTCCGGGATGGAAATTCTCTGAGCAGGAGATGCTTGGTATCCCGACACGTATCGAGATCGGACCGAAGGATATTGAGAATAATCAGGTTGTAGTTGTACGTCGTGATAACCGCGAGAAGATCGTAGTATCTATGGATGAAATCGCAGTGAAATTGCGTGAGATTCTGGAAACTATCCAGAATGATATGTATAACAGAGCGAAAGACTTCCTGGATACTCATATTTACACAGCAACCAGTCTGGATGAGATGAAGGAAGAGTTTACTAAGAAACGTGGATTTGTAAAGGCATGCTGGTGTGGAGATCCGGAATGTGAAGGCGAAGTGAAGTATGTAACCGGCGGAGCAGCTACCAGATGTCTGATCGAAGACGAAGAATTTGTATCTGACAAATGTATCTGGTGTGGTAAGCCGGCGAAACACATGGCATACTGGGGCAAATCATACTAAAACGTATTCAAAGATATGTTATGGGAAAAGGGCTGTTTGAAAAAACAGCCTTTTTCTTTTATAATGAAATAAACATGATGAAATGAGAGGAAAAGTTACATGGTTGAAATACATATCCCTGAAAAAGTAAATAAGATCATTCATACACTTCAGGAACATGGTTATGAAGCGTATGCAGTAGGTGGGTGTGTGAGGGATTCGTTTCTCGGAAGGGAACCAATGGATTGGGATATCACGACATCTGCGATGCCGGAGGAAACAAAGGCATTATTCCCACATACATTTGATACAGGGATCGAGCATGGAACAATCACGGTGCTTCTCGATCACGAAGGCTTTGAAGTGACAACCTATCGTGTGGATGGCAAGTACGAAGACAGCCGTCATCCGAAAGAAGTTATATTTGTCCGCAATCTGCAAGAGGATCTGCTGCGCCGGGATTTTACTATTAATGCGATGGCGTACAATGAAAAAGAGGGGCTTGTAGATATCTTTGGCGGTATGGATGATCTGAGAGCAGGCATCATCCGATGTGTTGGTAATGCGCAGGCGAGATTTTCAGAAGATGCACTTCGTATCTTGCGGGGAATCCGTTTCGCAGCGCAGCTTGGGTTTGAACTGGAAGATGAGACCAGAGAAGGCATGCGGCTGCTGGCACCGACGCTTAGGAAGATCAGTGCAGAACGAATCCAGGTAGAACTGGTGAAGACATTGACTTCGTCAAGACCGGATCTGCTGCGGGAGGCATGGAAGCTTGGCATTACAAAAGAATTTTTGCCGGAATTTGACCTCGCCATGGAGACAACGCAGGAGACTGTTCATCATATGTACACGGTGGGCGAGCATATCCTGCATACACTGCTGGAGGTAAGACCGGATCGGATTTTGCGTCTGACGATGCTTCTCCATGATATAGGTAAGCCATATATGAAGACAATGGATGCAGATGGAGTTGCGCATTTTAAGGGACATCCAGAGAAGAGCAGTGAGCTGGCCAATGAGATTCTGCATCGGCTGAAATTCGATAATGATACGATCCGTAAGGTGACGAAGCTGGTGCGTTATCATGATCACAGGATGCCTGTGACTCCTGCACATGTGCGCCGTGCGGTTCATGAGATTGGAGAAGATCTGTTCCCGCTTTATCTCGAGGTGCGCCGTGCGGACGTGGCGGCACAGAGTATGTATCAGCACAAGGAAAAAGTTGCTGATATTGACGGCGTGGAAAAACTCTATCATGAGATTATGGAGAGAAAGGAATGCGTGTCGTTAAAGATGTTGGCAGTGACAGGTAAAGATTTGATTGCTGCCGGAATGAAACCGGGAAAAGAGATTGGTCAGATGCTGGAACATTTTCTGGATCTGGTGCTGGAACATCCGGAACTTAATCAGAAAGAAGAGCTTTTGAAGCGGATAGAGTTATAAGTATAAAGTCATAATAATCCCCCTGCCCTCATACATTGAAAAGAATGGATTGTGAGGTGCGGGGGGATTGTTATGCAGGAATATGAACTGAAAATACTGGATCGCTATGCTTTGAATGTGAAAAGCACCCGGAGAGTCAGGGGTGCATTTTTTTGCGAGGCAGAGGAGGGATTGTTCCTGCTTAAAGAGGCAGGAATATCCGAAAAGCGGGCAGACGCATTATATAAATTAGGGGAAATGTTGATTGCAGCCGGATATCGGGGAATTGATCAGTTGAAGCCGAATGTGGAAGGCGGACTGGTCACCGTCTCAGAAGAAGGCGGACGCTATCTTGTGAAGCGGTGGTTCTCAGCCAGGGAATGTGATGCCAGAAGGACCAGAGAACTTATGATGGGAGCAAAGAATCTTGCAAGACTTCATCTTTTAATGCGTGAACCAACAGATGGTGTGACCATGCAGGACGAAAGTCTGAAACAGATATATGAACGTCATAACAGAGAGCTGCGGAAGGTGAGAAGCTTTGTGCGCAGCCGCAGGACGAAGGATGAGTTCGAACTCCGGTTTCTTCAGGAATATGAGGGCTTGTATCAGTGGGCAGAAATTGCTATGGAGGTACTGCTTGAATCCCGATGTGAGGAACTGTATCAAGACAGTCTGCGCGAGAGGGTAATGGTTCACGGAGAATATAATTATCACAATATTCTGATCTGCACAGACGGAATCGCGACAACGAATTTTGAAAAATTCCGTATTCATGTGCAGATGGAGGATTTTTATTATTTTCTAAGGAAGACGATGGAAAAGCATGAATGGGACGCGAGATTATTTGATCATATGATGAATGCATATAGTGCAATCTGTCCGGTAACTGACCGGGAAATGGAATATCTGAAAGCCCGGTTTATTTATCCGGAAAAATTCTGGAAGATTGCAGGATCATATTACAAATCCAACAAAGCATGGACATCTGTAAAGAATGTAGAAAAGTTCCAGATGTCTGTATCACAAATGAAAGAAAAGGAAAAACTACTGGAAGAAATATTTGGTTTTCACAGGTAGTGGAAAACCTCGATAAATCCCATGAAATAAGGGATTTCAGACTTTATTTCCTTGACAAGGATATGGAAAACTGTATAATAAGACTAGAGCATAATGATGCCAAGAGACAAGAGGAGGAAATATACATGAATAAAACAGAATTAGTAGCAGCAATCGCAGAGAGAGCTGAGCTGTCAAAAAAAGATTCAGAAAAAGCTTTGAAAGCATTTGTAGATGTAGTAGCAGAAGAATTGAAAAAAGGTGAGAAGATTCAGTTAGTTGGATTTGGTACTTTCGAAGTTTCTGAAAGATCCGCAAGAGAGGGAAGAAATCCTCAGACAGGTGAGACAATGAAGATCAGTGCTTGCAAGGCTCCTAAGTTCAAAGCTGGTAAGGCTCTGAAGGATGCTGTTAACGCTTAATAGTGTTTTGAAGAATGTGTATATGATGGCATCGGGATTTTCCCGGTGCCTTTTTGTATCGCGTCGAGCAGGTGTCAGCCTGCTCGATTAGTGTGGCGAGTCAATAAATGAGGAGAATGATATGAGACTGGACAAATTTTTAAAGGTATCCCGGTTGATCAAGAGAAGAACCGTGGCTAATGAAGCCTGTGATGCAGGAAGAGTTCTGGTAAACGGAGCAGTTGCCAAGGCGTCTGCAAAGGTAAAGGCGGGAGATATTATTGAAATTCAATTTGGCACAAAGACGGTAAAAGCTGAAGTACTTGATATCCGTGATACGACAAAGAAGGAAGAGGCAAAGGATCTGTTCCGTTATCTGTAAGTCAGATGTTACTGCCGACGAATGAATAAACAGTAATAAATCTTCGCAGCTGTTCATAACCTTATTTACAGGACAACGATAAGGCAGAGTGAGAAGGGGAAAGGTTGTGAAGAATATGGAAGAGAAGCAGGTACGTGGTCCGCACAAGCTGGTGATCAACAACCGGCAGACAAGTCTGGTGACAGGGGTGCTGGATGTATTGTCATTTGATCTAAATGAGGTGCTGTTAGAGACGGAACAGGGGATGCTGATGGTAAAAGGAATGGATCTGCACGTGAACCGCCTGAATCTGGAAAAAGGCGAAGTAGATCTGTCGGGGAATATTGACAGTGTGGCGTATTCGGAGGCTGGCAGCAGAGGGAAAAATGAAGAGTCTCTGTTTGGTAAGCTGTTCCGTTAGGTGGTCGGGATGCAGGAGCTTGGAACCGAATTAAGAGGTTTGGCGACAGCGGTACTCAGTGGGATGACGATGGTATGTGCATATGTATGTATCAGGAACCTGAGGAAGGTATTCCGACATTCCAGAATATTGGTAAATGTGGAAGATGCGGTATATTGGATCTGTATGGCATGGTATCTGTTTGAACAGATTTATCATGTGAGTAATGGCGTGATCCGGTGGTATTTTGTGGTTGGAATTATTGTGGGAGCTGCTGTATTTTATACAGTAGAAAAAAGGATCCGAAACAGGGTAAACAGATACGTCAAAAAAAGAAAAAGAATTCCCTGAAAACTATTGAAATCGACTATAAAAAAAGATAAGATAAATATAACATTATGATAAGGGGTAATCCGATAGGGGTATCGGAACAGGGTGAGTATATAAATGAATAAGATTAAACAAAAGAGTCAGGCGAGGCGGAAGAAGAACCGGCTTCGCAGACATAAGGCAAGCGTATTGGCAGTCAGCGGAGTATTGCTTTTGCTGGTAGCTGTTGTTACCGTCAGCAGTATATCACTGCGGGCAAAGAATAAGGCATACATTGCACAGGAACAGGAGCTGCAGGAGCAGATTGACGCAGAGGAAGAAAGATCCAAAGAGATTGACAGCTTAGAAGAGTATGTAGGTACAGACGAGTACATTGAACAGACTGCTAAAGATAAATTGAATCTTGTGCATGAGAACGAGATCATATTTAAAAAGAAATGATAAAAGAATAAAGAATCAGGCAAAAGAGAATGTGTGAAAGCACATTCTCTTTTTTGGCAGAAAAGGAGAAATGGTATGGAGTATGTGAAGGACCGGGAATTATTTTCCAATCCATACATTATACAGATGGATCGTTTTGCAGAGTCTCTGAAGCATCTGTCAGAGACGTTCTTGTATTTGGAGGATTATAAAGGGAGTTTCACGAAAGATGAGATTGAGGAGATGTTCCGGCGAGTGTCGGAGCGTGTCTGTACGAATTGCGAAAAGCGGAACTGGTGTCTGTGTGAGAACCGCATTCAGACCTGCCAGATGGTCTGTGAGATTCTGTGTACGGCAGAAGAGTTTGGCGCGGAACTGAATGTGGAGATAAAACGGAAACTGCAGAAAAAATGTGATCGTGCGCCAAGGTTTCTAAGAGAGACGCTGGAGGTCTTTGGAGATGCCAAACAAAAGCTTCTGTGGAATAACCGGATCGTGCAGAATCGGGAAGGCTGTGCCAGGTCGCTGATCTCATTTGCGGATACGATCAGTCAGGCAGCGCGGGAGCTGGGAGCCGGGATTTATTCGGACGAACGGTTGGAAAAGAAGATTGTCAATCAACTGAAAAAGGTCGGGATACGGGTAATCAGCAGTGTGTTTTATATGACAAAAGCGGGAAAGTGTGAGGTGCATCTTACGCTGAAAGCGGCAAAAGGACACTGTGTGGCTACGAAAGAAATGGCGAAAATAGTCAGCAATTGCGTGGGCAGATCCATGTATCCGGAAGCGAGAGAACAGCCCATTATCTGGGAAGAATACACAACTATTATTCTGCGGGAAGCGGCAAGATATCATACCCTGCAGGGAGTGGCAAAGATCGGAAAAGGCTGCGAGCAGATCTCAGGGGATACATTTCTGATGACGTATCTGCCCGGCGGCAGGGAGAGCGTGATGTTATCGGATGGAATGGGATCCGGGGAAGAAGCATTTCGGGAGAGCGCTATGGTGGTAGAAATGGCGGAGGAACTGCTGGTGGCAGGATTCCCGGAGAAAATGGCAATTCAGCTTTTGAATACTGCACTGGTTATGGGACGGGAGGAAGTGTATTTCTCGACGGTGGACATGTGTGTGTTCAATCTCTATGAGGGAAGCTGCGAATTCTTAAAGGCGGGGGCATCGACGACATTTATCCGTCATGGTGGAGAGGTGGAGAAGATTACTTCGACTACTCTGCCTGTGGGAGTGATGCAGAATATAGAGATTGACTGCGTGACCAGAAAATTATCGGACGGAGACTTTGTGGTCATGGTCACAGATGGCGTAATGGATGCGCTGCCGGTGGGAGAACAGGAAGCACAGATTGGCAGATATCTGTGCGAACTGAGCAGTCAGAATCCGAAAGAAATGGCGCATCATGTGCTGGAACGAGTACTGGAGAGTACCGGGGAATTGCCGATAGATGATATGACGGTCATAGTGATCGGAATCTGGGAAATGTAGCGGAATCAGAGGTTATCCTATATTTTTCCATATAAGCATGATAAAATAATGCTGTTATGGAAAGGGAAAGCTATGTATGAGAAGATAAAAACGTATATACGCAGATATAGCATGATAGAAAGAGAAGATGTGGTAATTGCAGGCGTATCCGGAGGAGCTGACTCGGTATGCCTTCTTCTGCTTCTGGAAAAGCTGAAAAAAGAATGGGACTTTGGACTGGCAGTGGTGCATGTGAATCACTGTCTGCGGGGTAAGGATGCGGATGCAGATGAAATGTTTGTACGGAATCTCTGTGAAAAAATGGATATTCCGCTCCTGTGTGTGCGGGAAGATGTAAAAGCCTATGCAGAACAGTATAAACTGTCGGAGGAAGAAGCCGGACGTGAGGTGCGCCGGGCAGCGTATCGTCAGGCAATGGATGCTTATAACGGCACGAAGATTGCACTTGCTCATCATATGGATGATAATGCTGAAACGATGCTCTTGAACCTGGCACGAGGCACCGGTATGAAAGGAATGGCAGGAATCCGACCGGTCAATGGCAACTATATCCGACCGCTTCTTGCTGTGCGCAGAAGTGAGATTGAGGAATATCTCCGGAAACAGCATATAGAATATCAGACAGACAGTACGAATCTGGAGGATGCATATACCCGCAACCGTATCAGGAATCATGTGATTCCATATCTGGAGAGTCATGTGAACCGGAAAACGGTCGAGCATATGCAGGAATATGCAGAGCAGATGGAACAGGCAGCAGGCTATCTGGACCGACAGACGGATAAGCTGTGGAATGCATGTGTGAAAGATTCGGATATAGGATATCAGATCGCACTGAAACCATTTCAGGAAGAGGACAAGGCACTGCATCCCTATCTGATTCGTCGGGTGATCGCAGCAGCGGCAGGAAGAGAGAAGGATATTGAGTCGGTTCATGTGAGAAATGTGGCAGAACTCTGCGACAGACAGAGTGGAAGGCGTGTGATGCTCCCATATGGACTGGAAGCCGTGCGAGAATATGATACGATATGGATCCGAAAAAAGAAGTCAGAAATGGAACGATGGGGAAATGGAAAAAATGGAGTAAAAGAATGCGAGGGAAAGTTGTCAGAAGTGCTGCTCTGTAGATCTGGCAAGGAGGCATTTGACCGTCAGACGGAGGAAGGAGTGCACTTGCGGGTATTTACCTGCGAAAAAATCCCGGATGCATTTGAGGAACGACTCTACACGAAATGGTTTGATTATGATATAATACAGAGTAACGTTGTCTTACGGGGACGCAGATCGGGAGATTATCTGCAGATTGATGCGCAGGGACATACGCAGAAGCTGAAGAATTATCTGATCAATGCAAAGATTCCAAAGGGGCAGCGAGACCAGATACCGCTGATCGCAGTGGGACAGGAGATTCTGTGGATCATAGGATACAGACAGAATCAGAAATACCAGGTGACAGAACATACAAAGAGGATCCTGGAGATTCAAGTAGAAGATTACGGAGGAAAAGAAGATGGCAGAGCATATTAAAGTATTAGTATCTGAAGAAGAAGTAGATAAAAGAATCAGAGAACTCGGCGAGCAGATCAGTAAAGATTATGCAGGGAAAGAAGTGCATCTGATATGTGTGCTGAAGGGCGGAGTATTTTTTATGTGTGAACTGGCAAAGAGAATTACCGTTCCAGTCAGCATGGACTTTATGAGCGTATCAAGCTATGGTGATGATACAAAGTCGAGCGGTGTGGTACGAATTGCAAAGGATCTGGATGAACCGCTGGAAGGCAAAGATGTACTGATCGTAGAGGATATCATTGATTCAGGAAGAACATTGTCTTACCTGATGAAAGTATTACAGGAGAGAAAGCCGGCGAGCATGCGTCTGTGCACACTGTTGGATAAGCCGGACAGACGTGTCAAGATGGTGGATGTAGATTACACAGGATTTAACATTCCGGACGAATTTGTAGTAGGATATGGTCTGGATTATGCACAGAAATATAGAAATCTTCCGTTTATTGGTGTTGTGGAAGGTGTAGAGTAGGAGGAATATACAGATTTGGAGAATAATAAAAGACGTGGAGCGGGTGGCATCACATTTCTGATGTTGATTGTGATCCTCTTTGGTGCGCTCTGGTTTACCAATCAGATAGAACAGAAGGAGCGGGAACTGAGTTACAGCGAATTCCGTTCTCTGGTGGAAGAGGGCAATGCAGTGGATGTGACGGTCGTGCAGAACCGGGATGTTCCGACCGGACATGTAGAATTGAACAAAAAAGGTGATGATTCCGGTAATGAATGGCAGTTAAATGTAGCAGATGTCAAAGAAATCTGTAATTATCTGGATGAACAGAATGTGGAATATCAGTTGGAGGATGTGCCGGAAGAGAACTGGATGGTGACATCTCTGCTTCCATCGGTCATTATGATTGGTGGTATTCTGTTGTTGTTCTACATGATGAACCGTCAGAATGGAGCCAATAATAAAGCAATGAATTTCGGCAGAAGCAGAGCAAAGCTTCATACAGGCGGAAAAAGTGTGACATTTGAAAATGTTGCAGGACTTCAGGAAGAAAAAGAAGAATTGGAAGAGATCGTAGATTTCTTAAAGAATCCGAAGAAATATATCCAGGTGGGAGCACGTATCCCAAAGGGTGTCCTGTTAGTAGGACCTCCGGGAACAGGTAAGACGCTTCTTGCCAAAGCAGTCGCAGGTGAGGCGGGGGTACCGTTCTTCAGCATTTCCGGATCTGATTTTGTGGAAATGTTTGTCGGTGTCGGTGCTTCACGAGTGAGAGATCTGTTTGAAGAAGCCAAGAAGAATGCACCTTGTATTATTTTCATCGATGAGATTGATGCGGTGGCAAGACGACGTGGTACCGGTATGGGCGGCGGACATGATGAGCGTGAACAGACACTGAATCAGTTGCTGGTGGAGATGGACGGATTCGGTGTGAACGAAGGTATTATCGTAATGTCTGCGACTAACCGTGTGGATATTCTGGATCCTGCAATTCTGCGTCCGGGAAGATTTGACCGTAAAGTGGGCGTTGGACGTCCGGATGTAAAGGGAAGAGAAGAGATCCTGAAGGTGCATGCCAAGGGCAAGCCGCTTGGTGATGATGTGGATCTGACGCAGATCGCACAGACGACAGCAGGATTTACCGGAGCGGACCTGGAGAATTTGATGAATGAAGCTGCGATTACAGCAGCAAAAGAGAATCGCATGTATATCCGTCAGGCAGATATCCGCCAGGCATTTGTCAAAGTGGGTATTGGAGCGGAGAAGAAGAGTAAAGTAATCTCTGAGAAAGAAAAGAAGATTACTGCATATCATGAAGCAGGGCATGCGATCCTGTTCCACGTGCTGCCGGATGTGGGACCGGTGTACAGCGTATCCATTATTCCTACGGGAATGGGTGCGGCTGGCTATACGATGCCGCTGCCGGATCAGGATAATATGTTTGAGACACGGGGCAGTATGCTTCAGGATATTACAGTTGCACTTGGAGGACGTATCGCAGAAGAAGAAATCTTTGGAGACATTACAACTGGCGCATCACAGGATATTAAACAGGCGACCGCAACAGCCAAATCTATGGTGACGAAGTTTGGTATGTCTGAGAAGCTTGACCTGATCAATTACGATAATGACGGTGATGAAGTATTTATCGGACGTGATCTGGCACATACTGGCAGAGGTTACGGTGAAGAAGTGGCTGGTGAGATTGACAGAGAGATCCGAAGTATTATCGATACCTGTTATCAGCGTGGACAGTACATTATCCGTAAGTATCATGATGAACTGGATGCATGTGCGAAGCTTCTTATAGAAAAAGAGAAGATTACAAGAGAAGAATTTGAAGCCCTGTTTGAAGGTGTGGAGATATCAGAAGATTAGAATTGTGTGGCGAGAGATGTTATGAACAGAGATGCATTATTTTGTGACGGAACAGGAAGCTACGTTATTCCCCCGGAGCCGAATGAGGAAGAGACGATAGATCTGCTCTTCCGTACTGCGGCATCGGATGTGGACTGTGTGGAACTGTATACGGACGGCAACTATTATGAAATGAAGAAGACAGATACGGGGTCTGTATTCGACTATTACCGGATCAGCTGGAAGCTCGGAACGGATATGATGAAGTATTCTTTTCGGGTGACTTCCGGAGATGAAGTGGTATATTTTAATCGTTTTGGCGTAACTGATAAGTGGATTGAGATGTATGACTTTCGGATTACTCCGGGATTTACAACGCCGAACTGGGCGAAAGGTGCCGTTATGTATCAGATCTTTACAGACCGATTCTGTAACGGTGATCCGTCCAATGATGTGCTGGAACGGGAATATTCCTATATTCACGAGCCAGTAAGAAAGGTCGATGACTGGAATCATTATCCGGAAGCTATGGATGTACGTAATTTTTATGGAGGTGATCTGCAGGGAGTCTGGGATAAGCTGGACTATCTGCAGGATCTGGGAGTAGAAGTTATTTATTTTAATCCGCTTTTTGTCTCTCCGTCTAATCACAAATATGATATACAGGATTATGATTATATTGATCCGCATTTTGGAGTGATCAGGGAGGACGCAGGTGATGTGCTGGCGGAAGGTGATCTGGATAACAGACACGCAACCCGCTACCAGAGCCGTGTAACTAACTGGGAAAATCTGGAAGCAAGCAATGAATTCTTTGCGCAGTTAGTGGCAGAGATTCATCGCAGAGGTATGAAGGTGATTCTGGACGGCGTGTTTAATCATTGTGGTTCTTTTAATAAATGGATGGACAGAGAACAAATTTACGAAGGGAAGGACGGTTATCAGCCGGGTGCTTATGTGTCTGCGGACAGTCCATATCATACATTCTTTGATTTCCGGGGTGCAGGTCCGGAACAGTGGCCGTATAATGGTAATTATGACGGATGGTGGGGACATGATACACTGCCGAAATTAGACTATGAACATTCTGAAGCTTTGGAAAAGTATATTCTGCATATTGCCAGAAAATGGGTATCTGAGCCATATAGTGTAGATGGCTGGAGACTGGATGTGGCATCAGACCTGGGACACAGCAACGAATATAACCATGAATTCTGGAAGAAGTTTCGTAAGACAGTAAAGGAAGCGAATCCTGATGCGCTGATTCTTGCGGAACATTATGGCGATCCGGCAGAATGGCTGGATGGTGAAGAGTGGGATTCGGTTATGAATTACGATGCATTTATGGAGCCGGTGACCTGGTTTCTGACCGGGATGGAGAAGCACAGTGATGAAGAACGTGCTGACCTTAGAGGCAATGGATATGCCTTCAGTCATTCAGTAGCGCACAACATGGCAAGTTATCTGAACTCGTCCATGCAGGTGGCTATGAATGAATTGTCTAATCACGATCATTCCAGATTCCTTACCAGAACCAATCATGTGGTGGGACGAATCGGAGTTTTCCGGCCGGAAGATGCTGAGCAGAATGTGAACCCGGCGGTTATGCGGGAAGCAGTTGCGATCCAGATGACCTGGGTGGGTGCGCCGACCGTATATTATGGCGATGAAGCCGGTGTGTGTGGATTTACTGATCCGGATAGCAGAAGGACCTATCCGTGGGGACATGAAGATCAGGAGATGATCGCGTTTCACAGAGACATGATCGCAATCCACCGTAAGTATCCGACACTTCGCATTGGATCAATCAAATTGCTGCTGGCTGGAGATAATGTGTTGGCGTATGCCAGATTTGATGACCAGGCGCAGATCGTTACAGTGGTGAATAACAGTGATGAACTGCAGCAGGTGTGTATCCCGGTGTGGCAGGCAGAATTGCCGCAGAAAGGCAGTATGCGGAGATTGATCTACAGCTATGAAAATGGGTATACGACAGAACACGAAGAATATCTGATCCAGGATGGAGAAGTTGTTGTGAATCTGGGAGCGTACTCGGTGTTAGTGCTTAAGAATATGGAATACTGATAAAAAGGCAGCCCATTGGGCTGCCTTTTAAATGTCATTTATTTGGTCAGTACTTCTACACCTTTTTCGGTTACCAGTACCATGTATTCAATCTGTGCGGATAAACCGTCATCCAAGGTATATACAGTCCAGCCATTGTCTTCATCTACGAAGAACTCTGGTGTACCTTCGTTGATCATCGGCTCGATGGTGAACATCATGCCCGGTACCAGTACCATCTCAGTGCCTTTCTTGGTAACGTAGCTGACGAAAGGTTCTTCGTGGAATTCCAGTCCGATACCATGTCCGCCGATCTCTTCTACTACAGAATAGCCATTCGCCTGTGCATGGGAATTGATTGCATGAGCAATATCTCCCAGGTGACCCCAAGGCTTAGCTGCTTTTAATCCCAATTCTACGCATTCTTTTGTGACACGCATAATCTTCTCACTGCGTTCGTCAAGATTGCCGATAGCGAACATGCGTGATGCATCAGAATAATAGCCATTTAATATAGTGGAAACATCTACATTGATGATATCGCCATCCTGAAGAATCTCATCTTCGCTTGGAATACCATGGCAGATTACGTTGTTAATAGAAGTGCATACGCTCTTCGGAAATCCTTCATAGTTCAGTGGAGCCGGAATGCCACCGTGCTCGGTTGTAAAGTCATATACTAATTTATCAATCTCGGCAGTTGACATGCCTGCTTTGATGTGTGCTGCTACGTGATCAAGAACAGCAGTGTTCAGATCTGCACTCTTTCTGATCTCAGCGATCTGTTCCGGTGTCTTGAGTAAACTTCTGTCCGGTACGATCTGTCCTTTGGATGCAAGATTCCAAAGCTTAATATCTAATCTATCCATGGATATATCCATCTCCTTTACCATTCTCGCTATCGTTTATTGTAGCACAATTCCGGGGGGTATGCTATAATAGATTTGCTTTTGGCAGACATTGATAAAATGTTATAAATTAAGGAGTAACTGATTCAGCTCCCCTTTGAAATATGAAAAGCTGGTGCGTCGTGCTTGCAGGTAAGAAGCCGCTTTTCATATTTCAGGGGAACTCGAATAGAGTTCCCAAACACACATGAGCAAAATTAGCTGCGAAGCAGCGAGAAAGCACGAAATTGTGCGGTTTTGCGAATGTGTGCAGGGGAGCAGAACGGTTACAACAGGGAGTTAGATACATGGGTTATACAGCATTATACCGCAAGTTCCGACCAACTGAATTCGAGGATGTGAAGGGACAGGATGCGGTTGTTAAGACATTAAAGAATCAGATCAGGACAGGCAGGATCAGCCATGCATATCTGTTCTGTGGAACAAGAGGTACCGGCAAGACGACGGTTGCCAAGATATTTGCCAAAGCGGTGAACTGTGAACATCCGGTGGACGGAAGTCCGTGCGGAGAATGCGAGATGTGTAAGGCAATCGCAGCAGGCACATCGATGAATGTGATCGAGATCGATGCGGCGTCTAATAACGGCGTGGATAATATCCGAGAGATCCGTGAAGAGGTAGCATATCGTCCGACGGAAGGCCGATATAAGGTTTATATTATCGATGAGGTGCATATGCTGTCGGCGGGAGCGTTCAATGCGTTGCTGAAGACACTGGAAGAACCGCCGGAGTATGTTATTTTTATACTTGCGACTACAGAGGCACATAAGATTCCGGTTACAATTCTGAGCCGGTGTCAGCGATATGATTTTAAGAGAATTTCGATTGAAACCATCTGTGACAGATTGAACGAACTGATTGAGAAGGAAGGTCTGGATGTAGAAGACAAAGCAGTCCGCTACATTGCCAGAATGGCAGACGGAGGCATGCGTGATGCACTGAGTCTGCTGGATCAGTGTGTGGCGTTTTATATCGGAGAGCGTCTGACCTATGACCGGGTACTGGAAGTGCTTGGCGCGGTAGATGTGGATGTGTTCAGCCGCATTTTTAAAGAGCTTGTGGCGAGAGATGTAAAAGGCGTGATTGAGACACTGGATGAGCTGATCATGCAGGGACGGGAGCTGTCGCAGCTTGCGGCTGATTTTACCTGGTATCTGCGTAATCTTCTGTTGTTGAAGAGTTCGGAGAATATGGAAGATGTGCTGGATGTTTCGACAGAGAATCTGGCAAGGATGAAGGAAGAGGCGGAATTAATCGAGATGGATGAATTGATCCGCTACATCCGCATTTTCTCGGATCTGACGAATCAGTTGAAGTTTTCATCGCAAAAGAGAGTGCTGTTGGAAGTAACATTTATCAAGCTGTGCAGACCGCAGATGGAGAGTGGACCAGATGCATTATTATCCAGAATAAGGGCATTGGAAGCAGAAGTGGAAAAAGGACTTTCTGCGCCGCAGACAGAGCGGGTTGTGTACCGGGAAGCAGTGGAAGAGAAGCCGGCCGGACCGAAGCCGGAGCTTCCGAAGGCATTATCCGAAGATATTCGGAATGTGGCAAAGAACTTCCGCAGTATCGCAGATAATGCGTCGATGATGCTGAAGCAGTATCTGAAACAGGCAAGACTCAGCGCAGGTGAGAATGACAGGCTGCTGATCGTGTTGCCGGATGAAGTAAGTGCCGGATTCGTGGCCAAGCCGGAGCACAAGGAAGAGATCATACATCTCATTGAAGAAAAAATCGGCAAGACTATGGAGATAGATGTCCGCCACGTGGAAGAAGGCAGACATTTTGAAGATAGTTTTGTGGATATACAAAAAATGGTTCACATGGATATTACCATTGAAGACTAACAGAGATTAAAGGAGGATACAGACCATGGCAAAACGTGGTGGATTCCCAGGCGGAGCAATGCCTGGAAATATGGCAAATCTTATGAAACAGGCGCAGAAGATGCAGCGCCAGATGGAAGAACAGGCAAAAGAAATGGAAGCGAAAGAGTACACGGCTACAGCCGGAGGCGGTGCGGTAGAGGTGAAGGTATCTGGCAAAAAGCAGCTTCTTTCTGTAAAGCTTGACGAAGAAGTAGTAGATCCGGATGATGTTGAGATGTTAGAAGATCTGATCGTAGCTGCTGTCAATGAAGCGTTGACACAGGTAGATCAGGCTGCAGCAGGAAGTATGTCTAAGCTGACAGGCGGCATGAATATGCCGGGAATGTTCTAATTATGGATTATTATAGTAGTCAGATTTCGAAACTGATCGAAGAACTGTCCAGACTTCCGGGCATTGGTCCGAAGTCTGCGCAGCGTCTGGCATTTCACCTGATCCATATGCCTAAAGAGCAAGTGAAAGAGCTTGCAGATTCTATGGTTGACGCCAGAGAGAATGTAAGATATTGCAGCTGCTGTTACACACTTACGGATCAGGAACTCTGCCCGATCTGTCGCAACAGCAAGCGTGATCATAAGACCATTATGGTAGTAGAGACGACCAGAGATCTGGCGGCTTATGAAAAGACGGGCAAATACGAAGGAGTCTATCATGTGCTTCACGGAGCTATCTCGCCGATGCTCGGTATCGGTCCCGGAGATATTAAGTTGAAGGAACTGATGCAGCGTCTGCAGGGAGATGTGAACGAAGTGATCATTGCGACTAATTCCAGCCTGGAAGGCGAGACAACAGCGATGTATATCAGTAAGCTGATCAAGCCGACCGGGATCAAGGTCAGCAGGATCGCGAGTGGGGTGCCGGTCGGAGGCGATCTGGAGTATATTGATGAAGTGACATTGCTTCGCGCGCTGGAAGGCAGAACAGAACTCTAAGTGAAATAAAACGCAAATGTGTTCTGAACATTTGCATAAAATGTGGCAATTTTGGAACATCTATTGACCGATATTATTTTTGTGGATATAATAAAAATACTTGGGTTACTAAGAAGGAAGCAAACATAATAGGAGGCAATTTTCATGAACAAAGTTGAATTGATGAAGACTGCTAATGAAGTACGCAAAGGCATCATTGAGGCCGTACATAGCGCAAAATCCGGACATCCGGGTGGTTCATTATCAGCAGCAGATATTTACACATATCTGTATTTTGAAGAAATGAATGTAGATCCAAAAGATCCTAAGAAGGCAGACAGAGACCGTTTTGTATTGTCCAAAGGACACACAACTCCAGGTTACTATTCTGTACTGGCACAGAGAGGATATTTTCCGGTAGAAGATCTTAAGACATTCCGTCATGTAGGATCTTACCTGCAGGGACACCCATGTATGCAGCATACTCCAGGTGTAGATATGTCTTCAGGTTCTCTGGGACAGGGGATCTCAGTTGCAGTTGGTATGGCTCTTTCAGCTAAGCTCTCTGGAGAGGACTATCGTGTATACACACTCCTTGGAGATGGAGAGATTCAGGAAGGACAGGTATGGGAGGCATCTATGCTTGCAGCTCATAAGAAACTGGACAACCTGGTAGTGATCGTTGATAATAATAACCTGCAGATCGATGGAGAGATTACAAAGGTTAATTCTCCATATCCGATCGATAAGAAGTTTGAAGCATTCAACTTCCATGTGATTAATGTAGACGGACATGACTTTGATCAGCTTGCTGCTGCATTTAAGGAAGCAAGAGAGACAAAAGGACAGCCGACAGCAATTATCGCCAAGACTGTAAAAGGTAAGGGCGTATCCTTTATGGAGAATCAGGCTAAATGGCATGGCTCAGCTCCGAACGATGAGCAGTATGCTATTGCTATGGAAGATTTGAAGAAAGTAGGTGAAGCGATATGTCAGAAGTAAAGAAGATTGCAACAAGAGAAAGTTACGGTAATGCATTAGCAGAACTTGGTAAAGAGCATGCAGACGTTGTAGTACTGGACGCTGACCTTGCCGGCGCTACTAAGACAGCTGTATTTATGAAAGCTTTCCCGGAGCGTCATATCGACTGTGGTATCGCAGAGGCTAATATGATGGGTGTGGCAGCAGGACTTGCTACTACAGGTAAAGTACCATTTGCAAGTACATTTGCAATGTTCGCAGCAGGACGTGCATTTGAGCAGGTACGTAATTCCATCGGATATCCACACCTGAATGTTAAGATCGGTGCTACACATGCTGGTATTACAGTAGGTGAAGACGGTGCTACACATCAGTGCAATGAGGATATTGCTCTTATGAGAACAATTCCGGGAATGACAGTTATCTGCCCATCAGATGATGTTGAGGCAAGAGCAGCTGTATTTGCAGCATATGAATATGAGGGACCTGTTTACATGAGATTTGGTCGTGCAGCAGTTCCGGTAATCAATGACAAGCCGGATTACAAGTTCGAGATTGGTAAAGGAGTTACCCTCAGAGAAGGTAAAGACGTTACAATCATCGCAACAGGTATCCTGGTAGCTAACTGTCTGGAAGCAGCTGAGAAGCTTGCAGCAGATGGAATTGATGCAGAAGTAATCAACATCCACACAATCAAACCTATCGATGCTGATCTGATCGTTGCATCAGCTCAGAAGACCGGTAAGGTTGTTACAGCAGAAGAGCACTCTGTAATCGGTGGACTTGGCGGAGCAGTAGCAGAAGTTCTTACTGAGAAAGCGCCTACAAAGCAGCTTAGAATCGGAATCAACGATGTATTCGGCGAGTCTGGTCCGGCAGCGGAACTGGTTAAGAAATATGGCTTAGATGCAGACAGCATTTATGAGAAAGTAAAAGCATTCGTATAAGAGATATATGATATGTAGGACAGGCGTCCCGGCAATAGCCGGGGCGTTTTTGCTTTACAGGAAATTGCTTTCCTGTAAAGTAAAAACCGCTCCGCGAGGATGCGCACTGCGGCAGATAAGGTAGATGTCGCAAGCGACCGCCGCAGGCGCGAGAATGTGCCAAGGCACATTCTTTGTTCTGCAAAAAACATATTATAATCCGCAAAATATCAAAATAAATTGATATTTTGCGGATTGCGGAGTATAATATTCGAAGAAAGTAATATACTTATCGATATAAACGTGGGGAGGTGCCCGACATGAAAACCTGTAAAGAGAAAGCAATGGAATGGGGGATTTCAGACCGTTCCGTGAATAACATGTGCAAGACTGGGAAGATACCAGGTGTGATGAAGGAAAAAGGTGTCTGGAAGATACCGGATGATGCAAGCAGACCTGTAGATAAAAGAGTCATTTCAGGAAAGTATATAAAAAGAGAAGTGCAGGGAGAGATAAAGCCGCTTCCTATCGGTATCTCGGATTATGTGCGTGCGCAATCAGAATATTACTATGTTGATAAGACATTGCTGATTAAGGAATTTCTGGATCAGAAGCCGTTAGTGTCATTATTCACACGACCAAGGAGATTTGGCAAGACCCTGAATATGGATATGCTCCGAGTATTTTTTGAGATCTCAGAGGAGAATACAGCGAAATATTTCGTGGATAAAAAGATATGGAGATGTGGTGCGGAATATCGCGCGCATCAGGGAAAGTATCCGGTTATATTTCTTACATTTAAGGATGTGAAGTTTGACACATGGGAAGCAACGCTTGATAAGATCCGTGGTCTCTTGCAGGAAGAATATGGGAGACATCAAGAACTGATCACCAGTGACAGACTTGTGGAATATGAAAAAGAATATTTTCAGAAGATACTTAGTGGAACTGCGGGTGAAGTGGAGCTTACAACGTCCCTGGAAAGATTGTCAAAGATGCTTTGTACTTATTATGACAGAGCACCGATCATTATTATTGATGAATATGACACACCGATTCAGGAGGGGTATTCTAAGGATTTCTATGAAGAGATTATAGGATTCATGCGCAATTTCTTCTCGGGAGCATTTAAGGATAATAAGAATCTTTCGTATGGCTTTCTGACGGGCATCCTTCGGATAGCACAGGAAAGTATTTTCAGCGGCCTTAATAATTTGACGGTTAATTCTGTGATGGACGAGGAATATGATAATTATTTTGGCTTTACTGAAACGGAAGTACAGGCGATGCTGGAATATTATAAAGTGCCTGAGAAGAAAAAGGAACTTCGTGAATGGTATGACGGATATTTATTTGGTAAGGAAGATATCTACAATCCGTGGTCAGTCATTAATTATATTTCCAGAGGATGTATACCGCAGGCATACTGGGTGAACACTGGGAAGAATGAGATTCTGGAAGACGTGTTAAAGATTGCCACAGACGATATAACCGAGAAATTATATTCACTTCTGCAAGGCGAAAAAGTAGTTGCGAGGATTGACCAGAATGTAGTCTACAGATCGATCGCAGAAGATCCGGCTAATATTTACAGCCTGCTGTTAGTAGCTGGATACTTGAAGACACCCAAAAAGGAACTGCAGATGGACGGTTCGTATCTGTGTGAGGTATCAATCCCTAACAGAGAGATCGCAGCAGTCTATAAGACGGAGATTCTGTCACATTTGCTGCAGATCGGAGCGATTACAAGAACCACAGCCAATAAGATCGCGGAAAGTCTTTTTACAAACGATCACAGTAAGCTTCAAAAGGCAATTGGTGAGTACATGGATAAATCCATCAGTTTTTATGATGCCGGGGCAGAAGGATTCTATCACGGTCTGGTATTGGGACTGATCGCATTGATGGATAATCAGTATAAGATAACATCGAACCGGGAATCCGGAGATGGAAGATATGATATCAGTATGTTTCCGAGAGAAGCGAGATATCCGGGAATTATCATGGAACTTAAATGGCAGAAAGACATGGATATAGAATCTTTGGATGTGCTTGCAGATGAAGCGTTGGATCAGATTGATCGTAAAAGATATGATGCTGATATGAAGAACGATGGGATGAAAGATATATTGAAGTTTGGAATTGCATTTTCAGGGAAAAAAGTAAGTGTAAAGATGAACAGATAAATAAAACGGATGTGTAAAATCAAAGTAGATTTTTGCACATCCGTTTTTTGCATGGTTAATTACCGAAAAACAGATTCATATCTTCTTCTACGGTAGTAATTCCTGCGATTCCAAAGTTCTCAACCAGCACTTTGGTAACATTTAGGCTTAAGAATGCTGGCAGTGTCGGACCGAGATGGATATTCTTGATTCCGAGAGACAACAGCGCCAGCAGCACCAATACAGCTTTCTGTTCATACCAGGCAATATTGTAAATGACCGGAAGCTCATTAATATCATCCAGACCGAACAACTCCTGCAATTTCAGCGCGATGACGGCAATGGAATAAGAGTCGTTACACTGTCCGGCATCCAGTACACGTGGGATACCGTTAATATCGCCGAGATCTAATTTGTTGTAGCGGTATTTGGCGCAGCCGGCGGTCAGGATGACAGTATCGTTCGGGAGTGCTTTGGCAAATTCCGTATAGTATTCGCGGCTGTTAAAGCGTCCGTCGCAGCCAGCCATGACAACGAATTTGCGGATGGCACCAGAGCGGACAGCTTCGACGATCTGGTCAGCGAGTGCGAAGACCTGTGCATGGGCGAAACCGCCGACGATCGTGCCGCTTTCCAGTTGCTCCGGAGGTGGGCATTTTTTTGCGTGCTCGATGATCTCCGAGAAATCTTTCTCTTCTCCGATTCCGCCCAGAATGTAATGGCAGCCAGGATAGCCCACAGGACCAGTGTTGTAGATACGGTCCTGATAACTGGAATTTGGCGGAACGAGACAGTTGGTGGTCATGAGAATCGGACCGCGGAATGCTTCAAATTCTTCTTTTTGTTTCCACCAGGAACCGCCGTAATTGCCATAGAAATGATTGTATTTCTTGAAGGCGGGATAGTAGTTGGCAGGAAGCATTTCGGAGTGGGTATAAATGTCGATGCCACTGTCTTTTGATTGCTCTAAGAGCATTTCCAGATCCCGCAGGTCGTGACCAGATACCAGAATGCCCGGGCGTGTTCCAACATCAATCCGGACGTTGGTAATTTCAGGATTCCCGTAAGCGTCGGTGTTAGCTTTGTCCAGGAGTGCCATTCCCTCGACACCGTGTCTGCCGACTTCCAGAGTCAGATCTACAAGCTCAGGAACAGTCAGTTCATCATCTAAGGTATCGGCTAATGCCCGTTGGATAAATGCATCCAGTTTTTCACTGTCCTGAAGCAGGGCGTTGGCGTGCTTTGTGTAAGCGGATAATCCTTTGAGTCCGTACGTAATCAGAGCCCGAAGCGAGTTGATATCGTCATCATCACTGGATAAGATGCCAGATTCTACAGCTTTTTCGGTAAAGGTATCGACAGCCCCATACCAGGTCGAAGCGTCCGGAAGATCAGAAGTATCCTTTAACTGACGTAGAAGAAGCTGCGTCTGTTCGAGAGTTTTAATGATGCGATCAGTAATGAAGTCTTCGTCGAAATTGGCATTGGTGATTGTCACAAACAGATTGAATGTAACAAGATGGTTGACATTACCGGAGACTGGCATTCCTTCCTCACGGAGTCTGGTTGTAACTGCGGATAGTCCTTTTGTGACATACACTAAGAGATCCTGCAGATTCGATACGGAAGGCCGTTTGCCGCAGACACCGACGCGTGTACAGCCGGAGCCTCCGGCAGTTTCCTGACATTGATAACAGAACATGTTGTAATCCATAAATGGTTCCTCCTTGAATTGTGTCAATAATATCATAGGTAGTTTCTCCCATTTTTTCAGTTGTTAAACGTGGTTTGGAATACAATTTTCAGGGCAATATAAAGTAGTAATATTTGAAGTTCAAGGCGATCTGTAATATACTGGAAATGTTATAAAGTTATAGAATGTAAAATGCAGGTAACTGTATGGAACAGTTACGGGACAACAGGAGAATGAGAACGTGAAATATCTGATACCGTATTTGAAAAAATACAAAAAAGAAAGTATACTTGCGCCGCTGTTTAAGATGCTGGAAGCATGCTTTGACTTGATCGTGCCACTGATCGTGGCAGATCTGATCGATGTGGGAATTGCGGGCAGGGATACACATTATATACTGACACATTTCGGATTACTGCTTGTGATGGCACTGCTTGGACTTACCTGTAGCTTTACCGCACAGTATTTTGCAGCGAGAGCGGCAACGGGAACATCCGCAGGACTTCGGCATGAACTGCTGGACAAGATCCAGAGTCTCAGCCTTACAGAATTTGATCAGACAGGAGCGGCAACACTGATCACACGTATGACCAGTGATGTGAATCAGGTGCAGAATGGACTGAATATGACGCTGCGTCTGTTTATGAGGAGTCCATTCATTGTATTCGGCGCGATGATCATGGCATTTACGATCAATGCGAAGATGGCATTGCTGTTTGTTGCAGCGATTGTGGTACTGTTTATTATCGTGTTTGGTGTAATGAAGCTGACGGCTCCGTTATATAGACGTACGCAGCAAAAGCTGGATAAGATCACCGAGGCGACAAGGGAAGATCTGACAGGTGTACGTGTGATTCGTGCATTTGGAAGAGAAGAGACGCAGATTACGAACTTTGCAGAACGCAACAGTAAGCTGCTGCACGCGCAGATTCATGTGGGAGATATGTCGGCAATCATGAATCCACTGACTTATGTGACAATTAATGCAGTTATCATTGCTGTTCTTTGGTTTGGTTCCGATATGGTAGAGGGGGGTGTGCTCTTTTCCGGAGACATCATTGCACTGATCAACTATATTAATCAGATTCTGGTGGAACTTGTGAAGCTTGCCAACCTGATCGTTATCATCAGCAAGTCACTTGCAAGTATGGGGCGTGTCGGTCAGGTATTGGATATGGAAAGTTCAATGACCTTTGATGGAAATGCAAAAGGAACTGAGACAGCAGAGGCAGTTCGGTTTGATCATGTAGATATGCGCTATGCAGGTGCGGGAGCAGACTCTCTGACGGATATTACATTTACGGCAAAGAAAGGACAGACGATCGGAATCATCGGAGGTACGGGAAGTGGTAAATCTTCGCTGGTGCAGTTGATCCTGCGATTTTATGATGCGGCGAAGGGGAATGTCTATTTGAACGGTGAGCCGATCCAGAACTGGAGTCAGGAGGCGTTGCGGGAGAAGGTGGCAATCGTGCCTCAGAAGGCACAGCTGTTTACCGGGACAATCCGAAGTAATCTTCTAATGGGAAAAGCGGATGCTACAGAGGATGAGATGTGGAGAGCATTGGAGATTGCCCAGGCAGCTGAAGTGGTCCGCGGAAAGGCTGGTGGACTGGATGAGCCGGTAGAACAGGGCGGCGCTAATTTCTCCGGCGGACAGAAACAGCGTCTTACCATTGCAAGAGCGTTGATCGCCCAGGCGGATATCCTGATATTAGATGACAGCTCATCAGCGCTGGATTACGCGACCGATGCGGCACTTCGGAAAGCATTAAAAACATTGCCGGAAGAAACAACCGTGTTTATCGTCAGTCAGCGTGCAGGAACGATCGCTCATGCAGATCAGATTCTGGTACTGGATGACGGACAGATGGCAGGTATTGGCACTCACGAAGAACTGCTTGCATCTTGTCAGGTATACCGGGAGATTTATGAAAGTCAGTTTGAAAAGAAAACGGAGGCGAGATCATGAAAGAAAAACGTACATGGAAAAAGATATTATTTCTGATCCGCCCTTATAAGTTATATGTGCTGTGCAGCCTGCTGTGTGCACTGCTCAGCGTAACGGCGAGTCTGCTGATCCCGGTGTTTACGGGGAATGTGATCGATACCTTTGCAGAAGGAGCAGCGTCGCATGGCGACCGTGATCATTATCTGCTCATCCTTGGAGTGGTAGCTGTGATCGCGGCAGCAGCGCAGTATATTATGGCGGCATTTAATAACCGGGTTACGTACCGGGTGTGCAGAGATATGCGTGATAAGGTCAGCAGGAAAATGCATCGTCTGCCACTTGCTTATCTGGATAATCATCCGACCGGAGATCTGGTCAGCCGTATGGTAGCGGATGTGGATACCTTTGCGGACGGTCTGCTGATGGGATTTACCCAGTTATTTTCCGGAGTGATCACGATTGTAGCGATTCTTGGAATTATGCTGTATCTGAATACACTGATTGCACTGACGGTATTGATATTGACGCCGCTGTCTATCCTGGTTGCAAGATTTATTGCTTCCGCAACTCATAAGTTTTTTGAGGCACAGGCGGCAATCCGTGGTGAGCAGACTGCCATGATCAATGAGCTGGTAGAAGGACAGCGTGTAGTCAAAGCATTTGGTCTGGAAGAGGAGAAACTTGCAGAATTCGATGAGGTAAATGATAAATTACAACAGGTGGCGATGAAGGCAACATTCTTTTCCAGCCTGACCAATCCCAGTACCCGTCTGGTGAATAATATCGTGTATGCGGTGATTACATTGATTGGAGCATTTTTTACAGTATCCGGCGGTATTACCATCGGGCAGTTGAGCGTGTTCCTGAATTATGCCAGTCAGTATGCGAAGCCATTTAATGAGATCAGCAGTGTGGTAACAGAGTTGCAGAATGCGATTTCCTGTGCGGAACGTATTTTTGATATTCTGGAAGAGGCAGATCAAGTGTCGGAAAAAGATCCGGCAATCAGCCCGGAGTGTAAAGGTGAGGTGGAACTTGACCACGTAGCATTCCGGTATGTGCCGGACAGACCACTGATCAAAGATCTGAATCTGAAGGTGAATTCTGGTGAGCGTGTGGCGATTGTCGGGCCGACCGGGTGTGGTAAGACAACGATCATCAATCTGCTGATGAGATTCTATGATGTGGATTCCGGTGAGATCCGTGTAGATGGCGCAGATATCCGGGATATGACAAGACATGATCTGAGGGGAAGATATGGGATGGTGCTTCAGGATACCTGGCTCTGCACCGGAACAGTTCGGGAGAATATCGCTTATGGCAAACCAGATGCCACGGAGGAAGAGGTTATAGAGGCAGCGAAGGCAGCTCATGCAGATTCCTTTATCCGCAGACTTCCGAAGGGATATGACACCATGATCACAGGTGGCGGCGGTAATCTGTCAGCCGGACAGAGACAGCTGTTGTGTATTGCGAGAGCCATGCTGTGTCTGCCAATGATGCTGATTCTGGATGAAGCAACATCTTCCATTGATACACGTACGGAAATGAAGATTCAGTCTGCATTTGCAAAAATGATGAAGGGACGTACCAGCTTTATTGTAGCACACAGACTCTCAACGATCCGAGAGGCAGATGTGATTCTGGTTATGAAAGACGGAAGTATTATCGAGCAGGGGAACCACAAAGAACTGCTGGCAGCAGGCGGTTTCTATGCGAATCTGTATAACAGTCAGTTTGTAACTGTTCAGAGCTGAGCAGATTTTCAGGTGCTCTGAACAGTTGTAGATATCAGAGATATTTCGACATCATCAATAGAATAACGACAGAAGAGAAGCGCCTGCGGCAATTGCCGGGGCGCTTTTTCGCATACCGCAGGAGAAAAAGAAGAAACTTTGTGAAAACAGATCTCACCGATTGCTAAAATACGCGCAGATCACGTGCTATGATAGGCGCAAATATTGGGTGAGGTGAGTATAAATGGAGAGACAATTTCCAAAAAATGTAAAACAGATCGGAAATGTCAGTGACAGTCCGCGCATTTACGTGGAAGATTATGTGGAGACATTTCTGAATCAATTGGAAGAACAGGGAAGAGAAGTGACGATAACGGCATTTTTGCTGGGAGAAAAGGTGCAGATTGAGGGAGAAGAATGTATCTTTGTGACCGGTGCCTTGCAGGTGAAGGATGGTATTTTGGAGGAAATAGCTCCAGTGATCACGAAAGAAGAATTGGAAACGGCAAAGGTGGAGAGCCGGGAATATTTCCATGAAATGGACATTATAGGATGGTTTCAGACTGTACCGGACAGACCGCTTGCATTAAGTCGGGAAATGGCAAAAGCGCACGAAAAATTAATGCCGGAAAAGAACAGTTTATTGATCTTGAAAGGACAGGAAGAAGAACTGTATTTTGCCTATAAATTTAAAGAACTGATGGAGATTGGCGGGCATTATATATTTTATGAAAAGAATCCGGACATGCAGAGTTACATGATCCGGGAACGCAGGCAGATTGGCGTGACACCCAGCGAAGTGGTTGAGGATCGAGCTGCAAAGGATTTTCGCAGCACCATAAAAGGGCGGATGGAAGTCAGAGAGCAGAGGCGGGAATCCAGATACGTATATCTGACAAGTGTCCTGTTAGTTGTAATAGTGCTTGCAATCGGTATCTCAACCATGAATAATTATGATAAAATGAATTCCGTGCAGAATTCGATCGAAACGTTGTCTTCGAATATGGGAGCAAACGGATCATCCGGAAAAAATGCGCAGAATAATCAGGATACACAGGAAACGCAGAGCCAGGATGCGCAGAATTCAGATGAGCAGAGTGATCAGCAGATCGCAGAGCAGACCGGGCAGGGTGACCAGGGAGAGAATGCGGGCGGAACTGATGAAGCATCGCAGGAGACGAATGGAGGAACCACACCGGATCCGTCTACGATTCAGGAGGAACTGCAGGGCTCATCTGAGGATTATTATGTGGTACAGAAGGGAGATACCCTGGATCTGATCAGCAAAAAGCTCTATGGGACAACTTCAGAAACGGATGCAATCTGCAGGATGAATGGATTAAAAGATGGGAATCTGATATTCATCGGACAGAAATTGTTATTGCCATAAAAGTGTGGTATGATAAGAAAGTCTAAGTAGGCAGTAAATGGAATGTTGAATAAAACCGTTACTATAGAGTAAAGGGGATAAAAATGAGACGAAAGAAGAAATCAGATATACATATAGTAGAGAATCATGAGGATGAGACCGATGCACTGATTGATGAAGTGTTGAAGGAGCTCCGGGAAGAAGATGGCGTGCAGGAGGAGATTGACGAACAGGTGCGTAAGCATAGGAAGAGTCAAAAGACAAAGAGGATTATCGCGGCGGTTCTGATCGTCGTCGTAGTTGTAGCAATGGTATTGGTGATTAATCTGAGAACCTATACGACATCCAGAGTTAGTACGACTTATGAGATCAATGCAGAAGGGAATGTAAGCTATCTGGAATTTGGTAATGGAGTATTGAAATATAGTAAGGATGGTATCGCGCTGGTGAACCGTAAGGGTGATGAAGAGTGGAATCAACCTTATCAGATTAAGAATCCCATTGTAAATACGTGGCAAGATGAAGCAGTGGTTGTAGCCGACAAAGGTGGCAATACGATCATGGTTATGGATAAAAAAGGTCTGAAAGGCGAGATGCAGACGGCACTTCCGGTAGAACGGGTATCCGTGTCTTCACAGGGGATTGTCTGTGCAGTACTTACGACCAATGCCTCACCGAAGCTGGTCTGCTATGATGCAGAAGGGAATGTGCTTGTAGAGCTTACCACATCTCTCTCTGGTACGGGATATCCAATGGATGTCAGTCTGTCGGAGGACGGCAAGATGCTTCTGGTATCCTATCTCAGTGTACAGAAAGGTCAGATTCTGACCAAAGTAGTATATTATAGCTTTGATGGAACCAAGGAGAAGAGTCAGGATTATGAAGTGACATCAGACGAGTATCCTGGAGTTGTGGCTGCATCAGCATATTATATGGATGCGGATACATCAGCAGTAGTGACAGATAACAGTCTGCTCATTTACAAAGGTGCAGAGAAGCCGAAGCTTTCCAAGAATATTACAATAAATAAAAAGATCAAGAGTGCATTTCACAGTGACAAATATATCGGTCTGGTTTTAAAAAATGAAGGAAAAGGCGGATACGAACTGTGCCTGTATAATAAATCGGGCAAGAAGATCCTGTCGGAAGACTTTACCGGTGACTATGCCAATGTGAAGATCAGTGGCAGTCAGGTGTTGATGTACGATGGTAAAAAATGTAGTGTTTATACTCGTAACGGCATTCATAAATATCAGGGTGAAGTGGATGATGTTATTCTGGAGATATTCCCTACATTCGGAGTGAACAAATATATAGTGATGAGTGCAAATGGGATGGAAGTTGTCCGGTTTGTAAAGTAAGGAGAAATATATGGATAACTGGTTAGTGGCCGTTGTGGCAGGAGCTTTTTTGCTTGGTCTGATCATAGGTATTGCAAGAGGGGCGATTAAAATCACAGTATCACTTCTGGCAACAATCGTGACATTTGTGCTAGTCTTCTTTTTGACACCGTATGTGAGTAAAGGAATTACAAAGATGACACCTGCACAGGATGTTCTGGAGACGAAGATAGAGTCTACAATTGCCGGGATGGTCATGGGAGACAGCGAAGAAGGCGGAACGAACAAAGAAGACCAGATTCGGAGTGCGCTGAAAGCAGCGGGCGTGGACGAAGACAGACTAAATGAACTTGGCATTACCGTAGAAGATATTGCGAACGGTAGTATCAGCAAGAATGATCTGGCAGAAATGGGAATTTCGCGGAATATTTTGGATGGCATTAATCAGCAGAGTGCAGATAATGGGACTGAGCCACTGGAAAACATCGAAATTCCACGAGATATGCAGATCTCGGCAATCGAGAATGCGGACATACCATCAGTATTTAAGAATCTGCTTCTGACGAACAACAACAGTGAGATCTACGATAAGCTTGGTGTGACCGGATTCGTGAGTTATGTGTCTGCTTATATGGCAAAACTGATTATTAATGTAGCGGCATTTCTGCTGACATTTATAGTTGTTTCGATCATACTTCGGGCGATTATTTTCTCGCTGAATGTGGTGTCAGAGCTTCCGGTAGTCGGACTGGTGAATCGCCTGGCAGGCGGTGTGCTTGGTATGCTGATGGTACTGATAATCGTGTGGCTGGTATTTCTTGTGATCACAATGTTGTACACAACCGGAATCGGAAAAAGCATGATTGCAATGATTCAGGAAAATGAATTTCTTAAAACGATTTATGAGTATAATCCAGTGCTGAAGCTGGCGACATCCATGAAGCTGTAAAATATGCTATTGAGTATAATGGAGACAAAAACTAATGATCTCTAATGTTCAGATAGTCTGGAAAAGTTTAAGGAATGCTTTGAATTTTCGAAGCATTCTTTTTTTTGTGCAATAACCAGCTATGCGAGATGACCTTGCAATGAAAAAACTGGTCTGGTACTTCCGGGAGGTGAGAGTACCGTACAGGGATAGCTTTCATACAGATGCAGAAGTTAAAGGCATCGGAGAAGTGCCGATGACATTTATCAGAGCACCTTATATTGAGACAGCAGACGAGCAGGTTCAGGTGCTCGCCCATGTAGATGACAGAATTGTGGCAGTGCAGTACGGTGCGCAGATCGGCTTGTCATTTCACCCGGAACTGGATGCGGATAATCGGATTCATGAAAAATTCCTGGAATTGATAGCTGACTGAATCATTGACCGTCCGTTATAAAACACAGTTCGAATATAAAAACAACAATTGTAGAAAAAATTAAAAAAATTTGCAAAAACCCCTTGCATTTTTTCACGCAAGGGGTTATATTAAACGAGTGATATGAATCACGTATTCCTCGATAGCTCAATGGTAGAGCACACGGCTGTTAACCGTGGGGTTGTTGGTTCGAGCCCAACTCGGGGAGTTTAAGACCTGTAAAGCATAGCTTTGCAGGTCTTTTTTTCTTCTGAATTGTGTTCCGCGCTTTTGTATTATAAGGGAAACCTGCCTCCTTAACCCTAAGGGGGGCTTGTCTGGGGTCTTTGAATTTTGATAAATTAATAGCATGAAATCTGGGATATCATCAGATCAATAACGGACAGGAGAGCAAAAGGATGAAGAGATTGTTAGCAGGAGCGTTAGTGCTCAGCATGGTGGTAGGATTAGCAGGCTGTGGGGCATCATCGGAAAAAGGGAAAGGTGAGAATGCAGCAAAGGAAAGTAATACATTAGTTTATGGAAGCAATGATTATACGAGGATCAATCCGGCGATGGATGAACATGGGGAGATCAATATCCTGTTGTTTAATGGATTGACTGCGCATGACGGCAATAATGAGGTTGTACCGGGACTTGCCAAGAGTTGGGAGTTTGATGAATCAACATACACATATACATTTCATCTGGAAGAGGGTGTAAAGTGGCATGACGGGGAAGATTTTACAGCTGATGATGTGAAATTTACCATCGAGTCTATTATGGATCCGGATAACGGTTCGGAAAATGCACCGAATTATGAAGATGTGCAGGAGATTAATGTGGTGGATGATTATACAATTACATTCAAGCTGGATGCGCCGAATGTAGCATTTTTGGATTATATGACAATGGCGATTCTGCCAAAGCATCTCCTGGAAGGAGAGAATATGCAGGAGTCAGAGTTTTTCCGGCATCCGATTGGAACAGGACCTTATAAGCTAGACAGCTGGGACGAAGGACAGGCGATTACGCTGGTAAAAAATGAGGACTATTTTAAAGGTGCACCGAACATTGACAAGATCATATTTAAGATCGTGACAGATGATAATGCCAAAGCAATGCAGATGCAGTCCGGTGATCTGGATCTGGCACTTTTGACTCCAAAGGATGCAAAGGAATTTGCAGATAAGGAAGGGTACACCTGTTATGATATGAAGACTTCCGATTATCGGGGAATTCTTTATAATTTTGCAAATGAGTACTGGCAGGAGAATAAAGACATTATTCCGGCGATAAATTATGGAATTGACCGGCAGGCAATCGTGGATGCGGTACTGCTGGGAGAAGGAATGACAGCGTATAGCCCGATCCAGCGTAATGTGTACAATGATGAAAATATGGAGCATTTTGATTACGATCCGGAGAAGGCAGAAGAGATTCTACAGTCTGTTGGATGTGAGAAGAAGGATGATGGTTATTACTACAGAAATGGCGAGAAGCTTGGATTTGTAATCTGTGTGGGTGCCGGCGATCAGGTTCGTGTGGATATTGCGCAGGCCGCAGCACAGCAGTTGAAAGCAATCGGTATTGATGTGACAGTGGAAGTTCCGGCACAGGTAGACTGGGAAGGACAGATGGCATATCTGATCGGATGGGGAAGTCCGTTTGATGCAGATGACCATACCTATAAAGTATTTGGAACCGGAAAAGGTGCGAATTATTCCAGCTATTCTAACGAGAAAGTAGATCAGTATCTGACAGAAGCACGTCAGTCGGCAGATCCGGAGGTGCGAAAGGCGGCTTATGCAGGATTCCTGCAAGAGCTTACGCAGGATCCGCCGTATACATTTATCTGCTATATCGATGCTAATTATGTGGCAAAGTCATCGATCAAAGGAATTGAGCCGGATACTGTTATGGGACATCACGGTGTGGGTATCTTCTGGAGTGTAGCAGACTGGACGATAGAATAAGCAGGGATAAAGAGGAATGTTAGATGGCAGCAGTACTGGAATTACAGGACTTATCTGTACAATTTCATACGGGAAAAGAGATCGTGCAGGCGGTGCGCGACGTCAGTCTGGAAGTGCAGGAAGGCGAAGTACTGGCAATCGTGGGCGAGTCAGGATGTGGTAAGAGCGTGCTTTGTAAGAGCGTAATGAAGCTGCTCCCACAGACGGCTCATATTGCAGGCGGACGTATCCTTGTAGATGGCGCGGATATTACCGATTACCGGGAGCGGGAGATGGAGAAGCTTCGGGGCAATGTATTCTCGATGGTGTTTCAGGATCCGATGACTTCACTTAATCCGACGATGAAGATTGGTGCACAAATCGCAGAAGCAGTGCGTGTGCATGAACCAAAGATCCGAAAGGCGGAACTGGATGGAAGAGTTTTGGAACTTCTGGGGCTTGTAGGTATTGATCGTGCAAAAGAAAGGATGCAGCAGTATCCCGGGCAGATGTCAGGCGGTATGCGCCAGAGATGTGTCCTGGCAATCGCATTGGCATCGAATCCACGTATCCTTTTTGCAGATGAACCGACGACGGCACTGGATGTGACAATCCAGTCCCAGATTCTGGAACTGTTCCGCAATATACAGAAGAAGTTCAGGACAGCCACAATTCTGGTATCTCATGACCTGAGCGTGGTCGCTGGAGTGGCAGACCGGGTGGCGGTTATGTATGCGGGGAAGATTGTGGAGATCGGTACAACTGAAGAGATCTTTTATCAGCCGAAGCATCCATATACCTGGTGTCTGCTGCAGTCATTGCCGGCATTATCAAAAGGAAAAGAAGAACTCTTTACGATACCGGGGATGCCGCCGAATCTGGCGCATCCTCCGAAGGGAGACGCATTTGCGTGCCGGAATCCTTACGCAGTTGCCAGAGATTATGAGGAAGAACCGCCGATGTTTCGGGTGAGTCCGACTCATTATGCGGCTACGTGGCTGTTGGCGGAAGATGCGCCGAAGATTATGTTTGGACGGGAAAATGGAAAAAAGAGAGTGATACATCAGGAATGGAAGGATGCGGAAGTCCTGTTGGATGTACGACATCTGAATCATGCATTTCCATTGAGTAGAAAACTTGCGGTAAAAGCAGTGGACGATGTGTCATTTCAGCTTAGAAAAGGAGAGATATTTGGACTGGTGGGAGAGTCTGGTTCCGGTAAATCTACGGTAGCCAGATGCATCATGAATTTATATCATAAGGGTTCTGGAGAAGTGTATTATAATGGAATACCGCTGCATGACAGAAAGGTATACCGGAAGATGCACAGGCAGATTCAGCAGAATATACAGATTATTTTTCAGGATTCGACATCCAGTCTGAATCCGCGGATGAAAGTGAAAGATATTATCACGGAACCTCTCGTAATCAATCGTATCCGCCCAAAGCGCGGGACTTACAGGGAAGAAGCAGTGTTTCAGATGAAATACGTGGGACTGGATGAAAGTTTTCTGGACAAGTATCCGGGGGAACTTTCCGGCGGACAACGGCAGCGTGTGGCGATTGCCCGTGCAGTGGTGATGGAACCGGAGCTGTTGATCGCGGATGAGCCGATCGCATCTCTGGATGTGTCGATCCAGGCACAGATCGTGAATCTGTTCCGGCATCTGCAGGAAGAGCATGGATTTACGTTTCTGTTTATTGCGCATGATCTGTCTATGGTGGAATATTTGTGTGACCGTGTAGGTGTTATGTATCATGGCAAATTAGTAGAAGTCGGACTCACAGAAGATGTGTTCGCACAGCCGAAGCATTCTTATACAAAGCGGTTGATGGAATCTATCCCATTACCGGAGCCGGGAAGAAAAGAAGAGAGGAGAGCATAAGAATGCGAAAAAATCCATGGATTTATTATGGTAAAAAGCTGCTTATATTTGTGGTCAGTATCTTTCTTTTGTCGGTAATTGTATTCTATATAGCAAGGCTTGCACCGGGCGATCCACTGGTATCTTATTACGGCGAGCGGGCAGAGAAAATGACCGCCGGCGAGCGGGCATGGGCAGAAGAGAAGCTTGGTCTTCATGAATCCATCACTGTACAGTATGGTAAATGGCTGGGGCGGGCAGTACGTGGAGATTTTGGCATTTCTTATAAGTATAAAATGGATGTGCTGGAAGTGATCGAAGGCAGAGTCGGGAATACACTGCTGCTTGGCGGAGTGGGATTCGTGCTGATCTTTGTGTTGGCACTGCTTCTTGGAATCTGGTGCGCGTGGAACGAGGAACGCCTGATTGACCGTGCGATCTGCAAGATTGGAACGGTGACCAGTTGTATTCCGGAATTCTGGCTGTCGCTGGTGCTGATTCTGATCTTTGCAGTGGAACTCAAAGTACTTCCAAGTAGCGGAGCCTATACAATAGGAAAAGAGAATGATCTGGGTGACCGTATCCTGCATCTGATTCTGCCGATGACGGTCGTGGTGCTGGGACATCTCTGGTATTACGCGTACTTGATCCGCAACAAACTGCTGGAAGAGGTGCGCACAGATTATGTGCTTCTTGCCAAATCTAAGGGTGTTACCGGGAAAAGTGTTATGTTTCGTCATTGTGTGCGCAATATTATCCCTACATATCTGAGTATTATGGCAATATCAGTACCGCATATTCTGGGTGGTACTTATATTATAGAAACAGTATTTTCCTATCCGGGAATCGGTACATTGTCTTATGAGAGCGCGAGATATCAGGACTATAACCTGTTGATGGTAATCTGCTTGTTATCAGGGGCACTTGTGATCCTGTGCAATATGATCGCGCAGACGATTAATGAACGAATTGATCCGCGGATGAAAGGCCCGGATCTGACAGAGGATGCGGAGGTGATCATGCGATGAAGCAGAAAAAGCCGATAATCTCTTCTGTGTTGTTGGGGCTGATCATCCTTGGCTGTATCGGGTGTCGGTTCATCATGACCAAAGATCCTACATATATGGATCTGGCTAATTACAGTCACGCGCCGAATGGTGAATTTTTGTTTGGAACGGATACCATGGGGCGTGATATTTTTTCCATGATCTGGTATGGCGGACGGATTTCTCTGTCGATAGGATTCCTTGCGACGGCGATTTCAACGGCGATCGCAATTGTGTTCGGCGCAGTCAGTGGTTATGCACCGAGATGGCTGGATGAGATATTGATGAGACTGACGGAGATATTTTTAAGTGTGCCGGAACTTCTGATCATTATTTTACTGCAGGCAGTAATTGGAAAAGCAACAATCTGGTCGCTTGCATTTGTAATTGGAATTACGAGCTGGACCGGCATTGCGAAGATTGTGCGGACAGAAGTGATTCAGCTAAAGAACAGCGAATATGTGTTGGCGGCACGCAGTATGGGAGGGAGTTTCTTCTATATATTAATCCGCCATCTGACACCGAATTTTATCTCATCAATCATGTTTATGGTAGTTATGAATGTCCGCGGGGCGATCGTGGCAGAATCGACCTTGAGTTTCATGGGTCTTGGCCTGCCGCTGGAGGTGGTATCCTGGGGCAGTATGTTATCGTTAGCAGATCAGGCATTGCTAAATGGAGCCTGGTGGATCATACTGATACCGGGTGCATTTCTCGTGACAACACTGATGTGCGTGACAAATCTCGGCAATTATCTGAGAATAAGAAATAATCAAGGTGTGAGAAATTTATGAGATAAGGGATGCTAATAATCACATAAGCATTCTGGTGAAAAAAGGTTATTGACAGCGGAAGTCTTCTGGTGCTAGATTCTCTTATAGAGCGTGAAAATGTACGCGATTCTATGAAGTGAGGGAATTAGAAAATGAACAGTGCCTGGAAGAGTTATGGATGTATATTTGTGGCAGGATGTCTGTGGGGAACCAATGGACTTTTCGTAAAACTGATGCAGGGAGCAGGGTCTACATCGGCGTATACCGGATTTGTGCGGATTGCATTGAGCCTGCTGATATTGACGGTGATCACATTAGTGAAAGAGGGACCGAAAGCCTTTAAGATCAGTAAAAATACATTGATCTCCTGCGCACTGTTAGGCTTGGTCTGTCAGGCACTGTACAATTATGTATATAGTTCCGCAATCAACAGTCTGGGCGTATCTTTTGCATGCGTCATGACTTATATGGCACCTGCATTTGCAAGTGTAATATCGTATTTTTTGTTCCGCGAGAAATTCGGACCGAATAAATACCTGGCGATGATCCTGAATCTGGCAGGATGCGTACTGACAGTGACTGGCGGAAGCCTGAAGGGAATGTCGTTTGCAGCTTCAGGATTGCTGTTTGGTCTGGCATCTGCGGCATGCTATTCACTGGTAGGCATTTTTGGAAGATTGGCATCCGGAGAATCTTCTCCGTTTGTTGTGGCAACTTACAATTTCCTGTTTGGAACAATTTTCCTTGGCTTGTTCGGACATCCATGGACGACAGTAGCAGATCCGATGAATTTCAAGATTCTTGCATATGGATTCGTGTATGCACTGATTCCGACAGGAATCTGCTATATCATATATTTTAATGGTGTGAGCAAGATCAAAGAAAGTAGTAAAGTTCCGGTAGTTGCATCCGTAGAGAATGTTGTGGCGGTAATCGTAGGTGTGATGGTGTTCCATGAAAAGGTAGGCATTGGTAATCTCGCAGGAATCGTATTAGTTCTGGGATCAATTGCGGTGATGAATATGGAGCTTCCGGTTTCAGGAAAAAGCATGCCGAAGCGCGTATCTGTGACGTCGCAGGAGCATGCTCATGTACAATAAGTAAGATGTTGGGGCGGGTCCCAAGGACTTTCATCCACTTATGAGCGAGCTCATGTGGATTTAGACCTTTTGACCCTGGCATCTAAGTAATATAGAAATGTTATTTGCCGGCTGTCTCCGGGTCAGACATTGCCTTGATAGAAGAGGTATAGTCTGACGGAGTCATGCCGGTTATTTTTTTGAACTGTCTGGAGAAATAGTGAATAGATGAATACCCAAGTGTATCCGAAATCTGGGTGAAATTCATCTTTTGCGTGCGGATCATTTCCTTGGCTGCACGAATTTTTAAATGGGAAAAATATTCGATAATGCCCATTCCGGTTTGCTGCATAATAAGCTTCTGAAGCTGCGATCTGCTGACCAGATTATCCCGACAGATCTTCTGGATCGTCAGTTTTTCGGAAAGATTTGCTTCCATATATTCAATGACCCGGCGGAAAATCTCCAGATCATTGCGGATTTTGGTGGCTTTGATGGAACGGGAATCAGAGACTGTGTCAGACGGAGTCGTGCTCAGTGGGTGTCTGGTCAAAAAGATCAGAAATTGTTCCAGATAAAGACGAATGAGCTGCTCAGAACCGGTAAAGTCTTCCTGTTCTTTCTTTGGCATATTTTGAAGATAAGGATTATCCAGTCGACAGTCGAAACAATGTCTTGCTTCTACAATGATGTTGGCAAGCAGTGTGCGTTCCATATCATCTAACTTTAGAATCCTGCGCCGGAAAAACTGCATGGCTTCACTGGTGCATTCAAATGCGACAACGACCAGATTAGGGGCAATATCACCGGTTGCCTTAACATTGTGAAATTCGTTCGGTTCGTGAAATATAACTTCCCCTTTCTTTAATACAATATTGCGCGTACCTGCAGTGATATTTATCTCACCCTTGTCTACGTATACGAACTCCCAGAAATCGTGGGATTCTCCTTCAAATGCAAATGTGCTCATATATTCAAAATAGTGAATACTGTAGAGTTTTCCTACAGTGAAGACTGTGTTTAATTCGTTGCCAATATATGCCATGTAAGTCACCTCTGTGTTGTACGGTACTATTCACAGTCCTCCACGCACATGCGCACTCGTCGCCTTTTCCGAGGCTCCAGTTTCACTCCTGACGGAGTTAAGACTGCTTATGTGGGTGGAGTTCCTGCTTCACAGGCTCGATATATAGATGCTGACAATCGCTTACGTGCAAGCACGACGCTCTTATCAGTATCTGTATATCGGCTGTGAATAGTAACTTTTATACAAATATTTTAACGTATAACTCAAAAAAATGCAAAAAGAATAGGACGATTGTGCAAAAATAGCGAAGAATCAGCTAAAGATTTTTGTGCAATTGTGAAGTACAATACAGACAAACTGGTGGTTTGGATAAAAGGAGGAAAATTATGGCACGGGTGATGAAGGTGCAGAAGAGCGAAGCAATCGCACATTTTCAGTATGAGGGACGACTGATCAAGGACGAACCTTTTGGAAATGGACATATCAACGATACTTTTCTGCTGACGTTCGAATTGAATAAGATGGGACGGATGAAAGTGATTCTTCAGCGGATGAACAATTCAATATTTGAGGAACCGGTTCAGCTGATGGAGAATATTCTGGGTGTGACTGATTTCCTGCGTGAGAAGATAGCGGCGGCCGGAGGTGATCCGACGCGTGAGACACTGAGTGTGATCCCGGCAGTAGATGGCAAGCCATATTATAAAGATTCGTTTGGCGATTATTGGAGATCCTATATCTTTATCACGGACGCGACCAGCTTTGACCAGGTAGAGAGACCGGAGCAGTTTTATCAGAGTGGCGTAGCATTTGGTAATTTCCAGAGAATGCTGGCAGATTATCCGGCAGATACATTGTTCGAAGTGATCAAAGGCTTCCATGATACCAAAGCCAGACTGGAAGTGTTCAAGAAAGCAGTCGAAGCGGATGTGATGGGACGTGCAAAGGATGTGCAGGAAGAGATCCGGTTTGTGCTGGATCGTGAAGATGTGGCCAATTATCTGTGTGACTGTCTGGCTAATGGCGAGATTCCGCTTCGTGTAACACATAACGATACCAAGCTGAATAATGTTATGATTGATAATGTGACAGGAAAGGGATTGTGTGTGATTGATTTGGATACGGTAATGCCGGGACTTTCCGTGAATGATTTTGGCGATTCTATCCGATTTGGTGCAAGTACAGCAGCAGAAGATGAGAAAGATCTGGACAAAGTATCCTGCAGTATGGAATACTTTGAAGCCTATACAAAAGGATTCGTAGAAGGGTGTGACGGTAAACTCACTGCCCGTGAGATGGAACTTCTGCCAATGGGAGCAAAGACGATGACTTACGAGTGTGGTATGCGTTTTCTGACAGATTATCTGGAGGGAGATCATTACTTTAAGGTACATCGGGAAGGTCATAATCTGGATCGTTGCAGAACACAGTTCAAACTGGTAAAAGATATGGAAGAAAAATGGGATCAGATGAAGGAGATCACAGCAAAGTATTATGATCATTAAGAATGTTAAGAAATATACCGAAAATTGTAACTTTGAAGACGCAGAAATATACATAGAGGGAGAACTGTTTGCCGGATCTGTCACAGAAGATGCTTCGGAGCCAGTGATCGATGGTGAAGGTGCATATGCCCTTCCCGGTCTCATCGATCTGCATTTCCACGGATGCATTGGTGCAGACTTCTGTGACGGATCCAGGGAAGCCCTGGAAAAAATCAGTGCATATGAGGCTTCGGTAGGTGTTACAACGATCGCGCCTGCAACTATGACACTTCCGACAACTGAACTGGAACAGATTCTTGCAAATGCTGCTGAGTATCAGAAGAATCCTGCACCGGGAGCGGATCTTGTGGGAATCAACATGGAAGGACCATTTATCAGTCCGGCAAAGAAAGGCGCGCAGGATGAGAGGAATATCATTCCGTGTGATGTAGATATCTGCCGCAGATTTTTGGAGGCTTCAAAAGGATTGGTGAAGTTTATTGGCATTGCACCGGAAGAAAGTGAAGATGCGGTATCGTTCATCAGAGAAGTAAAGGATGAAGTCCATGTGTCGCTGGCGCATACGAATGCAGACTATGATACGGCACTTGCGGCATTTCAGGCAGGTGCAGATCATGCGGTGCATCTTTATAATGCCATGCCGCCATTTACACATCGGGCACCAGGTGTGGTGGGAGCAGCTGCAGACTGCGAACATGTGTGGGCCGAACTGATCTGTGATGGCGTTCATATCCACCCGGCAACTGTAAGAGCCACATTTAAGATGCTTGGTGATGACCGTATTGTACTGATCAGTGACAGCATGCGTGCGACAGGTATGCCGGACGGTGTTTATACCCTGGGCGGACTTGATGTACAGGTAAAGGGCAATCGGGCAACGCTGGTATCGGACGGAGCACTGGCGGGTTCGGTAACGAATCTTATGGACTGTATGCGCACCGCAGTGAAGAAGATGGATATTTCATTGGAATCAGCAGTGAAATGTGCAACGATTAATCCGGCCAGATGCCTTGGTGTTGATAAGGAGTATGGCAGTATTACTGCAGGAAAGTATGCGGATTTGGTTCTGTTGGATCAGGATCTGAATATAAAGCGAATTATTAAAAAAGGTGCACTGTTATAAGTGCCGAGAAGGAGGACGTTATGAAAATATACAAAGCAAAAGATTATCAGGATATGAGCAGAAAGGCAGCAAATATTATTTCTGCACAGGTAATCACAAAACCGGACTGCGTGCTGGGGCTGGCTACCGGTTCTACGCCGGAAGGCATGTATGCGCAGCTTGTGGAATGGTACAAAAAGGGAGATCTTGATTTCTCAGAAGTGAAGAGCGTGAATCTGGATGAGTACAGAGGAATGACCAGAGATAACGATCAGAGCTATTATTATTTTATGCACAAACATCTCTTTGATCATGTAAATATTGATCCGGCGAATACACACCTTCCAAATGGTATTGCAGAGGATCCACAGGAAGAATGCATCCGCTATGAGAATCAGATTAAGAGTATGGGTGGAGTGGATCTCCAGCTTCTAGGTATGGGACACAATGGACATATCGGATTCAATGAGCCGGGTGATGAATTTACCAAGATGACCAACTGTGTAGATCTGCAGGAGAGCACAATTGAGGCAAATAAGAGATTTTTCGCATCTGCAGATGATGTGCCGAAACAGGCGTATACAATGGGTATCGGAACAATCATGCGTGCAAAGAAGGTACTTCTGATGGTCAGTGGAGAGGATAAAGCTGAGACATTAGCAAAAGCACTGTGTGGACCGATTACACCGAAGGTGCCGGCATCTGTCCTGCAACTTCATAATGACGTGGTAGTAGTAGCGGATGAAGCAGCACTGTCCGCTATGAAATAAAGCAAAAATGCACAAAAAGTAAACGTTTAAAAATTTGGTGATCCGAAGTATTGAGCAGATTGTGCAAATTAAATAACTGATAATGCAAAGCAATTTGTGCAAGATTGCGAGAGAATGAATATAGCGTATTATATTCAGTACTAAAGGAGGATAAGGTATGAAAAAGAGGAACCGTATACTTTCTGTTCTGCTTTGCGCGGCTATGGTGGCCGGACTTGCAGGATGCGGAAGCAAGAACGATTCAGAGGAGTCAGGCGAAAAGGATGGAAAGATTAAGCTGACATTCTCTACATCCGTTTATGTAGAGGAACCACATCAGAAAGCAATCGATGCCCTTCTGGAAGCCTACAACAAAAAGAACCCAGATATTGAGATCGAGGTTCTTGGAGCTGGTTATGATGGATATTGGGATAATATTACCAATGAGATCCAGTCAGGAACGGCAAGTGACATGATCCAGGTATATCCGGAGAATATCTCTACTTACCAGGCTCTGAAACCAGAAGGAACATTCGTTAATCTTGATGATTACATGAGTGACGATCTGAAATCTAAACTGACCGGACAGGATATGTGTACTGTAGATGGACAGACACTGGCTATCTCAAGTTATGCATGGGGAACTACTGGTATCTTCTATCGCAAGTCTATGCTGGAAGAGAAAGGTATCAACCCGGATGACATTAAGACACTGGATGACTTCAGAGATGCATGCTTAAAGTTCACAAAGGATGGAGGATATGCAACAGGTATCGTATCCGGAACTCATGCATTTACTGTAAGTGAATGGAACCGACTGGTTGCAAGACCGGTATCCGGTGGACTTTACTTCCCGAATGGAGAGAGTGAGCCTTACACAGCAGACAATGTAAATGTTAACTGTGATGCCAACGTATGGGCTGCTCAGTGGTGGCAGGATTTTATTCTGAAAGACAAAGCTGCTAAGCTTGTAACAGATAAGAGTGATGTGCGTGAGATGTTCTGGAATGGTGAAGTTCCATTCTGTATGGACGGACCTTGGTTCGTAGGTATGACAAGTGACGATGTCCTGGAAGATACAGGCATCATCGCTCAGCCGGATATCGTATACAATGGCGAGACATACAAACCAAACCCGACCAATTATCCACTGGTTACTATGATCAACAAAGACTGCAAGCACCCACAGGAAGCATATGATTTCCTTGAGTGGATGACTACAGATGAAGCACAGGCTATTATCGCTGACTGCGGTATGATCCCAAGTAACACAGATTACTCTACAAGTGATGAGTACATTAAGAATCACGAGCTTGAGTACAAGATCGTAGACTTTATGCAGAATAATTACACAACTCTGATCGCTGACCCTAACATCCCACAGCTTGGTGAGATTTCTCAGATCATGCTGGATGCATGCCAGCATATGTTCTCAGAGCAGGGAGCAGATGTTAAGAGTGAGATGGATGATGCACAGTCTAAGATTGAAGAAGTAATGAATAAATAATAAATACGCAATGGCGCGAGAATGCCAGCCTGCCTGGCATTCTTGCATATAGAAAGAAATGAAGCGACAAGCTTCAGGGAGTGGTAGAAACATGGATATGGGAAAAAAGAGACAATTAAAGAAGAAGATGGAACCATACCTTTTTCTGGCACCTTTGCTGGTGATATTACTGGTCTTTCTGCTGATACCGATCGTGAAAGCGGCGATCATGAGTTTCCAGTATTACTACATAGTAAGACCATCGGCAGATGGTAATTATTTTGTGGGATTGGATAACTATAAGAACCTGCTTTCGGATTCGAATTTTTATAATTCTGTTAAGGTAACAGTGATCTATATCCTGGTAACCGTGCTTGGAAGATATGTATTAGGATTCCTTACAGCCCTGCTGCTGAATACCAAGTTTAAAGGAAGAGGAATTGCCCGTGCGCTGGTAATTATTCCGTGGGCAGTACCGGAGGTTGTGGCTTGTCTGGTATGGATGCTGATGTATGACCGAGATTACGGTATTATCAACTTCTTGCTGAATAATGCAGGTATTCTGTCGCAGAACATTGCTTACCTGCAGGACGTAAAGGTTGCATTACCGGCGGCGATGGTGGTTAATATCTGGAAAGGATTTCCATTTGTGGCAATTATGCTTCTGGCTGGTATGCAGAGCATTTCGGAAGATTTGTTTGAAGCTGCTGATATTGATGGTGCTTCGTGGCTTCAGAAGGTACGTTACATTATCATACCGGGAATCAAATCCGTATCAACGGTAGTATTCCTGTTGCTGGTTATCTGGACGATCAAAGACTATGCGATCGCATATGTACTTGCAAAAGGCGGTCCGTCCAGAGCGACAGAGATCATGACGATCTTTATCCAGCAGACGGCGTTCAAGTCATTTGACTTCGGTAAGGCAGCCGCAGCCGGTATGCTGATGCTTCTGGTATCGCTTGTCTTTACCTTCTTCTACTTCAGAGCAGTTAACAGAGGGGAGGACGACTAATGAAAACCAAAAAAGGCGGCAAAGCGGTAACTATTATACTGGTAATTATTGTATGCATATTTGCGCTGTTTCCATTTATATGGATGATCTCTACTTCGTTTAAGACGAATTCGGAGATCTATACAGCAGCACCTACATTCGTTCCAAAGCATCCGACAATGGATGGATATACCAGTATGTTTACGACAGAGACTGCTACATTTAATTTTAAGCAGTGGGCTGCAAACAGTATTTTTGTAGCATTCCTGACAACGATATTTTCCATGATTATAGCTGTGCTTGGTGGATATGGAATATCCAGATACCGGTTCAAGGGCCGGGGGGCACTCAGCTATATCGTATTGACTACGCAGGTGCTTCCGGGATCACTGTTGATGATTCCGCTGTATATTATCATGAGTAATCTTGGACTTTTGAATACCAAGATCGGATTGATGTTAGCGTACGTTACATTTACGGTACCGTTCTGTACCTGGATGATGAAGGGCTTCTTTGATTCGATCCCAATCTCTCTGGAAGAGGCGGCGAGAGTAGATGGCGCGGGAACATTCCGTTGTTTCTTTACGGTAACACTTCCGCTGACGGTTCCGGGACTGGTATCTACAGGATTGTTCGCATTTATCAACGGTTGGAACGAGTACCTCTTCGCAAGTTCATTTATGCAGAGCTACGATAACTGGACTCTTCCGGTAGGTATCGCCAGTTTCAAAGGTCAGTATGCGACGGACTGGGGAACATTAATGGCAGGATCGGTACTAATCACCATACCGGTTGTAATCCTGTTCCTGTGTCTGCAGAAACACTTGGTAGGCGGTATGACAGCAGGAGCTGTGAAACAGTAAATAATAAATTCGGGAAACAGACAGACTGAAAGAAAAGAGGATAAATATTATGGAATTAAAACAGATTAGAATGGGTATTGTTGGAGCTGGTACATGGGGAGCAACACACGCATCAATTTACGCAGAGCATATCTGCGCTGATCCGGTTGCTATCTGTGATATGAACAAAGAAAAAGCTCAGGCGATCGCAGATAAATACGGAATCCGCAAAGTATATACTGACTACAAGGAACTGGCAGCAGATCCTGAGATCGATGCAGTAGCAATTGTTACACCGGATTTTGCACATGCGGACATTGCCTGCGCAATGGCTGATGCCGGTAAAGACATTCTGATCGAGAAACCACTGGCAACTACAAGAGAAGATATTGACCGTATCTGTGAAGCAGTAGAACGTAATGGTGTACGCTGCATGGTAGACCTTCACAACAGATGGAATGCTCCATTTAACAAAGCAAAACAGGAGATTGCTTCCGGTAAGCTTGGCAAACCATACACAGCATATATTCGTCACAGTGATGTGAAGTGGGTGGCTACAGATATGCTTTCATGGGCTGCTAAATCTTCTATTCTCTGGTTCTTGGGAAGCCACAGTCTTGACTCTCTGAGATGGTTAGTTGATTCTGAAGCTAAGAGAGTATACTCAGTGAAGAGAGAAGGACTTCTGAAAGAAAGAGGAGTAGATGTTCCGGATATTTATCTGACTACAATCGAATTTGAGAACGGTGTAGTAGCTCAGATGGAGAATGGATGGGTTACACCAAATGGTAACAGAAATGTGAATGACTTCCTTTGTGATGTAATGTGCACAGAAGGTATGATGAAACTGAACCTGTCTGCTCACAATATGATCGAGGAGATTACAGAAGAGTCGTCAAGCGTACCGGATGTTCTGGTATCTAACATGGTGTTTGATAAGTGTAAGGGACTTTCTTATGAGAGTATCCGTGATTTTGTAGACAGACTGGTTGACGGAAGAGAATTCCGTGTAACGCTGGAAGATTCCAGAAAGACAGCGATTGCTATTCTGGCTATTCTTGAGTCTGCAGAGAAGGGTGTTCCGGTAGAAATCGAATACTAAGAATTGTAATTAATATTGAACATTGTTTACCGGCTGGAGACAGCCGGTTTTTTAACCGAATCAAGCAAGTCCCCTGCTTCAATTGCGCAAAGCAATAAGCAGTGGGCTGGAACTTGCTTGTATCAGGAGTGGTGCAAGCCACTCCTGATAAGCTGCAAAGCAGCATTCGGTTATGAGCAAGTAGCGAAGCGGATTGCGAATATCCGCTTGACTACAGTAATTGACAAGAATGTATCAAAATTATCAAACCAACGCGGTGAAGTGGAAGATAGAGACTTTTATAGAAATAGCATAAAAATATGAACGATAAAAAGTTGCTACGCTTCTAAATGTGGTTAATTGTGCAAAATAAAAGATTGATAATGCAAAGGCTTTTGTGCAAATTTATGAGAAAATGAAAGCAACATAATAAATGTGGTGTAAGGATAAGGTTGAAGATGCCCGGGGAATAGAGTTAAGAGAGGAAACTCGAATTAATTAATGCTTTGACAAGAATCCATACACAATGCAAGATAAAATACTTGCGGTCACTAGAGGAAAGGTTTCTATTTTTAAGAAGAGGAGAGAGTTATGAAAAAGAAATTAGTTGCATCACTTCTCGTGATGTCAATGGCATTCGGAATGGTTGCATGTGGCAATTCTAAGTCAGATGACAAGAAATCCGAAGATGGAAAGACGGCTATCAGCGTTGTAGCAGCTCAGTATGGACAGAACACTTCGGATTGGTGGGATAATTTTGTTAAGGACTTTAACAAGGACAATCCAGATATCGATCTTAGTGTAGAAGTAGTATCATGGAATGATATTTCATCTGTAATTGATACGCGTATTTCTGGTGGCAAGGAACCGGATATTTTGAATATTGACGTATTTGCAGATTATCAGGCAGATGATCTGTTGCTCCCAATTCAGGATGTGGTATCTGAAGAGACATATAATAAGATGTATCCGGCTTTCCTGGAACAGTCAGAGATTGACGGAACAGTTTGGGCAATTCCTGACCTTGCATCTGCTCGTGCGATGTATTACAACAAAGATATTCTTGATGCAGCAGGCGTTGAAGTTCCGACAACATGGGATGAACTGAAAGCAGCATGTGAGAAGATTAAAGAGACTAACCCAGATGTTTATCCATGGGGTATTGATATGACAACTGACGAAGGTCAGGCTGCATTTGCATACTATACATGGAATAACGGCGGCGGCTTCGTTGACGAAGACGGAGAGTGGGCACTGAATTCAGACGCTAACGTAGAAGCAGTTGAGTATGAGATCGGTCTTGTAAAAGATGGTCTTACCAATGAAAAACCTGCAACTGAGACACGTTATGATCTTCAGGATCTGTTCGGAGCTGGCAAGCTTGCTATGGTAATTGCACCAAACAGCCTTCCAACATACTGCGCAGATGGTGGATATGAAGTTAATTATGGTGTGGCATCTATTCCAACCAATAGCGGTACATCTGTATCTGCAGGTGTTATGGACAGATTTATGTGCTTCGATCATGACTACTCAGATGAACAGATTGAAGCAATCAAGACATTCTTCGACTATTTCTATGATGATGCACGTTATTCTGAGTGGGTACTCATGGAAGGATTCCTGCCGGCTACACAGAGTGGAGCAGAGGCGATGGTAGAAGCTGATCCATCACAGGAATCATGGATTTCTATCCTTGACAGCTGTAAATTCTACCCAACAGCAAAAGCTGAGTGGGCAGATGTTAAGAAGGGCGTTATCGATGTTGAACAGAGAGCACTTGATGGTGAAGATGTTAAGACATTGCTTGATGAACTTCAGACAACTATCGCAGGAGAATAATTTTAATTCACGCATAATGAACATGTAGATAGGGGAGCAATTTGCTGCTCCCCTATTTTTTCTAGAAAAAGTTAGAAGGGATAACTATGAATAAGAAAAAGTTTCGGAAAGTGGAACCATACATTTGGATGGCACCAAGTATGATTCTGATGGGAATTTTTATTATCATTCCTATTTTTGTCATATTGAGAATGTCATTAAGCAAGGTTACAAGGGCTGGAATTGTAAAAGAATTTACTGGATTTGATAACTTTTTGAAAGTAATCCATACATCGGCGTTTCCGATGGTGTTAAAAAATACGGTTGTCTGGACTATTGTGGTAGTAGGATTGTCCACTTTGCTGGGATTCATTCTTGCTCTTATATTGAATAACAAATTCAAAGGACGTAAGATCGCGCGTGCGATTATTGTATTTCCATGGGCTACAACACTTGTAATTCAGGCATCTGTATGGAAGTTTATCATTAATACGGATTATGGAACATTAAATACTCTGTTAAAAACACTGGGAATTATAGAAAAGAATATAAACTGGACACCAACGGCAGGTGCATACTTTGCCTGGGAGATTGCCTGTGGTATCTTTGTAACCATTCCGTTTGTTTGCTTTACGGTTTTATCGGGATTGCAGAGCATCGATTCAACTCTTTATGAAGCAGCAACAGTGGATGGATGTAATTATTGGCAGAAGTTATTTAAAATCACGATTCCGCTGGTGAAACCTCAGTTGACAATCAGCACGATCTTAAATATTATCTATGTATTTAATTCATTCCCGATCATCTGGACAATGACTAAGGGAGATCCGGCGAGCAAGACAGATACGATTGTTACATACCTGTACAAACTGGCATTTTACAATGGTAAGAAAGGAGAGGCAGCTGCAGTTTCTGTAATCGGTTTCCTAATCCTACTGGTATGTTCAAGTGTTTATATGATATCAGTACTCAGAAAGGAGGAAGATTAAGATATGTATACAAAGAAATTAACAACAAAACAGATCATCTTAAAGATTCTCCTTTACTTTGTGGTGATTGATATATGTATTTTTACATTATATCCATATTTTGCAATGTTTTGTTCGGCATTGAAGAGCCGTGCGGAAATTTTTTCTGTCAATGGTACGATCTTACCTGTTGAACCGATGTGGTCTAACTTTATTGATGTCTGGAAAAGAGCTCCATTGGCACAGTATGCAATTAATTCACTGCTGATTGCCGGAGGATCTACATTACTTGCAATGCTTTGCGGAATTCCGGCTGCATATGCGTTGTCACGTATGAAATTTAAGGGAAAAACAGCGTTCCTTGGTTTCGTAATCGTATCGCAGATGTTTGCGCCGGTGGTACTGGTAATCGGTATCTATAAGGTTATGGCAGTTCTTGGATTTACGGACAGTATTGTCGGACTGATATTTGTAAATGCGGCATTTAATCAGGCGTTTACGATCTGGTTGCTGCGTGGTACATTTATGAGTATTTCACCGGAGATGGAGCAGGCGGCAACGATTGACGGCTGTACAAGAATCCAGGCATTGATCCGTATTCTGCTTCCGGTGGCTGCACCTGGTATCGTTACTACATTGATTTTTATCTTCATCAATGCATGGAACGAATATACGGTTGCATTGACATTAATTTCTACCGACACAAGCAAGCCATTAACAGTCGGTATCAATATCTTTAATGGATATAATATGATTGAGTGGCAGTATCTATTTGCAGCATCACTGTTTGCGATTCTTCCGGTTGTAATTCTGTTCATGGGAATTGAAAAGAATCTGACAAGTGGATTGACTGCTGGTGGTGTAAAGGGATAAAATATAATAGAAAGTAAACATATTAGGGCGGGATATGGAGCGTATCCCGCCCGCTTTCTATAGAATGATATATGACAGGAGTGATGTTATGAAAGCGCGAAAAGGTATCTGGGCTGTGCTGGCAGGAGTGACAGGAAGTGCAGCCATGATGACAGCATTGATTTACAGGCAGGTATTCGTGTGTCCAAAGAAAAGACCGGAACAGGTGAAATTCCCGTTAGGGTCTCAGTATCAGCCGTATAAAGAGCAGGCAGAGGAACTGAGGAAGAAAATCAGGGAACTTCCGTATGAAGAGGTGAGTGTTAGGTCGCAGGATGGATTGAAATTGTATGGCAAGTATTATGAACAGAAGCCAGGCGCACCGTTGGAGATATTGTTCCATGGTTATCATGGTGCGGCAGAACGCGATTTTTGTGGTGGATTCTGGCTTGCCAGAGAGGCAGGACATAATGTGATTCTTGTAGATGAGCGCGGACACGGAAAAAGTGAAGGAAGAGTTTTAAGCTTTGGTATCAAAGAACAATACGATTGTCTGGAATGGACAAAGTATGCGACAGAACGGTTTGGGGAAGACACGAAAATTGTGCTTGGCGGCATTTCCATGGGAGCTGCTATCGTATTGTTGGCAGCAGGGCTTGATCTGCCGAATACAGTAAAAGGCATTCTGGCAGACTGTGGATATACCTCTCCGAAAGAGATTGTACAGAAGGTGTCAGGAGACCGCGGACTACCGGTGAAGATCATGTATCCGTTGGCAAGGCTGGGGGCGAAGCTGTTTGGACATTTTGATCTGGAAGACGGAAATACAGAGGAAGCGCTTCGAAAATGTAAGGTTCCGGTATTGTTTATCCATGGCGAGGATGATCGTCTGGTACCATGCGAGATGAGCCGGAGAAATTATGAAGCATGTGCATCTGAAAAGATGATCTTTACTGTACCAGAGGCTGGACATACCTTGAGCTATATGGTAGATTATGAGGGATATCGGGAAACGGTATCTGCATTTATGAAGAAAATCGGATGCGAAACTGACAGAGAAACTGAGAGGTCGGAATGATCGACAGCACAAATCCTATGAAGGAGGTGCCGGAAGTGGCATTTTTAAAGAAAGAAAAGAAGAGACTGGTATTCCGCCTTGATAAGTCTGCAAGTGAGATTGTCGAACTGCTGGAGCATCCGAGGTTTGAGGACAATATCAAATATACATTTGAGAAAAATACAGGTACATATACATTTGCCATTACGAAGATACCATACCAGCTTGGCAAGCATCGTCCTGTGAATTACAGACTCTGGTTTGAACAGGGGAAAACAGGAAATTATCTGCTGATAGAAGCAGAAGAAGAGAAAAGCTTATTCGTTACATCCAATCAGGAGCCGGAGATTTACCGCTTCTTTATTCAGGTGTGCGGATGTGAACCTGTAGCAGCGGTGGAGTAACGAGTATGGCACAGTGGTATTCGGAACATATCTATCCGTGGATTGTATCGCTGATAGGAAGATTCTTTGGTATATTTCCATTTTCCGTGGCAGAGTTTTTGTTATATGCAGGGATTTTGTTGCTTGTTGGATCGTTAGTGCGGATCATATACCGGTTAATAAAGAAGAAAGCAGATAAAAAAGAAGGACTCCGGTATTTACGGAGGCTTGGCATAATAGCACTGATTCTGGCGGCCTTATATATGACAAACTGTGGGATTAATTATCACAGGAATTCCTTCGCGGAGAGTATCGGACTAAAAGCAGACACTTATACGGTGGATGAGTTAAAAGGCGTGTGTATGGAGCTGACAGAACGAGTTAATACATATGCCGGACAAGTGGAACGAGATGCGGATGGCGTGATGGTGCTGAGCGGTAATGAGCGAGAAGAAGCGGTTGCTGCAATGGAGCGTCTGGGTGAAAAGTGGGACGTGTTGGCAGGTTATTATCCAAAGCCAAAGCCGCTTGCTTTTTCGGCGTTTCTGTCAGTGCAGAATCTGACAGGGATTTATTCGCCGTTTACGGTAGAGGCGAATTATAATCAGGATATGACGCCGTATAATATTCCATTTACGGCATGTCATGAATTGTCCCATCTGCGAGGATTTATGCAGGAGGAAGAAGCGAATTTTATCGCATGGCTGGCATGTAAAGATGCGCCGGAGACAGAACTGCAGTACAGTGGCAGTATGCTGGCGTGGATTCATTGTATGAATGTGCTGTATGAAGAAGAACGGGCGGCATGGTCAGAAATTCGGGAAATATTGTCAGAGGAAGCAGACGTAGATCTGAGGGAAAACAGCAAATTCTGGGACAAATGGGACGGCGCTGCGGCAGAAGTGTCGGAGCAGATCAATGATAATTACCTCAAGGCGAATGGACAAAAAGATGGCGTACAGAGTTACGGAAGGATGGCGGATCTGGTAGTAGCGTATTATCTGTGGGAAGAATAAAAACTCCGAACATAAATATTTAAATTAAAAAGAAAAAACGCTTGCATTTTATAAAAAGCTATGTTAATATAATTAACGGTCACTGCTTGAGCGGTGACGATATGGCTCCATGGTCAAGCGGTCAAGACATCGCCCTTTCACGGCGGTAACCCGGGTTCGATTCCCGGTGGAGTCACTGCACAAGAGTGCATTATATGTTAAGGCGCCATAGCCAAGTGGTAAGGCAAAGGTCTGCAACACCTCTATCACCAGTTCAAATCTGGTTGGCGCCTCTTAAGAAGCCTCAGGAAATTTCCTGAGGTTTTTTTGTACGTCGAGCAGGTGTCAGCCTATTCGATTATTGTGATAAGCCGGGTGAAATATGATAGAATGAAAGAAAATTCTCATCAGGGAGGAAATGTATGAATCTTACTTACCGATATAGTGCGATACAGTTTACACACTGGGCGTCATCGACGGGAGCTGCGGTCTTTGCGACGACATATCTGTTAGATAAAGGGATCCATTCTGGTGTGGTGGGTGTCTTGTTGGCGTTGGCAGGAATTTGTTCCTGTCTGACACAGCCGGTTCTTGCATCTTTTGCGGATCGGACAGAAAAGTTTGTATTAACGCAGATGATGATTATCATGTCTGCATTATGCGGCGTGTGCTTTATTTTGCAATTGATTCCGGGAATTCCGGTGATGTTAATGGCCGTGTTTTATATGGTCGGCATCTGGAGCAGTGATACGATGGTTCCGTTGTTAAATTCGATTAGTGTTGCTTACAATGATGCAGGATATTTTGTGAATTATGGCGCAGCCCGTGGAGTTGGGGCGGTGGCAAGCGCTATGTCGAGTCTGATCGTGGGATGGGTGATCGTAAAATTTGGTATAACCTGGATGCTGATACTTTTGCTGGCAGTAAGACTTGGGAGCGTGATCGTGCTGGTGGGATTCCCACAGATCGAACAAAGCAGATTACTGGTCAGAGAAGAACAGAAAAGTCTTTCCATTTATGAGTTCTTTATTCATTATCGCTGGTACTGTATATCTTTGCTTGGAATAGCTTTTCTGGGAATGTTCCATGCAATGACAGAAAACTATCTGATCGTGATTATGAATGCACTGGGCGGCAATAGCAGTCACGTAGGCATTGCCCTGTTTATTGAGGGAGCGGTGGCAGCACCTGCAATTTTCTTTTATTATAAAATACGAAAGTTGTCGAGTGACACGAATCTGCTGAAGGTTGCGGCAGTCTCTTTTCTTATAAAAGCAGTTGGCTTTTATTTTGCCGGAAATATAACAACCGTTTATCTGCTGGAAGTGCTTCAGATATCGTCTTATGCATTGCTGGCACCGGCTCAGGTGTATTATGCAAAAGAGAAAGTAAAAGCTAACGATATGATAAAGGGACAGGCATTTATGACAGCGGCTTATGCGTTGGGATGCTCGGCAGGTAATTTTGCCGGAGGACAGCTTTTGAACTGGGGTGTAAGTGCAATGCTTGGGGCAGGTATCGTTATGGCATTGGCGGGAACAGTGCTTGTATTTGTAACGGTGACAAAGAAGGATGCAGAAAACTGTAGAAAATTAACGAAAATTTTATAAAATCACTTGAATTTTTATGAAATAAGCCTATAATAAGAATCGGTTAAGAAAATGTTAAGAATTAGAGAACATTGGAGGTGTTTGTATGATTAGTTTCATCATTTGCTTAGCGCTTCTTATAGGAGGCTATTTCGTTTATGGAAAAGTGGTAGAAAACACATTTGCGCCGGATGACAGAGAGACACCGGCAGTCAGGATCAATGATGGTGTTGACTATGTGGTAATGCCACAGTGGAAGTTGTTCCTGGTACAGCTGCTTAATATCGCAGGACTGGGACCAATCTTCGGAGCAATGCAAGGTGCATTGTGGGGACCGGTTGTATTTTTATGGATTACATTCGGTACAATCTTTGCCGGTGGTGTACATGACTATTTTTCAGGTATGCTTTCTGAAAGAAATGGAGGAGCATCTATTTCAGAGGTATGTGGTATTTATCTTGGAAATGTAATGAAGAATGTCATGCGTGTATTCAGTGTAGTACTTCTGGTTATGGTTGGTACGGTATTTGCAGTAGGACCGGCAGGACTGATTGTTACGTTGCTTAGCAATAAAGGAGTTACCGGTGCATTTGCTAATCCGGAAGTATGGCTGTGGATCATCCTGGCATATTACTTTATTGCAACATTTATTTCTATTGATAAGATTATAGGTCGTATTTATCCGATTTTTGGTATCTGCCTGATTATCATGGCAATTGGTGTTATCTTTGGTATCTTTACAAATCCAAGTTACACGATTCCTGAGATTTGGAGCCATTTTACCAATATGCATCCGGCAGGCAAGCCAATCTGGAGCTTTATGTTTATCACAGTAGCGTGTGGAGCTATTTCCGGATTCCATTCAACACAGTCACCACTTATGGCACGGTGTATGAAGTCTGAGAAGCAGGGACATTTCGTATTTTATGGTGCCATGGTTGCTGAAGGTGTAATCGCATTGATCTGGGCAGCAGCAGGATGTGCTATTTACAAAGTGACAGGTGGACTTAGCACAGGATTGAATGATATTCTTGCTAATGGACAGTCAGCAGCTATCTATGATGTATGTATCAAGACAATGGGTACTGCAGGTGTTGCACTTGCCATGGTTGGTGTTATTGCCTGTCCGATTACTTCCGGTGATACAGCGTTCCGTAGCGCACGACTGGTACTTGCAGACTGGTTCAAGATTGATCAGGGTAAGATGCAGAAACGACTGGTATTGTGTGTTCCGCTTCTTGCTGTTGGCGCATTTGTCGGACATCTGGATTATTCCATCGTATGGAGATACTTCAGCTGGACCAACCAGACACTGGCTATGATCGTTCTGTGGACAGCCAGCATGTATCTGTTCCGTGAGAAGAAGAATTACTGGATCACAGCAGTTCCGGCAACATTTATGAGCGCGGTTTCTGTAACTTATTTCACCTGTGCAGAAGAGTGTCTGGGATTATCTACAGCAGTAGCTTATCCGGCAGGTATTATATTTGCAGTATTGTTCCTGGGTATTTTTATCCATGCGACAAAGAAGCCGATGAAAGAGCAGGCATAAGAGCATAAGAATAAGATAGAAACGAGATGATAATATGTTTAAACCACATAGATTAGGAGAGATATCCATTCCGGATGACGAATTACTGATTGATAAGAAGAACTGTAGAAAGATCGGACCTTGTGGAATTGGTGAAAAAGCGTTATATTTGAATAGTTTTTATATTGACAGAATATATTACATACCGATCCGTTCTGTAAGGAGGATTTTTAAAAGGGTTGCAATGAGTAAAGGCGGCTTCACGGGAAAAGGAGTATTTGGAACATTATCCTATCTTGTGGTTGCATATGGCAATGGTCAGGAAAAGCAATGCAATTTCAAACACGAAGAAGATGTGGACCGGTTCCTTGCTTATATAGAGGAAGCGTATCCGGACATCCCGGTGCATAGTGTGGAGGCAGAACGTAAGCTGGCAGAGAAAGAACGAAGGCTTGCGGAAAGACAGCGAGAGGTCAATGTAACTGCAGAGACAAGGAAGTGTCTTGACAGACTGGAACAGGCAGAAAAGTTTCTGAAAAATCAGTCTGATATTTATGTGGATCTCAGCCAGTCTGCTAAGAAGAAGCGAATCTATGACAGAAGCAATCCGGCATATAAATGGGTGGCACTTGCCGTTGTTATTATGGGTGCCGGTGCATTCGTATATGGTGTCTGGGCGTTGCTGACGCATGCGGGATTCGGAATGTATTTCCTGTTGTTTGGTCTGGCGGCAATCTTCCTGTTTGCGGGAGCAAATGTGCTTCCTACATCCAGAAATAACCGCAACTATATAGAAAAGCAATTGGCAGATTCTATTCGTGCGATGGAAGATTATATTAAGGATTATCCGGATTTTCCGGTGCCTGCGCATTATGCGCATCCGATCGTGTTGGAAAGGATGCAGATGATTCTGAGAACAGGACGTGCAAGAACGATTCCGGAAGCATTGCAGATTCTGAAAAAAGATCTGAAAGCGTTGAATTCAAGTGTTATAGTTGAACAGGAGGAATATGAGGAGATTATTGCAATCAAACCAATGTTTCTCGTAATGGATTATAAGTAATGTAAATGAAAAGCCTGAGATTACATGAGGTATAAGGTCATGTGGTCTCAGGCTTTTTTTGTTTGCCGTTATGTTGCTGTTATATTAATTTACATTCGTTATTTCCTTTGGTGGCGAATGTTAGGAATTTATTCAGTGCAGGGGTCGGTTCAGGAGTCTCGGAATAGGCAACGACCAGGTTCCTGCGCAAGTGTTCGGTAAATGGACGGACACAGACGTTGAACGGAATGTTATGCAATAAGAGTTTTGGAAGTACGGTAATGCCGAAACCCTGTTCTACCATTTTAATGGCAGTGTAATCCTCGTTAATGCGGAATCTTATATTAGGTATAATGTGGTTCATGCGCAATAATTTACCGGTCTCGTAGTCAAAGTCATCTGCCGAAAGGATAAAATCCTGACCGTCAATATCAGCGAAAGATACAGTCAGTTTATTGGCCAGTGGGTGGTCCAGAGAAGTAACCAACACAAGCTCATCTATTCCTATAGGAAGGCATGGAAGATCTTTGGCTACGTATTGTGAAACAAAAATACAGTCCAGTTCTTTTTTGTGGATTTTTTCAGTAAGCCGTTGAAAACTATCTACATAAAGCTGGAATGTGATGTTTGGATATTCGGATGAAAAATTCTTCAATACACCGGGAAGCCAGTGGTAAGCAATACTTTGAATCGTACCGATGCGTATAAAACCGCTGTTTAAATTGTTGATATTGGCTGCAATCTGCCCGATACGTTCATTGCAGGCACGCATATTTTTCAGCTCGGTAAAAATAGGTTCTGTTCCGGGCAGTGGTTCCATTCCGTTTTTGGAACGCTTAAATAATTTAAGCCCGATTTCTTTTTCATAATTACGGATTGTCTGACTGACGGCGGATTGTGTGTAGTTATGTTTGGCTGCTGCTTTTGAAATGCTTTGATTCTCGTAAACATCGAGAATTATATCGTATTTTGACATGTAAGAACCTCCGTTCTGATGAAGAATGTTATCTTTCTATCATATTTTATAAAAAATATCATTAATAATCAATTCATCTATCGATATTATTCGTTAAGTTTTCTGAATGATGATATTAAAATAACTGAAAAATAGAGCATAAATAAGGGGAATTCATTAAACTTAAGGAAAACTGAATTGTTATATTATTTTTGCGAGCTTTTCAATGTTAAAAAAATAGCATACTATGTGACCAGAAGATAAAACCGTACGGACGTAAAAAATACAAATCTTAAGGAGGTAATCACATGGGTTACAGTTATTGGAACGGAGCAGAAGCAGCGCATCGAAGAGTTATGATGAAGGCAGCAGGTTATTCAGATGAGGATATCCGCAAGAAACCACACATCGGAGTACCGAATTCCTATATGGCAGGTTCTCCGGGAACGGCACATCTGAGACAGGTGACAGAGGCTGTGAAAGAAGGAATCTGGGCAGCAGGAGGAATTCCGGTAGAATTTGGAATTCCGGCTACTTGTGGTAATGTGGCCAATGGTGCTGATGAGATGAAGTACGAACAGGTAGGAAGAGATATCGTAGCAATGTCCATTGAATTTGTGTCCAGAATACATAACTTTGACGCTATCTGTTGTGTGGCTTCCTGTGATCTGATCATTGCCGGATGTTATCTGGCAGCGTGCAGACTGGATATCCCGGCTATGGTAGTGACCGGTGGATCTATGCAGGCCGGTAATCACTGTGGAAAGACAGTTGTAGAAGCGGACCTCGATGCGGCAAGATTCTCTGGGGCATCTGAAGAAGAATTATTTGATATGGAAGAATGTGTATGCCCATCATTTGGTGCATGTCCATCCATGGGAACAGCCAATACCATGCAGATGTTGGGAGAGGTATTGAACCTTGTAATGCCTGGCACATCTACAATTCCTGCATCGGATAATGCAAGACTTCGTGCCGCAAGAGCAGCCGGAAAATATATGGTACAGCTTGCCAAATCTGGAAGAACACCAAAAGAGCTGATCACGAAAGATGTTCTGGAAAATGCGATCATGTTTGATATGGCAGTCGCCGGATCTACCAATGCGGTGCTCCACATTCTGGCATATGCATATGAGTTGGGAATTAAGATCACATTAGCAGATTTTGAAAAATACGCAAAAGAGATTTACTGTATCAACGCGGTTATCCCAAGTGGTCCGTATACGGTTGTAGATTTCCATTATGCGGGCGGTGTAAAGCAGGTGATGAAACAGCTTGCCGGTAAGCTTCATACAGATGCGCCGACCATGTATGGAAACACCTGGGGTGAGATTCTGGATACGGTTAAGAGTGAGCCGAATAAGGTGATCCATTCGATGGAAGATCCGGTAGCAAAGGAGCCGGGACTTAAGATTCTCCGCGGCAACATATCTCCGGCAGGAGCAATTGTACGTCCGACAGCTGTCTACGAAGAAGTAATGTATATTAAAGGCGCAGCAAAAGTATATGAATGTGACCAGGATGCATATAAGGCAATCATGGCTGGCGAGATCGTGGCGGGAGATATTCTGGTTATCCGTTACGAAGGCTGTAAAGGAGCACCTGGTATGAAGGAGCTGATGCTCAGTATTGATGCACTGATCGGACTTGGATTGGATAAGAAAGTTGGTTTGATCACAGATGCACGTTTCTCTGGATTTAATTATGGAGCAATTGTTGGTCATGTTTCTCCGGAAGCATATGATGGCGGCGTGATTGCACTGATAGAGAATGGTGATGAGATTGAGATGGATATTGCAGGAGGTACTGTAAATCTTCTGGTATCTGATGAGGTGCTGGCTGAAAGAAGAAAATCATGGGTGCGTCCACCACTCAAGCAGCAGAAGGGTGTGCTGAACATCTATGCTCAGAACTGCAGACCGGCGGAAGAAGGCGGAGCAATGCAGCCATGGGCACTGGATGCAGATTATGGTTACCATCACGAATAGTTACTGTTAACGATTACGCATAGTGAGAAAGGATAGATTGGGGAACGGGTATGATTACAATATTAAGAATAGCAATCGTAGTGTTTGTTGTATGGTTTTTCTATCTGTTGGTGAAAGACGGCAGAGAAAATGGCTCGAAGGATGTTCCGATGAAGACAAAAGTTCTTTATGGAATTATGGGGTTTATACTAAATCTTCTGGATACGCTGGGAGTTGGAAGTAATGCGACACAGGCAGCATTTTTCAAATTTACCAAGCTTAGTCCGGATGAAGAACTTCCGGGTAATGGCAATGTTATCTTTGCCATTCCGGTAGGTGTGGAAGCACTGCTGTTTCTGAAAATCGTGGAAGTAGAGCCGGTCACATTATTCTCTATGTTGATAGCAGCAATGCTTGGCGGCATTGTGGGATCAAAAGTAATTACAAAGCTTCCGGTTCAAAAGATCCGTATGATTCTGTCAGTAACGCTTCCGTGTGTGGCAGTACTGCTGGTAATGAAAGTCAATGGATTTGGACCATTCGGCATGTTAGGAACGGCAACAGGACTCAGTGGCGGCAAGTTGATCTTGTCAGTTGCTATTAACTTTATCCTTGGCATGCTGATGTGTGCGGGTGTAGGTCTTTATGCACCATGTATGGCGCTCTGTGCATTAGTGGGAATGAATATTACTGTTGCATTTCCGATTATGATGGGTTCCTGCGCATTGCTGATGCCGCCTGCAAGTCTCGAATTTGTGAAGTCTGGAAGATACAATAGAGATGCAGCAGTCATCATGAGCATTACCGGTGTCATTGGTGTATTGATCGCGTATTTTATTGTCAAATCTATGCCAACAACAATTCTGACATATATCGTTGCAGTAGTACTGATCTACATGGCAATCAGCTTTGTTGTATCAAATCAGAAAGAGAAGAAAAAGGGAGAAAATTAATATGCCACATATCAGTGTAAAATTATATCCAGGAAAAAGTGAAGAAATGAAAGAGAATCTGGCAAAGGCAGTAAGAAAGGCACTTGCTGAGGAATCAGGTGTATGGTCACCGGACGATATTTCCGTATCTATGGAAGAAATTGCACCGGACAAGTTTGAAGCAGAGACGAAAGCAAGCTTCAAAAAGGATGAGTTATTGATCGACTCAAAATATATTAATTTTAAGTGATTTTGGAGGCACACGGCAATGGATTACAAGATAAATGTCAATTTTGACCGGTTTGAGGAGCAACTGAAGGTCGTGGATGCGCATACCATGGGAGAGTTTTGTAGAATTCTGGTAGGCGGTATCCCGGAACCGCAAGGCAACACGATGATTGAAAAGAAAAAATGGCTGGAGGAGAACTGCGATTACATCCGTACAGCATTGATGTTAGAGCCGCGCGGACATCATGATATGTTTGGTGCAGTACTTTGCGAGCCGGTACATGAGGAAGCGGATTTTGGCGTTGTATTCATGGAGACAGGTGAATTTCTGAATATGTGCGGACACTGTACAATTGGTACAACAACGGTTGTTATCGAGGCGGGTATGATTGAGTCCCATGAGGGTGAGAATGAGGTTGTGCTGGATACTCCGGCAGGTATCGTAAGAACAAAAGCCATGGTGAAAGATGGAAAGGTAGAGAGTGTAACTCTGACTAATGTGCCGGCATTTGTATATCTGGAGAATCAGACAGTAACGATTGACGGCAAAGAGATTCATTTTACCATTTCATTTGGTGGAAGTTTCTTCGCATTGGTAGACAGCGAACAGCTGGATATCGGACCGATCAATGCAAAGACAGTTCCTGCATATACAACACTTGGTATGAAAATACTGAAAGAAGTCAATGAGAAGATTCCGGTTAAACATCCGGAACTGGATATTGATACTGTGGATCTGGTAGAGTTCTACGGCCCGACACCGAATCCGGATAAAGCAGATATGCGTAATGTGGTTATCTTTGGCGATGCGCAGGCCGATCGTTCTCCATGCGGTACGGGAACGAGTGCGAAACTTGCAACACTATATAAGTGGGGTGAGATTGGCGTAGGTGAGCCATTTGTATACGAGAGCTTCATGGGTTCACTGTTTAAGGGTGAGATCAAAGAAGTGACCAAGGTGGCAGATTATGATGCAGTAGTGCCGAAGGTAACAGGAAGCTGTTATCTGACCGGCGTGGCTACCTATCTGATCGACGGCAAGGATCCGCTGAAGTATGGATTCCTGATCGGATAAAAACAGATAACAAAATGGATGATATTGCAATTGGAGGATTAGATTATTATGTTATTGCTTTCCAGAGAAGATATTAAAAGTGTAATTACAATGAAGGATATTATCGAAGCGGATAAAAAGGCCTTTAAAATGGTAGTGGACGGTACAGTGGATACACCGCTTCGTACAGTTGTCAACGGTAAATATGACGGAGCATTTTTGTTTATGCCGGCATATGCACCAGAGATGGATGCAGCAGCAATGAAGGTCATTAACATTTTTCCACACAATATTGATAATGGACTTATGACGTCACCGGCGCAGGTAATGCTGATTGATGGAAAGACAGGCTACGTGATCGCGATGCTTGACGGTACTTATGTGACACAGCTCAGAACGGGTGCGTCTTCTGGTGCGGCGTTTGATCTGCTGGCTAAGAAGGACTGCAAAAAAGGAGCTATGATCGGTACAGGCGGACAGGCAGCGACTCAGCTTGAGGCAATGCTTGCGGCAAGGAAGCTTGAAGAAGTGAAGATCTTTGACCTGAATGAGGAGAGGTGTAAGGCATTTGCAGAACAGATGCAGGAAGAACTAGCTTCTTATGGCGCCAAGATCCTTCCTGCAGCAAGCTCAGATGAATGTATCGAGGATGCAGATCTGATCATTACGGTTACACCTTCACCAAAGCCGGTGTTTGACGGAACAAAAGTAAAGGCCGGTGCAACAATCAGTTGCGTAGGTACCTATGAGCCTCATAAACACGAGATGGATCCGGCTATCCTGCCAAGAGCATCTAAGATTATCTGTGATTCCAAAGAAGCAGCGCTGTCTGAGACAGGAGACTTGCTGATCCCGATTGCTGACGGAATTATTACAGAAGATGATATCCAGGGAAGCCTTGGAGATGTGATCAATGGCAAGATTAAAGGCAGAGAGAATGACGACGAGATCATTGTATATGAGACTGTCGGAGTGGCTGCACAGGATCTGGTGGCTGCAAAGGTAATCTATGATAAGGCCGTAGAAGCAGGAAAAGGACTTGTCTGGGGATAAGCCCGGTTAACTATGACAGATTAGGTGAATAAAATTGTAAATAGTGTGTGCTGAAAGCAGATGATATTTGTCATCTGCTTTTTGCATGTAAAGATATTTAACAAAAAAAGGTTGAATAAGAGAAAATATATGATAAAAGCGGAGCACTGTGTTAAAAAAATATCGGGTAAATTACCTAATTCTTATAAACGACCTGGAAAAATGGGTAATATTCCCTATGGAATCCCACCCGAGTAGCTACTTTTCTGAGAAAGGATTGTTTGATATTCTTTTAACAGGAATTGAATAGCGAATTCAAACAAAAGAAAAACAAAAGGAGGATAGTAAAGACAACACATAATAAATTAAACAACTTTAGGGGGTAAATTATGACTTTTGAATTTAATTTTGTACTTGTTGGTTTGATGCAAATTGTAGGTTTCTTTGTACAGGGATGTACAGGGTTTGGATGTACCGTAATCGCTGCGGCAGTTACAAATGGTTTACTGGGAACGACAGAAGGTGTTCCGTACGGAACATTGATCACACTTCCATTCTTATATTTTCTTGGTATTAAGGCATTTAAAGAAGTCTCATGGAAGGATCTTGCCAAGATCATAGTATTGTGTATGCCGGGTATTCTCGTAGGAAACTATCTGTTCCATGCGATCAGTCCTGTAGTAGCTAAAATCTGTATTGGTGGAATGGTTACTTTTATTGCATTGATGAATATTTACAAACATATTATCAAGCCGCTTGTTCTGAAGAAGAATGAGGAAGAAGAAGCAGATACAACATTTAAGAAAGTGCTTCGTTATGGATGTCTGATTCTCGGTGGCGTTGTACACGGTGCGTTCAACATTGGAGGACCACTGATTACAGTATATACGATCTCTGCTGTAAAAGAAAAAGAAAAATTCAGAAATACTATGAATATGGTATGGGTTATTTTGAATACATGGAATGCATTCTCACAGTTCAGAAGCGGCGTAGTTACACCGCATTTGTGGAGTGCACTTGCGGTTGGTGCACCGATGGCAGCAGTTGGTTTCTTTGTGGGTATGGCATTCCTGAAGAAAATTAATAAAGAGACTTTCCTGCGTATCGTATATTGTGTATTGCTGTTTGTTGGAGCAAACATGCTGATCACAAGCTTACTTGCGCTGTAATAGTTGCCTGATGGCAGATTTCTAAGTTATACAAAATCATGTAAAAAATTTAGAAATGGATTGAGAGACGATGGAAAAAAATACAAATAAAAAAACGATCATCGGTTGGGGGGTGACAATCCTCCTGCCACTGATCATTGGAGTAATCCCTGTGCAGGGAATGTTTACAGAGGATCTTAGAAAATTCTTTATGATTACGGTGTTTGTAATTTTGATTATAGCGTTTGAGTTGATACCGAAACTGGCTGCTTCGATTTTGCTGCCAACGTTATATCTGGTTACAGGTCTGGCACCGGTGGAAGTTGCATTTGGCTCATGGACCAATACTACCGTCTGGATGGTACTTGGTGGACTGGTGTTCAGTGCTGTATTGGAGGAATGTGGACTTCTGGAACGAATTGCATATTTTATCATTACAAAATGTGGAGGAACATATGTAGGAACAGTATTTGCCTGCTTTGTAATAGGCATTATCCTGAACCTGATTACATTCTGTAATGGATGGCTGGTTGCCAGTGTACTGGTATATGGTGTATGTAAAGCAATGGGATTAAAGCCATCAAAAGAATCTGCACTGTTGTGTTTTGCTGGTACAATCGGTGCAACTGGATGTACCGTGTGTCTGTATTATCCAGGATACTTTTCTATCATAGAAGGATCTGTGCGCGAGTTTATTCCGGACTATACTATGACAATGACTTCTTCGTTGAAATACAATGGATGGTTCATCCTATGGTGTATTATTTGTATCTTGATCCTGATGAAGGTATATCATACCAAGGATCTGAAGACTAGTGCTGGCAAGGAAATACTGGAAGAACATTATAAAAGTCTCGGTCATATTACTGGCAAAGAAAAAAGAGGTATTATTCTGGTGCTGATTCTTCTTGTGTATCTTTGCTCTACAAGAATCACGGGTCTTCCGGCAGCATATGGATTCATGGTAATATCAGTACTTGTATTTTTACCGGGAATCGGTATTGGAAATGAAGGAACGGTTAAAAAGATTAACTTTACAACGGTATTTTTTGTGTCATCTTGTCTGGAAATTGGTATTGCGGGAGCTGCCGTTGGATTCGGAGATTTCCTTACATCAATTGCGGTACCTGCATTACAGGGAAAAGGAATGTTGTTTGTATGTCTGGCATTTATCATTATCGGAATGATCGCAAATCTTTTTATGACGCCGTATGCGATGCTCGGAGGTTTGTCACTCCCATTTGCGCAGATGGCAGTTTCATTGGGAATGAGTCCGGTTACAGCATGTATGTTGCTTCTGTACTCTTGCGAAGTATTGTTCTTCCCATATGAGTCAGCTGGTAATCTGATCATGTATGAGTTTGGAATGATGTCTATGGGACGTTTTGTAAAGGAAATGACATTAAAAGCTGTTATTATGATTGTCGGATTTGTTGTAGTGATGTATCCGATGTGGAAATTAATGGGATTTTTGTAAATTATAATTAGATATTCTCTTGAAAGAGTCTTTTGTTCTTTTGTGAAAGAATAAAGGGCTCTTTTTATGTACGTTGGGTAGTTGTCAACCTGTTCGATTTATGATTGATGCAGAGAAGCTGCGTTATTATAATGAGAGTAAATATACAAATGTCAGGGAAAGGGGATGGCTTATGAAGCAGTTATATACCAGATGGGGAAAGAATATAGATCCGGAACATGTACTTTCGGAGTATCCGCGACCGTTGCTTGTCAGAGATTCATATATCAATCTGAACGGATATTGGGAGTATGCATTTACGGATGCTTTTCAGAAGCCGGAGAAATACGATGGAAAGATATTGGTGCCATTTTCACCGGAAGCAGTACTGTCAGGAGTGAATCGTCAATTGCAGCCGGAGGAATATCTGTGGTACAAGCGTACCATAGATGTGAATGAAGTACAGTTGAAGAAGCATCGTCTGATTCTTCACTTTGGAGCAGTGGACCAAGCATGTGTTGTGTATGTGAATGGACATCAGACTGGCAGACATACGGGAGGATATCTTCCGTTTGAACTGGATATTACCGATGCTGTGCATGATGGGGCAAATGAACTTACAGTAGCTGTGAAAGATCGCAGTGATACATCTTATCACGCCAAAGGGAAGCAAAAAATAAAAGCAGGTGGCATGTTTTATACGGCTCAGAGCGGTATCTGGCAGACCGTATGGATGGAATACGTACCGGAAGTATATATAACAGAACTGGAAGCAATACCGGATATAGATCGGAACGTGGTAAGAATCTGTGTTCACGCGTCTGAACCGGAGCAGAAGTGCCGGATTACAGTGCATCAAGCGGCGATTTATCCGGAGGCAATGGAATGTTCAGAAGATGTTTTTGACATGTTTGAAATACCTGAGACGGTGATAACAGAAACTAAAGGGAACACAAGTGCATGGATTGAGATACCTGTTCCGGATGCCAGATTATGGACATGTGAAGAACCGTATCTGTATTATTACAAAGTAACAATGGGTGAAGATCAGATAATCAGTTATTTCGCCATGCAGAAGTTTTCACTGGAGCCGGATGCAGAGACAGAAGGGTTTCCACGTATCTGTCTGAATGGAAAAGAACAGTTTCAGAATGGTGTGCTGGATCAGGGATATTGGCCGGAGGGATTGTATACACCACCGTGTGATGAGGCATTTATCTTTGATATTACAGAAATGAAAAAGACTGGATTTAACATGGTACGCAAGCATATTAAGATCGAACCGCAGAGATGGTATTATCATTGTGACCGCCTTGGCATCGTAGTATGGCAGGATATGGTAAATGGCGGGGAACGATATAAGCACTGGTTTGTGACTTACCTCGCAACGGTAATGTCGTGGCTTAAGATTCCGATGAGAGACATTTATCCGAGCCTGCTTTCCAGAAAGAATAAGGCCGGACGTCTGGAGTTTGTCCGGGAAATGCGTGAGACGGTGTATGTACTGAAAGGACATCCGAGCATCGCATCCTGGGTAATCTTCAATGAAGGCTGGGGACAGTTCCAGACGGAGGATATGACAAGGCTTCTGCGTGAAATGGATCCGGATCGTCTGATCGATCAGGCGAGCGGGTGGTTTGATCAGGGTGGCGGAGATTTCTCAAGCCTGCATAATTATTTCTTTGGACTATTTATTCGTCCGGAAAGAAAGCGCGCATCAGCATTATCGGAATACGGAGGATACAGTTATCCGGTAAGCGGACATACGGCGTGTGAAAAACAATACGGATATGGAGCATGTAAGACCAGAGAAGAGCTAAATAAACGCTGTACAGAACGGGCAGATAAGATGCGGGAACTGATTTCAGAAGGACTTTGTGCCAGCGTTTATACGCAGTGGTCAGATATCGAAGAAGAAGTGAATGGAGTCTATACCTATGACAGGAAAATCAGGAAGATTGATCGGGTATAAAATTTCGGATATCAGATTTTAAAAAAATCAAATAAATTTATATTTGCTGTAACGAAATGCTGTGTGCGGAGTCTTATTGGCAAAGGGGGTGAGGAGATGCAATTTGAAGAAATATATGCGCGATATTATAAAGAAGTGTATTATTATCTGCTGTCATTGGATGGAAACAGAGAGACTGCGGAAGAACTGACGCAGGAAACATTCTTTCGTGCAATGAAAGCCATTCATAAGTTTAAAGGGGAATGCCAGTTGGGAACATGGCTGTGTCAGATTGCAAAACATACTTACTTTTCCTGGAAGAAAAAACATAGGCGTGAAGTCATAAGCGATAGTCCGAAAGAGCTGGAAGAGGACAGGCTGAGGAGTAATCAGTTAGAGAGAGCGTTGGATGAGCAGGTGGGGAGACGGCAGGAATCCATGGAAATCTACCGGATACTGCACGACCTGGAAGAGCCATATAAAGAAGTGTTTACTCTGCGGGTATTAGGAGAATTGTCATACCGTGAAATCGGTGAGGTGTTCGGACGAAAAGAAGGCTGGGCGAGGGTGACATTTCACAGAGCAAAGATTAAGATTCAGCAGTTGATGCAGAAAGGCGGACGGTGAATATGAAGAAGGAATGTGCGATTGTACAGGATATGTTGGTGTTATATGAAGATGACTGCCTGCAGGAAGAGAGCAGAAAAATGGTAGAGGATCATATTGCAGAGTGCCAGGAGTGCAGATGGGTCTATGAAGCGTCTGAAAAAATGCAGGATATACAGGTGCAGACCCAGACAGAATCAGATCTTCAGATACAGAAAAGTGCGTCTCAAATTATGAAAAAAATAAAAAGACGAACAACATTGAAAGCAGTTATCGGTATCGTATTGATTGTGGCAGTTATAATCGGTGGACATGTTTTTTGCAACCATATAACGGATAGCGAGTGGGGGTATTCAGAAATGCTCTATGGTATTGCGTCCGGCGATGTAGAAGTAACCCAATTGTATCAGCTTTCAGGTGGTGATATATATTGTATATTAAAGAGCAGTAAGAGTATTGGAATACAATCCATGACAGGGCTTAAGGATCCGGCAGAGTTAAGCGATCAGAATGAAGAACAGACGCTGGAATATCGGATGCGAGGAAGAACTTTCTGGGAGACTGTCTCTGAACCGGAGATTAAGCAGAGTACCATCATATTTCCGGTCAGATTAGAAGGAATATCAGAAGAAACCAAGCAGGAGTATACTTGTTATGCGAAACAGGTTGTATTTTATGGTAAGACAATGTCGGATAAAAAGGTGATCTGGAATGAAGGCCAGGATATCGCAAAAGCACCGGATGAAATTGAATACCGTGCAATTCGTGCATATCTGGAGAATGGCAATGTGGAAAAGGCATATGCAGAATGCGAGAGCCTGGGCTGGGACAGTGCCAAAATTATCGCAGAAATCGGGAAACAGACATCACAGGGTGGAATGTACGAGGATGCAGGTGTACCGATATTGGTGAATGAAAAATAGATTTGAAAGAAGCAGTCCGCAGGTGAAATAAAGAAGATTCACCTGCGGACTCTGTAAACTAAAATTCATTGTCTCAATCAGGGACATGTGTTAAAATAAGGCTAGCATTATAAGAATACAGCTTAATCATTTTGACAGAAGAGCAGGAGGGCAGTATGGAATTTCAGAAAGTTATAGAATCAAGACGCAGCATTAGAAAGTATGACGCAGAAAAGAAAGTGTCAGAGGAACAGATCAGGGAAATGATTCAGGCAGCAATTTATGCGCCATCATGGAAGAACAGCCAGACAGCAAGATATTATTGTGTACTTTCTCAGGATATGTTTGAAAAGGTACGTACTGAGTGCCTGCCGGAATTTAATGCCAATAATGTAGAGGGAGCTTCTGCGTTGATCGTTACAGCAGTGGTTAAGAATCGCTCCGGTTATGAAAGAAGTGGAGAGCCAACGAATGAACTTGGCAATGGCTGGGGGATCTATGATCTTGGACTGGCGAATGAAAATCTGCTGTTGAAAGCGGCTGAGATGGGAATTGGAACGCTGGTTATGGGAATCCGCGATGAGAAGAAGCTGCATGAGATTTTGAGTATCCCGGAGGAGCAGATGGTAGTATCTGTGATTGGTGTGGGATATGGAACTGTATCACCAGATATGCCAAAGAGAAAGTCTGTGGAAGATGTGGCGGTGATCTGTTAATGAAGGAGAATAAGAATATGGCTATGTTGAAGGGGAAGACAGTAGTTCTTGGTGTAACAGGAGGTATTGCAGCATACAAGAGTGCAACACTTACAAGCCTTCTTGTAAAAGCAGGAGCGCAGGTACAGGTAATCATGACAGAACACGCCAGACAGTTTATTGCTCCGCTGACGTTCGAGTCGCTTACAGGGAGAAGATGTTTGACGGATACGTTTGACAGGAATCACGAATATAGTACGGAGCATGTAGAATTGGCTAAAGAGGCTGATGTAGTGATGATCGCGCCGGCTACGGCGAATATTATTGCAAAGATTGCACATGGTATGGCTGACGATATGCTGACTACAACTGTTCTTGCCTGCGATTGTCCTAAGATCGTAGCACCGGCTATGAATACTCGCATGTATGAGAATCCGGTGACGCAGGATAATATGCGTAAGCTGGAAGAATATGGTATGACGATCGCACATCCGACAAGCGGACACCTTGCCTGCGGAGATATCGGTAAGGGGAAGATGCTGGAGCCAGAAGAATTATTTCAGTATATTCTGATGGCCTGTGCATTTGAAAAAGATATGGCAGGGAAACATGTGCTGGTAACAGCGGGCGCAACACAGGAAGCATTGGATCCGGTACGCTATATTACCAATCACTCATCCGGTAAGATGGGATATAGTCTTGCAAAGATCAGTGCACTCAGAGGCGCGGAGGTCGTGTTGGTCAGTGGACATACGGCACTTGCGGCACCGCTTTTTGCGGAGCGGGTCAGCGTGACCAGTGCAGAAGATATGTTTCGGGCAGTTACAGAGAGAAGTGAGTGGGCAGATATTATTATCAAGGCAGCGGCGGTAGCGGACTACAGACCTGCAGCTGTCAGCTCGGAAAAGATCAAGAAGTCGGATGATCAGATGTCTATCGGATTGGAACGGACGCAGGATATACTTGGGTATCTCGGGGCGCACAAGAGGGATGGACAGTTTTTGTGTGGTTTTGCTATGGAAACGCAGGATCTGTTGGAAAATGCATCCCAAAAGTTAAAGAAGAAAAATGCAGATATGATCGTGGCCAATAATCTGAAGGTGACAGGAGCCGGATTTGCAGGAGATACGAATGTGGTAACGCTGATAACTAAGAATGGCGCAGAAGAGCAGGAACTCATGTCAAAAGAAGAAGTGGCAGGCGTAATACTTGATAAGATTATAGAAAAGATAGGATAGACGGGCGGCAGCGGAGTTACTGCCTGCTGGGAAGATATTCAGCCCCGCCCGGACTATTCGTAAAATCTGCCATCTAACGATGTCAGACGCAGCAAAACTGCGTATATTTTACTCATAGACAGGCGGCAGCTCTATTCAGAGCCGTAATGGTATAGAACTGCATATTCTTATGTGCAAGCACAACGATATGCAGTTCTATACCATAGACTAAATAACTGTCTGTTGAACTAAAAAAGGCTGCGTGGTTACGCAGTCTTTTAGCAATCTGGAGATTGAATGTGAACACGATTCGGGGGATGCATGAATATCATGCATTTGTGTTCATGAACAATATATCATGATATATGGTAATGGTACATATCCTTTTGCTACAGAAAATATCATTTTAATTGTGCTTCGAGCACAATTTTGATAAAATAGAAGTGATAGGACAAAAAAGTGTATGATTTTATGGCGGTAAAATTGAATTTATTGACAGAAAGGGTAAGATATGGCGGTTGCATTGGAAGAACTGTATCGGGAAGTTGAGCCGATGTATGATATGCACCTGGTTACAAAGAGCTGTTTCCATAAGGTGATTGGATGGACGCACATTGTAGAAAATCCGGAGTTTATCGAATTGCTGCATGGCGATGAACTGATATTCAGTGCGGGGATTCAGTATACGTCTGAGGAATGGCTGATGGATTTTGTGCAGAGATTGATTGAGGCCGGGACAGGAGGACTGGTATTGTCACTTCATGAAGGAAGTTGCTATCCGCAGAGGATTGTGGACTATTGTAATAGGAAAAAGTTTCCATTATTCTCAAGTGGATGGAAGACACCGTATCTTGATGTAATGCGCATATTTGCATCTATTCTTCTGGAGAATGAACAGCGGGATACGAATTTGAATGAGGCACTTAAGAATGCGATCTATTATCCGGGGCATGAGGCGGCATATCTGCATCATTTTGAGCATAATGGATTTTATCGTAATATGCATTATATTATGGCAATCCTGAGCTGTCATGCTTACCGGGATGGTGAAGAGAATAAGCGCCTTCAGGAACTGGCAAAACAGCTTCAGTATTCGGATTTTCGAGGAGTTGTCGTGACAGATGAGGACAGGCTTCTGATCATGGTAGCAGATAAGACAGTAAAGCAGGTTTGGCGTATATTCCAGAAGATCTGTAAGCAGGATATGCAGGTCTATGTGGGAATTGGCGATATGGTAATGCGTCTGCAGGATCTGGAAGACAGCTACGAACATGCGATGGTGGCATATCAGCTGACAAAGACAGCGATTGCGACAAATCTTCTGGTATACGATGAACTGGGCGTATATAAAGTACTGTCGGATCTGAGACATGAAGACACCGGAGAAGCATTTATCAGAGAGGTGCTGGGCGAGTTGATAGACTATGATGAAAAAGAAAACACAGATTATCTGGATATATTAAAAGCATTTTTTGAAAATGAATGCAGCATTGTGCATACGGCACAGGCAATGTACTGCCATAAGAATACGATGAATTATAAAATGAATAAAGTGAAAGAAATTCTGGGATACGATATAATGAGCAACGAGAATCGTACGAGGATTATGGTGGCATTGTATTTTATGAAAATGCGAGGATAGGAGGATATTATGAATAAAATGATATCGGAGAGAAACAGAAAACTTGCTGAGAAGGTCATCAGGGGACTGGAATCCAGAAATATGGAAGGTCACTATGCGGAGACGAAGGAAGAAGCGCTTAAGATTGCACTTGCGCTGATCCCGGCTGGCAGCGGCGTTGGCTGGGGAGGATCTGTATCGATAGCAGATATCGGGCTGAAGGATGCAGTCTGTTCCGGCGATTATACGGTGTATAACAGAGATGCATGTAGTACGCCGGAAGAGAAAAGAAGCGTAGAACTTCAGTGTCTTGGGTGCGATTATTTTCTCAGCAGTACAAACGCTATTACAGAAGATGGAATACTGGTCAATATCGATGGCAAAGGCAATCGTGTGGCAGCGATTACCTGGGGGCCGGAACATGTGCTGATGATTGTTGGGATGAATAAAGTAGTTAAGGATTTGGACGATGCATGGGCGAGAGCGCGCAACCTGGCGGCACCAGTTAACGCACAGCGATTTGATATTCAGACACCGTGTAAGAAGACAGGTTCCTGCGCAGACTGCAAATCACCGGATACAATTTGCAGCCAGTTTCTGGTAACCCGTTATTCCAAGGCACCGAAACGAATCAAGGTGATTCTGGTGAATGATAATCTGGGATATTGATCAGAAGATGTATATAGGTGGTATGTAAGAATATAGAACTATGTGAAAATACTGTATGAAAGGAAGAGACGATGGAAAAGAAATATGATGTAGCGGCCATGGGTGAGCTGTTGATAGATTTTGCAATGAATGGACAGAGTGAACAGGGAAATAACTGTTTTGAGGCATGCCCGGGAGGGGCGCCGTGTAATGTGCTTGCCATGCTTGGAAAGCTTGGCAGAAAGACAGCATTCCTTGGTAAAGTCGGAGAAGATCAGTTTGGAAAATTACTGAAAGAAACAATAGAAGAGGTGGGAGTAGATACGACAGGACTTCGGATGGATCAAGAGATTCCGACCACGCTTGCATTTGTACATACTTTCCCGGATGGAGATCGCGATTTTTCTTTCTACAGAAAGCCGGGAGCGGATATGATGCTCCGGGAAGAAGAAGTCGATTATGATGTGATCCGTCAGGCAAAGATTTTTCATTTTGGAACATTATCGATGACAGATGAGCCGGTCAGGAGCGCAACAAAAAAAGCATTAGAAGTGGCAAAAGAGGCTGGATGCCTGATTTCACTGGATCCGAATCTCAGACCACCGCTGTGGAAGTCTCTGGATGAAGCAAAGAAGATGATGGAATATGGGTTCCGATATTGTGATATATTGAAGATTTCCGATAATGAAATTCAGTTTGTGTCCGGGAAAGAAGATTATGATGAAGGAATCCAGTATCTGCAGGAGAAGTATCATATCCCGCTTATTTTCCTTACAATGGGTAAAGATGGAAGCCGTGCATACTATAAGGGTATGCGTGTAGAAAAGGCAGGATACCGGGTGGATACCGTGGAAACGACAGGTGCCGGAGATACATTCTGTGGAAGTGCATTGAATGGTGTGCTGGAAAGAGGCATTGATAATCTGACCGAGAAGGATCTGACCGAAATCCTTGATTTTGCGAATGCTGCAGCAGCGATCGTAACTACTAAAAAAGGTGCAATCCGATCCATGCCAGAGCAAGAAGAGGTCGAAGAAATGTTGACGAAATAGAAAAAGAATGGTATAATATATGAGTGTCTCGGGAAGAGCACTCATATATCGTATGGCGCCATAGCCAAGTGGTAAGGCAAAGGTCTGCAACACCTCTATCACCAGTTCAAATCTGGTTGGCGCCTTTTGAAAAAAGCTTCAGGAAGTACCTGAGGCTTTTTTTGTGCAATAAGCCGCTATGCAGAAATCGTGCTTGCACGAATTTCTATATGGCGGCCAATGTTCATCGAGCCGACAGGCGAGATGACATTGATTGCACGTCGAGTAGGTGTTGGCCTACTCGATTGCGCCGGGCGGTTAAGTTCTTGATTTTCTCATTAAATAAAACCGACTGCAGATTGCTCTGCAGTCGGTTCATATAAGGAATGAATTAATTTCTTATTTGTCTTTTTTCGGTGGATATTCCAGACCAATACGTTTTGCCTGATTTTCCGGATCCCAGAAGAAGTTCCACTCTACGAAGTTTTTGATTCTTGCTGTATCTGCAGGTGTCCATGTTACCAGATCTCCCTTATCATACATAGCATCAATCTCTTCTTTTGTATATCCGAAGCTTTCGAGTACTTCGCGGTTGTGCTCACCGAAGCAAGGAGCAGCAGCAACGATCTGTGAAGGATGTTTCTTGAAGATGTTGGTAAGTCCGATACCTTTCATCTTACCGAAGCACTGATCTTCCCATTCAACGATGTTCTCACGTGCTTCGTACTGAGGATCTTTTTCGATATCAGCCGGTCCATATGCTCTCTGGCATGGGATAGCAGCTTTGTTGAAGATTTCTTCCAGTTCATCACATGTACGCTCAGCACAGAATTTTGCACACAGCTCATCTGCCTGTTTTCCACGTGGGTCAAACAGAGGGAATCCGGTACAGTTCTTCGGAATTCCTTTTGTGATACCAGGTTTGCCCATTCCGATGATCGGGTATCCACGTTTTACAGGTCCCTGTCCAACGATAGCTACGAACATAGCACCGCCGTCCTTGGTGTCGTAGAATGAGAAGCATGAAGCCATATCACTCTTATTACCTGTACGATATGGAACCGGCTCGCCCTGTTTCGGGTAACCTTTGTTGAACCAGTTTGCCGGGTAGTTGTCCAGCAGACGGAACATGGTATCGTACTGAGCTACGTCACAAGAATCTCCTTCGCCTGTATTCTGTGCTCCGATATATCCTGCCATAGCTGCAATACAAGCATTGTAAGCTGTAATGTAGTCAGAAAGGTAAGGATTAACTTTCAACGGTCCTGATGTAGGAGATACACCGTTCATGTACATATATCCACCCATTGCCTGTCCGGATACGTCGTAAGACGGTTTGTCTTTCGATGGTCCGAACTGTCCGTAACCAGATACGTGAACGATAGACAGCTTCTTGTTGTGCTCCCAGCAAACTTTGTCAGTCAGACCACGTTTAGCATAGGAACCCGGACGTCCGGCTTCAATCCAGATATCTGCCCATTCGATACATTTCAGGAAGATTTTCTGTCCTGATTTTTTAGCCACGTTGATTGTGATAGAATACTCATTACGATGATTCTGAGACCATGCAAGAGTACCTCTTGTCTGGCATGCAATAGAAGGTGCCTCTGCCTGAAGTACTTTAGCACCCATTTCAGCCATCAGAGAACCGGCAAAAGGTCCGGCGATATTAGTACCCGTAACGAATACCTTTACGCCCTGAAGAACACCAAATGTTGGGTATTCGTCAAATTTCTGAGTTAATTTGTTGTTAATCTCTTTCATGTTATTCATCCTTTCTTAAATTAATTGCATTAAGTGCATAATTAATTCTTAGTTATCTCCCTGAGGATACTTAGCCTGCAGTTTCTCGCCGCCCTTGATTGCACCGGATACGCACAGGAACAGGGCGATAGCAACAAACATGTAAACGATCCATGTGATGCCGTATCCAACGATTCCCTGAATGATAGATGTCAGTACGGAACCGAATGCAGCACCGATCAGGAAGAACAGGTTAGCAAATGCATAGATAGCACCGTAGTCTTTGGTTCCGAATACTTTAGACATAAGTACTGACGGAAGTACCTTAGGCAGGAACATTGCAATTGCAAAGAAGATAGAATATCCAAATGCGATTGCTGTAGTACCGGTTACAGAATATGCATATAAGCTTGCAAGTCCGATGATTACCAGAACAGCTGCGCCAAGAACTGTCTTGCGGATACCAATCTTATCCATCAGTGCACCACCTGCTACCATACCGATGATAGATACGATAGAGTATACAGAGAGGATTGTTCCCTGAAGTGATCCGCCGTCCTGAGCAACTGAAGTTACAAAGTTAGGTACATGTGTAGTTACACCGGCTGAAAGGATACCAGTGAACATTACAACACCGATTATGCAGCGCCATGCACCAGATTTGGTAGCAGTCTTCTTAGATACACCGATCCATGCGTTGGAATTCTGTGTAGCTTCTTTTTCCTTTTCTTTGCTGTCACCTGTACGATATGGCTCTGTTCCGTACTCTGCCGGTGAACGTTTTACCAGGAAGAGAGCGGTAAGAATCATAACTACAGCAACAACACCAGCGGAGAACAGCATAGCTGTCTTCCAGCCTGTACCGCTTGCAGAGATGAAGCGGGAAATTACAGGAGCCCATACAGCTCCGCCGAGTCCGCCGCCTGCGTAAGCGATAGACATCATAGTAGCACGCTTATCTTCAAACCATGCTGTAACCAGCATAGAGATCGGAAGCTGTGTAAGACCGGCCATAAAGATGTTAGACAGCGCAAATACCAGATAGAACTGCCAGATGGCTGTGCAGAGTGTTGCTACAAACCAACAGATACATGTACCGGCTGTAACGATAACCATAGTGATTTTCATATTTTTCTTCTGATACATTCCTGCGATGACCATAGCACCGATGGCACTTGCAAAGGATGCGATCAGGTTAACCATTGACCAGCTGGTTGTGCTGAATCCAAGGTTTTCACATACCGGAGCCATATACAGTGAAAAACAGTTGCTCATGATTCCGGTAGGTATAAATGACATGATAAAGGCTGCAGCTAAGACTCCCCAGCCTTTGAATTTTTTATTCTCCATGTTTTTCCCCTTTCGTACTTGAAGAAGAACACGTGTCCGCATGTCGTTTCAAATAATCCTCGACCAGTTGACTGCGGACGACTTTGCCACTCTCATTCCGTGGGATGTGGTCAGTGTGTTCAAATGATTTTGGTATTTTATATGGAGGCAGATAATTCAGTGCAAATTTGATCAGTGTTTTATCACTGACGAGTTCTGTTGTTTCGACAAAGGCATGAATGCGATGTCCCCATTCTTTGTCAGGAAGTCCGACGACAACAGCGTCATTTACTTTTTTATGTTTCTTCAGGACAGATTCAATCTCAGCAGCGAAGACATTCTCGCCACCAGTGACAATCATATCACTGCGCCTGTCTTTGAAATAAAGATACCCTTCATTATCTACGTATCCGATGTCGCCCACACTGCGAAAGCCATTTTCATCACTTTCCAGAGGGGTTATATTCTTATATGTAACCTTTGGCTTGTTCGGCCCCCAGGACATGAAAATCTCCCCGGTTTCGCCGATTGGAAGATTGTGACCTTCGCTGTCGCGGATCGCAATTTCTCCGCATGGCATTCGACCTACACTACCCTCGTGAGCCAGCCACTCATCGCCCCGGATAGATGTCATACCGACACATTCTGTCATAGAGTAAATCTCATAGATCTTTTCCGGGGGAAGGATGTCAAACCACTTCCGTTTTAAGTCTGCGGAACAGACGCCACCGGTGTGACAGAATACTTCGAGGCTCTGCAGATCCTCCGGGTTGAAATCCGGAAGACGGATAATTCTCTGCATGAGAGTAGGAACCATCTGTACATATTCGATTTTATATTTTTTGATCAATGCTACAATTGCTTTTGCGTCAAAGCAGGAAGGAATATATAATGTATTGCCACAATATAACCCGTTAAATGCTACAGAATGCGGTGCACCATGAAATAATGGACCGGCAAGTAACTGGCGCATTTCAAAACGCATACCGGAGATTGCAAACCAGGTTTTGAGACCTTCATCGCTTTCACCGGCTGCCATATCCTGCTCAATAACTTTTGTCTTGCCAGAAGTACCACCTGAGCAGTTAGCAAGATTTGGAACCGCCATAATGTCAGGAGGCATATGCTCCGGGTAATCTTCGCTGATCGTCTTGAGTTCGGAAGAACTGAGACTTAAGCATCCTTCTGGTTTCCAACGATTGGTGATAACCAGTGATGGAGATACACATTCGCATATTTCTATCATATTTTTGCGGGGTACTCGCGGAGAAACCGGTACATAGCATCCACCTGCCTTCCAGATTCCAAAAGCAAGAGCAATGTGGGTGGGAATGTTGGGCAGAGCGACAATGACGCTCTTGCCCGGCTTGATTCCCTGTTCCAGCAGATACCACGCGATACGATTGGAGAGCACTTCGAGAGAATGCCAGGTCATGACAGACTCTTTGTTCTCCGGATTAATATATACGATGGCCGGAGCATCCGGTTTGACTCTTGCTATATTAGCTAATTGTACTCCCGGTGTAAAAAAACTGCTTTCGCCAGTATTAAATATATTAAAGTGCTTGGTACTCACAATGACGTCTCCTTTGTGTATCTGCTTAAATTCTTATTTGGCTTAATTCGGCTTAGCCTACTGTGTTGTGTGGAACATATCCACCGTCTACCTGCAGTGTAACACCTGTGATATACTGTGCTGCGCTTGAAGACAGGAACAGGATCGCATTTGCAATTTCCTGTGGTGCTCCAATATATCCAAGAGGAATCTGTTTTGCAAGGTTCTTCTTAGCGAATGGAGGAACTGTTGCAAGCAGGTTGGTATCGATAACACCAGGAGCTACTGCGTTGCAGCGGATTCCGGCGTATGCCTGCTCCCAAGCCATAGACTTAGTGAAAGCAATAACACCACCCTTAGAAGCTGGGTATGGGCATCCGCATCCTGCACCGTAGATACCGGCAACGGATGCTGTGTTAACGATACATCCTTTTGTCTTCTTAAGGTACTTGATAGCGTATTTTGTAAGGTTGAACATTCCCTTAAGGTTAACGTTCATGACGTAATCCCACTGAGACTGTTTCATCTTGTGGATCGGTAAACTGCTGTCTACACCAGCGTTGTTAACCAGAACATCCAGACGACCCCATTTTTCTTCAATCTCAGCATAGAGTGCCTGAGCTGCTTTGTAATCGCAAAGGTCGATTGTGTTTGACGCAAAGTCGTAATCAGGATTGATAGCTTTCAGCTCTTCTGTCTGTTTTGTTAAATCCTCACCTGGTTTTCCTAAGAAGTATACTTTAGCTCCGGTTGCAAGGAATGATTTAACGGTTGCATAACCAATACCTGTGCTTCCGCCTGTTACTAATACAACTTTTCCTTCGAATTCTTTTTCAAACATTTGAATGAATCCCCTTTCTTTTTTTCTTGATATTCTCTTTGGTTTTTTGTTGTTTTCCGAAAGTTTCCCGTTCCTTCGAAAATTTACTACCGATACGTCATATCAATGACTGATAATATTTTAACAGCAAAACCAGGCTTTAAACGGTATCAGAGTGTAAATTTTATTCAGAACAAACCGACAAAAAATTAACATTTATAATCAAAATGAGTGACAAAGTGAAAAAAGATAAAACTATCTGTAGAAAATGGTTAAAATATCGGGACTAAAAGAGAAAGGCTTGGTTATAATTAACAAATAACGAAAACCTTTCTCAAATAATTGACTTTGTTAAAGAAATTACTTTTTATCCTTGTTATGCATCGTACTTGATGCGAAATATGCTTTTGGCATCTGATCTGTGATGATTCCAAGAAAATTCATCATATAACAGAAGCAGAGCTGGATACGGTCTGTTGAATCATTCATGGCTTCGTGGAGCAGTCCGTCCATAGATTCATTGGCAATTTCAGCCGACAGACCTTTAAGATATACGACCGGAGGCTGAGACGGAACAGTCAACTGTTCACATTTCAGGTAAGGATTAGCGATCATATATACATAGGTGGAACTGTTCATACGTGCTTCTGCAATTTCCAAGGGAGTTCCTTTGGATGGTAGAAAACGGTAACGGTGAAATGGACCGAGATTGATCAGTGTATTGGGTCTCAAGTTATATTCCAGACCGTTGATTAATGCTTTTCCCTTGCCGGAACGGACAAGAATAAATGTCTGATCCCGGTTGTTGGCATAAGAGGTAGGAGTCTGATAACGACTCACATGCGCCTGGATCGTATCAGGCAGGACATTATTTACAAAGTAGTCATGGGCGCCGGAAAAAATGGCGTGCCCGGGAGTCTTTGGCTCATCAGGGTCAACAGACTGTGGTATATCTTTCTGCATAGTTTATCGCCTTCCTGTGTATAGTTTGAGTGTAATCTTATAGGTCAGACGCAGATGCTGGCTATTTACCGGCTTTTTGAGGGAGTTTTCTGGCTTTGCGGAATTCTCCCGGAGATATGCCGTTGATATTATAAAATACCCGCGCCATGGTGCGGTCTGAGCCGAAGCCGGATTCGATAGCAATATCCACTGTCGGCAGTGAAGTTGTAGTGAGCAGTGCTTCGGCATAACGCACGCGGAACTGGGACAGCACCTGTTTGTAACTGGAATTCAGACGGTTCTTAAACTGGACACGCAGAATATTCTCTGAAGTGTACAGTTCTTTGGTAAGTGTTTCGGCGTCAATAGGATCTGTCATGTTTTCGTACAGATAGCTGATCGCGGAGATCAGAGTTTCGTTCATAATAGTGGTGCGGTATACAGGGTGATGCTTTCCGTTGCTGAGCGTCCTTTTCATATAAGTCTGCGGTGTCACACCGATCAGAGATTTGAAACGTCGGAAGAATGTAATCTCCATATTAAATCCTGATATCGAGGATATGTAGTCAAACGGAAGACTGTCATAGAGAAAATACGACATCGCATGCGCAATCCGCAGCCGGTTCAGATATTGATTAAAATTCAGACCTGTTGCAACAAGGAGCGCATGATTCAGGGCTGATTCACTGACTGATGGCGCAACTGCTTTCGCTACATCTGCGCAGGTCAGTGCAGTTGTGCTGTGCACTGCAATATACAGACTGACCTTGCGGCTCAGCGGCAGGTTGCTGAATTTGTAATGGGACTTCATACTTTTGGCAAACCGGTTATATAAAAGTTCGATTCTGCGAAGATAGGAACTTCGAATAATTGAAGAGCCGTGAGAATGTCTTTTAGAAAGCTTCCGATATTGATGGAATAAGTGGATAATCTCTTTTACCTCATCACCATCAGGGCCGATCACCGGGAGATTATTGACAATCTCAAGTTCTTTAGTTGGAGCAATATTGCTAAATGAGTAATAGCTCAGAAGCTGGTAGTCGTAAGGACAGATCCAGAGTACGAGATTATTTCCAAAATCAGGACAGACAGTGAGTACCTGAGAGCACTGGATCCAGGATACGCAACCAGGTTCGACGGAAAATTCTTCTCCGTTGATCACAAAATTACCATGTCCTTCTTTTACCAATATAAAGTAACTGTCGTATTCCATCACCGGAAACATCTCGCTGGTTATGGTGTGTTCCTGTAATGTGAGATATTTGTCAGGACCGCAGAATATGCCGTCGCGCGGTGTCTCACATAAAGGGCGGATTCTGTTTTTCAATATGGCTCACTCCCTCAAAAATTGTACAAAAATACAAACATTTATACAAACATTTGATTTAAGACTATCATATAATAAAATCGAAGTCAACGGAGAATGTCAAATCTTTGACAGGACAAAAAATGAAAAATTACAACATGTCGAAAAAGAGGTAAAAAAAGATTGCAGACACTGAAAAAAGCATCTGCAATCTTAATAAAAGTATGAGGGAAATATGTTTTATTAAATCTCGTATCCAGCGAAGTATCCTTCATGAAGAGCTTTGCTTGCAAGACCTGTTCTTACAGCATCTCCGATAACTCTTACTTCCGGTACGAACTTCTTCAGTTCTTCAGAGAATGGATCATAATTTCTGGAGCCCATTCCGACTACGATATGGTCGAAACCTCTCAGCCATTCTTCTCTTCCGTCTGTTGTGTACTGGATCTTAACATCGTGATCAGTAACTTCCAGAACCTTAGCGTTAACATAGCTCTTAACACCTGATCTGTGAAGGCTGTCCATCAGTACATTACGGTTCGGCAGACATACATTTGTCATAAGCTGTGGCATCATTTCTACCAGAGTTACTTCTACATCACCGATGCTTCCTGTTTTTACAAAGGAAGCCGGACGAGCGTCTGTCATCAGCATTTCAGCTGTCTCGCAGGCAACTTCTCCACCACCGAGGATACATACAGTTCCCTTCGGTACGGTCACCTTACGGCTCAGGATATCATGAGTAGTAGTTACAGGGTAATCGGTCAGACCTTTGATGAATGGTGGAACAAACGGTCTTGCACCGGTAGCTACGATAACTGCATCAGGAGCAAATTCCTTAATATCATCTACAGTAGCTTCTTTGTTGAATTCAAATGTAACACCTGCTTTGTTAGCACGGTATGTAAGGTGTGATAACCATTTACACATTTCCTGCTTACCAGGAGTAACAACAGCCAGTGCAAGCTGTCCGCCGACCTGACAATTCTTCTCCCAAACAGTTACGTGATGTCCACGCTCTGCTGCGATTACGGCTGCGTACATTCCGCCAGGACCTGCTCCGACAACCAGTACGTTCTTCGGAGTATCAACCGGGTTAAATGGATAATCGTATTCGTGACCAACCAATGGGTTGATGTGACACTGACATACCGGATGCTGTGGATCCTTAGGAGTTACACAACGTCCGCCGCATGAAGCACATGGTGTGATGTCATCAAAACGGTTCTCACGGGCTTTGTTCGGAAGATCAGGATCTGCAAGTAACGGACGTCCGAGAGAAACACCGTCTACCAGTCCACGCTCTACGATATCTGCAGCATAGCGGATGTCGTTGATCTTACCAACAACGAATACAGGGATATTAACAACTTTCTTAATCTCAGAAGCTTCGTATACGTTACGTCCGATCTTCTTGCTGTGTGATGGGATGATATCCTGCATATCTTCGTACTGAACACCACCGGATACTTCTAACATATTAACGCCGGCTGCTTCGAACTTCGGAGCAAGGTATAACATTTCTTCCAGACTGTTACCACCTTCGATACGCTCTGAACCAGAGATACGAAGGATGATCGGGAAGTCTTCGCTTACGTTTTTACGACATTCTTCAATGATCTCAAGGATCAAACGAGCACGGTTATCGATTGTTCCGCCGTATTCATCCATACGTTTGTTACGCAGTGGAGAAAGGAATGCACCTGGAAGCATGTAAGCATGTGCTGCGTGTAATGCGATACCGCCGCATCCTGCTTCTTCTGCACGGCGTGCAGCTTTTCCGTACTGTTTGATGATCTTCTGGATCTCTTTAATAGTAGCCGGTCTTGAAACATCACCATTTGCATTTGTATTTATAGATGGTCCGATCGGAGTAATACCTTTCATGGCGCAGATAGATTCCGGACCCGGGTGAATGATCTGTGGGATCAGTTCGCTTCCTGCATCTTTTACACGAGTTGCGAATCTCTTGAACTGAGGAACCAGAGAGTCCTTATCAAGAGCAGTAGTCTTTCCAATATACCAATATTTGTGGTCAACAGTTACAGCGTCGATTACTACGTATCCTGCGCCGCCTTCTGCACGACGGACGAAGATGTCTGCCAACTGTTTTGGTACAGTTCCGTTAGTTGCTTCATAATGCATGCTCATTGGAGCCATTGCAATACGGTTTTTTAAAGTTGTTCTTCCAAGCTGAAGAGGCTGGAAGATCTTTGCATCTTTCATATCTGTGATCATTTTGTTCCCTCCTGAACATATCGAAAATTTATCTGTTGAGCATAGTATAAACGAATCTCGAAGACGGTGTTTCACATTTTTTTGTTAAATAATCTACATTTTTCGAAAAAATCATGACAATTCACTTCTGCAAATGCAGACAAAAAATGCAAAAACACTACAAGCATAAAAAAGAAAAAATGATTAATTAGAAAAATGTGATAGGAAAAATTGATTTTTTGTACATTGCTTGTGCACTATATTTGGGAATTTGTTCCGACACATAGTATGTGCTCGTGTTAAAATTTAGACAAGCTTTTAAAGGGAAGGTAAAGCTAGAGATACTATTTACTACCGTATAACGAACAGCTTCCGATTATATATTCAGACAAGTGATTCCCGTACCGGTCTGGATCGTATGGCGGAACGATGACTCCTATTAACCTATTTAATAATGAAAGAAAAGAGGACGATTTCAAAATGAGTTATGATGCATTGTTTTCTCCAATTAAATTGAGAGGTCTTGAACTGAAGAACAGAATTGTACTTCCTGGTATGAATACCAAGATGGTTAAGGACAAACATCACGTAGCAGATGATATGATTCAGTACCACGCAGCACGTGCAGCAGGTGGATGCGGACTGAACATTGTAGAGCTGGTATCTATTTGTAAAGAATGTCATGCGTATTTATATTTCGGACTGTATAGTGAAGCAGACAGAGATGAACTGAAGAAAGTAACTGAAGCAATCCATGAAAATGGTGGTAAGGCAGCTGTTCAGATCTGGCACGGAGGATTCGTACCGGCTGACTTCTTTGACAAGACAAACGTAGAAGAGACACCGGATACAGTTACAGTAGAGCGTATCCATGAGATCATTAAGCAGTTCGGAGAGTCTGCTAAACTGGCTGTAGAAGCTGGATTTGATGCACTGGAGTTCCATGGAGCACATACATATCTTCCACACGAATTTATGAATCCGTCTCTGAACAACCGTACAGATGAGTATGGTAACCAGAGCCTGGAGAATCGTTGCCGCTTCAATCTGGAAGTTATCCGCGAGATGCGTGCTAACATGCCAGAGGATATGCCACTGCTTATGCGTCTGGATGCAGTAGATGAGTTACTTCCTAAGAATACAACTGTAGAAGAGACTATCCAGTTCGTTAACTGGGCAGAAGAAGCAGGCGTAGATGCAATCGACCTTTCAAGAGGTAATGCACGAAGCCTTGCAACAGTATACGAAGTACCGCCATATAACCTTGAGCCAGGTTTCAATATGGAAAACATCGCTAAGATCAAGAAAGCAGTTAACATCCCGGTAATCGGTGTTGGACGTGTTAACATGCCAGCACTTGCTAACAAGCTGATCGAAGACGGCGAGATCGACATGATCTCTATTGGACGTGCACAGCTGGCTGATCCAGAGTGGTGTAATAAAGCAAGAGAAGGTCGTGAGGATGAGATCCGTCGTTGTATCGGATGTACAGAAGGATGCTACGACAAGGTTATCGATCCAAAGGCTACACATATCACATGTACACGTAATCCAATGCTCTGCCTGGAATACAAAGGTATGCCAAAGGCTGAAAAGGCTAAGAATGTTATGGTCATCGGTGGAGGTATCGGTGGTCTGGTAACAGCAGAGATCCTGAAGAAACGTGGACACAATCCGACAATCTACGAAGCATCTGAGAGAGCAGGTGGAAGATTCAGATTAGCTGGTAAAGCTCCTAAGAAACAGGAATTTGAAGCAGCTGTTGACTGGGAGATCAAAGAATGTGAAAGACTTGGCATCGAGATCAAGACAAATACAACTGTTACACCAGAGATGATCGCTGAGATCAAACCGGATCATGTAGTAGTAGCTATCGGTTCTGAGTTCGCTACACCGGATCTTCCGGGCGTAGATGGAGCTGACATTGTTACAGCAGAGGATGTTCTGGCTGGTAAGGCAGAAGCCAAAGGTGAGATCCTGATCCTTGGTGGTGGTCTGGTAGGATGCGAGACAGCAACATACCTGATCAACAAGGGTGAGAAGAATGTTCGTATCATGGACAGCAGACGTGTTGGTAAAGCAATGGGTATGCTTCGTAGCATGTTCCTTGATATCGAATATCCTGGAAAGACAATCCAGAAGAGCAACCGCAGCAAGGTTACAGCAATTGGTGATCACACAGTAGATTACAAGTTCACAGATAAATTCAAGAAGACAAGCAATAAATCACGTAGCTTCGATACATTAGTACTTGCTACAGGAGCTAAGTCTCGTCCGACAGCAGACCTGACAGCTAAATGTGATGAGCTTGGAATCGCTTACAATGTAATCGGCGATGCTAAGAAAGTACGTATGGGTATTGACGCAACAGCTGATGCATATAAAGTAGGTATGGAGGTATAAAAATGACAGTAGAAGAACGCCTTGAGGCTTTGGAAAAAGAATTACAGCAGATTAAAGATGTACAGGCAATTAAAGAACTGAAGAGTAAATATTTCCAGGCTCTTGATACAAAGAACTGGGATGAACTTGAGACTACAATGGCACCGGATATCGAGACAGCATATTCTAATGGTAAGCTGGTATTCCACGGACCAAAGGAAATCACAGATTACTTCAAGAAATCTATGCCTAAGACAGAGATTACACTTCATCAGGGACATAACCCACAGGTATGGTTTGAGAGCGACACAGTTGCTTACGGAAAATGGTATCTGGAAGACAGACTGATCTTCGCTAAGGGTGATCCATATGAAGGACTTCAGGTAGAAGGATCTGCAATCTACACAGATAAATATGTTAAAATCGATGGTGAATGGCTGATCCAGGATACAGGATATATCCGTATCTATGAAGAGCAGTTCATGCGTGATGAGACACATCGTATCCGCAAGAACATGTTCGCACCAAAGAAAAAGAAAGTCGTTAAGAAAAAGAAGACAGCTGCTGTAAAGAAAGAGCAGTAAAGTAAAGCGAGAGATGCCGCTGTGCCAGTCTGGCATGGCGGCATTTATCATGCCAGGAGGAAAGTAAAGTGCTGCGCAAATATCTTAGAAAATTTCATTATAAATACCGTTTCGTACCGTGGTACCGCAAAGCGTACTATTATAAATGTAAAAAGGATAAAATGGATGAGATCATTGCTAAATATAAGGAGCCGGAGGAACTTGCCGATCCGAAATATGTGAAAAAATTAAAGAGGGATATGATCCGCTGCCTGTTTAAATATGGTTCTTATTACAGTGAGTATTTTACATTTGGATATGAGGGACAGGACGCAGAGTATCGTAATTCATTCATTACAGAGGGCATCCGTCTGAGTTATTATCCGCGCATGAATCAGCGAAAGAATACCGATCTCCTGGAGAACAAGTACCGGACCTATAAGAAATTCAAAGATATGTATAAGCGGGAAGTTATCCGCATTTTGAAAAATGAAAAACCGACCGAAGAGAATCTGGCAAAACTTCGCGAATTTGCGGAGCGGCATGAGAACTATGTGGTGAAACCGGTGTATGCAGCTTTTGGCAACGGTGTCAGAGTAGAGAATCTTGGTATGTATGATTCTGTAGAAGAGGCACATCAGGAGTACAGTAAGAGCGGCGCGGTTATCGAAGAAGTGATCGTACAGGGTGAAGCGTTGTCGAAGATTCATGCAGGATCCGTGAATACTCTGCGTATTCCAACCGCCATCATTAAGAATGAAGAGGGCGAACCGGAGATAAAATTATTCCATCCATCGATCCGAATGGGCCGGGGAGATAGCTTTGTGGATAATTTTAGTGCGGGAGGAGTCAGTGCACTCATTGACGCAGAGACAGGAGTCATTTATACTGATGGAGCGGACAAAAAAGGACACACGTATGAGTGCCATCCGGACAGTGGTATCAGATTTAAGGGATTCCAGATTCCGAAGTGGGATGAGGCAGTCTCTATGGTCAAAGAAGCAGCTATGATGATCCCGGACAATCATTATTGCGGATGGGATCTGGCTTACAGCAGAGACCACGGCTGGTGCATGGTGGAAGCTAACTGTACGGCACAGATGGGTGCAATGCAGATGGTGACAAAGACCGGAAGAAAGTACGAACTGGAAGAGCTGATAAAGCAAATGTAACGATGAATTAGAAAGAGGATACATATGGGACAGACAAATAGTTTTACAAGACTTATCAATTCGAGAAAGCATATCAGATTATATGCCAGAGAATATGCCGAAGAGCATGGACTGAATGCATCTGAAGTAGAGAAGGATATTATACAGGCAAAGAAATACAATCACATTTCTTTTGGCGAATATGCATGGACCGGATTCTATGATCTGACACAGGAACAGAAGAAGACGGTATCTACACTCTGGTCCCGTATGGAATTTCGTAAGAAATTTACAGACCGACGTTATATCGGTATGTTGATGAATAAATATATATTTTCCAAAGTATTTGATGAATTTTATGGAAGAAAATGTGTGCAGGCTTCCGATGTGACGGAGGATGTACTGAAAGAGCTGGCGGAAGGAACCGGCAAGGTTGTATATAAGCCAAACTGCAAGGGGATGGGCAAGGGTGTCCGTGTCCTGCCGGTAACCTGTGCAGAAGATATAAAAGATGCACTTGATCACATTCGGAATGGCGGCAACGGAATCATAGAAGAATACATCTGCCAGGATAATGTGCTGAGTGAACTGAATCCAAGTGCAGTGAGTGTGGTGCGATTTTATTCGGTAACGTCTCCATACGGAACCCATCTGTTTGCGCCGGTGCTGACTTCGGCACTGCACAAAGATATCGCCAATGGCTGCCAGGATGCGCTGACTGCGGTAGTGGATATCCGTACGGGAAAAGTGCTCACAGATGCTGTGGATCAGAACAAGATGGAAGAATATACGGTGCACCCGATGACGGGCGTGGCTTTCAAGGGGCTGCAGCTAAATCATTGGGATAAAACACTGGAAATGCTGAAGCGGGCTGTGCCGCTTGGCAAGAAGATCTCTAATATCGGCTGGGATGTGGCAATCACAAAGGATGGACCGGTATTGATCGAGGCCAATACCATTCCGGGATTTAATACCGCTCAGTATGCGGGATATGGATGGATCACAGATGGTTATGGATATCAGCCGCTGTTTGATGCGGTCAATGACATTCCGTTTGCAGATGACGGAAGATATGAACGAGTAGTTATGAGATTGGAATAGTAAGATAGTAGAGGAATTACAGATGCCGGACAAGATTAAGATGTATTATTCGAAATTGCGGAATATGGGAGACTGTCTGAATGAGCTGATCGTAAAGGAATGCTTTGGATATGAGGCAGAACGCCATTCTTTTCTGGATGGGGAGATCTGCGGGATCGGAAGCTGTCTGGGACAGTATACGCTGCATGGTTCGGCAATGATGCGTCTGCAGCAGCGAATCAACGGGATCCGTAAGCCCCATGTGTATGTGTGGGGGACCGGTTTTATCAATTATTCGGATGCGGATGGGAAGTTTTTTAAGCGGAATATGGAATTCTGCGCCGTCAGAGGAGAGCTTACCAGAAAGAATGTAGAGCGCATGACGGGAAAGAAAATGGACATTCCGATGGCAGATGCCGGAATTCTGGCGTCAGAGTTATTGAAAGAACGGCCGGAGGTATGTTATGATGTGGGCGTTGTACCTCATCTGTGTGATCTGAAGGACCCGGCGGTGGAGAAGCTGCTGGCATCCTATGATAACGCAAAGTTTATTAATGTAAAAGATGATCCTTTACAGGTAGTGAAGGAGATTGCAGAGTGCAGATACATTATTTCCAGCAGCCTGCATGGACTGATCGTTGCAGACAGTCTGGGAATCCCGAATATGTATCTGGTATTTGGAGACCGTCTGTTAGGAGACGGTTATAAATTTGAAGATTATTATTCGGCGTACGGTGTGGAAGCGCAGCCAAGAGATCTGCGCACAGAGAAGGCGCCGGAGTTAACAGAGATAGAAGAACAGTATCAGATCTTACCGGAGATGGTGGAGGAGAAGAAACGGCAGATGAAGGCAGCATTTCCATATCCGGTAAAAAACAGGTAATAAAACGGAAAGATACAGAAGGATATATCTAATGGAAGCGAAGAAGATTTCGGTAATTATTCCTACATATAATAGAAAAGAAAAGCTGCCGGCCTGCGTGGACAGTGTGCTTGCGCAGACCTATCAGAATATCGAAGTGCTGGTAGTGGATGATGCTTCGACGGATGGGACAGAAGAATTATTCCGTGAGATCAGCGATCCTAGAGTGAAGTATCTCAGATACGAAGAGAATCATGGCGCCTGTTATGCAAGAAATTATGGCGCGGAACGCTCGGATGGTGAACTGATCGCATTTCAGGACAGTGACGACACCTGGCATCCGGACAAGCTGGAGAAGCAGGTGCACTTTCTGGAAGAGACACAGGTGGATATGTGTTTCTGCGGAATGAACAGGATAGCGACAAATGGCAATCAGTTTCATTTTCCGGTGCATGATTTTCATAAGGAACATGCGGTGGAAGAATTCCTCGCGGAGAACAGAGCCAGTACACAGACCATGCTGATGAAGCGGGAGGTCTGGGAGACACTGCGCTTTGATGAGAATATCAAGCGGTATCAGGATTGGGATTTTGGTATCCGTGCGGCGAATACATTTGACCTGGGGTATATGCCAGAGGCATTGGTAGAATCGGAAGTGGGTGCAGACAGTATCTCAGCGCGAGTTGCGTCTTATCAGCATCTGCTGCATTTATATAAGAAGCATCTGGATCTGTACGAACAGTATCCGAAGAGTATGGCAGTGATGAACCGGAGAATGGGTAAGCGTGTGCATCCGACAGATCCGGCACTTGCTGCAAAGCATTTTAAAAAGAGCCTGAAATTAAGTAAGAATCCATATGATCTGAAATATTGGATTATGGACAGCATAAGAAGCAGTGTGAACGGAAGAGAAAGGAAGGTTTCGGAATGATAGCATTTGTAATCCTGCACTATCGTGCAGCGGATATGACTAGAAAATGCGTGGAACGAATCAAGGCACTGGAAGGCGACAAGAAGATCGTGATCGTGGACAATGCGTCGCCGAATGGAACAGGACAGGAACTGTTAGACGAATATACAGAAGATTCAGAGATTAAAGTCATTCTGAATCCGGAAAATTCCGGCTTTGCAAAAGGTAATAATATGGGAGTGCGCTGGGTACAGGAGAATGTGCCGGCGGATTTCGTAGTGGTACTTAACAATGACGTGGAGATCTTGCAGAAAGATTTCTGCCCGAAGGTGGAAACAATCTATCGCAGACATTCGTTTGATGTGCTGGGGCCGGATATTATCTCAGTGTTTTCCGGTATTCACCAGAATCCGAAGAGCCTTCACGGATATTCACTGGAATCCGTAAGAAAGAAACGGGAAAAGGTAGCGCGTACAAAGAACCCAATCCTGCTGTTACTCAGCAGCGGAGAAAAGAACAGCCCGGCAATCTGGAAGAGAGTACAGCGCAGAAGAAGAGCAAAACAGTGTATCGACAGCAGTATCCCTACGGAGGGAAGTGTACTGCATGGTTCCTGCGTGATTTTTTCCAAACGCTATCTGAAAAAGCATCCGGAGCCATTTTATCCGAAGACCTATATGTATTTTGAGATGGAGATTCTGGACTGGCTGTGCAGAAAAGATAAAAGTGTGGTGCGTTACGATCCTTCAATTGAAGTGCTGCACTACCAGTATGTGTCCTCCAAACAGGAATACCGTTCGATCGTAAAACGGTCAAAGTTCGTGATCGACTGTCTGCTTGATTCTCTGACGGCAGCAGAAGAACTGATCCTGGAAAGTGAGGCAGAGGCATGAAAAAGAAGAAGATAAGCAAAGCGTCCAAGGCTTTTTACATAGCGCTTTCCTATCTGTCTCCGAGATTGAATACGAAGTTATTATTTCTGAAAAAATTCGGACGTTTTCCGGATCTGAAGGATCCAAAGACATTAAATGAAAAAATCCTGAAGCTAAAGCTTGAGACTTATGGCAGGGATCCACTGGTCAGACAGTGCGCAGACAAATACTGCGTCCGGGAATACATTGATAACTGTGGACTGGAGCATTGCCTGAACAAGCTGATCGCAGTCTATGATACACCGGAAGAGATCGAATGGGACAAACTTCCGGAGCAGTTTGCCATGAAATGGAACTTTGGATGTGGATATAACATCATCTGCCAGTCTAAGAAGGAATTGGATATCCCGGCGACGGTGGAGAAACTCCGCAAATGGGGCAAAGAACCGTTCTGGGCGTATTTTTCAGAGCTTCAGTATCGGAAGATTGAGAAGAAGATCATCGTAGAAGAATATATCGGCGGATCAGACGGATCACTTCCGGAGGATTACAAATTCTACTGCTTTCATGGAAAAGCGTACTGTGTGATGGTATGCGCAGGCAGAGAAGAAGGCTGGCCGAAGTTCTATTTCTTTGACCGGGATTTTAAGTTGATGCGTATTAACAGAGATTCGAAAAATGCACCGGAAGGCTTTGCGCTTCCCAGACCTGCGGGACTGGAAGAAGCCTTTCAGACAGCGGACCGGCTGAGTGAAGGATTTCCATTTGTCAGAGTGGATCTGTACCTGACAGAGCAGGGAGTCCGATTCGGGGAAATGACATTCACGCCGGCTGCAGCATTGGATAATAAACGACTTCCGGAGACAGATCTTCTCTTTGGAAGCATGATGTAGGAGAGGGATATGAGAGTAGCAATTGTAGGAGCGGGCAATACCGGATGTGCGATTGGAGCAGACTATGCCGGTAAAGGTCATGAGGTGACGCTGATCAAGACATCGCATGCCATGCATGATGATAACTTCCGGTATCTGTCTGAGAATCAGGGCAGGATGGTGCTGGATGAATTTGGGGAAGAAAAAGTAAGTCACATTGCCCATGTGACGAGAGAGATAGAAACAGTAAAAGGACAGGATGTGGTCTTTGTCTGCGTGCAGACAGGCTATCATCAGGATGTGTTGGCAAAGATACTCCCACATCTGGAAGCGGGGCAGATTGTGGTAGTGAACCCTGGATATCTGTCAACGGCCTATGCCATTGGAAGTGGCATTCCGAAAGGCGTGATCATCGCAGAGGCAGAGAGCAGCTTCATCGATGGACGGATCATGGAACCGGGAAGATTTAAGGTGGGATTTCGCAATGTAAGGAATCCGATCGGTATCTATCCGATGCATCAGAAAGATTATGCTGTTTCCAAATTAGATCAGCTCGGCACGCCGTTTGCCTATGCAGACAGCGTGATCGAGACGGCGCTTCACAATCCGAACATGATTGTTCACACAGTTGGGGCAGTCATGAGTATTCCGCGGATTGAAGCGACTGGTGGTGATTATTGCATGTACCATGAAGTATTTACTCCGTCAGCGTGGAAGATACTGGAAGCACTGGATCAGGAGAAAATGAATATCTTAGAACATCTTGGACTGAAGCCGGTTCCATATGTGGAAATGTGCAAATACCGCAACAGTCTGGACGATGAGAGTGATGCGAAGGAAGTATTCTTTGCGTATGCGGCAATGCCAGAGCGTGCGAAGGGACCAACATCCGTGAACTCCAGATATATTACGGAAGACATTCCACAGGGACTGGTGTTGATGGAATCACTGGGACATGTGCTGGATATTCCGGTTCCGGTGTGTACATCATTGATCGAGATCGCATCGGCAGCACTGGGTACGGATTTCCGTGCCGGTGGCCGTACCCTGGAACGTCTGGGAGAAGAGAATGTGCAGCAGATATTGAAGGAACGGAAAGGCGAGTAACGGACATGTCACAGTGGAATGCTGTTAAGAAAACATGGAAGATGGCAGAGAGTCTCCGCAGACAGCGGGGAGGGCTTGTGATGCGGTATTTTCTGGATGCCATAGGCTGTGGCTACCGGCACGGCGCATCGCCTGAGAATTACCTGGTACTGCGCTTCTATGAGCTGAAAGATGCAGAGCGTTATCAGTATCTGACTTCCGGCAGGTCATCCAAGGCAGACCGGGAGCTGAACCGGCGGTTGTCAAAGGAAGATGCCAGGATCATGGCACAGAAGCATCTGTTTTACCGACAGTTTGAAGGACTGGTAAAGCGGGAATATCGATATGTGCCAGATACGGAACCGGCAGACTTTGAGGCATTTCTGAAGGGTCATGAATGCATCATATGCAAGCCGAGCCGGGGAATCATGGGGCATGGGATCCGTAAGATCCATACAAAAGAAATAGAAGATATTCCGTCATTCTATGAGGAATGCAGGAAAAATGATATGCTGGTCGAAGAATGTATCGTGCAGCATGAAGTATTGGAACACGTCCGTCCGGGATGTGTGAATTCCATTCGGATCAACACAGCCAGAGACCAGAAAGGCCAGATACATCTGATCGGTGCCTGTCTGAAATGTGGTGGTGCAGGAGCAGTGGCGGATAATTTTCACTCCGGCGGTATCGCATATCCGCTGGATCTTGACAGAGGATGCGTATCGGGACCTGGAAGAAATAATACAGAGATCCGGGACTACGACAGACATCCGGGAACCGATTATTATATGCCTGGACTGCAGATTCCACACTGGGAGCAGATCAGGACATTGGTAAATGAAGCAATGGAAAGAATGCCGGGAATTGGCTACGTGGGATGGGACATTGCAGTGACACCGGATGGTTGTGAACTGATCGAAGGGAACTGTCACTGGCCTGGCGGCAATATTATACAGTTAGATGGGATTGGCAAATATCCACAGATACAAAAGTGTTTAGAGGGAGCAGCAGAGGAAGATGGAAAAGAAGAAAAACATATTATTGGATAATTATCTTGTGAAGAATCTCAGAGCATATCCGGTTCTGAAGAAGAAATTCATGCATTATATAGAAGGGACAAAGGAACTGCCGGAAGGATTTACCAAGCGTAAGTTATTCCATGATTATCTGAAGGTGCGCAGAAACAATCCGGAAAAACGAGTGTCTCAGTCAGAGTATATGATCTTCGGCTTCTATGGCTTAAGTCCGGAAGAACAGAAAAGATATCTGACAGATATCGAGGCGACCAGACTGATGCGTCCATATAATAACGAATCTGAAAAATATCTGAAAGACAAATTAAGCTTTTTGAAGAATTTTACACAGTTTGTCAGCAGGGGATGGCTCTATGTGCCGGAAGCAAGCTATGAAGAGTTCGATGCATTTGTGCACAAGTATCATGTGGTTGCGCTGAAGCCACAGTATTCTAGCTGGGGAATCGGATTTATCCGTCTGACAGAGGAAGAGTTTGACGCGAAAGAAGATAAAGAAGAATTCTATCAGAAGATGATCAAGGGAAGATATCTGGCAGAAGAGTTTGTGGAGTCTCATGAATCACTGGCAGTATTCCATCCATCATCACTGAACACGCTGCGCGTGATCACATTCCGTAACGAGGATCGGTTTGAAGTATTCGGATGTGGATTACGTGTGGGCAATAACGGACTCCATGTGGATAACGCTCACGGAGGCGGAATTTTCTGCGAGATCGATCCGAAGACCGGTATTATCAACACAGACGGGATCGATGAATGTGCCAATACCTATATCGCACATCCAATGACCGGTATGCAATTCCGAGGTGTGCAGATTCCATTCTGGGAGGAAATCTGTGCGCTGTGTAAGGAAGCGTCACAGGCACTTCCGTGTCTGCGTGTGGTAGGCTGGGATGTGGCAATCCTTTCCGATGGAAGACTGGAGCTGATCGAGGGCAATCACAGTCCGGGAATGAATATCGTACAGGCACCGGCAAAGCACGGTGTGCATGATAAATTTGAATCTATGCTTTTGGATTACTATGGTGATCCGGAACAGTACATATAAGATACAAGGGAGGATTCCGTCTGGTGGCGGGATCCTTTTGCTTGCACAGAAATCAACTATGGAAAGTTCTGCTATGAGTTCATAGAGTATATTGTATGAATAATACTGGCTGTGGTAAAATGGTTAAAAATAAAATGTATTAATCTCTATTTGGAAAGGAAAGCATATGGCATTAGAAAATAAGCTTAATATTACAGATTCCACAGAACTTGCGAGAATGGAAGAAAAGATAAGCAAGAAAAAAGCAGTAGAGCTATTTGAAAATGGATATTTGGATAACTATAAAGCAGGAAGTTTTGAGATGCTTGCGGCCATTCATAAATATCTATTTGGAGAAATATACGATTTTGCGGGAGACGTGAGATGTGTAAATATTTCGAAAGGAAACTTTCGATTTGCTCCTGTTATGTATTTGCAAGCTGCAATTGATAATATTGAGAAGATGCCGCAGTCAACATTTGATGAAATTATTGAAAAATATGTTGAAATGAATATAGCTCATCCATTTCGTGAAGGGAACGGCCGAAGCACCAGAATATGGCTGGATATAATTATGAAAAGAGAGTTGAACAAAGTTATTGACTGGAGTGTTGTGGATAAAGAAGATTATCTGTTGGCGATGGAAAGAAGTCCGATCAAAGATATCGAGATAAAATATATTTTAAAACAGGCTTTGACAGAAAAGATTAACGATAGAGAAGTTTATATGAAAGGTATAGACCATAGCTATTACTATGAGGGCTATGTGGTGTACAAGGCGGAAGAACTGTAGCTATGTCATGTTCCAATTATTACAGAACCGTAAAGCTATTTCTGCTGGAAGATCCAGGCAAGTCCAGAGTATATGATTATACGGAATCTGTTCCGGTACACATATATCAGGAAGACTGCCGGATCTCACTTGATGAGCTGTTTCATTAAAAGTATCGTCCGCCACCGGTTCCCGGACCACCGCAGCAGACGCTTCCGCCGCAACAGAGGTTGCATACCAGATTGGCAATGCAAAGCTTCATGCAGTAATCGCTGCCGCCCATCGAGTAAGGACGATAAGGATTCTGCCTGGTCTGATACCAGCTTCCGCCACTCTGCAGACGCTGTAAGAGTACCTGATACTGCATGTTATTCGGGTCCATCTGATAAGCAGCCTTGGCGTGCTCCAGTGCAGCTACATTATTGCCAAGTCCGGAATTCGCCATAGCGCTGTAGTAGTACCACTGTGCACTGCGGTCTTTCATATCATTCAGCACATTCAGTGCTTCCTGATAGTGACCGCTGCCTATAAAGTTGGCAGCAGCACGCAGATGTAAGACATCTTCGTTATCCGTAGCTTCGGGACCGGCCTGCTGTCTGTAGCCACCGCCGAAGTCTCCCCAGAATCCACCGAAACCGCCAAAGCCTCCGAACGGATCCCCACTCTGACCGCTACCGTAGCTTCCGTAACCGCCTGTTCCATATCCTCCGGCTCCATAGCTGCCGGAAGAGCCGTATTCACGTTCTTTCATAATCTGCTGGTAAGCCTGCTGTACTTCTTTGAATTTGGCTTCTGCCTGGTCTTTGTTAGGGTTATTGATATTCGCATCTGGGTGGTACTTGCGGCTCAGCGTACGATAAGCCTTCTTGATCTCGTCGTCACTGGCATCTCTGGATACCCCCAGAATCTGATATGGATCGGTCATGATTTGTTCTCCTGATTATTAACTGATTGGCGCTTTTCACAGATTGCTTCAAATCGGCACCATACGCCGGAATAGAGAATGTTGCGAAGAATCTCAGCATGAGTGAGGATCGGTAACTTCTCAAACTCACGAGAACATTCGGCAATCATCATCGTAAGGATCTGCTTACAGTAATCATCAAAATCTTCGCGTTCTCTGAAGCGCATAAAAGGATTATAACACGCATTTGCAATATCGTCATCTATATCCTCATAAGCATCCATCAGATAAATGAATTTGCCCAGGAAAAATCCCATTCGGTGAAGGGAGTCTTTCCATATATCCTGCTTCCAGACGAAGATTTCAGCCATGATCTCACCGAACAGACCGGCCATCTTGTCCAGATCCTGCTCATTCGCTTTTTCGCAGGAAGAGATTTGGGCGAGCATATCGCGGATGAGCTTAACTTTTTCCGGGTAAGTCTTTTCAATCTGCTTCACCTTGGAACGAAGAAGCCTGGAATTGATCCAGGCTTTTTTCTTATGTTCGTCTGTCCAGTCGTCCAGACATTTATAATAAGAGAGAACAATATTCATATCTGCGGCGTACTGCGTGATCTCATTGGTGCGTGCGGCATGCTTCTGAAATGGATGTGCCACACAGTTACGGATCGAATCTTCTGCCGGCGGCTCGTATAAGCCGGAAAGCAGGATAATGAGAAATGTCATATCATAGGATAATGTAATCTGACCGCTTCGCCCGTAACGTTCCTTTAAGTCTTTGCAGAGTCCACAGTAATAAGCATGATAAATGTCAAAATCGCGGAATTTCATTTCCGCTTTATTAATTGCAATGTATCCGAACATGGGATGACTCCTTAGCTCTTTTTGATAAATGTGGTGTTACACTTTGGACAGCGGATCTCAATCTTGCCCTTGCCTCTTGGTACACGGATCTTCTGTTTGCAGGATGGACAACGGTAAATATGGTGTGTCTTTCTCTGACCAAACAGGATCTTCTGGGTGTAGAACCAGTGACGGATCTTATATGTTTTGTTCAGAAACACCTGATTCTCGGAAGATCTCTTATATACATTGCGGGAGAACATCCGGTAATATGCCAGAATTAGAAGAATCCACACCAGTAGATTAATAATCCGGCTGGTAAAAATGTAGTTGATAACAACTAAAAAAAGTGCCAGTCCGATGGTAAAACGTCCCATAGTATCCATACCATATCGACCAGCCATGAAGCGTGCAAACTTTTCGCGCATGATCTCACGTCCTTTCGTAGAGACTCTTTTAAGAGTCTGCCCTCATATAAATTTTCTATTTTAAAATGATACGCTGAATCTGCGGAAAGTCAATAAACTTCCTCTTAAAAATCTATAAAAAATGAAGCAGATGTGTTATTCTAAAAGAACATTGAGAGCGTAGGGAGGGGTGTGTATGGAAGAACTGACCAGACTGATCCGTGAGGACATGAAACCGGCATTGGGAGTGACGGAACCGGGTGCGATCGCATTTGCGGCAGCACGGGCGAAAGCAGAGACCGAGGGAGAAGTGCTGCGTGTGGATGTGGCATTGAATTCCGGCATGTATAAGAATGCATATACCTGTGGTATACCAGGCTCAGATGCGTATGGGAATCTCCAGGCGGCAGCCTTGGGTGTAGTAGCGGCAGACCCGGCGAAAGGGCTGGAATCATTGGATGGTATTACAGATGCAGATAATGAAGCTGCGGCGAAGATGGTTCGGGATGGCAGGGTGCATGTTGCACTGGATCATATGGGATCAGAGATCACCATTGATGCGACGGTGTGCACAGAGACCGATACCTGCAGTGTCCATATCAGGGGAACGCACACGCATATCCAGTGGATAGAGAAGAATGGCGAGATCGTATTTGGAGAAAAGACAGAGCAGCAGGAAGAATCAGAGGAAGCAGAGACACCGGTCATTCACCGTTATACTCTGCGACAGATTCTGGAATACGTGAAACAGGTGCCGGCGAAGGAGATCAGCTTCATCAGAGAAGCATTTTCCATGAATATCGAGCTTCTGGAAGAAGGAATCCATTCTAAGAAAACGACGATCGGTCCGATGCTTCTTCGTGCCAATGATGGTAAGATTATATCCGAAGATGCCCGCAAGACAGCACAGCTGATGTGTAATGGTGCGATCGAGGCGCGGGTACTGGGGTTATCCAGTCCTGCTATGAGTATTACCGGAAGCGGAGCACATGGTATTATCGCAACCATGCCATTATTTGCCTATTACGAGGTGAATTATGAAGTGATCGATGATGATATTCTTCTTCGGGCAACGGCACTCAGTTACCTTATTACCATGTACATTAAGGAATATTCCGGAAGACTGTCTGCCTTTTGTGGATGTGGCATCGCAGCGGGAACCGGGATGGCATGTGGACTGGGATATCTGCGCGGTGCATCGGAAGCACAGCAGACGATGATCATTCAGAATATGGCCTCGGGACTCACCGGTATGATCTGTGACGGCGGTAATCAGGGATGCGCGATGAAAGGCATGGTGGCTGTGGACGCGGCATTTCGTTCAGTGGATATGGCAATGCAGAATGTCTGTATTGATGCGATTCATGGCATTAACGGCCGGACGCCGGAAGATACCATGCGTAATATGGGCAGGATCGCGTCACCTGGAATGGTAAAGACAGAAGAAGTAATCGTAGATATCATGAAGAATAAGTGAGACTCTGAAAAACAGCAGAAATAAAGGGAGAACTGACATGGGGGAGAGAAAGACGTATCACCGCGGACGCAGGAAAAAGAAAAAGGGCGGCATCATAAGTACACTGATATTGATCATTGCGATTGCTGTGTTCTGCGTGTCAGGTTATCAGCTATATAAGATATTCGGTGGATATCATCAGGGTAAATCCGAATACGACAAGGTTCGGGAAGTGGCGGTACATGGCGATGACAAGGATGAAGATGGATTCGTGGTAGATTTTGATGAATTGAAGAAGATCAATGCAGATACAGTGGGATGGATCCGCTTCTATCCGGAGCCGTCGCAGATCAGTTATCCGCTGGTGCAGACAACGGACAACGATCTGTATCTGAATCGGACATTTTCAGCGAATGAGAATACAGTAGGCGCGATCTTTGTAAATTGTGACAACGCATCGGATTTCAGTGACCGTAATACGATCATTTACGGACACCGTATGAGGGATCATTCCATGTTTCATGATCTGGAGAAATACAAGGATGAATCTTTCTGGAAAGAGAATCCTTATTTCTATATCTATACACCGGACGGACGGAAGCTGACCTGTCACATTTATTCCGCAGGAATTGTGAAGGATACATCCAGTACGTACCTGACGCAGTTTGCATCTGATGAAGAATATCAGGCATTTCTGGATGATACGAAGCGCGCCGGAGCGTATCATACAGGTGTGGAGGTTACGGCCGATCAGCGCGTGGTCACATTGTCTACCTGTACGGCGGCAAGCGATGATAACCGTATGGTGGTAAGAGGCGTGATCGAATCTGAAGATGTGGTAAAAAAGTAATGAAGAAAAGATGGAAATGAGGAATATTCATGGCATATACATATGAAGTCGGAGACATTGTAAAACTGAAAAAGAAGCATCCGTGTGGCAGTTTCGAGTGGGAGATCCTGCGTGTGGGCGCAGATTTTCGTCTGAAATGCACCGGATGCGGACATCAGATTATGACACCGCGTAAGATGGTGGAGAAGAATACGAAGGGACTTCGCAAACCAGAGTAAAAAAGGTAAGGTAAAAAAGAAGAAAGTGCTTGCATTATAGCTGGTTATATGGTATCATTCTAACTCGTGATATATTGTTTTGCCCAATTACAGGGCTATCCTTGCTCCTGGGAAGAAACAGGGGCCAAAAGACCAGAAGGAGGTGCACACTACATGAATAAGTATGAATTAACTGTTGTAGTCAATGCAAAAATCGAAGATGACGAAAGAGCACAGGTAATCGAAAAGGTAAAAGATTTAGTTACTCGTTTCGGTGGTAATGTGACAGACGTTGATGAATGGGGTAAGAGAAGACTCGCTTACGAAATTCAGAAGATGAAAGAAGCATATTATTACTTCATCCACTTCGAATCTGACGCTACAGTTCCAGGCGAAGTTGAAGAAAGAATTCGCATCATGGACAACGTACTCAGATATTTATGCGTAAAAGACGAGGCATAGAAGAAGAGAGGTAAAAGAATGAATAAAGTAATTTTGATGGGACGCCTGACCAGAGATCCAGAGGTACGCTACTCAGCAGGTGAGAATTCAACGGCAGTTGCAAGATACACACTTGCAGTTGACAGAAGATTCAGAAGAAATAATGACGGTGAACAGACAGCAGACTTCATCGGATGCGTAGCATTCGGCAGAAGCGCAGAGTTCGCAGAGAAGTATTTCCGCCAGGGTCTTAAGGTGATCGTTACAGGTCGTATTCAGACCGGAAGTTATACGAACAAAGATGGTCAGAGAGTTTACACAACAGACGTTGTAGTAGAAGATCAGGAATTCGCAGAGAGCAAAGCAGCAAGCGAGTCTCACATGAACGGCGGTTTCCAGGCGGCTCCAGCACCGGCACCTAGCGCACCGGCTGGTGACGGCTTCATGAACATTCCAGACGGAATTGATGAAGAATTACCGTTTAACTAGGCTGAATATATTTTCAGCAAATTATTTTTCAGGAGGTAATAATCATGGCTTACGATAAAAGCAATCGTCCAGAAGGCGGCTTCAAGAGAAGAGGCGGCGGACGCAGAAGAAAAAAAGTATGTGTATTCTGTGGTAAAGAGAATAACGAAATCGATTACAAGGATGTAGCAAAACTGAGAAAGTACATCTCTGAGAGAGGTAAAATTCTTCCTAGAAGAATCACAGGAAACTGTGCAAAGCACCAGAGAGCACTTACAGTTGCAGTTAAGAGAGCAAGACACATTGCACTGATGCCATACGTTCAGGACTAATTTAATTAGTCGAGTATGAGTGAATGAAAGAAAAGCCTTTAAATACCGGAAATCCGGTGTTTAAGGGCTTTTTTCTGTATCCAGGAAGTCTTGTATTTTCTTAACAGTTCTTAGGATTTCTTAGGAAAATGGTGTAAAATTTGGTGTATGGAATAAGCATGGTGTAAAAAACAGTGGAGAAGAATGGAGTAAAGCAAAATAAGATGATCACAATATTTTTGGTTTAAGGATTCAATTTTACAATGCAGGTGCGCGGCATAGCGGTGACAAAGGCAAAAGGTGCAAAATTTGGCAGAACAGAAATAATATGTTCCAAACTCTAAAAAAACACACCTTTTACAAAAAATATAATCTGGTAATTTTAGCAAAAAAATAACATCTTCAGAGCTGTTCTAAATGATAAATCATTGAATAAATAGGCGTTTTCAGCTATACTAGATAATGATATAGTGGCTATTAACAGGTGTACCTTTTGAGAAAAGTCAAGGAAAGGAGCAGAAAGTAAATATGAAACAAAGATATTTGAAAAAGCCTTGTTCATTTTTGCTGGTAAGTGCAATGGTATTGACTATGTTTCCGACGTTTAGTACCAGCGTTCATGCAGAGGAAAATCAATCGCCAACGAAAGAGCAGTTTTCAACGGTTGAAGAATTAAAAAGCTATGACACAAATGATAATGACGGAGAGAAAAACCCTGCAAAAGTCTATTTTGGAAATAACAATCAACAGTGGTGGATTGCAGGAAGTCAAGGTAATGATAGCATAACGTTATTTTCTGCAAGTTCTATGAGAGATGATGTACAATTTGAATCAAATTATATGGACAATAAAACATATGATGATAAGTGGAACTGTACCTATCCTGATGGAGAGCCGGCAGAAGTTTTCCCGAATCACTACGGTGCGAGCTATATAAGGAATGTTACCTTAAAAGAGATGGAAGCTTCTTTTTTTACAGGTTCAGAACAGGCACTGATAAATAAAACAACGATTTATACGGATGATACGAAAAACAACGGCGTCTATTCCACGACGGATAAGCTATATTTGGCTTATGGAGACCAAGAAGATTATAATCACATTACTGTGGGAAAGAACAGCGCAAATGATTTGAATGACGGTCTTCGTATTGATCCAAGTTATTGGGGAAAATCTGTTCTTGATTTATTTTGGATTCGTTCACCATTTGTTAGTAATGATGATCCGAATGATGGACATGATGTTTTGACTGCGTGGCCTTCTAAGAATTATCCTGCTTTTAATGGAGCTCAAACAAGCAATGTAGAAAAAATAAGGCCTGCTTTTGAACTGAATTCATCAACGATTCTTTTTGCATCGGCTGTTCCGTCAGCAACATCCACAGGTAATTTAACACTGCAGGATACGGATGGAGATGGAGCGTTTACATTACGCTATGACGCCAGTAAGTATAGTAAGAACCTAGGTTCAGCCGTAATTTCTTATGATGATAGCAAGGTTATCTTAACAGATGTTCCAAATGGTACATATCTGGTTGCACAAAACAGCAATGGTGCGTATGCGAAACAAATTACGAATGAAACAGAAGTTTCTGCAAGTGGTATGAATTTAGATAGTTTTGCGAATTGCAAGATATGGCTGGAAACAACAGATACAGCAAATAGAATCACATATGCGGCTTTGGCAGAGAAAGAACAAGAAACTGCTGTGAATATTGCTGCGGGTGCGGGATTGAATATCACATCGGAAAATGGTGTGCAGAAAGTTGTTCCAAACACGGCAATTACGAATATTATAGTAGAAGCTGTTGACGGATATTTTCTTCCGGATGGTTATGAGGATGGTATCCAGGGCTTGAACGGATTGACAGTAACAAATATCACTAAAAACGGTTTTACCATTTTAGGTACGCCAGCAAGTGATGTGAATATCACACTGCCACCTGCAACAAAGGCAGTTTACAGCATGCTTTTAAGTGGTGACGGAACATTTACAGGAACTTGCGTAGGATATCAACCAATTACTGCAAAGGAATTTACGATTACAAATAGCGGAAATGTTGATTTAGAGAATGTAGATATATCTATCACGGGTACAGATAAGGATAAGTTCGAGTTGAGTGGTGATGGTACTACAACCATCCAGCCAAACGACACTCTAAAAGTAGCAGTAGCACCAAAAGACAGTTTAGCAACAGGTATATATCGGGCAACGCTTACTGTAACAGCAGCTAATGCTCAAATAGCAACAACGGAGCTACAGTTTACTGTAAACGAACATGATTATGTTGCAGTCGTTACACCACCAAATTGCACAGAGAAAGGATATACGACATATAACTGCAGAAATTGTGGCTATAGCTACAGAGGAAACGAAGTAGATGAGTTAGGTCATACGTGGGGAGCATGGAAAGTCATTAAGAAAGCAACGACCATAGAAACAGGCATAAAAGAACGTGTTTGTGAACGTTGTGATGATAAAGAAACAGCGGTCATTTCTATGATTTCCGACAAAGAACAGCCTACTGCTTCAACAAAGCCAGATACAGCAGTAAAAACAGGCGACAGTACAAATATCCTCTTGTGGAGCATGGTGGCAGTCATTTCTCTTGCAGGAGTGATGACAGCATTGTTCTTTAAGCGTAGAAGAAGCAGATAAGCGAGAATGAGGACAGGGACAAAGGTTTCTGTCCTTTTTTAGTTTATGGGTGGTTCAGTGCGTCAGACCCACCACCTGCATTCGCAAAACTGCATGTGTTTTTTTATCGCAGATTGTGCAAAGTTTTAGACAAATGTGTCATTGCGGGGGATATGTGGTCGTGTTATACTTGAAATAGCAGGGTTGAAAGGAGATGTGACATGAACTCTATTGACATTCAGAACAAAGACAGTAAATATATTGCAAATACATACAAGCGTTTTCCGGTCACTCTGACAGAGGGATGCGGAGCGATCGCGAAAGATCCGGAAGGAAAGGAGTACATTGATTTCACAAGTGGAATCGGTGTGAACTGCCTGGGTTACGCAGATAAGGGGTGGGCAGATGCGGTGTCTGAACAGGCACACAAGCTGCAGCACACGTCGAATCTGTACAGTACACAGCCGGATGTAGAGGTAGCTGAGAAGCTGTGCGAGTACACAGGGTTTTCCAAAGTATTCTTTGGCAACTCCGGCGCAGAGGCGAATGAAGGTGCTGTAAAGGTGGCTAGAAAGTATGGTATGGAGAAGCATGGAAGCCAGTGTAATACAATCATTTCGCTGAATAATTCTTTCCACGGGCGTACTATCACTACACTTTCAGCGACAGGACAGGATGTGTTTCATCAGTTCTTCTTCCCGTTTACAGAGGGATTCCGTTTTGTAGATGCAGGAGATATTGAAGGATTGAAGAAAGCTGTTGATGATACGGTCTGCGGTATTATGATTGAGCTGATCCAGGGTGAAGGAGGAGTAGTTCCGGTAGATTCTGAGTTTGTGAAAGAGATCGCACACATCTGTGAAGAGAAGGATCTGGTATTTGTAGTAGACGAGATCCAGACAGGCGTGAGCCGTACAGGTACATTCTTCTGCTATGAGCAGTTTGGAGTACATCCAGATGTAGTAACTATGGCAAAAGGTATCGGTGGCGGACTTCCGATGGGCGCAGTACTGATGAATGAGAAGACATCCGGAGTGCTGGGATTTGGTCAGCATGGTTCTACATTTGGCGGTAATCCGGTAGCATGTGCAGGTGCCAAATATGTACTGGATCATGTTATGGATGAGACATTTTTAAAAGCAGTTAATGAAAAGTCTGCATACATGATCGAGAAGCTGAATGCGATGCCTCAGATCAGGTCAGTGACAGGTCTGGGTCTGATGCTTGGCGCAGAACTTCCGGAGGATATGACGGCCGGAGAAGTAGCAGCGAAATGTGCAGAGAAAGGTCTGTTGGTACTGACAGCGAAGACAAAGCTCAGATTTCTTCCGCCGCTTACCATCAGCAAAGAGGAAATTGACCGCGGTATGGAGATTCTTGCAGAAGTGCTGCGCGGTTAAATGGATAGATATAAGAATAAAAGGATATGGAGGAAGCAACTATGGACAAACCAGTATTGGTAATTATGGCAGCGGGTATGGGAAGCCGTTACGGTGGCCTGAAACAGATCGACCCGGTGGATGCAGAAGGACACATTATTGTGGATTTCTCACTGTATGATGCAAAAAGAGCGGGATTCGAGAAAGCAATTTTTATTATTAAAGAGGAAAATGAGCAGGCATTCCGTGAAGCAATCGGAGACCGTGTGTCGGAATATATGGAAGTATCTTATGCTTATCAGAAGCTTGATAATCTTCCGGACGGATACAGCGTGCCAGAGGGCAGAGTGAAGCCATGGGGAACGGCACATGCAGTACTTAGCTGCATCGATCAGGTGAATGGACCATTTGCAGTCATCAATGCGGATGATTATTACGGGGTAGAGGCATTCCAGCTGATCTATGATTACCTGACAACACATCAGGATGATGATAAATTCCGCTATACCATGGTAGGCTATATTCTTGGTAATACCGTTACCGACAATGGACATGTATCTCGTGGTGTATGTACGACCAACGATCAGCATGAACTGGTAGAGGTTACTGAGCGTACCAAGATCGAGAAGAGAAATGGCGGTATCGCATTTACAGAGGATGACGGCGAGACCTGGACAGAGCTTCCGGCAGATACGATCGTATCTATGAATATGTGGGGATTCACCCGCAGCATTCTGGATGAGATCAAGGCAGGATTCCCAGCTTTTCTTGACAAGGGCATCAAAGAGAATCCGATGAAGTGCGAGTATTTCCTTCCGGCGGTAGTCAGCAGACTGTTAGAGGAAGACCGCGCAACCGTATCTGTACTTAAGTCTCATGATAAATGGTATGGAATTACCTACAAAGAGGATAAGCCGGTTGTGGTAGAAGCAATGCAGAAGATGAAAGATAACGGGGTATATCCGCAGCATTTGTGGAAGTAAGATAAGGAGGATCAAACCTATGAGTATATTAATTACAGGAGGCGCAGGTTATATCGGAAGCCATACAGCTCTGGAGCTGTTAAATGACGGCTATTCCGTAGTGGTATATGATAATCTGTGTAATTCTTCCAGAGAGTCACTGAAGAGAGTGGAAGAACTGACAGGCAAGAAGATTACATTTTATGAAGGGGATATCCTGGATGAAGAAGCATTGAAAGCGATGTTTGCAGCAGAGGATATCGAAGCAGTGATCCACTGTGCGGCACTGAAGGCGGTTGGAGAATCGGTAAAGAAGCCGTTGGAATATTACCAGAATAATATTACAGGAACATTGACACTTTTGAAGGTTATGGACGAAGTAGGCGTCAAGAATATCGTATTCAGTTCGTCTGCTACCGTATATGGTGATCCGGAAGTGATTCCGATCACGGAGTCTTGCCAGAAGGGACAGTGTACCAATCCGTATGGCTGGACCAAGTCTATGATGGAACAGATCATGACAGACCTGCAGAAAGCACATCCGGAATGGAACGTGATCCTGCTTCGCTATTTTAATCCGGTAGGCGCACACGAGAGCGGACGCATCGGTGAGGATCCGAAGGGTATTCCGAACAATCTGATGCCTTACATTTCACAGGTGGCGGTCGGCAAGCGTGAGAAACTTGGTGTGTTTGGCAATGACTATGACACACCGGACGGAACCGGCGTGCGTGATTACATCCATGTAGTGGATCTGGCAATCGGTCATGTAAAGGCAATTCATTATATCTTTACCAAACCGGGACTGGACATCATCAATCTGGGAACAGGAAGAGGATATTCTGTACTTGAGATGGCAAAGGCATTTGGTGAAGCCTGCGGCAAAGAGATTCCATATGAGATCCAGCCGAGAAGAGAAGGCGATATTGCAACATGCTACGCAGATCCTGCCAAGGCATGGAAGGTGCTTGGATGGAAGGCGGAGCGTGGTCTGAAGGAGATGTGTGAGGATGCCTGGAGATGGCAGTCGCAGAATCCAGACGGATACAATGCATAATCTATATTGTTAAGAATTTAAAGACGCTGTGAAAGCTTGAACATAAGACTTTCACAGCGCCTTTTTTGGAGGGATAGAAGATATCAATATCCTCAGTTTATTTGTCCTGCGCTGACAGCTTCAGCCGGTCAGCAGCCGTTTCTTTATAGAATTTCATCAATGACGTTTCCAGTAACAGGGTGAAACGTTCGTCATCATCTTCCCTTAATGCTTTCAGAAGTTCCGGTTGTTCCATGAGAGAGCCGATGATCTCACTGACGATCGGAGCCGATACCTGATCCGGGTCATTTTCCGGGATAAAGGTTACAATTGCACCAAGAATAATCCGCGCATTCTCATAAATTGGTGGTTCCAGGTGAACATAGCCAAAACATGGATGCATGATATCCGGACTTTTGCCATGCAGGAGCAGAGCATGGAACGGCTTCATATATGTGTCGGCAATCTGATCTCGCTTCTTCAGGATCTCATAAAAATGTGATTCCATTTCCGGAGTATCAGAAAATAGTGATGCGGCGTATGCAAGAATCTCGTGACGCTCCTGAAGCACCGGTGCGCGCCCGATCCGTATGTGATCCAACAGATACTCAATCTCTGCACCTGTACGGGAGACGAAATGAATATCCTTGCGTGTAAAAGAGGTCTCCGGTACTTTCTTCTCTGCATGTGGTCTGCGATCACTTTTCTGTGACAGGATCAACTGGAACTTGGAGTCTAACAGCATCCGGTCCTGACGGTTCAGCAGTGGGCTGACATAGATATAGCGATAAGTAGTATCTAATCTGACCGTAGAAATAATCAGATCAATGTCGTTTTGCGCCAGTTCTTCCGGTTCGATATGGAACGCTGATGTGGTGCCGCGGATATCCAGATCCGGGTAAGCCTTGTGCAGATTCTCGGCAAGCAGTCTGGAGCTTCCGATACCGGTCGGGCATACGATGATAACCGAGATGCGTCTGGCAAGCTTCGCCCGTCTGTCCAGTGCCATGGAGAAATATATGGATATGAATCCGACTTCGCTTGGCGGAAAAGACGGCAGCCCATAGCTTGCGGAAAGCGAGATACATCCGGCGGTACATGCCTGATATATTTCATCGTAACGGTTCTGTATATCCTCTAACAGTGGATTCTCGATCGGGATGCCGGCACGGATACGTCCGATAGCCGGCTGGATGTGCATGCCAAGTTCTCTGGCGAGCTGCGGATCACTGCCAAAATCAATATCCAGAATCTCGCTGACATTTTGGATAAGGGCAAGGGTAATCTGGTGTACGTCAAAGTCGCGCTTGCTGGTCAGATCTCGTTGCTCCGCTGACCAGATCCGGATTCCGGTAAGGAAGATGGCAAGATATCTGGTCTCGCTCTCGATGATCGGCAGCCGAAACGTCTGTCGTAGCTTCTGCATCAGATATTCTGCCACAGCAAATTCCGGTTCCATGGTCAGGTCTTCAAAAGCAGCTTCCTCTGCGGTAATATATTCTCCCTGACGGATCCGGCAGACACTGTAGGACAGATACATGTTGAGCCGAAGATAGCCGTTGTCAGACAGATTCAGATGCAATGTGCGTGCTCCGTCGCTGACGATTTGCGCTACGCTGTCAGTAATGGATTCGGAAATCTCAGCTTCCGGAATCGCTTTCTGATCTTTTAAATGTGAAGTAACGGCCTGGCGTCTGGCAGTTTCGCTGCCTGTAAGAAAGATGCCAAGCCCCTGCCTGCGTACCAGGCGCAGATGATATTTGTCAAACCATTTTTCAATCTGATTCAGGTCGCTGGTAAGTGTGCCTTCGGAGATGCCGAACTGATCCATGAAAGTCAGAGACTTGACCGGTTCTCTGGCAAATAACAGGGCGTGCAGTAATTGTCGCTGACGGTTGTGTCTGTCGTCAGCGGATGGAATATCAGTGCCTGTGGCATCCAGCAGAGTAAGAAGCTCTCTCCTTCGGTCGTCTGGTTCGTCTAAGAACAGACCTACACTGCGCTTACGGACAAAACGGAAACCCTTAGCGGTGAGCCATTTTTCCACAGTGGGGAGTTCCCTCTGGATGGAACGGCTGCTGATATGAAGTTCATCGGAGATGATCGCGGTTGTGATCGGCTTGTCCTGTGGAAAGCGGATCAGTACCCGGATGATATCCCCGGAACGCTTGGTGAGCAGCATAACGAACGTCCTCCTCGTTTCATTCCTTAGTTTTGTTCTTTCATTCGTTACATATAGTATAACCTATAACCGACATAATGACAAAGGGAAAAAGGCGGTTTGTCACAAAGTGTTTGCGCCAAAGTTGCAATATCATTTGTTTGAAAATAACCCAGAGGTATTTTAATATAAAAGCATAGAAACAAGATGTTATCTGTTTATGGAATGAAAGGAGACTGTAACTATGAAAAACAAAATCCAACGTTTTGGAAAATTCCTGAGCGCAATGGTAATGCCGAATATCGGAGCATTCATCGCATGGGGATTTATCACAGCACTTTTTATTGAAGCAGGATGGCTGCCAAATGCAAAGCTGGCAGCACTGAACGGACCAATGTTAAACTACCTTCTGCCGATCCTGGTAGCTTATCAGGGTGGTAAGCTGGTCGGAGGAGACCGTGGTGGCGTTATCGGCGGCATCGCTGTTATTGGTGTTATCGTAGGTGCACCGGATTATCCGATGCTGATGGGTGCTATGGTAATGGGACCTGTTGGCGGATGGGTGATCAAGAAATTTGACAAGGCAATGGAAGGTCATATGCCTGCAGGATTTGAGATGCTGATCAATAACTTCTCAATCGGTATACTTGGTATGATCCTTGCAATCATCGGTTCTTATTTGATCGGACCATTCATGGCTGGTGTACTGGTTGTACTGACAGCCGGAGTTGACGTACTGGTTAATCACGGATTACTCCCGTTGGCAGCAATCTTTATTGAACCTGCCAAGGTTCTGTTCCTGAACAATGCGATCAACCATGGTATCTTTACACCGATCGCGACACTTCAGGCAGAACAGGCCGGAAAGTCAATCATGTATATGCTGGAAGCTAATCCGGGACCGGGACTTGGAGTTCTGCTTGCATACTGGGCATTCAGCAAAGATAAAGCAACAAAAGATTCCGCACCAGGAGCAATCATCATTCACTTCCTGGGTGGTATCCACGAAATTTACTTCCCATACATCCTGATGAATCCGGTTGTGATCATCGCACCAATCGTAGGTAATATCTGTGCAATTACATTCTATTCCATCACAGGTGCCGGACTGGTTGGACCTGCATCACCGGGATCCATCATTGCATTCATGTCAATGTCTCCAAAGGGAATGGGAATGGTTATCACATTCCTTGGAGTAGCAATTGCAACAGCAGTATCTTTCTTGGTTGCATCACCAATCGTTAAGATGGCAGATCACAAGAGTCTGGAAGACGCACAGGCAAAGAAGGACAGCATGAAAGCAGAAGCGAAGGGACTTACAACAGTATCCGGAGCCGATGTACAGGCAAAAGATATCAAGAAAATCGTATTTGCATGTGATGCAGGTATGGGATCATCCGCAATGGGAGCTACTAAGTTCAGAAACAGAATTAAAGATCTGAATCTTGGCATTACCGTAACGAACACATCTGTAGACAATGTACCGGCAGACGCTAACGTAGTTGTATGTCAGGAGATCCTCAAGGATCGTGCAGCTAAGAGCGCACCGCAGGCAAGACTGATCACTCTGGAGAACTTCCTTGCAGATCCACATCTGGATGCATTGTATGCAGAACTGGAAACACTGACAACAGGTAAGACAGCAGAAGCAGATAAGGCAGAAGCACCTGCTGAAGAAAAGAAAGAGACAAAAGCAGGAATCCTTGTTCCGGAAGGAATCAAGACAGGATGTGCAAGCGTAGATAAAGAAACAGCAATCCGTGCAGCAGGACAGCTCCTGTGTGATCTGGGATATGTAGATGCTAATTATATCGATGCAATGGTAGAGCGTGAGAAGATCGTTACTACATACATGGGAATGGGAGTAGCAATTCCACATGGTACATCTGATGCGAAAGAGACCGTTAAGAAATCTGGTATCGTAGTTATGCAGTACCCGGATGGAGTACAGTTTGGTAATGAGAAAGCAAACCTGATCATCGGTATCGCAGGTGTGGGTGATGAACATCTGGAAATCCTTGCAAATATCGCAGGAAGTCTGGAGGATGAAGCACTTCTTGAGAACCTGAAGAAGAACGCAGACGCAGATACAATTATGAAAACATTTGGCTAATGCCACAATCGGGGGCTTTTGCCCCCAGCATCATATATAAAAAGAAGGAGAGAGCATCATGAAAAAAGCAGTACAGTTTGGTGCCGGCAATATCGGACGTGGATTTATCGGAGCATTACTCAGCCAGTCAGGATATCAGGTGGTATTTGCCGACGTAGCAGAAGCAATCATTGACAAGATCAACGAGGATAAGACTTATACCGTTCATGTTATGGACGTAGATTGTAAAGATCAGAAAATCGAAAATATCAGCGGTGTGAATTCTACAAAGCCAGAGGCGATTGATGAGATCGCATCCGCAGACCTGGTAACTACAGCAGTAGGTCTTGTGATTCTTCCGCGCATCGCACCGACGATCGCGCAGGCTATTGAGAAACGTATGGAAAATGGCGTGAAAGAGCCTATGAACATGATCGCCTGCGAGAATGCCATTCGTGGAACCTCTCAGCTGAAAAAAGCAGTATATGAGAATCTGAGCGATGCCGGAAAAGCATATGCTGATGAGTATGTAGGATTCGCTGACTGTGCAGTAGACCGTATCGTACCACCGGTTAAGAGCGAGAACTTCATCGACGTAGTAGTAGAAGAATACTTTGAGTGGGACGTAGAAAAGTCAGGACTGAAGGGAGAACTTCCACAGATCGAAGGTATGACACTGGTCGATGATCTGATGGCATACATTGAGCGTAAGCTCTTCACACTGAATACAGGACACTGCATTACCGCATACCTTGGAAATCTGCGTGGAATCCCGACCATCGATAAAGCAATCGCAGATGAAGAAATCTTCGGAATCGTATCAGCAGCTATGAAAGAAAGCGGAGCTGGACTGATCAAGAAGTATGGCTTTGATCCAGAGAAGCATGCAGCTTACATCAAAAAGATCATCGGCAGATTCAAGAATCCATATCTGCAGGATGATGTAACAAGAGTAGGTCGTGAGCCTCTTCGTAAGCTGAGCCCGACAGACCGTCTGATCAAGCCTATGATGACAGCAGCAGGATACGGACTTCCGGTAGATCATCTGGTAATCGGAGCAGGTGCAGCATTGCATTATGATAATCCGAACGACAAGCAGAGTGTAGAACTTCAGGAGAAGATAGGAGCCCAGGGCGTACGTGCCGCTGCGGCAGAGATCACAGGACTGACAGATGAAGGACTGCTTGACGCAATCGTAGCAGAATACGAAAAACTGAATTAATAAGGATTGAAAAATCCCTGAGCGAAAATCGCCAGTTACCGACAGAGTCGGTGCTGGCGATTTTTTTCGCCATTGACAAATGACTGGAAGTAATGGTACGGTTATATAGTTACAGGAAAAGTATGGAGACATTTTTGTTGTCTCTGAATGATTAAAAAAGTTTAATACCGAGGTGCGAAAGATGAGTGTACAGGAAATGAAACCGATCAAAGAAGGAAAAGTCAGAGAAATCTATGATAATGGTGATACTATGATTATGGTTGCTACAGACCGAATCAGCTGCTTTGATGTGATTCTTCACAATACCGTAACCAAAAAAGGAACCGTACTTACTCAGATGTCCAAATTCTGGTTTGATCTGACACAGGACATTCTGCCAAATCACATGATTTCTGTAGATGTTAAGGATATGCCTGAATATTTCCAGCAGGAGAAATTCGATGGTAACAGCATGCTTTGTAAGAAGCTGAATATGTTGCCGGTAGAGTGTATTGTGCGTGGCTACATTACAGGAAGCGGATGGGCGAGCTACAAAGAGACCGGAAAGGTATGTGGTATCGAGCTGCCAGAAGGACTGAAAGAGTCTGACAAGCTGCCGGAGCCAATCTACACACCATCTACAAAAGCAGAACTCGGTGATCACGATGAGAATATATCATTTGAAGAGAGTATCGAGTATCTGGAGAAACGCTTCCCTGGCAAAGGTGAAGAATACGCAACCAAGTTAAAAGAGTATACCATTGCGCTGTATAAGAAGTGTGCAGAGTATGCGCTGAGTCGTGGAATCATTATCGCAGATACCAAGTTTGAATTTGGTCTGGATGAGGATGGCAATATCATCATCGGCGATGAGATGCTTACACCGGACAGCTCAAGATTCTGGCCATTAGAAGGGTATGAGCCGGGACACGGCCAGCCATCATTTGACAAGCAGTTTGCAAGAGACTGGCTTAAGTCTAATCCACATGATGACTGGACACTGCCACAGGATATCGTAGATAAGACCATTGGCAAATATCTTCAGGCATATGAATTGCTGACCGGCAAATCCCTCGCGTAAGGAGAACTCTATGGAGAAAAAATCAATTGAAGAAATGGCTGCGGACATCAAGGTGATCCGTGAACTTGCATCCAGCGGAACGATGCTTCAGGATATTAAGAATCAGCTGGGTGTATCAGAAGAATATGTAAGTGCTATCATGCTCTGCCTGCAGGGTTATCAGGAAGATGATGACATGGCTGTAGCAAGACTGGTAGAAATGAGCTTATAAGAATATTGAAATGAAATGCGGGGGAGATCGGCTAATGCCGATTTCTTCCGCTATTTTCTTTGTAAGCGCGTGTCTTTCTCGGCTCATGGTCCTGCAGCTTGATATAACTTTCTATACTATGCTCTTTAAAAAAACAGCAGATTTTTTTCACTACAATAGCCGCTGTCTCAGTTACTTCTTTCAGCACTTCTATAAAAATATTGAAAACTTAAAAATCTCCGTCCGATACTGTTGACATATAATTAAAGTAGTGATAATATCATATGTAATCTATACAAGCGTTTGTAATCGCTCGCTCGAGCAAAATATAATGGTCAAAGACGTCAAATGGTAAAGTCGCCAATACTCAAAAACCAAGTGAATAAAATGGTAAAGTGTCAAAGCTACAGGCTCCTTGAAGTTTGTATGCTTAAAACGGTTGCAGAAAAGAATTATTTGTAGTATATTGATTATAGAAGTATCACAAACGAACCTCTTTTCTGCGCGGAAGGGAGGAATATGATACATTTATGGATATGATTCAGACTAAAGAAAACCGAGAGGTAAAGAACAGTGTATTTATTGACTTGTTTTGTTATGACCGGACGGCAGAAGATAATGTCATTTCTTTATATAATGCACTTCATGAAGAAACACTGCCAGAAGGGACGAGAGTCGAATGGATGCAGTTAGATAATGTCATATACATGACTTTGCGCAATGATGTGGCTTTTCAAGTGGATGGGAAAACGATGATATTTGCAGAACATCAATCGACGATTAATGAGAATATGCCATTGAGGAGCTTCTTGTATGCAGGAAGAGCATATGAACAGTTGGTGCCAGACAGAGGACGTTATAGGAAAAAACGAATTGCACTTCCATATCCAGAGTTTTATACATTTTATAACGGTAAGGAAAAATATATAAAAGAAACAATACTTCGCTTATCAGATTCGTATAAACAGAATCGGAATTCAGAAGCTATGCTGGAACTCATAGTTCGTGTTATTAATATTAATCTGGAAGAGCAGCATGAAATTTTGGAAAAATGTCCAATACTTAAAGAATATAGTCAATTAATGGCAATGATACGTGATAACCAGTGTCAAGGGAAGAAAGATGCATACAAAATAGCAATTCAGGAATGTATCAGTCAAGGAATACTAAAAGAGTACTTACAAAGAAAAGGAAGCGAGGTATGCAATATGTTAATAGCAGACTACAATTATGAATTAGATATGGAAGTTCAGAGAGAAGAAGCGAGAGAAGAGGGATTCGAGGAAGGCAGAATGGCAGGTATGGAGAAAGGGCTGTCAGAAGGTATGGAGAAAGGAATGGCAGAGGGAAGAGTAGAAGGCATACGAGAAGGCATACGAGAAGGCAGGCAAGAAGGTCGTAAAGAGATGATACTAAAAGTATACAGCGATGGAAAAACAATAGCAGAGATCGCGAATTTTCTTGGTGAGCCTGTAGAAGAGATAGAAAAGATTATCAATAGTTGCGAGTGGAGACAATAATATAAATCCCGAGCCCCTTTAATCTTGTATTAGAGGGGCTCATATTTTACATATGAAAGTACCGCTTTGCTTCGTTAAGTCTTCCGTGGAATGCTTCATAGAAGTCTTCGCAAGGCGCGAGGTAGAACTGCTGCAGTACGTACATACAGATGGAACGTATCTGTGTCTGATCCTCCATTCCGGCAATCCGTTCCTGAAGCGCTTTGAGGAAATAGTGCCAGTCACTGATGAACTGCTCGTAGGTGCGTATATCATCGGTATCCAGCCATTTATAGACTTTGATCTTGGCTTTGGACGGCTTCGGACATTCATGCACCTGCAGGAAATACCGGAAGCTGTCGTTTTCGTAGAAGCGTCCCAGAGGGAAGAGCCTGCAGATGCCAGGCCGGTATGCGTGGATGCTGCATCGACCCTGCCCGTTTAAGAATGGACAGGCATCGGCGCTTTCGGTCATCTTGAGGTTGGGGAGGATTAATCCATCTACGACATTCAGTTCTATATGCTGGGATAAAAGCGCTTCAAATGGAACACCAAGCCCTGTAGTAAGGCGGTGGACATCCAGCGGATCGAGGACGATAGACTTACCCATGCCCCGGCAGCAGGCGGAACATCCTTCACAGCCCTTACAGTCAGCCTTTACCATATCATTCGCATCATATAATTTGCCGTCGGAGATCTCCGACAGATCTACATTTCGTAACATAGTACTCCTTTACATGAATACAGACCTCAGACAATACTGAGGCCTGTTTTTCTTCTTTGAAATTGCAATGCCATATCGCATTAAAACCGGTATTGCTTAATATTTTTATAAGTGATCGCCGCGCTTCACATAACCCGGATGCTCCGGCGTACCCTTCACTTCTTTGATGTGATTGATACGTACATGCTTATCTACAACTACATTCTCCAGAACGGTATCCTCACCGATGACTACATCCGGAAGGATTACGCAGTTCTTCACTACAGCACCTTTTTTGATGATACAGCCACGGCTCAGAATGGAGTGGTCAATCGTGCCTTCGATGCGGCATCCGTTGGAAATAACAGATGCTTTGACATCTGCACCCTCCAGATACTGTGTCGGACAGCTATCGCTCGTACGTGTATAAATCGGCCAATCCGGATCGAACAGGCTGCGAGCGGTCTTGAGATCGATCAGAGACATGCTGGTGTCATAGTAACTCTTGAAATCAGTAATAGATCCAAAGTAACCACGATGAGCCACGCCACGGATATCCATTTCATTGCACATGAGATTCACCCAATCCATCAGAGAGTACATAGCAGATGTGTTATGAGCCTTCTTGATCATATCAATGAACAGGTCACGTCTCATGACATAGGTTCCTGCAAAAATCTGGCGATTCTTCGCTGTTCCACGGTTTGGTGTAATGGAAAGTACACCTTTTTGACGATTCAATTCCAGTGTCTGACAGGTTAAGAATTGTTCCTTTGCATTATCGGTAGAGTGATACAGCAGGGTAATGTCTGCACCAGACTCGATATGTTGGTCAAGCAGTTCTTTGAAATCCTGCTTGAAGATCATACAGCTGGAGGCGACGATCACATAATCATGGCAGGAATTTTCGATGACTTCGATATTGTCCATGTAAGCAGAGATATCATTGCTATACAGACTGTCCAGTTCATCCTCTGCAAAGAGCAGATGCAGCCTGCCACGCTTGGAGTTGATATTATATTGACGCCCGGTTCCCAGATGCTCGGCAAGTGAACGCGGTTTCCAGCGTGTGTATACGTGGATGTTTTCCATGCCGCTGTTACTGAAGTTAGAGATTGGGAAATCGATCACACGGTATCTGCCCAGGAAAGAGATAGCGCCGACAGACCGGTAATCCTGCAGACCGGTTACTTTTGTATGATTGCTGGCAAAATTAATAATACCAAGTGCACTGTTCATATTATTCGTCCCCCTTTACACGTTTTGATATTAATTCGATGTGTTCGCTGTCAGGAGAACCTACAACTGCACCGGCACCGATCCGTACGCCGTCAGCAATCAGAGCGCGGGTGACTACGGCACCTTCTTCTACGATAACATTCGGCATCAGCACCGAATCAATGATCTTAGCTTCCGGGGCAATGCGTGAGCCTGTAAAGAGCACGGAATTCCTGACCTCTCCCTCGATCACACAGCCCTGATTGATATACGCATGGCTGATCTTTGCATCCTCACCGATATACTGTGGCAGAGAATTGGTATCTTCTGTGTAGATCTTCCAGGTCGGATCACTCAGATCCAGCGGACTCGGAGCCTCTATGAGATCCATGTTGGCTTCCCAGAGAGAATCGATCGTACCAACATCCTTCCAATATCCTTTGAACTTATAAGCCATCAGCTTACGCTCATCTGCCAGAAGTGCCGGAATGATATCCTTACCAAAATCATGGTTAGACTCGGTATTCTTCATATCAGCTACCAGCATCTTGCGAAGCAGCTTCCAGTTAAATATGTAGATACCCATCGAAGCCAGATTACTCTTCGGCTGCGGCGGCTTCTCTTCAAACTCAATAATGCGTCCATCTTCATCCGTATTCATAATACCGAAACGGCTGGCTTCCTTCATAGGAACCTCAATAACCGCGATGGTCGCATCGGCATTATGCTCTTTATGATAAGAAAGCATCTTGTCATAATCCATCTTGTAAATGTGGTCGCCTGAAAGCACCAGCAGATACTCCGGACCGAAACCGTCGATGAAGTCGATATTCTGGGAAATCGCGTCTGCCGTACCTCTGTATACATCCAGGTTGGCATCCGCTTTCTCGCGCGGCGGCAATACGAAGACGCCACTGTCCTTGGCATCTAGTCCCCAACGACCGCCTGCAGCCACATAACTGTTCAGGATAACGGATTCATACTGTGTTAATACTCCCACTACATCAATACCGCTGTTGGCACAATTACTAATCGGGAAATCGATGATTCTATATTTTCCACCGTAGCCTACTGCGGGTTTGGCAACTTTATTCGTTAGTTCGTGCAAGCGAGAACCACGGCCGCCGGCCAGGATCATCGCTAACATTTCGTTGTGCTTCATAAAAATAACCCCTTTCCTTTCAATAATACTATAGAAATATTGTACAACTTTCTGAGGTTTATTTCTATAGAAATTGTGAAATAAAACCATTAAATTTAGGGGTGGAATATTTACATATCGAAAAATGGTAAAGAATACATAAAGATCGTGTTAAATGGTAAAAAGTGAAAAAATTTCGGGGGGGGGGGGGGTATTGACAAGCGGTAAAGGAAACGATAAAATAATACAAGGATTTGCTAAAATTATCCTAATTCTAAAGTACTACAACGAATGCAAGGATGAGAATGGCCATCGATTCAGAGGAGTATGGTTATGAAAGACATAAGAGGTTACAGACAGAATGATATAGATGATATAGATAAGGTAAGGCAGATTGTATGAAGTAGTATTGCGCAATCTGCCTTTTTTATTGACTATAAAGATGGGGAGTAACTATGAAAAAAGTCGAGATGCATTGTCACATCCTTCCGGGGATCGATGATGGTGCTGAAGATATGAAACAGAGCCTTCAGATGCTGCATATTGCTATGGAGCATGAGATCGTGGGTGCGATTGTTACGCCACATGGTTCTGCCAGGGATGCCTCTCGTGAACGGACAGAAAAGATCCGCAAGCTGTGCAGGATATTCCGGGCAAAGGCAGAGCAGCAATTCGATGTGATATTTCCGGTGTTTCCGGGACAGGAGATCCTGTATTCATCCGATATCAGAAGACTTCTGGATGAAGGAAAACTACTGACACTGGCAGACACCCGGTATGTGCTGGTGGAGTTTATGCCAGAGGTACCGTATTCGACATTATTTGCTGCGGTACGTGAACTCCGGATGGCTGGATATGTACCGATATTGGCACATGTGGAGCGGTATCATGTACTGCGGGAGGATGGAAGAATCGAAGAACTGATCCATGACGGAGCAAAGATTCAGATTAATTACAGTTCTGTAGGCGGAAGCTGGTACAGCAAGACCACCAGATGGTGTAGAAAGCAGCTGGAAGAGCAGAACGTGCATTTCTTATCTACGGATATGCATGATCCGCTGCACCGAAGTCCGGACACAGAAGCTGCGGAAAAGTGGATGCAGAAGCATCTGGAACCGGAGTATATCCGTATGCTGGTACATGGAAGTGCCAGAGAGATCTTAGAAGAGAAGAGACGAAAGAAATTAAAATCAGACAAAGGAACGAGATAAATGGAAAAAAGATACGAAAACGAAGAAATGGAAATAGACCTGCTGGAGCTTTTTTATGTGCTGCGGTCTAAGATTCTGGCAATTCTGATGTGCGGCATTATATTCGGCGGTCTGGCATTTGGCTATGCCAAATATCTGGTTACGCCACAGTACACATCATCTTCCATGATGCTGGTGCTCACCAAGGAGACAACTCTTAGTTCGCTGGCCGATTTACAGATCGGCTCTCAGCTGACAAAGGATTATTCGCTTTTAATAACCAGCCGCCCGGTACTTACCGAGGTGGTAGATAACCTGGATCTGGACATGGACTATAAGGCGTTGAAAAACTGTATCACAGTAACGAACCAGGACGATACACGTATCCTGCAGATCGCGGTGCAGTATCCGGATGCAAAGAAAGCAAAAGACATCGTAGATGAACTGTCAAATGTGGCATCAGAATATATCGGAGAACAGATGGAGGTTGCACCACCTAAGATCATCGAGACCGGCGAAGTGCCGACTGTCCGTTCGGATACGAGTGTGACGAAGACAACAGCTATGGGTATCCTGCTTGGCATGCTCCTCTGTGCAGGCGTGGTGGTAGTAAGAGCATTGATGGATGACACAATCCGCTCAGAAGAAGACATTGAGAAATATCTGGGATTATCCACGCTCAGCGTGATCCCGGACAGAAAGGATTATATAAATGGAACAGGAAAGAAGAAGTCAAAGAAGTGATGCACGTCAACAGACAAGAGTAAGACCGAGCGTCACGATGGTAGATCAGCGCAAAGAGAACTATCATTATGAAGAAGCGCTGAAGACACTGCGTACCAATATACAGTTTGCCGGAGCAGAGATTACATCCATTCTGGTAACCAGCTGTTATCCGAATGAAGGTAAGAGCGATATCGTATCACAGCTTGCCAAAGAGATGGGAAAAGCAGGCAAGAAGGTACTGCTGCTGGATGCGGATATCCGTAAGTCGGCATTTATCCAGAGATTCCAGATCGAGGGAGAGGTCAAGGGCTTATCCCAGTACCTCAGCGGACAGGTCGCAGTCAGAGATATCCTCTATACAACAAACTATGAGAATGTAGACATTATCTTTGCCGGCCCGGTAGCACCGAATCCATCGGAGCTTCTGGAAGGCAAGTTGTTTGCACATCTGGTAGAAGGACTGAGCCAGAGATATGATTACATCCTGATCGATACTCCACCGATGGCGAGCGTGATCGATGCTGCGATCGTTGGCGGTGTGTGTGACGGAGCAATACTTGTAATAGAAGATGGAACGGTAGGATACCGTACAGCACAGAAGGTCAAGGCACAGCTGGAAAAAAGTGGAAGCCGTGTGCTTGGGGCGGTGCTTAATAAGGTAGAAATGAAAAAAGGCAAGTACTATTCGTATGACAAGTATGGCAAATATAGCAAATACGGAAGGTATGGAAAGTATTAGACGATGAAAGCAAGAAGAGTAATCATTGGGATGCTGGTCATGGCCTTGTGTGGAACACTTGGCACAGTGGGATGTCAGAAGAAAAGCACAGAGACATCCGCCAAGTCGGATAAGACCAACGAAGAAAGTGAACCGACCATCCAGTGGCAGGGCAAGAAATGGGAATATAACAAGAATATCAGCAATTACCTGTTTGTAGGAGTTGATACCAGAGAACAGGCAGACACGCGTGTGGGACGAACAGATGCCGGACAGGCAGATGCGTTATTTCTGTTGTCGGTGAACCGTAAAAGCGGAGCAGTGACCATGATCTCGATTCCGCGGGATACGATGACGGCAGTAGAAAGCTTTGATCTGGAAGGCAACAGTCTGGGAACATCCACAGACCATATCAGTTTATCATACGGATATGGAGACGGAGGTCAGAAGAGTTGTAAGCTGACCCAGGAAGCAGTTGAGAATCTGATGTATGGCGTACCGATCCAGGGCTTTTTTGCATTGAATCTGGACGGACTGCCGGAACTGAGTAAAAGTGTGGGAGGTATCACAGTGACTGTGCCGGATGACAGTCTGGTAGACCAGCATCCGGAGTTTACAGCGGGTACAGAAGTGACATTGGATGAGGGTAACACAGAGATCTTCGTAAGAAGCAGAGATACCGAGACCAGTCAGAGCGCGATCGCCAGACTGGGACGCCAGAAGATATATATCCGTGCATTTGTGGATAAGGCAAAGGAGTTATACGCAGAAGATGCGGGCTATGCAGCGAAGCTGTATCAGGCACTCACACCATATATGGTGACAAATATCAGTCAGGACCGTCTGGTCAAATTAGTCCAGTCCATTGATCAGGATAAAGGATATGAGGAATGGACGATTCCAGGAGAAGGCGTGGAAGGAGAATCCTATGATGAATATCATGTGGATGATGATGCACTGTATGAACAGATCATACATACCTTCTACAAGGAAGTAAAGTAAAGGAGCATCAGGCTATGAAGAAGCGTACCGTGATTGCCGGCATTCTGGCACTTGCAGGAATCATATGTGCAGGTGTGGCAGGTTATCAGTACTATCAGGACAGACATGCGGGCAAAGAGTACGAAGACTTAAAAGAAAAAGTGGTGAAAGAAAAGCAGGAGGAAGAGCCGGAGGAAGAAGAAAAGACGCCTCTGGACATACCGATCGATTTTGAACAGCTGCAGAGTATGAATCCGGAGATCTATGCGTGGATCCGTATACCGGGATCAGTCATTGATTATCCGATCGTACAAAGTGATACAGACAATGCGTATTATCTGACTCACGACGCGGAAAATAAGGATAATGCAGCCGGAGCTATATTTACCGAAGATTATAATACAAAGACATTCGAAGATCCCAATACGGTCATCTATGGACATGGTATGACCAATGGCACGATGTTCAATGGACTGCATCAGTATATGGACCGCAGTTACTTTGACGAGAACCGGGACATTATCATATATATGCCGGATAAGATATTGCACTATAAGATATTTGCAGCGTATCTGTATGATAGCCGGCATTTGATGCAGAGCATCAACTTTAACAATAAAGAGATATTTCAGGCATATCTGGACAATGTGTTTAACATCCGGGATATGCAGGCAGCAGTCGATACGTCAATGAACGTGACGGCAGAAGACAAGATCATCACGCTGTCCACCTGTTATGGGGGGATGAGCGATAAAAGATATCTGGTGCAGGCAGTGCTCGTATCAGAGGAAAACTAAACGATGATAGAAGGAGGAAGATACCAATGAAGAAGAAACTTATCGGTATGGCGATGCTCGTAACATTAGCAGCAATGCAGGTTATGGGTGTGTCAGCAGCAGGAAGCAAGACTACAGGAATGGCAGTTACAGGTGATTCGAAGGAGTCTTATGCATTTGAAGATATGTCGGCGGCAACAGGACTTAGTGCCGATGTTGCAGACCTGATCAGTCAGATCAATGCAGGAACCAAGACTCTTGACGATCTGGGAAAGGCAGCACCGGAGATCGCTTCTGATCTGGAAGGCAAGAGCCTGATCACATCGTTTGAAGATCTGGTAGCACAGAATGGTGCTCCGACAACTGATGTAAAGGGTGTTAAAATTTCTGTGCCTGCACTGACAAGTGGAATGTCTGATGTGGCTATAGTTCACTATAGTACAACACGTTCTACATGGGAAGTTATTACACCGGACAGCGTAGACCTGGAGAACAAAGAAGTTACAGCTTCGTTCAAAGATCTGTCTCCAGTAGCAGTTATCGCTAAGGTAGATGCTTCTAAGGCAGCTGACAATGCCACAGGAACAGCTCCGAAGACAGGAGTAGAGGCTAACAACTCATGGATGGCATGGGGATGTGCAGCAGTAGTTCTTATGGCAGCAGCAGTTCTGACATTCAAAAAGAAAAGAGTGTAAGATAATATTCGGAGATAATCCGAAAAGGTAAGAAGCTGGCATAAGATATCTGGTATGTCAGCTTCTTAATTGAAGCGAAAGCAGTATGTGTGATTGATGATAATTTAAATAAATGGAAAAAATTCCATACGGGATTGTTTCTTAGTAGTATTGAATGTAATATACAAAGCTCTGTGGCGGACTTTGTATTTCTTATAAAAAGGCTTTGTTCGTTGGTAAGTCGGAGGAGTGTAACAGCTAGTTAAAACGAACGTAATAGGATCTGGGAAATGAGAAAAGAGGAAAGAAAAGTATGTATAGAAAAGATTCTGTTAGATGGATAAAACATGTGGATTTTATCATCTTGGATTTGATCTGCTTGCAGGTGGCGTTTGTTCTGGCGTATGCATTCAGCGGATATGGAGCTAATCCATACCAGCTAATTCTTTATAGAAATATGGCTATCTTTATGGAAGTAGCAGATCTGGTAGTGCTGTTTGTAATGGGGACGTTGAAAAACGTTCTGAAAAGAGGACATTATAAAGATTTTGTTGTAACCGCACAGCATGGAGTGATTCTTGGGGCAATTATGATACTATACTTGTTTATGCTTCAGGAAGGGCCGCGATATTCCAGACTGGCATTGGTGCTGAATATTGTGATCTATATCCCACTTACTTATCTGGTAAGAGAGCTGTGGAAACTTTTGCTTAGGAAGAAAATGAAAGATGGTGAAGATCGTTCCTTACTTCTGGTTGTTTCGGCAGATGTAGTGAGTGCAGTAGTAGAGAGTATGAAAGAGCATAATTATGCCAGGTATAAGATCGCCGGAATTGCTGTTATAGATAAGGAAATGACAGGAAAGTATATAGATGGCGTGAAAGTAGTTGCCAATATGGAAAACGTAGCAGAGTTTGTCTGCAAAGAATGGATTGATGAAGTTCTGATTGTGACATCCGGTGTAGTTCCATATCCCGAAGAACTGATCGAGCAGTTTACGGAAACCGGAGTAACCATGCATCTGAATCTTGCAAAGGTACAGAGCGCGCCGGGGAAAAAGCAATTTGTAGAAAAAGTTGGAGATTATACAGTACTGACTACCAGCATTAACTATGCATCTACAAGAGATCTGATGCTGAAACGACTGATGGATATTGCCGGAGGTCTGGCAGGATGCCTGATTACCGGAATCTTGTGTATATTTGTTGCTCCGGCAATTTACATAGCATCACCGGGACCGATCTTTTTTGCACAGGAACGTGTAGGAAAGAATGGAAAAAGATTTAAAATGTATAAATTCCGAAGCATGTATATGGATGCAGAAGAACGTAAGGCTGAACTGATGAAAGATAACAAACTTGGGGATGGCAAGATGTTTAAACTGGACTTTGATCCTCGTGTTATCGGAAATAAGACACTTCCGGATGGGACACATAAGAGAGGAATCGGTGATTTTATCAGACGAACAAGCTTGGATGAATTCCCGCAATTCTTTAACGTGTTACGTGGCGATATGTCGATTGTAGGTACTCGCCCACCTCTCATCTCAGAAACGAACTTGTATGAGCTTCACCATCGTGCAAGGCTGGCAATTAAGCCGGGGATCACCGGTATGTGGCAGGTAAGTGGACGAAGCGACATTACTGATTTTGAAGAAGTGGTTCGTCTTGACAAAGAGTATATCACAAACTGGAACATTGGCTTAGATATAAAAATATTGTTAAAAACAGTAATGGTAGTTCTTAGAAAAGATGGCTCGATGTAAAAGCTACAAGCAACAGCATTGAATGGTTCTTTTTTGCAGTGTTGGCAGAAGCGTTTGGAAAATATGATGTAGTGCATTTTCAGGCAGAAGGATCATGTGCGGTGAAGTAAGCAGGGTGATTCAACAAGGAGAATAAGAAGAAATGATGGAAAATAAGACAAAAATTGATCTAAAAAATAAGAGCGTTTTCATTACAGGTGCGGCGGGTTTCATTGGTTCTAACCTTGCGAAGCGGTTGCTCTCCACAGTGGAGGGGATTAAGGTCGTTGGTCTGGATAATATGAATCATTATTATGATGTTCGGCTGAAAGAGGCTCGACTGAATGAACTGGAGCAGTTTGAAAATTTCAGTTTTGTAAAAGGTAATCTGGCAGACAAGTCTGTGATTGGAGCTATCTTTGAGCAGTATAAACCGGAAATCGTTGTGAATCTCGGTGCGCAGGCTGGCGTTCGTTATTCTATTACAAACCCTGATGCGTATGTAGAAGCGAACTTGATTGGCTTCTATAACATTCTGGAAGCCTGCCGTCATTCTTATGATGAGGGACAGACATCGGTGGAGCATCTAGTTTATGCGTCAAGTTCTTCGGTTTATGGAAGTAATAAGAAAGTGCCTTACAGTACGGATGACAAGGTTGATAATCCGGTATCTTTGTATGCGGCAACCAAGAAATCTAATGAACTGATGGCTCATGCCTACTCGAAGTTGTATAATATTCCTTCTACTGGTTTGAGATTCTTCACAGTATATGGTCCTGCTGGTCGCCCTGATATGGCTTACTTTGGCTTTACTAACAAACTATTAAAGGGCGAAACGATTCAGATTTTCAACTACGGTAATTGCAAGCGCGACTTCACTTATGTGGATGATATTGTCGAGGGTGTTGTTCGTGTAATGCAAGGTGCGCCGGAGCGCAAGAATGGCGGAGATGGTTTGCCGGTTCCGCCGTATGCAGTTTATAACATCGGCAACCAGAACCCGGAGAATCTTTTGGATTTTGTACAGATTTTGCAGGAAGAATTGATTCGTGCTGGTGTTTTGCCAGAAGATTATGATTTTGAAGCACATAAGAAGCTAGTTCCAATGCAGCCGGGGGATGTGCCTGTGACTTATGCAGATACCAGTGCACTGGAGCATGACTTCGGATATAAACCATCTACTAGTCTGCGTGAGGGTTTGCGGAAGTTCGCTGAGTGGTATGCAAAGTTCTATAAATAAGTTTCATATCAAAAGTTTTGTTGAGTGTATGTATAGAGGAGATAATTATCATGAGAAATTTTGAAGATTTGAAAATTGCTGTGGCTGGTACTGGTTACGTAGGCCTTTCTATTGCGACATTGCTGTCTCAGCACCATCAGGTGACTGCTGTAGATATTGTCCCTGAAAAAGTGGAACTAATCAACAACAAAAAGTCTCCGATTCAGGATGACTATATTGAAAAATATCTTGCGGAGAAAGAGTTAAATTTGACAGCAACGCTGGATGCAAAAGAAGCATACTCGGATGCCGATTTCGTTGTTATTGCAGCTCCTACCAACTATGACAGTAAGAAAAATTTCTTTGACACCTCTGCGGTTGAAGCGGTTATCAAACTGGTTATTGAGTATAACCCGGAAGCTATTATGGTGATTAAGTCAACGATTCCTGTTGGATTCACCGCAAGCGTTCGTGAAAAGTATCACTGCGACAACATTATTTTCAGCCCAGAGTTCTTGCGTGAGAGTAAGGCTCTGTATGACAACTTGTATCCGAGCCGTATTATCGTTGGTACCGATGTGGAGAATGCTCGTCTGGTAAAGGCAGCACACACTTTTGCGGATCTTCTGCAGGAAGGCGCTATTAAGGAGAATATAGACACTCTGTTCATGGGATTTACCGAGGCGGAAGCTGTTAAGTTGTTTGCCAATACTTATTTAGCTCTACGCGTCAGCTACTTCAACGAACTGGATACTTATGCTGAAATGAAGGGACTGAACACACAGCAGATTATTAATGGTGTCTGCCTCGATCCTCGTATCGGTACTCATTACAATAACCCTAGCTTCGGATACGGCGGGTACTGCCTGCCCAAGGACACTAAACAGCTACTCGCAAATTATGCCGACGTGCCGGAAAATCTGATTGAAGCAATCGTTGAATCCAATCGCACTCGTAAAGATTTTATTGCGGATCGTGTGCTTGAAATTGCGGGTGCTTACGAAGCAAATGATAGCTGGGATGAGAGCAAAGAAAAAGATGTTGTGGTTGGCGTTTATCGCTTGACGATGAAGAGCAACAGCGATAACTTCCGTCAGAGTTCTATCCAGGGGGTCATGAAACGTATCAAGGCTAAAGGCGCAACGGTTATTATCTATGAGCCGACTCTGAAAGATGGTGAAAAGTTCTTCGGCAGCGTTGTGGTTAATGATTTGAACGAGTTCAAGAAAAAGAGTCAGGCCATTATTGCAAACCGATATGATAAGTGTCTTGATGATGTGGAAGAGAAGGTTTATACGAGAGACATTTTCCAGAGAGATTAATTAGTTGAGGGTGGAGTAATGAAAATTGCAATAATTGGACATAAACGTATACCGTCAAACGAAGGTGGAATAGAGAAGGGCGTAGAGCAACATGCGGTCCGAATGGTCAAAAGAGGGCATGGCGTAACTGCGTATAATCGCGGTGGCCATAATGTGTTTGGAAAGGAATTTGACTGTAAAAAGCAAAAAGAATACAAGGGTATTCGGATTGTAACGATTCCAACAACAAAGGGGGCTGCCTCAGTCCCAATTTATTCGTTTCTTGCAACGATTCATGCAGCATTCAGCCGGTATGATTGTGTGAGTTTCCGTGCATCAGGATCATGTGCTATGATTCCACTTGCTAAACTTTTTGGGTTACGAGTAGTGGCATCGCTACATGGTATAGATAGCCAAAGAGATAAGTGGGGCGGGTTTGCATCAAAATACCTTGAATTTGGAGAGCGAATGGCTGCAACAAAAGCAGATGTGTGCTTGGTGCTTTCCAAAAACATGAAAGAATATATTGACACAAAATATGGAGTGAATTCGATTCTATTTGCGAATGGTATCGATAAGCCCAAAAGTCATATACCTGAAATCATTAAAGAAAAATACGGATTGGAAAAGGATGAATATATTTTATCCTTGGGAAGAATTGTTCCGGAAAAGGGATTACAGTATCTGATCGAAGCATTCAAAAACTGTAAGACTGAAAAAAAACTAGTGATCGCCGGTGGATCGGAGTCTAACAAGGATTATTATAACCAGCTGTTGGCACTAGCAAATGGCGATAAGAGAATCATTTTTACAGGCTATGTATATGGTCAGGAAGTGCAAGAACTTTATAGCAATGCTTATATTTTTGCGTTGCCGAGCAACCTGGAAGGAATGGCGAATGCATTGTTGGAGGCAATGAGTTATGGGAATTGCTGCCTGATTAGTGATATTCCGGAAAATACGGAAGTGGTTCATGAAAAGGCAATGTGGTTTAAAAAGGGCAATACTGTAGATTTACAAAAAAAGTTGCAGACGCTTTTGGGTGATTCGGAACTTGTAAAAAAATATAAAATAGAAGCAACTCCGTACATCTTGGAAAAATATAATTGGGATATTGTTGTTGACCAGATGCTACGAGTCTATGCTGGCGATGTTGTAGATTACAATACGGTATTGCAGGAAAGAGAATGCAACAGTGGGGGAAAAAGATGAAAGTAGATTTTTATATCAGTAGTCTCTCTAGTGGAGGAGCAGAACACGTATTGACGAATCTGGCAGCGAATTTTGTAGCGAATGATATGGATGTTAGTATAACATCCTACGAGAAACGCCCACAGTTCTATGAAGTTGCATCGAATGTGAAGCTTAATAAGTATAACTTCACAAATAAGAGCAAGTTGGCAGAATGGTTTTGCGATTTTCGCGCCACGAAAAAGCATTTGAGGGAAAGAACGGCAGACGTTGCAATTTCTTTCTTGAGTAGATGTAATTTTATGCTGATTCTAGCAGGCTTGTTTTCTAAAACAAAGATCATTGTCTGTGATCGCAATAATCTGCTGCGAAAATATCCAAAATATGTTTTTGATATGACCTGCTTCCTGTATCGGTTTGCTGATATTGTTTGTGTGCAGACCAATGAGATGAAAGCATTCTATCCGCACTATTTGCAAAAAAAGATTGTGGTTTTGGAAAATCCGCTGGATTTTGATGAGATGGCGGCACAGTGTGAAGGGCACAATCCTGAAAAAGAAAATACGGTGATTTCGGTTGGACGATTGGAGAAACAAAAGGATTTTGTTACGCTGATTAAAGCTTATAAAAAGGTGGCCAAATCGTATCCGAATTGGAAATTGAAAATTTTTGGGCAAGGCAACCGTAAAGATGAGCTGCAAAGTCTGATTGAGCAAGAAAACTTAACGGAAAATGTCAAATTATGTGGTGTGACGCACACCCCATTCCTTGAAATGAAAAAAGCGAAGATTTTTGTGCTTTCGTCTTTTTATGAGGGGTTTCCAAACGTACTTTGCGAGGCAATGCATGCGGGATTGCCGTGCATTTCAACAAAATGTGAATGCGGTCCATCTGAGCTAATCGATAATGAGAAAAGTGGGTTCCTGGTACAAATTGGCAATATAGATCAGATGGCGGAAAAGATTATAGTATTGATAGAAAATGAAAACTTACGCAAAACGATAGGAGAAGAAGCTGAAAAATCGACGAAGCGGTTGAGTAGAGAAGTTATCTGCAAAAAGTGGAGAGAACTTGTTTATCGAGTGAGCGGAGAGGTTCAATAAGTATGAGTAATATTGTAAAAAAAGTAATTGGCGTGTTAAAAAGCCCTAAAAAAAGAACGATTATATTGGCGCAACATGGATTTTTCAAGAATATGAGCGATGAGGATTTTCTGAAGATGCAATTCAAGAATGTTTTCGGGTATCCGCTGAATTTGGAAAATCCGAAAACATACAGCGAAAGGCTTCAGTGGCTGAAACTGTACGATAGAAAACCGGAATACACCATGATGGTGGATAAGTATGAAGTAAAGAAGTATGTGGCTTCTAAAATTGGTAATGAACATATTATCAAGACGCTGGGAGTATGGGAACATTTTGATGATATTGATTTTTCACAGCTTCCGAAACAGTTTGTCCTAAAATGCACGCATGATTCGGGTGGATTGGTTATTTGCACCGATAAATCAAAACTGAATATAGCTGCCGCAAAGAAAAAAATAGAGAAGAGTCTGAAAAATGACTATTATATGCAAAACAGAGAGTGGCCATATAAAAATGTAAAGCGTAGAATTATCGCAGAAGAATACATGGTCGATGAATCAGGCTATGAGTTAAAGGATTATAAGATTTTTGCTTTTGATGGTGAAGCAAAGGCGATGTTTATTGCATCGGATCGCACAAATCTGAACGAAGAGACAAAGTTTGATTTCTTTGATATGGATTTTAACCATCTGCCATTTACGAATGGTCATCCGAACTCCAAAGAGTGGGATAAGATCAAACGTCCTAAGGGACTGGATGAAATGAAGAAATATGCGGAGATCTTGTCGAAGGGACTGCCGGAAGCGCGGATCGACTTTTACGACATCAATGGCAAAGTGTATTTCGGAGAGATTACCTTTTTCCATTGGAGCGGATTCGAACGCTTTGAACCGGCAGAATGGGATAAAAAATTTGGCTCTTGGATTACCTTGCCAACAAAATAAAAGAAGAATGGGGAGGCAAGAGCAGGAGTAATGAAAAAAAGAAACGTTTTATTTGTAATGAGTAGCCTAAGAAATGGTGGAGCTGAGAGAAGTCTGGTAAACTTATTACAGTTGCTGGACTATGATCGGTATAATGTGGATCTGCTGCTGTTTCAGAATGAGGGAATGTTTTTAAAGCAAGTTCCCAAAGCGGTGAATATCATCTCGAATTGCAATAAATTGTATACACTGTATGATAACAACAAAGCAGAGGCGTTGAAACATCCATATCTTTCGGCTGTTCATATGATAGGAACTTTTATCTCTCGCAAAAAAACAAACTCTATTGCGAAAAGTCGCCAATACAGGTGGGAGCATTTTTACAAAAAAATTGTACCAGAACTCACAAAAGAATACGATGTGGCAATCGCTTATATGCAGCGCGAACAAACATATTTCCTTGTAGATAAAGTAAAAGCTGCAAAGAAGATTACATGGGTGCATAATGAATATTCTCAGCTTGGGCATTTTAAAGAAATGGACCTTGAGTATTTTGAAAAAGTAGACAAGGTGGTAACGATATCTGATTTGTGTGCCAAAGACCTGAAGAAAAACTTCCCGAGCATCGCAGAAAAATTTGTGGTTTTACCTAACCTGACATCTTCTCAGGTTATAAGAAGCTTGGCAAAAGAATTTTATCCGCCTGAATTTAAAAGAGATATGTTGAATATCGTATCAATTGGAAGACTGAACGCGCAAAAAGGATTTGAATTTGCACTGGATGCAGCTTTGGAATTGAAAAAATCCAAAGTGAAGTTTCATTGGGTTGTTTTAGGAATCGGAAGTTTAAAGGAAGAATTAGAAGAAAAACGAGAAGAATTGGGAGTGCAAGACTGTTTTGAATTTATAGGGGCACGGGAAAATCCCTACGCATACATGAAAAATGCAGATGTGTTAGTTCAGACATCTCGCTTTGAGGGAAAATCCGTGGTTTTAGATGAAGGAAAAATTTTGTGCTGCCCGATTGTTACAACAAATTATCCTACGGTATATGATCAGATCAACAAGGATGAAGGCGTTATTGTAGGAATGAACGGCAAGGAAATTGCTGATGGTATCCTAAAAATATTGAAAGATCCTCATCAGTATTCGGAATACCTATCTCAGCATGAGTATGGAAACGAAAAAGAAATTGAGGGATATTATCAGCTTTTCAATTTGCAATAAAAGCGGAAAACAGTTTAAAGTATATGAGAGGTATTGCAATGTTTGACAAGAAAAAAAATACGATAAGAATTTTTATTTATGAAAATGTTATGTTGTATCCGCCAACAATCAATTTGATAGAATGCCTTTTGAACAATGGCTATAAAGTGCATTTGGTGGCTGAGGGTGTTCGGGATCTTCCAGCAATAATTAAAGAAAATAGACAATTTTCGTATACAGAAATAAAGGCGGTCAAAAACAGTAACATATTTTTGCGCTTGAAAAAAAGAGGCGTAAAAACCAAAGGATATCGAGCGGCGCTGAAAGATACTATGGATGGAGATATCGTGTGGACTGTTAATCCGAGCGTTGTAAGAACTTTGGGAAAAGAATTGCTAGAATATAGTGACAGACATGTAATGCAGCTAATGGAATTGACAGATACATATCCAATGTTCCGAGGCGCAAAAATTTTAAAATTTAATATTAAGCATTATGCTCAAGAGGCATGGAAAATTGTTGTTCCAGAAGAAAATAGAGCATATATACAAAAAGTCGGCTGGAATTTGGAAAAGCTCCCCTATGTTTTGCCCAATAAACCGTACTATCTCAAGAGTGGCGAAGTACAAGAAGATATGCTTCCTGTAATTGAGGAGATGAAAAGGGAAAAACGTAAAAAAATCATTTATCTGGGAGTTATCAGTGCAGATAGAGATTTGCAATCCTTTGCAGAAGCTGTCGAAAGAGTAAAAAAGGACTATTGCCTGTATTTGTTCGGCAAGTTCAGAGGAGATGGCGCAGAAGAATTTAAGAAGCTGTGCGATGGTTATTCTTCCTTAAAATATATGGGATTTTTCAATCCGCCGAAACATTTGGAGTTTTTAAAATATGCGGATATTGCGCTGGTTCCTTATAAGCCGGGAGAAATCGAAGGCAGTGGCTTTACAATTCTGAATGCGCTGTATTGTGCACCAAATAAAATTTACGAATATGCAGGCTGCAATATTCCGATGATAGGTACAGATGTATTGGGATTAAGAGAACCGTTTGAAAAGTATAATATCGGTGTTTGCTGTAGAGATTTGAAGCCGGAAACCATTATAGATGCAATTCGATACGTGGATGCCAACCATGATGAAATGGTTAAAAACTCAAAAGCTTTTTTTGATAGTGTTGATTTGGATTACATTGTAAACTCGATAGTAAATGATTGAAATATTGAAGGAGGCTGATGTTGTTCGATGGTTATTCATTGGATAGGAGAAAATAGATATGGGAAAAGTTAAGATCTCACAATTGTTCAAAGTGATTATTTGCGCAGTGACATTATATACATTAGGGTTTGATAAAATAATTACGTTGCCAGGAAGCTCCTTTGTCTATGAGATTTTAATTGCAGCGATAGGCGTTTTATTAGCACTATACGTGAAAAATAAGACTCGCTCAAATATGAATTTAAGAATGCAGTGCAAAGCATTATCAAACTATTTGATGATTTACCTAGTGATTATTTTAATAGAAATGATCTACTCGGTGATTGCGTACGAATATAACATTGTACAGCTATTAATAATCATCAGAAAGTATTTTTATGTTTTTTATTCATATCCAATCATCTATATTTTTACTATGGATGACGATATGTATAAATTCACAAAAACAATATATTGGACTTCAATGTTTCTTCTTGGAATTAAATTTATTACATGGTATTTGTATAATTTCAAGGGAATGACAGTTTTTTCGGGGTTGTTATTCCAGTACTCTGAGGGATGGACACGAAACGGCTTTATGCGAATGGATACAGGGGCGTTATTTGGCATTGTATTATGTGTGACCCTTTACTATTGTTTTGTGAAAAAACAGTTGTTGTATTGGCTTGTTTTGGCGTTCTTATATGTATACTTGATCTTTGTGACGCAATATAGGTTTCAGATAATAGTAACGATTATTTTAACGGCATATGGATATTATTGCTCAACAGATTCCAACAGAAAAAAGAACGTCAAACTGGTGGCGATTTCATTTATTATTATTGCGTTTATCCTTTTTGGAGGCTTAGATTATTTTCTGAATTTGTTTTCGCTTAATGGTATGGACGGAGGTTCTACAGCAGCAAGATTACTAACGATCGATCATTATTGGAGCTTGATTAAAGAAAAGGATGCCATTTTAGGAGTAGGATTCTTATCAGCATATACTAATAAGGCGTTTAGTATTTTAAGAAGATCCGGTACAGATAGATTTTGGCTGGAAGATATTGGGATTTTGGGTGGAATTTTTACATATGGAATCTTATCGTTGTTATTATACGGAAAATTGTTTTTTGATTCAATGAAAAGAACATTTACTTCTCATAGAATTAGGAAGATTGAGGGTGGAGATGATTGCTTTAAAAAATGTATTGTTGTGTATATGATACTATCCTGCATTTTGCTTAATATTTTTGATACACAACGAATGTGGTGTATGCCATTTTATTTAAGCATTGTATATTTTACAAAAAATTCACTCAAAAGTAATAAATAAAAAGGAGTAATTGTATGAAAAAGAAAGTGATGTTAGTTTTTGGTACAAGACCAGAAGCAATAAAAATGTGTCCGTTGGTAAATGAACTAAAAAAAAGAGAAACCTTAGAAACCATCGTTTGTGTTACAGGTCAACACCGGCAGATGTTGGATCAGGTGCTGGAAACTTTTAATGTTGTTCCGGATTATGATTTGGCAATTATGAAACAGGGTCAAACATTGTTTGATATTACGACTGGTATTTTGGAAAAAATCAAAGCGGTTTTAGAGAATGTGAAACCTGATATCGTTTTGGTTCATGGTGATACCACGACGACCTTTGTAACAGCATTGGCTTGCTTCTATTTGCAAATTCCGGTCGGACATGTGGAGGCCGGTTTGCGTACCTACAATATTTACAGCCCGTATCCAGAAGAATTCAATCGTCAGGCAGTCGGAATTATCAGTAAGTATAATTTTGCTCCCACTGAACTGGCAAAAAAGCATTTGTTGGACGAGGGGAAAGATGCAACATCCATTTATGTGACGGGGAATACCGTGATTGACGCCATGCAGCATACAGTAATTGCGGATTACCATCATCCGGAATTGGATTGGGTAGGCGACAGTAGGATGATTTTTATTACTGCGCATAGAAGAGAAAATCTTGGCCAGCCGATGCACAATATGTTCAGAGCGATTCGGCGGGTTTTAAATGAACATCCGGATGTAAAAGCTATTTATCCGATCCATATGAATCCGATCGTCCGAAAAGCTGCCGATGAAGAGCTGGGAGATTGTAACCAAATCCATATCATTGATCCCATTGAGGTATTCGATTGTCATAATTTTGAAGCTAGATGCTTTTTGTGCCTTACAGATTCTGGTGGAATCCAAGAGGAATGCCCTTCCTACGGAAAACCGGTTCTTGTTATGAGAGATACTACGGAGCGTCCGGAAGGCGTTGATGCTGGAACATTGAAATTAGTTGGGACCAGTGAGGAAAAAATATATGAGTGGTTTACAAAACTGCTCGATAATGAAGAAGAATATGCAAAGATGGCACATGCTGCCAATCCGTATGGAGATGGCCATGCTTGTGAAAGAATTGCAGACATTTTGGAAAAAGGATATACTTCTATTTGATGTTTGCATGGAAATGACTGTATTGAGATAGTATCATTTTAACTCGAAAAAATAGATACTCTCAATTAGTAAAATGTATTCTATAAAGGAACGAAATTGATTTTATAGGCACATGTAGAATTGATGGATGAAGTGAATTCGATTTTAAATTCACTTCATCCGTTAATTTTAAGAAAATTCCTAAATACAAGAGAAAATTGAGAATTGAAAATGAAGGATAAGTTAAAAGTAGGATATTTAATGAAAGGTTTCAAATGGAGATAATTGAATGAAGAAAAAAGTAATGCTAAATGTAGGCTGCACTATGCTATGTCAGTTGGTGACATTTATAAGTGGATTGATCGTTCCACGATTGATTTTAAGCACCTTTGGCTCAGAAGCGAATGGACTGGTATCGTCAATAATGCAGTTTTTGAATTATATTGCATTGGTTGAAGGTGGAATTGGCAGTGTGGTTCTTACAGCTTTATATGGACCACTTGCAAAGAAAGATGATAGAAAAATAAGCAGCGTATTGAAAGCGGCCGAGAACTTCTTCAGACAGATTGCATCTATATTTGTGGTTTACACCATCGCATTGGCATGTGTGTATCCGATTGTTATCAAATCGAGCTTTTCGTGGCTTTATGTGGCTTCGTTGACTGTGATTTTGTCATTTACTTTGTTTATACAATACTTTTTTTCTATTACGTACAAGCTTTTGCTGCAGGCAGATCAGAAAATGTATATTGTTCAACTGTGGCAATCGTTGATTACATTGTTGAACATCATCGCAGTCGTTGTTTCGATTAAGCTGTTTCCGGAGTTGCATTTTGTAAAGCTGTGCAGCGTGCTGTTGTTTGCAATACAGCCGGTGGCTTATAGTAATTACGTAAAAAAACACTATAAACTGTATAAGGATGTGGAACCAGACAAAAACTCGTTGGCTCAAAGATGGGCTTGCTTTGGACAGAATTTTGCCTATTTTATTCACAGTAATACAGACGTGGTTGTGCTGACGCTCTTTAGCGACTTGAAAGCGGTATCGGTCTATTCGGTTTATCTGTTAGTCGTAAAAAATTTGCAAAACCTTTTTAAGTCGTTTTCCAATGCGTTTAATCCGATGATCGGAAAGGCGATTGCAGTAAACGATTATAAACAAGCAAGCAAGTATATGGAAACTTATGAGTTTGTTGTATCTAATGTCGCGACTATAATATTTGGATGCTGTATCTATTTGCTGCCTAGTTTTGTGTTGATCTATACACATGGCGTGACAGATACCAATTATTATAGAGTGATTTTTTCAACCATAATCATTTTTGCAGAGTATATTTATTGTATTCGCGATCCTTATGTATCGGTTATATACGCGGCAGGTAAATTCAAAGAGACTTCCAATAGTGCTTATATAGAGGCAATCATCAACATCGTTCTCTCTGTTATATTGGTCTTTAAATTTGGCTTGGAGGGAATTGCTGTTGGAACATTTATTGGTATGCTGTACAGAATGATATATCTGGTCTGGTTTATAAATAAAGATATTATGCCTTATCCGATTTTTAATATCGTTAAAAGATTGAGCCTTTCGATTAGCACGATTGTGATTTCTTGTCTCATTGTGTCGGTATTAGATACGACGGGATCGTCTACATTGATTTTGTGGGTCAAAAATGGAGTGTTGTGTTTTGGCGTATACTGTGCAGTTACTGTTGTTTTGAATTTTGCATTTGATAAAGAGCTGTTCTTGAACGTATGCAAGAAAGCTGTCAGAAAAAGAAAAGGGTGATATATTATGCGCAAAGAAAAGGTAGGGATAATATCGATACATTATGGCGTCAACTTTGGATCAGCACTGCAAGCGATAGCATTGTCCCAGTATCTAAAACAGAATTTTGAATTTGAATGCGTTGATGTTATTAATTATATTCCGAAACGATTCAAAAGAATAAACCGATTGAAGAATATATCTGGTTATGGTGCAAAATATTTTATGCACGGCTTGATTAGAATGAGCCGGTTTGAAAAAACGAACAAAAAATACATATCTTATCTGAAAGAAAACACCTCTGTTTCTAAGCCGATTTATTCAATGGAGAAGGCAAAGACTGAATTTGGTGATTATGATTATTTGATTGCAGGAAGTGACCAAATTTGGAATAGTGAATATAATCAGGGCATTGATGCAATGTACTATCTTGGCTTTGCCTCTGAGAATACAACGAAAATTGCATATGCGGCCAGTTGTGGCAAAGAGGAATATTCAAACGAAGATTGGAATAAAATCTGTAAGTTTCTTGAGGGTTTTTCGGCGATCAGCCTGAGAGAAAAATCTTCAGCTAAAATTATGGATGAACATGGGATTCAGAATTGCAAATTTGTGCTGGATCCGACGTTCCTTTTCAGCAGAGCACAATGGAAGAACTATGAAAAAGAAGTTGTGGGATGCCCGGAAAAATATTTGTTGATTTACTTCTTGGATACAAGAGGAGAAGATATTGTAAAATTGGCAAAAAAGATTGCTGTTGCTAAAGGACTGCATACAGTTTTAATCCGGCCAGTATATAGCAAAATTGATTATGGCGTTGACCTAGTCGTTTCGGACGCAACTCCGGATAAGTATATTTGGCTATTCCGGCATGCTTCGTTTGTGGTTACAAATTCTTTTCATGGAGTGTCTTTTTCAATCAATATGGAAAGACAGTTTGTGGCGTTGAAACGTGACAAATACAATTCTCGATTGGATAATATTATGAATGTGATGGGGTTAGCAGATCGATTTGTCACCACAAAGGAAGATGGTTTGATCGAAAGTGATATAAATTATAGTAAAGTAAATGAAAGAAAAAGTACATTATTAAAATCTTCAAAAGAATTTTTGCAAAGCGCATTGCAATAATTTGTGCGTCGCAGAAAGTTTGGTGGAAAATATGCAAAAAATTTGTGAAAATAAAAAATGCTACGGTTGTGGCGCGTGTTGTACAGTGTGTCCTAAGGATGCGATATCACTGAAAGAAAATGAAACAACGGGGCATCTTAGACCGGTCATCGATCAGGGAAAATGTGTAGATTGCGGTTTGTGTTCTAAGCATTGTCCTGCAAATAGCGAGTATAAGTACAAAGATAATACAGTAACGTATGCAGCGTATAGAACGGATCCGGAAAAGCAAAATGGAAGCAGTTCCGGAGGTGTAGCAGCAGCTTTTTATGAGTTGGCAATCGATAAGAACTGGGCGATTGTGGGAACGATTATGGACTCCAACTTTAAGGCCAGAATGGAGCTTTCCTGTGATAAGCAGCACATTGAACAATTTAAAGGAAGTAAATATGTTCAAGCGTATCCAGTCGATGCATTAAATCAAGTAAAGAGCGTTTTGAAAGAAGGAAAGAATGTATTGTTCATTGGGACGCCGTGTGAATGTGAAGCGGCTCGTAGCATTGCAATGGACAACGCAGAAAGGCTATTGACGGTTGATTTGATTTGTCATGGAGTTCCATCATATAAAGTTTTACGCGATTATATCAAATGGGTTGAGGTAAAAAAGAAAAGTAAAATTCAAAAAATTTCTTTCAGATCATCTTGGGGCGAGGAGATGATCCTCAACGATGGTAAGAAAAATGTATGGCATCGGAGGATGTGCTGGGATCCATATTTGGAGGCATTTAATTCCGGCATTATCAATAGTGATGCTTGTTTTGAATGCCCATTTGCACATGAAAAAAGATGCTCAGATCTTACGATTGGAGATTTTTGGGGAATTGGCTCAGAAGCTCCCTTTCATAAGCCTGACAGAAAAGTTTCTGTGATAGGAGTAAACAGTGAAAGAGGAAGTCGATTTTTGCAGGAATGTACATCGTTGGTCTTAGAGGAGAGAAATTGGAACGAGGCGGTTTCCGGGAACTCGCAACTTCAGGGTCCTTTGAAAAAAAGTAACCAGTATAGTTTGTTTTGGGAGACTTATTGTAAATCTGGTATGGACGCTGCATTAAAGGCTACAGTTTATGAAAAAGTTACAAAGCGCTATCATAAGGAGTATCCTATTATATGGATGAAAAACATCATAAAAGCTTGCTTCCATAAATGAAAATATGCGATTCGATTAAATGTGCTCAGAGTAAGTTGCCATATTGAATGAAAGAAAAAGTAAAATGGGAAAATATTTTGGAACCGATGGTTTCCGCGGGGAAGCCATTCGATGAGCAGAGTGGTCACATTATTTTCAGCAAGTACGCTAGTACCGGTGATGGTATCCTGACCAGCCTGAAGATGATGGAAGTCATGCTGGCCAAGAAAAAGCCGATGAGTGAGTTGGCAGCACCTTTGAAAATCTATCCGCAGGTGCTAGAAAATGTCCGCGTAACGGATAAGAAGGCAGTACAGAACGACCCGGCAGTGCAGGAAGCTGTAAATACAGTAGCGGATGCTCTGGGCGATACCGGTCGTATTCTGGTGCGTGAGTCTGGCACCGATCCTGTTGAATGGTCTGTCAAAGCTGGAATATAGAGGATATGATTCGGTCGGACTGGCTGTTCGTGACGCAGAAAATCTGGCACAGATCGTGAAAGCGAAGGGGCACCTGTCAAAGCTGATCGAGAAAACAGATGGCGGCAAGGCGTTGAAAGGAACCTGCGGTATCGGCCATACCCGTTGGGCTACCCATGGTGAGCCTAGCCAGACGAATGTACATCCTCTTGTTTCTGGAAATTGTATTCATTCTGGATGCGGTGCAGTGGAATCAGAAATTGTTGGCGTACATAATGGTATTATTGAGAATTACACCGAATTGAAGGAGAAATTGCTGAAGCGCGGATATATTTTTTACAGCCAGACAGACACAGAAATGACAAATAAGTAAAGGAGAAAAAGCGATGAACACAACACTACTTATTATGGCCGCCGGTATCGGCAGTCGTTTCGGAACAGGAATCAAGCAACTGGAGCCAGTGGATGATGCTGGACATATCATCATGGATTACTCAATCCATGATGCGATTGAAGCTGGTTTCAATCATGTAGTATTTATCATCCGTAAGGATATCGAGAAGGAGTTTAAAGAGGTCATTGGTGATCGCATTGCCGCTATTTGCTCCGCACATAATGTGACTGTCGACTACGCTTTCCAGGATATGAACGATATCCCTGGCGTTCTGCCAGAAGGCCGTACAAAACCGTGGGGAACTGGACAGGCTGTGCTTGCAGCGAAGAAGGTCATCAAGACCCCATTCATTGTGATCAATGCAGATGATTACTATGGTAAGGAAGGCTTTAAGGCCGTCCATGAGTATCTGGTGAATGGCGGCGAGTCCTGCATGGCAGGCTTTGTGCTGAAGAACACGCTGTCCGATAACGGTGGTGTGACCCGTGGTATCTGCAAGATGGACGAGAAGAACAATCTGACCGAGGTTGTGGAAACAAAGAACATTGTAAAGACAGCAACTGGAGCAGAAGCAAATGGCGTGTCTGTTGACGTGAATTCTCTGGTTTCCATGAATATGTGGGGGTTAACTCCTGATTTCTTGGGTGTACTGGAGGAAGGCTTTAAAGAATTCTTCGAGAAGGAAGTGCCGGGTAATCCGCTAAAGGCAGAATATCTGATTCCAATCTTCATCGGAGAGCTGCTGGAGCAGGGCAAGATGTCCGTAAAGGTTCTGAAGACCAATGATACCTGGTACGGAATGACCTACCACGAAGATGTCGCAGCTGTAAAGGACAGCTTCAAGAAGATGCTGGAGAACGGGGTGTACAAGGCTGACTTGTTCAGTGATCTGTAAATGATGATGAAAGAAACGATTGATTTACTCGGAAAGATCCTCACAAATATACTGACTGCTCTCTATGAGCCGTTTGGTTTTGCGCTCCTGCTTTCCTTCTTGGTTATGTTCTTCTATCTATATGCTTATGAGCCTGCCGCAGCAGGTAGAGGCTGGAAAAATGCCATAGTAACATGGTATCAGAAGTTCAAAGAGAGCGTGTTCTTTCGGAAGTTGTTCTTACTGGCTTTTGTGACATCAATGATCTTATTCAGAACGCTATTGAATCGGAATCTGTGGATGAATCCTTTATCTGATGTTATAGGCGGTTGGGGCATTTGGGAGACTGTGAATGGAGAGAGACAGATGACTACCGAGTGTATAGAGAATGTGATTATGATGGTGCCGTTTTCAGCGGTAGTGATGTGGACATTCGAAGAAAAGATAGGAAAGGGTTGGAAGAAGATACTGTGGTATAGCGGAAAGATAGCGTTTTGCTTTTCTTTGACGATAGAGATGTTGCAATTATTGCTTCGCTTGGGTACGTTCCAGCTATCAGACATTTTTTACAACACAGTCGGTGGATTGATTGGCGGTTTAATGTACTACGGAATTATGAAGGCAAGAAAGCGTCTGTAAAAGAATATAATAAGAAACAGAGGACAGCTATCGGAGCATTAGAGGGATAGCTGTCCTCTGTTTTAGGAGTAAGATGATTGGATTCACATGGAAATAGGAGTTATAAAATGGCAGGAAGACCAAAAAAGAAACCAGAATATAATCCGGAACTTCAATTTAATCATTTTCTTCAAGAGTTAAGAGATGCCTATGAAGAAGCAGATTCCTTAAGATCGCTGGCAGATGAGTTAAATATTAGTCTGCTTAAACTCCGTAAGCTGCTTATTACTGCCGATGCATTCACCTCAGACATATGTATAGAAATCAATGCTCTGTACCGTTCGGGAAAAAAGATTCCGGAGATTATGAAAGTAACAGGTCTTTCCAGAGCGTCGGTTCATTCCTATTTGCCCTACACGAAGGGACTTTATAATGCAGCAGAGATAAGTCTCAATGCGGAGCGATGCCGGACATATAAGATGCGGCAAGAGCAGGTTCGTTTACTACAGGACATACCATCAGAGGAACATCTATGGCAGGCTGTTATTGCATTTCAGGATTATCCATTTAAAACGGCAACAGGATTACCATTTCGATATAAATTAAAAGTTGGTAAAAATGGGGAGTATAACAGAGAGCTGCTGATAGACCGGAGAGAGAAGAGTAAGAGTCTCGCCTGGAGTAGTGTGGTGCTGGCATTTGAAAATAGTAAGAGGATTTCAGAAGAAGTGAAGAAACCGAAAGCACTTGGAGACATTCGAGGAGTTTCGTATGTTTATCCGATACTGTGGCGATTTGGTCTGATAAGAGTGCCGGAAGCAATAGAGAAGAAAATGGGAAAGTAGAGATAAATCCCTGCTCGGTATCAGCATTGCTGACTTCTACCTGCTGACCATTTGTAAAACACCCTTGACTATACTTTGGCACACCGATACAGTATAAGAGAAAGGAGTTGATGATACATGATTATTGATGAACTTCTTAGGGAAAAGAAATTAGCGTAGATAACATCAAACGAGCTGCGGATGAATTGTATGAGGGGTATGAGAGTTTACCGGAATCATCGAGAACCTTCATCGAGGCAGTTTACCAACCCCCGGATTTTTCGGTGCTATATGAGAAAATTTGCGAAGATGAAATGCAGAATAAGGATATTTTGTTGGAGTTTCAGGAGGATTACCCGGATGTTCTGAACGGAGACAATCTTGTGGATATCCTAAAAGCAGCCAAAGCAAAAAAAGAAAAGAATAAACGACAATGATTGACGAACAAATGTTCATACCATATAATAGAAGTAGTAGAAGATTATGTCAAAAGATAATGAAGGAGTATGAACATAAGCAATGAGTAGAATTACATTTTTAATTGGAAATGGATTTGATATTAATGCTGGATTAGATACGAGATACTCTGATTTTTATCAGTATTATTTCGATCAATATCCGGAGGATATGTTGGCGAAAACTATTCGGGCAGATTATGATTTCTGGTCTGATCTGGAGATTGGTTTGGGAAAATATACAAAAGAGATAACAGAGTCGAATGAAGAACTTTTTCTTGATAGCAAAGACCTTATTGAGAATGCGCTTGCGGATTATCTGGAAGAACAGGTGAGTCGGATACAGATTGCAGATGGGAATGCTGATAATATTGTTAAGGAAATGCAGAATAGTATACTGCATTTTTATGAAGGATTCCCGAATGTCCAATATGAAGATATTAAGAATGTGATTGCAACAATAGAGGAAAGTGTTGTATACTCGTTTATTTCATTCAATTATACAGATACATTAGATAGATGTATACAGATGGCAAAAGAAAGATTACCTGTAACTATAGGTAAGCATCAATGTAGAACAACTGTGTATGCTGATTCACTCGGGGATGTATTACATATTCATGGAACGACGAAGGAAGGACTAATTCTTGCCGTTAATGATGAAACTCAGGTGGATAATGAAAGGTTTTGCACTAAGGAATTGAATCGTCAGTGTATGATAAAGTCTGAAGCAAATGAACGTTTAGGTCAGAACAGGATGCGAGATGCGAAAATGCTGATTGATGGGAGCACTATAATCTGTGTGTTTGGCATGTCAATTGGAGCTACAGATCAGATGTGGTGGGAATATATTTGTAAATGGCTTATGGGAGCGACTAGACGACGATTGATTATATTTGTCAAAAGTAGAGAGAGAGGAAAGCGTATTACTAATCGACAGCTTTTTATGAATCAGGATAAAGTTTTGAATAAGTTGAAGATGAATGCTGGTATTTCGGAAGATGAATGGCAGGCAATTAAGAGTAAAGTGTGCGTGCAATTTGATAGTCCGATTTTTAATATCAATGTAGTCAGGGAAAGCGATGATTGATGCAAGAGTGCAGCAGAATATGACACAGAAAGATGGGATATATAAATGAAAATTGCAGTAGCCGGAACCGGTTATGTGGGATTATCAATAGCGACGTTACTATCGCAGCATCACGAGGTAATGGCAGTTGATATCGTTCCAGAGAAAGTAGAAAAGATTAATAATAAGATCAGTCCAATACAGGACGAATATATTGAGCAATATCTGGCGGAAAAGGATTTGAATCTGACAGCAACACTGGATGCAGAAGCGGCATATAAGGATGCGGATTTTGTAGTAATTGCTGCACCGACGAACTATGACAGTAAGAAGAATTTCTTCGATACATCAGCGGTAGAGTCTGTGATTGAGCTGGTTATCAAGTACAATCCGGATGCAGTCATGGTGATTAAGTCTACAATTCCGGTTGGTTACACCGCAAGTGTTCGTGCAAAATTCCACTGTGACAATATTATTTTTAGTCCGGAGTTTTTGCGAGAGTCCAAAGCGTTGTATGATAATCTGTATCCGTCCAGAATTATCGTGGGAACAGATGTAGAGAATGCAAGACTGTTGAAAGCGGCTCATACATTTGCCGGGCTGTTGCAGGAAGGTGCGATTAAAGAAGATATCGATACATTGATCATGGGATTCACCGAGGCAGAGGCGGTGAAGTTATTTGCCAATACATATCTGGCACTCCGGGTATCCTATTTCAATGAGCTGGATACGTATGCGGAGATGAAAGGTCTGAATACACAGCAGATTATCAATGGTGTATGTCTGGATCCGCGTATAGGAACACATTATAATAATCCATCATTTGGTTATGGTGGATATTGCTTGCCGAAGGATACCAAGCAGTTGTTGGCTAATTATGAAGACGTGCCACAGAACATGATTAATGCAATCGTGGAGTCCAATCGGACCAGAAAAGATTTTATTGCAGATCGTGTACTGCAGAAAGCCGGATACTATGCATATGGCGATGAAAATACATATGATGCATCTATGGAGAAGAATGTAGTGATTGGCGTATATCGCCTTACCATGAAGTCCAACTCCGATAACTTCCGTCAGTCATCGATTCAGGGAGTAATGAAGCGTATCAAAGCCAAAGGTGCAACAGTGATCATTTACGAACCGACATTGGAAGATGGCAGCACATTTTTTGGCAGCAAGGTAGTGAATGATCTGGAAAAGTTTAAAGAACAGAGCCAGGCGATCATTGCCAATCGATACGATAGCTGTCTGGATGATGTGAAGGATAGGGTATATACAAGAGATTTGTATGGTAGAGATTAGAAGATAGAAAGCAGATCTGTTTGCAGATTTGTAAGGGAAGCTACGGGAGACCGTGGCTTCTGTGTTTATTTATATAGAATGTTCACGATTCCACTGGCGGATAAATTGTAGTTGTTCCTCGTCACTTGTGTACAGATCATAGAGGGTATTCGTCTTTATGGCACAATATAATAGAAAAAGAATAGTTAACATAGCAATACTCCTATAAAATGGTATAATAAATTATATGCAGCTGATAGAAAAATAGAAGAATTCAGAGATGTAATTATTATTCGGTGAAGGAGATGGGTCATGGATATTTATACAAAAGTAGCGGGAATTACACAGGAGTCGGTAAAGGATTACAAGCATCATACATTGCCCAATCATGTATTGAGCCGTCAGGAGATGAAAACAAAGCAGATTGAGAATGCGCTTCGGGGATTTGCAACAGGGTGTGCGGAGGAGGATATAGAGGCTTATTGCAATACAGGTGCATTTTCAAATGGTAAAAAGGGATTCCTGTTTTCGAAAAAAGGGCTATATGGCAGCATGTTTGATTATTTGAGAAAGAAAAATCCAATCCCGCAGCCGATATGTTATGATGAGTTGAGCGATGTATCTGTTGTAGGGGATTCGGCAGATTATATGTGCTTATGTTATAAAGATGGACGCAGAGAGAGCGTGTGTGGGTCTATTTATACAGGATTTCTGGTGACTGCATTGAAGCTTATATTGGGAACCGGGGAGGAGAATTTATCTGCCCCAAATACAGACGGGATGTTGACAAATGATAAAAGCAGTGAATCAGAATATTCGTATGAGACTGCCCGGAGATGTCTGAAAGAAGGATTAGATGCTTTGGAAGAGAAAAATGAATTTGCAAAGGTTCATTATTATTATCAGGCAGCTAAAGAGGGCAACCCGTTGGCTATGGAAGCGATAGCACTATGCTATGCACAGGGAAAAGAGGTGCCACAGAGTTATGAAAAGGCGCTCTACTGGATCGGAAAGGGGATGAAGGATGACCCGGAACATCTGGCGGAGACTGCGGAGCAGATTAAAAACGATGCGAAAGAGGAAGCATTTATCCGTAATAATCCGTACATTCCTGAGTTGGGAAAAGTCATTCATATACGTGACAGTGCCTTTTTAGTATTATCTCGCAAATTAGTGAAAAACGTGCCGGGGCGAAGATGGGTGGAAATGTTTGTGCGTGAACTTGAAACTAGCGAGTCTGGTATATTGACGGTCGGATGGAATCCGCAGGATGAAAAGCTGACCTTTGTTTCTTCTTATTTTTCAGGTTACTGGCCGGAGAAAGAAGACTTTGAATTCCTGGAGCAAAAAGTGATCGCAGAAAGATATGCGGATCGTCAGATAAAAGGTCCGGATCATGCGGAGTGTTATCTTGATCTGCAATGCACTGCGTATAATATAGCGTATACAGGCTCTGATTGCGAGTTAAGGCTGTGTTATTTCGAGAGCATTGACACATTTCAGGATTGGAAGACGTACGAGCTGTATAAGATTCCGATATTTGGGTCGAATGTGACAGAACTGGACGAGTTGCGTTCTGAAGCTCCGGTTGAGGTATGTTTATGGCAGGGAAAAGCATATTTTGCAGCAACGATGGAGCGTCGTGTCATAGAAGAATTATTGGATGATGAGATAGTATTTACGAAGTGGGATCCGGAATTAGTGGATGTCTTTATAGAAGATGTGGGAAGAGCCTGGGAATTAGTGGAATTTTCATTTTTCTCAAAATATGCAAATCCGTTATATCCGGAGGAGACATGCTCACCATTGGGGATGATCGTAGGAAAATTTCATATGTAATTAAAATGCCGGATGATATTGATATGTACCCTCCTTACTGGTTGTCCAGTAAAGAGGGTACATATCATATTCCGGCGTATTTCATTGTAGCCACGGCACCTTATGCCCGACCATAATCTTTTCTATCATTTTTAAATTCTCATCGGAATGTTCGATTTCTCTGGAGTATCGATATAACAATTCGATTTTTTCTTCTTCGGAAATGACATTCCCATTTTCAATGTAGCGTGCGAGCCACAGGTCGAAGATCTGTCCGGTACAGACGGCGGACATCTGTGCTTTGGCGAGGACTTCACCGTCATATACAGCTCCACAGAAATAGGTGGAGATGAAGTATACAAGAAGCTGTTCGAGCTGGATCATGACTTTGTTATCCAGAAATGCGCGACAGGCTTCTTTGTAATGTCCGGTTCCGTTCATGTAGAGGATGGCTTCAGTTTCTAACAGGAGATTCGGCCAGTGTTCGTTTAATACTTCTAATCGGTGAAGTGATTTTAACATACTGTGCCGGAAAGAGAATGCAGCTTCGCCAAAGTGAATGGAGGCTGCTTTTTTTGCAGCACCCGGATTCTGATAGCGGGTTATTACGTTCTGGCAGTCGAATACATTTTCCTGATCAATACGTGTCTGGATATCGTGTGTCATTCCGAGGATAAGCACGGTTCTTGCCCAGAGGGAAAGAGAACGATTCTGCAAAATGCGATACATTTCTTCGCGGCAGTCTAACAGCATGGAGTAGAGAAATGGATCGAAGTTATCGTATTCTTCCGTGCCTGGCTTCTCATAGGTGAGGAAGTGAACCGGTTCTGTTTTGGACAACAGAATCCTTGCTGCTTCCGGACAGGAAACGGACAGCGTGATCTCGCGTACATCCTCAAATTCTTCAATGTGTCTTGGATAATTCTTGCATGTCTTGCAAAGCGCAGATTCCCCAAGATTCGAATACAGATTACACAAATTGTTCTCATTTAAAAAGAAACAGCGTTTTTCCTTTTTTTGACGGAATGCGCCGTGGAGAAAATCAATTCCACGAAGCAGTGTCCATCTGTATGGACTTTTCGTGTGGATATATTTCTTGAGGGATTTCTTATCGATCATAATCTGCCAGCCGGCGCAGCAGGTTTCTTCGCATTGGCCGGCGATGCAGTGAAATTCTTTATAATAATCAGGGATGCTGTATTGCATGTGTGCTCCTTTGTTGTCAGGCAAAATGGTATGCCTGATAGATGTTAGTGTTTATATGATGTGTCGATATGGAGTATAGCACTCTGAATAGTGGAGCGCAATGAAGAGATGAAAATTCAAGCTTTGATAAAAGCATATTATGAAGAACAAAAAAAGCAGTATTATATTAGAATAGGGCAGAGTCAATATATGCTTTTTGCACTTGATAAGGTAGAAGACAAGCAGGTGCTGACAAATAAGCAGGATGTATACAACTGCAAAGCGTGATGAAAAGAGATAATATTTTATGAGCTGCAAAGCGTTTGAAAGCTTAGGAGTTTTATGATAACATGAAAGAGGATCCTAGTACGGCATACAGCCTCCTCAGCGTTTGAGGATAAGGTAGTTAGATTTGGTTAAATTTGGTCGACATACGTCGATGTTTAGAGTCGAGCCAATGGATTCTGAGAACCGATTAATGTCGGCAATCTTGCCTCCATTAAACGAACCTCAGAATCCCTCGTCTCGTATCCAAAGAATTATTTCCAAATTTAAGTAGGATCCTTTTTTGTTGAGTTATAGATGAAATTGCTTCAACAACGGGGATGTAATAGTTTGAAAGAGCTAATAGAAAAATTGTAAGTATCATTTTCTTACTTATAAAACATATAGATTTGCTGGATGGACAGGAAAAGATGGAATAGAAAGGATTGCGTCACCCCATGCTTTTATGGTAAATTATATTGTGAAAAAATGTTACTGCTTCAGCGGAGAGGAGGAAAACATAAGTAACTGAATATATTGACTATTGTGATTAAATGTGTTTCAACATACTCAAATGAGAGCATTAAAATGAACACATCAAACATCAAAAATTATAAACCAAAAGATTTTGCCGAACTTTTAGGCGTATCTGTTAAGACATTACAACGTTGGGACAGAGAAGGAACTTTAAAAGCAAACCGAACTCCAACTAATAGGTGTTATTACACTTATGATCAGTATCTACAATTCAGTAGCAAACAATGAAGAACTATCACCACAAAAAGAACTCATGCAGGACATTGTTTCAATACGCCATGTGTTCTCTTGTAGGCTGTATGGGTTTCGTAAGTATAAGAAACAAATAGAAAGAGATGAGGAAATTGCTAAAGAGCTTCAAAACGGAAATAAATCCGACAGAGGAACAGAAAGTCAAAATCCGTAAAACAATAGGTACTTGTAGATTTATCTATAACTTCTATCTTGCTCATAATAAGGAACTTCATAAAAATGGGGAAAAGTTTATGAGCAGTAACAAATTTAGAGTCTGGCTTAACAATGAGTATCTTCCGAACCATCCAGAATATTCTTGGATTAAGGAAGCTTATTCAAAAGCGGTAACACAGGCAGTAAATAACGGACAAACCGCATTTACAAGATTCTTTAATCACAAGAGCTCCTTTCCAAATTTTAAAAAGAAAGGCAAATCTGATGTAAAAATGTATTTCGTAAAGAATAATCCAAAAGATTGTCGTTGTGAAAGACACAGAATCAATATCCCGTCACTTGGTTGGGTTCGCATCAAAGAAAAAGGATATATTCCCACAACAAAAGATGGATACGTAATTAAAAGCGGTCATGTCTCAATAAAAGCTGACAGATACTATGTGTCAGTTCTTATAGAAATCCCAAATGTCAAGATAGCCAATAATTCCAATGCAGGAATTGGCATTGACCTTGGATTGAAGGATTTTGCCATTGTTTCTAATGGTAAAACTTATAAGAACATTAACAAATCTGCAAAATTAAAGAAACTTGAAAAACAGCTTATTCGAGAACAGAGAAGTCTTTCTCGAAAGTATGAAAATTTAAAGAAAGGAGAGTCCGCTCAAAAACCAAATATACAAAAACAAAGGCTTAAGGTACAGAAACTTCATCATAGAATTGACAATATTCGTACTGATTACATAAATAAAACAATCGCAGAGATAGTGAAAACCAAACCATCTTATATAACGATTGAAGATTTAAATATATCAGGAATGATGAAGAACAAACATCTTTCAAAGGCAGTTGCTTCGCAGAAGTTTAATGAATTTAGAACAAAGCTTCAAGCTAAATGCAATGAAAACGGAATTGAGCTTCGAGTTGTAGATAGGTGGTTTCCATCATCTAAAACATGTCATTGTTGCAAAAATATCAAAAAAGATTTAAAGCTTTCAGATAGAATTTTCAAATGTGATTGTGGTTATATCGAAGACAGAGATTTCAATGCTGCACTTAATTTGCGAGATGCTACAACTTACGAAGTTGCATAAATAAACGCAAACGTAGGTATGTACCGAAGGCTATTTCGGGAATTTACGACTATGGAGTGTACAAGAACTTGTGAGTAGATATGATTTCGGTCAATCCAAAGCATACACGATGAAATAGTAAGTAATGTTCGTGAGAACTTACATTATCTCGATGTGAGTATATTTAATCATATTTTGAGTGGCAGATACTATGTCAAAGAGAGAAGATATTAAGAAAGTACTGATTATTGGTTCCGGCCCGATCATCATCGGTCAGGCGTGCGAGTTCGATTATTCTGGAACACAGGCTTGTAAGGCCCTTCGAAAACTGGGATATGAGATTGTGCTGGTGAATTCTAATCCGGCAACGATCATGACGGATCCGGAGATTGCGGATGTTACTTATATTGAGCCATTGAATGTGAATCGTCTGGAACAGATTATTGCAAAAGAAAGACCGGATGCGCTGCTTCCGAATCTGGGAGGACAGTCCGGATTGAATCTCTGCTCTGAATTATACAAAGAAGGAATTCTTGACAAATATAATGTAAAGGTTATCGGTGTGCAGGTGGATGCAATCGAACGTGGGGAAGACCGCATCGAGTTTAAGAAGACGATGAATGAGCTTGGCGTGGAAATGGCGAGAAGCGAGGTTGCGTATTCTGTAGACGAAGCACTTGCGATTGCTGATAATCTGGGCTATCCGGTGGTACTGCGTCCGGCTTATACTATGGGCGGTGCCGGCGGCGGACTTGTCTATAATAAGGAAGAACTGAAGACTGTATGTGCACGAGGACTGCAGGCAAGTCTTGTGGGACAGGTGCTTGTAGAGGAGTCTATTCTCGGATGGGAAGAGTTGGAGCTTGAGGTGGTTCGTGATGCAGAAGGCAATATGATCACGGTATGCTTTATTGAGAATATTGATCCACTGGGCGTGCATACAGGAGATTCCTTCTGTTCTGCTCCGATGCTGACGATTTCGGAAGAATGTCAGAAGAGAATGCAGGAACAGGCGTATAAGATCGTAGATTCTGTACAGGTGATCGGTGGAACGAACGTGCAGTTTGCGCATGATCCGGTATCAGACAGAATTATCGTTATTGAGATCAATCCGCGTACATCCCGTTCTTCTGCGCTGGCATCCAAGGCAACCGGATTCCCGATCGCGCTTGTATCTGCGATGCTTGCATGCGGACTGACATTGAAGGATATTGAATGTGGCAAATACGGCACTCTGGACAAATACGTTCCGGACGGCGACTATGTGGTAATCAAGTTTGCACGCTGGGCGTTTGAGAAGTTCAAAGGTGTAGAGGACAAGCTTGGCACACAGATGCGTGCAGTCGGCGAGGTTATGAGTATCGGTAAGAATTTCAAAGAAGCATTCCAGAAGGCAATCCGAAGCCTGGAGAATGGCAATTACGGTCTGGGTCATGCGAAGGATTTTGATTCTCGCACGAAGGAAGACCTGCTGAAACAGCTGATCACTCCGTCCAGCCAGCGTTATTTCCTGATCTACGAAGCACTCAGAAAAGGTGCGACTGTAGAGGAGATTCATGAGATCACGAAAATAAAACATTACTTCCTGGAGCAGATAAAGGAACTGGTGGAGGAAGAAAATGCATTGATGGAATCCAAAGGGGCTCTGCCATCAGACGAAGCACTGACACAGGCTAAGAAAGACGGATTCTCTGACAAATACCTCAGCCAGATTCTGGAAGTTCCGGAAGCTGATATCCGCAATAAGAGAAAAGCACTTGGTGTCGTAGAGGCGTGGGAAGGTGTACATGTAAGCGGTACGAAGGACAGTGCATATTACTACTCTACATATAATGCAGAGGATGCCAATCCGGTATCTGATAACCGTAAGATTATGATCCTTGGCGGTGGACCGAACCGTATCGGTCAGGGTATTGAGTTTGATTATTGTTGTGTACATGCGGCAATGGCGCTGAAGAAGCTTGGATTTGAGACGATCATCGTGAACTGTAACCCGGAGACGGTTTCGACAGACTACGATACTTCTGACAAGTTATACTTTGAGCCGCTGACACTGGAAGACGTGCTGAGCATTTACGAAAAGGAAAAACCGCTTGGCGTGATCGCACAGTTCGGTGGACAGACACCGCTGAATCTGGCAGCAGATCTGGAGAAGAATGGTGTTCGTATTCTTGGAACCGCACCGTCTGTTATCGATCTTGCAGAGGACAGAGATCAGTTCCGTGCAATGATGGATAAACTGGAGATTCCGATGCCGGAAGCGGGAATGGCTACAACCGTAGAAGAGGCAGTAGAGATCGCAGGCAAGATCGGTTATCCGGTTATGGTTCGCCCATCTTACGTACTTGGCGGACGTGGAATGGAAGTAGTCTACGATGATGTGGCAATGGCTGACTACATGAAGGCAGCAGTTGGTGTAACACCTGACCGTCCAATCCTGATTGACCGTTTCCTGAATCATGCACTGGAGTGTGAGTCTGACGCGATCTGTGATGGAACCAACGCATTTGTACCGGCGGTTATGGAGCATATCGAGCTTGCAGGTGTACATTCCGGAGACTCTGCATGTGTAATCCCATCGGTACACATTTCCAGGGAAAATGTGGAGACCATTAAGGAATATACAAGAAAGATCGCAGAAGAAATGCATGTACAGGGACTGATGAATATGCAGTACGCCATCGAGAATGGCAAGGTATTTGTGCTTGAGGCGAACCCGAGAGCATCCCGTACCGTACCGCTTGTGTCAAAGGTTTGTAATGTGCGTATGGTGCCGATCGCAACGGAGATCATTACGCGTGAGCTGACCGGTAAGGAGAGTCCGGTACCTGCACTGGAAGAGAAAGTGATTCCATATTACGGAGTAAAAGAGGCAGCATTCCCATTCAACATGTTCCCGGAAGTAGACCCGCTGTTAGGACCGGAGATGCGATCTACCGGAGAAGTACTGGGACTTTCTGAATCATACGGAGAGGCATTTTACAAGGCACAGGAAGCAGTTCAGTCCAAACTTCCGCTGTCAGGAACTGTGCTGATCTCTGTAAACCGCAAAGATAAGGCAGAAGTTGTAGAGGTTGCGAAACTGTTCCATGAGAATAATTTCCGCATCATTGCAACAGAAGGCACATGTCAGCTGATCAATGAAGCTGGCATTCCGGCTGAAAAAGTAAAGAAGCTGTGTGAGGGACGCCCGAATGTACTCGACGAGATCACGAATGGAAAGGTGGATATCATCGTGAACTCACCGGTTGGAAAAGACAGTGTATATGATGACAGCTACCTGAGAAAAGCTGCGATTAAGGGAAGGATTCCGTACTGCACGACAATGGCAGCGGCTATGGCAGCGGCAACAGGAATCCATGCAGTCAATAATCATGACGGCGGCAAGATTGCATCCCTGCAGGAGTTGCATGGTAGGATTAAATAGGAGCAAGACATATGAAGAGTTTATTAATCCTTGGAGCCGGCGGCTTTGGTCATATGATCAAGGAGACTGCACAGGCACTGGGATACGAAGAGATAGTGTTTCTGGATGATATGGTAAAGGAAGACGATGTGATCGGCATGTGCTGTGACTATGTGATTAAGCACGAGGACTATCCGGTTGCGGTTGCTGCATTTGGCAATAATAAGACGCGTCTGTTCTGGACGGATAAATTGCTGGAAGAGGGATATGAAGTTCCTGCGATTGTGCATCCGTCAGCAGTGGTAAGTCCGAGTGTGACTCTGGAGCCAGGCTGTTTTATCATGCAGAGATCGGTAGTGAATACGAATACAAAGATTGAACGCGCGGCACTGGTGAACAGCGGCGCGGTTGTAGATCATAATTCCGTTGTATGTGCGGGCGCGCATGTCGGACTTGGCAGTGTGGTCAAAGCAAATTGTACGATTGAATCCGGACGCAAAGTAGAAGCAGGAGAGGTCATCTTCTCTACAAGAAGAAAGATCGAAGGTGTGGACAGCCGGAGTCTGGAAGATGCAGTGTATGCATTCGGTTTTGGACCACTGTGCAGCTATGTGAAGCCGTTTGGAGAAGGACATATCAATGAGACATATGCGGTGTATATGCCGGATCAGAATGGCAACGATGTGCCGTTATACGTGCTTCAGCGTATTAATGTAAATGTATTTAAGAATCCGGATCAGGTTATGGACAATATCTTTGGCGTAACCGAATATCTGCGTAATATCATCCGTCAGGAAGGCGGAGATCTGGATCGCGAGGCATTGTCTTACATTAAGACCAAATCCGGCGAGACCTACTTTGAGGATGATAACGGACAGCCGTGGCGATGCCTGCATTATGTGGCGAATTCCATTTGCCATCAGCAGGTGGAGAGACCGGAGCAGTTCTATCAGTCAGCATTAAGCTTCGGACATTTTCTGAAGCAGTTGGGTGATTATCCGGCAGAGAGTCTGTATGAGACCATTCCACAGTTCCACGATACGGTAAAACGTCTCAGAGATTTTAAGGATGCACAGCGCAAAGATGTGAAGAACAGAGCGCGCAAGTGCAAGCCGGAGATTGAATTTGTGCTTTCACGTGAAGACGACTGCGGCGTACTGATGAAGCAGCTGGAGGAAGGAAAGCTTCCGCTTCGTGTAACGCATAACGATACCAAGCTGAATAATATTCTGTTTGATGCAGATACAGATGAAGGATTATGCATTATTGACCTGGATACGATCATGCCGGGACTTGCAGCTAATGATTTTGGTGATTCCATTCGATTCGGTGCGTCTACGGCGGAAGAGGATGAGCCGGATCTGGATAAAGTACATTTTGATATCAATCTTTACGATATTTATACCAAGGGATATCTGGAGATGGCAAAGGATGTATTGACACCGGCTGAGATCGCGAGTCTTCCATGGGGCGCCAGACTTATGACGCTGGAGTGCGGTATGCGTTTCCTGGCAGATTATCTGCAGGGAGATGTATATTTTAAAACGGCTTATCCGGAGCACAACCTGGTACGTGCGAGAACGCAGTTCCGACTGGTGAAAGAGATGGAAGAACAGTTTGATCAGATGAACGAGATATTGAAAAAATATATTTAATACAGGAAGGCTCTCAGTGTTTAGATGAACTGAGAGCCTTCTTTATAATAGATATATCAGATGGGAGATGACTCCCACCTCTATAGGTGGTGAGAAACAAGCTGGTATCAGCGGCGGGAGTCAATCCCCCAGCTGATATAGCCTCCGGCAGGATTGCAGAGGTGCGCAGTAGAAGTATGTCATGCAATTGCATGACGCGCACCTCGCAGCAAGAATGCCGAGGCATTCTTGAATTAATGTGCTGCAACTGTTACGTTTTCAGCAGCTTTCTCTTTGTGTTTATCATGCATTGCAAACATTCCGGCAAGTAAGGTTCCTGAGATGGAGTGCCATGTGCAGGATACAGCGCAGATGATTGCGGATTCCGGTGTGGATGCAAACTGTGCGGTTGTTGTTGCGAGGTTTGTTGCCAGACCTGCATTCTGCATACCAACTTCGATGGAGATGGTTCTCTTCTTTGATGTGTTCATTCCAACCAGTTTTCCGGCTCCGTATCCCAACAGATATCCGAATCCATTGTGAAGCAGTACAGCAACAAAGATTACAACACCTGACTGGAAGAATTTGGCTCCCTGTGAGGATACAACGCCTCCTACTACACATGCAAGACCAAGTACTGCGATTCCAGGCATTACCTGTTGAAGTTCGCGGAATGTCTGTTTCTTTCCGAGAAGATAATTTAATAAGAATCCGACACCTACAGGGAGGATTACCGTTTCGATGATAGATACGAACATTGGAAGACCTTTGATCGTAATCTGTGTACCACTTGCCAGGAAAGATACCAACAGCGGAGTCATGACTGGTGAAAGCAATGTGGATACGGTTGTCATTCCTACGGAGAATGCTACATCGCCGCCGCACAGATATGACATGATATTTGAAGATACGCCGCCAGGACAGCATCCTACGAGAATCAGTCCAAGTGCGATTCCGTCTGGCAGATTTAATGCTTTTGAAATTGCAAATGCCAGGAATGGCATGATCAGGTACTGGGCAATCGCACCGACGCAGATGTCAAATGGACGCTGTGCCAGAATTTTAAAGTCTTCTGTTGTAAGGGTAAGCCCCATGCTGAACATGATGATTCCGATGATAATAGACTGGCAGGTGAATTTATTTGCCACCATATCCGTGAATAGTGCCAGATTCACCCATCCCATCATAGATGGAAGGAAAAATGTGACTACTGCGATTGCGATTACGACGACCGAGGTGTAGTCTGATAAAAATTTGCTTGCTTTCTGTAATGCTTTCATTACGTGTTTCCTCCTTTTGGTAATTACTGCTCACCGGATTCGATATGAAAGAAATAAAAAATCCCTTCTCAGAACAAACTGAAAAGGGACGAAATCTATCCGCGTTACCACCCTGATTCTGCAGAAATACTCCTGCAACACTTTCTTACGTACTAATATACGCGTTCCCTGTAACGTGGGATGACGGCGAGGTCTACTGATATTACTTTCAACCCGCTTCTTAGAGAGGATATCCTTATTCTGCCATTACCTGCTTCCACCAGCCGCAGGCTCTCTGTGAATGAGCGATAAACAAGGCGTTGTTCTCATCAATGAATTTCGGTGAACGATATTCTTTTTTACAAAAAATTATTATAGACCTGCTATTTCAAATGTCAAGCATTTTTTTGTGGAATTATAAATCCATGAAAATAAATCGGAAATGGGGTGAACATGAATTTAAATGACAAAACAGGAGAAACTAACAAGATGGAAAATGACAATTGTTAGACAATTTCCCAAAATCTGGACAAAATATTAAATGTGTCAGAATGCTTGGAAATAATTCTTGTTTATATAAGAAGTATGTATTATAATTAAACGTGAATTGTTTCTTAAATAGTACAATTGAAAAATGAAGGGAAGTGAAATTATGGAGTTACAGATTCAAGACTTAGTTTCGTCAATCCGCAAGGACGGCATTGATGCGGCGAATGCGGAAGCAGAAGCAATTATTTCAGAAGCTAAGAAAAAGGCTGAAATGATTATTGCGGATGCGAAGGCTGAGGCTAAGAATATTCAGGAGACTTCAGAAAAAGAGATCAACATTCTGAAAGAGAGTGCAGCACTTAGTGCTGAGCAGGCAAAGCGCGATGCTATGCTTGCATTTAAGAATGAGGTCCAGGCTGAATTTGAAAAGATCCTTTCTGCAAAGATTAAGAATAACCTTTCAGATGCTGCACTTGGCAAGCTGATCCAGGCTGTTGTGGCAGATGAAGATGTACAGAATTATTCCGTTGAAGTTGCTGAGGTGAGTGATTCGCTCAAAGCAGAACTTGCAGAAGAAATTAAGAATGGTCTTGAGATCAAACCGACCAAGAGTGTGCGTGCGGGATTCCGCCTGGCAGCTAAAGATGGTTCGGGTTATTTCGACTGTTCTGACGAAGAGATCATGCAGATGCTGATGCCATATTTCAGAAATCTTGATTTCTAGCAGGAGGTGCTTATGGCTTCATATTATTATTTGATATCCAGCCTGCCGGACCTGAGAACAGATGGTGACATGCCGATGACTTACGATGAGTTTCTTGACATGTGCCAGTCAAATGTAAGTGAATCAAAGTATGAATTGTTGAAGAATCTCACCCTTTCGTCTGAAGAGGGACCGTTGTTAAAAGAGTGGTCAGCTTTTTATAAGAATCTTATGGGTGAGCTTAATTATCAGAGGAGCGTGAGTCTGGGAAGACCGTATCTGACATCCTATGATAAGGATTCAGTGATCGCACAGGTCGCAGGAGCTGCAATGGCTGCGAAGAATCCGCTGGAGGCAGAGAAGATCCTGCTGGAGTGCGAATTTGATAATCTTGATTCATTGGTAGGCCTGCATACTTTCGATGACAGATATTTATTCGGGTATGCGATTAAACTAAAATTGCTTGAGCGCCAGAGCTGTTTTGTTCAGTCAAAGGGACAGAAGGAATTCAAACGTCTTTTTGATCAGGTGCAGCAGCGCGTCTATAGCTTATAACAGGAGAGAATTTGATGGAAACAGTAACAGGATATGTAACTGGTATTAATGGAAATCTGGCGAATGTCAGCTTTAATGGTTCAGTTCATAAGAATGAAGTGGGTTATATCCTTGTTGATGGAAAACGTCTGAAAGGAGAGGTTATCCGTATTAACAACGGTGTTGCCAGCATGCAGATCTACGAGATGTCCAACGGTATCAAGGTTGGAGATCCGGTAGAATTCACCGGTGAACTGATGAGCGTAGAACTCGGACCAGGTCTGTTGACCCAGGTATTTGACGGACTTCAGAATCCATTGCCGGATCTTGCAGAGCAGTGTGGTTTCTTCCTTGAGAGAGGTGTATATCTTGATCCGATTCCGGACAGAGAATGGGAATTTACACCATCTGTAAAAGTGGGAGATGCTGTAGAAGCAGGAGATTCAATCGGCAGTGTTCCTGAAGGATTATTTACACATGAGATTATGGTTCCATTCACGCTGAAAGGCAGTGACTGGAAAGTTAAATCAATCAAAGAAAAAGGTTCTTATCATGTAAGAGCGACAATTTGTGTCATTGAAAATGGCAATGGAGAAGAAAAAGAACTCAGCATGGTTATTACCCAGCCGATCAAAAAGGCTGTTAAGTGCTACGAAGAGAGACTTCGCCCGGACGAGCCTCTGGTAACACAGATCCGTTGTATCGATTCGTTCCTTCCGGTAGCGAAGGGCGGAACATTCTGTGTACCTGGACCTTTCGGAGCAGGTAAGACCGTACTTCAGCACATGGAAGCTAAGAATGGTGAGGCAGATATTGTTATCGTGGCAGCTTGTGGAGAGCGTGCCGGTGAGGTTGTAGAGATCTTAAAAGAGTTCCCGGAACTGGAAGACCCGAAGACCGGAAGATCTCTGATGGAGAGAACCATCATTATCTGTAACACATCTTCTATGCCGGTAGCTGCCAGAGAGGCTTCCTGCTACACGGCTGTAACACTGGCTGAGTATTACAGACAGATGGGACTGGATGTACTTCTTCTTGCAGACTCTACCAGCCGTTGGGCACAGGCCATGCGTGAGATGTCAGGACGTCTGGAAGAGATTCCTGGTGAAGAGGCATTCCCGGCATATCTGGAGTCTACGATCGCATCGTTTTATGAGCGTGCCGGTAAGGTAAGACTTAAGGATGGCAAGATTGCATCCGTTACGATCGGTGGTACCGTATCACCTGCCGGTGGTAACTTTGAAGAGCCTGTAACACAGGCAACACTGAAGGTAGTCGGCGCATTCCACGGACTTTCCAGAGAGCGTTCCGATGCACGTAAGTACCCTGCGATCCATCCGATGGATTCATGGTCCAAATACGATGGAGTTGTAGATATGGCTCGTGTGGAGGAAGCACGTTCTATTCTGCACAGAGGAAATGAGATCAACCAGATGATGAAGGTTGTTGGTGAGGAAGGAACTTCCGCAGAAGATTATATCATTTATCAGAAGGGTGAGCTTCTTGATTCCGTATATCTGCAGCAGAACTCATTCGATCCGATTGATGCGGCATGCTCTCCAGACAGACAGCGGGAAGAGTTTGGCGTCCTTTACGATGCATTGATGGCATCCTATGATCTGGATGACAAAAACGAGATCCGAGGTTTCTTCAATCAGTTGAGACAGGAGTTCCTTGACTGGCATGGTACAGAATTCGAATCACCGGAATTCTACGCACAGGAAAAGAAAATCTCAGAATTCTACAAATCAAAAGCTGTTGAGTAGGAGGATGTTAGCGTGCAGAAAGTATATACAAAAATTGAATCAATCGTCGGTAACGTTGTTACTGTCAGAGCGAAGGATGTGCGCCTTGGCGACCTGGCTCTGGTAGGCGACAGTTATGCGAACGTAATTAAACTTGATAAAGATGTGGTATCTCTGCAGGTATTTGCAGGTGCGCAGGGTGTAGGAACCAGCGATCCGGTACGCTTCCTTGGACGACCGATGATGGTATCCTTCTCAGATCACCTGCTCGGACGTGTATTTGACGGAGCCGGTGTACCGAGAGACCACGGCCCGGCACTTACTGAGAACATGATTCCGATCGGCGGACCGTCATTTAATCCGGCGAAGCGTATTCTTCCAAAGAATATGATCCGTACCGGTATTCCGATGATCGATGTGTTCAATACACTGGTAGAGAGCCAGAAGCTTCCGATCTTCTCTATTTCCGGAGAACCTTACAATGCATTGCTTTCGCGTATTGCGTTGCAGGCGGAAGTAGACGTGATCGTACTTGGAGGTATGGGACTAAAATATGACGATTACCTTGCATTCCGTGATACACTGGAAAAAGGTGGCGCTATGAGCCATACGGTTATGTTTATCCATACCGCATCTGACCCGACCGTAGAGTGTACGCTGGTGCCGGATATGGCACTTGCTGTTGCAGAGCAGTTTGCGCTTAACGGTAAGAAAGTACTGGTACTTCTTACCGATATGACGAACTACGCAGATGCACAGAAGGAAATGGCGATCACTATGGAACAGGTACCTTCGAACCGAGGTTATCCTGGAGACCTGTACAGCTGTCTTGCATCCCGTTATGAGAAGGCCGTTGATATCGAGGGAGCCGGATCTATCACGATCCTTGGTGTTACGACGATGCCTGGTGATGATGTTACGCACCCGGTACCTGATAATACAGGTTATATTACAGAAGGTCAGTATTATCTGAAGAATGGACACATTGAACCGTTTGGATCTCTGTCACGTCTGAAACAGAATGTAAATGGTAAGACGAGAGATGACCACCGTGCACTGATGGATGGTATGATCCGTCTGTATTCTCAGTATAAGGAAGCACTTGAGAAGAAATCCATGGGATTCCTGATGAGTGAATGGGATGAGAAGCTTCTGAAGTACGGCGAGTTATTTGAGACGAAATTAATGGATCTTAGTGTGAACATTCCACTTGAAGATGCACTTGATCTTGGCTGGGAGATCCTTGCAGAGTGCTTTGAGCCAAATGAGACCGGTTTGAAGACAAGTCTTCTGCAGGAGAGATGGCCGGATAAGGATGCATTAAAATAAAAGGAGCAGCTAATGGCTATCAAACTTACTAAAAATGAGCAGAAGGTGCAGAAAGACCGCCTGAAACAGTATCAGCGTTATCTTCCGACACTGCAGCTTAAGAAGCAGCAGCTGCAGTCAGTGATCATGAAGACCAAGGCTGAACTGGATGAGAAGGAAGTCGAACGTGCTCAGATGATCGGAGATCTGGATGACTGGGTAGCAGTGTTCGCGGAGAATGAAATCTTCGATGAGGACATGAAGCTTGATTACCTGGTGCAGCCGGATACCGTTATCTGTAAGAATGAGAATATCGCCGGCGTGACAGTTCCTGCATTTCAGGAGCTGACATTCAAAGATATCAGCTATGACGTTGACGACTATCCTTTGTGGGTTGATACTGCGATTATAAAGCTTCGCGAGATTGCCCGTCTGGATGCTCTGGTATCGACGCTCCGCAAGCAGGAGGCACTCCTTGAGAAGGAACTTCGTTCTACCTCACAGCGAGTGAATCTGTTTGAGAAGGTCAAGATTCCGGAAGCCAAGGAGAATATCCGCGTGATCGGTGTATTCCTCGGAGATCAGCAGACAGCGGCAGTTGTACGCGGAAAGATTTCAAAGAAAAAATTAACGGAGGCGGCACAATGATAGAAAAGATGCAAATGGTCTATGTCGTGTCATCCGTCTCCAGAAAAGACGAGATGCTCGAAGGACTTCGTAATCTCGGACTTCTGCATCTGGCAGAAAAGAAGAGTCCGGCACGTGCGGCGACGGAAAGATTTACAACACTTTCCAAGACGGCGACGGAACTGCTGGATTATGCACCTGATAAGAAATCAAAGAACAAAAACAGTGCACCTGTTCTTTCCGACAAAGAATTTGAGGAAATGTATCAGGGCGTACTGAATGCGCTGGATAAGAAGTCCACGCTGGTTCAGGATATTAGTGCAGCCAATGCAGAGATCGAACGAATCAAAGCCTGGGGTGAGTTCTCTCCGGCTGAATTAAAACAATTAAAAGAAGCAGGGTATGATCTTCATTTTTACCGATTAGGTAAGCGTGAGTATGAGATGGCAGTACAGGATGAAAGTGTACAGATGGTCCGGCTGGCATCGATTGACAAGATGGATACCGTTGCTGTAATAGGAAGCCTGCCGGCGACCATACCTGCGGCAGAGTTCGCAATTCCGGAAAAGGGAATCGACGAACTGACAAAAGAGATAGAAGACAGTCAGAAGCAGATTGCTGAGTGTGATGAAGTCTTTAAGAAAGCAGCAGTGTATGAGTCAAGCTTTCAGGTTCAGATGTTGAAAGCCCAGAACGCGGAGAATTATTCATCTGCAAGCGAGACCGCAGAAAGCGATGAGGATTTTGTGTGGATCTCCGGATATCTTCCGGAAGAGGATCTTTCGAGATTCAAAGCAGCTGCGAAGGAAAATGGCTGGGCATGGGCGCAGGAAGATGTAGCTGAGGATGATATGCAGATTCCTACAAAAGTGAAATACGGTAAAGTATCCAGACTGATCAAACCGGTATTTGATATACTTGGTATTCTTCCAGGATACAGAGAACCGGATATTTCCCTTTGGTTCTTCCTGTTCTTTACACTGTTCTTTGCGATGATTATTGGAGATGCAGGTTATGGATGCCTGATTCTTATCGGAACCATTGCATATGCAGCGAAATCAAAGAAATTTAATAATGCAGTTTATTTGCTATTTGTATTATCGATCGTGACGATCATATGGGGTGCGATAACCGGAACCTGGTTTGGTCTGGAATCGGCAATGAATGTTCCGTTCCTGAGGGCACTGGTAATACCTGATTTTGCAAACTATCCGGGGTACTTTGGCGTGACTGCTCTTACGCAGCAAAACACGATCATGAAGTTCTCATTTTCCATCGGAGCAATTCAGATGGCACTTGGAAGTCTGATCTCGATCAAGAAGAAGCTTTCTAACAAAGATCTGAGCTGGGTGGCAGACCTGGGATGGCTTGTAGCGATTGTTGCAATGTATTTGTTGGCACTTTATCTGGTAATCGGCGAGAAGCTGGCGATCAAACCAATCTTTGTACTGATCGGCGTAGCATTTGCGCTGGTAGTCCTCTTTGGCGGCATGGCACCGGATCGTACATTTGCACAGGGACTTAAAGCAGGACTCGCAGATGCATTTACCGTATTCTTAAATACGATCAGCTGTTTTGGTAACGTTATGAGTTACATCCGTCTGTTTGCGGTAGGTATGGCAGGACTTGCCATTTCTCAGAGTTTCAACGGAATTGCAGCCGGATTCCACGGACCACTTATCATCATTGGTATTGTGGTTGTATTGATCGGACATGCACTGAACATTGTCATGTGTTTCCTGTCAGTCGTAGTACACGGTGTCAGACTGAATGTGCTGGAGTTCTCAGGCCAGGCAGGTCTGGAATGGACAGGAGTCGCATACGAACCATTTAAAGTAAACGATAAGATTGAAAAATAGTATTTATAAAGGAGAAAGATTATGAATTTAGCATTTATTGGAATGGCAGCTGCACTTGGTTTATCCGCTTCAGGATCAGCATTTGGTGCAGGATTTGCAGGACAGGCAGCAGTAGGAGCATGGAAAAAGTGTTATGCAAGCGGTAAACCGGCACCGTTCATTATGATCGCATTTGCCGGAGCACCTCTGACACAGACAATCTACGGATTCCTTCTTATGAACTTTATCAAGAGTGCAGTAGATGGCGGAGCAGACGCAGGACTTGCACTTGGCGTTGGACTTTTCTGCGGACTTGCAATCGGACTTTCCGCATTATTCCAGGGCAAGTGTGCAGCCGGAGCAGCTGATGCACTTGGCGCAACCGGAAAAGGTACAGCGAACTACTTTATCGTAATCGGTATCGTAGAGACAGTAGCCCTCTTTACATTGGTATTCGGCTTACTGCTGTTAGGCTAAGAAGAATAAAAAAATTAAAATGGTGTCGGGATTTATTCCCGGCACCATTTTTGTATGTGCGACGAGTCGAGCAGGCTTTTTTTTGAAAGCATTTGAAGAGGTGGAAATTCTCTGATATTTCCTTTATAATTAAGTCAGCTTTTTGGGGAGGGAACTGCATGGGCAAGAGAGTTTTTATCAGCTATTCACATCAGGACAGCGTGTGTGCAAAGGGAATTGCACGGTTTCTTACCAGACAGGGATATGATGTCTGGATAGATGTGGATAAATTAGTGGTTGGTCAGAGCTGGGCCAATAATATCAATGAAGCACTGCAGACAGCAGACATGATGATTGCACTGATTTCCAAGAATTCAGTGCGGAGGATGGAAGTACTGCGTGAAATATCGGAAGCACTGGACAGAAATGAAAAAGATGAGAACTTTTATGTGTTGTTTGTAGTCATTGGCAATGTGCATCCATCGTGGTTTCCGGATACCGGTGACGGCAAGGTGAAGAAGATTATCGAGTGTCTGCAAGTTATCCAGTTTATCCAGCTTGATGCAAAAGGGACGATCAGTATTGCAAAAATGCAGGAGCTGATACGTGCATTGAATGGTAAGATGACGTATACGGAAGGGATTGATTTCCGCAAAAGCAATGAATATATTTACGAGGCCGGGGTGCCGGAGAAGGTATATGATAATGTTGCTGAGAATTGCTTTTACCGGGTACATGCAAGTGACCTTGCTCCTTCGACAGCATTTCCTTTTGCATTGGATAACCAGTGGCTGCCGGATGAGATCATTGCGGATGATTCAGACATGAAGGGGCAGTTTATGCATTATGGGTTTGAAGCAGAATGTGTCCAGCAGTTTTTAGAGACATATCAGATGAAGAATCTGTATCTTGCGTTGATGCATACAAGACAGATCATCTTAAACAGGGCATCGATCCTTAACAGCAAAAGTCTGCAGAAATTATATTTTGCACACGAATACAAGGAACGGGAGCAGAATGCATTTGCACATTTGCTGAAGAACGGAAGCATTATTGTATTTTTGTATGGTGACCATGAACTGACGCCGTATGTGGATGAGCTGCCGGAGTACTCTACGATGCGCCATGCAGTCGATGAATGGAACCGGCTGTGTACAGAGATCGCCATGTACTGTATCCGGGAAAACTGGGAGACGCCGGTAGACAAACACAGTCAGGAACTCGTGAAGCAGTGTACAACACTGGCATTTAATAAAGAGACGAATGATATGCTGGCAGAATGTTTTGATTTTGATGTCGTTCAGAAAAAAGAATTTTTATCAACGTTGAAGGAGATCGAAATGTCTGTGTTTTTGCAGACACACATCATTGGGACGGGACGTAGGTCAGATGTGAAAGGATACAGCCGGTCAGCGTTTTACCGTAATTTTGTGGTGGTTGATAAGTCAGAAAATCATCCGGATCCGGTACTGAATTGCATATTTGATGAAAACAAGCCATTTCACAGGGAATTGAAAAAAATGATAGATGTATATTATAATTCTATTTTCACGAACTTTTTTAATTGTGCAGCCCTGATTCCCAGTGATATACGACCGGAGGATACATTTATCCATCAGCTGTATCTGACACATGGACTGAAAGAAGTGAGTCCGGATGAGCTGGAATATGCTTTTTCAGAATTTTTCGGCAACGAGGCGATACTTGATAAGATCGGGGAGATCGGTGATAATTTCTATCTTGAGAACTGGTCACTGGACCGGATCATTTCATATCGGGAAGGAATGCACTGGAGAGAGTATATCGAACTGGTCGAGTATATTACAAACCGTTCTACGTACTGGGAAGTGGATTTCAGTGATATTGAGAATCTGATCGAACTGTTTGTAGAAAGCATAAAGGAATGCCAGGCAAAAGAAGGGACGGTCAGCAAAAGGACACCGTTTGTTCCGGCATATACATTCCGCATATGTATTGGAAGTAAGGTGTTGGATATTGTCTGCAACCGCAATGTGCGTAAGTTAAAGACATACAAGGGCGTCCTGTCTGCCAAGACACAGAACAGTCTGTCAATACAGTTTCTGATCGGTGATTCAACTTCGGAAAGGAATCGGATATCAGAATCGATCTTTTTGCCTGTTAAAATTTTTGATGGAAAGACCAACTATATAGGTGGCAATTCCTATCTGGAAGAATTGAGCTCTTTTTTGACAGAGCAATGTGAATTTATGTGGATATATTAAAGAGAAGGAAGTAAGAGATAATGGATCATATGGAGTATGGACTGGAATTTTGCGAGAAAACACTGATCCCAACCATCAAAAATGTGGTGGATAAGTATGTAGGTACATCGTATTCAATCGAAAAAAAGGGACAGGGTAATTTTGTTACAACGGTTGATAAGAAGATAGAACAGGAACTGATCGATCGGTTTCAGCAGCTGGTGCCGGGTTCCGGGGTGATCGCAGAGGAAACGGAAGCACAATTGGAGCAGAAGTTTAACTGGATTATTGACCCGATTGACGGAACGACTAATTTTATCAATGGTCTGCAGTATGCAGTGTCTGTAGCTCTCGTATATGAACAGCCGGATCATATTCTCTTAGGGGTGGTATATAACCCTAAAGATGATATCTGGTATTACGCATGTAAAGGAAAGGGAAGCTATATCCTGGAAAAAGGAATGGTAACACAGCTGCGAGTCAGGACATTTCCGCCGGATGAAGGGATTGTGGTGTTTGGAATGCCATATGACAGGAGGAAGACAGGGAAGATATTAGATATTGTACAGAAGTATTATGCAATCGCATCGGATATGAAGCGGATCGGACCGTCTTCTCTTGATATCTGTCTGGTAGCATCGGGGAAAGCGAAGATGTATCTGGAACTGGATCTGAATCTGTGGGACATTTCCGCCGGGATATTAATTCTTACGGAAGCCGGTGGGACGTATGTACAGAAAGGGGATCTGTATATTTTTGGAAATGATGATATCCGGAATATTAAAGGTGCGCCGTAAGGCGCACCTTTTTGAATGGTAAGAATTATCTTTGCCGAGTCTCTTCAGCTGCCGGTTTATCCATCATACGGAGATATTCATAGCCAGGTATGAAATTGTGTTTCTTGTACAGCTTGTAGTATTCTGCGAAGATACGGTTCATGATCTTCGGGATATAGTTCTCATCTGGTTTGAAGAGGATGATCAGATACTGCATGGAGCTGTATCTGGTGCAGATATCTACGGAGCGGATACTCTGATGGATCGAATGCTTCATGCATTCCATGGCTTCCTCAATATTTTCAATATAGGTCATTTGTTCCGGCGCAGTTTCTATTGTTACCATGACAAGATAACAAGGATACTGATGGCGGCTTCCCAACCGGTTGATGTATTCGTATAACTTGGCAAACTGACGGTAATCCAGATCCAGTGCACCGGAGTAGTCGCCGCTGCTGCGCAGGGAGCGTGCAATCAGTGTTAGATCTTTATTGATGGCAGAATCAGAGGTGAGTTTCTGTTCTAACTGGTGATAGAAATAGAGATTGCCTTTCCCGTTCTGTTTTACATAGTACAGAGCTTTGTCTGCTTTCGTATAGCAGTCTTCGTAGGCATCTTTTGTAGTAGTCATGCACAGACCTGCTGACAAAGAAGCACTGCGGATTTGGATATCCTTAGCCTTGGCTGCATTGAATTTATCGAACAGAGTGTGAACCTGTGCTGTGATCGTTGCCTCAGTGGCATTTGGCATAAAGAACAGAAATTCATCACCGCCCAGACGACAGACAACTGCGTCCGGTGTCATATCTGACAGTAGTGTCCCCAGCAGTTTCAGCGACCGGTCACCGGCTTTGTGACCATGCGTGTCGTTAATCTGTTTGAGGTTATCCATATCAATGAAGACAAGACAACCATCGTATTTCTGCATAAACTGAGACACCAGCTTCTCACCACGACTCCGCATCGGCAGTCCGGTCAGAAAATCATAAGTTTCACTGTCCTCTTGTGTTTTCATCGTAGTCATGACATTGGAGATAAAGCGGTTGATATCATTTTCAATTGCGGTAAATCCCAGATCATTTTCCGGATGCAGATAATCAGAATTGATATCTAATCGGTGTTCTTCCAGAAGCATTAAAAAAATCTCCGTAAGTTCCGGATCAAACTGCGTGCCGCTGTTTTCACGGAATTCCCGAATGATAGATGCTTCAGGAAGTGAATTGCGGCAGGAATGATTGGTGTTCATGACATCGTAACCGTCAGCTATGGCTATGATGCGGGCATACAATGAAATATCAGTTCCTTTCAGTCCATCCGGATAACCTTTGCCGTCATAGCGTTCATGATGATGGCGGGCAACATCAGCGGACTGTTTGAGCAACGTGATATTTTTCAAAATCTCACCGCCGATGACAGTGTGCTCTTTTGTGACGGCATATTCTTCGGGAGTCAGTCTGGTTGGCTTGTTCAGAATCGTATCAGGGATACCGACCTTTCCGATGTCGTGCAGATGAGCTGCGTATTTCAGATTCAGAATTTCTTTAGGACTCCAGTGAAGTTCTTTTGCAATCAGTGCAGCATATTCGGCAACCCGATGAGAATGCCCGCGAGTATATTCATCCTTTGCTTCAACGGTGAGAGCCAGGGTCTGCATCATCTGCAGAGACAGACGCTCAGTCTGCTGGCGGCGTTTTTCAAGCGCGCGCTGCTGTCTTTGGACTTCCATATTATGTACATCACGGATGGTGCGAAGTACAGACATAAAGAGCAGAATGATCATACCGATACACATAAACATACCGGAAATGGACACTACGAAGTAGACAGACAGCCCTTCAATGATTGCTGATATCATAACAGCAGACAGTCCGATCAAGGTCAGTCTGTCAAAGCGGATCGGGCCCTGTTTCATACATTTATAAAAGGTAATAAAGGTACTAACAAATGTGACAGCTAAGATGATCTGGCTGATCGGAAGTGTCTCGATATAATCTGCGATGCCGGTTACATGCAGGATCGTACAGACTGTGAAGTTAATGACTGCAATATAGCCAAGAGTCTGATGCGGCTTATGATATCGTCCCTGCTGTACGCTGTCTGCATAGAACAGGATTGGAATCGGAACCAGCATGATCATTACAAAACACAGCGCGGAAAGGATGGACGAATTAGGGAACAGGAGCTGTTTTAGCTTAGACTCACCGAGCATCCAGGTTGCGCCCATGATCATACACCAGCCCAGATATTCTATATCGAATTTGGTTTTGTATACCAGCCCCAGTGCGATACTGAAAAGTACGCTGATAATACCGGAAAAGAGAATGAAGAATGCAATTATAGTCTCTAATCCGTTCTGGTCAAACAGAGAGACCCAGATTTTGGCACGGTCGCCGCAGTATACCGGATTGATCACGCCGGAATACTTATGCGTGTAAGTCGTCAGTTCGATGCGGAGTTCTTTCCCTGCATCGGCAGAAGAGGTATCGCAGAATATATAACGGCTGGCTGAGTTCTTGCCAGATAGTCTGGTATCTTTGGTGCTGTATTCGGTTCGCAGTTCGCCGTCAATATAGCATTTGACATCCTGCAGAGAAGAACGAAATGCAATCACATGGGCATTGTAATCATCGGGAAGCGTCGTCGTGAGAATCATAGTCTCTCCGGCGGGAATGGAATAATGTCCGGGTACATCGACAGATTCTGTGGATCCATCTGGCTTTTGCCAGGTAAAACTTCCGGAATAAATGAGAGAGTCTGCTGACATATCAATCATTCGTTCATTTGCCCCAAATATCTCCATAGCTACAAACCAGATCAGGATTGCAAACATCAGGATATAATAGGGGTAGCGTTTGGTTTTACTGATTACGTATTTATCTTTTGTCACGACAGAAATACTCCTTGTATTTTATTGGTGGGAGATGGTTGTTTGTGGTGGGAGCAATCCTTTTGCTCCTGCTATATTTATTATAAGCGGTGCAGGATGCATTTGCAATTGTATGGAAGAAAGAAGTGAAGAAAGGGAAAAGCCCCGGGATACACGGCTGCTGGACCGTATACCCCGGGGCTTTTCGAGATGAAAAACGAGTTTAGTCGATAGCGTTATATTCACCATCGGATAACTTGCGGAAAAGCGGAAGCTTCTGCAGGAAGATGATGTCTTCTCTGTCTGCTGCATCGCCTTCTGCAAGGATTGCGGCTTTCTTAACGACCTCGGCGCCTGCATTTTCCATCAGGCACTCCAGTGCGTGGAGAGATTCTCCGGTAGAAATGACGTCATCCAACAGGCAGACTCTTTTGCCACGGATCTTATCGGCGTCTTTTCCATCCAGATACAGATGCTGCTCTCCGGCAGTTGTAATGGAATGAACGGATGCGGATACCACATCTTTCATGTAAGACTTTGTACTCTTTCTGGCTACAATAAATTCTTTGAGACCAAGCTGTCTGCTGACCTCATATGCCAGTGCGATACCTTTGGCTTCTGCGGTTACGATAGCATCCACATTGCCGATTTTTTTGGCAAGTTCAGGTGCGCAGGCGCTGACCAGTTCTGTGTCGCCAAGGACTACGAAACTTGCAAATGCCATATCCTCGCTGATCGGGATGAATGGAAGGGTACGATCTACATTACACAAAGTCATATTGTATGTTTTCATAATAACATATTCCTCCTTATAATCCAAGGAACTTAGCTGCAACACCAGCGAGCATTCCGAGGAATGGATTGGTTACTGCTGTTACGACCATAGTTGTTCCGCCTACTGCAGCATTTGTTGCCAGGGCAGAAGGGGCATCCAGTACAACGGTCTTGAAGATACCAAGTACAAATAAGAAACCTGCGATAGAAGAAGCCGGTACATATTTACCGATCTTCGGAAGCAGTTTCAGAAGCAGGATCACACCGATCACAACCATCATTGCAACACCGGCCCATACAGCATGCGGCGCATTAGCGGTAGCAGAGATGATAGACTCTACCGGAGCACCACCGAAGAAAGAAGAGCACATATCTGCCAGAGAGGAGATTACAGTCAGCGTATCTACATTGTAATTACCGCCTGTTGCCATTCCGGCTGTGATTCCTCCGAAGGAAATGTTGGAACCGATGTTCAGACATACCATTCCGAGAGCACCAAGGATTACGTTAGCGTTGATAGTGAATTTCTGACGGATGAATTTGTCATCCTCTACGATAATGCTTGATTTTTCTTTGTTGAAGATTGCATTGGCAATGCAGGATGCGACAACAGAGATTACGATGGTATATACCAGTGTATTAGCACTGTCTTTTGTGAAATAATAAGTAATGAGTGCTACTGCCAGAGATACGCCTCCGGAAATGGCATCACTTTTTACCATATCGATTGCAGCTTTGGTAAGGATGATACCAACACCGGCCATCATACCGAAAGCGACATCTTCACCGACAAAATTCACGATTTTAGTTAAAAGACCCAGAGCACCGATCAGAGCCATGATCACACCGCCGATAAAGATCATGGTGCATCGCTCAGAACGGTCCTTGCCGGCTGTTCCGGCGTAAGTGATCGTCTCAGCCTGGAAAGAGATCGGAGCCACGCTCTGTGTTACCGTGTTACCGATCGCACCTACAAAAAATGCCAGTGCAGTAGGTACAGAGGCGAATCCATAAGCCAGTGCCAGGAGTCCCTGCGGAAGTCCATTCAGTACGACACCGATTACAGCCATCAGGTCAGTCATAATTGCATTCATAGTTTTTCCTCCTAGAATAAGTAGTAAGTATTAAGTCAACAACGTGGTTCGGCAGGATCATGAGTACGTTGTCGTACGATGTCCTGCCTAAATAAAAGTGTAACATCGAATGCTGTGGGTGTAAATGAGTCTGGTCATGAGAACTTTTAACGGACATTGATAACCTATGCTAATAAATAGCTTTTTGCCCCTGGCATCCGTAAATATCTCTGGAAAAAACTTATGATGTATAGTAGAATCAACTGGGAAGTAATCATAAATCAAGAAATGATTATATCAGATGGGAGATGACTCCACCTCTATAGGTGGTGAGAAACAAGCTGGTATCAGTGGTGGGAGTCAATCCCCCATCTGATATAGCCTCTGGCAGGATTGCAGAGGTGCGCAGTAGAAGTATGTCATGCAATAGCATGACGCGCACCTCGCAGCAAGAATGCTGAGGCATTCTTGAAATTAACGAAAGAGAGGAAATCTGGTTATGAGCAAAGCGGAGTTGGCAATTGAAAAGAAGTACAATGGAAAGTGTAACTGTGCACAGGCTGTTGCATGTAGTTTCGCAGAAGAAGCCGGGGTAGATGAGGAGACATTAAAAGCAGCTACTCAGGCATTTGGGGTTGGGCTTGCGACTATGGAAGGCAACTGTGGTGCATTGTCAGGTGCAGCGATGGTATTAGGACTGATCCATAAGGATCGCAAGAAGACAACAGAGGATATTCGTGCGATCATGACAGAATTTAAGGAGACATACGGAACAGTAGTCTGTAAGGAACTTAAGGGTGTGGAGACAGGAAAGGTAATCCTGCCTTGTGATGACTGCATCAGAGCAGCTGCCGAACTATTGGAGAAACAGCTTGGCTAAGCTGGAAGATAAAGGAGAGAAGTTTTATGTTGGGAATGATTATTGACACTATCAGTACGTTCATGTACAGCAAGCTGCTGGTGATACTGCTGATCGGAGCCGGAATCTATTTTACGATCCGGACAAAACTGCCACAGATAAGATTATTTAAAGATGCATGCATGGCAGTTGTAGAGAAGCCGGAGGATGATGAAGGAGTATCATCTTTTCAGGCGTTGATGGTTTCTACCGCATCGAGGGTAGGAACCGGTAATATTGTCGGCGTGTCGACTGCAATCTGTATCGGAGGATTCGGCTCCGTATTCTGGATGTGGGTGATCGCGATCATTGGCAGTGCATCTGCATTTGTAGAAAGTACACTGGCACAGATATTTAAGAAAAAAGGAAAAGACGGGGAATGTTATGGCGGTCCTGCTTATTATATAGAAGCAGCTCTTCACAGCAGACCGTTGGCAATTGTTTTCTGCATCTCTATGATTGCGACTTATGCATTTGGATTTAACATGCTTGCATCGTACAATCTGCAGTCCACATTTTCCGGATTTGCATTTTATGATGTAAAGTGGTCGCCATGGATCATTGGAGGTATTCTGGCAGTGATTACCGGATGGTGTCTGCTGGGTGGAGGTTCCCGTATTGTGAAGGTGACTTCTACATTGGTTCCGATTATGGGAGTGGCGTATATCTTGATCTCGATCGTGGTTATGATTATTAATCATGCCTATCTGCCGATGGTATTCACTAAGATTTTTGAGGAAGCATTCGATTTCAATGCAATTTTTGGAGCATTCGCAGGATCAGCCATGATGCAGGGAATCCGTCGTGGGCTTTATTCCAATGAAGCAGGTATCGGTTCAGCACCGAATGCGTCTGCGTCAGCGCAGGTCAGTCATCCGGTTAAACAGGGAATGGTGCAGATGCTGTCTGTGTTTATTGATACACTGCTTCTGTGTACTGCAACTGCGATGATGTGTATGTCATCCGGTATTGCACCGACAGAAGAACTGCAAGGTGCACCGTGGGTACAGGAAGCACTGCGTGAATCACTGGGCGGCTTCGGACCGATCTTCATCGCAATTGCAATGGTACTTTTTGCATTTACCACATTACTTGGCAACTGTTTCTATTGTGATAATCTGCTGAATTATATTCATAAAGGTGAACCAAGTAAAGGTTTTATGAAAGGATTCCGTCTGATATCTGCACTGGTGGTATTCCTGGGTGCCGGGATGGAAGTGTCCATGCTCTGGAACATTTCAGATGTGTTGATGGGAGTCATGGCTCTCATTAATATTCCGGTCATTCTAATCCTGTCTAATATTGCACTGAAGGCGTTGGCAGATTATGAGAAGCAGATGAAAGCAGGAGTGAACCCTGTGTTTAAGGCAAAAAATATTGATCTGGAATATGAGACCGATTGTTGGAATTAAATAAAATTCACCGTTGACATGATTTTTTCATCGTGCTATTATTTAGTAAATTAATACTTCAAACCGATGAAGTGGAGATAACGGCAATCATGCCTTTACAGAGAGTCCGGGATGCTGAGAACCGGATGAGAAACAAGTTGTCAAATGGACCACGGAGGGTGCAGTCAAATGTGAACCGGATTTTATTGATCATTGTATCATGGATTCACAGAGTATTCTGCAACGTGAAGGCATACGTCAGTTGCCGGGGATATAGAGGTATCCTGATAAGAGCACAGGTTTATGCCTGTGAATACAAGGTGGCACCGCGGATAGTGATTCGTACATTCGTCCTTGACAGAAAGAGTATCTTTCTGTCAGGGACTTTTTTATGATTTGAGAGCAAATCACCGGATGGAAAACAGATGATTGCAGCTTTCATACGATAGAGAGAAAAGGAGAGATAAGCTATGATTAAAGAAGCCATTGTAAAAATCGTAAACAAAGAAGATCTGACATACAAAGAAGCATACGACGTGATGAATGAGATCATGAACGGTGAGACTTCTCCGACACAGAACGCAGCTTTCTTAGCAGCACTTTCTACCAAGAGTGCGAGAGCAGAAACAACGGATGAGATCGCAGGCTGTGCAGCAGCGATGAGAGAACATGCGCTGAAGGTTGAGACAGACATGGAGTTGTTTGAGATCGTAGGTACCGGCGGAGATAATGCACATAGCTTTAATATCTCTACCACTTCTGCATTGGTAGCGGCAGCAGGCGGTATGAAGGTAGCCAAGCACGGTAACCGCGCAGCTTCTTCCAAGTGTGGGACGGCAGATTGTCTGGAAGCGCTGGGCGTGAATATCCAGCAGAGTCCGGAACGGTGTGTGGAGCTGTTAAAAGAAGCCGGTATGTGTTTCTTCTTTGCACAGAAATATCATTCATCCATGAAGTATGTAGGAGCAATCCGCAAGGAACTTGGATTCCGTACGGTATTCAATATTCTGGGACCGCTGACTAATCCCGGAACACCGTCTATGCAGCTGCTTGGTGTGTACGATGAATATCTGGTAGAGCCGCTGGCACAGGTACTGATCAGTCTTGGAGTAAAGCGAGGCATGGTCGTATACGGTCAGGATAAACTCGATGAGATCTCAATGAGCGCACCGACTAAGGTATGTGAGATTAAAGATGGATGGTTTAAAACTTACGTGATCAAGCCGGAAGATTTCGGCCTCACACGCTGTACCAAAGAAGATCTGGTGGGTGGTACTCCTGATGAAAATGCAGAGATCACGAAGAACATTCTGAAAGGAGAGAAAGGACCAAAGCGTGATGCCGTTTTGATGAATGCAGGTGCGGCACTGTACATTGGCGGTAAGGCTGAAAATATGAAAGATGGTATTGAACTGGCGAGTGTGCTGATTGATTCCGGTAAAGCACTGGAGACATTGGAGAAACTGATCGAAGTCAGCAACCGGCCGGAGGTGTAAGAATGACGATATTAGACGAACTTGCGGACTACGCCAGAGTGCGTACCGCGGAGGCTAAGAAAAAGAGATCACCGGAAGAGGTGAAGAAGGCAGCACTTGCATTGCCAAAAGGAGATTACCGATTTGAGACAGCGTTGAAGAAACCGGGCATTTCTTTTATCTGTGAATGCAAGAAGGCTTCCCCGTCAAAAGGACTGATCGCACCGGAATTTCCATATCTGGAGATTGCAAAGGCGTATGAAGCGGCAGGTGCTGACTGTATCTCGGTGCTAACAGAACCAAAATGGTTCTTGGGGAGTGAACGGTATCTGCAGGAAATTGCTGAGGCGGTAGAGATTCCGTGTCTGAGGAAAGATTTTACTGTGGATGAATATATGATCTACGAAGCAAAGCTTCTTAGAGCATCGGCAGTGCTCCTGATCTGTTCCATCTTAAATGAGGAAGAACTGAAGCATTATATGGCAGTCTGTGAAGAACTGGGGCTGTCGGCATTGGTAGAAGCACATGATGCAGAAGAAGTGGAGATGGCACTCCGCGCAGGAGCAAGGATCATCGGTGTAAATAACCGGAACCTCAAGGATTTTACTGTGAACACGGATAACAGTAAAAAGCTTCGGGAAATGATTCCGCCGGAGGTTATCTTCGTATCTGAAAGCGGTGTGAAAGGATCAGAGGATGTAGCGGCACTCCGTGAGATCGGAGCAGATGCAGTGCTGGTCGGCGAGACGCTGATGCGTGCAGAAGATAAGACTAAAATGCTTGCAAAGCTCCGGGGAGGGCAGCTATGAAGATCAAGCTGTGTGGACTGACGAGACCTTGTGATATCGAAGCAGTCAATGAACTGCAGCCGGATTATATCGGATTTGTATTTGCAAAGAAAAGCAGAAGATATGTGAGCCCGGAAAAGGCAGAGGAATTAAAAGCCATGCTCGCGCCAGGGATTCAAGCTGTAGGCGTTTTTGTGAACGAGGAGCCGGAGCAGATCGTATCACTTCTTGAGGCTGGAACAATTGATGTGGCACAGCTTCATGGACAGGAAGGCGAGAGGGAGATCAGACGGCTTCGGGAACTTACCGATCATCCGCTGATCCAGGCGTTTCGAATTGATACAGAGCAAGATGTGGAACGAGCCAATGACAGTACGGCAGACTATGTACTGTTAGATTCTGGCGCAGGCGGTACGGGCACAGTTTTTGACTGGGATCTGCTGCAGGCGATCCGGCGACCGTATTTTCTGGCCGGCGGACTGGATACGGAGAACCTCGGGACGGTAAAAGCGAAACTAAATCCATATGGCATAGATGTCAGTTCAGGCATTGAGACCGATGGATATAAGGATAAAGAGAAAATGACAGCGTTTGTCGCTGCGGCAAGAAAGGAAGACGCATTATGACGAATATGAAAGGACGATTTGGTATTCACGGAGGGCAGTATATTCCTGAGACACTGATGAATGCGGTGATCGAACTGGAAGAAGCATATAATCACTATAAAAATGATCCGGAATTTAACCGGGAATTGGATGCGCTGCTTCATGATTATGCAGGCAGACCATCCAGACTCTATTATGCAGAGAAGATGACAAAGGATCTGGGCGGCGCAAAGATCTATCTGAAGCGTGAGGATCTGAACCATACAGGAGCGCACAAGATTAATAACGTACTGGGGCAGGCACTTCTTGCGAAGAAAATGGGCAAGACCAGATTGATTGCGGAGACCGGAGCAGGCCAGCATGGCGTGGCAACAGCGACAGCAGCGGCACTCTTTGGGATGGAGTGTGTAGTATTTATGGGAGAAGAAGATACCATCCGACAGGCATTGAACGTATATCGCATGCGTCTGCTGGGCGCAGAGGTTATCCCGGTTAAGAGCGGAACAGCAACACTCAAGGATGCGGTATCCGAGGCAATGCGTGAGTGGACTTCCCGTATCAGCGATACCCATTACTGTCTGGGATCTGTAATGGGTCCACATCCGTTCCCGACGATCGTGCGTGATTTTCAGGCAGTCATTTCAAAAGAGATCAGGGAACAGATCCTGGAAGCTGAGGGAAGACTGCCGGATGCAGTGCTTGCATGTGTAGGCGGCGGTTCTAATGCGATTGGAAGTTTTTATAATTTTATTGAGGATAAAGAGGTACAGCTGATCGGCTGCGAGGCAGCAGGAAGAGGGATTGATACCTTTGAGACAGCGGCAACGGTTAATACCGGACGCGTAGGTATCTTCCACGGTATGAAGTCGTATTTCTGTCAGGATAAATACGGGCAGATCGCACCGGTATATTCGATTTCCGCAGGTCTGGATTATCCGGGAGTCGGACCGGAGCATGCGCATCTTCACGATATTGGAAGAGCGCAGTATGTGCCGGTAACGGATGACGAAGCGGTCAATGCATTCGAATATCTGGCTAAGACAGAAGGCATTATTCCGGCAATCGAATCTGCACATGCGGTGGCGCATGCGATCAAGCTGGCACCGACAATGGATAAAGACAAGATTATCGTAATTACCATTTCCGGACGAGGCGATAAGGACTGTGCAGCCATCGCCAGATACAGAGGGGAGGATATCCATGAGTAATATAAAGAAAGCGTTCGAACAGGGCAAAGCATTTGTCGCATTTATCACCTGTGGAGATCCGGATCTTGAGACGACGGCGGCAGCAGTCAGAGCAGCTGTTGCAAATGGGGCTGATCTGATTGAGCTGGGCATCCCATTTTCTGATCCGACGGCAGAAGGACCGGTTATTCAAGGGGCGAATATCCGTGCATTGAGCGGTGGCGTGACAACCGACAAGATTTTTGATCTGGTAAGAGATTTACGGACAGATATAACTGTACCGATGGTATTTATGACCTATGCGAATGTGGTATTTTCATATGGAACAGAGACATTTATCTCTACTTGTAAAGATATCGGTATCGACGGTCTCATTCTTCCGGATATTCCATATGAAGAGAAAGAAGAATTTTTGCCAATCTGTCATAAGTATGATGTGGAGCTGATCTCGCTGATCGCACCGACATCTGAGAACAGGATCTCTATGATCGCAAAAGAAGCAGAAGGATTCCTGTACATTGTGTCCAGTCTTGGTGTAACCGGAACCAGAAGCGAGATTAAGACAGATCTGAAATCTATCGTAGATGTGGTACGCCAGAATACGGATATTCCATGTGCGATCGGATTCGGAATCTCGACGCCGGAGCAGGCTGGCAAGATGGCAGCGATTTCTGACGGTGCGATCGTGGGATCTGCGATTGTAAAATTGATAGAGAAATACGGAAAAGAATCACCAAAGTATGTGGGTGAATATGTAAAAGCTATGAAAAAAGGAACCATTGGTGAAGCCTGAGATTCCTGTAATATCTATTCGGACAGCAGAATATTGCTGTCCGTTCTTTATACTATCTTAATACAAATGGAAATACCCTTATACCATCTTAAGATAAAGACTCGTATAGTATTAAACGGAATGAAGATAAAGGAGTTTTATGTACTATGCGTAGATATATGCGACTAAAAAAACATCTGACATCGTTTCAGATCATCATTATGGGATTTGCAGGAGTAATCCTGGCAGGTGCATTCCTGCTTATGCTGCCATGTTCCAGTACATCAGGAAAGATAACGCCATTTTTTGATGCGCTGTTTACTTCAACGTCAGCAGTATGTGTGACAGGACTGGTGGTCGTAGATTCCGGAAGCTATTGGACGATGTTTGGACAGGCTGTAATATTACTTCTGATCCAGATCGGCGGTCTGGGTGTTATTACGATCGCGGTGGCATTTGCAATGCTTTCAGGGAAAAAGATTTCGCTGATGCAGAGAAGCGTTATGCAGAGCGCAATTTCAGCACCGCAGGTGGGCGGTATCGTAAGACTGACCCGTTTTATCCTGGGTGGGACATTTCTGATAGAAATAACAGGAGCAGTGGCTATGATGCCATCGTTCTGCAGCAGATATGGAATGCGTGGAATCTGGATGGCAGTATTTCACTCGATATCTGCGTTCTGTAATGCAGGGTTTGATATTCTGGGAACAAAGACACACCAATTTGCTTCACTTACCGGCTACAGTGGAAATGGCGTGATCAATATAACAATTATGCTATTGATCATCATAGGTGGAATCGGCTTTCTGACATGGGAAGACATTTATCTGAATCGTTTTCAGTGGAAGAGATACCGGCTGCAGAGTAAACTGATCCTGTGTACCACAGCATTTCTGATCGTGGTTCCGGCAGTGTTCTTTTATTTTGAAGATTTCCGGGGGCTTACAGGTATGCATGGTGTGTGGAATGCACTGTTCCAGTCTGTTACAACGAGAACAGCAGGATATAATACGGCAGACCTGGCAGCAATGTCAGGAGCATCCCAGGCTCTCATGATCATACTGATGCTGATCGGAGGTGCACCGGGATCGACGGCAGGAGGAATGAAGACGACCACCTTTGCGGTGATGATCGCCAATGCGGCTGCAACGTTCCGGCGAAGGGATCAGATCCAGGTGTTTCACCGGAGACTCAAGGATGAGGTTGTGAGAAATGCTTCAACGATTGCAGGAATGTATATTGCGCTGTTTTTCTGCGGTGCTTTTGCAATCAGCGTCATAGAGCATCTCCCGTTATCCGCCTGTTTATTTGAGACAGCATCAGCTGTCGGAACAGTAGGGCTGACACTTGGCGTGACGCCAGGTCTGGGAGTAGTGTCGAAAGGCATTTTAATCATACTGATGTATTTTGGCCGTGTTGGGGGACTGACACTGATCTATGCAGCTGTTCCGGAGAAAAGCAGATATATTGCAAGATATCCGGAAGAAAAAGTAAATGTTGGATAAGGAGACAGAAAGATGAAAAATATATTGTTAATTGGTCTTGGAAGATTTGGAAAACACATTGCAATCCAGTTGAATAGCCTGGGACATGAGATTATGGCAGTGGATATTGATGAAGAGAGAATCAATACTGTGCTTCCGTATGTTACGAATGCACAGATTGGAGACAGCACCAACTATAATTTCCTGAAATCACTGGGAATCAGTAATTTTGATGTATGCATTGTGACGATCAGCGGCAATTTCCAAAATTCACTGGAAACAACATCGTTATTAAAAGAACTGGGTGCAAGACTGGTCGTGTCAAGGGCAGAGCGGGATGTACAGAAAAAATTCCTGCTGCGGAACGGTGCGGATGAAGTGGTATATCCGGAAAAACAGATTGCTAAGTGGACAGCGATTCGTTATGCGTCTGACCATATCCTGGATTACGTAGAAGTAGATGATACACATGCATTTTTTGAAGTGGAAGTTCCGGAAAAATGGCTGGGAAAAACGGTCGGTGAACTGGATATCCGTAAAAAATATAATATTAATATCATGGCGGTCAAAGAAAATGGTAAAATACATGAAATAGTTTCACCAGAAACCGTGTTGACAGATCATATTACATTGATAGTTCTTGGAGAATATAAAGTAATCCAGAAATGTTTTAAGATTTAATGTTATAATTACAGAGACAGAGGTGGAAGTTATGGGAGTTGGAGCTGTATTGGCATTGAGTGTTCCATTTGTGGCCGTACTTGGATGGATTTCAGCTAATCAATTTGAAGGATTTTTTCTGAAAAACTGGAGAGATAATGAGAAAGAGTACAAGATATATGATGATTCTGTGCCAGCCAGAGTTATGAAAACTGCTTTTTACCAGAAAGGATATTGCAAAGATCTGGCGTTCACTGCTTTGATGCTTGCAATATGCACAGCGGTCGGATTCTGCTTTTTTAAGCTTGGATTTACAGATACGAATATTGTCATGATATATATCCTGGGGGTATTGTTGACTGCAGTGGTTACCAAGGGGTATGTATATAGCGTTGTAAGCGCATTTCTGAGTGTGCTGTTGTTTGGCTTCTTCCTGACAGAACCGCGGCTTTCTTTTCAGACTTATGCAGTGGGATATCCGGTGACATTTGCGGTAATGCTCCTTGCTGCAATTATTACCGGTACACTGGCTGCCCAGTTAAAAGCACATGCGGAGGTGTCATCCAGACAGGCATTTCGGATACAGGTATTGTTTGATACGAACCGCCTGATCCAGAGGAAAAGAGATGAAAAAGATATCCTCCGTACAACGTGTGAACAGCTGACCAAACTATTTGATTGCAGTATCGTTGCCTATCTTGTGGAAGATGACAGGCTTTCAGAGGGGACGGTTTATGCCGGCGGAGCAAGAGGAAAGGATATCAGACTGCTGGAAGCGTCAGAACATGCGGCGGCAGAATGGGTTCTGAAGAACCGGAAAAGTGCCGGTATCGGAACCGATTACTGCAAAGAGGCAAGAAGCCTTTATATGCCAATCTGTAAAGAAGATAGTGTCTACGGCGTAGTTGGTATACCAATGACGCAGAAGCCTCTGGATTCTTTTGAGTATAGTACGGTACGTTCTGTGTTAAATGAATGTGCACTTGCTATGGATAATGTGCATCATTTAAAAGAGATGGAAAAAGCGGCTGTGTTGGCCAAGAACGAACAGCTACGTGCAGATCTCCTCAGATCCATCTCACATGACCTGCGCACACCGTTATGTGCTATTTCCGGCAATGCAGATACGCTTCTGCATAATGAGGAAGGGATTGATGATGCCACACGAAAACAGATATACACAGACATTTATGATGATGCAGAATGGCTTGTCGGAGTGGTAGAAAATCTTCTGTCTGTTACAAGACTGAATGATAACCGGCTGAAACTGAACATGACAGATCAGCTGGTAGATGAGGTAGTGGATGAAGCGGTACGCCACGTCAGCCGTCTGGGCAGAGAGCATGTTATCGGCACAGATTGTGAAGAGTTATTACTGGCGCGTATGGATGCGCGGCTTATCATACAAGTATTGGTTAATTTGATCGAAAATGCAGTTAAATATACACAGCAGGGTTCTAAGATACAGATCAGTGCCCATAGACAGGGGGATAAAGTCTGTATCCGAGTGTCAGATAATGGAGGGGGCATCCGGGATGCCATGAAGCCGCATGTGTTTGAAATGTTCTATGTCGGTAAGACCACGGTTGCAGACAGCCGTCGAAGCCTTGGTCTTGGACTTGCACTTAGCAGATCCATTGTAGAGGCACATGGTGGAGAACTGACCCTGACAGATAATCAGCCACATGGCTGTATTTTCTCTTTTACATTACCAGTCAGTGAGGTGACATTAAATGAATAAAACATTGATATTGACAGTGGAAGATGACAGACCGGTGCGCAATCTGATCGTCACGACGTTAAAGACGCATGATTATAAATATCTGACCGCAGAAAACGGAAACGAAGCTGTCATGGAGGCAGCATCCCATAATCCGGATATCATACTTCTGGATCTTGGACTTCCTGATATGGATGGTATTGAGGTGATTAAAAGAATCAGAACATGGTCCAACATGCCGATTATCGTGATCAGTGCCAGAAGTGAGGAATCTGATAAGATCGAGGCGTTGGACGCAGGTGCAGATGACTATCTGACGAAACCATTTTCCGTTGAGGAGCTGCTTGCCCGTCTGCGAGTGACCGAACGCCGGTTAAAACTGATGCGATCAGGAACGGAAGCAGGGGCATCGGTATTTATAAATGGGGACCTGAAGATCGATTATGCGGCAGGCTGTGCTTACCTGAAAGGGGAAGAACTGCACCTGACGCCGATTGAATATAAGCTGCTCTGTATTCTGTCGCATAATGTGGGGAAAGTTCTGACGCATACGTATATTACGCAGCAGATATGGGGAAGCAGCTGGGAAAAGGATATCGCATCGCTCCGGGTATTTATGGCGACACTGCGGAAAAAACTGGAGGCAGATTCTGGCTCTGCACAGTATATCCAGACCCATATCGGTATCGGTTACCGCATGCTGCGGGTAGACTGAGCTGACATAAGATTCATCCTGAGTACATGGATAGTATCCATATCCGGACAGCAGTAAAGTGCTGTCCTTTCTTTTGGTATTATGGAAACATTGCAATAAGACAAAAATAATTTGAAATCTTACGTAAAACTTGTTATTATTTAAACATGTGTGATAATGCTATTGTACGATTTGCGTAATTTATAAAAATTAGCCAATTCGCCTTATTGACGCCTATATAACAATAGAAGTATAGTAAAAATGACTAAAAATAGGTAACAGTACCTAGATACAGGAGGGCATAAATATGGCAACAGATTATCAGGAGGCAATTCGTATACTTTCAGAACAGGAGAAGATCCTGCAGTTTGATTCATTTACCAGTGAGGACGCATGGAAGCTTGGCAATATTATGGTAGAAGAGATTAGGAATCAGGGGATCGATCTTACTGTCAGCATTCGCAAAATGAATGGACATATCATATTTGCATATGCATCAGAGGGTGCAAATCTGAATCACCAGAACTGGACAGACCGTAAGTTTAACATGGTAAGTTATATGGAGTGCAGTTCACTTCTTGCAACAGCAAGAGCGCATTTCCTTGGAAGAAGTCTGGTAGAGGATTTTGGACTGAACTACGAAGAGTATAAGCTGTGCGGCGGCGGATTCCCGATCCGTGTGAATGGCTGCATGACGCATGTGATCACAGTGTCTGCACTGGCGCACGAGAAGGATCATGCGTTCATTGTAGGATGTCTGGAGAAATTCCTTGGCAAGAAAGCACCTGCTATGGATATGGAAATTCCAATGTTATAATGATAGAATAGATAGCATACAGAGGCAGGAATTGGAGGTACTTGAGAGAATGATGGGGAACGAGAATGCGAATCAGATGAACTTTTTTTCAGAGATGTCTGAATATCAGATTACGGCGAGGGAGTTTTTCAGTACCGTTCTTTTGGATAGTCTGTACCGCAATTTTGGCTTTAATGATATTTTGATCTCTTATTTTGATACCCATGGCAATTTCCTGTCATGGACGAACCGAAGCGGTGCACTGCTAGACTATGAAGGTCATCCTTACCGCAGATTTATGGAGAATGATGTAGTGCGTTATCGTATTTATATTGAGGCTGTAAGAGATCACCTGACCTATTTCAATGTGGAGCCAAGGCTGTACAAGGCAACGGATGTGATCGGAGAAAAGGATTATGAGAATTCACCATATGTCCGTTTTCTGGAAGAGAATTTTCGGAAGCACTACAGTGTGACACTTGCTTTTGGAATCAATGCGTATATTCAGGCAGCATTCTTCAAGAGCAGGGAAGACGGTGATTTTACAGAACAAGAGATCGAGGAATTGAAGGAAATTTATGTATATGTAGCCAATTCCTATAAGAACTTTAAAAAGTATGAACAGGCGAAGATTATAGCGAACATTCAGAGTGAGATCATTGCATCAGGGGAAAAGGCATTTCTGGTGACAGATGATTTTACACATGTGATGAGCTACAATAAGACCGCCCAGCAGTATCTGGTAGATATTCTTGGCGAGGCAATGGTGGAACACATTGACAGCTCTACGCCGTGCAGCTGGTTGCCATTCCTGCTTGGAGGCGAGGAGGATGTACAGGCTGAGGACCGTGTGCAGACTCGGGTGATCAAGAATTATATCTTTAAGATATATACTTATGATCAGACCTATTCCAATGGAATTATTGACCGGTATCACTGGATTACGATTTCGAAGAAGAAGGAGCAGTCGGTGTCAGCGTCACCGGCACCGAAGAGCATCAGTGCAAGCGGAGAGTCGCTTCTGACTCATGCAGAGCAGAGGGTAGCGGAACTGATGTGTCAGGGACTGACTTATAAGGCGATCGCAGACGAACTGGTGGTAAGTTATCATACCGTTAAGAAACATGTACAGAATATTTATTCCAAGTGTGGAATCAACAGCCGTTATGAACTTTATAAATGGATGGAAGACCAGGCACAGGAATAATAAGGCATAGATTGAGAAAGAGAGGCACTCCGGATGGAGCATCCACACGAAACAGGGAAAAAAGCATCTGATGCGAAGAGCGTTAGCAAGACACTGGCAATTTTGTCTACATTTGATGAGCGTACACCGATGCAGAGAACATCTGACATTGCTGCGCGGCTGGGGATGAACATCAGTACCGTGTCCAGACATTTGAATACACTTCTGGACTGGGGATTTTTGCGAAGAGATGACGAGACGGGATGCTATTATCCTGGAACACAGATCATATCCCTTGCAGGTGCAGCTCTGCAGGACAGCGATGTGTACCGTTATTCATTTCCGGAATTACAGCTTCTTTCATTCCGCTATGGCGTACACAGCCATATGAGTGTTCAGGATGACACGGAGATCATGCACCTGATCAGCTGTTGCTGCGAGCATACGATGGATCTGTTTGTGCCGATGGGACACAGACAGCCGATGTATTGTTCTGCTATGGGGCGTATCATGCTCGCCTATATGCCGGAAGCAAAGGCGGAAGACATCTTAAAGAGAAGTAACAGAGAAAAGAGAACACCGGATACAAAAGTAGGTGTGGATGAGATTATGCAGGAGCTTAAGAAGGAACGTCAGCAGGGTATCTGCCTTCTGGTCAACGAACTGGCTTATGGCAAGGGGTCTATTGCAGCACCGATCTTAGACCGTGACCGGAATCCGGTGGCAGCGATCAGTGTCTCTACCAGCGCAAATGCGCTAAGCCAACCACAGAGAGAAGCAGAACTTAAAAAAGCGATTAAGATCACTGCGTCCAGAATATCCGGCAGACTGGGTTACTACCCATATTAACAGACTGGAGATATATTATGAACGAACATGCAACACGGCTGCGGCTCCTTTTTGTGGGCAACAGCCATACTTTTTTTAATGATATGCCAGAGATGGTGGCAGAACGTTTCCGAAAGGATGGATATGACTGTGAGGTGGCAATGATCGCTCATGGAGGCTGGTCGCTGAGTCAGCTTGTGGAAGAACCGGAAGTACAGTTTAATATCCGTTATGGACATTATGACTATGTGATGCTGCAGGATATGTCGAATCCATTCGAATCCGAGAGAAGATTTATAAGATCGATAGCCATACTGGTGCAGTGGATCAGAGAGACGGGGGCGAGACCGATCCTGTATCTTCCGTGGACCAGATGTGACGGAGAAGACAGACAGGCTGCAATGACAGCTTCTTATAAGAAAGCATCCGCAGAATATAAGGTGCCGCTAGCTCCGGCAGGAGAGTTCTGGTGGGAGTACCGGAGAGAACATCCGGAGACCGAGATGTATTATGAAGATGGCACGCATGCTTCAGAGGCAGGATCTGAATTCGCTGCCGGATACATTTATTGTACAATTCTGGCAGATATGAAACAGAATATGGAACAGAAGCAGTAATCTGATTGGATTATATAGAGAAAAGGGATCGATACGTACACGGAAGTGTGGCGTACCGGTTCCTTTGTTTTTATACGAATACATTTACACTTTTATACAAAATAGACAAAAAATAATGGAAAAATCATTGTGAAATGCATAACATTCACATACTGTTTTGAAAATGCATGATGAAATACGAAAGTCGGTTGCATATACTGCAACTGATAACCAAAATGTGAAATGTAAAATCGCGATTCGTAATCCTGTTTTGAACAATGCGAAGTGTCGGGAAAAAGCTTGTATCGAGCCGAAATATATCTATAATTTATTTCAGAAACAAGTTTTGTCAGCCGGCAAATGACGAAATTTAAAAAGATTTTATTTCTAAAAGGAGACTAAATTATGGACACAAAAAAAAGACTGATCTATTTGATCATCGGACCTGTCCTGTTTGCGATCGCTTCAGTGGCACTGAAGGGTGCGCTCGGAGGACCTGGAGCAATGGCAATCGGTACTTTATTATGGATGGTATTCTGGTGGGCAACACAGCCAGTCAGCCTGACAGTTACAGCATTCCTTCCGGTTGGTATTAACGCATTGTTCGGTATGGTAGAACAGAGCGGAGTTATCGCTCAGTATGCATCAGGAAGTATCATCCTAATCTTCGGTTCTTGTTTGCTGACGATTCCGTGGGCAACAACAGGACTGGACAAGAGAGTTGCTCTGAAGGTACTTTCATTGGTAGGACCTTCTATGAAATCTCAAATTACCGTATGGCTGCTTGCAAGTATGATCTTCTCATCCTGCTTGCCTAACGTAGCTGTATGTGCACTGTTTACACCTATCGCTGTAGCTATGATCCATGCCGCAGGATATGAGGATATCAAGAAAGCAGCTCCGGCAGTTCCGATTCTTCTCTGTATTGGATGGGGAGCCGGACTTGGTGGTGTAGGTTCTCCACTCGGTGGAGCCATGAACGTAGCTGCTATTTCCTTCTTCCAAGAGCTATCAGGACATGAGTTCATGTATGTAGACTGGATCGTACGTATCCTTCCGTTCTTTATCCTGACAGCAATTGTTACACTTTTACTGATGTTCTTCTTCTTCACACGTAAAGGTGAGAAGCTGGAAGGAACAAAGGATTACTTTGAGAAAGCTTATGCAGAGCTCGGAACTATGAAGAGAGACGAAAAGATCTGTGGAACATTGTTCCTGTTAGCAATGGCTGGTGCATTTGCTCGACCACTGTTTGCAAAGGCACTTCCATCACTGGAGCCTGCTTACATTTTCGCAATCCTTGGTGCGCTGTCATTCGTTATCACATCAGCTGATAAGAAGAACCCAATCCTTACATGGGAACATGCTCAGAAAAATATGCTGTGGGGCATGATGCTTCTGTTCGGTGGCGGTCTTGCACTTGGTAATATCGTAAATGGTTCAGGAGCCGGAGCAGGTATCGCAAAGGTTATCACAGATATGCACCTGACAAGCGACCTTGCAATCATCGTAGTATTTGTACTGTCAGCAGTTCTGATCTCAGAGCTTACTAACTCTACCGTATCAGCAGCTGTAACAATTCCGATCATCCTGACACTGTGTACAAACCTTGGACTGAATCCGGTACCATACTGGTTCATTACAGTAATGGGTTACAATGCAGAGTTCCTGCTTCCTGTAAGTGTGCGTGCTATCACGGTAGGCAGTGGACTGGATGCAAGCAAGCAGATGAGATATGGTATTCCATTCGTAATTGTAAGAGCACTGCTTGCAATTATCGTTGGTTATATCTTCCTGAAGTTCTGGCCAATGTTCGGACACCTGTCATACATGTAAGATAAGGCAGAATTGATTAATGGTTACAACGCTGGTGTTGAGGAGCATCAGCGTTGATATAAAAATGTTTAAAGTATGGATTCTATTAAAAATTTAAGGAGATGAATGAAATGAGCACAGTTGAAGAATTAGTTGCACGTTCAAGAGAGGCGCAGAAACAGTTTGAGTTTGCTACACAGGAGCAGGCTGACGCAGCGGCACGTGCCGTTTGTAAGGCAGTGTATGACAATCAGGAGATGCTCGGTAAGATGGCGGCAGAGGAATCGCGTATGGGTGATGTAAACGACAAGATCGCAAAATGCCGTAATAAATCTGCTCTGATCTGGGAGAGTTTAAAAGGAAAGAAATCAGTAGGAGTTATCCGCAGAATCGAAGAGAAGAGAATGCTTGAGATTGCAAAACCGGTAGGTGTTGTATGTGCGGTTCTTCCGTCTACGAACCCAGTTGTTACACCAATGGGCAATGCGGCAGCTGCATTAAAGACACGTAACTCTATTATCTTTGGACCACATCCGCGTGGAATTAATGTTTGTAAAGTAGTTGTAGACCTGTTCCGTAAAGAACTGGCTAAACTTGGATTACCAGAAGACCTGGTACTGTGTCTGGAAGAAGTATCACTGGAAGACAGTAATAAACTGATGAGCATGGTCGATGAGATCGTTGCTACAGGTGGTCCTGGAATGGTTAAGGCTGCTTACTCAAGTGGAAAACCTTCACTTGGTGTAGGCCAGGGCAATGTGCAGGTTATCGTTGACAGAGATGTAGATATCGCAGAAGCATGCGGTAAGATCATCGCAGGACGTCGTTTTGATAACGGACTGATCTGCCTTGGTGAGCAGACAGCATTTGTTCCGGAAGAGAAATTTGATGAATTTATCGCAGAGTTCCGCAAACAGGGCGGTTACTATGCGGAAGGTAAAGAAGCTACTGATAAACTTCGCGAAGGTATCTTCCCAGGCGGCGGCCCGATCAACCGTGATGTTGTAGGTCTTAGCGCAGAGAAGATTGCTGAGAAGCTTGGAATCGAAGTACCGGAAGGAACAAAGGTTCTTGGAGCTACAGCTACAGTAGTAGGTAAGGGAGATGACCTTTGCCGTGAGAAACTTTGCCCGGTTATCAACATCATGCCTTATGGCACATTCGAAGAGGGTGTTGCTAACATGGTTAAGAACCTTGAGTTCGAAGGAAAGGGACACAGTGTTGCAATTCACTCTAACAATCCAGAGCATGTTGAGTACTGTGGAATCCATTGCTCAGTATCTCGGTGTATCGTTAACCAGCCAGCAGGTACAACCGGTGGCGGAAGCCCGACAAACGGATACCCTCCGACAACAACACTTGGTTGTGGATCATGGGGTAACAACAGCTTCAGTGGTAACTTTAACTACGAGCACTTAATGAATATTACACGTGTTGGATATCCATACGAAGAATCTTATCTTCCGGATCCGGCAAAAGCATGGGATTAATTCCTGATGCAATTATGAAATCGGCTTTGATTTACTCCTAATATGTATATTGAAATTGTCATAGCACCATATTAAGTTGTGGTGCTATGACTCTAAAGAAAGGATTATTTATGGACTATTTAGAGATTGAAGGAAAAGCGCAGCTGGAAAGATACGGCATCCGTACAAATGGTGGCGTCATTCTGGAGGGCGATGAGATCCCACCGGAAGTTACATTTCCTTGCGTATTAAAGGGACAGATTCAGGCAGGACACCGTGGACAGCACGGAGCTGTAAAGGTTGTTAAGACACCGGAAGAACTGCTGAAAGTAAAGAAAGACATTGAGAAGATCACAATTAACGGAAAACATATGGAAGGCATTATTTCCACAGGATTCCTTCCAATCGCAGAAGAGTATTATCTGGGACTGACACTGGATGTTAAGAACCGTGCACTGGTAATGCTGTATACACCATTTGGAGGAATGGATATCGAAGATCTGGCAGCAAATTCACCGGAGAAATTGCTCCGCTTTGACTGCACAGCAGGATTCGATGAGAAAGCATTCCGTGAGGCAGTTGCCAAGTTTGAACTGCCGGCAGAAAGACTGGATAAGTTAGTAGAGATCGCTGAGAAGCTGACAGATGCATGCTTCGGTCTGGATGCAACAACAATCGAGATCAACCCACTGGCTGTTCTGGAAGATGGAGAAATGGTTGCAATCGACTGTAAGCTGGTTATTGATGATAACAGCTTATATCGTCAGGGAGATTATACATTACTTCCTCGTACATCACAGAAGAAATCTGAGCAGGAACTGGAAGCTCAGAAGTATGATCTGACCTATGTAGAACTGGATCCGGAAGGAGATATCGGAACTATGGCCGGAGGAGCCGGAATCGGTATGGCTACGATGGATACCATCAAACACTATGGCGGAACAGTTAACAACTTCCTGGATCTGGGCGGCGGTGTTACAGCTGAAAAGACTTACCAGGCTATGAAGATCCTTCTTCAGAATGAACAGACAGATTATGTATTTGTAAATGTATTCGGTGGAATCAACAACTGCGCAGATATGGCAGAAGGTATCAGCCGCGCATATACAGAGTTAAAGAGCACCAAGCCGGTTGTAGTTAAGAGCCGTGGCTTTAATCAGGAGCAGGGTTGGGCTATCTACGAGAAACTGGGCTTTGAGCAGACAAAATACGGAACAACCGATGAGGCTGCTATGAAATTATTGAAATTAAAGGAGGGCAAATAATTATGAGTATTCTGATTGATAAGGACACCTCCATGCTGATCATCGGTATCACTGGAAAACAGGGACGTATTCATTGTAAACATATTCTTGACACAGGAAGCAAGTTGCTTGCGGGAGTGGCTCCTGGAAGAGGCGGACAGGAAGTAGAAGGAGTGCCGGTATTCGAGACTGTTGCAGAAGCAAGAGAGAAATTCCCGGAGATCGAGGCTGCTATGCTGATCGTTCCGAAACAGTTCGTAAGAGATGCTGCATTGCAGGCGTTGCGAGAAGGTATCAAATTACTGGTTATCATCACAGAGTTCGTTCCGGTTATGGACGCACTTCAGATTGTACATGAAGCGAAGACTCTGGGAGCTAAGGTGATCGGACCTAACACCATCGGTGTTATCTCTCCGGGTAAATCCAAATTAGGTATCATGCCGGAGTATATTTATGGAAAAGGCCACATCGGTATCATTTCCCGAAGCGGAACCCTGACACATGAGACAGCATCCAACCTGACATTCAAGGGTTATGGACTTTCTACCTGTGTTGGTATCGGTGGAGATTCTATCATTGGTATGAACCATGCAGATGTTATCGAGGAATTTGCAAAAGATGACGAAACAGATGCAATCGTACTGATCGGTGAGATCGGCGGATGCAGTGAGGAGCTTGCGGCAGCTAAGATTAAAGAGCTTGGACTTAAGAAACCGGTATGCGCATACATCGCTGGTATGTACGCACCGGAAAACAAGAAGATGGGACATGCCGGAGCTATCGTAAGCGGTGGTATGGGAACTGTGAAATCCAAAGTAGCAGCTCTGGAAGATGCAGGAGTTACCGTTTGCCCGACGCTTGGCAAGATCGTTGAATTTATGGAAGAGTACAATACTCGTACCAATGGCAGGTTAAAATCTCTTGAACCACAGATCGATTAATCGCCTTCTAATATCGAAGAGTAGTGGTAATGGGGAATGTTCCCTATGCGTATGGTAGGGGATGCCCTAAAAGAGAGAAAAAAATAATCCTGATACCCGATTTTAAGAAAAAACATTTGTTGATATAATTTTAACAAATGAAAGACGCGGATGAAAATCCGATGAAAAAGTGATTGGGAGGTAGCATCATGGAACAGCTTACAGGCAATGTGTTTAATATTCAGAGATACACAATTCATGATGGACCGGGACTCCGAACAGAACTGTTTTTAAAGGGCTGCCCACTTCGATGTAAGTGGTGCAGTAACCCGGAAAGCTGGCGGCTTCACAGTGAGCCTGGAATATATCAAAGCAAATGTATTTCCGGTAAACTCTGCGGGGCATGCCAGGATGTCTGTCCGGAGGGCGATATCTTCACATTCAGCGAAGATGAAGATAAGCTGATAGGTATCGACCGGACCAAATGCAGTAAGTGCATGAAATGTTATGACGAGTGTCCGTCAGATGCGATCAAACTCTGGGGCAAGCACATGACCGTTGAAGAGTGTATGGATGTGATCCGACGTGATAAAGGGTATTATGACAGATCTGGCGGCGGTGTGACCGTATCCGGTGGTGATCCGCTGGTACAGAGTGATTTTGTGGCAGCATTGTTTAAACAGTGCAAAGAGGAAGGCTTTCAGACCTGCCTGGAATCTACATTTTATTCAAAGTGGGAAGAGGCAGAAAAGATACTTCCGTATACAGATATCATCATCTCAGATCTGAAGCATATGGATACAAAAGTCCATAGAAAATGGACGGGAGTACACAATGAGAGAATACTGGAGAATCTGAAGCGGATTACCGATGACAATCGGGAGTTCATTCTGAGAATTCCGGTAATACCTGGTATAAATGATGACAAGAAAAATATAGAGGCAAGCGCAGACTTCATATTGAATGAATTACAGGGAAGAATCAGAGTATTACAGCTCCTGAGCTTCATGAGATTAGGGGAAGAGAAATACGCTTCGCTGAATATGCCGTATCAGATGGATTTTATCGATCTGGATCGTGAGTCATTTACAGAACATGTCAATGAAATCGCCGATTACTTTAACAGCAGAGGTATTCACTGCGTAGTCGGGACGAAGGAAAAGGAATAAATATTGTTAAAATATTTACGCAATAAAGGACAAATATTTTTAAGGAGGCAAAAACAATGAGTATGACGAACACACACACAACCGCATGTGGTACTGAGCCATTTGACAAGAATTATTGTATTGGTTATCAGGTACACCATGAAGACTGGTCACCATTCCCGCGTGTCAATCACCTGCGCCAGACATTTCTGGATGGAAAGTACTGGATAGATATCGAGAGATTGAGACTGGTTACAGAAACTTATCAGAAATATGAAAACAAACTTCCTCGTAAAGTTCTGTGCGCAAAGGCATTTGAGAACATTCTTCTCAACTGCACACTGTACATTTACGACGAAGACCTGATCGTAGGCGAGATTGCAGCACCTGCAAAAGCATCTCCGATCTATCCTGAGTTTTCTGTAAACTGGATTATCGAAGAGATTCTGAACTCTCCATTTGAAGAGCGTGCGCATGATCAGTTCTACATCAGAAATGATGAGGAGAGAGCTGAGATCGTTGAACTGTGTAAATGGTGGCAGGGACGCAGTGTTGCTGACATGATCGAAGCAAGACTTACAGATGATCAGATCAAAGGATCTGAGGCTGGAGAGAAGATTTTCCAGACCAACCTGTATCACTATGCAGGAGCAGGACATCTTTCACTGGACTACAGCAGATTGATGTCACTTGGTTTCGACGGACTGATTGACGAGGCTAAGAAGTACAAAGCGGCTCTTGATATGAGAGATGTTGAGTACAACAACAAAGTAGAGTTTTACGATTCTGTTATCATTACATACGAGGCAGCTAAGAAATACATCGAGCGATATGCAAAACTTGCAGAAGAGAAAGCAGCAGTAGAAAAAGATCCTAAGAGAAAAGAAGAGTTACTTGGTATTGCTAAGAGCTGTTATGAAGTAGCCGGACCGGCTCCAAAGACATACTGGGGAGCAATGCAGTTGTTCAACGTAGCTACAGAGCTTCTGAAAGTTGAAGGAAACGGACATTCTATTTCTTACGGACGTTTCGACCAGTGGCTGTATCCATTCTACAAACATGATGTAGATAACGGAATCATCACAAAAGAGTTCGCTCTTGAACTTCTGGAAGTTGAGTACGTTAAGATGAACAACGCTACGAAACTGAAAGATAAAGGAAGTATGGCACTTCGTAACGGACGTGGATTCGGTGGTGAGTCCCTGACTGTTGGTGGTGTAGACAAATACGGACATGATGCAACCAATGATATGACAATGCTCTGTCTGGAAGCATCTGTGCACACACGTATGATGAACCCATGGCTCTGTGTACGTATGCACAAAGATACACCATACGAACTGCTCATCAAGACAACAGAGTGTATCCGTGCCGGATATGGTCATCCGAAGCTTTTCAATGATGAAACAGCTATTAAGGGTATGCTGAGAAAAGGTATGAGCCTTGAGGAAGCAAGAGATTACATCTGTGTAGGATGTGTAGAGATCGACCTTCCGGGTAAAGAGTACGGATGGCATGATGCTGCCTACGTTAATACACCAAAGATGATGGAAATGGTTATGAACGGCGGCCGCAGCATGAATACCGGCAAACAGTTGGGACCAGATACAGGAAGCCTTGAGACTTACAAGTCATTTGATGAGGTGCTGGAAAGTGTTAACGCACAGTTCAAGTATTGGACAGATCAGATGTGCTCAAGCCTGTGCATGATCGATAACTGCCACAGAGCACGTAAACCGCTGCCATATCTGTCAGGATTCTATGAGGACGCTATGAAGTCCGGACATGACCTTACAGAAGGGGGAGCAAAATACAACGGCATCGGACCACAGGCATCCGGACTTGCTACTTCTACAGATATCCTCTGCACGATCAAGCAGTTGGTATTCGAAGAGAAGAAGTGCACAGGTGCAGAACTTCTGCAGGCTGTTAAGGATAACTGGGTAGGTCACGAGAAACTGTACGCATATGTAAATAGCTCAAAAGTACATCACTATGGTAATGACGATGATTACGCTGATGAACTGTTCAAGTTCATGTTCGAGTGCTACTGCAAGAACGTAGCAGGAAGAACAACTCCACGTGGAGGACAGTTCAACCCAGGTGTTTACTCAGTAAATGCGAACGTAGCAATGGGTCTGAATACCAATGCTTCTCTGGACGGACGTAAGAAAGGTGAGCCTATTTCAGAAAACATGGGACCTGTACATACAGCATTCAGTTCTCATGATATCAGTGGCCCGACAGCTCTGGTTAACTCACTGACTAAGGTTGACCATTCACTGGCTTCTAACGGAACGCTGATGAACTTAAGATTCCCACAGGACGCTGTAAGCGGAATTGAGGGAAGAGATAATCTTGCAAACTTCATTGAAGAGTACATTAACAAGGGTGCTATGCACGTTCAGTTTAATGTCATGAGTGTTGCTACCATGAAGGCAGCTCAGAAGAAACCGGAAGATTACAAAGATATGCTGGTTCGTGTGGCCGGATACAGTGCATACTTTGTAGAACTTGGTAAACCGCTTCAGGATGACCTGATCGGACGTACCGAGCTTCACTTCTAAGACTTCCAGGCAGAAGGCTTGCAACAGATTATACATAATATAACTGCTTATTGTTAAATATGACTGGATGAGTCATTCGTTTGACTCATCCGGTGAAGAAGGAGATTAATATAATGAAAGATTTTAGATTTAAAGTACCACAGAACATCGAATTTGGAGTAGGAAGCCTGAAGAAACTTCCTGAGATTTTAAAAGAGAACAATTCTGAACATGTATACCTGGTATCTGATCACGGTCTTGAGAGCATCGGAGTTGTTAAGAAAGTACAGGACATCGTTGAAGCTGGCGGACTGACATGTACTACATTCCTTGATGTAGTTCCGAATCCGACAGTAGATGTTGTTAACGCTTCTACAAAGATGTATAAAGAGAGCGGAGCAACAAGTATTATCGCTCTTGGTGGTGGTTCTTCTATGGACGTAGCTAAGGCTACAGGCGTACTTGCTACATACGGCGGAGAGATCAATGACTACGAAGGTCTGTACAAAGTACCGGGACCGATCGTACCGATGATCGCTATTCCTACAACAGCAGGTACAGGTAGTGAGGTTACTGCTTCTGCAGTTATCACAGACGAAGCAAAGAACTTCAAGATGTCTGTAATCAGCTATGAGATTCTTCCAAAATATGCAGTACTTGATCCGGAACTTATCATGACAGCTCCGGCATCTATCGCAGCATCATGTGGTGTTGATGCTCTGATCCATGCAATGGAAGCTTATGTATCTAATTTTGCATCTCCATTCTCAGATGCAATGGCGGAAAAAGCAATGGAACTGATCGGTGGAAATCTTCGTCGTTTTGTTGCCAATCGTAAGGATGAGGAAGCAGCATGCGCTATGATGGTTGGTTCTACATTTGCCGGTATGGCATTTGCATGGGCTAAGCTTGGTAACGTACACGCTATGAGTCATCCGGTAAGTGCTTACTTCCATGTACCACATGGTGTAGCTAATGCAGTTATCCTTCCTACTGTAGTAGAGTACAATGCACTTGCAGACAACGGACGTTATGAGAAGATCTACAACTACATCAGCGAAGACAAAGAACCTGTAATTGATTTCACACCAGATATGCTGGTTGATGAAGTTAAGAAACTGAACAAGGATCTGGGAATTCCTTCTTCACTGTCAGAAGTTGGTGTTACAGAGGATAAGATCGAAGCTATGGCGAAAGATGCAGTAGCTCATCCGAATGTACTTGCTAACCCAAGACAGACCAACCTGAAAGAAATGATTGCTCTTTACAAAAAAGCGCTTTAATACAAATCTAATCTTTAAAAATAACTAATCTCACTTAATAAATATGTTTGGCTTTAACGTATGAAAAACAGAGGGGTGGAGGCTGTGGCAGGTCTTCGTACCCTCCGTTTTACTTTAGAGGAGAACTATTATGGATATGACAATTGATGAATTTTACAAGCAGCTCAGCAACGTATACGAGACAGGCAGCCCGGAAGCTGTGGAATTATACTTAAATGACCGCCTGAAAGAAATGTCCCATGGCTGTGATATGTGCTTTGAGCCGATGGAGATCACGGTAAACAACGAACTTGGATCCTTCTATCGTGGCATGGGACAGTTTGACAAATCTGCGGAGTTCTTTGAGATAGCAAAGCGTCTGGTATTTGTGCATATCGGAGACAAGACGGTGCAGTATGCGACCGTACTGAATAATCTGGCAGGAACATACCGCCTGGCAGGCAAATACGAAGAGGCAGCAGATCTGTTTAACGAAAGTGCACTGATCTATTCCACAACGATCGGAAAAGATAATTCGTATTATTGCAGCATTTTAAATAATCTGGCATTGGTATATCAGGATATGAAAGAGTATGACAAGGCAGAAGAGATGTTGACAGATGCATTGAAGTCATCCAGAACACTGGAAAACAGCGCGATGGATGTGGCAATCACCTACTCAAATCTTGGCGCACTGTATCTGGAAATGGGTGATTATACACGAGCAGAAGAAGATCTCAGAGAAAGTGTCGACATCTATGAGCGGTTAGATACCAATCATCAGGTACATCTGGCATCCGTTTACAATTCCCTTGGAATCCTGTATTATAAACAGGGTAAGCTGGAAGAGGCAAAAGAAGCTTATCAGCAGGCACTGGAACTGACCTTATATCATTATGGTAAGAACCATGAATATGAGATTCTCTGCAGAAATATTGCTGCGATTGAGGAAGCAGTCCGTAATGCCTGATACATAAGACAGGATGTGAATATTATGAAATATCTGATTATTGGTGCCGGAGGCACAGGAGGACCGTTAGGCTTTTATCTGACAAAAGCCGGAAAAGATGTGACGCTGATCGCACGAGGCGCGCATCTGAAGGCATTAAATGAACATGGACTTACGATGGATCGCCTGTGGAATGGAACCACAGAGAACATTCCGGTAAAAGCGGTGGATATGGAGCATTACGATGAGCAGCCGGATGTGATACTGGTGTGCGTAAAAGGATACTCTCTGGATGATACAGTACCATTTATCCGTAAGGTTATGAAGAAGAATACCATTGTGATTCCGATTTTGAATATCTATGGCACTGGCGGCAGGCTGCAGAAGCAACTGCCGGAGATTCTTGTAACAGATGGCTGTATCTATGTGGCAGCAGCAATCAAAGAGCCAGGTGTATTAGAACAGTACGGCAAGGTGCTGAGCCTTGTATTTGGTGTGCGGGATCAGTCAGAAACTCGTCCGGAACTGGAAGAGATCCGGGCAGATCTGGAATCCTGCGGTATCCGAGCACTTCTTTCACATCATATTCAGAGAGCTGCACTGGAGAAATTCTCCTATGTGTCACCGATCGGTGCGGCTGGCTTATATTATAACGCAACGGCAGCAGATTTTATGAAAGAAGGAGCACCGAGGGAAAGCTTTAAAGAAATGATCCGCGAGATCGGAGCGTTGGCAGAAGCAATGGGTCATCCATTTCACAAGGATATGGTGACGAGAAATCTGGAGGTGTTATCCACACTGGCACCGGAAGCAACAACTTCCATGCAGAGAGATGTTATGGCAGGCAAGCCGTCGGAGATTGACGGTCTGGTGTATGAAGTGGTAAGACTCGGTAAGGAATATGATGTGCCGGTACCGGAATATGAAAAGGTGGCGAAGAAGCTTGCTGGAGAAAGGTAATCAATTTATAGAGAAATGGATGGCGTTTGTGACGCCGTTATGCATGCTGGTGGGCATCAGCTTCCCGGATGTGGCAGCACATGGGCTTCCGTATGTGACGTTGGTATTTGCGTTTATCACATTTACCGGTGCATTAAAATCCGAATTCAAAGACGTATTGCGGGTATTCCATGACCCGAAGCCGCTGCTCTGTATGCTGGTGATGATCCATGTGGTGATTCCGGCAGTAGCATGTGGTGCAGGACATCTGTTCTTCGGCTCTGACCCTTATGCGATCACAGGTATGGTACTGGAATTTTCCGTACCGACAGCAGTGGTAGGACTTATGTGGGTAACCATTTATAATGGTAATAATCCGTTGTCCCTGTCGTTGGTTGTGATCGATACGATCCTGTCACCGTTTCTGATCCCGGTTACACTCCGGGTGTTGGTTGGCTCACAGGTGGAGATTGATGCGACGATGATGATGCGGCAGTTAATATTTATGGTGGCACTTCCGGCAATCGCGGCCATGGTGCTGAATCAGGTGACACACGGTGCAGTGAAGAATACCTGGCCAAAGAAGCTGGCATTATTTTCTAAATTTGCGTTAATGTTTGTGGTAACATCCAATTCTTCAAAAGTAGCACCGTATGTACGGCATATGAATTTGGAAAGGGTGGCGATCGGTGCTGCGATTCTTGTGCTGGCTACAGGCAGCTATGCGTTGGGCTGGGGTGTGGCGAGAGTCCTTCACCAAGATAAAGAGACCACAATCTCTATGATCTACGGAACCGGAATGCGCAATATCAGCGCGGGAGCGGTTATTGCAGGCGCATGCTTTCCTGGAGCAGTCATGTACCCGGTGATGATCGGAACGCTGTTCCAACAGGTGTTAGCGGCGTTCTATGGCAAGGTGTTGGTATCTAAGCTGGAATAAAGACATTAAAAAAAGATGCGCAGGAACGCATCTTTTTTATGTCTTTTATACAGTTGTAAACAAATCAATTACCTGTCCGGTCATGACGAACGGAGCATCTGCCAACAGATAGACGATTGCTTTTGCTACGTCTTCTGCGTTGCCCATTGCTACACCGTCCTGACCAACGGAATGATTATATACGCGCTGTCCCGGTGTATCTACGATACCAGGCGCTACGGCGTTGCACTGGATACTGTATTCTTTGGTCTGGATCGCAGTTGTCTTCGTCATAGTAACGATACCTGCTTTTGCAACTGCATATGCACCCATCTGAGAGGCGATTCGTCCCATACGGGAAGACACGCTTACAATCTTACCACTATGCTGTTTGATCATTTCTGGAACGACTTTGTTAATGCAAAGGAACGGAATGCGAAGATTGGTCTTGATGATCTGATCCCACTGTTCCTCAGACCATTCCCAGATCTTGATTGCCTGGTGTTCAATATTGTTATAGATCTCTTTAGGATATCCACCGGCATTATTGACCAGAATATCGATTTTACCGTATTTTTCTATAACAGTATCAACCATAGACTGCACCTGTTCACCGTCTGTCAGATCTCTTGATAGAGAAATGGCTGAGCCGCCGTTATCCTCGATCATCTTTACAGTTTCATCCAGATCTGTCTGCGTTCTGGCAACGGCTACAACAGTAGCCCCTTCAGCAGCGATAGCGAGAGCAGCTTCGCGTCCAATACCTTTACCTGCTCCTGTGACAATAGCAATTTTTCCACTTAATTTGTTCATGATAAATATGTCCTCCTTTAATTTGCTCTGTTTTGTTTATATCATCCGCTTAGGCTCATCAAAGAATTGAAGAGAGGATGGCTCTGCATAACTGTTTCCAATATCGTGTAACAATACCAGATTCAATGTTCCGTGCATATTCTTCTTATCTAAAGAAATGGCTTTGGTCAGACTGCCGAGCGGTAATCCGCATTTGTGTGGCAGTCGGTAAATATTCAACACGTTTAATATTCTTTCAGCAGTGCCGGCTTCTGTCAGTCCACGTTCTTCAGCAATGCGGGTGATCTGATACATACCGATGGCAACTGCTTCACCGTGAATCTGCATCTGGTAATTGAAATGCTGTTCAATGGCGTGTGCAAGTGTATGTCCAAAGTTCAGCAGCATACGTCTGCCGGTGTCGAACTGATCTTCTTCTACAATCTCGCGTTTGATGTCTACGCATCTGGTAATTACTTCCGGAAGCACCTTTTTCAGATCCTTAAAGGAAGTGTGGGATGCCAGTGTCTCAAAGAGGTCCGCATCTTCAATACAGCCATATTTGACGACTTCGCCCATACCGTCGATGATGAAACGCTCACTCAGTGTGTCAAGGACTGTAGGATCGATCAGTACCAGAGATGGCTGATAAAATGCACCGACCAGATTCTTGCCCTGTGGAAGATCGACAGCAACCTTGCCGCCCACGGATGAATCTACCTGTGCTAACAGAGAAGTAGGAATCTGCACCAGCTTGATGCCGCGCATATAGGTAGATGCTGCAAATCCTGCGAGGTCTCCGATGACACCGCCACCCAGGGCAATGATCATGTCGGTTCTGGTAAAGTGAGCCTCGGCCATAGCTTCGTAGATCTGAGGCAGAGTCTGGAAGTCTTTGGTCTGTTCGCCGTGTGGCAGTACGATATGATAACATTCCCAATCAGCAAGTCTGGCGGTCAAAGCCTCTCCGTAGATCGGATACACGATATCATCAGAGATGATCATAATTTTGTGACCACGAAAGGCTTCGTGGATATAAGTATCCGCCTGACTCAGTATGTTGTTTTTTATATAGATCGGGTAGCTGTTGGCTCCCAGATTTACAGTTAATTTCATGGGTTGATACTCCTTAAACTTCTTTTCCTACTACATGGGCAATCTGTGAAACTTTCCTGACCAGATTGTCGAATTTCTCAGGCTTTAATGACTGGGCACCGTCGCAGAGGGCTGCTTCCGGATTGTTGTGAACTTCAATCATAAGTCCGTCCGCACCTGCAGCTACAGCAGCCATTGCCATAGAATCTACCAGCCACCATTTGCCGCCTGCATGACTCGGATCGATGATGATTGGAAGATGAGTCAGCTTGCGGAGTACCGGGATGCACTGAAGATCCAGCGTGTTTCTTGTATAGGTTTCAAATGTACGGATACCACGCTCGCAGAGAATGACATTTTCATTACCTGCTGCCATAATGTATTCGGCAGACATGATCCATTCTTCGTAAGTTGCATTAAGGCCTCTCTTCAGCAGGATCGGGCGATCGATCTGTCCTAACTGTTTTAACAGATCAAAGTTCTGCATATTGCGGGCACCGATCTGAATCAGGTCAACCTTTTCGTTGAAAACATCCAGATACTGCGGAGACATTAATTCACTTACGATTGGAAGACCAACTTCCTTTTTGACAGCTTCCAGAATCTCCAGACCTTCCAGCCCAAGTCCCTGGAATGAATATGGACTCGTACGAGGCTTGAATGCGCCGCCTCTTAACAGGTTGGCGCCGGATGCCTTAGCAGCCTTTGCGATGCCAAGTACCTGTTCATAAGTCTCAACGGAACAAGGACCTGCGATCAGTCCAAGGTGATCGCCGCCGATCTTAACTCCTGATACATCGATGATGGAATTCTCCGGATGGAATGCGCGGTTGGCAAGTTTATAAGGTTCCTGCACATGCATAACTCGTTCTACTGAAGGATCTACTTCAAAAAGTCTTGGATCTACCTTAGATGTGTCACCGACACAGCCGATGATGGTCATTTCGTTGCCGACTACCATGTGAGGTGTCAATCCTTTGTTCTTAACCAGTGATTCAACACGAGCATTATCTTCGGCACTGGTATGTGGTTTTAATACTAAAATCATAATGTAAATCCTCCTTGACATTCATACTGTAAAATATTCGCGCTGTAAAATTTTAGCTGTTTAAAGTGTGAAACTAATGGTATGATACAGCTGATCGAAGAGGATGTCAATAGATTTTGCAAAAAATGTGTAGAAGATTGTATACAAATGGGATAGAATAGAACGTAGATTAATGATTGAGAGGAGACTACAATAATGAAAGCGTACGAAAGATTTTTGGAGTATGTTGCAGTATGGACAACAAGTGATGAGAACAGCGATACGGTTCCTTCAGCAGCGAGAGAACTGGATCTGGCGAAGAAGCTGGTAGAAGAGATGAAAGGACTTGGCATCGAGGATGCGAGAGTGGATGACAAGGGCTATGTATATGGTTCTGTTCCTGCTACACCGGGATGCGAGGACAAAGCAGCTCTGGGACTGATTGCGCATATGGATACAGCGATGGATGCGTCCGGTAAAGATATCAAGCCACAGCTTATCAAGAACTATGATGGCGGTGATGTGGTGCTTGGAGCAAGCGGCAATGTATTATCAGTAGCAGAATTCCCACATCTGGCAGGTCTGAAAGGACGAACTCTGATCACAACAGACGGAACGACACTTCTTGGTGCTGACGACAAGGCTGGTATTGCAGAAATCCTGACAGCTGTAGATGAGATTATAAAGGAAGGACTTCCACATGGTAAGATCTGCATCGGATTCACACCGGATGAGGAAATCGGAAGAGGTTCGGATCATTTTGATGTAGAAGGATTTGGGGCAGATTACGCTTACACATTGGATGGTGACGCAGAGGGTGAGATCCAGTATGAGAATTTTAATGCGTCTACAGGCTTTGTAACATGTCACGGCGTCAGTGTACACACAGGATCTGCAAAGGATATTATGGTGAATTCGCAGACGATCGCAACGGAATTCCACCAGATGCTTCCGGCAGATGAACGTCCGGAGACGACCGAAGGATACGAAGGCTTCTATCATCTGAATGCAATGAGTGGTAATGTAACTACTACGAATATGAAGTATCTCATCCGTGATTTTGATAAGGAGAATTTTGATAAGCGCGCAGAAAAGATGCAGGAGATTGCTGAAGTACTTAATCAGAAATACGGAGAAGGCAGCGTAGAAGTGAAGGTGACGGAGTCTTATCGTAATATGAGGGAGAAGATCGAACCGTGTATGGAGCTGGTAGATATGGCACTTGCTGCGATTAAGAATGTGGGACTGGAACCGGTCGTAGAACCGATCCGTGGAGGCACAGACGGAGCAAGACTCAGCTTCATGGGACTTCCATGCCCGAATCTTGGAACGGGCGGTCACGCATTTCACGGTGTGTTCGAGCACATTACGGTAGAGGGAATGGATCTCGGAGTTAAAATCGTGAAAGATATTGTAAGACAGATTGCAGAATAAACATTTAAAACACAGGGAAAATGTGGAGTTTATACTATTTTAATTGAACCGTGTTCTAGAATATGGTATAGTACGGATTGTCTGCTGTTATTTGGGGAAGTGACAGCGATCATCAAAGTATAGAAGGAGAACAAAAATGGGAGCAACAAAGACAAAAGAGAAACACCCAAAGGGCTTCTATGCGTGCTGTATCACGTTCATGTTTGAACGTCTGGCATTCTATGGGGCAAAGCCGTTGCTGCTCTTATTCCTGATTACTGCTGTGGCAGAAGGTGGTCTGGGAATTGAGAGGACAGACGCGGCGATCATGGCTGCGAATCTGACAGCGTACACTTATATGGCACCGCTGATCGGAGGCGTGATTTCAGACAGATGGCTTGGGGCAAGATATGCCATCTCGTTTGGTTACATTATTATGGCATTAGGATACATTGTAGGATGGCGGGCAGATAGTCCGGCTATGATTAATGCAATGATCATTCTGGTGTCTATCGGAACAGGTTTATTTAAAGGCAATCTGAACGCATTGATCGGAAGACAGTATCATAACAAGGAATTATTGGATGCGGCATTTTCCATTCAGTATTCCTATGTAAATGTAGGAGCATTTGTGGGATCATTGCTGACAGGCTTCTTGTATCTACATGTGTTTAAAAAGGGAGATGTACTTGGATTCCGTCAGTGTTTCCTCATGGCAGCACTGTGGTGTATCGTAGGTCTGGTATGGTTTGTGCTGAACTGGGGCAATCTCCAGGGACAGGGCATTAAGCCATTCAAGTACCTGACGGATGAAAAGGGTGAGATCATCGGATCTACACATACTGCTGACGAGGGCGCAGGCAAGAAAGAACCATTGTCAAAGAAAGAGAAGGAACGAATGGGAGCGATCATTCTGGTATCCGCATTGTCCGTCATCTTCTGGCTGTTCTACTATCAGCAGGATCTGGCACTGGTAATCTACATGACAGACTATGTGAAGATGAGCCTTGGCTCGTTCGAAATTGCACCGTCATGGATCACAACTACATGGAACGGTCTGCTGTGTGTAGTACTTGGTGGCGTTATGGCTGCAATCTGGAAGAAGCTTGCAGAGCGTCCGCAGGGCGATATGAATATGTTCAAGAAAGTCGGTCTGGGATTTCTGTTTGTAGGACTGGCATTCGGTGTAATGGTATTATGCGAATTATTCCGTGGTGTTGGTGCAGATGCATCTGTTAAGGCAAGTGTACTCTGGCCGATCCTGTTCTCTGCCGTAATTACCATCGGAGAGATGTGCTTCTCGCCACTGCGTAATGCATTCGTAAGTAAATATGCACCGAAGAAATACCTGTCACTGCTGATGGGAGTTATCGCGGTATCTACATTTGTGGCAAATAAACTGAGCCCATATGTACAGGCATTCATTGAGAAATTCGATGTATTCCCGGTATTCGTTGGAATCTTCGTGATCATGATGGCGTTTACTGCATTGCTGTTTGCGGCGAATAAGCAGTTGAATAAACTGGTAGAAGATTAAGAGATATATGAATATCACGCACCATGTTTGTATGGTTGCGTGATATTTTTTTGTGTGCTATCGTAGATGCAGTATATCAGATGGGAGTCAATCACCCAGCTGATATAGCCTCCGGCAGGATTGCAGAGGTGCGCAGTAGAAGTATGTCATGCAATTGCATGACACGCACCTCGCAGCAAGAACGCCGAGGCATTCTTGAATAGAGAAGATAATTTTCGGGAAAGGATGTTGGGAATGGAACTTAAGATACGTGTAGTCAGTGAGGATGACGCAGAGGCGCTGGTGGAAATATATCGATATTATGTGGAGCATACGGCGATCACTTATGAGTGTCATGTGCCGTCCGTGGAGGAATTTCGACAGCGGATACGTCACACATTGGAAAAATATCCCTATCTGGCAGCAGAGCTGGACGGAAAGATCGTGGGCTATGTTTATGCCTCTCCGCTGAATACCAGGGAATCCTATGACTGGTCGGTAGAGACGTCGATCTATGTGGCAGAGAATGTACGCGGACATGGAATCGGAAGCCGTCTTTATCAGGCATTGGAAGACACGTTGGATGCCATGCACATCATCAATCTGAATGCGTGTATTGCGTATCCGGAAGAACCGGATGAGTATCTTACTAACAATAGTGTAGAGTATCATGAACATCTCGGTTACCGGCTGATCGGAACATTCCACCAGTGTGCGTACAAATTCGGACGCTGGTATCATATGGTATGGATGGAAAAAGCGATTGCAGAGCATCCGGATACGCCGGAACCTGTGATCTGGTTTACGGAGTTACAGGAACAATATAATAGAAAATGTGAAGAGATATGGAAAAGGGCTGCGGAAGATTAATCCGCAAGCCCTTTAAATGTTAAGGTAGAAGTGAAGAAATTACTCGATTGTGTATAGTTCAGCTGACCATGCATCAGCTGCATCATTTTTTCTGCACTCTTCAGACCAATCCGGTTGCTCTCGATGCCGGCAAGGTCTGATTTGACAGCATTTTCTAAGGTGATAATCAGCTGCGGCACATTATGACTGTCTGTATTCTGACAGAATGTAATGACGACCGGAGCTTTTTTGTCTCCATATTTGAGAATGTTGGAGAACAGATTGTTAAAGATTCGCTTGATCAGCGCAGGATCGCCTTCAAAATCAGAAAGTGGTTCACCGGGGATCTGAGGTGAAGTCTGAAATCCGGTCAGATGCAGGAAGTCTGCATTTTCCATCAGGTGTTCCAGCAGAAGTGTAGCAGGGAGCCTACGAAATTCAGGCTGGATGTCCTTTTCATAGACGAGTGCATATTCAAACATCCGGTCTGACATTTCCTGGATATCTTCGGTTTTCTGAATACAGCGGTTCAGGTATTCGGTCTGCATGTCTGCATTTTTTCCGAGACGCAGTATTTCCAGATAGCCTTTCAGTACCGTGAGCGGGGTGCGCAGATCATGGGACATGGCGGTGATCAGATCCTGATTTGCCTGATGACTTTCCTGCTCATTGGTGATTGTTTCATGCAGTGTGATTCGCAGGTTGTCAAGTTCTCTTGCAAGTATGCCAAGCTCATCTTTGCTGCCGGGGATTACAGGTGTTGTCAGATCACCGGATGCCATGGTCAGGATATGCTGTTCTAATCGATCCACTTCTTTCATTTTGCGCCGGACAAAGTACAGGATGCTTCCAAGGAACAGCGTCAGGCAGCAGATAAGGCAGGCGAAGAAATATGGTGTAATGAAATACGTCTGATGATAGAAATAGACGATGACAGTAGCATATCCATTCTTAAACTTAACCGGCATTTCGAAGCGTTCTTCATTGGCTCCGTCTGTCCATCGGTAGGCAATGTCAAATGGTACACGAAAATTTTCGGAATCCATAATCTGGGCATAACGACCGACCAGATATTCCCCTTCGGTCAGAGAATAAAGATATATGCTGGTATATTCGTCTGCTGTTTCATCGAAGAAAGGAGTCAGTGCATCGATTGCCTTGGAATCCGTTTCGGAGGCAGGAAGGTCATAATCAGCAGCTTTATTAAAAAGATTATTCCAGAAATTATCGTCTGCACTCGGCAGTATATCATCAAAAAATCCGGCATCTGACAGTACGTCCCAGACCTTCCATCTGCAGTTCCACATTCCCTGGAAAAGCAGTGCACTTGCAAGCCCGGTGATGATGATCAGAAGCAGAAGTTTGGTACGAATTTTAGTACGGAGCTTATTCACAGCGGTACCCCTTTCCCCAGACGGTTGTGATCAGGGTCGGAGCAGCAGGATCGACTTCAATCTTGCGGCGCAGATTTCGGATGTGCACCATGACGGAATTGCTGGCACCATAGTAATAAGGCTCATTCCAGACAACTTCGAACAGCCGCTCGGCAGAAAAAATCTGACCAGGATGGGTAACCAGTGTAAGCAGCATGGCATATTCGGTGCTGGTAAGATCTACTGCTTCACTATCCCGGTAAACGGTTTCGGTATTCCTGTCAATATCCAGATTGTGGTAATGGATATGGGAAGGGACTTCGGTAATTGTCTCTTCATCCTTTCCTTTATATATCTGGTAACGTCGGATCAATGCCTTTACCCGGCTGATCAGCTCCGGATAGGAAAAAGGTTTCGCCAGATAGTCGTCTCCGCCGCTGGAGAAGCCTAGAGTTTTATCACTGTCTTTGGTGCGGGCACTTAAGAACAGAATTGGAGCATTGGTGAGCTTACGGATCTCCAGACAGGTCTGGTATCCATTCATGCCTGGCATCATAATATCCAGAATAATCAGGTCATAATGCTTTTCTTTCAGCATAGCAAGCGCCTGTGTGCCGTCTCCTGCCTGATCGACTGCAAAGCCTTCACCGGTTAATAGTATCTCTATAATCTCCCGGATTTCCGGGTTGTCATCTACTGCCAGAATATGGGCATCCATAATAAAATCTCCTTTCATATTCGTTCTGCTGATAAGTATACAAGAATTTAATAAAAAATCATTTTAATTTAAGAAACTTTAAGATTTAATTTGACAAATACTTAAGATATGTGAGATAAAATATCCGCCAGAGGTGAATAAGATTATGGATAAGATATCAATTATCGTTCCGTGCTGGAACGAGGAAGCGGCATTGCCGATATATTATAAAGAAATGAGCCGGATCATAGGTCAGATGGATACAGACGTTGAACTAATCTTTGTAGATGATGGCTCAGCAGATAAAACATTGGAGGAAATGAAGAAGCTTCACGAGATAGATGCCCGGTGCAGATACCTGTCATTTTCCAGAAATTTCGGAAAAGAGGCAGCAATCTATGCGGGACTTACACATGCAGAAGGAGATTATATTGCGGTGATGGATGTAGATCTTCAGGATCCGCCGTCACTTTTGCCGGAGATGTACCGGATATTAAAAGAAGAAGATTACGACAGCGTGGCAACGAGACGTTCCACCAGAGCAGGAGAGCCGGTGATACGGTCGTTCCTGTCCAGACAGTTTTATCGTTTTATCAACAAAATATCTAAGACGGAGATCGTAGATGGCGCAAGAGATTACCGCTTGATGAACCGTAAGATGGCAGATGCAGTATTACAGATGAGTGAGTACAACCGTTTTTCCAAAGGAATCTTTGGATGGGTAGGATTTAAGACCAAATGGCTGGACTTTGAAAATGTAGAGCGTTCTGCAGGTGAGACGAAGTGGTCAGTGTGGAAACTGTTCCGTTATTCATTAGAAGGAATCACCGGATTTTCAGTAGTACCATTAGCGCTTGCATCGGTACTGGGAATTCTGTTCTGTGGACTGTCGGCACTGGTGATCCTGGTAATTATTATCCGGACACTTGTATGGGGAGATCCGGTATCCGGATGGCCGTCCATGGCATGTATCGTGTTCATGGTCAGCGGTGTACAGCTATTGTGCCTTGGAATTCTTGGACAGTATCTGTCTAAGACTTATCTTGAGACTAAGCATCGTCCGATCTATCTGCTTCGGGAATCTAGTGAGGAAGGAGAGATGTATGCAGATCATAAAAGGTAAGAAAAAGATCCGTGGTGTGATCTATCTGCTGCTATGCCTGCTGACCGTATTTGTCTGCTGGCTCTTTGTGGGACGAAATGGTGTGTTTGGGGCAAAGGTAGACTGGATCAGCCAGCATAGCGTGATTCCGGATTATTTCAGACAGCAGTTCTATGATACAGGAGAACTGTTTCCGGAGTTTGCAGCCAATCTTGGCGGTGGACAGAATATTTATAATTTTTCCTATTACGGTTTATATAGTCCGGTAATTCTGTTGTCCTATCTGCTGCCTTTTGTAAAAATGAGCGATTATATAATCGCAGTCAGCATTGCAGGGATCGCGGTATCTGTGTGCCTGCTGTATTACTGGCTTGGCAGACGCGGATTTCCGGAAGAGATAAGACTTGGCGTAGCACTGATGTATATGCTGGCAGGGCCTGTGATCTATCAGTCCTGTCATCAGGTGATGTTTGTCAACTATATGCCGTTCCTTTATATGTCACTGATCGGGGTCGATCGGTATTTTGATAAGAAACGATCGGATCTGTATCTGATCAGTGTATTTCTGATGATTATGACCAGCTTTTATTTCAGCATTGGCGGTATGCTGGCACTGGTGCTCTATGGTGTGTACCGGTATCTGGAAATCACACCAAAGTTCCGGGTACCTGTATTTTTGCGAGATGGAGTTCGCTTTGTGATGCCGATGCTTGCAGCTGTATGTATGAGTGGTATCCTGCTGGTGCCGACGGCAAGAGCCCTTTTTGGGAGAAAGCAGGAAGCAGCCGGCATGAAGATCGGGGAGCTTTTGATACCGCAGTTTCCGCCGCTTCGTGTAGCGTATGGAACTTATGGACTGGGACTTACCACTCTTGCAATTACCGTATTAATTGTCGGACTTACTTACCGAAGGTGGAGTGAGCGTGTACTTGCCTGGGGCTGTATGCTGGTTATTAGCCTGCCGGTATTTGCATGGCTTCTGAATGGTGGATTATATATAAGAGATAAGGCTGTCATTCCATTTTTACCGCTGATTTGCTATCTGATCGCGTTATATCTTTGGAAGAATAAGAAACATGAGATTTCATTGCCGGTTAATCTGATTGCTGCAGTGCTTACGCTGGCAGTGATTATGTATGACTATTATGGAAGAAATGCAACGATTTCGTATGAAATGCAGTGGCAGTTGCTCATGTTGGATGGAGTGATCGCATTGATATCCGTTGCTGTATTTTGTTGGAAACGCAGGATAGCGGTACTGATCGTTCCACCATTGATCTGTCTGACACTGTTTGAAGGTGTGGCCAATGCGTACAGCAGTGAATTGATCGAACCCGCAGAGTATGCGAAAGTGACAGACAGCAGGATTGGAGATACCGTGAATGATATCCTGCAGCATGATTCTTCCTTTTATCGGATCGAACAGATGGGGAAAGACACGGAAAATGCCGCAGATCTGAATCGGGTCTGGTCATCCGGACAGTGGGTGTCATCCCTTTATTCTTCCGCGTATAATACGGATTATCAGGATTTCCGCAAGGATACGTTTGGATTGGAACAGCCATACCGCAATAATCTGATGCAGAGTGTGGCGAAGAATCCATTATATCAGCGGTTTATGGGTGTAAAGTATCAGATCAGACAGAAAAAGGACGGAACACCGATCGTAACGGAAAATGCAGGCGTGGCACCGGTGGCCTATGCTACAGACCGTGTGATGGCGGAGGAAGAGTATCAGACGCTTGCATTTCCATATAACCAGACTGCGCTGATGAATTACGCTGTAGTAAATGCAAACAGTACAGATAATGCGGAGGCAGATGCGGATGATCAGGGGTGCAAGAGTCTGTTTGAAGCTACGGCAGAAAAAAGTACATTTACGATTCCGGATATGAATACAAAACAGATAAAGATATCAACGGATGCAGATGGTAACATTGAGATTAAGGCAAAGAATAAAACTTCGGTAAATGTATCTGTGCCTGCGGAGACATCAGCATATAGTGAAGCGACAGACTATAATCTATATCTTCAGTTTCAGGTGGACAATCACAGACCGAATCATGATGTGGCAATCTGGGTAAATGGAATCCGTAATAAGCTGAGTTCCGAAAGTCACTTATATTATAATGGAAATACGACATTTACCTACGTGATGACACTTCCGTCAGACCAGACTGATCTGAAGATAACCTTTGGAGCAGGTGAATATGAGCTGACAGGAGTACAGTGTTATATAGGATCCGCAAGTGCGTATACGGAGGATATGGAAGAAGATCAGAATTTGTATCAGTCTGCATTTCAGGTGGACAGGGATGATACAAAAGGCAATACGATCGCAGGTAAGATCGATGTACAGAATACCGGATATTTTATTACGTCGATCCCATATGATAAGAACTTTACCATCTATGTGGATGGGGACCAGACAGTGCCTAAAAAGGTGAACACAGCATTTTTAGGATTTCCAATAGAATCAGGCGAACACAGTGTTGTGATCATATATCACGCTTCCGGTGTGGCAGCAGGCAAATTCTTAAGTCTTGTGGGACTTGTGATGATGGCAGTTATTTTTTTAACCGAATCAAGCAAGTCCCCTGCTTCAATTGCTTGTATCAGGAGTGGTGCAAGCCACTCCTGATAAGCTGCAAAGCAGCATTCGGTTATGAGCAAGTAGCGAAGCGGATTGCGAATATCCGCTTGACTAGAGAAGAGACGGACAAAAAGAGGGACTTACTAAGGTAAGTTCCTTTCTTCGTATTGAAATGTCTTTCTGGATTTGGCATAATGGATTCATAGAATAATCTCTAATGGGGAGGATAACATGAAGAGACATGTAAGTTTTATTGCAATATGTATGCTGCTGTGCCTGGCATTGACAGGCTGTGGATCCAAAGCGATCGAAGAGGGTACAACTTACCTGGAGGATGGCAACTATAAAAAAGCTGTCACGAAGTTCAAGGAGGCAGCGGATAAAGGACAGGATACCGGAGAGGCGTACCGCGGCATCGGTATGGCGAAATGGGAACTGGGTGAGTATGAAGCAGCACTCAGTGCATTTCAGTCAGCGCTGGATAATGGTGCGGAGAAGACCGCGGCACTGTATAATTTCCTCGGAAGCTGTGAACTGAAGCTGGATAATCCAAAAGAAGCTCTGAATTATTACAATCTTGGGCAGGAATGTGATGATGCCAGCAAGGAACTGATGCAGGAGATGAAGTATAACGAGATTGTAGCATATGAGAAGCTTGGCAAATGGGAGAATGCCAGGACAAAGCTGAAGGAGTATGTGAAGGATTATCCGGATGACGAACGCGGAACGAAGGAAGCAGAATTTCTGGAGACACAATAACAGAATTACAGAAGGAACAGAACATAGATGTATGAGACAGAACAGAAAAAAGAACGGGTAATTCTGGTGGGAATCAGTTTATCCGATGCAGAGGATGTGGATCAGTCGCTGGATGAGCTGGAAGAACTTGCGCGCACTGCCGGAGCGGAGTGCGTGGGCAGAGTGATCCAGAAGAGAGAACTGATCCATCCGGGAACCTATGTGGGCAAGGGTAAGATTGACGAGATCCGAGATCTCTTGTGGGAGACAGAAGCAGATGGCATTATTTGTGATGACGAGTTGTCGCCGGCACAGATCGGCAATCTGAAGGATGAGCTGCATACGAAGATCATGGACCGGACGCTGCTGATCCTGGATATCTTTGCCGCGAGAGCATCTACCAATGAAGGTAAGATCCAGGTGGAGCTTGCACAGTTAAAGTATCGTCAGTCGAGACTTACCGGATATGGTACATCACTTTCAAGGCTTGGAGGTGGTATCGGTACCAGAGGTCCCGGTGAGAAGAAGCTGGAGATGGACCGACGACTGATCAAAGGACGAATTGCCAGACTGAACCGGGAACTTACGGAAGTGAAGAATCACAGACAGGTGGCAAGAGAACAGCGGAAGAAGGAGATGCTTCCGGTTATTGCCATTGTAGGCTATACCAATGCGGGCAAGTCGACGCTTCTGAATTATTTGACGGGAGCGGAAGTGCTGGCAGAGAATAAGCTATTTGCCACATTGGATCCGACGACCAGGGGATATCAGCTTGGCAGCGGACAAAAGGTGCTGTTTACAGATACGGTTGGATTTATCCGGAAGCTGCCGCATCACCTGATTGATGCATTTCGCAGTACACTGGAGGAAGCAAAGTATGCAGATCTGATCCTGCATGTGGTGGATGCGTCGAATCCACAGCTGGATGAGCAGATGCATATTGTATATGAGACGCTGCGGGGACTGGGCGTACAGGATAAGCCTGTGATCACCGTGTTTAATAAGCAGGATCTGCTGACAGAGCCTGTGATCTTGCGGGATTTTCAGGCAGATGCGACAGTGCCGATCTCAGCGGCGACAGGAGCGGGGATTGATGCACTGGAGAGCAAGCTGGAAGAGGTGCTCCGGGGACAGAAGGCGTTGGTAGAGTATACATTTCCATATAAAGACGCAGCGAAGATCCAGTTGATCCGCAAGTACGGAGAGCTTCTCAGAGAAGAATATCTGGAAGACGGCATTGCTGTGGAAGCCTATGTGCCGATTCCGATATATGGAAAAATATTTGCAGATTCATAGCCTGGAAGAATTGGCTGACAGATTTCAAGACAGATGCCGGGAGGAATATATGGCATTACAATTTGTATTTGGGGGTTCCGGTTCCGGAAAGTCCCACTATTTATATCAGAGAATTATACAGGAGGCAGGGGAACACCCTGCCCTTAATTACATGGTCCTGGTGCCGGAGCAGTTTACGATGCAGACGCAGAAGGACCTTGTTTTGATGAACGAGAAAAAGGGCATTATGAATATCGATGTGTTGAGTTTCGGACGACTGGCATATCGGATTTTTGAAGAGACAGGGAAAGGAAATACACCTGTGCTGGACGATGAGGGCAAGAACCTGATCTTGCGCAAGATTGCCGGAGACATCGAACCGGAGCTGCGTGTGCTGAAAGGCAACATGAAGCGTCTCGGCTATATCAGTGAGGTGAAGTCGGTTCTGTCGGAGTTCGACCAGTATGATATCGGGGAAGAAGAACTGGACTGCGTGATGAAGCGGGCAGGAGAAGAATCTTATCTGTATTATAAGTTACAGGATATGAGACTTATATATAAGAAGTTTCGGGAATATCTCCAGGACAGATATATTACCAAAGAGGAAATTCTGGATGTGCTGTGCAGAACAGTGCCAGAATCGGAACTGCTGAAGAGGAGTGTGGTCGTGCTGGATGGATTTACCGGATTTACTCCGGTGCAGAACAGACTGCTTGCGGAGCTTATGAAGCTTGCCAGAGATGTGATCGTGACAGTAACCATCGATGACAGAGAAGATCCTTACCGTTATACGGATGCCTGCCAGATGTTTGGGATGAGTAAGCATACGGTGACAACACTGACGAGGATTGCCAGAGCGTGCGGTGTGGAACAGAGGGAACCGGTATGGCTCAAAAAGAGACCGTTTTACCGTTTCCGGAAAAGCGAGGCACTTGCCTTTTTGGAGGAGCATCTTTTCCGTTATTCGGGCAGATATTATATCGGGAAGCCGGACACGATCGCGATTCATGAGACCAGAACACCAAAAGAAGAAGCCTATGCGGCAGCTGCGCAGATCCGCAGGCTTGTGCGGGAAGAGGGCATGCGCTACCGGGAGATTGGCGTAGTGGCAACGGATCTTAATGGCTATGGCGATTATCTGGAAGAAGCATTTGCCAAATACAGGATTCCGGTATTTATGGATTATAAGCGGAGTATTCTGCTGAATTCTTTTGTGGAGTATGTGCGAAGCATTTTGAATATGGCGGAGCAGAGCTTTACTTATGAGAGCGTGTTTCGTTTCTTAAGAGCAGGTTATGGACCGTTTACAGATGACGAGGTGGATGAGCTGGAGAATTACTGTCTGGCACTTGGTATCCGTGGGTATAAAAACTGGCAGCAGCGATGGGTGCGCAGAGGTGCAGATGTGACAGAGGACGAACTGGAGCATCTGAATCACCTTCGGGTGAAACTGGTGGAGCTGGTGGACGGTCTGCTTTTTGTACTGCGGCAGCGGAAGAAAACGGTGCGTGATATTACCGAGGCACTTTATCGTTTTCTGGAAGAGCAGGAACTGCAGCAGGAATTAAAACGGCAGGAGGATGCATTCACGGAAGAGGGAGAACTTGCGCTTGCCAGAGAATATGCACAGGTATATAGTGCTTTGATTGGTCTCTTCGACAAATTTGTAGAGCTTTTGGGAGACGAACCGGTAACATTAAAGGAATACGTGGAACTTCTGGATGCCGGACTGAATGAGATTAAGATTGGTGTAATTCCGCCGGGATTGGATCAGGTGATCGCCGGGGATGTACAGCGAACCAGATTAAAAGATATCCGTGTACTGCTGATGCTTGGAGTCAATGATTCGCTGCTTCCGGGCAATCTGATGCGGACAGGACTGTTAAGTGAACAGGACAGAGCGCAGTTTGAGCAGGAAAATCTCTCACTCACACCGGGTGGAAGAGAACAGGCATATATTCAGAAATTTTATCTGTATCTGAATCTGACCAAACCGGAAGAGGAACTGCATTTGTTTTACAGCAGATCGGGAGCAGATGGCAAAGCAAAGCGTCCGGCGTATCTGATCGGTGAGATCCGCAGATTATTCCCGGATGCGCCGGTGATCGATGAGGCGTCAAGGCCGTTAACTGAGCAGGAGCTGACGCCGGAGATCGGACTGCAGGAACTGATCCGGGGACTCCGCATGCAGAGTGATGCAGGCGGCAGCAGCTGGATGGAGCTTTATAACTGGTATAAGAAGCATCCCGAATGGGCAGAGAAGATCGGAAATCTTCTGGATGCGTCATTTTATTCTTATCATCCGAAACAGATCAGTGAGGAAGCTGCAAAGCTCCTTTACGGTACGCATTTCCAGAACAGCATTTCCCGAATGGAGAAATTCTCTGCCTGTGCATTTGCACATTTTCTGGCGTACGGATTACGTTTGAAGGAACGGAACGAATACGAGTTCCAGCCACTGGATCTGGGAAATGTCTTTCACAGTGCGATGGAGCGCTATTCCGGCAAAGCGGAAAAAGAAGGCGGATGGACAAAGATAGAAGAAGAGAAGCGACAGCAGCTGGTGCGGGAGAGTCTGGATGAATCCATTGCGGATTACGGTAATTCTGTACTGTACAGTTCTGCCAGAAATGAATACATGATCACAAGACTTGACCGTCTGCTGAACCGCACGGTCTGGGCACTTACCGAACAGTTAGCCAGGGGTGATTTTGAGCCGTCGGCATATGAGCTGTCCTTTGGCAGTGGCAAGATCGACCGGATTGATGTGTGCGAGACACGGGATGAAGTCTATGTGAAGGTTATCGATTATAAGACCGGACAGAAGGGATTCGATGTGTCAGCACTTTATTATGGATTGCAGTTACAGCTGATGGTATATATGAATGCGGCAACCGACCGTATGAAGAAACGATATCCGGGTAAACAGGTGATCCCGTCGGGCGTATTTTATTACCGGATGAAGGATCCGCTGTTGGAGAAAAATGGTAAAGCAGATCTTGAAAAAAGGCTTCTGAAGGAATTGCGCCCGGACGGCGTGGTGAATCTGGAGCAGAATAGTCTGGAACATCTGGAAAGGGATCGTACAGGAGATTCATTGGCTGTGCCGGTGAAGTTTAATAATGACGGAAGCCTTGCTAAAGTATCCAGAGCGGTCAGACAGGAAGACTTTCACACCATGATGGAGTATGCGGATCAGAAAGCAGCAGAGATCAGACAGCAGATTGTCCGGGGGGAGGTGGCAGTGCAGCCATATCGTCAGGGTCAAAATCATGGGTGCGAGCATTGTATTTATCAGCAGATCTGTGGATTTGATCCGCAGCTTGACGGCTATGAATATCTGGACAGAAAGAAGCTGACGCGCGAGGAAGCGTTTGCAAAGATGCAGAGTGCAGTATCAGGAGAAACCGGAAAGACACCTGATGCTTTTATTAGAAAGGAGGATACGTCATGGGAGTTCAGTGGACCGAAGAACAGCGGCAGGTCATAGAGCTTGGCGGGCGTAATATTCTGGTGTCGGCGGCAGCTGGCTCCGGAAAAACAGCGGTGCTGGTGGAACGAATCATTACCATGCTCACCAGAAAAGAGAATCCTGTGGATGTAGACCGGCTGCTGATCGTGACATTTACCGAGGCAGCAGCGGCAGAGATGAAAGAGCGTATCCGACAGGCAATTGAAGATCAGGCAGAGAAGCGGCCGGAGGATGCGAATCTGAACCGGCAGGCGACATTGATCCACAGTGCGCAGATTACGACCATTCACAGTTTCTGTTTATCCGTAATCCGGGAACATTTTCATACCATTGATCTGGATCCGGCATTTCGGATTGGCGAAGAGGGAGAATTAAAGCTTCTGCGTGGCGATGTGATGCAGGAAATGTTAGAACAGTATTATGAAGAAGCGGATCCGGAGTTCCTAAATCTGGTAGAAAGCTACGGAGGAAGCCGTGATGATAAGAAGATCGAGGAACTGATCGAGCGTCTGTATGAATTTTCGCGCAGCTATCCGGAACCGGACAGATGGCTGGCAGAATGTGTACATGCATACGAAGTGGAGAATATGGAAGAACTGCAGGCGACGGTGTATTATCAGGCAATGCAGAAAAATATGGTGGGCTATATGGCAGGAGCAAAAGAGCTCTTGCAGCAGGGACTTGCTGTATGTATGGCACCGGATGGACCGCAGATGTATATGGATGCGCTGGAAGATGACCTGCGTCAGATTGAACGATTGGAACAGGCAGAAGGATACGAAGAGACTTACGAAGCCATTCAGCGGATTAATTGGAAACGTCTTGCTTCGAACCGCAAGAATCAGGCTTCGGAAGAGAAAGCGAATTTCGTGAAACGAGTGCGGGATAACGTCAAGGACATGATAAAAGACCTGAAGTCGTTGTATTATGAATTACCGGGAGAGGATGTGCTGACAGAAATCGGACGGTGCAGACCTTATATGCAGATGCTGGCGCGCCTGACAACTGACTTTTCGAAGCGCTTTGAAGAGATAAAACGTTCCCGTAATATGATTGACTTCGATGATATGGAGCAGTATGCCATGCGGATTCTTACCCGCGAAGAGGATGGCAGACTTGTGCCATCCAAGGTGGCGGAGGAGTATCAGAAGCAATTCTATGAGATCATGATCGATGAATATCAGGACAGTAACCTGATACAGGAAACAATTTTGACCAGTGTGTCCGGTAAATGGACGGGCAGAAATAATATCTTTATGGTAGGTGATGTGAAACAGAGCATCTACCGATTCCGTCTGTCCAGACCGGAATTATTTATGGAGAAATACGATTCTTATACATTGACGGATGGACCGGAGCAGAGAATTGATCTGCATAAGAATTTTCGAAGCAGGAAAGAAGTGCTGGCCGGAGCCAATGACATTTTTCGGCAGATCATGATCAGGGATCTGGGCGGTGTAGAATACGATGACCGGGCAGCGTTATATCCGGGGGCAAGTTATCCTGAAATATCAGATCCCCAAGCAGACAATATCCCGGAGTTGATTCTTGTGGATCTCGAGGATGATGTGGAATCCGGTGCAGATGTAGAGAAGCTGTCGAATCGTGAAAAGGAAGCATCGGTGATCGCGGGACGGATTCATGAACTGATCCGTCATCAGATAGTGAAGGATAAGAAGACAGAGCAGATGCGACCGGCAGAGTTTCGGGACATCGTGATCCTGACACGTAGCATGAAGGGATATGCGGATGTCTATATGGAAGTTCTGAAAAAAGAGGGAATCCCGGTGTACGCCGGTTCCAGTGAAGGTTATTTCGAGACCAGAGAGATCGGAGTATTGTTAGATTACCTCAGAATCCTGAATAATAAACGGCAGGATGTACCGTTAGCATCCGTTTTGCGGTCGATATTCGGTCATATGACGGATGAAGAACTTGCCCGGATTAAGGGAAACTACAGGGACAAGCCGTTCCATCAGGCGGTAAGCTGTTATGCAAAAGAAGGATCAGATAAAGTTATAAAAAGTAAACTGGTGACATGTCTGGATCAGATGGAACATTTTCGCAGAATGATCCCTTACACGGCACTTCACAGGCTGCTGGATAAGATCATGCAGGAGACCGGTTACCGTGATTATATCTCTGCGCTTCCGGCAGGGGAGCAGAGAGCAGCCAATCTGGATATGTTACTGGAGAAAGCGAGAACCTTTGAGAGTAGCAGCTACAAGGGCGTATTTCATTTTATACGGTACGTGGAACAGCTTCAGAAATACGAGATTGATTACGGGGAAGCCAACACGGCAGATGAACAGTCCAATACCGTGCGGCTCATGAGCATTCACAAAAGTAAGGGGTTGGAATTCCCGATTGTTATTGTGGCAGGCATGGGCAAACAGTTCAACAGGCAGGACAGTAAGGGCGATGTGTTGATGCATGCCTCTCTTGGGATCGGACTGGAAAGCGTGGATCTTGAGACGCGTACCAAATGTCCAACGCTGATCAGAAATGTGATTGCCAGGGAAGAGGTGCTGGAGAGCATGGGCGAAGAGCTTCGCGTGCTCTATGTGGCACTGACCCGGGCGAAAGAGAAGCTGATCGTGACCGGCACGCTGTCAGACCCGGAGACAAAGGTTCGTGAGGCAATGAATCAGGCCTTATATCATAAGGAAAATATGGCGGCTCATCCGACTCCGATGAGCTTTGGACAGCTTGCAGGGGCGAAACGTTATCTGGACTGGATACTTCCGGCGGTGGCAGGAAGAGGAGAGAAAAGTCCATTCCGCATCCAGATCGTGGATATGTCCCAGGTGCGGGGATCGCAGATAGAACAGACTGCGGAGCAGATGGTGACACGTCAGGCATTAGAAAACTGGAATGTGGAAGAAGTCTACGATGAGAAGATGCAGGAGCGTCTGAAACAGCAGTTTTATTATCAGTATCCTTACCGAGATCTGGAAGGAAAAAAGCTGAAATACACCGTATCGGAGTTAAAGAAGCGAGCATATCTGGCAGAGGAAGCGGGAGAGCTTCCATATGAAGACGAACCTGTGGTGCCATTGATCCCAAGATTTCTGCAGGGCGAGGAAGAGATTACCGGAGCACCGCGAGGTACCGCATATCACAGAGTGATGGAGCTTCTGGATTTCACAAAGGAATATGATCTTGAAGGTACAGAGGCAGCGATTGAGAAGATGTGCGAATCCGGACGGATTGCAGGAGAGATGGCAGAGAGCGTGAGGCCGAAAGATATCCTTACCTTTATCCATACAACATCCGGACAGCGCATGAAGCAGGCAGCAGAAGAGAACAAGCTGAGGAAGGAGCAGCCGTTTGTACTGGGAATTCCGGCGCGGGACATTTATCCGGAGATGACAGAAGAGGATGAGACCATGCTGGTACAGGGAATCATCGATGTCTGCTTTGAGGAAGACGGGGAACTCGTGGTGCTCGATTATAAGACCGATAAGATCTGGTCGGAACAGAAACTTCTGGATAAATACCAGTCCCAGCTTGAGTATTATGCAAGGGCGCTGGAGCAGATTACCGGAAAGAAAGTACGGGAAAAAATCATATATTCATTTACCATGCAAAAAGAATTTGCGTGGAAGTAAAGTATGGGCAGTTCGGTGAAAACCGGACTGCCTTTTTCTGGTTCGTTCCGCTAATTGTATAATGTATTCGGAGTGTTCCCTCCTTCTCACTTCCTAACCTTTGTATATCAGATGGGAGATGACTCCCATCTCTATAGGTGGTGAGAAACAAGCTGGTATCAGTGGTGGGAGTCAATCCCCCAGCTGATATAGCCTCCGGCAGGATGGCAGAGGTGCGCAGTAGAAGTATGTCATGCAATTGCATGACGCGCACCTCGCAGCAAGAATGCCGAGGCATTCTTGAAAATATTATATTGACTCACAATATTATATATCGTATAGTATTATAAACAACACAAATAGACAAGATGAGAAGAATAAATATGACGGATAATAAAAAGAAGTGAGGAAGTGACGATATGGTTTTTAACACAGGTGCAGCTCTGCTAGATGCGATTGTACTTGCGGTTGTATCGAGAGAAAACGAAGGAACATATGGCTACAAGATCACGCAGGATGTCCGTAAAGTACTGGATGTGTCAGAGTCAACACTGTATCCGGTGCTGAGAAGGCTGCAGAAGAATGCGTATCTGGAAGTATATGATAGGCAGTTCGATGGCAGAAACAGACGGTATTATAAGGTGACAGATCAGGGAATTGTCCAACTTGAGAAATACCGGGTGGAATGGAAGGAATATGCGAAGAAGATCAGTGATATATTTGAGGGAGGAGTAAAGCTATGACAAGGAATGAGTATCTGACCAGGCTGGCAGAGCTCTTGCAGGATATTCCGGCAGAAGAGCGAGTGGCGGCTATGGAGTATTATAATGATTATTTTGATGATGCTGGCGGCGAGAATGAGCAGCAGGTAATCAGAGAACTTGGAAGTCCTGAGCAGGTGGCAGCAGAAGTTAAGGCAGGACTTGGTAAAACAGAAAGTAAAAATGAGGAAGCGTCACACACAGAGACATATCGTGATCCAGTGAATAATGACAGACAGACTTCCTATAGTTATGGAAATAATCCACAGTATCGGAATGGTAATCCGATGCCAGAGACAAAAGAGTCATGGATCAGTAACGGTTGGAAAATTGCTTTGGTGGTATTGCTTGTGATTATTCTGATACCGGTTGGAGGGCCATTGGTCGTGTTTGTAATCGGAACACTGTTTGGTCTGATTGTGGCAGCGTTTTTTATCTTTATCGCATTAGTGATTGTGGCAATCTGTCTTGTGATTGTAGGAGTGATACTTGCAGGAAATGGAATTCTGGCAATTGGAACCAGTTTTGCGGCGGCGTGTGTGATCATTGGTATTGGACTAATATTAGCAGCAATCGGATGCGCAGCTACTGTGGGGACCATCTGGCTGTGTACGATCGTGCTTCCGGTGATGTACCATTTTATTGTAAATCTCTGTAGAAAACCATTTCAGAAGAAGGGAGGAGCAGCATAATGAAAAAAGGATGGAAGACGTTTTGGATCAGTTGTATCATAATCTTTTGCCTGGGATGCGGACTCTGCCTTGTGGGAGCAGCGCTTGGAGCTACTGCTTCCGGAGTTTTGGGCCAGTTTGATGTGGTGGACAGTGTAAAAGTGTTAAATAAACGGATTGTATGGAGTCATATCAGGCATAAAGACTCGCAGTCGTCAGAACCGGAAGAGTACAGTGACAGCTATACAAATATCCGTAAGCTGGATGTCGATATGACCGGAGTAGAATTGAAGATTTTACCATCTTCCGATGAACAGGTACATGTAAAGTGCAGCAATACACAGCCTCAGATAGAATTTGACTGTGAGCAGCAGGGAGATACGCTGGAGATATCAACAACGGATGATATTAAGGTATTCAATCGTATGAAGGATACAGTTACAGTCTGGATTCAGATACCGGCAGAGATGTTGCAAGAGGCAGATCTTACCAATGATGCTGGTATGATCTATATCAGGAAAATTTCGGCAGACGATCTGTCAATTGATGTGGGAGCAGGAGAAGCAGAAATTGAAGAATTTCGGGCAAATGTGCTGGAACTTGATTGTGGAGCGGGTAGCATTACAGCATCCGGAACTGTTCTTGCAGAAGCAGATGTAGAATGCGGTGTGGGCGAAGTGAATCTGACACTGCAGGGCAAGGCAGAAGAATACAGCTATGATCTGGATTGTTCGGTTGGAAGTATCATTCTGGATGGTGATGAGATCGGTGGTATAGGAACCAGACAGTCACACCATGTGGATGGCGGCAAATATCTGAATGTGGACTGTGGTGTGGGAGAGGTGAATCTGAGCTTTACAGAGTAATCCGGCAGCGATCATCATTCTATAAGAATCGGATGTGTATGAATAGACGATAATGAATCTGTCAATACTTCCTGTAGAATCAGGAAAGGGGCAGATAATATGTCTGGAAAAAAAGATAAACCGATTGATCTCAGTAAGGTGACACCGGATGAGAAAATGAAATACGAAATTGCGGAAGAACTGGGACTTCTGGATCAGGTGCTTCAGAAAGGATGGAAGTCGCTGTCATCAAAAGAAACGGGACGAATCGGTGGATTGATCACAAAAAAGCGCAGGGAAGCGTCAAATAATCACAGAAATGTTAATTAGTATGAACTTTTCATGTCATTGCTTGCAAAGGAATAATCCTTTTGATACAATCTCCTGACAGGTGATGCTATGAGAGAGAAGATTAATGTATTAGATGTGAATATAGAGTACTGCTCGGCAAAGCAGGCATTAAAAGCAGCTGTGGAATATATGGATACACCCGCTACCAGCGTGATCGATCTGGTTACGATCGAAGCACTTATGTATGCCAGAGATGATCAGGGTTACCGGGAAGCAATCGAACAGAGTGATCTGGTGCTTCCGGGGCAGAAGGATATCCTGGAAGCGGCAGGGATTACGGATTCCAGAAGTATCCGTGAGACCGCGTCGCAGACGTTCTTAAGACTCTGGTTAAAGTATCTGCATCGGAATCACTGCAGAGTTTATTTATTAGTAGAGACAGATGAAGAGGTGGATGCGCTTACGGGATGTCTTACAGAGGAATACCGTGGCATTGCGATCGTTGGTGCAGCCAAAGTGGCACCGGGCACGGAAGCGGACGATATGCTGGTGAATGCGATCAACGGTGGCGAAGCAGATTGCGTGATCGCGATACTCACGCCGCCGGTACAGGAGCAATTTATTGCCAGGAACAGAAGTCAGATCAATACGAGAGTCTGGCTTGGCGCAGGTAAACTGATGGAATTTGCATATCGCCAGAAGAGCGGCAAGGGCAAAGTGATGACATTTCTGGATCGTATGCTTTTTAGACGTGAGATAGAAAAAACAAAAAAAGAATCTTAAGATGTAAGATATGTGGACTTGGACTTAAAAGGGATTTGTACACAATGTATAGGAGATAAAAGTCTGAAGATTATCTTAAAAGCTGAGGAAATCAACAAAAATACTTGATTTCCTCTTTCTTTTTTTGTTGATATGTATTAAGATAAAAAATAGTAATATGCAGAACCAGGCAAATGTATACGTCAGATATTGTGAAAAATGCATATTGAAATCAATGGAGGAGATGGACTATGATATCTAATCAGATACTTCAAAACACAATTGATGGTTTGAAGGAGATCACCAGAATTGACCTGTGCGTCATGGATACCGATGGAAAAACTCTTGCAACAACATTTTCCGGGCAGGTAAGTTATGAAGAGGCGGTAATGGCATTTGCGTCATCACCGGCTGACAGTCAAGTGATTCAGGGGTGTCAGTTTTTTAAGATTTTTGATGAACACCAACTAGAGTATATATTATTAGCAAATGGCGGAAGCGACGATGTGTATATGGTAGGCAAGCTTGCAGCATTCCAGATACAGAGTCTGCTGATTGCATACAAGGAGCGTTTTGATAAGGACAATTTTGTTAAGAATCTGTTGCTTGACAATCTGCTCCTGGTAGATATTTATAACAGAGCCAAAAAATTACATATTGACACAGAGGCTAGGCGTGTTATCTTTATTGTGGAGACGAACCATGAGAAAGACAATAGTCGTCTGGACAACATTCGCGGAATCTTAAGTGCGCGTACCAAGGATTTTATCACAGCGGTCGATGAGAAAGATATTATCATCATGAAGCAGCTTGGACTGACAGAAGGATATCCGGAGCTTGAGAAGGCAGCCGCAGAATTTTACGATGCGCTGAAGAGCGAAGGCGAGGAGAATGTAAGGATTGCTTACGGTACGATCGTTAATGATATCCGTGAAGTATCCAAATCATATAAAGAAGCGAAGCTTGCACTGGATGTCGGCAAAATATTCTTTGACGAGAAGAAGGTTATCGCGTATAGTACATTAGGTATCGGGCGATTGATCTATCAGTTGCCGATTCCGCTTTGTAAAATGTTTATCCGTGAAATTTTTGAGGGGAAATCTCCGGATGAATTTGACGAAGAGACACTGGCTACGATCAATAAGTTCTTTGAGAACAGCCTGAATGTGTCTGAGACTTCAAGACAGCTTTATATCCACCGTAATACATTGGTATATCGTCTGGACAAGCTGCAGAAGAGTACGGGACTTGATCTCAGAGTATTTGAAGATGCGATCACATTTAAGATTGCATTAATGGTAGTCAAGTACATGAAATATATGGAGTCGATGGAGTATTAAATAATTTAGGAGGAAAGTATGATTGAATTAAATGAGGTAACGAAAGAGTACTCAAAAGGGGTTGCTGCTCTGAACGGTGTCAATCTGAAGATCGAACAGGGCGAATTCGTATTTATCGTAGGTGACAGTGGTTCCGGTAAGTCTACACTGATCAAGCTGATCATGAAGGAACTGGAGCCTACATCCGGCACTATCATGGTGAACGGACAGAACCTTGAAAGATTAAAGCACAGAAAGATTCCGATGTACCGCAGAGGTCTGGGCGTTGTGTACCAGGATTTCCGTCTGCTGAAGGATCGTAATATTTATGAAAATATTGCATTTGCGCAGCGTGTCGTAGAGACACCAACACGTATCATCAAGAAGAAAGTTCCGGCGGCATTGTCTCTGGTAGGACTGGCGCAGAAGTATAAGTCATATCCGAAGGAGCTGTCCGGTGGTGAGCAGCAGCGAGTTGCTATTGCAAGAGCGATTGTGAATGAGCCGGCAATTCTTCTGGCAGATGAGCCGACAGGTAACCTGGATCCGACCAACTCATGGGAGATCATGAAGCTTCTTGAGGAGGCCAATGAGCGAGGAACAACAGTGCTTGTTGTTACGCATAACCAGGAGATTGTCAACGAGATGAAAAAGCGTGTTATTACAATGAAAAAAGGGGTCATTGTAAGCGACGAGCAAAGAGGTGGGTATAATAATGAGAATTAGTACGATCGGATATCAGACAAAACAGGGTTTTAAGAATATCGGAAGAAACAAAATGTTCTCCGTTGCGTCTATTGCGACCATGGCGGCATGTATCTTCCTGTTTGGTATATTCTTTTCAATTGTAACCAATTTCAGATACATGGTTCAGAAAGCCGAGGAAGGCGTTGCGATTACGGTATTCTTTGATGAAGAAGCAACTGATGCGCAGATCAAGAAGATCGGCGATGAGCTGAAAAGCCAGAACGGCGTATTGAAGGTGAATTTTGTATCGGCAGACGAAGCATGGGATTCCTTTAAGGACGAGTATTTCGGAGACGCCAAAGAACTGGCAGACGGATTTAAGGATGATAATCCGCTGAGCGGATCTGACAACTACGAAGTATACATGAGTGATGTGTCCAAGCAGAAAGATGTTGTATCTTATGCAGAGAAGCTGGACGGAGTGAGTAAGGTCAATAAGTCTGACGTAGTAGCGAAGACACTGACCAGCGTGAACCGACTGATCTATTATGTATCTATTGTATTAATCGGCATTCTGCTTGCAGTATCCATCTTCCTGATCAGTAATACTGTTACTATGGGTATTACCGTGCGAAGAGAAGAGATTGCGATCATGAAATATATTGGAGCAAAGGACGGATTCGTCCGGGCACCGTTTATCATCGAAGGTCTTGTGATCGGACTGATCGGTGCGGTGATTCCGCTGGTGATCCTGTACTTTGTATATGATAAGGCAGTTGCTTATGTGATGACCAAGTTCAGCCTGCTGAACAATATCATCGAGTTCCTTCCGGTAACGACAGTATACCGTACGTTACTTCCGGTCGGTCTGATCCTCGGTGTAGGTATTGGTTTCATTGGCAGTGCATTTACTATTCGTAAACATCTGAGGGTATAATTAATAAAAGTAACTTTTTAGAATTAGATGAGGGTTTGAGAAACAGATAATTAGGCAGGGGAAATTTAAGGAGAATTGTTATGCAGAAAAAAAGAGTATTAAGTGTAATCTTAGCACTGACGCTTTCAATTGGGTGCGCGATTCCTGCACAGGCATCCTCAATTTCAGAGACACAGAAAAAGGGTGAAGAACTCCAGTCTCAGAAAGATTCAGCAGAAGCAGAGAAAGCCGCTCTGACCAAGCAGTTGAATGATCTGATCGATGAGATGGATAAGACGACTGAAGATATTAACACCAAGCAGGAAGAGATTGATGCGAAAGAGACCGAACTGATCCAGGCTCAGATTGATGAGAATAATCAGTACGAGAGTATGAAGAAGCGTATCAAGTATATGTATGAGAACGGTAACACACAGTTTATTGAGGTTCTGTTAGAATCTAAGTCAATCGGTGAATTCCTGAATAATGCAGAATACATTGCGCAGATTTCTGATTATGACAGACAGATGCTGAAAGAGTTCCAGCAGACAGTTCAGGATGTTGATGATCAAAAGACAGCACTGGAAACTGAGAAAGTGGAATTGGAGACATTACAGACACAGCTTCAGGATAAACAGAATGAAGTTTCAACATTGATTTCAGAGAAAGCGGATCTGATCGGTGATCTGGAAACAGCTATTGGAGAGAATGCAGCCAAATTGCAGGCATTACAGGAAGAAGCTGCAAGACAGGCGCGTGTACAGCAGGAAGCTGCTGCAGCAGCAAATAGAGGAAACAGCAGTTCCGGATCATCTGGCGGCGGAAGCTCTTCTGGTGGAAGTAGCTCCGGCGGTGGAAGTTCATCGCCTGTAGCACCAATTACACCAAGTGGAAGCGGAAGACTTAGTAATCCGTGTCCGTCAGCCTATATCAGTAGTGAGTTTGGTGGACGTACATCACCGGGTGGTATCGGAAGTACAAACCATAAAGGACGTGACTATGCAACAGGTACAGGAAGCCCGATTTATGCGGCAGCAAGCGGTACAGTTACAACTGTAAGTTATAATGTGGCAAGAGGTAATTATGTGGTGATTAACCATGGTAACGGTCTTTCTACACTGTATCAGCATTGCAGTGCAACTTATGTAAGTGCAGGACAGTCTGTAAGTGCAGGACAGAATATTGCAGCGGTAGGTACAACAGGATATTCTACTGGTCCGCATCTTCATTTTGAAGTATGGGTAAACGGCACTCCGGTTGACCCAAGACTGTATCTGTAGATCTGGTTTAGACAAGGGATTAAGGCATGAAAAATAAAAAAAGTTTTTTCAAAGGGGCGCTTACAGGCGCCCTTGCTGTATTATTAATTATGAGCATGGTTTCCTGCGGGATCAAACTACCGGGAACATCTAAGACATCAAAGAAAAGTTCATCCACATCGAACAGCGAGGAACTTCTGGATGACAGCACAAAGACGAAGCTGGAATTACTGGAACAGCTGGTAGACGAGAGTTATTCCGGTGATATTGATATGGATGATCTGCAGGAAGGACTGTACAGAGGCTATATTGACGGGCTGGGAGACAAATATTCTGTATACTACGACGAGGATGAGACCAAAGCACTGATGCAGAGTACATCTGGTGAATTTGGTGGAATTGGAGCATTATTTTCACAGGACAAAGATACAAAAGTTATTACTTTTTTGAAAGTTTATGAGGGGTCAGGTGCAGAAGAGGCCGGATTTAAGGTAGATGATATCCTGTACAAAGTAGACGGCAAGGATATTTCCGGAGAGGATCTGTCTGAGGTTGTCAGTAAGATCCGCGGTGATGAAGGCACAACGGTAGAACTTACTGTACTTCGTGGTGATGATGGCGAGGAGTATACTGCCACAGTGACCCGTAAGATCGTGCAGACTGACACCGTATATCATGAGATGAAAGAGGGTAAGATCGGTTATATTCAAGTAACAGAGTTTGACGATGTTACCACAGACCAGTATAAAGAAGCCTTGGAGGATCTGGAAAATCAGGGTATGAAGGGGCTGGTTGTTGACCTGAGAAATAACCCGGGCGGTAATGTGGATACGGTTACGGATATGCTGGATCTGATGCTGCCAGAGGGAACGACTCTTTCAATTAAGGATAAGCAGGGCAAAGAATCAGTGTACGAATCAGATGATGAACATCAGTTTACTAAGCCGTTAGTAGTGCTGGTGAATGAGAACAGCGCCAGTGCATCTGAAATATTCTCCGGTGCGATCCAGACATTTGGAACCGGTGAGGTCGTAGGTACAACTACTTATGGTAAAGGTGTGGTACAGCAGATCTTTGATCTGAAAGATGGCACCAGCGTGAAGCTTACGATTGCGGAGTATCTGATCGCAGGACAGTTCGGTATCAACGGAAAAGGTGTGACTCCTGATGTGGAAGTACAGTATGAGAAGGATGCGCAGAATCCGGATCGTGATAATCAGCTTGAAAAGGCACTGGAAGAAGTTAAGAATAAGTTGTAAGGAAGGGAACGGTTTTCACCGTTCCTTTTTTTTGCGGATTGTGTTAAAGTATAGATAAATGACTGAAGACAGTGAGAAAGGAATACATGGCATGAAGGTATTAATACAAAATGGACATGTGCTGGATCCTGTGACGAGCAGGAACGGTGTATACGATGTGCTGGTAGAAGACGATAAGATCGTAAAGGTTGAAAAAGGGATAACGGCAGAGGCGGACAAGGTGATCGACGCAGAAGGATGCTACGTGATGCCTGGCTTTGTTGATCTGCATGTGCATTTCCGGGATCCGGGACTGGAATACAAAGAGACATTAAAGACTGGCGGAGAGGCAGCGGTACACGGTGGTGTAACAACTGTATGTGCAATGCCGAACACCAAGCCGGTGATTGATAATGGTGTGAAGATCTCTGAGGTGCAGAACCGCGCAAAGAAGGAATCTAAGACCAATGTATTACAGCTTGGATCCGTAACGATCGGACAGATGGGTGAAGATCTGGCAGATATCAAAGGCATGGCAAGAGAAGGCTGTGTTGGAATCAGCGAGGATGGCAAGTCTGTAATGAATGCGTCCCTGTATCGCAAGGGAATGCGGGCAGCAAAAGAAGCAGGAATGATCGTATTTGCTCACTGTGAAGATATTACGATGGTAGAAGGCGGTGTGATGAACGCCGATACCAGGGCTGAAGAACTGGGACTTAAAGGCATCACCAATGCAGTTGAAGATGTGATCGTGGCAAGAGATATTCTGCTTGCGAAAGAGACAGGAGTACAGCTTCATTTGTGCCACTGTTCGACAGCAGACAGTGTGAAGATGCTGAGAGAAGCTAAGAAGGATGGAATCCACGTGACCGGCGAAGTATGCCCACATCATTTTATCCTCACATCAGATGATATTATCAGTGATGATGGCAATTTTAAAATGAATCCGCCGCTTCGTACACAGGCCGATGTGGATGCACTGATTGAAGGTTTGAAGGATGGCACGATGGATGTGATCGCTACTGACCATGCGCCACATGCAGCAGCAGAAAAGAATCGCAGTATGAAGCTGGCATCTTTCGGTATTGTAGGGTTGGAGACATCTGCGGCACTGACCTATACGGAGCTTGTGGATAAAGGCATTCTGACACCGATGCAGATGGTGGAAAAGATGAGCACCAATCCGGCGAAGATTCTGGGACTTACAGACAAAGGTTCCGTATCCGAGGGTAAGACTGCTGATTTGGTTATTTTCGATCCACGTAAAGAATATGAGATCGATAAGAATACATTTTTCTCAAAAGGGAAAAATACACCGTTCCATGGATGGAAGGTGAAAGGAGAAGTGGCCTGCACGATGGTAGGCGGCAAAGTCGTATATGAAGGAGGACAAATCATTGATTAACAAACTGGTTGAGAATATTAAGAAGACAGGAGCACCGATTGTAGTAGGATTAGATCCGATGCTGAACTATGTGCCGGAGCATGTGCAGAAAAAGGCATTTGCAGAATATGGAGAGACACTGGAAGGAGCTGCTGAGGCAATCTGGCAGTTCAATAAGGAGATCGTAGATAAGACATATGATCTGATTCCGGCAGTTAAGCCACAGATCGCAATGTATGAGCAGTTTGGAGTGCCGGGACTTGTGGCATTTAAGAAGACGGTTGATTACTGTAAGTCAAAAGGACTGGTTGTGATCGGTGATGTGAAGCGCGGTGATATCGGTTCAACATCAGCAGCATACGCAGTAGGACATCTGGGACATGTGCAGGTAGGAAAGAATCGTTACGCCGGATTTGACGAAGACTTTGCAACGGTTAACCCATATCTGGGATCTGACGGTATCAATCCGTTTATCGATGTATGTAAAGAAGAGAAGAAGGGATTGTTTATCCTGGTTAAGACATCCAACCCTTCCAGCGGTGAGTTCCAGGATCGTCTGATCGATGGCAGACCGCTGTACGAACTGGTAGGCGAGAAGGTAGCCGCCTGGGGCGAAGAGTGCATGGGTGATGAGTACAGCTACATCGGAGCCGTAGTAGGAGCAACTTATCCGGAAATGGGTAAAGTTCTGAGAAAGATTATGCCGAAGGCTTATATTCTGGTACCGGGTTATGGTGCACAGGGTGGTAAAGGCAAGGATCTGGTTCACTTTTTCAATGAAGATGGATTGGGCGCAATTGTGAATTCCTCCAGAGGAATCATTGCCGCATATAAGCAGGAACAGTACGCAAAATTCGGTGCAGAGAACTTTGGTGATGCATCCAGAGCTGCAGTAGAGGCGATGATTGCTGATATTGGCGGAGCACTGAATAACCGCTAGAGCTTATTGGCGTGAAAAAGTTTCAGAATAGAATCTGATAGGAGAATTATAATGAGCAGAAAGAAAGAGATGGCGACAGTATTGTCTCAGGAAATGCTGGCAGAAGGCATTTTCAGCCTGTGGCTGGAGACTTCCGCAGCGGCAGAAGCTAAGCCTGGACAGTTTCTGTCTATATATACAAATGACGGTACAAAGCTTCTTCCTAGACCGATCAGTATCTGTGAGATCGACAAGGAAAAGGGAGCACTCCGTATGGTGTACCGTGTGACCGGTGAGAAGACCGGTACAAAGCAGTTCTCAGAGCTGAAAGCGGGAGACCAGATCCCGGTGATCGGACCAATGGGTAATGGATTCCCATTAGAAGAAGCAAAGGGTAAAAAAACATTCCTTATGGGCGGAGGTATTGGTGTGCCACCGATCCTGGAGCTTGCCAGAGAGGTCGACTGCGCAGAGAAGCAGATCGTAGTCGGTTACCGTGATGCACATACTTTCTTAAAAGAAGAATTTGAACAGAATGGAAAGCTATATATCGCAACAGAAGATGGCAGCGTGGGCACAAAGGGCAATGTCATGGATGCGATCCGCGAGCAGGCGCTGGATGCAGAGGTAATCTTTGCGTGCGGACCAATGCCGATGCTCCGTGCGATTAAAGCTTATGCGGAAGAGAATGGCATTCTCTGCTACATTTCCCTGGAAGAGCGTATGGCGTGTGGTATCGGAGCCTGTCTTGGCTGTGTATGCAAGACGAAGGAAGTAGATGCCCACAGCAATGTGCATAACAAGCGTGTCTGCAAGGACGGACCGGTATTCTTATCTACGGAGGTGGAGATCTGATGAATATGGCAGTGAATATAGCCGGAGTAGAATGGAAGAATCCGGTAACAACCGCATCCGGAACCTTTGGATCCGGAGAAGAATTTTCAGAATTTGTAGATCTGAACCGCCTGGGCGCAGTAACGACCAAGGGGGTAGCGAATGTGCCATGGCCGGGTAATCCGACACCGCGTGTGGCAGAAGTGTACGGCGGCATGATGAATGCCATCGGTCTGCAGAATCCGGGCATCGATCTGTTCTGTAAGCGTGACATTCCGTTCCTGCGTAAATATGATACAAAAATTATTGTGAATGTATGTGGTAAATCCGAGCAGGATTACTGTGAAGTCGTAGAGCGTCTGGGAGATGAAGACGTGGATATGCTGGAGATTAATATCTCCTGTCCGAATGTCAAAGAGGGCGGTATCGCATTTGGTCAGAATCCAAAGGCGGCGGAAAGTATTACCAAAGCAGTGAAAAAATATGCGAAACAGCCGGTTATCATGAAGCTGAGTCCGAATGTGACCGATATTACAGAGATGGCAAGAGCTGTTGAGGCAGGTGGAGCTGATGTAGTATCTCTGATCAATACACTTACAGGAATGAAGATTGATATCAACCGTAAGACATTTGCCATTGCTAATAAGACCGGCGGTATGTCAGGCCCGGCAGTGCATCCGATCGCTGTGCGCATGGTATATCAGGTGGCACAGGCAGTGAAGCTTCCAATTATTGGTATGGGAGGCATTGCTTCAGCAGAAGATGCCATTGAGATGATTCTTGCAGGAGCAAGTGCAGTATCGGTAGGTACTGCTAATTTCCACAATCCGGCAGTGACGATGGAGATCGTAGATGGCATTGAGAAATACATGCAGGCACAGGGATTTGATAGTGTGGCGGACATGGTCGGTATTGTGAAATAATATCGCAGATACACAGCAAAGACTTATTATAGAGACAGGAGGAAAAGACATGGAGATCAGAGAAGGATATATGCCATTTTTAGAGTATAAGACATATTATCGTGTTGTTGGTAAGAATACGGGTAATAAGAAGCCGTTAGTGCTGCTGCACGGTGGACCTGGATCTACTCATAACTATTTTGAAGTACTGGACCGTATTGCGGAAGAGGACGGAAGACAGCTGGTAATGTATGATCAGATTGGCTGTGGCAATTCTTATGTGGAGAATCGACCGGATCTGTGGAATTCCAAAGTGTGGATCGAAGAGCTGATCGAGCTTCGTAAGCATCTTGGCCTGGATGAGATCCATCTGCTTGGACAGTCATGGGGAGGTATGCAGACGCTGGAGTATGTGTGCAATTACAAGCCAGAAGGACTGAAGAGTATCATTCTGTCCAGCACTTTGCCGGCATCATGGCTGTGGGCGGAAGAGGCACAGCGTATGATCGCGCAGATGCCACAGGATATGCAGGATGCTATTAAGAAAGCAACCGAGTCCGGCGATTACAGCAGTCCGGAATATCAGGCAGCAGAGGCTGAGTACATGCGTCAGCATTGTGCAGGAGAAGTGACAGAGAATGATCCGGAATGCCTGAGACGTCCGAAAAAGGCCGGAAGAGAATCTTACGTAGTAGGATGGGGACCGAACGAATTTACCCCATTAGGAACACTGAAGGATTACGATGTGATCGATCAGCTTGGCGACATCAAAGAGCCTGCACTGATTATCAACGGAGGTAATGATCTCTGTACACCATATGTTGCTAAATTCATGTACGACCGTATCCCGAATTCTGAGTGGGAACTGTTCCGTACCTGCAGACATATGTGCTTCGTAGAGGACAATGACCACTACGTAGAAGTGTTAAAGAAGTGGATGAATAAGAACGATTAATCATCCGGAAGATTATAATAAAAAGTATAATTCAGAAAAGAGGCAATTATCATGACGATACCAGAGAAGTTACAGGCACTCCGTGCCGTGATGAAAGCAAATGGAATTGATATCTATGTTGTTCCGACAGATGACTTTCATCAGAGTGAATATGTAGGTGAGCATTTTAAAGCGAGAGCATATATTACAGGATTTACAGGATCAGCCGGAACAGCAGTGATCACACTGGACGAAGCAGGACTGTGGACAGATGGAAGATATTTCCTGCAGGCTGGCAAGCAGTTAGAAGGCACTACGATTACTCTGCGTAAAATGGGTGAGCCGGGCGTGCCGACAATTCCGGAATATCTTGCAGAAGCATTACCGACAGGCGGTACACTGGGAGTAGATGGAAGAGTTATTTCCGTGAATACAGGAGATGAGTATGAGAAGATCGCTGCAGATAAGGGTGGCAAGATTCAGTATCATCAGGATCTCATCGATCAGATCTGGACAGACAGACCGGAGCTTTCCAGAGAGCCGGTATTTGCACTTGGCGTTGAATATGCAGGTGAGACCACAGAGAGCAAACTTACAAGAATCCGTGAAGAGATGAAGAAGAATCATGCAGACAAACATGTGCTTACTACACTGGATGACATCTGCTGGACATTGAATATTCGTGGAAATGATGTGGAATTCTTCCCGTTGGTACTGTCTTATGCAGTGATCACCATGGACAGCATGGAGCTGTATATCGATGAGAGTAAGCTGGATGATGAACTGAAAGCATCGCTTAGTAAAGACGGCGTTCATTTACATCCGTATAATGATATATATGAGGATATTAAGAAGCTCGATGCAGATACCACACTGCTTCTTGATAAGGTAAGATTGAACTATGCATTGTATAAAAATATTCCAGAGCAGGTAACGATCGTTGATGTACAGAATCCAGAGATTCTGTTTAAAGCTCTGAAAAATGAAACAGAGATTGAGAATATCCGCAAAGCGCAGATCAAGGACAGTATTGCGCATGTTCGCTTTATGAAATGGGTCAAAGAGAATGTTGACAAGCAGGAGATCACAGAGATCAGTGCATCCGATAAGCTGGATGAGTTTCGTGCGGAAATGGGTAATTTTCTTCGCCCAAGCTTTGATCCGATCAGCGCTTACGGTGAACACGGCGCGATCGTACATTATTCTTCTACACCGGAGACCAATGTTCAGGTAAAAGAGGGAAGTCTGTTGCTTATGGATACAGGAGCAGGATTCTATGAAGGCTCAACCGATGTGACCAGAACCTATGCACTGGGTGAGATTCCGCAGTACATGAAAGATGATTTCACACTGGTGGCAATCAGTAACCTGTGTCTGGCTGATGCCAGGTTCAAAGAAGGTATCAGCGGTGCCAACCTGGATTATCTGGCGAGAAGACCATTCTGGGAGAGAAATATGGACTTTAATCATGGAACAGGACATGGCGTAGGCTATCTGCTTAATGTACACGAAGGTCCTGCCGGATTTCACTGGAGAACTCGCGGCAATAGTATTTGCCCATTCCAGAAAGGTATGGTAATCACAGACGAGCCTGGTATCTATATCGAAGGTTCACATGGTATTCGTCTGGAGAATGAAGTACTGGTATGTGAAGGTGAGAAGAATGAGTATGGTCAGTTCCTGCACTTCGAGATCATTACACTGATTCCATTTGACCTGGATGCGATCAATCCGGATATTATGACGGAGTCGGAGAAGAAGCTGCTGAATCAGTATCATGCGAAAGTATACGAGACACTGGCACCACATCTTACAGAAGAAGAGGCTGAGTGGCTGAAGAAATACACAAGAGAGATTTAAATGAATCCAAAACAAATCCGCTGTGCCGATATCTTAATTATCAGTACAGCGGATTTAAACCACTTCGTCCATTGGACTAACCTCCTGTTTAATTATTTATCTATCTTAAACTATCTGCAATAGTGTAATGTGGTAATTTCTTATTTTCTTTTTTATTCTAATGTGTTAGCACATTCTACTTTACCGTTTACCTGTTATTCATATAATTTAGATAGATTCTTTGAAGTGTCTACTTAGTACATTGGACCATACCTCGTTTCATAAATTTTACGTTCTAAATTGGATTTACGTTTTTGGTGGTCTGTCCTCCTTTTCGTTAGATTTTTATTTTCTTTAGGTATTTCCTTTTGTTGAGTCTATAATATCTCATTACTTGCAAAATGTCAATAGAAAAATCAAATATATTTTAAGAAAAAGTAAAATAAAGAAATAAAATAGAATAAATGAATGAATATTCTGAAAATTAAGAGCCGGAAATTAATATTATTATCAGTTACTATAATGGACAAAAGGGTTGTTGTAGCAGTGACGAATGTACTTCATTGAAGCATATATAAATGTGTGTTATGATTATTATGTTTAATATGGTATGAAAATCCAGCAGATATACTGGGCGGTGCTGTAGTCGGAGTGTTGTGTGGATATCTGGGGGGCAAAGATTGCAGGGATGTATGAGGACAGTAAAAGTTCCCGGCTGTGATACTATAAGCGTGCGAGGTGAAGGATATGAGAGAGGCACGACATATGGACAAAAAAATAAAAAAGGCAATTGCAGAAGTGGTTCAGATTTTATTTGGAACAGGTTTGTTTGGTCTGGCTGTAAATCAGTTGATTCTTCCGTTCGGTCTGTACAACACTGGATTTTTGGGGATTGCTCAGGTTATTGTGAGCGTACTTACGGATGTAACGAGGATATATAGAGGTTCCTTTGATCTGGTCAGTCCGATTTTTTTAATGATCAATATTCCGGCATTTCTGCTTGGGTTATTTCTAATGGGCAAAAAATTCATGGTGAAGACGATCTTTGCGACCATCATGTATTCTGTTTGGATGATGATTCTTCCGGCACCGGAACATGCAATTGTATCAGATTCGTTGACAGCATGTTTGCTGGGTGGTATTCTGACCGGAATCGGAGTGGGCATTGTGTTGACAACCGGAGCTGCCGGAGGAGGACAGGATATCGTGGGAATGTGTATTACAGAGCGCAATCCCAAGGCGTCTGTTGGCATCATGTACATTATTATTAACCTGTTTGTGTACGGATGCTGTTATTTCATTTATGATATGGAACGTGTTATTTATTCGCTGATCTATACGACATTGATGGCATTGGTACTTGATCGTTATCATAAAAGAAATATTCTTGTTGGCGTTATGGTATTTACCAAAAAAGAAAATGTATCTATCGGTATCATGGAAAATGTGCACAGGGGAGTTACTCGTTGGGATGGCATGGGATGCTATACAGATGAGGAGACAAAAGTGTACTATTCAGTCGCGAATAAGTATGAACTTCCTGCCTTGAAACAGGAGATTCACAAGATTGACCCAGACGCGTTTATTGTCTGTACGGAAAATGTGCAGGTGGATGGTAAATTTGCAAAACGTCTGAGTGATTAGCGGATGTATATGAAAACAGGATAAAGGGTTGGAAAATTAGGAGATAGAAATGATTTTAAATGTAAAGAATCTTACGCACGGTTTTGGTGACCGTGCGATATTTTCAGATGTATCTTTCAGACTTCTGAAAGGAGAACATATCGGACTTATTGGTGCAAATGGTGAGGGAAAGTCTACCTTTATGAATATCATAACGGGAAAGCTTATGCCGGATGAAGGTACGATCGAATGGGCAAAACATATTCGTGTGGGTTATCTGGATCAGCATGCAGTGCTGGAAAAGGGTATGACGATCAGGGATGTATTAAATTCTGCATTTGCATATCTGTTTGATATGGAAACAGCTATGAATGAGATGTATGAAAAAATGGCAACAGCAGATGAGGAAGAGATGCAGTATCTGATGGAAGAAACCAGTACTTATCAGGAACTTCTGGAGCATCATGATTTTTATATGATCGATGCAAAGGTCAGTGAAGTGGGACGTGCACTCGGTCTGGAAGATATCGGGCTGGACAGAGATGTAACAGAACTGTCCGGAGGTCAGCGTACAAAGGTATTGATGGCAAAACTTCTGTTAGAAAAACCGGATATCCTGCTTCTTGATGAGCCTACTAACTATCTTGATGAGAGTCATATTGAATGGTTGAAGCGTTATCTGAACGAATATGAAAATGCATTTATCCTGATTTCTCATGATATTCCATTTTTGAACAGCGTAATCAATATCATTTATCATATGGAGAATCAGTCACTGGATCGTTATCCGGGAGATTATGACCATTTTCAGGAAGTATATGCTGCAAAAAAGGCGCAGCTTGAAGCTGCCTATAGAAAACAGCAACAGGAGATCAGTGAACTGAATGATTTTATTGCCAGAAATAAGGCGCGTGTTGCAACAAGAAATATGGCAATGGCGAGAAAGAAAAAGCTGGATAAAATGGAAGTGATCGAGCTTGTAAAAGAAAAACCAAAGCCGGAATTTAATTTCAAGCGCGGTCGTACTTCAGGTAAATTGATTTTTGAGACAAAAGATCTTGTGATTGGTTACGATGAGCCATTGTCCAGACCGTTGAATATTAGTATGGAACGCGGAGAGAAGATTGCACTGGTCGGCGCAAATGGAATTGGTAAGACAACACTATTGAAGAGCATCCTGGGATTAGTAAAACCATATTCCGGTGAAGTAGAGCTGGGGGATTACCAGATGATCGGTTATTTTGAACAGGAATCTGATCCGAATAATGCAACGACATGTATTGAAGAAATCTGGAAAGAGTTCCCATCATGGAATCAGTATGAGGTGCGCTCTGCACTTGCCAAATGCGGTCTGACTACAAAACACATTGAAAGCCAGGTGCGTGTTCTCAGCGGCGGCGAGCAGGCAAAAGTACGTCTTTGCAAGATATTAAATGTAGAGACAAATATTCTTTTGCTGGATGAGCCTACCAATCATCTGGATGTGGATGCAAAAGAAGAACTGAAAAGGGCGCTTCGGGAATATAAGGGAACGATTCTTCTGATCTGTCATGAACCGGAGTTTTATCAGGATATCGTGACAGATGTGTGGAATTGTCAGGAGTGGTCAACAAAAATCTAACTATATAGATAAGAAATAAGATAGTAAGTGGAACTGAATTGTCTAAGTTGTCTAAATTAAATAAATATTAAAAACAATATTGACAATTCGGCTTCCGCTGTGCTATATTATACAAGCTGTCGCGTGAGACAGGGCTGAGAAGCACCGCTGTCCATG
>NZ_QUDV01000005.1 GCF_003477705.1 Dorea sp. AF36-15AT
ACTGTCTAATGGTAAGGGTTTTAAAAACTCAAACTGTCCAATCTATAGGGTACATTTTACTTGGATCGGATGATACTGCGGTACATACGTGGATAAATACCTTCATATTTCGCAGTTTTTGGCCAGTTGGCCGGTGGATTTTTAAGACGGATCTGTGGAGAATAGAGAAACAGATCCATCTCTTCTTTTGAATAATCCTTTATTTTTTTGTTCAGATCAAACAAGCCGCTGTAAGCATATCGTTTCCATCTCCAGGCACCTGTTGTAAATGCCGGCCATTTGATAACACCTTCATCATTTAAACATTTATCAAAATCTACTAACTTGTGGATATCCAACTCTGTTACGACGCCAAGACCTTCACAGCGTTCACATTTTCCACTGGGATGATTGAATGAAAAACTATCCGAATATCCGACAAAAGGTTTTCCGACACGTGAAAAAAGCAGACGCAGCAAGGCATAAATGTCGGTATAAGTGCCGACTGTAGACCGTGAATTTGCTACCGGCTTTTTCTGATCGATCACAATAGTGACCGGAAGATTTTCCATGCGCTCTACTTCCGGACGACCATATTTCGGCAAAAACTGCTGCACAAAACTTGGAAATGTTACATTCAGTTCTCTTCTTGATTCTGCCGCGATCGTATCAAGACAAAGGGAAGACTTACCCGATCCGGATACACCGGTAAAGACGGTAATCTTTTTCTTTGGAATTTTTAATGAGACATGTTTCAGGTTATTTTCTGTTGCATTGACAATATTTATAAAATTCTGTTCGTTGTTGTCCATTTACCTGCTCCTTTTGATCAGTATAGCTTAAAAGAAGCACACGTTACAGGTGAATATTCATACTGCAATCGTGTGCTTCCTTATTATACACTTATTTTATATCTGCGTTAAGATACTTTAAACAAAACTACTGTGCCTTTGCCGGCGAAGCCATCTGATTGATATCAGGAATGGCAATCAGGATTGGATACAGGATGATAGAAATTACCAGTCCACCAACGCCCTGAATAATGTTAGCCGGAATACTTGCCGCTGCAGATGCGCCGTACAGGAAATATTCACAAACGAAGTATCCACCGGCTACCAGCACGATATCAATTACGCCGCCAATCAGAACAGCGATGTACTTTTTCTTCTTATCTGTAGCCATTTTCTGGTAAACAAGTCCTGCAAACAGTGCAATCAGCCCTTTTACTGCGAATGTAATCGGAACATATACAAAATATCCACCAAGCAGGTCAGCCATAGCTGATCCGATACCGGCTGCAAGAAGTCCCCATGCAGGTCCAAGTACTACACCAGAGAGGATTACAATTGCATCACCTGGGTGAATATATCCGTTTGTTCCGGGAGTAGGGATACGGATTGACATTGTAGCCACACAAGCCAATGCGGCAAATAAAGCTGCCATTACGATTTTCTTCAAGTTTGTATTCATAGTCTCTTCCTTCTTTCATGTTCTTATCTTTTTGTTAGACCATACTTTACTACTTGAGTGGATTGCGATAAAGAGCCAATTATTATAAAAATGACCAGTCCAGTTTACTTTTTGCGAAAACGCTCCGGAAGCGTTTTCAGACTGATGGTAAACAGATCGCGGATTGTGCGCTGAAGAAATTCTCTGCTTTCCGGATCAAGAGCTCTTGCTGCCTGCATCAGGATCTGAAGATTGGCAGACCAGTTCTGCACCAGTTCTTCGGTAGAGAATACATCGGTAGAATTAAGAAGTTCAAACAGCGTATCTACAAAACGTTCCCTGTCTGCCGGTGACAGCCCAAGGATCCAGGTATTCAGCGTCTCATCCATATGTCTGGCTCCGGAATTCAGGTGATCCGCATAGGAAAAATCGTTTCCATTCACCACCCAGCTGGCGGGATCATGCTGAAACAGAGAAAATGCCCGGCTTTTTACAACTTTATAATCTTCCTGTGTTTCAAAGAGCATGCCGACCAGTGAAGATTGCGGCACTGTTTTGTGGATCCGATCTTTCATTTGTTCATATTCCGGCAGTTCGAAGAAAGATTTTAAGAATCCAGGTCCGTCATGGGAATAGACGTCAAGGATCCGTCTGCGGATTGACGGGTCGGATTTTACCGCAGAATATACCGCCAGATTACCACCTTTGGAATGCCCGCCAAGATATAGCATACCAGGGAAATGACTGGCAGCTTCGTGAAGATAGCGGATGGCTTCCAGCTGTCCGGCAATCGGATCCTGAAAAGCCATGTTAAAATCTTCTTTCCAGCCGATGATGCTGGAATCAGTACCGCGAAAAGCAATATATGACGTATCTGGAGTCAGTCGGAACGTGACTGCTGAGAACTGTTTTTCCGTTGCGGCATCGTATTTCTGTGTATAGCCACAGATCAAGGTATCGCGGAATCTTGGACTGCATGCCAGTGCAATCAACAGTTCCAGACAGCTTTTGCCGTTCCAGATACCATGGAACATCTGTTCAAAGTATTCTGCTTTCAAAAGATCTGCAAAGTGAATGCCGTTCCAGTCTCCTTCAGGCAGTATTTCTTTTGGGAAAAATGTATATGCGATGGAGGAGAGCACCAGACTGTCCACCTGACAGAATGGGCGTTCATCAAAGGTATCTAAGGATGTTCTGGTGTAACCAAGTATACTTTTCATAAGATATCCCTCCGTTTCATTCTTAGCGTATGTAACATTTTACTTTTCAATTATTATAGCATGGATTAAAATGTTGTTAAGATGAAAGAAAGAATCCGGGATAAAATCGGATATTGTAGAAAATAAATGATATGAGTACAGATAGAACAGAGTATGGTATTTATTCACAGATCGCATCCGGTGAAGGAATCCGTGCCAGAGATATAGCAAAGGAACTGCATATTGACCGTAAAACGGTGAACCATTATCTTTATCGATCTCCCTACATGCGGGATCTTTGCTACCAGGACAAGGATTACAGATGGCATGCGTTAATCCGTCAGGGACGTCCTCATCTTGGACTTGTGGATTACAGCGGATATTATGGAACGGTAAAAGAATTTCTGGAGCTTACTGAAGATGAATGGTTTGAAATGCTGCTTGCGGGATGCAGAAGGATCGGACGGAATCTCAATGACACCAGAGGCTTGTTTCATTCGTTTCGGGATGCCAGAGAAGTCATGTGTAGTTTATTTGCGGATCTGGATACTATAGGAGCAGACAAAGAAGAATATGAAACATGGGAGATCGTATTTGAACTGAGAATCCGTAGATCCAGATATATTCGCATTTATGCAGATGTGTTAGTGGTCACGGATCGCTATGTATTCTCGTTGGAATTCAAAATGAAAGACAAGATTGATCCGGACGAACTCAGTCAGGCAGCAAAGTACAGTCCGTATCTGGAAGTGATCTTCGGACCGGAATACGAGGTGATTCCGGTGCTTGTGCTGACGAGAGCCGAAGATCTGTATCGATATGAGAAGTTTGGCGGAACGACGGCAGAAGTACCGGTGTGTTCAGGCGATATGCTGTTTAATGTGCTGGATGAATATCAGGGGATTATGAAAGAAAGTGATGAGAGGTGATTAATTATGACGAGAGACGAATTAGTTGCATTACCGAAAGTGGAACTTCACTGCCATTTAGACGGTTCGCTGAGTAGGAACTTTATCGAAAAGAGACTTGGCAGAAAGGTATCGCAGGAAGAACTGAGCGTATCAGATGACTGCCGGAGTCTCAACGAGTATCTGGAGAAATTCGACCTTCCGGGACAATGTCTGATGGATGAGGAAGGTCTTCGGGAAGCAGGATATGATGTGCTTCGTAGTATGTATCAGGAAAATGTGTGTTATGCGGAAGTACGTTTTGCACCATTGTTGTCCGAGACCTCGGACATGGATTGCAGGAAGGTGATCGAAGCAGTCATTGCCGGTATGAATAAAGGAAAGCAGGACTTTGGTGTAGAATATGGAATTATCACCTGTGCCATGCGTCATCACAGCGCAGAGGAGAATCTGCGGATGCTCCAAATTGTCAGAGAATACCTGGGCGACGGTGTCTGTGCAGCAGATCTGGCTGGGGCAGAGGCACTGTATCCCATGTCTGAATTTATGGATGTATTTGAGACTGTGAAGAAACTTGGCATGCCATTTACGCTTCACGCAGGCGAGTGTGGAAATGTTCAGAATATCATTGACTCGGTAGAAGCAGGAGCTGGGCGTATTGGTCATGGTATTGCCATGCGTGGACATCAGGAGCTTCAGTCTGAGTTGGCAAAGAAAGGTATTGGTATCGAAATGTGTCCAATCAGCAACCTCCAGACGAAAGCGGTGCAGAGCACCGCGGGGTATCCGCTTCGAGAGTTCTTGGATGCAGGGCTGAAAGTGAGTATTAATACCGATAACCGGACGGTCAGCGATACCAGTCTCACAAAAGAACTGGAATTTGTGCAAAAAATGTATGGCGTGAGTGATGAAGAGATTCGAAAAATGATGCAGAATGCGGTGGAGACAGCATTTGCAAGGGATGATGTGAAAGAGAGATTGCAGAAGAAGATGGACATAAAACTGGAATCATTACGATGATTGATTAACCCGTGGATCATGTTCAGGGGATGAAGAGGAATGAGAGGGAACACAATGAGTGATGAGAAGAAAGGGAAAGTATTTCTCATATCTATGACAGTGATAATCGTGCTGTTGTTTTTGTCACAGGGTGCTTATCCAAAGTATAAAGCAGGGAAGTATGAGGAAGAACAAAAAAAGATAGCCGCTGAACAGAAAAAAGTAGATGCCAAAGCGGAAGATTATATAGAAGAATATGCGTCACAGTTACAGGATAAGATGCGTTTGGCAGGTGTGGATGATCTTATAGTTACTTACGATGACTTGACAGATGATATTTTTAAGAAGTATACCAGCAGTGAGGAAGTAAATTATACATATTATTATGCAGTATCTTATAGTAGCGAAAGTATTGATCAGATTTATGCGGAAGACACGCAAGACGGAAGTTATGAATCATTTATCCGGCTGATGGAGAATGAACAGAATGTGATGAACGAAGGGCATGCACCGGGAGACCATAATCATGACATAGAGTACGGAGATCAGACAATTACCGTATATATTGGCAATGCAGATCGCAGTAGTGCAATTAATATCAAAGGACATCAGGGAACAGAATACTGTCTGGATACCAGCAACGGGCAGTCAAAACTTTTAGTTGGTGGAGTGACAGTGAATGCTGTGCAGGAAGAAGAGGAGCCTGAGACTGCAGAAAGTTCAAGTAATACATCTACTGCAGGTGGCAGACTTGGTGGCGATTCCTTTGATACATCAACCTCAAGCGGTAATGCGTCCACCAGAAGAACAGATCCTTATGATGTATACGATTATGATGATCCAGATGATTTTGCAGAGGAGTGGGCAGAGGAATTTGGAGATGGAGACTATGACGATGGATATGACGATGCGTATGATTATTGGGAAGATGCATGGTATTGATAATAAGAAAATGAAAGGGATATAGACATTATGAAAAGAAAAATGAATTTTAGACAAATCCTGGCTTTGGTATGTGCCATTATAATACCAGTACTTTATATAATCACCATTATATTGTTAATTGCAGGCAATCCGTATGGTCAGCTTTTCTTAGCAATATCTTTGGGGGCAACATTTTTCCTTATCCCAATCATGTATCTGGTGACAAAGCTACCAAAGGATATGGCAGAAATTTATGGCAATGTATCAGATGCTTTAAAGAAAGATGAAGATAAGAATGGTGGCAAGTAATGATTGTTTCAGTAGAAAAGATATAGAGATGACAGAGACTTTTGTAGATGGAATACAACTGCATATAGCAGAGCACGGGCATGGAGGTCCGGTTATTTTCTGGGGGATGTATCCACATCAGGAGCATGAAGTGGAACATTTATGGGAAGAGCTGTTAGAAATAGTATCGGAGAATGACTTTCTGCTTGTGGCATTTCAGGTGGAAGACTGGAACCGGGATTTTTCACCTTGGGAAGCACCAGCAGCATTTGGAACAGAAAGATTTGCCGGACAAGGCAGGAATACTCTGAGATGGCTAACAGAGGAATGTATTCCATACATTGAAAAAACATATGATGTGAAAGATCGCGAATATTGGCTGACGGGATATTCTCTTGCCGGCTTATTTGCGTTATGGGCAGCATATGAATGTGATATGTTTTCAGGAATCGTATGCTGTTCGGGTTCTATGTGGTTCAAAGATTGGGCTGTTTATGTGAGAGAACATAAGCTTCAACATAAATGTAGAGTGTACCTGAGCCTTGGTGGAAAAGAGGAGAAGACAAAGAATAAAGTGATGGCAACGGTGGGAGAACGTACCAGAGAACAGGAAAGGATACTACGGGCGGATCCATTGGCAGAGCAGGTGATTCTGGAATGGAATGCGGGAGGTCATTTTGCGGATTCGGGAAAGAGGCTTGCCAAAGGAATTCGATGGCTGTTAATGAATAATGATGAAAGAAGATAAGAACGAGACAAGATGGGATAAGTTATTGCATATTCGGACAATGGGACGGGATGACTCCAATGCGGACAGGTATCGATATCCCTATGAACCGACTCCATATTCGGTACTGGAGCGTCTGGCGAATGCCGGATATATGCGAAAAGGAAATACGTTGCTTGATTATGGATGTGGTAAAGGGCGTGTGGATTTTTTTCTGTCTTATCAGACGAGATGTGCATCTATCGGAATTGAATATGATGAACGGATATATGAAAAGGCAGCGGAGAATCATACGTTAGCAGTGTCTTCAGGCAGGGTGACATTTGAATTGGCAAATGCGGAATATTATCAGGTGCCGGAGTCGGTAGACTGTGCTTACTTTTTTAATCCATTTTCAGTAGAGATACTTCAGAAAGTCATTGCACGGATCCTGGAGTCATATTATGCATGTCCAAGATCCATGCAGTTGTTTTTCTATTATCCATCAGATGAGTATATCGCATACCTGATGACAGTAGACGAGTTGTCATTTGTAGATGAAATCGATTGTCGTGATCTTTTCCCAGGGGATGATCCGAGGGAGCGGATTGTGGTATTTGAAATCTTATAAAAAATAAAGGGTACGGCGCTAACCATACCCTACTCTGGCAAGCCAGAGAGACCTCGTCGGTCAAATTATTATTTTTTTAGCTTCGTCAGCTAAAAACACTTGAAAACAAGTGTGTAAAACAATGATGATTTATTTACATTATACACATTTATGTGAATATGTCTAGATGTAAAAATGAACAAAAAAACAGTTTTTGAAAACTATTTAAACTATATTTGATTATTTAGGTTGCTACGCTCCATCGCGACGCCGTTCTCTATGATATCGACTCCAAGACGCTTAGTGGTTACCGGAACAGCCGTGTTTATTTTCGCCACAATGATGCTCACCGCAGGAATGGTCATGGCTGTGGTGAGAACATTGAACATTAGGATTATAGTTCAGTTCGTCAGCAAGGTATGCAGTGACTGCTTCGTCGGCAGAGCCTGATACGCCGCCATATAATTTGATCCCTGCCTCAGCGAGTGCAGCCTGCGCACCGCCACCGATGCCTCCGCAGATCAAGATATCAACCTGTGCCTGTGTCAGAAATACGGATAATGCACCATGTCCCTGGCCGTTAGTGGATACAATCTGTGTTCCTGTAATCTGTCCATTTTCAATATCGTACAATTTGAAGGTTTCAGTGTGTCCGAAATGTTGGAAAATCATACCATTTTCATAAGTTGCTGCAATTCTCATAGCTCCATTCTCCTTTTTCTCAATGATTGATGTTGCGACGGAATCGTACGCTGATGTGCATCGAGTAAAGCAATGTGAAGAAGTATCACCCTGGCACAGGCGATAATGTCCGCCGGATATCAGCAGAGTTTTTCCGTGAATCAGACTGTCTGCAATTTTGTATCGGGCAGATTCATAGATTTCTGTAACGGTTGTGCGAGAGATTTCCATTTGTTTTGCACATTTTTCATGTGTAAAATGTTCCAGGTCAATCAGGCGTATAGCTTCAAACTCATCCAGTGTCAGGCAGATTGTACCATCGGAAGGGAATCCTTCGGGTCTGAAACTGTCGTATACAGGTTCCGAACATATTTTTCTACATTTGCTTGGTCTTGCCATATCAGTCCTCCAAAATATTTCCGTCATATGTCGAAAATAGTATAGCTTATATATGATAGAAATACAAGTCGCTATGAAAAAATGAGTGACTATATATTTTATTATCAGTATTCAAATTGTTGGTGTCCAGTGATATAATCCTAATGTTGCAAAAAAAGAGATCTAAAATGAAATGAGGTATTTATGATGGAATCAATAAAGAAAAAACTGCCGGGCATATTAACCTGCTTTATCATAGCAGTACCGTCCTGGCTTCTCGGTAAGACATTTCCAATCATCGGCGGTCCTGTGATTGCGATTCTCGCTGGCATGCTGATTACGATGGTATGGAAAAATAAGGGAAATGCAGAGACTGGTATTAAATGGACGTCTAAAATTATTCTCCAGACAGCGGTTGTGCTGCTTGGATTTGGAATGAATCTGGGAGTCATTCTCCAGACCGGTAAACAGTCACTGCCGATTATCGTATGTACGATCAGTACATCCCTGATCATTGCGTGGATTCTTCGCAAGGTCATCCATGTGCCGTCCAATACATCAATTCTGGTAGGCGTGGGATCGTCTATCTGTGGCGGATCTGCAATTGCGGCAACAGCACCGGTCATTGATGCGGATGATAATGAAGTGGCACAGGCGATCTCCGTTATCTTTTTCTTTAATGTGCTCGCAGCGATATTTTTCCCAATATTAGGAAAAGTCATCGGCTTCGATACCGCATCGGGAGGAGCATTTGGAATCTTTGCCGGAACAGCGATCAATGATACATCTTCCGTAACAGCGGCTGCATCGACATGGGACAGTATGTGGAATCTCGGAAGCGAGACGCTGAATAAAGCAGTAACCGTAAAGCTTACCCGTACCCTTGCAATTATTCCGATTACTCTGGGATTATCCGCGATCAGGGCAAAGCAGGCAGCAAAAGATAATCAGAAGACAAACGGATTCAGCTTAAAAAGAGCATTTCCGATGTTTATCTTATACTTTGTGATTGCAGCAATCATCACAACTATATGCATCCATATGGGTGTGAGTGCGGATGTATTCGCACCACTGAAAGAGCTGTCCAAGTTCCTGATCATTATGGCAATGGCAGCAATCGGGCTTAACAGTAATGTGATTGAGCTGATTAAGACCGGTGGTAAGCCGATCATTCTCGGAGCATCCTGCTGGGCAGGTATTACCGTTGTGAGTCTGATCATGCAGCATGTGATGGGAATCTGGTAAGCTATGTTTGCTTGAAATATAAGACAGAAAAGAAGGAATAAGAATGGATATTATTAAGAAATTTGGAGATAAAGTAGGGAGCGAAGCCCTGACAGATCCGGAGAAGGCACGCAGACTTCTCCTGACAGGATATCGTCTGCAGGAAAAAAGATTATGCTTCTTTCCGGATAAAGAGTTACCATCGTCTGGTCAGTACGTAGCAAGAGTTGTAATGCGTAATATTATCCAGGCGCTTGCAAAGCCTGAAAATGCAGCGATGGTAAGTATCTTTGTGCCGGGAGAACTATTGACGGCAGCAGGATTGACACCGTATTCAGTAGAAGCGTTGTCATGTTTTATAGCAGGAACCAGATGTGAGCAGGCATTCTTGCGAAGAACAGAGGAAGAGGGATTCCCGGAGACCATGTGCTCTTATCACAGAGTCTTTCTGGGAGCTGCACTAACCGGTCTTGTGCCGACACCAAAGTGCACTATTTATACGAATCTTGCCTGTGATGGCAATATGATGACATTTCCTTATCTGAAACAGAAGAACGAATTACCTGGATTTTATATAGATGTGCCATATGAAAAAAATCAGGCTTCTGTGAAATACGTAGCGGATCAGCTGCGGGATATGAAGAAATTTCTGGAAAATGTAACCGGAAAAAAGATCTCCGAGGAGGCGGTGCAGCAGGCAGTTGCTAACAGTAAAAAGGCAGCTGCAAATTATCAGAGACAGCTGGTGCTGCGCAAAGATCATGATCCTGTGACATCCCTGACAAATGAATTGTATGCTATCTTTATGTGCCACTTGTTATCTGGCTCAGAGGCCTCTGTGAAATACACGGAAATGTTATTTGAGGATGTGAAGAAAGCACCAAAAGGCGAGGGACTTCATGTGCTCTGGATGCATATTATGCCGTTTCTTCAGCAGCCGGTGAAGGATGTATTTAATTATAGTAAAAAGATGCACGTCAGCGCCTGTGATTTTGTGGCAGACGGATTTCGGGAGATGCATGCGGAGGATCCGTATGAAGCCATGGCAGAAAAGATGGTTTATTGCATTTACAATGGTGATGTGAGTCAGCGGATTCAGATGGCGGAACGACTTGCCAAAGAGACAGAAGCTGACGGCGGAATCCTGTTTGCACACTGGGGATGCAAAGGAACCATCGGCGCATCCAGTCTGATTAAAAACTCTTTGGAGTCAGCCGGACTTCCGACTATGATCCTGGATGGAGATGGATGTAACCCTGCTAATACCAGTGACGGTCAGGTATCTACGAGACTTCAGGCCTTTGTGGAAATGTTAGAAGAAGGTAAGGAGGAGAAAAAGCATGATACATTACGTCTGTAAATATACTCCGATTGAACTTTTTAAGGGATTTGGAGAAGAATGTGCAGTCCTGGAAGAAATGCCGGAGAATTTTGAAATGTCGGACCAGATCGCACATGCGAATCTGTGTGGATTTGGTAAATCTGTGATACAGGCGATATTGGAAGGAAAAGCAGATCAGTTAGTGCTGGTCAATTGCTGTGATTCCATGCGCAGGGTATATGATATTGTAGCAAGTACCGGTAAATGCAAATTCTTATACATGCTGGATCTTCCGCATGAAGATAACGAATGCGAAAAGGTCAAATTCGCCGGAGCGATTCACCGTTTAAAGGATGCATATGAAGCATATTCCGGACAGCAGTTTGATAAAGAACTCTTTCTCCGATCATTTGCGGAATCAGAGAAAGAGAGAGAACCATATATTGGTGTATTGGGTGTGCGTGTCAGTGGTGTGCTGGAAGACATGATACAGGACAACATCCAGATGAAGGTTGATAACCTGACCTGTACAGGTGGTCGTAGACTGGCCGTGCTGCCGGAAGAGATGGAGACCATGGACGAAGATGCCATGTTTCTTGCATATGCGGATGCACTTCTGGCACAGATGCCATGTTTCCGAATGAATAACAGCACCAGAAGAAATCAGCTGTATCTGGATCCGGATCTGAAAGGAATCATTTACCACACGATTAAATTCTGTGATTATTATGGATTTGAATATGCAAGTATCAAGAAAAATATCAAGGTTCCGCTTCTTAAGATAGAAACTGATTTCACGAGTCAGAGCGCAGGACAGCTACTGACCAGAATTCAGGCATTTTCAGAAACAATTGAAGGATCGGAAGATATGGATCCGGGAACAGGCATCAGCGAGGAGGCAAGAAAGAAGATGAAATCAGGAGTTTATTATGTAGCGGGAATCGACAGCGGTTCCACGAGTACCGATGTGGTGATTATTGATCAGAATGGTAAGATTAAATCAACGATGATCATTCCGACCGGTGGCGGGGCAATGATGAGTGCAGAGAAGAGTCTTGCAGCGGCAGTAGAAAAAGCCGGAATACAGGAAGAAGATATCGTGCGGATCGTAACGACCGGATACGGACGCGCTTATATTGACAGTGGAGATGACAGCATTACGGAGATCACTTGCCACGCAAAGGGTGCGCATTATCTGAATCCGAATGTGCGGACGATCATTGATATCGGCGGTCAGGACATCAAAGCAATCAGTATTGACGAGCATGGTGCGGTAACGAATTTCCTGATGAATGACAAATGTGCGGCAGGAACAGGGCGCTTTCTGGAAATGATGGCAAGAACGCTGGGACTTTCATTAGAAGAAATGAGCACCAAAGGACTGGAATGGAAAGAAAATATCGTAATTTCCAGCATGTGCACTGTGTTTGCAGAGTCAGAAGTGGTATCATTAGTAGCACAGAATAAAAATGTGGCAGATATTATCCATGGGTTAAATGTATCCGTTGCGTCCAAGGTAGGTGCACTTGCAGCCCGTCTCGGCAAGAAGAATCCGGGAGAATATATGATGACCGGTGGTGTGGCGAAGAACCAGGGTATCATCAACGCTTTAGAGGAAAAACTCGGAGCAAAACTCTATATCTGCGACGAAGCACAGCTTTGCGGTGCACTGGGAGCGGCATTATTTGCCTATGAGAAATGTACCGCCGGAGAATAGACTTTTGGAGTAAATTATGCTAAATATAATAGAAATCAAAGATTTTAACGCACAGGAGCTTGATGTGTACGCAAGACTTACGGAAGCACAGCTTCTGAATAAAGATCATCCGGAAGATGGAATGTTCATTGCGGAAAGCCCGAAGGTAATCGGCAGGGCACTGGATGCCGGCTATACACCTGTGTCAGTGCTGGCGGAACAGAGACAGCTGGAAGAAAATGAGGAAACCGGACAGGTTCTTGGAAGATATGAGAATACGGATATTCCAATCTATACAGCAGATTTTAATGTGCTTGCGAAGCTCACGGGATTCAAACTGACCCGAGGAATGCTCTGTGCGATGCGCCGCAGACCACTTCAGAATTATCTGGAACTGTGTGCGGGTAAGAGCCGGATCGCCATTCTGGAAAATGTCATGAATCCGACCAATGTGGGAGCTATTTTCCGGTCAGCGGCAGCCCTTCATATGGAAGCAGTTTTGTTGACACCTGGGTGCAGTGATCCACTTTATCGGAGAGCGTCCAGAGTCAGCATGGGAACGGTATTTCAGGTTCCGTGGACGTTTATTCAGGATGAGAATGAGATCCGATGTCAGCGGGAAATATTCTGGCCTAAGCAGGCAATTACTGAATTGAAACAGATGGGATATAAGACAGCGGCACTTGCACTGACGGATGATTCGGTCAGCATTGATGATCCGGATCTGATGCAGGAAGAGAAGCTTGCGGTGATCCTTGGCACAGAAGGTGACGGCTTGATGCAGGAGACGATGGGACTCTGTGATTATACGGTTAAGATTCCGATGGCACAAGGCGTGGATTCTTTGAATGTGGCAGCAGCCAGTGCGGTGGCATTCTGGCAGCTGGGAAAGAGGTAACATACCTGGATAGGTGATAGAGGTGAGTAGTTCATGGAGATAAAAAACCGCCAGAAAAGAAAAGAGAGAAAAAGACGAGTTGCAATTCTGATGCTGGTGATTGTGGCTTCCGTTATCAGTCTGGCTTTGTGGCAAAATCAACAGAATAAGGCACAGGAAGCGGCAAAGAAAGTGGAAGAAGCGAAGGACAAGTCTAAGAAAGATAAGTCCGATAAAAAAGATATATTTGACCGGGAGAAGCTGGCAGCAGCCGGCTGTCCGGAGACTTTGCTGGATCTTGCAGAGCGCAATCCGGAGACCATCGATTTTGTCAAAGGCTATCTTGATTATGACAGCGCTTCTGTTAACAGAGACATTTCCGCAGAGGTTCAGCAGGGCACGATTCCGCTGTTCCTGCAATGGGATAAGCGTTGGGGATACGAACAGTATGGCGATAATTTTATGGCAGTCACAGGCTGTGGCCCTACCTGCCTGTCTATGGTTTACAGTGGCCTGACAGGAAAGACAGATATGAATCCCTATGAGGTCGCAAAAAGAGCGGATGCAGAAGGCTATTATGTGAACGGAGAAGGCTCGTTGTGGACGATCATGGAGACATTTGCCGGCGAACTGGGACTTCACTCGGAATCCATCATGCTGGATGAAAATACGATAAAAGCGGAACTTGCTGCAGGTAAGCCGATCATCTGTGTCGTCGGACCTGGGACATTTACCGATAATGGACATTTTATGGTGCTGACAGGTGTATCGCAGGACGGTAAGATACTGTTGCATGATCCTAACAGCAAAGCAAACAGTAACAAAGAATGGGATTATGCAGAACTGGCATCACAGATACAGGCATTGTGGGCATATAGCGTGGGCTGATCCATGTGCCGGAAAATAATAGAGAGAATCGAACATGAAGGAAAATAGAACATGACATATTATGACAGAGAAGACCAGTTTCTGCGTCAGCGTCTGCAGAAAGAGATCCCGATCCTTACCGCGTTGATCAAAAATCTATATGGAGAATTGGATAAAAAGTTCCATCTGAACGGAGCGAAAGTGCCGGTGGCATTTGGATTTGATACGGACAGTCTGGGCTCCTATACCAGACGGAGCGCCCATGAAAAGGAACATTTTCATTTTTCACTTCTTTTTATTGCATATGGAGTCAAGAATCCACTGTCCAAAGAAGACCGTATAGATCTGTTCAAACACGAGTATGCACACTATATGCAGTACAATATGCAGATACCCGAACAGTATAAATGGCAGACAGGAACGCACGGAAGCGCATGGAAATATTGCTGCTCACTTGTAGGCGCTGCGCCGACGCCTTATTACAAAGCCGGCGAAGCACTGATGAATCACAATTACGATAAAGCATTGAAGAACCGGATCCACGACAAATCCGTGCCGATCCGGGATACTTACCGACGTCTGCAGACTGCACAGAAGCAGAAGGACGAGGTTGTTCAGTATACGCTTGGGGATACCGTTACACATCCAAAATTCGGTAACGGTGTGGTAGAAAAGATCAACCAGAGATCCGGCGGTGTACATTTGCATATCCGGTTTGACGGCGAAGTGAAATGTATCGACCAGAAATGGCTGTCGAGAAAGAAATATACGTAAATATACAGACGGTATCCTGCAGATAGAAAATAGGAAATGCATGCGGAAATATATTAGAAATTCTGGTATAATTGATTCAGATAATAATGAGAGGTTCAAGAAAGGAACTACGAAAATGCTTAAAAATCCTGAACAGACAAAAAATGAAATTGTAGAATGGATAAGAGATTATTTCAAGAAAAACGGTCCAGACTGTGATGCCGTTGTTGGGGTGTCCGGCGGAAAAGACTCCAGCGTGGTTGCGGCGCTTCTGGCAGAGGCACTTGGAAAAGACCGTGTAGTCGGCGTTATGATGCCAAATGGAGTACAGAGTGACATCAGTGATTCACAGGAGATCGTATCTCTGTTAGGTATAAAAAATGTGACTGTCAATATCAAGGACGGCGCAGATGGATTATCAGGTGCAGTAAACAAAGCACTTGCAGAAAGCGACACCGTTCATACGAATGAACTTTCCCGCGATTCCATGATCAATATGCCGCCACGTCTCAGAATGAGCACACTCTACGCAATCGCTCAGGCACTTCCAAATGGTGGGCGTGTGGTAAATACCTGTAACCGTTCCGAAGATTATATCGGATATTCTACCAAATACGGCGATGCTGCCGGGGACTTCAGCCCGCTCGCTAATCTGCTCGTACACGAAGTTATCCAGATTGGTGAAGTACTTGGAATCCCAGAGAGACTGACCAAGAAAGCACCGTCTGACGGACTCAGCGGAATGACCGATGAGGACAAGATCGGATTCACATACGCCACACTGGATCATTATGTACTGACCGGCGAGTGCGAAGACGAAGAGATAAAGAAGAAGATTGACCGGATGCATGCGATTAACCTGCATAAATTGCAGTTAATGCCGACATTTAAGCTGGAAGAGCATGAGTAGGGAAAAGAAGAAAATTGTAAATGTTTATAGAAAGATGGTAGCTGTCCTGATTATTGGACAGCTACTTTTGGTATAATGGGAGTTCAATAAAATACAAAATGTGTTGTAATACAAAATGTACGCACTTCAAAAAGGCAAGAAAGGAATTTGTTGTATGGCAAGAATAACAATGTATCAGGCGAAGAAGGATAAATCAGTACTATTTTATGAGCATTACACGCTCACTGTGGATGAAACGGCAGCTTACTTCCATATTGGAGCTAAAAAGATGCATGAAATCATCAATAATCACGAAGGTGTCAAGTGGTATCTTTATAGCGGAAAGAGGATTATGATCAAGAGAGAGCTGTTCGGCAAGTGGCTGGATCCAGTAGACGGTAATATAAGAAATAACAGTTTTGACCATCGGAAGGCGCGTAGAAACGTGTCTTTCAGTGGTTGCTTTTGTGGTTGCTTTTGTTTTTGGTATTGTTATATGTTTTTCTAACATTGGAAATGAATACAGGAATACGACGTTTTTATGATACATTGAACGTAATACGATATGAAGGTGAAGGTCAGTTGGAGTCGTATATTCCTCATAAGCGGACGGTGGAATAAAAAAATCATTTTAGGTGTCAGTGGAAACTGACAGTATAAAATTGATTTTGTTCGCCTTTTAGTATATAATCTTCAATAGGTTGATCAAAATACGTAGAGGAAAAATATATGGAATATTTATCATTGAAACAGACGGCTGAAAAATGGGGAATTACAGTTAGAAGAGTACAGGTGTTATGTAGTCAAGGTAGAATCCCAGGTGCAACGAAAATCGGATCCTTTTGGGTTGTTCCGAAAGAAGCTGAGAAGCCGAAGGATCAGAGAATTAAGAGTGGTAAATATATTAAATCTTCTAAAGAATAAACAATATTATCGAGGGAAGCAGTATCGATGGCAAAGACAAAAGAGCAAATTAGCTACAATATGAGTAGAGTTAAAAATAAGAATTCAAAAATCGAGATGCTCTTAAGAAAAGAATTATGGAATCGTGGTTTGCGTTATCAAAAGAATGTAAAAACCATAATGGGTAAACCAGACATTGTATTCAAGGGGAAGAAAATCGCTGTGTTTTGTGACAGTGAATTTTGGCACGGATACGATTGGGATAACAGAAAAAATGATATAAAAAGCAACCGTGATTTTTGGATTGCAAAGATTGAAAGAAATATGCAAAGAGATATAGAAGTCACGGAGTATTTGGAAAATTCCGGTTGGGTTGTTTTCCGATTTTGGGGTAACGATATTAAAAAACATACAAAAGAGTGTGCAGATTCAATTCAACAGATATGGGAGGGACGATAATGAGCGATTACGCATCTGAAAAATATATCGAAGCAAAAAAATGGGTTTCAGAGAAAATTACAGATGGATACTCCTGGGATGATGTGAAAACGCTATGTGTTTCAATCGACGACGAAGCAAAAAATGAATTTATTCGGCTTCGTGATGATGAATTGATTCTTCCGGAAGATATGGAATTTAGAGAGTGGTCTGAGTTCATTGATGAAATGAAAAAGGGCTATAGTGCAATCGCTGATCCCTATGGGTTGTCTAATGGTTCTGCGGGGACAACTTTGCCGATTCCAACCGATCCAGGGTCACCGTGGACGCAATATAAGAAGTATTTGTTAGGGCAAAAGGATGGAAAGAGACGAATCAGTGATAATGCTGTAACTCAGATAGAAAAAAATTCTCATTGGATATTAAACCATATCTTGCGTGATACGAGAGTTACCGGACCGAAAAAGGGGTTGGTAATGGGAAGTGTTCAGTCGGGAAAGACTGCAAATATGATCGGGCTTGCAACAATGGTCGCACATTATGATTGGAATTACATAATAATTCTGTCTGGGACAATCGATAATCTACGAAAGCAAACAAGAGATCGATTTATGCATGATTTATTGGCTTCAGGCGGAGTGGCTTGGCATATTCTTGATAAAACCGGAAATCCCGATTACATGGTAGACGTACAAAGCGGTAAAAAATACATGTCAGATAACCTGGAATTGAATCTGTTTCAAAACGGGAAAACAGCTGGGCAGTGGATGCATAGATACGTTACTGTGTGTTTAAAAAATTCCACCCGATTAAGAAATTTAATTACATGGTTGCATGCCAATCCAGCTAAAGCAGCGCGTTTGCGAATTCTCGTAATAGACGATGAAGCGGATCAAGCAAGCATTAATACCAGGAAAATAGATATTAACGAAACCGAAGAGGAATTAATAGAAAGAACTGCTGTAAATCAACTGATAATGGATTTAGTGAACGGTAATAATGCAGACGGAACACTTGCATCTGCGCCGTTCCAGGCAATGAATTACATTAGTTTTACTGCTACGCCATATGCGAATGTACTGAATGAGGCATATGAGCCTTCTCTTTACCCAAAAGATTTTATATGCAGTTTACCTGAATCAAAGGAATATTTCGGAGGAAAAGTTATTTTTGGTAGTGATGAAGATGAGAATTACCCAGGGTTGGACATTGTTCGGGATATTCCGCAGGAGGAGATCTCAGAGCTTAAAGATCTCCACAACGGGTACTCATTTACAATTCCTAAAGAATTAAAAAAATCAATTTGCTGGTTTTTGTGTTCAGCAGCAGTACTGAGAAATAGAGGTCATAAGAAACCAATTAGTATGTTGATTCATACAACAGCTATTCAAAACGGACATTTTGAAGAATATGAAGTGATAAAGGCATGGCTGAAGAGTGAGAAGGTTACTGGCTCAATAATCAATACATGTGGTGAGGTATACGAAAATGAAAAGGATAAATTAACTTTAGAAAAGCTTAGAATTTGTTATTCCGAATATAGTTTGTTGGATCAGATAGATGATCATTTTCCAGAGTTTGATGAAATCAAAGATGATATAGAAGTGCTTATCAATAATGTAGTAAATATCAAAATGGGAGACGAGAAAGAAGAGGTTTATACAGATAACGCAATTCATTTATGTGTTGACAACTGTAGAGCAAATAAAGTTGCGGAAGACGGAACTTATTTGCGTATAGTTTACCCAGATGACCATGCTTTAAAACTCATAGAAAAGGCACCAGTCTTTATCATAATGGGTGGTAATACATTAGCCAGGGGCTTGACAATAGAGGGATTGGTTTGTACATATTTTGGCCGAAATTCAAATCAAGCTGATTCGTTGATGCAGATGGCAAGATGGTTTGGTTATCGAAAGGGGTATGAATTACTTCAGAGAATCTGGATGCCGAAAACCGTACAGGAAAAATTTGAGCTTTTGGAAAAGATTGATGAGAAACTTAAAGCTGTTTTTGAAGACTATATGCTTAAGGGTAGAAGCCCTAGTCAGTTTGGACCGAAAATAACAACGACGGCAACAATTGCGAGGTTTTTATTAACATCAAAAAATAAATCGCAAAATGCAGTTGAATGTGACTTTGATTTTAGCGGTGATAGTTACGAAACAACGAGATTTGAAGATGATAGTTATCTGAGTCACAACATTAAAATAACAGAGAGTTTTTTGCGATCGCTAGGTGATGCTGTACAATCCGAAGCGGTTTCATCTGCCTTTGTTTGGTATGATATCGATTTTTCAATCCTGGAAAAAGAATTCTTTGGAGCTGAAAAATATCATATATATGAATGCTCATCACTCTATTCTGATATTCCTGTATTTTTGGAGTGGATGAAGATGATGAATCAAGAAGGTAAATATTTGCAGTGGAATATTGCTGTTGCAGGAGATAAAAAAGCTACATCAAAATGGAATGTAGGCAACATTCAAGTCGGAAAGATTGAACGTTCAAAAAAAACGAAACAAAGCGACTACATAGATATCGGTTCATTGCGTTCGGGAACAGATGCACTTAGCGATATTCAAATCAGTAAATTAAGTGCCGATGAATTGAAATTATATAAAGAGACCGTAAAAAAGAGATCTTCTATCATTCAAAACAGAGGTGGTTTGGGTGTAGAAGATAAGCCCTTGTTACTCTTGTATCGAATCGATAAAGACCTTGGAAAAGAAACTGCAGCAGGACGTCGAACAAAAATAAATTCAAATGCTGATATTATCGGTTTCAGTATTATTGTGTCAGGTGAGCCAAGCGGAGGTACTCACGCACGGTCAATAACGATAAGACTTCCAGAATAAATACAAAGGAGTTTAAAAATGCTTGATTATAAAATTCTTGAATTAAATCACGGAGTTTCATATGGAAGTGTGACTTTGAAGTCACTTCAAAATGATTATGTGCCGCTATTAGATCTTCTTGTAAGAGAAGCGATTCAGAATAGCTCAGATGCATCATTAGAAGAAGCGGGAGATAGCTTTAAGGTTAATTTTACAACAGGATATTTTTGCCCGAAGGATTTTAATTCTTTTATGACGGCACTGGATACTTCTTTGAATGAGTTATTTCCGAGTGATCAAGCGCAATTTTTGGAAATCAGAGATACCAAAACTTGCGGTTTAACCGGTCCGATTCATAAAGCTGATATTATCGGTGAAGACCATGGCAATTTCTTTAAGTTGATTTTTGATACTGGGAAGAGACAGACACAAGAAAGAGCTGGTGGAAATTGGGGATTTGGAAAAAGTGTTTATTATCGTGTAGGAATCGGAATAGTCGTATTTTATTCTAGGGTAAAGACAGATGAAGGTTTTGAGTCCCGATTAATCATAACTTTAGTAGAAGATGAGTATGGAAAAAATGCAGACGGTACAGACTCTGCGCTTTTGAACAAGATTAATAAAAAATCTGCTGGAAAAGCGTGGTGGGGATATGAGGATGGCGAGGATTTTTTGCCGGTAACCGATCAAAAATTTATTAATGCAATTTTGGACGTATTCCATATTACTCCGTTTAAAGAAGATGAAACCGGAACTTCTATTATCATTCCGTATATTGACTCAAAAAAGTTATTGGAAGATATCGTACCGATGGAATCTGGTCTTCCAGATGATGTTTACGAGCATTTTATATCGGTTTGGGGAAGCGATATTGAAGAGTATTTAAAATTATCAATACAGAAATGGTATGCACCCAAAATACATAATCGAGAATTGCTTAAAATTTGTAGTGATAAGAAATGGTTACATGTTTCTGTAAATGGAAAACCGATACGAAAGAATGACATGCTTCCGTTCTTCAAGATGGTTCAGGAAATGTATACGACAGCTTTGGCAAAAACTTACAAGACGGAGTATACACCTGAAGTAAATTATGAAATATCTACAAGGGCAGTAAACATTCTCAATTATTTTGAGGAGGGGAGTACAGCGGGATATGTTGCAGTTTCTAAGATATCGAAACAGCAACTATATGCTGATGTCATGTCATTATCTCCTTATGTATATTGTGGAAGATTTGAAGCCGAAGGTGGTTTAAATGAACCGATGGTCATGTATACCAGAGATCCCGGAATGGTTATCGAGTATTGTGTTTCTGGAGAATGGGTGAAAGGTATAACGTGGCCGGAGAGTGAAGATGATTTTATTTTTGCGTTCTTTGTTCCGGATACTCAAAAGATTTTAAAGATAAATCTTGATGTAAAGGAGCATGCTGGGAAAAATTTGGGAGAATATTTACGCTCATGCGAAGCGTCGGACCACATGGGATGGTCTGATCCCGCAAAAATGTTTATTGTATCGAGAATTCGTAAAAATACTGTTAATCAAATTACTAAAGTGCAGAACAGAAATGAAGAAAAACGGGTTGATGCTACAGCAAGTAGATTATCGGGAAAACTCGGCAAATTATTGATGCCTCGAATAGGGTATGAGAAAAAGAAAAATTCTGGTGGTCAAGGAGGCGGTGGTGGTCAAGGAGGATCTGGTGGTTCGAGCCGAAATTTAACGTATGAGTTCAGTGATTTCAAATTTAAAGGTAATGATTTGGAAATTCAATACTGTATCAAACTGGCTCACAGCAAAAGAGATACAAATATCGAACTGGTCATAGAATCGGAGAGTGGAAGAATTGATCCGATCAGTTGGCAACGAGATATCGGAACACCTTATCCCGCTATGCTTTTGTCTGTATCGGTAGATACCCTTAGGCTAGCTGGTGGAGAAGAGGATTGCGAAGAGGCGTGTGTGTGTACTTCATCAGATTCGGAACATATCGGTAAAAAGATAGAAATCAAAATGGGAAAAGCTGATACTTGTAGTGAATTCACATCTTTTGCAATTAAGTCGCATGTTCTTGCTCCTGAAATCAGAGGAATATTAAAAATACATGCGCGAGATAAAAGATATAGCTTTTCATTCAAGGTAGTTTGATACGGAGGGAGATAATGGACAATTTAAAATTTTATCCGTATCTGACGGATGAACTCATGGAAAAAAGCGGATGTATGATTGAAAAGTTTCAATTTTTTTACTATCCGAACGATATGGAATCTCCGTTAAGAGGCGAAAAAAAAGGAGCAGGAGTAATCAAAATTACCGACCCGCTTGATATGTGGAGCCTTGCTCAAGACGGTATTACTTTCAAAAAGAAAGTATCTATTGTATATCCCGATTTTTTGTTCGGAGCGGAAGGGATCGCCTGTAAGAATGCTGAAATTGGAATATGTATCATATGGACAAATAACAGGCTGACACAAACGGGTCTCGTTCTGCCGAATAGTGATATAACAACTGCAGCAGGAAGAATGTGCTATTTCGAACACACTTTTAATCCAGGAGAAATAGAAGGTGATCTTCAGTTATCGGTGTGTTTATATGTAAAAAAATCCGCATCCGAAATTCTTGACGGTGAAGAAGAACTTATGAATGAAGAAGGCGTCACTATCGGAGAATTAGATGATATTGTTGTAGATTTTGACAGTATAAATATGGAATTTCCGATTGAAGAATTGTATTCGGATAAAGAGCCTTTATGGTGGATAGAGTTTTCGCAGTGGGAGGATCCTAAATCCCTGGAAAAATTTACAAAAGATAATATTTGTATTTATTTAAATCCTTATTATTCTGCATGTCCTATGACTGATGGAAATATTAAGAATGTAGATCTTTTGATTGATATTTTGGCAACATCATATTTAATGATATTTGAAAGACTCAGTGAAGAAGATTTGCAAGCAACAAGAAATGATGTTGGATTAGAGGTCAATTCCATATGCAGTATATTGCACCAATTTATCGGAGAGTGTAATAAGACGGAGCTGCGTTTCGAATCTCCAGAGGCATTATTAAGGACCTTGCAAATTAATCTAAGAGCAAAACTGACAGAGGAGGATAAGTAATGGTTCGATTCAAAACATTATCAAGAGATGAAGCGAAAAGAATAATATCCGCCTTTGATAATTATGACGATATGGAATTTGATGATCTTGTAAATCATTGGAAGCAGTATGATTCTGTTTCCGAATTTGATGAATCATTCGTAGATTTTCGGAATGAGCTACTAGCTGCTTTTCAGGAAGGGTTACAAGAAACTAACGGTAAGATGGATTATCCTGTGGATCTGAAAGTTGGATTAAAAATATATTCGTTATTGCCGATCGGAAAGGATTTTTCGATTGTACAAGCGAATGATGATGATTTTTGGAGATACATTTCGGTTAAAGTTATGCCAGATATTACATATCTGCGATATCCGAATCCTGAAAAAGCAGTAAAAGATGCAGGTGGAAGATTGAATCACAAGAGATTTTATGCACAAACCCGCAGGATCTGGTTAAAAAGTCTCTGGTGGTATGTATTCCTTAGTTGGCAAGGAACAGAGTTGAAGACATATAATGCTTTGAAAAACAATAAAACAGATAATATCAATAAGTTAATCGAGACACCGGGAAGAGGATATCGCTTAATGCTTTATAGGGCAATGATTGCCGAATATGCAAAGTATTCGGCTTCGAATAAAGCTTCAACTAAAGAATTTGCAGCGTTTACAAAGTTGAATAATGCGAAGTGTGTGAATGTGGAACCAGCACTGACTCCAGGCGGTGAAAAAGGATATGCACATAGACTTTTTGAAGAATTGAGAGAAAACGGAGGAGACGAAAATGACATTAGTAGAGGAAATCCTCAATAATTGGAATACAGATATTCCAGGTTATGCACATAGTATAGATTCTTTAGAAAAAATGGGATATCCTGCTTGGACTATTCTAAACTCCGAGGAATATGGTGTCGTATTAGCGATCGAGGGATCTGAAGATATTAACGAGGCTTTTGCGAATGCTCGTATTGTCAGTAAAGAAGTTGTGTTTGAAGGCGGTTTCGTACGGAGAGCATTAACATTGACATCTTCTTCTGCAGTCATAGAAGAAACCTTTGCGTCATTGTGTGCGGCATTGGTGACACCTGGATCAAACGGAGAAAATAGAGGGAAAATCATGGAATCTCCGTTGGAATGGTGGAGAAGCTGGAAGAAAATGCTGGGTAACAAAAATATAGACCCAAGAATATATGATGTGTTGGGTGAGTTGGTTGTACTGAAAACAATGATCCCTCTTGGAGAAGATATAAGTTGGAATGGTCCAGACCGTGCTTCCTATGACATTGAAATGGAATCAAAGTTTGTGGAAGTGAAATCTACGATTGTGCGAGATAAAAGAGAAGTGACAATTAGTAGTTATTTTCAATTACAACCAGAAAACAAACCATTACATTTAGTACTGTGCCAGTTTGAACCCTCGCTTTTTACAGGTGTTTCAATTGACTCTGTGATAGATGATATTTCAAAACTGGGGTATAACACCTCTTCCATTGAAAAGAAATTACAAGAAATGGGTTTTGAAAATGGAATGAGTTCAAGAAAGAAAACATTCGTTTTACATGATCTGTTAGATTACGAAATTGATGATGATTTTCCGCGTGTTACTACCGAGTCGTTCAAGGGTGGTGTGTTACCTGTAGGAATTACAAAAATCACCTATACAGTTGATCTAAGCGGAATTCAAGTCGTTTCGTTGTTGCAAGGAGCTGATAATGATATATAAAACCATAGATTTGTGCGCAGGCATAGGTGGAATCAGGCGTGGATTTGAAATGACAGGATCTTTTCAAAACGTTCGATCGGCTGAAATTGATGAATCTGCGGCAAAAACATACAAGCATCTTTTCGGTGATGATGCTTTAAATGATTTGACATCCGAAGAGTTTAAAACGGAATTAGATAGCACAGAATATGACGTATTACTTGCCGGTTTTCCGTGTCAGGCATTTAGTCGTGCCGGAAAGCAATTGGGATTTAGAGATACAACAAGGGGGACTATTTTCTTTGATATTGCGGATATTATTTCCAGAACAAAACCAAGAGCGATTTTTCTTGAAAATGTTGATAATCTGATTTCTCATGATCATGGAAACACAATTAATACAATTGTAAAAACGTTGGAAGATGAGCTTGATTATCGTGTTATCGGGGTTTCTTTGGATGAGAATGGTAACTACCAATACGATAGGTCTTCGTTCGTTCGGAATTCGAAAAATTTTGGGGTGCCCCAAAACAGAGCACGTGCATATATTATGGCATTTAGTAAGAAAAAATATGGAAATGCTATTAAACTTTTGACTGAACAGTTACCGACAGAAAGTACGGAGGTTGTTTTTGAGGATGTAAATGCAATACTGGAAACAGAAGTTGATGACAAATATTATATGGCCGAAGGATATCTGGAGACGCTCAAGCGTCACAAGATACGAGAACATGAAAAAGGACATGGGTTTGGATATTGCGTTGTTAATCAAGAAGGTGGGGAACATCCAATTGCAAACACTATTCTTGCAACAGGCGGTTCGGGAAAAGAGAGAAATCTCATATATCAACCTAAAGAAGGCATTGCTGGAAAAGTGATTCCAAGAAAGAAAACGCGGCTTAATTCAGAAGGTATACGAGTTATGACTCCGATGGAATGGGGGCGTTTACAAGGATTTATCGGGTATGGATTTCTTGATGCTGATGAAAGTGAAACATTCAGCTTTCCGGAAGGTACAAATGATGCTCAAAAATATAAGCAGTTAGGAAATTCAGTTTCTATTCCAGTTATTAAGACGATGGCAGATTTTATGTTGAACTGTTTTGATATATTGGAACAACAACAAGAAGAAATTGTAAAAGCACTTGCTTACCATAATGTCTATTTCACCAAGAAAGATGTGATGGAAAATATGGGGATCAATGCTGTTCAAGCCAGTGCTATTTTGAAAAAATTGATAGAGCAGCAAGTGATTCGCAGAATCTCCCATGGAGTATCTACAAGGTACGTGAATGCTAACAGAGAAGATGACTTACCTCCGTTTAGTCAAGAGGAAAAAGTTTTGGAATATGCGAAAGAAAATGATTCTTTTTCAAATAAGGATATAGTTGAACTTTTGCAAATTACCGTTGGCAGCGGCAATGTATTGTTATCGACGATGGTAAAAAAAGGATTATTGATACGCATAAAACGTGGATGGTATTCAGCAAAAGTATAATTTATATGCTTGAAGGGTGATGTTTATGGCAGATGTTTTTATAGAACTACATAGAAAAAATGCCAATCATGGCAGTATTTTAAAAGAATATTATGCACGTTACCTTACTGATATTCGAAAAAATAGTCAAAGCACTGTAAAACATTATTTTGATGCACTTAATAATATTTCCAAACGATTGAAAGAAAAAAGTTTGGTTCGGGAAAATATCTATGAGATTGCTGATATAGATACCCTATTTCAACTTAGGGATATTCTTTATAGCGATCCAGATTTTATACAAGCAAATGAACGCGGCCGAAGAATGTACAGTGCGGGGTTGAATAATTATTGCAGATTTGCGAGTGGAGAGGGATTCTCTGAGATTGCAGAAAAAATTAAAACATTTGATGTTCCAGTGTCAAAGGATCAAAATCTGACGATTACTAAAACAATATGGAAAAGATCAGGGGTTTTACGAATGCAGGCTTTTGAACTGGCAAATTATAAATGTGAGTTAAATAGTAAACACGAAACATTTATTGCAGAGAGTACTCATAAACCATATATGGAAGGTCATCATGCATTGCCAATGAGTTTACAGGATCAATTTACGGTTAGTTTAGATATATATTCGAACATTGTTTGCCTTTGTCCGCTATGTCATCGAAAAATTCATTACGGAATGGAAAATGAGAAAAGAATCATGCTAGATATTATATACGCAAAAAGGTCTTCTCGTTTGGCAAAAAGTGGGATAAGAATAAGTCAAGATGAGTTCGTTCGTTTTGCAAATCACACATTTTAATGTTTGGCGTAAAACATGATTTCATCAGCCGGAGGAAGAGAAGTTAATGAAACGAGGAAGTGCAATAATAATTCATGGTGGCAAAGATGTTATGCTTATTTAGATTATTTCGTATTGAGCATGTTAAGAAAATATTTGAAAATAATTGAATTATCTGTGGTTTCAATAAAATTAATTCTATAGTAAAAATATACTGTCTAGACGGCTACTTTTTAAGCTCTTATTCGTAAGAAAGACAATAATAGGCTAAAATTGGGAAAGCCCCATTTGGGGCTTATATGTTTATTTCCCAATATGTTGCAACCAGAGCAAGATTCACCCGTGTATTACAGTATTGTCATTTTGACAAGTTTGTACTATTCACGTTTTTTGAACTTGATGAGGATTACGTCCCCATATCCACGTGCAAATATAATTGTTGGCAATTACATTTTAGCACATACGCAAGCTCATCAGAGTAAGCGTCACAGATAACAAAATAATGAAAATCGTGATAAGGTATAGGCGAAATATCTATACAGAATTATTAAATTTATAGGAGCAGAAAAATGAACGACACATTAAAAATCTTAGAATCTAGAAGAAGTTGTAGAAATTTCACCAGCGAGAAAATGGTATCCGAAGAGGACATTCAGGCGATTATCGAAGCCGGAACTTACGCACCATCTGGCATGGGAAGACAGAGTTCTATTATTATTGCGGTAACGAATAAGGAATTAAGAGATCAGTTATCTGCAGAGAATGCGAAGATTATGGGAGCGGATACAGATCCGTTTTATGGAGCACCAGTGATTCTGGTTGTTCTTGCGGATAAGGATATTCCGACATATAAGTATGATGGATCGCTTGTGATGGGGAATCTTTTGAATGCGGCAACGAGTCTTGGACTTGGCAGTATTTGGGTTCACAGAGCGAAGGAAGAGTTTGAGTCAGAATTTGGTAAGAAGATTCTTGCTGATCTTGGCATTGAAGGCAATTATGAAGGCATCGGACATTGTGCTATTGGATACACAGCTGCACCAGCCAATGCGCCTGCGCCAAGAAAAGATAATTACGTTTATTATGTAAGGTAGAAAATACGGATGTTAGGAAATACAAAAGGAAAGCAGTTATATAATTACACACCTGATTATGTGTTGTTTGATCTGGAGACTACAGGCATTTCGCGTAATACGGATGAGGTGATTGAGATTTCGGCGGTGAAGGTCAGAAATGGCAGGGTAGTAGATGAATTCAGCCATCTGGTTAATCCGGGTAAATCGATTCCGTATGCGGCAAGTATGGTGAATAATATCACGAATCAGATGGTGAGAAATGCACCTCATTTTGACCGTGTGTTGGAATATTTCGTGAATTTCATAGAGGATGATACTCTGGTCGGGCACAATATTTGCAGTTTTGATATGGCGTTTATATATCGAGATTGTGAACGTTATCTGGGGAAGATCATTTCCAATGATTACATAGATACGCTCCGACTTGCCAGGAAAGTCTTTCCGGATTGGAAGCATCGGAGATTATCCGATCTTGCGGAACATTATGGAATTTCTACGGAGGGTGCGCACAGAGCGCTTGCCGATTGCAGGATGAATCAGAAAATATTTGAATATTTGGGAAAAGAGCTTGCAGGTAAGCAGTTGAAGGTGCAAAATAATACCAGGATTTGTCCAAAATGTCATTTGCCTATGCAGAGACGGAATGGCAGATTCGGTGAATTCTGGGGATGTACAGGATTCCCGAAGTGCAGACATACAGAAAACATATAGAATACATCAAAAATAGGAGGGCGAGCTATGTTTCCAATTATTGACAGAAAAAGAACCGGAATCAGATTGCGAAGAATTATGGACGAGCGTGGATTATCTATAAAAGATGTCCAGCAGTATCTGGAACTCGGAAGTGTTCAGAGTGTCTATCATTGGCTGAATGGACTTAGCATGCCGACGATTGATAATCTGTATGCACTCAGTGAATTGTTTCAGATGCCGATAGATGATTTGGTGTGTGGGAATAGGGACAATGTTTTTGCGTATAAGTCTGATTCACAATGTGAACGTATTAGTGCTTATTACGAAAGACTTAATAAAGCAGCATAAATTTGTCGGAGAGAGTACGGCAAATGCTTTTATACTACAAGTTCAATGACAAGTGAGACATTCTCCCTTACAATGATTTCTATGAAGCAGGTAGAGATGATTGTGAGGGAGGATTTTTTATGAGCGAGAAGATATTAGTAACACAGGCTTTAGATGAGAGAGATCTGTTAGTGAAGAAGATCAATGATAAGATTGCGAAGGCCAGCTTTGTAGATACGATTAAGCCGAATGAGGATAAGGTATATGCAAAGAGAATTGATAAAGCAGAGTATGCAAAGGAAGCAGAAGCTGCATACCAGCAGATCAACGATCTGATCAGGCGCTTTCAATTGATCGACGCTGCTATTGTGGAGTCCAATGCGAAGACAGAAGTTAATACTTCCTATGGAACATTCACGGTTGCAGGAGCTATTTCACTCAGAAGCAGACTTCGTGGAATGGATGCTTATGATGGAGAGGCGGACTTTGAAGGAAGACTGAAGAACAAATTGAATCATGAATATTCTGAACGGGTTCAATTTTGTGATATGAAGAACGGACAGCTTCAGTCCACAGCCGAGAGTATGCGTCTGAGCATTTTAGGGCGCGATGCGAAAGCAAAGGATGACAAGCCGTTAGGCGTGGTTGATGCATATATGAAGGAGAATACGACTGAACTTGTGGATCCTTTGGATGTAAAGAAGAAGGTCGACATGTTGGAAGAGAAGCGGAATATTCTGCTCACAGAACTGGATACGCAGATCAAAGTGTCCAATGCAACCACATTTATCGAGATAGCATAATCATATTGCCTGCATTACGAAAATTCCGAACTTAGTTTCCCTGTAACAGGGTTAAGTTACGTGAAGAATATGCAAATTCTATTAGGATGGATAGTATAAGAGCTGTTAATCGTTTTGGATTTTGTTTAAACTTTGAATTGTGAATCGTTAATGATTTTGTTCTTGAATGGTCATGTGTGAATGGACAACTTTTCTTCAGGTATAGAGATATGCTGAAATCCATGAAACAGGTTAAGGTGTTAAACTAATTGACCGGGGATCAGCCTCATGGCTGTAATGCAGGCAATAAGATGAATAAAGGCCGTGGCGGAAGCTGCGGCTTTTGCTATAATAGGATAAGGTGTTATGATGAATGCAAGGAGGTATTGTGTATGAATTGTTGTATACAGACAGTACAGGGAGATATTACAAAAGTTGATGATGTGGAAGCAATCGTGAATGCAGCGAATAACAGTTTGCTTGGCGGTGGCGGCGTGGATGGTGCGATTCATCGGGCAGCTGGTCCGGAACTTCTGGCAGAATGTCGTACCTTACATGGTTGTGATACAGGGGAAGCCAAGATTACCAAGGCATATAAGCTGCCTTGTAAATATGTAATCCATACAGTTGGACCGATCTGGTATGGAGGTAATGATGGTGAGCCGGAGCTGTTAGCAAATGCGTATCGCAATTCGCTGCAATGTGGGGTAGATCATGGAATTAAGACAATCGCATTTTCTGCTATTTCAACAGGTGTTTACGGTTATCCGATAGATAAGGCAGCAGTTGTTGCGGTCGATACAGTGAAGGAATTTATCAGAGAGCATCCTGGCAAGATAGAACTTGTGAGGTTTGTGTTGTTCAGCGCAGATGTGCTGGCGGCATATGAAAAAGTGATAGGGGAAAGAACTATTTTATAAATGTAACTTAAAAAGTGTTACAATTATAAATGGTACTAGAAATATTCGAAGCGGAGTATAAGATAGTTGGATAATAGTATATTTTTAAAAGGGAAAAACAAAGGAATTAATAAGGAATTAAGGGGTAATGTGGCATTTTGCTATATTCTTGTGGATGAACAGGCAGGGCGGTGGAGTGCTGCGGATGAAAATGCGGTGGTCAATACGATTCGCCAGACCTCATCCTGGCTGATGCAGGAAGCGGGCAAGAAAAATGTGACATTGAATATCCGGAATTTTGTATTTCGCAGTAAGAGCGATGTGCATGTAGATCTTGGTATGTCGAATGCCTGGGTGAAACAGGTGATGCAGAATACGAAGTATGCATCAATCACAGAATTGCGTAATCACTTTAAAAATGAAAAACGATTTGATGATGTAGCTGTGATTTTTCTATTCCGATATGAGGAGAGGTCTTTTGCCTCGAGGCAGGTTGCGCTGGGAGAGGGCGAAGAATATGCCACAGTCTTTTATGGAGAAAAATGCAATACATTTATCCATGAGATCTGTCATTTATATGGTGCCTGTGATTTGTATTATACGGATTTTGTAAAGGAAAAAGTCAGACGATACCTGGGCGGAAGTATTATGTGTTCCAATGTGCTGTATGTGGATGATGTGACAGCTTACGTGATTGGCTGGCAGAAAGAATTGACAGATATGGCGAAAGCATTTCTTCAGGAAACAATGCATATTACGGAAGCAGAATGGTATGCAGCTCTGGTGTGTTACAGTATGCTTCCGGTGATAAATATCAGGGAGAATTTCGGCATGGCAAGCCGGAAGGTCAGGGTGTGCTGAATTATACGAATGGAGATCATTATGAAGGCGCTTTTATGAATGGTACATTTGAAGGGAAAGGCGTGTACTATTTTCATACGGGTGGGAAAAAGAAAGGCATTTGGAAAAATGGTAAATATTTGCGGAGATTTTAGATAGTCTCCGCATTCTTTGCATTTCGAATCCGCTCCATGGTATCGAGTTGTTCGGCTTTTTCGAAAATCTCGGTTTTCCAGGCAGCGAATTCTTCCTGAAAAAGTTCTTCGGATATAGAGTTTTTTCTGGAGAGAAGTTCTGCCCAGCCGCTGATGAATTCAGTGATGAAATTGCCATAGGCAGTAAGAGAGTTATTGTCATTGAAGGATATCTGAGCCGTGGTCATATCCATTTCATAATAGCCACCCCAGACATTGCATTCGAGTTCTTCAACATTTGTATTCATAGAGAAGGGTTCTTTTTCATACAGACCCAAAGGCATATCGGCGATATTTTTTCTGTTTATTTCAATGTTACTCATATAGATACTCCTTTTGTGTGAAATTATTGCACTTATTATACCATAGGTCTGATGGATTTGCATGTGAAGAGAGAAGATGCTATAGTTACCTAAAACGAAATTTTAAAGGGCTGAAAAGCCTGTGATTTCAACAAAAAGACTTAATTATATGAGGAGGATGTGAAACAAATGGAATTCTTAGTTGTAGCCCTGGGTGGAGCTGTGGGAGCAATGGCCCGATATGCGATAAGCCTTATACCTGTTAAAAGCGGATTTCCGTTTCTGACGTTGGCGACAAATATTATGGGAGCGCTTCTGATAGGATTTGTTGTTGGTATCGCAAGCGGTAAGAATGAGGTATCGGAAAATACGATATTGTTTTGGAAAACAGGGGTATGTGGTGGTTTTACAACCTTTTCAACATTTTCTTTAGAAGCATACAATTTGTTTGAGGATAATCAATATACAGCTGGAGGAGCGTATGTGTTATTAAGCTGTTGTAGTTGCATATTGGGAGTGCTGTGTGGCAAAAAATTATCAGCTCTTATTAGATAACAGAATATGATTTGAGCCGAGAAAACGTTGTGTATTCCGTAGCTTATAGTTATCAAAAAGAAAACAACTATTCTCGCGATTCAAGTGTCCAGTGGACAAGATCATCGAATATCCACTCGAAGTGATTAACATATTCATCTACGTCAGGTTTAGGCTGCATGTAATTAAATTTAAGGAAATATCCGGCTAATGCGAATCTGCAGAATTCGGCCGTAGATTGGATTTGTTCGTCTGAAAGATATTTTCCTGCATCTTCCAACTGCTTTTTGATATATTTGATGATTGAATCCTCTGTTTTAATAAAGAAGTGGTATTCTAGTTGTTCTTTGGATAGCGAAGAGAGAATATGATTTATAATCTTAGGGTATTCCTTACATGCTTGAAATATCGCTTTCATTTCGGCTTTTAAATCTGTTGGATCTTCTAGTGTTTTGACCAGTTTATCTATTTCATACTGTATCCATTTATCAAGCAACTCATATAAATCTTGAAAGTGATAGTAGAAAGTGTTATGGTTGATTTCACACCTTTTAACAAGAGCCAGCACAGTAATCTTGTCAAAGGGCATTTCTTCGATCATCTCGCTAAAGGTTTGCATGATTGTTTTCATCGTTAACATAGACATAGACAATTCCTCCTGATGCATCTTCTTTAGTACCACACATTTATAGAATATGCCTATTTGAAGATTTTGTCCATATCAATATATGACATAGAAAAAATTCCTGCTTACATAGAGGCTCTTTGCTCTCTATGTAAGCAGGAATTTTTCTATTAAGCTAAACATTATGCAATGAACTCCCAGTGACCATCCTTAAATGTCCACTCTTCTTCAAGGTTGTTTTCAAACAGTACAGTATAAACACCTTCTGTATCAGCCTTTGGATGAACCTCTACTACCTTCGTACCTACTTTTTTCTCGATTTCACTATAATCAGACATCTCTTTTTCCTCCTCTCGAGAATCTCTATTCGTTATTATTATAATAAGACTTAGGTGGTATTTATCATATATCCAGATTGTCTGAATTGTCCTAAAACAGACAATTTGAAGAATCTGTCCAAAATGCAGAATCAGAATTCATTATTCACGCTGTATTATTCCGTTATCATTGATATTGTTCCGCTAAAGAAGTATACTTTATCTTAGATTGGAGCGATAATCTGTGTTTATGACGGTAAAACAGAATCTGAACAGGGAGGTCATCTATGCCTTTTGAAATAGTACGAAATGATATTGTAAATATGCAGGTAGATGCGGTGGTAAACACTGCAAATCCCAATCCTGTCATCGGCTCTGGCGTCGACAGCGGAATACATAAAAAAGCCGGACACGAGTTGTTGGTGGCAAGACAGAAAATCGGCTGTATTGATTTTGGTGATGCAGCTATTACCCCAGGATTTGATTTGGATGCCAGGTATGTTATCCATACCGTAGGACCTGTTTGGAAGGATGGCAGTCACAGAGAGGAGCAGATTTTATCTTCGTGCTATAGGAACTCCCTGACATTGGCTAAGGAGCATGAGTGCGAATCTATTGCATTTCCTTTGATAGCTACAGGCAATTACGGATTTCCGAAACCTCTCGCTCTGCAAATAGCGGTTCGTGAGATCAGTACTTTCCTGCTGGAAAATGAAATGCAGGTTTACCTGGTTGTGTTTGGCAAGGAAGCATTTGCCCTTTCGGAAAAACTGTTCAAATCCGTTAACAGTTACATTGACGAAAACTATATCCGCAGCAAAAAGCTTGATGAATATGGAACGGAAAGCATGTATGGTTCTCGTCTTGAAACAAGGCGTATAAGAGAACAGGAATGCGCTGATATGTCTGTAGGAGCAGCTATACCGATGGATTCTGATGATTGGGGGCAGCTGATTAACGATCTGGATGCAGGCTTTTCTGAAACACTCCTACAACTGATTGACCGTACCGGAAAGAAGGACTCTGAAATTTACAAAAAGGCAAATGTGGATAGAAAGCTGTTCTCAAAAATCCGAAACAATATGGATTATAGGCCATCTAAGACAACTGCACTGGCCTTCGCCTTTGCACTGGAACTGGATGTTGATGAAACAAAAGACTTTATTAGCAGAGCAGGGTTTGCCCTTTCTCACAGCAGTAAGTTTGATGTGATTGTGGAGTATTTCCTGGTAAATGGGAATTACAATGTGATTGAACTGAACGAAGTTCTGTTTGCTTTTGACCAGCCGCTTATTGGCGCATAAAAATGTCGCATATCATCAGACTATTCATTCTGGCTCCCTATCGTTAAGGTATTCTGCAAGGCTGTAATACAGCTCGCCCTTTCTTCCACGTGTCTGTTTTGCAGCCGTCATGGAATTTAAGATTGCTTCCTGTTCAGCTTCTGCTGCAGCGAGAAAAGCCCGGTTGATCACATGCTCCGGAATTGCTGATAGATGAAGCAGTTCTTCTTCACAACCGGACGGAATCCGGTTTGCGGTTGTAAAACCGATCATGACTTCTCCGCTTCCATGTCCTGTATAACCGCCGGTTCGTGCAATGCCAACCCCTGTTCTTTTCAAAATCCGTTTGAGCTGACGGCTTGTTAATGGGAGATCAGTAGCCAGAATGCTCATGATGGAACCTTTGTCTTCTTCGGAGGCAGCCATATCATTCTTTTCTTGCTTCCATTCCAGAATTTTTGGACCAACAGCTTCTCCGTTCAGTATAAAATCTTCGGTCGCACCAAAGTTTGACTGAACCAGAACGCCGATGGTGTATTCCTTTTCACCAATACAGATCACGCGGGATGCAGATCCGATTCCACCCTTCATGCCGTAGCAGATGGTACCGGCACCGGCGCCTACATCCCCTTCTTCGAACTCTTCAGTAGCAGCCGCAAAAGCCTGTCGCACTTCTTTTTCACCAACTGCACGTTTCTGGATCTGGTTAATCCGGCAATCATTGCACTCGCCAACGACAGGATTGATGCTCATGGGTTCCAGCCCATCGTTCTGGCACTGTTCGATCACGATACCGACAAGCGCATCCCAAACCTTTCCGACATTTAACGTATTTGTAAGGGCAATCGGTGTTTCAAGGGTTCCAAGTTCTTCTAACTGTACCAGACCGGCGCTTTTTCCAAATCCATTGTGGACATAGGCTGCCGCCGTATAGTGATGTGTAAATGCATTGTCCGGTCCAGGGACGATCACGGTCACACCGGTATGATTTTCTTCCATGTTCACAGTACAATGTCCTACCAGTACACCAGGTACATCCGTAATTGTATTTCTTTTTCCTGTTTTCACTCTTCCGGGTACAATTCCAAAGTCTCGAATCCGTTTTTTCTTCACGTTGTGTTCCTCCTTGGATCTTGGTGGCTATTTCTAATGATTGTATCATAGTTTTTGAGAAATAAAAAGGATGTGGGAAATTAGCGGTTTAATGATGTTAAGTATACGGATATGTGGAAGATCACTTGTAACTTGTAAGATGGAAACATGTTAGAAGCATCAGTCATCTAGTTGACTGGTGCTTTTTCAATATTAAATTCACTATATAGAGCACTTTATGATATAATAGGCTCGTAGTCTTTTATAGACATAAGAATGAATATAAGGAGAATATAGTATTGATCAATCAGACTGCAAAGAAAATTTTAAAAGCATTATCCTTTGATGGTGTAGAAGTGGAAGCATTTCGTCATATGGCAGATTTAAAAAGATTGGATCCAATGAAGATTTTTTATAAAAAAATAGATGAGAAAATATATAACGGGAGTCATGCAGTTCCGATTCGTATTTTCTTTCCAACTGAAAAGAGCTTTCGTGAGAGTGAAGAAAAGAAGCATAATACTCAAGATAAAAAGTTACTTTTGTTTATACATGGCGGTGGCTGGGTAACAGAGAGCATTGATAATTATGAAAGAATTTGCGCTCGACTTGCTAATGCAACCGGACAGTATGTAGTTGCAGTTGAATACAGACTGGCACCGGAAGATAAATTTCCGGCTGGTCTGGAAGATTGTTATGCGGTTGCCAAAGCTTTATATTCCGGTGATTTTATGCTCAACATAAAACCGGAAAATATTACATTGATCGGAGATAGTGCCGGAGGGAATCTTTGTGCAGCATTATCTTTGATGGCTAGAGATCGCGGAGAATTTAGGCCGAACAGACAGATACTGATCTATCCGGCTACATATAATGATTATACGGAGAATTCACCATTTCCATCTGTTAAGGAAAATGGAACAGATTATCTTCTGACAGCTGGGAAAATGCAAGATTATATTAATCTTTATGCGAGAAATGAAGAGGATAAGAAGAATCCTTATTTTGCACCATACATAGCAGAAGATTTAACGAATCAACCGGATACGTTGATTCTTACATGTGAATTTGATCCGCTTCGAGATGAAGGGGAAGCGTATGGGGAGCGCTTAAAAGAGGCTGGCAATCATGTGGAGATACATCGGATCAAAGATGCACTACACGGATATTTTGCGTTGGGGATCAAGCAGCTTCATGTACAGGAAAGTTTCACCTATATCAATGAATTTCTGAAAGGGGAAACACTGTGAGTAAGAAAAAAGCACGTTGGAGAAAATTAGATAATGCAGCAAAATTATATTCTGCTGCCAGTAATAAAAAGGATACGAGAGTATTTCGTTTTTACTGTGAATTGAAAGAAGAAGTAAATCCTGACGTTTTGCAGGAAGCATTGAATCAGACGATAGAAACATTTCCTACGTTTTTGATGGTGCTTCGCAAAGGATTATTCTGGCATTATCTTGAGCCATGTAATTTACGGCCGATTGTAAAGGAAGAGTACAAAGAGCCTTGTAGCAGACTCTATATAAAGGATAAGAAGACCCTGCTTTTTGAAGTAACCTATTATAAAAAACGAATCAACTTCGAAGTGTTCCATGTATTGACAGATGGCACAGGAGCGACAGAATTTTTAAAAGAACTGGTAAAAAATTATCTCTATCTTATTCACAAAGAAGATGGATTAGAACAAGTTTCATTGTTACCAGAAGATATGACGGTACAAGATCAAGAAGATGATAGTTTTTTGAAATATTATTCAAAAGATCAGAAACGACCGAAAAAAAGAAAACTACATGCTTTCCAGATACGGAGAAAAAAGAAAGACGGAAATCATCTGCATGTTCATGAATCTGTTGTTTCAGTTCAGGCAGTGTTGGAGCGGAGCAGGGAACTCGGTGTATCTATGACAATCTTTTTGACAGCATTATTTATGATGGCAATAAATGAAGAAATGTCTAAGATGCAAAAGAAAAAGCCGGTCGTGTTAATGGTTCCGGTTAACTTAAGAAAGTTTTTCCCATCTTCATCGATGTTGAACTTTTTTAATTGGATTGAGCCGGGATATAATTTTACCACACAAGATCAAAGTTTTGAGGCAATACTGAAATATACGAAAGAATTTTTTGAGACAGAACTGACAAAAGAAAAGATGTCAGCGCATATCAGCGAGTTGCTCGCTTTGGAATTGCATCCGATTCTGAGGCTTGCACCTTTGGAATTGAAAAATCTATGTATTCAGGCCGGGGCAAAATATTCAGAGAAGAACACGACAGCAATCTTCTCTAATATGAGTACGGTTAAAATGCCTGCGAGTTATGCGCCTTATATCGAACGATTTGGTGTGTACACAAACACTCCTAAGCTTGAATTGTGTTTGTGTTCTTTCCAGGATAAATTATCATTTGCATTTACATCCAGATACGACACAGTGAACATTGAACGTAACTTTTATCGCTTGTTAAAAGAACAGGGAATTGTATCTGAAAAAGTAAAACCTGAATTTCCAAAGACAGGTAAGCCAAGTGAACAGGAAATGAAAGTCTATAAAATTTATAGCTTTCTGTGCATTGCAATTGTTGCAGCAATGCTTGTTACGGAGTTTAATTTCCATCCTAGAATTCGTTGGACCTTATTTACAGCCGGAGGCATTGTGACAATGTGGATTGCCTCATCGATTGGATTTTTTAAACGCTATAACCTGCTGAAAAATGCGATGTGGCAGCTTTTTATCGGTACCATTATCTGCTTTATCTGGGATGCGCAGACCGGTTGGCACAGTTGGTCTGTAGATTTTGTGCTGCCGATCATGAGTGTATCTACACTTGCAGCGATGTTTGTAACCGCCAAAGTGCAGAAAAGCCCTGTGCGAGAGTATCTTATTTACGAAATTATGGCTGCCGGATACGGATTGATCCTTCCGGTAATCTTACTCTTATGCAAAGTGGTGAAAAATCCAACAGTAAGTATGTTTGGAGCGTTAATATGTTTCCTGTTTCTTGTAGCACTGATATTGTTTAAAGGAAGAGAATTTAAAGAAGAGATGCAGAAAAATCTGCACGTATAAAATAGTGTTGGTGAAACATTAAAGCTTCCCCGTGAGGAACGCCCATCGGGAAATATAGGCGGATGCACCGAGAGTATCTAAAAGCCAGTGATTAGATGGCCTGAGTTAGAGACATGAACAGCATCCACAAGCGGGCAGAAGAAATTGTGTTGGAAGAAATCGTATATAGATAATGTCTTGCCGGACTTCATTTTCGATGGAGTCCGGCTTTCTATATTCAGAAGCAGTATTTCCTATATCGGCAAAAAGCGTAGTGGTTCAACTTGAATACTGTTGATATTTTTGCCGATGACGTGGTATACTATGTAATAGATTAACGTAGTTTTTGATGGATTTTATGGTGGAGGATCATAGATGCGATATCTTTCAGTTACTGAAATAGCGAAAAAGTGGAATGTGTCAGAGCGCAGTGTTAGAAATTACTGCGCCCAAGGACGTGTGAACGATGCGTTTCTTACTGGTAAGACATGGAATATTCCAGAAAACGCAGAGAAACCGGAGCGCACCAACAAAAGAAAAGAAGAACCGATTACTCTGTTGGATATTCTAAAAGAGCAGAAGGCCAGTAAATATTCCGGAGGGATTTATCATAAAACACAGATTGATTTGACCTATAACTCTAACCATATGGAGGGAAGCTGTCTGACACACGATCAAACCAGATATATCTTTGAAACTAATACTGTTGGCGTAGAAAAAGAAGTGCTGAATGTGGATGATGTGATTGAAACGGCAAATCATTTCCGCTGCATCGACATAATTATTGATCATGCGAAAGCAACTCTGACGGAGAAATTCATCAAAGAACTTCACTTGGTTTTGAAAAATGGCACCAGCGATTCCAGAAAAGATTGGTTTGCTGTTGGTGATTATAAAAAACTTCCGAATGAAGTTGGCGGCAGGGATACAGCTCTTCCGGAAGAAGTTGGCGATAAAATGAAGGCCTTGCTGACAGAATATAGCGCCAAAGAAGAAAAGACCTTTGAGGATATTCTGGACTTCCATGCGAAGTTTGAGAGGATTCATCCGTTTCAGGACGGCAACGGGCGTGTGGGCAGATTAATCATGTTTAAGGAGTGTCTGAAGTATAATATCGTTCCGTTCATTATTGAGGACAATTTGAAGATGTTCTATTATCGTGGATTGAAGGAATGGGACAACGAAAAAGGCTATCTGACAGATACCTGCTTGACCGCACAGGACAAGTATAAAGCGTATTTGGATTATTTTAGGATTATATATTGAAATTGAGCAAAACAATATGATGTGTGGGGTGAATACATGCTTATTTATGCAGGTATCAGGATATTATGAAAGAGACTCCTGCATTTACTTATGGGCAAAGGGAGGCTCTTCGTACATTTATCAAAAAGCAAATTGTAACAGGTGATAAAGAGGATACACTGCTGAAAATTGAACATGGAAAAATTAAACCTTCTAAACAACTTCAAGATGCACTTTTAAATATGCTTAAAGGGAACCAAGAATTCGTTATGTTGGATGAACAGAAGGTTGTATATGAAAGTATTCTTAACATTGGAAAGAAGAAACTTATTTCATTCTGTGTTGATACTGGATTTACTTGTTTTGGTCTTGTAGAGCAGAATTATGAGCTGCCGGAAGAAATCCTTCATGAGATGGGAGTTCATACAATCCCTGTTCCGAGAGCGGAAGTATCAAGAACTGGAGTAAATACCACTGCTATTGATACACAGATTCAGAGAGCAGAATATGAAACTATTGATATTACTGTTCTTAAGAGGGGAATAATTGGAGTTAATAAGATTGGATATGCTCCCGTATAAAAATAAGATTGGAAGGAAGTGGTTAGAATGCATGCTATAGTCAGACAGGGTGATGGAAAGTATTACGTATCACCGGTATTTGGATATTATAAGGATGTTAAGTCTAAGGATGACTATCAGAGATATCTTGAAAGCATTCATACACCATATTATGTCGTATGGGATGAAGCAGGTGAACATCTTATTAAATGGTTTGCTATGCAACCTAATACAAAATATCTGATTCCACAGATTCTTATTATTGAGAGTGGCCAAGAAGGCTGGATAGAAGATGAGGATGGTGTTGGAGGAGTGGATTTTCTTCCAAGAGAGGTTGCAGATCAGATTATAGATAGTGGGTTATTCCCTGACGGCGTATTTGAAAAATGCAAGGCGGTTGGAGCTGGATATGAGTACAAGCCTGAGCAGGAAATCCTCACGCAAAAAGATATAGAAAATTTGGAATGGGCATCAGGTGGTTTCCATGATGCCTGCATACAAGAATGTAAGCTACAAGATGATGGTAGTTTATATGTGAAATTTGATGGTACTTGGGGTTGCAAGGTCGAAGTGTGGTTCTGGGGAGATGTTGAGTATGATATTTCAAGCAGAGATCCAGATGAATGCGATCCTTATTGGTACGGCTCAACAGTTATTATCTGGGATGACTTTGTTTACTTTGTTGACGAAGAGGATATGACCGTGGATCAGATTAGCGATGGATATTGTTGGTTCAAAGCAAGACACATGAAATACCGCATAATTCCTGATTAATTGACGGATATTCTGCCATTAAAAAATATGGCAGAAAAATCTTTCCGCCCTTGCTTGACACATGCTGATGAAGCCCACCGGCTTAATAAAAAATCCGGTATGTTCCAAAATGTGGGAGAGAACCAGATAAAAGAAATCATTTATGCCGCTGCTTGTAGTGTGTTTTTTATTGATGAAAGTCAGAGGGTTACACTATCAGATATTGGAAGTGTAGTTGAAATAGAGAAGTGGGCGGCTTTGGAAAAGTCAGAAATTATAAAAATGCAGCATGTTTCTCAGTTCCGGTGTAATGGTTCAGATGGATACCTGGCATGGTTAGATCAGGCATTGGAAATCTGTGAAACAGCAAATTATGATCTTGACGGAATTGATTACGATATTCGCATCTGTGATACACCTGCAGAAATGGAAGCAATTGTGCTTGAAAAGAATTGCGCAAGAAATAGAGCAAGAATTCTCGCAGGCTATTGTTGGAACTGGCTGAAGGCTACCAGAAATAATACAAATTTCCATGATATCGAGATTGGAGATTATTCCATAAGCTGGAATCTAAATGGCGGAGATGCATTTGCAATCAGTGAAGAGTCAGTTCATGAAGCTGGATGTATTCATACATCGCAAGGACTAGAATTCGATTATACGGGTGTCATTATTGGTGATGATATGCGATTTGAAAACGGGAAAGTGATTACAGATTACACAAAACGTGCAAAGACCGATAATTCTTTGAAAGGAATAAAAACACTAGCAAAGAAAGATAAAGAAAAAGCAGATCGGGTTGCAGATGAAATTATAAAAAATACATACAGAACACTTTCATACTCCCGCAAATCTTGCAAAATCGATTGTGATTGAGGCAGCAGAGTTGTTGGAGTGTTTTCAATGGAGTGATACTGAGTATAATCTGCAGCATATAAAAGAAGAACTGGCAGATGTACTTGTTTATTCATAAAATCTTCTTGATAAATTGGAACTTGATGCAGATGAAATCGTGAATATGAAGATGAAGCAGAATAAAGCAAAGTATCCAGTAGATAAAGCAAAAGGAAATGCGACGAAATATACGGAATTGTAGTCTGTTGGTTATCAAAAGGTAGTGGATTTTTACACCTTTTGCGGACAATATTATGCGATAATAAACCAGGTTATGCCAGAAAGCAAAATTTACAAAGGCTTACAAAGCCCGGAATACCAAGAAAAACTAAGAAATGCGAGGTTATGCAACAATGATAAAAGTGCTTTTTATCTGCCACAGCAGTGTTTAAGGGACGGAGTGAAAAGCCTTGATTTTATTGGGTTTCTTGGATGGAAACGTAGAATTTACACCTTATTTATACCTTTGGAAGATCGGATCGGTATAGTTAGAATAGTAAAGACGTGGGATGGATCTTGCGTCTTTTTTTAGATTGTGTAATTACATGTTGCTTGAAAAATCAAATAACATATGATAAATTATAAATGCGACGTAAAAAGAGTCACATTTATAAAAAGGTGATTGATATGAAAGAATTTTTGGAAAAAATATTACGGCAAAATGTAATAATGACGGAGAATAAAGAGGTATATAAAAAGCTTCCGTTAGTATATCGTGGAAGGTATGATATTTTTACAGTAGAGACGAATGGTGCGTTATGGATGGCTATTCATCCAAAAGATGATGTCGGACTTGTTATGTTACGTAGAGACAGAGCTGGCGTAGAAAAAATGACAGGATTAAATTGTGCAATATTTCTTGATCGAACAACATTTTATATAAAGGAAAAAATGATGGAAGAAGGAATTCCTTTTGTAATAGAAGGGAAGCAGGTATTTCTCCCATTTATTGGATATTTGCTGAGTAAGGAAAATGAAAGAGAATTGGCACCAGTTCATTTGATATCATTTTTGACGCAAAAAATGCTCCTGATGGCTATTTATGAACGATGGAATGAAGTGAAAGTATCTGATGCAGCGAAACGAATAGGAGTGTCAACAAAATCTGCAAGTCGGTGTTTTGATGAACTGGAATATTTAAATATTGATGTGTTGGGCATGAAAGGTAAATCAAGAGTTATCAATATTCCGGATGACCGAAAACAATTATGGCAGCAGATTGAGCGTGTGTTAAGAAATCCAGTGATTCGAAGATTTGTTCTGAGAGAAGATATGAAAATAGAAAAGAAAGCAGGTATTTCTGCTTTATGTGAGTATTCTCTTTTGTCAGATAATGTTTATCCTACTTATGCAGTAACAAAGAGAGAACTGAAAGCTAGCGGAGTGAAAGTGGAAAAACAAGTGAGCGAATTGGAAGAAATTGGTTGTGTTGTTTTGGAACTGGGATATTTCATTGATTTTTTAGGAAAAGGATTTCAAGATCCCTTGAGCGTAGTATTGTCACTTACAGGAGAAGAGCAAGAAGAGGAACGGGTAGATATTTCTATTAATGAGATGTTGGAGGAATATGTATGGTCAAAGGATTAGATACATTTCAGAAGTACTTTGCAGATTATGAAGAACAGTATGTTTTAATAGGTGGTGCAGCCTGTGATATTCTGTTTGAAAGCAATGAAGTAAATTTCAGGGCTACAAGAGATCTGGATATGGTTTTGATTGTTGAAGCATTAACTCCGGAGTTTGGAGAAAAATTTTGGAAGTTTATCGTTGATGGAAAATATAGAAACAAAGCGACAAACGGTAGCAACCCTCAATTTTATAGATTTGATAAGCCAGAAGACGATAACTTTCCGAAAATGATCGAATTGTTTTGTAGAAGTGATTTTAAACTAAAATATGCGAAAGGAATTACTCCAATTCATATTGATGATGAAGTTTCCAGTTTGTCAGCAATTCTTTTAAATGATGATTACTATAAGGCACTTCTCAATGGAAAAGAAGTGAGAAAAGGCCTTTCTGTTTTAAGACCAGAATATATCATTCTTTTTAAAGCAAAAGCGTATCTTGATTTAAAAAGGCAAAAAGACTTAGGAGATAAAGTAGATTCCGGTGACATAAAGAAGCATAAGAAAGATGTTTTGCGTATTGCTTCGGAGCTTATGCTTGAAAAAGTAGAAGAATTGCCGATAGCAGTAGATGCCGATATACATAGCTTTATTGACTTGTTGGAGCAGGAACCATTTGATCAAAATTCATTGAAAAGATTTGGGCTGAAAAATGAGGATGTTGTAGAAGTGTTGAAGCAAGTATTCGGATAAAAATGTGATGTGTTATACAGTTAATTTTTAACCCATTTTTACACCTTTTGCTGACGATATTATGCGAAAATAAACCAGGTTATGCCAGAAAGCAAAAATTTACAAGGGCTTACAAAGCTCGAAATACCAAGAAAAACTAAGAAATGCGAGGTTATGCAACAATGATAAAAGTACTCTTCATCTGCCACGGCAATATCTGCCGCTCAACCATGTCCCAATTTGTGTTCCAGGACATGGTCAACCGACACGATTTACAGAATGATTTTTATATCAATTCGGCAGCGACCAGCCGAGAGGAGATTGGCAATGGTCCGCATTATGGTACGATCCGTAAGTTGCAGCGGGAGAGCATCCCTGTGTTGGAGCATCGTGCGGTGCAGATGACCAGGAAAGATTATGATAATTATGATTATCTGATCGGTATGGATTCTGCTAATATTCGTAATATTAAGCGTATAGCAGGTGGTGATCCGGAGGGCAAAGTACACAAGCTGTTGGAATTTGCAGGATCAGATAGAGACATTGCAGATCCATGGTATACAGGTAATTTTGACGAAACCTACCGCGATGTGGTAGAAGGATGCGAAGCTTTGTTTAAAAAACTACAAAGATAATAGGAAAAATTGTCTATATAACGCAAATACTCCGGCCGAGAGGAGAGGCCAGAGCACTTGTTTAAAAGGATTCTATTGTATGAATAAAAGGATAATGATTCTAACAGGTAGTATGGTTGACTGCCAGAATCATGCGTCCTTGGACGCCGTTGTTGGCTTGCGATATCTTTCATGTTTTCTTGTTAATTATTTGTCCATCGCTTTTATGGTTATATCTTATCATGAGGGTTCTTTGTTGTAAATGTCAAATTAATACAAACATTTTGCGATTTCTGAGCATTTTTTGTGAATGTTATAACAAATGGGATTGGTTGACTTGAAACATCCAATACAGTACAATTAACTCTATCAATAAAAGATTGAGGAAACTAAGATGAAATTAAGAAGAATGATAGCAATATGGGCTGCGAAATGTGCAGAGAAGGCAAGTGTAAAGATTTTTCACCGACAGGGTGTGACATGGGCTGGCAAGATTGCTCTGAAGATCTGCCCGAGTATTTTGTCGGATCTGGCTGCTCAGGTAAGAGGAGATATTTTTGTAGTATGCGGAACCAATGGCAAGACTACGACGAATAATATGCTGTGTGCAGCATTGGAAGCAGAAGGTAAGAAGGTGGTCTGTAACCACACCGGTTCGAATATGCTGAATGGTGTAGTGGCAGCGTTTGTGTTGGCAGCCGGATGGAATGGTAAGCTGGATGCAGACTGTGCAAGTATTGAGATTGACGAGGCATCTACCAGAAGAGTGTTTCCATATTTCAAGCCGGATTACATGGTGCTGACGAATCTGTTTAGAGATCAGCTTGATCGGTACGGAGAGATTGATATTACCATGAATCTGCTTCGTGAAGTGATGCAGACGGCTCCTGATATGAAAGTGATTGTAAATGGTGATGATGCATTGTCAGCATTTCTTGCTATGGATGCCGGCAATTCATACATTACTTATGGTATCAGTGAAAAAGTAGTGGAGGATAAGGATTCTCATGAGATCCGAGAGGGACGTTTCTGTAAGAAATGCGGTTCTCTGCTTCATTATAATTTCTACCATTACAGTCAGCTAGGGGACTACGCATGTACAGGATGTGATTTTAAACGTCCGCCGTTACGGTACAATGCAACGGATGTGCAGGTGGGGGATCAGCTGTCGTTTGTTGTAGAAGGACGTAAGATTACAGCGAATTACAAGGGCTTCTATAATGTATGTAATATTCTGGCAGCTTACGCTGCAGTGCGCAGTTCGGGACTTGACGCAGAGCATTTTAATGATATGCTTGCAAAGTTTAACCCGGAAAATGGACGTATGGAAGAGTTCCATATGAAAGGAACGAAGATTATCCTGAACCTGGCGAAGAATCCGGCGGGATTTAATCAGAATATTTCTGCGGTTATGCAGGACAAGACTCAGAAGGATATTATTATTGTGATCAATGACAATGCACAGGATGGTACAGACATTTCATGGTTGTGGGATGTGGATTTTGACCGATTTAAGGATGAGAACATCAATTCTATTACTGTCAGTGGAATTCGTTGTCAGGATATGCGCTTGCGTTTGAAATATGTAGATATTCCGGCAATGCTGAGTGCAGATGTAGAGAACGCAATTTGTGAACGTGTGGAAAATGGATGTGGCAATCTGTATGTATTGGTGAATTACACAGCGCTTTTCAGCACCAGAGTAGTATTGAAGAAATTGGAGGAACGGAAATAATGGAACAGAGAAAGATTACGATTGGACATTTATATCCGGATCTTCTGAATCTATATGGAGACCGCGGCAATATTGCATGCATGATGCAGAGATGTATCTGGAGAGGGATTGAAGCAGAGACGAAGGAATTTAATCTGGGAGATAAAATTGATTTTTCTGAAGTGGATATTGTGCTTCTTGGAGGCGGATCTGACAGAGAGCAGATGATCGTGTGTCAGAAGCTGCAGGAGATTCAGTCTGATTTTAAAGAATATGTGGAAGATGGGGGTGTGGTCATCGCAGTATGTGGCGGCTATCAGCTCCTTGGCAAGTATTATAAGACAGAAGAGGGAGTGATCCAGGGGCTGGATCTGGTAGATCTGTACACAGAGCAGGGCGAAGGACGTCTGATTGACAATATCGTACTGCAGAGCGATCTGGTATCGATGCCGGTGGTCGGATTTGAGAATCATGGCGGACGTACTTATATTAATGGTAATAAGCCATTTGGTAAGGTGCTATATGGATCTGGTAATGATGGTGAGAGTGGTTATGAAGGAGTGGTTTATAAGAATGTGATTGGTACCTATCTGCACGGACCACTGCTTCCGAAGAATCCAGAAGTCTGCGATTGGTTGCTCGCAAGAGCTCTGGAACGGAAATATGGAAGTGCTGATCTGTCACCATTAGATGACAGTCAGGAAAAAGAAGCAAATGCTTATGTATATGAGCGCTTTTTGGGTAAGTAGAAGCACCGACAAGCTTATGAATATATAATTGTGAAGGGTTGTTTAATGTTTCTGCTCACGTTGCTTTAAGAAACACAGATACTCGTAAGCATCTTCTTTCTCAGCAAGAGAAAGCGTGCGGTACACTTGAAAAATCTGCCTGTCAAGCATTCTTTCGGCTTCAGGCATGGAATGGAGCACAATTGGTTCATCGGTGCTGTCTAATAGATAATCAACGGATACCTGGAATGTTTCGGCAATGGCTGTCAGCTTTTCATAAGAAGGCTGACGGTTTCTTGTTTCATATCCGGCGATCGTGGCTCTTGCAACATTAATCTGTCTGCCAAGTTCTGCCTGTGTCATATTGTGTTCTGCGCGAAGAGTCTTAAGTTTCTGTGGGAGAGACATGCGATTACCTCCTGGGATAGTGAGTCTTGATCATCAAGTAAATAATTTTTACATATTTTACCAGTTACTATGAGAAGAAAGTTGAAATGTGTCGAATAGCAACTGTGTTGCGCAACAAAGTTGCGGAACGGCACATTTTGAGATGGTAGAAATGTACTGTAAGCAAAGTAATCGGAAACGCCGTTGACACAAGATACAAAAAAAATTATAATTTATATACAGATTCTGTCCGAATATGGATAGAATATAAGGAAAAGATACCGAGAGGATGGATATATATATGTTTACACAAGAACAAGAAGTAAAAAGAAGCAAAGAATGGAAAGTTGTGATGGCAATTTCTTCTATATTGATTATTGTAATTGCAGTATTTTTCCTGTTTCGGATGTTTCACTCGAACCCATTAGAAGGAACCTGGGTGAATGAAGAGAACGATATGACATTGAAGATTAAAGGTGGTACTACTATGGTTATGGAAGTGCCGGGAGCGTTGGATGGTAATGATATGGAACTTCAGTTGAAGTACACCATTGATCGCAGTGAGAAGACGATTACGATTGAAGTAGATGATGCGGAGATTCAGAAGGCTTTAGATAATTCAGACGGTACCCTCACAGAGGAAACTGTGAAGAATGAAGCAGATCAGATTACATCCAGCTATGATTACAGTGTAGAGCAGGATGAGATGACACTGACAGAGCGGGAATATGGTGATCAGTTGACATTTGTAAGAAAATAAAGAGAATGTACCCCTCTACAGGAGCAGGTGGAGAACCAATGCCAGTAGAGGGGTCTTTATGTAAGAGGTTGGCCAGATGAGTAAGATATTTTTTGATGTATTTCCAACATTAAAAGTAAATGAAGAGATCAGAATGTTGTTTGAGAGCGTACAGGTGGAGAAGGTTTCAACCAACAGACAGCGAGATTTTATTAATGTATTTTTGTTTTCAGATCATCTGATCCAGAAAAGACATATTTATTCGATGGAAGGTATGATCAAAGACCAGTTATTTGCCAGAGTGCCTGTGAGAGTGACGATTTTTGAGCATTTTCAGCTGTCAGAACAGTATACGCCAGAGAATCTGATGCGAGAATACTATGACAGCCTGATGTTGGAAGCTGCGCAACGCAGCGTGGTGGAGAGCAATATGCTGAAGACGGCAGAGTATACGGTGAAAAATGATAAGACCATCTGTCTGAAGCTAAAGGATACGGTAATTGCCCATGGCAAACAGGAAAGTATCGTCTCATTGATACGTAATGTCTTTGAAGAGCGCTTTCATGTTCCGGTGGAGATTCAGGTAGAATATGAGGAAGTGAAGGATAGCAAGCTGAAGTTCAATGAATCCAGACTGCAGCAGGAAGTGAATGCCATTATGGAGCGGAATCATGCACTGCATGAGGAGAGAGCAGAGCAGGAAAAGGAAAAAGAAGAGAAGGCAGAGAAGAAAGAAAAAGCGACGATCGACAAGCCAAAAGAGAAAGAAGCAAAACAGCAGAAGCAATTTGCAGGAACTGGTAATAACAGTAGCGGCGGCAATAGTCAAAAATGGCGTGGTGGCGGCAGAAGTGGTAGTTTTTCTTATCGTAAGTCGGATGATCCGAATATGATTTTTGGACGTGATTTTGATGATGCGGCGCTTGAACTCAGCACGGTCGTTGGAGAAATGGGTGAGATTACCATCCGTGGAAAGGTGATCAGTTTCGAAGCCAGGGAAATCCGTAATGAGAAGACGATACTGATCTTTGCAGTAACGGATTTTACAGATACCATTATGGTAAAGATGTTTGTGCGGAATGAACAGCTTCCAGATCTTCTGGGAGATATTAAGAAAGGCGCATTCCTGAAAATCAAAGGTGTGACGACTATTGATAAATACGACGGCGAGCTGACTATCGGTTCGGTAATGGGCATTCGTAAGATTCCGGATTTTACAACCAGCAGGGAAGATACCTATCCGGAGAAGCGGGTAGAACTGCACTGCCATACGAAGATGAGTGATATGGATGGTGTGTCGGATGTGACGGACATTGTAGATCGGGCGCACCGATGGGGACACAAAGCGATTGCAATCACGGATCATGGTGTGGTACAGGGATTTACAGACGCTAATCATTACATAGAACGTCTGGATAAAGACGATCCGTTTAAGATTATTTACGGTGTGGAAGCATATCTGGTAGATGATCTGAAAGAAGTGGCGATCAATGAAAAAGGACAGACATTAGATGATGTGTTTGTGGTGTTTGACCTGGAGACCACTGGATTTAGTCCAATCGCAGATAAGATTATCGAGATTGGTGCGGTAAAAGTGCAAAATGGTAAGATTACAGAGAAGTTCAGTACATTTGTCAATCCTAAGATCCCAATTCCATTCCGGATCACACAGTTAACCAGCATTACCGATCAGATGGTTATGGATGCACCGGATATTGAGACTATATTACCGCAGTTTCTGGAATTTGTAGGAGATGCGGTGTTGGTAGCACACAACGCCAGCTTTGATGTAGGATTCATTGAACAGAATATGCGTTATCAGGACATGACACCAGATCTGACATCTGTGGATACGGTAGCGATGGCGCGTATCTTGATGCCGACATTGTCGAAGTTTAAGTTAAATATTGTGGCGAAAGCGTTGAATATTTCGTTGGAGAATCATCACCGCGCGGTGGATGATGCGGGAGCGACAGCAGAGATTTTTGTAAAGTTTATTGATATGCTGAAAGAACGAGACATCTATGATCTGAAAGGACTAAATCATTTCGGAGAGCATAATGCAGATTCTATCCGTAAGTTACCGTCTTATCATGCGATCATTCTGGCAAGAAATGATATCGGACGGACGAATCTGTATACATTGGTATCCAAGTCGCATCTGGAGTATTTCGGAAGGCAGCCCCGTATTCCGAAGAGTGAATTTTCAAAATATCGGGAAGGGCTGATTTTAGGAAGTGCCTGTGAGGCGGGTGAATTGTATCAGGCAATTCTGAATGACAAGTCTGAAGAACGGATTGCAAGGATTGTAGATTACTATGATTACCTGGAAGTACAGCCTCTGGGCAATAATAAATTTATGATTGGCAGTGACCGTATTACCAAGGTCAACAGTGAGGAAGATCTGCGGGAGATCAACCGTAAAATCATTAAGCTTGGTGAGAAATTTAATAAGCCGGTTGTTGCTACCTGTGATGTGCATTTTCTGGATCCGGAGGATGAGGTCTACCGTCGGATTATCATGACAGGTAAAGGATTCTCAGATGCAGATGATCAGGCACCACTGTATCTGCATACGACGGAAGAGATGCTGGAAGAATTTGAATATCTTGGTTCGGATAAAGCACATGAGATTGTCATTGATAACCCTAATATGATTGCTGACTGGGTAGAGAAGATCGCGCCGGTTCGTCCGGATAAGTGTCCGCCGGTTATCCCGGATTCAGACAGAATGCTGCGGGAGATCTGCTATAACCGAGCCCATGAGATGTACGGAGAAGATTTGCCGGAAGTGGTAACGGAACGATTGGAACGAGAGTTGAATTCGATTATTTCCAACGGATTCGCCGTAATGTATATCATTGCACAGAAACTGGTATGGAAGTCTAATGAAGACGGCTATCTGGTAGGATCGCGAGGATCGGTAGGATCTTCATTCGTAGCGACTATGGCAGGTATCACGGAGGTTAATCCGCTGAGTCCGCATTATTATTGTGATCACTGCCACTTTAGTGATTTCGCTTCCGAAGAAGTGAAGAAGTACGCCGGAGGATGCGGCATGGATATGCCGGACCGGAATTGTCCGGTGTGCGGTAAGAAGCTGGTGAAAGCCGGATTCGATATTCCGTTTGAGACATTTCTTGGATTTAAAGGTAATAAAGAGCCTGATATCGACTTGAACTTTTCCGGTGACTACCAGAGTAATGCACATAAGTATACAGAGGTTATTTTCGGTGATGGGCAGACCTATCGTGCCGGAACGATCGGTACCCTGGCAGAGAAAACAGCCTATGGATTCGTAAAGAATTATTACGAAGAGCGAAATTCCAGAAAACGAGTATGCGAGATTGACCGTATCGTACAGGGGTGTACCGGAATCCGACGAAGTACCGGTCAGCATCCGGGAGGTATTATCGTCCTTCCGCTGGGTGAGGATATTAATTCTTTCACGCCGGTACAGCATCCAGCTAATGATATGACAACGGATATCGTAACCACTCATTTCGATTACCATTCCATTGACCATAACCTGCTGAAACTGGATATCCTTGGACACGATGATCCGACCATGATCAAGACTCTGGAAGAATATATCAGTTCTCCGGCAATGGATAATGAATATAATGAAACAGATAACCGTTTTAATGCAACAGATATTCCACTGGATGATCAGGGTGTAATGTCCTTGTTCCTGAGTACGGAGGCACTTGGTATTAAGCCGTCAGATATTGGAGGATGCCCGGTTGGATGTCTTGGTATTCCTGAGTTCGGTACAGATTTCGTTATTCAGATGGTAGTGGATACCAAGCCAAAGACGCTGTCTGACCTGATCCGTATTTCCGGTCTGTCACATGGTACGGATGTATGGCTGAACAATGCGCAGGAACTGATCCGAAGCGGAAAGGCGACGATTTCTACCGCAATCTGTACCCGTGATGATATTATGACATATCTGATTAATAAAGGAATGGACAGTGAGGAATCGTTTACTATTATGGAGCGCGTCCGTAAGGGTACTGTTGCCAAGGGCAAATGCAAGGAGTGGCCACAGTTTAAAGAAGATATGATTGAACATGGCATTCCGGAATGGTACATCTGGTCCTGTGAAAAGATCAAGTACATGTTTCCGAAAGCGCATGCAGCGGCGTATGTTATGATGGCGTACCGTATTGCATATTGCAAGATCAATTATCCGCTGGCGTATTATGCGGCATACTTTGGTATCCGAGCAGATGCATTTTCCTATGAACTGATGTGTCAGGGTAAAGAACGGCTGAATTTCTATATGAGTGATTACCAGAAACGGTCCGATTCACTGTCGAAAAAGGAACAGGATACGCTGAAGGATATGAAGATCGTGCAGGAAATGTATGCACGTGGATTTGAATTTCTGCCGATTGACTTGTACAAATCAAAGGCATCACGTTTTGAGATTGTGGATGGCAAACTGCTTCCGCCTTTTTCAAGTATTGACGGTATGGGTGAGATTGCGGCAGAAGCGGTAGAAGCAGCAGCGGTAGACGGACCATATCTGTCGAGGGATGATTTCCGTCAGCGGACGAAGGTCAGCAAAACGGTCATCGATCTGATGAATGATCTGGGAATTTTCGGTGATCTGCCGGAGAGTAATCAGTTGAGCCTGTTCGATTTATAATGGTAAATATAAGAGGTGTTTAAACATGGAGAAACAACGTTATAAAGGCATTCTGTATATTATATGCTCGGCATTTTGCTTTGCCCTGATGAACATGTTCGTCCGGGCAGCAGGCGACCTGCCGTCTATACAGAAAAGCTTTTTTCGTAATCTGGTCGCATTTGTATTTGCAATGATCATATTAAAGAAGAACGATATACCGTTCCGGTGTAAAAGAGAGAATCTGAAGTATCTCTTAATCCGGTCGATCTGTGGTACACTGGGAATCTTGTGTAATTATTATGCAGTCGATCATCTGGTGCTTTCGGATGCATCCATGCTGAATAAGATGTCGCCGTTTTTCGCAGTGATCTTCAGCTACCTGGTATTAAAAGAAAAGGTAAATGTGCCGCAGGCGCTGTTCGTGATCGGAGCATTTTTAGGGAGCTTGCTAGTAATTAAGCCGACATTTTCCAATATGGATCTGTTCCCATCGGTGATCGGTCTGATGGGAGGTCTGGGGGCCGGTATTGCCTATACTTACGTAAGAAAAGCAACGTTGCATGGCGAGAAAGGACCGTTTATCGTGTGCTTCTTCTCAGCATTTTCCTGTCTGGTGACCTTGCCGTTTCTAATCTTTGATTACCACTATATGAGTCTGACACAGATCGGGACTCTGCTGGCAGCAGGACTTGCGGCAGCAGGTGGTCAGTTTACCATTACGGCAGCATATAGCTGTGCTCCGGCAAAAGAAATCTCAGTTTACGATTATTCGCAGATCATATTCGCAGCAGGACTCGGATTCTTTGTATTCGGTCAGATTCCGGATCTGTTAAGCTGGATTGGCTACGCAGTCATCTGTGCAATGGCAGTAGGTATGTTTTTTTACAATAACCGCAGAATAGCGGCATAAATAATAGCAGGGTTGAGGCGCAAATAATTGTTGATCAGAGAAGTGGATTCAGTTGACGTGTCGTATATGTTGTGATAAGATAAATGCACTTCAAATACGATACGAAAAGAGAACGGTTTATGGGTGACGTTATGGGTGTACTTTTTCTGGTTATCCTTGCGGTGATAAGTTATACAGATATTAGAAGACGGCAGATTCCGAACTGGTGCTGCGGGTGTATCGCAGCACTGGCAGTCATTTCGGATGCCGTCTTTTTTAGTGCGGAGATATTTGACTTCGAGATATGTCAGAAGCTGGCTTTTTCAGAAATATTTGCAGTGAGTCTGACGGAACGGATGCTGGGAGCTTTGTGTGTTAGTGCGCCAATGCTTGGAATTACGGTGCTTGCGCCAGGCAGTTTTGGAGGGGGAGATGTGAAGTTTATGTGTGCAGCCGGGGCACTGCTTGGATGGAGGCATATCCTGTGGTCGGCGGCAGCGGGGATTTTTTCAGCAGGAGTGTACGTACTGTATCTTCTGATAATAAAAAACACAGGACGGAAAGCGGAATTTCCGCTCGGACCGTTCCTGTGTCTCGGTATTGCTGTCAATATTTTGACTGAAATCTACTGACAGGCAGTCATCTTGTCCAAAATCTGGAGAAACTGGCTGATCTGTCCCTGTATTTTTTTCTTTTCTATGGCAGATTTATTCTGCTCCAGATAGTTATCGTACATGGCACAGAGCATGCCATAGGCGAATTCCCGGTTCTGTGTCCACTGGAAGAGCATCCAGTTCATGGCGTGTGAGTGCCAGTATTGCTTCGGAATTCCACTGGATTCCAGAACTTCAATATGAGATCTGGCTTTTTTGGCAAGTTCGGCAAATTCTGCAAGCCGTTCCGGTTCCGTCTCCTTGCGTCCTGCAAGCTTGCGTATATCGAGCTTGTGCGCTGACTTTGGATAGAGCACTTCTGCACCCATGACAGTCAGTTCGTTTAACTTATTAGCTGCTTCCCAGAATGGTGCAAAGTTCGGCGATAATGGTCCGGATTGGCGTGAACGGTTGCTTTCGCCAGGCGTTCGTCTGCGGATCGGATTACGGATACGGCGATCGTATACACGGCGTTTGTCCGGATTACTCAGTATCCTGTAAGCATACAGAATATTCTGAATGTAAGTTGTTGTATCGAACTTGCTGTCTATATTGGCGTCAGGGTGCAACTTCTTCACCAGGAAATTCTTTGCGTTGGTGATTTCTTCATCCGTTGCATCCATGGGAACGCCCAAAAGATCATAATATGTACATTCTTTCATGTATGAAACTCCCTCTGATTGTTATTTATACCCATCTAATATCATACGTCAGATTCCGACCGAAATCAATACCGGAAACCGTTGCCTGATGGGAAAAGATAGAGGTATAATATATAACAATGTCAGGATCGAATTGTGAGAGTGCATAGCACGGAGCAATTCGTAAGCATCATAGATAATACAGCGGAAGGATAAATATGGTGAGGATATGAAGTATTCACAGATTACAGAATGGTGTCATGAGATTATTCGTACACAGGCGAAACGGGAAGGATTATATATTGATGCTACTATGGGAAAGGGCGCAGATACGGCATTTTTGTGTGAACTTGCAGGAGAACAGGGACATGTGATTGCATTTGACATTCAGGAAGTTGCATTGGATTATACAAAGAAAAGACTGGAAAATGAGAACCTCATCGGTCGTGCAGAACTGATCCTTGATGGGCATGAGCATATGGCGCGATATGCCGGCGAAAAGACGGTTGATCTGATCTGCTTTAACTTTGGTTATCTTCCAGGAGGAAATCATGAGATTGCTACCAGAGCGGAGACCAGTGTGCAGGCGGTGGAAGCAGGACTGAGCCTCCTGAAGTCAGGCGGAATGATGTGTTTGTGCATTTACAGTGGTGGAGACACTGGATTTGAAGAGAAAAATCGGTTGATGGAATATCTGAAAAATCTTCCGGCAAAAACATATACAGTGATTGTGAATCAGTATTTCAACAGAGTAAATCAGCCTCCGATTCCGGTCTTTGTCTGGAAATCGTAAAAACACTCGTTTCGCAAATTAATGCTTTAACTTATAAAAGTGTTGTGATATACTAAATTAAGTATTATCCGTAATATTACGGAATAGAAAGGATGAATGAGATGGCAGAATCTAAAAAAGTGATCATGCTTGGTAATGAAGCAATCGCCAGAGGTGCTTATGAGGCTGGAGTCAAAGTGTCAGCAGCATATCCTGGTACACCAAGTACTGAGATTAGCGAATATTTGGTACAATATAAAGAAGACTTATATTGTGAGTGGTCTCCGAATGAGAAAGTAGCTACTGAAGTAGCAGTAGGAGCATCTATTGCAGGAACAAGAGCTATGTCCTGTATGAAACATGTGGGATTTAATGTAGCTGCAGACCCTGCATACAGCGTGTCTTATATGGGAGTAAATGGAGGCTTGGTTATTATCGTGGCAGATGATCCGGGACTTTACAGTTCGCAGAATGAGCAGGATACCCGGATGGTTGCCCGCGCAGCACAGCTTCCGGTAATCGAACCTTCTGACAGTTCAGAAGCAAAAGAATATATTAAGATGGCATTTGAACTGAGTGAGCAGTTTGACAGACCAATCGTATATCGTACGACTACAAGACTGGCACATTCTCAGGGACTGGTTACCCTGGAGGATCGTAAGGTGCCGGAAGATAAACCATATGTAAAGGATATCCGCAAGACGGTTATGATGCCGGGTAATGCAAAACTTCGCCATATAGAGATTGAGAAGCGCAATAAAGAACTGGCTGAGGCAGCTAACACACTGCCGATCAACCGTGTAGAGATGAATGATACGAAGATTGGAGTTATCACCAGTGGTATTCCGTACCAATATGTAAAGGAAGCACTTCCGAATGCATCTGTCTGTAAGCTGGGTCTCGTGAACCCGCTTCCGAGAAAGATGATCGAAGATTTTGCTTCAAAAGTTGATAAGCTTTATATTGTCGAAGAATTGGATCCGGTTATTGAGGAGCAGGTGAAGTCATGGGGCATTGAGTGCGTCGGTAAAGATATCTTTACTGTACAGGGCGAATACAGTGCAAATATGATCCGAGAAAGAATTCTTGGAGAAACGTTGGAGATCGATCAGCCGGCAGCAGTACCGGGAAGACCTCCAATCCTCTGTCCTGGATGTCCGCACAGAAGTGTATATTACACATTAAAGAAGCTGAAGATGCATGCAGCAGGTGATATTGGCTGCTACACACTGGGCGCGGTTGCACCGCTTAGCGTAGTAGATACGACCATGTGTATGGGTTCCAGTATTTCAACTTTGCATGGTATGGAAAAGGCAAAAGGCAAGGAATATATTAAGAATTGGGTGGCTGTGATCGGCGATTCTACATTCTTACATACCGGTGTGAATTCTTTGATGAACATGGTCTATAATCAGGCAACCGGAACGGTTATGATCCTCGATAATTCGACGACAGGTATGACCGGGCATCAGGATCATGCAGCTACAGGTAAGACTCTGATGGGAGATCCGACTTACGCGATTGATATTCCGGGACTCTGTCGTGCAATGGGCATTAAGAATGTCGTTGAGGTAAATGCATTTGACATTGAAACACTGGAGAAGACCATCAGGGAAGAAGTGGCAAAGGACGAAGTATCTGTGATTATCACAAAGTCACCATGTGTGCTTCTCAGTAAGGAAAAGAAACCGTTATACACTGCTCACTCTGACAAATGTAAGAAATGCGGTATGTGTATGAAACCGGGATGCCCGGCAATGACAAAGAATGCAGATGGTACTGTTTATATCGATGATACAATGTGTACAGGATGCGGACTCTGTGAGAAATTGTGCAAATTTAATGCGATAGAACTGGTAAAGGCAGGTGAAGAATAATGGCAACAAAGAATATTATGATCGTAGGTGTAGGCGGTCAGGGAACTCTGCTTACCAGCCGTATTCTCGGAGGACTTGCCATTGCATCCGGATATGATGTGAAACTTTCCGAGGTACATGGCATGGCGCAGAGAGGTGGAAGTGTAGTTACATTTGTACGCTATGGAGAAAAGGTAGCTGAGCCGATCGTAGAGGAAGGACAGGCAGATGTGATTATCGCATTTGAGAGACTGGAAGCCAAACGCTACGCACATTTTCTTAAAAAAGATGGTGTGCTGATTATCAATGACTGGCGTATCGATCCGATGCCGGTAGTAATCGGGGCTGCTGAATATCCGGAGAATATTATTGAGGATCTGAAAAAAGATCACAAGGTCTACACAGTCAATGCGACAGAAGAAGCTAAGAAACTGGAGAATTCACGCGTATTTAACCTGGTTGTACTGGGAATTGCAGCACAGCATATGGACTTTACAAAAGAACAGTGGTATCAGGTAATTGAGAATACTGTTCCTCCGAAGACAATTGACATTAATAAAAAGGCATTTGATGTGGGATATAATTTATAGATGTCAGCATCATTGATAGGCAAAGGAGAGAAAAGATGGCAAAGGTATTATTAGAAGACTGGAAAGAACAGTACAGAGATGAACGAATTGAGCGTATGAGCCGGGATGAGATGTCCGCACTCCAGAGTGAACGCCTGGTAAAACAGGTGAAGAATGTATATGAGCATGTATCATTTTACAAGAAGAAAATGGATGATCTGGGAGTGGAGCCTGGAGATATCAAGGGGATTGAAGATATTACAAAACTTCCCTTTACAACCAAAGAAGATCTGAGAAATAATTATCCATTTGGACTGCTGGCTGTTCCGAAGGAGAAGATCACCCGTGTACAAGGAACTTCCGGTACAACCGGTAAGCTGACACTTGCTTCTTATACAAATAAGGACGTAGAAGTATGGGGAGAATGTGTGGCAAGAGGACTTACCATGGCAGGACTTACAGCAGAAGACAGATTGCATATCTGCTATGGATATGGGCTTTTTACAGGAGGTCTCGGTCTGGACTTTGGAGCACGTGCTCTCGGAGCGATGGCAATCCCGATGTCTTCCGGTAATACCAAGCGTCAGCTGATGTGTATGGAAGACTTTGGCGCAACTGCATTTGCATGTACACCGTCTTATGCGATGTATCTGGCAGAGGCTGCCCAGGAAATGGGAGTCATTGACCGTCTGCAGGTGAAGACAAGTATTAATGGCGCAGAGCCATGGACAGATGAGATGCGTAAGCAGATCGAAGACATCTTTAATATTAATACCTTTGATATCTATGGATTATGTGAGATTACAGGTCCCGGAGTGGCTATGGATTGTATTCATCACAAGGGACTGCATGTATGCGAAGATCATTTCTATCCGGAAGTACTGAATCCGGCAGACCATACACCATGTGCAGATGGGGAGACAGGAGAACTGGTATTTACCACATTGTCAAAAGAAGGTATGCCATTACTTCGTTACAGAACTAAAGATCTGACAAGTATCGATCACAGCACATGCGAATGTGGAAGAACTCTTCCAAGAATCCAGAAGTTCACCGGACGTACCGATGATATGAAGGTTATCCGTGGAGTCAATGTATTCCCGACACAGGTTGAGACTGCGCTGCTGTCTATGGGTGGACAGGTTGCACCTCACTATATGCTGATCGTAGACCGTGAGAATAATCTGGATGTTTTGACTGTTATGGTAGAGGTTACAGAAGAGTACTTCTCTGATGAGATCCGTAAGATGGAAGCTCTGAGAGAAAGAGTCGGAGCTGTGCTGAAACAGGCACTTGGAGTAGCAGTAAAAGTGAAACTGGTTGAGCCTAAGACAATCGAGAGAAGCGAAGGTAAGGCAAAACGTGTCATTGATAACAGAAATCTGTAATAGGAGGAAATGAGATTATGAGTATAAGTTATACAGTACAGCAGTTGTCTGTATTTTTGGAAAATAGAGCAGGACGTCTAGACGATGTGCTGAAAGTATTATCCGAAGGTGGAGTTAATATTGTAGCACTGAGCCTTGCAGATACCGCTGACTATGGCATGCTGCGTATGATTGTGTCCGATCCTCACAAGGGACGTGTGGTACTAAAAGAAGCAGGAATTACTGCAATGTTGACAGATGTGATTGCATTTCGTGTTGCGCATGCTACAGGATCCTTGTCCAAGGCAATGCATCAGTTGGTAGAAGGTGAGATCAATATTGAGTATATGTATGCGTTTGCTAATGGTATTGATGCGGCAGCGGTACTTAAGAGTGATGAGCCAGGCAGAGTCGTAGATATTCTGACAGGATGCGGATTCACTGTATATAGCGCAGACGAGGCATATAGCGCGAACGTATAAGCTAAGGAAGAGTCTGATATCATGGATTGTGATGGTCTACTGGATTTATCGATTCTACTTAGATAGATGAAAACAAAAAAAGAGGTGTCGCAGAATCATCTGAAAAATGATTGAGCGATGCCTCTTTTGCGCATTCGCATGTATGCTTTTACATATTAATTTAATCTTTACCTAAAAAGTCAATAAATTTATATAAATAAAAGGTACATTACCGATCTGAATGCGGTGCTGATTAACATTTAACAACGTTAACAGCCTGTGGTCCTTTGGCGCCATCTGTTACATCAAATTCAACAGCCTGACCTTCTTCTAATGATTTAAATCCATCCATAGCGATGCCTGAATAGTGTACAAACACATCGTTGCCGGATTCATCAGAAATGAAGCCGTAGCCTTTCTGATTATTAAACCACTTTACTGTACCCTTGCTCATTGCAATACCTCCATACTCCATAATATGATTTGAAAAACACCTATAGATACATTGAAAACAATCTATAGAAGATTCCAATTAACATTATCATGTATTACTAAAAAAGTCAACGAAAACACGTTGGAAAATGTGACAAATTAACAAGGTGATACAGTAAGGAAATATTGTTTTGCTTGACGCATTTTGCGACAGCGTGTAAAGTAAAGAGAGACACAAAAAAGGACGGTAGAATATGATTACATTGACTGGAAAAAAGGTGGCCGAAGGCATTGCAGTCGGAAGGCTTACCTTTTATAAAAGAGGAAAAAAAGAGATTCGCCGGATCTATGTAGAGGATGCAAAGAAGGAAGTTCTTCGATTTAAAAAAGCATGTGAGAAGGCAGTTCAGGAAATTAAAGAATTATATGCGGAAATGACCAGAGAGATTGGCGAGGCGAATGCGGCAATGTTTGAGATGCAGCTGATGGTTCTGGAAGATGTGGAGTATATTGACAGTGTCAATAATATTATTATGAACCAGAAGTTTAATGCAGAGTATGCAGTAAAAGAAGCAACGAACCGCTTTATTGAAAAATATGCACCGCGCGAGGCAAGTTATGTCAGAGGACATGAAGCAGATGTGCATGATGTGGCGACACGTATTTTGCGTATTCTGTCACGTGTCCGCAGGGAGAAACTTCTGACAGATGATACTTTTATCATGGCGTCCAGGGATCTGTATCCGAGTGAAGCAGCACAGCTTGATCGTAACAAAGTACTTGGTATTGTGACTATGTATGGGACGATTAATTCTCATACGGCTATGCTTGCGCGGACGAAAGAGATTCCGTCAGTTATCGGCATCGGTGAGGCATTAAAAAAAGAATACGAGGGTAAGATGGTCATTATTGATGGGTTTGAAGGCAAGGTATATATTGAGCCGGATCAGACGACAATGACCAAAATGCAGGAAAAGCAGAAGATGAATCAGCATAAGGCTGAGACATTGGAGCGCCTAAAAGGCAAGGAGAATGTAACGCAGAGCGGACAGAAGATTGATGTCAGCGCTAATATTACCAGCAAAGAAGATATTGAGAATGTGATTCGCAACGATGCCAATGGTGTTGGAATGTTTCGAAGTGAATTTATTTACATGGAATCCGGAAGCAGATTTCCGACGGAGGATCAGCAGTTCCAAATCTATAAGCTTGCCGCAGAATCTATGGGAACCAAACGTGTAGTAATCCGTACAGCAGATATCGGCGGTGAAAAGGCAGTAGACTGTATGGAGATTCTGGGAGAGAATAATCCGGTAATGGGGTATCGTGGTATCCGGGTGTCATTAGATAAGGAAGAGATGTTTAAGACACAGCTTCGAGCGATCCTTCGAGCATCGGTCTATGGCAATTTGGCAATTATGTTTCCGATGATCAGTTCAATTGAAGAAGCGATTGCTGCAAAGAATGTACTTGAAAAGGTAAAGCGTGAACTTTACGAAGAGAAGATTGCTTATGATGAGAATATCCAGGTGGGGGTAATGATTGAGACACCCGCAGCGGTTATGATCAGTGGAGAACTGGCAAGAGAGATGGATTTCTTCAGTCTGGGAACGAATGATTTGACACAGTATACACTGGCAATGGATCGTACTAATCGGAGAATTGCAGGATATTATAATCCAAAGCATCCAGCCCTGATTAAGATGATTCGTATTGTGGCGAATAATGTACATCTGGAAGGCAAGCGGATTAGTATCTGTGGTGATTTGGCAGCAGATTTGTCCATGACGGAGCAGTTTATTAATATGGGTATTGATGAACTGTCAGTAGCACCCTCTCAGATTCTTGCACTTCGTAAACATATCCGTGAATTGAAATAGTGCTTATAAATAGCAATAAGGATAACTAATGAACAGGTTCATTTACTTTATGGACCTGTTTTGTTATGCTAAATATATCTTATTTTTTGAACATGAGTGAGAGAAAAAGGAGGAGACACATGTTAGAAAAATTTTTCAAATTAAGTGAGAACGGTACGGATGTCAGAACTGAGATCGTTGCCGGTATTACAACATTCATGACAATGGCGTATATCCTAGCTGTCAATCCAAATGTCCTGTCGGCTACAGGTATGGATCACGGTGCTGTATTTACTGCAACTGCACTGGCATCTCTGATTGGTACACTGTTGATGGCACTGCTTGCAAATTATCCGTTTGCACTGGCTCCTGGTATGGGACTGAATGCATATTTTGCATACACAGTTGTACTGGGAATGGGCTATACATGGCAAATAGCTCTGACAGCCGTATTCGTAGAGGGTATTGTGTTTATTGTCTTATCCCTTACCAATGTGCGTGAGCAGATTTTTAATGCGATTCCAATGAATCTGAAGTCAGCCGTAAGTGTGGGTATTGGTTTGTTTATTGCATTTATCGGACTTCAGAATGCACACATTGTAATCGGTGGAGCAACTTTAGTAGAGCTGTTTTCACTGGATGGGTATAACTCATCAACAGGTCTGGAGGCAACTGCTTCTGATGTTGGTATTACGGTACTTCTTGCAATTATCGGTGTTGTGATCACTGGTATTCTGGTAATCAAAAATGTAAAGGGTAATATCCTGTGGGGTATCTTGATCACATGGCTTCTTGGCATTATCTGCCAGTTTACAGGTCTATATGTACCGAACCCGGATGTCAGCTGTTACAGTTTACTGCCAGATTTCAGCAACGGACTTTCTATCCCAAGTCTTGCACCGATTTTTGGCAAACTCCAGTTTGACGGTATATTTACATTGGACTTTGCAGTGGTTGTCTTTGCATTCCTGTTTGTAGATATGTTTGATACGATTGGAACGCTTATCGGGGTATCTTCTAAAGCTAATATGCTGGATGAAGAAGGTAAGCTTCCACAGATCAAGGGAGCACTCCTTGCAGATGCAATCGCAACAACTGCAGGAGCTGTACTTGGTACATCTACAACTACAACATTCGTGGAGAGTGCTTCTGGTGTAACAGAAGGTGGTAGAACAGGACTTACTGCGGTTACAACAGCAATCCTTTTCGGATTGTCACTGTTCCTGTCACCAATTTTCCTTGCAATTCCATCATTTGCAACAGCACCGGCTCTGATCATCGTAGGATTCTACATGCTGACCAATGTTGTTAATATTGATTTTAATGATATTGCAGAAGCAATTCCTTGCTATATCTGTATTCTGGCAATGCCGTTCTTCTACAGTATTTCAGAAGGTATCTCTATGGGAGTTATCTCATATGTAGCATTGAATTTGATTACCGGAAAGGTAAAAGATAAAAAGATCAGCGGTCTGATGTATGTACTGGCTGTACTGTTTATTCTGAAATATATCTTCCTGTAAGAAATAAAGAAAGCGAAGATAATTATAAGAGCATCCTGAATCGTGCTTGTGCGATAAAGGATGCTCTTTAATTTTTGGTATTACGGATGGGGGAGCCCGCATAGGATCAGAATTTTGACGACCGTTTTAGCGATAGATGGTATTTTCCGTAATCAGGATAGACACAGATTGATCATGTTCTTCACAGCTGACTTCGTCAAGTAGTAGCTGTTCTCTGCAGAGTGCCGCGGATGGAGCAGTAAGTTTAGCAAGTGTCCGGTCATAATACCCGCCACCATGTCCAAGCCGTCGTTTTTTGCGGTCGCATGAGAGGCAGGGAACGATAGCAAAGTCAATGTCAGCCAGATTTACCAGTGGACAGTGCTTAGCTGGTTCTGGAATGTTATAGAGTCCGGGAATCAGATCGTTAAATGATGTGATTTCATAAGGTTCCATGATACCTTTGTCAATGCAGCGCGGAACAGCAGTGCGTTTGCCGTCAGCCCAGGCTTGTTTAAGTAGTCTGCGTGTGTCCACTTCTTTTTTGACACTGACATAGCAGAAGATCATGGATGCATTCTGGTATTCTGGAAGAGTAATGATGGATTGGAAAATGTGCTGATCGGAGGAGTAACAATAAGTGAGTGTCGATTGTTGGAGGCGATTGCGTATCTCATTGCGCTGCGTTTTTTTATCACTAATATAGTTATTCATATTCATTTCCTGCCTTTCTGCTAATAGTATCTGGAGAAATATAAAAAATGTCAAGAGAATTTGCCAGTTGTGGGGTGTAAGTTGACAGATTCTTCCAGATAGAGTACAGTTCAAAGTGGAACAAATAATACAGATGAGGTGACAGACTATGTTAAAAGTAGACAACCTTACATTTGAAGTAAATGAAGAGGGTAAAAAACGCTGTCTGGTGGATCATATCAGTTTTCAGGTAGAAGATGGAGAGATGCTTGTTATAACTGGACCTAATGGCGGCGGCAAGTCAACGCTAGCTAAAGTGCTGGCAGGAATTGAAAAGGCAGATAGCGGAGAGGTTTTTCTGGATCAGGAGAATATAACAGAGTATGATATTGATCATCGTGCAAATGCAGGAATTGGTTATGCATTCCAGCAGCCGCCGAGATTTAAGGGTATGACTGTGAAGCGTATGCTGTCTCTTGCGGCAGGAAAGGAACTGACAGAAGAAGAAAGCTGCAGACTTCTGTCTTCTGTAGGTCTATGCTCGGCAGACTACATGAACCGTCAGATGGATGGTACATTGTCCGGTGGAGAAATGAAACGTCTGGAGATTGCAACTGTGCTTGCTAAGGCACATAAAGTCAGCATTTTTGATGAACCGGAAGCAGGAATTGATTTGTGGAGTTTTTCGATGTTGATCAAACGTTTTGAAGAGATCCATCAGGAAAAGAAAGAATGTCTGATTTTGATTTCGCACCAGGAGAGAATTATCCGAATGGCAGATAAGATTATGGTGATTGAAGATGGAAAAGTAAAGCAGTTTGGTAAGAGCGAAGATGTTCTTCCAAGCCTGTTTCAGCAGGAAAAATGTCAGAAATGCGTAACAGGTATGGAAGGAGGTGCTTGCTAATGGTACAGTTAGATGCAACGACACAGGAAGTATTGAATCGGATCAGTGAAGAATTTGCACAGAAGGGTGCTTATAATCTCCGACAGAATGGAGTCGCATTGTGTCATGGAGACAGTGAGCATATCAAGATTCGTAAGAAAGAGGACAAACCGGGGATTGATATTCTGATCGATGGAGATACCAAAGGAGAAAGGGTATTTATTCCTGTTGTGGTCAGTGTATCGGGAATGACAGACCTGGTCTACAATGATTTCTATGTGGCAGACGGCGCAGATGTAACGATCGTGGCGGGCTGTGGCATTCATAACAGTGGCTGCAATGAAAGCCGTCATGATGGCATTCATACCTTTCATATTGGAGAAAATGCAAATGTAAAATATGAGGAGAAGCATTATGGAGAAGGTAATGGTACTGGAAGTCGTGTGCTGAATCCTGTGACAAATATTGAGGTTGGCCGGAATTCGGTATTTACTATGGACACTGCACAGATTAAAGGTGTGGACTCTACTGTGCGTGAGACGAATGTTGAACTGGCGGAGGGTGCAAAACTCTATGTATTGGAGAAGCTGATGACAGACGGAGAACAGAAGGCAGAATCTAATATTGAGGTGTGTCTGGAGGGTAGCGGCTCATCAGCACAGATCGTATCACGCTCCGTCTGTAAGGGGCATTCTCTACAGACATTCCATCCAAAAGCTGTGGGAAGAAATAAATGCCATGCACATATTCAGTGTGATTCCATCATTATGGACCAGGCGCATGTAGGATCTATTCCTGAGATTCAGGCAGAGCATGTGGATGCGGCAATTATACATGAGGCTGCGATTGGCAGAATTAATGATGAACAGCTCTTGAAGCTCCGTACATTAGGAATGACAGAAGCGGAAGCGGAAAATGTAATTATCGAGAATTTCCTGAGTTAGGTATATGCAGAAAAGCTTTGTCTTAAAAGGACAGAGCTTTTGTGTTATATAAGGGTTCGTCATGCAGAAAAGCACAAATGATAAGAATCAGCATATGGTAAACGAGAAGTTTATTTTACGGGAGGTTCTTATGAAAAAGAAATTGCTTTCTTTGTTGTTGGCATCAGCGATGGTGGTTAGCATGGTATGTGCCTGTGGTTCTGATAAATCTTCGGAGCTCAGTCAGACAGTAAAAGATACAAAAGAAACAGAAGAGAAGAAATTAGTGTCTGTAACGTTGAATGAGGTGGCACATTCTATCTTTTATGCTCCGATGTATGTGGCGATTGAAGAAGGATATTTTGAGGATGAAGGCATTGACCTGACGCTGATTACTGGCTTTGGAGCTGACAAGACGATGACTGCAGTAATCTCCGGGGAAGCAGATATCGGTTTTATGGGTTCGGAGGCGTCCATTTATACCTACAATGAGGGTGCGAAAGATTATGTGGTGAATTTTGCACAGCTTACTCAGCGGGCCGGTAATTTCCTTGTGGCACGAGACAATGAACCAGATTTTAAATGGGAAGACCTGAAAGGTAAGGATGTAATCGGTGGCAGAAAAGGTGGTATGCCGGAAATGGTATTTGAGTATATTCTGCGTCAGAATGGCATTGAACCATCGAAAGTAAATATTGATCAGAGCATCGATTTTGGATCTACTGCAGCAGCATTTGCGGGGGATCAGTCAAAATATGATTATACGGTGGAATTTGAACCAAGTGCGACTGCATTGGAGACGGAGGGCAAGGGCTATGTAGTAGCATCACTTGGTACGGATAGCGGCTATGTGCCATACACTGCATTTTCAGCGAAGAAGAGCTATTTGGATCAGAATCCGGAAGTGATTCAGGGGTTTGTAAATGCACTTCAAAAGGGCATGGATTATGTGCAGGCTCATTCACCGGAAGAGATTGCAAAGGTGATCGCACCACAGTTTGATGAGACAGATTTGGAGACAATTACAAAGATTGTGACCAGATATTATGAGCAGGATACCTGGAAAGCAGATCTGGTCTTTGAAGAAGACAGCTTTGATCTGCTACAGGATATTCTGGAAGATGCAGGCGAACTGACTGAACGTGCACCTTACAAAGATCTTGTGACCACAGAATTTGCCGAGAAAGCAATACAGTAATAGACTGAAAAAGAACTATAGCATACAAAAGGCGGATGTCAGGAGTCCGCCTTTTTCCTGTGGTGAGTAGATTTCATGACTGGTGGCTGATAGTGATAGACGTCTTCGTAGGATTCCAGTTCTGCTTTGCTCTGTGGAGCAGAAGGAATTAATCCGGTGCAGTCCTGCGTAGATGCAGAATTGGCGAGATAATCATAGGAATCAATGATTTTCTGATTGTGCATTTGACCGGACTTCTGGTCAGATGAAATGGAGTGAGTAGATTTGGTGATGTTCGATTTGGTATGTGGCTTCATAATAAGACCTCCTGGTTTTCTGAATTGAAAGTATGTTTAGTATGTGTCGGGAAAACATTTTCTATGTTATACTGAATGAAGAAAATGTAATATCAGAGAAAGAAAGGTATAAACATAAGTATATTCTGGCTTTTTATAAGGATAACTATGGACTTTACAAATTTAGTGTGCTAAAATGTAATAGTCATGAAGTCTGATATGAAGGAGATAATTATTTATGAGTAAGAAGATCAGAACCGAAGCGGTAGACTATCTCTTTAAGGCAATCTTAAGCCTGCAGGATAAAGAAGAGTGTTATATATTTTTTGAAGACATCTGTACGATTAATGAGTTATTATCATTGTCGCAGAGATTTGAAGTGGCGAAGATGCTGAGAGAGCAGAAGACATATCTGGAGATTGCAGACAAGACCGGTGCATCGACCGCAACGATCAGCCGCGTAAATCGATCGCTGAATTATGGCAATGACGGATATGACATGGTATTTGAGCGAATTAATAAAGAGAATGAAAAAGAAGAAGGAGACGGCGAATAAGCTGTCTCCTTTGTATAAGTGCGGATGTCAGAGAATACTTCTGGCATCCTATTTTTTATTTTTATGTGTCGGCTCCGGCATCTGGTCGATGAGTTTTTCGATTACCTGTTTTTTTACGTAGACATCGAAAGCCAGGCTGCAGATAAATGAATAGAGTTGCAGATCTTTCTGTTCGCTTTCCGGCATATTGGTAAATGTCTCCAGTGAATCACGGTATTTTCTTGCGATATCTTTGGCTGTGACATCAATCCTGTTTTTCTCAAATTCGCATACTTCTTTGTATATATCGGTCATGGAGAGACCTTCATCATTTCCGAAATATTTCTCCGTCATCGGTGCAAATAAGGTCTCTATATCTTTAATTGATAGAAGATTCTTAAAGTAGTAAATAAATATGAGCATCAGCATGTGCTCGCGAGTATACTTTTTCTTAACCGGGGGCGGAAGCAGATTATTCTTCGCATAGTTATTGATCATCGTCTTGGTCAGAATCTTGTCATTAGGGTAACGTTTGGTACGTTCCAGACCCTCTTCCATAAATGTAGTAACCTGATCCATATACAGGTCAATATTCGGAATATCTTCCGGTTTAATATAATCAATTCTGGAAATGCTGTTCAGAATGCTGTTCAGCATATCTTTTTTATCAATCGTCATTATAATCACCTCAATATGGATATTATATAGTATCGAAAACCATATGACAAGCGAAATTTTGTTTATCGTCCGATGAAACCAGACACAGACACGGAAATATATAAATTAGACACAGGTGAAGAAATGATGGTGGAAAATGAATCTTATCTATTATATGATGATAGTAGATTCTTAGGGATGTTGTATGAATGGAGAGATTATATGGATTTGTATGGATATTACACAGGGAAAATATTTGATACGTATCGTTATCTGGGATGTTCATTCGAGGGGGACACAGCGGTATTTCGAACATTTGCGCCAGCCGCAATGCGCGTAGCGGTAATCGGAGAATTTAACGGCTGGCAGGAGTGGGAGATGTATCAGGGATATGACCAGAACTTCTGGGAATGCAGGATTCCAGGTGTGAAGGAAGGACAGATGTACAAGTATCGGATCTACACTCAGAATGGCAGTGTGATCGATCACTGCGATCCTTATGGTTATGAGATGGAGCTGCGTCCGAATAATGCGACACTTGTACGGAAGATGCAGGGATATAAGTTCCATGATCAGAAATGGATGAAGAAACGGACAGACTGCCGGGAGACACCGTTGAATATTTATGAAGTACATGTGGGTTCTTGGAAACGGAATAAAAGGGATGAGAATGGTTGGTATCGGTATGATGAATTTGCTGATCTATTGATTCCATATTTGAAGGAAAATGGGTATAACTATATCGAAGTAATGCCGTTAAATGAACATCCGTGTGATGAATCCTGGGGATATCAGGCGACAGGATTCTATGCACCGACGTCCAGATATGGAACAGCAAAGGATCTGAAGAAGATGGTGGATAAGCTGCATCAGGCGGACATTGGAATCATTCTGGACTTTGTGCCAGTGCATTTTGCAGTAGATGGATATGCGCTGGCCAATTACGATGGCACACCTCTGTATGAATATCCGCATCAGGATGTAGGACAGAGTGAATGGGGAAGCTGTAATTTTAATCATTCCAGAGGCGAGGTGCGAAGTTTCCTTCAATCCTGTGCGAATTACTGGCTGGAGGAGTATCATATGGACGGACTGCGTATGGATGCCATCAGCAATCTGATCTACTGGCAGGGCAATAAAGACCGTGGCGTGAACCGGGACGGTGTAGAATTTCTACGCCATATGAACCAGGGACTCAAAGAACGACATCCGGGAATACTTCTGGTAGCGGAGGATTCATCAGCATATGCAAATGTAACCAAGGCAGTATGGGAAGGTGGATTGGGATTCGATTATAAATGGGATATGGGTTGGATGAATGACACGCTGGATTATTTTCGGACAGATCCGTTATTCCGTGGTGGCGCATATCATAAGCTGACATTTTCTATGATGTATTATCCGGAGGAGAATTATCTCCTTCCACTGTCACATGACGAAGTTGTGCATGGCAAAGCTACAATTGCCCAGAAAATGCATGGCGAATATGAGCAGAAGTTTCCGCAGGCAAGAGCGCTAGCCATGTATATGTATGCGCATCCGGGTAAGAAATTGAACTTCATGGGCAATGAGCTGGGACAGCTCAGGGAATGGGATGAGAAGCGGGAATTGGATTGGGATATTTTGAAATATCCAATCCATGACAGTTTTCAAAGATTCATGAAAGAGTTGAACTTACTGTATCTGAAGCATCCGGCATTCTGGAAATGGGATTACCGGTCAGAGGGATTCCGATGGCTCGACTGCCATCAGGAGAGCAGGTGTATCTATGCAATGGAGCGTAGTAGCGGAGATGAGAAGATTATTGCAGTGTTTAATTTCTCTGGTATTGAGCAGAAGGATTATTTCTTTAAAACAGAAGAGGGCACCTATGATATTCTGTTAAGCAGTAATTGGGATATTTATGGTGGTACAGAGAAAAAGAAGAAGAGTATCCGGACGAAGATTGGAGGGTTGCATCTTGATTTGCCTGCGGAGAGCGCAGTGTATCTGAAAAAGCATGTGACCGCACCTAGAAAGACATCCGTGTCTGAAAGGCAGAAGACAGCATTGGCAAAACAGACATTATCTACAAAGAAGACGAAGAAATAAAGAAACTTATAGAGACAGTGGATCAGAAATAGGTCCGCTGTTTTTGTTTTGAAACAGTTAAAACAATACTTGACTATTTAAAATAATGGATTTAAAATAATGTTCAATGTCTAATTGTTAGACAACGAACAATTAGGAGACTAACAGAAATGAAGGAAGACGATATAGAGAAGGGGTGGTGTTATGCACAATTGTGAATGTGGAAAATTTGAAGAAATTACCAGAGATGTTCCGCTGGGACCGATGATCCATCAGATAGATCGTCTGATGTTTCGTAACTTGAGTTCTCGTGTGCGTGCGGAAGGTCTGGATGAAGTAACACTGATGCATGGCTGGATCATGCGATATCTGTATGAGAACAGAGGCAGGGTGATCTGTCAGAAGGATATTGAGCATACATTTGATATCCGAAGATCTACAGTAACCAATATTATACAGCTGATGGAGAAGAAGGGATATGTAGAGCGCAGATCCGTACCGGGAGATGCCAGACTAAAGTGTGTCAGTCTGACGGCAAAAGGTGAGGAGAATCATTTGCAGATGGAACACCTGATTTCAATGTTGGAAAAAGAACAGGTGATAGATATTACAGAAGAAGAACTGGACAGTCTGTATCGAATCATGACGAAAATCAAGAAGAATCTGATACGAATACAGGTTGGTGGAGAGGAGGAAGAATATGCTTCGGACAATTTTGAAAGAAGTGAAAGAATTTAAACGTGCATCGATCGCAACGCCAATTTATATGATCCTGGAAGTATTGATGGAAATGCTTATTCCGTTTCTGATGGCATCAATCATTGATCAGGGAGTGAATGCGGGAAATATCCATCATATATACAAAGTAGGCGGGCTGATGATTGTAGCAGCACTGTTGGGACTGCTTGCCGGTATGGCAGGCGGACGTTACGGTGCGAAGGCCAGTGCGGGACTTGCTAGAAACTTGCGGGAGGCAATGTTTAATAACATTCAGACATTTTCATTTGCAAATATTGACCGTTTCAGCACAGCAGGTCTGGTGACTCGTCTGACGACAGATGTTACCAATATTCAGAACGCATACCAGATGTCGCTGCGTATGTCCATGCGTGCACCGGCAAGCATTATCTGCGCCATGACGATGGCATTTTTAATCAATAGAAGACTTGCAAGCATTTACCTTTGTGCGGTCATTATCCTTGGCGTGATTTTATTCTGTCTGATCCGCCATGCGACCAAATATTTTCAGATGGCATTTCCGAAATACGATGAGTTAAATGCATCGGTTCAGGAAAATGTATCCGGAATTCGGGTGGTTAAGGCATACGTAAGAGAAGGTGAAGAGACCACAAAGTTTCAGAAAGCAAGTGAGAATATCTATAAGATCTTTGTACGTGCGGAGAAGAACGTAATTCTTAACGCACCGCTGATGCAGACGACTGTATATACCTGTATTCTGCTGATCAGTTGGCTGGGTGCTAAGATGATCGTGTCGAATTCACTGACCACAGGCGAACTGATGAGTCTGTTAGCATACTGCATGAATATTCTGATGAGTCTGATGATGCTGTCGATGGTATTTGTCATGCTTTCCATGAGTGTGGCAAGTGTACGCCGAGTGGCAGAAGTATTAAATGAGACCAGTACATTAAAGAATCCGGAGCAGCCGGTCATGGAAGTGCCGAATGGTACAATTGAATTTAAACATGTGGATTTTGCATATTTCAAAGACAGTGAGACTCCGGTATTGAAAGACATTAATCTGTCGATCAAGTCCGGTGAGACTATCGGTATTCTGGGAGCGACCGGAAGTGCCAAGACCAGTCTGGTCAATCTGATCAGCCGTCTCTACGATGTGACGAACGGTGAATTGATCGTAGGCGGTCACAACGTAAAGGATTATGCTATGGAAGTCCTGCGTAATCAGGTATCCGTGGTACTTCAGAATAATGTATTGTTTTCCGGAACGATCCTTGAGAATCTGCGGTGGGGTGATAAGGACGCCAGTGAAGAAGAATGCATCCGTGCATGCAAGTTAGCCTGCGCCGATGAATTTATCCAGCGCTTTCCAGATGGATATAACACCTACATAGAGCAGGGCGGAAGTAACGTATCCGGTGGTCAGAAACAGCGTCTGTGTATTGCAAGAGCATTGCTTAAGAAGCCGAAGATTCTGATTCTGGATGACAGTACCAGTGCAGTAGATACGGCAACAGATGCAAACATCCGGCGGGCATTCCGTGAAGAGATCCCGAATACGACGAAGATTATCATTTCCCAGCGCATTTCCAGTCTTCAGGATGCAGACCGTATCATCGTGTTAAATGAAGGATGTATAGATGGATTTGCTTCTCATGAGGAACTGGCGGAGACGAATGAGATCTATCGCGAAATTTACGAGTCGCAGACACAGGGCGGCGGAGATTTTGATGAAAAGGCAGGTGAGTAAGATGGCACAGAATGCAAGACAGATGCGGGGCATGAAGTCCAATGTTAAGAATCCGGGCAAGATTTTTAAGCGGATCATGTCTTATGTGTTTCAGAACTATAAGTACCAGTTCTTTCTGGTTGTGATCCTTATTTTTGTGAGCGTGCTCGCAAATGTACAGGGAACTTTATTTATGCAGAAGCTGATTGACGATTACATTACGCCATTTCTGCTGACTGACCATCCGAACTTTGCACCGCTTGCAAAAGCGATTGGTCAGGTGGCAGTATTTTATGCAGTGGGTGTAGTGTCTGTATACATTTACAATCTGATCATGGTATACATTACACAGGGAACTCTTCATAATATGAGAAAAGATCTGTTCAGCCATATGGAAAAACTGCCGATCAAGTATTTTGACACGCATGCACATGGCGATATCATGTCTGTATATACGAACGATATTGATACACTGCGTCAGATGATCAGTCAGAGTATTCCACAGTTTCTGAACAGCGGAATTACCATTATCAGTACCTTTATCAGTATGCTGATCCTGAGCATTCCGCTGTCAGCAGTTACACTTATCATGGTCTGCATTATGCTGTTCTTTACCAAGAAAGCGACTGGACAGAGTGGTAAATATTTTGCCAGACAGCAGAAGAATCTTGGTGCAGTAAATGGTTATATCGAGGAAATGATGAACGGCCAGAAGGTGGTAAAAGTATTCTGCCATGAGGAAGAAAGCAAAGAAAAGTTTCGGGAACTGAACAATGAACTGTATGTCAGTGCAGACCGTGCGAATACATTTTCTAATATTCTGGGGCCGATCAATGCACAGCTTGGCAATGTCAGCTACGTGGTGTGTGCTATCGTAGGAGGTGTGCTGGCGTTAAATGGAATCAGTGGACTGACACTTGGCGGTCTGGCAAGTTTCCTGACATTCAACAAGAGTTTCAGTATGCCGATCAACCAGATCAGTATGCAGTTAAATGCGATCGTTATGGCGCTTGCGGGAGCAGAGCGTATCTTCAAGCTGCTGGATGAAGAGCCAGAGGTAGATAACGGCTATGTGACATTGGTAAATGCAAAAGAAGAGAATGGAAAATTGGTACCGACGGACGAACGTACCGGACATTGGGCATGGAAACACACTCATCAGGCAGATGGAACAACCGATTATGTAGAGGTTCAGGGCAATGTGGTATTTAACGATGTGGATTTTGGTTATACAGATGATAAGATCGTACTGCATAATATCAAATTATTTGCGGAACCGGGACAGAAGATTGCGTTTGTAGGATCAACAGGAGCCGGTAAGACGACGATCACCAATCTGATTAACCGTTTTTATGATATTCAGGATGGTAAGATCCGTTACGATGGCATCAATATCAATAAGATTAAGAAATCTGATCTGAGAAAATCACTTGGTATTGTACTGCAGGATACCCATTTATTCACCGGAACGGTTATGGACAACATACGGTTTGGCCGCCTGGATGCAACGGACGATGAGGTTGTCGCAGCAGCAAAACTTGCCAATGCAGATGGATTTATCCGCAGACTGCCGGAAGGTTATAACACAGTTCTGACCGGAGACGGAGCGAACTTAAGCCAGGGACAGAGACAGCTTCTTGCGATCGCGAGGGCAGCAGTCGCAGATCCGCCGGTACTGATTCTGGATGAGGCGACAAGTTCCATTGATACCAGAACAGAGCGGATCGTACAGGAAGGTATGGATCGCCTGATGCACGGACGGACAACATTTGTCATTGCACACAGACTGTCTACTGTACGCAATTCCGACTGTATCATGGTACTGGAGCAGGGACGGATCATTGAACGTGGTACGCATGACCAACTGATCGAGGAAAAAGGAAGATATTACCAGTTGTATACCGGAAACAGCATTTCCGCATAAAATCAGACGGAATTAAAAGAATAAGGACATTTATGAATGGCACTCGGGGCTCAGGCTCCGGGTGCTTTTCCGGTTGAATGGAAAGTTAAACTGAGGTATACTGTTAAAGCACAGCAACGATGCATTCAATGAGAATGAGTCAGTGAGTATTCGGTTGGAGGAAGATATAATGAAGAGTCTTAGGATAGATCCTGACATGAAAGAAAAATGGCCGCAGACCAGGGTTGGATGTTTACAGTACCAGGTGAAAGTAGAAAAGAAAAATGAAGATATGTGGTCATATCTGAAGAAAGATGTTTTTAAAAAGACCAGAGACGCTATCTTTGATTATGGTGTGAATGATATACCGAATATTAAGGAATCACGTCTTGCATACAAGGAATTTGGTAAAGATCCGAGCCGTTACAGAGTATCCTCTGAAGCGCTGATCCGGCGAATTGGGCAGGGCAAAGGTCTGTATGAGGTGAATACAGTTGTGGATGTGAATAATCTGATCTCTATAGAATCTGGCTTCTCTGTTGGCTCCTATGATTGCAACAAGATTGCAGATCAGCTGATATTCCGTATTGGAAGAGATGGAGAGACATATAAAGGAATCGGAAAAGAAGAGATTAAGATTGACTGTCTGCCGGTTCTTGCAGATGCGGAGGGAGCAATTGGAAGCTCCACCAGTGATTCAGAGCGTGCGATGATTACAGAAGATGCAACGGAAGTATTGACACTGATCTATTCATTTTCTGATAGTCAGGATTTGGAAAAAGCAATGGAATATGGTAAAAAATATCTGGAACAATATGCCAATGCATCCGATATTCATTGCTGGATTGTAGAATAAAGAGAAATTGTGAGGAATAATATGATAGATTTGGAGACACTGAATCCGCCTCAGCGCGAGGCGGTACAGCATACAGAAGGACCGCTCCTGATTCTGGCAGGTGCAGGATCGGGAAAAACCAGAGTGCTTACCCACAGGATCGCATATCTGATCGAGGAAAAGGGTGTAAACCCATGGAATATACTGGCAATCACATTTACAAACAAAGCTGCGGGTGAAATGCGGGAACGTGTGGATAAGATTGTAGGATTTGGCGCAGAAAGTATCTGGGTAAGTACATTTCATTCAACCTGCGTGCGGATTCTGAGAAGATACATAGACAGGCTTGGCTATGACAACAGTTTTACTATATACGATACTGATGATCAGAAGACCCTGATGAAGGATATATGCAAATATCTGCAGATTGATACGAAGGTATTTAAAGAACGTAATCTTTTATCAGCCATATCTTCAGCAAAGAATGAAATGATCACGCCGGAGGAGTACCGTCTGAAAGCAGAGGGTGACTTCGGACGGCAGAAGATCGCAACGGTATATGAAGAATACGAGAAACAGATGCGTGCCAACAATGCATTGGATTTTGATGATCTGCTGTTGAAAGCGGTACAGCTGTTTCAGACACAGCCGGATGTGCTGGAGTATTATCAGGAAAGATTTCGTTATATCATGGTGGATGAGTATCAGGATACGAATACGGTACAGTTTCAGTTTATAAGTATTTTGGCAGCGAAGTATCGTAATCTGTGTGTGGTTGGCGATGATGACCAGTCTATTTACAAATTCCGTGGCGCTAATATTCGTAATATTCTGGATTTTGAGCAGGTATTTTCAGATGCAAAAGTGATCAAACTGGAACAGAATTACCGTTCTACAGGTACAATCTTGAATGCGGCCAATGCCGTGATCCGCAATAACCGCGGCAGAAAGGATAAGACGCTGTGGACGGATAATGACGAGGGCGATAAGATTCAGTTCCGCCAGTTTGATTCTGCCTATGATGAGGCAGAGTTTATTGTAGATGATATCTGCAGAAAGACCCGTGGCAATGGGGCAAATTATAATGATTTTGCAATTCTTTATAGAACCAACGCTCAGTCCCGTCTGTTCGAGGAGAAATTTGTTACAGCGAATATTCCATATAAGATCGTGGGCGGTATCAATTTCTACGCCCGCAAGGAGATCAAGGATGTACTGGCATATCTGAAGACAATCGATAATGCTAAAGATGATATCGCAGTCCGCCGTATTATCAATGTGCCGAAACGCGGTATCGGACTAACCAGTGTGAATCGTGTGCAGGAGTATGCGCTTGCCCGAGAACTGGGATTCTATGAAGCATTGATGGGAGTAGAATTTATCCCGAATATTGGCAGGGGCGCATCCAAAATGGAATCCTTTGTAGCACTCATTGAGCATTTCAAAATGGATGCAGAACGGATTAAAATATCTGAATTAGTAGATGAGATTCTGGAAGAAACAGGTTATCTGGAAGAACTGAAGGGTGAAGGCGAGATTGAAGCAGAAGCACGTATTGAAAATATCGATGAGTTGAAGAATAAGATTATTGCATACGAAGAGGTCTGCGAAGACCAGGGAGAAACGGCAACATTGAGCGGATTTCTGGAGGAAGTGGCGCTGGTAGCTGATATCGACAGTCTGGAAGAGGACAGCGATTACGTGGTATTGATGACACTTCACAGTGCAAAAGGACTGGAATTCCCACAGGTGTATCTGGCAGGTATGGAAGATGGCGTATTTCCAAGTTATATGTGCATCACTTCGGACGATAAGAGCGAGATTGAGGAGGAACGGAGACTTTGCTACGTGGGAATCACAAGAGCAGAACAGGAACTGACGCTGACCTATGCAAGAAGACGTATGATCCGTGGTGAAATGCAGTATAATAAGATGTCCAGATTCTTAAAAGAAATTCCGGTTGAGCTATTATCCGATGGAGATGCATTTAAGAATGAGAAACCGGAACCACCGGTACAGACAGCATATCAGCAGGCAAAGAAAAGCTTCCATACGAAAGCATTTCAGGCAAAACCGATTCAGCAGTTCAAGGTCGCAGACGGCAAAGGACCTGGCTATGACGTGGGCGACAGAGTTCGTCACATGAAGTTTGGAGATGGACTTGTGACCGCAATCACAGAGGGCGGAAGAGATTATGAAGTGACTGTACAGTTTGATCAGGCAGGTCAGAAAAAGATGTTTGCAACATTTGCGAGACTGCAGAAAATTGATTAAGAAATCCGTTAAGAATTGCGGGTATATTTTGTTAAAAAAAGTAGTAATCGGCAGGCTTAGGTGTTATAATAAACACATCATAGCTGGGCTTTGAATCCCGGCATCATCAATACATGGTAAGCGGAAAGGAGCGGGAGCATGAATATGAACATGAACAAGCTTGAGGAAGTTCTGGCTACTTCCAAATTAAATGAACTGATCCACAAGAAAGAGGAAGATGAGAAGAATTGTAAGTTCATTCTTATGATTCTGGCTATTATCGGAGCAGTTGCAGCAGTAGCAGGTATCGCATATGCAGTATACTGTTTCCTGACACCGGATTATCTGGAAGATTTTGAAGAAGACTTTGAAGACGATTTCGATGATGACTTTTTCAACGAAGAGGATCAGGTATAGTTAGACAGTTCAGATGCAAAGGGCACTTCGATTGAAGTGCCTTTTTGTATCGTTCAGAGCCACGCAGAATCTCAGTTCAGGGATGTGTCGTGTTTACACGAACAAGATCCCTGAACTGAGATTCTATGTGGTGGATACGCACACTGATGAAATGCGAAGCATTTTGGAAGTGGCTCTGAACGATGATTAAGATAGAGGAAATGGATAGGATAGAAGATGAAAAAAGGACAGATCGTAGAAGGAATTGTAACGAAGGTAGATTTCCCGAATAAAGGAATTGTGAAAGTCGAGGGAGAGGAAAAGACTCTGATCGTAAAAAATGCCATACAGGGACAGAAGGTGAAGGCATCGATTAATAAGATGCGCAAAGGCAAAGCAGAAGGAAGACTCTTGGAAGTGCTGGAGCCGTCAGCGGACGAAGTGACATCACCATGTCCGCATTTTGGAGCTTGCGGAGGCTGTACGTATCAGTCATTACCATATGAATGTCAGCTTCATATGAAGGAAGAACAGGTTAAAGCCATGATGGATGAGGCTGTTAACGGTGATTATGTATGGGAAGGTGTCAGTCCAAGCCCTGCAATCAGCGAATATCGCAATAAGATGGAATTCTCATTTGGTGATGAATATAAAGACGGACCGTTGGCACTCGGTATGCACAAGCGCGGAAGTTTTCATGATATTGTCAATGTGCCGGAATGTCAGATTGTAGATCAGGATTTCCGTAAGATTCTTACTTGTACATTAGAGTGTGCGTCAGAGAGTGGACTTCCGTATTATCATAAAATGCGTCACGATGGATATTTCCGTCATCTGCTGGTACGAAAAGCTGTAAAGACCGGACAGATTCTTGTCGATCTGGTAACGACAACAGAGTCGGATGCATTTGATATGAAGAAATGGGCAGAAGCACTGCAGAATCTGGAACTGAAAGGAAGTATCGCAGGCATTCTGCATACCTCTAATGACAGTCTGGCAGATGTGGTAAAAGACGAAGGAACCGAGATCATCTACGGACAGAATTATTTCTATGAAGAACTGCTGGGATTGAAATTCAAGATCACACCGTTCTCATTCTTTCAGACTAATTCGCTGGGAGCAGAAGTATTGTACGAAAAAGCAAGAGAATATATTGGAGACACCAAAGATAAAGTCGTATTCGATCTGTACAGCGGAACCGGAACCATCGCACAGATCCTTGCTCCAGTCGCAAAGAAAGTCGTTGGCGTAGAGATCGTAGAAGAAGCAGTAGAGGCAGCCAAAGAAAATGCGGCACTGAACGGACTGGATAATTGCTCATTTTGGGCCGGTGATGTACTAAAAGTAATCGATGAACTGGGCGAAGTACCAGATCTGATCATGCTCGATCCACCGCGTGACGGCGTACATCCAAAGGCACTGGAGAAGATTTGCAATTTTGGCGTGGATAGACTGGTGTATATTGCATGTAAGCCGACCAGTCTTGCAAGAGATCTTGAGATGCTGCAGGGAAGAGGGTATAGAGTGGAAAGGATCGCGTGCATCGATTTATTCCCGAGTACAGTACACGTTGAGACGGTGTGCCTTCTGTCAAGAAAAGCCCAATAAATCAAAGGATTGCGCCGATTTGGGGCAAAAAGGGTTGTGTGTTTCAGTTTCCGCAGAAGACACATGCGGAAACGGATTTACCCCAGGGGTAAGATTTTTGGAATTGTTGATATACATTTTGGCAAAAGGGATACCTTTTCGCAAAAGAGACCAGCTATGAAAAGTCAACCATAAATTAGCAAAAAATTTCTTTTTCATATCGGTGGTAAAAAAGGGTAACTTTAATAGAGCTCCCTTAAGGTGCTTTTTCAAAATCTATCGATATTGGTATACAGACCTCTTATTCGAGGTTAAATTCTACTTCGTCAGTGAGCATCTTCCAGATGACTCTGACAAGCTTGCCGGCACAGTGCCCAAGTGCATTGTAGTGAGACCGGCCTTCAGCCCTCTTGACATCATAATAAGCCTTGAAGGTTACATTGTTCCTTACAACGTTCCAAGCTGCATTTACAAGGGCATATCGTAAGACACGAGAGCCACGTTTGGACATTCTTGTTGTCTTAGCCTGGAAGTTACCAGACTGATAGACAGAAGGATCCAACCCTGCAAAAGCAAGCAGCTTGTTTGGATTGGAGAAACGGTGAATATCACCTATTTCACCAAGGATCATCCCACCATTGATATAACCGATACCAGGAATGGTTATGATGACAGAATCATTGAATTTCATGATATCCGTCATCTCAGCTTCAATCGTATCTAATTGGCTATCCAGTAACTCGATTTGTTGAATGGTTTGAGTTATCTGAATAGATATAGCGCTGTCGTTAGCACCGACAGACTTCTGTGCGAGAACTCTTAATTCTTTGGCCTGCTCTTTAGTAAAGTGTCCGTGCGAGTTCACTTTGAGCAGATTTGCCAGATGAGTCATATACATGGAAGCAATCTCTTTTGGAGAAGGTGCTTCTTTTAAAAGAGCATAGACAGCATTCTGATGCAGACCGGATTTGAAAAAATATTGAATCTCCGGGAATACCTGATCAACATAGGTTGTCAGTTGGATTTTCAATCGGGTGCGTTGCTTAATGGTTTTCTGCCGAAAGCGCCCCAAGGCCTTAAGATCCATCATATTGAGGTCATAGAAACCGATGAATCTGAGGTCATCCTGCATCATAAGAGTTTTAGCAATCACATATGTGTCGACCTTATCTGTCTTAGTTTTGCGAATGTTGTTTTTACGCATCTGACAGGTTTTGATGGGGTTCAACACACACACTTGGTAAAACTTAGCAACAAGGTATCGAACAAGGTTGTCACCGTAGTGTGCCGTTGACTCAAGACCGATGATGATGCTGTTCTTGTCGAATGATTCGAGCTTAGAGACCAGCAGTTGGAAGCCATCAGCGTCGTTTGTGAATTTGAACGGCTCAAGAATTATTTCACCGTCGGAAGAAATCGCAGCGGCGAAATGGTTAAGCTTGGCAATATCAATGCCTACATAAATTTTCATGAGGTTGTACCTCTCTTTCCTAAAGTCTGATACCATGATATCCACCATCGATTATCATCGTAGACCTGATAGAAATAAGTACTCTGAGTGAAAAACACTCCGGCAACATCCAGCTGATAAACAATTCAGATAAAGGTAGCGGCAATACACTCCAGTCGAGTAGTCAAGCTACAGGGAAAAATCAAAAGTCCATAGTATCTGAATTGTATTGAACCACGATATTAAAAGAAAGGAAACGTGTGATAATTAACTTCCTAATTATCATACAAGAAGGAAGATGACGATATGAGAAGAAGAAAAGAAGAGTATAAGCAAAATAATTTCAATGGAAATGTGAATTTTACAGGAAAAACTCAAATTGCAGCAGGAGATATTATCAATAATATCTCGGAAGAGAAGCAAAAGACGGCAAATTATGATCCAGAACCAAAATGGCGTAGTCCATTTACTTTAGCTGTTTTAACATGGATTAGCACTATTATTGCAATTGTAGGAATATTTCCGTTTGCCAAAATAGTAAAAAGTATAGTTTGCTTTTTTAGAGGGATGAATGGAAATACAATAAGTTTAGATATGCAGAAATATTCTATTATTTTTATAATATTTGTATTTTTATTTTTAATCTTTTTTACACTTAGAAGAATTGCTAAAAAGCAAACGAGACATCCTTTGTTTTTCAATTTTGCAATTAGTGGTTATGGGAATAGATTGACCATAGAGAAAATACATATTGAAGGATGCCCTCAATGTGGGGGCAAAATGAAATATTATAATAAACCAGTGGAATGGAGAGAAATTCTTCGTAGTGATGGAAGCACGAAACGTGAAGTGACAAAAAGAATACCTGTGTTAGAATGTAGGCGAAATGCAGAACATTGGTATGCAGTTGATCCTGCCGAGGACAGGGTAAAGTAGTAACATTAAAAGGAATTTTCAAATGGTTAAGGTGTTTACCCCACCCTTAAGTTAATAGTGTCACTTTCGCTATGCAGTATAAAATCAAAGTTCAGGGGAATATTGAAACGGTTTGTCTGCTTTCAAAGAAACCTTGATTTTCTGCGGTTTGTGGGATATTAAGGAGCAAAAATGGATGTGTATTTTGTAGCCTTATGAATGAACCATTTGAATATCATAGCAGAGGGGTGTTTTGAGACTTTGCTGAATAATAGGCTTTTGCTAAAAGGTATCAATTTTGTGAAAATGTATGATACCTTCTGGCGGGAGCCTTTTTGTATAAAGATAACTTGACTTATAAATCTTACTGATGTAATAAAAAGAGAGGAGGAATATATAGTATAATATATGATACATCAAACGAAGAGAAATTTTTTTACATCAAAATCTTACGAATGTAATATTTTGAGGATATAACGTACATTGAAAATAGAATATGACCATTTCGACTATCGTCTCAATGGAGATACTCGTCAAATGGCATTTCATGCAAGCATGAATGCCGCTTGACTTGTTATTTACCATATCAGCAAAGCAAAATGAATGGGGGTCAATATGAAGAAAGGAAAAAGCAGAAACAAGCGAAAGAAAACAAGAAGCAGGCTCCTATGGATTGCGATTGCTATTATAGGAATAGCTGCGGTAATTTCTGCAGTATGCGTGGCAGGAATGTTGGCAACAAAGGAAAATGCCTGGAGGACACCAGAAGAACTTCTGGTGGAGTACATGGATCATATTCCAAAACAGGAGTATGAAGAAATGTATGCGATGCTACATATTGAGGCATCGAGGAATGTCAGTCAGGAGGATTTTGTAACTCGAAATTCAGCTATTTATGAAGGTATAGAAGTCCAGAATATGGCTGTTTAGATTATTGCATATGATGAGGAGCAAATGGCGGTAACCTACCAGACTTCTTTTGATACAGTTGCAGGAAATATCAGCTTTGAGAATGAAGCACTCTTCCTAAAGGGCGAAGATGGATATAAGTTGGTTTGGGATGATTCCATGATTTTTCCGAATCTGACTTCTACAGATAAAGTAAGAGTTTCCACTACACAGGCAGTAAGAGGAGAAATTCTGGATAGGAACGGACGTGTCCTTGCAGGAAAAGGTATAGCTTCTTCGGTTGGAATCGTTCCAGGCAAGTTAGAAAACAGAGAGGAAGCAATCGCACAGATTGCAGAACTGTTGGAAACAACTCCGGAAGCGATAGAAAAGAAGCTGTCGGCACAGTGGGTAAATGAACTGTTCCCCGTCAAGTAGACAATTGAAAAAATATAAATTTTTCCTGCCAGTAGAAATTATCTGCTGGCAGTTTTATGCAGCTTGCAAGTAAATTTTGTGTTTTTCCATTGGTGTTAAAATTCCGAGATTCCTTTGCAAGCGTTTATTGTTGTAGTAATCTATATAATCTTCGATCATTTTTACGAGAGCCTGTCTTGTGCACCCGTTGTTAGAATACTTGATAGTTGATTTTATATTAAGTTTACGGCAAATGCGTAGCACACGTTTATCGTTTACATCAATACCATGATATCGTTCCAGATCATCTCTGATCCTTCGATAGCCTTTATCTGGTGACTCTGTATGAATCTTTTCTATCTCATCAGCAATAAGTCTATTCTTTTGTTCACTTTCAGGAATTTCTCTATGTAACCATTTATAGTAAGAGGCTCTGGAAACTCTGCCAAGTTTACAAAGTGCAGCAATTGGATAATTATGTTCTTCGTGTTCTTCTTTGATTGCCTGATATATATGTTCATGACGAATCAGGCTTAGCCCCGCCTCCTCTCTATTTCTTCGAGTTTTTTTAAGAAAGATGCTTCCATTTCAGCACGTGCTTTCTCTGCTTTTAAAATTTTAACTTCAGCACGCAGCTTTTCTAATTCACTCATCTCGTTGGGACTTTTTCGTTTGCCACGGTTATCTCTTAAAGCTTCCACTCCACCAGCTTCATATTTGACTATATAAATACGAGCCTGTTGATAGGACACTTGGTATTGTTCTGCTGTTTGGGCATAATTATGATCATGTGGCTGAATATTCGAAAGTAGATGACGGACGATCCAGAGCAGTGCATAGAGTTGTTGCTAGACTGGAGAAATATGAAATACACGGATCTCGGTGACTTGATTGATAGAGATCCGAAAACAATCAGCCGTACCGTTAAAGGGAAAACAGCTCCGAATCTGAACACTGCTGTGTTGATTTGTTTCGGGCTTAACTTGCCACCAATGATAAGCGAGAAGCTGTTGGATGTTTTGGGATGTAAGCTGAAACCGTTTGATCCAGAACATCAGTGGATTAGTGAAGCCTTACATGTGAAGTACCCGGAACCACTGTGGGCTGTTAAAGAATATCTTGAGCAATATGATGTAGCAATTTAAAAATTTATTTTATAAAAAAACGGACATGCCATGTCCGTTGCTAGAGTGACCTGGAAGAAGAAAACTTCCGGGTCTTTTTACTATGCAGCAAAAAAAGAAAGCTTGATTGCAAATATATGCAATAACAAAAGTGGTATTGCATATATTGACAAAAAATGTGAATGGTGTATAATAATATCATCAAAATGCAAAGGAGACACTGCTATGTCAGAAGAACGAAAATTAGCTGATGTTAAAATTAGCGACATCAAAGATGTAGACATAATGCGTGGTTTCATAGCAACTGCGGGTATGGGACTCTGCAATAAAGATGAAATCTTGGATAAAAAGCAGGTGGTAGAAGATAAACTAGATGATATAAATAGCCATCTTGCAGAACTTGAGGATGCACTGCAAAGGTGGGAACGCACGGAGCAAAGTTCATCATCAAAGGAAAGCTATGATCTTATCGAAGAATATGGAACGGAGGAGAGCATACGTAATCGTCTGGATGTACTGAATAAGGAACGTACTCAGTGGGCAGGTTTTCTTACTCAGTTGGAGTCATACTTAAGTGAATGTAAAAATTTTAATAAAACGCTTTGTTTTTCAAATATTCGGGAATTATTACGTCAAAATCCAGATGTTAAAATAGGCCAGATTGAAAAGGAAGCAGGAATCAGATTAGGATATATGTCTCGTCTGGAGAAGGATGGAAATACATCCGAGCCGAGTATGGAATTTGTTGTAACGGCAGCAAAGCTTCTTAAGGTTAGTGTTGATACCTTGATATCTGTCGATCTTACTGGACTTACACCGACAGAGCAGTATATTACAAGTTTCTTCGATAAATTAAAGGAAGATACATTAAAGGATAGGCTCGATTGGAATCGAGAGACAGCGTTTAATTTGAATCGAATGGAGCCGGATATGAATGGTTTCGTATACCATCCTCTGTTTGCAGAAGAAACATTTTATGAGGAGACAGACTGTGAATATCCGCAGGAAGTAACTAGAATCGTATTCAATTCAAAGACCTTTGGTCCCAAGACATATATTGCCGGAGATTGTTTTAATCTTAGATTAAAAAATGGAACAACTCTTTATCTTATGGATATTGAGAAGAGCGTTCATAAAGTTGGAGATTCTTCTACAGCTGCTAAAGAAGCCTGGATGTATGTACCGTCCAAGGGAAGTCAATTGTTGGTAGCCTCACAGGATGATACACCAGTTGCTCCGTTTCTTGAGTTACTGTTCTCAACTGTAAAGGAGCGTATGGAACATCCGAAGGTAAACAATGACGTGATGTATGCAATTGATGCATTCATGAAGGATGATATAGCTGATGACATGGATGAAATGCCATTCTAAGAAGGAGGTTGAGTTGATTGATAAAGACGTCTATTAGAAATCTTCACAGCGACAAAGATATACCACCTCGTTTCTGCAATGTTATTGTAAACGGAGATGATGTGACGCTTGAGGTAAAGATAAATAAAAATAAGTTTGAAACGATTTCTTGGGAAGACATGCAATACCAAGTAAATCAAGCAATAATGAAAGCAGCAAAAGAATGAATTAGAAACTACCGCAAACTGCCCCGTAAAGAATCGAGGAGCTAACCGCCGGAGTTATCTACAAAAGCCTTTATAGGCAAAGTAGGTAACTCCGGTTTTTTTGTGTTTTACGGCAGTTTTCAGCGGACATGGCGTGTCCATCACGAGAAAAATTTCCAGTGTACACTATAAATAAAAACACCTGACACTGAGATGGATACACAGAAATGTGTATCCATCTCAGTGCCAGAGGCACTTAAAAAATAATATCACAAGGCCTGATTAGCTATAAGGGCATTGGGATACAGATATCGGCATTGATCACAGGGCAACCTGTGAAAGGTGCGATAGAAGTACCCTTATTTCCTTATGCTCTTTTTTTAGGCAATTCATGGGTCGGTACTTCTATAAGCACCGACCCTATTTGTTTCCTGTGCCCTTCTGCAAGAACCAGGCAGAAAGGCAGGAACTTTATGAAAATCAAGATTCGTTATGAGAACGAGTACCAGACCCTTGAGGTCGAAAACATGGAATTGGAGAAATGGTTAAATATCTCCATTTCAGAAGAAGAAAGTCAGGAAGACTACGAAAAAAGAATCCAAGATGTAATCGAAGAGAGATTCAACAGGCCCGATTACAACAGTTGGCACAAGCATGACCGTCATACTGGCAACGCTTATATGAAGAGCAAGGACGGTACAGTTGAGGTCAATACAGAAGAGGCAATTATGTTCAGAGCAGCTGATAAGTCAGCCTTCAACAGTTCTATTGATGGAGTACATAACCAGCTTGAATACGAAGAGTGCTGTGAAACTTTGAGAAGTCTTCTTAAACCTGCACAGGCAGATATGGTAATTGCTATTGCCCTTGACGGTTATACCGTTGGTGAGTATGCAGCAGAAATTAGTGATGATTCCAATAATGTCAGTCATCGTTACAGACGTGCAATCAACAAATTAAAAAAATTTTTTTCAAAAACGTCCTTTTAACCCTTCTCCCAAGGCTACCAGGTAGGAGGGTGACACCTCCAAGAAATTATTTAAGGAGGTAATTCGTATGGAATTACAAGTATTTAACAGCACAGAGTTTGGCTCTGTAAGAACAGCAACTGTAAAAGGTGAGGTTATGTTTGTTGGTAAGGATGTAGCAGACATCCTCGGGTACCAGAACGGTAGTCGAGATATCAATCGCCATGTAGATGAAGAGGACAGACACAAGGTCATGATCTTTGATGGTAACCAGGATAAGGAAACCATCATCATCAATGAGTCCGGACTTTACAGCCTTATCCTTTCCAGCAAAATGCCTAATGCGAAGAAATTCAAACATTGGGTAACGGCAGAGGTTCTTCCGACTATCCGTAAGCATGGAATGTATGCCATTGATGAAATCTTGGAAAATCCTGATCTTGCGATTGCAGCACTCACACAGCTTAAGGAAGAACGTGAAAGAAGAAAGCAGCTTGAATGTCTGGCACTTGTTCAGCGTCAGCAGATTGCAGAGATGCAGCCAAAGGCAAGCTACTATGACCTTATTTTACAGAACAAGAACACAGTTCCTATTACACAGATTGCAAAGGACTACGGTATGAGTGGTCGAAAGTTCAATGAACTTCTTCACGAACTTGGAGTTCAGTATAAGTTCAGAAAGACCTGGCTTTTATATCAGCAGTATGCAGAATGCGGATACACACAGTCCCGTACCTATGCAATCGATGAGAGCAGAAGTGTGATGCATACCTACTGGACTCAGAAGGGCAGACTTTTCCTTTATGATCTTTTGAAGAATGAAGGTATCTTACCAGTTATTGAACAGGAGGATTAAAAGATATGGGTGTTGATAAGTTTAATCACGAAGGGTACTTTGACCCGACCACATACGAGGCTCTTACCAACATCCACCGTGAGGAAATGGCAGCTGATAAAAAGGCTGCCCATCTTCCTTTGGTGTATGTGTGCAGTCCGTATGCAGGTGATGTTAAAACCAATGTAAAAAATGCAAAACGATACAGCAGATTCGCTGTTGATGAAAATGCTATCCCGGTAACACCTCATCTTTTATATCCACAGTTTATGGATGACGGTAATGAAGCTGAAAGAGAGATGGCTAAGAAAATATTTGAGGATAGCGAACTACAGGAGGATTCAGTTATTCGAAAATTTTGAATAACTGACGCTGACGGAAAAAGCTATGGCACAAATCACTATTCCTTAGAGATGATCATTGCAGTTGGCTTTAAGGTTAACTCTGAGCGTGCAGTACAGTTTCGCAAATGGGTTAATCAAATTGCAAAGGACTATACCATCAAAGGACGGGTTATGGATGACGAGCGCTTGAAAAATGGTGGTTCTGTGCTCACAACAGAATACTTTGACCGTTTGCTTGAGCAGATTCGTGAGATCCGTTTGTCTGAGCGTAGATTCTATCAGAAGATAACGGATATTGCATTATGCAGTTCACGGACATACGGCAGCAGCACCGGAAGGCAAGATTGTAAAAAGTGATGTGAGTGTTGCGAAGAATTATCTTTCTGAGCAGGAAATGCGTTCACTAGAGCGTATTGTTTCAGCTTATCTGGATCTGGCGGAGGACCGTGCAGAACGTCATATTCCTATGACAATGGAGGACTGGGCAAAGCGTCTGGATCTATTTCTGATGGCTGATGACAGAGAGGTTCTTCAGGATGCAGGCAAGATCACAGTAGAGATTGCCAAGGCAAAAGCCGAGACCGAATTTGAAAAATATCGTGTTATTCAGGACAGATTGTTTATGTCCGACTTTGATAAGTACATGCTGGAATTGGAGGAGAATGCGAAGAAGTAATAGAATTACTTCTCTGTTTAATGCGAATTTCCCAACATAAAAAGGCCGAGTGCATGGAAACTGGACCATTAGTTAGGTCTAAAAATAGCCGTTGACCTGTTTTTGTAGAAAGAACGGACAAGGTTGAAGCGATGCCCATTTGAGGGTAATTCCCCTCAATGGGAATGAAAAACGGCTCAGGCGGTGCTTGAGTGGCTGTTTTTCAGCTTTTGCATGTGCTCCTTGATAATTTATTCATCATTTTATGCATGATTGAATGTTCGGGAGATTTGGAGGCGAGTTATTCAGCAGTTTCCTAATAGAATTGGGTGGAAATGCAGTAAGGAGGACTTTGATAAGTTTTGATGAACAGATTGTAAATTTTGAAGGTAGTATTGCTGTTGTACGCACAATCGATTATAATATGAATATAAAAATATCGGAAAGGTGGTGTTTTATATGGCAGCAAAATCAGCGAATCTTTATGTTCGTATTGAACCAGAGGTAAAAGAAAAGGCGGAAAGCATTTTGTCCACACTTGGTATTCCTGCATCCAATGCTATCAATATGTTTTATAAACAGATAATTCTTCAGAGAGGACTTCCTTTTGAAGTGAAAATTCCATCTTCTCGTCCTGTAGATATGTCGGCTTTATCAGAAGCAGAACTGAATGCAGAACTTGAGAAAGGATATGCGGATATCAAAGCAGGAAGAACAAGAGAAGCAAGTGCAGTTTTTGCAGACATCCGTAAGGATTATAACCTATGATTTACACTGTTGAAATTACAGATCAGGCTGATAATGATATTCGTAACATATATGAATATATTGCCTACGAACTGCAGTCACCGGAGAATGCCAGTGGTCAGTTGGACAGAATCGAAAGGTGTATTATGAGTCTTGACGATATGCCAGAGCGCTATCGTTTTTATGATAGAGAACCGTGGAAAAGTCGTGGACTTCATATTGTTCCAGTAGATGATTATTGCGTTCTATATATTGTAGATAATGATGATAGGACAGTTTCCATCATGCGAGTGATGTATATTTTACAAGCAAAGGGTATGCAGTTATAGGCAATGATATCAAATAACAGTACGATACCAACATTTTTTATCTATGGAGAAAAAGATCCGGTTGCCGGATTCGGTAAGGGTATTGCTAAGGTGTATCATGCATATCATAAAAATAATGAAAATACAAAGATTTATTGTATGAATGATGCAACTCATGATATTCTTCATGATCGGATGTGCTCGGATATAATATTTGATAAAATCGAAGCATTTATTCATTATGTGGAAAAAGAGAAGATGCCGAAGAATTAGTTGTTAATTTGATTTTTAAGGTGATAGTAGCAGAAAAAGTAAGGCGGTTTTAAAGGAATGGGTTACAATTTTAAAAAGATAGCTGCCATGGCGATTATTTCTATGACCGTTGTATCTGCAATTACAGGTTGTAGTCAAGCTACGGATACGGATTCGGCGTTTCAGCCCCTGGATGTAGAGCAGCTTGAGTCTGAGACTACAGACATCAATGACAGAGCGGAATATTACGAGAAAAATGTTGATGACCGTATAGATGAAATGACCGAGGAAGAGAAAGAAAAGTTTTATGTGAATTTGACGGTGACGTATACCGGCAGAGAAAATTATGGCGAAGATGACATTATCTTCCTGAGAAATGATGATGAAAATACAAAGTGATTTACGGATTGGAGGAAATTGATATGTTATTTATTTGGTATCCTAAGTGTTCAACCTGCCAGAAAGCAAAGAAATGGTTGGACAGTCACGAGATTGAATATACGGAACGTCATATTGTTGAGGAGAATCCAACATATGAAGAATTAAAAGAATGGTATCAGAAGAGCGGCATGCCGCTTAAGAAGTTTTTCAATACCAGCGGTATGATTTACAAAGAGATGAAGCTGAAAGATAAGCTCCCGACTATGAGTGAGGACGAGCAGTTGAAGCTTTTAGCTAGCAATGGAATGCTGGTAAAACGTCCGTTGGTAGTGGGTGATGATCTTGTCGTTACAGGGTTCAAAGAAGCTGAGTGGGAAGAAAAAATAAAGTAAGAAATAATGGAAAGATAGAAACAAAAGCACAGGAGTTTTAAAGGAATGGGCAAAAATATGAAAAAGATAGTTGGCATGGCTGTTATTTTGGCGGCTGTTGTATCTAGAGCAGACTATTACGAATGATGAAAATACAAAGTGATAATAACAAGAAAAGGTGGATTTGCTGAATATTCGGCAGATCCACCTTTTCTATAAGGGGGGATTATTCAATTACAGTTCCTAATCTTTTCCGTATCATTGGTCCGATTACTGTTACAATAACAATCTTAATCAGGTCAGCCGGGATAAATGGAATGACGCAGACTGCAAGAGCAGCAGCTACGGTATATCCGGACTGGAAGCAGAACCACACGGTTCCGAATGCATAGCAGATTGCTGTTCCGATAATCATAGCAAGTATCTGAATCCATCTCTGATGAAATTTGTCAATGATTATACCAGCAACAATTGCCATTGGGATAAAGCCGATGATATATCCGCCTGTCGGACCGGCGAGTTTAGCGATTCCACCGGCAAATCCGGAGAAAACAGGAAGACCGGCAAGTCCGAGTAACAGATAAATCAGAAGGCTTAAAGTTCCTTTTTTCCAGTTCAACAAATAGAGAGACAGGAAAATTACAAAATTGGTAAGTGATATTGGCACCGGACCGATTGGAACAGATAATGGTGCGAGAATGCAGGTGACAGCAGTCATTAGAGCGGTTGCTGTCAAGGCATAGGTTTTATTCTTTTGTAATTCCTGAGTATTGTTAAGATTCATTTTCATTCTCCGTTTCGTTTTTATTATTCTTATGTTACTTTAGCACGTGAAAAACAGATTGTCAACCACATACGCGTGATTGGTTAACAATCAAAAACAACTAAAGACTATTGATAATTATATCGCAGTGCGATATGCTTTGTATATCGAACTACGATACATAGAAAGGTAAAAGAACTTACTGATGGAGAGATTGTGCTTGCACCAGGAACCATGTATGGGAGTCTGTCGAAGATGGAGAAGAAAACAGGCAGATAAAAGACTATGAGGGCAGAAGAAAATGAACGAAATGGAACATGTGACACATGAATTTCAACCGATATATGATAAGGATTCCAAAGTATTGATGCTTGGCACCATGCCATCGCCAAAGTCCAGAGAAGTGGGATTCTATTATGGCCATCCGAGGAATCGTTTTTGGAAAGTTGTTTCGGATGTGTGCGGAGAGGCTTTACCAGAGACAAAGGAAGAGAAGATTGCATTTGCACTGCGGAATCATATTGCGGTATGGGATGTGCTGGCAGGCTGTGAGATACATGGTGCGGACGACAGTAGTATCCGTAACCCGGAGCCGAATGATATGAACCGGATATTAAAAGAAGCTGATATTCAGGCAATATTTGCAACCGGGCAGAAAGCGGCACAATTATATAAAAGGTATTGTCAGGAAGAGACCGGGCGGGAGATTATCTGTCTGCCATCGACCAGTCCGGCGAATTGCCGTGTTCATTATGAGGAATTGTATGAGGCATATAAAGTGATACGAGATTATATACTGGGAGGACTTTGCGGTGACAAAGATGAAGCATAAAAAGAGAACATATAGAAAAGAGCAGCCCAAAGAGACTCTGGTTGTATGGGATATATTAAAGAATGAAACAGTTGCATTTCTGGATACAGAATATGTAACAACACAGCAGAAACATGGACGCCCGGCGAAGCTGGTATCTGTTGGAATGGTAATCTGTCGCGGTGGTTTTGAGGAAGTGGACAGATTTCATTCATACATTCATATGGAAGGCGAATTGCATGATAAATTCCGGGAGCTTACAGGAATTACAGAAAAGGATCTTAGGCATGCGCCATCTTATGAAAAAGTGATGGAACAAGTTGGTAAAAAGCTGGACGAGCATGAGGTGGAGCATATCTTCGTATGGGGACCGGACAAGATCGTGATTCAGAGAGATCTTATGGAGTATCGGGAGATGATTTCAAAAAAGTCCAGAAAAATCGTAAATCGTATGCTTCGTATGATGAAGGATATCGAAGTGATTTATTCCCGAAAACTGAAACTGCGCAGTATTGGAATTGCGAACTTGAAATATTTGTGCGGACTGGGCAATGAGGTATGTCATGATGCATTATCGGATGCGATTGATCTGAAAAATGTGATCCGGCATATGGATATGAATGGGTGCCCGAAGTATATGGTAGAGGCCATGCGGTCATATCTTGCAGATAAGGAATTATACTGTCGGTGCAGGAGATTCCATGAAAAATGGGATAATGTTCCAGAGAATCTGCTGAAAAAGAGTCAGGATGTTATGCAGGAGCTTGAGCATATGGAATCAATGGAGGCAAAGGCATTGCGTGATGATATGTTGGCAGTGTGCATGGGAGAAGATCTGTCATTTCCAACATTGGAGGAATATATAGAGCAGGTTTCGTATATGTAGTGGGGATTCCGGCGCGAGAGGAAGGCGGAGAAGATGAGTAAAGGAAAAAAGAAAGTATGTCTGTGATTAAACGGAGGAATTTCACTTAAACGGGAAATTCCTCCTATTTTCTTACTGTTGTATTGATTTCAGTGATTCAAACAGTGCAATGTCGTCTGCTTTCAGCTTGACATTGGTACAGTACTTTTTACCTTCTGGCGTAGTGACGTTGATCTCGATGATCGAACCTTCCTCTATAGCATCCTGCGATACCGCTTTCAGGAACATCGGAAATTTCGGATGATTAGCCCGAAAGAGGTTCACATCGGATTTTAATTTCTGTATCATAGCAATCTGACGAAAATCCATATTTATTATCCTCCGTGTGTTGTAAAGTTCTATTGGATTATACTGAAAATATCAGTATGAGTCAACCGGAATGAAGAAGTTGAAAATGTATCTGTTGTGAGATACACTGTGTATTAAGGAAAACTTATCATAAGGTACAAGGAAGAGAACATGAAGAAATTTATTGAAGAATTTAAAGCATTTGCCCTTCGCGGACACATTTTCCAGTGAGATACATATACTTAAATTGAGAAGAAAAATGTGAGGCATGGCATGAACTGTGAGAAATGTGCAGAGCAGAGAGATTATGGCATGAATCCGTATGTAGTTAATGCGGAGCAGTGCACGATACAGAACCGGAATTATCGGAGAGCTGTATGGACAGGATGTTATCTGCAGATGACGGTAATGAGTATTTCTGCCTGCGAAGAGACAGGACCTGAGTTTCATAAAGACATGGATCAGTATATCAGAGTGGAGCAGGGCAATGCGATCGTGAAGGTTGGCAGACGCAGAAAATGTATGGATCTGCAGGAGAGTATGTGCCGCGGAGATGCAGTGTTTGTACCATCGGGAAACTGGCACAATATCATTAATATTGGCAAGATACCGCTGAAACTTTCCGTGATCTATGCACCGCCGCATTACCGGAAGGGGACGGTTAATCAGACGAAAACGGACGATTTGCACAGGTGAGCAGGAAAAAATATGTTATAATTATAATATACAAGGGGGTGGAACGAGATGAAGAACGTTACAGCAGAGGAAATGACTGCAGTACCAATGACGATGACAGTTCAGGAATACATTCCTATGCTTCTGATGAATACTGCATTTGAACCGGGAACATGTATGGAGTTTATAGAGTCCTTGACAGATCCGGATGTGAAGAAAATGGCATATGCGGAGTATTATTATTTCAGTGGACAGCATGAGAAGGCGGTAGAATATGCCAGCCCATATCTGAATCACGAGAATGCGATGGTTCGGATGTCTGCCTGTCTGATCTGTTCCTTTGCGAATCTGTCGCTTAATCATATCCGTGATGCGAGGCGAGGGCTGGACCGCCTGCAGGAGAGCTTGGCACAGTATGAACATGCAGATCAGGCGAATAAGGCGTTGCTGGCATTTATAGGCGGTGCATCGAGGGTGCTTCTTCATCTGCCGACAGACGGACTTCCGAACATGGCAGAGAGCATCCGTTTCCTTCCGGAAGGAATGCGGTTCTGGGGATGCTACGTAATGGCGCATGAAGCGTACCTGAAGCAGGAATATGGACAGTCCTTAGGAATAGTACAGGCCTGTCAGAGTATGAGCACAAAGACCTATCCGATCGCACGGATCTATCTGGATCTGATGGGAGCTATGGATGCCATGAATCTTCGAAAAACCGAGCTTGCTAAAAAGTATTTTATGGATGCATGGGAGACAGCCAGACCAGACGATCTGATTGAGGGTATCGGAGAACATCATGGGTTATTGCAGGGATTGATCGAGACCTGTATGCGGGATGACTGGCCGGAAGATTATAAGAGAATTATCGAGATTACATACCGGTTCAGTTATGGATGGCGCAGGATCCATAATTCAGATACCAATGAAGAAGTGGCGGATAATCTGACAACAACAGAATTCACCATTGCCATGTTGGCGAGCAGAGGATGGAGCAATGCAGAGATTGCGGAGCATATGCGGTTATCCGAGCGTACAGTCAAACAACATCTGTCTACAGTGTATACGAAGTTAAATATCGACAAGAGAAGTCAGTTGAATGAATATATGCTCAGATAATGGTGAATAAGCAAAGTATTATTATCGTATACAGATGTACACGAGATAAACAGCATAAAGCACCAGCATGATGATGCCTTCGTTACGTTTGATCGTCTGGGAAGTCCATGCAAAGGCCATGACGATCAGACTCATGATTACCAGGATAATAATGTCGATGATATTCTCCAACAGAAACGCAACCGGACTGATGGATGCTGCGATGCCGAGTACAAATAAGATGTTGAAAATGTTGGAACCGATGACATTACCAAGTGCCATGTCTACTTCATTCTTGCGCGCTGCAACAATGGAAGTGACAAGTTCCGGAAGGCTAGTTCCGGTAGCTACGATAGTAAGGCCGATCAGTGTCTGGCTGAGACCGAGCCCTGCTGCAATCACAGATGCACCATCTACAACAAAGTCACCGCCGTATTTGATGGCGATCATACCACCGACGATGAAGATCAGACATTTCCAGACCGGAAGAATATCAATATCATCTTCAGTAAATTCCACTTCTTCGGTCATCAGACGTTCTTTTATATGCTTTTTACGGGCAGTTCTGGCAGCCTGGATCATCCACAGGAGATATCCGACAAAGATGATCAGGAGAATCACACCTTCTACGTGTCCCAGTGTCATGCCGAAGTATCCGAGAAACATCAGCAGGATGGCACAGAGGATGGAAAGTGGGAATTCTTTCTGTAATGTATCCTTTTTAATAGTCAGTGGAGCAAACAGTGTACAGACTCCGCAGACAACCATCAGATTGAATATATTAGAACCGACTACATTGCTGACAGCCAGAGTGTTATTGCCTGCCAGGGAAGCAGTTACGCTGACTGCGCATTCCGGGAGACTGGTACCCATTGCTACGATCGTCATACCGATGATGAGAGACGGTACTTTCAGACGTCTGGCAACGGAAGAGCTCCCTTCCACAAAATAATCAGCACCTTTAATCAGCAGTACAAAGCCGATCACTAATATAAGAATTTCTTTTAACAGATTCATACAATGACCTCGTTTTCTTTTCTATAATCCATGCAGATGTAAAAAATGCATATTTATTTAACTATAGTAGAAGGATGAAGGCTTGTCAATGACAGAAAGTATGAAAACGCGTCGAAAATGAGGGTTGGATTCCAGATACGTTTTTGCTACAATAAATGCAGTGTGTAATTACAAAAGAGAGTGAGAGGGTTAAAGTGGAAAATACTAATATAGAAATGTCAGAGAAAATGAGGCGGCGTGAGACCATGCGGGGAACAGCACTTACATTGATGGGCGGCGTGTTCTGGGGACTTGCAGGCGTCTTTGGCAAGTATTCATTTGAACATAAAGGGATGACGGCGCAGTGGCTGGTTAATGTCCGGCTGATCATTGCCGGACTGATACTGTTAACAACTGTCTATATGAAGCAGAAAAAAGATACTTTTCGGGTGTGGAAGAATGCCCGCCATACGATTCGTATGATCCTGTATGGCGTGATCGGTATTGCTGCCTGCCAGATGACTTATTATATGGCAGTGGACGATTCCAATGCGGGCATCGCAACAGTGCTTCAATATACGGCACCGGTTATGATCATGATATATCTGTCCATCCGTAATCGAAAGCTTCCGGAGCTGTCAGAGCGCGTGGCTCTGATTCTTGCTTTTGGCGGAATTATCCTGCTTGCAACGCATGGACACCTAACAGAACTCAGCATTTCTAAGACAACCCTGGTGCTCGGACTTATGTCAGCAGTGGCAACGGTATTCTATAACCTGCTTCCGGGTAATCTGATGGATGAGTACAGTACGTTTGCAATCGTAGGATGGGGTATGCTGGTCAGCGGCATCGCCCTGCTTCCGTTTGTGAGACCGTGGAATACCACACCGCTTATTACTTGGGACTGGCAGACGTTTCTCTGTACAGGTGTGGTTATTATTGTAGGAACAGTACTTTCTTTCGGATTCTACATGGAAGGAGTGCGCCTGATCGGCGGATCCAGAGCGAGTCTGTTTGCATCTGTAGAGCCGTTGACGGCAACGATCGCATCTGTATTATTTATGGGTGTGGCATTTTCGGTGATGGATTTGCTTGGATTTGTCGGTATTATTGGTGCTGTAGTGATATTATCTTTGCCTAAAAAGGCGGAAAAATGATCAGCTTGATCATTGGCTGAACATTGCGAAAGTTGTACTTGTGATAGCTTTTGCGATAGACTATAATAAAAATTGAGATTTACACACATTCTCGGTAGTTAGACTTTTATCATCATACTTCTTGAGTTATCGGGAATACAGGAGGAAGAAATGGATATTAAAGAATGTTACAAAGAAATGGGCGCAGATTATGAAGATGTACTTCGGCGTATGGGCAGTGACAGCCTGGTAGAACGTTTTACACTGCGCTTTTTGGATGATAAAAGTTATCAGATGATAAAAGATGGTATTGCAGCCGGAGATGCAGAGACGGCATTCCGCGGCGCACATACATTAAAAGGTGTCTGTCTGAATCTGGGTTTTAGTTCACTGTATGAAGTGAGTGCGCAGCTTACAGAGGATCTGCGGGGGCGCGTGATCGAAGGAAGTGAAGCATCTCAGGCGGCAGTTGACAGAGAATATCAGAGAACAGAGAATGCAATTCGCAGATGGCAGAACGAGAACAGAGGATAGACAATGAGGACAGACATCAAGAGAACGATGGAACAGGCAAGGATGGAGATGGACATCCTTTCAAAAGTATATAGTAAAGTGCGTTTACTGAGCAGAGATGAGCTGTGCGTGGATAATTCAGATGATGCATGTTGGCGTGAGTCATGCCTTGGCGGTGGTGAGTACTGCCAAGACTGTGTGTCTGTGATGTCAATAGAAGAACATAGACAGAAGACGAAGCTTAAATATATAGGCTCAGAGCTTTATGAAGTGACTGCCAGATATCTGGAGATTGATGGTAAGCCGTATGTTATGGAACTGATCCAGACTCTTGATGATTCAGACAGCAATATGGAGAATGCAATCGACAGTCAGGAGAGTCAGGACGCAGAAGTGTTTTATAAAGCCTTGTACACAGATGCGCTGACCGGAGCATATAACAGACGCTATTATGAGGAGCACTTGAAAAAACGTGTCTTGTCTGCCGGTGTTGCAATATTTGATCTGGATGATTTTAAGCTGGCGAATGATACATACGGACATGATATCGGAGATCGGATTTTAAAGACAGAGGTATCTGTGATCCTGAATCTGATCCGTAAGACAGATTCGTTGGTGCGTATCGGCGGCGATGAATTTCTGTTGGTGATGCCTGGCATTTCTCAGGATAACTTCGATGGAAAGCTCAGAGAGATCCGAAGACTGATCTCATCTGCAGAAGTATCGAACAGCCATAATCAGCAGATAACGGTTAGCATCGGCGGCGTCATGGCGAAGAATGAGGCGATTTGCGACGTCGCGGCAAGAGCAGATAGATATATGTATCAGGCAAAGACACATAAGAATTCGATTTCGACGGAATGGGGAATTATAGAGATGCCAGAGCATGCAGTGCTGTCTGCAGGTAAGAAGAAGTCTGATCAGTGTATCCTGGTCGTAGATGATTCGGAGATGAACCGAGCCATTCTGTGTGAGATGCTGAAGGATAATTTTGATACACTGGAGGCAGAGAATGGCGAAGAGGCACTGGATATGCTGTCCAGGTACGGCCGGCGGATCTCACTGGTTCTTCTGGATGTTGTGATGCCTGTTATGGATGGATTTGAAGTGCTGGAGAAGATGAATAGTAAAGGGATTATCGATGATATTCCGGTTATCATGATATCCAGTGAGGATTCGAATACCTTTATCAGAACAGCATATGAGATGGGAGTATCCGATTATATCAGACGTCCGTATGATGCTATGATTGTGCGCAGACGTGTGTATAATACGATCAAGCTGTATGCAAAGCAGAGGCGTCTGACATCCATTTTGTCAGAGCAGATGAAAGACAAGGAGCAGAACCGTCAGATCATGGTCGGTATTCTGAGCCACATCGTTGAGTTTCGTAACGGAGAAAGCGGAGCACATGTACAGCATATCAACGTACTGACTAAGATGCTCCTGAGCAGACTTGTGCAGAAGACGGATAAGTATGATCTGACCTGGCAGGATCGCGAGACAATCGTGATGGCATCATCCCTTCACGATATTGGTAAGATCGGTATTGATGATAAGATTCTGAACAAGCGTGGCAAGCTGACAGATGAAGAATTTGAGATCATGAAGCAGCATACTGTGATCGGAGCTTCAATCCTGGAAGAACTGACCATGTATCAGGATGAGCCTTTGGTTAAGACTGCATATCGGGTGTGCAGATGGCATCATGAGCGTTATGACGGAAGAGGCTATCCGGATGGTCTAAAAGGGGAAGAGATTCCGATTTCGGCACAGGTGGTATCACTTGCGGATGTATATGATGCACTGGTAAGTAAGCGTGTATACAAGAAGAGTTTCTCGCATGAGACAGCGATGAAGATGATCTTTAATGGAGAATGTGGCATATTTAATCCGTTGCTTCTGGAGTGCCTCAAGGATATACAGGATGACATCTATAACACTGTATACGCAGAAGGCAATGAGATGTTCGATTCCAAGGATAAAGAAGGACAGGGAATTAAAAAATTGTATGAAAAGTCAGTGAATTTCGGGGGGGGGGCAGAATTTATAATCTAGTTTCTCGGAAAACACATTAAGTTATCAGTTAATTCAATGGGCGATAGTATTATTTATGGCAGACAGTCGCAGTAGTGACTGTCTGTTTTTTTGCTATTTTTTGTTATGAAAACAAAAAACACCGTTTCAAATAGTTGCGTATGAAAGAATAATTTTTTATAATAAAATATGTATGCTCAATTGAGAAACATGAAAAGGTTTGCTGCAAGAAAAGAGACAGAAGAGACCAGACAGCCAGGGCAATAAGGGATATTCGCTCACAGGCAGCAAAGGATGTGACGGATGCTGAGATTCAGGCAGTGAAGGCAGAAGCTGCACAGGAAGTTGAAGCTGTGCGCAAGGATGCAGAGCAGCAGATTGCGGTCATACATAAAGACGCAGAGCAGCAGATTGCAGCCATCTGTAAAGACGCAGAGCATGAAATTGAACGTGCGAAGCAGGAGACGGCAGATGCTGTACAGCGTATGCTGGCTGCGGAGAAAGAAAAAGAAAAGGCAATTGCCAAGGCTGAAGCAAACAGTCTGTCACGCTATATTGTACAGACACTTCAGGAACGACGTGACCGTAAGCAGACCAAAGAGGATGATGAGAAATGAAGATAAAGAAAGCATTTTTTGCTCTGATGAATCTTATTTCCGTACTGGTCATTGCATTGGCAGTTGTTGTATTAATTATTGTATTATTGACGAAACCAGGAGAAGCACCGAATATTGCAGGATATTCGGCGCTTCGCATTACAACGGGAAGTATGGAGCCAACGTATGGTGTTGATACGATGATTCTGGTGAAAAAGACAGATTCCTCTGAGATTAAAGAAGGAGATGTGATCTCATTTTATTCATCAGACCCGGCACTGGATGGGGCAGTTAATACACATCGCGTAGTGTCGATTCAGCAGGAGGATGACCATTATATCTATGAGACCAAAGGAGATGGCAATAATGTCATCGATGCCTATCCGGCGGATTCCAGATATCTGGTCGGAAAGGTGGTCGGTTCTTCAACATTGATCGGCAAGCTGTCGAGACTGGCTGCGAATCCGTTGATGTTTATCCCGATGATTCTGGTGCCGCTGGCATTAATATTGATCTGTAATGTAGTAAGCACGGTATCGCTGGCTGGTAAGATTGCCAAGGAAGAGGAAGAAGAGGCAGTGCGGGAAGCGATTCGGGAGATTCGTGAGAAGAAAGAGAATAAAGGAAAAGAATAAATGTACACAGGATATGAGCTTCTCTGGCTCTTTTTCAGTGCCAGCTTCCTTGGCTGGGTACTGGAGACTGCTTCGGCAGCACTGAGTCGGAGAAAATTTACAAACAGAGGTATTGTCAATGCACCGTTTTGTATCATCTACGGTGTGGCATTGACGGTGATAACAGTTTTCTGCCAGGAACTGCAGGGTTTCTGGCTGTTTGCTGAGTGTATGATTCTGGCTACCGTGATTGAATGGGTGGCAGGTCATATGATTGAGCGAATGTACCATGAGAGATGGTGGGATTATTCAAATCGTAAATGGAATCTGGATGGATATATCTGTCTGTCTGCATCTGTATTGTGGGGAGCACTTGGTGCGGTTATGATGCGTTGGGGGAATCCGCTGCTGGAAGACATCTACCATCTGTTGCCATATACAGTCGGTAGGATAGTGCTGTGGGTGCTGGTGGGTGTGCTGGTACTTGATATGGCAGCGACGCTGATTATTCTGTCAGGACGAAGCCGCAGGATGGAACAGTGGGAAGCAGTTGACTCGTGGCTTACTGGTATCAGCTCTAATCTGGAGAGGAAGATCTATGGATGGATCGACCGCCGTATCCGCAGAGCTTATCCGGAGAAAGAAGGTAAACGTGCGGAGATTCTGGCTGAAAAGGCAGAGCGAGATGAGATGTCTTCGACTGTATTTGCTTATGGCTGCGGATTTTATAAGATTGTCTGGCTGTTTCTGATCGGTGCATTTTTAGGAGACATCGTAGAGACGATATTTTGCAGGATCACCGGAGGTGTCTGGATGAGCAGGAGCAGTGTGGTCTGGGGACCGTTCAGTGTAGTCTGGGGACTTGGTATTGCGGGCGCAACGATGCTGCTTTACCGGTATCGTGACAGATCAGATCGATACATATTTATGGCAGGCACTTTTTTGGGAGGAGCATATGAGTATCTGTGTAGCGTGTTCTCAGAGATCGTATTTGGTAAGGTGTTCTGGGATTACAGCGATATTCCGTTCAATCTGGGCGGCAGGATCAATCTGCTGTATTGCTTTTTCTGGGGCATTGCGGCAGTCGTGTGGCTGAAACTTTTATATCCGGTTATTTCCGGTTGGATTGAGAAAATACCGATGAAAATCGGTAAAATTCTGACCTGGATATTGATTGTATTTATGTGTTGTAATATGATAGTTTCGATCATGGCGTTAGTACGAAGTGATCAGAGAGCACATGATGTGAAAGCCACATACAGCTGGCAGCAGACGATGGATGAGCGATTTGATGATGCCAGACTTCAGCGCATTTACCCGAATGCACTGAAAGTGGAGTAACAGAAGACGGAAGGTGATAAGATGGTAACATTGAATGATTATCTCTATTCCGGAAGTACCATTTTTCGGATATTGAATAATTACATCAGGGATCTGAGAAAAGATGCCAAAGTTAATCATAATGAGATTGATCTGGTTCACAGTAATTTTCTGATTCATATCCAGGAAATGCTGGAGCATAATGATTTCCTGACTGCGCAGTCTCAGAAAATACGGGAATTTTATCGATATATGGCGAAGGAATATCCATTTCTTGCATTTACTTTCCGGGGGCGGATCAAATCTCTGATCCGGGCAGAAGAGAAGTTTAATGGGTATATTGTGGAATATATCTATGATTATTATGAAAAATACGGCAGTTATCCATCTGTGGCTCAGCTGAAAGACAGACTGAGTTGTTTCCGGGATTTTATTGCTTATCGTATTGTCATTTCGTTACCGAAATGTTATACGGATTCAGAGGAAGACAGGAAAAAACGGGAATTAGAGTATCTATATCAGATTGCCAATATTCTGCCGGAGTTTCTGGAAGAACGTGGATTTACTGCGGAGCCTACAGGGGGAATCATGGAGAGTACTTCACCGTTTTTAAAAGAGGAGGTCCATCCTTACTATCGGGATTATATTTCTCATAATGGGGTCAATGAGTACCAGTCGCTGCATATTACATTCTATGATAACAGTTCCAGAAGTTATGTGGAGGTGCAGCTCCGGACGAAGGAAATGGACGATGTGGCGGAGATCGGTTCGGCGAATCACAGACTCTATGAAAAGGCTCAGGAGAAAGACCGATCCAGAAGAGAGGCGATCCCGGAAGGTGAATGCAGGTATTTTGATGATGCTTACGAACGTGGCATGAAACTTCTGAATCTTCAAATGAAAGATCTCGATGTGAATATGTTTGCAGCCACGGATAACAGCCATGTAAATGACGGATGCGGACTGTATCGGGGACGTTTGATTCTGCCGTATGAGCATTTGTCCAGATTTCAGACGGATTCAGAAGAATAGAGGATAGATATTACATAAAGGAGGCAATATAGATGAAAGTATTAATGATCAACGGAAGCCCGCACAAAGAGGGCAATACAGCCACAGCGCTGCAGGAAATGAAGAAAGTATTCGAGCAGGAGGGAGTTGCGGCAGAGATCGTGAATATTGGTAATGATGCCATTCGCGGATGCGTTGCCTGTGGAGCCTGTCGTAAGCTTGGTAAATGTGTATATGACGATCTGGTAAATGAGATTGCACCGAAGTTTGAGGAGGCAGACGGACTGGTTGTAGGAAGTCCGGTGTATTATGCATCTGCCAATGCATCTCTGGTTGCGGTTCTTGACCGTTTGTTCCACAGCACCGGGTTTGCCAAAACCATGAAGGTGGGGGCCGGCGTAGTAGTAGCAAGACGAGGTGGATTATCAGCAACATTCGATGAGCTGAATAAGTATTTTACCATCTCAGGTATGCCGGTTGCGTCCAGCCAGTACTGGAACAGTGTACATGGTGCAGCACCGGGAGAGGCAAGCAGGGATCTGGAAGGAATGCAGACCATGCGCGTACTTGCACGGAATATGACATTCTTGATGAAGAGTATCCAGCTTGGAAAAGAGAAGTTCGGACTGCCGGAGACAGAGCCGAAGACACCGACCAATTTTATACGGTAAGAGATTACGAAAGCCATCGGCAGATTCTATTGAATGCCGATGGCTTTTATAAGTACTTTTGAATTTATTTCAGTAAGTTACTGTCCTCAAAGTAGTCGATCTTCATAGCGTGACGTACATCATGAAGTGTAGAAGCTGCAGTTTCGCGGGCTTTTTCACTGCCGACTCTCAGAAGATCATATACATCTTCAATGCGTGACTCCCACATCTTACGGCGCTCACGGATCGGAGCAAGCTCAGCCTGAAGAACGTTATTCAGGAACTTCTTGACTTTAACATCACCAAGTCCACCTCTGGAGTAGTGAGCCTTAAGCTCGTCCAGATTCTGATACTCTGGCAGAAACTCTGCAAAATGCTCTGGGCGGCTGAATGCATCCAGATAGATAAATACCGGATTGCCTTCTACCTGTCCCGGATCTTCGACACGAAGGTGGTTCGGATCTGTGAACATGGACATGACCTTCTTACGGATGTCATCCGCTTCGTCAGACAGATAGATGCAGTTGCCGAGAGATTTGCTCATCTTGGCTTTGCCATCGATACCTGGCAGACGGAGACATGCCTGATTGTCCGGAAGTACGATCTTAGGATCTGTCAGAGTTTCGCCGTATACGCTGTTGAATTTGTGAACGATTTCCTTACACTGCTCGATCATTGGCATCTGGTCTTCACCAACCGGAACAGCAGTTGCACGGAATGCAGTAATATCGGCTGCCTGACTGATCGGATAGCAGAAGAAACCAACCGGAATGCTGGCTTCAAAGTTACGCTGCTGGATCTCAGCCTTTACCGTAGGGTTACGCTGTACACGGGATACAGTCACCAGGTTCATATAATAAAAACTAAGCTCTGTAAGCTCCGGAACCATGGACTGGATGAAAATAGTAGCCTTCTCAGGATCAATACCGCATGCCAGATAATCCAGTGCAACCTGAAGAATATTCTGGCGAACTTTCTCCGGATGCTCAGCGTTGTCTGTCAGAGCCTGTGCGTCGGCGATCATGATGTAAATCTCATCGAACTTTCCTGAGTTCTGAAGCTTGACACGTTCTTTCAGTGAACCTACATAGTGTCCTACATGGAGACGCCCGGTCGGACGGTCTCCTGTTAAGATAACCTGTTTCATAATTATTAAATTCCTTTCAGAAAAAAAGTACAATTAAAATGCCTAAATCTTATTATATCTGTGCTGTACTGGGGTTGTCAATAATTGGTGTTGATATTATCGCTTTAATAGTGTAAAGTATTGATATATATATGTGAAAGAGAGAGGTTTGTATAATGAAAATAGTGTATTGGATATATAATTTCCTATGGGGAGACCTGGTGAAGATCCCGCTTCCCGGAGGAAATTCAGTGGCGCTGTCTCTGCTGGTACTGATTCTTGTTCCAGCTGGAATCTTCTTTATGATAAGGACAAGGTTTCTGCCGATCCGTCTTTTCCCGGATATGATTAAGATTACCGTATCCACGGAGAAGAAATCGGATGGACTCTCCGGACTGCAGGCATTGATCGTATCAACAGCCACCAGAGTCGGCATGGGAAATCTGGTAGGTGTTGTAGCGGCTGTGTCAGCAGGAGGTGCCGGTGCCGTATTCTGGATGTGGGTAACTGCAATTGTAGGTTCGGCTACCGCATTTATTGAGGCAACGTTGGCACAGATATACAAAGAAAAAGATCCGCTTTATGGCGGTTATAGGGGAGGCCCGGCATATTTTCTGCATTCTCTTGCAGAACGTGTACGGGGAAAGAAGCTGAAACGATCTGTACTGGCCGTACTGTTTGCTATTTCCGGATTGATCTGCTGGTGTGGGATCAGTCAGGTGATCGGTAATTCGGTATCCACTTCATTGAAAAATGCATTTCATATTCCGACACTTTGGACAGCCGTTGCATTGACTATAGTGTCAGCGGTGATCGTACTTCGGAAGAATGCGACGGTAAAAGTACTGGATGTGGTAGTTCCGATTATGGCTGGATGCTATTTCTTTGTAACGGTATTTATCATTTTGAAAAATGTGGGACAGCTTCCGGCAATCTTTGAACGGATCTTTGCAGAGGCATTTGGTATTCGTCAGGTAGCAGCGGGCGGCTTTGGTGCTGTGATCATGAATGGAGTTAAACGTGGACTGTTTTCAAATGAAGCAGGATCCGGTTCGGCACCTTGCGCGGCGGCAGCGGCAGATATCGATCATCCGACAAAGGAAGGATTGTTGCAGGCATTGGGCGTGTTTATTGATACATTGGTGATCTGCAGCTGCTCAGCCATGCTGATGCTTCTGGCACCGGAAGAGACCGTAAGCGGACTGGCAGGTATGGATCTGCTGCAGTCTGCTATGGAATATCATATGGGACAGGCCGGGGTTGTATTTATTGCCGTGATGCTGTTGCTGTTCAGCTTTTCAACCTTTATTGGAATTCTGTTTTATGCGCGCAGTAATGTGGCGTATCTGTTTGGCGATAATTGGCTGTCCCAGACATTGTATAAGATTTTGGCACTGGTGATGCTGTTCGTCGGATGTCAGGCAGCCTATACCTTTGTATGGGATCTTGGCGATGTGGGAATCGGTCTTATGACAATATTTAATATGATAGCGTTATTCCCATTATCGAAGGAAGCGATCGCATCGTTGAAAGACTATGAGACGAAGAAGAAAAAAGGAGAACTATCCTTATGATCAATCATTTGAATCTGGTGTATTTTATTACAGCGGCAAGAGAATTGAATTTTACCAGGGCGGCAGAGAAGTTATTTATCAGCCAGCAGGCATTGAGTAATCATATTGCTTCGCTGGAGAAGGATGTAGGGATCTCTCTGATTGACCGGAAGACTCCGATGAAGCTTACAGCAGCGGGAGAGATCTTCTATAAATATGCGGTTCAGATGGAGGACAGCTATCAGGCAATGTTGCAGGAGATCAGCGAAGTTAAGGAAGAAAAGCGTGGCGAGCTGACCATCGGTATTTCGCACACCAGAGGCCGGCTGATCCTGCCGAAAGTATTACCGGAGTTCATGGAGCAGTATCCGTTAATTGAGGTGCATATTCTGGAGGGCAATACCAGGGAACTGTGGGAGGCACTGCGGGATGAGACGATTGATATGGCGGTAGGACCATGCACAGAAGATGCTAAAGATATGGTATTCACGGAACTGGCGGAAGAGGATGTGGTGCTTGCTATCTCCGAGGATCTGTTCAAGAAGCTGGCAAAGGAGAAAGCAGATTACATTCGGAATACCCTGATCCAGACAGGTAAGATCAGCTGTCTGAAAGATATGTCCTTTTTGTTAAATAAAGAAGGCAACATTTCCAGAGATGTTGCAGATGAGATCTTCAAAGAGGAAAATATGAAACCGCATACAGTGGTAGAGACGGAGAATATTGAGACGGTAGGTGAAATGTGTGCGGCGGGCATCGGTGTTGCATTTTATCCGACGTCACTTCTTCATACGCTGCTTATGGATAACAGTCTCGGAGAACTGCAGCTTTTTAGGCTGAAATATCCATGGACACATATGGAAGTATCCGTAGTATACCGCAAGGGAAAATACGTGACGAAGGCAATGCATGAACTGATTCAAATTATGAAAAAAGAGGTCAGAAAGCAATATGATCCATCTACAATAAAAATGTTGTAGCGTGGACTAGGATAAAACTGTTTCACAATAGAAAGAATGTGTATTACTCTAGTATATAGGAAGAGAAAGTATGGATTCCAGAGAGGTGGAACGGTTATGAGTAATAAAGCAATCAAACTTTTTAAAGATTATATAGTAATAACACTGGCAGTGATCATTATGGATTTGGGGATTTATGCATTTAAATTCCCAAATCATTTCTCGTTTGGAGGAGTTTCCGGTCTTGCGGTAGTGTTAAATGAGATTCTTGGAATCTCAGCAGCTCAGATTAACCTGGTGATTAATCTGGCACTGCTGGTAATTGGGTTTGCGGTGCTCGGCAAAAGCTTTGGACTGAAGACGGCTTATGCTACTGTATTGTCCTCCGTAGTGCTGAGCCTGATGGAGAAGATGATGCCGATCAGCGCACCGCTTACCAATCAGCCGATGCTGGAGCTTGCCTATGCGATTGCTCTTCCGGCAGTTGCAGCGGCAATGCTGTTTTACGTAGATGCATCCGGTGGTGGTACGGATATTGTTGCGATGATACTGAAGAAATATACGACAATTGATATCGGAACCGCGCTGCTGATCTCTGATGTTGCAATCGTAGCACTTTCATTTATCGCATTTGATGTACGTACAGGTTTATTCTCTGTATGTGGATTGCTGGCAAAATCAATCTTCGTAGATCGTACGATGGATCAGATGCGTCTGTGCAAGTATTTTACGATCATCAGTTCCGATCCGGAACCAATCTGCGATTTTATTCAGAATGTATTAAACAGAAGTACCACTCTTTACAATGCAGAGGGCGGCTATTCTCATGAAAATAAAAAGGTTATCTTATGTGCGCTGGATCGCCGTCAGGCAGTGATCCTGCAGAGATTTATCCGTCAGACAGATGATTCTGCATTCATCATGATCACTAAGAGCAGTGAAACTTTTGGAAAAGGGTTTCGATTGACTGCGTAATTGTGCTATACTGACTGTGCAGCATGTTGATACTGACAAGGTAGAGTGAGGAAGAGTGAAATGAAATTACTGATTGATGATGCAAATATTGATGAGATTCGCAGATTATATGATCTGTACCCGATTGATGGAGTGACAACGAATCCATCGATTCTGGCGAAGTCAGGCAGACAGCCATATGACGTATTAAAAGAGATCCGAGAGTTTATCGGCGAGGAAGCTGATCTTCACGTGCAGGTGATTGCGAAAGATGCAGAAGGCATGATCGAAGATGCACATCGTATTGTAAAGGAATTGGGACAAAACACATATGTGAAGATTCCTTGTATTCCAGAAGGCTTCAAAGCGATGAAGGCACTTAAGAAAGAGGGCATCCGTACTACAGGAACTGCGATTTACACAGCGATGCAGGCATATCTTGCAGCAAAAAGCGGAGCATCTTACACAGCACCTTATGTGAATCGTATCGATAATATGGGATATAACGGTGTTGGTGTGGCAAAGGAGATTCAGGATATTTTTGAGATTCATGGACTGGACTGTGGCATACTGGCGGCAAGCTTTAAGAATTCACAGCAGGTGTTGGAACTGTGTGAATATGGTATAGAAGCGGCAACCGTTGCACCGTCTGTGATTGATGGATTTGTCAATAACGTAGCAATCACAGCAGCGGTTGATGCATTTGTAAAAGACTTTGAAGGTCTGACCGGCGAGGGTAAGACCATGAAAGACTGCGATCAGTAAAGAGAATAAATCGTCAATAAATGTATTGACAGATACCCCCTGTAGGTATATCATGTGTATATACCCACGGGGGGTATATTTGATTGGAGAAAATGTAATGCTTTCATGAAATGATGTTGGACAACTTATAATCAGCTGATAAACGAGGGAGAATACTGATATGGAAGAAAAGAAATGTTGTCGTGCCAAGACCACCAGCAGATCAGAGGAACAGAAGAAAAAGCTTCTGAACAGATTAAAGAGGATCGAAGGACAGGTACGAGGACTTCAGACAATGATAGAGAATGATGCATATTGCAATGACATCCTGATCCAGTCATCGGCGGTGAGCGCTGCGATGAACGGATTCAACAGGGAACTTCTGGCTGCACATATTCACAGTTGTGTGGTACGGGATATCCGGGATGGCAAGGATGAAGTAGTGGATGAACTGATCGCCACGATTCAAAAACTGATGAAATAGGTAGCACAAAGAAGACAGGAGGATAGAAATGGAACAGTATACAGTGACGGGTATGAGCTGTGCGGCGTGCAGTACGCGTGTGGAAAAGGCTGTTTCGAAGGTGCCGGGAGTTACATCCTGCTCCGTGAGTCTGTTGACTAATTCCATGGGAGTAGAAGGCACGGCATCCGCGGACAGTATTGTTGCCGCGGTAACGGAAGCCGGTTACGGGGCTTCTCTGAAAGGTGCAGAAGCTGAGAGCAGAAGTGCTTCTGCGGACGAAGACGCATTAAAAGACAGAGAGACACCGGTGCTGAAACGGCGTCTGATCATATCGATCGGATTCCTCGCAGTGCTGATGTATTTCTCTATGGGACATATGATGTGGGGCTGGCCGCTGCCGTCCTGGTTTGAAGGGAATCATGTTGCGATGGGGCTTGTGCAGATGATTCTTGCAGGAATCATTATGGTTATTAACCAGAAGTTTTTTGTTAATGGATTTAAAAGCCTGTGGCACAGATCGCCGAACATGGACACACTGGTAGCACTCGGATCAATGGCGTCTTATGTGTGGAGCGTGTTTGCGTTATTCCTGATGACGGATGCAGAAGTGCATGGAGACATGGCGGGCGTGATGAAGTATATGGATGAGTTCTATTTTGAATCAGCAGCTATGATCCTGACACTGATCACAGTGGGTAAGATGCTGGAAGCAAGATCTAAGGGCAAGACGACAGATGCGTTGAAGAGTCTGATGAAGCTGGCACCAAAGACAGCAGTACTGGTGCAGAATGGTGAGGAAGTAACCGTACCGGTCGAACAGGTGAAAAAAGGAGATATTTTCGTGGTTCGTCCGGGTGAAAATATACCCGTAGATGGTATTGTGCTAGAAGGCGCAAGTGCAGTTAATGAGGCAGCGTTGACCGGAGAAAGTATTCCGGTGGATAAGGCAGAAGGTGATCTGGTATCAGCAGCAACGATGAACCAGTCTGGTTATATCCGCTGTGAGGCATCCCGTGTCGGTGAGGATACCACATTGTCACAGATCATCCGTATGGTCAGTGATGCGGCTGCGACCAAGGCACCGATTGCCAAGATCGCGGATAAAGTATCGGGTGTGTTTGTGCCGGTAGTTATTACCGTTGCATGTATTACAACAGTCGTGTGGCTATTACTTGGAAGAGAATTTGCATATGCGCTGGCCAGAGGTATTTCTGTACTGGTAATCAGTTGTCCATGTGCGCTTGGACTGGCTACACCGGTGGCCATCATGGTTGGCAATGGACTGGGAGCAAAGAACGGTATTCTCTTTAAGACAGCGGTATCGTTGGAAGAGACAGGTAAGATGCAGATTGTTGCACTGGATAAGACCGGGACGATTACGGAAGGTGAGCCGGTAGTGACGGATCTGATACCGGTGGAGGGTATCTCCGAGACCGAACTACTGACAGTAGCGTATGCACTGGAGCAGAAGAGTGAGCATCCACTGGCAAAAGCAGTGATCAAGCGCGGTCAGGAGCGGTCAGTAGATAAATTGGAGGTGCAGGACTTTACCGCACTTCCGGGAAATGGTCTGTCAGCTGTACTTGACGGTCAGAGGATCGTCGGCGGAAGCATGACTTTTATCAAAGAGAAGAGCGGTCTTTCAGAGGCAATGCAGGAGATCTGCAATCGTCTGGCGCAGGAAGGTAAGACACCGTTATTATTTACATTAGATGATAAACTGATCGGTGTGATTGCTGTAGCGGATACCATTAAGAAAGACAGCCGTGAAGCAATCCGTCAGCTGAAGAACATGGGAATCCATGTAGTCATGCTGACCGGAGACAATGAGCGTACTGCCCGTGCCATTGGTGCGGAGGCAGGTGTGGATGAAGTGATCGCAGGGGTTCTTCCGGATGGTAAGGAAAGCGTGATCCGTAAGCTGAAGGAGCAGGGGAAGACCGCTATGGTTGGAGACGGTATCAATGATGCGCCGGCACTTACCAGAGCAGATATGGGTATCGCAATCGGTGCCGGAGCGGATGTAGCAATCGATGCTGCAGACGTCGTATTGATGAAGAGTTCGCTGCGTGATGTAGCGGCAGCAATCCGTCTGAGCCGTGCAACGCTCCGCAATATTCATGAGAACCTGTTCTGGGCATTTATTTATAATATTATCGGCATACCGTTGGCAGCGGGGGCATGGGTACACTTTGGACTGACGTTAAATCCGATGTTTGGAGCGGCGGCAATGAGCCTGTCAAGCTTCTGCGTCGTATCCAATGCACTGCGGCTGAACTTCTGCAGGCTGCATGATGCGTCAAGGGATAAAAAGATCAAGTCTGCAATAATTAAAGATACAATAATGAATACCGATTCTCAAGAAGAATCAGAAATGGAATCAGGAAAGGAAGGAACTACTATGACAAAGACAATGAAAATCGAAGGTATGATGTGTGGACACTGTGAGGCAAGAGTGAAGAAGGTATTGGAAGCACTGGCAGAAGTAGACAGCGCAGAAGTCAGCCACGAAGCAGGCACAGCAGTGGTAACACTGAACAGTGATGTGCAGGATGAAGTATTGAAGAAAACAGTAGAAGATCAGGATTACAAAGTAACCTCGATCCAGTAGTATCTGGATGCTATCGGTAAGGAGGAATACATCATGGTAAAAACAACATTACAGATCAACGGTATGGCATGCGGTATGTGCGAATCTCACGTAAATGAAGCAATCCGCAATGCATTTAAAGTGAAAAAAGTGAATTCTTCTCACTCAAAGAATGAGACCGTGATCATCAGCGAAGAGGAACTTCCGGAAGATCAAATCCGCAAAGTTATCGAGCCAACCGGATATGAACTGGTATCCGTATCAAGTGAAGCGTATGTAAAAAAAGGTCTGTTTCACAGATAAATGTGTTGACAAGTCAGACTATGTATGGTAATTTAACAAATAGATAGTATGTAACTTGTGAAAACGAGGCATTAACTATACATAAATTTTAATGGAATTTGTGTAGGGTTAGTGCCTTTTTTTGTACCAAAAAGTGATTATGCAGAACCCTTGTGGATAAATCGAATTGCTTCGTCATGCTTGCATGTAAGAAGCAAGATGACTTATCCGCAGGATGCAGGAAGTCAGGCAGCCTTCACAGATTTCAGTCATCTGAAAGTGAGGAGAAGAAAGAAATGAAAGACAAAATTTTTGGCGTGTTGCAACGAGTAGGGCGCAGTTTTATGCTCCCGATTGCTATCCTTCCGGTGGCAGGACTTCTGTTAGGATTCGGCGGTTCCTTTACGAATGAAACCATGCTGGAGACCTATCATCTGGTTGGATTGATGGGACCTGGAACAGTCTTCCATGCGATTTTTGAGGTAATGTCAGAAGCAGGTAATATTGTATTCGCAAATTTACCGATCATATTTGCAATGGGCGTGGCAATTGGTATGGCGAAGAAAGAGAAAGAAGTTGCAGCATTGGCAGCAGCAATCTCATTCTTCATTATGCATGCGTCTATCAGCGCAATGATCAGCCTGAATGGTGGTGCCGATAAGATGCTCAGTGGTGCAACGACTGATGTGTGCGGTATAACATCCCTGCAGATGGGTGTGTTCGGTGGTATCCTGGTAGGACTTGGAGTAGCAGCTCTCCATAACAAATATTACAAGATCCAGCTTCCACAGGTACTGTCATTCTTTGGCGGTACAAGATTCGTGCCGATTATCTCTGCATTGGTGTATACAGGTGTCGGTATCGTGATGTTCTTTGTATGGCCGGTAATTCAGAGCGGTATCTATGCAGTTGGTAATCTGGTACTTAATTCCGGTTATGCGGGAACCTGGGTATATGGATTCATGGAGCGTCTGCTGATTCCGTTTGGACTTCATCACGTATTCTACCTTCCATTCTGGCAGACAGGACTTGGCGGAACTATGGAAGTCGGCGGTAAGGTTATTGAAGGAGCACAGAACATTTTCTTTGCTCAGTTAGCAGATCCATCTACAACAAAATTTGCAGTATCAGCGACAAGATTCATGTCCGGTAAATTCCCGCTGATGATCTTTGGCCTTCCGGGAGCAGCACTTGCAATGTATAAAGCAGCAAAACCGGAAAACAAAAAGGCAGTTGGTGGTCTGTTATTATCTGCAGCACTTACATCTATGCTGACAGGTATCACAGAACCTCTGGAATTTACATTCCTCTTTGTGGCACCGGCTCTGTATGGTGTACACTGTGTACTGGCCGGAGCTGCTTATATGTTGATGCATATCTTTAAAGTTGGTGTCGGTATGACATTCTCCGGCGGACTGATCGATATGTTCCTGTTTGGTATTTTACAGGGTAATGCGAAGACCAACTGGATCTGGATCGTAATCGTAGGTGTGGTTTATTTTGTAGTATATTATTTCCTGTTTGGATTTATGATTCGCAAGATGGATCTGAAGACACCGGGAAGAAATGATGATGAAGAAGTGAAACTGTATCGCAGAAGTGATGTAGAAGCCCGCAAGAATGGTGGAGCAGGTGCTTCTGAAAAAGGCGAAAAAGATGATACTATCTCACGTATGATCTGTAAAGGACTTGGCGGTAAGAAGAATATCTCTGATGTAGATTGCTGTATCACGAGACTTCGCTGCACAGTTTATGATCCGTCTCTGGTAAATGAAGAGACACTGAAAGCCAGCGGTGCATCCGGCGTGGTACGTAAGGGCGAAGGTGTTCAGGTTATTTACGGACCGAAAGTTACACTGATCAAGTCTGATCTGGAAGATTATCTGGAGAGATGTGGTAATAATGATGATGAGGACGATGTGGCAACTCATGAAGTAACTCAGGAAGAGACAAAGGCTGTAGAAGAGAAGACAAATGAGAAAAAGCTTGTAAAGAGTATTACAATAGGAAGCCCGATCAAAGGTGTGGCAGCAGATCTGTCAGAAGTGCCGGACGAAGCATTTGCAGAACGCATGATGGGAGACGGCGCAGCAGTTCTTCCGACAGACCCGGTTGTGTGTGCCCCGGAAGATGGAGAAGTACTTTTTATATTTGACACAAAGCACGCAGTAGGATATGCTATGGATAACGGTATTAGCGTATTGATCCACGTGGGTATTGATACGGTAAAACTAGAAGGAAAAGGATTTGAGATATTAACAGAGCAGGGTGCGAAGCTGAAAAAAGGAGACCCGATCATGCGCCTGGATCTGGATTATCTGAAGGAACATGCACCGTCAGTGATGTCACCGATATTGTGTACGGAATTGACGGACAATCAGAAGATTTCTCTGTTGAAAGAAGGAGAGATTGAAAAGGGAGAACCGCTGTTTGCAGTAAATATTTACGAGTAGGCAGGAAGCTCCGGAGAGAATGAGGGCAGAACGGATGTACAGAATCAGCAAGGTATTGAATCACAATACCATCATCGGAATCCAGGAGGAAGATCACCAGGAATATCTGATCATGGCGAAAGGAATCGGATTTGGAAAGAAGGTTACGGAACGTGTAGAGCTTCCGGATGAAGTATCGATGTATTCGCTGAAGGAGACGACCAGGCGTGGCAGTGCCAGTAAGCTTGCCAGAAGTATTCCGCCGGAATATCTGGAAGTGGCAGACCTGGTGTTGCAGGAAGCTGAGAGAGTCTTTGGGAAGATTGATCAAAGCGTATTATTTCCTATGGCAGATCATATTGAATATGCGGTAAAACGTATCCAGTCCGGTGAGACGATCAGTAATCCGCTGACAGAGGATATCCGCCTGCTGTTTTATTCGGAATATAAAGTGGCACTGACTGTAGTGCCGATCTTAAAGAAAAGAATGGGTATTGATATGGATGAGCATGAAGTGGGATATATTGCGCTTCATGTCCATACGGCAATCGAAAAAGAAGAATTATCCCAGGCAATGCAGATCGCGCAGGCGGTCAGAGACTGTGTGTCTTATGTGGAAAATGTATTGGATAAGAAGCTGAATGTCATGTCCCTATCTTATAATCGTTTGATGAATCACGTCCGTTATATGGTGGCGAGACAGATGAGCGGCGAAGTACTGAAGCTGGATATGAATGATTATATGGGGCAGAAGTTTCCGGAAGAGTTTCAGATGGCAGCACAGATCTGTGAGAAGCTTGGAAAAGATATGCGTTGTCAGTTCTCAAAAGTAGAGATCGGATATTTGGCAATGCATCTGCAGCGAATACTTACGGATGAAGAATTAAATGAATGAGAAGAAAAGGTTGTGCGTGAACAATAGCGTATGACCTTTTCTTTTATCCATGAAAAGTTAAGAAAGTATCAGACTGGTTAATTAAAAGACTAAATTTACTTTTCTACTTTCGTATGCTATTATGATAACAAAAAAATGAACGTATAGTTTATATGAGAGTGGAAGAGGTTGAAAAGATGCTACATACAATTGAATCAGTCAACAGTGTGATTAACGATTTTATCTGGGGAGTTCCTGCAATGATTTGTATCATTGGTGTGGGACTGTATTTGAGTATACGTACCGGATTTCTTCAGATTCGTAAGTTTGGATATGCGATTCAGACAACGATCGGAAGAATGTTTCGTAAAAAGGAGGCATCCGATGGAGCACTGACGCCGTTTCAGGCAGTTTGTACAGCACTTGCAGCAACGGTCGGTACCGGTAATATTGCAGGTGTAGCCGGAGCAATTGCTATCGGCGGACCAGGAGCGGTGTTTTGGATGTGGATATCAGCGATTCTCGGTATGTGTACCAAATTTTTTGAGGTTACGCTGGCAGTACATTTCAGAGAGCGCAATGCAGAGGGAGACCTTGTCGGTGGCCCGATGTACTATATTAAGAACGGACTTGGGAAAAATTGGCGATGGTTGGCGTATCTGTTTGCAGGATTTGGCGTGCTGACGGTATTTGGAACCGGTAATGCCACACAGGTGAATACGATTACGACAGCAATTGATTCTGCACTTTTGAATTATCATGTGATTTCAACAGATGCAGTACCTGTAATGAACTGGATTATTGGTATTGCGATTACGTTTCTGGTTGGTTTGATCCTGCTTGGCGGGGTGAAGAGGATTGGACAGGTTACAGAGCGTCTGGTGCCATTTATGGCAGTGTTTTATATTGTGCTTGCACTTGGCGTTGTTGTATTTCATTTTCAGAATATCCCGGCTGTATTTGCTTCAATCTTTGAAGGTGCGTTCCATCCATCAGCAGTAACCGGTGGTGTGATCGGAAGTTTCTTCTTAAGTATGAAGAAAGGTGTATCCAGAGGTATCTTTTCTAATGAGGCAGGTCTTGGTACAGGTTCCATTGCACACGCCTGTGCAGATACCAGGAAGCCTGTAAAGCAGGGACTTTTCGGTATCTTTGAAGTGTTTGCAGACACTATCGTGATCTGTACACTGACAGCATTAGTTATCCTGTGTAGCGGTGTGTCTGTTCCGTATGGTGAAGCAGCAGGAGCGGAGCTTACGATTGCAGGATTCACAGCAACATATGGTAACTGGGTATCTATTTTTACTGCAGTGGCAATGTGCTGTTTTGCATTTTCTACAATTCTCGGATGGGGATTGTATGGGGCAAGATGTATTGAGTTTTTGTTTGACGCAAAGGTAATCAAGCCATTTATGGTGGCATATTCGTTGGTGGCGATTCTTGGTGCTACTGTTGAGTTGGGTCTTTTGTGGAGTATCGCGGAGACATTTAACGGACTGATGGCGATTCCGAACTTGATTGCAGTATTCCTGCTGTCTGGTACGGTAGTGAAGATGACAAAAGAATATTTTGCAGGAGAAGGAAAGGATTCTTAAATAGGGTTCTAGAAAAATTTGTTAAGAAAGAGCTGTGTACAAAAATGGTGCACAGCTTTTTGTTTAGTATCGGATGATTGAATAAATCCATTGTTAATTATCTGGTGAACAGTCAGAAAGTATGTTATTATAACATATAATGTGACAGAAGAGGAGAGCATTATGAGATTATTGGACAAGATAAAAGATCACATTTTATTGATGGATGGTGCAATGGGCACTTATTATAATCAGCAGTATGGTACAGAACTGGAGGCAGAGGAAGCGAATCTTGTGCATCCGGAGGAGATTACTGCAATACATAAGGCATACATTAAGGCAGGAGCAGAACTGATCAGAACGAATACCTTTGCAGTGAATCATCTGATGTTTCCGAAGCAGGAGGAATGCAAGAGAGCGATTCATGCAGCGATTGCCTGTGCGAGACAGGCGGTAGCAGAATCCAGTCGTGAAGTGGAAATTGCTGCATCGATCGGACCAATCCGCCAGACGGTGACAGAAGATGATGAGAATACGATAAAGGAATATCAGTTCCTTATAAATTCGATGCTGGCAGAAGGCATTCACATTTTTGTACTTGAGACGATGTTGGAATTAAAATGGGTTCAACCATTATCAGAATATTGTAAGAGTCAGTGTGAAGAGTCCGTCGTGATCGTTCAGTTTTCTTTGAATCCATCCGGGTATACCCAGTATGGATTCGGAATGAAAGAGATTATTGATAAGTTGTGTCAGATGGAGACGGTCGATGTCTTTGGATTTAACTGTGGCGTAGGTGCTGCACATCTTCGGAAACTTTTGGAGAAGCAGACATTTCCAAAGGAATGTATGTTAAGTGTGCTTCCGAATGCCGGATATCAGCAGGAGCTCCGCGGCAGAATGCATTATGGAGATGATCCGGAGTATTATGCGAAGCAGATGGAACGCATGATCCCACTGGGAATTAATATTGCAGGTGGATGTTGTGGTACTACACCGGAACATATTGCTGCATTGAAAAAAGTACTTGGTGGACAGGCACCTCAACCAAAAGAGGTTGTAGAGGAAAATGCGGATGGAGAGAGTGTAAGTAATGCAGCACCGACTGATTTTATCAGCAAGTTAGATCGTGGCGAGAAGGTGTTTGTAGTTGAACTGGATGCGCCGTTTGATGCGCAGATGGATAAATTCAGTAAGGGAGTTTATGCATTAAAGGAAAATGGAGTGGATATGATAACGGTATCGGATTCACCATTGGCAAGATCCAGGGCAGATGCAGCACTTTTGGCTGTTTATGCAAAGCGTCTGACAGACATTTCTGTGATGCCGCATGTGGCAATGCGTGACCGCAACCTGATTGGTCTTCGCTCAGAAATATTGGGTGCACATGCGAATGGTATACGCGATTTTCTCGTGATCACGGGAGATCCGGTGGGACCGGATAACCGTGGCAAGATTACCGGTGTATTTGATGTAAACTCTATCCGTTTTATGGAATATCTGCAGCACATGAATGAAGAGATATTCCCGGATCAGCCGGTGTATTATGGCGGTGCGCTTAATTATGCAGGTAATAATATCCGGGCAATTTCCGGCAGAATGCGTAAAAAGATGGAAGCAGGATGTGCATATTTCCTGACACAGCCGATATTCTCAGAGGAAGATGTACAGAGAGTGATCGAGCTGAAAGAGATGACGGGTGCGAAGATTATCTGTGGTCTGATGCCGTTAGTCAGCTACAGAAATGCACTATTTATGAAGAATGAGATGCCGGGCATTCATGTAAATGATGAGATTCTGAACCGATATGATCCAGAAATGAGCCGTGAAGAGGCGGAGGATACAGCAGTAGCGCTTTGCCTGGATATTGCAGAAGCACTGCGTGGGGCTGCAGATGGATTTTATCTGATGACACCATTCCATAGAGTGGGACTGGTGAACCGCATTATCAATGCGATTAAGCAAGGAGAATAAGTTGAAGAAGAATGAACATTTGATCAAAGAAGTCTATCCGGGTTCAATTGCCGAGGAGATGGGAATTGAACCGGGCGATGTGCTGCTTCGGATTAATAAGCAGGAAATCGGAGATGTATTTGATTATCGTTACTATATAAAAGATGATTATATCGAAGTGCTGATCCGCAAGGCAGATGGAGAAGAATGGCTGCTGGAGATTGATAAGGATTACGATGATGATCTGGGAATTGAGTTTGACAATGGGCTGATGAGCGATTACAGATCTTGTAGTAATAAATGCATTTTCTGCTTTATCGATCAGATGCCCCCGGGTATGCGTGAGACCCTGTATTTTAAAGATGACGATTCCAGACTGTCATTTCTGCAAGGAAACTATATCACGCTTACCAATATGTCGGAGAAAGATGTAGAGCGCATTATTCATATGCAGCTTGCGCCGATCAATATATCGGTGCAGAGTACCAATCCGGAACTTCGCTGTAAGATGCTTCACAATCGGTTCGCAGGTGATAAATTAAAATATCTGGATCAGCTGTATGAAGGACATGTGGAGATGAATGGTCAGATTGTATGCTGTAAGGGCGTTAACGATGGGGATGAACTGAGAAGAAGTATTGAGGATCTGTCAAAGTATCTGCCATTTATGCGGAGTGTGTCGGCCGTTCCGGCAGGTATTACCAAATACCGGGATGGGTTATATCCATTGGAGTTATATACCAAAGAAGAGGCGGGAGCGGTTATTGACCTGATCGAGAGCTATCAGAAGAAGTTCTATGAAGAATACGGACTTCATTTTATTCACGCCAGTGATGAATGGTATATTACCGCAGAACGTGATTTTCCGGAAGAAGAGCGGTATGACGGGTACATTCAGCTGGAAAATGGTGTAGGCATGATGCGTCTCTTTATCGAAGAGTTTGAAGAGGCGGTGAGGCATCTGGAAGGAAAGCCAATGGAACGTACGCTGACTATTGCTACCGGTAAGCTGACGTATCCGACGATTTGTCAGTTTGCAGAGCAGCTGATGAAGCTATATCCGGGTCTCGTGGTTCATGTATATGCAATCCGCAATGATTTCTTTGGAGAGACGATTACCGTATCCGGTCTGATTACGGGACAGGATCTGGTAACACAACTGTTGGAATATAAAGAACAGGGGGTGGATCTTGGTGAGACACTTCTGATTCCGTCTAACATGTTACGTACAGGCGAAGAAGTGTTCCTGGATGATATGACGGTGCAGCAGGTGGAAAAAGCATTAGAAGTACATCTGACAGCAATCGAACCTGGTGGACAGGACTTTGTAGATGCGATTCTTGATGAAGAATATCAGATGGAGAGAGAAAACGAAGAATTTGTATATGTAAATGCATATGACAGGTAAAAAGATTGCGCATAAAGCGCAATCTTTTTTAGATGTGGTATACAGAGAGGGCTTCTGCTAAGGTTGGCATCGAGCGAGCTGTTCCTTTTTTTTGTACACTGAGAGAAGCTACTGCATTGCCGAATTTGGCAGCTGTAAAAATATCTTTTTTGAGAGAGCAGGCATAAGCGAGACCACCATTAAAAGAGTCGCCTGCACCGCTTGTGTCGATGGCGTTGACTTTATAACTTGGTATCATGAGTTGAGAATGTCCATCGGAAACAAAAGCACCTTGATGTCCCATTGTAATTACAACATTTTTAACACCTTTACTATGGAAGAAGTAACATGCTTCAGAAGCACTTGATTCATCTGTTACAGGAAAACCACAAAAATCAGCTGCCTCCATTTCGTTTGGCGTGATAATGTCGATATTTTTGAAAAAGTTATTTGATATTTCAGCATATGGGGCAGGGTTTACAATTGTTAAATTGTTATTTCCTTTTGCAATTTTTATGGCATATTCGCAAGTATCAATTGGTACGGAAAACTCAGTGATACATACGTCGGATTTTTCGAAACAAGCTTTGTTTTGATCGATAATCGCAGGTGTAATTGCTGCATTGGCACCAACGTTTATGATGATTGCATTTTGCCCTGAGTCTTCAACACATACGAATGCGGATCCACTGGACATATCAGATGCAATGCCTATAAAATCAGTATTTACTCCTGCCCAGTTCAAATCGTGAAATAGAATTGTATTATTAGGGTCATTTTCACCGATCATACTGATCAATATCGTCTCAGCACCTAACCTCCCGGCGGCAGCAATTTGGTTAGCACCCTTGCCGCCAAGCATTAGAGTAACATCCTTGCATAAAATACTTTCTTTAGGTTCTGGAAGATGTTGACAGGTTATAATGTGATCTAAATTAATTGTACCAACTTCTAAAATCATAGAATTACCTCCAATATTTTGCTGAAACTTATTCTCCGATTGTTACATAAAACCCATGCTTTACAAACAGATCTTTTAGCGATTGCATTTCTTCATCTGATGGAGGAGCTAACTCCTCCAGGCTGTAATGCATATCGAGTTTGCCGTATTTGGATGCTCCTAAACGATGATAAGGAAGCAAACTGACATGACAGCCTGGAGCATGCTCCAGAAGGAAGTGTATCGAATCATTGATGTTGGACTCGGTGTTGTTGATGCCAGGTATGATGGGGATTCTAACGGTTACATCAGCACCAGCATCTTGCAAATAACAGAAATTACTTAAAATTAGTTTATTTGACACACCAGTATACTTTGTGTGTTTTTTTTCGTTTATCAATTTAAGATCATAGAAAAAGTAGTCAATGTATGGAAGAAGATCTTGATATACTTCTTGTGATGCATATCCGCAGGTTTCAATACAGGTAGAGATACCTTCATCTTTACATCTTTGAGCAAGTTGAATGAGAAAATCTTTCTGATATGTTGCTTCGCCACCAGAAAAAGTGACGCCACCGCCGGAAACCTGATAAAAAGAGTTGTCTTTTTTTATTGTATCAAGTACTTCTTCTACATTTTTTAGTTCACCTGACATGGTAAGTGCCTGACTATTGCAAGTGTTTGTACACACGTTGCAGGAAATGCAGTTGGAACGATTGATCATTATACCTGTAGTATTCCAGCTTAGTGCTTTTTGGGGACAAATCTGAATACATTTTTTACAACCAATACAGCGAGTAGGCCAGTACATCAATTGATGAGTATTCTTTTGAGTTTCTGGATTAGCACACCAGATGCATTTGAGAGGACATCCTTTAAAGAAAACAACAGTTCTTATGCCTGGTCCATCTTTAACGGCATATCTTTCTATTTCGCTTATTATTCCTTTGATTGAATTGTTCAATATATCACCTCGGTTATTATAGTTCATGTTCAGTTCTTGCAATGATGTCGTCTTTTGTTTTTTCTTCAAGATCATTAAAAAGAGCACTATATCCAGCAACTCGTACTACCAGATCTTTATAATTTTCTGGATTTTTCTTTGCGTCAAGTAATGTTTCGGTAGAGGTTACATTAAACTGAACATGCCATCCATCCATTGCAAAGAAAGCCTGAATAAGTCCCATAACTTTTTTGATTCCGTCGTGAGAGACCATTACAGATGGTGCTAATCGGATGTTTAACAGATTTCCACCTGTAATCAAGTGGTTTGGCATTTTGGCGATGGAATTTAGTACAGCTGTTGGACCAAGCTTATCTGTTCCGTGATACGGTGAGCAACCCTCTGATAATGGTTCACCGGATTTTCGTCCATCAGGAGATGCCCCTACAGGAAGTCCAGATGGAACATTTCCCGAAATGGTTGCTGTACATGGGTAGCTTAAACATCCAATCGGTCCACGTCCAATTCGTGTTGTTGGGTATCTGTCTTGTTCCTTCATAAAAGACAGGTAAACACTGGAACTAATCTTATCCACATAATCATCGTCATTGCCGAATTTTGGAGCTTTATTAAGGAGCATTCTACGTATGTTTTCGCCAGTTTCACCTTCGAAGTTTGTGTGTAAAACATTTAACAGTTCTGCTGGTGTAAGTTTTTTCTCTTCAAAGACGATTTTCTTTATAGCGGCTATGCTGTTGGCAACGTTTGTGATTCCTGTTTCAGGACCAGTAACCATATCATATACACTGCCACCTTCTTTTGCGTTCTTTCCTCGTTTTAAACAATCTTGAATCAGACCTGAGCAAAATGCGTCAGGGACAAGCTCTTCGATGGCATAGTCGATACAGTGTTCACCGATTACGCGTGTTTTGACAACATAAGCCATTTGGGCATCATAATATTTGCGGAGTTCTTCGGTGGATGTCATTGAAGCAAAATCTTTATCCTGTTTTAAAAGTGTAATTCCAGTTCGCGGATCAGTACCTCCGTTCAATGTGATTTCCAGTACTTTTGCAAAGTTCGTAAAACTCATGCCGGCACTACGATAACCAAATTTTCCTGGAATGATAGGTTCGATGCAGCCGACAATTGCATAGTTATTAGCGTCAGCTGGAGCAACTCCACGATTGATGAGAGAAGGAATCATAACATGGTCACCATGCATTGCTGGCATACCAAAGCCGAGTCGGATTACTTCTACACATTTTTCTAAATATGACTGTGGATTCTTTTCGTTAAAACGTGCAGAAACGTTAGGTTGGGTTAAACGTGTCAGACTGACGCTGTCCAGACAGATCATAGTGAGATCGTTTACGGCATCATCTCCTTCAGGAGTGATGCCTCCTAACGTCAAATTCTGATAGGTTGGATCACCGCCTGAAAAGCGAGTATGGCTCCATGGTCTGATTTTTACAACACCAAAAGCTTTTATCCATAAGCATGCAAGGAGCTCGGTGGCTTTTTCTTGTGTGCATTTTTCGGTTTCGATATCGTTCTTATAATATGGATACAAATATTGATCCAGACGACCGAATGACATAGAATGCCCATTGCTTTCTATTTGTGAAAGAAGATGTGCAAACCAGACACATTGTACGCCTTCTGCGAATGTTCTTGCCGGGTATTGTGGTACATGGCTGCAAACATCAGCGATATGTAAGTAGTTGGCTTTTTCTTCGGATGCTGTTGCTTGTGCAGCCAGTTCTTTTGCTAATGCAACATATCGTTTAGCGTAGTCGATCATGCCTTCGTAAGTGATAATGACAGATTCATAAAAAATACGTTTATAATGATTGCCTGGAACTGTTAGGTCGAGGGCATCTAAATTATCTTTGGCTTCGTCAATGATTCCCTGAGCACCATAATGAAGAATCTTTTCGAAATCCAACATAATATGTCCATCACCGGAAGTCATGTTTCCATTTGCTGATAAAACAGAAGCTTGATAAGCGTCTTTAACAGAAGCAGGTAAGGTTGCCTGACATCTGTCTTCAAGAGTTTTGCCTTTCCACCATCCTGCTATTTCTAATAGTTCTTTTCGAGTATCTGGACTAACCTGAAAGCGATCCCCAGGACGTTTATCTAATTGGTCAATTTCTTCAAAAATCCAGTTAACACAATATTCAGGAAAGATAGATGCTGCTCGTAGAGATGCAGCATGATTACCAGCCAACAGTTGACCTGGCTCAATAAATAGATCTATATTGTCTAAAATATTTTTAAAAGCATAAGCACGTCGTTTGATGAGAGGTTCGTCTGTGTGCTCCTGATAGGCCTCGGTTAAATAACGAGCTCTTTGTACGCAGACTTCCTGCTCTACATCGAGAGATTCTTTTTTTAATTGATTAATACGTTTTAACTGTTTGTTGGATAAAGTGCATTCTTTATAAGTTTTATACATTTCTTTCATCTCTCCTTTAAAAAAGTTTAAAATAGTAAACTGCTTTACAAATGAATAATATATCAATAAAAGTGAAAAGTCAATATATAAATATTTGATTCAATTTACACTATACAAGATGGTTAAAAATATAAAGTATATTATTCCTTGAAATGGTATGATGTGTCAAAATGCATAAAAATAGTCGAGAAATAAAGCTAAAATCATATAATACAAATAATCAAAGCAACAATAAAACGAAAACTTATAGTAAAATTGTGAAAAAGTATTGACAATGAAAGAAAAAGATATATAATAAACGTAAATCAAGTTTACAAATGTACAGTGCGTAGAAAAGAAAAAACAAAATAGATGAAACATAAATCATATAATGCGAATTGACAAAGGAAAAGCAGAATGTATATTGACTTTTTGAACACCCGGCATTAAGGTTTAATTATATGTATTCGATATATTAAATTATTCAAGAGTGAAGTTGATAAGAATCAGCAGATATAGGAGGGTGTTATGGCATTATCGCAAGATTATAAACATGATTTAAAGGTTAAGGCAGCATATTATTACTATAAAAAAGATATGAAATTAGCTGACATCGCAGATACGTTAAATGTATCCAGAGTAACATTGAATAAATTATTAAAGGAAGCTCTGGATGAAGGGATAGTGAGGATTGATATCGTCGATCACGATAATACAATTGGTATTCTTGAACTGGAAGAGATGGCTAAAGAAAGATTTCATCTAAAAGATATAGAAATTGCTCCTTCTTTTTCGGGAACATGTCATGATGTGGCATATGCAGCTGCTCGCATGGTAGATAGTTTAATGTTTGACGGAATTAAAATATCGCTTACCTGGGGCGCAACACTGGAAATTTTGGTGGACTATCTCACTGGCAGTAATTTTATTAAGGATATTGAGGTATATACCTTGTTAGGAGCGCAGGGAACAATTGGAATGCAGATGCAGCCGAATACGATTGCCCAGAATTTGCTTCGGAAATACAAAGGGACAGGATATGTAATGAACGCTCCGTTTGTATGCGAAAAGGCAGAGACAGCTCAAAGTATTATGAGTGATAAGTCATTTACTTCTATAGTAGATAAAGCCAGAAGTTCAGATTTGACGCTGGTAGGAATCGGTCCTACGCCAAATACAGCTGCCAGTAAATCCAGTATGCGCTATGATATGGAGACAATTCGAGAATTAAAGAACAGTAATGTGTGCGGGGATATATGCTCTAATTTTTATGATATATATGGAAATATATGTAATAACCCATTGTGTGATCGTTTTGTAAAAACTGGCTTGGATGAAATTCAAAAACATAAAAATGTTGTTGGAATTGCAAATGGAGATCATAAAGTTGCTTCTATTCTGGGGGCACTCAATGGTGGATATTTAGACACATTGATTACGGATCAAAAGACAATAGTCGATGTGATAGAAATGGCAGACCGTCTGGGAATTTAATGGTTATACATTCCTCTTGATGGACGATTTGTCAGGTTAAGTAAGAGTTTTATTTGCTGCGGGCAAATGAAGCTGCGTAGAGAGTCGCAACTTATAAAAATTAAATCAAGGAGGATGTAAACATGAAAAAAAGATTAGTAACTCTGATGGCGCTGGTTACATGTGTTGCAATGGTTGCATCGATGGCAGGATGTGGAAGCAATAGTTCGGACACAGATGCAAAATCAAATGACAATTCAACCAAAACGGAAGCGAAACAATGGGATTATGGATCTATGGAAGAGAAAGTAGATTACATGGAATTGGTTGACAAACTCTGGGGTTCTGAAGTGTTAGTTCCAGATAAAAAACTGACGATTGGATTTATTCCAAAAGCATTGGAAAATGAATTTTGGCAGATGGTTGATGACGGAATCCAAGAAGAAGTTGATAAGATGAATGAAGCTGGTTTTGACGTGACATTGGATACGGTATCTCCGCAGGGGGAAACAGATTATGAGGGCCAGTTATCGATTATGACTGATATGGTAAATAAGGGATATGATGCGATTATTGTAGGACCTATCACGGATTCTAACTGTGTTCCTGGCATTGAACGTGCACAGGAAGCAGGTATTCCGGTTATCCCAGTATGGGTAGAGTTTAAAGATGATCCGTATGTAAATATTTGTGTTGGCTCTAATGCGTATGCGGAAGGTCAGGCAGCAGCGGAATATTTTGCTGAAAAGATAGGCGATGAAGGTGGACAGGTTGCAGTTATAACTGGTATTGCAAGCAACCCAATCACACCAGAAAGAACCAATGGATTTTCAGAATACTTCGAAAAAAATGATCTGAATATTGAAGTTGTTGATGTGCAGAATGGCGATTGGGATCGTTCAAAGGCGAAGGATGTTGCAGATACTATGCTAAAAGCATATCCAGATCTGAAGGGTATTTATTGTAATAATGATACTATGGCAATGGGAGTTGTAGAGGCAGTTAGAGGTGCGGATAAAATGGATGAAGTCATCGTTGGTGGTACAGATGCTATTTCCGAGGCTCTTACCTCTATAAAAGAAGGAGATTTGGATTATACTACAAATAATTTTCCACATTATGTAGGAAAAATTGCACTTGTAGAGGCTATTCGTACATTGGCTGGTGAAAATCTTCCGGAGAATATTACAACTCCTGTAGCTGGTATGTCAAGTGATAATATTGATACACCGGAGGCTGACATTGTAGGATGGAAAGATCTTGAATGGGTATCTGAATACAGTAAGTAATTACCAATAACAGCAAGACGGGGCAGTCTATTATTGGCTGCCCTTTTGCATTTGAAAATGATAAAAGTTATTGAAGGAGCGGACAGTATGAGTAAGGAACAATATATTGAGTTCAGACATATATCCAAAGAATTCCCAGGTGTAAAAGCTTTGAATGATATTAATTTCACGATCAAAAAAGGTGAAACACATGCAATTCTGGGTGAGAATGGAGCTGGAAAATCAACACTTTTGAATATTTTACATGGAATTTATCAGCCTACAGATGGGGAATTGTTGATTGATGGAGAAAAAATGTCATTTGATACGGCAAATGACGCAATACGATATGGAATAGCAAAGGTACATCAAGAAATTAATATGGTTCCTGAGATGACAGTTGCACAGAATATTGCATTGGGCAATGAACCGAAAAAATTTGGAATAATTGATTTTAAGAAATTAAATAAGGATGTTGAAAAAGTATTACAGCGATTACACTGCACAATTAAGCCAACTGATAAAACGGGTGATTTGACTAATGGTGAAATGCAGATCTTGCAGATTGCAAAAGCGTTATATTTGAATTCGAAAGTGTTATCTTTGGATGAGCCAACAGCATCACTTAGTACACAAGAAACAGAAATACTATTTGAAATAATAGAAGAGTTGAAAGAAAAGGGTATTACTATCTTGTATATCAGTCATCGTTTAGATGAAATTTTTCGTATAGCAGATCGTGCTACAGTTATGCGAGATGGAAAGTATATTGGCACATTTGAAATGAAAGATATGACAAAGGAAAAATTGATTTACAATATGGTAGGGCGTGATGTTGAAATGTTTGCGACACGTCAAAAACCATCCAGAGTGGATAGAGGGGTTGAAGTTATGCGTGTTGATAATCTTTCTGACGATGGTATGGTGAAAAATGTAGATTTTAATTTATATAAAGGAGAGATACTTGGATTTTTTGGATTGGTTGGAGCTGGAAGGACAGATGTGATGCGCACAGTGTTTGGGGCTTCCAAGAAAAAAACAGGTTCTATTAGTATTCATGGTAAAGAAGTGAATATTAAAAATCCCACAGATGCGGTGAAGTCAGGCATTGCGTTGATTCCGGAAGACCGTAAGAGGCAAGGATTTAATTACAACTTGAGTAATGGAGAGAATATGGCATTGGCTTCATTGGGGAATTTTACAAAATATGGATTGATTAATCATCGTAAAAAACTAGATCAAGCAACAAAACTATTAGGGAGTATTAATTTGAAACCAAATGATCCTAACTTTATGACGGCTAATCTGTCTGGTGGTAATCAGCAGAAAGTTGTTCTTGGTAAGTGGTTGTCTGCGTCAGGTGACATTATGATTTTTGACGAACCGACAAAAGGAATTGATGTTGGAGCAAAAGCCGAAATATATGCACTTATGGAGGAACTCTTGGAGCAAGGTAAGTCAATAATTATGGTTTCTTCAGAACTGACAGAAGTTATGGGAATGAGCGATCGCATATATGTAATGAAAGATGGAAAAATTACAGCAGAAATTGATCGTAACGAATTTAATGAGCAAATGATTCTGACATGTGCATTAGAGGAAAATGAGGTGTAAGGTATGAAAAATAAATTCAAAAAAATGGAAAGAGAATTAACACTTTTAGCAGCATTGGCAGTGATTGTGATAGTTTTTACAGTTATTAACCCAATTTACATATCTGTATTAAATATCAGCGATATTATTGAACAGTCGGTTATTTTTGGATTGATGGGAATAGGAATGACATTTGTGATTATTACGGGTGGAATTGATTTGTCTGTGGGATCGATTTTGGCATTAGTTGCCGTAACTGCAGCCAAACTATCGTCAGGTGGTATGAACGTTGTGGGTGTAGTTGTTATCTCTGCTCTGCTTGGGGCTGTATTAGGACTTGTCAATGGATTTATGGTTTCTTATATGAAATTACAGCCATTTATTGCAACGATGGGATCAATGTCGATCTATAGAGGTATTTCTTATATTGTTACAGATGGTTTTCCGGTTTCAGGGGTAGCTTCATCTTTTAGAAGTTTATTTTATGGAAAAATTGCAGTTGGTTTAAGATCTTCGGTTGTTGTTTTGATTGTATTCGCAATAATTGCGCATGTTTTGCTGAAATACACAAGATTTGGAAATTATGTATATGCTATGGGAGGTAATGAAGAAGCAACGAAGCTTTCTGGAGTTAGGGTGGATAGAAATAGAGTTGTTGCTTATATTATATGCGGAGTAGGGTCAGGACTAGCAGCTATGATATTAATTGCGAAGCTTGCAAGTGGTGAACCTACAGCCGGTAACGGATATGAATTGAATGCAATTGCCGCAGCATGTATTGGTGGAACAAGTATGTCAGGAGGACGTGGTACAATAGCGGGAACTGTGATAGGTGCAATCTTATTCTCAGCATTAAAGGTTGGATTAATAACTTCGGGAGTAGATACTTTCTGGCAATATGTTGCAACAGGCGTTGTAATAATTATTGCTGCTTATGTCGAAATTATTCAGTCGAAACTGGCTAAAAGAAGCAAATAATATAAAAGAAGCAATAAGCATAAAAATAAGGAATCTATAATTTGATTCATACGTTGATTACTAATGAAACGATGGCGCAACGACTGTTATGGTATCGAACAAGGGTATTTCGAACTTACCAGGAATGGAGATATAATTAGGAGGGTATAGTATGTTAGCAACATTAAAAGAAGTACTGCAGGAAGCAGAAGATAAAAAAATTGCGATCGGAGCATTTGACACACCGAACCTTGAAAGCCTTTGTGCAGCAATCGCAGCAGCAGAGGAAGTGGAGCTTCCTACTATTATAATGCATGCACAGTGCCATGAAGAATTGTGCCCGCTTGATGTAATCGGACCTATCATGGTAGAACGCGCTAAGAAAGCTAGAGTTCCGGTATGTGTAATGTTGGATCACGGTGAGGATCTAGATTATCTGAAGCGATCTCTGGAAATGGGATTCACAGCAGTTATGTATGATGGATCTACAACTCCATATGAGGAAAATGTTAAGACTACCTGTGAAGCAGTAAAGCTTGCGGCATCTTATGGAGCAGACGTAGAGGCAGAGTTCGGAAGCATGGGGAAAAGTGAATTTGGTGAAGGTACGCCAGGGGAAGAAGATGGTGCGAAGATCTACACGAATCCAGATATGGCAAAAGACTTTGTGGCTAAGACAGGTATCGCAGCACTGGCTTGCTCATTCGGAACCACACATGGTATCTATCTTACTGAGCCAAAGCTGAACTTTGATATCGTAAAAGATGTACGTGCCAAGGCAGATGGTATCCCGGTAGTCATGCATGGGGGATCCGGTGTAAGTGAAGCGGACTACCATCAGGCAATCGTAGCAGGTGTCCGTAAGATCAACTACTTTACTTATATGGACAAGGCAGCCGGAAATGCAGCGGCAGAATATATCGCATCTGTAGAAGAAGGCAAGCCATACTTTTATTCAGCATTGCGCCTGAAAGCAATGGATGCAATGAAAGAAGACATTAAGAGAGCAATGTTAGTATTTGATGGTAAATAAAAAATATATATACTATAAAGAAGAGACAGGGGCTGTCGAGAAATGATAGTTCCAAACAGGGGCAGCGTGACTCGCATGAGTCACTCCTGCCCCTGAAATTTATCCTCTGAAAAGAGAAAAAGATAGCTTTATAATGGAACTATGTTAAAGAATCCAACACGAATATCCAGATTGAAGAAAGAATCCTGAAACGAAAGAAGAGGTCAATCCAGATGGAGGGGCACCTTGAAGATATCAAGGAGAATGAAAACTTCTGGCATTTTAACTACCGGTCAGAGGAAAAAGTATATAAAGAATTCATGCTGTATGCGATTGGCAGGAATATCATGAAATACCATCGCTTTTTACATTATGAGATTGAGAAATACGAAGGGAAAAGGAGCAGAAAACCATTTAACGAAGGGTGAGCTTCAAGAAATCCAAACAAGGGGAGTTTGCGTCCTGTAATAAGAGTTACAAAAGAGAAGAGACAGTCCACTGGAGAATTCAGTTCTTAAGAAGACTGAATTCTCTGGGATTATCTCTTTCCTGTGTGTCAGGAGCTAAAAAGCGGTATTAACCGACAACCATTATTTGATGCTACAGATTATAATTAAATACCTCCAGACTTCTTTCCAGTATTCCATGCATATGTGCGATAGCTGTTCCGTAATTGGTCATTGGGATGCCTGCATCCTCAGCACATTTCATGCGATATTTCATTTCACGTTCATTTAGCATGCAGCCTCCACAGTGGATGATCAGCTTATACTGGTCGAGTTCCAGTGGGAATTCAGTTCCGCTGGTGAATTCATAAGTGAGGTTCTTTCCGGTGTGCTGTTTCAGCCAGTTCGGCAGCTTTTCTGTACCGATGTCACCGCATTGTCTGTGATGGGTACAGCCTTCAGAGATCAGGACTTTGTCACCGTCTTCCAAAGTATCGATTGCCTGTGCGCCATTTACCAGACTTTTTAGATTGCCCTTATATCTGGCGAAAAGAATGGAGAAAGAAGTCATCGGTATGTCATGAGGTGTGTCTTTGGCAACGCGACCGAATACCTGACTGTCAGTAATGACGAGAGAAGGCTTTCGTCCAAGAGAATCTAAGGTCTCTTTTAATTCCGTATCCTGAACAACAATGGATATTGCTCTGGAATCCAGGATATCTCGGATAGTCTGTTGTTGTGGAAGAATTAAACGACCTTTCGGCGCAGCTTTATCTACAGGCACGACTAGCACGATGAAGTCAGACGGATGAATCAGGTCGCCAACGATTCTGCGGTCAGAATCCTGATCCGGGGCGAGACTGGCGATGCGGTCTTTTAATTCCTGAATATGAATTCTTTTCTCAGCACTTACCGGAATAATATGTTCAGAATCAGCCTGACAGACAGCGAGTGCATTTGTCAGAGCATTAAGATCTTCTGTTAGTTCGCATTTGTTCAAGACAACAAGATAAGGAATATTTTTCTTCTGAATCTGCTTTAAAATACGTAGGTCTTCATCCGTAACACCGTAACCGCTGTCGATGATCAGCAGAGCAATATCCGTCTTATTCAGCATCTGATATGCTTTGCGGATGCGAAGTGCGCCTAGCTCACCTACATCATCCAGACCTGGGGTATCGATAACAACAACCGGACCAAGCGGCAGTAATTCCATGGACTTTATGACAGGGTCGGTGGTGGTGCCTTCGATATCGGAGACGATTGCCAGATTCTGTCCGGTGATTGCATTGATAATGCTGGATTTCCCGGCGTTCCGTCTTCCAAACAGACCAATATGTATGCGTTCGCCGGATGGCGTATTATTTAAGCTCATAAAAGAATCCTCCTTGAGTAAAATCATGTATAAGATTCAGTTTACGCCTATTCGGAACAATGTGCAATTATTATTCTGTAAATCCTGCCAATCCAAAGGCGGCTGGTCCGCCATGAGTTGTGATAACGCCATTCGCCTGAAGCCATTGAATCTTTTGAAAACCACATTCTTTTGCAGTCTCTTCTGCAATTATCCGTATATCATCGGAGAGACCGACAGTACGGACAAACCACAGAATGCTGCGGTCAAGGTTATAATCCTCTATATAGTCTAAGATCAGCTGTCGGGCAATTTTTTTCATTTTGCCACGGTACTTTTTAGTAGCAACCAGTTTACCGTCCTGGATTTCAATGCATGGATGGATGTGTAGAATACGGCTTCCCAGGCAGACAGCATTACTAACACGGCCGCCTGCTTTCAAAAATTCCAGGTTGTCTGGAAGAAAGCACATTCTGGTGCGGGCAGAGAGTGCTTTTGAAGCAGACACAGCTTCAGAAAGAGTCATGTGTGGATTCTTCTGCAATAATTCGGCAATGGCGATTACGATGGCTGCCTGTCCGATGGATACCTGTTTGGTATCTAACATTGTCACATAATCCCGATCCTCAGATGCGATTACAGCGCTTTGGTAAGAACAGGTGGTGACAGCAGAATAAGCCAGATAAAGAATCTGGGCATTCGGATGCGCGGTGTGGATGGCATCAAATACCAGCATGAAGTCATCCGGAGAACATCCGCTTGTTCTTGGAAGCTTACCGGTTTCTTTATAATAATCACAGATTTTCTGAACCGGGAAAGAACCGTCATCCATAGTATGGCTGTCAAAGGTAACGTGCATCGGTACTAAAGTAATATTGTATTTAGCGGCTAATTCCGGTGTTATGTCAGAACCGGTCTCAGCGACGATTATAATAGGATTCATGAGAATCTCCTTTCACATAGCTGTAATATTTAGAAACTAGAAACATTATAAGTGGTAACTGATACTACGTCAATAGATTTGATGATCAAAATAATTGAATGACAAATTAATTGTAATTATTGCATCATTTGACAAATGAAAGCGCATTAGGTATCATGAAAATATTATGGAATTAGATATGAGATGAAAGGATGAAAAGTATGGAAACATTTGATCTGATTATTACAATCGGTTGTCTGATCGTTGGATTTATGATGCTGACAGGAAGAGGAGATGTCCTTTTGAATGATAAGGATGCTGCTCAGCGGAATAAGCTGTATGATATGAAGAAGGCACAGAAAGGATATGGAGTTGCTTTTATTGTGATCGGTGCAGCATCTGCTGTCAGCATGCGTGTGAAGACACAGATGGGATTTGTGATTTATCTGGTTGTTGTAATCGTATCTCTGGCAGCCAGTGTTGTATATATGAAGAAGTGCTGTAAAAAGTAATATGAGTGGATGTGTATTGTGTCCGCGTCACTGCATGGTGATGCGGGATAATGGAGAAAAAGGATTCTGCCGGGAGACGAATCATCTGCGTGTGGCGAGAGCCGCCTTACATATGTGGGAAGAACCTTGCATCTCTGGAGAAGAAGGATCGGGGACAGTATTTTTTACAGGTTGTAATCTCAGATGTGTGTACTGTCAGAATTATGATCTGTCAAGAAGCGTAACGGGGAAAGAGATTACTATATCAAGGCTTGCAGAGATATTTTTGGAATTGCAGCAAAAGGGGGCAAATAATATCAATCTGGTGACGCCGACACATTTTGTACCGCAGATTATCGAGGCATTGAAATGTGCCAAAGTTCGGGGATTACATCTGCCTGTTATATACAATACCGGAGGATACGAGTCAGAAGAGACGCTTGCTATGCTGGATGGATGGGTCGATGCTTATCTGCCGGATTTTAAATACTGGGATAGTGAGCAGGCATTGCGGTATTCCAGGGCAGAGGATTATCCGGAGACTGTGAAAAAAGCAATTCGTGAGATGTACCGGCAGACCGGTGCATGCAGATTTGATATGGACGGAAAGATTCAGAAGGGTGTGATCGTACGTCATCTGTTGCTTCCGGGAGAACTTAAGGCGGCGAAAAGGATTGTGCAGTATCTCTATGAGACGTATGGCGATTCTGTCTATATGAGCCTGATGAATCAGTATACGCCGTTAGAGACTCTGGATACTGTGAGGTATCCGGAACTTGGAAGAAAAGTAACGGAAAAGGAATACGATGCGCTTGTAGATTATGCCATAGATCTGGGTGTGGAATGTGCGTATATCCAGGAAGGAGATACGGCAGAAGAGAGCTTCATCCCGCCATTTACGTTGGAAGGTGTATAAGGTCATGAAAAAAAGGAAGATATCACAGTGAAAACGGTGATGTCTTCCTTTTTTGATTATAATCGTTTTTACAGAATGCCCAAAGACTGCAGTAATAAGAAGAACAGCAAAATCGGGGTTACGTATTTTACCATAACGATGTACAGTCCTTTACGGCTGAACTTGGCACCGCTCTTGGTAACTTCGTTGATAATAGTATCCGTTCCCAGTACCCATCCGACCATAATGCAGGTTGAAATTGCAACGATCGGCATCATAATCATGTTGCTGAGGTAATCCAGTACATCCAGAACCTGGGCTACAGATCCGTTCGGTAGCGGAAGTTCAAAGTAGAATACGTTGTAACCAAGGCATACGATGATACCTACGACAATTGCGTAGATCAGTGACAGGGCTACACTTTTATTACGGGAAATCTTCCATTTATCCATCAGACCGGATACGATTGCTTCCATGACGGATACAGATGATGTGATCGCGGCAAAGGTAACGGTTACAAAGAACAGGATACCGATTGCGATGCCTGCTTTACCCATAGCAGCAAATACCTTTGGCAGGGATACAAACATCAGTCCCGGTCCGGCCGACATACCTTCGATACCGGAGAAAGTGTAGATTGCCGGAATAATCATCAGTCCTGCAAGGAGGGCAACCAGTGTATCAAAGAATTCAATCTGATTAATAGATGACATCAGGTTAACATCGTCTTTTACATAAGAACCGTAGGTGATCATGATACCCATGGCAACACTGATGGAGAAGAACAACTGTCCGATAGCATCCATCAGAAGCAGGAAAAATCCTTTGATTGTCATACCTTCAAAGTTCGGTATCAGATAAATCTTAAGTCCTTCTAATCCGGTACGTGTGATACCATCTGCATCGGTGTTATGCAGTGTCAATGAGAAGAAAGAAATACCGATGATCAGTATGACCAGGATTGGCATCAAAATACGGCTGTATTTCTCAATACCTTTGTTAACACCACTGATTACAACAAATGCGGTCAATCCCATGTAAATGATCATCCAGATGATCGGTGACCACTGGCTGGTAATATGACCGGTAAAATAGCCGTCGGCTGCAGCATTTACACCGTCTCCGGTGAGGAATGCGAACAGATACTTGAGTACCCACCCACCGATGGTGCAGTAGTAAGGCAGAATGATGACAGGCACCATCCATGCAAGGAATCCGGTCGGTGCGAACTTTTTATTCAGCATGCCGTAAGCGGTAAGCGGTCCCTGTTTGGTCTTGCGTCCCATGGAAATCTCCGTGATAAGCAGGGTAAAACCAAAGGTCAGTGCAAGAATGATGTATACGAAGATAAAGGTACCTCCTCCATTCTTAGCTGCCAGATAAGGAAAACGCCAAATGTTTCCAAGACCTACAGCACTTCCGGCTGCGGCCATAACAAAGCCCAGCGAGCCGGTAAAGTTGCCACGCTTATGATGATGTGAATTGTTACTCATAAATAAACCCTCTCTTCCTTAATATGCGATATAAATATACAATACACGTATTTATCTACTATAAAGGAAGAGAGGGTTCTGCGCAATAAAAAAATACAATTTAGTTTATTTGCATCAATGATTCATAAAATAGTTCAAGTTCTGAGGCGTTCATCAGCACTGGAACCGGGTATAATGGGTTGGCCTCCTTGTCTGCGTACCTGGCAAGACGAGGTATGTCTTCCTGTTTAATCTCCGGGATTGTGTCAGGAATGTCAAACCGGTGTTTCATATCTTTGATGGCGCTTATGAAACGTTCAGCAGCTTCAGCGTCTGACATTTTTTTGTCGGCGATGCCGGCGGCAATGGCAAGTTTATGTAATTTTTTGTGAATGCATTTACCATAAGATTCCAGTATCATTGGCAGGATTATTGCATTGGCCAGCCCATGAGGAACATTGTATTCACCGCCCAGAGAATGGGCAACAGCATGGACATAGCCTACGTAGGATTTGGTAAATGCACAGCCGGCATAGAATGATGCGTGAAGCATATCACGACGTGCATTGACGTTTCTGCCATCAGCGTAGACTGTATCAATATTTTCAAAGATCAGTTGTACAGCGTGCAACGCATCCCGTCTGGTGTGATAAGTAGTGGAACGCCCAATATATGCTTCCACGGCATGAGTCAGAGCATCCATTCCGGTTGTTGCTGTAATTGACGGTGGAAGGCTTAAAGTCACTTTCGGATCTAATACGGCATACTTTGGAATCAATGGAAAGTCGTTGATCGCATATTTGTGCCGCGTCTCGGCATCGGTGATGACAGCGGCAAGGGTTGTCTCACTTCCGGTTCCGGCAGTCGTTGGAATGGCAATGAGCAACGGAAGTTTTTTACGTACTTTCAAGATGCCTTTCATCTGCGCCAGTGTTTTTTTCGGACGGGCGATACAGGCGCCAACAGCCTTGGCACAGTCCATGCTGGATCCCCCGCCGAAACCGATGATTGCATCACATGCATGATCGCGGTACAGTTCCAGAGCTTCTGCCACATTAATTGTAGTAGGATTTGCAACGGTTCCGTCATAAATGACAAATGGAATAGCGGCACGTTCTAATGTATGTTCCAGGCGTTTGGTCAGTCCCAGGCTCCGAATGGAGGAGTCAGTAACGATCAGTACACAGGAGCAATGATTGCCGCGGATCACATCCGGAAGTTCCCGGACACTGCCTACAATCTGCGGTTTGCGATAAGGAAGTACTGGCAGTGCCAGACGGAATGCTGTCTGAAATACGCGGCAGTATATCTTTTTGAATATATTCATGAGTTTTCTTGTCCTTTCTCTTCGAGTACAGAGATCAATTGTTCCAGATTATCGGAAATGTGATAGAGTACCCGGTAAAATGTCTTAGTTTCTTCCATAGTAAGTCCATTGCGTCCGGCATCTACTGCCTGGCGGATCAGTTCAGAGACCTGACCTGCATAGGCACGTCCCTTGTCAGTAAGTACAGCTTTTGCCCGGTATTTTCTGCCTTCCTGCGGACCTGCCTGTTGGTAGGTGATCATTTCAAAGCTTTCCAGCTCCGACAGAATGCGGGAAATCGCAGCCTTGTCTTCCCGGCAGCGAATGCACAGCTCTGCGGCGGTCAGACCATCTGGCGTAGTATATAAATAGTAGATACACATGGCATGGACACCCTTCAGACCGATTTCGCTCATGGAGAGTTTCTTGATTTTCTGTATACTTTTATAGACGCTGGTTATACCTCCGGTCAGCAGTTCAAAACTATCGGTCATAATAATTCCTCGTTTCGTATTAAAAATAGTTGATTTATCAACAACTATCTGCTATAGTAGCATAGTCATGTTGATATTTCAACATCTATTTTGAGAGAAACTTTGAATGAGATTAATATTCAAGTCGAACGTCCGTGAGACTTGGCGCGTGATTCTGGTCAGCGAAGCTGACATATTCCTATCAGAATCACTGCGCATCCTCGCGGAGCGTTTATCTCAGTCAGAGATTGGACTCCCACTGAGACAAATTTGCTATTACTCACCACCTGAAAAGGTGGGAGTCTTCTCGACTGAGAAAAAAACAGATTAAGAAAAGAGGATGATTATGGCAGTTCAGATTATTGTAGATTCTACGGCTGATTTTTCAGCGAAAGAAATTGAGAAGAGACAGATTACCTGTATTCCGATGACTGTAACATTCGGAAATGAGCAGTATATCGATGGAGTAGATCTTACGAAAGAAGAATTTTTTGTGAAACTGACGAATGAAAAGGAATTTCCTAAGACATCACAGCCGTCTCCGGCAAAGTTTGCAGATTGTTTTGAAGAGGCAAAAGAGAATGGAGATGACGTTGTAGCAATTCTGGTTTCCGGTGCGCTCAGTGGTACGGTGCAGAGTGCCACAATCGCGAAAGATATAGCAGAGCATGATGGCGTATATATTGTAGACAGCAAGTCAGCCACACTTGGAATCCGGCTGTTAGTAGACCGTGCAGTAAGAATGCGCGATCAGGGAAAGAGTGCAAAAGAGATTGCAGAAGCGTTGGATGAGTTAAAAGCGAGAGTACGTCTTTTTGCAGGACTGGATACGCTGGAATATCTGCAGAAAGGCGGTCGGATTTCTAAGACAGCAGCAAGTATCGGAAGACTGGCGGGTATCAAACCAATCATAACCATTGATGAAGAAGGAAAGGTAGCAGTATGTGGAAAACAGCGTGGTAATAAAAATGTGTTCCGCCAGATTATAAAATATGTCGAGGCTGATATGCCGGATGAGAATTATTCGGTATATTTTCTGTATTCAGCGGACAAGAAGAACTGTATTTCATTTATCCAGACATTGCAGAAAAATGGGTTGGATTTTGGTACGATCAAGACCAGAGAGATCGGACCGACGATTGGCAGCCATATCGGACCGGGTGCATTCGGAATTGTATATGTTGCGAATAAATAATAGAAAAATGTTAGAAATTCTTGCGAGGAATCACAAATCTGTGGTTCCTTTTTTCGTTTGTATTTCCGATGATTTTGTGGCAACCGGATACTAAAAATGTTATTGTAATAAGTAGGAGGAAAAGACAATGCTTACAATAGGAACACATATGTCGATTGCCGGAGGGATTGCGAAGACTGCTGAAAACGTGGTGAAGATGGAAGCGAATACCATGCAGATCTTCAGTCGTAATCCGAGGGGATCAAATTATAAAACATATACATCAGAAGAGATAGAAAAGTTTCAGAGTATAAGAACAGAACATCACTTTGGACCGATTCTTGCCCATGCGCCATATACTATGAATCTGGCAAGCGCAACGGAGAAAACTTATGAATTTGCCAGTATGGTAATCAGAGAGGATATTCAACGCATGGATGAACTGGGGATTGAGAATCTGGTGTTTCATCCGGGAAGCCATACGGGGATTGGTACAGATGCCGGAATTCAGAATATTATCCGGGGACTGGATCAGGCAGTGACGGCAGACCAGAATATTCACGTGCTTCTGGAAACTATGAGTGGAAAAGGTACAGAGATTGGTGTGACATTTGAGGAATTGAAAGCAATCCGTGATGGAGTAAAGTATCCGGAAAAGATTGGAATCTGTCTGGATACCTGTCATGTATTTGCGGCCGGATATGATATTGTAAATGATCTGGAAGGTGTGCTGGAGAAATTTGACCAGGTGCTCGGACTGGATCTTTTACGTGCCGTTCATCTGAATGATAGCATGATGCCGTTTGGTTCTCGTAAGGATCGCCATGCACCGATCGGAGAAGGTGAGATTGGCATGGAGTCATTGTTGAATGTCTTAAGGCATCCCAGACTTCGTGATCTGCCATTTTACCTGGAAACTCCGTTTGACGATGCCGGTCATAAGGAAGAAATTGCCATGATACGGAAACGAATGGCAGAAGAAAGATAGAGCAGGAGAGCGTTATGCAGAAACATTCAGAAGATTTGACATTAAAGAAGATTGCCGTGATCCGTACAGACTTTCCGGAAAAATTCGGTTTGCCAAGACAAAGCGGCCTGGCAGAGACCAGAGGCAAGATTGTTTTTGAACCGGAATATCGTTCAAAGGAGGCACTGCGTGGACTGGAAGATTACAGTCATCTGTGGCTGCTCTGGGGATTTTCGGAAGTGAGGCAGAAGAATTGGCATGCGACAGTGCGTCCACCGAGACTGGGAGGAAATACTCGTATGGGCGTATTTGCCACAAGATCTCCGTTTCGACCAAATCCAATCGGTTTGTCCTGCGTTCGTCTGGTGGAAATCTGTGATACGGAAAAAGAAGGAAGCGTATTACTTGTAGAGGGCGTGGATATGATGAATGGCACACCAATTTATGATGTGAAGCCGTATCTTCCTTATGTGGATTGTAAGGTGGATGCCGCAGGTGGATTTGCGGAGCAGCACAAAAATGATGGATTAACGGTAACATTTGACGGAGATCTTGAAATGCGCGTGCCGGCAGAACAAAGGGCAGTGCTGAGGCAGATTCTTGCGCAGGATCCAAGACCGTCTTATCAGGAAGATCCGGAGCGTATCTATGGTATGGATTATGCAGGCATGCGGATCCGGTTCCGGGTAGCGGATGGATGTCTGCGTGTGTGCAGTGTGCAATAGAGAGTGTAGGAAGAATAATGAGAAAAAAGCGTGAAATGCAGATATTACTGATAATGTTGTTGACAGTCGCATTGATATGTGGCTGTAGTACAAAAGAAGAGCAGAATAACGAGCAAAAAGTCGAGGGCGTGGAGATAGAAGAAGATACAGATACTTACAGATTTGTGGATGTGCTGGGGAATGAATACGAAGCTGAGCTTCTGGATATTCCGCCGATTACACTGGATCTGACGAGGATCGAAGATCAGGATGGCAAGAAAATCTATCTGGATGAGGATGGAGAGATAGCGTCCAGATTAGGAATTGATGTATCAGAGTATCAATCGGAAGTGGACTGGCAGCAGGTGAAAGATTATGGCGTAGATTTTGTGATCGTGCGCCTGGGATATCGTGGATATGGAGAAGCAGGGAAACTGGTGGAGGATAGTATGTTCCGGAGCCACGCGGAAGGTGCACTGGCAGCGGGACTGGATGTGGGTGTGTATTTCTTCTCGCAGGCAGTCAATCAGGCAGAAGCTGAAGAAGAGGCGCAGTTTGTGCTGGAGCGGATACGGGATTACGACATCAAAGGGCCTGTGGTATATGATACAGAAGAGATTAAGAATGACACGGCAAGAACGGATAATCTGGACGGCAAAGCATTTACCGATCATTGTATTACATTCTGCGATGCGGTGAAAGCGGCAGGTTATGAGACGATGATCTATGCCAATATGAAATGGATGGCATTTACATTGGATCTTACGAGGCTTACTGACTACGAGAAATGGTATGCAGATTATGAACCACTTCCGCAGTGTCCGTATGAAATCTCCATGTGGCAGTACACAGAGACCGGACAGGTGCCCGGGATCGATGGAAATGTGGACATGAACCTCTGGTTTTTGTAGATGATTTTATGAAATGTAGCTAAATATATGCAGGGTGTATTTACACATTTGTAAAGAATATGTTACTATTAAAACAGTTTGCGTATATGTATGAAAAGGTGGAAGAGCATATGAAATGGAATAAATTTAGAATTAAAACAACGACAGAAGCAGAGGATATTGTCTGCAGCAGTCTGATGGATCTGGGAATCCAGGGTGTGGAAGTGGAAGACAAGATTCCGCTTACCCAGAGAGAGAAGGAGCAGATGTTTGTGGACATCCTGCCGGAGATCGATGTGGATGACGGCGTGGCTTATATCAGCTTCTATCTGGAAGAGGATGAGGACAAGGAGAAGATGCTTCAGGCAGTCCGTGAGGAACTGAAAGAGATCGGTACCTATGTGAATGTCGGAAGTATGGAGATCGAAGAGTCTCAGACGGAAGATGTAGACTGGGTAAATAACTGGAAGCAGTATTTCCATCAGTTTACTATTGATGATGTACTGATTATCCCTTCTTGGGAAGATGTACAGCCGGAGGATGAGGATAAGATGATCATTCATATCGATCCGGGTACAGCATTTGGTACAGGTATGCATGAGACGACACAGCTCTGCATCCGTCAGATAAAAAAATACGTAACAGAAGATACAGAGATTCTGGATGTGGGATGCGGAAGTGGTATTCTTGGTATGCTGGCATTGAAGTTTGGTGCGAAGCATTCAACAGGTACAGACCTGGATCCGTGTGCAATCGATGCGACACATGAGAATATGGACGTAAATGGAATAAGCCGTGACCAGTACCGTGTTATGATCGGTAATATTATCGATGACAAAGAGGTACAGGATCAGGTTGGATATGACCGTTATGATATCGTGGCTGCTAATATCCTTGCAGATGTATTGGTTCCACTGACTCCGGTTATCCTGAATCATCTGAAGACTGGTGGGATTTATATTACAAGCGGTATTATCGAAGAGAAGGAAGAGACTGTGGTAGAAGCAGTGAAGGCAGCAGGTCTTGAAGTACTGGAAGTAAACCATCAGGGTGAATGGGTATCAGTAACCGCCAGAAAGAATTAATCATACAGGCGGAGAGCAGGAGGAAGTCATGCAGCAGTTTTTTGTGACAGCGGATCAGGTACAGGAAAATCAGATTTACATAGAAGGAACTGACGTTAACCATATGAAGAATGTGCTTCGGATGCGTCCGGGTGAGAAGCTTGGCATCAGTGATGGTAATAATCACCATTATATCTGTCAGGTGGAAAAATACGAGGATGCACAGGCAGTTCTCACGATTCTGGAGGAGGAGAGTGTAGATACGGAATTGCCGTCTAAGATCTATCTGTTCCAGGGTCTGCCAAAGGGGGACAAGATGGAACTGATCGTGCAGAAAGCAGTAGAACTTGGTGTATATAAGATCGTTCCGGTAGCGATGAAGCGCTGTGTTGTACGTCTGGATGATAAGAAAGCAGCGAAAAAGGTAGAGCGTTGGGGTGAGATTGCGAGAAGTGCAGCGAAGCAGTCAGGAAGAGGTATTGTACCGAAGGTCGGAGGCTTATTGAAATACGATGAAGCACTGATGCTATCCAAAGAGCTGGATGTAGTCATGATTCCTTATGAACTGGCAGAAGGTATGGAACAGACGAAACAGATCATGGAATCCGTGAAACCGGGACAGTCAGTAGGCATCTTTATCGGACCGGAAGGCGGTTTTGAAAAAGAGGAAGTAGAGCAGGCAAAAGAGGCAGGTGCAAGTGAGATTACACTTGGCAAACGCATCCTTCGGACAGAGACCGCCGGGCTTACTGCATTATCGATCCTGATGTACCATTTAGAAAAGTAATCATATTTTATATAGTAGAAGATTATATGGAAAGGAACAGATCATGAAAGTATATCTGGATAATTCGGGTACTACCAAAGCGTATGATGAAGTTGGCGATCTTGTACGCAAAGTGTTGTGTGAAGATTTCGGTAATCCATCTTCCATGCATTACCGTGGAGTGGAATCGGAACAATATATAAAAGAAGCAAAAGATACGTTAGCGAAGATTCTGAAAGTACAGCAAAAAGAGATTTTCTTTACTTCAGGAGGAACAGAGAGTGATAACTGGGCGCTGATTGGGGCTGCAAGAGCTAACAAACGAGCAGGAAAGCATCTGATTGCGTCGTCTATAGAACACCCGGCGATTCTTAATACACTGCGTTTTCTGGAAGAAGAGGAAGGATATCGTGTGACTTATCTTCCGGTGGATGCTTACGGAAGAGTGAAGCTGGATGCATTGCAGGAGGCATTGTGTCCGGAGACCATCCTGGTATCTATTATGTATGTGAATAACGAAGTTGGATCTGTACAGCCGATCCAGGAAGCAGCAAGTATTGTAAAGGCTTATAATAAAGATATTCTGTTCCATGTGGATGCAGTACAGGGATTTGGAAAATACCGCATTTATCCGAAAAAGTTAAAAGTCGATATGCTTTCGGTCAGTGGTCATAAGATCCATGGCCCGAAAGGTGTGGGCTTCTTGTACATTGATGAGCATGTGAAGATTCGTCCGATCATATACGGCGGAGGACAGCAGAAGAATATGCGCTCCGGTACAGACAATGTCCCGGGAATCGCAGGCATGGCGCTGGCGGCATCCATGTGCTACGATCATCTGGAAGAAAAGGTGGAGTATATGCGTCAGATAAAGTCGCATTTTGTAGAAGAAGTACTGAAGCTTCCTGATACAGTCGTTCATGGCCTCTATGATGAGACTAGTGCACCACACATTATCAGTGTAGGATTTGCAGGCGTAAGAAGTGAAGTGCTTCTGCATGCACTGGAAGACAAAGGTATCTGCGTATCCGCGGGCTCTGCGTGTGCATCAAACCATCCTGCTATCAGCGGAGTGCTGAAAGGAATTGGTGCGAAGAAAGAATATCTGGATGCGACGATCCGCTTCAGTATGTCAGAGATGACGACGAAAGAAGAGATGGACTATACACTTCAGGCACTGCAGGAACTGGTGCCGATGCTTAGAAGATATACGAGACATTAAGAGAAAGGAAATACTATGACATTTCAGACATTTTTATTAAAATACGGAGAAATTGGAATTAAAGGTAAGAACCGTCATCTCTTTGAGGATGCGTTGGTGCGTCAGGTGCGTTACGCACTCAAGGATCTGGACGGAGAATTTGAAGTACACAAGTCACAGGCAAGGATTTATGTAGATTGTGAAGGCGCGTACGATAGTGATGAAGTGATCGAACGTCTGCAGACAGTATTCGGACTGGTAGGGATCTGTCCGGTCGTGCGCAAGCCAGATCAGGGATTTGATCAGTTGAAAAAAGATGTGGTTGCATTCATGGATGAGATGTATCCGGACAAGAATATCACATTTAAGGTAGAAGCGAGAAGAAGCAGAAAGAGTTATCCGTTGAACTCTATGGAGATTAACTGCAAAGCAGGAGAAGCGGTGCTGGATGCATTTCCGGAGATCCGCGTGGATGTACACAAGCCAGATGTACTGCTTCACATTGAAGTGCGCAATGAAATCTATATTTATTCACAGATCATTCCGGGACCTGGTGGAATGCCGGTTGGAACCAATGGAAAAGCAATGCTTCTGTTATCTGGTGGAATCGACAGTCCGGTAGCAGGATATATGATCTCAAAACGAGGCGTAGGTCTGGAGGCAACTTATTTCCATGCACCGCCGTACACCAGTGAACGCGCAAAGCAGAAGGTTGTAGACCTGGCAGCAATCGTGGCAAGATATGCCGGACCGATCAAACTGAATGTGGTTAACTTTACGGATATTCAGTTATATATTTACGATCAGTGTCCACATGATGAGCTGACCATTATCATGCGTCGTTATATGATGAAGATCGCGCAGCATTTTGCAGAAGAAAGCGGATGTCTGGGACTGATCACAGGTGAGAGTATCGGTCAGGTGGCAAGCCAGACCATGCAGAGTCTTGCGGCTACCAATGAAGTATGTACGATGCCGGTATACCGTCCGCTGATCGGATTTGATAAACAGGAGATTGTAGAAGTGTCTGAGAAGATTGGAACTTATGAGACATCGATCCAGCCGTTCGAGGACTGTTGTACTATCTTTGTGGCGAAACATCCGGTAACCAAACCGAATATCAATATTATCAAGAAGTCAGAGGAGAAGCTTGCTGAGAAGATCGATGAGCTTGTTCAGACGGCAATTGATACTGTAGAAGTAATAGAAGTGCGTCGTTCTTAGACGGCGCACTTCTTAAAAATGCCATGGTTGCGAGAGCGTGAAGCATGTAGCAATCCGCAGGCATTATTAATTATAATATTATTATAACAACATGATAATGGATTAGATGAGATAATCTTTCAGAGTGTCGAGGATCTTGTCCACGTTCTCATCTGTGTGGATGTTCAGTGTGATCGGCTTGGTTAAGTCCAAACTGAAGATACCCATGATAGATTTAGCGTCAACGACATATCTTCCGGAAACCAGATCGAATTCATTATCAAACTTGGTGACTTCATTGACAAATGATTTCACCTTTGCAAGAGTATCTGTATCGAAAGAAATCTGTACAGTTTTCATTCTTGTTACCTCCTTTTGTATGTGGAAATGTCGAAAAAATGTCATATATGTCTTATCTGTGGCATCTGACATTCTATAAACATATTAAAAGGCGTCAGTAGAAAAGTCAAGGAGAAACTAATTATGAGAAAAGCAGCACTTCATAACCTTGGATGCAAGGTGAATGCTTATGAAACCGAGGCAATGCAGGAGATGCTGGAGCAGAACGGTTATGAGATCGTGCCTTTTGCAGAGGGCGCAGATGTGTATGTGATCAATACCTGTACGGTTACCAATATGGCTGACCGCAAATCCAGACAGATGCTCCACAGAGCCAGAAAAATGAATCCGAATGCAGTAGTCGTAGCTGCGGGTTGTTATGTGCAGGCGCAGGGTGCGAAAGCGGATGACTGCATTGACATTATCATCGGTAATAATAAAAAGAAAGATCTCATCGCAATCCTGGATGAGCATTTTGCTAAAATAGAAGAAAAAGAACCACAGGTAGAGTTGATTGACATTGCACATACCCATGAATATGAGGAAATGCGTGTGTCCAGACAGGCAGAACATACCAGAGCCAATGTAAAGGTACAGGACGGATGCAACCAGTTCTGTTCTTACTGCATTATCCCGTATGCCAGAGGACGGGTGCGCAGCCGTAAAATGGAGGACGTGCTTGCGGAGGTGCACACACTGGCGTCCAATGGGTATCAGGAGATCGTATTGACCGGAATCCATCTCAGTTCTTACGGTATTGATACCGGGGAAAATCTGCTGGAACTGATCCGTGCCGTACATCAGGTGGAAGGTATCCTGCGTATTCGTCTGGGTTCGTTGGAGCCGCGTATTATTACCAGAGAATTCGCAGAGGGGATAGCGGCACTTCCGAAGATGTGTCCGCATTTCCATCTGTCTTTGCAGAGTGGATGTAATACAACCTTGAAGCGGATGAACCGCAGATATACAGCAGAAGAATACTATGAGAAATGCGAACTGTTGAGAGAGGTTTTTGATCATCCTGCGCTTACAACTGATGTGATCGTAGGATTCCCGGGTGAGACGGAAGAAGAGTTCCGGGAGTCAAAGGCATTTCTGGAGAAAGTGAACTTCTATGAGACACACATTTTCAAATATTCCAGACGTCAGGGCACTAAGGCAGCCGAGATGAAGGATCAGGTACCGGAGCCTGTGAAAACTGAGCGCAGCAATCAGCTGATCGCTCTTGGCAAGGTAAATAAAAAGGCATTTGAAGACCGCCTGATCGGACAGACAGTAGAAGTCCTTATGGAAGAGGAGATTCAGCGCGACAGTGAGACGTGGCAGATCGGACATACGAGAGAGTATGTGAAAGTTGGACGAAAAACGGAAGAAAATCTTGCAAATCAGTTAATAAATGTAGAAATCGAAAATCGTTCGCAAATAATTGATTGAATTTTATAATGGATTCATGTAGAATAAAGTTGAAGTATTTCGAGAGGACGTGAGTATATGAAAGATTTAACCAACACACAGTTTTTTCAGGTAGAAAGCGGTCCGCAGATTCAGGCAAAAGATATTCTTGAGATCGTGTATGAAGCACTGAGCGAGAAAGGCTATAATCCTGTGAATCAGATCGTAGGATATATTATGTCAGGAGATCCTACTTATATCACAAGTTATAATGGAGCCAGAAGCCTGATTATGAAGATGGAGCGGGACGAGTTAGTAGAAGAGATGCTGAAGACGTATATCAAGCATTTCGGATGGGAAGAATAGTATATGAGAATTATGGGGCTTGATTACGGATCGAAGACGGTCGGTGTCGCTATGAGCGATCCGCTTGGAATCACGGCACAGGCGGTCGAGACGATCTGGAGGAAGGACGAGAATAAGTTGCGCAAAACCTGTGCGCGGATTGAAGAACTGATCAGTGAGTATGAGGTGGAGAGGATTGTTCTCGGACTTCCGAAGCACATGAATAATGATCTGGGAGAGAGAGCACAGAAGGCTCTCGCGTTCGGAGAGATGGTGAAGCGCCGTACAGGGCTGGAAGTCGTGATGTGGGACGAGCGTCTCACGACAGTAGAAGCAGAGCGTACTTTGATCGAGAATAATGTAAGACGTGAGAACCGTAAGCAGTATATTGATAAGATTGCCGCGGTTTTTATTTTGCAGGGATACCTGGATTCGATTGGATAATTTTCGATAAGATAATTAGAACAGAGGTGAAGTGTCGGATGGAAAAGATTACGATGTTATCAGATGAGAATGGAGAAGAACTGGAATTTTATGTACTGGAACAGACAAAGGTTAATGGAGTGACATACATTCTGGTGACAGATTCTGAATATGGGGATGCGGAATGTACGATATTAAAGGATACATCCGATGCAGAGGATAAGGACTGCGTGTTTGAATTTGTAGAAGACGACGTGGAAATGAACGCTGTATTTAAGATATTCGAGGAGTTGTTGGAGGACGTAGACATCGAAAGGTAGCGTGCTATGGCGATAAGTCAGGAAGAGTTTAAGAAACTACTGAAAGAAAAAGGGTTAAAAGTGACCAATCAGAGGTTGCTTGTATTAGAAGTACTTGCGGATCATCGTGACACTCATATGACTGCAGAGGACATTTATGACCTGGTAAAGGAAGACTATCCGGAGATTGGTCTTGCAACAATCTACCGGACATTACAGTTGCTGCTGAATATGCAGTTAGTGGATCGTATTAATTTGGATGATGGGTGTATCAGGTATGAGATTGGTGACCAGCTGAACGGGGAATTAAAGCATCACCATCATCATCTGATATGTAATATATGTGGAAAGGTTCTTCCGTTTCGACATGACCTTTTGGACGATTTGGAGCGTCAGATTGAGGAAGAAACGGGATTCCATGTGTTAGATCATGAATTAAAATTTTACGGCCAGTGTAAAGAATGTCTGAAGAAAGATCAGGATCAGATGTAATAACACATGGAGGTGTAAAGTTTGAAGAAAGGGAAAAACGGAAAATTGCGAATCATTCCGCTCGGAGGTCTTGAGAAGATCGGAATGAACATCACTGCCTTCGAATTCGGAGACAGTATTGTTGTTGTGGATTGCGGACTGGCATTCCCAGAGGACGATATGCTGGGGATCGATCTGGTAATCCCGGATATTACTTATCTGAAAGACAACATTAAGAAAGTTAAGGGCTTTGTGATTACCCATGGACACGAAGACCATATTGGCGCATTGTCGTATGTATTGAAGGAAATTAACCTGCCAATCTATGCGACAAAGCTTACGATGGGTATTATCGAAAAGAAGCTGGCTGAGCATAATCTGCTCCGCTCTACCCGCAGAAAGGTAGTAAAGCATGGACAGTCTATCATGTTGGGACAGTTTCGTATTGAATTTATTAAGACAAACCACAGTATTCAGGATGCATCAGCACTTGCAATCTATTCGCCGGCAGGTATTGTGATTCACACAGGAGACTTTAAGGTAGACTACACACCGGTATTTGGTGATGCGATTGATCTGCAGCGTTTTGCTGAGATTGGTAAGAAAGGTGTACTGGCACTCATGTCAGACAGTACCAATGCAGAGCGAAAGGGCTTCACGCAGTCTGAGCGTACCGTGGGATATACCTTTGATCATTTATTTGCGGAGTACAAGGATACCCGTATTATTATTGCAACATTTGCATCTAACGTAGACCGTGTGCAGCAGATCATCAACTCTGCTTACAAATACGGACGTAAGGTTGTAGTTGAAGGACGAAGCATGGTTAATATTATTGCTACGGCACAGGAACTTGGCTATCTCAAGGTTCCGGACAGAACTTTGATCGAGATCGATCAGCTTAAGAATTACCCGCCGGAGAAGACAGTACTGATCACGACGGGAAGTCAGGGAGAGTCTATGGCCGCACTGTCCAGAATGGCAGCGGATATTCACCGCAAGATTACCATTATGCCGAATGATACAGTTATCTTCAGTTCCAATCCGATACCGGGTAATGAAAAATCCGTTTCCCGTGTCATCAACGAACTGTCAGAAAAAGGCGCGAATGTCATTTTCCAGGATGCACATGTATCCGGACATGCCTGCCAGGAAGAACTGAAGTTGATCTACTCTCTGGTAAAACCGAAATATGCAGTACCGATCCATGGTGAATACCGTCACAGAAAGGCGAATGCCAAACTGGCTGAGTCGCTTGGCATTCCGAAGGAGAACATCTTCATGCTGCAGTCCGGTGATGTACTGGAGGTAAGCGAAGAAGAGGCTAAGGTTGTAGATAAGGTACACACAGGCGAGGTTCTGGTAGACGGACTTGGAGTCGGTGATGTTGGTAATATCGTACTGCGTGATCGTCAGCATCTGGCAGAAGATGGTATCCTGATTGTTGTGATGACGCTGGAAAAGGGTACCAATCAGTTGCTTGCAGGCCCGGATATTGTATCCAGAGGTTTCGTATATGTAAGAGAATCAGAAGGTCTGATGGAAGACGCCAGACACGTATTGGAAGAAGCGCTTGGCAATTATCTGGGACGTCAGAAGAATGCAGACTGGAGCAAGATCAAGCTTGTTGTCCGCGATACGATGAATGAATTTATCTGGAAGCGTACCAAGAGAAGACCGATGATCCTTCCGATCATTATGGATGTATAGAAATGATAGTAGATGAAAGAATGGTGACTTATATCCATTCGCTGGAGACGCCGGAAAATTCTCTGCTGGAGGAGATTGAAAAAGAGGCACTGGATACCTATGTGCCGATTATCCGGAAAGAGACCAAGAGCTTTTTGAAGACATTGATTACCATGAACCGTCCGATGAACATATTGGAAGTCGGTACGGCGGTTGGTTTTTCGGCACTTGTTATGAGTGAATATGCTCCGGCAGGATGTAAGATTACTACAATTGAGAATTATGATAAACGAATCCCGATTGCCCGCGAGAATTTTAAGAGGGCAGGGAAAGAATCGGACATTACTCTGTTAGAGGGGGATGCGCTGGAAGTTATGAAGGGGCTTGCGGGCCCCTATGACTTTGTATTTATGGATGCGGCAAAGGGACAGTATATCCATTATCTCCCAGAGGTCACAAGACTTCTTTCGGAGGGCGGCGTGCTGGTCTCTGACAATGTACTTCAGGACGGAGATGTGATTGAGTCCAGATATGCGGTCGAACGCAGAAACCGGACGATCCACAGCCGTATGCGGGAGTATTTATTTGAGCTGAAACACAGTGATATCTATGAGACATCTATCCTTCCGTTGGGAGATGGAATTGCACTTAGCGTAAAGCGCAGAACGTCCGAGAAGTAACAGATACAGATAGTACAGTGAGGAAAGAAAAATGAGCAGACATCCGGAATTATTGATTCCAGCCAGCAGTCTGGAAGTATTAAAAACAGCAGTTATATTTGGTGCTGATGCGGTATATATCGGCGGAGAAGTCTTTGGACTGCGTGCTAAGGCGAAGAATTTCAGCCATGACGATATGAAAGAAGGAATCGCATTTGCACACGAGCATGGCGTGCGTGTCCATGTAACGGTCAATATTCTGGCACATAACCGGGATCTTGAAGGCGTGCGGGAATATTTGAAAGAACTGAAAGAGTTAGGACCGGATGCATTGATTATTGCCGATCCGGCAATTTTTGAGATGGCAAAGGAGATCTGCCCTGAGATTGAGCGACATGTCAGTACACAGGCGAATAATACGAACTATGGCACTTATCAGTTCTGGTGGAAGCAGGGAGCAAAGCGTGTGGTATCTGCCAGAGAACTGTCGCTGGCAGAGATCAAAGAGATCCGTGCCAATATCCCAGAAGAGATGGAGATTGAAAGCTTTATTCATGGAGCAATGTGCATTTCCTATTCCGGAAGATGCCTGCTGAGTAATTACTTTACCGGAAGGGATGCCAACCAGGGAGCCTGTACTCATCCATGCCGCTGGAAATATGCGGTCGTAGAAGAGACAAGACCTGGTGAATATATGCCTGTCTATGAAAATGAACGAGGCACCTACATTTTCAATTCCAAGGACTTGTGCATGATCGAACACATTCCGGAATTGATCGATGCAGGAATCGATAGCTTTAAGATTGAAGGTCGTATGAAGACAGCTCTTTATGTGGCGACTGTTGCGAGAACTTATCGCAAAGCGATTGATGATTATCTGGAAGATCCGGAACTTTACCGCAAGAATATGCCATGGTATCTGGATCAGATCAGTAATTGTACGTACAGGCAGTTCACAACTGGATTCTACTTTGGCAGACCGGATGATGAAGCACAAATTTACGATAGCAATACCTATGTAAGAGAGTATACGTATCTGGGTATCATCGGTGGAGAGCGTGACGGCATGTACCGCATCGAACAGCGCAATAAGTTCTCGGTAGGAGAGACAATCGAGTTGATGAAGCCAAACGGAGATAACATCGAAGTGACGGTGAAGAAGATCGTAGACGAGGATGGCAATGAGCAGGAGAGCGCACCACATCCAAAGCAGGTGCTGTATATTGATCTGGGAGGTCATGCTGACCAGTATGACATTTTGAGAAGAAAAGAAGACTAACGCAGATAACGCTGCGGTCCTAGAAATAGGGCCGCAGCTTTTCTATTGCGCTTTTTTCAATACGGGAGACGTAGGAGCGGGAGATGCCAAGCTCTGCAGCAATTTCCCGCTGGGTGTATTCAGCCTCATTATAGAGTCCATAGCGCATTTTCAGTACTGTCCGTTCTCTGGGAGAAAGCTGAGATTCCAGCTTGGAATAAAGAAGTTTGATATCGTCCTTGAGGACGGCTTTTTTGTAAGCATCATCGGTATGAGAATCGATAATATCAAAGATACGGATTTCATTACCTTCCCGGTCGATACCGATTGGCTCATACAGAGAAATGTCACGAAAGTATTTCTTCTTGCTTCTAAGATGCATCAGAATTTCATTTTCGATACACCTTGCAGCGTAGGTTCCAAGCCTGACATTTTTGTCGGAATTGAAGGTAACCACAGATTTGATCAGACCGATTGTGCCGATGGATAGAAGATCTTCGGTGTCTTCGCCAAGCGTCTGATACTTTTTGACGATATGCGCAACCAGCCGGAGATTATGCTCGATCAGGATGTGCTTGGCTTCAAGGTCTCCTTCGGTATATTTTTGCAGATAATACTGTTCTTCGGCAGCTGTTAGGGGAGGAGGAAAAGATTTCACAGTGAGCACCTGACCGCATTTTTACTTACAGTTTATGTGGAAATGGGAGGATTTGTGCTTTTCCATAAAAAGATAAGTGGTGTAGAATATTTTGCTAAAGGAAAGCTGTTATTAGGAGCGTGTATACATGTATCTATTGCGTGAAAGATGATTATGTATGTGAAATTGGAATATCTGAGTATAATTCTTTAGAGAATGTATTAACGGCATTTGAAGCATTTTAGAAAAATACGAGATAAAATAAATCGCTCTGTGGTGACCTGACCAGGTTGCCGTGGGACGATTTATTATGCAAATCTACTGAAATTTTGTTTTTTCTAAAAATCATATTGACGAGTTAACGTAAGAATAGTATAAATGTAACTACGAATACTGATTATGACAACTCGAAAAATGGTAAAATATAGAAGGAGAGATGCGATTGAGTTTCAGTAGAGTATTATCGGCGGCAATGTGTGGCATGGAAGTCATACCGGTGCAGGTAGAGGCTGACGTGAGTAACGGACTGCCGTTGTTTCATATGGTCGGTTATCTGGGAGCGGAAGTGCGAGAAGCAGAGGAGCGTGTACGTACAGCAATCCAGAATGCCTGTGCTGCTTTGCCACCCAAACGAATGGTGATTAATCTGTCGCCGGGCAATGTGAGAAAGCGTGGGACATCGTATGATCTGCCGATCGCACTGGCGGTGTTAGCTGCGGCAGGTTTATTACAGCAGGAATGTCTGGAACAAGTGATGGCAGTGGGTGAACTGGGCTTAGACGGCAGTGTGCAGGGGATTCCTGGGGTGCTTGCAATTGCTGCAAAGGCGAAGGAACAGCAGGTGAGATGTCTGGTTGTTCCGTCTGCCAATGAACGGGAAGCAAGGCTTGTGGAAGGAGTGCGCGTCTGTGGTATTAAATCTCTGGGCGAGATATTTCGACAATTGCTTCAAGGTGAAACCATTGGATGTATCAAAAAGACAGATACACTATTCGAGAGAGAAGTGGTTGCAGGACAGGGAGATTTTGCGGACATTTCCGGACAGTCTGGCATGAAGCGCGCTGCAGAGATTGCGGTGGCCGGCAGACATAATCTGTTGATGGTGGGACCACCGGGCAGTGGCAAGTCTATGATAGCCAAAAGGATTCCTACGATATTTCCGGCTCTTACCAGAGAAGAGAGCCTTAGGATTACCAAAGTATATAGTGTGGCGGGGATGATTAAGTCAGAGCAGCCATTGGTCATGGAACGTCCGTTTCGTGAGGTGAATCAGACAGTGACAAAGGCGGCATTGTTAGGGGGAGGAGCCTGGCCCAAACCCGGTGAACTTACACTCGCCAGTGGAGGTGTGCTGTTTTTGGATGAGCTGGCGGAATTTAAGCGATCTGTACTTGAGGTGCTGCGTCAGCCATTGGAGGAACGGGAAGTGCGGATTGTCAGAAATCATGGCGTGATCATTTATCCGGCAGATGTGATGCTGGTGGCAGCCATGAATCCGTGTCCCTGCGGATATTTTTCTGACCTGAATAAGTGCACATGTACGATATCCCAGATTCGACAGTATCAGGGGAAAATCAGCTATCCGTTCCTTGGTAGGATGGATATCTGTGCAGAGGTACAGGGTGTGGCTTATGAAGATCTGGAGAGGGAAGAACTGGCAGAAAGCTCAGCAGCTATTCGACGAAGGATTGAAAAAGCAAGAAAACGTCAGATGGATCGAGCGGAGAACGGAGAGTTTGTCTATAATGCAGAACTCTCAGGGGAACGTCTGATCAGAGACTGTGAACTTGGAAGGGCAGAAAAAAGAATGATGCGACAGGCTTATGACAGATTTTCATTAAATGCGAGAACCTATCATAAAGTATTAAAGGTGGCACGTACAATTGCAGATTTGGAAGGAGAAGAACGCATAGGGATAGCGCATTTGCAGGAGGCACTTGTTTATCGAAGTATGGATAAGAAGTATTGGGGAAGAGTATGAGAGATACGGAAGAATATAAGTATGAATGGTGGCTTGCTGGAATGCGCCCGTTAACGGATGATAAGAAGCGTGCGCTGGTGGAACATTGGGGCAGTGCCAGAGAAGTGTATAATGGGATATATTATATAGAAGAAAGACAGAAAAAACAGCTTCATTTTTTGAAGGCAGAGGAGATTGATCGTTTGCAGAACTGGGCAAGAACACAGGATGTAGAGAAACTTTATGAACAGGGTCAGAGACTTGGAGTACGCCTTGTTACCTGGTTTGATGAAGCGTATCCGAAGAGACTCAAAAATCTGATCAAGATGCCTTATGGGATCTACGTAAAGGGAAAACTACCGGCGGAAGACAGACCGACAGCAGCCATCGTGGGTGCCAGGAGATGTACGCCTTATGGGGAAGAATTGTCAATCATCCATGCAGAGAATCTGGCGCTTGCCGGAGTGCAGGTGATCAGCGGTATGGCAAGGGGAGTAGACAGCATCTCGCAACGTGCAGCCATTGAGGCAGGGGGAGAGTCTTATGGCGTGCTTGGATGCGGCGTGGACGTATGCTATCCGAAAGAGAATAAAGGACTTTACATAGATCTGCAGAAGCATGGGGGCATTCTGTCGGAGCTTCCACCGGGGACAGCACCGCTGCGGGAATATTTTCCAGCCAGAAATCGCATGATCAGCGGGCTTGCGGACATGATATTGGTAATGGAGGCAAAAGAAAAGAGCGGATCTCTTATCACGGCAACATTTGCATTGGATCAGGGAAAGACGATTTATGCACTTCCGGGACCGGTTACCAGTGAGCTCAGTAAGGGGTGTAACAGGATCATCAGTGACGGTGCAGTTCCGCTTCTGAGCCCGAAATACCTGTTGGAACAGGAAGACCTTAAATTGTTAAAAAATCATACAAATTCACCTTCTGATCGGGTGAAAAATGAAAAAGTGCTTGAAAGTCCAGAAAAATTGTTGTATGCTACCGTTGGTTTGTTTCCAAAGAGCCTGGATACATTGCAGGCGGAAAGCGGGATGAAACGAACAGATATGGTTCATGCCCTTGTGTCTTTGGAAATGAAAGGATATATCAGAGAGATATCCAGAAATCATTTTGTAAAAGCATAAAAGCGTTCTGAACGCATGAAATTAAAGGAGTATAGATAATATGGCGCATTATTTGGTAATTGTGGAGTCGCCTACAAAGGTTAAAACAATTAAAAAATTCCTTGGAAGCAATTATACAGTTATGGCATCAAACGGACATGTAAGAGACCTGCCAAAAAGTCAGCTTGGTATTGATGTGGAGCATGACTATGAGCCGAAGTATATTACAATCCGTGGTAAGGGGGAGATATTGGCAGAGCTTCGTAAAGAAGTAAAGAAAGCAGATAAAGTATATCTCGCAACTGACCCGGACCGCGAGGGAGAAGCTATTTCATGGCATCTAATGCATGCGCTGAAATTAGAGAATAAAAAGACATATCGTATTACATTTAATGAGATTACGAAAAATGCGGTTAAGTCTTCTATTAAGAATGCACGTGAGATTGATATGAATCTGGTAGATGCACAGCAGGCACGCCGTGCTCTTGACCGTGTGGTAGGTTACCGCATCAGTCCGCTTCTGTGGGCAAAGGTGAAAAGGGGCTTGAGTGCGGGACGTGTGCAGTCAGTTGCACTTCGTATCATTGCCGATCGTGAGGAAGAGATTAACGCATTTATCCCGGAAGAGTACTGGAGTCTTGATGCCTGTCTTAAGGTGAAAGGCGAGCGTAAGCCGCTGACAGCCAAGTTCTATGGCACTGCTGATGAGAAGATGACCATTCATTCGGAAAAAGAAGTGAATCAGATCCTTGCGGAGCTTGAACATGAAGATTATTATGTGGAAAATGTTAAAAAGGGAGAACGTCTGAAGAAAGCACCGGTTCCGTTTACCACAAGTACGATGCAGCAGGAAGCTTCGAATGCGTTGAACTTTGCCACTCAGAAGACCATGCGCATTGCACAGCAGCTATACGAAGGTATTACGATCAAAGGCAGTGGAACCGTAGGTCTGATCACATATCTTCGTACGGATTCTACCCGTATTTCAGAAGAGGCAGATGCACTTGCAAAGTCTTATATTGCTGAGAATTACGGAGAAGAATATGTTGGAAGCGGCAACACAACAGCAAAAGATGATAAGAAGATTCAGGATGCACATGAGGCTATCCGACCAACAGATATTACCAGAACACCTGCTATGGTAAAAGAGTCATTGTCAAGAGACCAGTTCCGACTTTATCAGCTGATCTGGAAACGATTTGTGGCAAGCCGCATGAAGGCAGCAAAATATGAAACTACTTCGGTTAAGATTGGCGCAGGGAAATATCGGTTTACGGTAGCTGCGTCTCGGATCGTGTTTGAAGGATTCCGTTCGGTATATGTAGAGTCCGGAGAAGAGAAACCTGAAAATAATGTACTGCTCAAGTCATTAGATAAGGATTCAGAGCTGTCTTGTGATCATTTTGATAAGAAGCAGCATTTCACACAGCCGCCGGCACATTATACAGAGGCATCCCTGGTGCGCAAGCTGGAAGAACTTGGTATCGGACGCCCAAGTACCTATGCGCCGACAATTTCTACCATTATTGCCAGAAGATATGTGGCAAAAGAAGGTAAGAATCTGTATATGACAGAGATTGGTGAAGTGGTCAATAATATTATGAAAGAGTCCTTCCCGGCAATTGTGGATGTGAATTTCACAGCCAATATGGAAGGTCTGTTGGACTGCGTGGCTGAAGGAAAAGTGGAATGGAAATCTGTTATCGAGAATTTCTATCCAGATCTGGAAGCAGCCGTTAAGAAGGCTGAAAAGGAACTGGAAAGCGTCAAGATAGAGGATGAAGTTACGGATGTAATCTGTGAAGAATGTGGTCGTAATATGGTAGTTAAATATGGGCCACACGGTAAATTTTTGGCGTGTCCTGGATTCCCGGACTGCCGCAATACGAAACCTTATCTGGAAAAGGTGGGTGTTGCATGTCCGAAATGTGGTAAGGAGATTGTATACCGCAAGACAAAAAAGGGCAGACGATATTACGGATGCGAAGGTTATCCAGAATGCGATTTTATGTCATGGCAGAAACCATCTGAGAAAAAATGTCCGAAGTGTGGAGGGTACATGCTGGAAAAAGGCAATAAGCTTGTCTGTGCGGATGAACAGTGCGGCTATGTAGAACAAAAAAGTAGTGATAACTAGTAATTTTCAGTAGACTTTAGTTTAATTCCGAAAATTCAGAAAAATATACAAATTACAACTCTTTATAGTTGAAATTGATACAATTGTGTGCTACTATATCCAATATAAGGAAGGTGATATGAATGGGCGTGCAATTGCTAGATAAAACTAGAAAGATTAACAAATTACTGCACAATAATAACTCCAGTAAAGTGGTCTTTAATGATATCTGCCGCGTATTGACAGATATTCTGGATTCCAATGCACTGGTAATCAGTAAAAAGGGCAAAGTGCTTGGTATCGGATGTTGCAAGGGTGTTGGTATCATCACGGAGCTTCTTCGCGGAGAAGTGGGAGCGTTTATTGACGAGATGCTGAATGAGAGACTTCTAGGCATTCTGTCTACCAAAGAGAATGTCAATCTGGAGACTCTTGGATTTTCTGAAGAAGTGGCGAAGAGTTATCAGGCATTGATCACACCAATCGAAATTGCCGGTGAGAGACTTGGAACCCTGTTTATATACAAACAGGAATCAGAGTATGAGATTGATGACATTATTCTCAGTGAGTATGGTACTACAGTTGTAGGTTTGGAGATGCTCCGTTCTGTAAATGAGGAGAGTGCAGAGGAAAGCAGAAAGGAACAGATTGTACAGTCTGCGATCAGTACACTGTCTTTCTCGGAACTGGAAGCTATTATTCATATTTTTGAAGAATTGGATGGAACCGAAGGTATTCTGGTAGCAAGTAAGATTGCTGACAGAGTGGGGATTACCAGATCAGTTATCGTTAATGCACTTCGTAAGTTTGAAAGTGCGGGCGTGATCGAGTCTCGTTCATCAGGTATGAAAGGTACTTACATCAAAGTTGTGAATGATCATGTATTTTCAGAACTGGAACGTATAAAAGCTGAAAAAGAAAAATAAGTATAAGGGTATCGGGCAACTGATACCTTTTACTGTTTCTGGAAAAGGAGGCGGCAGAGAGATGTGTGAAGGATGCTCAGCAGAGCTCCAGATGAAGCAGATGATCCTCGAAGACGGAGTGATGGAAGATCGGATACATTACTGTAAAGTATTATTCGGTAATGAAGATCAGGAGACGTTAAAGATGCTTCTCCGAGGCGAAGAGGTAGATGTGATTTCTCTGGATGCAGTATATAACTGCAAGCTGACCGATGGTGAGAATGTAGAAGAATGCGATGGCATGGTCCTGGAACGCTATCTGGGGGATGAAGGGAATATTCTGATATTTCAGATTGAAAATGGATTTTATAAAAATAGTCTAAACTAAATAAAGTGTGTTGACAAAATAAAGAGAGAGTGCTATTTTATATCTAGAAAGTTTTTAGCACTCTCTTTTTGTGAGTGCTAACAGATAAATGAACTTTATTGAAGGAGGAATATAAAATGAAGTTAGTACCATTAGGAGACAGAGTTGTGTTGAAGCAGCTGGTTGCAGAAGAGACTACAAAGTCAGGTATTGTATTACCGGGACAGACAAAAGAGAAACCGCAGCAGGCAGAGATTATTGCAGTAGGACCTGGTGGAGTTATAGATGGCAAAGAAGTTGAGATGCATGTAGAGCCTGGACAGAAGGTTATTTATTCTAAATATGCAGGCACAGATGTAGAAGTAGATGAAGAAACATATATTATCGTTAAACAGAGCGATATTCTTGCAATTGTAGAATAAGGAGGAATTAATCATGGCAAAGGAAATCAAATATGGACATGACGCCAGAACGGCACTGGAAGCTGGTGTGAATCAGCTGGCTGATACAGTAAGAGTAACATTAGGACCAAAAGGACGTAACGTAGTACTTGGTAAGTCTTTTGGCGCGCCGCTCATTACAAATGATGGTGTTACGATCGCAAAAGATATTGAACTGGAAGATGAATTCGAGAACATGGGTGCGCAGCTCATTCGTGAAGTCGCATCTAAGACTAATGACGTAGCAGGTGACGGTACTACTACAGCTACTGTACTTGCACAGGCAATGGTTAACGAAGGTATGAAGAACCTGGCAGCAGGTGCTAATCCGATCGTACTTCGTAAAGGTATGAAGAAAGCAACTGATGTAGCAGTAGAAGCTATCAAAGAGATGTCAAGCAAGGTTACAGATAAGCAGCAGATTGCGAGAGTTGCAGCTGTTTCTTCTTGTGATGATGAAGTAGGACAGATGGTTGCAGACGCTATGGAAAAGGTATCTAACGATGGCGTTATCACAATTGAAGAGTCTAAGACAATGCATACAGAGCTTGACCTGGTAGAAGGTATGCAGTTCGATCGTGGATATATTTCAGCTTACATGGCTAATGATATGGAGAAAATGATTGCTACACTGGATGATCCATACATTCTGATTACAGATAAGAAGATTACAAACATTCAGGATATTTTACCATTACTTGAGCAGATCGTACAGTCTGGTGCTAAACTGCTTATCATCGCAGAAGATATCGAAGGAGAGGCTCTTACAACTCTGATCGTTAACAAACTGCGTGGTACATTCAGCGTTGTAGGTGTTAAGGCTCCGGGTTATGGTGACAGAAGAAAAGAGATGCTGAAAGATATCGCTACACTGACAGGTGGTCAGGTGATTTCTGAAGAATTAGGACTTGATCTGAAAGATGCTACGATCGATCAGCTTGGTCGCGCTAAGTCTGTTAAGGTTGAAAAGGAAAGCACAGTTATTGTAGATGGTATGGGCGAGAAAGATGCAATTGAGGCTCGAGTTGCTCAGATCAGAACTCAGATTGAAGAGACTACATCTGATTTCGACAGAGAAAAATTACAGGAAAGACTTGCAAAACTTGCAGGTGGCGTAGCTGTTATCCGTGTTGGAGCTGCTACAGAAACAGAGATGAAAGAAGCTAAGCTTCGTATGGAAGATGCTCTTGCAGCTACAAAGGCGGCAGTAGAAGAAGGAATTATCGCAGGTGGTGGATCTGCTTACATTCACGCTTCTAAGAAGGTTGCTAAGCTTGCTGAGACTCTGGCTGGTGATGAGAAGACAGGAGCTAACATTATCCTGAAAGCTCTGGAAGCACCTTTGTTCCATATTTCTGCTAATGCAGGACTCGAAGGCGCGGTTATTATTAATAAAGTAAGAGAGCAGGAGCCAGGTATTGGATTCGATGCATACAAAGAAGAGTATGTAGATATGGTTAAGGAAGGAATCCTTGATCCGGCTAAGGTTACAAGAAGTGCTTTGCAGAATGCTACAAGTGTAGCATCTACACTGCTGACAACAGAATCTGTTGTAGCTAACATCAAAGAAGATACTCCGGCTATGCCGGCAGCACCTGGCGGAATGGGTATGATGTAATCACGGATGATTCTGTGTGAGGAAAACTCCCTTAGGGGAGTTTTCTTTTTATATATAACGTGGTAGAATATAACTAATTATTCAAGATTTTCTATATGTCTTGTGATAGAGTACCTGACAGGAGGAAATAAATGGCAGACATATTTGTAGAAAAAATGGTTAAAAAGAAACGAGACGGAAAGGATTTTGCCAGGATTGCACTCTGTGTTCTGCTTGTTGTATTTTCAGCTGTGATGAGTTTGCAAAGTCCGATATTTCTGGCTTTAGTATTGCTGTTTGTGTTGCTGGGACTTCTGGTGATGAGGATCTGCGATGTGGAATATGAATATCAGTATATTAACGGATATTTTGACGTGGACAAGATTTTTCACAAAGAGCACAGAAAGAATATATTTGAGGCAAATATGGTGAATCTGGTGATACTGGCTCCGGAATCAGCAGAAGTATTGAAGAGATATTCTAATGTAAAAGTTTGTGACTTTACCAGTGGATATTCTAATGAACCAGTATATGGCATGATATTTTCCGAGGAAGGCATAATGAAGAAAGTATTGTTTGAGCCGGGAGAAGAGATGTTAGCCGGAATTGCATCACAGGTACCGGGAAAGGTAGTGAAACAATAAAATCTCAGTCAGATTGTACTTTTTTGCAAAAGTAGTTGACAAATTGGTCATGTTTTTTGTAATATGACTGTTAACACATAAAGAGAAAGTGAGGTTTAATCATGGGAACAATTATTGGAGAAGGGATTACATTTGATGATGTGTTACTTGTGCCTGCATATTCAGAGGTGATTCCAAACCAAGTGGATTTGTCCACATACCTGACTAAGAAGATTCGTCTGAATATTCCGATGATGAGTGCTGGTATGGACACAGTTACAGAACACCGTATGGCAATTGCTATGGCACGTCAGGGCGGTATCGGAATCATTCATAAGAATATGTCTATTCAGGAACAGGCAGAGGAAGTAGATAAGGTTAAGCGATCAGAGAATGGAGTTATTACAGACCCATTTTATCTGTCACCAGAGCATACATTGGCAGATGCCAATGATCTGATGGCCAAGTTCCGTATTTCCGGAGTTCCGATCACAGAGAATGGCAAGTTAGTTGGTATTATTACGAACCGTGATTTGAAATTTGAAGAAGACTTTTCTAAGAAGATCAAAGAGTCTATGACGTCTGAAGGACTGATTACAGCCAAAGAAGGCATTACTCTTGAAGAAGCTAAGAAGATTCTTGCAAAGGCAAGAAAGGAGAAGCTTCCGATCGTTGATGACAACTTTAAGTTAAAAGGTCTCATTACGATTAAAGATATTGAGAAGCAGATTAAATATCCGGATTCTGCAAAGGATGATCAGGGACGTCTGCTCTGCGGAGCGGCTATTGGTATTACTGCAAATTGTCTGGAGCGTGCACAGGAACTTGTGAATGCAAAGGTTGATGTAGTGGTTATGGATTCCGCACATGGGCATTCTGCAAATGTTATCCGTACTGTTGATATGGTTAAGTCTAAGTTCCCGGATCTTCAGGTTATTGCCGGTAATGTGGCAACAGGCGCAGCTGCTGAAGCACTGATTAAGGCAGGCGTAGATGCGGTCAAGGTTGGTATCGGACCTGGCTCTATCTGTACAACACGTATCGTAGCAGGTATCGGTGTACCACAGATTTCAGCAATCATGAATTGCTATGAAGTGGCTGATAAATATGGCATCCCGATTATTGCGGATGGAGGTATCAAGTTCTCAGGCGATATCACGAAGGCAATCGCAGCAGGTGCCAACGCATGTATGATGGGAAGCATGTTTGCCGGATGCGATGAGAGCCCTGGAACATTCGAACTTTATCAGGGAAGAAAGTACAAAGTATATCGTGGTATGGGATCCATAGCAGCTATGGAGAATGGAAGCAAAGACCGTTACTTCCAGACAGATGCGAAAAAGCTGGTACCGGAAGGTGTAGAAGGTCGTGTGGCATATAAGGGATCTGTAGAAGATACTGTATTCCAGCTGCTCGGTGGTCTGCGTTCTGGTATGGGATATTGCGGAGCGCCTACCATCGAAGCACTGAAACAGAACGGGCAGTTCGTGAAGATTTCAGCGGCATCCCTGAAAGAAAGTCATCCACATGATATTCATATTACAAAAGAAGCACCAAACTACAGCGTGGATGCATAAGAATCAGATTACAGGAAACGGTGGGATATTCCCACCGTTTCTTTAATATTACGAATATTAGGAGAAAAGTATGAAAAAGGATTTTGGAGTAATAAAAGATGGTAAAAGTACGTCATTATATGTATTGAAGAATGATAATGGGTTGGAGATGCATGTGTCTGATTATGGTGCGTCCTGGGTAGCGGCACTGGTTCCGGATACCAATGGAAAGATCAGAGATGTTCTGTTGGGATATGATAATGCGGCAGGCTATGAGGCTGGCGGTGAAGCCATTGGCGCAACCGTAGGTCGAGTAGCAAACCGTATCGGTGGAGCAGAATTTGAATTAAATGGAAATGTATATCATCTCAGCAAAAACAAGGGAAATGATAATCTTCATAGCGGTCCTGATGTGTACCAGAAACGCCTCTGGAAGACCTTGGAAGCGGATGACAGACATGTCGTTTTTGAATTGCATAGCCCAGATGGAGATCAGGGATATCCGGGAGCTATGAACGTGAGAGTGACTTATGAACTGAAAGAGGATAATGGTCTCTATATCTCTTATTGTGCAGAGAGTGATGCTGACACTATCTGGAATATGACTAATCATGCATATTTTAATTTGAACGGTCATGAGTCAGGCACGATTCTTGCACATGAACTTCTGGTAAATGCGGATGGATATACAGAAACAGACAAGGGATCCATTCCGACTGGAAGAATCATTCCAGTGGAAGGAACTCCGATGGATTTTCGTGTAAAAAAGGTAATTGGGCGAGATATTGAAGAAAATTATAAAGCATTGGTTGATGGCAATGGATATGATCACAATTGGACGATTAATGGTGACGGTTTTCGCAAAGCGGCAGAACTTACCGGTAATGAGAGTGGAATTACGATGGAAGTCTATACAGATCGTCCGGGAGTGCAGGTATATGCAGGTAATTACCTGAATGATGAGCAGGGAAAAGCGGGAGCAATCTACGGTAAGCGAAGTGGCATCTGTTTTGAAACACAGAATTATCCGGATGCCATTCATCACAGTGAATTTCCAAACCCGGTGCTTTTGAAAGGTGAGGTTTTAAAAACATCATCGATGTATCGTTTTTTATAAGATAACAGCTTGTGGTGCTATGTAGAGAACGTAAAAGATAAGAAAATCATAAGCAGTAATTTATAAAATGTTTCGAAACATGTGTTACTATGAGTATACAGGAGAAGAAACATGAAGTTTAAGAGACGAAAGAGAAGTTATAAGAAACGTCAGTGTACTCCGAGACAGAGGCAGAACCGTCTCAGAAAGTATATGAAACTGGGGATGGCAGTACTTGGCATCCTCTGCGTGGCATTGGTTGTACTGCGGGTTACAGGCGTAAATCCATTCAAAAGAGCTTATAGTGAAAATGCGGGAGAGGATATTGAAGCAGTGAAGCCTGATATAGATGTGGAACTTCTTACAGAGAACCCTTATTCCCGACCAGGCACTGCAACAGACCAGATTACGGGAATTGTGGTGCACTATACGGCTAATCCGGGATCTACTGCAATGGATAACCGTAATTATTTTGAAGGACTGAAGGACAGTCATATTACGAAAGCAAGTAGTAATTTTGTGGTAGGACTGGATGGTGAGATTGTACAGTGTGTGCCTACCTGGGAAGTAGCGTATGCGTCTAACTCCAGGAATCATGATACGGTATCGATTGAGTGCTGTCATCCGGATGATACAGGAAAGTTCAATGATGCGACATATCGCTCTATGGTTCAGCTCTGTGCGTGGTTATGTTTGAAATTTGACTTGAATGAGAATGATGTGATCCGACATTATGATGTGACAGGAAAGAATTGTCCAAAATATTTTGTAGAAAATGAAGATGCGTGGAAGACATTTCGGAAAGATATCAAAGCCGTTCTTGACAAATAAGCCTGACAAAGGATATACTGAAAATATGTAAAAGGGAGTAACTGACATATCTGTTTGTTGCAGTAGTTGTTATGACAGATATGTTTGCGATGTCGTCAGTACGATGCAGAGCATCCGTATCGCAATGAAATAGTGAGACTTTTATTGTACAGTTGTTGTGCAATAAAAGTCTCTTTTTTTGTACAATAAACCGCCATGAATCGTACCTACTCGATTATTATGGCGAGTTTACAAGAGAAGTGTTTAAATCTTTGTGAGGATGCACATGCTTTGGACAGACAGAGAAAGGAGACAGACTATGCTTACATCAAAACAAGCACAGGAAAATCAGAAAAGGTATGGTATGAACGAAATCAGAGAAAAAAAGAAACTTAGTATTCCGCGAGTGTTTCTGGAACAGTATAAAGATTTTCTGGTAATCATTCTGATCGTATCTGCAGCTATATCAGGACTTCTGGGTGATATTAAGAGCAGTATCGTGATTCTCGTGGTGATTACAATGAATGCGATTCTGGGAACTGTACAGACAATCAAAGCAGAACAGTCAATCAATAGCCTTGCTGAACTTTCTGCACCAGAGGCAACTGTTTTTCGGGACGGTGAGGTAAACAAAATTCCAGCGTCGGAAGTAACAATGGAGGACGAGGTGATTTTGGAGGCTGGTGACAGAGTTCCGGCAGACGGAAGACTTCTGAGATGCATGGATCTGAAGATTGATGAGAGTATGTTGACGGGAGAAAGTCTTCCGGCAGAAAAAACTCTGGATAAAGCTGCGATTGGAAATTCACTGGGAGATCAGACCGATCGTGTATTTGCCGGAAGTTTTGTTACAGCTGGAAGAGGAACATTTCTGGTGACAGGAATCGGTATGCAGACTGAAATGGGAAAGATTGCAGGACTTTTGGATGAAGCGGCAGAGAAAAAAAGTCCGTTGCAGAAAAGTCTTGATGAATTTGGAAAGAAGCTGTCTGTAGTAATTCTTGTGTTCTGTGGCATCTTGTTTGGCGTCAGTGTATGGCGTGGTGAGGGGATTGCAGACGCATTTCTTTTTGCAGTAGCATTGGCAGTGGCTGCGATACCGGAAGCGTTAAGTTCTATTGTGACAATTGTGTTATCCATGGGAACAGGCGAGATGGCAAAAGAACATGCCATTGTCCGAAAACTTCATGCAGTAGAAGGTCTTGGCAGAGTATCTGTAATCTGTTCAGACAAAACAGGAACACTTACCCAGAATAAAATGACGGTAGAAGCCTGCTATGCAGATGGAAAAGATATGTCATTAGAATATGAGAAGACCAGACAGCTGCCGGAATTTCAAAAATTAATGATATATAGTGTGTTATGTAATGATGCGGTCTGTACAGAGGAAAAAGAACTTGGGGATCCAACGGAGACTTCCTTAATTAATATGGCAGCAAAAGCAGGCATAGATGCGGAGACTGTGAGAAGGCAGAATCCGCGAATTGGTGAGAGACCATTCGACAGTACGCGTAAAATGATGACCACAGTTCATGATACTGGTGCAGAGCGGGTAATGATTGTAAAGGGCGCAGTTGACAGAATGCTGCCACTTATGAAAAAAATTGCACGTGATGGAATGGAATATAAAATTTCAGAGTCAGATAGAAGAAAAATTGAACAGCAGAATCAGACATATGCTGAAAATGGTTTGCGAGTACTGGCGTTTGGGTATCGTATATTAGACTCGAATTCTGATCTGGATGAGAATGAAGAAGAGAATCTGGTGTTCCTGGGGATGACAGCGATGATGGATCCACCTAGAGAAGAATCGAAAGCGGCGGTACAGTCCTGTATCGAAGCAGGTATCCGTCCGGTAATGATTACCGGTGACCATAAAATTACAGCAGCAGCAATCGCTAAGCGAATTGGCATTTTACAGGAAGGTGATCTGGTGTGTGAAGGCGCAGATATTGATGGAATGTCAGATGAAGATCTGGAAGAATATGTGGAACGAGTATCAGTCTATGCCAGAGTGGCACCTGAACACAAGATTCGAATTGTAAAAGCATGGCAGCGGAAAGGCAATATTGTAGCTATGACAGGTGATGGCGTGAATGATGCCCCGGCACTTAAACAGGCGGATGTTGGTGTGGCAATGGGAATTACAGGAACAGATGTGGCGAAAGAAGCGGCGGCTATCGTACTTGCGGATGATAATTTTGCTACTATCATAAAGGCTGTGGAACGTGGGCGTAGTATTTTTGAAAATATACGCCATTCCATTGGATTCCTGCTTTCAGGAAATTTAGGTGCTATATTAACGGTACTTTACGCATCGCTTGCCGGACTTCCGGTACCATTTGCTCCGGTGCACCTGTTATTTATCAATCTGCTAACGGACAGTCTTCCAGCTATCGCACTTGGACTGGAACCGCAGGATCCGGCATCGATGAAAATGAAACCGGAGAAGCGCAGTAACTCATTGCTGGAGGGGGAGAATTTGTTGAAAATCGGTGTAGAAGGCTTATGTATTGGTGTGATGACATCTATTGCATTTACAATTGGACTAGGTGAAAATACAACAGGAACAGGTAATGTAATCCTCGCAAAAACATTGGCTTTCGGTACACTGTGCCTTGGACGGCTAGTACATGGATACAATTGTAAATCTGACCACACTGTAATATTTACGAAAAGATTTTGGAATAATCCATTTCTTACAGGTGCGTTTGTGTTGGGAAGTGTAATGCTTCTGGCAGTAATCTATGTACCGGGATTATCCGGAATGTTTCAGACAGTATCACTGAATCCAAAGTGTTTAACATGGATGTGCGTGCTTGCGTTTGCAAATCTGTTGATGATTCAGCTCTTGAAATGGATAAGGAGTAAGTTTTTGTTGCGTATCAGTGGCAAAATTGATATAATTAAAAACTGAAAATTCAGACTTTTAGACGAAAGAGAAAATAACAGGAGGAGACATAGCAGCAATGAATGATTTGGAATTATACAGAGAGCAGCTTGCATTGTGCGATGATAAGATCATTGACGCTTTGGTTGAGAGAAATTCAATCATAGAAAAGATCATGGCGTACAAGGAAGAGTATGGCATGTCTATCATACAGCCAAAGCAGGAAGAAAAGCAGGAAAGACAGCTTGCGATTAAGCTGGATGGCAACAAATACAGTGATGAGATTGAAGATGTATTCCGTCGTATTCGCCGTAACAGTAAGCGTATTCAGGCAAGAAAGCTTTTTGATTATAATATCGTGCTGATTGGATTCATGGGAGCAGGTAAGACCACAATTTCAGATTACCTCAGCACTGTATTCGATATGGAAATCGTTGAGATGGATCAGTTAATCGCTGACAGAGAAGAGATGAGTATTCCGGATATTTTTGCTACTTATGGTGAAGAATATTTCCGTAATCTCGAGACAGATCTTCTGATCGAGATGCAGGATAAGAAAAATGTGGTCATTTCCTGTGGCGGTGGTGTAGCAATGCGCGAGCGCAATGTTGAGGAAATGAAGAAGAATGGCAAGGTGGTTCTTCTTACAGCGAGTCCGGAAACAATTTATGAGCGTGTAAAGGATAACAATGATCGTCCGGTTTTGCAGGGGCGTAAGAATGTAGCTGGTATATCTGAATTGATGGAACAGCGCAGAGAAAAATATGAGGCAGCAGCTGATATCGTAGTGAATACAGATGATAAGGATGTGCTTACAATTTGTGAAGAACTGGTTCAGAAGCTGACAAGAGCGGAGATATAAGTATGTTTCGTGCATTTTATCCAGATCGATATATGGTTTCTGCATATGTAATCGATTTTGAAGAATTATATAAAAAAGGATACAGAGGTCTGATTTTCGACATTGATAATACGCTGGTACCGCATGGAGCACCGGCAGATGATCGAGCAATCCGACTGTTTGAACGATTGAAAAAGATTGGTTTTCAGTGTTGTCTGATTTCCAATAATAAGGAACCGCGTGTAAAGATGTTTAATGAAAAGATTCAGGTAGCTTATGTGTATAATGCACATAAGCCGTCTAAGAAGAATTACATTAAGGCAATGGAGATCATGGGAACAGATCGTTCTTCAACTGTATTTATTGGAGATCAGTTATTTACAGATGTGTGGGGTGCAAAACGTAGCGGTATTCCGAGCATTTTAGTTAAACCAATGAACCCCAAGGAAGAGATACAGATCGTTTTAAAGCGATATCTTGAAAGGATTGTGCTCTTTTTCTACAAGCGTAGCCTTGCTAGGGAAAAAAAGGTTGAAAAATGATGATATGTATTATAAAATGGTAAAAGATTGAGAACGTAAGCGCAGTGCGCAATTTAAGGAGGATTATGTAATGGCTAAAGTATCAGCAGGAGATATCCGTAATGGTATTACTATTGAAGTGAATGGAAAGGTATGTCAGGTTATCGACTTTATGCATGTTAAACCGGGTAAAGGAGCAGCATTTGTTCGTGTTAAGATGAAAGATATCATTAACGGTGGTGTAGTAGAGACAACATTCCGTCCTACAGAGACATTTGAGCAGGCTCACATCGAGAGAAAGAAAATGCAGTACCTGTACAATGACGGTGAGTTCTATAACTACATGGACAATGAGACATATGAGCAGATTATGATCAGCGCTGAGGAAGCCGGAGATTCTATGAAGTTCGTTAAGGAGAACGAAGAAGTTACAGTAAGCTTCTACCAGGGTAATGCATTTGCAATCGAGCCACCGATCACCGTAGAGCTTGTGATCACAGAATCTGAGCCGGGTGTTAAGGGTAACACAGCTACAGGAGCTACGAAGCCGGCTATTGTAGAGACAGGAGCTCAGGTTATGGTACCGCTGTTCGTAGATCAGGGAGAAAAAATTAAGATCGATACTCGTACAGGTGAATATCTGTCACGTGCTAACTAATTAAAAAAGAATCAAAAAAAGCCTTGCATTTTGTGCAGGGCTTTTTTATAATCAGTTTACCATAATATTTTGCCGGCATCGCCGGCTGTTCAAATCTATACAGTCGATTTCGCGTAGAACAATGCAGTCCATGATTATGGCGCAATCTGCCTGGAACAGGGTGAAAGGAGTTTGTATGTCATACGAAGAGTTTGTGAGCGGAATGGAACTGGAACTAAAGAGTCTTGTGAGTGATAATCTGCTGGTATCGGTCCAGAAGACTCTGAAGAATAACGGATATTTAAGATGTGGTATCCGTTTGTCTGAGAAGAATATCAATATATCCCCAACCATTTATCTGGAAGAATTTTATGAAAAGTATCAATATGGGACTGATATGCATACATTAGCGGAGCAGATCATGAAGATCTATCAGAAGGTACGCATTGAGCATTCGTGGAAAGAAGACTGGATCTATGAATTTCCTGGTGTGAAAAATAAAATCGTATATCGTCTGATCAATCGTGAGAAGAACAAAAAGCTTCTCAGTGAGGTTCCGTATATGCCGTGGAAGGATCTGGCAATCGTATTTTATTTGTTGCTGGAAATGGATGAACATCAGATGCAGCAGGCAGCGATGCTGATTAAAAAAGAACAGCTTGAGTGGTGGAATACAAGTACAGAAGATCTGTATCAGAATGCAATGCTTAATACAGAAAAGTTATTGCCGTATGAGTTGACCAATATGTATGCATTGCTTACGGAAATGCTTGGTGTGGAGGAGATAGAAGATCATCTGACAGCAGAAGAAAGCATGTATGTGTTGACGAATCAAATGCGAAGTTTTGGAGCGGCAGCAGTGTTATATCCAGGACGTCTGGAGATGCTTGCGTTGTATCTGAAAGAGAACTTCTATATTTTGCCGAGCAGCGTTCATGAGATGATCATATTGCCAGAGAGCGGAGCACTTCCGAAAGAAGAACTGAATGCCGTGATTCAGGAAATTAATGGAAGCCAGGTAAATGCAGAGGAATATCTGTCGGATCATGCGTATTATTATGACAGAGTGAGAAAATGTGTGATGTGATTGTAGAATAAAACAGGTACCGCATATGCGATACCTGTAAACCGTCTCTGACCAGAATCGAACTGGCGCACCCGCCTCCGGAGGGCGGCGCTCTATCCACTGAGCTACAGAGACATCTAGTATATTAGCACATTCATTCGGAAAATGCAACGGAGAAATGTGCACACCTTGACTTTCGGGGATATTGTGGGTATGATATGAAGAGTTAGACGATACGAATGGAGGAAAAGGAATGAAGCAGATAATAGAGCTCATTGAATTGGAAATTGCGAAAGCATTTGAACAGGCTGGATATGGAAAAGAACTTGCAAAAGTTACCATTTCTAACCGTCCGGATCTGTGTGAATATCAGTGCAACGGCGCTATGGCGGGAGCCAAGACTTATCATAAAGCACCAATCATGATTGCAGAAGATGTGGTAGCACATCTTCAGGGCAGTGACTGCTTTGCAAAAGCAGAGGCAGTTAAGCCGGGATTCATCAATCTGAATCTTAAGGAAGAATTTGTGGCCGATTACGTGAATCAGATGGCTGAGGATGATGATCTTGGACTGGAACAGGCAGAGAATCCGGAGATGATCGTGATCGATTATGGCGGACCTAATGTAGCGAAGCCACTTCACGTAGGACATCTGCGTTCAGCAGTTATCGGTGAAAGTGTAAAGCGTATGTTTCGTAAGATGGGACATAAGGTGCTTGGCGATATTCATCTGGGTGACTGGGGATATCAGATGGGTCTGATCATTACTGAGCTTAAAAAGCGCAAACCTGAGCTGCCGTATTATGATGAGTCTTATACAGGAGATTATCCGGAAGAAGCACCATTTACCATCAGTGAGCTGGAAGAGATCTATCCGACAGCCAGCGGATATGCAAAAGAACATGAAGATTACCGTGAAGAAGCGCTTCATGCGACCTATCTGCTTCAGAATGGACATAGAGGATATCGTGCACTCTGGAATCATATTGTTAATATTTCCGTTGCCGATATTAAGAAGAATTATCAGAGACTGAATGTAGAGTTTGATCTCTGGAAAGGTGAGTCTGATGCGCAGAAGTATATTCCGGATATGTTGGAGCAGTTCAAGAAAGATGGATTCGCACGCTTAGATGATGGAGCCCTGGTTATTGATGTCAAAGAAGAGACTGATACCAAAGAGATTCCACCATGTCTGATCCAGAAATCGGACGGAGCATCACTGTACGGAACAACAGACCTTGCAACTTTGATCCAGAGAGAAGAAGATTACAAGCCGAACCGCGTAGTCTATCTTGCTGATAAGCGTCAGGAGATGCATTTTACACAGGTATTCCGTGCCGCTAAGAAGACTGGTATTGTTCCAGCTTCAACAGAGCTTAAGTTTATCGGATTTGGTACGATGAACGGTAAAGACGGTAAGCCGTTTAAGACCAGAGAAGGTGGAGTTATGCGTCTGGAGAATCTGATTGCAGAGATTAATCAGAAAATGTATCAGAAGATCACAGATAACCGCACCATCGAGGGAGCGGAAGCTGAAGAAGCAGCACAGAAAGTGGGACTTGCTGCGCTGAAGTATGGTGATCTGTCTAACCAGGCCGGCAAGGATTATGTGTTTGATATCGACAGATTTACTTCGTTTGAAGGAAATACAGGACCGTATATTCTGTATACCATCGTTCGTATTAAATCAATTCTGAACAAATATAAAGAAAATGGTGGTGTGACGGAAGATATTCATTGCAATATTCCATCAGCAGACTGTGAAAAAGCACTTATGCTGGAAGTTGGCAAATATAATGCAGTGATGAAGACAGCCGCTATGGAGACTGCTCCGCACAAGATTTGTGCATACATTTATGATCTGGCCAATGTATTTAACCGTTTCTATCATGAGACCAAGATTCTTGCGGAAGAGGATGAGGCTAAGAAAGCAGGTTATATTGCACTGTTAACACTTACAAAGGAAGTGCTGGAGTCTTGTATTGATGTGCTGGGATTTGAAGCACCGGAGCGTATGTAAGAAAAAGGTAGGAGAAGATGATGGAAAATACTGTGAAATTGTTTTACGAAGATGCTTTTATGGCAGAGTTTGATGCAACAGTATTGTCCTGTGAACCATATAAAGACGGATACAAGGCGGTTCTTGACAGAACTGCCTTTTTTCCTGAGGGCGGCGGACAATATGGAGATACCGGATATCTTGATGAGATCCGGGTTACAGATACAAAAGAGAAAGATGGAGTGATATTCCATATAATAGATGCACCAATAGAAGCTGGAAAAAGTGCACATGGTAAACTGGATTGGGAGAAGCGGTTTGACCGGATGCAGCAGCATAGTGGTGAGCACATTGTGTCAGGAATTGTACATCACAGATTTGGATATAACAATGTGGGATTCCATCTGGCGGACGACTACTGTGCGATGGACTTTAATGGACCAATCACAAAAGAACAGCTTCTTGAGATTGAGAATGAAGCCAATCAGGCAATATTCCATAATTTTCCGGTAAATGTGCTGTATCCTGCAAAAGAAGAATTGCATGAACTGGATTATCGCAGCAAGATTGAGATTGAGGGACAGGTGCGCATTATTGAGATCCCGGGTGTGGATCTCTGCGCGTGCTGTGCACCGCATGTGGCATACACTGGACAGATTGGCCTGATCAAGCTGGTCGGCATGGCAAATTATAAAGGTGGAGAGCGCATTCATATGCTGAGTGGAGCAAGAGCACTTGCAGATTATCAGAGAAAACATCAGTCTGTAAAACAGATCAGTGCACTGCTGTGTGAGAAAGAAGAAAAGATAGCAGAAGGCGTGGAACGGCTGAAGACAGAACAGAGTGGTCTGAAACTGGAACTGGCATCTATGCAAAAAGAGCGGCTTCAGTATAAAGCAGCAGAAGTAGAGGTTGGTGACGGTGCGGTATGCGTTTTTGACGAGAAGCTTGTCGGGGATGACCTGAGAGAGATAGTGAATCTGTTGCTAGAAAGAGGTGCATCTGTGTGTGGCGCATTTGGTGGAACGGATCAGGATGGCTATCGATATGTAATCGGAAGCAAAACGGAAGATGTGAGACTGCTCAATCAGAAGTTGAAAGAAAAATTCGGTGCTCGCGGAGGTGGTAAACCGGAAATGGTTCAGGGAAGCCTCACAGGCACCGAAATGGAAATTAAAGCTTTATTTTAATTACATCTACATCAAAATTCCAGAGGAACTTGTCGAGATCTTTAAATGACAGAAATACGGTAGCTGTATTCTCCAAAGGATGGATACCGAGGCTCTTGCAACGGCTCAGGCTCTTGTCAATGAAGAATTCTACTGCATGATCAGTATCGTTCATCAGTCCAAAAGGAGATACACTGCCCTGTTTTAGTCCGAGATATTTTTCCAGACGTTCTTCAGAAGCAAAACTTAAAGTTCCTGCTCCAAGGGTACGACCCAGTGCTTTGAGATCAATCTTAGTCTTTTCATCAGCGGTCACTAAGAAGTGGCGCTTGCCTTTGGAATCGCGGAGAAACAGATTCTTACAGAGGGTTCCTTTTTCAGGTAGTCCGAGTCTGTCCATATCCTCCATGGTGTGAACGGGTTCATGCTCTACGACTTCATATTTAATACCAAGTTTGTCTAATGCGTCATATACGCGTTGCTTTTGATTTTCCATAACTGTATACTCCTTTACTGCCGTTTTATTTTATTATATTTCAGATGTCAGGGAATGTAAAGCAATGAAGAGTTTATAAATTTTTAATTGCACATTTGTGCTATGCGAAGTAGAATAAGAAGAGTTTGATAAAGATGTTTATAAAAGAACAGCTTAGAAAGAGAGATACATTATGGATAATCAGAATAATCAACAGAGACCGGGGCATATGCCACGCCTCAGTTATGGCCAGAGGTTCTGGCGCATATGGGGCCCTTTCATTATAGAATGGGGCATTCAGATTGCTGTTAGTATGGCGGCGGCAGTGGTAGTGATGTACCAGTATATGAATGCACATACGAAGGAAGTGGTGGCAGCATATGAGAATCAGGCAGCTATGATGCAGTTTGCTACGAAATTAATGAATATGATGCAGAAATACACAACCATCATTAGTGGTGTAACAGCATTGGTTGTAATACCGGTGATGCTGTTTCTGTATCATCGTGACAGAAACCGTGAAAAATACTATGGAGTTGCAACGAATAAGAAAGCACCGCTTTGGAAATACGTGCTGGTAGTAGTATTTGCAGGAGGCGCAAGCCTTGCGCTGAATAATTTGATTTTGATCGGTAATCTGAGTGCATTGAGTGCTACGTATGAGACTACAGCTACATCAATGTACAGTGCGCCGTTTGCAGTACAGATTGTATGCCTTGCAATTTTATCACCGATTGCTGAAGAGTTGGTGTTTCGTGGCCTGATGTTCCGAAGAATGCGGGAAGATACTGGTGCGAAGCTAGCAATCATCTATACATCAGTAGTATTTGGCATTTTTCACGGCAATTTTGTACAGATGTTATATGGATTCCTGATGGGACTGATGTTTGCATGGCTATGTGAAAAATACGGTTCCGTGCTTGCGCCGATTGTTGCCCATGTTACGGCGAATCTGCTTGCACTTTTTGCCACGAAGTATCAGGTATTTGACCGCATGATGGCAGATATTCGTGTGATCGGTATGGTTACGGTAGGAGCGGCAACAATTGCGGCAATTATTTATTTGCAGATCAAGCAGATTGATGAAAAACCGACGGGATATAGTGAGAACAAAGAAATATCTTAATAAAAATGTTACAAAAGTATTACAAAACACGAAATATACATTGAAATGACCTGCAAAATGTAGTATGCTATAAAAGTATAGTAGGGGTAATTTAAGTATAAGAACAGAATAAGAGGGATAGATATGAAGAATAGAATTGTACAGGCGTTGTTAACCGCGTTGTTGATCAGTTCCATGATCGTGTCACCTGTTTTTGCTACTACATTGGAAGATATGCAAAAGAACAAAGATCAGGCAGAGACGGAAGCTGGTTCTCTTCAGGAACAGTTGACACAGACTCTGGATAAGATTGATACACTTGAAGCTGATCTGGATAAGAAGCAGGAAGAGGTTGAAAAGGCGGGAGATGATTTAGAGGAAGCTGCTGCAAAGCAGACTGAGCAGTATGAGTCAATGAAGCTTCGTATTAAGTATATGTACGAAGAGGGGAATAGCAGTCTGCTTGAGACATTATTTTCATCCACCAGTTTTACAGATCTTTTGAATAAAGCAGAATATGTGGCAGAAGTACATTCCTATGACAGGGATAAGCTCAGTGAATACGAGGCAACCACCAAGCAGGTCGAGACGATGAAGAATGATCTGCAGGATGAATATGAGCAGATGCAGACGATGCAGACTGAGTTGGAGGGCGAGAAAGCCTCTCTTACAGCTACACTGGAAGATAAGCAGTCTGAGATCGCACAGTTGGATCAGAGTATTCAGGATGCGATAGCTGCAAGACAGGAAGCTGAGCGGAAAGCGCAGGAAGAAGCTGCGCAGGCAGCAGCGGCTGCTCCGAATACACAGACGAATACGACTCAGAATAATACACAGCAGAGTAATAATAATTCGAACAGCAATAGTAATTCAGGTAATTCGAATTCGAATTCCAATAATAATTCCGGCAACAGTGGAAATAATAGTTCCAACAATTCATCGTCTAATAACAGCAGTTATGTGCCGCCACAGGGAAGAGACGGAGCAGCAGTAGTGGCGTATGCAAGGCAGTTTATCGGTAATCCGTATGTATACGGTGGTAACAGCCTGACGAATGGAATTGACTGTTCCGGATTCACTCAGCAGATCTATGCAGCATTTGGAGTATCACTTCCAAGAGTAGATTCCGAACAGGCATTGTGTGGTGTAGAGATTCCGTTATCGCAGGCAAAGGCGGGAGACCTTCTGTGTTATTACGGTCATGTTGGTATATATAACGGATCAGGCGGTATTATCCATGCCTCTTCACCAGGTGTAGGTATTGTAGAATTTTCTAACTGCCAGTATCGTACGTTGAGGTGTGTTCGAAGAGTGCTGTAAGACAGATATAGGAATAGTGAAAATTAACAAATGCAGAATGTTGCATAAAAGTTGCGTAAATGCAGGAAATACCTTGCATTTACGCATTTTTTATGATAAAATTCAAAGGTCGCAAAAAAACACGCGCAACGATACCTGTGAAGGTGCCTAAGTTTTCGAAAAAAACCGGTTTCATAGGACATGAGAGGCGCGGAAGTAAAAAACCAAATGGAGGAAAGAAACATGAGCGTTATTTCAATGAAGCAACTTTTAGAAGCAGGTGTTCATTTCGGACATCAGACAAGAAGATGGAATCCTAAAATGGCTCCGTATATCTACACAGAGCGTAACGGTATCTACATCATCGACCTGCAGAAATCAGTAGGAATGGTTGACGATGCATACAAAGCAGTAGCTGATATCGCAGCAGAGGGTGGAAACATTCTTTTTGTAGGAACTAAGAAACAGGCTCAGGATGCTATCAAAGTAGAAGCTGAACGTTGCGGAATGTTTTATGTAAATGAGAGATGGCTTGGAGGTATGCTTACAAACTTCAAGACAATCAAGAGCAGAATCGCACGCCTGAAAGATATCGAGAGAATGTCTGAAGACGGAACATTCGATGTACTGCCTAAGAAAGAAGTTATCCAGCTTAAGAAAGAGTGGGAGAAACTTGAGAAGAACCTTGGCGGTATCAAAGATATGAAGAAGCTCCCAGATGCTATCTTTATCGTAGATCCTAAGAAAGAAAGAATCTGTGTTCAGGAAGCACACACACTTGGTATTCCGCTTATCGGAATCGCAGATACTAACTGTGATCCGGAAGAACTGGACTATGTAATTCCTGGAAACGATGACGCTATCCGTGCTGTAAAACTGATTGTTTCTAAGATGGCAGATGCTGTTATTGAAGCAAGACAGGGTGAAGCAGGATACGAAGAGAACGTAGAAGAAGCTGCAGAGGCAGTTGAAGAGTAATAAGTATCAAGCGACAGGAGGAAATGAAAGATGGCAATCACAGCTAGTATGGTAAAAGAGTTAAGAGAACTGACCGGTGCCGGAATGATGGACTGTAAGAAGGCTCTGAACGAGACAAACGGTAACATGGAAGAAGCAATCGAGTTTCTGAGAAAGAACGGAGAAGCTAAGGCTGTTAAAAAAGCTGGACGTATCGCAGCAGAAGGTATTGTTATGGCTGAAGTTCGTGATGACAAGACAGCAGCAATCGTTGAAGTTAACTCTGAGACAGACTTCGTAGCAAAGAATGCTGAGTTCCAGGGATTTGTTAAGGCTGTTGTTAATCAGGCAATCGGTTCTGATTCTAAAGATATGGATTCATTCATGGCTGAGGCTTGGAATGAGGATGCATCTAAGACAGTTAAAGATGCTCTGACAGAGAAGATCGCTGTAATCGGTGAGAACCTTAACATCAGAAGATTCGAGAAGCTTGAGTCTGACGGATGTATCGTTGCTTATATTCACGGTGGCGGACGTATCGGTGTTCTCGTAGAGGCTGATACAGATGTTGTCAACGATGAGATTAAGACATGCCTGAAGAACGTAGCTATGCAGGTTGCAGCTATGTCTCCGAAGTATGTATCTCGTGATGAAGTATCTCAGGAGTTCCTTGACAAAGAGAAAGAGATTCTTCTTGCTCAGGCTAAGAACGATCCTAAGAATGCTAACAAGCCAGATAACATCATCGAGAAGATGCTGATCGGACGTCTTAATAAAGAGATGAAAGAGATTTGTCTGCTGGATCAGGTATACGTTCAGGACGGAGATCTTACAGTTGCTAAGTATGTAGAGAAAGTTGCAAAAGAGACAGGTGCTAACCTGACAGTTAAGAAGTTCGTTCGTTTCGAGACAGGTGAAGGTCTTGAGAAGAAGAACGAAGACTTCGCAGCTGAAGTTGCAGCTCAGATGAACGCATAATCTTACAGTTCACATAAGAATTTGAACCGTATTATTATCATGTAAATCAACGAAAAACCTTGAATTTCCTATGAAAATGGGATGATTCAAGGTTTTTTTGCGTGTTGGGGAATAAATTTTGACTTATCGTAAATTATCGCTATTTATGCATGGAATTGGGTAAAAGTTGGGGAGTGAGTTGGGGACTTTCAATTCCCCAACTGGCGTGTGAAACTTCGCCTCATTCTTCTGAAATAAGTAGGCGGAGATTGCCTGTTTTATTTTGTTGGGGAGTAGTGTAACTTCCTAATTTGCGGTGTGTGGTAGTGTGAGAACTCTCAACTTTTTGTAAGTCTACAGTGGTATGTAATAAATTCGTTGGATTCATGGAAAATGAGTAGTATATATGATAAGATAAAAATATAAAACATATATAATTGTAGGAGTGAAACATATGAAAAATGGAAAAGATAGTCAGAAAAAACCTACAAATAACACTGCTCTGATAAAAAATGATATTACAGTAGATACCGGTTCAGGAAGCATGTCCTATAATCGCCTTGAAATGCAAGTAAGTCAGACACTTCATATGGCAATTGAGTTTTTTGATAATTTAGATTACCTTTTAGTTTTGGATTATTATGATGATATAACATTGTTTGAGAACGAAAGTAATCCTGAAATAGTAAGTTATTATCAAATGAAAACGAATGAAGAATCCATTAGTATCAGTACGGCAATTAGAGAGGATTGGCTGACAAAATTATATGCACAATTGGAGAGACCGGAATGGATTGTAAAAGAATTGGGATTGATCACAAATTGTCCATTAAAAGTATCGGTCTCAATGAAAGGAGAAAATGGAAAAAACAAGAGAGAGACAAAATCATATACAGCAGAAAAAACGGCTTTTAATCAATTTAATCCGATTACAATAGAAGAAATAAAAAAAGATATTGCAAATAAAAAGGGAATTAGGAAAGAAGATATAGATTTATCGAAGTTTGTTCATATGAGAACAATTTTATCTATACCTAGCCATAAAGAAATCGTTGAACAAGAAATGGGAACTTTTTTACATAAGAAATATCCTAAAATTACAATGGATTCTGTGAAAACGATATTTAATACAATGATAGATCTTTTAACTAGAAGACAACAATACGAGTTGTTGCCTGAACAAGCTGAATATAATGATGTACGATGTAAAAAAGGAATTTCTAAAAATGATTTTGCGAGAGTAATTGATGAAGCAATGATTATTTCTATTCCACCGTTTGATGAAGTACAGCAGATAGTAGGATTAAACGATGAGGAAAAATATAAGGCATCATACGAATATACTAGAATTATGACTGATTCACAAGGAAGGTCAGAATCATTTAAAAGTATTTTTCTAAAAGTTCGTACATTAGTTGAAGAAAATGAAATAGAGTCAGGAATGACTGCTTGGGAATATACAGGAGAGATATGTGATAAATTGTATATAGAAAATCCAAAAGTTAAAATTATCTACAATCAATTTTATATAAGAATATTAATTATATGTATTGTGATAAATGAAATGAGGAAATTGTAATGAATGAGATGTATTTTAAAAGCATATTAATAGCCGACATAAAAGAAAAAACGGCACGTTTTCAAAAGTTTAAAAAGGGATTTAATGTAATAACTAGCCAAGAAAATCATGTTGGCAAGTCTTCGATGCTGAAATCCCTTTATTATGCAATGGGAGCAGAAATTGATTATGACAATATATGGGATAAAAATACGAAAGTTTATATTGTAAATATATGTATAAACGAAAAAAATTATACAATAGCGAGATTTCAAAAGGGGTATGCATTATTTGAAGAAAATAATTTGATATTGTTAACTAAAAGTGCTTCGTATGAACTGCCTAAGAAATATGAAGAATTGTTTTCTTTTGCGGTTTATTTACCGAATAAAGAAACTAAGAAAATAGAGTTAGCACCTCCGGTATTTACTTTTTTGCCGTATTATATAGATCAAGATAAGGGATGGAGTGGATTGTATGATAGCTTTTCAAATCTTAATCAATATAAGAAGAACGATCGTATAAAATCATTATATTATCACTTGAATATATATAATCGCGAAACAATAGAATTGATGGCAAAAAGAGATAGAATAAAAGAAAAAAAGGAGGAACTTAAAGAAAAAGAAGAAAAAATCCGAATTACATTACAAGCTTTGTTAGAAGAAACACAAAATTTGTTACCGGCAGATAATCTTGATGAATTGGAAAGAAATTTGCAAATTCCAAAAGAAAATATTTCTATATTGGTATTAGAACTTGGAAATTTGCGTAATAAAATACAAACATTGGAAACAACAATGGCACAACATGAACATCAACTGGAAATCATACAGGAATATAAAAAAATTAAAATTAATACAGAAATAGAAAATAAACAAATGATATTACATACATGTCCTAAATGTGGATATATGTTTGATGAAGAAATATATGATATTGTTCGCTCGAATTATAATGTGCATAATGAAACATATATGTGCCAGCAAATCCAGTTAATTATTAATTCTATATCCTCAGAACTGGAGAAATATAAAGAAAAATACGTTAAATCTATGGCTGAATTAGAAAAGCAAGAAAAGATATATGATGAATCACAGGATTCGTATGAAGTATATATTAGGCAAAGAGGACTGAAGGATTCTGTAAATCATTTTAATGAACAATTGGGTGATAATGTATATCAACAGAAACAATGCGAAAAGCAAGTTAAGGAAATTGATAAGAAATTGAGAAAACTTCCTAACAAAAAAGAAATAGAAGAAAAATATATAGAAGAAGTAAGACTAGATATTATTAAATTAGATGCATGGAATGCGGCATATGATGGAAAAATAAAATTACTTAATCCAATTAAAGCACAAGGAACACTTGAAAATAAAATTATTTTGGCTCAAGTTGCAGGACTATTCCAAACAATGGATGCTTTAAATAGTAGTACAATAAGATTTCCGTTTGTAGTAGATTCGCCAAGAGCAAAAGAAGCAAGTCATACGAGTAGTAAAGAAATATTGAAATTGATATTTGAAATGAATATGCTTCCACAAGTTATTTTGGCTACAATGGATTATAATGATTTTGAAGAAGATATGAAATGTTCTGCAAAAGTTACTGTATTAACAGAAAAGAAGAAATTGTTAAATAACAAAACGTATGAAACACATAAAAAATATATAGAGGAAATTTTTGCACTTTTAAAAGATATTTAGTTTATATAAAAATTTCAAATAATGAAAAACCGATTGATTCAAATTACGAGTCAGTCGGCTTTTTTCATGCTCATTTTTATACATAGCCAGTCCCGCAAAACGGATTGGCTATTAAATTTTTCGAGGAAGGAGGAAACTATATGACCAAGTGTAAAGTAATCGCCCTTGCAAATCAGAAGGGAGGAACAGCCAAGACCACAACAACATTGAATTTGGGAATCGGTCTTGCACATCAGGGGCGGAAAGTATTATTGGTTGATGCTGATCCACAGGGAGACTTAACAACCGCTTTAGGGTGGACTGATGCAGATAATTTTCCAATTACGTTGGATACACAAATGAAGAAAATACTACAAGATGAACCGTTTGTGTACAATGAAGGCATTTTACACCATGAAGAAGGAGTAGACATTATTCCGACCAACATCGAGTTATCGGGCATGGAAATATCACTGGTAAATGCCATGAGCAGAGAGCAGACACTAAAGCTGTATCTGACAGATTTGAAAAAGGATTATGAGTATATCCTGATTGATTGTATACCTAGTCTTGGTATGTTGACCATCAATGCATTAGCTGCCGCAGACAGTGTAATCGTTCCGGTGCAGGCTCATTATCTTCCGGCAAAAGGTATGACACAGCTCATGAAAACAATCGGTAAGGTACAGAGACAGCTAAATCCTAATCTGAAGATTGATGGAGTATTGCTGACGCTTGCAGATATGCGGACGAATCTTGCAAGGGAAACAGAAAATAGCCTTAGAGAGAATTATGGAAGGTATATTCGGATATTTAAAACGGTTATTCCAGTGGCTATCACAGCAGCAGAAAGCAGTGCAGCAGGACAGAGCATTTATAAGTATGACAAAAAAGGAACTGTTGCAAAGGCGTATGCAGAATTTACGAGGGAGGTGATTCAGTGTGGCGAAAAGCAGAGAAATAAACATGAATCTTCCCTCAGCCGATGACCTTTTTACCACACAGGAAGAAAGAGACCAGAAGAATCAGGAATATGTAAAAAATATTTCTCTTTTTGATATTACTGATTTTCCGAATCACCCATTTAAGGTAAGAATGGACGCTAAGATGGTGGAAACTATCGAGAGTGTTCGAGAACATGGTGTATTGCTTCCAGCACTTGTCAGAGAGAAGCCAACAGGTGGGTATGAAATGATTTCCGGACACCGTAGAAAAATGGCGAGTGAACTGGCAGGATTTGAGAATATGCCTTGTATAGTAAGGAATCTCAGTGATGATGAAGCAGTTATTGTCATGGTTGACAGCAATCTTCAAAGAGAAGAAATCTTACCATCAGAGAAAGCATTTGCTTATAAAATGAAATTAGAAGCAATGAATAGACAAGGCAAGAGAACAGATTTAACTTCGACACCACTGGTGTCAAAGTTTCGGACAAATGAAATTTTGGCACAAGAAGCAGGAGAAAGTCGAGAAACAATCCGCCGATATATCCGCCTTACAGAACTTATCCCGGAAATCCTTGAAATGGTTGATGAAAAGAAAATTGCCATGCGTCCGGCGGTAGAGCTGTCTTATTTGCCGAAAGAGGAACAGGAGATATTGTACGACACCATGGAGTCGGAGGCTTGTACCCCAAGTCATGCACAGGCAATCAAAATCCGAAAATTCTCAGCAGAAGGCAGATTGAATGAAGATGTGTTACTGTCGATTATGGCAGAAGAAAAGCCAAATCAGGTAGAACAGTGGAAAATTCCGAAGAACATACTGAAAAAATATTTCCCATCGGGAACTTCACAGCAGAAAATGGAAGAAACCATTGTCAAAGCACTGGAATTATACCGAAGACAGGAAAAAAGCAGGGAACGCTAGACATTTTGACACCAGGGGAGAAGTCTATCCGTTGGCGGTCAATGAGAAATCAGCTTTTTCCTGTTTTCCCCTCCCCACACCCTACCCCTTTGGTTTACCAGCAGATTACCAGCCGAAAAGACAATAAGGAGCCGGGAACTTCTTCTCTTTCGGCAGGTCGGAGATTCCAATACCCTGCATGACAACAGGGAGCAAACAGCATAAAGCAACAGCAGGCGTTCCAGACGGACGTCTTTTTTTGATTGAAAAGAAAGGAATTGTAGAAAATGAAGAAGATATGGAAACGAGTGTGTACAGGGATTCTTGCCCTGACCACGATTTTAACTGCATTACCGATCACATCGGTTCAAGCAGCGGAAACACAGTATTGGACAGAATCCGCAGAGAGAGTTGGACATGTAGAACATTTGATGAATGACGGAACAATTAAAAGCACTTTCAACGAAGGACACATGCGAGTAGAGGGTGAAACTGCCTATTGTGTAGATATTAACACCGGATTCAAAAATGGATATAAGACCAGGCATGATGCAAGTGCCAGTATGAGTGCGGATCAGATTGAAGATGTGGCATTATCGCTTGAGTATATGAAACAGTATGCAGTCAGTCACAGTAACCTGAGTGCAAATCAGGCATATCTCTTAGAACAGTGCCTTGTGTGGCAGTGTTTAAGTGAGCATTTAGGCTGGCAGTGCGATAATGTCCGGGCAGTCTATTCCGAGATTTCACAGGATATTCAGAATGAGGTGTATGCAGGAGCAAAATCATTTGTGAAGGCAAATAAGGGACGATATAAATGTGGCGGTTACATTTACACCGGAGAAGGACAGGATATCGGACAGTTTTGGGCAGAACTGAATGTCGGAAATGCAAAAGTAAAGAAGACAACCGCCAATGAGATTGTCACAAATGGAAATGCGATGTATTCCATTGCAGGGGCAACTTTTGGTATATTCTCAGATCAGAATTGCAGTAATCAGATTGGAACACTTACCACAAATGAAAATGGCGATACGAACGAGGTGGAAGTAACTGCCGGGACTGTTTATATCAAAGAGCTTTCTGCACCGAAGGGATATAAGCTGGATACGACAGTACGCAGTCTGAAAGTTGAAGCCGGAAAAACAGCCGTATTAAATGTTTCAGATGTTCCGAAAGTGACAGAAACATTGGTAGACCTGTTCAAGATTGATATGGAGATAGGAAAAGCAACTGCACAGGGAAATGCAGCACTGGCAGGAGCAGAGTTTACCTGGCATTATTATGACGGACTTTATACAAAAGACAACTTACCGGAGAAAGCAACACGTACCTGGGTTACAAAGACGGTAGCAGAAAAAGACAGTGACGGAACCATTCATTATGTGACAAAACTGGCAGATGCCTACAAAGTATCCGGAGATGCATTTTACACTCAGAATGAAAAAAGCGTATTACCACTTGGAACACTGGCTGTTGAAGAAACAAAAGCACCAAACGGATATTTACTGGACGGAGCTTATATGCAGGCAGGAGACAGTACAGAACAGATAAAAGGAATGTATCTGACACAGATCACAGAGGACGGAGAACTTGCAGTTCTTTCCGGAAGCAATCAGTATTCCGTATCTGATCAGGTAATCCGAGGTGGTGTGAAGATTCAGAAACGTGATTTGGAGACAAAAGAAACCAAAGCACAAGGAAGTGCCACATTAAAAGATACTGCATTTGCGATTATTTCTTTGAACGAAAATTCAGTTCTGGTAGAAGGAAAGCTATACAAAAAGAACGAGACAGTTAAGACGATTCAGACAGGGATTGACGGAATTGCAACAACGACGGCAGATTTACTTCCGTATGGTAAATACAAACTGGAAGAAACCAAAGCACCAGAAGGTTATCTGACTGCCGGGACAAAACCGATTGAATTTTCCGTTACAGAAAATGGAAAAATCGAGGATTTAACCGATGAAAGCCATTCCATTTACAACCAGATTAAACGTGGAGATCTGGAAGGAGTCAAGATTGGAGTAGGCACACATAAGAGACTGGCTAATGTACCATTCAAAATTACTAGCAAGACAACCGGTGAGAGCCATATCGTAGTGACAGATAAAAATGGTCAGTTTTCAACCGTTTCCGATTGGGCGTCTCATAAGAAAAATACAAATGTCGGGAAAACAAGTGAGGACGGTATCTGGTTTGGAACTTCTGAGCCGGATGACAGTAAAGGTGCATTACTTTATGACACTTATGAGATTGAGGAGTTAGCTTGTGAATCCAACAAAGGTATGAAATTGATTCCAGCATTTGAAGTTGTTGTCAGCAGAAATAAAGTAACAATCGACCTTGGAACACTGACCGATGAGTATGAAAAAGAGATTACCATTCATACCACAGCAACGGATAAAGAAACGGGCGAAAAAATAATTGTTGCAGGAAAGAAAGTAACGATTGTAGATACGGTTACGCTGGACGGTCTGGAAGAAGGAAGAAAATATCAGTTAAAAGGCTGGCAGATGCTGAAAGAGGAAAATGCAGAACTGCTCATTGATGGAAAGCGTGTGGAGAGTGATTATACCTTTGTTGCTGACAATGAAAAAATGAAAGTAGAAATTTCTTATATGTTTGATGCATCAGAACTTGGCGGACAGAATCTGGTTACATTTGAAGAATTATACGATCTGAAGAATCCGGAAGAACCTGTAAAAGTTGCAGAGCATAAGGACATTGATGATGAAGGTCAGACAGTCCTGATTACCGAGCGAAAGATTTTGATTCATACCACAGCAACTGATAAGAATGGTAAGAAAGAAATCGAAGCCGGAAAAGATCTGACAATTGTGGATACGGTTACTTTAGAAGGTCTGGAAATCGGTACGAACTACAAGTTGTCCGGTTGGCAGATGATTAAGGAAGAAAATGCAAAGCTGCTCATTGATGGCAAAGAAGTTACCAATGATTATGAATTTACAGCGGACAAGGAAAACATGGAAGTGCAGATTGAGTTTACTTTCGATGGCAGCACTCTTGGAGGAAAGCAGCTTGTAACCTTTGAAGAACTGTATGATATGACAAATCCGGAAGAACCGAAAAAGGTAACAGAGCATAAGGACATCAACGATGAAGGTCAGACTGTAACTATCAAAGAAGTACCGGAAACACCAACCCCAGAGACACCGGGTACTACTACAAAGACCAGTAACCCTCCGAAAACAGGAGATACGGAAAATGTAGCTTTATGGATAGCCATTCTGGTATTATCGGCAGCCGGAATCACCGGAGTTCGTATCTGGAATAAAAAGAAGCAGGTTAAGCGATTAGGAATTGAAGAAAAGAAAGAAGAGGAGGAGTAAAACAAAGGGCAGCGATAAACTGCCCTTTGATGATGAAATGGGAAAAAATCAGAAAGCAGTAAAAGTATTACAGCGTTTATTTGATGCTGGGTATGGAACGGAAAAAGAGATTGTCAATATGACGATGGATGAGATGCTTGCTTTGCCAGGAGTGAATGTAGCAGATCTGTGTATTATCAGTGAGTTACAGAAAAGCATTAAGACAAACAAAGTGATAAGCTATTTGTCAAAGAAAACAGAAGCAAGGGAAGAAACGAAAGGAGCAGATTATGGTGGAACAACCTAAATATTTGGAAATGACATTATCACAATTGAAATCATATGTGGAATCTTCAGAGAGTAAGGTTCTTCTGGTTGTAGAATTTCCAAAAGGAGATCAGAACAATGGAGAATGAATTGAAAGTTGTGAATATCCGTTTGGTAAAAGAACCATCTCTTTATAGTGAGCAGACATTGGACAGTCCACAGGCTGTTGTAGAATTAATGGCGAAGGAGCTATCCCAATATGACAGAGAGGTATTTTGCATCTTGAATATAAAAAATAATGGACAGGTAATCAATATGAATCTGGTCAGTGTTGGAACAATCAATGTCTCGCTGGTAATTCCGAGGGAAGTCTTTAAGAGCAGTATTCTGGCAAATGCTTCTGCAATCATTGGACTTCATAATCATCCCAGTGGTAATGTGAAACCGTCAAAAGAGGATATGATCGTTACGAGGAAGCTGCAGAAGTGCGGACAGCTACTGGGGATAGAATTTCTGGATCATATCATTGTCGGCGGAACTAATGGAAAGATGCTCAGTTTCCGAGAAGAAAAGATGTTGAATGTGACAGGAAGGATGGATTGGGAAAGATAGAAGAAAAAAGAATTAGAAGTTTTTATTTATTGTAATATTTCATGTAGCGGCATTAGTAAAATAGTGTCGCTACAAAAAGCTGACTTATACATTGATATTATATGCATAACTCAAAATAAAATTGTTAAAAATAAAAATAGAAGGCAATATATAACGAAAGATTCTCTAAATAAGAAAATTTACATTGACTGAGAGAAGAGTAAAACATATAATAAAGGTGGAGGTGTATAAGAATGTTAGTAAAAGTAAGTGTTGAAAATTTTAAATCTTTTGATAAAGCAGCAGAGCTGACAATGATTTCCTCAAATAAAATACGAACAAATGCAAATCACAGGTTAAAGATAAAAAGCACCCAGTTATTAAAATATGCAGTAGTTTATGGAGCAAATGCATCTGGAAAGACCAATTTGGCATTGTTCTTTAAATTTTTTAAAGATAGTGTCTGCAATGGTATTCCGATAGAAGCTACACAGATGTTTTGTAAGAATCGGCAGGAGAATAAGGAACGAGAAAGTAGTTTTGAAATTCAGATTACTGTAGGTGACAAATTTTACGCCTATGGTTTTTCCGCAGTTTTAAGCAGACGAAAAGTAACCAGAGAATGGTTATATGAATTATATCAGAATGGTTCAGCAAAATGTCTCTTTGAACGAGAAGGAAGTAAACGTCCGGTGTTAAATGATGGTATTACGCTGACAAACACAGAAAAAAATAAATTTGAAACCTATGCAGATGATTTTGAAGGAAATGAAACATCTTTGTTCCTGACAGAAATGAATCGTGGAAAAAAATATAGCACACGATCTAAATTATTGTTCTTCCGGGATGTATATGATTGGATTCAGAATCATATTTCGATTATCACACCGGATACGCCATTGATTGATTTGGAATATTATTATGATGATAATTCGCTGAAGCTGATTAACAAATTGATTAAAACATTTGATACGGGTATCAGCCAGGTAAAAATTGAAGAAATTACATTGGATGAGTTATCAAATGCATTGCCGAAATCAGTATTTGATAAGATGATACAGCATGTAAAAAATAGGATGGAAGAGCAGGAAGAACCATCATTCAGAATGACGATGAGGTCGAAGGAAACTTTCTTTAATATCGAAGTTGAAGGACATTCTGAACCGAAGGTTACAACAATCCGGTTGCATCATAATAAGTCATTTTATGAGTTCGGTTTTGATGAAGAGTCTGATGGAACAAGAAGATTATTCGATTTGATGGATATGCTGTTGAATAAACGAGAAGATGTTCTTTATGTTGTGGATGAATTGGAGAGAAGCTTACATCCGAAATTGACAGAACGATTTTTGCAATTGTTTATGCAGCTACATGATGAGCAGCGTATGCAGCTATTGTTCACTACACATGAATCATCTATTATGGATCAGGCTATTTTTAGAAGGGATGAAATCTGGTTTGTAGAACGTAACGCAGAAAATGCAAGCTCTATTTATTCCTTAGATCGTTTCAAGGAGAGATACGATAAAGTGTTGAGCAAGGCATATCTGGAAGGCAGGTATGGTGCGATACCAGTATTTTCAACATTTGACTTTAGAGAGGAGGAGTAGCCTTGGCTCCAGTAAGAAGTTATACGAATTGGAATAGTAGAACTACAGATGAAGAAGAACAGATTGAGCCTTATCGTAAGTACTTTTTCATATGTGAGGGTGCAAATACTGAAACATGGTATTTCAAAAAGTTAATTGATATCCGAAAAGAGTTAAATATTCATCCATTGATCGATATCCGGTTACTTGAAAAAACAGAGGGAGACAGGGACATTTCATTTCCAAGACGTTTGATTGAGTTTGCAGAAAATCAGAAAGAAAATCCAGAAATAGCGTTTGATAAAGAACGGGATAAGATGATTGTTGTATTTGATGGAGACATTTTTGAAGAGAAGGTACTTGATTATGATGAATTGGTAGCTGAAGGTGAAAAGAAGAATATATTAGCGGTTAGTAATCCGGCATTTGAATTATTTCTGTTGTTACATTATGAAAATTCATACGAAGATGATATTGAGCCAAATGCTGAACAGATTATCCAGAATGAAAAAGATGGACATCAGACATTTATCTATAAGTTGTTACTTGCCAGAACAGGAATCAATCCGAAGAAAAATGCTGCGATTGGAGAACTGGCGAAAAATATAGAGATTGCTATTGAACAGGAAAAGAAAATCAATGAGGATATTCATCAGTGTAAGGGACAGATTACGTGTAATATAGGTCGGATTATTGATGAGATTCGGAAGGATGATGGAAGATAAGTTGTTAGATGAAAAATAGGGGTGGAAAGATACAGTATGAAAGCAGATAATATAAAAAATATAATCAGTGACATAGATCATCTACCGTATAGAGCAATTTTATTTGATGGAACATGGGGAATTGGAAAATCTTATGCGGTAAATGAGGCATTAGAAGCAAATCCCAATGTTTGTAAAATATCAATGTTTGGTTTGAAAGACACTAGGCAAATATATCATGAAGCTTTATTTCAATTGGCTTTAAAGAATAATATTGGTGGGAAAATAGGTGAAATAGCTAATAATATTTTAGATGGCGCATCAAAAATCTGGGATAAAGTTGGTCAGGCAAAGGAAGCAGTACAAAGTATAGTCAATGAAAGAGAAATGTTTCTATTATTGTCAAAAGAGTTTACTTCTGTTCATATTATTGTAATAGATGACTTGGAAAGAATGAGTGATGACATAAATTTGGAAGATATATTTGGAATTATAGAAGAACTCAAGCAATGTAATTATGTAAAAGTTATTGTGATTGCGAATACAGATGAAATACAATCGGACAAAAAAGTTGTATTTGAAAAGTATAATGAAAAGGTCATTGAAAGAATATATCATATTACAGAACGTGCAGAGAAAGTGACATGGAGTAAAATGAATATCCATGCAGACTTTGTTGAAAAATTCTTGGAAATCCATAAAGTCAAAAATTTACGGACGCTCGAAAAGGCGCAACGTTTTTTTGAAGATGTAAAATTGTTTTGTAATAGTGACATGAGTGAGCAATTTAAAGAAGAATTAAAGTTAATATGCTTTGCTGTTGTTGTGGAGAGTGTAGAAAACTTGTACTATAAAGAAATTGATTCTGATAATACTGATTCTGTAGAAAAAATGACAAATACGATTGGAAATATGCTTCAGCATAGAATTGGCAGATATCTTTATGGAATAAAGTGTAGTACAAATTTGGTAGAAATGATACTGAAATATTATGAGGAAGGGGTACTAAATGTAGAACAATTGGAGGCTGAATACAAGTTATTTCTTAATTTAGGAGATAAGCCTAACTATTATAAGTCAGATGAGGAAATAAGGAGTGTATTACCTATTTTAAGAGAGAAAATGCTTGAAGCAAAGAGTTTGGCAGAATTAAATGAATTTGCAGATGCGTATGTTGTTTGGAGTGATGTTTTAGAGGAAAATAATGAAAGTGTTTTATCAGAATATAGAAATATTTTAGAAGAAATGCTGGAAAAAACTGTCTTAGATGGGAAAGAGGAAATGCTATCGTATTCATATGATTTGTTTCACATGTCATCGGAAAAGACAAAAAGAATATATCAAGAAGAAAATAAAGAAATGATGAAATTTTTAATAGAGACATATGTGGGATATTTGAAAAAAACAACTCATGGGAAAAAGGCTTATGAGTATTCATATAAACTTAGAAATAATTTTGATAGTAGTTATTATCATGATATTATCATATCAGAGATAGACAATTTGTATAATAAAATTTCTTTTCCAGTAGACAATGTGGATGAGGATAGATATCATACGTGTTATAATATTATGTATGTTTTGTATCATTCAGATGCTGAAAAATTCTTGCAGTATTGTGAAAAAATAAAAGAAGATTGTGATAATATGTCAAGACATAGAATAGAAGTTTTGGTCGAAGAAATAGTAAAAAAATAGAAATAAAATCTACATAGCCAGATGGTTCCAACTCAAGGAATCGCCTGGCTATTTTCATGCCCGGATATTATCCCCAATAATATCAATCTAAGGCAGGAAAGGAGATAAAAATTATGCCATATATACCACCATCAGTTGTGCAGGAGGTCAAGCGGATGGACTTGCTCACATACCTGAAAAATTATGAGCCATACGAATTAGTTCACTTTTCCGGTAACACCTACACTACCAGAACACACGATAGTTTGAAAATATCAAATGGGAAATGGATAAGAATTATTCTTTTTCCATTTTTGCAGAGAAATCCAATGATACGGTGCATCTGTTTGAGTCAGCCATTGATTTGTTATCTTATGCGACGTTGCAGAAATTAGACGGGAAAGAGTGGAGGAGAGAACATTTATTGTCACTGGCAGGTGTCTATCAGCCAGCAAAAGAAATTGAAAAAAGTAAAGTCCCTGCAGCGTTGGCCAGGACATTAAAAATGCATCCAGAGGTGAAGACAATCGTTCTGCATTTGGACAATGACCGTATTGGAAGACTTGCCACAAAAGCAATTTCTACAGTACTTCCGAAGCAATATCAGATAAAAGATGTACCACCAAAACAAGGAAAAGATTACAACGATCTGCTCTGCATCAAGTTAAATCTGGCAATTACAAAGAGAGAAAAAAGCAAGAAAAAGATTATGTCTGGTCATGAAAAATATGAGAGATAGAAGGTGAAAAAAGATATGAAAATTGCAAGATATGAGCTGAAGGTTGTGTATAAGAAAGAACTGATTTTGATGATGGAAGACGATGTAGACAGCGAAGATCTGTTGAAGATTTTTCTGGAAACACAGTTGAAAGAGGAAAAAGAACAGAGTGAATTACTTGGAATTATTGCTGAAAAAGTGTCAGAAGAAAGCTGTACGGAGCAGTGTGAAAGTTGTCAAAAGTATTGTCCGGCAAGTGAAGAATGTATGGCAACTGATGAAAATGTACGATGCACGAACTACTAATCCGACAGTATGCAAATCAATATGGCATTGGAGAGTATGTGGAACTGATCAAAGCCATTATGATGCAGGAATCAGGTGGGAGAGGACTTGACCCGATGCAGTGTTCAGAGGGCAGTTTTAATACAAAATATCCCAAACAGCCGAATGGAATCACAGATCCGGAGTATTCGATTTCTTGCGGAGTGCAGGAAATAAAAAGCTGTCTGGAACGTGCAGGAGTAAAAAATCCTCTGGATATGGAAAATATTAAACTGGCATTGCAAAGCTACAATTATGGAAATGGATATCTGGAATGGGCGAAAGCTAGAGGTGGATATACCCTTGCCAATGCAGCAGAATTTTCTGATATGATGGCACAGAGAATGGGGTGGAGCAGTTATGGGGACAAGCAGTATGTACCACATGTGCTTCAGTATTATGCATTTGGAAGAATCCCGACAGGTATCGGCAATCAGGCAATCGTTCAGGTGGCAGCATCGCAGGAAGGAAAAGGCGGAACGACTTATTGGAGATGGTATGGATTTGGAGGCAGGGTAGAGTGGTGTGCCTGCTTTGTGTCCTGGTGTGCAGACCAGAGCGGTTATATTCAGAGTGGAGTCATTCCGAAATTTTCTCTTTGTTCGGACGGTGTGAAGTGGTTTGAAAGCAAAGGTAGGTTCCGTGACGGAAGTTATACCCCGGTGGCAGGAGATATTATTTTCTTTGACTGGGGAAATAATGGGACGATTGACCACGTTGGAATTGTAGAGAGTGTCAGCGGTGGAACCGTCAATACCATAGAAGGCAACAGTGGGGATAAAGTGGCAAGACGGAGTTACCGTATCGGAAGCAGTAATATCTATGGATACGGTGTCCCGGCATATTAAAAGGCAGGAGAAAAAGTGTGATAGTCTAATGGTGAATCTGGAGTATACAATTCCTGAAAATAGACTTGACTTTTAAATATTACAAGCGTAAGATTTAAGAAACAAAAAAATTAGAAGAAAGGAATATCTATGAAAAATAGACGAAAAAAGCAAAATATCCAAAAATCTTACGCTTGTAAGATTTTTGGGCTGATAGTAGCTATAACAGTAATTGCTGTTTCAGGAGGTGTTTTATTAAAAAGGACGATAACGGAATCACCAGAAGACACACTTGTGGAATATATGAACCATATTGAAAAAAAGGAATATGAAGTAATGTATACTATGATAGATTCAGATGAAAAAGTTTATCTGACAAAAGAAGAATACATACAACGAAATTCTAAGATATACGAAGGAATAGAGGTCAGTGACATTAAAATCAGTCATATAGCTGTGAAAGAGAAAAAAGCAGATACAGTTACGCTTTCGTATGAAACATCATGTAATACAATTGCCGGAACAATACAATTTGACAATATGGCGGAACTGAAGAAGACGAAACAGGGATATAAATTAGTATGGCAGGATAGCCTGATTTTTCCAGATTTAGAGAGTGATGATAAAATAAGTGTTACTACATCAAAAGCGGAGAGAGGAGAAATATTAGACCGAGATGGTAAAATGCTTGCAGGAAAAGGAGTAGCAACATCAGTTGGCATTATACCGGGAAAGCTGGAAGACAGGAATGTATCTATTGAAAAAATAGCGGAGTTATTAGAGATAGATGTAGAAACAATAAATAACAAACTCACAGCAAAGTGGGTAAAAGAAGATTCTTTTGTACCAATTGAAACTATTCCGAAAGTAGAAGAAATAGATTTAATGAAAATACAGCCAGAAGAAAAGACACTTGAGGAGCAGGATTGTCAGAATAAACTTTTGGAAATTCCAGGGGTTATGCTATCAGATGTGGAAGTTAGAACCTATGAGTTAGGGGAAGCAGCAGCTCATTTAATTGGTTATGTACAGTCTGTAACAGCAGAAGATTTGGAAAATCATCCAGGGGAAGGATATTCAGCTGAAAGTGTAATCGGAAGATCTGGGGTGGAAAAGTTATACGAAAAGCAATTAAAAGGAAAAGATGGTTGTGATATAAAGATTTTGGATAGTGATGGGGAAGTAAAAGAGGTTCTTGCAAGTATTTTTAAAGAAGATGGTATGGATATAAGATTAACGATAGATTCCGATTTGCAAAAATCATTATACGAGCAGTTTAAAGAAGATCCGGGGTGTTCTGTCGCAATGAATCCTTATACGGGAGAAGTATTGGCTTTGGTAAGTACCCCATCTTATGATAATAATGAATTTATACGGGGCTTATCATCAGAGAAATGGACATCATTAAACGAAGACGAAAAGAAGCCATTATATAATCGTTTTCGTCAAGTATGGTGTCCTGGTTCAACATTTAAACCAGTTGTGGCAGGAATTGGGTTGAAAACGGAAAGCATAGATCCAAAAGAAGATTTTGGAAATGAAGGTTTGGCATGGCAGAAAGATTCGTCTTGGGGATCTTATCAAGTGACAACACTTCATGAATATGAACCGGTTATTATGAAAAATGCAATTATCTATTCTGATAATATTTATTTTGCAAAGGCAGCTCTTAAAATTGGTAGTGAGAATTTTATGAATACTTTAAATGAAATAGGATTTAATCAGGATATGCCGTTTGAGATTGCGATGCAGGAATCAACATATTCCAATACAGATAAAATAGAAACAGAAATACAATTGGCAGATAGTGGTTATGGGCAAGGGCAGATTCTTGTAAATCCATTACATCTGGCAAGTATTTATACTTCATTTTTAAATGAAGGGAATATGATAAAACCGTATTTGAAATACAAAGAAGAAGCATCCGGTGAAACATGGATAGAAAATGCGTTTAGCAAAGAAAATGTAGAAGAAATTATGCAAGGGGTGGAAGGTGTTGTAAATGATCCGGAAGGAACCGGATATGCTGCACATCGTGACGATATTTTGCTGGCTGGAAAAACAGGGACAGCCGAGTTGAAGGCAACGAAAGAAGATACTTCTGGCAAAGAAATCGGGTGGTTTTCGGTGTTTACGGCAGATAAAAGCGTGGACAAACCAATTCTTCTTATCAGTATGGTTGAGAATGTGAAAGGAATCGGTGGAAGTGGTTATGTTGTTAAAAAAGATGCAACAGTATTGGATGAGTATTTTGAAGAATAAAAAAATTTTTATGGGAAATTATTACATATGTAAGATATTTGCGATGATATTGATAGTTCTTATTGTTTTTACAGGGTGCGGACAAAATCGAATTACGGAAAAAGAAGAAAAGAAAGAAACCGTAGAATCTGAA
>NZ_QUDV01000006.1 GCF_003477705.1 Dorea sp. AF36-15AT
GGTAAGAAGATGTAGAGTTTCTTGTATACGGTTTTGAAGGTATATATGATGAGGCTGTAAGTTGAAAGACTTGCAGTCTTTTTTGTTGCGTTCAGGGCCAGGCAGAAGTGCCACACCCTTGACAATATGTGAAATTAAGCCTAGAATGAATAGCGGAAAGAGCAGTTGCGGATTATAGATTTATGAGTTAGATTTATAGTTTGTGGCTGTTTTTTATTATTATGGAGCAGGAGGTACATGATGGAGAATGCAAAGGTAAAAGACTGGGTACTTGATATAGGAGCTGATCTGCTCGGCGGTATGCTGATAGCACTGGGAATTTATAATTTTGCTTTGCATGCGAATTTCCCGGTTGCAGGATTTTCGGGTATTGCGATTATTTTATATCATGTATTTGGACTCCCAATTGGTATAGGAACAATTCTGTTGAATATTCCGGTATCCATATTCTGTTATAAGTTTTTAGGAAAGGGATTTTTCTTCCGTTCGGTCAAGTCTATGGTGATTTCATCATTGCTGATGGACTATGTGGCACCATTGTTTCCGGTATACGATGGAGAAAGACTGCTTGCTGCATTGTGTATGGGTGTGCTCTGTGGTCTGGGATATGCGTTGATCTTTATGCGGGATTCTTCAACAGGAGGTCAGGATTTCATCACAGTGTCCATTCGTAAGATTCGTCCGCATCTGACACTTGGCGTACTTACGATGATCTTTGACAGTACGACGATTTTGTTGGGTACATTGATTGTCTTCCATGAAATTGATGGGTTGTTATATGGTATTATTGTAACGTTTCTGATCTCAACGGTTATGGATCATTTCATGTATGGTATTTATAAAGGGAAACTTACTTTTGTAGTGACGGAACATGGCAAGGCAGTTGTAGATGCGATCGATAAGATCAGTGGCAGAGGAGCGACAATCGTTAAGGGAGTAGGTGGATATTCGCTGAAAGAAAAGGATATCGTTTTATGTGCATGTAATAATAAAGAAATGTATCAGATCAAGCGTCGTGTGCATGAAATCGATCCGGATGCATTTACGATGATTGTAGAGTCTAATGAGGTCGTGGGAGAAGGATTCCAGGAAGGGTCATTCGATTGACACCAGATAGGGTACGGAGTATAATAAACTGACAGTATTTCGACAAAGGGGAATATATAAATTATGGAATTTAAAGAAAGAGAATTTATCCCGGTGTTGCTGGGTGGGGATATTAACACTTACAGTGTTGCACGGGCATTTTATGAACAATATCAGGTGAAATCATATGTATTCGGTAAGTATCAGACCGGACCGAGTTTTAGGAGTAAGATCACGATTTATGAAGGGAATCAGGCAATCGATACGGACGATTATTTTATGAAGCGGATTAATCGTTTCGCGAATGAACATAAGGATAAGAAGATTCTTCTGATTGGCTGTGGAGATAGCTATGTGGCACTTGCAAGCCGCCATAAGAATGAGCTTCCGGCTAATGTAATTGCACCATATATTGATTTTGACCTGATGGATAGTTTACAGCAGAAGGAACGTTTCTATGAATTGTGTGAGAAACATGGTGTAGCATATCCTAAGACGATTGTATACAAGCGTGAGATGGGACTGGATTTTGCATGTGATTATCCATATCCGGTAATTTTAAAGCCATCGAACAGTATCGCATATTGGGAGCACCCATTTGAGACACAGAAGAAGATATATAAGATCAAAGATCGTGCAGAGCTTGAAAAGGTAATTGAAGAGATTTACGGCGCAGGTTATGATGATGATCTTATTATTCAGGATATGATCCCGGGTAATGATGAATATATGCGTGTGCTGACTTCTTATTCAGACCGTGATGGTAAGGTGAAGATGATGTGCCTGGGTCATGTGCTGTTGGAAGAACATACACCACATGGTTTGGGCAATCATGCGGTTATCATTACAGAGCCGAATAAGGAACTGATGGGACGTGTGAAGAATCTGCTGGAAGATCTGCATTATGTGGGATTTTCTAATTTTGATATCAAATATGATCAGAGAGATAACACATATCGTTTCTTTGAAATTAATACCAGACAGGGAAGAAGTAATTACTATGTAACCGGATCTGGCTTTAATGTAGCGAAGTATTTTGTAGAAGATTATATTTATCACAACGAACTTCCGTATGAAGAAGCAACAGAGGAACACCTCTGGATGACTGTTCCTAAGGGAGTCGCTTATAAACATGTGAAGAATCCGGAATATGTAGCGAAGATGAAGAAGCTGGTATCGGAAGGCAAGATGGTGAATCCTGTATTTAAGAAGGGGGATCTTGGAATGAACCGTTTCCTTAGAATGGTAAAAACACATCTGAAACAGTATAAGTACTTTGACACGTATTATAACTAGAGGTATCTAAAGAATAAAATGGAAGAATTAAAGAACAGAAAGATGTTGGGGATCATAGGCGGTATGGGACCGGAGGCCAGCTGTTATTTCTACGAGAATGTAATTGCACATACGAAAGCGGAAAAGGATCAGGAGCACATCGATATGGTGCTGTTGAGTCATGCGTCCATGCCGGATCGTACAGAAGCGATCCGTACAGGAGATGACACACATTTGATCAATCTGCTGTGTAATGATGCCAGAACACTGGAAACGTTGGGAGCATCGAATATTGCAATCACCTGTAATACATCGCATTATTTTTATAAACATATACAGAATGCAGTCAAGATTCCGGTGATCAATATGATTCAGGAGAGTGTGAACTATGCGGTACATAGGTATGACAATGTGAAGCGTGTGGGAATCATGGCGACAGATGGAACAATCGGCTCTAAGATTTATCACAAAGCCTGTAGAAAAGCAGGGGTGACGCCTGTACAGCCATCAGCAGAACGGCAGGCGGATGTGATGTCACTGATCTACGATGATATCAAGGCAGGGAAGAGCGGAGACCGTGCAAAATTTGATCGTGTGGTCAGTGAGTTTATGCGCAAAGGATGCGATGTGATCATCCTGGCATGTACAGAATTATCCGTGTTTAAGGGTAAGCATGAAGTGGCATCTATTTGCCTGGATGCAATGGATGTACTGGTGGAAGAATCCATCCGCAGATCCGGAGCGGAGTATGTGGAATAACGTAATAAAGCAGAAAGATCTGTTTTAACAGGAGGAAAAAAATGGCAGAGATGAAGCATTATACACTTGGGGAATATGTGAAGCTGCTGGAGGAAAAAGGTATGCTTGCAGAATATGATCTGCAGGGAAAAGACGGAGAAGAAATCGAACTTCTTACTTATGATTCCAGAGAAGTTACACGGGGAACGCTCTTTATCTGCAAGGGCGCTGCATTTAAGGCAGAGTACCTGAAGAATTCAATGAATCAGGGAGCAGTATGTTACGTCAGTGAAAAGAAATATGAATTAGAAAAAGAAGTACCGTATATTCTGGTGAAGGGTATCAGAGATGCAATGGCGGTACTTGCTAATTTCTTCTATAATAAGCCGTGGGAAGATCTTGAAGTGATCGGATTTGGCGGAACAAAGGGCAAATCTACTTCAACATATTATATGAAAGCGGTTGTAGATGATTATCTGGCGGCACAGGACAAGCCGGAAAGTGCCGTGATCTCAACAATCGACATATACGATGGTAAATCAAAAGTAGAATCACATATTACTACACCGGAGGCAGTAGAGTTACAGATGCATCTGCGCAATGCGTTGGACTGTAACATTGAATATGCGGAGATGGAGATCTCTTCACAGGCATTAAAGTATGGTCGTGTAGATGAGATGCAGTTTGATGTATCTGTATTTTTGAATATTTCGGAAGATCATATTAGTCCGATTGAACATCCCGATTTTGAAGATTATTTCCAGTCTAAGATGAAGATGTTTGAGAAGTCCAAGACTGCAGTTGTGAATCTGGACGCAGATTATATTGATCGGATTCTGGAAGCATCAAAAGCAGCCGGAGAGGTCGTGACATTCAGCACAAAGAATCCAGACGCAGATTATTATGCTTATGATATTCATAAAGAGGGAAAAGATATTCATTTTTCGGTAAAATGTGAAGCATTTGATGAAGAATTTGTACTTACCATGCCAGGCTTCTTTAATGTGGAGAATGCGCTTGGCGTAGTTGCAGCATCTGTGAAACTTGGCATTCCGACAGAATATATTCATTCTGGACTTCGACGTGCAAGATCCAGTGGACGTATGGAGTTTTATCACAGCAAGGACCATGAGGTCATGGCAATTGTAGATTATGCACATAACAAGCTAAGCTTTGAAAAGTTATTTTCGGCTATGAAAGAGGAATTTCCGGATTATGGACTGGTAGCTATCTTTGGATGTCCTGGCAAGAAGTCACTTCTTCGTAGAAAGTATCTGGGAACGATTGCCGGTCAGTATTCTAATATGGTATACTTAGTGGCAGAGGATCCGGGATATGAACCGGTGGAAGATATTTCCAAAGAGATCGCGCAGTATGTAGAAGCCCAGAATTGTCCGTATAAGATGATTGAGGACCGCGGTGAGGCGATCAAGGATGCGATCGAGACGGCAGAAGGTAAGACACTTCTTCTGGTTACAGGTAAAGGAGCTGAGACCAGACAGAAGTATGGCTGTGAATATCTGGACTGTCCTTCAGACGTAGAGTATGTACAGCGTTATCTGGCCGAGTATGACAGCAGACATTAGAAAGTTACAAAAGAATAAGGATTTAATGCCGATGGCGTAAATCATAAATGCGGAATGAGCGAAAGGAGAACATGTATCATGAAGAAACTGGTAGCAGCGTTATTAGCTGGAGTGATGGTATTTTCACTTGCAGCCTGCGGAGAAGAAGAGGATTTTGACGCAAAAGGTTATGTGGAGGGTGTGCTGGACGCAACCTATCATGGAGAATATGCGGCACATGCGGAGGATGTAGGCGAGAGCGAAGAGGATATTAAGAAAGAGCTGGAAGATAATAATATTCAGGTTGCCAAAGATGCTCTGGCTCAGTCCGGACTGACTGCAACAGACGATGAGATTGCGGCATATGTTGCTATGATTGAAGATGGATATAAGAAGATTACCTGGACAGTAAAAGACGCAGTCAAAGATGACAATGATAATTTTACTGTAGATGTAGAGATTACTCCGGTAGGTCTTCTGGATAATCTGCAGACAATCTTCACGAACAAGCTTCAGGAAGCAGTGGCAAATGGCGTAGATGAAAGTGGTTATATGGCAGTCTTTAATGAGGCTGTACAGGAAAGTATCAATCAGGCACAGACTTATGATCCACAGACAGTGACACTCAATGTTACTTATGAAGAGAATTCAGATGGTGATCATGTATACTCTATTAATGAGAGTGATATGGAGAAATTAGATTCTATCGCAACACATATGAACTAATGTAGATGTGAATACGGATAAAAGAGGCAGAGTAATCTGCCTCTTTTGTTACCATACAAGGCTTTCGGCATAAGATGATAGCAAGGAAGTTGTGGGATGTACGGAAATGAGTATTCGCATAAAGGAATTGATTTCAGGAGTTGAATATCGAGTTATACAGGGAACAACAGAGACGGTTGTGATGGAGATCGCATATGATTCCAGAAAAACAAAGTCCGGCAGTATGTTTGTATGTATCAAAGGATATCGGACAGATGGGCATGATTATATCGAAGAAGCTGTAAGGCGAGGAGCAGTTGCGATAGTTGTACAGCAATCATATGATTGGAAAAAAGACCGGCTGCCAGAGCAGATTGCAGTGATAGCAGTCCTGGATACGCGTATTGCACTGGCAGAGATAGCAGCAGCATTTTATCGTTATCCTGCAAAAGAAATGCAGATCATAGGTGTGACCGGGACGAAAGGAAAGACGACCACTACCTACATGATACGGGAAGGTCTTAGACAGGCAGGACATAAAACAGGATTGATAGGGACGATCGAAGTTGATGCTGATGGCGCAGAGACAGGGAGAGTTCAGGCAGAGACTCATACCACGCCGGAATCACCTGAGCTTCAGCAGTATCTCCGGATTATGGCAGATGCTGGATGTGATTCAGTGGTGATGGAAGTGTCTTCTCAGGCATTAAAGATGCATCGGGTAGAAGGAATTCATTTTACGGCAACGGTATTTACCAATCTGGGAGAGGACCATATTGGACCGGGAGAACATGCGGATATGCAGGAGTATCTGGAATGTAAGCGTAAATTGTTTTTACAGACAGAGTTCGCAGCCGGCAACCAGAATGATGTGCTTCTGGAGGAAGTGTGGGCGCAGACCCTTTGTAGAAAGGTCCGTTATATGGTAAGAGATGGGGAATGTGATGGACAGAATACGCAGATGGCAGATTACGTTGCAGAGCAGATTGAGTATATTAATTTGCAGGAAGAACTTGGAATAACCTGTAATGTGAGTGGGAATATGTCGGGAAGACTTACATTATCCATGCCGGGACAGTATAATATATCCAATGGGCTTGCTGCAATGGCAGTGTTGAAAGAAATGGGAGTGTCGGATGCAGTGATCTTTGAGGCCTTGCGGACAGTGCAGGTTCCGGGACGGATGGAGCAGATAAAACTTCCGATATTGACAGGATATAGAATTCTGGTGGATTATGCTCATAATGCTATGAGTCTGAAGAATAGTCTGAAGACATTACGGAATTATCAGCCGAAGAGAATTGTTGTCATCTTTGGATGTGGCGGCAACCGGTCAAAATCCAGAAGGATGGCGATGGGAGAGACGGCTGGGAGATATGCGGATCAGGTGATCGTGACGACAGATAATCCAAGATACGAAGATCCGGAAGCTATTATGAAAGAGATAGAAATAGGTTTGTTAAAAACAAATGTTTATTATACAATGATTGCAGACAGGAAAGAAGCAGTTTATTATGCAATCGAACATGCGCAGTCAGGAGATATGATCCTGATCGCGGGGAAAGGACATGAGAATTATCAGGAGATACGGGGCATCCGTTATCCGATGGATGATAAAGAGCTGGTGAGAGAATGTATGCAGATGTTATTGTAGATATTACACATGAAAAACTAGATAAAGTATTTCAGTATCGGATACCAGATACGCTGAAGGATCGTCTGTGTATTGGTTCGGAAGTAATCGTGTCATTTGGAAAAGGTGATCGAAAGATTCGTGGATATGTAGTTGGATTTTCTGAGAAACCGGACTATGCGCCGGAGAAGATTAAGCCGATTCTTGAGATTGATGAAAAGGGCATGGCAATTGAATCCAGACTGGTACGTCTGGCAGCATGGATGAAGGAAGCTTATGGCGGTACTATGATCCAGGCATTAAAGACGGTACTTCCAATCAAGAAAAAGGAACAGGAGCGGACGAAACGTACCCTGCGTCTGTGTCTTACAGAGCAGGAAGGAAAAGAGAGACTTGAACGGTATCTGGAGAAGAATCAGAAGGCAAGAGCCAGGGTACTTGCGGCACTTTTAGACAGTCCGGAAATGGATTACGGTCTGGCAGTGAAGAAGCTTCATGTGACCGCATCGGTAGTGCGTGCGCTGGAAGAGCAGGGCGTGTTGAAGGTGGAGTCTGAACGGGAATACCGGAACCCAAAGATCCAGAAGCGGGAACAGAACGTGCCGATCCGGTATACGCCGGAACAGCAGCAGGCAATTGAACAATTTCAGAGGGAATATCTGGCTGGGGATTATGGCACTTACTTGATACACGGAGTGACCGGGAGCGGCAAGACGGAAGTATATATGGAAATGATCCGGACGGTGGCAGCAGAGGGCCGACAGGCGATCGTACTCATACCGGAGATTGCGCTGACCTGGCAGACGGTGATGCGCTTTTATCAGATATTTGGTGCCCGTGTGTCGGTGATGCATTCCCGGATGTCGGCGGGTGAGCGGTACGATCAGATGCAGCGGGCAGCAAATGGTGAGCTGGATGTGATGATCGGGCCGAGATCTGCACTCTTTACCCCATTTCCGAATCTGGGATTGATCGTTATTGACGAGGAACATGAGAACAGTTATAAGAGTGAACAGGTACCGAGATACCATGCCAGAGAGACGGCGATCGCAAGAGCGGAGATGGAACATGCAAGTGTGGTACTGGGTTCGGCCACACCGTCTATGGAAAGCTATTACCGGTGCCAAATGCGGGAATATCGTCTGATAGAACTGAAGGAGCGAGTGGGAAACAGGCCGCTCCCGACAGTACATACGACGGATATGCGGGAAGAACTGGCACATGGTAACCGGTCAATCTTCAGTGATCTGCTCCGAGAGAAGATCAGAGACCGGCTGGAAAAGGGGCAGCAGACGATGTTGTTCATCAACCGGAGAGGCTATGCAGGATTTGTATCCTGTCGTTCCTGTGGATATGTGGTGAAATGTCCACATTGTGATGTGTCATTGTCAGCACATCGGAATGGCAAGCTGCTCTGCCATTACTGCGGTTATGAAGAACCGATGATAAAAGTATGCCCATCCTGTGGATCTCGTCATGTGGGCGGATTCAAGGCAGGAACTCAGCAGATCGAGGATCTGGTGAAACGGGAATTTCCGGAAGCCAGAGTCCTGCGAATGGATATGGATACGACGAAGAATAAAGATGGTCATGAAAGAATATTATCTGCATTTGCGGATGGCGAAGCAGATATTCTGGTTGGTACGCAGATGATCGTGAAGGGACATGATTTTCCGGCAGTGACGCTGGTGGGAGTGCTGGCAGCAGATATGTCGTTATATTCTTCAGATTACAGATCCGGGGAGCGTACATTCCAGCTGCTTGTGCAGGCAGCTGGTCGTGCGGGAAGAGGAAGTGCGCCGGGTGAAGTAGTGATCCAGACTTATGATCCGGAGCACTACAGCATTAAAACAGCGGCAAAGCAGGATTATCAGGCGTTTTATCGGGAAGAACTGGAATTTCGTGACCGGATGGGATATCCACCGGTGGAGAATATGCTGGCAGTGCTTATGATGGGAGAAGAGGAGAACCTTCTGAATACAGCGGCAGAATATCTGAAGGCTTATGCTGAGCGGAGTGGTGGCAATTATCTGGAAGTAATCGGTCCGGCAGTACCGTATGTCGGTAAGGTCAGTGACATTTACCGAAAGATTCTCTATCTAAAATGTCCGAAATATGGTATGCTGATAAGAGTGAAAAATCAGCTGGAACGTTATATTAAGGTTAATTCCGGGTTTCAGACACTGAGAATTCAGTTTGATTTTAATCCGATGAATATATTTTAAGTGGTTCGGTTCTGGTGACCGGATCTGTGAAAGGAGAACAATAAATGGCACTGAGAGACATACGCGTGATGGGAGACGGGGTTCTGAATAAGACCTGCAAGGAAGTGACTAAGATGACACTTCGTACCAAGTTATTGATCCACGACATGCTGGATACAATGTACGATGCAGGAGGAGTTGGACTGGCAGCACCACAGGTGGGCATTCTTAAACGTATTGTTGTAATTGACATAGGCGAAGGACCGATCGTTCTGGTGAATCCGGAGATCGTTGAGGAGTCCGGAGAACAGACAGGAGAAGAGGGATGCTTAAGCGTTCCTGGCAAATCTGGCATTGTAACACGTCCGAATCATGTAAAAGTCAAAGCATTTAATGAAGATATGGAGCCGATCGAACTGGAAGGAGAAGAATTGCTTGCAAGAGCATTCTGTCATGAGATCGATCATCTGGATGGACATCTCTATGTGGAACTCGCAAAAGATGGCATCCATGATGTGGAGTACGAGGAGGACTAAGAATGAGAGTTATTTTCATGGGAACGCCGGATTTTTCGGTGGGAACACTGGAAGCACTTATAGAAGCAGGGCATGAGATTGTACTGGCAGTAACACAGCCGGACAAGCCGAGAGGACGCGGTAAGGAGATGCAGTACTCCCCGGTAAAAGAGGCGGCACTCGCACACGATATTCCGGTGTATCAGCCACAGCGGATTCGCAATGCAGAATGTGTGGAAGAATTAAAGAAATATCCGGCAGATGTGATGGTAGTTATCGCATTTGGACAGATTTTACCAAAAGAGATCCTGGATATGACAAAGTATGGCTGTATTAATGTACATGCTTCACTGCTTCCGGATTATCGCGGCGCAGCACCGATCCAGTGGGCGGTGATCAATGGTGAACCGGTCAGTGGCGTGACAACTATGCAGATGGATGAGGGACTGGATACCGGTGATATGATCATGAAGACGGAAATCGTGCTGGATGAGAAAGAAACTGGTGGTTCTTTACATGATAAGCTGGCAGAGGCCGGAGCAAAGCTGTGTGTGGAGACGTTAAAGGCGGTGGAAGACGGTACTGCAGTTCGCACGAAACAGGGCGAGACCGGTACGGATTATGCGAAGCAGCTGAATAAGAAGATGGGAGATATCGACTGGACAAAGCCTGCGGTAGAGATCGAGCGGCTGATTCGTGGACTGAATCCATGGCCAAGCGCATATACTTCATGGAGTGATAAGACTATGAAGATCTGGGAGGCTGAGGTTCTGGATAAAGAGTCAGGACAGGCACCGGGTACAGTTGCAGAAGTGGATAAGAAGACATTTGCAGTGCAGACCGGAAAAGGGATGCTGAAGATACTGAGTCTGCAGCTTCCAGGCAAGAAAAGAATGGATACCGATGCATTTCTGCGGGGTAATCAGATAAAAATAGGCGAAACATTGTAAAAAAAGTGTGAAAAACAGGTTATTGGCCTGTTTTTCGACTATAATAAGGAAAACGCATTACAGGGGGTAAGAACAATGTTTTATTATTATATGGATCCTACGTATATACTGGTGCTGATCGGTGTGGTAATCTGCATGGCAGCATCGTCTAAGATGAACCGTACATTTCAGAAGTATTCCAGAGTGCGCAGCCACAATGGAATGACCGGAAGAGAAGCTGCGGAGCGTATTCTGCACAGCCAGGGAATCTATGATGTGCGTGTAGAGCATGTATCCGGCAATCTGACAGATCATTATGATCCGAGAAATAAAGTACTGCGTCTGTCAGATGCTACATGGCAGTCTACATCTGTTGCGGCTATTGGAGTTGCAGCGCATGAGTGCGGTCACGCATTACAGCATGCAAGGGGATATGTGCCGCTTTCTATCCGAAGCACACTGGCACCAGTAGCAAGTTTTGGAAGCGGTATTGCATGGCCATTGATCATTCTGGGACTGATCTTTAACAATCATATGTCAGTGACATTACTGAATCTTGGTATTCTTGCGTTTTCACTGGCGGTACTGTTTCAGATTGTGACTCTTCCGGTAGAATTTAATGCATCCAGAAGAGCACTGCATCTGCTTGGCAGTACGGGAATGCTCTATGAACCAGAGGTATCCGATGTGCGTAAGGTACTGACGGCGGCAGCACTGACTTATGTGGCAGGAACAGCATCTGCAATCTTACAGCTGCTCAGAATTCTTATTCTGACTGGCGGAAGACGCAATGATTAAGAGCCTGAACAGTTACAAAAGGAGTATATATGGGAAATACAGTAAATGACCGGGAACTGATACTTGAGATCCTTCTGGCGGTAACCAGAGATGGAGAGTATAGTCATATTGCCCTTCGGAATGTGCTGGAGAATTACCAGTATCTGGATAAATCGGAGCGGGCATTTATTACGAGAGTAACCGAGGGTACATTAGAACGTATGATAGAACTGGATTACATTATTAACCAGTTCTCCAAGACAAAAGTCAATAAAATGAAACCGGTGATCCGGACGATTATCAGGAGCGCAGTCTATCAGCTGAAGTATATGGACAGCGTTCCTGATTCAGCTGTCTGTAATGAGGCAGTGAAGCTGGCTGGTAAGAGAGGATTTTCCGGATTAAAAGGATTTGTCAATGGCGTGCTGCGCAATATCAGCCGTAACCTGGACAGTGTGAAGTATCCGGATAAGTCAGATACGGTAAAGTGGCTGTCCGTAATGTACTCAATGCCGGAATGGATCATTACCGAATGGCTGAAGAATTATGATTGTGAGATGGTAGAGAAGATGCTGCAGGCATTTCTGGCTGAACGTCCAACAACGATCCGATGCAATCTGAGCCAGATAAGCAGAGATGAGCTTGCGGAAGAATTGAAGAAGGAAGGCGTGAAAGTACGCCTGTGTGATACCGTCGACAGTGCACTGTTTATCAGTGGATATGATTATCTGGGAGCATTGAAAAGCTTCAGAGCGGGACATTTCCAAGTTCAGGATATCAGTTCTATGGAAGTGGCAGAATGGGCAGATCCGAAAGAGGACGAGTATATTATCGATGTGTGTGCAGCACCGGGCGGCAAGTCGTTGCATCTGGCAGATAAGCTTACAGGAAAGGGACATGTAGAAGCGAGGGATCTGACGCCGTACAAGGTAGACCTGATCCGTGATAATATTGCGCGTATAGGCATAGATAATATAGAAGCTGTGTGTCAGGATGCAACGGTATACGACGAAGCATCTGAGAAGAAGGCAGACATTCTGATCGCGGATCTGCCGTGTTCGGGACTTGGTGTACTTGGTAAAAAGACGGATCTGAAATATAAAATGAATCCGGATACACAGGAAGAACTGGTTCATTTGCAGAGAGAGATCCTGTCTGTGGTACACCGCTATGTCAAGTCCGGCGGTAAGCTGTTATACAGCACCTGTACGATCCATAGGGCAGAGAATCAGGAGAACGCAGCGTGGTTTGCAGAGCAGTATCCGGAGTTTGAACTGGTAAGAGAACGACAGTTCCTTCCAGGAGTGGATGACAGTGATGGATTCTATATTGCTGAGTTTGTCAGAAAGTAAATACAGCATAGTCTGAAGAAATGAGAGAATGACGATGGAAAAGACAATCGAGAAAGTAGATGTACGTTCCTTGGATTATAAAGAACTGCAGGAAGAAATGACGAGAATTGGAGAAAAAGCCTTTCGGGGGAAACAGATCTATGAATGGCTGCATGTGAAGCTGGCAGACAGCTTTCAGGAAATGACCAATCTTTCCAGGAGCCTGCGGGAAAGGCTGGAAGCACAGTATGTGATCCGCAAGGTGGATATGCTGGAGCATCAGATATCGAAGAAGGATCCTACGGAAAAGTTCCTCTTTGAGCTGGAAGACGGCAATGTGGTAGAGAGTGTACTAATGAAATATAATTATGGCAATTCAGTTTGCATTTCATCACAGGTCGGATGCCGGATGGGATGCAAGTTCTGTGCCTCGACGATTGGTGGGAAGGTACGAAATCTGACTACATCAGAGATGCTGGGACAGGTGTACCGAATTCAGAAAATCAGCGGAGAGCGGGTATCCAATATCGTAGTCATGGGAACCGGAGAGCCATTAGATAACTATGATAATTTTCTGAAGTTTATCCATATGGTCAGTGATGAACATGGACTGCATATCAGCCAGCGCAATATCACAGCATCGACCTGTGGGATCGTGCCTAATATTAAGCGGCTTGCAGAAGAAAAGCTGCAGATCACACTGGCTTTGTCACTACATGGTTCCAGTCAGGAAAAACGACAGGAACTGATGCCGATCGCTTATCAGTATGATCTGTCAGAGGTACTTGCGGCATGTGAGGAGTATTTTGAGAAGACAGGACGGCGCATCACATTTGAATACAGCCTGGTGCAGGGTGTCAATGATACAGCGGAGGATGCGGCAAGACTGATTAAGATGTTGGGACATATGAATTGTCATATGAATCTGATTCCGGTGAATCCGATCAAAGAGCGCGCATTCCAGAAACCTAGCCGCAAAAATGCGGAGGAATTCAAAAATAAACTTGAACATAGTGGAATAAATGTTACAATAAGAAGAGAACGCGGTTCTGATATAGATGGGGCCTGCGGTCAATTGAGACGACGTCATATTACTTCTAAAAAGGAGAACTAGATGAAATATTATGCAATGACTGATGTCGGAAGACGGCGTGAAATGAATCAGGATTATGTATATGCAATGGGGCAGCCGATTGGTCCGTTCCCAAACCTGCTGGTGGTAGCCGATGGAATGGGAGGACACAAAGCGGGTGATTTTGCATCCAAATTCACAGTAGAAGTTGTAAAGCGTGAGATCGCAGGAAGCCGGAGCAGAAAGCCGGAGAAAGTACTGCATGACGCGATACAGGTTGCCAATCGGGAGCTGATCCGTGTGGCATCGAGGGATGTGAAGCTGGAAGGCATGGGTACGACACTTGTAGTTGCAACGGTGATCGGTGATACGCTGTATTTTGCCAATATCGGTGACAGCCGTCTCTATTTGATAGATGATAATATAAAGCAGTTGTCCAAGGATCATTCCCTGGTAGAAGAGATGGTACGTCTGGGTGGTATCAAAGCGGAAGATGCAAGGAATCATCCGGATAAGAATATTATTACCAGAGCCATGGGGGTGAAGGATGAAGCAGAAGCTGATTTTTATGAATTCAGGATCAAAAGGGGAGATAAGATTCTGATGTGTACCGATGGACTTAGTAACATGGTAGAAGACGAAGATATGTTTGGACTGGTGAAGGGGTCACGGGATGTTGTCGAAGCTGTTCAGATGTTGATAGACAGAGCGAACAGCAACGGAGGAAGAGATAACATCGGAGTGGTACTTGCCGAACCGATTGCAAGTGAGGAGAGTACGTGGTGAGCATTTATTTAGGTAAGCGATATGAAGTGTTAACGAAGATCGGCGCAGGCGGTATGGCGGATGTCTACAAAGGCAAAGACCATATGCTGAATCGTTATGTGGCGATCAAGGTATTGAAGAAGGAATTCAGAGAAGACGAGACATTTGTTAAGAAGTTTCGCTCTGAGGCTCAGGCAGCAGCCGGGCTTCTGAACCCGAATATTGTTAATGTATATGATGTAGGGGAAGATCGTGGTCTGTACTACATGGTCATGGAACTGGTAGACGGCATCACGTTAAAAGAATATATTGATAAAAAAGGCAGACTGTCTGCAAAGGAAGTTATCAGCATCGCCATTCAGATGTGTAATGGTATTGAGGCGGCACATGAACGACAGATCGTACATCGGGATATCAAGCCGCACAATGTGATGATTTCCAAGGATGGCAAGGTGAAGGTGACAGACTTTGGTATTGCCAAGGCTGCATCGTCAGCGACGGTCAGCACCTCTGCGATGGGATCCGTACATTATACTTCGCCGGAGCAGGCAAGAGGCGGGTATGTAGATACCAAGAGTGATATCTATTCCGTAGGTATTACCTTGTATGAGATGGTGACAGGTCATGTGCCGTTTGATGGTGAGACAGCTGTAGAAGTTGCTGTGAAGCATCTGCAGGAAGAGATTACGCCACCATCGGAAGAAGTGCCGGATATTCCGTACAGTCTGGAACAGATTATTTTAAAATGTACACAGAAGAATTCAGAGAGACGTTATGATAATATGGAAGATCTTATCAAAGATCTGAAACATGCATTAGTAGATCCGGATGGCGACTTTGTACAGATCATACCACAGAATAATGCAGATACTGTGATCATTACAGAAGATGAGTTGAATGATATCCGTGATTCTTATGATGACACGGATGATTACGATGATGATAGCTATGATGACGGTTATGATGATGAGTATGACGATGATTACGATGACGAAGACGAGGAGCATGACAGTGATGAAGTGAACCCGCGCATGAATAAGATCATGAAGATTCTTACGATCGTAGTAGCTGTATTGATCCTTGTGGTATTGGGAGTTGTAGTTGGTAAGGCTACAGGTGTCCTGAAGTTTAATAAAGGTATCCTGGCACTTGATACAGAGAATAAGATCAAGGTGCCGAATCTTGTAGGCAAGACAGAAGGCGAAGCGAAACAGATTCTGGAAGAATCCGGATTGAAGTGTAAGGTTACAGCCAGACGTGAGTCTAAAAAATATGACGAAGGATATGTTATCGAACAGAATCCGGAAGAGGGCAAACGCGTAAAGAAAGGCTATGATGTAGAGATTGTAGTAAGCTCTGGAAAGAAGACAGAAGAAGGTACAATCCCGGATGTATCCGGACAGGATGAAGCATCAGCACAGAAAGCTCTGGAAAATGCAGGATTTACCAATATTAAATCTGAAGCTGTGTATAGTGAAGAAGAGCAGGGTACTGTTATTGGCACGAATCCGAAAGCAGGAACTAAGGTTAGCAAAGATACAGAGATTACCATGCAGGTCAGCAAAGGTTCTGAGAAAATTACGGTACCGAATGTGGTCGGTAAGACAGAGTCAGAAGCCAAGAGTGCGATCACAGGAGCAGGTCTGACAGTGTCTACTGTTGAGACAGAGTATAATGAGAACTATTCAGAAGGTCAGGTTATCCGTCAGGATCCGGCAAGCGGCAAGGTGGAAAAGGGAACCAGTGTCAGTCTGGTAGTAAGTCTTGGCAAGAAACCGGAGACGAAGCTGACGGTACCGAATGTGGTCAATGTATCAGAGGCGAGTGCACGACAGATGATCAGCAATGCAGGACTGACTGTATCAGATACAACATATATTTCCAGTGATACGGTGGCAGCAGGATGTGTTATCAGTTGTAGTCCTGGTGTCGGATCGGAAGTGTCTAAGGGCACAGGAGTGAGTCTTGTGATCAGTACCGGTTCATCCGCTTCTGGTGGTAATATGGGAAATGAGCAGTAATTATGCAGGGTAAGATAGTGAAAGGTATTGCCGGATTCTACTATGTTCACGTAGTAGAATTCGGTATTTACGAATGTAAGGCAAAAGGTATTTTTCGAAAAAAAGGCACCAAACCACTGGTTGGTGATAATGTAGAGATCGATATTCTGGATGAAGAGACGAAACTGGGTAATATCCGTGAGATACTGCCAAGAAAGAATGAATTGATCCGTCCGGCGGTTGCCAATGTGGATCAGGCACTTGTGGTATTTGCAGTAAAGAAGCCGGCCCCACATTTTAATCTGTTGGATCGTTTTCTGGTTATGATGGAAAGCAAGGATATACCTGTTGTATTGTGCTTTAATAAACAAGATGTGGCCTCATTGGAAGAGATGCAGGAGATCAGAGAGATTTACGAGCCATCTGGATATCGTGTGGCATTTATCAGCGCACGGATGGAAGAGAATATTGACGAGATCAGAGAACTGCTGGAAGGAAAGACAACGACGGTGGCGGGACCATCCGGTGTGGGTAAGTCTTCGTTGATCAATTGTCTACAGCAGGAGATACAGATGGAGACGGGGGCAATCAGCCAGAAGATTGACCGCGGCAAGCACACTACAAGACATTCCGAGCTGATTACAGTAGATGAGAATACATATATCATGGATACTCCGGGATTCAGCTCGCTGTATACCAATGATTTTGAAAAAGAAGAACTCAAACAGTATTTTCCGGAATTTGAACCATATGAAGGACAGTGCAGATTCAATGGATGCGATCATGTGCATGAACCGGACTGTGCGGTGAAGCGTGCACTGGAAGAAGGTAAGATCAGCCAGGTAAGATATCAGAATTATCTGGAATTATATAAAGAACTAAAGGAAAAGAGGAGGTACTAGAATTGAAGTACGTAATTGCTCCTTCCATTCTGTCAGCAGATTTTACACAGCTTGGTAAGGATATCAAAGAAACAGAAGAAGGCGGTGCAGCTTACCTGCACTTTGACGTTATGGATGGTATGTTTGTGCCAAATATATCTTTCGGAATTCCGGTTATGAAATCGATCCGTAAGGCAACACACCAGGTGATGGATGCACATCTTATGGTGCAGGATCCAATTCGTTATGTGAAAGCATTTAAAGAGGCAGGTGCAGATCTGATCACGGTACATCTTGAGGCATGTCCGGATGTACGCAAGACGTTGACGGAGATTAAAGATCTTGGGATTATGGCAGGACTTTCTATCTGTCCTGAGACACCGGTAGAAGAGATTCGTGAATATCTGGAATATGTAGATATGATACTGATCATGTCTGTACATCCGGGTGCGGGTGGACAGAAGTTCATGGAAGAATCACTGGATCGTATCCGTGAGACCAGAAAAATGATTGAAGAAAGCGGAAAAGAGATCGATATTCAGGTTGATGGCGGTGTGAAGTTTGAGAATGCCCGTAAGATCCTGGATGCAGGAGCTAATATTCTGGTAGCCGGTTCTGCTGTATTCGGTGATAACATTGTTGAAAATACAAGAAAATTTGTGGAGATATTCAGAGACTATGAGTAAGTGTGCAATCATTGTCAGTGGGGGAACTCTTGATGAGGCATTGGCATTTGAAACGCTTAGGGAGTATGAAGAACCATGTGTGATCGGTGTAGATCGGGGCGTAGAATTTCTCTATCACCACAAGATCCGTCCGAATTATATCGTAGGAGATTTTGACAGTCTGCCAGAGGAGATCGTTACCTATTACAAGGAGCGGAACGATGTACCGATCCGGGAGTTTAATCCGGTGAAGGATGCAACGGATACAGAGATTGCAGTGCGTCTTGGTATGACGCTGGGATGTAGTAAGCTGATCATTCTGGGGGCGACAGGTGGAAGACTGGATCATTTCTGGGCAAATGTACAGACTCTTATGATTTCACATAAGGCAGGCATCTATGCGGAGATTCTGGATACACAGAATCGGATCCGTCTGATTGGCGGCGAGACACATATCCGTAGAGAAGATATGTACGGTCCGTATTTCAGTGTATTTCCGCTGGGTGAGATTATCTATGGATTTAATATTACCGGGGCAAAGTATCCGCTCAGGGACCATACGCTGACACCATATGACAGTCTCTGTGTGAGCAATGAGATCGCAGAAGGCGAAGATGAAGCGGTGATTGACTATTCCGGAGGTACCGTGATACTGATGGAGACGAGAGATCGATAAATAATAAAAGTAAAAAGACTATGCAGACGGACGAGATGGCAAAGTGGTCCAAAATGCATAGTCTTTTATTATGTACTGAATGGGGAAATGTTGAAAATATATAAAAATATTAAGAAAAACAATAGAATTTTGATAATTAATCCAAAAATATTCTATTCTTTCCTGGTGGGTTCGTTATTATAATTAAATTAATCAATTAAGCGAAGGGCTTATAGAACAAAACGACCAAATGGGAGGAAAGAAAAATGAAAAGAAAAGTAATTGCAACAATGCTGGCAGCAACGCTTGCATTATCTCTGGCAGGATGTGGAGGATCTTCAGGATCTTCAGGATCTTCAGGTTCATCTGATTCATCAAGTTCTTCAGAGAGCAGCACAGCCAACAAAGACAAACCACTGTGCTGGTTTAACCGTCAGCCATCCAACAGCTCAACCGGAGAACTGGATCAGGAGGCACTGAACTTTAACAAAGATACTTATTATGTAGGATTTGATGCTAACCAGGGTGCTGAACTTCAGGGCCAGATGGTTGTAGATTATATCAAAGCTAATGCGGACAAGATCGACAGAAATGGTGACGGAGTGATCGGTTACGTACTTGCGATCGGAGATATCGGACATAATGATTCAATTGCACGTACACGTGGTGTTCGTTCAGCTCTTGGTACAGGCGTAGAAGCTGATGGCGATGTTGATTCTACTCCGGCAGGAACAAATGTAGACGGATCATCTAAAGTTGTTCAGGATGCAACTCTTGAAATCGATGGAAAGACATTTACGATTCGTGAGTTGGCTTCTCAGGAAATGAAGAACGCAGCAGGAGCAACATGGGATGCAGCTACAGCCGGTAATGCAATCGGAACATGGACAGCATCATTTGGCGATGAGATTGATGTTGTTGTTTCTAACAATGATGGTATGGGAATGTCAATGTTCAATGCATGGGCAAAAGACAGTAAAGTTCCTACATTTGGATATGATGCAAACAGTGATGCGGTAGCAGCTATCGGCGAAGGATACGGCGGAACAATTTCACAGCATGCAGATGTTCAGGCTTATCTGACACTGAGAGTTCTTCGTAACTCACTTGACGGAGTAGATATTGACACAGGTATCGGTACAGCTGATGAGGCTGGTAACTGCCTGACAGAAGGTGAAGATTACAGATACAGCGAAGAAGACAGATCTTACTACGCATTGAATGTTGCAGTAACAGCTGATAACTACAAAGACTTTACAGATTCTACCAAGGTTTATGACAAGGTTTCTAAGCAGCTGGATTCAGAGAAGAGCCCATCTAAGAAAGTATGGCTGAACATTTATAACTCATCTGATAATTTCCTGAGTTCTACATATCAGCCACTGCTTGAGAACTACGATGATCTTCTCAACTTAACTGTAGATTACATCGGTGGAGATGGACAGACAGAGTCTAACATCACAAACCGTCTTGGTAATCCTGGAGAGTATGATGCATTTGCAATTAACATGGTTAAGACAGATAACGCAGCAGCATATACATCAATCCTTTCTAACTAAGAAGTAAGTAAAACAGTAAATGAATGAAATAAAGAAGGGCGTCGAGCTGGATGCCCTTCTTTCTCTAAGAAAAGGAAGCAGAGCTATGGCAGAGGATAAGAATAAGTACATCTTATCGATTAATGGCATGAGCAAATCATTCGGCAGGAATAAGGTTCTGAAACATATCGACCTGAATGTCAAACCCGGATCTATCATGGGACTTATGGGTGAGAATGGTGCCGGAAAATCGACAATGATGAAATGTCTATTTGGAACCTATCAGAAAGATGAGGGGACAATTATATTAGATGGACGGGAAGTTAATTTCTCAGGTCCGAAGGATGCGCTTGAAAATGGGGTGGCAATGGTTCATCAGGAGTTGAATCAGTGTCTGGAAAGAAGCGTAGTGGATAATATGTTCCTTGGACGATATCCGAAAAATTCATTCGGAATCGTTGACGAGGCAAGAATGAAAAAGGAAACGTCGAAGTTGTTCCGAAAGCTTGGAATTACAGTGAGTCTGACGCAGCCGATGAAGAAAATGTCTGTATCGCAGCGTCAGATGTGTGAGATCGCAAAAGCGATTTCCTATAATTCAAAGGTGATTGTACTGGACGAGCCAACATCTTCACTGACAGCACCGGAAGTGGAAAAGCTGTTTAAGATGATGCGGCAATTGAAAGCACAGGGAATTTCGTTGATCTATATTTCTCACAAAATGGACGAGATACTTGATATTTGTGATGAGATATCAGTATTGCGAGATGGTAATCTGGTTATGACGAAAGATAGCAAGGACACAGATATGAATGAGCTGATCGCAGCCATGGTTGGGCGTTCTCTTGATAACCGTTTTCCACCTGTGGATAATGAACCGGGAGAGACAGTTTTTTCTGTACAGAATCTCTCGACGAAATATGCACCAAAGCTTCAGAACATTTCGTTTGATATTAGAAAAGGTGAGATTTTTGGTTTTTATGGTCTGGTTGGTGCCGGAAGAACCGAACTTCTGGAAACTATATTTGGAATGCGTACCAGAGCAGAAGGTAATGTAATATACAATGGTAAAATCATGAATTTCAATTCTCCAAGGGAGGCAATGGATCATGGATTTGCATTGATTACGGAGGAAAGAAAGGCAAATGGTCTGTTCCTGAAAGGTGACCTTACCTTTAATACGACTATTTCAAATATGAATCATTATAAGAATGGAATTGCATTGTCACATGATCGTATGGTACGTGCAACTGCAGAAAAGATCCGAATCATGCGTACAAAATGCATGGGACCGGATGATATGATTTCAAGTCTTTCCGGAGGAAACCAGCAGAAGGTTATCTTTGGAAAGTGGTTGGAACGTTCGCCGAGTATATTTATGATGGATGATCCTACCAGAGGAATCGATGTAGGAGCAAAATATGAGATTTATGAACTGATCATTAATATGGCAAAACAGGGAAAAACAATTATTGTAGTTTCTTCTGAGATGCCGGAGATTCTGGGAATTACGAACCGTATTGGAGTAATGTCCAATGGTCGTCTGGCCGGAATCGTTAACACCAAAGAGACAGATCAGGAAGAATTATTGAGACTCAGTGCAATGTACTTATAATAGAGAGGAGCAGTGAATATGGCAGAGAACAGTGTAATTCTTTCGGTTGAAGAAGAAGCAAAGCTTTTGCAGCCGATTGATGAATACGTTGGTAAAATACAGGATCAGATTGACGCACTTCGCGTTGATGGAACCGATCAGGTTAATAATATCAGCAATTGTATTGCAATTGCGAAAGAAAACAAGAATTTATCAAAAGAAGAACAGGCAAAACTTATTGCTGAGTATAAACAAGAACTGGAAAAAGCAAAATCAGTAGAAAATGCTAATAAGCAGGAAGTCACCAGGTTGATTGCAGAAGCAGAAAGTTATCTTGCCAAGCATTACAATAGCGAGTATTACGATATTGTTGCAAAGAGCTGTGAGGCAGAAAAGAAAGCAGAAAACAGTAATTATGATAAGCTGAAACAGGATCTTCAGACTGAACATAAGCAGAGACTGAATAGTTTGAAAGATGCAGAAGACATCAAAGCAGAAAAGTATAATTATAAGAATAAACTGTTTGATGCTCAGATGGCACATGAATCCAGAATCCAGGAGATCAAAGACAGAAGACATGATGCATTTATGCATAAGTTCCATCTGATCGACCTTCTGAGAATGTCTAAATTCACGTTTGCACAGAAACGTATCCAGAGTTGGGAAAACTATAAATATTCGTTTAATGTATCTCAGTTCCTGTACAAAAACGGTCTGTATATTGTTATCATTATGATTTTTATTGCATTGTGTATCATTACACCGATGGTGAAAAATGCTCAGCTGCTTACAGTAACCAATATTCTGAACATTTTACAGCAGGCATCGCCGCGTATGTTCCTGGCTCTTGGTGTTGCAGGACTGATTCTTCTGACAGGTACGGACCTTTCTGTAGGACGTATGGTTGGTATGGGTATGGTTACAGCAACGATCATTATGCATAACGGTATTAATACAGGTAGTGTGTTTGGTCACATTTTTGACTTTTCTGCTATGGCACCTGTGCAGAAAGCATTACTGGCATTAGCTACATGTATTTTCCTTACAACTATGTTTGCGATGATCGCCGGATTTTTTATGGCAAGGTTTAAGATGCATCCGTTCATTTCGACGATGGCAAATATGCTGATCATCTTTGGACTCGTAACTTATGCTACCAAGGGTGTTTCGTTTGGTGCAATTGATGCTGCTATTCCAAATATTTTTATTCCACAGATCGGTAAGTTCCCGACAATTATTCTTTGGGCTGCAGCAGCAGTATTTGTCGTATGGTTTATCTGGAATAAGACAACATTTGGTAAGAACCTGTATGCAGTAGGAGGAAATCCGGAGGCAGCAGCAGTATCTGGTATTTCTGTATTCAAGGTGACAATGGGAGCATTCATTCTGGCTGGTATTCTGTATGGATGTGGATCATGGCTGGAATGCAACCGAATGATCGGTTCAGGAAGTGCAGCTTATGGACAGGGATGGGATATGGATGCCATTGCAGCCTGTGTGGTTGGTGGTGTGTCATTTACCGGTGGTATCGGTAAGATCTCAGGTGTAGTAACTGGTGTGCTGATCTTTACATCACTTACATACTCTTTGACAATTCTTGGAATTGATACCAACCTTCAGTTCATTTTTGAAGGAATTATTATTCTTGCAGCGGTTACGCTTGACTGTCTGAAATATGTACAGAAGAAATAATTAGAAAAACAGTAATGAGCAAGCCGCCTTTATTCGTCGGATAGAGATGAAAAAGGCGGCTTTTACGATATGATTGTTTAGTATCATATTATTTTCTGATATAATGATAACAGAAGTCCGGAGCGTGACAGAGGGGTATTAGAATGGAACAATACAAAGTGATCCTGGTAGATGATGAAGTGGAAGTGATTGATGCGATGCAGGCATTAATCCATTGGGATGAACTGGGATTTGAAGTGGTAGGCAGTGCGACAAACGGAGTGAAGGCACTGGAACTTGTGGAAAAACTTCAGCCGGATGTGGTGTTGACGGATATTAAGATGCCATATATGGATGGGCTGGAGTTAGCAAGAAGATTGAATAAGGACTATCCGAATATCTATATTCTGCTGTGTACAGGGTTTGATGAATTTGAATATGCGCAAGAAGCAGTACACCTTGAGATTAAGGAATATATGCTGAAACCGATCAATGCATCGGAATTATCCACAGGTCTGACAAAGTTGAAAGATACCCTGGATCGTGAGCGTGAAGAAAAATTAAATGTGCGTAAGCTGGAAGATTATTTTAAGGAAGTATTGCCTGCATTGCGTTCAAATTTATTCGTGTCATTAATAGAAGGTCGGATCAGCGAACAGGAATATCAGAGATTTCTTTCTGCATACCGAGTGGAAATGCAGGGTCCGCTGTATTGCTGTGTGATCTTCCATACATCCAGCACTCATGTGCCGGATGGTGTAGATCCTGTGCTTTTGTCAATGTCAGTTGAACGGGAAATCAAGGAGCGCCTGGCGACAGAATGGAAATGTCAGGAATTTATATATCTGGGGAATACACTCCTAATCGTGGAACTGGAGATGGAAGAGAAAATTGCGGAATTAACAGATGCGTGTGACCGGTTCTGCAGATGGGCATATCGGATTATGGGAGCAGTTGTAACTGCAGGAATAGGAAGAACAAGTGATAGTCTGTTTCATATCCATCTTTCTTATGAAGGTGCACGGGAAGCGGTGTCTTACAGAGTTCTGTATGGAACGAAACGTGCGATCAGTATCGGAGAGATTGTGCCGAAGGAACAGAATCTGACCATACAGGCAGAAGAGACCCGGATGCAGGAATTATTTCGGGCAGTGCATGTAGGTAATCAGGAAAAGATTGAAAAGGCGGTTAAAAAAGAAATTGAGATATTGCATAAAAACGCAGATACGATCGAACAGTATCGTTTGGCAACAATGGAGATTGTGAGTGGCTTTTACAGATTCTGTGTAAATAATTCAATAGATTTTAATGGAATATCCAAAGATATGCAGAGCAACTATGAAAAAGTACCGGAGATGGATGAAAGTACACTTGCGGCATGGCTGATAGAAGTATCCATGACGATTAGTGATATGTTAAAGAAGGCAAGGAACAGTACATCCAGAAGGCTTGTAACAGAGGCACAGAATCTGGTTAAGAATCGCTATATGGAAGCAGAAATATCACTGGATGAAGTGTGTTCGGTACTTGGGGTATCTAATTCCTATTTTTCCTCGGTGTTTAAAAAGGAGACAGGCAAGCCATTTATTACATATCTGACAGATTACAGAATGGACATTGCGGCAGATCTGATGGTAAATACGAATGATAAGAGTTATACGATTGCGGAGAAAGTCGGATATCCGGATGCTAATTATTTCAGTTATGTGTTTAAAAAGAGATTCGGAGTATCTCCGTCCAAGTACAGAACAAAGTATCTGCAAAAATAAGCTGGCTATGAGGGCAGAACAGAATGAAAGATATGAAGAACGATTCCGGAATAAGGAAAACCTTTGCCAAATTTAATATACAGTCGATTATTCTGTCTGTACTGATGACATTGTCTCTTGTAACAGTTACGGTTATGGGTTTTCTGCTGTATCATCGTTTTAAACTGGCATCGGATAAGAGCGCAGTGGCGAATACAGAAATGACGGTAGAAAGTACAATAGACAGATTGAATTCATCACTTCTGGATCTTCGACAGATTTCGGATGCAGCAAATTATAATATTGTGCAGGAATATGATATTTCCAGTCAGGAATTTACCAGGCAGTTCAGTATGCTGTATGAAACGAATGTAGATAAGATTCAGAGCCTTGCCCTGTATGGATATGATGGGATGCTGATTGAGTCAGAACCAGTGGCGACAGTTAAGGATAATGTTAAAGTTGCCGAGCAGAAATGGTACCAGGACGCCAGATCCGAGATAGAAAATATTCACTTTTCCACACCGCATGTTCAGAATCTGTTTGATGACGGAACATTTCGCTATCATCGGGTGGTGTCATTGAGTCGTTCGGTGGATATTAATGATGGCAGTACATCAGGCAGCGGTGTGTTGCTTGTGGATATGAAATATTCGGTACTTGAAGATATGCTGGAGCGGATCAATGAGACATCGAGTGGAATCTATTATTATCTGTGCAGCAGAGATGGAGAGATTATTTATCATCCCCGGTGGACGGAGATTAACAGGGGACTTTTTAAGGAAAAGAATAATAAAGCGGCATCTTATGAGGATGGAATCTATGAGATGAAGACGGACGGACAGAAAGAGAATATAGTAGTGGGAAGTGTTGCGTATACGGGCTGGAAGCTGATCGGTGTGGTGCCGGAGAGTGTGCAGGAAACCAGTATTAATAAATTCCGATATTACATTATTACAACAATTCTCATTCTGGTGATGATGTTGCTTCAGGTTAACCGTTTTATTTCCAGAAAGATATCCAGACCGATCAGAGAGTTAGATGAATCTGTTAAGGCATATGAAGCCGGAGCAATGCCAGATATTTATATCGGTGGATCGGCAGAAATTCGTCATCTGGGATATTCGGTACAGAAATCATATGAACAAATTGAAGCGCTGATGAAAGAGATTATTCAACAGCAAACAGAAAGACGAAAAAGTGAGCTGGATGCACTTCAGAGTCAGATTAACCCACATTTTCTCTATAACACATTGGAATCAATCACCTGGATGATCGAGGCGCAGAGAAATAAAGAAGCGGTTGTGATGATCTCAGAGCTTGCAAAACTTCTTCGTGTAAGTTTATCCAGGGGAAAGACGATTATCTCTATTGGAGACGAATTGCAGCACAGCAGAAGTTATATGAATATTCAGCGTGTACGCTATAAAGAACGATTTAAGGTAGAGTTTCTGATAGATGAAGAGATTAAAAATTACTGTATTGTAAAACTGGTGATTCAACCGCTTCTGGAAAATGCAATATATTATGGAGTAGGTAATATGGATGAGGATGATGATGGTCAGATCCTTATACGTGGAGAGAAGAAAGGTGAAGATATTTACATCAGCATAGAGGATAATGGAATGGGTATGCCGGAAGACATAAGGAGTAATATTCTGACAGATAACAGTAAAGTTCCAAAACATGGTTCCGGGGTAGGGGTGATCAATGTTCATTCCAGAATCAGTCTTATGTTTGGTCCGGAATATGGACTAGAAGTATACAGTGAGTTGGATGAAGGGACGAAAGTTGTGATTCATATTCCGGCTATTCCTTATACAAAAGAAAATGCGGAACAATTAGAAAAGCAAACATATGGACAGAGGAGGATGCCGGATGAAGAAGAGTAAATTCAGATTTATGGCAGCAGAGGTGATTCTTTTTGTTTTAACGCTGTTTTTTGTATATAAGATATTTAATCAGAATGTCGAAGAACCAAGGGTGGCAATCATTCTCCCGGAGTCAGGAGATCAACGTTGGGATGCATTGATTGAAGGAATGAAACAGTCAGCAAGTCTGAATAAGATTCATCTTATTATTTGTAATACAGATGAGATTGAGGATGCTGATGTTGAGCGGGAAGCAATCAGAGAACAGTTGGATAATCAGGTAGATGCATTTATTATATGTCCGTCGCCCGGAAGTGAGACAAAGGAAATGCTGGAGAATGAGTGTGCAGACATACCGATATTGCTGATCACAGAAGATATCTATGATGAAGAGCAGAAAGCATCTGGTCTGCCGGTGATTAAGCCGGATTATTATGAAATTGGTCAGACATTGGCGGCGCACTTGCAGGAAGATGGACAACGGCGAATTGGCGTAGTGGCTGGATGGAGAAAAAGTGATATCAGTGACAACGGTGTCAGAGGACTGAATGATGCACTGGAAGGCACAGATTGTGAGATTGCCTGGTACTATTACAATCAAAAGGAAAAGAAGGCATCTGAAATGGTGAGTGTGAAGGAGAAGGTAGATGCGATGGTTGTACTGGATCCCGATGCGTTGGTTGAACTTGGGGAACAGGCGGAAAACGGCACTTATTACGGAGCAGAAATATACGGTATTGGCAGCAGTGTTAAATCTATCGCATTGTTGGATTATGGATATATTACAGATATTGTACTTCTTGATGGATATGAGATTGGTTATAAGAGCGTAGAGGAAATTGCTGAAAAATTGAATCACAGATTCTACCAGTTGGAAAGCTGTAACACAGGAGTCAGAGAGCTTGATGGGGAAGAGCTGTTTTCAGATGATGATATGGAAAGGTTGTTGTATTCTTATGAGTAAAAAAGGCAGGATGGCACAAAGTATACTGGTTCTTGTGAGCACAATGTCATTTGCTGTTACAGGGTGTCGGCAGAACCAGAGAATACAGACAGACAGGGAAGTACTTCGGGTTGGTGTGGTGACATATACACAGGATGATCCATTTATTAATGCACTGACGGACAAGCTAAAAGAAGATCTGAAAGCTATGAGTACCAAAGATGTGAAAGTTATAGTTTCTGTTAAGAATGGAGACAATGATCAGAAAAATCAGGACGAAACGATAGAAGAAATGATTGATGCCGGATGCGATGTGCTGTGTGTGAATCTGGTAGACAGAACGGCTCCGGCAAAGATTATTCGACTGGCAAAGCAGGATGATATCCCAATCGTTTTCTTTAATCGGGAACCGGTTAAAGAAGACCTGATGCAATGGGAATATCTGTATTATGTGGGATGCAAGGCTGAACAGTCAGGTGTCATGCAGGGTGAGACAGCAGCAGAATATATTAAGAATCATCCGGAAGTAGATAAGAATCAGGATGGAAAGATACAATATGTGCTTCTGGAAGGAGAGGCAGGGCATCAGGATGCGATCAGTAGAACGGACTATTCTGTCAGAACAGTGCTGGATGCGGGCATATCTCTTGAAAAGCTCAGTTATCAGTTTGCTGACTGGAACAGAGGGCAGGCAGAAAACAGAATGAACCGTCTGATCAGTCAATATGGAGAAGGGATTGAATTGATCCTTTCTAATAATGATGAAATGGCATTGGGAGCCGTAGAAGCTTACCGAAAGGCAGGATATGAACCTTCTCAGAGACCGGTTATTTTCGGTATCGATGGGTTGGATGATGCACTGGAAGCAATTAAAGATGGGGAAATGCAGGGAACCGTGTATAACGACAAAGAGGATCAGGCATTGCAGATTGCGAAGCTTGCATATGAAGTGTTCAAGGGTGAACAGCAGGTGAGAAAGGAACTGAAGGAAGGCAGATATTATGTATCGCAGTATCAGCAGGTGGACAGCAGCAATGTGGAGGAGTTTTTAGACAGATGATCGGAGTAAAGCGAATGGATAAAACGTGGACAGATGAATTTTACCGGGAGATGGATGCAGATAAACGTCTGGTATTACTGAAAGAGAATATTGAGAGTAATCCAACAGAAGAGGATGCATTTCGAAAAAAGCTGTGGATTGCCAGATATGGCAGAAAAAAACCGAAGAAAGATGCGTATGTTGGATGTCTTATGGAGTTAAAATATCTGGCTGAGGGCGGTACGCTTGATATTGGCGGGAAAAAGAAACGACAGGCTGCCAGGATCGCAGCAGATATGTATCTGAATAGTCCGGAAGTACAGGAGGACAGATACCGGGAAATCTTACAGGAAGAACTGAAACATGTGTTTTTAAAATTCATGGAAGTAAGCAGTCAAGGAAGAGGGTTTACTTCACTGGTTTTTGGTATGGGACAGTTGTCGGATGAAGGAGTGATTAAAAAAATTGCAGAGCAGATCAGCACGATCGCATTTCAGACTCCGCACATGTTTCATATGGACAGGGAATTTTACATTTTACAACGAGCAGCACTTTCAGCGTTCCGGGAGGAATATCCGAACCGAGAGCATTTTCTGAAAAAATAAAAGAAAGAGGAGAACGAAAGCTATGAGAACTTGGAATGATCTATATAAAATGTTGAAGAATGGGGAGATGGATCGGTCATTGATGCAGACCGGATGTGAAGATATAAACGCATACAGGACACGTGCGACAGAAGTCATGAATGGATTTGAAAAAACATTTGGCGTAAAAGAGGATACTTTGGCAGCATTGTGTTCTGCTCCGGGACGTACAGAAATCTGTGGGAATCATACGGATCATCAGCATGGACATGTTCTGGCGGCAGCAGTGAATCTGGATTTCCTTGCATGTGTGTCACCGAATGGGACTCAGACTGTTCACTTCCAGTCAGAGGGCTGGCCGATGACGACGGTAGATCTGTCAGATCTAAAGCAGCAGGAAGCGGAAAAAGAGACGACGGCATCTCTGGTGCGGGGAGTAATGGCAGAACTCGCGAAAGCAGGATATACAATAGGCGGATTTGATATGTATGCTGTTTCTAATGTCCTGCCAGGTTCGGGACTGTCTTCCTCAGCAGCTTGTGAGATATTGTTGGGAGTGGCTGGCAATCATTTGTTTTGTCAGGATGAACTGGATGCGGTAACTCTTGCAAAGATTGGACAGAAGGCAGAAAACCAGTATTTTGGAAAACCGAGTGGGCTGATGGATCAGACAGCTTCTTCTGTGGGAGATGCAGTGGCTATTGATTTTGCAGATCCTTCTGCACCGATTGTGCGTTCAGTTACAGCGAACCTGGAAGAACTGGGTCTTGCGTTGTGTATTGTTGACTGTGGCGCAGATCATGCGGCATTGACCGGAGAGTATGCATCTATTCCTCGGGAAATGGAACAGGTGGCTGCATTCTTTGGGAAAAAAGTGCTTCGTGAAGTGCAGGAAGAAGAGGTATTGAAAGCAATGCCGCAACTTCGAAGAGCGGTTGGAGACAGGGCAGTTCTCAGAGCCTTACATTTTTATGCAGATGACAGAAGAGCGGTGGAAGAGGCAGATGCGCTGGAGCGAAGAGACAGGGATGCATTCCTGCAGCTGGTAAAAGAATCCGGACGTTCATCCTGGGAATTGTTGCAGAATATTACACCTGCCGGAGCTGTAGAAGCCCAGGATATGGCAATTGCACTGGAAGCGGCAGAAATTGCATTGAATGGAAAGGGAGCCTGCCGTGTACATGGAGGCGGATTTGCCGGTACAATCCAGGCATTTGTTCCGACGGAAAGTGTATCTGAATTCTGTGAAAAAATGGAATTGATGTTGAGAAAAGGATGCTGCCACGTGTTGAATATACGACCGACCGGCGGAATTGTACTTTAAAATATGTGGTGAAAACAGAGGAGGCGTGTCATGAATAGAAATGAGGCTATTACCGGTCTGGCAGAGTATGCGTTGGATAAGGAATTGATTCGACCGGAAGAAAAAATATGGGCAGTGAACAGCCTGTTGGATGTATTGGAAATAGATACCTATTCACTAGAAGAACTGCAGGAAAATGAGACAATAAATCTGACAGAGCTTCTGGATGTATTGTTAGATGATGCATATGAGCGAGGAGTACTGACAGAGAATTCGGTTGTATATCGGGATCTGCTGGATACGAAGCTGATGGGGTGCCTGACCCCACGTCCGTCGCAGGTGATGGACCGATTTGCGATGCTTCGGAAAGAATCTTCACAGAAAGCGACAGACTGGTATTATCAGTTCAGTCAGGACACAAATTATATTCGAAAAGACCGTGTGGCAAAAGACATCCGGTGGAAGACAGCTACAGAGTATGGTGATCTGGATATATCGATTAATCTGTCTAAGCCGGAGAAAGATCCAAAAGCTATAGCAGCTGCGAGGATGCAGCCTGCATCAGATTATCCGAAATGTATGCTTTGTGTTGAGAATGTAGGATATCCGGGAAGGCTGAATTTTCCGGCACGTCAGAATCATCGTATCGTTCCGATAGAGATTAATGGGACAGCCTGGTATCTGCAGTATTCTCCATATGTATATTATAACGAACATTGCATTTGCTTTAATGAGAAACACACGCCGATGAAGATTGACCGCGCTTGTTTTGCGAAACTTTTAGATTTCGTAAGACAGTTTCCACATTATTTTGTGGGATCAAATGCGGATCTCCCTATTGTAGGTGGCTCTATTCTGGCACATGATCACTTCCAGGGAGGACATTATACATTTGCCATGGAGAGGGCGCCGATTGAGACAGATATAATTTTTGATGGGTATAAGGATGTCAGGGCAGGAATTGTGAAATGGCCAATGTCCGTTATAAGACTTACAGCGAAAGCTCCGGAGCGCCTGGTAGAACTGGCAGACAGAATCCTTCTCAGCTGGCGCGGATATACAGATGAGAAGGCTATGATCCTGGCAGAGACAGACGGTGAGCCACACAATACGATTACTCCAATCGCAAGACGTCGTGGAGAAGACTTTGAACTTGACCTGGTATTGAGGAACAATCTGACTACACCGGAGCATCCATTAGGAGTGTATCATCCACATGCAGAGCTTCATCATATCAAAAAAGAGAATATTGGTCTGATTGAGGTGATGGGGCTGGCAATTCTTCCTGGCAGGCTTAAGACAGAATTGGCAGCAGTAGCGGATAAGCTTGTATCGGGCGAAGATATGACGAAAGACCCGCTGACAGCTGTACATGCGGAATGGGCGAATGATATTGCTGCTCGCTATGATATTACAGAAGATAATGCATGGACGATTGTTCAGGAAGAGACTGGACTGATATTTGCAAAAGTACTTGAACAGGCTGGCGTATACAGCAGAGATGAAGAGGGAAAAGAAGCTTTTCTGCGATTTGTTCATCAGGTATAATCTGGATTGTGGTTCTGCGAAAATTAGTATATGCAGAAGAAATCAAGGGAATCTTTCCGTAAGAAAAATAATGGATTGGTAGATTGTACATCAGATGTTGCACATTAATCAGCATCTGATGTATTTTTTTTGTGTTTTTCGTCAATTGTATTCATCCAGAAAAGCATCTATAATGAATCGGGTTAAGTAGAAAAGAGTAAAAGAAAGTCAAGAAAAGAGGCAAACATGCAGATAAGCATATTATTGATGAAACAGATCCTGGAACTTTTTCTGATGATCTTCATGGGATATGTCATTGTGAAGACAGGACTCTTGAAAGATGAAGACAGTAAGGTAATCTCTAAGATTGTATTGTATCTGATCATCCCATGTGTGATTATCAATGCATTTCAGGTGGAGTATACAGATGATAAAGTAAAAGGGCTGTTTCTGGCACTTGTGGCATCCGCGTTGTTACAGGTATTGCTGCTTTTGATTGTCTGGGGAATTGGAAGAGTATTCCATATGAATGAAGTAGAGACAACATCCATTTACTATTCGAATACGGGAAATTTGATCGTGCCGATTGTAACTTATGTGCTGGGCGAAAAATGGGTGTTATATGGATGTGTGGCTATGTGTGTTCAGCTTGTGTTTATCTGGACGCACTGTAAAAGCGTGCTTGGGAAAGAAGAAAAAACAGACTGGAAAAAGATTGTGTTAAATATCAACATGATCTCAGTATTTCTGGGAGTAGTGCTTTTCGTTACCAGAATACGTCTTCCGGAACTGGTCAACCATACGCTTAGTTCTGTAGGTTCCATGATTGGACCAGCCAGCATGATTGTTACAGGTATGCTGATCGCAGGAATGAATCTGAAAGAGATATTTTCACGTGGAAGAGTCTATGGGATTGCATTTATGAGACTGATCATAATTCCGCTGATTGCGCTTCTGATACTGAAAATAAGTGGACTGGCGACCTGGGGACAGGATAGTACAAAGATTCTTCTGATTGTATTTCTTTCTGTTATTACACCGTCTGCTTCAACTGTCACACAGATGTGTCAGGTATACGGAAATGATTCGCAGTATGCGAGTGCGATTAATGTAATTACTACAATATTTGCAATCATTACAATGCCGTTGATGGTACTTGTGTTTCAGATGGTGATATAGGAGAAGTGCTTGTATGAGCGCTTCTTTTTTTGAATAAATGCAGATGTATTGTTCTGTTATACAGGCTTCTGAAAAATGTCGCATACCATGCGACCATTCATTCTCCTGTTTTTCTTATAATGAAATCACAATAAAAAAAGGAGGATTTCAAAATGACAGAACTTGTATTTATCTTAGACCGCAGCGGTTCCATGTCGGGACTGGAAAAGGATACTATCGGAGGTTTTAATTCTATGTTGGAAAAGCAGCGTAAGGAGCCAGGTGATGCCGTGGTATCCACCGTGCTGTTTGACAACGAAACAGAGGTTATTCATGACCGTGTTGTTATTGCTGATGTACCAAATCTTACAGACAAGGAATATTTCGTGCGTGGCTGCACTGCACTTCTCGATGCGGTTGGAGGTGCAATCCACCATATTGGAAATGTTCATAAGTATGCCCGCAAAGAAGATGTGCCGGAAAAGACCCTCTTTATCATCACAACTGATGGTATGGAAAATGCCAGCCATCATTACACCTACGATAAGGTGCGCCATATGATTGAACGTCAGAAGGAACGCTATGGTTGGGAGTTCCTTTTCCTCGGTGCAAACATTGATGCGGCAGCTGAAGCCAAAAGATTTGGTATCGATGAATCTATGGCCGCAAACTATCACTGTGATGAGGTTGGAACGGTACTCAACTATGAAGTCATCAGCGAGGCAATTACCAGCGTAAGAACAAGCGCAGCACCATTGTCTGCTGATTGGAAAAAGAAGATTGATGCGGATTACAAGAAGAGAGGTGGAAAGAGATGATTGGAGCAATCTTAGGTGATATCATTGGTAGTCCTTATGAATTTGACCGTGGTAACAAGAGTAAAGAGTTCCCTTTATTCTCTCGCAAATCCACCTATACGGATGATACCGTAATGACTTTGGCTGTCGGTCTGACTTTTCTTGATGCACAGCCGAGTGCTTCAGATGATTGGATTTTGCAAAATTTGGCTAATCGTATGCGTCAATTTGGAAAGATGTATCCGAATGCCGGGTACGGAGGAATGTTCCGACAATGGCTTCGTAATCCAGAGTGCAAGGCTTACAATAGTTTTGGTAATGGCTCTGCAATGCGTGTTTCTTCAGTTGCGTGGTTATATAACAATATCGATGCTGTCAGACACGCAGCAAGGCTTTCAGCTGAAGTTACCCACAATCATCCGGAAGGAATCAAGGGTGCTGAAGCAACTGCCAGTGCTATTTTTCTGGCAAGGACAGGACATAGCAAGACAGAAATTAAGGAATATATGGAATATGAATTTGGTTATGAATTGAGTCGTACTTGCGACGAAATCAGACCCGGATATTTTCATACAGAAACCTGCATGGAAACTGTGCCGGAGGCCATCACGGCTTTCCTGGAGGGAGATAGTTTTGAGGATGTTATCCGTACTGCGGTATCCCTTGGTGGTGATTGTGATACACTGACGGCTATTGCTGGCGGCATCGCAGAAGGCTTCTATGGTGTTCCTGTCGAGCTGAAGGAAGAGTGCTATAAGCATTTGCCGGAGCCGTTGCTTAAGGTGTTGAAAGCGTTTGCGGAGTATCTCGAGCGAAATGCTACTGTGAATTAGGTCTTTCTTCCATCTTGTAAGTGATGTTGCTGGGGCAAGCAGCACGGCAGATCTTATTTGTGTAGTGACTTAAGCGGAAACTAAATTGTAAAAATAGCTGATCTGTACATTGAATTTGAAGCTCTAGTGTGGTAATCTATAAGTTGCTATATTGGAGCTTCTTTTGTTGGAAGGAGCTAAAATAAAATGAACATAGTGATATAGAACAAGCTACAAGTATGATAGTAGATGCGATGAAGCTATTAAGATATTAAAGGCTCAAAAAGAGAAAAATGAAAAGAAATTGATAAGGTGGCTTGTGCATTAAATGTAGGATAAAAATACATATATTATCATGTTTGGTGGCATTCGATATGGCACTTGGTGTGATAAATGGAAAGCGCAAACACTATGAATAAAGGAACTTTGAAGGAGGAAATATAAAAAATGAAACTAGGAATCGTGGGACTTCCAAATGTAGGAAAAAGTACATTATTCAATTCACTGACAAAGGCTGGAGCTGAGTCAGCCAACTACCCATTCTGTACCATCGACCCGAATGTAGGGGTTGTTACTGTACCGGATGAACGTCTGAATGTACTTGGTGAGATGTATCATACCAAGAAGATCATTCCGGCAGCAATTGAATTTGTAGATATTGCAGGGTTGGTAAAAGGAGCTTCTAAGGGTGAAGGACTTGGCAACCAGTTTCTGGCGAATATTCGTGAAGTGGATGCGATTGTACACGTAGTACGTTGCTTTGAGGACAGCAATATTGTACATGTAGACGGAAGTATCGATCCGATGCGTGACGTAGAGACGATTAATCTGGAACTGATCTTTTCTGATATTGAAGTGTTGGACAGAAGAATTGCCAAGACAGCGAGATCAGCAAGGAATGACAAGGCGGCAGCTAAAGAGCTGAAGCTTCTGGAGAAAATCAAAGCATATCTGGAAGATGGACGTCTTGCTAAGAATTTTGATGACTTTGAAGACGAGGAAGAGGAAGAACTGTTCCAGAGCTTCAATCTGCTGACTGCAAAGCCGGTAATCTTTGCGGCTAATGTGACAGAGGATGATCTGCCGAATGACGGAGAAGACAACGAAGGCGTACAGAAACTTCGCAAATATGCAGAAGAAGAGAAGTGTGAAGTATTTGTGGTATGTGCTCAGATCGAGCAGGAGATCGCTGAGTTAGAGGATGATGAGAAGAAGATGTTCTTAGAGGATCTTGGACTTAAGGAGTCCGGACTTGAGAAACTGATCCGTGCAAGCTACAGACTGCTAGGACTGATCAGTTACCTGACAGCAGGTGAGCCGGAGGTTCGTGCGTGGACAATCACCAAGGGAACTAAGGCACCGCAGGCTGCAGGCAAGATTCATACAGACTTTGAACGTGGATTCATCCGTGCAGAAGTTGTTGCATATGATGACCTGATCGCATGTGGATCTCACAATGCAGCTAAAGAGAAAGGGCTGATTCGTCTGGAAGGAAAAGACTATGTCGTACAGGATGGAGATATTATGCTGTTCCGCTTTAATGTGTAGAATGTGATCCGGAAAGAAAGAGAGTGTTGTTAATATGCATAAAACAATTGATTTTCCGAATCTCGGCATTCATTTGAAAAATGTGGGAAAAACGATCAGTGTATTCCATTTTGATATTGCATACTATGGGGTTATTATTGGCCTTGGCATATTGGCAGGTTTGTTGATGGCTATGCATGTGGCAAAGAAGACCGGACAGAATCAGGAAGATTATATAGATCTGGCTATTTATGGGGTTATCTTTGGTATTATCGGAGCCAGAGTATACTATGTTGTATTTTCCTGGGATATGTATAAAAATGATTTGTTAAGTATTTTTAATATCCGGCAAGGTGGACTGGCAATCTATGGTGGGGTGATCGCAGCAGTTATTACGGTGTTTGTATTTGCGAAAAGACGACATTTGGCAGTGGGGATACTCCTGGATACTGCCTGTCATGGGCTGGTGCTCGGACAAGCGATCGGACGCTGGGGTAATTTTTTTAACAGAGAAGCTTTTGGTAAATATACGAACAGTCTGTTTGCAATGAGACTTCCGTTGGATGCGGTGAGGATCGGTGACGTGACACAGCAGATGCGGGATGAACTGGAAATGATAGATGGCGTAGGTTATATTCAGGTACATCCGACTTTTTTGTATGAATCCGTATGGTGTCTGTTAGTGCTGGCATTCTTGTTCTGGTATCGATGCAGACAGAAGTTTCAGGGCGAGATTTTTTTAGTATATCTGGCAGGATATGGATTGGGCAGATTCTGGATTGAAGGTCTCAGGACAGATCAGCTTCTGATTCCGGGAATAGGAATACCGGTGTCAAGAGTTCTGGCACTGATTCTGTTTGTGGGCGCGACAGCAATCATTATCGTACATCGTAAAAAGATAAAGAAAGAGTCAAAAGAATAATATAGAATGATGCGAGGGACAGATTTCAGAGGAATCTGTCCCTTTAATATACAATGTAGTATGTTGTATTGGAAAAGGAACAATATATTCGGGGGAATAACTGGACTTTTAACAGGTCAGGGGATATAATAATTACATACGTCAAAATGAAATTTTAAGACAAAATTCTAAGGAGGAACATTGAAATGGCAAGAAAAATGAAGACCATGGATGGTAACCATGCAGCGGCTCATGCTTCCTATGCATACACAGACGTTGCAGCAATTTACCCAATCACACCTTCATCTGTTATGGCAGAAGCTACAGACGAGTGGGCAACACAGGGAAGAAAGAACATCTTTGGACAGGAAGTACAGGTTACAGAGATGCAGTCAGAGGCAGGTGCAGCAGGTACAGTTCACGGATCTCTGGCAGCAGGAGCTCTGACAACTACTTATACAGCTTCACAGGGTCTGCTGCTTATGATTCCAAACCTTTACAAAATAGCTGGCGAGCAGCTTCCAGGTGTATTTAACGTATCTGCTCGTGCTATCGCAAGCCATGCATTATCAATCTTTGGAGATCACTCAGATGTTTACGCCTGTCGTCAGACCGGATGTGCTATGCTCTGTGAGTCCAGTGTACAGGAAGTAATGGACCTGACACCGGTTGCACACTGCGCAGCTATCAAAGGACGTATTCCATTTATCAACTTCTTCGATGGATTCCGTACATCACACGAGATTCAGAAGATCGAGACATGGGATTATGAAGATCTGAAAGATATGGTAGATATGGACGCAGTTGATGCTTTCAGAAAGCACGCTCTGAATCCAAATCACCCATGTCAGAGAGGTTCAGCTCAGAACCCGGATATCTTCTTCCAGGCAAGAGAAGCATGTAACCCATATTACGATGCTATGCCGGCTATCGTACAGGAGTACATGGACAAGGTTAATGAGAAGATCGGAACAAACTACAAACTGTTCAACTACTATGGAGCAGAAGATGCAGAGCATGTAATCGTTGCTATGGGTTCTGTCTGTGATACAATCGACGAGACAGTTGATTACCTGGTGGCAGAAGGCAAGAAGGTTGGTATTGTAAAGGTTCGTCTTTACAGACCATTTAGCGCAGAAGCATTGATCAGTGCTATTCCGGACAGTGTTAAGACAATTACAGTATTAGACAGAACAAAAGAGCCGGGAGCACTTGGCGAGCCATTATACCTGGACGTTGTAGCAGCTCTGAAGGGATCTAAGTTCGATGCAGTACCGGTACAGTCAGGACGTTACGGATTAGGTTCTAAAGATACAACACCTGCACAGATCGTTGCAGTATATGAGAACACAACAAAAGCTAAATTCACAATCGGTATCGTGGATGATGTTACAGGACTTTCACTGGAAGTTGGAGCACCGCTTGTTACTACACCGGAAGGAACAATCAACTGTAAGTTCTGGGGTCTGGGAGCAGATGGTACTGTAGGTGCTAACAAGAACTCTATCAAGATCATTGGTGATAATACAGATATGTATGCTCAGGCATACTTCGATTACGACTCTAAGAAGTCAGGCGGTGTTACAATGTCTCACTTGCGTTTCGGTAAGAAGCCGATCAAGTCTACTTACCTGATTCACAAGGCTAACTTTGTAGCATGTCACAATCCGTCCTATGTTAACAAGTATAACATGGTACAGGAGCTGGTTGATGGCGGTACATTCCTTTTGAACTGCCCATGGGATATGGAAGGTCTTGAGAAACATCTGCCAGGACAGGTAAAAGCATTCATCGCTAACCACAACATCAAACTTTACACAATCGACGGTATCAAGATTGGTAAAGAGATCGGACTTGGCGGTCGTATCAATACCGTACTTCAGTCAGCATTCTTCAAACTGGCAGCTATCATTCCGGAGGAAGAAGCTATCGACCTGATGAAGAAAGCAGCTAAGGCTACTTACGGAAGAAAAGGTGATAAGATCGTACAGATGAACTACGATGCAATCGATGCTGGTGCTAAGCAGGTAGTTGCAGTAGAAGTACCGGAGAGCTGGAAGTCATGCGAGGATGAAGGTCTGTTCTCGCCAGAAGTTAAGGGTGGAAGAGAAGATACTGTTAAATTCGTTAAGAATATCCAGGCTAAGGTAAATGCTCAGGAAGGTAATACACTGCCTGTATCTGCATTTACAGATTACGTAGATGGTTCTACACCGTCAGGTACTGCTGCATATGAGAAACGTGGTATTGCAGTAGATATCCCGGTATGGAAATCAGAAAACTGTATCCAGTGTAACCGTTGTGCATATGTATGTCCGCACGCAGTTATCCGTCCGGTAGCATTGACAGAAGAAGATATGGCTAAGGCTCCGGAAGGACTGAAGACAATTGATATGATCGGTATGCCAGGTATGAAGTTCACAATGACTGTATCAGCTTATGACTGTACAGGATGTGGATCATGTGCTAACGTTTGCCCGGGCAAGAAGGGTGAGAAAGCACTTGTTATGGCTAACATGGAAGAGAATGCCGGAGAGCAGACATTCTTCGATTTCGGAACAGAGATTCCGGTTAAGCCAGAAGTTGTTGCTAAGTTTAAAGAGAATACCGTTAAGGGTAGCCAGTTTAAACAGCCTCTGCTTGAGTTCTCAGGTGCTTGTGCAGGTTGTGGTGAGACACCTTACGCTAAACTTGTAACACAGTTATTCGGTGACAGAATGTACATTGCGAATGCAACTGGATGTTCATCAATCTGGGGTAACTCTTCACCGTCTACACCTTATACAGTAACACCAGAAGGAAAAGGACCGGCTTGGTCTAACTCACTGTTCGAAGATAATGCTGAGTTCGGATATGGTATGCTGTTAGCTCAGAAGGCTCTGAGAGAAGGACTGAAATCTAAAGTTGAGACAGTAGCTGCTTCAGAAAAAGCTTCTGAAGAAGTTAAGGCTGCTTGTGCTGAATGGCTTGACACATACAGCTGTGGCGCTACTAACGGAACTGCTACAGATAAGCTTGTTGCTGCATTAGAAGGATGCGACTGCGAGACATGCCAGGATATCGTTAAGAATAAAGATTTCCTTGCTAAGAAATCACAGTGGATCTTCGGTGGTGACGGATGGGCTTACGATATCGGATTCGGTGGTGTTGACCATGTACTTGCAAGTGGTAAGGACATCAACGTTATGGTATTCGATACAGAGGTATATTCTAACACAGGTGGACAGTCTTCTAAGTCTACTAAGACAGGTGCTGTTGCTCAGTTCGCAGCAGGCGGTAAAGAGACTAAGAAGAAAGACCTTGCTGGTATTGCAATGAGCTATGGTTATGTATATGTTGCACAGATCGCTATGGGTGCTGACTTCAATCAGACAGTTAAAGCAATCGCAGAGGCAGAGGCATATCCGGGACCATCACTGATCATCGCATACGCTCCATGTATCAACCATGGTATTAAGAAGGGTATGAGCAAAGCTCAGACAGAGGAACAGCTTGCAGTTGAGTGCGGATACTGGAATAACTTCAGATTCAACCCGGCAGCAGAAGGCGCTAAGTTTACTCTGGACAGCAAAGAACCTAAGATGGAAGGATATATGGACTTCCTGAACGGAGAAGTTCGTTACAACTCTCTTGCAAGATTCTACCCAGAAAAAGCAGAAGTTCTGTTTGCTAAGAATGAAGCAGAAGCAAAGGATAGATACGAATATCTGAAGAAGCTCGTTACTCTGTACGGAGCAGAATAAGATTATTCAACAGAAAGATAAACTTAGGAGTCCGTCGGGTCATTCCGGCGGACTTCTTTTCAAAAAGGAGACCGGATCATGATGGTAAATAAATCCGAGAACAGAAAAAAAGAAATAGAACTGTTACAGACAGCGCCGGATCTGACAGCAATTGTATGTGACAGTACCAGACTGCCGTATGTAGAATGTGATATTGAGACCTGTGACGATCAAGTGTTGGTATATGAGAACAGGGAAATGGCGGAAAATGAAGCTAAGAAGATTGAGGACGCAGGATACAGAGTGCGTACTGCTCATCTTCCGCAGAAGCAGAGATTTGGATTTTTTGCAAATCTTTATTCTTTGGGCGTTAATGCGGTTCTGATCAACAAAGGAGAGGAATCACAGGTACGGCTGGATTTGGATAAGGTAATTAACCGTCCGGATATTCCTCGTTTTACATATGAGATCAGAAAGGCGTTGGATGCAGGAGAAAGGCCAAAGTTTCGTGTGGAGAATCCGGAATTTCATCTGACAGCTATCTACTTCACACAGCTTTCGCGCGGGACAAAGGCGCAGGAACATGAAGAAGAACTAAAAGAGCTTCAAGAAGAGATGATGACTCATTACCGGGAAGGATATTACATTGTGGCAAGAACTAAGGAAGGAACAACACCCCTTCTGAAGACAAAAGATGGTGGCTCTTTGCAGCCGATGTTTAGCGACATGCAGGAATTCCTGAAGTTCCAGCATGTGAATCCAACCATGAAAGTGGAGACGGCAGTTATGACAGAAGCAGAATTTCTGAAACATCTGGCAAAAGAGGCCACAGGAGTAGTAATTAATCCGCTTGGAATCAGTCTGCTTCTGCAGGTGAACCGTAAAAAATCGGATTAAAACCAGAGTATTGCTATGTCCGTATGAAGTGTTTGATAAAATAGTAACAGTTGACATTTTGATTCAGACATGATAAAACATATACTATATGAATAAGGTCTTGGATAGAGGCGCAGGTTTCATGAGTATCATATGACGATAGTGTGGCATACTGTTGTATGAGAAAGGGGAGACTGCCGAAGATGGATTTAAGCCAAAGGATTTGTCTGGGCTGCAGGAGAATATCTTGCGGACTGTCACGAAAGTGGAGCGCTATCATGATGAATATAAGTAAGATACATTTTATAAAGTGTTGATTTAGTAATTAAAGTCATGGATAGTGTGCGTAAGCATTGTCCATGACTTTCTTTGTATAGTAACACTAATGTTATAGAGTATCTAAGAGAGAAGAGAGGTATTATATGAACAACATGAAGAGAAAGATCGCATGGACGATATCTGCCATTGCATTAATGGTAATGTGCTGTCCGGTGATCGCATTTGCAGCAGACGGAGCAGAAGAGTATGTTCCAAATATGTACGCCAGCTTTTGGGCGTTGATTCCGCCGGTAGTGGCAATCGCGCTTGCATTGATTACTAAGGAAGTATACAGTTCGCTGTTTATCGGTATTGTGATTGGTGGCGTATTTTATTCTAACTTTACATTTGAAAAAACGGTTACACATGTTGTACAGGACGGATTCGTCGGAGTACTGGCTGACAGTTACAATATGGGTATTCTGATTTTCCTGGTAATCTTGGGAACGATCGTGTGTCTGATGAATCGTGCAGGAGGTTCGGCAGCATTTGGACGTTGGGCTGAGGTACACATTAAGACACGTGTAGGTGCACAGATTGCAACAATTATTTTGGGTATTCTGATCTTTATCGATGACTATTTTAACTGTCTGACAGTCGGAAGTGTTATGCGTCCGGTAACTGACCGTCATAATGTATCCAGAGCGAAGTTATCTTATCTGATTGATGCGACAGCAGCTCCGGTATGTATTATTGCACCAATCTCATCCTGGGCAGCAGCTGTTACAGGATTCGTAGAGGGTGAAGATGGACTGTCCATTTTTGTAAGAGCAATTCCGTATAATTTCTATGCATTACTTACCATTGTTATGATGTTTGGTCTGGTACTCCTCAAAGTAGAGTATGGTCCGATGAAAGTCCATGAAGATAATGCAGTTAAGAATGGAGATATTTATACAACTCCTGACAGACCATATGAGAATGCTTCCAAAGAAATCGTGAATCAGAAAGGAAGAGTTATTGATCTGGTCTTTCCGATCGTAGTGCTGATCATCTGCTGTATCATTGGAATGATCTGGTCCGGCGGATTCTTCGAGGGTGACGATTTTATCACTGCATTTTCTAACAGTGATGCATCCGTAGGACTTGCGGTAGGAAGCTTCTTCGCGCTGATCATTTCCATTGTGTTCTATCTGGTAAGACGCGTACTGAACTTCGCAGATTGCATGTCATGTCTTCCGGAAGGATTTAAGGCGATGGTTCCGGCTATCCTGATCCTGACAATGGCATGGACATTGAAGGCAATGACAGATAGCCTTGGCGCGGCAGAATTTGTGGCTAACGCAATGCAGCATGCGGCAGGAGGACTGATGAGTCTGCTTCCGGCGATCATTTTCCTGGTAGGATGCTTCCTTGCATTTGCAACCGGTACATCATGGGGAACCTTTGGTATCCTGATCCCGATCGTAGTAGCTGTGTTCCAGGGAACAAATGATACAATGATGATCATTTCTATTTCAGCGTGTATGGCAGGTGCAGTATGTGGAGATCACTGTTCACCGATTTCCGATACTACGATCATGGCATCTGCGGGAGCACAGTGTAATCATGTGAATCATGTATCTACACAGCTTCCATATGCTATCACTGTAGCGGCAATTTCATTTGTGACATATGTGGTCGCAGGTTTCGTGAGAACAGCATTTATCGCACTTCCGGTCGGAATCGTATTGACAATCGGAACCTTGCTGGTACTCCGTAAGATATATGGAAAAGAAGAATAATTGATATGATATGAAATGGGAATCCGAGAGGGTTCCCATTTTTCAGTATCGTGTGATTGGGGTTTGACAGACCTGCGACTCCGTGTTACATTAATTAGGTAAATGAGTGATGCAATTAAATACAGATGTGTGAGGTGTCGGTCGGATTACAAGTATGGTCTGACCGGTGAAAAGGGAAACAGGTGTGAATCCTGTACGAACTCGTCACCGTATTTCACGAGCAGAAGAAGTATCCACTGGGAGACCGGGAAGGATCGGATGCGTCAGAGTGATAAGCCGGGAGACCTGCCTTTCGCAGTACAGGAATGAGAATTCATGCCACGAGCAACTGGCAGTACGAAAGATAGATAAAAGACTATTTTGCTGATAGTTTTGTCTTTGCGTATCTTTGTTTTTGGAATCTTCGTTCTTGTACGGAACGGAGTATTTTTGTGTCCAAAATTCAAGGAGGAACGGAGCATGAAGAAGAAACTGGTGGCAGCGTTACTTACAGCAGCAATGGCAATGTCTCTGCTTGCAGGATGCGGAAGCAGTGACAGCAAGGGCAGTGATGCAGACAGCAAGGAGACTGCAGAAAGTACGGAGGATAGTGATCAGGAGGCAGCAGACAAGGTGGCAGACCTGATTGATGCAATCTATGTACAAGAGAGAACAGAGGACACTGACAAGCAGTGTGAAGAAGCAAAAACAGCATGGGATAAGCTGACAGATGCGCAGAAGGAACTGGTATCCGGAGAGAATGCTGATCCGGACTATTTTGGAAGAGATACAGGAGATGCATCAAAAGATGATCCGTTAAATGAAGATGAGATTGGGGAAAATGAACTTCTGGTCGTAAGCTTTGGTACATCATTTAATGACAGCCGTGCGACAGATATCGGTGGCATTGAGAAAGCACTTCAGGAAGCTAATCCAGACTGGTCTGTAAGAAGAGCATTTACCGCTCAGATCATTATCAACCATGTACAGGCCCGTGATGGTGAAAAGATTGATAACATGGATCAGGCACTGGAGCGTGCGGTCAATAATGGCGTAAAGAATCTGGTTGTACAGCCGACACATCTGATGCACGGAGCAGAATATGATGAACTGAGTGAAGCAGTTGAGAATTATAAGGACAAATTTGAGTCTGTAAAGATTGCAGAGCCTCTTCTTGGAGAAGTAGGATCTGATGCAACTGTGATCAATGCAGATAAAGAAGCTGTTGCAAAAGCAATCACGGACGAAGCAGTAAAGGCAGCAGAGTATGACAGCTTGGAAGCAGCAGAAGCAGACGGAACAGCATTTGTATTCATGGGACATGGTACTTCTCATGTGGCAAATGTAAGCTATGACCAGATGCAGACACAGATGGAACAGCTTGGATACAAGAATGTATTCATCGGTACGGTAGAAGGTGAACCAGAGGATACAGCCTGCGAAGCTGTTATCGACAAGATCAAAGAAGCAGGATACAAGAAAGTAATCCTTCGTCCTCTGATGGTAGTTGCAGGAGACCATGCAAATAATGATATGGCTGGTGATGATGACGATTCATGGAAGAGCCAGTTTGAAGCATCAGGAGCATTTGACAGTATCGAGACACAGATCGAAGGTCTGGGAAGAATCCCGGCTGTTCAGCAGATCTATGTAGAGCATACAAAGGCAGCTATTGAACAGTAGATTGTAGAGGCGGTAAAGTATGTTGAGAAAGAAGATAGCGGTATTATTGCTTTCCGCAGTTATGGCAATGACCATGCTCAGCGGATGCGGCGATAACGCTGCAAAAGAAGACAAAAAAGCAGCTACAGAAGATCAGAATAAGGATGATGCTTCAGAAGCTAAGGAAGAAGAGGCAGATGAAGCGGAAAAGGCACCGGTAGAAGATGGTGAATACTGGGTGGATTTTAATACTGACAGTGGTATGTTTCATGAAAATCCAGATTTCGATGGTGGTAAGGCAACATTGATCGTTGAGGATGGAAAGATGACGGTGCATATTACTCTGAATTCCAAGAATATCGTGCAGTTATTCTTAGGAACGGCAAAGGATGCACAGAAAGATGGCGCAGATCTGATCGATCCTTCTGGTACAGAAACGATTGAATATACAGACGGTTCAGAACCGAAAGAAGTATATACATTTGATGTGCCGGTAAAGAAACTGGATGAAGAGTTTGATCTGGCACTGATCGGTACCAAGGACAAGTGGTATGACCACAAAGTCAGCGTAAGTAATCCTGTGGCAAAGTAATAGAATAGAAATAGAATCTCGGCAGGTGGAACGTAGAGATATGTTCTGCCTGCTGTTTCTTTATGTGTGACATGTTCTCGATAAACATATCTTCCGGATGAAAAAAGAAATAGATTGTGTTACAATGGGAGATAATGATGAATGATTGAATAGAATTGGAGACTAGAGTATGAGTATAAGAGATTTGAATCAATACGAGATTATAAAGGATGAAGATCTGCAGGATGTCAAGTGCCACGGTTATCTGCTGAAGCATAAGAAAAGCGGTGCCAAACTTGTGCTGATGGAGGCAGATGATGACAATAAGGTGTTTTCGGTAGGATTCCGTACACCGCCGGAGGACAGCACAGGACTTCCGCATATTCTGGAGCATTCGGTACTGTGCGGATCTGATCATTTCCCAGTCAAGGATCCGTTTGTAGAGCTGGTCAAAGGATCGCTGAATACATTTTTAAATGCGATGACTTATCCGGACAAGACGATGTATCCGGTGGCAAGCTGCAATGATAAGGATTTCCAGAACCTGATGCATGTATATATGGATGCAGTATTCTATCCGAATATCTATAAGCATGAGGAGATTTTCCGTCAGGAGGGATGGAGTTATAAGCTGGATTCTGAGGATGCGGACCTGGAATACAACGGCGTTGTATATAATGAGATGAAAGGAGCATTTTCTTCGCCAGAGGGTGTGCTTGACCGAGTGGTATTGAATGAACTGTTTCCGGATACTGCTTATGCTAATGAATCAGGTGGAGATCCGGATGTAATCCCGAATCTCAGCTATGAGCAGTTTCTGGCATTTCATAAGAAATATTATCATCCGTCCAACAGCTATATTTATCTGTATGGTGATATGGATATGGAAGAGAAGCTTGTATGGCTGGATCAGGAATATCTGAGCAAGTTTGATGTGGCAGAGATTGATTCGCGGATTGCTTATCAGGAGCCATTTGCGAAGATGAAAGAAGTGGAGATGCCATATTCGGTTACCAGTGAGGAACCATTGGAGGATAATACATTCCTTTCTTATAATAAGGTAATCGGAACCAGTCTGGATAAAGAATTGTATGTGGCGTTTGAGATTCTGGATTATGCGTTGTTATCAGCACCGGGAGCACCGCTTAAGAAGGCACTGTTAGAGGCTGGAATTGGTAAGGATATTCTGGGCTCTTATGACAATGGCATATATCAGCCAATTTTTTCTGTAGTTGCTAAGAATGCGAATCCGGAGCAGAAGGAAGAATTTGTGACACTGATCGAGAAGCTTCTTACAGATATGACAGAGCATGGCATTGACAGAAAAGCACTGGAGGCAGGTATTAATTATCATGAGTTCCAGTACCGAGAAGCGGATTACGGACGTTACCCGAAGGGTCTGATGTACGGTCTGCAGATCATGGACAGCTGGCTCTATGATGAAAATGAACCGTTTATTCATATCCAGGCATTGGACACATTTGCATTTCTTAAGAAACAGATGAATACCGGATATTTTGAGAATCTGATCCGTGAGTATCTGCTGGACAATGAGCACGGTGTGATCGTAACGCTGAAACCGGAGCGCGGACGTACAGCGCGTATGGACAAGGAACTTCACGATAAGCTGCAGGCATATAAGGCAGGTCTCAGCAAAGAAGAGATTGCAGAATTAGTAGAGCGTACGAAGGCGTTGGAAATATACCAGTCAGAGCCATCCGATGCGGAAGCGCTGGCTACGATTCCTGTATTGAAGCGTGAGGATATCAGCAGAGAGATTGCACCGATCTATAATGAAGAAATGAAACTCGCAGGTATTCCGATGGTATTCCACGAGATTGATACCAATGGTATAGGCTATATAGATATTATGTTCGATATGTCAGAGGTTCCGGAGGAATTGCTTCCGTATGCGGGAATCCTGCAGGGTGTGCTGGGAATCATTGATACAGAGAATTATGAATATGGTGAACTCTTTAATGAGATCAATGTGCATACCGGCGGTATCGGTACATCGTTGGAACTTTACACAGATGTGACCAAGGCAAAAGAAAAAGAATTCCGGGCAACATTCGAGATCAAGGCCAAAGCATTATATGACAAGCTTCCAATTGCATTTAACATGATGCAGGAGATTCTGGTAAGATCGAAGCTGGATGATGAGAAACGTCTGAAAGAGATCATTGCCATGACAGCATCCAGATTGCTGATGCGGTTCCAGTCATCCGGACATACGACAGCAGCGCTCCGGGCAATGTCTTATGCGTCACCGTCAGCCAAGCTAAAAGATATGACTAGCGGTATTGAGTACTACCAGAATGTGGCAAGAATTGAGAAAGCATTTGATACAGAAAAGGATGAGCTGATCACCAATCTCATCAAGCTTACCAGAATGCTGTTCCGTGCTGACAATATGATGATCAGCTATACGGCAGAACGTGTGGGACTGGAAGGAATGAAACAGCAGATCAGCGCATTTGCGGAAGGCTTATATCTGCAGGAGAAAGAGAGCGGAAAGCACTGCGAGCTTCACTGTGAGAAGAAGAACGAAGGATTTAAGACAGCGTCCAAGGTACAGTATGTGGCACGTTGCGGTAATTTTATTGATCAGGGCGCAGAATATACCGGAGCACTGCAGGTACTGAAGGTTATTATGGGTTATGAATATCTGTGGCAGAATATCCGTGTAAAGGGCGGAGCATATGGATGTATGAGTAACTTTAACCGGATCGGAGAAGGTTACTTTGTATCTTACCGTGATCCGAATCTGGAACGCACGATGGAGATTTATGAAGGCGTGGCAGATTATCTGCGGACATTTACTGTCAGTGATTTTGATATGAATAAATATATCATCGGCACGATCAGTAATCTGGATCAGCCAATGACACCGGCACTGAAAGGTGACCGTTCTATGAACCTGTATATGAATCATGTGACAGAAGATATGATCAAAGAAGAACGTGCACAGGTACTGGAGGCAACACAGGAAGATATCAGAGGACTTGCAGGAATCGTGGAAGCGATGATGAAAGCAGAGCAGATCTGTGTCATCGGAAGTGAGGACAAGATCGAAGAAGCGAAGGATATGTTTGATACCGTGACCGGATTTTAGCCGGATTATGAGTATCTGAAAGATAAGGAGAACCAGATGAAAAAAGATTATAAATCAGGATTTGTAACACTGATCGGCCGTCCGAATGTGGGCAAATCTACATTGATGAATTACCTGATCGGACAGAAGATTGCAATTACATCGAATAAGCCACAGACGACTAGAAACCGGATTCAGACGGTGCTGACAACGGAGGAAGGGCAGATTATTTTTGTGGACACACCGGGTATCCACAAGGCAAAGAACAAGCTGGGCGAGTACATGGTTAATGTGGCTGAACGCACATTGAACGAAGTAGATGCGGTGCTGTGGTTAGTTGAGCCGACAACGTTTATCGGAGCCGGTGAAAAGCATATTGCAGATCAGCTGAAAAAAGTAACAACACCTGTCATTCTTGTTATTAATAAGGTAGATTCTGTGAAGAAAGAGGAAGTGCTGGCTTCTATTGCAGCATATCAGGACATTTATGATTTCGCGGCAATCGTGCCGGTATCGGCCAGAAGTGGGGAGAATACCAAAGAACTTCTGAAGGTAGTATATCAGTATCTGCCGTATGGACCTCAGTTTTACGATGAGGATACGATTACTGATCAGCCGGAGCGTCAGATCGTGGCAGAGCTGATCCGTGAGAAGGCATTACACTGCCTGAATGAAGAGATTCCTCATGGTATCGCAGTTGTGATCGACAGCATGAAGAAAAAAGGTAAAGTGATGCATATTGATGCCACGATCATCTGTGAACGCGATTCACATAAGGGTATCATTATTGGAAAACAAGGAAGTATGTTGAAAAAAATCGGAAGTACTGCGCGGTATGAGATTGAAAAAATGCTGGATATGCAGGCAAATCTGAAGCTTTGGGTCAAGGTAAAGAAGGACTGGAGAGACAGTGATTTCCTTGTGAAAAATTTTGGATACCGGGAAGATGAATAAAACGCCCCTTCCATAGGAGAACCTAATCCTATAACACAGGATGAGGTGATTGCATGGAAGAAACATACTGGAATAAATTTATGGCATCGGGTAAGGTTGATGATTATCTGGAATATAAGGGAATCCAAATCTGTCATTCGGTCATGGAGCATTATGGCAGATCATCAGATGCCGGGACAGAGGTAAGGCGAAGTGAATCAGATAACGGTTATGGGAATGGTGCTATCTGCTGTTCCGATCGGCGAGTATGATAAGCGGGTTGTCATACTCACCAGAGAAAGAGGCAAGATCAGCGCATTTGCCAGAGGGGCGAGGAAGCCTGGCAATGCACTGAGCGGAGTGATCAACCCGTTTTCATTTGGTGAATTTACAGTCTATGAGGGGCGGACATCATATACACTGGTGTCGGCCTCTATTTCCAATTATTTTGCAGAGTTACGAGAAGATATCGAGGGTGCTTATTATGGCTTTTATTTTGTAGAGATTGCATCCTATTACTGCCGAGAAGCTAATGATGAGAGAGAAATGTTAAAGCTTCTGTATCAGACAATGCGGGCACTTATCAATGAGAAGGTTCCAAATCGTCTGATCCGGTATATCTACGAGCTGAAGGCAATCTGCATTAACGGCGAGGCACCGCAAGTATTCCAATGTGTGGTGTGCGGAGATAAAGAGCGTCCAGGGAAGTTCAGTACGCTGAAGGGCGGCAAAGTATGTACCCACTGCATCCGGGATGTCTATGACGGTCTGGAACTTGACCCATCTACCTGGTATACGCTGCAGTACATAGAGAGTGCAAAGGTAGAACATCTGTATAATTTTACTGTATCGGATCTGGTGCTCAGAGAACTTGCGATGGTCATGGGAAGATACATGGATGTGTATGTAGACCATCAGTTTAAATCACTGGAAATATTAAAGCTGATGACTTGAAAACTCTGTATACAGACGGTATAATATGCGATAAGGGTGCATTTTGGCATCGAATAACAAAAGGAAAGAGGATTAATAATGGCAGAGAAGACAATGGATAAGATTGTGGCACTGGCGAAGTCAAGAGGATTCGTATATCCGGGTTCTGAGATCTACGGCGGCCTTGCCAATACATGGGACTATGGTAATCTTGGAGTAGAGCTTAAGAATAATGTAAAGAAAGCCTGGTGGCAGAAGTTTGTACAGGAGTCTCCATATAATGTAGGCGTAGATTGTGCGATTCTGATGAACCCGCAGACATGGATTGCCAGCGGACATCTGGGGGGATTCAGTGACCCATTGATGGACTGTAAAGAATGTCACGAGCGTTTCCGTGCAGATAAAATCATCGAGGATTATGCGCATGAGAACGGCATCGACATTGGAGACAGTATTGATGGATGGAGCCATGAGAAGATGCAGGAGTTCATCGCAGAGAACAATATTCCATGTCCGACCTGCGGTAAGCATAATTTTACAGAAATCCGTGAGTTTAACCTGATGTTCAAGACATTCCAGGGTGTAACAGAGGATGCTAAGAACGTGGTATACCTTCGTCCGGAGACTGCACAGGGTATTTTCGTTAATTTTAAGAACGTACAGCGTACATCCAGAAAGAAGATTCCATTTGGTATCTGTCAGATCGGTAAGTCTTTCCGTAACGAGATCACACCTGGTAACTTTACATTCCGTACCAGAGAGTTCGAACAGATGGAGATGGAATTCTTCTGTGAGCCGGATACGGATCTGGAATGGTTTGCATACTGGAAGCAGTATTGTCTGGACTGGCTGAGCAAGCTGGGACTTAAGGATGACGAAGTACGTTACCGTGACCACGATCAGGAAGAACTGTCATTCTACAGTAAGGCAACTACGGATATCGAGTTCCTGTTCCCATTCGGATGGGGTGAGTTGTGGGGTATTGCTGACCGTACAGATTATGACCTTTCCCGTCATATGGAGGTATCTAAGCAGGATCTGACATATTTCGATGATGAGAAGAAAGAGAAATACATCCCATACGTTATTGAGCCGTCGCTGGGAGCAGACCGTATGGTACTTGCATTCCTGTGCAGTGCATACGATGAGGAGAACATTGGTACAGAGGAAAAACCGGATGTCAGAACTGTGCTTCATTTCCATCCGGCACTTGCACCGGTTAAGATTGGTGTCCTTCCACTGTCTAAGAAGCTGTCTGAAGGTGCACAGAAAGTGTATGCTCAGTTAGCTAAGAAGTATAACTGTGAGTATGATGAGCGTGGTAACATTGGTAAGAGATACCGCCGTCAGGATGAGATTGGTACACCATTCTGCGTAACATACGATTTCGATTCTGAGGAAGACGGAGCAGTAACTGTAAGAGACAGAGATACCATGGAGCAGGAAAGAGTGAAGATCGAAGATCTGAACGCATATTTCGAGAAGAAGTTTGAGTGGTAAGTCGAACGCAGCATGCAAGCAAAGACGCGTCGGCTGCTTGCAGACGAAAGAGTCTTTGTGAAGCAGGCTATGTGAGCGCAGCGGACAGCGAGGAACCGAAGGTTTCGAGCCGGGCGTTCGACGTACGTCTGCAAGCATGTAAGTGATTCAGGAGAGTATATGAATCAAATTTATTTTGACAATGGCAGTACGTCATGGCCAAAGGCACCAGGTGTGCCGGAAGCCATGGCGGATTTGTTAGCTCACGGTGCATTTAATATTAACCGTGGCAATTATGAAGGCGCATACGAGATCGAAGGCGTCGTGCTGGATACGAGAGAACAGCTGACGCGTCTTTTTCATGCGAAGAATTCTAAGGGAGTAGTGTTTACACCGAGTGTGACCTATTCCCTCAATCTGTTTATAAAAGGCTTTTTGAAGCCCGGAGATCATGTGATCGTGACGGGGCTGGAGCATAATGCAGTGATGCGCCCGCTGGAACAGATGAAGGCTGTGGGTGTGGACTATGACATTGCACAGACAGACAGAGACGGCAATCTGGATCTTGAACATTTAAAATCACTGATTGGAGACAGCACCAGAGCGGTATTGGTAACTCATGCGTCAAATGTGTGTGGAACCGTAGTTCCGATTGAAGAAATTGGTAAGATCTGTCAGGAACATGATTTGATCTTTGCAGTGGATACGGCACAGACTGCAGGAACATTGGATATCGATATGGAGAATTGCGGGATTGATTTCCTGGCGTTTACCGGTCACAAGGGACTGCTTGGACCACAGGGAATCGGTGGATTTCTGATATCAGAGAGGCTGGATCGAGATATGAAGCCGTTGATTGCAGGAGGTACCGGAAGTCAGTCAGATTCTCTGCTGATGCCGGAGAATCTGCCGGATAAGTATGAGAGCGGTACAATGAACCTTCCGGGGATCATAGGATTGCATACGGCGCTGTCTTATTTAGAAGAACAGGGAATCGAACGCATACATGACCGTAAGATGTCGCTGACTGGATATTTTCTCGAGCGAGTGTCTGAGAATTCTAAGATACGGATCGTGGGTCGAAAAGATCTGGAACACAGAGTGGCAGTAGTGTCATTGGATTTTCAGACGGTGGACAATGCAGTAGCTGCCTTTGAACTGGAGCAGGCAGCAGGGATTATGACCAGAGTAGGACTACACTGTGCACCTGTGGCACACCGGTCGCTTGGCACTTTTCCGCAGGGAACCGTGCGGTTTGCATTCAGCGCATCGAATACAGAAGAAGAGATAGATATTTGTATAGAAGAAATAAATAAAATCGCCTACATATAGATGAAAACTATAACAAAAAGCCTTGTTATTATTGTGAATAATTGATAAAAATGTTACGATAAAAATAGATTAATTGTTCAAATGCGATAATAAGGAGGAAAAGAATTATGGCAGATAATCAGAAAATGTGGGAAGAACTGGGGATGAATCTGGAGCTGCATGATCAGTTGTGTCAGGTGCTTCCACAGGCGGTTGGGGATGTATTTCTCTCTCAGGAAAACCGCCCGGACGGAATGGACTATTATGATATGGTAGTTGCAGATATTCACGGTATCCGCCCATCAGAACTGATTGAACATCAGAAAAAAGGCGGCAAGGTATTTGGTACATTCTGTGTATACGTACCGGATGAGGTGATCTTCGCAGCAGATGCAATTGCGACCGGACTCTGCGGCGGATCTCAGTTCTGGGTACCGGGAGGCGAGAAGGTGCTTCCGAATAATACCTGTCCGCTGATCAAAGCATCTGTAGGAGCAAGACTTGACCGTACCTGTCCATTTTTCCGGATCGCGGATATGTATATCGGAGAGACTACCTGTGATGGTAAAAAGAAGGCATGGGAGATTTTGTCTGAGGACGTACCGGTACATGTAATGGATCTTCCGCAGATGAAACGTGCCAAGGATGTAAAGGCATGGGCAGAAGAGATTAAAGAGCTGATGCATGTGGTAGAAGAATTTACCGGTAACAAAGTGACAGCAGAGAAGTTAGCAGAAAGTATCAAACTGATTAATAATAAGAGAAAAGCGTTGGACAGACTGTATGCCTGTCGTAAGAATGAGAAGCTTCCAATCAGCGGTACGGATGCATTGGTTATTTCTCAGATTGCATTTTATGATGATCCGGCAAGATTTGCACAGATGACGAATAAACTGTGTGATGAGTTGGAGCAGCGGATCAAAGATGGTGTCAGTGTAGTGCCGGAAGGAACCAAGAGAATCATGCTGACAGGAACACCGCTTGCAATTCCGAACTGGAAGCTTCATAATATTGTTGAGACCAGCGGAGCAGTGGTTGTTTGTGAAGAAATGTGCACAGGTACCCGTTACTTTGAGCGTTTTGTAGACGAGAGTGGTACTACGATCGACGAGCAGATCGATGCAATCGCAGAGCGGTATATGGGCATTAACTGTGCATGCTTTACACCAAATCATGGAAGAATCGATGATATCCTCCGCCTGGCAAAAGAATACAAAGTAGACGGAATCATTGATGTGAATCTGAAGTTCTGTAACCTTTACGACACCGAAGGATATTTCGTAGAGCGTGCGATGAAGGAAGCAGGTATTCCGGTACTGGGAATCGAGACCGATTACACGGACAGCGATGCTCAGCAGCTTCGTACCAGAATCAGTGCATTTGTGGAGATGCTTAATAACTAAGGAGATATGGGATAGATGTCAGAGATTCAGCATTATATTCTGTTTCCTAATCATGACAATGCAATGCGATTATACCGCGAATTAAAAAAGCTGGGGGTTCGGGCAGTGATTGCTCCTACCCCCAGAAGTGCGAGTAAATGCTGCGGCGTGTCGTTGATGGTGGAAAAGGACGATCTGGATACGATATGGGAGACTGCAGAACAGAAGGAGATTGAGATTCTGAAAGTGGCAGAGGTGAAAAAGGACTTTAATCCACACCGCGACCGTTACTGTTAAAGATCGTAAAACGAAATAGAAGAAATCAGAGGGAAGACAAGATGTATTATGTAGGAATTGATATTGGATCTACTGCGTCCAAGACAGCAGTACGAGGAGATAAGGAATTAATGTTTGTGCTGCCGACAGGATGGAGCAGTAAGGAGACAACCGGAGTGATCCGTGAGAGGCTTCTGGAGGAAGGAATCGATGTGGAATCTGACGATGTGAAAGTTGTGGCAACAGGATATGGAAGAGTTGCAGTAGACTTTGCAGATTATGTGATCACAGAGATTACCTGTCATGCCAGAGGCGGCAGAGAGATGGCAGGAGATGACTGCTCGATCATCGATGTCGGCGGACAGGATACAAAGGTGATACTGGTATCAGGCGGCATGGTACAGGATTTTCTGATGAATGATAAATGCTCGGCAGGAACCGGTAAATTCCTGGAGATAATGGCGAATCGCCTGGGTGTAACTCTGCAGGAGTTGTTTGATATGGCAGATACTGGAGATGTGTTATCGATCAGTTCACTCTGCACCGTATTTGCAGAATCAGAAGTGATCAATTATATCGGTGAAGGTAAGAAACGGGAAGATATCGCAGCCGGTGTGGTAGATTCTGTAGCAGCGAAGGTATCACAGCTTGCAGGCAGAAAGAATCTGGCAGATAAGGTGATCCTTACCGGAGGTTTGAGCAACAGCGAATACTTTACCAGGATCTTATCAGAGAAGCTTGGCAAGAAAGTAGAGATGACCGAGAACGGACGGTATGCCGGAGCAATCGGAGCAGCGTTGCTGGCAGAAGAGAAAAGTAAGAGAAGAAGATAGCAATATAAAAAGGCGGTCGGAGATTCGAGGGTACTCGAACTCCGACCGCTATATTTTTATATATGAGTTTAGGCAATGTACTTGGTATCTATTGCGTAAGCTAACAGTTTTGAGATATCTTCGCGATTATGGAGGGCTAACTGAAGCTCTGAGAAATGGCCGTCAATAGAAAGGATATTCTGTGTGAGTTTGGATTTTAAGTCAATACGTGAGCCATCTTTCTTTACTAATTCTACTTTGTCTTTGCATTCATTTACTACGTTAAAAAATTCTTCTGAGTTATCGATATTAAAAAGTTTCATACTTTTCAAACTCCTTCCTTTGTTAAACATTTATCATCTTTTCTTTTGCTGATTTTATTTTAACTGAAATACAGAAAATATCAATGCATTTAATGTATGAATTATACAAAACCAAATGAAAAAAATTGTGCAATATTACAAATACGATTAAGGATGTCAAAGCTATAGATAAAAAAGACGATTCTTTGTGTAAAAAATAACAATAGAATAGCATTTCTGCCTTTCAAAAAAAGTACTTGCCAAATCTTTTTTATTATGATATTGTTTGAAGGTCAAAATATTTTAAAACAAAATAATATGAAAACAAAGGTAAATAAAGAGGCGGATATGATGATAGGAAAGATATGTGGCACAGGATCCGGTATTCCAGTAAAAATCATGGATAATGATGATCTGTCGAATATGGTGGATACGAATGATGCGTGGATCCGTGAGCGTACCGGCGTAGAGAAACGCCATATCGCAGAGTCAGAATCCACAGTGTCTATGGCAGTGGAAGCAGGCAGACAGGCGCTTGCACAGACAGGAATACGACCGGAAGAGTTGGATATGATAGTGGTGTCAACGATGTCACCGGATGCAGTGCTTCCTTGTACAGCCTGCGAAGTGCAAAAGGCTATCGGCGCAGAGGGTGCGGTCTGTTTTGATTTGCAGGCAGCATGTACAGGATTTATATTTGCGTATAATACAGCGCAGGCGTACATTCAGAGTAATATGTGCAGAACAGTATTATTGATCGGGAGTGAGAGATTGTCCAGGCTGGTAGACTGGACCGACAGAGGAACCTGTATTTTATTTGGTGACGGTGCCGGAGCAGCAGTTTTGAAGGCAGCAGAAGGAAGAGCCTATCTTCCGGCTTTTCATTCTGATGGAAAAAGGGGAGAAGCTCTGACCTGTGACAGATACATTCATATGGATGGAAGAGCAGTGTTTCAGTTTGCGGTAACCAGAGTGCCGGAGGTGATTCGTGAAGTACTCACAAAAAATGAACTGCTCATGGAGGATGTTGATTATTTTGTTCTGCATCAGGCAAATCGGAGAATTGTGGAAGCAGTGGCAAAAAGATTGAGACAGCCAATTGAGAAATTTCCGATGAATCTTCAAGAATATGGAAATACATCTTCTGCAAGTATTCCGATTCTTCTGGATGAAATGAATCGGTCAGGAAAGCTGAAAAAAGGTCAGAAGCTTGTAGTGGCAGGATTTGGGGCAGGTCTTTCGTGGGGCGCATCCATTGTAGAATGGTAAAAATGATTGAAAGGTAATTACCGGTAAGGAGCCGGATTACATAGATACAGAAAACTTAGAAATGAACAAATATGAAGGAGAATAAGAATTATGTTAGAAAGAGTAAAAGAAATCGTAGCAGATACACTGGGAACAGAAGCAGAGAAGTTGACTGAGGCGACTTCATTCAAGGCTGATCTGGATGCAGATTCACTGGATTTATTTGAAATGGTAATGGCACTGGAAGAGGAATTTGGTAAGGAAATCCCAACGGAGGATCTGGAGAAGATTGCAACGATTGGAGATGTAGTTGCTTATCTTGAGAAATAGGAGCTGGGTGATATGAAGACAGAGATTACAGAACTTTTAGGAATTCGTTATCCGATTATCCAGGGAGGCATGGCCTGGGTGGCAGATTATCATCTGGCGGCTGCCGTGTCTAATGCAGGAGGTCTTGGATTGATCGGAAGCGGAGGCGCACCGGCAGAATGGGTCAGAGAGCAGGTGCGAGAAGCAAAGAAACTGACAGATCAGCCATTTGGTGTCAATCTGATGCTGATGAATCCGGAAGCCGATCAGATCGCGAAAGTACTGGTAGAAGAAGGCGTGGCAGTTGTAACGACAGGTGCAGGAAGTCCGGAAAAATATATGAGCATGTGGAAAGAAGCCGGTATGAAGGTAATTCCGGTAGTGGCAAGCGTGGCGTTGGCAAAGAGAATGGAACGCTGTGGTGCGGATGCTCTTGTAGCAGAAGGAACGGAAGCCGGGGGACATATTGGAGAACTGACTACGATGGTACTGGTTCCGCAGATTGTTGATGCAGTATCTGTACCGGTAATCGCAGCTGGTGGAATCGCAGATGGCAGAGGAATTGCAGCAGCCTTTATGCTGGGAGCAAGAGGAGTGCAGATGGGCACACAGTTTGTGGTAACAAAAGAATGTAATGTTCATGAGAATTATAAACAGGCATTGATTAAGGCAAGAGATATTGATTCTCGTGTGACAGGGAGAACCACCGGGCATCCGGTCCGTGTCCTTCGCAATGCAATGGTAAAAGAGTACCTGAAGAAGGAACAGGCTGGAGTTCCATTTGAAGAACTGGAACAGCTGACACTCGGCGCACTGCGCAAGGCAGTAGTGGATGGAGATGTAACTAATGGAAGTGTTATGGCAGGTCAGTGTGCGTCGATGGCTCATGAGGTAATGACTTGTAAAGAATTGATCACAAAGCTGACTTGCGAGACAGATAAATTGATCGGAGGCTCAGGGTTCTATGAGTAAGATTGCATTTATCTATCCGGGACAGGGAGCGCAGAAAGCTGGCATGGGAAAGGATTTCTATGAAAACAGTCCGCTTGCCAGAGATATCTATGACCGGGCATCGGAATGTCTCAAACTGGATATGAGGGCATTATGTTTTGAGGAAAATGACTTGCTGAATCAGACGGAATATACGCAGGCAGCTATGGTGACAACCTGTCTTGCAATGACTGCGGTATTGAATGAACAGGGAGCAGAAGCGGACGTGACAGCAGGATTGAGTCTGGGAGAATACTGTGCCATTGCAGAGGCAGGTGCAATGGATCTGTTGGATGCGATCCGCCTGGTCCGAGTACGCGGACAACTGATGCAGCATACAGTTCCGACAGGAGAAGGCGCGATGGCGGCAGTGCTTGGAATGGATGCAGATCAGATTGATGCCGTGATTGAACCAATTGTGAATGTAACGGTAGCTAATTATAATTGCCCGGGGCAGATTGTAATCACAGGAGGAACAGCAGGCATCGAACAGGCATCCAAGACATTGAAAGAGGCTGGTGCAAAGCGGGTAGTTTCACTGAATGTCAGTGGACCGTTTCATTCACCGATGCTTCGGAGTGCAGGGGAAAAGCTTGGCAAAGAGCTGTTGACAGTACAGCTTGGTGAGTTGAAGATCCCATATGTAACGAATGTGACGGCAGAGTATGTGACAGACAGCAGCAAGATCCGGGAGCTTCTTACCAGACAGGTATATTCACCGGTGCGCTGGGAGCAGAGCATCCGGAAAATGATCGCACAGGGCGTGGATACGTTTGTGGAAATCGGACCAGGCAGAACCTTAACCGGATTTTTACGTAAAATCGATCGGAATGTGACGGTATATCAGGTAAATACCTGGGAAGATTCAAAGCAAATTATGGAGGAGTTATGGAAGAAAAAGTAGCGGTGGTAACAGGTGCATCCAGAGGAATCGGAAGAGCAATTGCAATGGAACTTGCAGAAAAAGGATACAAGGTGATTTTAAATTACTGTGGCTCTAAGGTTCGTGCAGAGCAGGCGGCAGAAGAAATCTGCGCAGCAGGCGGACAGGCAAAAGCCGTACAGTGTGATGTATCAGATTACATAGCATGCGAGACATTTATCAGCAATACTATCAAAGAGGAAGGACGGATAGATGTATTGGTTAATAATGCCGGAATCACCAGAGATGGACTTCTTATGAAGATGTCGGAGGAAGATTTCGATGCGGTGATCAATACGAATCTGAAGGGATGCTTTCACTGTATGCGATTTGTTTCCAGACAGATGTTAAAGCAGAGAAGCGGAAGAATCATTAATTTGTCTTCTGTATCCGGAGTGGCAGGTAATGCAGGGCAGGCAAATTATGCAGCATCTAAAGCCGGTGTGATCGGGCTTACCAAAACCGCTGCAAAAGAGCTGGCAAGCCGTGGAATCACAGTCAATGCAATCGCACCGGGATTCATCAATACAGAGATGACAGAGATATTATCAGATGCAGTAAAAGAAGGAGCCAGAGGGCAGATTCCATTGGGACATTTTGGAAGACCGGAAGATGTGGCAAAGGCAGCAGCATTTCTGGCATCGGAAGATGCGGCTTATATCACAGGCCAGGTGATTCATGTTGATGGCGGCATGGTCATGTAGAGAAGGAGAAGAGTATGAAAAGACGGGTAGTTGTAACAGGACTGGGGGCAGTCACCCCGATCGGAAATACAGTGGATGAATTCTGGACAGGGATTCGTACTGGTAAAACAGGAATCGGTCCAATTACCAGATTTGATGCGGAAGGATATAAAGCACAGCTTGCAGCAGAAGTAAAAGATTTTAATGCCAGGGAGCGTATGGATGTAAAAGCAGCCAGAAGAATGGAATTGTTTTCGCAGTATGCAGTGGCAGCTGCATTAGAAGCAAAAGAAGATGCAGCAATTGATATGGAACAGGAAGATGTGTTCCGTGTAGGTGTGATTATCGGGTCAGGAATTGGCAGTCTTGCGACAGTGGAACTGGCTCATGAGAAAATTGTGGAAAAAGGTCCGGGAAGAGTTTCTCCAATGATGATTCCATTGATGATATCCAATATGGCAGCGGGAAATGTATCCATTCAGCTGGGTGCCAGAGGAAAATGTACGAATGTAGTAACAGCCTGCGCATCAGGTACACATTGTATCGGAGACGCTTTTCGGGCAATTCAGTATGGAGATGCAGATGTGATATTTGCAGGCGGTACGGAAAGCGCAATCTGTCCGACCGGAGTGGCTGGATTCTCAGCATTGACGGCGCTCAGCACCAGTACAGATCCTATGCGAGCATCGATTCCGTTTGATAAAGACAGGGATGGATTTGTGCTTGGAGAAGGTGCTGGTGTGGTGGTTTTGGAAGAATTGGAGCACGCGAAAAAGCGTGGCGCAAGAATCTATGCAGAGCTTGGCGGATATGGAGCGACTGGGGATGCCTATCATATCACTTCTCCGATTCCAGATGGAAGCGGAGCAGCAAAGGCTATGCTTCTGGCAATGGAAGAAGCAGGTGTGACACCGGAACAGGTGGATTATATCAATGCACATGGCACCAGTACCCATCACAATGATCTGTTTGAGACAAAGGCGATTCATGAGGCGTTTGGAAGTGCGGCTGCGCATGTGGCTGTGAACTCAACGAAATCAATGATCGGTCATCTGTTAGGTGCAGCCGGCGGTGTAGAGTTTATTGTCTGTGTGAAATCAATTCAGGAAGGATTTATCCATCAGACGGTAGGAACAAAAGAGACAGATGAGGAATGTGATCTGAATTATGTACTGGGTTCACCGTTGGAGCAGGAAGTCAATGTTGCAATGTCCAATTCTCTTGGATTTGGAGGACATAATGCAACTGTACTGGTAAGAAAATACAAGGGATAGAGGTGACAGTAATGGAACTGAAACAGATACTACAGCTGATCGATGCAGTATCCGGATCCAGCCTGGACAAATTTGAATATGAAGAAAACGGTTCGAAGTTGTCTTTGGAAAAAGGAAAAGAGCCGGTCATTATGACGCAGGTGGCAGAAAATGAGGAAATGTCACAGACGTTGAAACCGTCGGCTGAAATACAGAAAGAAGAGAAAGAGTCAATCGGACAGATTGTGAAATCACCACTGGTAGGAACCTTTTATGCAGCACCGGCAGAAGATGCAGATCCGTTTGTGAAAACCGGGGATAAGATAAAACAGGGACAGGTACTTGCTATTGTAGAAGCTATGAAATTGATGAATGACATCGAAAGTGAGTACGAAGGTGAGATTGCAGAGATCTATGTTGAAAATGGACAGAGCGTAGAGTATGGTCAGCCATTATTTCGGATTATATAGATACAGGAGGACTGAGATGAGACATCTGGGAATCAAGGAAATTGAAGAAATTATTCCACACAGACATCCATTTCTGTTGGTGGATTATATTGAAGATTATGAGCCGGGAGAATATGCGGTTGGATATAAATGTGTATCCTTCAGAGAAGAATTCTTTCAGGGACATTTTCCACAGGAACCGGTAATGCCGGGCGTGTTGACCGTGGAGGCATTAGCGCAGACCGGAGCAGTAGCTATTCTTTCAAAAGAGGAAAATAAAGGAAAAATTGCCTATTTTGGCGGGATTCAGAAATGTCGCTTTAAAGGAAAAGTCGTACCGGGGGATAAAGTGCGTCTGGAGACCAGGATTATCAGACAGAAAGGACCATTGGGAGTCGGTGAAGCGGTGGCAAGTGTAGACGGCAAAGTTGTTGTTAGTGCAGAACTTACTTTTGTGGTTGGCCAGAATAATGATTAAGAAGGTATTGATTGCCAATCGCGGCGAAATTGCGGTACGGATTATTCGCGCATGCAGAGAGATGGGAATTGAAACCGTAGCAGTGTATTCAGAAGCAGATCGGGAAGCGTTACATACACAGCTTGCGGATGAGGCAGTCTGTATCGGTCCGGCATCATCCGCAGAGAGTTATCTGAATATGGAGCGGATTATCAGCGCAACAATCATTTCCGGGGCAGATGCAGTGCATCCCGGTTTTGGATTTCTGTCAGAGAACAGTCAGTTTGCCAGGTTATGTGAGCAGTGTCAAATCACATTTATCGGTCCTGACGCAGATACAATCGAGAGGCTGGGCAATAAATCACAGGCAAGAAATACGATGATCCAGGCAGGTGTTCCGGTTATTCCAGGAAGTAAAGAAGCACTATATGAACCGGAAGAAGCGGTTCCTGTTGCTGCAGAGGTAGGATATCCGGTGATCGTGAAGGCGGCTCTTGGCGGCGGTGGAAAAGGTATGCGTGTGGCGGCAGATGAAACAGAGCTTCGACATGCATTTTGTACAGCGCAGAAAGAAGCAGTAGCTGCATTTGGAGATGGAACGATGTACCTGGAACATTTTGTACAGCGGCCTAGACATATCGAATTCCAGATACTGGCGGATAAATACGGTCATGTCATACATCTTGGAGAACGGGACTGTTCGCTTCAGAGAAACCATCAAAAGCTGGTGGAGGAATCCCCGTCGCCGGCTCTCTCAGAAGCCCTTCGTGAGCAGATGGGAAAGGCTGCGGTGACAGCAGCCAGAGTTTCCGGGTATGAAAATGCAGGAACCATTGAATTTCTGCTGGAGCCGGATGGAAAATTTTATTTTATGGAAATGAATACGAGAATTCAGGTAGAACATCCGGTAACAGAATGGGTAACCGGTATTGACCTTGTAAAAGAACAGATTCGGATTGCATCAGGTGAGCCGCTTGCTTATACACAGGAAGAAATCCATCTGAGCGGACATGCAATTGAATGTCGGATCAATGCAGAGAACCCAAAGAAGAACTTTCGGCCATCTCCGGGAAAGATACATGATATTTATCTGCCGGGCGGAAAAGGAGTCCGCATTGATTCTGCCATCTACAGCGGATACGAAGTGCCTCCGTATTATGATTCCATGATCGCTAAGATTATTGTACATGCCCGGAATCGTCAGGAGGCCGTGGCGAAAATGCAGAGTGCACTAGGTGAGATTATCATTGAGGGAATTGATACCAATGTAGATTATCAGTATGAACTGATTGGACATCCCAGGTTTGCGTCAGGCGATACCGATATTGAATTTATAGACAGGCTCAGTGAGGAAGAATCATGAAACTGAAAAATATGTTTAAGAAGACCAGAAGAAATGATACGGCGCTGCGTGGGCATGACAGGCAACCGGAAGTCCCGGACGGACTGCTTCGTAAGTGTAACGTCTGCAAGGAGGCTATTTTTACGGATGAAGTACAGAATAATGACTGTATCTGTCCAAAGTGCGGTAATTATTTCCGGATACCAGCGTATCAGCGTGTCGATATGATTGCTGATGAGGGGAGTTTCGAAGAATGGGATGAAGATCTTGTGGGAAATAATCCTCTGCATTATGCCGGATATACAGAAAAACAGAAGATGCTGCAGGAAAAAACTGGTTTGAAAGAGGCGGTAATTACAGGTAAAGCACAGATCGGCGGAATAGAAACAGTACTCGGTGTCTGTGATGGACGTTTTATGATGGCCAGTATGGGACAGGCTGTAGGTGAAAAAATTACCCGTGCGTTTGAACGGGCAGAAGAAGAACAGCTTCCGGTGATTCTCTTTACATGTTCCGGTGGCGCCAGAATGCAAGAGGGAATTCTTTCACTTATGCAGATGGCAAAGACATCGGCAGCTATTAAAAAGCACAGTGATGCAGGACTATTATATGTTACAGTTCTGACCAATCCAACTACAGGAGGTGTGACAGCAAGCTTTGCCATGGAAGGTGATATTACGCTTGCAGAGCCGGGGGCATTGGTTGGATTTGCAGGTCCGAGGGTGATTGAACAGACAATCCATCAGAAATTACCGGAAGGATTTCAAAGGTCAGAATTTCTGCAGACGCATGGATTTGTAGATGCGGTTGTAGAAAGAAAAGATATAAAAAAATATCTATATAACGTATTAAGATTACATGTTAATAGGAAATGTGAAAAAGTAGTTATAGATAGTAGATTGGAAACAATGCACCAGAAGAATGGGGACAGAGAAAAAACAGCCTGGGAACGTGTGCAGATTTCCAGGGCAAAAGACCGCCCTTCCGGAAGTGATTATATTCGTGCACTTTTTACGGATTTTACTGAACAACGGGGTGATCGTTACTATGGAGATGACAGAGCCATCATTGGAGGTGCTGCCAGATTCCACGGAATTCCGGTAACTGTAATCGCACAGGAAAAGGGGCGTACAACGAAAGAAAACATCGAACATAATTTCGGAATGCCATCACCGGAAGGATATCGTAAGGCACTTCGCCTGATGAAACAGGCGGAAAAGTTTCATCGGCCAGTAATCTGTTTTGTGGATACACCGGGAGCATTTTGTGGTTTGGAAGCGGAAGAGAGAGGACAGGGGGAAGCTATTGCACGCAATTTGTATGAGATGTCTGCGCTCAAAGTACCAATCCTGTCAATTGTTATTGGTGAAGGAGGAAGCGGTGGCGCACTGGCATTAGCTGTAGCAGATGAAGTGTGGATGTTAGAGAATTCTATATATTCCATCCTGTCTCCGGAAGGATTTGCGTCGATTCTCTGGAAGGATAGTAAACGTGCTGAAGAAGCGGCGGGAGTGATGAAACTTACAGCGGCAGATTTAATGAATCTGGGTGTGGTTGAACAGATCATAGAGGAACCGGAAATGTTAAATATAAATACATTTTCCGAGGTGACGAATGTGATGGAACAAAAAATATATAGATTTCTGGAAGAAAAACAGAAGAAAACAGACATTAAATTAGTGGAAGAGCGGTATGAACGTTTTCGCAGAATGTAGGATTTTTGCACTGGCATATTTACATATTTCGTGCTAAAATAGTCATAGAAAAAAAGAAAGAGGAGTACGGATTTGGATACATACAAGGCAATTAACGATATTCTGGTTCATCTGTTTAATGAAATATGGGAGCTGGAAGAGAAGGCGATTATTACAGAAGAGTACAAAGATATCACCAATAATGATATGCACATTATCGAAGCAATTGGGTTGGGTGAAGGTAATAATATGTCTACAATTGCAAAAAAGCTCAATATTACCGTTGGTTCGCTGACAACTTCTATGAATAGCCTTGTGAAGAAGAAGTATACAGAGCGTATTCGGAGTGAGGAAGATCGGAGAGTGGTGTATATCCGTCTGACGGAAAAGGGGATAAAAGCATACCATCATCACGAAGAATTTCATAAAAAGATGACAGACGCAGTGGTAGAGGCACTGGATCAGGAAGAAGTACCTGTGTTGGTGAAGACATTGAACAGTCTGGCAGAGTTTTTCAGAAGTTACAGATGATAAATAGGCCCTCATGTTTTGCAAAAGTGGCATAGCATGAGGGCTTTACTATATGTTTATGATTTAGAAATGTATCTTTCCGGGTGAAGATGCCTGTCGCGGAATTCTGCGATTGTCAGATATAGTGCAGTATGATAAGATAATAATGAGAGTAAATTTTATTGATTTTCAAATCTAAAGGAGAAGCAATATGGAAGAGAATAAAGACTATCAAAGCAGCATGGAGTATAGCTATGGAGGGGGTAATGCAACTGTCCAGGCTCCAGTAAAGGAAAATGTCTTTCTGGGTGCAGTGGGTGCCCTGGCAGGAACATTGATCGGAGTTATTTGTATTGTGATCACAGGACAGCTTGGTTACGTTTCGGCACTGTGCGGTGTGGTTATGGGAGTATGTGCCTTGCGCGGCTATCAGATGCTTGGAAAAACAGTGAGTAAAAAGGGAATTATTATTACTCTTATCATTATGATTGTCATGATATATGTCAGCAATTGGATTACTTATGCAATTGCGGTTGCAGATGTATATGACGTGGATTTTTTCACTGCATTTCAGGCAACACCAGAAATTATCAGAGTTGGAGATGTCGCATCAGCATATTATAAAGATCTTGCGATGTTGTATCTGTTTACAGCTTTAGGAGCATTTTCGACAATTAAAAAATGTTTCAAGTAAGCATGAAATATTGAAGTTTGTTTAGGATCGAGCAGGTGTCAGCCTGCTCGATTTTATGTTATACTGTATTGGAAAATATTTATCTCAGTCGAGAAGATTCCCACCTCTTCAGGTGGTGAGTAATAGCAAATTTGTCTCAGTGGGAGTCCAATCTTCGACTGAGATAAACGCTCCGCGAGGATGCGCAGTGATTCTGATAGGAATATGTCAGCTTCGCTGACCAGAATCACGCGCCAAGTCTCACGGACGTTCGACTTGAACTATGGAGAATATTGCTAATGCTTCGGATCTTAAGTTTTACAAAAACAGGAATAGAATTAAATGAAAAGTTATGTAAGAAACTAAATAATGACTCTTGTGCAGGTTATGCGCCAAAACGCATATTGGATAGAAAGGAAGAATTGACTTATCTGCCGGAGAATATACCGGAATGGATTCAGGAGTATTGGGGTGTGGATGATTTCTTGTTCATCGGAGCAGCCGGTATTGCGGTTCGAATGATTGCGCCGAGTGTGAAGGATAAATATACAGATTCTGCGGTACTTGTGATGGATGAGAAAGCACAGCATATTATTCCATTATTGTCCGGACATATGGGCGGAGCCATTCCTCTGGCAGAGCAGATTGCAGACATTACGGGAGCCATTCCGGTGATCACGACAGCTACTGATGTACAGCGGAAGTTCGCTGTAGATGCCTTTGCGAGAGACCACTATCTGAAGATTGCAGACAGGGAGAAAGCGAAGCTGATTTCGGTTGCCGTATTGGAAGGCGAATCTGTAGGAATTTATGTTGAAGATGGTTATCCTCTTCTAAAGCAGAAAGCCATAAAAGAAACGGAGCAGTATACTGAATTAAAATGGTGTGATAGTAAAGACATGCTGAATGAATATGAGTATGGAGTATGTATATCCACAGATACTAAGGATAGTTCAAAGAGAATTCTGGTATTACAGATCGGTAATGTTGTAGCAGGTGTGGGATGCAGAAAAGGAACTGCCATGCAGATCCTGGAACAGGGCATATCTGAGACGATTGCACGGCATGGAATTGATCAGAGGCAGCTGGAAGCCATTGTAAGCATTGACCTGAAAGCAGAAGAAAGAGGGTTGAATGAACTTTCTGAGAAGTGGAAGGTTCCGTTTATCACGTACACTTCAGAGCAGCTTAAGAGTACCGGAGAGGCAAGCAGCAGCTCAGAATTTGTGCAGCAGGTTACCGGAGTGGATAATGTATGCGAACGGGCAGTAAAGTACTATCTGAAGGATGAAAAAGATGGAAAGATTATCCAGGAGAAACTGCGCTTAGATAGGATGACAGTTTCTCTTGGAATGCGGTATTAACTTGTTCATGAGGCTTATATCTCAGTTGATAAGTACAGTGATTGTTGAACTTGTTGAAAAATCAAATGAAAATTACAGGACGTTTACAGTCTGAGTTTTGTCTATGCGCTGGATCGCGTTAGTTATGATTTCTTCTGCGCGTTCACTGTTGCCAGTCTGTAACAGGGCGCGAATGGATTCCAGAAGAATACAAAGTTCCTGATTAGTCAAATTATCACTCACTTTCCATACCACCTTTCTTATAATGTATACAATACGAATCTATAACTATTTGTAATTACATCATATCAAAAGGAAAAATAAATGTAAAGATATAAGCCTTAGGAAATAGTTAATGAAAATATAAATTACATAAATGATATACTTTCGAAATACATATGTCAATATGTTTTTTGCGAGAGTTGCGTATTTCCTATGAAAATGATAAAATCGTGACAGAATATACATAGACATACAGATGATATAACAGGGTGGAGTGTACATGAAGATTTTAGTATTTGCGGGTACAACGGAAGGAAGAAGAATTGCGGAGTACCTGAATGATACCGTAGCGGACAGCTACGTCAGCGTGGCAACTGAATATGGCGGCAGACTTTTGGAGGAGTATCAGCATCTTCATCTGCTTACCGGACGGATGGATGAGGATGACATCACAGCATTTCTGAGTGAGAAAGAGATTGATCTGGTGATAGATGCGACGCACCCATTTGCTGTTCTTGTAACCGGTAACATTAAGCGAGCGTGTGAGCGGGCAGAGGTACGGTATCTTCGTTGCCTGAGGGAAGAGGAACATTTGGCAGAGGAGATGGAGCCAAACAGTGATGCAGACTGCACTGTGGTCTGGGTGGACTCTGTAAAACAAGCGATAGAGTATCTTAATAACACCAAAGGAAATATATTTATTTCTACTGGAAGCAAAGAACTGGGATTATATACGGAACTGGATGATTATCAAGAGCGTTGTTATGTGAGAGTATTATCAGTCTGGGAATCGGTGAAGAAGAGTATGGAACTTGGATTTGACGGAAAGCATCTGATTGCTATGCAGGGACCGTTTTCCAAAGAATTGAATGTCGCAATGCTCAGACAGACAGAAGCAGATTATTTTGTAACAAAAGAATCTGGCAAGACCGGAGGATTTGAAGAAAAATATGAAGCGGCTATGGAGACAGGGACTGTACTTGTCGTTGTGGGAAGGCCGGAAGAAGAAGGCTTCGGTGTGGAAGAGGTGTGTCAGAAGATTGCAGGACAGCTTGCGGATGAGCAGGAGGAATAGAGATGGCTAATACATCAATAGTCTGGAAGAATCAGACAAAACTTCGAACCGGATACACAACGGGGAGTTGTGCTGCAGCAGCAGCAAAGGCAGCTACTCATATGCTGGTGTCTGGAGAAGTGGTTGGAGAAGTATCGTTAGTGACGCCTGCTGGTATCCGCCTATATCTGGAAGTGGAAGATATTGTGAAAGAAAATAATTATGTCAGTTGCGCTATCCGTAAAGACAGCGGAGATGATCCGGATGTGACGAACGGTATACTGGTGTATGCTAGGGTGACATTTGCACAAGACGATGTAGTAAAAAGTAAAGTGATATTAGAAGCCGGTGAAGGTATCGGTCGCGTGACGCAGAAAGGGCTGGAACAGAGTATCGGAGATCCGGCGATTAATCTGGTGCCACGCAGGATGATCCGTGAGGCAGTAGAAGAAGAACTTCAGAAAGCCGGGATTGACTGTGGAGTCCGGGTGATGATATGGGTGCCGGACGGCGCGGAGATTGCGAGGAAGACATTTAATCCGAAGCTTGGTATTGAGGGCGGTATTTCAATTCTGGGGACAACCGGAATCGTGGAACCTATGAGCGAGAAAGCTCTGACAGATACGATTTTTGTAGAAATGAAGGTGCGCAGAGAGAATGGCATGGATTATTGTTATGTAGTGCCGGGCAATTATGGATCAGATTTTCTGCATGATACGTTGGGGTATCAGGAAGATGCTGCAGTAAAATGCAGTAATTATGTAGGAGAAGTGATTGATGATGCGGTACGGCTTCAGATGAAAGGAATTCTGCTGGTAGGCCATATTGGCAAATTCATCAAGTTGGCTGCCGGGATCATGAATACACATTCCAGACAGGCAGATGGGCGTATGGAGATTCTTGCAGCGCATGCTGCAATGGCAGGAGGCTCCAGAGAACTGATCTGTCAGTTGATGGAATGTATTACCACCACGGCGGCATTGGAATTGTTGGAAAAAGAAGGTATACTAAAAGAAGTCATGTCTACAGTGATGATTAAGATCGAGGAACATCTGAAACACCGGGCAGGAGACGTACTGGAGATTGGTGCAGTCATGTTTTCCAAAGAAATGGGAATTCTTGGCAAGACTTCTGATGCAGACAGACTTGCGCAGAAGATTCAGAGCAGAAAGAAGAATGTATAATGGATAAAGGTATACTATACGGCGTAGGAGTCGGACCGGGGGATCCGGAACTGCTGACGATAAAAGCTTTAAAGGTGATAAAGGAGTGTGATGCAATTGCACTTCCAGTGTCTGGTACAGCAGATAAAACACAGATTACAGCATATCAGATTGTGTGGAAAATATATCCAGATATTAACAAGAAAAGAATTATATTTCTTTCTATGCCGATGACAAAAGATAAGAAAGCATTACAGCAGGTGCATGCAGAAGGTGCAGAGCAGGTGTGCAGGAAATTAGACAAAGGAGAGAATGTTGCATTTCTTACATTGGGAGATGTAAGTATTTATTCAACGTTCCTGTACATACAGAAACTGGTGGAAGCATCTGGCTATGAGACGCGTGTGATACCGGGAGTACCGTCATTTTGCGCAGCGGCGGCAGTGCTTAAGACGGGGCTTGGAGAAATGGGTGATTCAATTCATATCTTGCCGGGTTCTTATGATATCAGCGAAGGAATGGAACTTTCAGGTACAAAGATTCTGATGAAGTCGGGAAGTAAGATTGGTCAGGTGAAAGAAGAACTGAAGAAGTATGACGGTCAGATACAGATGGTTACAAACTGTGGAATGGAAGAGGAACAGATATATCATTCGCTGGAAGAGATCCCGGAACAGGCGGGATATTATTCATTGATTATTGCAAAAGAAGGAGAAAAACGATGATTTGGTTTGTAGGGGCAGGACCTGGAGCAGAAGATCTGATTACCGTCCGGGGACAGAGATTATTAATGGAAGCAGACCTGGTGATCTATGCAGGATCGCTGGTGAATCCAGAATTATTAAAGTGCTGCAAAGAAAGCTGTGAAATCCGCAACAGTGCATTTATGACATTGGAGCAGGTGATTGATGCAATGGTACAGGCTGAGGAAGATGGTAAAAAAGTCGTACGTCTGCATACAGGAGATCCTTCTTTATATGGAGCGATTCGCGAACAGATGGATCTGTTGGATGAAAAACAGATTACGTATCAGGTGTGTCCGGGAGTCAGTTCCTTTAGCGGAGCGGCTGCAGCATTGCAGACAGAATATACCCTGCCAGACGTATCCCAGTCGGTGGTTATCACCAGAATGGCGGGACGTACACCGGTTCCGGAGAAGGAATCTGTGAGAAGCTTTGCAGAACATGGAGCAACCATGGTGCTGTTTTTAAGTACCGGATTGATCGGAAAGCTTACGGAAGAATTACTTGCCGGAGGATATACGGAAGATACCCCGGCAGCGATCGTATATAAAGCGACCTGGCCGGAAGAGAAAGTGTTCCGCTGTACGGTTGGGACGCTGAAGCAGACTGCGGATGAAAATCAGATTACCAGAACGGCATTGATCGTGGTGGGGAATGTATTGGATTGTGAATATCGGAGAAGCGATCTGTATCATCCGGAGTTTTCTACAGGATATCGGAGTGCACATGCGAAAAAAGAGGTATCAGGACATAAGCGGATCTATGTGATCGGTATGGGACCGGGGAATCGGAACAGCATGACCTATGAGGCAGCAGAGGTGATCGAGCGGTGTCAGGTGATTGCGGGCTATACAGTCTATGCAGACCTGTTAAAAAAAGAGTATCCGGGCAAAGAATATCTGACAACGCCGATGCGTCAGGAGACACAGAGATGTCAGCTTGCATTTGAAGAGGCTGCAAAAGGAAAAGAAGTGGCAATGGTATGCAGTGGGGATGCCGGGGTATATGGCATGGCTGGTCTGATGTATCAGATCGGTCAGGAATACCCGAATGTCGAGATAGAGGTGGTTCCTGGCGTGACAGCGGCATTGTCCGGTGGTGCAGTACTTGGTGCGCCATTGATGCATGACTTTGCTGTGATCAGTCTGAGTGATCTGCTGACTCCTTGGGAGAAGATTGAGAAGCGTCTGCTTATGGCATCGAAGGCGGATCTTGTAATCTGTCTCTATAATCCGTCTAGCAGAAAGCGTGCGGATTATCTGCAGAAAGCATGTGATCTGATGATGCAGTATAAAGCACCGGAGACTGTGTGTGGAATCGTACGCAATATCGGACGTGACGGAGAGTCCGCTGAGATTATGAGTTTGGCAGAACTTAGAAATAAAAAAGTTGACATGTTCACGACTGTATATATTGGAAACCAGGAAACAATAGAATTAAATGGGAAAATGGTAACACCAAGAGGATATCGCAATGTGTGATAAAATATGCGAAAGCGGATGTAGTGCAGTACTTATCGGCGCCGGGATGGGAAATGAAAATATGCTGACTCTGGACGCAAGAACCCAGATCGAGCAGGCAGATGCCTGTATCGGAGCGGTGCGTCTTCTGGAAGTATGCCCGAAAGAGAAACCGAAGTTTGCAGAGTATCGATCTGTGGAAATTATAAAGATTATAAAAGGACACCCGGAATATAGCAGATGGGCGATTGTCTTGTCTGGTGATGTGGGATTCTACAGTGGTGCGAAGGCATTGACGCAGGCATGTAAGGAGGCTGAGATTCCGGTCGATATCGTACCAGGGATCGCATCAGTTGTCTATCTGGCAGCGAAGCTTGGTGTATCCTGGGAAGATGCAGCTCTTCGCAGTATCCATGGCAGGAATCAGAATATTATCTATGCCATCGATCATCATACGAAGACATTTCTTCTGCTGGACAGGAAAAGCGGAACGGAGTTTTGTGAACAGATCCGGGAATATGGTATAGAAGATCTGATCTGTCATATAGGTGTCCGTCTATCATATGGGGATGAAACGATACGAACGATATCTGCCGGAGAACTGACGCCGGAAGATCTGGGAGAGCTTTCTACCATGTTGATTGAGAATCCGCATCCTGCGGAATCCGTATCGGCTCACTTGCCGGATGACGCATTTATCCGCAGTCAGGAAGGACATGTGGTGCCGATGACAAAGGCAGAAGTCCGGGCAGTCAGTATGGCCAAGCTTGGACTTACCAGAGAGGCAGTTTTTTATGATATTGGCGCCGGCACAGGTTCTGTATCAATTGAGGCGGCACTTCATGGGGAGCAGGTGCAGGTGTATGCGATTGAACAGCGAGAAGATGCGTGTGATCTAATCCGGGCAAACAGACGAAAGTTTCGGGCGGCACAGGTTCAGGTAATCCATGGAAGTGCGCCGGAGGCAATGGAAGGACTTCCGGCACCTACACATGCATTTATTGGTGGAAGCACAGGACATCTCCATGACATTATCCGTATGTTGAAGGAGAAAAATCCAGAAGTAACCGTAGTGATCAATGCGATATCCTTAGAAACAGTAGAAGAAGTGATGTGTGCAGTCAGATCAGGATTGCTGACAGATCCGGAGATTGTTCAGATGAACGTGGCTGCGTCCAGAGTATTGGGAAGATATCATATGATGACCGGACAGAATCCGGTGTATATTATTACGGAGAGAAAACAATGACAAAGCGACCGGGAATCCTGCTGGCAGCTCCATCCAGTGGCAGCGGCAAGACAATTGCTGCCTGTGGACTGATGGCTGCATTCAGGCAGATGGGGAAAAATATCCGGGCATGCAAATGCGGACCGGATTATATCGATCCGATGTTTCATCGGACAGTGCTTGGGATAGAATCTGAAAATCTGGATCTGTTTTTCAGCAGTAAAGAAGAGCTGCGGGAGATCTACCAGAATCATGGAAATGGTGCTGATCTGGTTGTGACGGAAGGCGTTATGGGGTATTATGATGGTATTTCATTTGGAAGTATGAATGGCAGTGCATGGGATATTGCCGGGGTACTGGAGCTTCCGGTCATATTGGTTGTTCCATGCCGTGGGATGGCATCTTCTGTACTGGCACTGTTGAAAGGATTTCTGGAATATCAGAAGGACAGCCATATCAGAGGCATTATCCTGAACCGTATTTCGCCGATGCTTTATCCGCGGATGAAAGAGATGCTGGATCATGGACTTGTGGATATGGGACATCCGGAGGTGAAGATCCTTGGGTATCTTCCAGAGAAAGAATGCTTTCGATTGGAGAGCAGACATCTGGGACTTGTAACACCGCAGGAGCTGACTGGATTAAAAAGTCAGCTTCAGGAAGCGGGAATGACAATCGCAGAGACAGTCGATCTGCCAGAGATTCTGAAAATTGCAGAACAGGCAGAGTGCCTGGAAGAAGAGAATCTGATAAAAAAAGAAGTGAATGGAAAGCAGAAGGTGCGCGTGGCTGTTGCCAGAGACGAAGCATTTTGCTTTTACTATAAAGAGAATATGAAATTACTGGAACAGGCCGGATGTGAACTGGTGCCATTCAGTCCTTTGGAGGATGAGACATTGCCGGAAGGCTGTTGTGGATTGATTCTCGGGGGCGGTTATCCTGAACTATACGGTGCCAGATTGGAGGAAAATGAAGGCTTGCGCAGGGAAATACGGGAGAAGATCGCAGACGGCATGCCATGTCTTGCAGAATGTGGTGGGTTTCAGTATTTGCAGGATGGACTGACGGATGCGGAAGGATACAGTTATCGTATGGCAGGAGTTATTCCGTCAGAGAGCAGTAATCAGGGGAGACTTGTGCGTTTCGGATATGCGACTATTGAGGCAGAGCAGGATGGCGCATTTTTAAAGAAAGGCGAACAGATACGGGCGCATGAATTTCATCACTGGGACAGTACAGATAATGGAGATAGCTGTCTGGCAGTGAAGCCGGATGGGAAGAGAAGATGGCAGTGTATACACATGAAAGGGAATCTGATGGCAGGCTATCCACACCTCTATTACCGCTCGCACCCGGAACTGGTGGAACGATATGTGAAAGCCTGCACAGAATATTCCAAAAAAGGAACCAGACGATAAAGGAAGCTAACTATGACATTAGAAGAATTACAAGAAGAGATACAGCCGGCTGATCAGGATGTGGTCAGACTGTCGAAAGAACGATGGATGAAGGTTGGGAAACCGCTGTTCAGCCTGGGTAAGCTGGAACAGCAGATTACCCGGATTGCCGGGATAAAACGGATTGCATGCTATGAAATTAAGAAGAAAGCATTGGTTGTCATGTGTGCCGATAATGGTGTGGTGGCAGAAGGCGTGACACAGACCGGGCAGGAGGTTACGGCAATTGTGGCAGAGAATTTCAGCCGTCATGAGACCAGTGCCTGTCTGATGGCAGAGGTGGCTGGCGTGGACATTTATCCGGTAGATATCGGTATGAACACGGATGTAAAGAATGTAACCAGAAAAAATGAAAAGACTGCATATGGAACGAAGAACTTTGCAAAAGAGCCTGCTATGACACGAGAACAGCTCTGGCAGGCAATCGAGACCGGCATTCGTATCGCCGGAGAGAAGAAGCAGGAGGGATATGATATTCTGCTGACAGGCGAGATGGGGATTGGCAATACAACGACCAGCAGTGCAGTGGCATCAGTACTTCTTAACCGTGATCCGGCAGTGATGACCGGGAAGGGAGCCGGTCTGGATGATGATGGTCTTAAGCGTAAGATTCATGTAATCGAGGATGCAATCGGACGATATAATCTCCGGCAAGCGGATGTGCTTACGGTGATGGCATCGGTTGGTGGATATGATATCGCAGGACTCTGCGGACTTTGTATTGGTGGAGCACGTTATCATATACCGGTCGTGCTGGATGGATTTATATCCGGGGTGGCAGCTCTTTGTGCAGTCCATTTGATTCCAGCTGTGGCGGATTATCTGATCCCATCGCATGTATCCAAAGAGCCGGCAGCTCATTATGTATTAGATGAACTCGGACTGTCACCGCTCATCACCTGTGATATGTGTCTTGGAGAAGGAAGCGGTGCAGTTGCTGTGATCCCCCTGTTGGAGATGGGATTGAAAGTCTACGGAGATATGGGGACATTTGAGGATATAAAGGTAGAGCAGTATAAGGTATTGTAATTCAGGAGAAATATATGAGTATTATAAATTCATTTTTTATCGCATTATCGATGTATTCCAGAATACCGGTTCCGAGAGTGGACTGGGAAAAAGAAAATATGCGATATGCCATGTGCTTTTTTCCCATGATTGGAGTTGTCATCGGAGTAGTTATGTATCTGGCAGGTTGGCTGCTGGATAAGACGTCTGTGGGCGGTCTGTTCCGTGGTGTGGTATTTACCTTGATTCCGATCATAATCACCGGAGGCATTCATATGGACGGTTTCATGGATACCATGGATGCGCTCGGATCCTGGGGAGACCGGGAAAAGAAGTTGGAGATTCTGAAGGATTCTCATGCGGGTGCATTTGCTATATTGGGAATGGGTTGTTATCTGATGTGGAGTGTGGCAGTATGGAGTGAACTTCCGGCAGAAGTGCTGAGAGTGTGCGGTGTAAGTTTTGTCCTTTCCAGAGCACTCAGTGGGTTCAGCGTAGTTACATTTCCGGCGGCAAGAAATAGTGGGTTGTTGAAGATGTTTCAGGACGGAGCACAGAAAAAAGTTGTCAGGATTACGATGTGTCTGTATGTGGCAGCAGCAGTGATCATGATGGCAGTGATGAACGCACGGGCAATGACAGGAGCTGTTACTGGCGTGATGATCGCATTTCTATATTATATAGTGGTGAGCCGGAAGCAGTTTGGGGGCGTAACAGGAGATCTGGCAGGATTTTTTCTGGAGACGGCAGAGCTTGCAATGTTTACCGGAATTTTAGTGACCTGCATTGGGAGGTAGCAGATGGAGATTATATGGGTACGGCATTTTATGACGCCAGGCAACCGTAAGAGACAATATATAGGAAGTACGGATGAACCACTGGATGAGGAAATGATTCCGCAGGATCTGAAAGACTATCCGAAGATTGATGCACTGACCGTCAGCCCGATGCTCCGATGCAGGCAGACAGCAGAAAGGATCTGGCCGAGTATGCCTTTTGAGACAGAACCGCTGATGCGAGAGTTGGATTTTGGCGAATATGAGCGAAAGACATATGAAGAACTGAAGAACAAGCCAGTATATCAGGCTTGGCTTGATTCCGGTGGTGCAGGTGCATTCCCTGGAGGAGAAGACCGGGAAGATTTTCAGAAGCGCTGCGTACAGGGAGCAGAGAATATGATCAGCAGACTGATTGCGGAAGACTGTAAACGTGCAGGTGTGGTAGTGCACGGTGGGACAATTATGGCGGTGCTGTCTGCATTTGATCCTGAGAAAAGACCGTTTTACCACTGGCAGGTATGTAACGGCAATGGATATATAACTGATATTGATCCGGAAGAGTGGAAAAAGGGAGTACATCTTTTTTATAATGTCCGGATTCTACACGAGATAGATATAATAGATGGAGAAAAATTACGATGAAGATATTATGTGTCTGCCTGATCGGTATGATACTGGACTGGATATTTGGAGATCCGGTATGGCTGTATCATCCGGTGCGGATTATTGGCAAATGGATATCGTTTTTGGAAAAGATACTCCGGAAGTTTGCCGGAGATCAGGAGGGGAATGAGAAGAAACTATTGATCGCAGGAGGAATATTGTGGATACTTGTGATCCTGACATCAGCAGCAGTGCCGATGGGAATTTTATATCTGGCAGAGAAGCTCAGCCCATGTGCAGCATTTGTGTTGGAGTGTTTCTGGTGCTATCAGCTATTGGCAGCAAGATCACTCGGAAAAGAAAGTAAAAAAGTATATAAGAAATTAATACAGGATGATTTGTCAGGAGCAAGGTTGGCAGTATCGATGATTGTCGGCAGGGATACGGAGAATCTGACAGTGGAAGGCGTGACGAAGGCGGCGGTGGAAACGGTGGCTGAGAATACCAATGATGGGGTGATCGCACCATTAATTTATATGCTGATCGGCGGTCCGATACTTGGATTTGTATATAAGGCAGTCAACACCATGGATTCTATGTTAGGATATAAGAACGAAAAATATTTGTATTTTGGCAGAGTGGCGGCGAAAATGGATGATGTGGCGGGATTTATTCCGGCAAGAATTTCAGCACTGCTTATGATTCTGGCATCCTGTCTGCTTGGGATGGATGGAAAGAATGCATTGTGGATCTGGAAGAGGGATCGAAGAAAACACGCAAGTCCGAATGCAGCGCAGACGGAAGCTGTATGTGCAGGTGCGTTGCAGGTGCAGCTTGCAGGGGATGCCTGGTATTTTGGGAAAAAACATGAGAAAGATACAATCGGGGATCCAATCCGGAACATTGAGCCAAAGGATATCCTACGGTCGGAGAAATTAATGATTGGAACAGAAGTGCTGACATTTCTGCTCTTCGGTGGCATCCGGCTGTTTTTCTAAAGAGTATTTTGACAATAGAGGTATGACATGAAATATACACACGGAGGAGACATCTACACAACTGAATACCGGCTGGATTTTTCGGCAAATATCTGTCCGTTCGGAGCCAATGAAGCAGTTCGCCAGGCAGCAATTCGTGGGATGGAAATGGTGACAGCTTATCCAGACAGTCAGTGTAGGAGATTGCGGCAGAAGCTGGCAGAGACACTGAAGATTCCGGTTGAGTGGATAATTGCGGGAAATGGTGCAGCAGATGTGTTATTTTCTCTGGTGCTGGCAGAAAAGCCGGAAAAGGGGATGATCCTTGCACCGGCATTTCAGGAATATGAACAGTCGCTTTGCAGTGCAGGCAGTCAGGTGATTGTGTGGGAACGGAATCCGGAACAGGGATTCAGGCTGGATGAAGAGTTTTTGGTGTGTCTGGAGAAGGAATTAAAAGAAGGGCTTGGAATAGTTTTCTTCTGTATGCCGGATAATCCGTCCGGTGTACTAATTTCAAAAGATATTCTGCTGCAATCGCTGGAACTGTGTGAGAAGTATTATGCGCGTATGGTTGTGGATGAAAGCTTCTGGGAATTTGCGTTTGACCAGGAAGCGGAGACGATGCTGCCATATATCGGGCAGTTTCAATCACTCTTTTTACTTCGTTCGTTTACAAAAATGTATGGCATTCCGGGACTCAGGCTTGGTTATGGACTATGTTCGGATACAGATCTCCTGGAACGCATGGAAGAAGTCAGACAGCCGTGGGGCGTATCGATCCCGGCGCAGGAAGCAGGAATCGCAGCACTGGATGAAACGGACTGGTGCAGACAGGTAAGAAGTTATGTGACAGAACAGAGAATGTGGCTTGTCGGAGAACTGGAAAGCATGGGATGTAAGGTATATCCGTCGTCAGCCAACTATCTGTTATTCTATCTGGATCAGGAGCTGATGGAACCATTGAAAAGAAAGGGTATCCTGATCCGGAATTGCAGTAATTACCGGGGACTTACAAAAGGGTATTATCGGATCGCAGTAAAGACAGAGGAAGAGAACAGACAGCTGATCGATGCGATACGTGATGTGATAGATAACACGGATTTGAGATAGGAGGATGATAGATGGCAAAGCCGATTATGATACAGGGAACCATGTCAAATGCCGGGAAAAGTGTGCTGACGGGAGGACTTCTGCGGGTGCTTGCGCAGGACGGTGTAAAGGCAGCTCCGTTCAAATCCCAGAATATGGCATTGAATTCATACATTACAGAAGACGGTCTGGAAATGGGAAGGGCGCAGGTAATGCAGGCAGAGGCGGCAGGTATTGAACCAATTGCGGCAATGAATCCAATCCTGTTGAAGCCGACCAATGATACAGGCTCACAGGTGATCATCAATGGAAAAGTGGAAGGAACTATGTCGGCCATGGAATATTACCGGAGAAAGACAGAGTATATTCCGGTGATCATGGAAGCATATGAAAAGCTGTCGAAGCAGTATGATATAATCGTAGTGGAAGGTGCAGGAAGCCCGGCGGAGATTAATCTGAAGACCAATGATATTGTTAATATGGGGTTGGCGAAAATGATCGACGCACCGGTGCTTTTGACCGGAGATATCGACAGAGGAGGTGTGTTTGCGCAGATTGTTGGAACCATTGTGCTGTTAGAGGAGGAAGAAAGGCGACGCATCAAGGGAACTATTATCAATAAATTCCGTGGAGATAAGGAAATCTTACGACCGGGACTGGATATGCTGGTAGAGCGAACTCATGTGCCGGTCTGTGGGGTAGTGCCGTACTTCTATCTGGATATTGACGATGAGGACAGCTTGTCTGAGCGTTTCGCGGGAAAGCAGGGAAATGGACCGATTGATATTGCGGTTATCCGTTTTCCGAGGATTTCGAATTTTACAGATCTGGCTGCGCTTGAATGCAGAGAAGAAGTATCGCTTCGTTATATCAGTCAGTCAGCAGATTTTGGCGAACCGGATCTGGTGATCCTTCCGGGAACTAAGAGTACGATCGCAGATCTTCTGTGGATGCGACAGAATGGATTAGAAGGAAAGATACTCCGCCATGCATCGGCAGGTGGTCTGGTATTTGGCATCTGTGGTGGATATCAGATGCTGGGAGCTGAAGTGCATGATCCTGACGGAGTGGAAGCTGGTGCTGGCAAATGTGTGCGAGGTATGGAACTTCTGCCTGCAAGAACAGTCTTTGAACCGGAAAAGCATCGGACACAGATAACCGGTCATTTTGGTATTGTACAAGGAATATTTGCGGAACTTACGGATGTGCCGTTTACCGGATATGAGATTCATATGGGTCAAACAGAAAAACTGAGAGACACGAGAGATCTTTTGCATCTGGACAATGGAACTGTGGACGGTATGCAGCATGGTAATGTTTATGGATGTTATATTCATGGTATTTTTGATCAGGCTGAGGTGGTAACAGCAGTTCTTAAGGCGATTCTTCGGCGGAAAGGTCTGGATGCAGATCAGGTGAAGAATATTGATCGAAAACAGTATAAAGAAGAACAGTACGATAAGTTGGCAGATATTATCCGGGAGAATCTGGATATGAAGATGGTCTATGAGATCATAGAACGTGGAGGAAAGTAATGCTGCATGTAGTAACCGGAGGCAGCGGAAGCGGGAAATCCGCTTATGCGGAAACAGAACTCCTACGCCTTGCGAAACAAAATAATTGCAAAAAATATTATATTGCTACGATGGAGCCATTTGGAGAAGAGACGCTTAAGAAAATTGAACGTCACCGGGAGATGCGTAAGGATAAAGGGTTCGATACGCTGGAGTGCTATGTGAATCTGAAAGGAACGGCAGAGACGATGACAGATCGTCCGGCGGTTCTGTTGGAGTGTATGTCGAATCTGACGGCAAATGAGATCTATCGACCGGATGGAGCAGGAGAGCGGACCGTGGACAGGATTGTGGACGGTGTGCAGGAACTCTGTGGCAGATGTGAACATGTGGTGATCGTTACCAATGAAGTGTGTTCGGAGTGTACCAGAGATTCAGCGGATATGAACCGGTATAAGAAGATTCTCTCGGAAGTGAACCGCAGGCTTGCACAGAAGGCAGATTGGGTAACGGAAGTGGTCTATGGAATACCAGTGGAGGTAAAGCGATGAAGATGATAATCGGTGGAGCTTATCAGGGACAGCTTGCATGGGCGAAAGCACATTTTCCAGAGATTGCAGATAAAGATTGGATGAATGGAAAAGAGTGCAAAGAAACAGATATATTTACATGCAAAGCTATTTATGGTTTCCATGAATATATACGAAATGTAAAAGAAGAACAGAGAGCTGTACTTGCAGACAAGCTGATCCATCAGAATCCAGGGATTGTTCTGGTCAGTGATGAGATTGGATATGGGTTGGTGCCGATTGATGCAGCCGATCGCTGTTACAGAGAACAGGTAGGGAGGATCTGTACGGAGCTGGCTGCCTTTTCAGATGAAGTGGTGCGTGTGGTCATGGGAATTGGTACAAAGATTAAGGGGTAACGAAGATGAAGATGATGAAAGAGATTGAACTGGAACAGGTGCTTCCGCAGGAGATTGAGAAGAGGAGTTTCGAAATTATCACAGAAGAACTGGGAGACGTGAAGCTGGTGCCGGGAACCGAACCTGTGGTAAAGCGCTGCATTCATACCAGTGCAGATTTTGATTATGCGAAGAATCTTGTATTTTCAGAGGGTGTAATAGAGCATGCACTGAAAGTATTGGGAAGTGGTGCAACGATCGTCACGGATACGCAGATGGCGATGGCAGGTGTTAATAAAAGAAAGCTTGCAGCACTCGGCTGTCAGATCCGATGCTTTATGTCGGATCCGGATGTGGCAGAAGAGGCAAAGAGGAGGGGTGTAACCCGCGCGGTAGTCAGCATGGAGCATGCGGCAAAGCTTCCGGGACCATTGATTTTTGCGATCGGTAATGCGCCGACAGCTCTGGTACATCTGTATGAACTTGTGAAGTCCGGGGCAGTGAAGCCGGAACTTATCATCGGTGTGCCGGTAGGATTTGTGAATGTCGTGCCGTCGAAGGAACTGATACTGACATTAGAAGATGTGCCGTATATCGTAGCAAGAGGAAGAAAAGGCGGCAGTAATATTGCAGCCTGCATCTGCAATGCGTTGCTGTATATGATGCCGGGAGGACGTTAGGATTGAAGCAGGATGCAAAACATAACACATTAGAACAAATTCATATAGCGGCAAAAAAGGAATTTCTGGAAAAAGGATTTAAGACAGCTTCGCTTCGGAATATTGTGAAAATGGCCGGAGTTACGACCGGTGCATTTTATGGACATTACAAGAGTAAGGAAGAATTGTTTGGAGCGCTGGTAGATGAGCAATATCATTATGTGATGGAATATTTCTGTCAGGCGCAGGATGAATTTGCGGAGCTTCCGGCAGAGGAACAGCCGAATCATGTGGGAGAGATATCCGTGGACTGTATGCTTGACGTGTTGCTCTATGCACAGAATTATCCGGAGGAATTTCAGCTTCTTTTGTGCTGCGCGGAAGGAACAAGATATGCGGGAATGATTGATGAAATGGTGGAAATTGAGGTAGAAGCGACACATCGCTATCAGGAGAGCCTTGACAGTGTGGGCAGACCGTCGCCGGAGATTGATTCTATGCTGGAACATATGCTGGCAACTGGAATGTTTAACACCTATTTTGAAATGTTTATTCATCAGATGCCACTTGATCAGGCGAAGATATATCTGAAAACTATGCACGAATTTTATACAGCTGGCTGGATGAAAATACTAAAACAGTAAGTTAAAACTAACGAAAATGCTTGACAAAAAAGGAATTTTTGGAGTATCTTTATAACAGTGTTATATATGACGACTGCGCCGCATGCAGTCTTTTCTTAAAATTGATAGTTAGTTACAACTAATTATTGATAAGGAGAAAAATAGCATAATTTAAAGAAGAGGAAAAGAGGTTTTAAGATGAAGAAACAAAGTTCCTTAGCAAGGCTCTTTGCGTATGCAGGCAATTACAAATACCTGACAATTCTGTCATGGATACTGTCTGTGATCAGTGCATGGATTGCGCTCGTACCATTCTATTACATTTGGAAAATCATCAGAGAAGTGCTGAATGCAGCACCGGAGTACAGCCAGGTAGAGCATTTATCCAGCTATGGGTGGTCTGCTGTGCTTTCAGCATTATTATCTATGGTAATCTATATTGGTGCTTTGATGTGCTCTCATATTGCAGCGTTTCGCGTGCAGGCAAATATGAGATCAGAAATGATGCATCATATTGTGACATTGCCATTAGGCTTTATGGATAGTGAAGGAAGCGGAAAAATCCGTAAAACGGTAAATGAATGCAGTGCAGCAACGGAAGCATATCTGGCTCATCAGCTTCCGGATCAGGCAGGGGCCTATGCTACACCGGTGGGACTGCTGGTGTTGCTGCTGGTATTTGACTGGCGGCTTGGATTGTTAAGTCTTATTCCTGTAGGTCTTGCATTTCTTATCATGGGAAGCATGACGGGGAAGAAGATGGAACAGAAGATGAAGGAGTATCAGAATGCACTGGAGGAAATGTCCAGCGAAGCTGTGGAATACGTGCGTGGTATTCCTGTCGTTAAGACGTTTGGGCAGTCTGTGTTTTCGTTTAAACGCTTCCGTACATCCATTGAAAAATATGAAAAATGGACGATTGCATATACAGAGGATCTGAGGATACCGATGGTTGCCTATACAACAATTATCAATGCGGTATTTACCATATTGATCGCGGCTGCATTTTTCTTTACAGCAAGTAATACATTTCTTTTAAATCTATTGTTTTACATTATTATCACACCGATCATTACAGTGACACTGAATAAGATCATGTTCTCCAGTGAGAATAAAATGATCGTGGCAGATGCACTGGCACGTGTGGATGGAATCATGGATCGTAGACCGCTGGAAGAGAGTGGACGGGAAGAGCAGCCAAAAGATCATTCGATTATCTTTGAACGCGTATCTTTCCGATATGAAGACGCTGCGAAAGATGCATTGCATCAGATCAATCTCAAAATCGGAGAGGGAGAACATGTGGCATTTATAGGACCGTCCGGCGGAGGGAAGACTACGCTGGCAAGCCTGATCGCAAGGTTCTTTGATGTGACGGAAGGCGCAGTGAAGATCGGCGGTGTGGATGTCAGAGATATTCCGTCAAAGGAGCTGCTGGAGCAGGTTTCATTTGTGTTTCAGGATAGTAAACTGTTGAAAATGTCTATTTATGATAATGTGCGTATGGGTAAGAAAGATGCTTCCAGAGAAGAAGTGATGGAAGCATTAAAGAATGCCCAGTGTGAAGATATTATAGAAAAACTTCCGGATGGTATGGATACGATTATTGGAACAAAAGGTACCTATGTATCCGGTGGTGAGGCACAGCGTCTGTCCATTGCACGGGCAATGCTTAAGAATGCACCGATTCTGATCCTCGATGAGGCGACAGCATTTGCAGATCCTGATAATGAGACAAAAGTACAGGAAGCGTTCAGCAGACTTTCTAAGGGCAAGACGGTTGTCATGATTGCCCACAGATTGTCTTCTGTAACCAATGCCGATCGTATCTTTGTATTAAAAGATGGTGAGATCGAAGAATCAGGTACTCATGAAAGTCTGGAAAAAGCAAATGGATTATATGCTCACATGTGGGAAAAATATAATCAGTCTGTATGCTGGAAGGTAGGTGTGTAATATGACATTAAAAGAGAAATTACAACACAGATATGCGCTTTCAGAAAAAGGTGCGCAGGATATGATCCGTGCATTTATTTCTGTAACGATCTCAGATATTGTTCTGATGTTGCCGGTAGGAATGTTATATATGCTGGTGAAATACTATATGGCAGATGATCTGAACGGCAGAGGAGGTTTCTTTGCAATTGGATGTATTGCGTGTCTGATCCTGATTGCTGTGACAACTTATATTCAGTATAATGCAACATTCTTAAATACTTACATAGAAAGTGGAGTGCGAAGAACTACATTGGCAGAAAAGCTTAGAAAGATACCATTATCTTTTTTTGGAAAGAAAGATCTGTCAGACCTTACCAGTGCGATTATGGCAGACTGTGCCACCATGGAGACAGCATCTTCGCATTGGATTCCGGAACTGATCGGTGCGTGTATTTCTACAGTATTAGTGGCTGTGAGCCTTTTCTTTTTGAACTGGAGAATGGCAATCGCAGCTCTTTGGGTACTTCCGGTTTCATTTCTGATCGTGCTCTGTTCCGGTAGAGTACAGAAGAATATGGCAGCCAAACAGATGACTCTGAAGATGGCGTGTGCAGACGGGATTCAGGAGTGTCTGGAAACCGTACGTGATCTGCGCGCCAATAATTCAGAAGACGAGTATCTGAAAGGACTTGATGATAAAATCCATGCAGTGGAAAAGCATGCGATTTTTTCAGAATTAACTACAGCGGTATTTGTGGCAGGTGCACAGATGATCCTGAAGTTTGGTATTGCAACAACTGCTTTGTTGGGGGGTATGCTTCTGGCAAAAGGTGATATTGATGTGCTGACTTTCTTTATGTTTCTGCTGCTGGTATCCAGATTGTATGATCCGATGCAGATCTCATTACAGAATCTGGCAGCGATTATTGCAACTGATGTCCAGTGTGAACGTCTGGATGAGATATTGTCTCATAAAGTACAGAAAGGAAAAACCGAACTTACGAATAAAGGCTATGATATTGAATTTTCGCATGTGGGATTTGCTTATGACAGCGGAGAAACGGTGTTAAAAGATGTTTCATTTACAGCGAAACAGGGTGAGGTTACAGCTTTGATCGGACCTTCCGGTGGTGGAAAGACAACGGTATCCAGACTGGCATCCAGATTCTGGGACGCACAGAAAGGACGGATTACAGTTGGAGGTATGGATATACAGAATGTGGATCCGGAGACGCTGATGTCTCTGTATTCCATTGTCTTTCAGGATGTAACATTATTTAATAATTCGATTATGGAAAATATCCGAATCGGCAGACAGGATGCAACCGATGAAGAAGTTATTGCAGCTGCAAAGCTGGCACATTGTGATGAGTTCGCAGAAAAAATGCCGAATGGCTGGAATACAATGATCGGTGAAAACGGCTCCGAATTGTCTGGCGGTGAGCGGCAGAGAATTTCGATCGCCAGAGCATTCCTGAAGGATGCACCGATCATTCTGCTGGATGAAGCAACAGCATCACTGGATGTGGATAATGAGACGGTTATTCAGGAATCACTTTCAAAACTGATCAGGAATAAGACCGTTATGATTATTGCGCATCGCATGCGTACGGTAGCCGAGGCGGATAAGATTGTTGTATTAAAAGATGGCGTAGTGGCAGAGATTGGTATTCCGAAAGAACTGGAAGAGAAAGGCGGCATCTATCAGCATATGGCAGCAGTACAGATGCAGGCGGCAGGCTGGCAGCTGTAAACGAAATAGTGACTTAATAATGAGCTGTTAAGACAGAGCGTGGCTTAAGACAGAGTCATGGTCTGTCTTTTTATATAGCGTTGACAAGCAAAAATATATGGCTGTAACAGGCAGAAATACGTGGTTGCAACTGTCAGTTGACAAATTGTATGGTATACCTTATGGTAAGCAAAAGAGGAAAATGTTATGCTGTGTTCACAAGAAAAGAAACGTGAGTTTTAGTCAGGAGGATAGATATGATCTTAGCAGATAAAATCATATTATTGCGAAAAAGAAAAGGGTGGTCACAGGAAGAACTTGCAGAACAGCTCAGTGTGACGAGACAGTCTGTATCAAAATGGGAAGGAGCACAGTCAGTACCGGATATTCAGAAAATTATACAAATGAGTGAGATATTTGGAGTTACGACAGACTATCTGTTAAAAGAAGAGATAGAAGATACGAAGACAGAAGATAAAGAGATCATTAATAGAAAAGAATCAGAAGATAATCCGGAAGAACTGCGGGTACTTACAATGAATGAGGCATCAGAATATCTCAGACTCCGCAGGGAAGCGGCACCGAAGATGGCCGGTGCCACATTGTTATGCGTACTGTCTCCGATAGCACTTCTTATGCTCAGTGCACTCAGTGAACGTCCTGAGTTCTCTTTGTCAGAAAATATGGCTGCTGGGATCGGACTGTGTGTGCTGTTGCTTCTGGTTACGATTGCGGTGGTAGAGTTTATGTCCTGTTATCATAAAGTGAAACAGTATGATTATCTGGAGAATGAAGCAATTCAACTGGAGACCGGAGCAGCAGAGATGGTAAAGAAACAGAAAGAAGAGTTTCGACCGGCGTACAGCCGTATGAATATCACAGGAGTGGTGCTGTGCATCTTGTCAGTATTGCCGTTATTCATGTCAGTTTGCGTGGAGGGACCGGATATCCTATATGTTGGCATGGTAAGTCTGCTATTGATCATTGTCGGCTTAGGATGCTATGCATTTGTTTATGCAGGTACGATACAGAATGCCATGGATAAACTGCTGGAAGAGGGAGATTATTCACGAAAAAGTAAGGAAGAGAAAAGCGTGCGCGGAACGGTCAGCGTTGTATACTGGCTGATAGTAACAGCAATTTTTCTTTATTATACATTTGGACCGCAGGGAAATGGCCAGCCGCAGTATAGCTGGTTTATTTGGGCAGTCGCAGGTGTACTCTACGGTGCTTTGATGACGGTGTGGACCCTCGTGGAGAAACGAAATAATATAGAAAACTCCAGTAGAGGAATTCTGTGATGTTATCTCAGTCGAGAAGACTCCCACCTCTTCAGGTAATGAGTAATAGCAAATTTGTCTCAGTGGGAGTCCAATCTCCGACTGAGATAAACGCTCCGCGAGGATGCGCAGTGATTCTGATAGGAATATGTCAGCTTCGCTGACCAGAATCACGCGCCAAGTCTCATGGACGTTCGACTTGAATGTCAGAATAACAGGGAAATGATATGGCATCTAAGATAGGGATGTGTTATACTAAGAATTACGCAGAAAGGACAGACTATATAAGCAAATGTCTGATCCAATAGTATAATTTAGGAGGTAGTGAAAAATGGAGAGAGCAAATGTATGGTCCTCATATAATCAGGATCAGATTGCTGAGTTAGAAGCTACAAATGCATTGTATAAACATTGCCTGGACGAAGGTAAGACAGAGCGTGAATGTGTGAAAGTCGCAGTTCGTATGGCAAAGGAAAAAGGATATCAGGATATCCGTGATCTGATTAAGAATCAGACACCTGTAAAGGCAGGAGATAAGATCTATGCAGTATGCATGGACAAGAGTGTATCTCTGTTCCAGATTGGTAAGAAGCCACTGGAAGAAGGTATGAATATTCTGGGAGCACACATCGATTCACCACGTATTGATGTAAAGCAGAATCCATTATATGAAAGTGAAGAATTTGCATATCTGGATACGCACTATTATGGTGGAATTAAGAAATATCAGTGGTTGACAATGCCGCTCGCAATTCATGGTGTGGTTGCTAAGACGAACGGAGAAGTCGTAGACGTATGCATCGGTGAGAGCGAGGAAGATCCGGTATTTGCAGTAACAGACCTGTTGCCACATCTGGCTGCCAAGCAGATGGAGCAGAAAGCCAATGCGATCATCGAAGGCGAGAAACTTGACGTGATCATTGGTAACCGTCCGCTCGAAGGAGTATCGGAAGATGAGAAAGAAGCAGTAAAGAAGAATATGCTTGCTATTCTGGAAGAGCGTTATGGAATGACAGAAGAAGATTTTGTTTCAGCAGAGTTAGAGATCGTTCCGGCTGGAAAGTCCAGAGACATGGGATTTGACAGAAGTATGGTAATGGGATACGGACAGGACGACAGAGTATGTGGATTTACATCTCTCTTTGCTATGCTGGATGTTGAAGCAGGAGACAGAACAACATGTTGTATCTTAGTAGATAAAGAAGAAATCGGAAGCGTTGGTGCAACAGGTATGCATTCAAGATTCTTCGAAAATGTAGTAGCAGAGATTCTTGCATTAATGGGTGAGACTGCTGATATTAAAGTAAGAAGAGCACTGCAGAACTCTAAGATGCTTTCTTCAGATGTAAGCGCAGCTTACGATCCGATGTTTGCAGAAGCCTTTGAGAAGAGAAGTTCAGCATTTTTCGGAAAAGGACTTGTATTCAATAAGTTCACAGGAAGCCGCGGAAAGAGCGGATCCAACGATGCCAATGCAGAATATCTTGCACAGATCCGCAAGGCATTAGATACGGATGGAGTAGCATACCAGTTCGCAGAGCTTGGTAAAGTTGATGTCGGTGGCGGCGGAACCATCGCATACATCATGGCAAACTACGGAATGGAAGTCATCGACAGCGGTGTAGCTATTCTGTGCATGCATGCTCCATGGGAAATCGCAAGCAAAGCCGATATCTACGAAGCATATAAAGGATATAAGGCATTTTTGAAAAATATGTAATACCAGGGTATAAAAGACAAGCCGTTCATGCTCGCATGAAACGGCTTGTCCTTTATACCCGCCAAAACATGAGGAAGAAGCCCGACAGGGCGGAATCCGAATGTTTTGAGGATTGAGAGAGCGCGAAGCGCGGAGCAATCCGAGATGTTACATAGAAGAGGAGTACATATGATAAAAGCTGTAATTTTTGATATTGATAATACGTTATATAGCTACGAACACAGTCATGAATACGGCATGAGATCATTAGCGGCTTATTGCAATCGCGTGTTTGGAGTATCGGAAGAAGAAACAGAAGAATGTTATAAAAGAGCTAACAAGATCATGATGGGCAGAATTGGCAGTGAGACAGCAGCCATGCACAATCGTCTGATGCGGATGCAGTGTATGTTGGAATTGTGGGACAAGCCATTATTTCCGCATACGGTGAATATGTATGACAGGTACTGGAATGCATCAATCGAGCATTCATTGATTTCGCCAGGAATCACCTGGTTTATGCAGAAATTGAAAGAACGTGGTATTCGTATTGGGATTGGAACGGATATGACTGCACATATTCAATACCGACGACTGGAATTTTTAAATCTTTCGCCATATATTGATTTTATTGTTACCAGTGAAGAAGCAGGAGTGGAGAAACCAACACCGCATCTGTTTGAATTATGTGTTGAAAAAGCAGGAGTACCTGCAGGTGAATGTGCATTTATCGGAGATAATCTTACAAAAGATGTAAAGGGCGCCTGGGATAACGGATTAAAAGGAATTTGGTATACGAAATGGATAGAACAGCAGGAAGAAACAGAATACCCGGTGATTCAGTCATTTGATGAGGTAGATGTAGAAGAGTTTTTGAAATAGAAAGAATGGTATATGTGATATGAAGTTCCTTTTGCGGTAATTAATAACTACAAAAAGGGACTTTTTTAAATGAGTTTATGTGACTTTTGTGGTAGGGCTGGGACATATAAAAAGGGTAAATGATACACAGTGGATATATACAAAAATGATAAATTTAAATAAACATAAAAACATATTGAAAAAGTTATGTTGATATGGTATGGTGGATAAACAAGAAAAAAGATTGAGAGAATATTCCGGAAGACAACTTGAAAAGAATCTTATTTGATGATAACATGGAGGCGAATGAGGATGACACAGGGAACAGCAGGAAGACTAGAAGAAAGACATGATAGGTATATTGAATTGATTAAACAATTCACGATTATGAACGATATATTTATGAGGAATGTTCTGAAAGAAAAAGCGTGCACAGAGTTTATCCTTCAAGTCTTCTGGATGCGAATATTTTAGAACCGGGGACAGAGTTTCAGAATCTCCCATGTACTACTGTAATATTTATTACAAAGAATGATGTGCTTGGTGGGGGCTTGCCGATTTATCACATTAGTAGGACAGTACGGGAAGTGGAAGCGGATTTTGGTGATGAGTTAGATATTATCTATGTCAATGGATCCAATCGTGACGATACGGAACTTGGAAGACTGATACATGATCTGAATTGCAGAGAAGCAAAGGATATGTACAGCAAGGTTCTTGCGGCACGGGTACATATGTTGAAAGAGACGAAAGAAGGGGTGGAGATTATGTGTGAAGAATTACAGGAATTATACGATGAAGGAGTAAAAGAAGGTGAAGTTCTTAAGGCTAAGCGTTCAGCATTGCTGCTGTCTAAAAAAGGAACTGCTCTTTCAGATATTGCGGAAGTATTGGAAGTAGGCATGGATATAGTACAAGAGTGGTTGTCTGAAGTCGTATACGAATAAAACAGGATCAAATACATGAAAGGATAGTACTTAATAAGAAAAGAAATGAGTCTGGAAGACGGCTGGTGAGTTGTTGACTTGCCGATCGTCAGATGCTATATTAACTAGGTAATTTTATAAAACGTTCGGTGCTGTTTAGCATGGCTGCGGAATAAGATTCTTTAAGCAGACTATGCCGGAACAGGTAAAAGGGAAACAGGTGAGATGCCTGTACGAACTCGTCACTGTGAGTAAATGGCTATGGCTGGAATGCCACTGGATAACTGGGAAGGCAGACATAGAGATACTTTACAAGTCAGGAAACCTGCCGGTCGTTGGTGCGGGGAATGCAGATTCCGGATCACGAGTAATTGATTGTACCGAAATGATCATGAATTCAAGGCTTCCTGTATTTCAGGTCAGGAAGGTTTGATTTTTGTAGAATTCTTTATTCTGATTATTTCCCCAGATAACAAAGACAACATGATATTGCAGAAGGAATGAGGAGAAAAATGAAGAGATATTATAAGCGTTTTCTTGCTCTTTGCTTAAGTGCGTCTATGCTTGTGTCACCGCTTAGCTATACGAAAGCTTATGCATCATCGGATGAAGCCGGTGTCACGGAAAACAGCAGTCAGAATGAAACTGTAGCAGAGTCAGAAAACAAATCAGAGAGTCAGAATCCGGCATCAGAAGAAGCTGGCAACGCGTCGAGTCAGGAAAAGGAAAATGTGTCAAACAATAATAGCAACACAGCAGACGCAGAAAAATCCGGCAGTGTAGCTGTTCAGCAGGAAAGTCAGCAAACAGCAGAGACAGGACAGGTGCAGAGTGAAGCATCAGATGGAGAGAATGTTGTAGTACAGACAGCAAATGCACCAACTGTAACGAGTAATACTGTTCAGGTAGTAAAAGAAGATGGAAATGTATTTGCAATGTTCAAAATTACCACTTCAACGGTTAAGAAAAATGGAGAACTGTATGATGTGTCATTTACTACAAGCAGCAACAGTTATGATAAGATTTATCTGGGATCAAAAAACGATGAAACAAAAGAACCTGTAATTAGTAGAAGTGCAGATGGAACCAATACATTTACATTTAAAGTAGATGCATCTAAAGTTGGAAAAGTGCAGTCGGTAGTACTGGGAAAGCCAGATGGAAGCTGGTATACCAAGGCTGATCTGTGGATTTATATTCCGGAGGAAACAGTGACGGAACCGGGAACGAATCCAACACCGGAGCCAGAACTGACTCCGAGACCAGAACCAACTCCGACTACCCCGGAAGATGGAAGCTATAACAACATAGGCGTAACATCCAGTGCGTCCATGTTTAAAGTTGTAGATTGTAAGCTAGTGGTAAAAGATGGAAAACTGACAGCGGTACTTACTTTAAGTGGAACTGGGTATGGATATTTATATAAGGGAACAAAAGAAGAAGCAGCAGCTGCAGATAAGAGCACATGGATTCCATTTGTGGAAGATGTAAATGGAAAGTATACCTATAGCCTGCCATTAAATTCTCTTGCAGAAAACAAAGTAAAGTTAGCGGCGTATTCTACAAAATATGCAAAATGGTATGACCGTGAATTAACATTTGATTTTTCTAACATGAATAGAATATATCCGACAGCAGCGGATGGCATATACTCTATTGAAGTGGAAACTGGCGCGGCTATGTTTAAAGTAGTTGACTGTAAGCTGACAGTTAAGAATGGCTTGATGTCAGCGGTAATCACTTTGAGTGGTACAGGGTATGATTATCTCTATATGGGAACGGGAGCAGATGCTGAGAAAGCAGATCGTAAATCATGGGTTCCATATGTGGTAGATGCAAATGGCAAGTATACCTATACCATTCCGGTAGAGGCGTTGGATAAGGAAATTGCAGTAGCCTCTCATTCTATTAAAAAGAATCAGTGGTATGCTCGTACTCTTACATTTAAATATGACACGTTACAGAAGATAAGTGATGACAGCAATACAAATCCATCCAACCCATCTACTCCGTCTAAGCCGTCGGATAATAATGGTAATGGTAATTCTGGTGCATCAAAGCCAAATGACGGCAAGGCGGACAATGAATCCAAGTGGGAGGCAGATACCAGTGGATCTACATCTGCTGTCAACAGTTCTACTACATTAGTTGATGGCGTATATACGCCAGACAGATTTAGCTGGTCAGGTGGAACCGGTAAGGTAAAGATCAGCTGTAATAAGGTTACGATTACGAATGGGCAGGCATTTGCAACGCTGGTATTTGACAGCGATCATTACCAGTATGTAAAGACAAATGGAAAGACTTACTATACAACCAAAGGCGGTGGAATGGCGACGGTTGTAATTCCGGTAGCTTTGAATGAGAATAATACGATTCTGGCTATGACGGATAAAATGTCTGTGGCGCATGAGATTGCTTATACGATTTTTATATATCTGGCGGCTGCTGGCAATGGAAAAGGTGCAGGGACTATTCAAAATAAGACATTGGATGACAAAGCACCTGAGATTATGGGACTGAATTATGAGTCTGAGACGAAACTGGAGCATGCAGAGTATTTTAAAATCTATCATTATGATAAAGGTATTACACTTCTGGAAGTAGATGTGACAAAAGACACCATCCGAGATCCGAAAAAGAAAGACTCTGATAATAAAGATACTGATACAAACAAAGATACAGATACGAACGAAGATTCGAATAAGTCAGAAGAGACTTCGAAGGATCAGACATCGGAAGCGGCGGATTCTGCGGAAGGCGGCGAGGCTGTAGTCGGTGAAACGGAACAGGCGGCAGAACTTTATAAAGGAAATGTCATCAAATATCTTCTTGTACCGGAGAATACTGTGATTCCTGTAGGACTCAGTGAGGATATGATCGTAGTACAGATGCCAACAGACCAAGCATATGTATCCGATAATGAGATACTGAAGCAGATGGAAGAGATGGACCTGCTAGATCAGGTGGCAGCAGTCGGTATGAAAAAAAAGAACTGTGAAGTCTCTGATATTGCGGATAAGATGTCAAAGAAAAAAGACGAAAAACAGGCAGAAGTTATCTACGGTGGTAAAGAGAGAGACCCGAAGTATCGAGATCTGGTAAAACAGGAAGTAAATCTCGCTCTGGTATCCAGTGAACTGCTTCCGGCAGAGGATAAGACCACGAAGAAGGGCAAGACCATTACGGAAGAAGACCAGATTGAGCAGTGGGAGAAGATTACTGAAAAGTATGCACTTCTTGGAATCCCGATGATCGTGGATCGTTCGGAAGATGAAAAGGATGATCTGGCAAAAGCAGAATGGATCAAGGTGTATGGTGTGATCTTCGGATGCGAGGATCAGGCAAATGCTCTGTATAACAAAGCCGTACAGCAGGCAGGAGAAAAGTAAATGAAGAAAAAGTTATTATATCAGGTGTTTGCGGTAATAATGATGGCGACATTTTTGGTAACAGGATGTGGTCAGAGCGGAAATGACAGTAAAGCTAGTAAAAGCAGTCAGCGAAGCGAGGCAAAAGCTTCTGATAAAGAGAAAGTGGATGCTCCGGAGATTCCGGAGCTGACTTTCGAAAGGGCAATGGATCTGACTTATGCAAAAGAATTTGATGTGTATTATTATAAGGATGGATATAAGCTGATTGATGTACATGAGGACAGACAGTATCTTATTGTTCCGGAGGGCAAGGAAGCACCGGAAGGATTGGATGAGGATATTGTGGTGATCAAACAGCCGGTACAGAACATCTACATGGCAGCAACGGCAACCATGTCGCTTTTTGACAGACTGGATGCATTGGATACTATCAGTTTTTCCGGACTGGAAGCTTCGGGCTGGTATGTGGAGAATGCTAAAGAAGCAATGGAGTCAGGAGAAATTACCTATGCTGGTAAATATAGCGAGCCGGATTATGAGAAGATCGTAGACGGAGACTGTAATCTGGCAATTGAGTCTACCATGATCCTGCATACACCAAAGGTACAGGAGATGATTGAAGAACTTGGGATTCCGGTATTTGTGGACTATTCCAGTTATGAAGCACATCCGCTTGGCAGAACAGAGTGGATCAAGCTGTATGGCGCAATGCTGAATAAAGAAGATCTGGCAGAATCATTTTTTGAAGATCAGGCGAAAGTAATCGAAGAACTGAAAGATTTCAAAAATACAGAGAAGACAGTTGCATACTTCTATATGAATTCTGATGGTTCTGTCGTGGTACGTAAGTCAGATGACTACATTCCGTCAATGATCGAGATTGCAGGCGGCAGATACATTTTCACAGACCTGAAGAATGCAGACAGCAATGCACCTTCTGTAAAGCTGACGATGGAAGAATTCTATGCGACAGCAGTAGATACGGATTATCTGATCTATAATGGAACCATTGACGGGCAGGTCAGCAGTATTGCGGATCTGGAGTCCAAGAGTGATCTCTTTGCGGAGTTCAAGGCTGTCAAAGACGGAAATGTATGGTATACTGGAAAAAATCTGTATCAGGCAACAGATACAGTTGGAGAACTGATCGGGGACATTCATCATATGCTGACGGATGGAGATGCGAGTCAGATGACATTTCTTGAGAAAATGAATTAGGTGAGGTACTATGCAGAAAGAACAGAAGCAGACAGAGAGCGTAAGCTTTCACAGTGAGAATTTCAAAAGGCGTTCCAGATATACAGTGGTATTTCTGGGGCTTCTGGCAGCATTTTTCGTGATCATTGTATTGAATATTAACACGGGAAATGTACATATTTCTGTACCGAAGATATTGAGAATATTATTCATGAGAGATGGGGATGCCGTAGAGTACAGTATTATCTGGAAAATACGGCTGCCCCGCATTCTTATGGCAGCGATACTGGGCGGAGCATTGTCTCTGTCCGGTTTCTTATTACAGACCTTTTTCTCGAATCCTATAGCGGGACCGTTTGTGCTGGGTATTTCTTCAGGAGCCAAGATGGTAGTTGCATTGGCAATGATTATATTTCTGAAACATATCGGACATTTTTCGTCAGGGGTGCTTGTGCTGGCGGCATTTATCGGATCTTTGTTATCGACCGGATTTATTTTACTGATGTCGCGAAAGATCCAGCATATGGCATCACTTTTGGTAGGTGGTATCATGATCGGATATATCTGCTCGGCGATTACTGATTTTGTAGTGACATTTGCAGACGATTCTGATATTGTCAATCTTCACGGCTGGTCATTGGGAAGCTTTTCGGGTTCCAGCTGGAGTAATATCAGGGTGGCAGCAGTCATTGTAGCTGTGGCGGCTGTATGGACATTTTTACTTTCCAAGCCTATTGGAGCTTACCAGCTGGGAGAGCATTATGCACAGAGTATGGGTGTTAATATTCAATTGTTCCGTATATTGATTATTTTGTTGTCCAGTATATTGTCTGCATGCGTGACAGCATTTGCGGGGCCGATTTCATTTGTAGGAATCGCGGTTCCATTTCTGACCAGAAAGGCATTTGGGACATCGAAACCTATTGTAATCATACCGGGTACATTTTTTGCGGGGGCTGTATTCTGCATGAGCTGTGACCTGATCGCGAGAATGGCACTGGCACCGGTGGAACTGAATATCAGTACGGTGACATCCATTGTGGGTGCGCCGATCGTCATCTATATGATGGTGAAACGTGAGAAAGGACGATAGAGATATGGCTGAGTATTATTTGCAGACCAAAGACCTGGCCGTGGGCTATCAGGGAAAGGCACTGATCCATGATATTAATTTTGGCATCTGTAAGGGCGAGATCGTAACATTGATAGGACCCAATGGTTCCGGGAAGTCTACAATCCTTAAAAGTATTACCAGGCAGCTCAGACTGGTGGGCGGTAAGGTGTTTTTTGATGATACGTCTCTGACGAATATTTCTTATAAAGAGTTGTCGTCCAGGATGGCAGTGGTATTAACAGAACGAATCCGGACAGAACTTATGACCTGTCACGATATTGTGGCAACGGGACGGTATCCGTATACCGGAAGACTCGGTATCCTGACCGCAGAGGATGAACGGATCGTAGATGAAGCAATGGCGGCAGTTCACGCACAGGAGATCGGCAATCGGGATTTTAATGCGATCAGCGATGGGCAGAAGCAGCGAATTATGCTGGCGAGAGCCATCTGTCAGGAGCCGGAGATCATTGTGCTGGACGAACCGACTTCATATCTGGATATCCGGTATAAGCTGGAACTTCTTGATATTCTGAAACGTATGGCAAAGGAAAAGGGAATTACGGTGCTTATGTCTCTGCACGAGATTGATCTGGCTCAGAAATGTGCGGACAGGATCGTCTGTGTGCGCGGGGAAGAGATTATGGCGTATGGAACGCCGGAAGAGGTATTTTACGAAGAGACCATAGAAAAACTATATGATCTAGACAATGGTTCCTATAATCCATTGTCCGGCAGTCTGGAACTTAAGAAGACAGAAGGAGAGCCGGAAGTCTTTGTCATTTCTTCCGGTGGCAATGGAACACCGATCTATCGGAAGCTTCAGCGGGAAGGCAGACCATTTGCGGCAGGTATATTGTATACCAATGATGTGGATTATCAGGCAGCAAGAGTACTGGCATCGAAAATCATTACAGAAGAACCGTTTGAAGAGATTAGCGACAATACATATAAAAATGCAGAAAATATGATTGATCAATGCCAAATTGTCGTGAATGCCGGAGTACATATAGGAAGCTGTAACCACAGAATGAGAAATCTATTGCAGTATGCACAAGAAAAAGGAAAACTAAAACGGGATTATTTATAAAAAACTGCCAATTTATGACAGCCAAATACTTGACGTATATGGTCAAAACCATTAAAATTATAAGAGCGACTTGACATGCAAATTATTATTTAGGAGGTCATTTAAAAATGGCAAGAAAATGGGTTTATTTGTTTAGTGAAGGTAACGCAAGCATGCGTGAGCTGCTTGGTGGTAAGGGAGCTAACCTGGCTGAGATGACAAGCCTCGGACTTCCGGTACCGCAGGGATTTACTATCACTACTGAAGCTTGTACTCAGTACTACGAAGATGGCAGAGAGATCAATGAAGAGATCCAGGCACAGATCAATGAGTACATTGTTAAAATGGAAGAGATTACAGGTAAGAAGTTTGGCGACAGCGAGAATCCGCTTCTCGTATCTGTTCGTTCAGGAGCAAGAGCTTCTATGCCTGGTATGATGGATACAATCCTGAACCTTGGATTGAATGAGACAGTTGTTGAGACAATTGCAAAACAGTCTGGTAATCCGCGTTGGGCTTGGGACTGCTACAGAAGATTTATTCAGATGTATTCTGACGTAGTTATGGAAGTAGGCAAGAAGTACTTCGAAGAGCTGATCGACAAGATGAAAGCTGACAGAGGAGTTAAGCAGGATGTAGATCTGACTGCTGACGATCTGAAAGAGCTGGCTAATCAGTTCAAGGCTGAATACAAAGAGAAGATTGGTGCTGACTTCCCGGATGAGCCGAAGGAACAGCTGATGGGAGCTATCAAAGCTGTATTCCGTTCATGGGACAACCCGCGTGCGAATGTATACCGTCGTGACAACGATATCCCATATTCTTGGGGAACAGCTGTTAACGTACAGTCTATGGCATTCGGTAACATGGGTGATGACTGTGGTACAGGTGTTGCATTTACACGTGACCCTGCTACAGGAGAGAACGGACTGTTCGGTGAGTTCCTGACCAATGCACAGGGCGAGGACGTAGTTGCCGGTGTTCGTACACCAATGCACATTTCTGAGATGGAAGACAAGTTCCCGGAAGCATTCGTAGAATTCAAGAAAGTATGCGAGACTCTGGAGAACCACTATAGAGACATGCAGGATATGGAGTTTACTGTAGAGCACGGTAAGCTGTACATGCTTCAGACACGTAACGGTAAGAGAACTGCTCAGGCAGCTCTGAAGATCGCTTGTGATCTGGTAGATGAAGGCATGAGAACAGAAGAAGAAGCAGTTGCTATGATCGATCCACGTAACCTGGATACACTGCTTCACCCACAGTTCGATGCTGCAGCACTGAAAGCTGCTACACCGATGGGTAAAGGTCTTGGAGCTTCTCCGGGAGCAGCCTGCGGTAAGATCGTATTCACAGCTGATGATGCTGTAGAATGGGCAGCTAAGGGAGAAAAGGTTGTTCTGGTTCGTCTGGAGACATCTCCGGAAGATATTACAGGTATGAAGTCTGCGCAGGGTATCCTGACAGTTCGTGGTGGTATGACATCTCACGCAGCCGTAGTTGCTCGTGGTATGGGTACATGCTGTGTATCTGGTTGTGGCGACATTGCAATGGATGAAGAGAATAAGAAGTTTACATTAGCAGGAAAAGAATTCCACGAAGGAGATGCAATCTCTATCGATGGTACTACAGGTAACATCTATGACGGAATTATTCCTACTGTTGACGCTCAGATCGCCGGTGAGTTCGGAAGAATCATGGCTTGGGCTGACAAATACAGAACTATGAAGGTTCGTACGAATGCAGATACACCTGCAGATGCTAAGAAAGCACGTGAGCTTGGAGCAGAAGGTATCGGACTTTGCCGTACAGAGCATATGTTCTTCGAGGAAGACAGAATTGCTGCATTCCGTGAGATGATCTGTGCTGATACTGTAGAAGAAAGAGAAGCTGCACTGGAGAAGATCCTGCCATACCAGCAGGGAGACTTCGAGGCTCTGTATGAAGCACTGGAAGGTAATCCGGTAACTATCCGTTTCCTGGATCCACCGCTTCATGAGTTCGTTCCTACAGAGGAAGAAGATATTAAGAAACTGGCAGAAGCGCAGGGCAAGACTGTAGAAGAGATCAAGACTATTATCGACAGTCTGCATGAGTTCAACCCAATGATGGGACATCGTGGATGCCGTCTTGCAGTTACTTATCCAGAGATTGCCAAGATGCAGACAAAGGCTGTTATCCGTGCAGCTATCAATGTTAAGAAGGCTCATCCGGATTGGGATCTTGTACCAGAGATTATGATTCCGTTGATCGGTGATGTAAAAGAGCTGAAATATGTTAAGAAGTTTGTAGTAGAGACAGCAGATGCTGAGATCGCAGCAGCAGGCGCAGATCTTAAGTACGAAGTTGGTACTATGATCGAGATCCCAAGAGCTGCTCTGACAGCTGATGAGATCGCTGAGGAAGCTGACTTCTTCTGCTTCGGTACGAATGACCTTACACAGATGGCATTCGGCTTCTCTCGTGATGATGCCGGTAAGTTCCTTGATGCTTACTATGATGCTAAGATCTACGAGAACGATCCATTCGCTAAGCTTGACCAGAATGGTGTCGGCAAGCTGATGGAGACTGCTATTAAGTTAGGTAAGCCGGTTAATCCAAAGCTTCACATCGGTATCTGTGGAGAGCACGGTGGAGATCCAAGTTCAGTAGAATTCTGCAACAAGATCGGACTGGACTATGTATCTTGCTCACCATTCCGTGTACCGATTGCTCGACTGGCAGCAGCTCAGGCAGCTATCGCTCAGAAGAATGCATAATTTGTGTGGCAGCAAATGTAAATTCGCGTAAGTTTGCGTGAATTGTCCAAACATAAATTAAGACTCCTGGAACTTTGGAGAGTAAACTCTGAAGTTCCAAGAGTCTTTTTTTGGGTATATCAGCGGTTCACATTGACTAACTTGCATGACAACTGGTAAAATAATTATTAGATTACTGCATCTGATTCATGCATCTGCAGAGCATTTGGTGAAGAAGATAGGGCAGCAATTAATGAGAATGATTTAAGACAAACGAATAAGACAACTCTGACGGCAAGGATGATCCGAGCAGGAATAGTTACGAGATAAGAATTTACAGAACCATTTTCTGACAGATTGCCGGAAAGATGGTTCTTTTTCTGTTTGTTAATTATATGCCGATTTCAGGAGGAAAGTATGTTAAAGGTAGCGATTTACGGAAAGGGCGGTATCGGAAAGTCCACAGTGACTTCTAATCTGGCAGCCGCTTTTGCAAACATGGGAAAACGTGTCATTCAGATCGGATGTGATCCGAAGGCGGATTCTACGATCAATCTGCTTGGCGGCGAGCCGCTTCGCCCGGTGATGAATTATATGAGAGAGGAAGATGAGGAACCGGATGAGCTGGCACAGATCTCGAAGGAAGGTTATGGAGGAATCCTCTGTATCGAGACCGGCGGACCGACACCGGGACTTGGCTGTGCAGGTCGAGGCATTATTGCAACATTCCAACTTCTGGAAGATATGGAATTGTTCGAACACTATAAGCCGGATGTGGTGTTGTATGACGTATTGGGCGATGTGGTCTGTGGCGGTTTTGCGGCACCGATCCGTGAGGGATATGCAGAGAAAGTTCTGATCGTTACGTCCGGAGAAAAAATGGCACTGTACGCTGCCAATAATATTTCCAGTGCGGTGAGCAACTTTGAGGATCGCAGCTATGCCCGTGTATTTGGTATCGTGCTGAATCATCGAAATGTGGAAAATGAGACAGAAAAAGTGCAGGCATTTTCTGAAAAAATCGGTGTGCCGATCGTAGGAGAAGTGCCGCGGAGTGATGAAATCATCCGTTGGGAAGATCAGGGAAAAACAGTGATTGAGGGTGATCCGGATTCTGAGATCAGCAGATGTTTCTTTGATTTGGCGGAATTATTATTGAAAGAAGAGGAAAATGCATGAGACAGGAAGCATATTTTTGTACAGTAGAAGAACTGAACAGTCGTGGAAAAGATAATATTCCGCAGCAGCTTATTTCCCATACGCATCTGATCTACAGTTCGCCGGCGACGCTGGCGTTTAACTCACCGGGAGCGGAGGGCTTTGGTGTCAAACGTGCGGGACTGGCGGTTCCGGATTCCATCATGCTGATCGTGGCACCGGGATGCTGCGGACGTAATACATCGGTTTTGAGTTCTATGCGGGCTTATCACGACCGTTTTTACTATCTGCTGATGGACGAGACAGATATCGTTACAGGACGTCATTTAAAAAAAATTCCAAAGGCGGTGGCAGAGATCTGTGAGGGGTTGGAGAAAAAACCGTCCGTTGTGATGATCTGCATTACCTGTGTGGACGCGCTGCTTGGAACGGATATGGAGCGTGTCTGCCGCAAGGCGGAGGAAGCCACTGGACTTCCGGTAAAACCGTGTTATATGTATGCTCTGACGAGAGAAGGACGCAAGCCACCGATGGTGCACGTGCGTCAGTCGATTTATTCTTTGCTTGAGCCGAGAAAGAAAAAAGGAAATGTGGTGAATTTATTAGGGTATTTTTCTCCGCTGGTGGATGACTGTGAGCTGTACGATCTGCTTCATGGTGCTGGCGTAAAGACAATTCATGAGATTTCCAGATGCAAGGATTATGAAGAATATCAGACGATGTCTGAGGCGAATTTTAATCTTGTGCTTCATCCGGAAGCAAGATTTGCGGCAGAGGATTTTCATGATCGGTTGAAGATCCCGTATATCGAGCTGCGCAGACTATATCAGATCGATAAAATTGCCAGTCAGTATCGTGCATTTGGCGTAGCACTTGGTGTGGAATTTGATGATGAGGAACCGCGGAAAACAGCAGAAGCTGCGGTGGCAAAATTTAAAGAACTTCATCCGGATGTATCTTTTGCAGTTGGTGAGTGGATGAACGGAGATCCATTTGAACTGGCGCTTGCTCTTGTGCGTTACGGTTTTCGAGTGCCGGAGATTTACGGAACGTTATCTGGTGAGAATTTTATTTATATAAAACAGCTGGCGGCACTGAGCCCGGAGACGAAAGTATTTTCCAATTTGGAACCGACGATGCTGTATTATGACGGAACGGATTCCGGGGTAAATCTGACCATCGGAAAAGATGCCGGTTATTATCATAAAAACTGTCCAAACGTGCTCTGGAACGGGGAACGGCAGCCGTACGGTTATGCCGGCGTCCGCAGACTGTTTGAGGCACTGGCGGAGGTATAGAGTAATGAGAGGACTGAGAAAATATCTGACACCTTTTGCACCGGATCAGTCCGGCGCGGTGTCTGTGTTATATGAATTTGGCGGGATCATCGTGATCTGTGATGCCGGTGGCTGTACCGGAAATATCTGTGGATTTGATGAGCCGCGCTGGTTTGAGAGCAAAAGTGCACTGTTCAGTGCAGGGCTTCGCGATATGGATGCAATCCTCGGACGGGATGACCGTCTGGTGGCAAAACTTGCGGATGCGGTGACAAAGCTGGATGCAAAATTTGCGGCGATCATCGGAACACCGGTTCCGGCGGTCATCGGAACGGATTACCATGCGTTGAAGCGCATGACGGAGAAAAAAGTAGATCTGCCGATTTTGACGGTGGACACCGATGGCATGGAGCTGTATGACAAAGGTGAGGAAAAAGCATGGTTGGAATTGTTCCGGGTGTTTGCAGGAGAAAAGGAAGACGTGATTCCGGGAAATATCGGAATCCTCGGCATGACACCGCAGGATATCAGTGACTTGCGAGCGGCAGACCGAATCCGGGGGCATTTTGCGGCAGAAGGGAAACATGCTATCTGTTATGGCATGGGAAACGGATTGGATGATGTGAAATCTGTATCTAATGTGGAAAAACATATCGTGGTGGCACCGGCAGCACTGAAAGCTGCAAAATATCTGGAGAGAACTTTCGGAACGCCGTATGAGATTGCTTATCCGCTGGTGGATGAATTGGTTTACGATATGGATTACAGCGGGAAAAAGGTACTGGTTGTGCAGCAACAGGTGATCGGAAATGCAATCCGTGAGGAAATTTTGAAAAAAGCGTCGGATGTGCAGGTGACGGTGGCAAGCTGGTTTATGATGAAGTCGGAACTTCGACAGGATGGAGATCTGCATCTGCGGGATGAGGATGATTATATGGAACTTGTGGAAAACGGTGATTTTGATGTGATCTATGCGGATCACTGTATGGAACGGATGACACCGAAATTTGCCGGAATATTCGTGGATACCGTGCATTTTGCAGTGTCGGGACGATTGAAATAAGATCAGGAGAAAATGGGGTATGAGCGAGGTTACGAAGAGGATCAGGGTATACGGTATCGTTCAGGGTGTCGGCTTTCGACCGACGGTGAGCCGCCATGCTGTGTCAAATGGGATTCGCGGAAATGTCTGTAATAAGGGACCATATGTAGAAATTTACGCACAGGGTTCCGGGGCGCAGGTCGATGGATTTCTCCAAGACCTTGAGGAACGTCCACCGAAGCGTGCGGCTATTTTGAAAATAAATACAGAAGATATTCCTGCAGAGAATGCGCCGCAGTTTGGGACATTTGATATTATCGAGAGTGAGAAAACGAAGGGCGAGATATTTGTTTCTCCGGATATTGCGATCTGTGACGAGTGCAAAGAGGAAATGTACAATCCAAAGGATCGGCGGTATCTGCATCCGTTTATCAACTGCACCTGCTGCGGGCCGCGGATGACGATTCTGGATTCACTGCCTTACGACAGAGAGCGTACCAGCATGAAGGAGTTTCCGATGTGTCCGGATTGTGCGGAGGAATATGATGATCCGAAGACAAGGCGTTACGATGCGCAGCCGGTGTGCTGCAATGCGTGCGGACCGGAGGTGTATCTGATTGGTAGAGGCGAGCGAGGCAGAGATGCTATCACGTATACAAGGAAGGTGATTCATGATGGTGGAATTGTGGCGATCAAAGGTATCGGCGGTTTTCATTTGTGCTGCGATGCAACAAATGAAGAGACAGTGAGCCGTCTGCGGATGTTAAAGCATCGACCGGCAAAACCATTTGCGGTTATGGCGAAAGATGAAACTGTAGTAAAACGGGAATGCATCGTGACACCGGAGCAGGAGCAGATTCTGACCGGGCATCAGAAACCGATCCTGTTATTAGACAGACGGTCAAATGGGGGACAGACAGAGAAACTGGCTCCATCTGTGGCACCGGGAAATCCCAAAGTTGGCGTGATGCTTCCGTATGCACCGGTTCAGTTATTGTTGTTTCAGTATGATGATGGAATCGAAATGCCGGATCTGCTGGTGATGACAAGCGGCAATACTTCCGGTGCGCCGATCTGCCGGGATGATGAGGAAGCAATCACAGAGTTATCCCATTTGTGTGATGCAATTTTATCTCATAATCGAAAAATACGGATTCGAGCCGACGATACGGTGATGGATTTTTATAAAAACGAGCCATATATGATCCGGCGTTCCAGAGGTTACGCACCGCTTCCATTTATGACATCAACAGACTGGAAGGGGCAGGTACTTGCGGTTGGCGGAGAACTTAAAAATACATTCTGTATCGGTGTGGACAGCCGTTTTTATCCGTCACCGTATGTGGGCGATCTGGAAGATCTGCGGACGGTAAAAGCCTTGCAGGAGACGATTCATCGGTTTCAGACGTTATTGGAGGTAGAGCCGCAGGTGGTGGTTTGTGATCTGCATCCGAAATACAATTCCACGGTTGTGGCAGAGAACCTCGGGTTTCCGATGCTACAGGTGCAGCATCATTATGCGCATGTTTTATCCTGTATGACGGAAAATGACTGTCAGGAGCCGGTCATCGGAGTATCATTTGACGGAACCGGATACGGAACAGACGGAACCATCTGGGGCGGCGAGATTCTGCTGGCAGATTATCAGAATTTTATAAGATTTGGCAGCATAACACCGTTTTTACAGATTGGCGGAGATGCGTCTGCAAAAGAAGGATGGCGTATCGCCGTGTCGATGATCTACGGATATACAAAAAACCGGGAAAAAGCATGGGAGATCATTGAAAAACTGGGACTTTGCAGTGAACAGGAATGCAAGGTACAGTTTACCATGGCAGACCGGAAGATCAATGCGGTAATGTCAACCAGTGCAGGACGGCTGTTTGATGCAGTCAGCGCGATTCTTGGAATCCGGCGGCAGTCAAGCTTTGAGGGAGAAGCGTCTACAGCATTGCAGTTCGCGGCAGAGGAGTTTGAGCAGAAAGGCAAACTGAACGGAAATGAGATATGGGATAATGTTCAGCCTGTGATATTAGGATCAGAGGGACGGTGTATATTAAATACAGAAGCACTGGTGCAATTGATAGTAGAAACAAAACTGCAAGGTGCTGACAGCGGAGCATTGGCGTATCTGTTTCACCAGACACTGGCGGAACAGATTGTGGCAGTCTGCATAGAAGCGCGTAAGAGCTCTGGCAGGAATAAAACAGCATTGAGTGGCGGCGTATTCCAGAACCGATTACTGCTTCATTTGACAGAAGAACGATTGGGGCAGGAAGGATTTGAAGTGCTGCGTCATCACATGATCCCTCCGAATGACGGGGGAATTGCAATCGGACAGGCGGCTTATGGGATGAACCGATTACAAATAGCGGAAAAAGAGATATAGCATTTGACATAGATTAAGCGTTTTTAGGAGGAAAGATAAATGTGTGTAGGTTTATCAGCAAAGGTAGTAAAGATCAGTAATGGCACAGCGGTGATTGATGCCGGCGGTGCCAAAAGAGAGGTTTCATCTCAGTTGCTGGAAGATCTGGAACCGGGAGATTACGTTATGGTTCACGCCGGTGTGGCAATTGCCAAGATCACAGATGAGGATGACAGCGAGACAGATCAGCTCATGGAGGAATTTTTGTAATGGGAGATACAAACGGTGAAAATAAAAAGAAAACCGCCAGAGAGATCATTGAAAATTATAATGGACCGAAGGTGCGGATCATGGAAGTATGTGGCACCCATACCCATGAGATATTCCGTCTGGGAATCCGTAAATTGCTGCCAGAGCAGGTGGAATTGATCTCGGGACCTGGATGTCCGGTCTGTGTAACACCAGTCAGTTTTATTGATGAGGCGATCTATCTGGCTCTGGAAAAAGGTGTGACCATCTGTACGTTTGGAGATCTGGTGCGCGTGCCGGGGACAAAAATGAGCCTCGCGGGAGCAAGGGAACAGGGCGCAAAAATCCGCATCGTATATTCTCCGGCAGATGCTGAAAAATATGCAAAGGAACATCCGGACGAGCAGGTGACATTTTTGTCGGTTGGATTTGAGACAACGACACCGGCGGGGTGTCTGTCTGTGAAAGCGGCAAAAGAAGATGGACTGGATAATTATTCTTTATTAGTTGCGAATAAAACCATGCCACAGGCTTATGAGGCATTAAAGGGCAGCGCAGATGTATTTTTATATCCGGGACATGTCAATGCCATCACAGGAACACGTTTATGCGAAGCACTGACAGAGGAAGGTGTCAGCGGTGTTGTGGCAGGATTTACCGCAAGGGAACTGATGACAGCACTGGCAGTTGCACTGGTGAAATTCCAGGAAGGGAAGCCGTTTTTTGTAAATTGTTATCCGCGTGTGGTAACACAGGATGGAAGCAAAGAAGCGCAGGAACTGGTAGATGAGATGATGGAAGCGTGCGATTCTGAATGGCGCGGTCTGGGTATGATTTCTGCGTCCGGCCTGCAGTTGAGACCAGAGTGGAAGAACTTTGATGCCCGTACCAAATATCAGGTGCCGAAGATGGAAGGAAAGCCGAATCCGGCCTGTCGCTGCGGGGATGTATTGCAGGGTAAATGTAAGCCGTCCGATTGCAAAGTATTTGGAAAAGGCTGTACACCGCAGCATCCGATCGGAGCCTGCATGGTATCCGGTGAGGGAGCCTGTTCTGCATATTATCAGTATTCATAAGAAAGAAGGAAAACAGCATGGAAAATAAAACAGTAACGATGGCACATGGTGCCGGGGGAAAACAGACTTCCGAATTGATTGATCAGGTGTTTAAGGCACATTTTGCAAACGCAGATCTGACGGCTGACGATGCGGCAGTATTGACTCCACCGGTCGGAAGAATGGCAGTGTCTACAGATGGATTTATTGTGTCACCTGCATTTTTCCCTGGAGGAAATATCGGCAAATTGTCAATCTGCGGAACTGTAAATGACCTTGCCTGCATGGGTGCAAAGCCGCTGTATCTGACCTGCGCATTCGTCATTGAAGAAGGATTCCCGATGGAAAAGTTGGAAGAGATTGCATCGGCTATGGAGAAAACGGCAAAAGAGGCTGGTGTACATATTGTATCCGGAGATACCAAGGTTGCCGGAAAAGGACAGGTGGACGGTGTATTTATTACTACCACGGGAATCGGCGAGATCCAGGATGGGGTAACGGTTGGCGGAGAGCTTGCAAAACCGGGCGATGCAATCATTGTGACTGGTGATATCGGACGTCACGGATGCACTATTTTATTAGAAAGAGAAAATTTTGGAATCGAAGCGGACGTGACCAGTGACTGTGCACCGCTGTGGGGAACCGTAAAAGCGGTGATGGATACCACACACAATCTGCATGTGATCCGTGATGCAACAAGAGGCGGTGTCGGAACAGTTCTGTATGAGATTGCAGGGCAGAGCAACGTGGGAATCCGTCTGAATGCTGCAGCAGTTCCGGTACAACCAGAGGTAAAGGGAGTCTGTGGTATGCTCGGATTGGAACCGTTATACCTTGCATGCGAGGGAAGACTTGTGATCATGGCTCCGAAGGAAGAGGCGGAAGATATTGTAGAAACATTACGCAAATGTCCGTATTCCGCAGAGGCAGCTATTATTGGAGAAGTCATTGCAGACGAACCGGGCAGAGTCGTAATGGAGACAGAGATTGGCACACAGGCACTGCTTCCACAGCCGGGCGGAGAACTGCTGCCAAGGATTTGTTAATGTATGAGTGGAGCTGAATCAATATATCAGCTGGGAGTCAATCCCTCAGCTGATATAGCCTCCGGCAGGATTGCAGAGGTGCGCAGTAGAAGTATGTCATGCAATTGCATGACGTGCACCTCACAGCAAGAATGCCGAGGTATTCTTGAAATGAAAAAGGAGACCGAATATGGATAACAGAGTGGCAGTTATTTCAATCATTGTAGAACGGGAAGACGCCATTGAAGAACTGAACAACCTGCTTCACGAAGCGCGTCAGTACATTATCGGAAGAATGGGTATCCCATATCGCTTAAAGGGAATCAGTATTATCAGCATTGCTATTGATGCACCGCAGGATAAGATCAGTGCGCTTTCTGGAAAAATCGGACATTTGAAAGGAATATCTGCGAAGACGGCATATTCCAATGTTATAACTCCGGCAGAAGGAGGAACAGACGATTGATCAGGATAGCAGTATATGGAAAAGGCGGAATCGGTAAATCTACGACCGTTTCCAATGTGGCAGCAGCTTTGGCAGAGACGGGGCTTAAGGTGATGCAGATTGGCTGTGATCCGAAAGCAGATTCTACGATATTGCTCCGTCATGGGGAAGCAGTTCCGGCAGTGCTTGATCTGTATAATGAGAAAAAACAGGCATTGCAGTTGGAGGATATGATCCGCATCGGATATAACGGTGTCATCTGCGTGGAGGCCGGCGGACCGACACCGGGACTTGGCTGTGCCGGCCGCGGGATTATCACGGCACTGGAAAAGCTAAAAGAACTGGGTGCATATGATGTGTATAAGCCGGATGTGGTTATATATGACGTACTCGGTGATGTGGTCTGCGGTGGATTTTCCATGCCGATGCGGAATGGTTACGCTGATAAAGTATTTATCATTACGTCCGGAGAAAATATGGCAATTCACGCAGCTGCGAATATCGCGATGGCAGTGGATAATTTTAAAAACCGTGGATATGCGGAACTTGGCGGATTCATTTTAAACCGCAGAAATGTTCCGAGAGAAGAGGAGAAAGTGGAAGAACTGGCAGAAGACTTCCGTACATCTGTCATTGGCACGTTGTCCCACAGTGAGCAGGTGCCACTTTCTGAGGAACAGAAAAAGACATTAATGGAATGCTATCCGGACAGTGCTATGGCAGGGGAATACCGCACTCTTGCAAATCAGATGTATGCCATCTGCAGGGAGGATGTATAGATGTTGCAGCGAGCAGGGAAAAAAATAGATTCAAAAGAGGCTGTGTTAAAAATCAAAGACGCATCGTATCCGGCTCCATTTGCTTCGGAACTGGAGTATAATTCTCCGGTGCATGGTAACTGGAACATTGTACATAGCGGAATGCAGGTACCGGAATCTATTCAGATCTATGTATGTGCAGACAATTGTATGCGTGGTGTTGTGCTGACAGCGGCAGAGATGAATGCGGCAGATCGTTTTTCATTTGTTATTCTGGAAGAGCAGGACCTGCTGAACAGTAATCTGGAGGATATTACCGTTGAGGGTGTGACGGATGTGTTGAACAAACGTGGAGATCATCCAAAAGCGGTGCTGCTGTTTACGGTATGTCTGCATCATTTTGTGGGAAGCAATCTGGATTACATTTACAGTGAATTGGAGCATCGTTTCCCGGATATCTGCTTTATTCGCTGTTATATGGATCCAATCATGCAAAAGCATGGGCTAACGCCGGATCAGAAGCTGCGGAAAGCCGTGTATGATCCATTGCCGGATGGGGAGCCGGATGAAAAAACAGTATCCGTATTGGGCAGTGACTTTGCATTGAATGAGAGCAGTGATATCAAGCGTTTATTAAAACGATATGGTTATACTGTGCGGGAACTTCCGACGTGCGACACGTGGCAGGATCTATTGGATATGAGCAAAGGCAAGGTATTTCTTGACATTTATCCGGCTGGCAAATACGGGATGGAGACACAGGCGCGCAGGCTGAATCGGGAGCATCTGTATCTGCCGGGAAGTTTCAATTATGAAGAGATCGAGCAACAGTTAAAGCAGCTTACGGATGCATTGGGACTTCCGGAACTGACAGAAGCGGAACTGACACGCGAGAAGGAATCCTGTGAATCTGCGCTGGCAGCAGCAAAGGATCTGATCGGAGATATGCCGGTTGCACTGGATTATCTGTATCATCCGAGACCTCTTGGGCTGGCAAAACTGCTTCTGACACATGGATTTAACGTCAAAGCGGTGTATCTGGATGGTATCAGCCCGGAGGAAAAAGACGCATTTGACTGGCTGCAGGAGTGCGCACCGGAACTGGAACTGATCGCAACGATCCAGGTGAAAATGCGGATGTTGCCAAGAGGCGGAGAAAAGGAAGTGCTTGCCATCGGACAGAAGGCAGCGTATTTTAGCAGAAGCCGCCATTTTGTTAATCTGGTGCAGGGAGAAGGTCTGTATGGATTTGATGGTATCCGCAGGACAGCAGAACTGATGATGGAAGCATACCGTGAAGAAAAAGATACGGAACAACTTGTGGTACAAAAGGGATGGGGGTGCGAGTGCTGCCTATGAGACAATCATATCGAATTATACCGATTTATACGGCAGATGTGTCCGGCGTGTGTTCCGCACTGTATGAACTGGGCGGAATGACCGTGATGCACGATCCGTCCGGATGTAACTCTACTTATAATACTCATGACGAGATCCGCTGGTACGATCAGGACAGCCTGATCTTTATTTCAGGTCTGACAGAGATCGATGCGATCCTGGGAAATGACCGGAAATTCATTGATGATATCGAGCATGCAGCCAGAGAACTGCATCCCAAATTCATCGCACTGGCAGGTTCTCCGATCCCATTTATGAACGGTACGGATTTTCCGGCAATTGCAAGAGTCATTGAGGTAGAAACCGGGATTCCGGCATTTCCTGTGCCGACGAATGGCATGCATGACTATGTGTATGGTGCAGGTATTGCACTGGAAGAAATTGCAAAGCGGTTTGTTGAAGTGCCCGATAGCAAGAAAGACGGTTCTTCCCGCAGTGTTAACCTGTTAGGCGTGACACCACTGGATTTTGGACCACAGGAAAATGTTGAATTATTAAAAGCTAATCTGGAGCAGTACGGATGGAAGGTTGTCTCAACGTGGGCAATGGGAGATGAACTTGAGACGCTGCAGCGATCTGCGGAAGCGGATGTGAACCTGGTGGTATCAGCCGTGGGACTGCGCGCAGCGAAAGTGCTTCGGGAAAAATTCGGAATGCCATATGTAGTCGGAACACCGAATCAATGGATGGTAGAAGAAATCTCAAATGCACTGGACAAGGCAGGTGTCAGACAGCCAGAGCAGCCGACGGTATATTTGCAGAACCGCATGCAGCAGGATGCAGACATTACACTGATCGGTGAACCTGTTACGATGGGATCTTTAGCAGCGGGTATCGAGAAAAAGTATGGATGTGCAGTTCGCGTCTTGTGTCCATTAAAAGAATGTGAAGCATTACTTGGTGGAAAAGATAAAGTATTGCTTGGAGAAGAAGCAATGGAAGAGGCATTGAAAGATGCAAAGATCATTGTGGCAGATCCGCTGTATCGCCCGATCTGTCCAAAGAACAGTAGCTTTTATGAACTTCCGCATGTGGCATTTTCCGGAAGGATATATATCAGATGAGAGATTAACGAACCTCTTGATTGCAGTACTGTTTGTAATTGGAACTTATTTCTTCCGCAAAGCGGCAGTATTAGAATAGAAAATAAATAGTTATAAGTATTCTTAAATTGTGTTTTAAAAACTTTGATGCTATACTGACTGCATTGAATATAAGGTGTTAGCGAATCTCCTGCTATCGGCATACCGGGAAAGCCGAGCTTTGGAAAAAGTGTAAGGAAGATTCGTTAACGCCTTTTCTGTTGTTCTGAACAGTTATATCAACAGGGCAGCAGTTCATTTGGCCAGATGAAATAGTAACAAATAGTTGTATAAAATGAATGGAGATTACTATGGAAAAGAAAAAAGCATCCCTTACTCTTTCATCCCTGGCAATCGTATTGATTGTCGCATTTATTGCGGTAGGGATTGGCGTATTTAATGTAAATATTGCGATACTGTTGTTTTTATGCTGGATGATTATGTGGCCATTTGCAGCGCATCTGGGTTACAGCTTCTCAGAAATGGAAGGCTTTGCATATGAGATGGCACAGAAATGTATTGCTCCGGCAGCGATCATCCTTGCGGTTGGCATGATGATCGCGTCATTTATGGCTGCCGGAACGGTTCCGACCATCTTAGTAGCCGGATTGAAACTGATCACTCCTAAATTCTTCCTTGCACTTACATTCGTCATGTGCTGTATCATGTCAGTAATCATGGGAACCTCATGGGGAACCCTTGGAACGGTAGGTATTGCGATGATGGGTGTTGGCGCTGGACTTGGCGTGAATCCTGCAATTACAGCAGGTGCGGTAGTCAGCGGCGCGTGGTTTGGTGATAAGATGTCACCGATGTCAGACAGCACGATCATGTGTTCTACGATTACAGAGACTTACATTATGGATCATATCAAAGCCATGATGCAGACTACAATTCCTGCAGCAGTTGTATCGTTAGTTATTTATCTGGGAATCGGTATCGGTATTTCCGGCGATAGCTACGATGCAAGTACTGTCGACAGTATTATGAATGGATTAAAGGGAATGTTTCACATCAATTTGATTCCGGTTATTCCGATTGTAGTTGTAATTGTGATGATTCTGATGAAAAAGGGAACCATCGTGTCTATGATGTCAGGAACCGTGGTTGCGATTCTGATCGCAGTGTTCTATCAGGGCTATTCTGTAGCTGATATGGGAACATTTTTATATAGCGGATTTACCTGTGAGACCAAGAATGAGATTTTGATCAGCCTGTTGAACCGTGGCGGTATGACAAGTATGCTGAGTCTGCTTGCAGTATTTGTAGGAGGACTTGGACTTGGTGGAATCCTGGATAAGACAGGAATGCTGGAACCTATTTTCCATTACATTACGGAGAAATACAAATCACCAAGAGGTATTATGCTGATGGCATGGTGTGCAACACTGCTGTGTATTCTGGTTATTGCGGATAATAACTTTGCTTTTGTCATGGTTGCAACCTTATTTGGAAGTGCATTCCAGAAATACAATCTGAAGAGCCAGAACTTATCCAGAATCCTGGAGGATGTAGGTACGCTTGGTAGTGCATTGGTACCATGGAATGTAGGCGCACAGTTTGCAGCAGGAGTATTAGGCGTATCGACACTGGCTTATATGCCGTATGCATTCCTGAACTGGATGACACCGATTCTTTCACTGGCATTTATCATTTTGCAGGTAAAGATAAAGAAGATTGAGGAATAAGAATGAAATATAATTTTGATGAAACAGGGGATCACAGGCAGGATGGATCGATCCGATGGGAACAGCCGAAAGGCAGAGACGATATCATTGGAATGGGAACCGCAGATATGGATTTTACCTGTGCACCGTGTATACGGAAAGTACTGCAGCCAATCTGCGAGGAGAATACATATAATTACCGATTCAAGCCGGAGAGTTATTTTCAGTCTGTGATACGATGGTTTCGAGAAAACTATCAGTTAGATGTGAAGAAAGACTGGATGAGCAATGTGCCGGGAACGATCGGAGCGGTTCGTCTGGTTATGGAGAAATTCAGTGAAAAAGGTGATTATGTATTGATGCATACACCTTACTTCACTCCGCTCAGAAGCGCGATAGAGGCATCCGGAAGAAAGTTCCTGGGAAATGCTATGAAGCTTCAGGGTGGAAGATATGAGATTGACTTTGATGATTTTGAAAAAAAGATCAAGGAGTACAAGCCTTCGATATTTCTGCTTGTGAATCCGCAGAATCCGACTGGGCGTGTATTTACACAGGATGAGCTGAAAATAATGGTAGATATCTGTGCGGCAAATCAGGTGCGGATTATATCCGATGAAGTACATTTTCTGATTACGTATGAAGATTATAAGCACATTCCGATTCTCGCTGTATCAGAGAAAGCCAGAGAGATTGCGATTCAGGTATTCAGCTTCAGTAAAGGCTTTAACATCATGAGCCTTCCGCATGGAATTGTGTTTATTGCAAATGAGAAAATGCAGAAGGAATGGATGGATTATCTGATTCCATATAGTTTTGCATATGCATCCAATTCTTATGCGATTGCAGCAGTAACAGCAGTGACTGGTGGAGAAGCGGATGACTGGCTGGAGCAGGTAACCGCATACCTGACTGCCAACAGAGATTACTTTATCGAAGAAGTGAGACGAAGAAAACTGCCGATCACACCATTAAAGCCGGAAGCCAGTTTCCTGTTTTGGATTGATTGTAGAGAATCTGGTATTGATCCGGAAAAAGTAGATGAAGTATTCATGGAGCAGGCAGGAATTCAGCTGAATAATGGTCTGGAACATGGCGAAGAAGGACGTGGATTTGTCCGCATGAATTTTGCAGTGACCAGAGCAACACTGGATGCTGCTCTGGATAGAATAGAAAAAATATTTTTATAGATTCTTATTGGTTCTGCTCCTGGTAAGCAGCAGAGCCATAATGCCGGATGCAGAAGAAGCCCTTCGGTATCGGAACTGAAGGATCCATCGATATGGATCAGAGCAGACATGACATTGTTCGAGGGCAGTGAAAAAGACTCTTAGCATTCCGGAATGGATGAATGAAGCTGCAATCAAAGCGGGAGTGAATTTCTCACAGGTGTTGCAGGAAGCGCTGATGGCAAAATTAAATATTCAATAGTTTGGAGAATAGAATCATATATAAGGCTTAAATATTCCTTAACATTTGACCTCTGAATTCTATGGGGTTGTTCTTTTTGAGAAAATGCTATATAATACCTAAGTGTTAACCCCAAAACATTCAGGAAAGGATTATATTTATGAGAATGCATAAAAAACGAATCGCACGGTACGGAACAGCCCTTATCTGTGCATTCGGTGTCGCACTGTCATCTATGCCGGTGCATGCAGAGGACATTAAGAGCCTTGAGAATAAGACCAGTAATCTGCAGGATCAACTGGACGGGATTAATCAGGATATGGTTGAGATCAGTGATAAGATTGCTGAGACCGAGGCACAGATTGAAGAGTCGAACAATGAAGTGTTCCGACTGGAAGCATCACTTCAGATTTCGCGTAACAATGAAGAGAAGCAATATGAAAATATGAAGTCCCGTATTAAGTACATGTACGAGAATGGTTCGGAGAGTATGATCTCTATGCTATTCAGTGCAGACAGCATGGCAGATTTACTGAATAAAGCAGATTTTGTTCAGAATGTCACCGAGTATGACAGGGATATGCTGGAGAACCTGGTGAAAGTACGTGAAGGTATCGAGACACAGGAAGATGACCTGAAGAGCCAGCAGACAGAACTGGCAGATCTGAAGGAACAGCTGAACAGCGAGCAAGCAGAATTGCAGGCGAAGGCTGCTGCCACATCGACAGATCTTGCTACATTTAATGCACAGCTTCAGGCAGCACGTGATGCTAAGGCAAAGGAAGAGGAAGCAGCGAAGCAAAAAGCAGCAGAAGCAGCTGCGAACACAACGACTTCTTCTAATAAGAATAATAGTTCGTCAAGTAACACGAATTCCGGAAGCAATAGTTCATCTAACAGCAATTCTGGAAGCAATTCCGGAAATAATCATGGTAACTATGTGATCCCATCAGGTGGCTTGACCCCGTCTAAGGGACGTATCTGGTTTAATGGACATTCTGAGACCTATTATTCACAGAAAGTACTTCCGGGAGGAGGACTGGCGATTCCTGGACGCCATATTGCGAGCGATGGTACGATTCGCGACAAGGATAATTACATCGTAGTTGCAAGTGATGATTATCCGAAAGGCACAGTTGTTCAGACTTCATTAGGAGCCGGCAAAGTGTATGACAGCGGAAGTGGAAAAGGTAATATTGACCTGTATACTGATTGGTAAGATCAGACACAGCGCCCTGTTTTCGGACAGGGCGTATCTTTTATTGTAAAATACTGGTATGATAGACAGAGAAGGGAATTATTGACAAAGGATTCTGAGGGAGTGAGTCAGATTGAAGAAGAATAAATATGAAATAGATATGTGCAATGGCACGATTATGGATAAGTTAATCTCATTTTCAGTACCGCTTATGGTGTCAGGAATTTTGCAGTTACTGTTTAATGCAGTAGATATTATCGTGGTAGGAAGGTTCAGTGGAAGTTGGGCATTGGCGGCGGTTGGTTCTACAACGGCGCTGATCAATGTGTTTACGAATCTGTTTATCGGCGTGTCGTTGGGAGCCAATGTACTTGCGGCCAGATTCTATGCTGCCGGAAGAGACCAGGAGATGTCTGAGACAGTACATACAGCGATCACATTTGCCCTGATCAGCGGTGTTGTAATGGCTTTCGTAGGATTAATCTGTTCCAGATATGCACTGGAGATCATGGGAACGCCGGATGATGTCATTGAGCAGGCAGCATTATATATGAAGATATATTTTATGGGGATGCCATTTTTTATGTTGTACAATTATGGTGCGGCGATACTGAGAGCGGTAGGAGATACAAAGCGTCCATTGATGTTTCTTATTATATCCGGAGTGATCAATGCAATACTGAATCTGATCCTGGTTATTGCATTTCATCTGGATGTGGCGGGAGTGGCGATTGCTACAGCCATTTCCCAGATGATATCCTGTATTTTAATCCTGCGCTGTCTGTACAAGACGGAGAGTAGTTATCAGCTTAGATTTTCTAAATTGACGATCAGAGGTGTGTATTTGAAGCAGATCTTTCAGGTGGGCATTCCGGCCGGCATCCAGAGTATGGTCATCAATCTGTCCAATGCGCTGCTGCAGTCATCAGTAAATTCATTTGGTTCTGTAGCAATGGCAGGTTATACAGCTGCAAACAATATTCTTGGCTTCTTATATATGTCTGCTAATGCAGTGACACAGGCATGCATGAGTTTTACCAGTCAGAATTATGGTGCGGGAAAGCCGAAGCGGATGGATCGTGTATTGATTGATTGTATGATATTGTCCTGCGGGATACTGTTAGTATTAGGAACATGTGCATATATGTTTGGTCCGGAGATTCTGCGGATCTACACATCAGAGGCAGAAGTAATAAAAAATGGCATGGCAATATTCTCATGTACCACAATTACGTATTTCCTGTGCGGAATCATGGATCTGTTCCCGGGAGCACTGCGTGGAATGGGATATTCAACAGTACCGATGATATTGTCGGTGCTTGGTACAGTAGGAACCAGAATCGTGTGGATCTTTATGATCTTTCCATCACACAGAGCATTGGATCTGTTGTTCATTTCTTATCCGGCATCCTGGTTTATCACAATTGTTATGCAGGTGATCTGTTACTGGTTTGTACGTAAGAAAGTGAAAATGAAATTTGTGGCACGGGCATGAGAAAGGAGAACGGTATGAATATATTTGAGATCATAGGACCGGTGATGGTTGGACCGTCCAGTTCACATACAGCTGGTGCAGTGCGTATTGGATTTGTGGCGCGTAATCTTCTGGGAGAAGAAGTAAAAGAAGCGGAGATACTGTTATATGGATCGTTTTTGGCTACTGGAAGAGGACATGGTACAGACCGTGCGCTGGTAGGCGGTCTAATGGGGATGAAGCCAGATGATTACCGAATCCCGAATAGTATAGAGATTGCAAAAGAGCGGGGAATCAAACTGAGATTTGGAGAGGCAATCCTAAAAGAAGGACATCCGAATTCCGCACTTCTTCGCCTGAAAGGAGAATCCGGTAAGAAGCTGGAGATTATCGGAGAGTCTCTTGGAGGTGGGAGAATCAATATCGCACAGATTGATGGTATCGAGACGAATTTCTCAGGAGAGAATCCGACGCTGATCGTACACAATCTGGATCAGCCGGGGCATGTATCAGAAGTGACGGCGATGCTTGCGCACAAGTCGGTCAATATTGCTACGATGCAGCTATATCGCTCTGGCAAAGGCGGGCGGGCAGTTATGGTAGTAGAATGTGATCAGGAGATTCCGGAAGAAGGCATACGTTGGCTGGAGAGAGTAGAAGGCATCCTGAAAGTAACTTATCTGAAGAAAGCGGAGGACGAGTAAATGGCAGAATATCACAGTATCAGAGAATTGCTGGAGATATGTGAATGTGGAAATCAAAAGATCTGGGAAGCTGTAATGGAACAGGAAGCGGCTGAAAGCGGATTGACGGAAGAACAGGTATTTCAGAAGATGGAGCGCATGTATGAAGCAATGCGTCTGGCAGATGAGAATTATGATGCAGAATTGCGATCCGGCAGTGGTGCAGCCGGTGGAGACGGTGAGAAGATGCGTGCATATAATGCCAGTGGGAAGAATCTCTGTAGTCCGTATACCAGTCTGGCGATGGAAAAGGCACTTAAGATGGCAGAGTCCAATGCCTGTATGAAACGGATCGTGGCAGCACCGACAGCGGGATCCTGTGGAGTGATTCCTGCGGTAGTGCTTAGCTATGAGGACTGTGAGCATGCATCGAAAGAAGAAATCGTGCAGGCACTCTTGGTGACAGCGGGGATCGGGAAAGTAATCGCAGAGAATGCATCAATTGCGGGAGCGTCTGGCGGTTGTCAGGCGGAGATTGGTTCGGCAAGTGCCATGGCAGCAGGAGCACTGGCTTATCTGCAGGGCGGTGATAATGAGCAGATCGTACAGGCGGCGACATTTTCTCTAAAGAATATGCTGGGACTTGCCTGTGATCCGGTGGGTGGACTGGTAGAAGTCCCGTGCATTAAGCGGAATGTGGCAGGTGTGATGAATGCAGTAGCAGGAGCACAGCTTGCTATGGCTGGTATCCGCAGCGCGATTACACCGGATGATACGATTGACAGTATGCGGCGGATCGGTAATGATCTTCCGGTTTGTCTGAAGGAGACCAGTACAGGTGGACTTGCGGTAACGGAGTCAGCGAAAAGAATTTTAGAAAAGATTAGTAAAAAGAATTTATAGAGAAAATAAAAAGAAGGCAACTGATAACGCAAAAGTTATCAGTTGTCTTCTTTAATGTGCTTCTTCAGTGCTGCGAAACTCTCTGCGCTGATTACATGTTCGATACGGCAGGCATCTTCAGCGGCAATTTCAGCATTGACACCAAGCTTGGTCAGCCATGCGGAAATGACCTGATGACGTTCATAGATGCGTTCTGCAACTTCTTTACCTTCCGGAGTAAGTGTGATGTATCCTTCCGGCGATACGACGATGTGACCACTCTGGCGGAGCTTTTTCATAGCAACACTTACGCTTGATTTCTTGAAATCCAGTTCGGTAGCAATATCTACAGAGCGAACAACCGGACACCGTTCGCTGAGGACCAGGATGGTTTCAAGATAATTTTCAGCGGATTCATTCTTAATCATTTATCATACCTCGTTTGCTAGTATCTTATTATCTTATTAATATACCATATTTAAATGAAAAGGGCAAATATGTAGAAAAAATCCAATTAAAAATGAGATATTTCGTCAGTTAGTTAAAACTAAGAAATATACTTGACATCTAATATATGTTAGTGTATACTAACGATGAAAATCATAGATGATAAGAAATATCATCTTTAATCTAACGCATTAAGAAAAGAGGTCGATTATGATGCCACTTACTATGGCAAATGTAGGTGAACCAGTAACAATTAAGAGGATTGGCGGAAAAGAAGAGACCAGGAAGTTTCTGGAAAGTCTGGGCTTCACGGTTGGTGGAACTGTCACAGTAGTATCAGACGTTCAGGGAAGCGTTATTGTTAATGTGAGAGATTCCAGAGTTGCGGTCGGTAAAGATATTGCAATGAAGGTTATGGTTTAGGAAGGTAAGAAAGGAAGAAGGAAATGAAGACTTTAAAAAATGTAGCCTGTGGTCAGACAGTAAAAGTAACCAAACTGACAGGTGACGGTCCGGTTAAGAGAAGAATCATGGACATGGGAATCACCAAAGGTGTAGATGTATTTGTAAGAAAAGTAGCGCCTCTGGGAGATCCGATCGAAGTCACTGTTCGTGGATACGAGCTTTCCATCAGAAAAGCAGATGCTGAAATGATCTGTGTAGATTAATTTTTTGCCCAATAGTTAGTAAGAACTTACTTTGGGAAGAAATGACAAACTAATAGGAAAAGGAGAAATGAAATGTCAGTAAAAATTGCACTTGCGGGTAATCCGAATAGTGGTAAGACAACATTGTTTAACGCACTGACAGGTTCCAATCAGTTTGTAGGAAACTGGCCTGGCGTTACAGTAGAGAAAAAAGAGGGTAAATTAAAAGGACACAAAGACGTTGTGATCATGGACCTTCCGGGTATCTATTCCCTGTCTCCATACACATTGGAGGAAGTGGTTGCCAGAAATTACCTGATCGGCGAGAGACCGGATGCGATCATCAATATCGTAGACGGAACCAATATCGAGCGTAACCTGTATCTGACCACACAGATTATGGAGCTTGGTATTCCGGTAATTATGGCAGTTAACATGGCTGATCTTCTGGAAAAAAATGGTGATAAGATTCACTTGAATAAACTTTCAGAAAAACTTGGCTGTGAAGTGGTATCTATTTCCGCACTGAAGGGAACTGGAATTAAAGAAGCAGCTGAAAAAGCAGTGAAGCTGGCTAATGCCAGAAAAGTGATCGAGCCTGCGCACGAGTTCAGTGCCAAGGCAGAAGAGATCATCAGTGCAGTAGAAAACCGTCTGACTGGTATTGTTCCGGCAGAACAGGAGAGATTCTTCGCTATCAAACTTCTTGAGAAGGACGATAAGATTGCATCTCAGATGAAGAGTGCACCGGATGTATCTGCTGAGATCAAAGAGATGGAAGATGCGTTTGATGATGATACAGAAAGCATTATCACAAATGAAAGATATGTATATATTTCATCTATCATCGGTGACTGCGTAACTAAGAACAGAGCCAAAGAAATGTCGACATCTGATAAGATTGACCGTATCGTGACCAACAGATGGTTAGCGCTTCCAATCTTTGCAGTCATCATGTGGATCGTTTATTATGTATCTGTAACAACTGTAGGTGCTATCCTGACAGACTGGACCAATGATACACTGTTTGGAGAATGGATCATTCCGGCGGCACAGTCTTTCTTCGAAGGAATCGGCTGCGCAGACTGGTTAACAGGACTGATCGTTGATGGTATTATCTCTGGTGTAGGTGCCGTACTTGGATTCGTACCACAGATGCTGGTACTGTTCTTCTTCCTGGCAATCCTGGAGTCCTGCGGATACATGGCTCGTGTAGCATTTATCATGGACCGTATCTTCCGTAAATTCGGACTGTCCGGTAAATCATTTATCCCGATGCTGATCGGAACCGGTTGTGGTGTTCCTGGAGTTATGGCTTCCCGTACCATCGAGAATGATCGTGACCGTAAGATGACAATTATGACTACAACATTTATCCCTTGTGGAGCGAAGCTTCCTATCATTGCCCTGATCGCAGGAGCAATCTTCAATGGAGCTTCATGGGTAGCACCGAGTGCTTACTTTGTAGGTATCGCAGCTATCATCTGCTCAGGTATTATCCTGAAGAAGACTAAGATGTTCGCGGGAGATCCGGCACCATTCGTTATGGAGCTGCCTGCATACCATATGCCAACCATCGGTAATGTACTGAGAAGTATGTGGGAACGTGGATGGTCATTTATCAAGAAAGCTGGTACAATTATTACATTATCAACAATCGTTGTTTGGTTCCTGCTGAACTTCGGATGGACAGATGCAGGATTCGGCATGTTGAACTTTGACGGACTCGAAGGAGCAGCTATGGAAGCAGCTCAGGCAGAGTGTATCCTTGCTAAGATCGGTAACCTGATCGCCTGGATCTTTACACCGCTGGGATGGGGCAACTGGAAGATGGCTGTTGCAGCTATCACAGGACTTGTAGCAAAAGAGAACGTAGTAGGAACATTCGGACAGCTGTTCGGTTTTGCAGAAGTAGCAGAAGATGGTACAGAAATCTGGGGACAGCTCGCAGGAAGCATGACTGTAGCAGCAGGTTACTCATTCTTGGTATTTAACCTCCTGTGTGCACCTTGCTTTGCGGCAATGGGAGCTATCAAGAGAGAAATGAACAATGCAAAATGGTTCTGGTTTGCAATCGGATATCAGTGTGGTCTTGCATACATCGTTTCACTTTGCATTTACCAGATTGGTACACTTGCTATGGGTGGTGGATTTGGACTTGGAACGATCGTGGCATTCATTCTGATCCTTGGATTTGTTTATCTGCTGTTCAGACCATACAAAGAAAGTAAGACATTAAATGTAAATGTAAGAAGCGTGGCAGGCGCTAAATAATTCTCCTGCCTGTTAAGGGAGGAATTGTCATGGGAACAATTGTGGTATTGGCGGTTTTGTTGGTGATCGTATATTTCGCGGCAAGAAGCGTGATTCGTGATAAAAAGAACGGAAAATGCAGTGGGGGATGCGCTGGATGCAGTGGATGCGCCGGAAGCTGTTCATCCGAACATACGACATCAATAAACCAGACAAAGAAGAAATAAGAGGTCTCAATATGAATGAACAGAAAGAACTGATCATTGCAAGGCTCAGGGAAAAAGGATGCCGTATCACAAAGCAGCGACTGGAACTTCTGGATGTTATACTTAATAATCAGTGTTCCAGCTGCAAGGAGATCCACTATCTTGCCTCTAAGGTAGACAGTGGGATTGGAATTGCAACCGTATATCGGATGGTCAATGAACTGGAAGATATCGGTGTGATCAGTCGTAAGATTGTGTATGACCGGGCAATGGCAGTATAACAGTAAGACAAACATATAAGAACATACAAAGGGGCTGTCGGGAAATAGATAGTTCCAAAGCAGGGAGGGTATGACTCGTTATGAGTCATACCCTCCCTTGTAAAATGAATGACTATCCAAGAAGCTTTGCCATAATAGTGGCGTAGAGCTCCTGGTTCTTTTTCTGCCAGTTGTCGGTTACAGCCTGTGCTTCGGCTTCGGAAGGCACTGTAATCGTAAGATCGATCAACGGCAGTGCGTTCTCGGTTACCTGACAGTGTACCGAATATTCCTGATTGGTATTGCGGTAGTAATCTGCTTTGACAGAACTTTCATTCTTTAAATCATATTTCTTTTCTTTCAGATATTCATTAACATCTTTTTGAATATCCTGTGAAATGTTGTTTTTAAAATAATCAATCGTAGAGGAACCGTCTTCTGTCAGATGATACAAGGTACGGTTATGTGTGGATTCATCCCGGATCAGTCCGGCATCCATCAGTTCCGACAGAGCCTGCTGCAGCTTAAAGTAAGTAGTATAGCCTTTGTCCAGCACGAATTCTGATATCTGCGATGTGGACAGCGGGAAATCTACACGATCCAGCATATATAATACGATTAGCTTATACAGTGTAAGTGGTTGTGCCATTGGTATAACTCCTTCCCTGCCAGATGTTCTGGGTTTTTAGATAGGCATTTAGCCGATTTAGCGTGTCGCGCTTACGCGTGGTCCATTGCGGCTCGATCAAGAGCTTAGATGGACCGTCGCCGGTTAACCGGTGAATCACAATGTCTGGTCTCAGATGGCTGATACAGTCACCTAAGAGTGCCAGATATTCATCCATAGTCATAACCGGAAATGGATGCTCGCGGTAATAATCCGCAAGATCCGTACCCTCCAGTATGTGGAGGAGCTGTAATTTGATGCCCTGGATATCCAGTGTATTTAGATATTGAACGGTCTCAAGCATCTGGTCGAAAGTCTCACCCGGAAGTCCGAGGATTACATGGACGATAACAGAGATTCCAATCCTGCGCAGATTCTCTACGGCTTCCAGAAACACCGAAAGCTCGTATCCCCGCCTGATGAATGTAGCAGAATCCGGATGGATGGTCTGCAATCCAAGTTCGACCCAGACTGGTTTGATCTGAGACAGTTCCTGCAAAAGTTCTAATACTTCCGGTCCGAGGCAGTCCGGTCTGGTAGCGATGGACAAGATTTCTACATCCGGCGCATTGATTGCTTCGGTAAAAACCTGGCGCAGTCGTTCGACAGGCGCGTAGGTGTTCGTAAATGCCTGAAAATAAGCAATGTATCCATCTGCGTGGAATTTGTTCCGGATGATTTCTTTACCCTGAATAAGCTGTTCGGTGACAGACAACGAACGGTCGGCTGCAAAGTCACCGGAACCTTTGGCACTGCAGAAGATGCAGCCGCGTGTCCCCAGCGTACCGTCTCTGGTGGGACAGGTCATGCCGGCATCCAGTGCGATCTTATAGAGCTTGTGCCCGTAAGTCTGTTTCAGGTAGTAATCCAGAGAATAAAAGCGTTTTTCGCCCCAGCGGACTGGCTGGGGCGTTCTGTTTTCTTTCTGCATATTATATCAGCTCTTTGACAGCTTTGCTCACGACATCAGCAATGATAGGATCCAGTGCATCCGGTACGATGTGTGTCTCAGTCAGTTCGTCGTCCGGTACCAGACTTGCGATTGCTTCCGCGCAGGCAAGCTTCATTTCTTCTGTGATCTTAGTAGCATGTCCTTCCAGTGCACCACGGAAAATGCCAGGAAATGCCATAACGTTGTTAATCTGGTTCGGGAAATCGCTGCGTCCCGTACCAACAACTTTGGCTCCGGCTTCTTTTGCAAGATCCGGCATGATCTCCGGAACAGGATTCGCCATGGCAAAGAGGATAGCATCGTGGTTCATAGAAGCGACCATTTCTTTGGTGACAATATTTGGAGCAGATACACCGACAAAAATGTCAGCACCTTTTAATGCGTCGGCAAGAGTTCCCTGTCTGCCTTCCAGATTGGTTACTTTCACCATTTCCTTCTGCATCCAGTTCAGATTCGGTGAGGATTCATTTAACATACCATTGATGTCACACATGGTGACATGCTTGAAACCATAACGGAGCAGAAGCTTAGTAATGGCAACTCCGGCAGAACCGGCACCATTTACAACGACCTGTGCAGTCTCTTTGTCTTTGCCTGCAACTTTCATAGCGTTAATAATGCCTGCGAGGACGATGATGGCAGTACCGTGCTGATCATCGTGGAATACCGGAATATCCAGGAGTTCTTTCAGTCGTTCCTCAATTTCAAAACAGCGTGGAGCACTGATATCTTCCAGGTTGATGCCACCAAATGCAGGTGCGATATTTACTATAGTACGGATGATTTCTTCTGTATCCTGTGTATCCAGACAGATTGGTACAGCATTAATACCACCAAGTTCTTTGAAGAGGACAGCCTTACCTTCCATAACAGGCATACCTGCCAGAGCACCGATGTTACCGAGTCCCAATACGGCACTTCCGTCAGAGACAACGGCAATTGTATTTGCTTTCATTGTATAAGTGTAGGCTGCCGTTGGATCCTTGGCAATAACCTTACAAGGTTCTGCTACACCTGGAGTATATGCGATAGCCAGATCTTCCCTTGTTCTGACGTGAGATTTGGCAGTGGTTTCAATCTTACCATTCCATTTCTTGTGCATCTGTAATGCAAGTTCATTTGCTGTCATATTGATTCACCTTTTCTTTATCTTCGTTAATGTTAGAATACAATGTCTTCGGAGTGTTCCGACGACATTAAATATCATAACATCCTTAACAGTTCAAGTCAAATTGGAAGAGCTATCAGAGTGGACAAAAAAGGTTTGCAAAAATATCAGAATCGTGTATAATAAGATACATAAATTCAACAGCCAGTTCGGCTGCATTCCCTATGCTAATGAGTGTGAATTAAAATTGAAGATTAATGAAGATTAATAACGGTGGTTAATAAGTTAATAATCAGAAAAGAACTCAGAAAGGAAACGAAGATTATATGATGAGAGAAAAGTATGAATCGCTTCCTCTGGCTACATTAAAAGAGCTTGCCAAAGCACGCGATATATCCGGTATATCAGGCATGAAGAAGGCACAGCTTATAGAACGTATGCTGGAAGAAGATATTCGCGATAAAGAGCGTTCTGCTAATACCGGAGACCGGGACAAGCAGGAGATTCACGATATAGATAAGTTGGACAGCGGTGAGACGGCCAGCGGTATTCTGGAAGTAATGACGGAAGGCTTTGGATTCATCCGTTGTGAAAACTATCTGCCGGGAGAGAATGATGTATATGTATCGCCTTCACAGATCCGCAGATTTAATCTGAAGACGGGAGATATCCTGGAAGGTAATACGAGAATTAAGACACAGCAGGAGAAATTCAGTGCATTGTTGTATTTATCTAAAGTTAACGGTATTCATCCTGCAATTGCTGCCAAGAGACCAAACTTTGAAGATCTTACACCAATTTTTCCAAATAAGAGATTATCTCTTGAGACGGGAAAGACCAGCACTGCCATGCGTATCATGGATCTTATGTCTCCAATTGGTAAGGGCCAGCGAGGTATGATCGTATCGCCACCGAAAGCCGGTAAGACAACGCTTTTAAAACAGGTGGCATTGTCTGTGCGAAAGAATAATCCGGAAGTGCATATGCTGATTCTTCTGATTGATGAACGCCCGGAGGAAGTAACCGATATTAAGGAGGCAATTGAAGGAGCAAATGTGGAAGTAATCTATTCCACATTTGATGAATTGCCGGAGCATCACAAGCGGGTATCCGAGATGGTGATTGAGCGTGCTAAGAGACTGGTAGAGCATGGTAAAGATGTTATGATTCTTCTGGATAGTATCACCAGACTTGCAAGAGCTTATAACCTGACGGTAGCACCGTCTGGAAGAACGCTGTCCGGCGGTCTTGATCCGGCAGCACTTCATATGCCGAAGCGATTCTTCGGTGCAGCAAGAAATATGCGCGAAGGCGGAAGCCTGACCATTCTTGCAACAGCACTGGTAGATACGGGAAGCCGTATGGATGATGTGGTATATGAGGAATTTAAGGGAACCGGTAATATGGAGCTGGTGCTTGACAGAAAGCTTTCTGAGAAGCGTATGTTCCCGGCAATCGATATTCCGAAGTCCGGAACCAGAAGAGAGGATCTGCTGTTGTCTCCGGAAGAGCTGGAAGCGGTAGATCATATGCGCAAGGCACTCAATGGAATGCGCTCTGACGAGGCAGTAGAGAATATCTTAAATATGTTCTCGAGAACCAGAAGTAATAAAGAATTAATTCAAATGGTAAAAAAGACAAAATTAATCTAGACAATGTAAAAGTTTTATGATACAATAAATAAGCTGTTTATGAAACGAAATAAAGTGCATTAAGCACGACGATAATAAAGAAGAGGTGAAACGAAATGAAAGAAGGAATACATCCAGCATATCATCAGGCAACTGTAACTTGTAACTGTGGTAACACTTTTGTAACAGGATCTACAAGCGAAGATATCCACGTAGAAATCTGCTCTAAGTGCCACCCATTCTACACAGGACAGCAGAAAGCAACACAGGCTCGTGGTCGTGTAGACAAGTTCAACAAGAAATACGGATTAAAATAATCCAAGAAGGTAACGGGTTGAGATTTTACGGAATCTCAACCTTTTCTATTATCAGGAGGACAATATATGAAATCTTCAGGTATCGGCGGACAGGCTGTGATGGAAGGCATCATGATGAAGAATAAGGATGACTATGCAGTGGCAGTGCGGAAGCCGGATGGAGAGATTGTAGTGGATAAGCAGACATACCGCAGCATTGTTGGAAATCATAAGGCTCTGACTAGAATCCCATTTGTCAGAGGAGTGTTTAATTTTATCGACTCGATGATCATTGGTATGAAGACCTTGATGTTTTCAGCCTCCTTTTTTGAGGATGAGGAAGAAAAGAAGCCGATGACAGAGGCAGAACAGAAGAAGAAAGAAAAACAGGAAAGTGCGTTGATGACCGGGACAGTGATCGTGTCAATTGTATTTGCGGTTGCAATTTTTATGGTGTTACCGTACCTGTTGTCCGGCCTTTTGAAACGATGGATTCCCTCTTATGGAGTTCGTACTGTAATCGAGGGTCTGGTGCGAATCGGCATTTTTATTTTGTATATACTGCTGATTTCCCGCATGGAAGATATTCAGCGTACTTTTATGTACCATGGTGCAGAGCACAAGTGTATTAACTGTATTGAACACGGATTGCCATTGACAGTGGAAAATGTCAGAATCAGTTCCAGACAGCATAAGCGCTGTGGAACCAGTTTTCTGTTCTTTGTATTGATTATCAGTATCTGTCTTCTTTGTATTGTGAGGGTAGAAACGGTACTGATGCGTGTGGTGGTTCGTATCGCATTACTTCCGGTTATCGCAGGTATTTCCTATGAGATTCTGCGACTTGCAGGTAACAGTGACAATCCACTGATCAATCTGCTTAGTAAGCCAGGACTTGCAATCCAGAAGCTTACGACAAAAGAACCGGATGACAGTATGATCGAGGTGGCTATTCAGGCAGTGGAAGCGGTATTCGACTGGAGAACTTATGAAGCAGAAAACTTTAACACTGAAACAATTATATAAGGTAGGAACAGTAAAACTGGCTGAGGAAGGAATTGAAGAATTCTCATTGGATGCATGGTATCTGTTGGAGTATGTCACAGGTGTCAGTAAGGCAATGTATTTTGCAGAGCCAGAGCGTGCTGTGTCTGAAGAAAATGCGGACAGGTATATAGATTGTATCAGACGGCGCGCAGCGCATATTCCATTGCAGCATATTACGGGTGAACAGGAATTCATGGGTTATCCGTTCTGTGTGAATGAACATGTGCTGATTCCGAGACAGGATACGGAGATTCTGGTAGAAGAAGCAATCCAGGTTATGCGTCCGAAGATGAAGGTCCTTGATATGTGTACTGGATCCGGATGTATTGTTCTCAGCATTCTGAAAATGTGCAGAGAGAAATACTATATGACGGATCTTCAGGGGATCGGCGCAGATGTGTCAGAAGAAGCCTTGAAAGTGGCCAGAGAGAACGGCAGGCGGTTGGGAGTCCCGGTGACATGGATACAGAGTGATCTTTTTGCGAAGATACCGGAAGAGGGGAAGTATGACGTGATCGTGTCTAATCCACCGTATATTGAGACAGCTGTGATCGACACACTGCAGGAGGAAGTACGGCTTCATGATCCGTACATTGCACTGGATGGGAAAGAAGACGGTCTGTATTTCTATCGCAGGATCATTTCCGAAGCAGGTAAATATTTAAAACCGCAGGGGAAACTTATGTTTGAGATTGGCTGTGATCAGGCAGAGGCGGTTGAAGAACTTATGAAAAATGCCGGTTATGAACAGATAACCGTAAAAAAAGACCTGGCAGGACTTGACCGGGTAGTGTATGGAACGTTACAATGAAATAATGTCAGGTGAGTAAGATCACCGATCAGGAGGTAAAAAGATGTTTGATAAATTAGAAGATATCGTGCTTCGTCTGGAGGAAGTTTTGAACCAGCTTCAGGAGCCGGATGTAGCGAATGACCAGAATCGCTTCCGCAAGCTTATGAAAGAGCAGGCAGAACTGACTCCGATTGTTGAAGCATATAAGGAATATAAAGCGTGTAAGCAGAATATTGAAGACAGTCTGGAGCTTCTGAATGAAGAGTCCGATGAAGAGATGCGCGAGCTTGCAAAAGAAGAATTAAATGAATCCAAAGCGAGAGTAGAGGAGCTTGAGAATGAACTGAAGATTCTGCTTCTTCCTAAGGATCCTAATGATGATAAGAACGTTATCGTGGAGATCCGTGCAGGTGCAGGTGGAGATGAGGCGGCATTGTTTGCGGCAGAGATCTACCGTATGTATGTACACTATGCAGAGAGCCGCAGATGGAAGGTAGAACTGGTTGAGTGCGAAGAGATCGGTATCGGTGGTATGAAGAATGTGACCTTTATGATTGACGGTCAGGGTGCATATTCCGTTATGAAATATGAATCCGGTGTACACCGTGTACAGCGTGTGCCTGAGACAGAGTCCGGCGGACGTATTCATACATCTACAATCACAGTAGCAGTAATGCCTGAGGCAGAGGATGTAGATGTACAGATTGATGAGAAGGACATTCGTATTGATGTCATGCGTGCATCCGGTAATGGTGGACAGTGTGTCAATACCACAGACTCAGCAGTACGACTGACTCATTATCCTACGGGAATTGTAATCTATAGCCAGACAGAGAAGTCACAGCTGCAGAATAAAGAAAAGGCATTTGCATTACTGCGTGCCAAGTTATACGATCTGGAATGTCAGAAGCAGCACGATGCAGAGGCTGAGGCAAGAAAGAGCCAGATCGGCACCGGAGACCGTTCTGAGAAGATTCGTACTTATAACTTCCCGCAGGGAAGAGTGACAGATCATCGTATTGGTCTGACCTTATATAAGCTTGATAAGATCATGAATGGAGATATCCAGGAGATTCTGGACGCATGTATCGCAGCAGATCAGGCAGCTAAGATAGCTTCTATGAATGAAGATTAATAAAATGAAGAATAAGTAACAGGATGAATCAGAGTTAACCGTGGTTCGTCCTGTTCTTTTTGCGTTCGATTTGATTGACAGCGTCACGGGAGTTCTATATAATTTATAAATGGCATAGTGTCGAAAAAAGATTACTACAGTATGAAGAATTGGTAAGGGAGAATAATGATGAGAAGACGAATTAAATCAGCTATGCTGATGATTATAATGGTATGTACTCTGTGTGTGAATTCTGTCGTGGCGGAGGCGGAGTCTGCGACAGATTCAGGCGACAGGGTGACTATATTATTTACACATGATATTCATTCCAGACTGGATGAATATAAGGCAAGCCAGGCAGACGGGGAGACTGAGATGATAGGCGGGCTTGCCAGAATTAAAACAGAGATTGACAGAGTAAAAGAGGAAGATCCGGCAGCATTTGTATTTGATGCCGGAGATTTTTCTATGGGTACGCTCTATCAGACGATATATGAGACAGATGCGGCAGAGCTTACCATGCTTGGCAAGATTGGTGTGGAAGCAACTACTTTTGGCAATCATGAATTTGACTACCGTGCAGAGGGACTTTCCAATATGTTCCACAGTGCGTTACGTAATGCAGAAGAAGATGCCGAGCTTACATTGCCACAGTTCCTGATTGCGAACATCGATTGGAAAAAGAATAAATCCGATGATAATAAACTGATTCAGACAGCACTGGAAGATTATGGTAGTAAAGAATATACGGTGATTGAGCATGATGGTGTGCAGATTGGCGTGTTTGGTGTACTGGGAGAAGATGCAGCAGCCTGTGCGCCAGAGAGCGGTCTGGAATTTGACGATATTGTAGAGACTTCTAAACGTGTAGTAAAAGAACTGCAGAAGAAAGATGTAGATATGATTGTCTGTCTGTCTCACAGTGGAACCAATGAAGATGAAGATAAGTCTGAGGACGAGATTCTTGCGGAGAAAGTACCAGAGATTGATGTGATCATCAGCGGACATACACATACTACATTGGAACAGCCGATCATTCATGGCAATACGGTGATCGCATCAGCAGGATGCTATGGAGCAAATCTTGGTGAGATGAGCCTTGTACCGGATGGTGATGGCAGATGGACATTGGAAGAATATAAGTTAAAAGCAATGGATGGCACGGTAGAGAAGGATGCGGATATTGAAGCAGAACTTGCACAGTACCGCAGTGTGATTGATGAAGAATATCTGTCCAGATTTGGATATACAATGAATCAGGTATTGGCAGAAAATGACGTGGCATTTGATTCAGTAGATGATATGTATGCAGAACACAGAGAGGCGGGACTTGGTAATCTGATATCTGACTCTTATATCTATGCAGTGAAGCAGGCAGAAGGTGAAGATTACGAGCCGGTGGATCTGGCAGTTGTAGCGACAGGTGTAATTCGTGATTCCTTCCCAAAGGGAGAAATTACGGTATCGGACGCATTTAATGTAAGCGCTCTTGGTATCGGAGCAGACCGTATTACAGGATATCCGCTGGTTAGTGTATATTTGACCGGAGCAGAACTTAAGACGGTAGCAGAGGTGGATGCTTCGGTGTCTTCGCTGATGAGTGCTGCACAGCTTTATCCAAGCGGTATGGCGTGGACATTTAACCCGCACCGCATGATTCTGAATAAAGTGACGGATGTGTATATGACGACTGATCAGGTAGGCAAGGAAGAGCCTTTAACACAGGAGAAGCTTGAGAATATTCAGGATGATAAGCTGTACCGTGTGGTATCGGGACTTTATTCTGCGCAGATGCTTGGCGCAGTAGAAGGACAGTCTAAGGGCATCCTTAAGATTACACCGAAGAATGCAGATGGAGAGCCTATTACAGATTTTGAAAAGTATATTATCCACGATCAGAATGGCGCGGAAGTAAAAGAATGGTACGCACTGGCAAGCTATCTTGAATCCTTCTCTGAAAACGATAAGGGTGTGTCTGTAGTACCTGAACGCTATGAGAAGACAGAGAACCGCAAGGTTATCAATGACAGCCGGAATCCGATCGAGTTACTGAAACATCCGAATAAGATCGCATTGGTGATCTATGCTGTTATTCTGGTACTGATCCTGTTGATTGTATTGGTTGTCCGGATATGCTATACTAAAATCCGTGCAAGAAAAAATAAGAAAGAGAATAAGTAAGAAAAGTAATATAAGAAGGTAAGTTATGATAGAGATAGGCTTTAAGAAGATAGAACTGGAAGATAAAGATCTCATCACACATTATTTCAAGCATCATACCAGCAGAAGCTGCGAGCGTACATTTGTGAATGTATATTTATGGGCGCGATTTTATCATGTGAAGTTTGCTGAGGTAGAACATACATTGGTATTCCGTACGGAGGATGAGGATGGATTCTCTTTTGCATACCCGGCGGGAGAACCGGAGAATGTTAAGAAAGCGCTGGATGTGTTGATGGTATATAGCAAGGAGCGGGGAGTTCCGTTCCTCATGTATACTGTGACACCGGATAATTTTGAATATCTGGAGAAATGGTATCCGGGAAGATTTGAGATTGAATATGTGGAAGGTGATGCAGATTATGTATATGAATCTGAGAAACTGGCCACACTTTCCGGCAAGAAGCTTCACAGCAAACGTAACCATGTTAATAAGTTTAAAATCGTATATGCAGACCGCTGGTCTTATGAACCGATCAGTGAGGATAATCTGGAAGAATGTGTACAGACAGGTTTGAAATGGCGTAATGAAAATGGCTGTGAAGAGGATGAAGAGAAGAATGCAGAGCTTTGTGTGACGCTGAATTCCCTGCGACTCTTTAAAGAATTAGATCTGGTAGGTGGCGCATTAAGGGTGGATGGCAAGATCATAGCATTTACCATCGGAGAACCGCTTTCTGAAGATACATTTGTTGTGCACATTGAGAAGGCGCTGGGAGAGATCGAAGGCGCTTACACGATGATCAATCAGCAGTTTGTACAGCATGCCTGTATGGATTATAAATACGTGAACCGCGAAGAAGATACAGGTTCCGAAGGACTCAGAAAAGCGAAACGATCTTACCGTCCGGCATTCATGGTAGAAAAGGGATGGGTAAGAGAAAAGACACAAGATGATCAGATACGGGAGGTAGAAGAATGATAGCAGAGAAAATGAAAGGCCTGGTAGCGAACAGTTCCGCTATTCGTGCCATGTTTGAAGAAGGTAACCGTCTGGCAGGTATTTACGGTGCTGAGAATGTATTTGATTTCAGCCTGGGCAATCCAAATGTACCGGCTCCGGAGGCTGTAAAGAAGGCAATCGAAGATCTGGTTGAGAATGAGGATCCGTTGGTACTTCATGGATACACCAACAGCAACAGTGGTTACGCAGATGTCCGCGAAGCGGTAGCAAAGTCTCTGAACGAACGTTTTGGTACAGCATTTGAGGGAAAGAATATTATCATGACCGTAGGTGCAGCAGGAGGCCTGAATGTTATCCTGAAGACGATCATCAATGCAGGAGATGAGGTGCTGACATTTGCCCCATATTTCGGTGAATACAGAGCCTATGTCAATAACTTTGACGGTGTACTGGTAGAGGTATCTCCGAATACCGTAGATTTTCAGCCGAAGTTGGATGAATTCGAGCAGAAGATCACACCAAAGACAAAAGCAGTTATTGTGAATACACCGAACAATCCGACCGGTGTGGTATATTCTGAAGAGACCATTAAAAAGATGGCAGCTATTATGGAAGCAAAGCAGAAAGAGTATGGAACAGAGATTTTCCTTATTTCTGATGAGCCTTACCGTGAACTGGTATACGATGGAGCAGAGGTACCATATCTGACCAAGTATTATGATAATACGATCGTAGGGTATTCTTACAGCAAATCCCTGTCATTGCCGGGTGAACGTATCGGATATCTGGTAATTCCGGATGAAGTGGCAGACAGCGAAGATATGCTTTCAGCAGCGAACGTAGCAAACCGGATCCTTGGATTCGTAAATGCACCGACCTTACAGCAGAAGATCGTAAAGGCGTGCCTGAATGAAAAGACGGATATTTCCTACTATGACAGAAACAGAGAAGCACTGTACAATGGCTTGAAAGAGTGTGGATTCGACTGCATTAAGCCAGAGGGAGCATTCTATCTGTTTGTGAAGTCGCCGGTTGAGAATGAAAAGGAATTCTGCGAAGCAGGTAAGAAATACAACATTCTGATGGTTCCGGGAAGTTCTTTTGCATGCCCGGGTTATGTAAGACTGGCATATTGTGTATCTTATGAGACGATTGTAAATTCACTTCCGAAATTTGCTGAACTTGCGAAGGAGTACTTTTAGAATATGAAAGCATTTGAGAAGAATATACGAAAGGTAGAGCCGTACGTGCCGGGCGAGCAGCCTGGCCGTAGGGTGATCAAATTGAATACCAATGAGAATCCGTATCCGCCGGCACCAGGCGTGCAGAAGGCAATGGAACAGATCAGTCCGGATAAGCTCCGGATGTATCCGGATCCGACAGCCAGTGTGCTGGTAGACAGCCTGGCAGAGTATTATGGCGTGAATAAAGATCAGGTATTTGTTGGCGTGGGATCAGATGATGTACTGTCGATGTGTTTCCTGACGTTTTTTAATTCCGAGAAACCAATCCTGTTTCCGGACATTACCTATTCTTTCTACAAGGTGTGGGCAGATCTTTACCGGATTCCGTATATCTGTCCGAAGCTTATGGATGATTTCCGCATTCGCAAGGAAGACTATTATCAGGAGAATGGCGGCGTCATATTCCCGAATCCGAATGCACCGACCGGAATCTATGAAGGTCTTGAGTTTGTAGAAGATATCATTGCGCACAATCAGGATGTGATCGTGATTGTAGATGAGGCATATATTGACTTTGCAGGAAAGTCTGCACTGGAACTGATCGATAAGTACGAGAATCTGATCGTGGTACAGACCTTTTCCAAATCCCGCTCTATGGCAGGAATGCGTATTGGATATGCCATCAGTAATCCGACGCTGATCAAATATCTGAATGATGCCAAATATTCATTTAATTCCTATACTATGAATCAGGCGGCGCTGGTATGTGGCGCGGAAGCTGTGAAGGATAAGGTATATTTTGAGAAGACCGTTCAGAAGATCGTAGAGACGAGAGCATGGTCTGTGGAACAGTTCAAAGAACTGGGATTTCAATGCCTGGATTCGCAGGCAAACTTCATATTTGTGATGCATCCGGAATATGATGCGAAAGAGATGTTTGAGGCATTGAAGAAAGAAGACATCTATGTAAGATTCTGGGGCAGTGAGCGCATTGAACAGTATATGCGTGTGACTGTGGGCACCAGAGAAGAGATGGAAGCGTTGTTTGCTTTCCTGAGAAGATATATTAAAGGAGAATAATTATGACAGAGACACTTGTGCAGGGGATTATCCATGCATTGAGCGGTACATTGAGCAAAGAGGCAATTGTATTCGTGATCTCAATGATCCCGATTCTGGAGCTTCGAGGAGCACTTCTGGTGGCAGGACCTGTGCTTGGTGTACCGGTAGCAAAGGCAATTCCGCTTTGTGTAATCGGTAATATCGTTCCGGTGCCATTTATCCTGCTTCTGATCACACCAATCTTTACTTGGCTGAAAGGCACGAAGACCTTTAAACCGATGGTACACAGACTGGAAGCACGTGCCATGAGTAAGAGTGATCAGATTGAGAAATATGAGTTCTGGGGGCTGGTACTCTTTGTGGGAATTCCGCTTCCAGGTACAGGAGCGTGGACAGGATCGCTGATCGCAGCACTTCTGGGTGTGAAGTTCCGCAAAGCATTTCCGGCGGTTGTGCTTGGAATCTGTATGGCGACAGTGATTATGTGGTTTATTTCATATGTAATTTTAGGCGGTGTACATTTACTGGGGTAATCAAATGAAAAAGAAGAAAGATACAATTGATCTGACCAAGGGATCAGTTGCGAAGGGGATCGTTGCATTTACGATTCCTTTAATTTTCGGACAACTATTACAACAATTATATAATATGGCAGATGCCTGGGTAGTCGGTAACTTTGCGGACAATACGGCATTTGCAGCGGTAAGCACATCGGGAAGCCTCGTCTTTCTGGTGGTAGGAATGTTTAATGGTATTGCTATCGGAGGAGGAGTGGTGATATCCCGCTATGTGGGAGCTGAGGATGAGAAAAATATCGAGAGATCGATCCATACCAATATCCTGTTCGGTATCATTGCATCGGTGTTGATGACAGCGATCGGGCTGATTTTTGCTCCGCAGATTCTGAATATGATGGATGTGCCGGAGAATGTGCTACCACAGTCACTGACCTATTTTAAGATTTATTTTGCAGGCAGTGCAACGATCATCATGTATAACATTTTCATGTCCATTATGCGGGCACTTGGAGACAGTGTGCGGCCGATGTATTATCTGGCGATCTGTTCTGCTGTGAATGTGGTGCTGGATCTGATCTTTGTGGCAGTCTTTCACTGGGGCGTGGCAGGAGCGGCTATCGCAACGGTGATCGCACAGGGCTTAAGTGCTGTACTCTGTATATTAAGGATGAGGAAGAATCAGGGATGCACAAGGGTCAGTATTAAGAAGCTGAAATATCATGCGCATATCATGGGAGATGTGATTCGTCAGGGACTTCCGGCTGGTATCCAGAATTCAGTTATCAGCATTGGTAATCTGGTAGTGCAGACCAATATCAATTCCTTTGGAGAATATGCCATGTCGGGCGCAGGATCACATTCAAAAGTGGAAGGCTTTGTGTTTATCCCGATCATGGCGATGTCTTTAACGATGTCTACGTTCATCAGCCAGAATCTGGGTGCAAAGGAGTACGAACGCGCAAAGAAAGGAGCAATCTTTGGTATCGTAAGCTGTGCCGTAGTTGCTGCGGTGATTGGCATTATGGAATACATCTATGCGCCATGGCTGGTAGGAATCTTTGCCAAGGCACCGAAAGCGGCTGAATTTGGCGTGATACAGGAGCGTACAGTGTGTCTGTTCTATTTTCTGCTTGCGTTCTCACACAGCGCGACAGGCGTGTTGAGAGGCTGCGGCAAGTCTGTGATACCTATGGCAACGATGCTTGGTTTCTGGTGCGGGTTCCGTATTGTGTATGTGACCATTGCAATACGTATTGTTCCGGTATTTAAGACTATCTGTTGGGCCTATCCGATCACATGGTCACTGAGCAGTCTGGTATTTCTGCTGTTCTTGTTAAAGACGGACTGGACGCACAGTTATGAGAAGATTACAGCACGATAGAAGGATTAACATTTGCATGCCTAATTTAACTTAAACTTAAGAATCACGAAAATTGTGTAAACCAACAAAATAAAGGAAAAAGTGCCGTGAGCCCAGTAAAATCAAGGACTTTCGGCACTTCTACTTTGACTTTGTTAGACACAGAAAATACGGCATAAATACAGTTCGTTAGTGACACGTTAGCGACAAATTTTTATCTTCTCAATTTCTAATCTCAGATCTTCCAGTGTACGGTGTAAGTACACTTTATTTGTTACATCGCCAAATGCATGCCCAAGCATTAATTTTTTGCATTTCCAGTCTATCTTGTAATCATCACACAGCTTGCTGAATGTATGCCGACAGTCATGTGGTGTGTGCTGCTTCAATCCAAGTTCTGAAAGAGTGGAGGTCATCTGTTCGCGAAATTTATTAGGAGTGCATGGCAACAGAGTGCCTTCGCGGGATATTTTCTTTTCGACAAGTGGCATGATCTCAGAGTGGATCGGAACGATCCGGTTCTTGCCTGCATCGGTCTTTAGCCCACCGAAGAAATATTTCTTTTCCAAGTTCACTTCCAAATCGATATATTCCGAGATCCGGAACCCGGAATAACACATGATTAATAACATTTCGGCTGTTGGGTGATCAGAGTGCTTCCAAAGTACCAGCAGATCATCGTCAGTGAATGGCACACCATGTTCGTCATCATCTGGGATTCCAATCTGTACATAATCGGAATACTTTTTGTCGCACAAGTCATTGGCATCGGCGTATTTGTACATCTGGTTGTACAGGTTTTTTACGAGCTCCAGAGAAGAGTGCTTCAATCCTTTTACCGTGTTGCAGTCATCCAGAACAGCTTGAAGATCATCTGTGGTCAGCGATCGGAAACTTTTGGAGTGTAGCTCTTCGCAGTTTTTAAATGCAGCGCGATAGCTGTTCTCAGATGACGTTCGCTTTTCTTTTTTGGTCGTATATTCCTTTTTAAACTTCCATTGATAGAAATCCTTGAATACATCCTCGAATGTCTTCTGATCGGCAATCTCGCGCTGTGTCTGGGTGTACTTGCCGAGGATCGTGGCGATCATGTTATTCAGTTCGGCATTTCCGGATTCGGTCAGTTCTTTTTCCCTGCCAGGATAATACTCTCCGTGCTTGTACCAGGTAAGGACTGTGAAACCTTTATACCAGTCATCCACGTAGCAGAGGGCTTTCTGTGCCACCGGATTGCCGTCCTCATCGAATTTTTCTGTAGGAGGGTAAACTCCATAGGGGTTGGTTCTATTCTTGCCGGAAAGGCGCTTTATGGAGCCGTAGCCGTTTGGTAATTTTGGATGTTTCTTTCTTCGTGCCATTATATCAGTCCTTCCTATGTGCGACGTCGCACAAAAATGGGTATAAAAAATACACCTATGCAGGTGCCAAGAAAATGTGATATAATACTCTTGCTTAGGGATTATTATATCGTGTCCTTGACACTGTATAGTATCTTTGATTCCGCCTCTGTTGTCAGCAGGGGCGGTTTTCTTTTTTATTATTTCAGTGCATACATTCCAATAACTTGTCCAATTTGAACGATGTTACTTGATCCTGAAAATTCAAATCTGACTTTGCCGAGTCCACTGAAATACATCTCAAGTTCACTATCTAAATCAAAAACTCCAGCTGTTTCAACAGAGAATGCTGAAATTTTAGCATAAGGCAATGAAGTGAAGTCTTTCTTTGCCCCGGTTAATCCCTGGACGTTACATGAGATCACTCGCTTGTTCGTAAATACAACAAAGTCACGAATGCTTTTGTATGCACCAATAACAAGTTCATCATTGATAAGAAGTGGTTCTATATCTTTCATTACTGCCTCAGGTTTAGTCTGTTTCAACTTTACGAATGAACTGTTTTTAAAATCGATCATAATACATTCCTCTCTTTTCCTTTGTATTTTATTACACACAACATATATAAACGCCGAAGCGATTATATCATTTTAATGTAGCAAAACGACACATATATTGAAATATGTTAATCTTTATGCATATTCTAAATATGCGGATGCAACCATACTAAATCCGCTTACCTTTAGACTCTTCTGATAGAGTCTCCATTTGGCTCCTGACTCCACAGGAGCTTCTCTACTTTTATCATTCAATTTTTCCTACAGCCAAATATGGAATAAACATGATGTAGTAGTTATCTACAGTCGTTCCAACACCATATTTCTGTCTGTAGCATTCAATACATTCTGCCAAAAATTCATTGGTGACTTCCAGATACTCAGCCACCTCATATCGATTCTGGCATCCGGCTTCGTAGGCTCTGATCAGACCTTGCAAGCCGATCTGTTTATTGTACGCCCAGAGTCTTGCCTGACGTTCCTGTTTGCGGTTCTGGGCAGACTCCATATCTATAATTTTTCCAACGGATGTATGGTGATGTCCCATCTCTTCTGCCAGGGTACACGCTTTCTGTGTAGAGTCCATATCTTTTTTTATGGCTACAACACCATCACAGTACAATCCTTTAATCCGATCACTTTCAAATGTATAGTCCACAACTTCTATACCGTCCTCGCAGGCTTCTTCCTGTAAACGCTCGTATGTATTCATATAAGCACCTCCCACTCAAGTATATCTGACAAGCTGTCCAATAATTAGGACTGCTTTCTTTTTGTCTTTACGTATTCAGCAAAGTTCTTGATTTCTTCCAGTTCGGATTCTGTATATTCTTCGCCATCGAAGTGTGCGGCGAGAGTAGTTGGCTGATAATCCTCCCAACCCATAAGATAAGCTGGAGAGACGTTGAGAGCGTTGGCAATTTCTTCCAATTTATCTACAGGCATATTTTTTATATATCCAGTTTCATATCTTTGAAGAGTAGATTTGCTGATTCCAACTTTCTCAGACAGAGTCTGATATGACATATTAAGCTCTTCACGTCTATTTTTCATTCTTTTCATTATATCTTGCATTTTTTCGCTTATTTCTTTTTCACTCATATCGGTACCTCCGTATAATGTTAATTATAAACTATTTTTTCATATTTGCAACATATATTTAAAGAATATTAAAAAAATGTTGCATATATGGGTTGACAAGATAATCTAATAGGTGTACTATACAAATATCCCAAATATGCAACGAAAGGAAGTGGAGAGATGTCATTTGATAAATTAAAGGGGAAAATGGTTGAGGCGCATGTATCTCAAGCAAAATTATCAGAGAAATTGGGTATTACTGTCCAGTCTTTGAATGCAAAGCTCAATGGACGAACACAGTTCACTTTGGAAGAAGCAGTTAGAATTACTGAGTTCTTGAATTTGAAAGATCCTATAGATATTTTTTTTGACCCAAGCGTCCCGAAAATGCAACGAAAGACAGACACACAAGACGATGGTTAGGAGGTGAACAGGGGTGAACATCAATATTATGTGCTTTATTGCTGTAACAATCATAGCAATAGCGTGTGGGATTGCTGAATATAAAATGAAGCTCCCGAATTGGAAGCTTCTGGTATCGTGGACTATTCTGATGGAAGTATTAGCGGTTCTCCTTTTAATAGGCAGGCTAACGACTTAGCGATTCCGTTAAAGAGCTCACGAGCTTCAGTCCAGTCATCAGATTCAATCCTATCGTTTAGCTCATCTAAAAATGACCATAAAGACTGTGGAGTATAAGCGTATATGTGGAAAAAGCTTTCGGCACATTCTTTGCAGGTAGTAGTAGTTGGATGAGAAATACATTTGCCGACTTTAGAAATGAAATCTTCGATGGTTGAAGCTCTGGCGGCGTTGTATGTACTGGTATGCTTCTCTTGAATATCAAGCTTTCGAAGCTTGAGCTGATGACGATTAGTAAGAATGGTTGTGATTGCCGGACTAATGATAGAAATAGCCAAAGCAATCCATGCAGCAGTGGCGCTCCAATCAATTTGATGCTCCATAAAAATCCCCCTTTCATAATTATTTAGTGTGGCAGTGCCTGTAATTAAAGTATAGGAGAGTACAAGAAAAATCACAAGAGAAAGAAGGTGTAAGAATGAAACGATTATGTCCAGCATGCTTCACGGAATTGTCAGCAGAAGCAAATTACTGTTCGATATGCGGAAAATGCGTGAGAGGAACAGTAGAACAGACAAAACAGTTTCTGGGAGGACCAGAAGAGACTATTGTAGTCGGAATTGCGGACAGTGCGATTCTGATCGGGGGCAAGAAAGCCACAATAATAGAAGAAGGTGAGTAGATGAAAGACATTCTAACAGCCAACCAGACAGCCAGGGTGATTGGCTGCGGACCACAGAGAGTCCGAGAGCGGATCAAGAGAGGTATCTGGACATTTGGCAGCGTAGTAACCAGAAAAGAATCCGGGAACGCCCAGAAAAACACTTATGAGATCAACAAGCATAAGCTGGCGGACTTTCTTGGGATTCCAGTAGAGGAAGTAGACAGGAGGTTGGGAGCATGAAAGCACAGACAATGAAGCAGATCGGCACGGCGCTGATCGTGATCGGACTGGCGGGAGCATATTACACGATTGCTACCATGAATAACCGTGGCGGAGTGATGGCACTGGATTTTGTGAGAGAAGCAATCTGGTGTGTGGTGATGTCCGTCGGGGCGCATTTGAGAGGAAGGGGTGAGATAGGTGGAGAATAAGCAGAGAATCCTGGACTTGCTGTTATCGGCATTACAGGAGACACGTAATCTGCATGATCTGGTGGAGCTGGAGTACAGGGCAGACCGGGAACTGGTGTATGCGAAGTTTGCCAGTGGAAATTACAAGATCGTGAATGTCGCAATGGACTCAGGAACAGCAATGATCTGCGATGTGGTACATCAGATCGTATAAAAAAGAGTGCTCTCATAAGCCCGGCAAGGCGAGAAGCACTCAGAAAATTAGTCAACTTTATTATAACGGATAAGGAGACAAAAGTGAAGACATTAAAGATAACAACTAACAATGAGATTTTAATTGTCGATGTGGATCTTAATGATTATAAAAGCATTAAGAAGGAACTTGGAGGGTATGCAGAGAGTGTACTTACTGGAGTTATGCATGAGTATTTTAAAACATCAGTACTCATGCTGGTGGATGAGGAGGGACTGATTAAAAACCTTCCAATCAATGTGGTGGCATCTCATTTCTATGGCTACCAGATTCATGGACAGGTCATAGCCGGGGATGTGATCTTTGCAATATCACTTGGTGAGAACATGACTGGATTTGGAGAAAGGGATTCGGAGCAGTGGATGGATAAGATGTTACGCGATTTTCCAGTGTTGAGAAGGAGCAGAAGTAATGACAGCAAATAATTATGAGATCAAAGAAAATATTCTGACTTTACCAAAAGAGAATGACTCAGATATTTATCATAAAGAACTGAATCTGATCAGTTGGTATGGAAAACCAGTAAAATTTGATATCCGGGGATGGTCGGATGATCACACCAGGATGACAAAAGGAATCAGCCTTACAGAGGATGAATTCATACATATTGCCCGTGTGGGGCTTGAAAAATTAGGAGGTAAAGCATAATGGCACAGATTACAGTTACATTTGACAGTTACGAGGAAATGAAGACTTTTGCAGAGGAGCTTCTTGGTACAAAGAATGCACCAGTCAGCGCAGATAGTAAGGAGGTACCGGCACAGACACAGAGCGTACCCGTTTCACAGCCAGCCCCGGCGGCACCAGTAATGCCAATAACAACAGGACAGGCACCTGTGCAGACAGTGCCAACAGCGCCAATTCAGCCACCAGTAACGCCTGTACCGACCACAGAACGTACATACACACTGGATGAACTGGCAAATGCCGCAATGACTTTGATGGACAAGGGCATGCAGTCACAGTTACAGGAGCTTCTGGCAAGCTATGGCGTGGAGGCACTTCCTGCACTTCCGAAGAATCTGTATGGAAACTTTGCAACTGCGCTTAGAGGAATGGGGGCAAATATCTAATGGGACATGCAGAAAGAGCACATGCACTGTTAAGTGCATCAGGTGCACATCGGTGGCTTGTGTGCACACCGAGCGCGAAGCTGGAGGAACAGTTTCCGGATTCTACATCAGAAGCAGCCAAAGAAGGTACACTGGCCCATGAACTGGCAGAGTTAAAGGTACGACATTATTTCTATACTCCGGATTTTGGAAAGAAAAAATACACGACCAGAGTCAACAAGCTGAAAAAAGAGGATCTCTGGAAGGATGAGATGGAACGGTACACTGATGAATATCTGGATATGTTAAGGGTTACAGCGCTTGGTCTGGGAGCTCCACCATATGTTGCCATAGAACAGCGTCTGGATTTGAGTGACTGGATTCCGGAAGGATTCGGTACTGCAGACTGTGTGATGGTGTATGGAAACACGGTGCACGTATTTGATTTCAAATATGGAAAGGGAGTGCAGGTGGACGCGGAGCAGAATCCTCAGATGATGTTATATGCGTTAGGGGCTTACAGGGCATATAAAATGCTGTATCCGATAGCGCAGATCAAGATGACGATCATACAGCCGCGTATCGATCATATCTCAGAGTGGACTTGTACCCTGGAGGAATTATTAGCTTTTGGAGAAGAGGCAAGATCAAAAGCAATGCTTGCGATGGAAGGAAAGGGTGATTATCATCCGGATGAAAAAGCCTGCCGGTTCTGCAGGGCGAAGGCACAGTGCCGGGCAAGATCTGACCATAACGTGAAGAAAGCATTTAATATCGGAGAGTTACCACCGCTGATCAGCGCAGAGGAAGCCGGAAAAAGGCTTCTGGAGCTTCAGGATGTGGTCAAGTACCAGAAGGATCTACAGGACTGGGCATTGAGTGAGTGCCTTGCCGGAAAGGATGTTCCTGGATGGAAAGCCGTAGAAGGAAGAAGCACAAGAGACTGGACGGATATGGATGATGCTTTTGATAAGTTGATCAAAACCGGAATAACGCCGGAGGAAATGCTATACGAGAAAAAGCCATTGACTCTGGCTCAGGTAGAAAAACTGATCGGTAAAAAGGAATTTCAGGATGCGGTCGGAGAATTTGTCGTAAAGAAATCTGGAAAGCCGACCTTAGTAAAAGAATCAGATAAAAGAGAAGCAATTACGAATAGAGTGACAGCCGAACAGGCATTTGAGGAGGAAAAGTAATATGAATAATTTATGCAATGTAACTACAGGAAAAGTGAGATTTTCGTTTGTACATTTATTTAAGCCTTACGCATATCAGCAGGGGCAGGAGGAAAAATATTCGGTAACAGTGCTGATACCGAAGACGGATGTTGATACGAAGGCAAGAATCGATGCTGCGATTGAAGCTGCTAAGCAGAAGGGAACTGCCGAGAAATGGAATGGTATTTGTCCACCGATCATTCCAACTCCGGTCTATGATGGGGATGGGGTGAGACCATCAGATGGAATGGAGTTTGGTCCTGAATGCAAAGGGCACTGGGTGTTCACGGCGTCCTCCAAAGCGGATTATCCGCCAGAGATTGTGGATGCTGTGGGGAATCCGATCATTAATCAGTCAGAGGTATACAGCGGAATGTATGGACGTGTGAATGTAACATTTTTCCCATATATGTTCGGAGGAAAGAAAGGAATCGGATGCGGACTGGGACCGGTACAAAAACTGGAAGATGGAGAGGTGCTTGGAGGAAGCATGCCGAAAGCATCTGCCGCATTCGGAACAGGAGCACCACAGCATGTTGCTGGCGGTACACAGAGAATCAATCCGATCACAGGATTGCCTATGTAGAGAGGGAGGTCATACCGACCTCTCCCATTAGCAGAAGGAGAACATTGTGAAACATTTAAGCATAGACATCGAAACAAAAAGCAGCGTAGATATCGGAAAAGCCGGATTATACAGATACGCACAGTCGGAGGATTTTGAGATTCTTTTATTTGCGTATCGCTATGACGGCGGAGATGTCCAGATCATTGATTTGGCACTTGGTGAGAAAATGCCAGATATGGTGTTGGGTGATTTGGAAAATCGAGATGTTGTGAAACACGCTTATAATGCCGCATTTGAGTGGTACTGCCTGAACCGTGCCGGTTACACGACTCCTTTAGAACAATGGAAATGCACGATGATCCACGGCTTATATTGCGGATATACAGCCGGACTTGATGCGACAGGAAAGGCTATCGGTCTCCCGCAGGATAAGAGAAAACTAACGACAGGCAAGGCGCTGATTCGGTATTTTTGTACACCATGCAGACCAACGAAGAACAACGGTAACCGTATCTGGAACCTGCCAAAGCATGCTCCGGAAAAGTGGGAACTGTTCAAAGAGTACTGCCGGCAGGATGTTATAACGGAGAGTGCGATTCTCGCAAGACTGAATGCATTTCCTGTTCCGGAAGAGGAAGAGAAACTGTGGCAGATGGATATTCGCATGAACGCTTTTGGGATAAAGGTGGATTCAGAACTGATCCGGGGTGCTCTACAGGTCAATGAGCAAAGTACAATTCTTCTTGAGACAGAAGCGAAAGAAATAACGGGACTGAATAACCCGAATAGCTCCACACAGTTACTGGACTGGATCCATAAACACGGGGTGGAAATGGACAACCTACAGAAGGCGACTGTAACAGAAAAGTTAGCTGATGATCTTCCGGACAATGTGAGACGGGCGCTGGAAATCAGGCAGCAACTTGGAAAGACGTCAATCAAAAAGTATGTGGCTATGGACGTAGCGAAAGGAAACGATGACAGAGTGCGAGGACTTACACAGTATTATGGCGCGAACCGGACAGGACGATGGGCGGGACGATTGGTGCAGATGCAGAACCTTCCGAGAAATTATATCAAGTCCCTAGATTATGCAAGAAAACTTGTAAAGGCTCAAAACTATGACGGAATCAAGCTCTTATACGGGAATGTGCCGGATACGCTGTCACAGCTTATCCGGACAGCATTTATCCCGTCACAGGGGAACAAATTCGTGGTTGCCGATTTTTCGGCAATCGAAGCGAGGGTGATAGCGTGGCTGGCAGGAGAGACATGGGTAAATGAAGTGTTTGCTACCCACGGAAAGATCTATGAAGCCACAGCTTCGCAGATGTTTCATGTACCAATAGAAAAGATAGTGAAAGGAAATCCGGAATATTCACTGCGCCAAAAAGGAAAGGTGGCGACACTTGCCCTTGGGTATCAGGGTGGATCAAATGCGCTGATCGCCATGGGGGCTCTGGATATGGGGCTGTCAGAAGAAGAACTTCCGGATATCGTACATAGATGGAGAAATGCAAATCCAAGGATCAGGGATCTGTGGTATGCAGTTGAAGAGGCAGCACTTGCAGCTATGCGGACAGCACAGCCACAAGCAATATACAATCTGATCTTTAATGTTGAGAGTGATATCGTATATGGACAGAATTTTTTGACAGTTCAGCTGCCAAGCGGACGGAAGTTATATTATCCCAGACCGTTTTTGAAAGAGAACCAGTTTGGCAAGATGGCGATCCATTATTACACAGTCGGACAGCAGACAAGGAAATGGGAAGTGACATCTACCTATGGCGGTAAGATGACTGAGAATATCGTACAGGCGATCGCAAGAGACTGTCTGGCGGAGACGTTGAGAAGAATTGATGCCAAAGGACTACAGGTGGTATTCCATGTGCACGATGAAGTAATCATTGATGCACCGATGGATACGACTGTGGAAGAGATCTGTGACTTGATGGCAGTCCCGATGCCGTGGGCGCCGGGGCTGATCCTGAAAGGTGCAGGATTTGAGAGTAACTATTATAAGAAAGACTAGGAGGCCGTAAGGTGGAAAATAACAGAACTCTGCTGATCAGCATGGCAGGAACAAGAAAAACAAAACACTGGCCGAGAACGGAGCTTACATGGGCGGAGTTTGTGGAAAAATTGAAGACTCCGGTCCGCAGTACGGAATCTCTGGATGAATATCTGAATTATGCGAAGGTAAAGCAGGATGAGTTAAAAGATGTGGGAGGATTTGTAGGCGGTACGTTTGCAGGAGATATAAGAAAGGCAGCGTACGTTGAGGGAAGAGACCTTCTGACACTGGATTTGGATAATATACCGACAGGAAAGACAGAGGACATACTGAAGCGAGTAGCCGGATTAGGATGCAACGCTGTTGTTTACAGTACCAGAAAGCATTGTGGCTATAAACCGAGATTAAGGGTGGTCGTGCCACTGGATACGACCGCCAGTGCGGATGAGTATGAGCCAGCAGCAAGAAAGCTTGCGTCCCTGATCGGAATGGAATTCTGTGATCCGACAACGTTTGATGTTGCGAGACTGATGTACTGGCCAAGCTGCTGCAAGGACAGTGAGTATATCTGTGAAGTGTATGACCGCCCGTTCTGCAGTCTGCAGGGACTCCTTCAGATGTATGGGGATTGGACAGATATTTCCCAGTGGCCACAGGTGCCGGGAACGGATGCTGTAGAAAGACGCAGACTTGCAAAGCAGGAGAACCCGACCGAAAAGAAAGGTGTCATCGGTGCATTCTGCCGGACGTACAGTATTACCGAGGCAATGGAGAAATTCATTCCGGGAATGTATGATGCTACGGATGTAGAGGGCAGATATACCTATACCGGAGGATCTACCGTTGGCGGAGCTGTCGTGTATGACGGGGATTTGTTTCTGTACAGCCACCATGCAACGGATCCATGCTCCGGATTACTAGTCAATGCATTTGACCTGATCCGACTGCATAAATTTGGTGATCTAGACCAGGAGGCAAAAGAAGGAACACCGAACAGTAAAATGCCGTCTTTTATGGCGATGACAAGACTTGCGAGCAATGATAAGGCAGTGTCCGCATTATTGGCGAAAGAGACCTTTGAGAAGGCACAGGATGCCTATGACAACGCTGACAATTCAGAAGATTTGGATCTTGCATGGCTGGACCGTCTGGCAAGAGATGGAAACGGTAAAATAGCAAAGACGATCAATAATGCTGTACTGGTATTGGAAAATGATCCCCTGTTAAAGGGAAAGATCGTGACAGACGAGTTCGCCAGCTGCGGGCTTATCCTTGGAAAGGTTCCGTGGAGCAAAGAGGATGGGAAGCGCAGATGGAGAGACGAAGACGATGCAGGATTCTATAACTATATGGAGTTGTTTTACGGAATCACTGGAAGGGATAAGCTGGACAGTGCACTGCTGATCGTAAGCAGCCAGAACAGGATCAATGATGTAAAAGAGTACCTGAAGAGTCTGACCTGGGACGGTAAAAAACGTATCGATACCCTGTTGTCGGATTATCTGGGTGCAGAGGATAACCTTTATACACATGCAGTCATGAGGAAATCCCTGTGTGCTGCAGTAGCAAGAGCCATAGTAGGTGCAGTGAAATATGATTACATGCCAATCTTTACAGGTCCACAGGGGATCGGAAAGAGTACATTCCTCAGTATCCTTGGGAAAGAATGGTTTTCGGATTCACTGACCAGTTTTGAAGGGAAGGAATCCGCAGAGCTGATACAGGGAACCTGGATCAACGAGGTAGGGGAACTGACAGCCATGACGAAGCAGGAGACGAATGCCGTCAAGCAGTTCCTGAGTAAGACGGATGATATCTACCGCGCTGCTTACGGGCGCAGGACGAATAAATATCCCAGACGGTGTGTATTCTTCGGCACCAGCAATGAAGAAGAATTCTTAAAGGATATGACGGGAAACCGCCGGTTCTGGCCGGTGGATGTCGGGGTGCATCCGGCAAAGAAATCTGTGTGGAATGATCTCCCGCAGGAAGTGGATCAGATATGGGCAGAAGCCTACATGTACTGGAAAATGGGAGAGCCCTTATATATGTCCAAAGAAGAGGAAGAGATGGCTGCAGAGATGCAGGAGAGCCACAGGGAGTCCTCTGGAAAGGAAGGCATCATCCGCGAATTTCTGGAACGTAAGATACCGTCAAACTGGGACTCTTTGAGTCTGTTTCAGAGAAAGCAGTACTGGAATGGGAATCTGCATCTGGATGAAAAGACAGAGCTTGTAGACCGGGATAAGGTGTGCGCTTTGGAGATATGGACGGAGTGCTTCGGCGGTGAGGCAAAGTACATGAAACGGATGGACAGCAGGGAGATCAACCAGATTTTGGGGAGCATGCGAGGGTGGAAACCCAATCGTTCTAAGAGAAGATATGGACCACATGGAATCCAGAAAGGGTTTGAGCCTGTTGCCAAAAGCGTTGCCATAGCAGAAAATTGATGGCAACTTAATGGCAACACGGCAACGGGCAAAAAATAGGGGTGTTGCCAATGTTTCCGATGAAAATGAAAAGTGTAACGGATTCAGCAACAAGAAAACCCCCGAAAACAAAGGATTTTTAATGTAATGTTACCAATGTTGCCATTATTTATATATGAAGATAAAAATAAATAATAAAAAACGTACATGGCGTATATAACGCACATAATACAGGGGTACATATACGTGTGTACGCGAGGAACAGTAACAGGAGGGATGTTAAATGCTAGAGCGCGAGATAGAGAAAAAACTGGTGGACGGTGTAAGAAAGCTGGGAGGCAGGGCGTATAAGTTCGTCAGCCCTGGCAACGATGGGGTGCCGGATAGGATCGTGGTTTTTCCGCAAAGAGTGCCTAAATTTATCGAACTGAAGACAGAGTACGGAAGATTATCCGACCTGCAGAAAGTGCAGATCAAGAGACTCAGAAATTTAGGTCAGGACGTCCGGGTGCTGTATGGGTTGAGAGACGTGGAAAGATTTCTGGAGGAGATGCGACATGGAATTTAAACCTCATGCCTATCAGGCGCACTGCATCCAGAAGATCATAGAGATCAACAAGATCGGATTATTTCTTGACATGGGGCTTGGAAAAACAGTCACTACACTGACAGCGGTGAAAGAACTGAAATACAATCGCTTTCAGGTCAGAAAGGTTCTGGTGATTGCACCGAAGAAAGTGGCAGAGGGAACCTGGACGAAGGAAAAGGATAAATGGGAGCACACGAAAATGCTTCGGGTATCTCAAGTTCTTGGAAGCCAGACAAAAAGGATCCGGGCGTTAAATACGCCGGCAGATATTTATATCATCAACCGGGAGAATGTGTGCTGGCTGGTGGATTATTACAAACAGACATGGCCATTCGACATGGTGGTTGTGGATGAATCTTCCTCGTTCAAGAGTCATAATGCGAAAAGGTTCAAGGCACTGGCAAGCATGGGAAGCCACATCAACCGGATGGTGGAACTGACAGGAACCCCGTCACCGAATGGGCTGGAAGATCTTTGGAGTCAAATATTTTTGCTGGATGGCGGTGAGAGACTTGGTAAGAGATATACACAGTTCCGGGAGAGATACTTTGATCCGGGAGACCGGGGACAGAATGTTATTTATAATTACAAAGCAAAGCCGGGAACGGAGGAGAGCATCCTGTCCAAGATATCAGACATCTGTATCAGCATGAAGGCTGAGGATTACCTGCAGCTTCCAGATATCATTTATCATCAGGTGCCGGTGACTTTGGACACGAAAGCAGAGAAAGCTTATAAAGAGCTGGAGCGAAAAATGGTCCTGGCACTTCCGGAAGACGAAGAAGAGATCAGTGTTACAAGTGCAGCAGCTTTGAGTAATAAATTGTTACAGTTGTCGAATGGTGCGATCTACGATGAGGACCACGAGGTACATGAAATTCATGGCTGCAAGATCGAGGCCTTTCTGGAGCTGATCGAGAGCCTGCAGGGAAAATCAGTCCTGGTATTTTATAATTTCCAGCACGACAGGACACGGATATTGAAAGCACTGAGCAAACTGAACCTCCGGGTGAGAGAGTTGCACACGACAGAAGACGAGGATGCCTGGAACCGTCATGAGGTCGATGTGCTGCTGACACACCCGGCAAGCAGTGCCTACGGTTTGAACCTGCAGCAGGGCGGGAACCATGTGATCTGGTTCGGATTGACATGGAATTATGAATTATATACCCAGGCAAATAAACGACTGCACAGGCAGGGGCAGGAGGAAAAAGTAATTATCCATCATCTGGTGAGCAGTGGGACAAGAGACGAGGACGTTATGCTGGCTCTGGAGAAGAAGGACGATGTGCAGAACTGGGTCATGGAGAGTCTGAAAGCAAGAATCCGGAAGATACGACAGGAGGTGTAAAGTGATGCACTTAAGCGAGGCAAAGAAAAAAAGCATGATAGAAAAATGGGCGGAAAAGCATAAGGCACTTGTTAGCTGTCCCGGATGTAATGAAGCCATCCGGGAGGACGACGATCTTGAAACAATCGAATACATAAAAACAAGACGGGGCACTGAGATATTTTTACATCGTGGATGTGTGGAAAAAGTGTGGAAAGGGCGAGGTAGACAATGAATAGAATCAATAGAGCATTAACCATCCTGATGGCATCTCTGGCATTAACCGGATGTGCTGACCAGCAGGAACAGGCAGAGCCGACGCCGATCACTGTTGAGAAGAAAGATATCACGGATACGGCGGAGTTTAAACAGGCGGTATCACAACGTGTGGATGAGGTGTTGGGCGGCGAAGTCAGTTTAACAGTATATCTTGATACGGCAGAGGATTTTAATTACATAGGCGAGATGGAGATCATCAACGATGGTTCGGACGGAACCAGACCGGTGATATTCATTCATGCCGATCACAAGACCGAAGAAAGCGGGTGGTGGTAGATGCGGAAGAAGAGAGACAAAAAAAGAACAGAAGATAGCTCAGAAGAAGCATTATGACGGTCTGGAAGCCAAGACAGATGAGAAAGCTCTGGCAGACTTCCGGAAACCGGCATATCAGAGTGTGAGTGCGTCAGAGTATATCAGACGGAAATACGGCAAGGGGGAGTGATGCGGATGGAAGAAGTGATGACAAAAGAACGTCTGGAGTCATACCGGAGCAATAAGATGGAGATCCTGGAGTTGGATTATGTATTGGAGAATCGGTGGCGATCAGATACTATGATTGGGAATGATGTGATATTTGATTACAGCAAGGGATATCCGATGCCCCAGAGCGTGACGGGATTTGATTATGAGAAATACAGCCGATTGCAGGAAAGAGACCTCAGACGTAAGAAGAAACTGGAAGCAGAATGCAAAGAGATTGAGGATTTTGTGAGCGGAATCACGGATAGTGTGACCAGGAGAATCTTCCGGATCTATTACATTGATGGACGGAAGAACGTGACACAGAGGGATGTGGCGAAGAAGATTCATTTGGATCGCAGTCGTGTGAGTAGAAAAATTGATGATTTTTTGAAAAACGCACAAAAAGCACAGAACGCACATTTATAATAATACTTGAGCCAAAGGCGGAAAACCGGCGGCTTATAAAAACTCCATATGACAACCACCCAAAAGACATTTTATGTTTAGCAGATGAATATATTAATTAATATTCTTACATATAAGGGGGAGTTTGACATGATCAGTAACTGGGAGTATACTTTGAATAAAAGAGTCGGAGATATGGAGGAAAACATAGTGACTTTAGATAGTATACTCGTGAAAGTGAAAAAGCAAGGAAACCAATTTAAATTAAATCCTGCTTATAAAACAATACGTTACATTGAAGAAAAAGAATACAGACAAGATGTATATAAATATGTAGAGCCTAATTTTATCGCATCATATATAAAAACAAATGTTAATCCAAGGTTTATTTTATTTTCAGCCCCAGGTGCAACGGGAAAGACAGCGTTGGCAAAATATATTTGTCATACTAAAAATGGTATTTATTGGGATTTGCCAGAAAATAAAATTGCTGAATATAGTTTTCAAGGAGCCATTACAGAAGCGGTCGGGTTTGAAAATATAAGTAATTTTATGCAAAGTATAGTAGAAGGATTAAATTTTCTGGTTATAGATGCGTTTGACGAAGCTGAGGCTGGATCAGGAAGATCAGGAATAGAATTCTTTTTAAGAGATCTGAATAATGTGACGAGTGGTAGTAATAATACATGTGCAATCCTTTTGGCAAGAACTGAGAGTGCAATCTTTATAAAGGAATTCTTCGAAAAAAATAATATCCCATATGGTCATTACGAAGTGGGATACTTTGAAGAATATAATTCTAAAACATATATGAGAAACAAACTGGAAAAGTGTGATGTGGAAATATCATCAGTTGTAAATGAATGTATTGAAGAGCAGTTCAAGGAAATACATAGAATTTTCCCAAGAAATGGAGCAAAAGAATTCTTGGGATATGCGCCGGTTTTAGATGCGTTGGCTGCTTCATATAATAAAGAGAGAAATACGGTTAATCTCTTGCAGTCTATTTCAAATGGAGAAAAAAATTGTACAATTATAGTAAAGATTCTCGATGATTTATTAAATAGAGAACAGAATAAATTTATTAAGGCATTAAAAAATAAATTTTCAAAAAATAAGATAGATATTAAATGGGAGGAAATATATAACAGAGAAGAGCAGATTTATCGTATTATAGGAATGCTTTTGTTTGATGATTCAACACTTTTTGCTGAAATTAGTAAGGAGATTCCAGTTGAGTATCGTGATGAATATTTGGAAGTTGTAAATACGCAGTTACCACAACATCCGTTTATATGTTCAAAAGACTTAAAAAGCAGGGTTGTGTATGATTTTACTGGTCCAGCTTTTAAAGATTATGTAATTGCATACGGTCTTGCAGAGGTAGCTACATCTGACTTTGTAAATGAGTTTTTTGCTCAAAATGTAAAATACTGTCCATCACAGTTACTTGTAGAATTTTTTGAATTATTTTCTGGTGGGAATGTAAAAGGTGAACAAGTTTCATTGATGTATAATTCCTTTAAAGCGCATGCTCAATTAGGAGATTCCAGTGCTTTGCGTATAAGTGGGGATAAAGAAGAAGGCTACGTAGAATTTGTGTTAATGAGAAATGGTGAGGAAACTCTGAATATAGAGTTTGCTATAACAAACATAGATAAAGGAATCTATATTAGTCAGTTATCGAATTGCTACATAGATATTGAAGGAAAGGTGTATGTAGGAAGCGTAGCTGGTGAAGCTAGAATTAATAATTCGGTTATTATTTGTGATGAATTAATATGGAGTAGTGAACAGATATTGATAGAAGCTTATTCTCCTGGAAAATGTATTTTAACAGCTGGAAAATTCAATAATATTACGCCGAATATTAATCCAAGATTTGAAGTCAAGACGGATAAGAAGGCAAATTTGCGTGTATCGGCAAGCAATTTAGGAAATTACTATAAACTGTTAGGATATAAGGATGATGGAAAATTTGAATTTGATTATTCGGTTTACGAAGAATTTTCTAATATTGTTAGGCGCATATTTAGCTGCTTGAGATCACACAGTAAAGATACGCCAGCGAGAAAAATGGATTTTATAGATAATAGAATAGTAAACAACAATGAAAAGAAGAAAGATATTTTGAAATTTTTATTAAATGAAGGAATTCTTTATACAGATGAACAGGACTGGTTGTATAAATTGGAAACAGACAAACTTTCCACATTTAAAATTATGTGGAATAATGTTAAAAATGGAGATTTCGAATCACTTCGTGATTTATATGATAAATATGTATCGGTACATTAGTTGAAATTATAAACATTAGAAATGAAAAGCACTCAGGGTAAACGGGGGTGCTTTTCTAATACAACAAAACAAACGAAGAAGAGAGCGGTGGTGATGTGGCTGATGTAAAAGAGCAGATTAAGAAAGATTACTTGTCTGGCATCCCGCCCAAGAAATTGGCGGAAAAGTATGATACCAGTTTGAATACGATAAAGAGTTGGATTAAGCGGTATGGCTGGTCTGAGATAAAAAAACGGGGTGCACTCTCAAATACGCAGGGTGCACCCTCTGTTGCATCCAGAAAAAGGAAGCAGGGGGGTCAGCCAGGCAACAAGAATGCCGAAGGTAGCGGAGCACCGGAACAAAACAAGAACGCTGAGAAGCACGGATTCTTTTCGAAGTATCTTCCGGAAGAGACATTGTCGATCATTCAGGAGATGCCGAAGAATCCGCTGGATGTCCTGTGGGATCAGATACAGATTGCTTATGCTGCCATTATCCGGGCGCAGAAGATCATGTATGTCCGTGATCAGAATGACAAAACTAAGGAAATGACCTTGGATGGAAGTGAAGCTACCGGATATGATGTACAGCAAGCCTGGGACAAGCAGGCGAACTTCCTGTCAGCCCAGGCAAGGGCGCAGAAGACATTGGAGGGTATGATCAACCGGTATGAGGATCTGCTGCATAAGAACTGGGATCTTGCGACAGAGGAGCAGAAAGCCAGAATAGTGCAGTTAAAGGCTAATACTGAGCGGATTCAGAATGGTAGCAATGATGATGGAGAGGACGGTGTGACGATTGTCAACGATGCGCCAACAGGTGAAGATATCGGATATAGTGATCCCGAAGTACTTGCAGATATTCAACAACAAGAAGATTAAGCACATTATCCTGACTTCCGGACGTGCTGGCACAAAGTCCAGCTATGCTGCTATCAGGACAGATTATCAGATTGTATCAGAGCCGCATGGTTCAGCGGTGGTTCTTCGTAAGCATCACAATAAGCTTCGGAAGACAGTGTACAAGGAGATGCTCCGCGGGATCAATCGTCTGGGGATTTCTAAGAAGAAATTCACGATCACGAAATCACCAATGGAGATTACGTACAAGAAATACGGCACGACCATTTACTTTTCCGGATCAGACGGTATCGATGACACAAAAGGTATTATCGATGAGGATAAGCCGATCAAGTTGGTTGTGTTGGATGAGTTGACGGAGTTCTTCGATGATGGTGAAGGTGAGGATGAGCTGAGCAATATCGAGGCGACATTCGTTCGAGGTAATAGCAGCGGATTCCAGATGATCTATCTGTACAACCCGCCGAAGAATCCAAACGCACCGATCAATCAGTGGTGCAAGAAGATGGAGAAGCGTGACGATTGTATCCACATTCACACGGATTACAGGGACGTTCCGGTCAAGTGGCTGGGGCAGGACCTGATTGCATCTGCAGAAGCTATGAAGCAGGCTGATGAGAAAATGTATCGTTGGGTATGGCTTGGCGAAGCGGTCGGTGTGGATGAGCTGATTTATTACATGTTTGGGGACAGGCACAGGCAGAAGCCGGATCCAGACAGGAGATATGACAGAATCTACATCGGTGGCGACTATGGACAGCAGAATGCAACGACGTTCCAGGCATTTGGATTGGACAGCTACCGACAGAAGTTCCCTGGTCTGGGTGAATATTATCACAGCGGCCGGGAGACAGGCAAACAGAAGAGCCCATCAGAATATGCGAAAGACTTGGTTGAGTTCATGAATAATCTGCATGAACTGTATGAAAACCGAGTCTTTTATATTTTCCTTGATCCGTCAGCAAAAGGTCTGGCAGAAGAGGTGCGGCGTGCTACCAGAACTGGGCTGGATTATCAGGTGATACTCAGGGATGCGGAGAATGATGTTGGTCTCGGTATCAGCCGGGTGCAGAAGGCATTATGCTTTGACATCATGAGTGTGTCTCCGAAACAGGAGAATGCGGTCAGAGAGTTCGGTACCTATGAGTATGACAAAAAGTCGATAGAAAAGGGTAAGGAAGTACCCGTAAAAGAATCAGATCACTGCATGGATGCTATCCGGTATGTGGTTATGGGTGCCTGGAAGAGACTAAAACACTGGCTTCCAAGAGAAGTGCAGGATGATAAAGCGGATATATTGACCAAGGAGGTGAGAGATGATGAATATCTTTAATTATTTTAAAAGAATTGGCATCGATACGGTAGATGCAGCGTTCTATCGAAAGATAGCAGAATGGATATCTTGGTATCGGGGGAGCGTTCGAGGCTTCTCTTTTTACAGGGTGTATACAGGACGAGGCAAATATAATCGATGCAAGCGAAAGAGCATGGGAATGGCTAAAAAGTTGAGTGAAGATATCGCGGATCTGCTTCTGAATGAGCGAGTCACGATTACACTGAGTGATGAGACGACTCACAATTTTGTTCAGCAGGTGTTGGAAGAGAATCGTTTTCTGGTCATGGGGAATGATTACCAGGAGCGTAAAGCATTTACCGGTACAGTGGCATATATTCCATATCTGGATGATATGGAAGTGACAGAAGATGGTGAGATCTTATCGGGAACGATCCAGATTAATTATGTGGATGCGCCAAATATCTATCCTGTAAGTTGGAATAATGCCCGTGTAACAGAGTGCATTTTCACATTTCCACATACAGTTGCCAGAAAGAAATACGTTCAGGTGCAATCGCATTTATTGGAAAATGGGGAATATGTGATCAGGAATGTGGTACTTCGGTGTGAATCTGGAAGTCCAGAAGGAACGGAGCTCAGCGAGGAAGAATGGAAACAGCTTAAGCCATTTAAAACGCTTGCAAAGGAGACGAAAACGGGATCAGCGGATCCGCAGTTTGTTATTGATCGGCTGAACATCACAAATAATGCGGATGAAAGCAATCCAATGGGGCTGGCTATTTTTGCAAATTCCATTGATGTACTTAAGAAGTTAGATATTGAATACGATTCTTACTGCAATGAGTTCGAACTTGGCAGAAAGCGTATTTTCGTAAAGCCAGAGTTGTTGACGAATGAAGATGGATCACCTGCTTTTGATCCGAGCGACAGTGTTTTTTACAGTATGCCGGAAGATGATAACAATAAAGAGGGATTGCTTAAAGAAGTCGATATGTCGCTTCGTACAGAGCAGCATAGTAAGGCAATTAATGATGATCTGAACTATTTGTCATTGAAATGCGGATTTGGCACGGATCGATACCAGTTCGGTGGCAGTGGTGTGAAAACAGCTACAGAGATCATATCAGAGAATTCAGATATGTATCGCATGATCAAAAAGCATGAGATTCTTCTGGAAGATGCGATGAAGCAATTGATTCAAATTATCATCCGTCTGGGAATCGTGCTTCGTAACCCGTTAAATCTGGAGACCGACATCGTTATAGATTTCGATGACTCCATCATTGAGGACAAGGAGACGGAGCGAAACAGGGATCGTCAGGATGTCAGCATGGGAGTAATGAGTCATGCAGAATATCGGGCTAAATGGTATGGAGAGACACTGGAGGAAGCAGCAAAGAAATTGCCAGAACAGAATCAGGTGATGGAGTAGTATGCGGGACGAGTACAAGAATAAGGTTGTCAGCAAGATTGCCAGTAAGTATCAGGATCTGGAAGAACGAATCATGCAGGATATTGTCCGGAGAATTCAGAAAGCTGGTGAGATCACCAGTACAGCTGACTGGCAGATTAACAGATTGCGGATTCTCGGGTATTCGTCGGAGGATATTGAAAAAAGTATTAAGGATGCGCTGAATGCATCATATCCGGAGATGTTTGAGTTGTATGACAAGGTGATCAACTGGGAATATGTCCGGAATAAGGATGTATACGAACAGATCAATGTCAAGTACATACCGTTTGAACAGAACAAACAACTGCAGCAGCTCACGGACGCCATTATAGAACAGAGCCTGTCTGATATGGAGAATATCACCAGATCGATGGGATTCTATCTGGATTATGGTGGAAAGAAGGTGCTCACTCCATTATCACAGGTCTATGCCGATTACCTGGACAGTGCTTGTATGGATATTGTATCTGGGGCATTTGATTACAACAGCGTCCTGAGACGGACTGTTACGCAGCTCACGAACAGCGGACTACGGAAGATTGATTATGCTTCAGGAAGAGCTGATCGGGTGGATGTGGCTGCCAGAAGGGCGGTCATGACTGCAGTCAGTCAAATTACCGGAAAGATATCTGAGTACAACGCACAGAAGCTTGGAACAGAGTATTTTGAAGTGGAGTGGCATGCGGGAGCACGTCCGACTCATGCAGTGTGGCAGGGACGTGTCTGGTCGAAAGAGCAGTTGTATTCAGTCTGTGGGCTAGGTACCGTGACCGGACTTCTGGGAGCTAACTGCTACCATACTTATCATTTGTTCTTTCCAGGATTATCCGAACGTAACTGGACAGATGATTGGTTGGAAGAGCAGAACCGAAAACAAAATGAACCAAGAGAGTTCCTAGGTAAAGAATATACTTTGTATGAAGCCAAGCAGAGACAGCGTCAGATGGAAGTGGCTATGCGTGCTCAGCGCGAGAAGGTGCGGTTGTTGCAAACCGGTAAAGCTGATCGGGATGAGATCATCCTCCATAAGGCGAAGTATCAGGGGCAGCTGAATGAGTATTCCAGATTCTGCCGGAAGATGGGACTTACAGAAGAGCGTGAGCGTATTTATCTGGATATGCGTGGTCATGTGGCGACAAACACGAAATGGCAGAATGCCATGTTCCCGCCAGAAATGATTAAGAATGCATCTAAAGATATTGCGCAGTATCGGAGATACAAAGAAGTTCTTGGAGATTCCATAGGTTCGCTTGCTAAGTTTGGTCAGGTGAAATATAATGATAGTGAGAAGTGGAAAAAGCTTCAGAATAGGTTTTCCACATATCTTGAAATCAACAAGAAAGATTGGTCTGAAGAATTTAAAAGTAAGTCCAAACAGGCATATGATAGGTTCGCGAAAGAGAATATTATAATGTCTGTACATGCACTTAGTCGAATTCCTCGATTGAATAAGCCTGGATTGCCGGAAGTGTCAGAAGAAATGCTGATAAAAATAATTAGAGGTGAGTCTAATTATGCAGAGGGAGAAGATAGGCAAATCTATTTTATTCAAGAATTACAGTTGTTAATTGTGAGAAATAAAGGAACTGGAGATATTGTATCTGTTGTGAGAAGAAACAATCCGAAGGAGGTATGGAAAAATGTTTGAGAAAATAATGAATTATATCAAAGATTTTTTGGAAAATACTCCAGAGGATATCTATGATTTTTCTTGTGAACTGGAAGGAATGCTAATTATTCATTATGACGAAATGTATAAGGAACAGCCAAGGGCTACAAGAATATTGAATGAAGAAACGCCTGATATTTGCGCATCCGGAGAACCGGGAATGAAACCAGAAGAGATTGAAAAATTTAAACGTGAGTTGGAAATTGAATACAACAAAGCGTTAAAAGCAGTTGTGTAGTTACCACCAGTTGATAAGACCGGTGGTATTTTTATACTCATTTTTAAGGCGAGGAGGTGAGAAAAGTGAAGAAGAGAGTGGCAATAGCATTGACTGCTATTTGTATGGCGGTAGTGTGCTTGACAGGATGCCAGACTGTAACAAAGAATTACGGTGGAGAGATGACAGTAAACCTTGAAGCGAATCAGAAGTTGGAAGAAGTTACATGGAAAGATAATTCACTGTGGTATCTTACGCGACCTATGACTGATGAGGATGTAGCTGAAACGCATTCATTTCAACAGCAGACAGATCTGGGAGTTTTTGAAGGAACTGTAACTATCGTAGAGTCAAAAGAATAAGGACAAAATATGATAATCGTGAAGATAAAAGATAACGGCATTAACATGGTCGGTCATGCTGATCGGAAAGATCAGACTGGCATTGATCGTGTGTGCGCTGCAGTATCAGCTTTGACCTGCAATCTGATCAATTCTCTAAGGGATTTGACTGGTGACAGAATTCGGGCAGATACAGGCGGTGGTATGACAGTAATTGAATGGGAGAATCTGTCAGATGGAGGTAAGCTTCTGGTGGATTCGTGGTTTCTGGGACTTGTAGACATCAACCAGGAATACAAATGTATAGAATTTCAGTAACAAGCACCCGAGAGGGTGTTTTTATTATGTCCAAAACATGAAGACAGAAAAAGCATTGGAAAGCACTCATATTTGGAGGTAAGAATGAAAAAAAGAATGTGTTTACAGCTCTTTGAAGACGGCGGCGGAGCTGGCTCTGGTGGTCAGGGTGGAAACGCCGGAGATGGTAACGGCAGCCTGGGAAATGCCGGTGGATCAGGAAACCAGGGGACATACAGTTATGCGCAGGCAGAAGAGATTGCCAATGCAAGGGCAGAAAGAGCCGAAAAGGCAGCGCTCCGTTCTTATTTTCAGCAACAGGGAATGACAGAACAGCAGGTGAATCAGGCAATTGCTGATTATAAGGATCAGCAGAAAAAGAATCAGCCAAATGTAACGCAGTTGCAGCAGGATCTGGAGAATTCCAGAAATGAAGTGCAGCGGATGAAGAATGAAAAGTTCTTGTCTAGTAAGGGTGTCAAAGCAGACGACCTGGACTATGTGGCTTACAAGGTTTCCAAAATGGTAGATGATAAGACAACATTTGAAAAGGCTGCGGAGAAGTATCTGAAAGAAAATCCGAGATATGTAGGAGGCAACACTTACCGTGTGTCTACCTCTTCCGGAAGTTCCTCAGAAGGCTCTGGTGGAAGTGCAAACGCTTCTATCAATGACCGTATTCGTGCTGCAGCGAGACGATAAACGGAGGGTGAAAGCAATGAATAAGAACAGAATGAATTTGAGAATTTTCGATAATGATGTGAACATTATCGATCGTACTGGTGCGGAGTCTCTGATCCCTACTCAGGAAGCGAATGAGATTATCCAGGGCACAATCACACAGTCAGCAGTTCTTTCCAGAGGACGAAAGCTGGCGAACATGACCAGCAGACAGTATAAAATGCCGGTGCTGGATATGCTGCCGATTGCTTATTTTGTAAATGGCGATGCAGGTCAGAAGAAAACTACAAAACAGGCATGGGATAAGAAATACATCACCGCAGAGGAGATTGCAGTAATTGTTCCGATTCCGGAGGCTGTTCTGGATGATTCTGAGTATGATATCTGGGCAGAAGTTAAGCCGAGAGTCGTAGAAGCATTCGGACGTGTTATTGACGGAGCGATTCTGTTTGATGTGGATAAACCATCTACATGGAGAGATGGCGTGGTTGCAACTGCGACAAAAGCCAGCTCTGTAGTTACATTAGGTTCTGCGGATCCATTGTATGACAGGATCATGGCAGAAGATGGCGTGATTGCAAAGGTTGAAAACTCTGGCTATTTTGTAAATGGCCACATGGCAGATATTTCCATGAGAGCTAAGCTTCGTGGATTAAAGAATGAAAATGGTGATCCGCTGTTCAAAACAGATATGCAGGGTTCAACTCAGTATGCGCTGGATGGTTCACCAATGAACTTCCCGAACAATGGAGCATTTGATAAGTCAAAGGCACTTATGATCTCCGGTGATTTTTCACAGTTGGTATATGCTATCAGACAGGATATCACCTTTAAATTGTTTACTGAGGGTGTTGTACAGAATACGGATGGATCTATTGCCTATAACCTGATGCAGAATGACATGGTAGCTCTGAGAGCGACTATGCGTCTTGGATGGGAGATTCCCAACCCAATCAACAGCCTGCAGAAGGATAAGACAAAGAGATGTCCATTTGCGATTCTGAAAGCAGGAGAATAAGGATGTGATGTAAATGTATGTGGATTATGCATATTATGCTTCAGAGTATGGTGGCGAGATAATTCCGGAGGAGAAATTCTCCGGATACGAACGCCGGGCAGAAGCTTACATTCGTAAAATCACATATGTTCGGGGTGATATTTTTTCAATGGAAAGCGATATGGTAAAAGATGCAGTATGCGCTGTAGCAGACGTATACTGCAGTTATGATCAGAAACAGGCATCGGCTGGAATGGTCAAGTCTGAAAACAATGACGGATATAGCGTTACGTATGTTACGGAACAAACAGACGGACAGACAACGGAGGAAGTACTTTGCAAAAAAGCTTATGCGGCTGCATCTGCATATCTGCTTCCAACCGGATGGCTATCGAGAAAGGTGGGATGCTGTTATGTTGGCGAATGCAACGATTACAATCTATAACCGGAAAACCGGCAGTAAAACCACCTTTGACACCTGGAATCGAACGGTGATCCGGGGCGTGCATGTGTATGTGGACCATAAAGTATCTGCAGGTGATTCCGGACTGAACAGCGCAGAAGTGTACAAGATCCGTATTCCTGCTGATGTGGAGAATGCGGATCAGTATCTTCCGCCGGAAGAGTATGCAGAACTAGAGAATCCGGCTGGATATTGGACAATCCAGAATGATGATCACATTGTTCTGGGTGAATGTAGCAAAGACATTGTGAAGCCAGCAGATCTGCTAAAGATGAGCCAGCGGCATTGCAAAGTGTTGTCCTGGTCTGACAACCGGTTCGGTGGACTTCCACATTGGAGGATTGGAGGGGCGTAAGATGGCACAGAAGAAGCAATTTAGTATCACGACTCCCAGAGGTAGTATCACAACTGTACAAACTGACGGAGGTATTGTGACAGCTAAATTAGAGTGGAATCCGGCATTTGCGAGCCAGAAGGCAGAGTCCTTTTCTAAGGCGCAGGCATTTGTAGATTCCGAATGTCTTAGATATATGAACCCACTCTCACCAAGGAGAACCGGCATGATGATCAAGTCCGCAACGCTTGGCACGGTGATTGGATCCGGATATATTGAATACCTGACGCCTTATGCCCGCCGGCAGTATTATGAACACAAATCACGGGCAAGGTGGTTTGAGACCATGAAGGCGAGCAAGAAAGACGTAATCAGAGAGGGGGCTGAGAAGCTTGCCGGACGTTAAGAGACCGATTATTGATAGTATCCGGGAGTACATTGCCACTTGTCCGTACATCGATGATCGAAAGATTAATATTGATTATCTCGGTGATGGAATGGAATATTCCATTGATCCGATCGGGGCAGATCCCATCTACAAAAGATATACCGATGGAACCTGCCTGAAACAGTTCCAGTTTGCTTTGACCAGTAAAGAAGCTTATGACGGTGATGCCAGAACCGGCATTGCGAACAGCGGTTTTTACCAGTCGTTTGAAGAGTGGACGGAACAGAACAACTTAGATGATATTCTCCCAGAGCTGGATGGGCACGATGCCATAAAGGTGGAAGTGCTGCAGTCCGGCTATTTGTTTGCACCGGATGTAGACCTGGGACGGTATCAGATGATCTGCAGATTGATTTACAAATAGGAGGTAGAACATGGCAGGAGATACAAATAAAAAGAAATTAGTAGGCAGGCATAAGCGGGTAGCGTTTATGGATGTTGCCGGTGATGGTAAGACATTTACCAGGATGACAGGATTCACGTCAATGTCAGATTCAAAGAACTCTACAGAGTACAGCAGACAGTATGTGGATGAAGCATCAGAACGATCAGACGTAGTTGGATATGCCCCGTCTATGGATTATGAGTTTGACCGTTATACAAATGATGCGGTGCATGCAAAGCTGGCAGGGATTACAGATGATGAGATTCTGGGATCAGATGCACAGGTAACTGTTGTGGTTGTGGATCTTTTTGACGCTACGGCAGAAGATGCCAATACATGTACAGCCAGAAAGCGTGACTGGAGTGTGATTCCGGATTCAGAAGGTGATGGAACGGATGCACTGATCTACAAGGGTAGTCTGAAAGCAGCAGGAGAGATCGTAAAGGGTACTGCGACAACGACAGATAAGTGGCAGACGTGTACGTTCGCAGCAGAGTAAAAAGATAGGAGTGTGAGCCGATGAGCCTTTTTAAATATGGAGATCTTGAAAGAGAGATTGATTTTACGGATGTAGAGTTCCTGGAGAATCTGGATGAAGCAAAGGAACTGATTAAGGAAGAAGCAGCGCAGGTGCCGAAGGTAGGAAAGACCGCTGATATCATCCGCGCACAGTGTCAGTGCTATTTTAATTTCTTCGATCGTGTAATCGGAGAAGGAGCGCATGAGGAAATGTTCGGTGGGAAAACCAGTCTGAACGCGTGCTTGAATGCTACAGATGCACTATTGGCTTTTGAGAATAAAGAAGCCGACAAGCTGAATCAGAAATATGGTAATTATACTGTTCAGCAGCATGGTAATAGACAGCAGAGACGAAAGTATGATAAGAACAATCGCAATAAGAATCGCGGCAATGGAACTTATTACAACGGTAATAGGTAATGCGTTATGAATATTCTATTTGAAGAATTCCCGGATTCAGTGTGTGTGAATGGAGAAAACTACCCAATTGAGACAGATTTCAGAGAATGGATCCGTTTCATTCAGTTGGTAGAAGATGATGAAGTTCCTTGGCAGATTAAATGCCAGTTGATGATGCAATGGTATACAGATGGAATGCCAGATGATTTGGAAGGAGCTGTCTATGCGCTGGGAGGATTCCTCGAAATGAGGGTAGATAGATCTGACAGTGAAGAACATTCGGAATCAGTGCCGAAGCAGCTGTATTCCTTCGAGCAGGATGCAGACTGTATTTACAGCGCATTCCGGGAGGTATATGGAATCAACCTGCAGACGGTTCCATACATGCACTGGTGGGAATTCCAGACGCTATTTATTGGACTTCCAGAGAAGACGGAGATCAAGCAACGGATCATGTACCGGAACACAGATCTCCGGGATATCAAAGATAAGGATGAGCGTAAGCGGATCCAGAAGATACAGCGAGCGATTTCGCTGAAAAAGAACAGAAAAATGACAGATTATGAGATAGGGGATATGTTTGCATGATAAAGAAGATTGGCATCCCGACAGAACGGAAGTGGTTCAGATGCCCCTATTGCGGTAAGAAGCTACTGATTTATGATGATACCGCCGAGTGTAATGGCGTGTACCTGAACTGTCGGGAGTGTAGAAAAGAGGTAAAGATTAAGATCTAAGCACATGTGAGCCGTTGAGCCGTGCTATTAGCCTAGAAAGGGTGGTAGTGTGGCAGACGGCTATTTGAATTTTGATACAAAAATTAATGAAAAGGGATTCAACGAAGGAGTTGGCAAGCTAAGTAAACTTGGAAAATCCGGGCTGTCGATAGTATCTAAGGCAATGACCGGAGCTGTGGTTGCAGTTGGAACTGCTGCTGGCGCAATCATAAAGTCATCACTTGGCGTTGTTGCGAATATGGAACAGCAGGTCGGTGGTGTAGAAACCCTATTTAAGGATAGCGCGAATACAGTTATCGATAATGCTAATAGGGCGTATAAAACGGCAGGAATGTCTGCAAACAACTATATGGAAACTGTAACCAGTTTCTCGGCATCGCTGTTACAGAGCCTTGGAGGAGATACTGCGAAAGCAGCGTCTTATGCAGACAGGGCTATCGTGGATATGTCCGACAATGCAAATAAGATGGGCACAAGTATGCGTGACATCCAAAATGCTTATCAGGGTTTTGCGAAGCAGAACTATACCATGCTTGATAATTTAAAGCTTGGTTATGGTGGTACTCAAGAAGAAATGAAGCGGCTCGTTTCCGATGCAGCAAAACTTACAGATGTCCAGAAAGAACTCGGTGTTACAGTTGATGCCAACAGTCTATCCTTTGGAAATATTGTAAATGCTATCAGCGTTGTGCAAAAGCAGATGGGAATTACTGGAACTACTTCGAAAGAAGCAGCGACCACGATTGAAGGTTCTGTAAGCTCTGCTAAAGCAGCTTGGGAAAACTTTGAAGCTGGAGTTATAAGTGCAAATGACCTTGTAGAGACATTCTGGACTGCAACACAGAACATTTTTACAAATTTAGGTCAGATCATTCCAAGACTAGGAAAAACAGGGATAGATGTTGTTAGTGCGCTTGCTGGAAAAATTGGTGGCGCTGTTCCTCAGGTAAAAGGCTTCACTGATGCAATTGAGAGTATTGCTGACAAACTTGGCAGTATGGATACCGGACAACTTACGAATCTTGGTAAGATGTCCGCAGTTCTGATTGGAGCCGCGCCTGCGTTATCTCTAATTGGTAAGGGTGCCGGAACATTTTCTGATGCTCTTGGCGGACTAGGAAATGTCACTGGTGGGGCAATTACTGCTATTAGTAAGCTTCCCGGTACAGTGAAAAGCGCGTCTGCATCTCTTGGGAAGGCTGGAACAGCATTCAAGAATGTCGGTGATGCTATCGCATTGCCGTTCCAGGATCTCGCACCAAAGATTGCTCCGGCAATCAGTAAGTTGGGAGGATCTGTTTCCGAAATGTGGAATGCCGGTCCCGGTGGAAAGCTCACAAGTGCTGTTACACAGACAGCCGGAAAAGTAGGAGAGTCGTTTGCAAAGGTAGGTCCTAAATTAGCAGAGAAGTTTCCAACAATTACCGGTAAGGTCGGAGAGCTTGGGAAAAAGGTATCTGCAATCGTTCCGAAATTTGGAGCAGTTGGGGAAAAGATAGCTAGTTACGGTGGAGTGATCGGAGATTCGTTCAAGCCAATTCTGTCCAAGGCAGCTACATTTGCACCGGCATTCCTGAAATGCATGAACATTGCTGGAGGACTCGGTATTGTCGTAGCAGGACTCGGGCTCTTGCAGGGCGCGTTCGGTGATCAGATCGGACAGATCCTTACGATGGTCCAGACAAAAGGGCCAGAGGTAATCACAAATTTCTGCAATGGAATTACAGCAGCACTTCCGAACTTGATTGCGCAGGGAGCTATGTTGCTTAACAATTTGTTACAGGCAATTACAGCAAATCTGCCGGCTATCATTAGTGGTGGAATTTCCATCGTATCAACACTGATTTCTGGAATTGCACAACAGTTACCTACATTGATCCCGACAGCATTAATGATGATTGTTACATTGGTAGGATCGCTACTTTCCAATGTAGGTCAGATCGTGGATGCCGGTATCGACTTGTTGGTTGGTTTGGCGCAGGGATTGGTAAATGCATTGCCGCAGCTGATTAATCAGGCACCGACTATTATCGGTCAGTTGGCGACGGCGATTATTTCGAACCTGCCGAAAATCTTACAAGCCGGAATTAAGATCATCACAATTCTTGCGACCGGACTTGTACAGGCAATTCCACAACTGATCGGTAAGATTCCGGCTATCATTAGCCAGATCAAGAATGCATTTACCAGTGTGAACTGGGGCAGTGTTGGAATGAATATCGTCAAAGGCATTGCCAGTGGATTAACAAATGCGGCGAAGAGCCTGGCAGATGCAGCGGCAAATGCAGCAAGTAATGCATTGGATTGGGTGAAGTCAAAGCTTGGTATTCACTCGCCGTCACGAGTATTCCGTGATCAGGTTGGTAAGATGATGGCTCTTGGTATGGGCATTGGATTCGAGAAGAATATTCCGATCAGATCCATGAGTGCAGGAGTTCAGAAAGCAGTATCCGGATTGCAGAGATCCGTAAATATTGCGATGTCAGGCGGAGTTGACACACCGTCAGTAGACAAGTTAAAGAACCAGCCGGGATTTGATGACAAAGGTTTAATTGATTATGACCGTTTGGAGAAAATCCAGATGAGAGCTGCAGAAAAAATGGCGAAGCGTCCAATTTTCCTTGGAACCAAGAGGATAGATGAACCATTGCCGAAAGGAGCGGTGCCGGCATTATGATAAAGGCATATTATAAAAATAGTAAAGGAGAGGTGCTTTGGTTGACCAAGGCGCCTTTTCGTACTGTTGAGGCTGATTGGTTTGACAGTACGTGGGAAGAGACAGAGGACGGTTATGAAAAGGTAGTTACCTTAGATGTCTTTGGAAAGAGAATGGAGTTCGTGCAGAACATGGAAACTCTGTACAGAATCATTTCTGTAGACGCTGAGACGGGCAAATACGGACGTTTGTATGTGAATGATACATTCTTACCATGCCAGATTTACAAGACCAAGAAAACAGGATGGAAGGGGTATGTGTATACGGAAGTGGAGCTCACATTCCTTGCACCGGAGTTGTCGTGGATCACAGTTCTGGAGAAGAGGTTTTATCCGCAAACAGAACCAGTTGCAGTAAGTGGATTAGATTTTCCTACGGATTATCCATTTGAGCTTGTGGAAGAAAAGCGAGGATCTGGAGTGTTTGAAATTGATCACATTATTCCATCAGATTTTGAAATGGTGATCTACGGTCCATGTTCAAATCCAAAGGTGTTGATCAATGGGTATCCTTATGAGATTTTAACCACATTGGAGAAAAATGAGTATCTGATATTAAATACGCTAGAAGAGACAATCACGAAATATCTATCCAATGGCATGACAGCGAATTTGTTTAATGCCAGAGGATATGACTATTCCGTATTTGAACAGATACCACCCGGATTAATATCTGTGAATTGGAGCGGAGAGTTTGGAGTGGATCTGTATATCTTTCTGAAGCGGAAGGAGGCAGCATGGTAATACTAGCAACGCATCAAAGAGAGATTGGCAGTAATCCACTGAAGAGAGCCAACTGTACCTTCGACGTGAACGGGGAAATGAAGTTCTCCGTGAAGATTGCCCGGAGCTATTGGACTAAAGATATGACATATGGGAATCTGGTGTACATTCCGGATACGGAGTATGGCGGGATCATCGGCAAGGTTCTTACCAGTACAACACTGGATTACGTGGAACTGAAAGGTTACACCTGGCGCGGAAGATTGGCATACAAAGCCATTGAGCCGCCATCCGGAAGGGATTATAAGGTTGTGTCAGGAGAACTCAACAAGGTACTCAAAGCATTGATAGAGCCGGAATTTGATGGATTATACGTGGTATCCAGTGAAGATACAGGCGTATCTGTAAGTAATTATCAGTTTGATCGGTATTGCACGTTGTTGGAAGGTGTCACGAAGATGCTGACTTCGGTTGGATATCGGCTGGATATTCAGCACAAGCGGGAGAAGGGCGTTCCGGGGTATGTTTTGATCAGAGCAATTCCAATCGTAGATTATTCTGATCAGATTGAATTGTCCAAAGACTGTGGATTGAATTATACGATGGAAGACATTCGAGATGGAGTTAATCATCTGATCGTCACCGGCAAAGGGGAATTGCAGGACAGAAATGTATTTCACCTGTATGCTTGGCCGGATGGGAGTATTAAAAAGACTCAGTATTACACCGGACTGGATGAGATTGTCCAGGTCTACGAGAACACATCCACTGAGACAGATCAACTGGAAGACCAGTCACTTGATAAGTTGACTGAGCTGATGAGTAAGAAGAAATTCAGCATGGATGTGGAGAAGCTTGGCATTGATGTAGGTATCGGAGATATCGTTGGCGGACGAGATTACCTTACTGGTATGTATGGAGCAAAGCCTATCGAGAACATTACCTGCAGCGTAATTGCAGGAGTAACATCGAAAGAATATGAATTGAAAGGAGAAAATGACGATGGAGATAGTTAGTGGAAGAACCGGAAGCCCGCATGTGACAAGTCAACAGTTCAGGCAATTTGTCGAGGGAACAGTTGGACAGGAGAGTTATATTCTAACATCCGGTGAAAATTTAGAACCGGAACTTGCGTCGAATAATATATTGAAGATTCGAAGCGGTATGATGAGTCATCATGGAAATATTTCCAGTATAAAAATTGGAACTTATGATGAGGTGGAACTGACTAATGGTAGTCAGGGAATGAAGCGCATTGACCTAGTGGTGAATCGGTATACAAGGAATGCTGAGACGAATGTTGAAGCAAATAATTGGGTAGTTATTACAGGAACGCCAGCGGCGTCTGATCCAGCTGTGCCGGCATATACTGTTGGCAATTTGCAGGAGGGAGATTTGACTGATGATTGCCCGGTATTTGAAGTGCATTATGACGGATTGAATGTCACAGAGATCAAAAAGCTATTGGATGTAGCTGATAATTTGGGGAAGATGAAAAAAGAGCTTGCTGAATTAAATGGCAAGATCAATCATAATTCCAACAAGCACATTCTGATCGGCAAATGGAGCAGTGCATGGAATCTTTCCGATACTGCCAAAAATATCGGATCTAAAAAAGCCGCGATTGATAACGAATACTATAAGACCACCACCGGAGCGGATTCTGCCGTGACCGTCAAAAAGTCTGGGTTGTACTACGTATCAATGTATGCGCAGGGATCAGCTGCTTCCGGTGCATCGGCATCCATACAGGCACAGGTTGTAGCAAGTGCCACAGTAGTAGATGATGCATACGTCCTGTTTGGAGCTGGCTATTCCTATAATGGATTAAGTGCGAACATCAACATTGGGCGCGTAGTGTTCCTACAAGCTGGAACAGTGCTCACGCCACAGCTTAAGAAATCCTCGGCATCTGGAGCTGCGTCAACCACAGGAAGCTCTTATATGGAGGTTGTGCATATTTATTAAGATAAGGTTATTGCACCAGCCGGTGAATAGTAGAGCAGTCCTGTAATCCGAAAGCGTCCGTTGACATTCTTGTTGAATACAGCGTATAGATTCTCACCTTGCCAAGTTACGCCCTCAGCATGTAAAGAGTCAGCATTTCCGTCTCCATTCATGATGACGGCTCCTGAATTTTGCGGAGTAGCATCTGTTATCCCAAACAACGAATTGATCTTTGTAATGGTGGTTATCAATGCACTGGAGTTACCAGTTCCATACGGAGTCATTGTGAAAGAAATGAACCGGATATTGTTCGCATAATTGCCATTTAATTAAGGAAGCGCTTGGCGAAAATGCTACACTCAAATAAAAAAAGGAGTGTAGCAGATGGAACAAAAGATTATGGAAGTAATGAGAAGAATGCAGGACATATTGTCAAAAGAACAGCTTCGAGAATTGCAGTCAGCTCTCAGAGTTACGTTTAATGGATGCGAGCTACAGCCAAGAAGTGAGCTGATGGTGCTGGATGACAGTTGGAATGGTGATTTGGAAGACTTTCTGATGTCCAAGGCTCTGGAAGGGAAGAGCCAGGCGACAATCATCCGGTATCGGTACGAACTGGAAAGATTGTTAGCGTACATCAACAAGGCAGTAATTGATATTACAGATTCGGATATATCGAATTACATGAGGGTATACAAGAGAATCCGGAACATTAAAAACAGCACTCTTAAAGGTGTGCGGTCGATATATAGCAGTTTCTTTTCGTGGCTGCGTGATCGAGACCGGATCCGAAAGAATCCGATGGTGTTGGTGGAAGACATTAAGGTTCCGATCAGGGTGAGAGAACCGTTCACTGATGCAGAACGGGAGAAACTTCTGAGAGAATGCCGAACGCTTCGGGATAAGGCTATGATGGAATTTCTATATTCCACAGCTGTCAGAGTCGGAGAATTGGTAAAGCTGAACCGGGGCGACATCAGATTTTCCACAAAGGATCTGATTGTATGTGGTAAAGGCGACAAGGAACGAGTTGTTTATTTGAATGAACGTACTCACATGTACCTGTTGGAATATCTGGAGAGTCGAACAGATACAAATCCGGCACTGTTCGTGTCATTGCGATCGCCGCACAAGAGGCTGACAGATAAGGGCGTGGAAGATATTGTTCGTAGGACCGGCAGAAGAGTTGGCGTGAAAGCGTACCCGCATAAGTTCCGAGGTACATCAATTACCAATGCTCTCAATAGAGGAATGCCATTGCAGGAAGCATCCTGTATGGCAGGTCATGTCAAATCAGACACAACATTAAGGTATGCTCAACTGGATCAGGATTCAGTGAGATACCATCACAAGAAATATTTAAGTGCATAACATAAAAAATAAATAGGAAAGGAGACTCCCCTTTAATCTCCGTGTTGTCAATACATCCGGCTGGTAGTCGGGTGCTTTTGTTATGCGCTTTTATATAGTAACTATTAACTTTAGATTCAAAGGAG
>NZ_QUDV01000007.1 GCF_003477705.1 Dorea sp. AF36-15AT
CCTTAGAAAGGAGGTGATCCAGCCGCACCTTCCGATACGGCTACCTTGTTACGACTTCACCCCAGTTATCGGTCCCACCTTCGGCAGCTCCCTCCTTGCGGTTGGGTCACTGACTTCGGGCGTTACCAACTCCCATGGTGTGACGGGCGGTGTGTACAAGACCCGGGAACGTATTCACCGCGACATTCTGATTCGCGATTACTAGCGATTCCAGCTTCATGTAGTCGAGTTGCAGACTACAATCCGAACTGAGACGTTATTTTTGAGATTTGCTTACCCTCGCAGGCTCGCTTCCCTTTGTTTACGCCATTGTAGCACGTGTGTAGCCCTGCTCATAAGGGGCATGATGATTTGACGTCATCCCCACCTTCCTCCAGGTTATCCCTGGCAGTCTCTCTAGAGTGCCCGGCCATACCGCTGGCTACTAAAGATAGGGGTTGCGCTCGTTGCGGGACTTAACCCAACATCTCACGACACGAGCTGACGACAACCATGCACCACCTGTCATCCCTGTCCCGAAGGAAAGGCAACATTACTTGCCGGTCAGGGAGATGTCAAGAGCAGGTAAGGTTCTTCGCGTTGCTTCGAATTAAACCACATGCTCCACCGCTTGTGCGGGTCCCCGTCAATTCCTTTGAGTTTCATTCTTGCGAACGTACTCCCCAGGTGGACTACTTATTGCGTTGGCTGCGGCACCGAATAGCTCTGCTACCCGACACCTAGTAGTCATCGTTTACGGCGTGGACTACCAGGGTATCTAATCCTGTTTGCTCCCCACGCTTTCGAGCCTCAACGTCAGTCATCGTCCAGCAAGCCGCCTTCGCCACTGGTGTTCCTCCTAATATCTACGCATTTCACCGCTACACTAGGAATTCCACTTGCCTCTCCGACACTCTAGTTCGACAGTTTCCAATGCAGTCCCAGGGTTGAGCCCTGGCCTTTCACATCAGACTTGCCATACCGTCTACGCTCCCTTTACACCCAGTAAATCCGGATAACGCTTGCCCCCTACGTATTACCGCGGCTGCTGGCACGTAGTTAGCCGGGGCTTCTTAGTCAGGTACCGTCATTTTCTTCCCTGCTGATAGAAGTTTACATACCGAAATACTTCATCCTTCACGCGGCGTCGCTGCATCAGGGTTTCCCCCATTGTGCAATATTCCCCACTGCTGCCTCCCGTAGGAGTTTGGGCCGTGTCTCAGTCCCAATGTGGCCGGTCACCCTCTCAGGTCGGCTACTGATCGTCGCCTTGGTAGGCCGTTACCCCACCAACTAGCTAATCAGACGCGGGTCCATCTCATACCACCGGAGTTTTTACCCCTGCACCATGCGGTGCTGTGGTCTTATGCGGTATTAGCAGTCATTTCTAACTGTTATCCCCCTGTATGAGGCAGGTTACCCACGCGTTACTCACCCGTCCGCCACTCAGTCACAAAAGTCTTCATCCGAAGAATCAAACTTAAGTGCTTCGTTCGACTTGCATGTGTTAAGCACGCCGCCAGCGTTCATCCTGAGCCAGGATCAAACTCTCGTAAAAAATATTTTCCCTCACGCCTCAGCGTGAGTTAAAATCAAGTTTAATTCCGTTCAGGAAAACTACTAGCTTTCCTATCCCGTTATTACTGTTATATAGGTTGACTTCAACTTTCAAGTTGTCAGTCCGTTCTGAATTTTCTCTTAAAGAATCTTCAGGGTTGTTGTCTATTGTTCAGTTATCAAAGTTCTTTGTGTTGTCGTTTGCGACAGCTTTAATAGATTATCACATCTTTCGTCGCTTGTCAACAACTTTTTTATTTTTGTTGTTTCAGCGATGTGTGCTCGCTCGAAACAGCTTATCTAGAATATCATGTTCATCGACATTTGTCAACAACTTTTTTCATTTCATATATTCCGGATTTTCTCTTGTGCCTCATGGACAGCGGTACTTCTCAGCCCTGTCTCACGCGACAGCCTGTATAATATAGCACAGCAGTCACATCACTGTCAACAACTTTTTCATTTATTTCATTTTTGTCTACATTACATTGCGAGTATACGATATTCAAAGCCCGTTTCTTTCATTAATTCCATATATGGCATCGGGTTAAAAAATTCCGGAGAATATACTCCCGACTCTTTCCATATACCACGCCCGATTAATTCTATAGAAAGTGCTGCCCCGAAACCCGTCTGCGCAGTTACTGCCTGTGAATGCCACCGTTTCATGGAAGCCTGATTATCAAATGGCTGATAGATAAAGTACTCTTTCTTGTCTCCATTTTTCTTGCCAATGCAATGCACACCTACCAGCATACGTCCTGTCATTTCATCCCCTATGTCCTTCGGCTGAGGTGCACAGGCTGCCACTACATCTCGCGGCACTACAGACACATCTCCTACCTGCACCGGATGAAGGCTGCGTAGTCCAAGGTGATCTAATACCTTTAACGCCGTGATCAGATTCTCATCCAGGCTGATCTTAAAGGTCGCACGTTTCAATCCATATTCACCCAGATATCTTGGCATAGTTACGGTTTCCTCATGTTCTACTTTTACTAATGTATTAGCTCCTACTCCATCCGGCATCTGGAACACCTCTTTTCCGGCAAATGGTTTCTCTACAATAAAGCCACCTCGTTCTTCATCATATTCCACATTGGGATTCATCACTTCGTCAAGCACAGTCCATACATTAAACCCGAATGTAATATCATCCGGATCAGCTCCGGGAATTCTAAGGTTGCCACCATCTTTTACATGTACCTCAGTTAGTTCATCAAATAATTTCACAGCAGCATATTTAGCAAATACATTGACCACACCAGGATCTATCCCCATACAGATTACTGCCATATTTCCACGTTCTTTCCATTTTTCATGGCGATCAAAATTATATCTGGTCATAGGCTCCGTATAACTGTTTTCAATTCCAAGCCCATAAGCCGGATGTTCCATTGGCACTGACCAGGTACCCATACTTCCGTAATCTGCGCCCGTCTCGAAAGCGGCATCAAAAATCATATTACTTGCAAATGGAGGTGCCGCATCCATAACAAAATCTATGCGATGCTCCCGGATAAGCCTTACCAGATCTTCTGTGCTTGTTGCATCTGCCTGCGCTGTCTGAAAACGTTCCGCATCCCACAGCATATCTGCAATTTCCTTTGCTCTCGCTTCATCATAATCACAAATAAGCACATATTCCAGCCATTTTTTCGCCGGATCTCTCCATTTCAATACTTTCATTATACTTTCACCGACTGCTCCGGCTCCCACAAGCATCATTCTCATAATCATTTCTCTCCTCGTTCATATTGCAAATATCCTTGAACCTATTGCTTAAGTCATCTCGCCTATCAACTCGACGAACATTGACCGTCCTACAGGATTCGCGCAAGCTCGGACTTTGACTCGTCGTAGTTATCGAGTAGGCCAACACCTACTCGACGTGCAATCAATGTCATCTCGCCTGTCGGCTCGATGAACATTGGCCGCCATATAGAAATTCGTGCAAGCACGATTTCTGCATAGCGGCTTATTGCACAAAAAGAGAGATAGACATACAGTTCCCCTGTACATCTATCTCTCTGTCCATTTGCCAGTTGGTTCTTGCCACGTAGGCGATGCTAATGCATTCTCTCCAAAGATTCGTCCGACTGCCTTCCTTTTGCCTGTCAGTTTCCGCAGAGGAACGATGCATCCCCCCGGTTTGCTTCTTCGGCCCCTTTCGGTGTCTAGAGCAGTCATCATCCGCTTTATTTCTATATACTATTATATATCTATCCCCCTGAATCTCGTCAAGAACTTTCTATATTTCCCATAACAGATCTTTTTATCTCACTCATCTGCTTCAGCCTCCATTTTCTGTACCTTCAGTTGGGTTCCACGTTTCACAGCATCGTCGCCATACTTTTTTCGTATCTGATCCAGCGCCTCATCCAAATTGCGTAATTTATCACTACGTGATGTATTTTCAGTCGATAGTATACTATGTATTTTCTGTGTACTATGCGTGTCTTTCCCTGCACTGCTATGCAGTATCGGCATATCAAAAAGACTCATCTGCTCTGGTTCATCTTCATGTACCAGCTTGGAACTTCGAAGTCCAAGGAGGCGGATCGGTTCTCCATTCCAGAATTCCCGAAACAGTTCCATCGCTATATTATATATATCCATATCATTACTGGTTGATCGAAAAAGCTGCTTCTGATGCGAATTATCCTGAAATGTATGATAACGAATCTCCACGCTCAGCATACCTGCTTTCATCTCGGCATTGCGAAGACGCCTGCCCACACTCTCTGCCAGATTAAAAAGAACTTTTCCAGCCTCTTCCTCAGTGGTAACATCTTTTGCAAGAGTCGTAGAATTACCAATTCCTTTTGCCTCTGCCCGCACCGGTCGCACTACATCATCCCCGATGCCATTAGCAGATTCCCAAAGCATTCTTCCGTGGTTTTTCAAATGCAGCTCCAGAATTGCCGGATCTGCCTGTGCCACATCACCAATTATCCGCATTTCCAGCTTATGAAGTGTCTCTACGCTGGATCTGCCTGCCATGAACAGGTCTTCCACCGGAAGTGGCCACATTTTTGCCTGAATCTCTTCCGGAAAAAGCGTATGCACTTTATCTGGTTTTTCAAAATCAGATGCCATCTTAGCCAGCAGTTTATTCGTGGATATTCCTACATTCACGGTAAAGCCAAACTTATCGCGTACCGCATTTTTAATCTCCATAGCACCATCTATGGGCGAATGAAAACGATGCGCAATACCGGTAAAATCCATAAAACATTCATCTACACTGACCTGTTCTATATCTGGTGTATAATCCCGCAGAAGATCCATAAGCCTTTTACTGTATTCCTGATAACGCCTGTGATCCGGAGGTACCACCACAAGATCCGAACACTTACGAAAGGCATTCGCAACAGGTTCCCCCGTACGGATGCCATATCTTTTAGCAGACTGGGACTTGGCAAGCACAATGCCATGCCGCGACTTCTGGTCACCGCCTACAATAGCATTGATCTTACGCAGATCCCGGTCTGCGCCATTCTTCAGTTCTTCTACCGCGTTCCAGCTCAGGAACGCAGAATTAACATCAATATGAAATATTATAGTCATTGATCTATTATTCGCTTCTTGCCGTCAGACTGCCATTCTCCACATCAATTACAATGGTCTGATCTGCACCGACGCCACCCTGCAGCATCAGCTTAGCAGCCAATGTCTCTACATGTTTCTGCAGGAATCTCTTCAGCGGACGCGCACCATACATCGGATCATATCCGCCTTCTACCACGTAATTCTTCGCTGCATCTGTCAGCCTGATGGAAATCTCCTTCTCTTCCAGACGTTTGTTCAAACCGGCTATCAACAAGTCAATAATGCCATGAATATTATCCTTCGTCAATGGTTTGAACATAATGGTCTCATCCAGACGGTTCAGAAACTCCGGGCGGAAATGCGCTCTCAGATCTGCCATCACAGCATCCTTACTTGCTTCACTGATATTACCGTTCTCATCAATTCCATCCAACAGATAAGAGGAACCAATATTTGATGTCATGATCAGTATCGTATTCTTAAAATCTACCGTACGTCCCTGAGAATCCGTAATGCGTCCGTCATCCAGTACCTGAAGAAGTACATTAAATACATCCGGGTGTGCTTTTTCCACCTCATCAAACAGAACAACTGAATATGGTTTTCTACGAACAGCCTCTGTAAGCTGACCACCCTCGTCATATCCTACATATCCCGGAGGCGCTCCGATCAGACGAGACACAGAATGTTTCTCCATGTACTCACTCATATCTATACGGACCATATTGGACTCGTCATCAAACAGACTCTCTGCAAGTGCCTTGGCAAGTTCCGTCTTACCTACGCCAGTAGGTCCAAGGAACAGGAAAGAACCGATCGGCTTAGTCGGGTCTTTAATGCCAGCTTTGGAGCGAATGATCGCTTCCGTCACAAGTTCCACTCCTTCATCCTGTCCAATAACTCTGTGATGAAGTTCATCTGCCAGATGCAATGTCTTATTACGTTCGCTCTCATTCAGTTTGGCAACTGGAATTCCGGTCCATCTGGATACGATTCTGGCAATCTCTTCATCTGTTACACACTCGTGTACCAGAGATCGATCTTCATCCTTTGTCTGTGATTCCAGTTCTTCCAGCTGCTGTTTGAGCTGTGGCAGCTTACCATACTGAAGCTCTGCTGCCTTATTCAGATCATATGCCTGCTGTGCTTTCTGAATCTCTTTACCGACATTTTCAATCTCTTCACGTACCTTATGAATACGCTCTACAGCTTTCTTTTCATTGTCCCACTGAGCTTTCTGTCCGGCAAATTCTTCCCGGAGTTCAGCCAGCTCCTGCTGCAAATGCTCCAGGCGCTCCTTGCTAAGACGATCTTCTTCCTTCTTAAGTGCAGCTTCCTCGATCTCCATCTGCATGATACGACGATTCAACTCATCCAGCTCTGTCGGCATGGAATCAAGCTCTGTCTTAATCAATGCACACGCCTCATCCACCAGATCGATTGCCTTATCAGGCAGGAACCTGTCGGAGATATAACGGTTAGATAATGTAGCCGCTGCTACCAGCGCGCTGTCAGTAATCTTAACTCCATGGAATACTTCATAACGTTCTTTCAGACCACGCAGGATAGAAATGGCATCCTCAACCGTTGGCTCATCCACAAGTACCGGTTGGAAACGGCGTTCCAGAGCGGCATCTTTCTCAATGTACTGTCTGTACTCATCCAGTGTCGTAGCACCGATACAATGCAGTTCGCCTCGAGCCAGCATCGGCTTCAGCATATTGCCTGCATCCATGGCACCATCTGTCTTACCTGCGCCCACGATCGTGTGCAGTTCATCAATAAAGAGAATAATGTGTCCATCACTGTTCTTAACCTCTTCCAGAACAGCTTTCAGACGCTCCTCAAATTCTCCACGATATTTAGCACCGGCTACCAGTGCTCCCATATCCAATGAGAATATCGTCTTATCTTTCAGACCTTCCGGCACATCACCTTTCACGATACGTTGTGCCAGACCTTCTACAACTGCTGTCTTACCTACACCAGGTTCACCAATCAATACCGGATTATTCTTAGTCTTACGAGACAGGATACGAACCACATTACGGATCTCTGCATCACGACCAATGACCGGATCCATCTTCTGATCTCTGGCCCTTTCCACCAAATCTGTACCATATTTGTTCAATGTATCATAGGTAGCCTCCGGATTATCGCTGGTTACCCGCTGGTTTCCACGCACTGTAGAAAGTGCCTGGAGAAACCCTTCCTTACTGATACCCATCTCCCGGAAGATTTCTTTCATTGCACGGCTTGGATAACGAAGCATTGCAAGGAACAGATGCTCAACCGATACATACTCATCCCCCATCTGCTTTGCTTCATCCTCTGCGTGCACCAGAACATTATTCAGATCCTGTCCTACATACTGCTTGCCGCCCTGTACCTTTGTGCGACCGGCGATTGCCTGTTCTACACGATGCGTTACCACACCTGTGTCCAGACCCATCTTCTCAATCATCTTCGGAATCAGCCCATCATCCTGTGTAAGCAATGCATACAGCAAATGCTCCTGCTCGATCTCCTGATTACCATAGTCCATTGCAATCTTCTCGCAGTCCTGAACTGCTTGAAGTGATTTCTGCGTAAATTTATTTATATTCATAAAACATGCCTCCTTTGACATGCGAACCAGTCGCACTTATCTTTGTTCTATTCACAATATAGCACCGGCTATTAGCCAAGTCAATAGTCGAGTGCTAATTCTTTTCATCTATTATTATCATGCTGCGCCCTTTGTTCTGCCGCCACATGCTGCTTCAAATTCTCGCAATTTTCGTTTGGCTTCTTCTGTCAGATTCTTCGGAACATCAATCTGTATTGTCACATACTGATCTCCTTTTCTGCCAGAATCCCTCATTGCAACAATCCCCTTGCCTTTCAGACGGATCTTGGTTCCGGACTGAGTACCCGGATTAATCTTACACATAACCTTTCCGGTCAGTGTAGGCACAATGGTTTCGCCACCGAGTACCGCTGTTGTAAATGGTACCCGGGCAGTGGTGTATACATCCATTCCTTTTCTTTCAAATCCTGGTTTCTCGCCTACTCTTACTTTCAGTAACAAATCGCCCGATTTGCCGCCATTGATACCTGGCATTCCTTTTCCTTTCAAACGAATGCTCTTACCGTTATCAATACCTGCCGGGATATGCACCTTCAGTGATGTCTCACGTCCGCTATGATTCGGATCCGTCAAATGGATCATCTTATCTGCGCCAAATGCTGCTTCATCGAATGTTACATCAATCTCAGCTCTTGTGTCAGAACCATTCTCTCTATACTGACCGCTGAATCCACTATGGAATCCTCCACCAAAATCGCGTCCGCCGAAGCCTCCGCCATGGAATCCATTTTCAAAGTTACTGTAGCTGCTGTAATCGCTACGTCCGGTCTTATTTCCGAATCCTCCACCAAAGATATTTTTCAGGATGTCATCCATATCACCCATATCTCCGCCTTCAAAATGATATTCATGGAAGGTTCCATTCGGATCGCTGTACGTATAAGTACCTCCACCCGGTCTGCCGTATCCATATGCTCCGGATCCACCTGTTCCTGCTGTGCCATCAAATGCTGCATGACCGAACTGATCATACATTTTCTTCTTTTCCGGATCGCTGAGGACATTGTAAGCTTCTGTTGCTTCCTTGAATTTCTCTTCTGCCTGTGGATTGTCTTTATTCGTATCCGGATGATATCTCTTCGCCAACTTACGATAAGCTTTCTTAATCGTATTCTTATCGGCCGTCCTGTCTATACCAAGGACATCGTAATAATCTCGCTTCGCTGACATGTCTCTCCCTCCCATCTATATATTATTGCTCTGTTACTGTATTTGAATACCCCGCAGGTTCGGGTGCCTGCGGGGTATCTGATACTTACATCTACAATTTTACAATTACTCGATGGTAATGTAATGGCTCTTTTCTTCTACCGGCTTCTCCTCTTCCTTCGGTACTACGAAAGACAGAATACCGTTCTCATACTTCGGATGAATATCTTCCTCTGTAAGGTACTCGCCAACATAAAAGCTTCTGCTAAGGCTTCCGGCATAACGCTCTTTTCTGATATAATTACCTTTCTTGTCTTCCTCATCTTTGTCCAGACCCTTGGCTGCACTTACAGTCAGTACACCATCTTTCAAATGCATCTGAATCTCGTCTTTCTTAAATCCCGGCAGATCAATGTCTACTTTATATCCTTCTTTTGTATCTTTTACATCAGTCTTCATAAGGTTCTTTGCATGCTTACCATACAGCTCTTTATCCACATTCGGAAATGCTGGGAATGCAAAATCATTCATAAAATCATCAAATAAGTTCTCTCTAAAAATACTAGGCATCATCATAAGTCATATCTCCTTCCAAATGATAAATAATATATTTAGCACGATCGGAAAATTCCGAGGTGTTGATTGCTGGAACTTCTGGAATCGCAATCCGGAATACTGTATGAATGCTGTCAGCTTCATATCTCTGATTCCTTATCCCTCTTCCTTTGTTCTAGTTGTACTATAGCACCTATTATTAGCACTGTCAAGAGGCGAGTGCTAATTTTTTAAGATTTTTTTGCAAACCTTGATTTTACATGGTTTGCAACACTTTTTCTTCCTTATAATCATCACTTTTTCTTGATTTGACACCATTTTGACACCAATTTTTTTATTTTTGGTATCAGCTAATTGCTACGTTTTCCAGTCTTGTAACTTCACTCTCAATTCTGGACATTTCACTTACATGGTTATATAGCACCAGTAGTTGGTGCTGATCTGCCAACCCTTATCCTTTCTCATAATTTGAACGCAGATAAGCATTCCCCCGCTTCAAGTGCGCGGAGCACTAAACGGCGGGTGAGGGGGATGCTTATGTCAGTGGGAGTTGAAAGCTCCCACCGACAAATCGCGAAGCGACTGCGTTCATGCGCAAGTAGCGAAGCGGATTGCGAATGTCCGCTTTACTCTATTTCATTGTATTTTTTCAAAAAAATCCCATGCCGGATGATTTGCATACAGCATAGGATATGTAGGTTTATATTGTGTTTGAAAATTGTTTCAGAATTGTTAATTCAAGAGAAATATTTAACACCAAATCAATTTCTTAATTCGTTTTCTTTCTTATCCGTAATATTGTTATCTGCATCCATGACAGCCCGTACATGCTGTGCCTTTTGATGCCATCCATAATCTTTCTGCCGCAGGTGTCCAGTTTGCTGCCACCTCCTCACATTTATCTAAAAATTCCTTTGCTGTCTCAAGATTCTGATAGTCTGTACTTCTAGCCCCATTCTTTTCTACAATGTCCGTAAACCGTCCTGGATTATCAAGTACAGGACACGGACGAAGCATGTTATCATTAAACGGTTGATTGTCATGATATCCCATAAAAAGTCTTGAACAGTATGCCTCTAACAATGTCTTTTCCCTGATATTGGAATCTGAGTAATGGATTTCAACTCTCTTTTACTTACTCATCCATATTATTTTCTCCTTAAATCTATCCTCAGGCATACAAACTGCAGTAATTGTAATTTCTACAATTGCTACTAATGATACTATAACAAATATCATTTTCTTCATAAATCTCACCTTGTTTTATGGACATATTTCTATCTGATATTTATTTTTTAATTGAGTTTTATTTGAGGCATGTTGATTCTCTTACATTCTATTTTATCATACACGTTTCAAAATATCCTATACCAATATCTTGAAACGTGTATGCACATTTAATTTTTTACTTTCTATTCTTCACCACAACACCCGCTACTACTGCAACTACTACCACTGCTACTACGATAACTTTTCCCATGTTCCGAACCTCCTTTCGACTTCGTTAAGCGCATATTATCCTATATTTGTTTATATTTTGATAAAGCAATGTTTGAGTAATATTAATTTTCTGTTCCATTATTTAACTTAACAAAAAAAGGATGCGCTACGGTAACTTCTCCATTACCTTGGCACATCCTTTCGTATTATTATTTTTTACTATTCTTCTTAATGACAACTATGGCTTCCACATCCGTGCTCGCCACATGTATGTCCTTCCCCGTGGCTGTGTTCATGGTGAGAACATTTCACATCTGGATTGTAATCCAGTGTTTCATTAATAAAGGCTTCTACTGCTTCATCCGCATCTCCGGAAACTCCTCCAAAAAGTTTAATACCAGCTGCCGCTAACGCTGTCTGTGCACCGCCTCCGATTCCGCCACAGATCAAAATATCTGCGTTCAATGCATTAAGAACTCCTGCCAATGCACCATGTCCGCTTCCATTCGTATCTACTATTTCTGAATGTACTACTTTTCCTTCCTCTACATCGTAAATCTTAAATGTCTCTGTGTGTCCAAAGTGCTGGAAAATCTGTCCATTTTCATATGTTACTGCTATTCTCATGATACCTTCTCCTTTTTCTTCTGCATATTTTTTGTATATTTCCTGTTTATAACATCCTCCAAAGCTGCAGTTGCTGCTCTGACCATCACAGATTCTGAAATCCCCACCCTCAATTCTGAGTGGATGTCCATCAATGAGTGCATCTGCTATTTTCTTCCTGGCAATCTCGTAAATTCGTTGAACTGTTGTTCTTGCGACTTGCATAGATGCTGCACACTGCTCCTGACTATAACCTTTCTTGTCCAAAAGACGAATTGTCTCATACTCATCTACCGTCAGAACAATAGGTGTTTTTTTCTCAGTATTATCTGCCGGAAGAAATTCTAAAATATTGGGGAAATGACAGACTTTTCTACATTTTACTGGTCTCGGCATAAACTGCTCCTTTCTTGCTTTTTTTATATAATAGCCTTATAAAAGGCATATCGGAACCATTTTGAACTCATCCATCTCGGGGTTGGTTTATTTCTTGAGCATTTTAAATCTCCACCAAGCTTACTAAAAAGCTGGCCACGTCCACACAAATGATTACAGAAAAATTTATTTCCACCGAATATTGCTATTCCTAACGGCACCAGGAAATCAATCATCCCAAACCAAGCGAACAAAATATTTAAAAAACCTAGAGCAAAATAAATGATCGCCCATATCCATAAATAATCATACCAATGCTTTGTTCCCCTTTCAAATTTGTTATCTCTATTGTACCTGAAAAAGGTAAATTCTTCTGTGATATTATTACATAAGAATTTACCTTGACCGCTAATAACTAAAAAGACATTTTTTTATTGATTTGATAGACGCAAAACCTTTTATAAGTCCTCACAAATGTTTATAAACCAATGTGAAAATGGCTTAAAATCAAGGTTTTCCGCATATCTTCATTTTTCTTGTCATATCTCCGCATAAGGTGTTTTTGTAAGACCGGGCACCATTTTAGCACCACAGAATATAAGGAGGACGACATGAAAAACGAACTTTTGACTAAGGGTATTATACTTCCGTCCGGCGAAATCGGCAAGAATAAGATAAACCTTGTCGCCGGGGCAATCACGCAGCCGTTCGCGGAAATGGTATGGGTAACGACAGGCGGCGACATGGAAACAATCAACCGCCTTACCAACGTACTTGTAACCATGAACAACCCCACCGACCGGGGCAAGCTGTTCAAAATCATCAAACTGCTTTATGGGCTAATGGGCTTGCCTTTTTCAGAGGAAGCCGAGCCTATGGACGCAGACCCCGACGTTTTGGAATACTTCATCTTTTCTTTCATGGCAGACTTTGGAGAAGTCATGCAAGAACTGATAGCAGAAGAAATGAAATAGCGACCCGCACAGCGGCGTTTCTCACTCTCTCACTGGGAGAACAGGAACGCCGCTATTTTTATGCCCTCATGTTACGCAGTAGGGGCAAAAAAAGCCTTGATTTATCGGGCTTACAGAACGCAAAACAGAGGAAGCAAGGAAAAGATACCTTACCCCTCAAAATCCGCGTTCTACTGCGCAACAAATCTAAAGCAAAGGAGTGATGAAGCTATGGCAGTTTTCCGTGTGGAACGCAACACAGGCTACACCGTAATGAGCAACCACCACTTACGCAACAAGGAGCTTTCCTTAAAGGCAAAGGGGCTGTTATCTCAAATGCTGTCCCTGCCGGAGGATTGGGACTATACCCTTGCAGGGCTGTCCTACATCAACCGGGAAAGTATCGACGCTATCCGTACCGCCGTTTGGGAGCTTGAAAAAGCCGGATATATCACAAGGCGGCAGGGACGCGACGAGAAAGGCAAAATGACCGCAATCGAGTACACCATTTACGAACAGCCGCAGCCGCCGGAATTGGATTGCCCGGTATTGGAAAATCCAACAGCGGATAACCCGACAACGGAAAATCCGACGTCGGAAAATCCAATGCAATTAAATAAAGATATATCAAGAACTAACTTACAAAAAAAAGAAAAATCAAATACGGATTTATCAAGTACCCATTCCATTCCTATCCATTCCCTAAATCCCTTGCCCCTTTGTTACCGCGTCGGCAAGCTGTTTTCCGATTTCATGGGCTTTCTCATAATCGACTTCCCCCGGCTCAAAAGATTGTATCAAATGGTGTGCGAGGTTGTTTCCTCTGTCAAGAGCTTGCGACAATGTAAATCCGAACTCAATATCTGCCGTTTCATAGCTGCACCCGAACGAGGACACCAGCATTTTCCCGTCCGTCTTGTTCGGGTTTTGGATATAGTCAAGGGCTTTTTTTAACGTGCTTTTAATAGGCTTAATCTTTGTAACCGCCATATCTCCGCAAGCACCTCCTTGATTTCTTCTATATCCTCTTGGTAGACGCTGCCCGTCGCATTGACGCGCTTTGCAATCTGATTGACATTGACCCCGATTTTCTGTATCTCCGCTGTCATAGCTTTTATGTCGGCATGGTCTATCTGAATGATATACCCGTCGATTGCCATTTTCCGCAAGTAGGCTTCCATGTTCCGGGTAGGGACGAGCTGCATTTTCTGTTCAATGAACGCCCGTTCTTCCTCTGTTACTCTGAATTTAATTTGTACTGTCCGTTTCCTGCCGTTCATCGGCTCACACTCCTTTCCATTCCGAGGGTTTGGGACACTTCCCAACAAGCAATTTTCAACCGACGCGCCGCAGCGCAGGAGGGCGAAAATACGGAAAGGGTACCCCTTTCCTATGCTTGCTAAGAAACTTTCTCCCTTTATCCCTACTACATGGAAAATCTGATTTTGCCAAAGCAGGACAAAAGAAAAACGCCGCAAACTGCGACGTTTCAAACTGCTTTTTCTATGAAGAAACGAGGGAACTTTATTCCCCCGTTGTTTCGTTGTTGGCTTCCTCAATCCCTTTTGCGGTAGCTGACAGGATTTTCAAATCCTTTTCGCTCATGCCGTCGAGCATGGTATCAAGCTGACGGCGGCGTGTGGACTTTTCCTGTTCCCGTTCCGGGAAAAAGAACTGGTCTACCGATACGTCAAGCAGGGTTACAAGCTCATACAAAATCTGCAAACTTGGGTGCTGCCCGCTGTTTTCAATGGACGCGATATATCGCGGCGCAATGTTCAGCTTATCCGCTAACTGGTTGCGGGAAATTCCCTTTGCTTTTCTTGCCGCTTTGATAGCCTGTCCGAAAGCCTTAAAATCAAACTTTTCTTTGCTCTGCTTCATAATCATTTCACCCAACTACATTGTATATTTCATCTCTCTTTCAAGATATGATTACACGCATCATAGTATGGATAGAAATAGAGCATATCATGTACTTGCTATTATTCGGTTATCCGAGTATAATTATATTGATAATGTTTGAAGAAAGGACGGTTACGATATGGAATATATGTCTTGTCCCGAAGCAGCGGAAAAATGGGGTATTTCTGAACGGCGTGTGCAGATACTTTGTAAAGAAAATCGAATACCTGGTGTTTCAAAAATCGGTTATATGTGGTTGATACCCAAGAGCGCAGTAAAACCATTTGATAAAAGGATAAAAAGGAGTGTAGACAATGAATGAAAAAATTTTAGTTGTAGATGATGAAAAAGAGATAGCAGATTTACTTGAAGTTTATCTTAAAAACGATAATTATATAGTACACAAATATTACAATGGAATTGAAGCATTGGAATGTATTCAGAAAACGGAAATTGATTTGGCGATATTGGACGTTATGCTTCCTGATATAGACGGATTCCGTATTTGCCAAAAAATTAGAGAAAATTTTTATTTCCCTGTTATTATGCTTACAGCTAAAATTGATGATGGCGATAAAATAATGGGGCTAACAATAGGTGCCGATGATTATATAACAAAACCTTTTAATCCCCTTGAAATCATTGCAAGAGTGAAAACACAGTTAAGACGCTATCAGAAGTACAACAATCCAACAAAAAAGCAGTTTTTTCCAAAAAGTGAATATGACATTAGAGGATTGATTATCAATAAGGACACGCATAAATGCTTTTTGTTCGGAAAAGAAATATCTTTAACTCCTATCGAGTTTTCAATCCTTTGGTATTTATGTGAACATCAAGGCAAAGTTGTTTCAACTGAGGAACTATTTGAAAATATCTGGAAAGAAAAATATTTAGATAATAACAACACCGTAATGGCACATATAGGGCGGCTTAGAGAAAAATTAAATGAACCCGCCAAAAATCCAAAATTTATCAAAACAGTTTGGGGGGTAGGTTATGAAATTGAATAAAAATGAACAAAATTATCTGCTTACAATCCTGTTTAAAAGTTATATCTTACAGAGTGTAATTTGTTCGGGAATTATCTTAGTGTGTACGGTTTCGTTAGATATGGGACTTACTTGGGTACTGGATAGATATGTGGAACATTACTACCTGATATATAGGGGACTTTATGTTTATATGGTAGGGCTTATATTATGGGTAGTTTGCATTTTGTATTTGACTTATAAACTTTTGAAAAAGGTTGTTAATTATGTCTACGAGTTACAAGCTGCAACAGGAAAACTATTTGATAAATCAGTAGATTATATTGAACTCTCACCGGAACTAAGCGAAATTGCTATCAACATAAATCGCTTAAAGCAAGAAGCAGAAAACAATGCGCGACTTGCACAGGAAAATGAACAGCGCAAGAATGATTTGATTATGTACCTTGCACATGATTTGAAAACGCCGCTTTCTTCCGTCATTGGCTATCTAACACTACTGCATGATGATGAACAACAAATATCACAGGAGTTAAGAGAAAAGTATCTTTCTATTTCTCTTGATAAAGCAGAACGTCTTGAAGATTTGATAAACGAGTTTTTTGAAATCACACGATTTAACTTATCTAACATAACATTACAATACAGCAACATAAATTTGACCCGTTTATTAGAACAACTTATCTATGAATTTAAGCCCATATTAAAGGAAAAAAATTTGAAATGTACTCTCAATAGTACAAGCGACATTATGCTACATTGCGACGCAAACAAAATACAACGTGTGTTCGATAATCTCTTGCGTAATGCGGTAATTTACAGTTATACAGATACAGAAGTTGCAATAACCACAGAACTTCAAGAGAACACTATTGTAATTACTTTTGAAAATTTTGGGAATCCTATCGCAGAAGAAAAACTAAAACTAATATTTGAGCAGTTTTACCGAGTTGACACATCAAGAAATACTACAAGTGGTGGTGCCGGATTGGGACTTGCGATTGCGAAACATATTGTAGAACTACATAAGGGGACTATTGTTGCTCATAGTAAAGACGAGTGTATAAAATTTATAGTTACACTTCCACTTTCGTAGGAAAATCGTAAGAAATTCCGTAGCAAAAAAGAGGATTTTCTTGCGAACAATCATCAAAATTAAGGCTTTTATTTTGATACAATTATTGTATCAAGGTGAAAGCCTTTTATCTTTAAACGAAATATAATATACAATAACAAGGAGGTATGTTGGTGAAATACCAAAATCGAATTATGGCGTTACCTATGCTATGTATGATAATAATTGTGTTATCTGCCTGTTGTTTTGACGAGCAGAAAAATGAAACCAGTAACGTAAATCCAAAAGTACAATCCGTTGAAACGGTATCCGTTACTCGCGGTAATCTTACTCCAACGGTATCTGCTCACACAACTATTATTCCGGCTTTGGATTTTGTTTTATGTTCTTCTGTTGAGGGTACTTTTGAAGCCTGTTCCTCAGCCGGCAACAAAATTACTGAGGGTGGTGTGATTGGGAAAGTATCTGAAGAAGAAATAAAATCCCCAGTTGACGCAACGATTCTTTCTATTATCTCATCTAATGAGAGTGTTCCCAAAAATTATCCCTTAGCAACAGCTAAGTACACAGGTTTTGCTCTCAATATTGAAGCTGAAAATTTTTTGAAAATATTGCCGGAAAATGCAGCATTAAAAGCAAAGTTTCAAGTAGTTGATGGTGTGGGACCTACGGAAGCGATTGCAGTTGTAGTACCAGTATCAGAAAATGCAGAAAGCACATTGCAATGTTTAATTGGAAAAGATATTGATGTAAAACCCGGACAAAGTGCTACCGTTGTCATAACAGCCGAAACTAGAAAAGATGTGCTTTTGTTACCACTTTCAGTCATTGCGGGCAGACAAGGTAAGGGAATGGTAACCGTAATAAATGACGGAAAACAAATTCAAACAGAAGTTATGCTGGGTGCAACTGATGGTGCATATATAGAAATATTGTCGGGTGTAAATGAGGGCGATACAATTTCTTCTATTCCCCCAAACCTTGACCCAAGGAGTAATTTGTAACATGGAAAAAACGAATGGAGGAAATTTAATTCAAATAAAAAACTTGGTAGCGACTGTTAATTTGAATAATGGTGATACCTTAGTAACTGTAAACAAAGCAAATATGGAACTAAAGCGAGGAAACAGCTATGCTATTGTAGGCAAATCGGGTTCAGGAAAAACAAGCCTTATATCAATTATAGGTTTACTCAACCACTCATATCAAGGCGAATTTCTTTATAATGGTATGTCTGTTTCCACTTTAACAGATAGCCAGCTATCTATGCTTCGAGCAAGTAATATCGGTTTTGTTTTTCAAAACTATTCTTTAATTAAACATTTAAGAGTTTGGGAAAATATTGAGCTTCCTTTACTTTATTCCAAAAAGAAAATGAATACAAGACAGCGGAAAGAAGCAATACGAAATCTTTTGCAAAGTGTTGGATTAGAAGGAAAAGAAAATGATTATCCATCTAATTTATCAGGAGGCGAACAACAAAGAGTGGCGATTGCCCGCGCACTTGCAGTATCGCCGGAAGCCATTTTATGTGATGAACCTACTGGTGCTTTAGATAAAAAAACCGGAAAACAAATTATGGACCTTTTACATCAAGTTGTGCTTAAAAATGGCATTATGCTTTTAATAGTAACTCATGACCTCGATATTGCAAAGACTTGTAATACAATTTTTGAAATGGACGGAGGGAGGCTTCAATGTGTTAAATATGATTCTTAAAGACCTTCGTATTTCTCCTCTCCGCAATATTTTAACCAGTATTTCTATGCTTGTAGGAATTATAGCAATGATAGGTTCCGTTTTGGTTGGTACTCTTGGTAAAGAGTATTTAATTTCTGTTAATGCACAGATATACGGTTGGGTTCCAACATACTCCTTTTCAATAATGGATTGCCGTTTTGAAGATGCCGCTAAAATGCAGAATTTTTTGACAAAAGTACAGCAATTAGATGACTCGATAGCCGTTACTCTGTCTATGCAGGAAAATATAAGCTTTGCACCGATTCCATCCCTTTCATCATTGAAAGATAAAAATGACACACTTTATAAAGATTTTATACCTGTTGATGTCATTTTCACAACAACAGGTTACAATAAAGTCTATAATTTACCTATGTCATCGGGAAATTGGTTTTACTCCTCCGAAACAAACAATATTCTTTGTATGGTAGTAAATAAAGAGGCTGAATCCTATTTCAATACTTCGTATGCCGTAGGTAATCCAAAAAACAGCCTTGCATTAACACCGTTTAACGTAACTGGGATTGTAAATGACGGAAAGGATATACCTACAATCTATATTGACGTACAAGCAATAGAACAGCTTGTTCCTAATATGTGGCAAGTACAAAGTGCAAATATTTATTGGCACATGACTAATGGACTTACAACAAAACAAATGTATTCTGCCTTACAAGATATTTTGAAAGAAACAATAGGAGGTCATTTAGAAAATACAGGAAGAAGCGATATTGGTAATGCTTATGATTCTGTATTAGCTATGCTTCAACTAGGACTTTTAGTAACATCGTTTTTATTATTGTTTGTTTCTGTTTTGGGACAGATTAACATAGGTTTATCTTCTTTAGAACAACGTACACATGAGCTGTTGATTAGAAGAGCAATAGGAGCTTCCCGCGCAAATATTGTTACTTTGGTTTTAGGTACGCAACTGATTATTTCAATATTCGTTTGCATTGCGTCAATTTTACTCTCGCTACTTATCGTTGAAGGTATCAGTGTATTGCTTCCACCTGATTCACCAATAACAGCACCAAGTTATCCTATTTTTTCGGCTGTCATAGCTGTAATAACTTCTGTTATTGTTGCATTATTAGGCGGGTTATTGCCCGCAATAAAAGCAGCAAAACTGGAACCTGCATTAGCACTTAGATAAAAGTTTAAGAAATTGGAGGAATAAATATGAAAATATTATCTGCTAAAACAAAAATTCTTTTAGGAATGATTTTTACTTTAATGATATGCTTAATGTTTGCGGGGTGTTCTAATTCTGATACTACATCTGATTCAAGAGGATTTACAGACTTTGAGCATATCGAAGAAGAATATCTTGCAACCATTGACAGTTTGGATTGGCCAGATGGAGTTGAACTTCCTAAAAAGTTGGAAAATGAAGATACAGGGGCTTCTTTCCAAGTTGGCTATGGTGAAACAAGAGCTTCTAACTTGTGGGAATATTCATGGATGAAAGAATGGCTTGACACTTATAATACAAATCCGGAAAGAGCCGAAAAAGCATTAGAAGAATTGGAAAAAGCATTTGATATGCCATATATGGGAAAAGACAGGTGCGATGACGCTACTCGTAATTATTTGCGAGAAAATATTGACAAAGCAAAACTAGGTGATCCATCTGGTTTTAGGGAGTGTATAGATGTTAATTATTGATTGGTCTTACTAACAAGTAATTTTCAAGTACATTTAGGGAGGTGAATTAAGTAGATGAGAAGAAATTATAAGAGAAAAAAATTCCATGTAAGCGGTATCTGTATTTTTCTTGTTTTGATAATATTTAGTGTTGCTTTTGTATTGTGGGCAATGAAACCTGACAATTTTCGCAATGAGAAGAATAAAATCAACTCTTGGCTGAATGGAATTTCCTTTCAAGATTTTTATAATGCAAAATCCCTCATATTAGTTGACCTTTCTAATGACAATATATTTATTTCAAAGCGAGAAAACGAGCAACAGCTTCCTGCCAGCTTAGCCAAATTATTTGTCATTGAATACGCAGCAACACTTGCGGATTTAGATAGTATTGTTCCTGCAAATTATGAAGCAATCCAATTAACTAAACCTGGTTCATCTGTTGCGAATATAGACGCGAAAAAATATTTTCTCCACAATTTGTTTGCTGCCATGTTGGTTCCATCTGGAAATGACGCTGCTTATGTAGTCGCGGATTATTGTGGTTCTATTCTTTCACCACAAGCTAAGAATAGTCAAGAACGTATTAATGTTTTTATGGAACATCTAAATAATTACTTACAAAATCAAGGGTATGAAAACACAATTTTATATGACCCAAGCGGATATGATGTCAATGCTCTCACTACCGTTTCAGACCTAAAATCAGTATCTACTCACCTTTTAGAGAAGCAATGGTTTAGAGATATTGTTTCAAAGAGTAATTATACAGCTACTTTACCTGACGGAAGTACGCAGACATGGAGGAATACTAATACTTTTCTTGACCAAACATCAGAATATTACAATGAAAATGTTAAAGGTATCAAGACAGGTTCCTTATCTAATGACTATAATTTAGTTGTTCTTTATCAACAACATGGAAAGGAATTTTTAATATGTAGTTTAGGCTCTCAATCGGATTCTTCAAGATATGATGATGTGAATTATATTCTTAAAACAATAGATGAATCTGACTATTTAACTAAATGATTTCATCTGCCGGACGACGGCAAAAGAAAAAAAGCCGTCGCAGAGCAGACACATTTTCACGCGCCTACTCTATTTCGGCGGCTTTGATTATCAGAGCCGCCGTTTCTTTTTATCCATCTAAATTCCAACGACGACCCTCTACCATGTAAAGGCATGGCGGCTTTAGGAGGTAGCCGCCATGCACTTATCAACTTATCGACACAAATCGACATTCCCCCAATTATCAAAAAAAGTCTATCCCCTGCAACGGGGTATTTCGGGCATAAAGATGAACAATCACATCATCTAAATACTTTTTATGTTTCCTTTGCGTCTGTCTGCGCCTTGCAGATGGGCGCATTTTGCATTTTACAGAACTTTTTTCAAAGAAATTTTTGCTTTCGTCCAGCGTTTGAAAAAGTCGTCTGTATTATCACGCGAAAAGGGGAGGTACTACCACCTTTCGACAGAAAGGAGGTGAGAACATGGAACCTAATCGCAGAGAATTTCAAAAGCAATGTGCCTTTCAAAGTTTCTGTAAACGGGTGCTGCACAACGAAGCGTGCAACGCCCACGACGAAATCCGGCGACGCAGAAAACGGGAAGTATCGTTTTGCGACCTTGCCTTGCATGAGGAACGGCAGCTTTACACCGTTGACAAGTATTTTCAAGACGAAGAAGCTGAACCGCGTTATCAAATGGCAGGAAAAGAGATAACCCCGAAACTGCTGCTTGAAGCAATCCGCACTTTGCCGGAGGAAAAAAGGACTGCTATCACTCGAATGCTCCGATACTTTCAAGGCGAAGGACTCGTCAAACTCTCCCGCGGTAAAATCACAATCCTTGATTCGAAAAGACTGGAAACACTACAAAGATCATAAAAATGTTTTTCTATAACATCTAAAGAATCCTCCATTTATCAGAATTATGAAAGTCGTTCTAATAAATGGGGGATCTTTTTATACTACGATTAAACTATAAAAATATTTGTTTATTTCTAATAATCCATACCGCATGCATATGCCCTTCCGATCAGCGCACGGTCATTAACCACTGCATCATAGAAGCGGAATCCACCGGAAAAGTTGTATGTTTCATAACCGTTTCCTTCCAGAATACGGCTGGCAATGTAACTGCGCAGACCACTTTGGCATATCAGATACACAGGCTTTCCTTTCTCAATTTCATTAATTCGTTCCCTCAGTTCATCTACAGGAATATTGTTGAATCTATCCATATGACCCCTGTTAAATTCACCTACAGTTCTCACATCCAGCAACACCACATTTTGATCTTTAGAAATCTTATCCATATCTTCCAAATGCCATTGTTTTAAGGTACCTTTCGCTATATTGTCTATCATGAATCCAGCCATATTTACAGGATCCTTGGCAGATGAATAAGGCGGTGCATATGCGAGATCTAAATCTTTCAGCTGGGTTGCCTTCAGCCCTGCATGAATTGCTGTTGCCAACACATCAATACGTTTATCAACTCCTTCATATCCAATAATCTGAGCACCAAGCAAACGATAGGTTTCTTTTTCAAAAACCACCTTCATGGTCATCACTTTTCCACCGGGATAGTAACCGGCATGACTCATAGGAGAAAGAATTACTGTATCTACCTCTAATCCTGACTTTTTGGCATTGGTTTCATTGATACCTGTAGTGGCTGCTGTCATATCAAATACTTTGATAACAGAACTTCCCTGACTGCCTAGGTAACGACTATCACCACCACAAATGTTATCCGCGATGATCCTGCCCTGTTTATTGGCAGGTCCCGCTAAAGAGATTAACGCATCATTACCAGTAACATAATGTTTTACCTGAACTGCATCACCTGCAGCATAAATATCCGGTACAGAGGTTTCCATTCTGTCATTCACTACAATACTTTCTTTGATGCCAAGTTCCAGACCAGCTTCTTTTGCTAATGCTGTGTCTGGTGTAACTCCGATTGCCAGCACCACCATATCAGCCTGAAGAGATGGATTATCTTTCAATAAGACCTCCACTCCATTGTCTTTTTCTTTAAATCCTTCTACTGTATAGCCCAATACCAGTTTTATTCCATGCTTTCTCATTTCATTATGGATCATGGATGCCATATCCGGATCAAAAGGATTCATCAGCTGTTTAGGCCGCTGGACAATCGTAACATCCATGCCAAGCTCCCTCAAATTTTCTGCCAGCTCTAAACCAATAAAACCGCCACCAGCCAACACAGCCGATTTTGGATGATTCTTATTAATATATTCTTTTATCCGAAAAGTATCTTCTACAGTACGAAGTGTAAAAAGTTTATCAATACCTACTCCTGGAAGTCTCGGCTGTGTTGGCTTTGCACCTGGAGAAAGGATAAGTTTATCGTAATTTTCTTCAAATATTTCACCGTTTTCTAAATTTTTCACTGAAACAGTTTTACGTTCCGGATGTATGGAGATAACTTCATGATGAATTTTCATATTAATACGGAAGCGTTTAAAAAAACTCTCAGGTGTCTGTAGTGTAAGTTCTTCCGGATCTGTGATTGCATCTCCAATATAATATGGAAGCCCACAATTCGCATAGGATATGTATCCGGATCTTTCAAACACAGTAATTTCTGCATGTTCATCCAGTCTTCGGATTCTTGCTGCAGCTGTAGCTCCTCCGGCTACACCGCCTACGATTATTACCTTCATCTTATTTTTCCACCTTTCCTGAATAACCAGCAATGCCACCGATATTATTTACTTTAGAATATCCCATTCGTTGCAACAACCCTATTGCTTGACGACTTCGGGCTCCGGAATAACAGTATACAAACAGTGGAATTTCTGTATTCTTCGCTACTGAAACAACATTGTTAAGTTGTTGTAACGGTACATTTTTACTTTCTGGTATATGCCCTTCCTGATATTCCTGCGGAGTACGTACATCCAGCAGAACTGCACCAGTAGTCCTTTTATATTCCTCTATCCCTTGATTAATATTCGCCTGTTTAAGGAAATCGAAAAATCCCATTAGCGCACCTCCTTAAAGCATTTCTAAAATTGCATTCTTAGGTCTCGCACCTGAAATCTGTTGTACAATCTTCCCATTCTTCATAACCACCAAAGTTGGGATACTCATAATACTAAATTCACTTGCCAGTTCAGGCTGCTCATCCACATTGATTTTACCAACTCTGATATCAGGGCGTTCACCTGCAATCTCCTCTATGATAGGAACCACCATACGACAAGGAGCACACCAAGGCGCCCAAAAATCCAAAAGGACAGGTTTATCAGAATTCATTACTTCGTTCTGGAAATTATTTTTATTGATATTAATTGCAGTCATTTTATAATCCTCCCTATCATTTCTTTGTGGCTTTATTATAATCTGAATTTTATTTCTTTTCTGTGATATCATCACAAAATATCGCAATAAAAAACCCCTGTTGCTCACGCACCAGGGTTTTGATTTATCCATCCGTATTTAACACAAGATTAGACTTCTATTCAACTTCTGAAAACTGATCTTTTCCAACATTACATAATGGACATTCAAAATCTTCCGGAACATCCTCCCACTTTGTTCCTGGTGCAATACCACCTTCAGGATAACCTTCCTCTTCATCATATTCCCATCCGCAAACGTCACATACATATTTCATTAGTTTGTTCCTCCTTATAAATATATTACTGTTGTATCTGAATTATTTTGTAATCTTAGCACGAATGTCAAGTGTTTTTAGCATTTCCAAAACCCATGAATTGACTGCTGTAGCTACTACAAGCATGATACCCGCAAAATTTCTCTTTGCTATTTCAGGAATGATTGACTTAAATATTGCTACATTTTTATTTACTAAATCAAGCCTTGTCTATCCCGATTTTTGCCCCGCTCCGGCAGATATGACAACAATTGCAGCATCAGCCTATCATTACTGCTTTTTTTGAATTAATCACTTTCTTCTTCGTAATAATCTCATCCCCTTAATAATTCTCTTCATGTACTTCAAAATAGCTCTGTGGATGATTACATACCGGACATACTTCAGGTGCCTTAGTTCCTACCACAATATGTCCGCAGTTACGGCATTCCCATACTTTAACTTCACTCTTTTCAAAAACTTTAGCAGTTTCAATATTCTTAAGAAGTGCACGATATCTTTCCTCATGGTGCTTCTCAATCTCACCTACTGCCCTGAATTTTGCTGCAAGCTCAGGGAATCCTTCTTCCTCAGCTGTTTTAGCAAAGCCTTCATACATATCTGTCCACTCATAATTTTCGCCTTCTGCCGCTGCCGCCAGGTTTTCCTTTGTATCACCAATTCCTGCTAATTCCTTGAACCACATCTTTGCATGTTCTTTCTCATTATCTGCGGTTTTTAAAAACAATGCTGACATCTGCTCGTAGCCTTCCTTTTTCGCTACAGAAGCAAAATAGGTATACTTATTTCTTGCCTGCGATTCCCCTGCAAATGCCTCCTGTAAATTTTTCTCAGTCTGTGTTCCTACGTATTTGTTTGCTACCATTTCTTTTTCCTCCGTTTTCTTTACTATTTTTTCAAAATCTGATGCTGGGTGCTTACATAAAGGACATATGAAATCATCCGGTAATTCTTCTCCTACATATTCATATCCACAAATTCTGCAACGCCATATTGTCTGCCCATCCTCGGTTTTTCCGACTGCCTGTGGCTTAGGTTTAATATTATTCTGGTAATAATCATATGTGACAGAAGGAACATTACTTAAAACTTCCATATCTGTTATCTCACCGATAAACATTGTATGTGATCCTAAGTCCTCCGTTTTATTAACTGTTACAGAAATGTATGCATTTGTACCTTCTGTAATATAATAAATACCATTTGTACCCCTAGCACACTTTTCAAATGCTTCAAATTTATTGGTATCCCTTCCTGATTGGAAACCAAAATATTTGAACAATTCAAACTGTGCCTTCTGACTTAAGACTGATACTGTGAATTTTCCAGTTCTCTGAATCATGTCATGCGTGTAATTTGCTTTGTTGACGCAGATACTTAACTGGTTCGGTTCTGAAGCTGCCTGAATGGCTGTATTAATAATACATCCATTGTCTTTTTCATCTTCCCTGGCAGTCAGTACAAACAATCCATAACTCAACTTATACATTGCTTTCCTATCCATTTTTCCCTCCTTTACCTTCTCCCTGCATTTTGGGCAAATACCTTTAAATGAAATATCATAATCCAAAAATTCGATTCCATGAGTGTTATGAATTCTTTCCAGCAAATCCGGTATTTTATGAGAAGATGCCCGTGCTGCGCATCTTTAATCTAAATCATTGTTCTATTTTTCGTTCAAAAACATATTCAGCATCTGATGATAAATCAGACCGGAATGAATAACCAAGTCTGTCGAATTTCTTAATATCTACCGGATTCTCAATATTATTTTCTGCCATAAATCTGACCATTTCACCACGAGCCATCTTGGCATATGTACCTTTTGTTACCATTTTATCTCCAGAAGCTTCACAAAATGTAACCGAAATATATCTGTCCTGTGGTGTCAAATACTTTTCTATACATTTTGAGTATTCTTTTGATGCAAGATTAATGATAATCCTGCTGTCATCTATTACTGAGCGGTATAACAAGTCACCCCAGTACTCATACAGATTTTTGGCATCTCCAATCCTGGTCTTTGCCTGCATTTCCAAACGATAAGGCGTCACACCATCTCTTGGTTTTAACACACCATAAAATGCAGATATTATTCTCAAATGATTTTGTACATACTCGAACTGACTGTCCTCAAACACGGATGGAGCCATATATTGAAAAGCAATTCCTTCATATGATAACACAGCTGGAGTAAGTAAATGATAAAGATCCATGTTTTCAAATCTATTGAAGTTCTGTTCTGCAATTTTGTCATTACATTTCCAGATAGTCTTCAGTTCTGCTTTTGACTTACTTTTCAACCAACTTTGTATCTCAGTCGTCTTTTCAATAAATTCAGGCAATGCATCCGGTGCTATGCTGTCAGTATCTGTAATCATTTTTTTAGCAGGGGATAATATTATCTTCATTAATCTAATTCCTTAAGCATATTTTCAGGATCATCTGCAGCCTTGACTTTATCATTTGCCTTTATAATAATCCCCTGTTCATCAATAAGATATGTGGTTCTTACTACTCCCATAGAGACTTTGCCATAATTTTTCTTTTCTTTCCATACATCATAAGCTTCAATAACCTTCCGCTCTGGATCTGCTAAAAGTGTAAATGCCAATCCATACTTTTCCTCAAATCTCTTATGAGAGGATACAGAATCCTTACTGACTCCAAGAATAACTGCACCTTTTTCGGTAAACTGAGGGTATCTCTCGGAAAAACCACATGCCTGTTTCGTGCATCCCGCTGTATTATCCTTGGGATAGAAATATAAAATCACTTTTTTTCCTATATAATCCGATAATCTATGTATTTTCCCATTTTGATCGGGCACCTCAAAATCAGGTGCCTTAATTCCTACTTCCAACATTATTTATTCCTCTCCATCTGTAACTTTCTCTTTTTTTGCCTTTTCTTTTCTATTCCCAGTAATCATTTTATGACCTGTATATATCGCCATTACCATACATAACATAGAACTTAAAGCAAAGTATTTATGACTTGATTTTAGCTTTTTATATCCAGTGTAATAAGTCCCAAACATTGTAATTAATGCTCCAACTGACCAATATTTATGTGCTTTCATGTAATTCCTCCATTTTTTCAGTGTATTCAATTGTAATTATACTCTACCACATTCCTGTGTCAATTTGATAATAGCGCATTCCTATAATTTTTTCAGAATATCATGGTTAAAATTATGACATTTCATAATAGTGTGCGTAAATCCCACCTTTTCCCAACAGTTCCTCATGCGTTCCTCGTTCTGCAATCCCACTTTCTGCAACCACCAGAATTTCATCCGCATTGCGGATCGTTGACAATCTGTGTGCAATGGTAATCGTAGTTCTGTCTTTTGCCAGTTCTTCCAGGCTCTGCTGAATGAATCTCTCACTCTCATTGTCCAGTGCGCTCGTTGCCTCATCCAGAATCAGGATAGACGGATTCTTCAAAAATACTCTGGCGATAGAAATTCTCTGTTTCTGTCCACCGGACAATCTTGTACCTCTCTCTCCGACAAAGGTCTCATAACCATCTGGCAGCCCCATGATAAATTCATGAATATTTGCTTTTTTCGCAGCTTCTACGATCTCGTCCATCGATGCATCTGGTCTGCCATACGCAATATTCTCACGAATACTTCCACAAAATAGATATACCTCCTGCTGTACCAGCCCAATCTGATTACGCAGACTTTGTAACGTGAGTCTCCGCACATCCTTTCCATCAATCGTGATACTTCCGCCAGTCACATCATAGAACCTCGGAAGTAACGAACAGATGGTTGTCTTTCCACTTCCGGATGGTCCGACCAACGCAATCGATTTTCCTGCCGGGATATCAAAAGAAACATTATCAAGAACCAGTGAGTCATCGTCATTATAATGAAAGGAAACATTTTCGTAACGCACATGCCCTTTGGTATTATCCAGTGGCTCCGCATCTTCTGCATCCACAATCTCCGGTTCTGTCTCAACGACATCTAAGAATCTTCTGAATCCTGACAACCCTTTTTGCATCATTTCCGTAAGCTCTACCAGAATCTGGATCGGACTGATAAAAATGCCAATATAGAGCGCATACATCGCCAGATCTTCCGGCTCCATCTGTCCATATGCGATCAGCCAGCCTCCAAATACCAGCGTCATCAGATACATCATCCCCTGAAAGAATAAATTGCCTCCTGTAAAACTACCCATACAACGATAGTTTGCATTCTTTGAGATCAAGAAACCCTGATTGCTCTTTTTAAATTTCTCCCGTTCAATATCTTCATTCGCAAAAGACTGTACCACACGGATTCCTGCCAGCGTATCCTGAAGGCTGGAATTCAGATTTCCGATTTTACGCCTGTTATCCATAAATGTTGCCTGCATCTTCTTGTTCTGCCCATAAGAAAACGCCAGCATAAATGCCACAAGCACCAGAAGCGGAATCGCCAGTTTCCAGTTGATCAGGAACAGAAATACAAAAGATCCAACGATTTTGATCAACGAGATAAATAAATTCTCCGGTCCGTGATGCGCAAACTCTGAGATATCGAATAAGTCCGATACCAGTTTACTCATCATCTGTCCCGAGTTATTCTGATCATAATATGAAAATGATAATTTTTCATAATGATCAAATAACTGTTGACGCATATCTCGTTCCATATGTGCCCCCATCATATGTCCCTGATAACTAACATAGTACTTGCATCCTGCCTGGATCACATACATAACAAACAACACGAGTGTAATCGGAGTCAATACCCGTAAAATCGCATCAGAACTCTCTGTAAATAATGTCTTCGTCAATGTTCGTAAAATCTGTGGAAAAGCCAGATCGACCAAACTGATCACAGCGGCACAAATCAAATCCAGAAAAAATATCCCCTTATACGGAGCATAATATTGAATAAATTTCTTTAATGTATGCATATTAATCCCTTATTCCTTTCAAATTAATCTGCTACATTATATCATAAAAATTGCAAGAGCCGACTCATTCTAGCTATTTTCTTCAGTATTTCATTCGTTCCAATTCCGGCAGCACTGTGCAAAGCATCGTAACAAAGCACACACTTCCACCGATCACATTGGACACCGGCTCTGCCATAAATACACCGGTCACTCCCATGTCCAGTGTGTATGGCATCAGATAGGTCAACGGAACTACGATAACTACTTTACGAAGCAGGGAAAAGAATATTGCCTGCTTCTTTTTATTCATTGACTTGAATACCGTCTGACCAATATACTGCAGATCCATAAAAATAAATGCGGCAAAATACTGATGAAGTGCCGGAACTGCATCTTTCAAAAGCTCTGCATCCGAGCTGAAAATCCTGATTAATGTTCCCGGTGCCAGTATGATCGTACCCCACATAATTGCTGTATATCCCAGAATCATAAATCCCATAACCATCATTGCCTTTCGCACTCTTGCCGGTCTGCGTGCTCCGTAATTATAACTTAATATCGGTGATGTTCCTTCATTCATTGCATGAATCGGCGTTTCTACCAGCTGCCGGACACTGGATATGATCGTCATAACTGAAATATAGATATCACCGCCAACAACAGACAGCACATTATTACAGCAGATAGTTACCAGACTGTTCGTCAGCTGCATGATAAATCCAGATGTTCCGAGACTTACAATATTCTGTGCATATCCTTTGCACTCTGCTAGCTCACCTCTATGCAAGAAACGTACTTTCAGCTCTGCTTTTTTCATAAGAAAGAACATCACAAACACTGCTGAAAGACACTGCGAAAGAACCGTTGCAATTGCTGCTCCTCGCACACCCAGGCCAAACAGAAATATAAATACCGGATCCAGCAGCAGATTCGTCAATGCTCCGATAGCAACTGAAAGCATACCGATCAGCGAATATCCCTGCGCATTGATAAATGGATTCATTCCAATCGCAATCATTGATGGCAAGGTGCCGATCAGATATATCATCATATATGGATATGCATAAATCATAGACGTATCAGATGCTCCAAACAGCACAAGCAATGGGTGTGCAAATACAAGTCCGATCATCATCAGCAGAATAGCACTGACGCATACCAGTGAAAATGATGTATTCATTACACAAACTGCTTTTGTTTCCTCTTTTTTGCCTCTGAATATAGAAAAAAGCGGTGCGCCACCAGTTCCAAACAGATTGGCAAATGCACTGATAATTACAATCAATGGAAAACAGAGTCCAACTGCTCCAAGCGCAGCTGTCCCTACTTCCGGGATCCGTGCAATATAAACACGGTCTACGATGTTGTACAACAGATTCAGAATCTGGGCAACTAACATCGGAAGTGCTGCTCCAAGAATATTGCCCGTTACAGTTCCATGTTCGAAATCTATTCGTTTCAATTGACATTCATCCCTTTTCTTTTTCTTGATTTTCAGTATAGCATGCAGTATTCTATGTGTAAATATATGATGCAGCAACACACAGCACCATCGTTTACAGAAAGGTTTTTCACATGACTCTTCAACAGTTAAAATATGTCATTACTGTAGCCGAGACCGGTACAATCACCGAGGCTGCTAACAAGCTTTATATTTCCCAGCCCAGTCTGACCAATGCAATACATGAACTGGAAAAGGAAATGAATATCATCATTTTTAACCGGACTAATAAGGGAATCACACTTTCTAAGGAAGGTGATGATTTCCTTGGATATGCCAGACAAGTACTGGAACAGGCAGCAATTCTGGAGGATAAGTACAAACACACGCCTGGTGGCAAAAAGAACTTCTGTGTATCAACGCAACATTATTCTTTCGCAGTAAATGCTTTTGTTGATCTCATCAAAGAATACGGACAAGATGATTATGATTTCAGTCTTCGCGAAACCCAGACATATGAGATTATTGACGACGTAGCAAAAATGCGCAGCGAACTTGGCATTTTGTTTTTAAATGAATTCAATGAAGCCGTTTTAACCAAAATCCTAAAATCGCATGATCTTTCATTTCATCCATTATTCACTGCCAGGCCGCATGTATTTGTCAGCCGTTCACACCCACTCGCGCAGAATACAGTCATTACCAATGAAGAACTGGAAGCCTATCCTTATCTCTCTTTTGAGCAGGGAGAACACAATTCGTTTTATTTTTCGGAAGAAATCTTTTCTTCCTATGAACGCAGAAAAAATATCCGCGTCAGGGATAGAGCAACTTTATTCAATCTATTGATTGGTTTAAATGGCTATACTGTATGTAGTGGTGTCATCGACGAGAATCTGAATGGAAGTGATATTATTGCAGTTCCTCTGGCTGTCGATGATGATATGCGTATCGGATACATCACACACAAACGAGGAATGCTCAGCAGACTGGGATGTTCTTATCTGGAAGCACTAAAAAAATATTTCATCTGATCGGGTTATCCATAGTTTAAAGCTATGGACAACCTGAATTTTTATGTATTTTTCAATCTTCTTCTGCCCATATATAATGAAAAACATCACTTGAAACTTATAAAATATATTATATGGAGGACATTAGAATGAGTTTATTACAGACACCTTTCAGATATGATTATGTAGGAAGCTTTCTCCGCCCGGAGCGGTTAAAAAAAGCCAGAGCTGATTTTGAATCAGGCATGATCACCCCGTCACAGTTAAAAGAAGTTGAGGACGAATGCATCCTTGATCTGGTCAGCAAGATCAAAGATCTGGGTTATCACGTAATTACAGATGGTGAATTCCGTCGTTCCACCTGGCATCTGGACTTCATGTGGGGATTCAATGGAATCGAGCACAAGAAAACCTTAGATGGTAATACCACCTTCGACGGAGAAGCAGCTATGATTGATGATACTTATATGATCAGTAAGATTTCTGTCAAAGAGCATCCATTCGTAGAACATTTCAAATTCCTCAAGGCTCTGGAGGACGAAAATACCATTGCAAAGCAGACCATTCCTTCACCGGGACAGTTCTATGCTTACTTTACAGGTGCTGAACTTCTCACCACTACGCTGGATATCTACGGAACAGAGGAAGCTTTCGCTGACGATGTAGTAAAAGCCTACAGTGAATTTGTCGATGAAATTTATGCAGCCGGATGCCGTAATCTGCAATTTGATGATTGCGTATGGGGCGGCATGGTAAATCCAAAACTTGCCGTTGCACTCACCGGCCGAAGCGGTCAACAGCTGGAAGAATATAAGAAACTGATTCTCGACTTAAACAATCGTGTAGTTGCTCTTGCACCGACCGATCTGATTATCAACACTCATGTATGCCGCGGAAATTATCATTCCACATTTTTCAGTTCCGGCGCTTATGATGGTGTTGCAGATCTGCTATTCGGAGAAGAACACGTAAATACCTACTATCTGGAATATGATGACGAAAGATCTGGCGGTTTTGCGCCACTTTCAAAAGTATCCGGAGACAAGAAAGTTGTACTTGGACTCATCACTACCAAGACTCCTGCTCTCGAGAATAAAAAAGCTGTCATTGCAAGAATCCACGAAGCTGCCAAATACATTCCATTGGACAGACTGTGTCTCAGTCCGCAGTGCGGCTTTGCCTCCTGTGAGATTGGCAATAAGCTTACCGAAGAAGAACAGTGGGATAAACTTCGTCTTGTAAAAGAAATTGCAGAAGAAGTATGGGGTAAATAATACCCTCTTATAATATAGAAAGAGCTGTGATTGATCAAATCTGTTTGATTAATCACAGCTCTGTGTTCCTAATATTATTCAGCATCAAAATCCACTTCAAAGACTCCCTCTGGAGTTTTCATCGTTAAAACTCCCAGATTAAAATCTTCATCATGAATTGTAATATGATATTCAAATATCACGCCCTCTTCAAAATGTGAAAGCAACAGGTATTCTCCATTCTCCTTACCATCAATCTGATCACAAATATCATCATACACCTCTGCACCTGATATCTTTCGTGGATAGCCGGATGCCTTGATTTTCGCTTCAATAACTTCGTATAATTCGTTCATATCGTTCCTCCTCGTACCTTTATATCACCTTATGTTCCAACCATTTTCTGCTGTGGAATCTCCATGTAAAGAGCACTGCACGCACTGTCCAGTCAGCAAACATTCCAATCCAGACACCCATCGGGCCGAATCCCAATCCGCGGATCAGCAATACAGACAGGCAGAATCTGCATAGCCACATAACTGCGCAGGAACTTATCATCGAAAATTTCACATCTCCAGCTGCTCGCAGGCCATATGCCGGAACGAATGCCAAAACCCACATAATTGGTTTCACTATGGTAATCCACATAACCATATGCCGGCACATATCTGCACTGGTCTTCTCCATGCCTCCAAGCATCGTAACCGGTCTTGTCAGTATAAATACCAGCAGACAGCTTACGATAATCGTAACTTCTGCGATGACAGAGAGCTTTTTAATATAATAGACTGCTTCGTCTTTGCGATTTGCCCCCATACACTGTCCAACTATCGTCATCAGACCTACCCCGACACCGATACCTGCGATTCCGTTCAGATTCTCCAGAATGTTCGTCATTGCCTGTGCTGCAATAGCAACCGTTCCAAGCGTAGATACCGTAGACTGTATTGCAAGTTTTCCCAGCTGGAACATACTGTTCTCAACACCTGACGGAATCCCGATTCCAAGTATTCTTCCAATCATCGGCCAGTCTGGACGGATCTTCAGATAATCACGCACAACAATCGGTTGTCGTTCTCTTCTGAGCTGGATCAATACAACTAGTGCACAGAAAATACGGGAAATCAACGTCGCAATTGCTGCTCCTGCTACTCCCATATGAAATCCCCAGATCATGATTGCATTGCCCACAATATTCATGATATTAGAAATCATAGATATCGTCATCGGTCCCTTCGTATTATCCTGCGCCCGGAAAATAGATGCCGCCGCATCATACAACGCTATAAATGGAAATGACAGTGCCGTATAAAAGAAATAAATCTCCGATGCCCTCATGACATCAGCTTCCACCGACCCGAATATCAACCGGAGTAACGGCTTCTTAAACCCCAGACAGATTGCACTGACAACAATTGAAATCAGGGTAATGATAAATAATACCTGTCTCGCTGATTCATTGGCACGTTCTTGATTTCGCTGTCCTATGTACTGTGCGCAGACGATCGCACCGCCCGCTGCAAGTGCTGAAAATGCCTGAATTACTAAAATATTGATCGAATCCACCAACGAAACTGCTGAGATTGCTGCTGAGCCAACATTACTTACCATCATCGTATCTGCTGTACCCATGATGGAATTAAGTAACTGTTCCAATACAACCGGAATCAGAAGGCTCCGAATCATACGATTCGTGAACATGTGTTGTTGTTTCATTCTTCTATAGCACCTCTTCAAAAGAACCCACGCCAGTAGATTACTAACGAGGGTTCACACATTCAATATCAATCATTACATGGAAATCCACCCAAATGCATTAGCCACCGAACTAAGCAGAATAATGGCTGCAAAAATCGGGCAGAGATATTTGATCATAAAATTGAAGATCTTCTTTCTACGGAAAGTTCCTTCTCCGTGGAGAACTTCTTCCTCAATCTTCTTTACTCCAATTACTTTAGATACCAGCAGACAGGTTGTAAATGCTGCGATCGGCATCATAACAGAATTAGTCAGGAAGTCAAAGAAATCCAGGAACTGCATTCCAATAATCTTCACCCCTGCTAACGGTCCATAACCAAGAGCTGACAGACTTCCCAGTGTAATCATGATAACGCCGACAACTACGGTTGCTTTCTTACGTCCCCATTTCAGTTCATCCTGGAATGTAGATACCGCACTCTCTGTCAATGCAATAGAACTGGTCACTGCTGCACAGAGTACCAGCAGAAAGAACATAATACCAACAAGTCTTCCAAGTCCCATGCTTTCAAATACTTTCGGAATCGTAATAAACATCAGTGACGGTCCTGCCTGCAGGCTTGCTGCATCTCCGCCTGAAAATGCAAATACCGCCGGAATGATCATAAGTCCCGCCATAATCGCAATCGCCGTGTCAAAAATCTCTACATTTCTTGTAGAATCCTCAATCGCTACGTCTCTCTTCATATAAGAACCAAATGTTACCAGAATACCCATTGCAATGGACAGCGAATAAAACATCTGTCCCATTGCAGCAACCACCGTCATCCACGAAAAATTATCCATGTTCGGAACCAGGAAATACTTTACACCGGCCATAGCTCCCGGTCTTGTTACCGAATAAACAGCAATAATTACAGATAATACCACCAGTATCGGCATCATAAACCTGGATACACGCTCCACACCGTTACGAACACCGGCATAAATAATTGCTACCGTAAATAATGAAAACAGAATAAAGCAAATCTCTGTAGATACTCCATCTGATATAAATGCTGAAAAATATCCGTCAGATGCGAGATCTGTACCCTGTCCCATCACATAGCCTGCCAGATACTTAATAACCCATCCTCCGATCACCGAATAATACGGTACGATCAAAATCGGAATAACAGCATTGATCCAGCCTCCGAACTTCATCCACCCCGCCTTACCGAACGACTGATACGCTCCTACCGGACTCTTCTTTGTCATACGACCAATCGTTGTCTCTGCCACGATCATCGTATATCCAAATGTCAATGCCAGTATAATATACACCAACAGAAAAATTCCTCCGCCATACTTTGCTGCCAGATATGGAAATCTCCAGATATTTCCTAATCCTACGGAAGCTCCCGCTGCCGACAGTACGAATCCCAGCTTACCGGAAAACGTACTTCTCTTTTCACCATGCTTTTCCATAGTCTCTCCTCTCAATTCATTTTACGCTTTTTGATACTTTAGCAATTATTGTACCACAAGAGCAGCTATTGCCTCAATAACTTTCTGAAATTCCAGAGGTTTTGCCAGATGCATATTCATACCCGCCGCCAGGCTTTGTGCAATATCATCATCAAATGCATTCGCCGAAAGAGCAATGATCGGTATGCTTTGCGCATCTTCTTTTTCTGATGCCCGGATGCATCTTGCAGCTTCCAACCCATTCATAACCGGCATCATAATATCCATCAGGATCACATCAAATGTGCCTGACTCACAGCTTTCATAGATATCTGCGGCTTCTTTTCCATTCCATGCTTCAGTCACAACAGCTCCCTGTTCTGTCAGCATATATTCTGTAATTTCCATATTAAGTTCATTGTCTTCTACCAACAGAATCTGAAGTCCTTTCATCACCTGTAATGGATCTTTTTTCTCTGACAACTGATAATATGCCCGGTCGATCTGTACCGGAAGCTTTACAGTAAATACTGTTCCAATCCCCCGTTCACTTTCAAAGCTGACCTCACCATTCATGCAATTTACCAGCTTCTTTGTAATGGCAAGTCCCAATCCTATGCCCGAATAAGTTGTTCTGGCACTTGTATCCTCCTGAGTAAAAGCCTCAAAGACGTGCTTCTGAAATTCTTCACTCATACCGATACCGGTATCTGCACATACCATTTCCAGCTCTACTGTATTCTCATCACTTACAAATTCTCTGCATACTACATTAACGCTTCCACTGTCCATGTTGAACTTCACTGCATTTTCTATAATATTCTGGAAAATCTGACGAATATGTAACGGACTTCCAATCAAATGATAATGTTCTACTTCGGCAGAATTAATCTGAAGACTGATCTGCTTCCGCTCTGCCTGCACATTTACAAAACGCTTCACATCATCTAACATCTCCTGCAGATCAAAGGCTTCTTCTGTAAGCTGGATACCACCAGATTCCAGCTTACTCATATTCAAAACGTTGTTCACCAGATCCACCAGCATGTCCGAACTCCGCATGATCTCATCCAGACATTCTTCTATTTTATCCACATCATGGATATGATTCTTACCGACATTTGCCAGCCCTCTGATTCCGTTAATCGGAGTACGCATATCATGGCTCATCCGTTTCAGAAAATCTGTCTTAACCGCATTGGCCCGTTCTGCTTCTTCGGCTGTCACACGCAGATCTTCCTGATACGTCATCTCTTTTCTCTTCTGTTCTGATACATCACGGATAACCAGCATAACGATCTGTTTATGATCATCCTGCTCAAACTTCTGTGGAATCAGAAGTGCCTGATACCAGAGCCCCTCTACATCTTCAAACGTATATCCTATAAATCTGCGATCACCCAGGCGTTCTTCCAGATCCTTAAGCTTCAGAAATTCTCCAAAAGCTTCCTGATATGCCGGAGCCACCCGTTCTCTGTTGAATGTGTCCAGCATCCGGTCTGCCTGCGTAATATGACTGATCACCTTTTCAAGACGCTTTGACATCACAATCGGTTTCCAGATATTTTCCTCTGGATATAATGCCAGATTAGCACTGTAAATACTGGCGATCACATTGATCAGATGATATTCTTTTTCCTTTCTCTTCATTTTGGTTCTCCTGATATATTGTGCCAAAATAGTGAGACTCAGGCATCCAAAAATATACAGCGCCAGTGTCATGACCACAACCAGCTGTCTGTCGGAAAACACATCCGAATCTTTATAAAACACATACAGATAATACTCCCTGTATATATCGTGTTTACCGTACCAGTTATCTCCGTTGCTGGTCATCTGAAACATTCCATGATCTGAATCACTTGCTTCTCCATCCTCTATATCCACAGCCGGACATTTCTCCATCATCCGACCAACCTGCTCTTTCGCATTGGAACACAGAACCTGTTTGCCATCTGTGATCACAATGATCGCATTATTACGGAAACTGTCCCCGGAAAGCAGTGAATTTAATGAAAATTCACTCATGTCTTCATCATCTGCTGTCACATCTTCATAGCAAATAATTACGCCGTCTCTGTCTTCTCTCGCAATGATCACATAGTCATAACTGCTATCATCCAGCACAATCCGCTCCGCATAACTTTTCTGCGGATATTGCTGTACATTAGCAGCATTATCTTCGGACAGAATCTGTTCCAGCAAATTACTTCTTTCCATCTGATCACGGTCAGCATAATACTCTGTATTCAGATCGGCATCCAATATCCATATTCCTGTCAGAGACTGATCCTCCTCGAACTGTGCAAGCTGATCATTACTGCTTAATACAATATCGTTCAGATAACGGCATAGATTCTCCGCTTTCAGCTGTAAATTCTGCAGATTTTCAACCTGATTGCCAAGCTGGTAATCATCATATTTCTGGCAGCTTGACTGCAGGAACTCCATCACTTCATCCGCTTCCTGACTGATATTGCGCTTTTCTGAATTAGATGTAATCTGAAACACCGCATATAGGATCAGATAACCAGTTATGATCATTATCGCACTCAGCAGCTGAAGTTTTCTTCTGTTTTTTGATTCATTACTCAGCAATCTGCGCATTACTCCTCCTCTTTGTACAAATTAGACTCCACATCCAGATGATATCCTGTCAATATCTCCGTAATTGTTCCATCCTCTCTCATCTCATTCAAAGTCTGCGTCAGTTTCTGTACCAATTGCTCGTCTTTATCCTTTGCAAACGCAACACCAAGCTTGGATCTGTACAGGCTGATATTCAAATATTGATAAGCCTCCGGATATTCCGCTGTATACTGACCCAAAGTCGCCTCATGTCCACCAACTGCATCCACATAGCCTTTCCGCAAAGCGGTAAAAGCATCTGCGACTGTACGATAAGTATGTAACTTATACTCTGTAGGGATCTCAGGATTCATATTCTCAAGAAATATTTTTTCTGTCATAGAATTAGCCTGTACTGCAATCGTCTTCCCTTCCAGATCTTCAATTGTCTTAATATCACTGTCGGTCTTCACCGCCAATACTCTTCTCGTATACAGATATGGTCCGGCCCACAGATATTTATCTTCCCGCTCTTCCATCGTATAACAGCTCCACAGACAATCAACGATATCTTCCGGAAGTGCATAATCTATCTTTGCAATATCTACATCAACAAAAACCGGTTCATATCCCATCCGGTGAAATGCTTCCTTCGCCAGTTCCACATCAATCCCGGTAAATTCTCCGTCAATGTCCTTATAAAAATATGGTTCATACACCACTCCGCCCACTCGAATCTGCGGTAGTTTTTTATCCGATTCCTTCTCCTCCTTCTGGCATCCGCATAATACCGTAACAATACAAAATACCAGAAAACATATAAATGCACTGAATCTTGTCCTCTTCATCTGTTACTCCCTCATAATACAAAAGGAAACAATTCAACAAATATTGTTCAAATTGCTTCCTCATTATTCGAAAATATTGTCTATCAATATTTTGTCATATATAACAAAATACGTCAAGTTTTATGACTACCATTTTTCTATTCCTGTACAAATTCGATAATGCCTTTGCCAAGTCTGGAAATACGTGCCAGAGAGTATACATGCACACCCTGTGCTTCCAGCTTCTCACGTCCTGGCTGGAAAGACTTCTCAATCAGTGCACCCACGCCTGCTGTCGTGGCATGTGCTTTTCTCAGCAGTCTCAGTGCACCTGTTGCAGCCTCACCATTGGCAAGGAAATCATCAATGATCAGGACATGATCCGCTTCACTGATCTGATGGCTGGAAAGAGTCAATTCATAACTGGTTCCTTTGGTAAATGAGCTTACCAGCGTCTGATACAGATCATCATTCAACACCTTCGATGGCTGCTTCTTCAGAATAACCATCGGCACATTCATCTCATATGCTGTCATAAGTGCCGGTGCAATACCGGAACTCTCAATCGTCACGATCTTGGTAATCCCCTGATCCTTGAAATGCTCTGCAAACTCCTTGCCAATCTCATGCATCAGTTTAGGATCTACCTTATGATTGATAAAACTGTCTACTTTTAATACGTTTTCATTCAATGCCCGGCCTTCCGCCAGAATCTTCTCTTCCAGTACCTTCAACTCTTTCACCTCATACATATTTACTTTAATTTTAAAAATTAACTTATCCAATCTGTCCCAGATCTTTGACCACTTCTCCTGCTATGATCAATCCTGCAACTGCCGGCACAAATGCTACACTTCCCGGAATATCTCTCCGTTCCGTACACTTATGCTTGGCTCCCGGTGGACAAATGCAGTTCGTACGGCAGCCAATCGACATATCTTCCTTCGGTCTCGTAGGCTGTTCTTCTGAGTATACTACCTTCAGCTTCTTCACTCCGCGCTTCTTAAGCTCCCTCCGCATAACCTTCGCTAAGGGACATACCTTAGTCTTATAAATATCTGCCACTTTGAACTGACTTGCATCCAGCTTATTCCCAGCTCCCATACTGCTGATGATCGGCACATTGCACTCCTTTGCTTTCATCACAAGGGAAATCTTCGCTGTCACAGTATCTACCGCATCTACGATATAATCATACTCCTCAAATGGAAAATCATCTGCATTCTCCGGAAGAAAAAAGCAATTATGAATCTCAACCTTCGCCTTAGGATTAATATCCAGAATACGTTCCTTCATAACTTCCGTCTTATACCTGCCAATGGTCTTTCTCGTAGCTATGATCTGGCGGTTCAGATTCGTCAAACACACTTTATCATCATCAACCAGATCCAGCGCGCCCACACCACTTCTTGCCAGCGCCTCACATACATAACCACCCACACCGCCAATACCAAAGACTGCAACCCTGGCTCCTTCAAGCCGCTGCATCGCCTCTTTTCCCAGCAATAATTCTGTTCTCGAAAACTGTGTAAGCATCTATATTAAACTCCTGTAAATCGTCTCTAAATAATCTACTAATAACCTATATTATGTATTCTTTCCTTACATTTGTCAATACTCCAGAAACCACCAGAAATATTTTTTGTGGGGTTGACAAGGATTGTATACATGTTTATAATAGACCACGATAATTGAATATCGAGCCAATCGAAGATTGCAGGAAAGCAGGCATTATGCCCGCCGAAGGAATAATACTCTCAGGTGTCTTCATTTAGAGACGAGACTGTAATTGGATGGCCCTCTGGAGAATCCCTTAAGTGGGTGCCGAAGGTGAAAGCAGGACATAGTTCCCGCGAATCTCTCAGGCAAAAGGACAGTGTGACTAGTATATTAAAACAACCTTGTTGTTTTTTATTATTTTGATATACCAAGATCTCGTGGATTCTCCCCGGGATTTTTTTGTTTCACAAATTGAAATCCCGGGGAGACATCTATTTGAATCTTTTTCATCTATCCCAATCTATCCATTTTTCAGTCAGAGCTTTTCCCATATCTTCTATGGCTTAATAATTTTGAGAGGAATCGAGGAAAAAAACATGGAATTCATTGCAAAAATCGTTGATCTGGTCAACACATTTCTCTGGGACTACGCACTGTTGGTGCTGCTCCTTGGCGCAGGTATCATTTTTACCTTCCGCCTGAAGTTCATTCAGGTACGTAAGTTTGGCGAAGGTATGCGTTCACTGTTCGGTAATTTCTCGCTACACGGTGGAAAAAGCGAAGAAGGTCTCAGTTCTTTTCAGGCACTGACTACTGCCATTGCTGCGCAGGTCGGTACCGGTAATATTGCCGGAGCTGCTACCGCTATTGCATCCGGTGGACCCGGTTCCATTTTCTGGATGTGGGTCAGCGCGTTTTTCGGTATGGCTACGATTTACGCTGAAGCAATTATGGCTCAGCACACCCGCAAAGTAGAAAACGGTACTGTAATCGGCGGTCCTGTATATTACATCAAATACATATTTAAAGGCGGATTCGGTAAGTTCCTTGCCGGTTTCTTCTCTGTAGCCATCATCCTTGCACTGGGATTCATGGGTAACATGGTACAGTCCAACTCTATCGGAGTTGCATTTAACAATGCATTCCACGTACCGACTATCGCTGTTGGTATCTTCGTGGCAATTGTTGCAGCTATCATTTTCATCGGAGGTATCAACCGTATCGCAAGCTTCACAGAAAAGATCGTGCCAATCATGGCTCTCCTGTACGTACTTGGAAGCCTGATCATTCTGGTAACACATCTTCCAGGTGTAGGTACTGCATTGAAAGATATCTTTGTAGGTGCATTTTCACCACAGTCAATCGCCGGCGGTATGCTTGGTGTGACCGTACAGAAAGCTATGCGTTTCGGTGTTGCAAGAGGTCTGTTCTCCAACGAAGCAGGTATGGGTTCTACACCTCATGCGCATGCAACGGCTAAGGTATCCAACCCATGCGAGCAGGGTATCATTGCTATGATGGGTGTGTTCATTGATACATTTATCATCCTGACTATGACAGCACTGGTTATCCTGTCTACCGGAGTTCTGGGAAATGGACAGACCGGAGCTGAACTGGCGCAGAGTGCATTTAACGTAGGATTCGGTGATTTTGGAAATATCTTCATCGCCATCTGTATGCTGTTCTTCGCGTTTACCACTATCATCGGCTGGTATTACTTCGGAGAAGTCAATGTACGCCACCTCTTTGGTAACAAAGCAGTAAAGGTATATGCCGTAATCGTAGTAATCTTCGTTATCATTGGTTCTACATTAAAAGTAGATCTGGTATGGAATATGGCAGATATGTTCAACGGTCTGATGGTTCTGCCGAACCTGATCGCACTGTTAGCTTGTATGAAAGTTGTAACGTCTATTTCAAAAGAGCACAAAGCGCTCTAATTTATCGTAATAAACTGCACGATATGTGCAAAAGGCCTGAATTTATGCTACACTAGCTATATACAAAGAACGGAGGTACGCCTATGACTGCAATCCGCACTGGCATAAAGAACTGTAGCTTACCCGTGTAGAATGCGGAGATTTAGATATCCGCGTGGACGGTATTGACTATACATTGCATCAGGGCGAAGCCATTCTCAACTTGTCAATGACGAAGACGAATACGTACAGCTTATCATCGGGCTAAAATCGTAGAACTGTAATATCAATATCAGGCTGAACTGCTTTGTCAGTCCAGCCTGATATTATTCTCTCTACTTCAAAAATAATCTTTTTATATCTTCCGCTGCCTCTTCTGGTGAATTCCAATCAATGACCGTAGAATCTATCTCCTGTTGCAAATTTTCAGCAAATGTAATCGCTTCTTTTCTACTGCTGTCTCCCCAATGATGCCAGTCTGGATAATTCAGATCATACGGTGTATAACAGCTAATGGCCAATAGTTCCTGTTTACTCAGACATATTCCTTTTGCATTATTATTCAAATAAAACACATGTTTCAACTCCGCAGTTGCCGCTTTATGATCTATCCGCATTTCTTTTGCCGTAAACTGCATTTTCCTGTTAACATTCTCCATTTCATCAATTGATAAACTCAGATATTCTTTAGGTATTAACTGTCTGGTATTATCATATTTATTCATTGTTCGAATCGTCAGATTATAATAGTTAGGCCAACCATATATCATGTATTTCGAGTTCTCTTTTTTCAGCATAATACGATCCCTTGATACTTCTGAGAAACCATATTTATATAAAAGTTCCAGAGACACACTCGTTTTTCCACATCCTTTACCTCCGACTAATATAATGCCTCCGTATTCCTTTTTATATAATGCGGCCGCATGCAGCATTACAGCACGACTCTTCTCTTCTGCCAACACTTTTACTATATCGCGTACTACTCGTATTCCATCTTTATGAAGTACTCCTTTATCCGAATTATAAATGTGAATTTCCTTAGATAAATAATTCAATCTATACACACTTTTTGTGGCATGATTATATATACTGGTCGTCAATCCATTTCTGTATTCAGTTCCCGCTTCATGCACTGCACTTTTCTTACTGTTATGGATAACTATCCTTTGACCAAATTCCAGTATTTCCCGAAGTTCATCATATGATTTATTTTCCAGAAACACACGGAAATCTATCTCTTCATTTTCACTCTCACGAACAAAATAATCCGCCAATAATCTATCCATAGCATCTATCACATCTTGATTCCCGGCAACCATCCAATGCACATTCATAAACTTATAATATACTTGCATCACTTCCAATCTCCTTTCTCACATCATCATAACCTCATAAAATCGATACGGTATATAACGAATCATTTCTTCATCAAATCTATATTCCATATAAAACCCATTCTTTGTTTTCCGTACCAGATTAACCTCATTTAAAATCTTTAAATGTTTTGAAACAGCTGCTTCACTAATCTGCAGCCTGCTAGCCAGTTCTTGTGTCGTAGCCACATCTTTCATAAGTAATTTGATGATTCGAAGTCTGTTCTTATCTCCAAGCGCTTTAAATAGCTGTACGAATTCTTCCGGAATATCGCCTTTCGCCTGTTCCACAATAATCCCCTTTACAACTTCCAACTCATCTCCATGCTTATAAAGCCATAAATGTGGATACACAAAAGTACTGACGGTCATCCATATAGTCTGTATCTCACTTTTCTTATACCGAAACTCACGATTCTTCATATAGACAACTTCTTCCGACCCAACTTGTAATCTGGAATGAATCGTTCCAATCCACTTCCACATTCCATCCTTTTTACACTTCTCTTTTTCGTCCTGAAGTACCCGCATCAGATATGTACGTAGGATAATTTCTTCCTTTCGAAACACCAGATCGTAATATTGTTTCATTACACATAACACTCGGTCTCGATCATTTTTACTCATTTCACTTCCAGTAGAATCTTTAATCCATTGATTCCACTGATAAATATTTTTACCCTGAAAATAAGCAAGCATTTCCACAATTTCCATTTGGCGTATTTCTTTCCATTTCTCTGAATCAATAACCAGAATCCATGAATTGGTTATTTCCTTCAATTCACGAATCTCATTAATTACATCAGGAAAGGCTACTTCCTTTGCATAAACCCATTTCTTTCGTGACACATGATGTTCAGGATTTGCCAATACATGCATAGAAAAGAAGAACTCCCAAACCGGCAGATACGATACTACTACCTTGGTATTCTCCTCATAGAACATATCCAGAACCATATCCATCTCCTCCTCTTTCGATTAACCAACAAGTTAATCAATTCCCATTTCATCTTAGTTGTTGGAATTATAGAGATTGATACTACATTTGTCAATATTTTATAACGAGATTCGATTTTTCTGCCTCTCTTATTTTCCCATAACATTACAACAGGCAGTTGATTCAAAATCAACTGCCTGTCTCTCTAAAACACTTTTACTTTCTGATTTTATATAAAATATTCTATCGTCTTCTCCGGCGTCAGAAGTGTCTCTCTATTGGACAATAACACTGCTTCTCTTCCTGCCACCGACCCCAGTGCATATAATTTTTCTTCATCCTGATTAAAATATCGCTCCGGCACAATGCGGTTATACTCCATCGGATGATCCATATGTATCTCGATATCTTTCTCTTCATATGGTTCTGTCCAGTAATACGGATCAAACATTTTAATCTTGTCATCCTGAATTCCCGTCAATGTCACATAATGCCATTCATCTAGGAAAAGTCTTACTACGACAGCTCCACCTCTGCGTAAGACATCATTGATCCGACTGCTATCGCCAAGGTATACATCTTCTCCGGACAGATATGCACTGTTTACTGACAGCCTGCCGATCTTGCCAAATTCATTGAGCCAATTTGACAAAAACATCATAGCCATACGCGAAGTGCCGCTCTGTCCCGGCACACCTTCTGCACTGTAGCAGTCCAGACAATATAACATCACATTACGTATAATCTCCGGTGGAATATCCTCCCGGTCAAAAAGATAGCTGATCGCATTCAACATCGATGTCGGTCCGCAATCACATTCTGATATCTGATAGTGTAATGGGTTCTTCATATTTTGCCTCCCTGCATCTATGCTCTCTAGTGTACCATCTGCTCCCCTGATACGTCAACAGGAGCAGTCCTCCCAGACTGCCCCTGCTAATATCTAATATCTTTTATCTCTTAATCTTCTTCGATGTGTTCCCGTCCCTGATCGATGATCGTACGCACATGATCATCTGCCAGTGAATAGAATACAGACTTACCTTCCCGTCTGCTCTTGACCAGCTTGTTCTGCTTCAGTATCCTGAGCTGGTGGGAAATAGCTGACTGTGTCATATTCAATGCCTCTGCCAGATCGCAGACACATACCTCTGCTTCAAAGAGCACATACAGAATTCGGATTCTTGTGGAGTCTCCGAAGATCTTGAATAATTCCGCCAGATCATACAGCTCCGTCTCAGCCGGAATGGTCTCATTTACTATTTTCAGGAGATTCTCATGTACCTCGCAAGATTCACAGATCTCCACATCATTTGCTTTTTTTTCCATCTTATCACTCCTAGAGGTTCTTTACAAAAAGTGCACGGATCGCATTAAGAACTGCAATCACCATAACTCCCACGTCTGCGAAAATCGCCATCCACATATTCGCTATACCAAGTGCTCCGAGGATCAGGCAGATTGCTTTAATACCAAGTGCAAAATAAATGTTCTCATATACAATGCGTAAGCATTTTCTGGATATCTTAATCGCCTTTGCAATCTTCTGTGGATCATCATCCATCAGCACCACATCGGCCGCTTCAATGGCTGCATCAGATCCAAGGGCTCCCATGGCAATTCCGATATCTGCTCTGGAAAGCACCGGTGCATCATTGATCCCATCACCGACAAATGCAAGTTTCTCTTTCTCGCCTTTCTTAGCCAGCAGTTCTTCTACCTTCGCAACCTTATCTGCCGGAAGTAGTTCGCTGTGTACTTCATCAATGCCAAGCTCTGCTGCCACCTGATCTGCCACCCGCTTCATATCTCCGGTCAGCATAACTGTCTTCGTGATACCCGCGCGCTTCAGATCCTGGATTGCCTGTTTTGCATGAGGCTTCAACTGATCTGATATCAGAATGTGTCCGGCATAAGTTCCATCCACTGCCACATGTACAATTGTACCTACTTCATGACATTCGCTGTATGAGAGATCCATCTTCTTCATCAGCTTCGCATTACCGACCGCCACTTCTACGCCATCAACTTTAGCTTTCACGCCATGTCCGCTGATCTCTTCGATATCCGTTACACGATTACGATCGATTGGCTTGCCATATGCTTTCTGCAGACTCTTACTGATCGGATGTGAGGACGAACACTCTGCCAATGCTGCGTACTCCAGAAGCTGCTCTTCCGGAATTGTATTGTGATGTACTCCGCTGACCTCAAATACGCCCTGTGTCATCGTACCGGTCTTATCAAATACTACATATTTGGTCTGCGCCATGGTCTCAAGATAATTGGAGCCTTTGACCAATACACCTTCATGACTTGCTCCTCCAATTCCGGCAAAGAAGCTGAGCGGAATACTGATAACCAGTGCACAAGGACAACTGATAACCAAAAATGTCAGTGCCCGGTAGATCCAGTCACCCCATTCCGGCGCAAGTCCCAATGCAAGCATACGCACGATTGGTGGCAGGATTGCCAGTGCCAATGCACCGTAGCAGACTGCCGGTGTATAATATCTTGCAAATTTCGAAATAAAATTCTCGGATCTCGACTTTCTGGAACTTGAATTCTCCACCAGTTCCAGAATCTTGGATACGGTAGACTCCCCAAACTCACGGGTCGTCTGAATCTTCAGCAGACCTGTCATATTGATACATCCACTGATAACCTCATCACCGGCTTTCGCTTCTCTCGGAAGACTTTCGCCAGTCAGTGCACTGGTATTCAGTGTGCTGCTGCCTTCTATGATCACACCATCAATCGGCACTTTCTCACCCGGCTGTACAACGATCACCGTGCCAACTTCTACCTCATCCGGATCCACCTGTTCCAGTTCTCCGTCTTTTTCAACATTCGCATAATCCGGTCGGATATCCATCAGCTCACTGATATTCCGCCTGCTCTTGCCTACTGCATAACTCTGGAACAGCTCGCCGATCTGATAGAACAGCATTACAGATACGCCTTCCTTATAATCACCCAGAGCAATCGCACCTACAGTAGCTACCGCCATCAGGAAATTCTCGTCAAATACCTGTCTGTTCAGAATACCCTTGATTGCTTTGCGCAGTACGTCGTATCCGATTACCAGATACGGCACCATATAACAGATAAATCTGATATATCCCTCTAATGGGAGAAAACTGAATGCAATGATCAGTACTGCCGCAACGATAATACGGATCAATACCTTTTTCTGTTTCTTTGTCATATCTGCTCCTGTCCTTTCTAATTCATTTTCCGCTTTATTCTCTGCAGATATCTGTTACCATCTAGCTGTATCTTACAAGAAGATCTCGCAGTCGTCTTCTACCTTCTTACAGTTCTTCAGGACTTCTTTCATAACCTTCTTAGGCTCCTGTCCCTCTTCGAATTCCACGATCATCTTCAGCATCATGAAGTTAACAGTTGCATCCTTAACGCCTGCAGTCTCCTTTGCTGCCTGCTCCATCTTATTTGCACAGTTTGCACAGTCGACATCGATTTTGTAAGTCTTTTTCATAATAAATACTTCCTTTCTGGTATTGAATTATTTGTTTGAATATATGAGCACTTGTTCATATGTTTGTTTTTATTATAGCACTACTATCATTTCTGTCAATAGCTTTTCGCATCTTATCTGGAATCCCTGTAAACGATATGGTATGATGAAATAAACATCCGAAGGAGGCAATTTATGCACGTAGGTAAGAAAATGCAAAAAAGAGAAAAGTCCGCCATGTCTGTATCACTGTATGGCAATCTGGTCTTTGTCGTCATTGAACTTGTGATGGCACTGGTCACTGGCTCTCAGGCTGTACTTCTGGACGCTGTCTATGATAGCGTAGAATTCTGTATGCTGCTCCCTTCCATTTTTCTGATTCCATTACTATACAAGCCCTCTAATGAGGAGCACCCATTTGGATATATGCAGATTGAGACCATCTTCGTTGTTGTTAAGGGGATCACCATGACAGCTGTTACCTTTGGTCTGATTTTTAACAACATCAACCTAATGCTACACGGCGGTCATATTGTATCCTTCCACACCGTTGCCGGATTTGAATTATTTGCCTGCATCTTAGGTATTATCGTAACCGTTTATCTCTATTATAAAAACAAACAAATGGAATCACCGCTTATCAATATGGAAATGCAAGGCTGGCGGATTGACAGCTTTATCTCACTCGGTATGACCGTTGCTTTCCTACTACCAATGCTGATCCCATTCGACTGGTTCCAACATATCGTGCCGTATCTTGATCAGTTAATCACCATTGTACTTTCACTGGTTATGATACCAACACCGATCCACACTGTAATCACAGGTATCCGTGATCTGATGCTGATTCCACCGGAAGAAGAGACCATCGATGATATCAAAGAAACCATCGAACCGATCATCGGCGTATACGGACACAAAAACCTGTATTACGATATCGTCCGCACCGGAAGAAAACTCTGGATCAGTGTCTACATCAGTTTTGAAAAGGACATCGTATCTCTGTCCAAATTTAAACAATTACAGGATCAATGTATTAAGGCACTGGCTTCCAAATATTCCGATTTCTACTTTGAACTTCTGCCAGATATAGAATTCACCGGAATTGAAGATATTGAATAAAATCCGGTGAAAATCTGTTGACAGCTTTTTATCTGAGTGTTATATTATATGTATACAAACCAAAGGCGGTTTTCCAACAGGGGAACTGCCTTTTTGTTTTGTATAATAAAAAAGGTTGCTATTGCAGAAACGCCGAAGTATCATTTTCCCCAAGAATGATCTCCGGGCAAACTCCAATTCATATATACTTTTCTCCTTCAGGAGAAGCATTCCCCAAGCTTTGTATATAGCACTGCAGAGCAACAAAAACCTCTCAATGACATACCAAAAGGAAAAAGCACGACATTTTCATGTCGTGTTTTTTCTTGTCTTCGGCCATCGCTTTTTGTGCATTATGCATATTTTTGTATATTATTTTTTTCATTTCTTGGTTAATCATACTTTTCCTTCGGTGCTATAATGTGCTTGTAACAAAGAAAACCTACTTAACACACCTCTTTGAACAGCAAAGTTGAAGGATGCTAAGCAGATCAGATTTTTGGAGGAAAAGATAAATGAATACTTTAAAAGCTGAAAAGAGAAGCATGGACATCAAAGCAAAGAAATTAAGAAGAGAAGGTTTCGTTACCGGTAATGTATTTGGCAAGAAGCTTGCAGAATCCATTCCAGTCAAAATCGAGAAATCCGCAATTGAGAAGTTACTGAAGACAAGCCACAAAGGTAGCCAGATCATGTTAGATATCGACGGTGAGTCTTATCAGGTACTGATCAAAGATGTAGAATATAACCCGTTAAAAGGTCAGGTAGATGAGATTGACTTCCAGGCACTTGTAAGTGACGAGAAAGTTCATTCCGTTGCAGAGATCGAACTGGTCGACCATGAGAAGGTAGTATATGGAGTACTGGAGCAGTTCCTTGAAGAAATTCAGTTACGCGCACTTCCTGCTGCATTGGTTGATAAGATTGAGATTAATGTCGGTGAGTTAAAGGTCGGTGAATCTATCAAAGTAAAAGATTTGCCAATCTACCAGAACAAAGACATTGACATTCTGACAGATCCGGAAGCTACTGTTGTAACTATCCAGGAAGTACACAATGCTCCTGAAGCTGACGAGGAAGCTGAAGAAAGCACAGAAGCATAATTTCATATTTGCGATCAAAAAAAGGATTCCAGTTGTGGAATCCTTTTCTTAATTATAATGCTTTATAATGCTTTGATTCTTTCGATCGCTGCTACAGTATTCTCATATGAACCGAATGCTGTCAGACGGAAATATCCTTCTCCGCTCGGTCCAAATCCGGATCCCGGAGTTCCTACTACATTGGCATTCTCCAATAAGTAATCAAAGAATTCCCATGAAGTCATCTTATCTGGTGTCTGCAGCCAGATATATGGTGCATTCACACCACCGGATACATTGTATCCCGCACTCTTCAGTCCTTCGTAGATAACCTTCGCATTGTTCATGTAATAAGCTACCTGCTCTTTTAACTGAACCTTGCCAGCCTCTGAGTATACTGCCTCTCCGGCTTTCTGCACGATATACGGAGCTCCATTATATTTGGTTCCGTGACGTCTTGCCCACAGAGAGTGCAGCATAACATCACCCTGCTTGATATCCTTCGGAATAACCGTTGCCCCCAGACGTACGCCGGTAAATCCTGCATTCTTAGAAAAGCTTCGAAGCTCGATCGCACAGGTTCTTGCTCCCTCACACTCATAGATTGTGTGTGGCACATTGTCCTCTGAAATATATGCTTCATAAGCCGCATCGTAAATAATGACTGCGCCTACTTTATTCGCATAGTCTACCCACTCCTGAAGCTGATCTTTTGTGATCGTAGAGCCGGTCGGGTTGTTCGGGAAGCACAGGTAAATAATATCCGGTGTCTCCTTCGGAAGTTCCGGTGCGAAGTTCGTCTCTTTTGTACATGGCATGTAGATTACATCACTCCATGTCTCTGTCTTTGGATCATAAGTACCGGTACGTCCTGCCATAACATTGGTATCCACATATACCGGATATACAGGATCACATACAGCAATCTTATTATCTTTGGCAAAAATCTCCTGGATATTACCAGAATCTCCCTTTGCGCCATCCGAAATAAAAATCTCATCAGCCTTAATATCGCAGCCTCTGTCCTGATAATCATTCTTAGCCATTGCTGTTCTTAAGAATTCATATCCCAGATCCGGTGCATATCCGTGAAATGTCTCTGCATGAGCCATCTCGTCTACTGCTCCGTGCAGTGCATCAATGATCGCCGGTGCTAACGGCTGTGTCACATCTCCGATTCCAAGACGGATGATGGATTTATCAGGATTCGCCGCAGAATATGCAGCTACTTTTTTACCGATTGTAGAAAACAGATAGCTTCCCGGTAACTTCAGATAATCTTCGTTCACTTTAAACATCTTGTGTATCTCCTCTTTTTATTTCTTTTATACAGTGACTATTCCGTCATATACAGTGACTGCCGGTCCTGTCATATACATCTTTCCATCAGCTTCATCCCATAAGACGGATAATTCTCCACCTTTTAATTTTACCGTAACATGACGTTCTGTCAAGTCATTTAATACACCTGCCGCTGCTACTGCACAGGCTCCCGTACCGCAGGCAAGGGTTTCCCCGGCTCCACGCTCCCATACCCGCACAATAATGTGCTCTCTGTCCACCACCTGAGCGAATTCCACATTTACCCGTCTCGGAAAACGTCCATGATATTCAAACTCCGGACCAATCTGTGCAAGATCCAGTCGTTTTACGCGGTTTACCCAGACTACTGCATGTGGATTTCCCATGGATACACCAGTCATCCGATATTCCATATGACGGATTAAGATTGGCTCCTGTACCACTCTGGTGTGTTCCGATATAATAGGAATCTTATCTGCCTGGAAAATGGGATATCCCATATCTACGGTTACCCGAGAAATTTTATCTTCTTCATCCGTCTCCAGCCACAGTCTCCGCATACCTGCATCTGTCTCAATGATAAGTTCTTTCTTCTTCGTCAGTCCTCTGTCATAGACATACTTTGCAAGGCAGCGGATTCCATTGCCGCACATTTCAGCTCTGGATCCATCTGCATTATAAATGTCCATTCGAAAATCTGCTCTTTTTGATGGCAGAATAAGGATCAGCCCATCTGCCCCAACGCCAAAATGCCTGTCACTAAGCCTTACCGCAAGCCTTTCCGGTTCTCTGATGTGCTCTGTGATTCCATTTACATAGATGTAATCATTACCAAGTCCATGCATCTTCGTAAAATACATCCGCAGCACATTCCTTCTATAATAATTTTCAAAAATGCCTCGACATTCTTGCTGCTATACTTATTCTGACATGATGCTAAGTACCATCTCAGCCGTCTCTACGATATTATTACCACTGTCCATACTGCACTTCTGCAGATATCTGTGTGCTTCCTCTTCAGTCATATTGTTACGGGCCATCAAAAGTTCCTTCGCATCTTTGATCAGTTTCTGCTGCTTCGAATCTCTCTGTGATCGCTCTTGCTTTCGTTTCCTGCGTCTGCGATCCATCGCCTGAAGCATCATATTCATCGTGTTAAGAAGGTCATATACCTTGATCGGCATATTAAGTCCTACTACACCTTCCATATTATCTCCCTGCCATTTCTCCGGCGACGCTACCAGAAGCATCTCAAATTCTTTCGGAAGGTATTCCCGTAATTCGGTATACAGCATATCTGCCAGTTTATAGCCGCATACCACAATTCCCTCATCCAGAAGTTCCGTATAGTGCAGTACCTGAGCGCCCGTAGTACATACTCCGATGACTTCACAGCCGCCACGGGTCAGAATATTACGAATATTGATTGCATTATCTTTATTTGGAAATACAACAATAACATCTGCCACACTTACACCCCCTGTCGATCTACTCTGCTGTCCTCATTATTATCTGATAAGGGCAGCTTAGATCACACGGAGATATTTCTGAATTTCCCATTCTGTAATCTGAGCGCGGTATTGTCTGTACTCTTCTTTCTTCGCCGCAATGTATTTTTCAGCCAACTCTTTTCCAAGCACGTCTTTGATAAATGTATCCTTCTCAAATTCTCTGGCCGCTTCCAAGAGACTTCCCGGCAATGAGTCAATTCCCATCCGCTCACGTTCCTTCTGTGTCAGTTTGTAAATGTTAGTATCCACACTCTCCGGCGGCATAATCTCATTGCGGATGCCGTCCAGTCCTGCTGCCAGACATACAGCCAGTGCCAGATATGGATTCGCTGACGGATCCGGACTTCTGAGTTCAATTCTGCTCTCCTCGCCACCTGCCGGGATCCGGATCAGCGGTGTACGGTTGGTCTCAGACCATGCGATATATACCGGTGCCTCATAACCCGGAATCAGTCTCTTATAAGAATTTACCGTTGGATTGGTAATAAATGTAATCGCTTTCATATGCTTCATGATACCGCCGATGAAGTAATATGCCTCTTTACTGAGTCCCTTCTCATCGAAGTTATCGGTAAACACATTCACTCCGTCTCGGTTCAAAGTCATATTCAGATGCATACCGGAACCATTGGCTCCCAGATTCGGCTTTGGCATAAATGTTGCATGAAGTCCATGCCTCTTGGCAATGGTCTTAACTACCAGCTTAAATGTCATGATATTATCTGCTGTAGCAAGTCCTTCGTCATAACGGAACACGATCTCGTGCTGTCCCGGTGCAGCCTCATGGTGAGATGCCTCAATCTCAAATCCCATATCTTCCAGAGTCAGCACCATGTCACGTCTTGCATTTTCGCCAAAGTCCAGAGGTCCCAGATCAAAATAGCTGGCATTCTCATGTGTCCTGGTTGTCGGCTGTCCGTCCTCATCTGTTTCAAACAGAAAAAATTCGCACTCCGGGCCTACATTAAATTCATAACCGTCTGACCTGGCATCTTCCAACACTTTCTTAAGTACATATCTCGGATCACTGTCAAACGGTGTCCCATCCGGGCGATGTACATCGCAAATCATACGCGCAACCTTGCCCTGCTGCGGTCTCCATGGAAAGATCTCAAATGTATTCAGATCGGGGTACAGATACATATCAGACTGCTCAATTCGCGCAAATCCTTCAATAGAGGAGCCGTCAAACATGCACTTATTATTCAATGCTTTTTCCAGCTGACTGGTAGTAACCGCCACATTCTTCATAGTTCCGAAAATATCCGTAAACTGGAGACGGATAAACTCCACATCCTCTTCTTCTACCAGACGAAGGATATCTTCTCTCGTATAATTATTCATAATGGATACCTCCTATATTGATTTTTACTCATGTTGCCGTGATTTTATAACGTGATATATTAAGAATATTTCCAAATACCAAATAAGGGCATTCTTCACCTAAGAAAAACGCCCTTGTTTTATATGATATTATTATAGAGATATGTGGACTTTCTGTCAATCTTAACCTGATGTAATATTTTTCGGGAGTAGCATTCCCAGATGCCTCTCAAATTCTGTTCCGGAGACCTCTTTCACCTGATCTGTCGCCGAATCACGCATAGCTGCCTCAACAAATCTTCCTGCCAGCACGCACAGATCTCTTAAGCTGTCTCCACGCACCATGCCTCCGGCAATGATAGATGCAAAGATATCCCCGGTTCCTGAATAGCTTCCTCCGATATACGGAAATGCGGTCAGTTCGCATTGCTCTTCCGCAATGATCAGATTTCCAATCTTTTGTTCACCATTTTCGGTTAGATGGATCCCCGTTACAAGGATATTTTTTACTCCTTTTTCCACCAGACTGTTTGCCATCTGATGAATAATCTCAATCTTTAATTCTCCCGGCAGGCTGCATACTGTCTCATAATCTGCTTCTGTCAGCAGACAGAGTTCTGTCAGATTTGGCGTGAGCACATCTGCCTGACAGGCAAGTTCTTTCATCTTCTCCAGCAAGCCATCCGTAAACATATCATACTTCACTCCATCATCACCCATAACCGGATCTACCAGTAGGAATGTATCTTCCTTACGAAAGGTATCTAAGAAATCAAAAATCCGGTCTATCTGAGCCTCGCTCGCCACAAATCCGGTATAGATGCCATCAAAATGTGCACCAAGCTTCTCCCACTCGCTGCGTATATATTCCATCTTATCAGTATAATCATCCAGATAATAACTCGGATAACCGGTCTGTGCACTCAATACCGCTGTTGGCAAGGGACACGGCTGCACTCCCATTACGGATATCACCGGAATTGCTGCAGTCAGTGAGCATTTCCCAAATCCGGATAAATCCTGTATTACTGCTATCTTCTTAACCATTTGTTTGCTCCTTTATTAGTTAATTACTATGCTCTTACATAGTAAAAAATCGACACTGTTACTATACAGTGCCGATCCTTATGTGTCAATGTTTTAACCTTATAGAACGTACTCGCTATAAAAATATTACGGAAACACCAGCTCTATCCTGGTTCCTTCACCTAATTTACTCTCTACATGTACCTCGCCATGATGAAGAATCACTCCGTGTTTTACAATAGAAAGTCCAAGTCCCGTACCACCTCGTTCTTTGGAATGGCTCTTGTCCACCCGATAGAATCTTTCAAAAATCCGATCTATCTGATCCTCGGGAATGCCAATACCATTATCTGTGACAACGACCTTTTTTCCTTGTAAGGTATTGCCCGCCCAGACACTTACTTTACCGCCGGGATTATTATACTTGATCGCATTCTCAGTAATATTATAGATCATCTCATCCAATATCTGACGGATACCTGTATATTTTACACTTTCTCCTGTCAGCTCCAGACGCACCCGATTCTTTGCCGCCTGCGGTGCCAGACGACTGATGATCTCACGGGAAAGTTCGTACAGATCTACCTCTTCTTTCTCCAGTTCCACACGTCCCTCATCCAGTCTGGATAACTTGATGATATCTTCTACCAGCGTAATCAGACGGCTTGCTTCCTGATAAATCTTCTCTGAAAAATGCTGCATATCTTCCGGTCTTACCAGACCATCTTTCATAATCTCTGCATAACCGGATATAGAAGTCAGTGGTGTCTTAAGTTCGTGAGATACATTCGCTGAAAATTCGCGACGCATCGCTGCCACTGCTTCTTTCTCCTTGTTGGACTGTTCGATTCTCTCAAGAAGTGGCTGAAGTTCCGGATACATTTCCTGTTCCAGCGGATTCTCCAGATCCAGTGTATTAATTGGACGAATCAGACGTTCTATCTGCCATTTAGACAGAAGCCATGCTGTTACAATCATAATCAATGCCAGAAATATCATAAATGGAAGAATATGAAACGCTGATTTCATAGCTGAATTCATCGTCCTCGATACACGAAGTACGGTGCCGTCTGGCATCTTTTCCGCATAATAGCACATCTCTTCTCCGATCGTATCCGACTTCCGGATATCCTCTCCCTCTCCTTTTGCAAATGCTTTCTTTACCTCCGGACGATTCTTATGATTCTCAAATGTGTGCTCATCTTCTGTTGAATCATACAGTACGGTTCCCTCTGCACTGATCCATGTAATTCTCGTATTGGCCCGCACTTCATCCATTTGATTCAGATATTCCGTACCGGAAATCTGCACTGCCTTGCTAATATAATCCGCCTCACGGTGAATCTCTTCTTCTACCGTGGTAACCGTCTGACGGTACATAATTCCTGTTAAAAATATATATGCAATAACCAGTGTCGCAGTGAGAACAAATACCATACTGTGCTGCATCTTCTGTCTCATGGGCTGTATTTTCTGTGTCATAAAACTCTTCCTTTATTCGCTGATCCGGTAACCTACACCCCGGACCGTCTCAATCATATCTCCTGCTGTGCCAAGCTTCTGGCGCAATGTACGGATATGTACGTCTACGGTACGTGTCTCGCCATCAAAATCATACCCCCAGATCTCTTCCAGCAGCTGACTTCTGGTAAGTACAATATTCGGATGCTCCAGTAATCTCCGCAGTAATTCAAATTCCTTTAACGTAAGCTGCACCGGCTCTCCATTTACCAGAATCTCATGCTTCTTCACGTCCATCTCAATTGCGCCATGTACAACTTTCTGTGGGCGTTCATCCCTCTGTCTCTCTACACGTCTGAGTACCGCCTTTACTCTGGAAATCAGTTCCATCATACCGAAAGGCTTACTTACATAGTCATCGGCCCCCAGATCCAGACCGATTACTTTATCGTATTCTGCTCCTTTAGCTGTCACCATGATCACCGGAATATTCCGGGTCAATGTATCTGCCTTTAACTGCTTTAAAAGCGTCAATCCATCCTCACCTGGCAGCATGATATCTAGCAAAATAAGCTCTGGCAGTTCAACTGCCAAAGCTTTCTTTAATGCTTTACCATCCTCAATCTCTTTTGCTTCGAATCCCATCGTCTGAAGGGTGTATGCTACCAATTCTCTGATATTCGCGTCGTCCTCTACACAATAGATCATATATGACTCTCCTTATGCACTCCTGTAATTGAAAATTCTACCCATTCTGCAATGTTGGTCGCATGATCTCCGATTCGCTCCAGATACTTGGATACCATGATCAGGTCAATTGCCGTACTTCCATCTTCGTCCCCGGCACTGATCAGGCGCATCAGCTTCTTCTTCACTGTCTCAAACAACTCATCTACCGCATCATCCTGCTCAATAACTTCACGTGCTAGTTCCAGATCCCGCTGAACATAAGATGCTACGCTGTCATGCACCATCTTCGAAACAGCCGATGCCATCTTGTCAATCTCAGGAATCTCATTGGTCTCATTCATTCCTGCAGAAATAATAATCTCTGCGATATCAGATGCCTGATCTCCAATTCTCTCCATATCCGTGATCATTTTGAGTGCCGCTGAGATCTGTCTCAGATCTCTCGCTACCGGCTGCTGCTGTAATAATAAACGTAGGCAAAGACGTTCGATGTCTTTCTCCATATGATCGATCTCCTGGTCTGCCTCAACCACATTCATCGCCTGATTCGAGTCTCCGTTACGCAGTGCCATCGCTGCTCTGCTGATTGCGACCTCACACAATTCACCCATGTGGGTCAGCTGGCTGTTCAATGACTCCATCTGTCTGTCAAATCTGTTCCGCATCTTATCCGAACCTCCCTGTGATATAATCTTCCGTTCTCTTGTCAGAAGGAATTGAGAATAATTTCTCTGTGTCGTTGTATTCAATAACCTCTCCAAGCAGGAAAAATGCAGTATTGTCAGATATGCGGACTGCCTGCTGCATATTGTGTGTTACCATGACAATAGTATAGTCTTTTTTCAGTTCTGCCGCAAGGTCTTCAATCTTAGAAGTAGAAATAGGATCCAGTGCAGAAGTTGGTTCATCCATCAGAAGTACTTCCGGCTGCACTGCCAATGCTCTCGCGATGCAGAGTCGCTGCTGCTGTCCGCCTGACATACCAAGCGCGCTCTTCTTCAGACGATCTTTGCATTCATCCCAGATTGCCGCATCGCGGAGAGACTTCTCTACGATATCATCAAGCTTTGCTTTTGAATGGATACCGTGTGTTCTCGGTCCATACGCAATATTATCATAGATACTCATCGGAAATGGATTCGGCTTCTGAAACACCATTCCTACACGTTTTCTCAAAAGATTCACATCCATATTATGAAAAATATCCTCACCGTCCAGTGTTACTTCTCCTTCAATTCTACATCCTTCTACCAGATCATTCATTCTGTTTAATGATTTCAAAAGTGTAGACTTACCACATCCTGACGGTCCGATAAATGCTGTGATTTTATTTGCTTCGATATCCAGATTAATATTCTTCAGTGCATGGAAATCACCGTAATATAAATCCAGATCCTTAATCTTTATCTTTCCCATTTCGAAATTATACTTTCCTTTCTATGCTTTTGTCAGCCTCTTCGCCACAATACCTGACAACGTATTGATCACTACTACCAGCACCAGCAAAATGACTGCTGTTGCATACGCCTGATCCATATACAGACCTTCACTCGCAAGCAGATACATATGCACTGCCAGTGTTCTTCCTGATCCCAGTACACTTGAAGGTACCTGGGCTACCGAACCGGCCGTATAAATAAGTGCTGCTGTCTCTCCGACTATACGTCCGATTGCGAGGATCACGCCCGCCAGAATACCAGGCACGGCAGACGGCAGAACAATATAAAATACGGTACGCAATTTACCTGCTCCAAGTCCAAAGCTTCCTTCCCGGTAAGAATCCGGAACAGACAGAAGTGCTTCTTCCGTTGTACGCATAATCAGAGGAAGAATCATGATTGCCAGCGTAAATGCTCCGGCCAGAAGCGAAAATCCCCAGTGGCATGTACTTACAAAGAACAACATTCCGAACAATCCATATACGATAGATGGAATACCCGACAAAGTCTCTGTAGTAAGTCTGATAATATCCACAAATTTATTGCCCTTCCCAGCATATTCAGCCAGGAAAATCGCTGAAAAAATACCAATCGGTACTGCCAGAAGCAATGACAGCAATGTCATAATAACAGTATTGATCAGTGCCGGCATCAATGATGCATTCTCCGAATTATAGTGCAAAGAGAATAGCGATGGTTTCAGGTACGGTACACCATGTACCAGAATATATATGATCAAAAAAATCAATACCGTAAATGTAATAAGTGCCGCCAGTTTTACCAGAATCATCATAATAAGCGAAGCCGGATGGCGCAGATAAGAATGCATCTTCTGTGAAAAATCATTTTTCTTATTCATGATCTGCCCTCCTCTTTAATATTGCTACCGCCGCATTAATAATCAGAATAAATACAAAAAGTACAACTCCTGTCGCGATCAATGCTTCTCTGTGAAGATCTGCCGCATATCCCATTTCAATGACAATGTTGGCTGTCAGGGTTCGTACACCTTTGAATATACTTCCTGTAAGTCTTGGCTGGTTACCGGCAACCATAATAACTGCCATGGTCTCTCCGATCGCACGTCCGATACCTAATACAACTCCTGCCAGAATACCTGACTTGGCTGCCGGCAGTACTGTGCGAAATATACTTCTTTCGTGTGTTGCACCAAGCGCAAGTGAACCTTCATAATACTGTGGTGGCACAGCACGGATTGCAGACTCTGTAACTCCGATGATTGTCGGCAGAATCATCATTCCCAAAAGCAAGGATGCTGTCAGAATACTGTTGCCATTTCCTGATTGTCTGATAATGCCTGCATGCTGCAGGGATTTGGCAATGTTCCTTATCCACGGCACCAGCACGACCAATCCAAAAAATCCATATACTACGGAAGGAATACCTGCCAGAAGTTCTGTTGCCATCTTCAGTGGACGATAGATCTGCTTCGGACAATAATGTGCCATATATACGGATGTCAGGATACCGATCGGCACCCCAAAAATAATCGCTCCGGCGGTCACATACAGACTTCCTACGATCATTGGCAGGATACCGAAGATATTGTTTTTCGGTCTCCATAGCGTCCCGCTTAAAAATTTTCCAAATCCGATCTCTTTCATTGCCGGGAGCCCATTTGCAAAAAGAAATATACAAATAAGCGCTACCGCCAGCACCGAAGCGCAGGCGGCAATGAAGAATACGCCCCGCATGAAAGATTCTTTCCATGCATTATGTTTCATTTATTTGGCTACCTCATCCCATGTAAGTGTTTCACCAGTGTAGATGCTCTTTACCTGATCGCTGCTCAGCTCATCGATCGTGCTATTCTTGTTTACGATGACTGCAATACCATCTGTAGCAATTACCTGCGCTTTCAGTCCTTCCGAAAGTTCTGTATCTTTCAGTTCTCTTGATGCCATACCGATGTCATAGGTTCCATCAATTGCTGATGTCATACCTGTTGTAGAATCAGTTGTCTGAAGTTCAATCTCTGCATCCGGATTGTTCTCTTTGTATGCCTCGATCAGTTTCTCCATCAGAGGTGATACAGAAGAAGATCCACCAACTACAATTTTTCCTGAAGGGTTAGATCCTGAAAATGGCTCTGCATTGTCATCAGAAATATATCCGTTCTCAGCTACAACAGCCTGACCTTCTTTACTGAGGATAAATGAGATAAAGTCTTTTGCAAGTTCGCTTTCGCTTCCTTCTTTTGTTGCAATGTTAAACGGTCTTGATACTTTGTAATCTCCACTCTTTACATTATCAGCAGTTGCTTCCGCTCCATCAATCTTAACTGCCTTTACGCTGTCATCCAGAGCTCCGAGAGATACATAACCAATCGCATAATCATCACCGGCTACTGTTGTCAGCATAACGGATGTACTGTTAGTGATCTGCGCCTCATCGGTAGTATTGTCAACCTTCTCATCTCCGTTTTTTTCTTCAATACCGAACAGTTCGATAAATGCTCCTCTTGTTCCTGATCCATCTTCTCTGGATACCACACTGATGTCATTTGCTGCATCCCAGTCAGAAGAAGCCTCCGTTTTACTATCTGAGCTGCTGTCAGACGATGTATCACTACTATTATTTCCGCATCCTGCGATCATTCCTGTCACCATGGCGCATACGCCAGCTACTGCTATAACTTTTTTAAATTTCATCTTTTCCATACTCCTTTTGTTCTGTGTTTTGTGTTCTTCACTTCACATTTAGAATCATACAGGTACTATGTTAAATCTGAAATCCAGGAAATGTTAAATACAAGTAAAAGATAAGAACGGCTGTTTTGCGAATATATGGGAGAAGTTCTGAACAGTTGCAGCAAAAAAAGCTCCCGCTCTACAAAATGTAAAACGGGAGCCTATGCCCTTAGACACTCTCTGTACGTTTTAATAACTCTTCCTGCTCTTTCAGCTTATTATCAGCCACTTTTTCCTGCAGCTCTGCCTGCGTCTCCTGATTGGCGACACACGCAAGAATTGCTTCATTTAACTGAAGCATCTTATCATCCAATGTTGCTACCATATCAGCACACTCTTTCAAATCCCTGCTGATATAATCCGGCGCATTGCCTTCAAACTTATAATATATCTTATGTTCCAGACTTGCCCAGAAATCCATTGCAATCGTCCGTATCTGGATCTCTACCTTCGTATCGACAACACTGTCTGACAGGAAAATCGGCACTGACACCAGCATATGATAGCTCTTATATCCGCTTTCTTTCGGATTCTTAATGTAGTCCTTGATTGACAACACCTTGAGATCTGTCTGATTACCTATCATCTCTGCCAATTTATATATATCAGAAGTAAAAGAACAGATCAGACGCACACCTGCAATATCATTCACATACTTCACCATGTTCTCGATCGATGTCTCGTGTCCGTTGCGCTTTAACTTCTTAACAATACTCTCCGGGGTCTTAATTCTTGTCTTGATGTGTTCTATTGGATTGTAACTATGTACATGCTGAAATTCATCATTTAAAATCTCCAGCTTTGTACCCACTTCCTTCAACGCTGACGTATATAAAAACATCACCGTCTTCCAGCTGTCTACATCCTCATAATTACGAATCGCTGTCTCCATACTGTAATAATCCTCTCCTCTCTATGGAAGAGTCTTAACGTACTTATTTGGTTTTAGTATAGCACAATTGTTGAAGTTTGTCATAAAATTCACACTTTTTTAAGAATGTCATTTCCTGTCATTTCTCAGAAAAGTATTTGTCTTTTACTTCCATGATGTTTATAATATCCACAAAACTCAATAATTTCCACATTCATCTACAGGAGTGATATACATTGTTAAAATATGATATTATACTGGACATCTGCAACACACACAGTCTTTCAGCTACTGCTGAAAAATACAGTTATTCCCAACCAGCAGTCAGCCAGATCGTAAAGAATTTTGAAAAGGAACTTGGCATGCAGCTCTTTACCAGAACCAAAGGTGGTATGCAGCTTCTCCCCGGAACAGAAAGTATCATTTCTTCTCTCCGTAAAATCTGTTATGAAGAAGACAATATCAAACGAATTGCTTCACGTCTGACCAGTCTGGAAAATGGTCATATCCGGATTGGTACACTCCAAAGTATCTCTTATCACTGGCTTCCGGACATCCTGCAGGAATTTTCTGAAGAATATCCGAATATTACTTTTGAAATAACTGTAGGTGGTTCTAAAAAAATTCAAGACAAGCTACAACAAAACAAACTTGATATCATATTCTCGTCAGATTATAAGCTCGCATCGAATGTGTCTTTTTATCCCCTTGGGTCTGACGAACTGATGGTCCTGACCTCCAGAACCCATCCACTCTCTGAACACCTGTCTGTGTCCATTCAGGATATTGCAAACGAAGAATATATATCAGATGTGGATAAACTGGACTTTGAAGCAGGAGAAATATTAGATAAATACGGGATACAGCCACAGATCCGTTTTTATATGAATGATGATTTTGCTGTTCAGAAAATGGTAGAAGCCGGATTTGGAATTTCCATTTTACCACAGCTATTACTCTATCATACGCCATTTGATATCTGCGTCCGCCCATTTACAGAACATTTTAAACGGACACTGGGAGTGGCATTCCGTAATGACACTGACATCTCCCCGGCTGTTCAAAAATTACTGGAATATGTAAGAAACTGGGAAGAAATCGCTGTAACTTTATAAGTATTTTATATTACCTCTATAAAAATAACGAATATTACCGTTATTTTTACAGGGGATTTTTTTATTATAAGAATTTTGAATTTTATCTATAATTTTTCATTAATTGGCGAATCCACTGTAACGGTGTATACTGTGCCTAACACAAAAAAGCAACCCTTATTAACACATTTAACTACAGAACAGGAGGAACTCACCATGACAGAATTTATCAACGTTTTACTTATAGGATATACCATATTACAGGCAGTTATGTATATTACCCTTGCAGTCAGAGAAGACAGAGAAGCAAAGGAAGCAAAAGAGAAAAGAAAGGACGTGAAGAATGATTCCGTACACAAACAGGTTCAGTTTCAGTCTATCTAATCATACGCTTTTCCGAAAAGCTTATGGCATAAAGCAACCCGAACGAGCACAGTTAAAGTAAACACTGTGCTCGTTCTTAATGCAGGATACACGTCAGTTAGCACTCTTTCCATTGATGAAATCTCATATATGTTTGTCTAGATTAATCCAAGTAATTTTTATAAAGCTTTTCAAGAATATTATGAATATGCTCCGACGGAAAGGTTTGATTTATTTTTGTTTTTTTATATTTATTCTGATCATTTTATTTACATATTATATTTTATATGTTAACATTATAATAATCCATGTAATTGCGACTATTTTTAGTTGCAAAACATTCTATACACATATATTATTATAATTAGGAGTACAAATGGGGAGAAAAGAAAAATTAATTAAAGAACTAAAAAAACGTCCAAAAACATTTGCTTTTGCAGATGCCGAGAGCCTATTAAATTATTTAGATTTTGTACATTCCGACAAAGGGAGAACCAGCGGTTCACGTATAATGTTTGTCAGCGAAACTCATGGTTCCATCTTATTACATAAACCGCATCCACAAAAAGATTTAAAAACTTATCAAATCAAGCAATTAGCCGATTATCTGGAACAGGAGGGATTAATTTGAAAAACACAATGGAATATCAAGGATATGTTGGTACAGTAGAATTTTCAGAAGAAGATCGGGTATTTTTCGGAAAAGTATTGGGAATCCGTTCATTACTATCCTATGAAGGCACAACCGGAGAAGAATTAATCAATGATTTCCACGGTGTAATTGATGATTACCTTGCGATGTGCAAAGAAAAAAAGATGAAGCCTGAAAAAGCATATAAAGGAAGTTTCAACATTCGGATTTCACCAGATTTACACAAAAAACTGGCAATACAAGCTATTGCCAATAATATGTCATTAAACAGCTATATTGAAAAAACATTAAATGCAGCTATAGCTTGATTTCCGTGGACATCGTTTTTTGTACGCTTCGCGTTAAACGGGATGCTCCGTGCTCCGCACTCCCTATCTCACGCTTCGCGTTAAAGCAGATCGCTTCGCGCTCTGTCACGGCAATTCGCATTCCGCAACTACGTTGCTCCATGCTCATTTCCGTGAGAATCGAAAAAGGTTAGATACCTTGGTGTACAAGCACCCCCTATCTCACGCTTCGCGTTAAAGCAGATCGCTTCGCGCTCTGTCACGGCAATTCGCATTCCGCAACTACGTTGCTTCATGCTCATTTCCGTGAGAATCGAAAAAGGTTAGATACCTTGGTGTGCAAGCACCCCGGTATCTAACCTTTTCCTCTTCTTTTAACGCTAAAACTCTATTCCTTCTCTGGCGGATCTTCCTGTGTCGTATGGATGTTTTACTTTGGTCATTTCGGTGACGTAGTCGGCGCATTCGAAGAGTGCGTCGGTCATGTGATGACCTGTCATGACGATCTCGAGTCCGCGTGGTTTGTGTTTTACGAATTTTACCAGTTTTTCTTCACTTAACAGTCCAAGATCTACTGCACAGACTGCTTCATCCATAACTAATACGTCGAAATTGATGCAGAATTTGGCAATCTCATCGAGTGCCTTGGTGTTGTAATGTCTGTACTCTGCCTTCTCTTCGCTGTTCATCTGATTATAAAACTTGGTATGGCGTTTGCCTGGAAGTAATGTGATATTTGGAATCATCTCCAGTGCTTTTCGCTCGCTGGATGAATTATCTTTCATAAATTGGAATACAAGTACCTTTAGTCCGCTTCCTGCAGCACGTATTGCCTGTCCCATGGCAGCTGTTGTCTTTCCTTTTCCGTCTCCGTAATAAATGTGAACGAGTCCTGTTCCCAGCATATTTCCCCCTACTTTCTCTATGTTGCTCTTTCTTACTTATCTGATTTTTCGGATTATTCAACGCCTTTTCTCCACTGATGAGCAGACTCATATGGATTTGGAACGTTTAAACCCTGGCATCATATATCTTAGGGGGTTATTTCTTATAAGTCAAGCTTCATATCGCCATACTTGATCCATTCTTTTTTGCGCATGAATTCTGAGATTGCCAGAGTTACAATTGCCGGCAGTACAATCTGGATCACCAGAATCTTGATCAGTACTACCATCGGTGCCTCTGTGGCAACCATAGTCTGCCATGTCATGATCTGACCGACCAGTCCTGCTGTTCCCATTCCGGAACCGGTTGCATTGCTTGTCATATGAAGCAGCATCGTTCCCACAGGTCCTAGGATTGCACTGGACAAAATGGCCGGGAGCCAGATTACTGGCTTACGTACGATATTCGGAACCTGCAGCATAGAAGTACCAATTCCCTGTGCCAGAAGTCCCCCTACTTTATTCTCACGATAACTTGCCACTGCAAATCCTACCATATTGCAGCAGCAGCCTACAGTTGCAGCTCCTGCTGCCAAACCTGACAGATTCAGGATAATACCGAGTGCTGCGGAACTGATCGGCAGCGTCAGGATCATTCCCATCAATACTGATACTACGATACCCATAATAAATGGCTGTTGTTCTGTTCCCCAGTTAATGAGCGATCCAAGCCACGTCATAAATCCTGTGATCGGTGGTCCAAGGATCAGTCCTACCAGCGAGCCAGCGCCAATCGTCACTAACGGTGTCACCAGAATATCAATCTTTGTCTTACCAGTTACTAACTGTCCGAGCTCAATGCCTACGTATGCAGCAAGAAATGCACCTAATGGCTCTCCCGGTCCTGCATAGACCATCGTACCTTCCACTAATACGGTACCAGCCAACAGTTTACTTGCAAATGCACCAACCATTCCGGCTGTTGCAGAAGATACCACTACCAGCTGACTACATCCAAACTTATATGCTACACCAATGCCGATGCCAGCTCCCGTCAATGAAGCCGCAACTTTTCCGATCACGAAGATCATATCCCCGATCGAGCCGCCGATCAATGTGCCAATCTGTTGAATGATTGTTCCAATGATCAGTGTTGCAAATAATCCCTGCGCCATACCGCTCAAACCATCAATAAATATTCTGTCAAATATTTTTCTGCACTTTCCCATAACAAAATCTCCTCATATCTACTCTCTATATTTGCATTTACAGCAAATTACAGTTGTCTTGTCACGTGGAAAGTCTAACATATGAACTTTATGAAATCAAGAATTGTTTTTCTTTTAACCCTTCTTCTACCAGATCCAGAATCCGGTCCGATTCCGCTTCAATCGTATGAAAATGAATATCTCCGGTCAGTTCTTTTAACGGTCTGGCTGTATTGCCAAGAAGCTTCTCCATAAATTCATCCACATCCCGTCTGCTATTGATAAAGAGATCCACCGATATCTGACCATATAATTCATGCTCAACAATCACATCCAACACCTTCGCCCCGGCATCCACAATACAGTAAAGCTCATCCCGCATCTGCTCATCCGTATGCTTCACTGCTACCACTCGCTTACAGGTCAACTTATCCTCCTGCTTGCCGTATAACATGTAGCCTCTGTTAGTAGATAAAATATTCCTATTCGTTGCACGCAGAAGTGCGATATCTTGCACGATTACCTGTCTGCTGACACCAAGCCTCTTTGCAAGGCTTGTACCGGACAATGGATCTTTTTCTGTATTTAAGAGTTCCATGATTTCTTTTCTTCTCTTATCTCCGTCCATATTTTTCACCTCTTGCTACATTGTTACACACCTATATCCATAAATGCAAGTCTTGACATTTACAGAATCTCCTCTTATGATACGAACAGGGAGGATGGACATATGTTTCGATTATGGGCTAAAGAATTTAAAGACAACCGAATGCTCCGTGACACCACAATCTGTGATGAATCTGAGGACACCCGCACACATAAGGTATTTCATGCATTGGACGAAGTCTGTTATGAGTTTGACCTGAGTAAGCCGATCTGGCTGGACAGCACCATCCAGGAATTCAAGCGCCACGCCAAGGCAAGATTCTATCAGGATAATTTTGTAGATTCCATTGATTTTGATTATCTGGAGATTCAGGTAATTGAAGAAGATTAAATAACAAACGGGAAGAGCTTCTATTTTATTGAAGTTTCTTCCCGCTTTTGTATTTATTCTGTTTTTATTGCTGCTAAAGGACTTAACTTCATCGCCCGGAGTGCCGGAAAGAATCCGGCCAGCGTACCGATCAATGTAGCAAATGCAATCGCTACCAGCACCAGCCATATTGGAATATACGACAGATTGCCTTCTATTCCCATGGCCGCTCCATGACCTGTCAGAAAGTTAATGATCGCTGACAGAATATAACTCAGCACCATACCTGCCACCCCACCGATCAGTCCGATAGAAGCAGCTTCTATCAGAAACATTTCCCGGATATTTTTCAGACTGCATCCCAGTACCTTGATGATTCCGATTTCTTTGGTACGTTCGTAAATGGACATCATCATAGTGTTGGCAATACCGATAGCAGCCACTAACAGTGATACTGCGCCGATGCCGCCAAGCACAGCCTGGATCATGCCCATCTGCTTCTTGGCACTCTCCATATACTCTGCATTGGTACTTGCATTATATCCCATTGACCGGATGCCGGACACAACCTCATCAAGCTTATCCTGATCATCAACCTTAACTTTCGCCGAACTGTAGCAGAAATCTTTATAAGGTTTCCCATTTTTCGTCGTTGGCTGACCAGGAATCGCACGACCGTTAAATTCTTTTTTCAGTACCTGTTTCAAGGTATCCAGATCGCAATAAATATTCTGATAACCTGTTTTATAGTTCTCCGGATCTCCTGCTATCACGCCGCAGGCTCTCACTGCATGTTTCTGGACAGCCTTCTGTGTCTGACTGCCATCACTGCTGCCACTACTGTCAGCAGAACCGTCTGTCGTCCCAAAAGCCTGTGTATTCTGCGCCGCATAATATCCGTCCTGATCTAACACCAGAAATACGCTGTCTTTTTCCAGATCAATATCTGCCAGTTCTCCTGTTTCATAATAGCTGTTGGTGCCACTTTTATCCGTAAAATTCGTAATGACTCCATTTCCATATATCAATTCTAAATTGCCGCTGTTCGATTTCGGCAGTCGACCGCCCTCTTTCAGATCCAGCTTCAAAGCCTTTAGATCCTCCGGTTTCATAGCAACCAATTCTGCCCATCCTTCATAGCCGCCTTTGAGCAGCAGCACAGACATATCATATTCCGGCGAAACACTTGTCACATGATCCAATTTGGCCAGTTCTGCAACCGCACTGTCATTCAACCTTTTTTCAGAGGCTTCATCGGAAGAATCACCGGAATAAAACATGCTTTCACCGCTTGCGATACCAGTTACATTAATCGTATTCATCCCTCCGGCATCTTCAATTTCCTGCAGCATGGCCTGTTGAAGCCCAAGCCCCAGTGAGATCATGACGACAATAGAAGTTGTACCGATCATGACGCCGAGAACGGTCAGAAATGTCCGGAGCTTTCTCCGCTTCAGATTATTGATGCTCATCCTCAGAAGGTCCATCCAGTTCATCCAGCAAATCCTCCTCTTCCTCTGCTAATTTCTGAGATTTCTTTTTCTTTTTGATCACTACTGCTGCCACAATGCCTGCAATGATCAAAATCACAAGAACGATCGGAACAATCGGAAGTCCACCGGCCGCATTCTCTTCCGGCATCTCGTCTACCACCGCATCGTCTGTCGCCTCAGTTACAGTAAAGTTAAATGTCTGTTCCGTTGTAGACACTGTTCCTGCTTCATCTTCATAAGAAAGTGTCATCTTCACCTGTCCATCTCCCTGTGTTGCCTGTATTCCCTCAAGCATCACATCAATTGAAGTACTGGAACCCGGCTCCAGATTGCCGAGAAATGTTTCATTTTTCTTGATATCCTCGCCTTCGAAAATAGCTTTTGCATTATACAGCTTAATTCGTCCCAGATTATACAGATTGCAGGATACATTTGCCTCTTCACCTATAGCTATGCTCTCCGGAGTAATCTCAAATTCGCTGAATTCGAATCTTGCATCCTGTTTCACCGGAATGGATATGCTCGAAGAAGCCTCGATCTGTGATGCATTGGCATCTTCGTATTTCATACTCACATTAATGCTGTATGGCTTCTGTACCAGATCTGCCTTCGCATTCAGATCGATCGATATATCTGCAGTGCCATTTGCAGCAATTCCATCCAGATAAATGGAATTTGAACCAGACGATGGTAAAAATGCAGGTGCAGTAGTCTGCTCATCACTGCCTTCTGTCGGTGCTTCCAGCTCAAACAGCATATTGCCGACTCTGCTGGATTTGGATGTGTTTTTCAGATGAAGTGTCAGTGTAAAATCACTTCCTGCCTTTACATCAGCAGGATTGGTAGTAAATCCGGTCACGATAACTCTCGGAACAGAACCATTGCCGGAAGCTTCACCGCCTCCGCCGCCACTGTACACCGCATCTCCATTGTCTACGCCGCCGGCATATGCATCAATGTTTCCGCCATCATTTGAACCACCTGCTGACTGTCCTGAATTATCGCTCTTCGAATCCTCCTTCTGGGATTCCGGTTTTGCACTGGTATTCACACTGTAGGTTACTTTATCATCATAGACTTTTTCGCCGCTTTCATTTTCCGCTGTCACTGCAAATGTCAGACGGTATGTCTTATCTCCCGCATCATCACGTTGTGTGAAATTAAACTTTACGCTTCCGCTATCACCTGCATTCAGCTCCGGGATGGATGCCTCATAGCTCTGATACTCTGTCTTAAACGGCCATTTATCTGTATTCTTTTTCAGTACCGGTTCTACCTTGATATTCTTCAGTGTCTGATCACTGTTATTCGCAACATTCAGTACAAAATCCTGCGCTTTTTGATACTGATAAGTCTGTACTTTATTCCCCGGTGTAGTTACTTTAAGTACTGCATCTGCTGCTTTTGCCGGCAGTATCCCCACTGTGCCCACAAGCATTGCTGCAATACACAAACTCATCAGCCATCTGCTTACTCTCTTCATTACTCTTTACCCTCCGTTTCTTTTTCTCCCCCGGCTTCGGCCAATTCCCGATTGTCCTCCACCTTCACAATCTTACCATCTATAATATGAAATACCCGGTCCGCGTAAGACGCCAGATGATTATCATGAGTCACCATGACAAGCGTCATATGCTGTTCTCTTACCACCTTTTGCATAAGCCGCATTACTTCTTCTGATGTATGAGAATCCAAATTTCCCGTTGGTTCATCCGCAAAGATAATATCCGGTTCTACAACCAATGCCCTTGCAACGCCTACTCGCTGCTGCTGTCCGCCGGACATCTGCTTCGGCAAATGCTTCGCGTGCTTCTCAAGTCCTACTAACCGCAGCATCTTTTCTGCCTTTTTCAGCCTTTTTTCTTTCGCTTCTCCTCGAAAGCTGAGCGGTAATGCTACATTTTCCAGTGCATCCATCGTTCCTAACAGATGAAAAGATTGAAAGATAAAGCCAACATGCTCCCGTCGAAATGTAACCAGCTGCTCTTCGTTCAGTTTCTCAATATGATGACCGCTGATGATCACTTCTCCTTTTGTGGGTCTCTCCAGACCTGCAAGCATATTTAATAATGTAGATTTGCCGGAACCGGAAGTTCCGACGATTGCACAAAACTCTCCTTCGTATATGGTAAAATCCACGCCATCCAGCGCACGGACTACTTCATTACCCAGTCGGTACAGCTTATACAGATGCTTCACTTCTATAACCTTCCTCATAACTTCCTCCTCTCCCCCTTGAATATCACCAGTATACCGATAAATACCAAAGAATATTGGTAGTATTTTCTTAATATTCTATGAATATTTCCCGATTGTCAATCCTTTACCTAACTGTTATGATGAAAGTAATCAAAAAACGAACGGAGATGCTCTTATGAATGATATTTCCATAACCGAAGCTTATTTTGTATACAGTGTCCGGGGCAAAGGCAAGCTTTCGGGCAATGACTGTCGAAAAGTAACCGGACTTCTCACAGCAGCCCTCTGGGAAATGACACAGAATGGACTGCTCACGCTCACCGATAACAGACTCTGTCTAAACGATGTCGAACACTTTACCAGATCCTGGTTTCAGCCGCTCTATGAACACATCAGGGAAATGGAATCAAACGACCTCTCCTCGCTTCTGCAGGATTATTGCAGCAGCTGGTCAGACCGACATCTAAATGCACTCTCCAACGAAATCGGACTCGTGCTTGAGAAGCAGAAACTGGTTACTCGCGCAAAGCTCGGTATTTTTAATGGCAGGACTTATTTCATGCCTCACCAGTCTGCCATTCCGGGGCTGAATGCTGAACTACAGGTCGATATCCTGTATCAGAACCCGGTTTCCGCAGACACTGCTTTTCTATGGCTCCTGCTGGAGCAGGGACAATGCATTCCATCGGACATTTCCGGAGATATGCGGGATACATTTGCGAGTAAAATAAAAGAAGCCCTCACAGAAGGTGCCGATTCGGCACTCATTTCTGCAAAAGCTCTGTTAGATCTGACCTTTTCACTCATGAAAAAAGGGCATCTGATCATGGATTAGAATTGTATGAAAACTTTATTTCTTCATCTGTGGCTCGAATACCCAGGATGCCAGATACCCAAAGATCAGCGCGGCTGCGATTCCGGCTGCGCTGGCTTTGAATCCTCCTGTGAAGATCCCGATCACGCCATCTTTTTCTACCGCTTCTTTTACACCACAAAACAGCGTATTGCCAAATCCCAGCAACGGTACGCTTGCACCTGCTCCGGCAAATTTCTGAAATGGTTCATATACGCCAAAGAATCCTAGTACTGCTCCACTGCACACTAACAGTACCATAATGCGTCCCGGCATCAGCTTGGTTCGATCCAGCAGAATCTGAACGAATGCGCAGATCAGTCCACCCACCCAGAATGCATTTACATAATCCATTTACTCCACCTCCTGTTTCTTACCGGACGGCTCGTGTTCCAGTACGATTCCATGAGCGATTCCCGGCACGCTCTCGCCTTCATTGTAACTGACAGTTGACATGAGCGCACCTGTCGGAACAAATAATACACGCTTCCATTCTCCGGTTCTGAGCTTTGGTAAAATATATGCTGCAAGCGTCGTTGCTGCGCAGCCACATCCACTGCCGCCAGAATGCGTATCCTGGGTCTGCTGATTAAAGATTGTCATGCCACAGTCCATATGATTCTGCGTCAGATCAATCTTCCGCTTCCGCATCAGATCCAGCAGAATGCTCTGCCCTACGTATCCCAGATCTCCTGTTATAATCCGGTCATAATCTTCTGGACTGTGTCCCATATCTTTCAGATTCACTGCAATCGTATCCGCAGCTGCCGGAGCCATACAGGCTCCCATATTCTGGGAATCTTTTAACCCATAGTCCACGATTTTCCCTATCGTAAGTCCTGCGATTTTCACATTACTTTTCTTATTGCCAACCAGAAATGCACCGCTTCCAGTCACCGTCCACTGTGCAGACAAGGGTCGCTGGTTCGCATAGCTTAATGGAAACCGAAATTCCTTCTCTGCCGTTCCAAAATGACTGGATGTCACAGCGAGCATCCGTTCTCCATATCCTGCTGCCACGCACATAGCTGCAAGTGCCAGTGCCTCACCGGATGTAGAACAAGCTCCGAACAATCCAAACAACGGAATCTGCAAACTTTCTGCTCCCATCGATGTAGCAATCCCCTGACGCAGCAGATCACCGCCAAAAAGATAGCGTACCTGCTCTGGTGTTACATTAGCCTTATGAAGTGCGTGCACACACGCTTCCCTCTGCATAACGCCTTCTGCCAGTTCCCATGTTTCCTCCCCAAAAAGGTTGGTCTCATCAAATGTATCAAATAGCTCTCCTAATGGTCCTTCACTCTCTTTCTTTCCCACTACTGATGCGCTGCTCATAATATAAGGAGCCTCGGCAAATACTATGCTCTGGGCTCCCTTTGTTCTCTGAATCATATCTGTCCACCTTCCATAGCTTAAGCCTTGTGTTATGGCTTAGTATGGAATGATTTTCTATTTTTATACATCTGCCTCTTTCGCAGCAGCTATTTTATCCAATGTTTTCTGCCTTATTCTGCCTTGATAAAATGCAAAAAATTCTCATTATAAATCTTATCCAACATCTTGTTATCCAGTCCCAGTCCATGCATGGTGCGGTCTGTTGCACTGATATAGTAGCCGTCTGGTCTCAGCGGATAGTCACCCTTAGTCTCCAGAAATTCCGTGATCAGCCGTATTCTTGACCGGCTTTCTTCCATAGATAACAGCTTCGGTTCTTCTGCTACCAGTACCCTGGCTCCGATATCAGATCCGTAGCAGATCCTGTCCTGATATTTTTCAAAAAATCGGGTTGCATGCTCTCTGTCCTCCGACAGGTTATAGAACAGTTCACTTCCCGGTGTAATATCAATCCTTACATTCTCAAATTGATCCAACAACTCTGATAATCTCGGTAACTGTCTGGACATAAAATAAAAATGCGGGAATAAGATACGAAGCTTTGGATGCCGCTCCAATACGTTCTGCATTTGCCGGTATTGATCTTCATTATTCACATAGGTCTCATCGTAAAACCAGCCCGCCTTCTTCGCAAATTCTGTTACCTGCGACGCATCCCAGAATTCTTCCGGATCATTCACATGCATATACACCGGTATCTGCTCCTGTTCCAGATATGCCCAGTAATCCTCCCACACCGACTGATCAAAATCCGGAATTGGATAATATTTGCGAATATTTGGCTTACCTTCCAACATCTTGATTCCTGTACAGCCTTTTGTCATAAGATTTCGCGCTTCCCATACAAGCGCTGTCCTAAGTTCATCTTCAGGCAGTCGGTATAATTCTCTTCTGATTCCTCCAAATATATAGACCGGCACCGGACACTGTTCTCTGTAGCGAAATGCATCCCCCAGCACCTCACGTCCCGCATTGTCCGGAATGCATTGCAATGCGATTCCGTCATAATGATATTCTTCCACAATCTGGTTTAATCGGTCTGCCCCCATGTATTCTATATAATGAATATGTCCGTCTATCATAAACCACGACCTCCTGTCACACTTTAAACTTCTATTCTAACTCTTCTAACCATGCCATTTTAGCAAGTAATATTGCGGAAATTGGCATCACAAGCACACACGCAATCGCTCCGAAAAACATAGATACGCAATTTTGAAACAAAATTTTCGAATTCAACAGCAGCTCCATTGAGTACTTTTGCATCTTCAGATATGAAAAAAGAAGTAATGATTCACCAAGATATGCAAAAAGTAACGTATTCACCGTCGTTCCAATCACTTCACTACCAATATGCATGCCACTTTTAATCATTTCTGTAATCGTAATATCCGGTTTATGGTTCTTCACCTCATATACAGATACCGTAACTGTAAGAGACATATCCAGTACCGCTCCTAATGTACTTAATATGATGATAGATGCCATAACATTTTTCATGCTAATACCTAAATTTACATTGTAATAATAAAGCACATCTTCTCCTACCGCCTGTATCTCATTCAGACCTCCAATTTCCGTTCTCCACACAACACCATAAATAAAAACAAATAACACGCTCATTGTGACCACAACAGCAACAAATGCACTCCACGTTTTTATATTCGAACCATTTTGGTAAAATAAGGTAATACAAGAAACGGCTCCACTCGCTCCGATTGTAACCAACAGTGAAGGTACACCAATTGCCATAAGAAAAATGCTCAAGCTAAGAAGCAGGAGATTACCACATAGAGCAATCAATGATATCGCACCTCTCTCGCCTCCAACAATTATAACAGAAAACAATAAAATCAAACCAAGTATACCTAACATGATTTTCTCCTTTTTTTCACAGACAGTTTCATAAAAATGGTTGTAATAAATATCGAAACCGGGATCGTCCATACAATTCCTATACTTTCAACCAAAAAGCGACACAACTCACAGGGAATATACAATTTAACAATCGTTACAAACCGGATATCATTATTCATTCGAATCAGAAAAGTGGGAATCAAACCACTGCCAAATACAAATAGCAACACATTAATCATCGTCCCCATAATATCATAGCCTATTTTTCTTCCTGATTTAAAAAGTTCAAGAAATGTGACATCCGGTTTCTGTTTTACGATTTCACCTAACGCCGCTGCTATAGCGACGGCAACATCCATAATGGCACCCAATCCGGATAACAATATTTCCGCATGGAACATATCATCCGGATTATCAATGCTTCCCAGATATTCCATCGTTGAGTAATCCAGTTCCTGTACATGTCTGATAACCAAATCAAACATCCCCATGATCAATACAAGCACACATAAGGTTGACAACAATGCCGCCCACGTCTTCTTATTCACGCCATTCAAACCAACTAATGTCACTATGGCAAATAGAATAACGATTTTGTTACAGATTGCCACCACATTTGATGTATTATCTGCTTTCAGGAAAAACACCGCAAATATCATAATATTGATTCCAACTGTTATTATCGTTAATATCCCTTTTCGTCCTGCCGCTTCCACAAGTACGAAAATCAAAATTCCCAACAGCATTACAAGCTCTGTATCCCGTTTTACTCCCTTGATTCCAGAACCACTTACAAATACTTTATCTCCTTTGTGATATTTCTGCTTTAACATTTCTGTATATGTATACTCATTGGAAAAATGCACTGTTTTTCCCTTTTTTTCACCATTTAAAATAATCCCTTGCATCTTTTGGCTATATTTCTTCTCTGCTGTTCCCCGGGTGCTTTTTCCTTCTACTTCTCTGGTTGTCTCAACTTTCGTCAACTTTGCAATTGGAGTAGTATACAGCCAGGTATCATTCATTATAAAAACAATCGCTACCAAATACAAAATGCCAAATATATAATATTTCTTCTTCATATCCGCTCCTCATATAGCTTTTTCTTGAAAACAGTCCTTATTTTATCACAACAATTACTTTTGTCAACCAAATGTGAAAACCATTTTTAATTTCACTTTTATCATTTTTCCATTGACGCGAATACGATTTCGGACTATAATTTACGGTATTTACGCTAGGGATTATCTTCATATCCGGAGGATTTATAATTATGAACATCCAATTGTCGGAACATTTCACTTATCGCAAATTATTACGCTTTGTATTGCCATCCATTGTAATGATGATCTTTACATCCATTTACAGCGTTGTGGATGGTCTGTTTGTATCCAACTTTGTTGGGAAAAGTGCCTTTGCGGCAATCAATCTGATGATGCCGTTTCTTATGGGTATCAGTGCGCTTGGATTTATGATCGGTACCGGAGGCAGTGCTCTCGTTGCGAAAACTCTTGGAGAAGGTAAAAAAGAAAAAGCCAATGAATATTTTTCCATGCTGGTCTATATTACACTGGCCGGCGGGCTGATCATCGCCATACTCAGTGCATTTGCAATGCGTCCTGTCGCAATTATCCTTGGAGCCCGCGGCGAACTGCTGAAAAACTGTGTTCTGTACGGAAGAATTCTCTGCATCTCACTGACCTGTTTCATGCTGCAGAATGTATTCCAGAGCTTCTTTGTAGCTGCCGAAAAGCCCCACCTCGGTCTGCGCGTTGTTGTAATTGCCGGTGTTACCAACATGCTTCTGGATTTTCTGTTCGTAGCCGTGTTGCATTGGGGACTTGCAGGTGCCGCGATTGCTACTGTCTGTGGCGAATTGATCGGAGGTATCTTTCCGATTTTCTACTTTGGGCACAAAAATTCCAGCCTGCTGAAGCTTGGAAAAACACATTTTTACCCAAAAATTTTATTAAAGACCTGTACCAATGGTTCTTCCGAGCTTATGACTAACCTGTCAAGTTCACTGGTCAACTCGCTGTATAATCTACAGCTTATGAAATTCGCAGGTGAGGACGGCGTTGCTGCCTATGGTACGATCATGTATGTTAATTTCATCTTCGCCGCCATTTATTTTGGTTACTCTATCGGAAGTGCACCGTTGGTCAGCTATCATCACGGTGCTGCAAACCACGATGAATTGAAGAATCTGTTCCACAAAAGTGTCCGTCTGATCAGCACCTGGGCAATATCGCTATTTGTACTGGCTCAGCTGATCGCATCACCACTGGCATCCCTGTTTGTTGGCTACGATCCGGCACTCTTCGAGTTGACACGCATGGGATTCCGAATCTACTGCTTTGCTTTCCTGATCAACGGATTTAACATCTACGGTTCTGCGTTCTTTACCGCATTGAACAATGGTCTGCTATCCGCATTAATCTCTTTCCTGCGGACACTGGTATTCCAGATGGCAGCCATTCTGATTCTGCCGCTGATCTTTGGCATCAACGGAATCTGGTATTCCATTACCGTTGCGGAACTGCTGACACTGTGCGTTACAGCGACATTTATTGTGCGGAAGAGAAATACGTATCATTATTTTTAACTTTATTTTTGTGTTATACTGATTATAGTTTCCACGAAAGATAAGCAACAGGTTTTATTTTTCGTGGATCTGTTTGCCACTCATATGTTCAATCGTAATCTCATAAAGCTGTACTGCTTTGATATCCGCTGCTATCTCGGCATCTATTTCTTCTTTTGTTGGATAATATTTTTCAGCAAGCTCCCGTACCTTTGCCTCTGTAATCCCACTATCTTCAATCAGATGGCATCTGCCAAATATAACCACACTCTGCAGATACGGTGCCCAGTCGCCTTCTTCATGCACTTCATTTCCATAGACTGTAAAACATACCTTATCATCCTTTTTCAGCGCATCTACTTTGTGTCCCGCTTTCGCTCCATGAAAATAAATCTTTTCACTCTCCGGTTCATAAAAATAATTAATCGGAAATGCAAATGGATACCCGTCATCCCCATTTACTGCCAGGACTGCCCGTTTTTCGTGTAACAGCAGTTTCTTTGCATCTTTCTCTGAAATCATACGTTTCTTTCTTCTGATTGGTCTGAACATTTTAATTTTCTCCCTTCGTTCATGTCGCATTTTCCACTGATTTCCCGTCATATAATTTGTATGTTCCACTCGTACTTCATTTAACAACGGTACCGGCACTTCGTCACAGGTATGATGATATAAAAATCCAAGCTTTTCCTGTACCCTTTTAGACTTTTCATTCCCATCATAATATCTGCACCAGATTGTTGTCATTCCGAGGTCTTCAAATCCACGATGGATCAGTTCTTCCGCCGCCTCAGGTATATAACCTCTACCCCAGAATGGCTTTCCAAGCCAGTATCCAAGCTCACACTCCTTGTCCTGCTCTGTCATATCTGTACTGCCATTCAGTTTCAATTCAATCGCACCGATTGCCTGATCGGTTCCCTTTTCGCAGACTGCATAGCACTCTTTTCCCTGAAATACATTTTGTATTACTTCACGGCTCTCCGCAATATTCTGATGCACCGGCCATCCTGCACTTGGTCCGATATCCGGATCTTTTGCGTATTCATAAAGGCTCTCTGCATCAGTCTCTTTCCACGGACGAAGAATCAGTCTCTCAGTAGTTAATATCATAAGCTTCCCCCTTTTATTTTGCACATGCATATTATTTCTCAATCTTCATCAGAATCTGCTTTATTTCCTCCAGATTCTCTGCAAAATATATTCCTTCCTGACGTTCTTTTGTAGAAAGTCCCTTTTCGATCATATGCTCCAGTAATTCTTTCAGACTGTTATAATAACCGTTCAGATTGTACAAAATGCAGGGCGCCTCCAGATGCTTCAAAGACACCTTGGACATCACTTCCGCAATCTCTTCTAATGTCCCGGTTCCTCCCGGAAAAGCAATAAATGCATCTCCAAGCTCGATCATTTTCGCTTTCCGTTCTTCCATATTTTTTGTCACAATCAATTCTGTCAGCTTCTCATATTGCACTGCTGCATCGATAAAAAACTGCGGTTCTACACCGGTTGCCTCACCACCGGCCTCTATAACGCTTTCCGCAAGTTCTCCCATAAGCCCAGACTTGGAACCACCATACACTAATACATGCCCACTTGTTCCAATCCAGTCCCCCAGTTCTCTGACTGCCTCGCCAAGCCTATAATCATTGCCTTCATTTGCGCCAAGATATACTGTAATATTCATAGAGTCTATCCTTTCATCTTCTCCGTAATCTAACCGACACATTTCACGGTATTATATCCCATACTTTTCAAGATTAACTTTCCCATCAATCACTTCGACTCCATCCGCTTCCAGCAATTCTTTCTGTACACTGCCTCCGCCAAATGCAAATGCTCCGGCAAGTTCTCCTTTGGAATTCACCACCCGGAAGCATGGAATATGCTCAGGATCCGGATTCTTATGAAGCGCATTCCCCACCGCTCTTGACATCCGAGGATTGCCTGCCATCTCTGCAATCTTCCCATATGTCGCAACATGGCCTTGGGGAATCCGTTTGACCGCTTCGTATATCCGTTTTGTCGGACTGTCCGTGACCAGATCATAACTCTCCGATATCATTCTCTGAATCTCTTTATCCGGTATCGTACCATCCAGAATAATGGTATTCCAATGCTCCTTATTCTGATGATATCCTGCGATCACAGCATCATATGTATTCCGCCAGAAGTCCCTCCATTCCGGATCAACTTTCACATTCAGATTTGTATAACCTTCGCGCTCATAAATCCATAAAAAAGCTTTTTTGCTTCCCTTAACTCTCACCAATTGCCAATTCGGATCACGAAACGGTCTTTCTTCATATACATTTGGAAATGACATACCAAATTCCAGTGCTTCCTCTCTTGTCATCATAGTCTGTTCTTCCTTATTTACTCTGCAAATATCCTATTTTATCAGCATCCGTGATCGGTCTGAGCACCCGGCACGGATTACCAACTGCAATTACATTGTCCGGTATATTTTTCGTTACAATACTTCCGGCTCCAATCACTACATTATCGCCAATCGTAACGCCTGCCATAATCTTCACATCTCCGCCAAGCCACACATTTTTACCAATATGAACCGGTGCGCTCATGCATCCGCCCACAATCCGCTCATCCGCATCAATCGAATGATTAACCGCATAGATACCAATGTTCGGTCCAAGCAGTGAATTGGCACCGATCACAACTTCCGCACAGTCCAAAATCACACAGCCGAAATTGATATATACATTATCTTCAATCACAATATTTTTACCGAACTCACAATGAAAATCTGGTTCGATCCACACATCTTTGCCAACGTTCTTGAACAAATCCGTCATAAGCTGTTTTCTTAGATCTGTTTCATCGTCCTCTGTTTTGTTATATGCTCGGAACAGCTTTTTTGCCTCTACTCTGCGTCGGAACAAATCATCGTCAAAATCATTATATATTTGTCCACTTTGCAATTTTTCCCACTCTGTCATAGCTATGCCTCCCTTAACTCAGACATGAAACACCTCTTTCGCAATCGTTTTACCGCTTGCTGTCTTCATAATCTTATCCATAAAATCACTGATATTCTGTTTACTATATCCACTTTCACAGGCATTCACAATATAATCTGCTTCTATCAGAATCTGATAATCGATTCCATCAATATCCGTGTATGTATGATGATGTCCTACCAGATATGCCACACGCTCAATCTGTTCTTTCGTCATGCCTGTATCCGAAAGAAAATCTGTCACTAATGGGATTCCTTCTTCTTCCTGATGCTTGCCATTGGTATTGCCATACTTTTCCCTGCATAACGGGCAGGCAATATCATGCGTAATCGCTGCCACTTCAAGAATATACTGCGTCTCTGGGTCTATCTGTTCCAGTTCGCCAATCATTTTTGCATACGACCACACATGCAAAAAGTGATCAATATCATGTATATTTCCATTTGAAAAAGTTATCATTTTCTTCATAATCTCTGCAATTGTCATAATCTGTCACCTCATTTATCTAATCTATCGTCGAATCACAACTTCTCAAAGTAATATCTTTCCTTCTTCGAACTCTTTTTACCGTACTCAATTGCCTTCTCCGGACAGTAACTAATGCACGCCATACAATGTGTACATCTCCTGCCCCAGACCAGCTTACTATTTTCCAATGTGATATTGTTTAACGGACATAGCTTTACACATTTTCCACATCCAATACAATCATCACTGACATGAAATGCTTTAGCTTTTACGCATAAAGGATAAAACAGCTTGTTTACAGGTCCGCTCATAACACGGTCATACAGATTATTGCGAGGTGCCGCAAATGCATGTCCGGCTACAATCTGTCTGCACACATTATCTATCACAGGTTCCGCATCCGATACGATCTGTCTTGCTTTCTCCGTTTCAGGTGTATGAAACAGCGCAATATAATTTTCCGGCATCACGATCTGTGCTGTTCCCATATAATCAAAGTCCTTTTCCTCACACAACAGCCGATTATATTTTGCCGCATTACCAATCTCAGCACCACAGCTCATTACAAACCACACCTGCCTGACACCTTGAAAATGTGTTTTTCTGATCCAATCCCGCACAAGCCATGGAATTCTCCATGCATATGTCGGTGTAACGACAACAAGACGGTCATTCACTTGTATAGTTCTTGTGTCACATCTCTTAATCTTATCGTTTGCATCAATCAATTCATCACGAATATTATCTGCGATCCTCTTCGCAATGTAACGACTGTTTCCTGTTCCCGAAAAGTATATAATCATATCCTGCACCTCCTGTAATTCCAATTTTGTGCAATCAATATTTATAAAAATGGCACCATATAAACTGGCATGCAAAAAATATCCTGATCTTTACTCATATCTTTTGTATAAACCAAATATCTCTTTAATATCCTACTTGAATATTTTTCCGTAAACACGTCAAGTGATTTATGGGTTTTATATCCGGACGATTTCACCTCTATAGGCACTATTTTATTCTTTCTTGCCAAAATAAAATCTATTTCATAATTATGTTTTGACTTTTCATTCATAATCGTGTGATAGAATAACTCATTTCCATTTGATGCCAGACACTGAGCTACAATATTTTCATATAAATATCCTAGATTTACACTTAACTTATCACTTAACAGTTTCTCATAAATCTCATTTTCCGTAAAATCTTTATCCTTAAACATTAATGTTACAAACAACCCTGTATCACTTAAAAATAATTTAAACTTTGATAAATCCTTTGTATTTGCCATACCGATATCTGGATCATTTGTATTATACGCAACCAGTACTGTCTTTGAATCTTTCAATTCTGCAATCAGTTCTAATATTTTATCTTGTTTCTCACCATTTAACACACTACTCGTCTGATATCTGGCTGCATTTTTATTTAACTGAGCCGGAACTGCATCAAATAACATTGCTAAACGTCCCGTCGGATCAATTTTTGCGAAATCACTTTCATACAAATTTAGTATATCTCTCTTTATTTCATCTACTTTTCTAAAATTATTCGTTTCAATGTAAGCTGATACTGCCTGTGGCATTCCGCCAACTAACATATATAAGCGGAATTGTCTTAACTGCTTACGATTAATTGAATCTCCTAATCCCTGATTCATATCAAAACACTTTTTCAATAATGAAAATGTTGCTGTATCTCCAATCGCCCATAAAAATTCCTCATAATCCATTGGATACATGCTGATTTTTCTTTCCTCACTAGGGATTAAAATATCTTTCACATTTTTCTTAATCGAAATAAGTGATCCGGTTTCAATGTAATCATATCTGTGATCGGCAACCAATGCTTTAATGGCTTGACGCGCCGGTGGGCAAAGTTGAACCTCATCGAATATAATAACTGATTTTCTTTCTTTTAAATCCACTTTATATTGTAATTGTAACTGTAGAAACAAAAAATTCAAATCTGAAACATCCTCAAAAAGCTCTCTGGTTTCTTTTGACGCTCTTGAAAAATCTATCAATATATAGCTTTCATATTCATTTTTTGCAAATTCTTCAACTACTGTGGACTTACCAATTCGTCTTGCTCCTTCAATCAAAAGGGCTGTTTTCCCATCCGACTCTTTTTTCCATTCTTGCATTTTACTATATATTTTACGCTTAAACATGAGATGTTTCTCCTTTCACATTTTTATTTTAGCACATTTCCGCATTTTTCTATATGGAATTTTATAGTATTTCCGCATTTTTCATTCTTATATTTCACCTTGTTTCCGCGTTTTGTTTTATTAAAAAGTCTCATATCCATCATCTTTATAATGCAGACATAAGACTTGTTAAAATAATTCAGTGTGTCAGCTCCGTTCTATTTACGTGCTAAAAAATGTGTAATTTATACTTCATACCCTTCTTTAAATCTGCGCATCATCTCATTCGTCAGACTAAAGTTTCCCGGCTGAAGCACAATCTCTTCTCTCTGTACCCACTCCGCATATTTTAACTCATGGCGGTCCATGGTAATGGTATCATCCCCATCTACTTCACAGTAGAACCCAAGGAGAAGGTCATTCGCAGTTCCCCACGGCTGTGACTTATAATAATGGATATTTTTGACCTTAATTCCGGCTTCTTCCATTACTTCACGCATAACCGTTTCTTCTGCCGTTTCTCCAATCTCTGTAAAACCGGCAATCAGCGCATTATGTGCAAATCCGGTGCGATATTTGGTAAGTAATAATTTATCTCCATTTTTCACACCCACGATAACCGCCGGCATAATTCTTGGATACGCTATATATCCACAAGACGGACAGCTCATTGCACGTTCCTTATCATGAGGCACCATCTTCGTGCCGCATCTTCCGCAAAAGCAGGCATCTCTGTACCAATCTGACAGATGCTTCGCTGTCGTAGCTGCAAAGACTTCCTCACAAGGTCCCTTGCTTTCTTTACGTATACTTCTTTCCTCAACGTATGAATATCCCTCTGGTATCGAATCTTCCGAAAGTTCTTTATTCCACAGAAAATATTCTCTGTTGTCCACCTTAAACAGATAGGTATATTCCAATTCCTCCGGCAGTTCCTTTTTTATCGGAAATGCTACGATGCCGTTATCAAACTGCTCTGTGTGAACCAGTACTTTCCCATTAGAAATATTTAAAATAGGACTGCTTTCCTGCACTCTGGCAGACGGATTGTATTCATTGTGTAATTTGTGTGGATAAATGTCTTGTATCATCGGTATCTTAATTCCTTTCATTTTTTGTATTCTACTCAAATGATGTCTACGGATTGTTTCGCGTTTCATGCTCCCACAATCCTGACATCAATTATATACCAATTTAATCATTTAAAAAACCCTTGACACTGCATATCTGTTCGCTTATTATATAGATGACCGATATATAGATTATCGATATATAAATGGGAGGTGAATCAATTGGCTATTGAAAAATCATTAGTTTCAGGAAGTATGACAATGCTTATTTTAAAATTATTATCCGAAAAGGATATGTATGGCTACGAAATGATCGACACTCTACGTCAGAAATCACAGAATGTATTTGAAATGAAAGCCGGCACTTTATACCCGCTTCTTCATAGTCTGGAAGATAAAGGACTACTCACCGTATACAAACAGGCAGCTGGTGGGAAGACGAGAAAATATTATTCACTTACCAAAGATGGTAAAGGACTCCTGGAAAAGAAAACCGCAGAATGGAAAGAATATGCAACCGCAGTTGAACATGTACTTGCATTGGAGGTATAACTTATGGATGAATATTTGAAGATAGTATTGGAACAGATCCGATGTAAAAAAGCCAGACCTTATATCCGTCAGGAACTGCAGGATCATATCGAAGATCAGATTGAAGCAAATGTATCTGCTGGATTAGATCGCACTGATGCCGAAAAAGAAGCGGTAAAAGATATGGGCGATCCGGTTGAAGCAGGACTCTTTCTTGACCGGATCCATAAGCCGCAGATTGCATGGAAGCTTCTGTTCATCATTACTGTAATCAGTGTCATCGGCATCCTGATCCATATGGCAATCGATCTGTATGTAACCGGAGACGGAACAGCTATGGCACCCAGATATGCATTCCATGTAATAACCGGAGTCGTAGTCATGATGATTTTATATTTTTTAGATTATACATTACTGGCAAGATTTTCTAAGATAATCGCAGCTATATTAATTGCCATGTGCTTCTCAACGCTACTCTTCGGAAATGTAATAAATGGTATGCATTACTTTATTTCATCTGGATTATTTGGAGGCTTCCGTATTCCTATTCAGGCATTGATGCTGCTCTACATTCCCATTTATGGAGGTATCCTTTATAAATATCGTGGAACCGGATATGCAGGACTTGTCAAGTCTCTTCTGTGGATGATCATTCCTGCCTGGCTGGTATTATATCTGCCATCCGTGATGACCGCCGGACTAATGCTAGTATCCATGCTCGTCATGCTGACCATTGCGGTTCGAAAGGGCTGGTTTCATGTACAGAAAGCATTATCACTCTGTACGATCTGGAGTATTTTCACAATCGCACCGACCATACTTATTCTGGTATTGTATTGGCAGCAGCGTTTTTCACCATACCAGATGGCACGCTTACAGGCAATGTTTTCCTCCGGCAGCGAAAACTATATACAGCTGATACTGCAAGACTTCCTGTCATCCAGCAATTTTGTTGGTAATAACGGCATGAATATCGCAGAAGTTCTGCCTGGATTTAACTCCGATTATATACTGACCTGTCTGACTTCAATGTACGGAATCCTGCCTGCGATTCTACTGTGCTGTATCTTAGCGACATTAATATTTGGCATTTTTAACACCGCTATCAGACAAAAGAATCAGTTAGGTATGCTGATGGGATGTGGCTGCGGCATGGTATTTCTCATGAGCCTTCTAATCAATGTATTGGAAAATATCGGCATCTTTCCTCCAACGATGACATTCCTGCCGTTCATATCTTCCGGTGGAAGTTATATCATAACATGCTATGGACTGCTCGGAATCGTGCTCAGTGTCTATCGATATAAAAATGTATACCCAGCGCATATAAAAGTAAAAATATTAAATAGTTAAACTTCTTCACAACAGACGAAACCTCCCGGCACCGCCAGGAGGTTTCTATTCATATGACTATAATCCGAACTGTTCCAGATATTTTTCAACTGATCTGCTCATTTCTTTGGAAAAATCAGAGTTATATTTACGATTACAAAATGCATTACACCACTCTTCATAGGTACGGTTTTTACATTTGTATGCAAACATTTCACGTAACTCTTCTCCGTCCATATCGCGGTATGTATTCTCATGCACGATATGCTTCTGTTCACACCGTTCCGGCTTCGGACGCTGCTTCTGCTGTTCCGTCGGCCATCCAAATACCAACATTGCTGCCGGAAATACATAGTCAGGAAGACATAGCAATCTCCGCTGTTCTTCGCAGTTTTCCATAATATCACCGATATAGCAGGATCCTAATCCAAGACTCTCTGCTGCAACTACCGCGTTTTGCGCTGCGATTACTGTATCCGTTACCGCAAGCATCAGATCCCCAACGCCTGGTTTTCTTGGCTCACATCCTGCTTCCAGATATGCATCATACCATTTTTTACAATCGGCACAGAACACTAATACCATCGGTGCTTTCGCAATAAACGGCTGATGGTCGCAGCTTTCCGATAACGCTTCTTTTAATTTCTGATCCGTAATATCAAGAATTGTATATAACTGCTGGCATCCTGCTGTCGGTGCCTGCGATGCTGCTTTCAGGATCAGCTTCTTCATTTCTTCCGGAATCTCCCTGTCCTCATAGGCTCTCATAGACTTTCTCTGATACAGACTCTCCATAATCTCATTCATTTTTACTTTACGCCTCCTTGCACACATCTACCCATCCTTTTGCTCCGGCAATCTGTTCTAATTCATCCACAGATAATCTAACCGCACTATGGTCATCTCCTGCTGCCTCTGCCACAGTTGCAGTAGACTCTTTTAACCTGATCACGCGGTCAAGCATTCCTTTATGTTCCAGATATTGTTCCGCTTTTTCTAATGACATTATTCTTTCCTCTTTCAGTTATAATCATATTTTTTCTTTTTCAATATGAATCTCCCTTCTGAAATTCTTTTCCACTAATCCAACAATTCATGAATCGCCTTTACTAATTTATTCGCATCAATCGGCTTGGCGATATGTTCATCCATTCCTGCTTCTTTTGCTCTCAGTCTGTCCTCTGTGAACGCATTTGCTGTCATTGCAATAATCGGAATTACCTTTGCATCCTCTCTTCCCATGGAGCGGATTATTTTTGCTGCTTCATAGCCACTCATGACCGGCATCATAATATCCATAATGATAACGTCTATTTCACCTGGTCTGCTTTTTCTGAACAGTTCAACAGCCTCCTGTCCATTCCATGCTTTGGTCACAACAGCACCTTCATTCCGGATCATAAACTCTGCAATTTCCATATTCAACTCATTGTCTTCTGCCAGAAGAATATGCAGTCCTTTTAAGGATTTTTCCGATATATCCTTCTGTTTCTCACGTTTATCTGCACCCAGATCTATTTTAAACGGAACTCTGATCAAAAATGTAGTTCCTGCACCTTCTTTACTTTTAAAGGTAATGGTTCCACCCATTTTTTCAACCAGTTTTTTGCTAATCGGCATTCCAAGTCCAGTTCCCGCATATTTTGTACGGCTTCCGGTATGTTCCTGTGCAAAAGGTTCAAAAATGTGTTCCTGGAATGCATCTGTCATCCCAATTCCAGTATCCCTACAGACAAATTCCACTGTCGTCATGTCTGGCTGTTCGGATGGAATTTCTCTGCAGCTGATATAGATACAACCATTTTTCTTATTATATTTTACCGCATTCGACAGGATATTCATCATAACCCGTTTTACATACGCCGGACTTCCGATAAGATTCGGATGTATGACTTCTTTTTTCTCCCACATGATTCGGATATTCTGTTCTGCGGCTATCTGTTCGATCACAGCAAAAACTTCTTCGACAATGCTACTCAGATTAAATGGAGTTTCTTCCAGAACCATCTCATCCGCTTCCAGTTTGCTCATATCCAGAACTTCGTTCACCAGTTCCAGCAACAGATGCGATGCCTCTTTGATCTTTCCCCTGCATTCCGTCTGTTTCTCCAGATCATCTGCATGATGGTCAGCCACATCAATCATGCCGCAGATTCCATTAATCGGTGTCCGGATATCATGACTCATCCTCTGTAGAAATTCCGTCTTCGCCCGATTGGCTGCCTCTGCCTTTTTTGCTGCCATCAAAAGATCTGCTTTGTATTGTTCTTCTTTTTCCAGCTCCTGTTTCTGATGTACCTGATTCGTTCTGTATTCCCGGAACACGAATACACTAAATATCAGGAAATACAGAAAAATGACACCTGTTACACTTAATGGAAGGTTGCGGAATACTTCCGTATCCGGAAGATACGCATAGATATAGTAATCCCGCTGCTTCAACATAATTCCATAACATCCGGTTCCTTCATTCTTCAAATGGAAAATATGCTGACTGTCTGTATGCTTTTTCATTGCCTGGACAACCTCGTTATCAGCAGTATCCTGCCTCAACAGGCTCTCATTGTTGCTGGCAACGACTGTTCCTTTGTCTGCAACAATAATCGTTCCATCTTTCTGGATACTATAACCATTTAAAAGTCCCTGTATCGTCAGTGCATAGTTTCTGGCAAATTCGGGTGATGTGTAATAGTAGGTTGCAACGATACCCGGCGCATCTTTTCTGGCACAGGCTGCAATGTCGATATGTGATCCGTCTTCCCTGTTAAATCGTTCTGAATAAGATCTTTCTTCATATCCGGCAAAATCCATGATAATGTCTTTCTGCAGATACTCCGCAATCTCATTGGTCATAGACTCATCCACGCTGTATTCACAGACTGTTTTCCCCTCTGCATCCAGTACAAGGATACCATCCACCCAGAGAGTCTGAAGATTTTCTTTCAGGAACTCCTGGCTTAGCTGACCGCCGTTTTCTATTTCCATGTCGATATTCGTACTCATCTGTCTGGCACTTTCGATTGCACGGAGGAGGCTTTTAGATTCCGAAGATTCATTGTAATGGGTGTAGGTTGAGCACTGCACTTTCACATAATTCACAATCTCCACCATTCTTTTCTCTGCTTCTGATTTCTCTACATAGAAGAAATAAAACAGAGAAACTGCTGCCACACAGATTCCAAGCAAAATGCCAACTATTATAATCCGTTTTTCTTTTGCTTTTCTTTTAATATCCAAGATCATCCACCTCCAGATACTTTTCCGGATCATCCAGATATTTTCCAACAATTTTCAGAGTCGTGCCATCCTGACGCATTTCCTCCAGCGTCTGTTCCATCTGCTCACATATTCCTCTGTCATCATTTTTCGCAAAAGCAACACCTATTCCGGTGATCATCAGAGGTTCTTCCAGGATACGGAAGCTTGCATCATAATCTTTCATATACTGGACGATAGATTCCTCATGTGCGGCTACTGCATCCACATATCCTTTTCCCAGAAACGTATAGATCAGTTCCCTGTGTCCAAGACTGATCAGATTTTCCAGTTTTGGAATTCTCTCATCCGTCCGGTTCAAAAAGATGCTTTCTGGTTTGGTTGTAGACTGGACAGCCAGATTCTTTCCCTCCAGATCACTCAGTTTATAGATATCACTGTTCGCATTTACAGCAACCACCTGACGGCTTGCAATGTATGGTCCTGCCCAGCGGTAATCATCAAGGCGCCCCTCCATGGAAAAGCAACCCATGATACAGTCAATCTCCCCACTCTCTACCAGTTCTTTTTTCTCTTCCCAGTCAATCTGGACAACATCCACCTGATACCCCATTCTTTTGAAAGCTTCTGTAGCAAGTTCTACATCTATTCCCGTCGGTACACCATCTTCATCTAGGTAATTGTATGGTGGATAGTTATCGCTACCGATGGTAATGACAGGCTTTTCTGTTTCTTTTTTACCGCTGTCTGTGTTTTTACACCCTGACAGGGTGACTACTAAAATTCCCACAAGCAGAATGCCTGCAATCACTCTTTTTTCTTTTATTTTCTTTCTTTTATCCATATGATTCTTTCTTATATTTTTAAAATAAAAAACACTATCTCAAATAGACAGTGTACATCGTTTCATGCAACTGGCTGCCATTTTACAGGCCCTCTAGCTTTGCGTCACAGGCTTTCGTCTGCTTTGCTCAAAAATATTTCTTTCATTAATAGTATCATTCTGCTATTACTCTGTCAATTCCTGTGATTCTGATGGTTCATTTCAATCCCGACACCAAGAGTTCTTCTTCTCTCTTTTCACGAAGAGACAGACACACACGATAACAAATACAACCGTTACGGCTATCAGTGCCGGCCACACCGGCAGCGGACAGACATCTGCACTTATAAGCTTAAGTCCCTGATAAAGAGTGAACACACCGAATACGGAGAATATCACAACTGCAAGTGTATTCAGCAATCCATCCGGGGTCTTACTCTTTAGCAGATAACCGACTAACATGCCAAGAATATCTGCCGCCAACAGTCCCAGAGAACAGGCGATCCACACAATAACTGCAGCACTCATCCCTTCATTAGCACCAAATGTAATCGCCGTAAGCTGTGTCTTATCTCCAAGTTCTGCTACAAAAAATGTACAGAACACTGCAAGCGGAGCAAACCTAATCTTTGTTTTGCCGCCCTCTTCCTCTTCATCTTCATCGTCACCGGCAATCGTTGATGCTGCAAAATAAAGAAATGCGAATGCCGCGATCATCTTAATGAGCCAATCAGGAATAAATTTGCTGACAAGTCCGCCCGCAAGAACAGCCAGTCCATTCAACACAAGGATTGCCACAGCAGTTCCTGCTATAATGTCTCTTAACTTATATTTGGACGTAAGAGCAATAAGCATGAGCTGGGTTTTATCTCCCATCTCTGCAATAAATTCCGTAAAAAATACCTTTAAAAATAACAACATTTCCTGATTTCTCCTTATCTTGTTATGATGTAAAATGCGTATCCCATATAAAATGATGTTGGGAGCAAAAGCCCGCTGTGCAAAAAAACAGACTCATGTATATCAATTATCAGTCGATGTATCATACATAAACTGTTCATCAATATACATGAGTCTCATTATTTAAGATTTGCCAGATTATATCGTGTCATATAATCAGAATGTTGACAAACCACACTTTCGCGCTAACTACTCCCTCATGGAATATGAAATTACTTAATAAAGATTATCAAATAGATGCAGTCTTGTCAATCAGAAAACCGGTTATTTCTCTATTTCCTTTTTCTTCATCTTTGGTTTATAATCTTTCATTCCCGGAATTGCACCGCCCGACACTGCCCAAAGGTAAAGGCTTGCCACGCTGCAATATGGACTGAAACGGCGACGGTATCTTTCAAATAGTTTCCGGTCAATTTTCCTGTGATGATAGACCATACGCAGTCCACGCTGAATTGCAAGATCATCATAGCTGAAAATATCTGGACGCTGCATACAAAACAGTAAGATCATCTCCGCCGTCCAGACTCCGATACCTTTCAGACTGCTCAATTCCCGGATGGCATCCTCATCGGACATCTGCCACACTGCATCCAGATCAACTATGCCATCGTGAACTTTTCTTGCGAAATCCGAGATATACTCTGCTTTACGGAACGTCATCCCAAAAGACTGCAGCCTGGAAATGTCCGCAGAAAGTATCGTTTCCGCATTAACCTCACCCAGCGTTTCCTGCATCCGCTTCCAGATTGTTGCCTGTGCCTTTGTAGAAATCTGCTGTCCGATAATATGATGTACAACTGAAGAAAACAAGTCAGCATCTACTTCTCGTTGTATCAATCCAACCTGGTCAATAACTTCCGCAAGCCTTTTATCTTTACTTCGAAGATATGAAATTTCTTTTTCTCCATATTCAAAAATTTTCATTTGTGTTCTCCTTATATTCCCTTAAATATTCTTCTGCGTTATTACAGATCTTGTCAAATACATTGATACACATATACTTTTCATTATCTTTACTTTGCTTTCTTTCAACAAGTTCTTTGTTTTCCAATTTTTTCTAAAACAAATCCAGCATATTATCCAGATATATCTTCTCTCTGACCTGAAGCTGATATTCCGGCCTGGTCATATAATACAATAAAAATTCCAGAATCAGTGCACTTCCCAGACTCCGACCCTCAATCTTAAAATTAGAGAATCCCATTGGCAGATATATATGTTGAATATCCCGGATACCGATAAATCCCGGATTTGTCATGGCTTTCGAGAACAGATATCCATGCTCAGAATCCGGTGCAGTACAATGAAAATCTCCTTGTTCTTCTCCCAGATTCCTACGGCTGACTGTTTCATAACAATATTTTCTGTCCTTACATCCAAACCAACAACATTCATTACAAAGAAATTCAATTTTATCTTTTTGCTCCACGGACAGCATATCTAATCTGTCAAATGCTTTATTCAGTCGAAAATCCGGTACAACATACCGAAACTCATCCCGATTAATCTCATCCTGCAATTGTCCGAACTCTGTCAGCACCTTCGTTGTCGAAGACACCAGATAAAGATTCGGATAATTTGCTTGCAAATACTCTGCCAGCAAATCTGAGTGAACAATCACACCATTCTTCACTTCCCCACTATTCTCAAACATTGCACAGAGCATATTGCATTTCTTATCTGAAAGATGCTCTTTCTTCAGTAACGAATTGCTGAACGTCAGTCTGGCAGAGACTTCATATTCTCGCATCAGTTCCAGTACTGCCTGTGGAGCACAGTCTCCAAATCCTGCACGACCTCCGCCCCACAGGCAGTCCGCCGGAGCACCATAAATAGAAGCTATCTCACACCAGTCATAAAAGTATTCTCTATGTTCACGAAATAACGGCAGAAACACTTGGTACAATTCATAAAATTCAAACAGTCCCGGAAGGTGATAATATGCAATATCTTTTCTCATTCTATGACTCACTTTCACTCTTTCTGTTAATATAAATATAGTAGATGACACTCATGATCACGCCGACAGTTGTAGACACCGGCGCTGCCAGACCGATCTTTGTCAGGCTTGCATTCGGCTGAATACTCATTACATATGCGAACGGCAGACGTACCAGAAGTGTCTGAAACAGACCCTGCGTCATAACCCATACGGTCTTATTATTCCCATTAAAGTAACCAATCAGGCTGAACAAAATGGCGGTCATAAGTGTCTCTGCAGCAAATCCTTTCAGATATTCAAACGCGCTCTGGACAACCGCTGCATCTGTCGTGAAGAATCCTGCAAGTAAATCTCCCTTAAACATTACCAGCATAAATACCACGCATCCTACAGCTAGTCCTACACCAACGCCAGTATACAACGTATGCTTCGCTCTTTTGGTCTTTCCTGCTCCTACATTCTGGGATACAAACGACGCCATAGACTGCATCAACGCACTCGGTACCAGCATTGCAAAATTTACGATCTTGCACGCAACTCCATAACCTGAAGATGCTTCCAGACCAAGACGGTTGACAAATGCACATAATGCCAGAAATGAAATCTGAGTAAGTAACTCCTGGAGTGCCAACGGTAATCCAATCTTAAGAAACCGATTACACTGTACATTCCACCTGAAATCTTTTTTTGTGATCGAAAACGGAAGATCCTTTTTCAAAAGAATAACAATCGCAAATACCACGCTGCATCCCTGCGCCGCTACAGTCGCGATTGCAGCTCCGACAGCATCCATATGCAGTCCGGCAACTAATGCCAAATCTCCAATGATATTAATAATACATGCCACCAGTACAAATAACAGCGGTGATTTGCTGTCTCCCAATCCTCGGAATATGGCCGATAATACATTATACGCCACGATAAAAAAGATTCCGCCTCCGCAAATGCGTACGTAATTCGCTGTCAGTGCCACTGCCTCTTCCGGCGCCTGCATCAGTACTGAAATCGGATGTGCGAAACCAACCATCAAGATAAACAATACGATCGATATTCCGGCAAATACAACTGCCGACCCGCCGATGACTGATCCGATCTGTTCCGGACGTTTCTCTCCCAGATACCGCCCGATCAATACGGTAATTCCCATCGCGAGCTGTGTTACCACAAATGTAACCAGGTTCAATACCTGACTTCCTGTCGATACACCGGAAAGCCCCGATGTTGAGCCGTATCTTCCTACCACCAGCAGATCCACTGCACCGTAAGCCGCCTGTAAAATTAATGCTCCAAGCACCGGCATCATGAACGCAACCAGTTTCTTTAAAATACTTCCCTGTGTAAAATCCGTCTTATCATTTACCATGTTAGTCTCTCCTTTCGCGCATAATCTGATAAAATTTCTCAATCGTCAGAATCATATTCTCGGCTTCTTCTTCAGATATCGCATCCATATAAGGGGCTAACATTGTAAAATATTGTGCATCGAATTTCTGATGCAGTTCTTTGCCTGACTCCGTAGCAGTTATGTACGTAACTCGTCCGTCATCACGTGACGCAATTTTTTGAAGGTATCCCTTCTTTTCCATTTCCTTTACCGTTCTTGTAACGCCCGGTCTCGGAATATGCAACCTGTCACTGATATCCGAAATTTTTACAGAAATACCTTCTTTTTCCATCATATCAATGACGTCCAGATAGTGAATGTATGATGGCATCACGCCGCTTGGCAATGGTGGGAGCATCTCACGGATGCGCTTCGCCTGATAACATGCATCAAGCATCCTTTTAATCATTCTATTGTCCATAATAAAAATCCTCCATATAATTACCTTAGTTAATTACCTTTGGTAATTATATGGAGGATTCATCATTTTGTCAATAGCTTTTATCACAAGAAACTTCCTAGCCACCACACGAGTCCCAGTGCCCAACTGATTACCGTTCCATACAGGATTACCGGTCCTGCTATGGTAAATATCTTGCAACCGATGCCCATGACCTGTCCTTCTTTTTTATATTCAATTGCCGGAGCCGCTACTGAATTGGCAAAGCCGGTAATCGGTACCAATGCTCCTGCGCCTCCCCATTTGGCAATCCTTGGATAGATATTTAATCCGGTCAGAAGTGCCGATAAAAATACCAATACCACTGCGCACCAGCCGGCACTGATTTCTTTATCCAGCCCAGCTGCTTTACAATAGTTCAGGATTCCCTGCCCGATCATGCAGATTACACCTCCGGTTACAAATGCCTTCGTCATATTCATCCACAAATTGTGCACAGGTGTTACCGCTTTTACATACTCCTGATATTCTTTCTGTTCTCTTTGTTTCTTTGCATTCTGATCCATACTTGTCCTGACCTCCGTCATTTTCCCCAGTGCCGGGAAAAGAATAATAATGCGCCTGCTGTTTTACCGAGTGCAGTTCCCAGAATCACCCACGGAATGCATTGCACCAGCTTCACCCTGCGCACAAAGATTGGAAATACTTCCAACATCTCTGCCAGTGCCATTGCCCAGCATCCGGTAAAGATTCCGGCAAGCAGTCCGAATATCGGTAATATCCATCCGCCTCCCGGAATATGAATCTTAAACACGAACAGCAGATTCCCCAGGATTCCGCCAACTACAATGGCATCTTCATAAAGCATCACATGCTCCCCTGTATGTGTCCGGTCTGCAAAATCTGAGATTACACCGAGTCCTGTAATAAAGGAGAAAAGCCCTGCTGCCACCAGCATCCCTGCGCTAAGTCCGATGATTGCTGACAATATCTGTGGTATCCACATTTACTTCTTTCCCCTTTCTGGAATAATTCTCAATCAGTGTTGTCTGTATATCATTTTCATACAGACGCATTTCCACCTCCATCGGAGTCGGATCTACCGAAAAACGCTTCTTTCCAAAATGATTAAAGAAGATCAATATTCCCAAAGCAATTCCAATACTGTAACAGATCTCCAGCATCGTATAACCACTTGACTGCTGCCCTGTCATCCATTCATAGATCTGATTAAATAATCTGGATACATCCACGTCATTATTAAAAGCCATAATAGAAAATGCGGATCCGGAAAATGATATGAGCACCACGGTGATAATCTTCAGCCAGTGTAAGAAACCTCCTGCTGTCTTCTGGTTTTCCAAGGTGACGATGATATCCTGTGCACCAAGATTCTGTACATCCACAGCCGGATATACATCGTGAATGCACTGAATCAGTTTCAGCACGGATACAACCGTTCTGCTCCGTCTGTGATAAGAATATTTCTTCGATGAATCAACAAATTTCAACACATGGATTGTCCTAAGTCGGGGCAAAATCTTCGGATCCGAACATTCCAGTTCTACCAGATCTCCAAGATTCACCGTTTGACTGGTTACTTCTACCGATTCGTCACCTTTGATATATACCGTTTCTTTTACCGCCGACATACCGTCTGCACCTCATATCTCTGCACCAGTGTTCCCTCTGTAGCATAGTCTTTCCCTCTCACATCATGAAAATAGTAGATCAAGCCCACGATGATCGCTACTGCCACCACCAGCACCATACAGATCCGTAACTTCTTTCTGGCTTCTTCCATACCACATTCTCCTTTTACCGCATTCACTTAACTGTATTTTCTCTTAGCACATGCAGTTAGTATGGACCAAAATAGGAAAATTATGCACTTTGTTTCTGAATTAATTTTTCATACTCTTTTTCATCAATATGATATTTTTTCCGAATTATGATATAAGAAATCACCAGTGCAATGACCGGAATCAATACCATTCCCATCCGAAATACGAGTCCTTGCGTAGGTGTAATTTCTCCTATATAATGATTTGCTTTCTCTAATACCTCCGCACTCGTCATTTCTCCCTGATTTACCTTGATCTCCAATGCACTGATGTTCTGGCTTTTCACATAGATCCCACTCACGATGAGCACCAGTGTTGATAATCCCTGATTGATTCCTCCTGCCAGCTTTACACTGAATGACCGCACTGCTGATATCACAGAATCATGACGTTCATGAAATCTGGCTTCATCATATTCGATTGTATTATTGATCATTACAATGATTGCCAGATTCATCAGTCCCTGGAAGAAAAAGATAATGAAACCAATAACATTTAACAGGATAACATTTTTAGGAAGTATGTAGCCAAATCCAAGAAATCCGGCATAGGCAATCATTAACACCACAAAGCAGATTTCCACGATCTGCTGTCTGGAAATGCTCTTTGCAATTGCCGCATAACTTGCCTGTGAGATCAGCATTCCCAGACCATACATTACCGTAAAGTAAAACACAAGATTGCCACTTTCCGAATATCCATACTCGATATAGAAAAAATTCACGCCAAAGATGATCAGTATATTACAGGTAATATTAAAAAATACAGATGCAATTCCTGCATAGACCAACTGATCATTTCTGGCAAAAATATGGTACATATCCCTTAATGACAGTTTGTCCACCTGTTCTTTTCTTTCACGTTCTTTGACTCCAAAAGCGGTCAGACATTGAAATACAACCAGTCCAATTGCTACAATCAGTGCTACTATACGATATGCATTAACCGCATTTCCGGCAATCACGATTGGTACAACTCCAGCGACTGAGAACTGACCGATACACACAAATACACTCATCGTCGTTACCAGTGAATCTCTGGTCTTCGAATCTGAACTCAGTGACGGAAGTACACCCCAATACGCAATGTCATTCATCGTATATGTCATCCCCCACATCAGATAGAAGAAACTGTAAAATGCTACAAATCCCCATCCGGACGGCCGGATGGTAAAAAGGCATACGATCACAACCGCATTCGTTATCGAACCGATCAGTATCCACGGTTTGAATTTACCCATTTTGAAATGCGTATTTTCAATAATAATTCCCATAAGAAGATCGTTAATCGCATCCCATACCATGCACACGATCATCACACCGCTGATCACTGCAAACTGAGCACTTGTAAGATGCATGGTATATTGCACGTAGAGAATCAGATACATGCTTACGAGCGCATACGCTGCATCTCGTCCTGTTGCACCGACACAATAGCTCCATTTTGTCCTTTTATCCAGCTTTTCCCTCATACTTTTTCCTCCTCGTTTGCCGCTTTCACAATCTTTAAAATCGTCTTATGCTTTACAAGTCCTCCACTCTGATTACACACACTGTCAATATTACCGTCCGCAATTCCTTCCCACATCATCCTGACCTCCGGATCATGCATTGGCTTTGGAAAATACATCAGCCTGACCGCAAACTTCCCGATACGAAGCCACCTTCTGGCAAGATGCGAATACGGACGCATCTGATTCAGAGAATTTTTCGTCGTAAATTCACCAGGCATCGTCTGGGAAAAATGTGTCCGTTTCCCTTCATACAACTTATCGAAGTCTGCCCTGCTGAGCGGAACTTTATTGTTCAATGTCAATGGACACTTCACTTCCCTTCCTTCAATTTCTACTTTCTGAGATAAGCGGATATCCTGTAATGACGCGCCTATCTGAATCTCATATTCTCCACCGATTACTTGAAACTCATGATTCTGATATACCGAAAATGCCCGCTCCGTCAACGGAATTGTGACCATTTTACATTCTCCCGGTTCCAATCGTACCTTAGCAAATCCTCTCAGTTCTCGTTTTGCCCTAAATGCATCAGAATTCGGATTCTTTACATACACTTCAGCAATCTCGCTGCCTGCCATGCTCCCTGCATTCTGTACTTCAAAACTCACTTCATACGATGTCTGTCCATTCTTTTTCACTCTTAAATTGGAATATTTGTATGTTGTATAACTTAATCCATGACCAAAACAATACCTGACCGGAATATCAAATGTATCGTAATACCGATATCCGACAAAGATACTTTCACGGTATTCTACATCGTCCAATGCCTTTTTCTGTCTGCCCTGCTTTCCAAAATATCCGTAACTTGGCACATCTCTTTCACTGAACGGAATACTTTCCGCAAGTTTGCCCGATGGATTTACCTGTCCCATCACGATATCCGCACAGGCTTTTCCAACCGATTCGCCACCCAGATACATTTGAAGCAATGCTTTACATCTGGCTGGAAATTCCATATCATACGGCGCACCTCCAAAAGAAATAAAGCCAACCTGATCCGTAATCTTCAATATCTGTCTGAGCAGTGCCGTCTGATTATATGGCAGATCATAATGCTCCCTGTCATAACCTTCTCCTTCTGCCATATCTGTGAGGCCTCCGAAGAAAAGAATCGGAATCCCTTTGCGAACCGCTTGCTTCACTGCACGCAATGCCTCTTGCTCCAACCGCTTATTTCGGTTAAACGTATTACGTTTATAACCTTTTACATACCGAACCTTTTCATAATATTTTTCAAATTGTTTCTTCACAGATTCTATCATCTCTGTATGGATGTGGCTGCTTCCACCTCCCTGATATCTGGGATATTCTGCCAGATCGCCGATAATTAGAAGTCCCATTCCTGTCTGTAACGGGAAAAAAGATTCATTTTTTAACAGCACTACACTTTCCGCTTCCATCTGTCCTGCCAGCACATGATTCTTTCTCCTTGTGTCTCTTGATACTTCTTTTTTCTGGTTATCAGAAACACAATTCTTCCCATATTCCGCTGTCAGTTTCTCAATCCGCTCCACTGCCTGATCCAACTTTTCAATGGAAAGTCCCCCGTTTTTCACTGCTCTTTCAAGATCTGACAAATGATTTCCCATGCTGTCTGGCATCTCAACATCCATTCCCGCATCAATGCAGGCTGGCAGATCTACGCATGCGCCCCAATCACTCATCACCAGTCCGCGGTATCCCCATTTCTCCCGAAGAATCTCTTTAAGAAGATAGGAATTCTCGCAGGCAGGCATTCCGTTCACATAGTTATAGCTTGCCATAACTGATGCCGGATCTGCCTTTTTCACCGCTATCTCAAATGCAGTCAGATAGATTTCATGAAGCGCCCTTTCATCAATCATCGAATTTGCTGTCATTCTGTGAGTTTCCTGATTATTCCCTGCATAATGCTTCAGCGAAGTTCCTACTCCACATCTCTGCATGGCTGCTATGTAATGTGCAGCCAATTCCCCTGCAAGCAACGGATCCTCTGAATAATACTCAAAATTTCTTCCGCAAAGAGGCGAACGCTTCATATTGACACCTGGTCCAAGCATCACAGACACACCAAGTTCCTTTGCCTCTCTCGCAATCCCCTCTGCCATTTTTTCAATCAGTTCCACGTTCCAGGAACATGCCACGCTACTGACCGTCGGGAAACAGGTCGCTTCGTAACTGTCATCATTCTTCGCGCCATCTTTTTGTGCCCGCACCCCATGAGGTCCATCTGATACATGCATTATTCCAATATGCCATGCGCCATAACCTGTAACCATCCTGCATTTCTCCCTCAGATTCCGCTTCATCAAATCACCTCTTTTTACCAGATTTCTATAGCATCAACGTAACATTTCTTTCCATTTCTTTATATCAGATTTATGATGTTATGTGTTATATTTATTATATGATGCCAGGGTCAAAAGATCTAAATCCACATGAGCTCGCTCATAAGTGGATGAAAGACCTTACACTTACAAAAGAGGAGGTATTAATATGGCACGTCAGCCTTCCAGAATCGGTTATAAATTTCTGGGTTCATCCAAAAACTTTTTATATGATGCCCGCGAAACGGGTAAGACACATACCACATTTGCTTATGAGCTGCTGCTTTACCGCGCTATTCAAAATGGTGATATAACTGGCGTAGATAATGCGATCACGCTTTATCGCAATTCCGGACTTGTCATCGGTCATATGTCTGATAATCCCCTGCGTGAGATTCACTACTGGGCAGTTTCTGCCATTGCAATTGCGATACATTATGCGATTCTCGGCGGTCTGGATGAAAGTGAAGCGTATCAGTTAAGCGACAGATACATTCAGGAAATTGACTTGATTCTCACAATGGAAGAATGTCTGGATTATCTGTGCGATAAAGCACTGGAACTGACTCGTAAGGTCAATGAAGATAAAATTCCGCAATGCTACAGCCCATTGATCAATCAATGTATGCACTGGATCCATATTCACCTTCACCACCGGCTAAAGATTGCTGACATTGCGGCAGAGCTGCACGTATCCCGTGACTATCTTTCTCAGGCATTCAAAAAAGAAACCGGAATCACTCTGCATCGGTACATTGTTGACCAGAAATTAGAAGAAGCACAGCATATGCTCTCTCAGGGGAAATCCCTCTACGAGATAAGCTATACACTCTGCTTCTGTAATGAAAGTCACTTTATTCAGTTATTCAAGAAAAAATACCACGTTACGCCTGTGGAGTATCTGAATTCTGCTGGGAGATAACTTTTTCTTTTTTTATAATCTCCCAGTGACCATTACATCCACGGCCAACAAATTGAATAATATCTAAATCTTTAATATGCCTTTTAACAGTCTTTGAACTTATACCTAATGCCATTGCCATTTTTTCTGTACTTACTTTATTGTCTTTTTTAATCATATTTAATATTTGAATATCCAAAGGATTATCTCTGTTTTTCCGAGGGACATCCAGAGGGACATCCTGGGTGCCATTCCGAGGGACATCTTGAGGGACATTGTAATTCAGATTTGGCATCACAACCGTAAACTGATACCTGTCTGAGTGGAAAGTTGGTTTTTTGCTTTCATCATAATTGATCTGAAATTCATATCCGCCAATGATTTTTCCAAATCCACTGCCTTTCCGTTCCATATATCCCAAACGGTTAAATAGCTTTTCATTCTAATCATGCCATGCGTTTACAGCATCTCCCGCAGATTCCTTAATATCCTCTTCTCCATCCGTGACACCTGCACCTGCGAGATTCCCATGACTTCCCCGATCTCTGCCTGTGTCTTATTGGCAAAATACCTGAGATAGATGAGCTGACGTTCTTCTCCCGCCAGCCGCTTAAGCAATTCTCCCAGCACAATATGATTCAGCAGTTCTTCTTCCCTGCATTCTTTCTCTTCCAACTTGTCCATAAGTTCAATCTCATGTCCGTCTTTCTGGTAAATGGGTTTGTGCAGAGACTCCACATCGGAGCTTGCCTCTAAGGCTGCGGTCAGTTCCTCCGGCTCCACTTCCAGCGCTCTCGCAAGTTCAAGAAGTGTCGGATCGCGCCCCCATTTCTTGCGCAGCTTATCCTGACAGGTATACGCTCTGTATGCCAGTTCTTTCAGTGACCTGCTGACTTTGATCATTCCGTCATCCCTGAGAAAACGTTTGATCTCGCCACTGATCAAAGGTACTGCATAGGTACTGAATTTCACATTGTATGTAATATCGAATTTCTCAATTGCCTTCAACAGTCCGATGCTTCCAATCTGAAACAGGTCGTCTGCTTCCGCGCCACGGTTAAAGAACCTTCTTACCACGCACCACACAAGTCCCACATTTTCCTCTACAAGCTGTGCCTTCGCCTGTTCATCCCCCTGGTGAGTCTTCTGAATCAGAGCGATTGTGTGGTCCATAATTCCCTGCCTCTCCCTATAATTTTCTTCATGCGGACGATAGTGCCCTTGCCAGGTTCCGACTCCACCTGCACTTCATCCATAAAGGCTTCCATAAATGAAAAGCCCATGCCGGACCGTTCTAACTCTGGTCTGGTGGTATAGAGCGGTTCCATTGCTTTTTTCACGTCCGGGATTCCCACGCCCCGGTCGGATATTTCCAGATGCAGCGTCCTGCCTTCAATCCCCGCATAGATCTGCACCTTATTCACATGGTTCTCATACCCATGAATGATTGCGTTGGTCACAGCCTCGGACACTGCTGTTTTCACATCAGAGACCTCTTCCAGCGTAGGGTTCAGCTGCGTCATAAAGGACGCTACTGTCACTCTTGCAAATGCCTCATTTGCGGAACGGCTGTCAAATTCCAGTTTCATCTCATTTGTCATTCCATTTACGATTTCTTTCATCTTACTTTTCCTCCTCATATATCTGCATAATCTTAGCCGCTCCTGACATTTTCAGTATCTTTTTGATCCGTTCGCTGGTATGCGCCGCCCAAACTTCTCCGCCAAACATACACACCTTCTTATACCTTCCCATAATGACTCCGATTCCGGAACTGTCGCAGAACTCCGTTCCTGCAAAGTCAAAGATTACATACCGGATATGCCCCCGCTCAATAAGACGGTCCGCTTCTCTTTTGATTTCCTCTGCGCTGTGATGATCCAGATCCTTCGGCAGATAAATAGTCAGGTAATTCTCCTGCACTTCAAATTTCATAGTTTCAACCCCTTTACTTAATTCTCCCTGCTAAACAACAAATCATCAGAAGTGCCAAAAGGCACATTCTGAGATTGTAAGCGGTCGTCAATGTCCTGAGCCAGCTCGGACTTCGACTCGTCGCGCATAATCGAGTAGGCCAACACCTACTCGACATGCCATCAATGTCATCTCACCTGTCGGCTCGATGAACATTGGCCGCCATATAGAAATTCGTGCAAGCACGATTTCTGCATAGCGGCTTATTGCACAAAAAGAAGAACAGGTACCTTACCCATTCTTCTCTTTCGTATTGTTCTTATTCTTTTGTGTTCTATTTATTCTTCTGTGTCATCTGAGCTACTCTTCTTACTGCTTCCTGATGTATCCGACTCCGAATCAGATTCTCCCAGATCTGATGTATCTACATTCGGATAATCTTTATCCAGTTTGTCTTTCCAGGTATTCGCATTGTCCGTATCTCCTGTCTTGTCATATGCCTTATAAAGCAGATATACGGCCTTGCCATCACTGTACCCTTCATCAAATCCGACAAGCACTTCAAGGTCACTGATCGTAGTACTGTAGTTTGCCACCTCGTATGCCTGTAGTGCTTCGGTATATAATGCATCTGCATATCTCGGATAAATGCTGTCCGTCATCTCCTCATAACGGCTCTTTCCAAGTGTTCCCAACGCATCTGGATTAACATTCTTCAGGGAATCTACCATAGCAGAATCTTTCATATCGCTCTGCAGATAATGTGAATACATCTCCATCACGATCTCGTAGCTTTCCTTTGTAGACGCTGCTGTCTGCTGTGCATTTTCGCTCTCTTCGCTGGACGCCCGGTAGCTCTCCAGTTCTGTCTTCAGTGCGCTGATCTGTGCTTCCTCTTCTGCAATCTTGTCGCTGAATGCTGTCACCTGCTTATTGGTCTTCTGAGAGGTAGATTTGTTGACCGCCGGCATGATTAAGAACCACATCACCGCAACACCAACTGCCAGACCAATCAAGATATTAATAAATGTCATGCGACCGCTATTATCCTTTAATGCTGATGCGGGCTGAATGATAGTATCATTGCCCACATTATAAGTGACGGTCTGTGACTTTTCATCCTTTTTGACTGCCTCTGCCGCTTCTTTGCGCATCTTACCATTGGTCAGCTCATGCATATAACGGAGTGTGATCTCGTTGGTCGTATCCAACTTGCGTGCTTCCTTCAGCACATGTCTTGCCCTGCTGTACTGCTCAGTGTGCAGATACAATAATGCCAGAAGCTGATACGCTCTCAGGAATCCCGGAAATGCTGCTACTACCTGCTTTAACTGGATGATAGCCATATCTTCTCCGCCCTGCTCGCAGTAGACCAGACTCTGGTTGTATTTACGGATCGCCTGGTTGATCGTATCCAGATCCGCCGGACTTTTCTGTATCTTCTGTATATAATAATTGGCAATATTATCCTTTGGTCTGAGATTCTTGCTTAAGATCCATTCAACCAGTGCTTCCCCCACTTCTCCTCTGCCGTAATAGACCAGACCGAGGAGATTCCTTGCCGCAATATTTTCACTGTTAAACTGCAGACTCTTCTTCAGCGATGTGACTGCTCCCGTCATATCACGGATCTTCGCCTTCTTAAGTCCGTCATTGTACCAGTAATTGGACTGATAGACTACTTTCTGTGTATACTCCATATAATCCCCATAACCTTTTACTTCGTTTGTTCGATAACTTCTCTCAGAAGATCAGTCATATCAGCAAGATCTTCCTGATAAACTGCATCCTCAATATCTTCTACTTCCAGACATGGTTGGAATTTCTTCAACTCTTCTTCAAAATTAAGCATCTGTATGTCCTCCTTATCTTCGCTAACTGCCAGGCTGTAATATTTCCCTCTTAATCATTCCCGCCAGATACAATGATCCCAGACAGTACATCTTTCCTTGTTCTGTTTTACTTTTGACTGCCCTTGTCCATGCGTCTGCGATCTGCTGCTTTGCAAGCACAGGACGGTCTGTGTATTTCTCAAATATATGTTTCAGCACCTCTGCCGGCACCCGTCGTCCATCCTCGATCTCGGTAACCACATAGGTCTCTGCCGGTACCCGCTCACACAGCTCCCGGATCATGGATTCATATTCTTTATCTTCCACTGCTGAAAATAAGATCACCGATGGTGTCTCTTCTCCCAGTGCCTGTATACTGTCGCAGAATGCCGTAATGGCACCTGGATTATGTGCTCCGTCCAGATAAATGCCGGGACAGATCTCTTCCATACGGCCATCCCAGTGCACTTCTGCGAGTGCTCTCTGCCATCGCCCGTACTTCTCCTTCGTTACCGGTTCCCTGCTGATTCCTTCCATCGCTGCAATCGCAACAGAAGCATTCATTGCCTGATAGATCCCAGAATTAGAAAGCCTCCAGACGATATTATCATCATAAGCATTTACCCTTGAAAAAGCAATACGTTTGTCTGTGATTTCCTGGATTTTGAACGCATGTTTCGTGATTTCTCTACATTCTGCGCCTTTTGTCTCCGCCTGTCTGCGAATCACTTCTGATGCTTCCGGACTGCTTCCGTCAAACACTAACGGCACATTCTGTTTGATGATCCCTGCTTTTTCTGCCGCAATCTCCGATATGGTATTGCCAAGATATTTTGTATGGTCGAGACTGATCGATGTAATGACCGTCATCAGTGGCTTCCCCACCGCATTGGTCGCATCCAGTCTTCCTCCCAGTCCTGTCTCAAGGATTGTATAATCCGGATGTTTTTCAGCAAATACCACCATTCCCATTCCAAACAGGAATTCAAAATAGGACGGATGAGCGAAGCCAGCTCCGCTCATCTCGTCTACTGTTGTCTTAACTTTTTCAAATGCTCTCAGGAATTCTTCGTCACTGACCGGCTGTCCGTTCAGACAGATCCGCTCATTGATCTTCACCAAATGAGGAGAAGTAAAAAATCCTGTCGTCTTCCCATCTGCTTCCAGCATGGCACGCAGATAGGCACATACAGATCCTTTGCCATTGGTTCCCGCCACATGGATAATCTTCTGATCCTTTTCCGGATTACCAAGTCCTCGTAAAAACTCACGCGTATGTTCCAGTGTATGTTTTTTTGTAAATTTCGGAATCTCCTCTATATAATCGACTGCTTCCTGATACGTCATGTTAATCCCCTTGTTCTTTCGTTGTCTCAAGCCATGATTTGCCTTCGATGCCGCTTCCGGTATCCGGCTTTTCAATCAACTGTCCATTCTGATATACATACTCATTGGATGTACGGAATACCGTATTGCTTGATCCCACCTGACTGACCGTGATAATGTCGCCATACTGCAGATCAGAAGTATCCGGCAGTTCAATTCGTGTATTGTTCAGGAATGTACTCTTCTGCTTCTCACCATTGACATAGACCTTACTGCTCTTGGTAAAGTTCTCACCATACAAACTGTATCCGGTCTCCAGATGCGGTACGATCTCAGACAATGTTACATCCTTCACGCCCATCTGCATATGTCCTTCCGTGATTGGCGGATTACCATTATAGACATACTGCTTGCCGTACAGAATATCGTACTGCAGGAGTTCCAGGTCGGACAGATAATTCTTTGTACCTTTCCGTTCCTGATGGTAGTTAAAGATCGTTCCGGAATGGATACCCAGACGTTCAAATACCTCTGACATGATCTGATATGCAGGAATGTTCTTATCCTGCTGCTCCAGACCAATGTTATCCCAGATTACGTAATTGGTGTTGTACAGGTAACGGCTCTTTAAGTCTTCTGCCTGCAGTCCCATGGTCGGCAGATGGTCTCCATAGAATACGATTACTGTCGGTTCGCCACGGTCTTCCACTGCTTTTACCAGATCCCCTGCAAACTTATCCATCTCATAGACCTGATTCACATAGTATTCCCATTTATTCTTCAGTGCCTCGTTCTCGATTCCCTCAACCTTAATCTTCGGGTCTTCGATGACCTGCTCTTCCGGATAATCACCATGTCCCTGTACGCTGATGGTCATCAGGAAATCCTGCTGCTCGGTAGTGTCCATTGCTTCCATCATGTGCTGAATCAGCACTTCATCTTTCGACCATCCATTTGGTGTGGTCTGCAGGATATTCATAAATTCCTTACTGGTAAATGTATCATATCCGGCATTGTTGTATACACGGGCACGGCTATAGAAGTTACCACCGTTATTATGCAATCCATGAGTTCCATATCCCAATGCGCCCAGTGCTGTTGCCGCACTTTCCGCAGTCTTTTCTTTCAGATAAGTCTTAAATGGATATTCTCCCGGTCCGAAGAAACGCATATTCATACCGGTCATAACCTCAAACTCGGTATTCGCGGTTCCGGCACCTACGGATGGCACCTTGAAATATCCGGACGAATAATTCTTATACATCTCATGCAGATTCGGGCATGCATCCTCAGATGTTGTAAAAAATTCTGCCTCATCTACATCAAAATAAGACTCTAACTGCACGAAGATGATATTCGGCAGATCATCTGATGCACGGGAGGTCTCATTGACTGTAATCTCACCGTTATTGCTGATCCTCTCCATTTCCTCTTTACTGTAGCCTGTCGGCTCATCAATGCCTGTGTTAAACACACTGGCCATAAAACAATATGGAAGACCATAATCCTGATAAGCAAATGCAATATTTCCGAAATAGTTAGATACTACACGCTGATCCAGTGCAATCTGGCTGACGATCAGATATGCTCCAAAGCTGACTCCGATACCGATCACTGCCAGCCATCTGCGAAGCTTACCTGTGTACTGTCCGCCGCGGCGCCACATGGATATGATCCATACCACAACCGCCACGATACCAACCACGATCATGATCAGCTCAAATGGATCAAAGTAGTTATTGATCAACTGAACTGCGTCCATCGCTACCTTTAAGTCCTGCGCATTAAACGGTGTTACACGCTTGATCAGCATATAGCCGTTGCAGACACCGAGGATCAGCCACAATACACTTACAATAATTCTGGCAAATACCCGTCGTCGGAACAGATAGACGATTGAAAATGTCGCAAATATCATGAATGCATTATACAGGAACACCAGTGGTGAATTTACCATATAATCCCATGCCTGAAACAGAGAATGTCTGGATATGGCTTCGATAACCAGATTGATCACACATGCAAGCAGTGCATGGCACAGGAGTGACAGCCGGTTCATCCACATATAAACCGGCTTCATCTTTTTCGCAAATGCGCTGTTCCTGCGCTCTTCCAAGATCCGCTCCCTGCGCTCTTTCTTCGCCTTTCTCCAGGCAATAATGTCTTCTTTTTTTAGGTGCCGGATCTTATAGATTGTCCCCTTAATATCCGGCTTTTTTGGTTTTTTCAGATGTAGCTTAAAATGAAGCTTTTTCAATTCAATCACCTTATTTACATTTTTCTTTCAGTCCGGCAAGACGCTCCTGTACCTGAGCAAGCATCTGCTGATATTTTTCCAGTTTCTCACGCTCTTCCTGTACCTTTGCTTCCGGTGCCTTGCTGACAAACTTCTCATTGTTCAGCATGCCATTTGCACGTGCGATCTCTTTCTGAAGTCTTGTCTCTTCTTTAGCAAGACGTTCGATCTCCTGTGCAAAGTCAATCAGTTCTTCCATCGGAAGATATACGGTTGCATCCGGAACTACGATAGATACGGCATCATCTGCAATGCCGGTCTTGTCTGTCTGGATCACAAAGTCATTGGCTGCTGCCATCAGTTTCACTGAATCTTTCAGACTCATAAGTCCCTGGCTCAGCTTTGCATTTTCGCATACTACATAAATCGTAGCCTTGCGTGAATTCGGTACATTCATTTCTGCACGTACATTACGTACGCCTCTTACAATCTCTTTGTAATGGTTCAGTACGTCTTCAGCCTCCGGGAAGCTTGCTGCTTCATCGTATACCGGCCATGCAGACATCATCAGTGATTCCTCTTCCGGAACCAGCTTGCTGTAAATCTCTTCTGTTACAAATGGAATGTATGGATGCAACAGCTTCAGGGAGGTCTTCAGTACTTCACGCAATGTCCACAGCGCAGCATTTGCTCCCTTTGGATCTTCCTCTGCATGATACATACGATACTTGGCGATCTCAATGTACCAGTCACAGAACTCATCCCATACGAAATCGTATACCTTAGAAAGGGCAATACCCAGTTCGAATTTATCCAGGTTCTCTGTAACATCCTTCACCAGTGTATTGCATGCAGACAGAATCCACTGATCTGCCGGCATCAGTTCAGAGGCTTCCGGCTTCGTTACATTCTTTCCATCCATATTCATAAGGATGAAACGAGACGCATTCCATACCTTATTGGCAAAATTACGGCTTGCCTCTACTCTTTCATTATAGAAACGCATGTCATTACCAGGCGCATTACCTGTGATCAATGTCATACGAAGTGCATCTGTACCATACTGATCGATAATATCCAGCGGATCGATACCATTGCCCAGAGATTTACTCATCTTACGTCCCTGTGAATCACGTACCAGTCCATGGATCAGTACCGTGTGGAATGGTGACTTGCCAGTGTGTGCATATCCGGAGAATACCATACGGATTACCCAGAAGAAGATGATGTCATATCCGGTTACCAGTACATCCGTCGGATAGAAATAATCCAGATCTTCTGTCTGTTCCGGCCATCCCAGCGTAGAGAACGGCCACAGTGCTGATGAGAACCAGGTATCCAGTGTATCCTCATCCTGTGTCATGTGTGTACATCCGCATTTCGGGCATACAGATGGTTTCTCTTTAGCAACTACCATCTCGCCACATTCGTCACAGTAATATGCCGGAATACGGTGTCCCCACCAGATCTGTCTTGAAATACACCAGTCACGGATGTTCTCCAGCCAATGCAGATAAATCTTGTCAAAACGCTCTGGTACGAACTTCAGGTCGCCGTTCTTGATCGCTTCGATCGCCGGCTTGGCAAGCTCATCCATCTTAACGAACCACTGCTGTTTGATCAGTGGCTCAACAGTTGTATGGCAGCGGTCATGTGTACCTACATTATGAGAATGTGGAACCACTTTAACCAGAAGTCCCTGCTCCTCCAGTTCTTTTACCATAACCTTACGCGCTTCGTAACGGTCCATACCTGCGTATTTACCGCCGTTTTCATTGATCGTACCATCATCATTCATGATGTTGATCTCTGGCAGATTGTGACGCTTACCAACCTCAAAATCGTTAGGGTCGTGTGCCGGTGTAATCTTAACCGCACCTGTTCCAAATTCTTTATCTACATAGTAATCTGCTACAATCGGAATCTCTTTGTTAACCAGCGGCAGAATTACATTCTTTCCTACCAGCTCTTTATAGCGCTCATCATCCGGATGTACTGCGATCGCAGTATCACCAAGCATAGTCTCCGGACGGGTAGTAGCGATCTCAAGGTAATCATCACTTCCTACGATCGGATACTTGATATGCCAGAAATGTCCATCCTGCTCCTCATGCTCAACCTCTGCGTCTGACAGAGAAGTCTTACATACCGGACACCAGTTGATGATTCTGGATCCCTTATAAATGTATCCCTTCTTATAAAGATTGATAAATACTTCTTCAACAGCCTTAGAGCATCCTTCGTCCATGGTAAAACGCTCGCGGTCCCAGTCACAGGATACGCCAAGTTTCTTAAGCTGCTCCTTGATCGTTCCGCCGTACTCTTCTTTCCACTGCCAGGTTCTCTCCAGGAACTTCTCACGTCCCATTTCCTTCTTATCGATACCTTCTTCTTTCAGCTGATTGGTAACCTTAACCTCAGTTGAGATTGCAGCGTGGTCTGTACCCGGTACCCACAAAGCATTATATCCCTGCATTCTCTTATAACGGATCAGGATATCCTGCATCGTGTTATCCAGCGCATGTCCCATATGCAGCTTACCTGTGATATTCGGCGGCGGCATAACAATGGTAAATGGCTTCTTGCTTCTGTCTACTTCTGCGTGAAAATACTTCTTTTCACACCACTTGCTGTACAGCTTGTCTTCAATCGCTTTCGGATTGTAAGTTGTTTCAAGATTCTGACTCATGTTCTTTCTCCCTTTTCTCTTTCAATAGATCATTATACTGTTTCACATGTAAGGGTATTTTAAAATACAAAAATCACCCTTTATGTATTAAATAAAGGGTGACTTAATCATCACGGTACCACCTTTATGACGCAGAAAACCTTCTGCACGCTCATCTTATTCTTTAACGGGAACGACTCCGGGACAGCCTACTGATACTGTTCAGCCATCCAGCTCCGAAGCTACCTTCTGTATCTCGCTTCCCGGACGGTCTCACAGCCAACGAACCATCCTCTCTGTCGGTGCATCCGATACATACTCCTCTTCATCCTGGCCTTTCAACTGCCCGCACATGAAAATAAATCAAAGTCGAGCCTAAACTATTGAATATGATAGCCATTGGATGTCGATTTGTCAAGGAGTTTAAAAAATCTTCATAAACTCTTAATATAGGAAATCAGATCAGTCCCATACTTCTCAAAATATACAGCCATCCCGTCAGAGTAAATGCACTGCACAGTGTCGTCAGCATGATAACACCGGACGACAACACTCCTTCATGTCCCATATTTTTCGCCATGACAAAGCTTGATACGGTCGTTGCAGATCCAAGCATAACCAGAATCGCCACCAGCTTCTCCTCACGGAATCCCATCTGTACTGCAACCGGCAGGAATATTGCACAGAATCCCACCAGTTTGATAAATGCCGCTACGACAGTCGGCTTCACTTTGCTGAGTGCCTTACCAAAATCGAATGTTGCTCCCATCGCCATCAGTCCCATCGGTGTAGCCATACCGCCCACGCTGGATACTGCTTTATTCAGAATCGCCGGCATCGGCAGATGCAGTGCTGACCACGCAAGACCTGTCACAATGCCAAGTATGATCGGATTCGTTACAACACCTTTCAATGTCCGTTTCCACATTGCACGGTCTAATCCCTGCTGTCCCGGTTTAAAAAGTGACAGCACCAGAACTGCCATTACATTATACAATGGCACACTGCCGATGATCATCAGCGGTGCCATACCAGCTGTGCCATAGATATTCTGGATAAATGCGATTCCAAGAAGTGCCGCACTGCTTCGGTAAGATACCTGAATAAATTCTCCTTTGATCGAGCGATCTGACCATAAGCAAGATACTGCCGCTGCAATCGTAATACTGCATACTGTTACTACAAAGCAAAATAACACAAACCGCATATCCCATACTTCAGAGAAATCCACCGTCGCCAGGTCACCAAACAACAATACCGGAAGCGGTACACGGAAGACGAATTTATTCATCTTAGATGCAAATCCGTCATCAATCCATCCAATTTTATTAAAAAAGTATCCCAGTACCATCATCAGAAATACCGGGATTGTTGCGTTCAAACTAAATATTAAATTATCCATAATTTCCTCATTCCATTATAAAGATTCTACTGTACTTGCTTCTGCTATAGAAACCATGCGTAAAAGCCGCGCTGACATCACATAAAATCAAACAGTGACATCTGATTATCCCTCTGCAGATGCATCTTCCGGTCTACGATCGTCTCATCCCCATGAAGATGTCCGATCATGATCGGTGACTGCGGATCATGCATACTGTGCTTCTTAACTGCGCTATCAAGACTTCCCGTGGCATAGCAATAGCCACACCCATGAATGCAGGTGTCATACATGCCAATATCTATGCTCTCTACGCACTTGCACACTTTCCGCTGTCCCTTATCCTTTTTCACATCCAGAGAATATCCGGCGATCCTCTCGACCTTCTCTCTGTCAATACATGCACCCGGATAAATGCCATACGGGATCAGATCTACTGCTTCCGCACAGGTATAAATAGGAAGATTATATGTTTTCGCAATAGCACCCAGTTTCTCTGCCAACCGAACGATTTCTTCCTGTTCCGGTTCCACAAATGGACAGCCTCTGTATTGATCCACAAAGCTGATAATACACCTTTCTGTATATTTATGCAACCACTCACACATCATCTCAAACTTCTCTGTATGATACTGCAGCGTATAAACATCATTTAAAATAATCGGGTCAAACCTCCAGTCTACCCGATCTCTTCCTATTCTTTCACTCAGCAAAAGAAACGTAGCCATACTCTCTTCCATAGTCGGAAGATTCGGCTCCAGATCTTTGCCATAATCTGTAATTGTCATTTCAAAATAATAAGGGAAGCCAAGCAGATCGATCATCTTGAGATAAGGCAGCATCGGCTCAGGGTTCTTCGTCCAGAACACAAAACAGTCCACCGTCTCCGGGGACAGTTCAATCCTGCTGACCTTTTTTCTGTTGTACGGATTCGGAACAAGTACTTCTCCTCCCACCAGTCGGTTCATAAACCACTCCGGATACAGGGCAGGAATATCTGTCCGTCTGCTAGCACTTATAATCATCTCTGGCTCTCCCTATTTACCAAAATTCGCTTCTACCAACCTGCAATATTCTTCATAAGCAGGCTCTCCGGCAAATACATCGCGAAGCGCATCCCGCACTCCTTTATAATACCAGCCAATCATACTCTTATCCTTCATTCGGAATCGATTCCAAAGTTCTTCCCCATATACCGGATAATCACGGTTAATGTCTCTCATATTAGACAACTTATCTGCCAGCGCAATCTTCTGTACATCCGGATCAGCTTCCTTAATGTGACATACTGTTCGGTTCTTACGCTCGATCCAGGTCTTGGACTTGTCCTCGCTCTCCTGCGCTACCAGCTTAGCCACCCGTTCTGAAAACTCTCTGGAAATGACCTCTTCCGTCACACCTTCGCAGTCTTCTATGGTATCGTGAAGATAAGCTGCACTGATGACTTCTTCATCTGTCGTCATAGAGCAGACGATATCTCCCACTTCAATCGGATGTACGATGTAAGGTCGTCTGGTTCCCTTTCGAAATTGTCCTCTGTGTGCCCTGGTTGCAAATTCGATTGCCTTATCGATCATGCTTTTGTACCTTCTCCTTGTATTCGCTTCTGATAGTTTCTGATAATTTCTGTTTTTATTATCCGGCAATTTTCTACTGTCGTCAACCCCCTCATTCCGTATGTTCACTATTCATTGCTTTTATTTTCATTCTGGATACGGTATACTATACTTACATCATTGTGATTGGAGCGCAATAATTCTATGAATCAGAAATATATACTAGTAACAGGTGCTTCCCGCGGAATCGGGCGGAGCATCGCCTTAAAATTCGCCAGAGAAGGATATCATGTTTTCTTAAACTGCCGAACTTCTCTGAATGAACTTGAAGAAGTACAAAATAAAATCCTGAGTATGCCCGGCGGAAGCTGTACTATAACTACCGGTGATGTAGGTGATCCGGATCAGGTGCGCCGGATGTTTCAGGAAATTCATAAAATATGTCCCGGCTTAGATGTACTGGTCAACAATGCCGGTATCAGCCATATCGGACTTCTGATCGACATGACTGATAACGAATGGGATCGTCTGCTGGCTTCCAATCTGTCGTCTGCATTCTACTGCTCCCGCGAAGCACTGAGAGATATGGTCTCTGCCAAATCCGGACGGATCCTGAATATCTCTTCCATGTGGGGAACTGTCGGTGCTTCCTGTGAAGCTGCTTACTCTGCTGTCAAATCCGGCATGAACGGACTGACCAAAGCACTTGCAAAAGAGTATGCTCCCAGCCATATTGCGGTAAATGCACTTGCATGCGGTGTTATTGATACAGAGATGAATCATCAGTTATCCGCCGAAGAACGCGCTGCACTTGCTGAAGACATTCCGGCAGGACGATTTGCTGACCCAGATGAAGTTGCAGATCTTGCATGGCAGATTATTAACAGTCCGGAATACATGACCGGACAAGTCATAGGAATAGACGGAGGGTATATCTGACAAACGTTAGATATACCCTCTTACTTTTCTTTTATGCTTCTTCTCTACTACTTTACAATCTTTAATATCTCTTTGCTGAGCGGCGTTCCCGCTTCTTTTAATAACTCAAATAATATCGCTTCACTGCTCGTAAGAACAGCACCTTCCTGTTCTGCTCTGCGGATCGCCATCTCGCGGTCACTCTCTCTTCTGCTTCCAATGCAGTCTGTCACAAGTACAGGCACATACCCTGCCCCCGCCAAATCGATCACCGTCTGCAATACACAACAATGTGCTTCCATTCCGCACACCAGAATATACTTCTTATCATGAATCTTCGGCTCTGCCACTTCCAGTGCACTGAAAGAAATCTTATCCAGATATTCTGTCTCTCCGGATGCTTCCCAGACCTCCGGCACAGACATCCCCAGTCCCTTTGTATACTGCTGTGTTACAGTCATCGGAATCTCTAATGCTTTTAAGCCCTGAAGCAGAATCCGCACGCGCTCCATCAATGCCTCATGGTCTGCAATCGCAGGAACCAGTCTCTCCTGAAAATCTACGATCAATGCTGCCGTATGTTCTCGTTCTATTCTCATATCACTTCATCTCCAGCACGACAGGACAATGATCCGAACCCATCACATCTGTCAGGATCTTCGCATCTACCAGTCTGTCTTTTAATGCCTCGGATACACAAAAATAGTCAATTCTCCATCCGGCATTCTTTGCTCTGGCACTGAACCGATATGACCACCAGGAATAGATGCCCTCTGCATCCGGATAGAAATAACGAAATGTATCGATAAATCCCGCATCCAACAGTTCGCCAAACTTGCCACGTTCTTCATCGGTAAAGCCTGCATTCTTACGGTTGGTCTTCGGATTCTTGAGGTCGATCTCTCTGTGAGCGACATTAAGATCTCCACAGAACACCACTGGCTTCGTCTCTTCCAGTTTCTTCAGATACGCCAGAAAATCCTCTTCCCATCTCATACGGTAATCCAGTCTCGCCAGCTCACTCTGTGAATTTGGCGTATACACAGTGATAAAATAATAATCTTCAAATTCCAGTGTGATCACTCGGCCTTCCTGGTCATGCTCCTCAATCCCAATGCCATAAGATACACTAAGCGGTTCTTTTTTTGTAAATATTGCTGTTCCTGAATACCCTTTCTTTACAGCGTAATTCCAGTACTGATGGTACCCCGGCATATCCAGCTCCAGCTGCCCCGCCTGCAGCTTGCTTTCCTGAATACAGAATACATCCGCATCCAGTTCCTGAAATACATCCACAAATCCCTTTTTCACGCAGGCACGGATTCCATTTACATTCCATGAAACAAACTTCATGTCTCATCCTCCATCTGTCTTTAGTAATATACTTTTCTGAGGAAAAGTCCTCTGGCCGGTGCAAGAAATCCCGCCATGCTTCTGTCTTTTGCTTCCAGCACAAGCGGAAGATTCGACGCTTCTCTCTTACCTGCCCCCACTTCGATCAGTGTACCGGTAAGAATTCTTGCCATATGATACATGAATCCCGATCCATAATAAGTTATGCGCACTTTATCTCCTGCCCGCACTACCTTGATACTGTAAATCCGTCTTATTGTATCTCTCGTCTCACGGTTATCTGTAAAGCTTGTAAAATCCTTCGTTCCGATCAGATAATCCGCCGCATCACGCATTGCCTCAATATCCAGCTTGACCGGATAATGGTAACAATACTTCCGGGAAAATACATCAGGTTTTTCCCGGCAGTCTATATAATATTCATACTTCTTTCCCTTGGCACTCTTTCTGGCGTGGAATCCATTGCGCACCAGTTCCACCCGGATGATACGTATATCTTCCGGCAGCGAACGGTTCAATGCATCCTTCAGGTCTTCCACATCGTACAGCTTCGACAGCTTCACGCTGGCCACCTGACCACGTGCATGCACGCCACTGTCCGTACGTCCGGAACCGTCTACCTGTACACGGTATCCTACCATACGTCCGATGGTCCATTCCAGGATATGCTGGATCGTATTGTCCGTCATAGCCTGGCGCTGCCATCCCTGATAACGTGTGCCGTCATAGGAAATGGTCATCTTATATGTTCTCATACATTACTCCGTCTATTTATCCCCCTTTGAACGATCCAACATCATCTTCTTAATCTCGTCCATAAAGGTGTTCACATCCTTAAACTCTCTGTATACAGAAGCGAAACGTACATATGCCACTTCGTCCAGTTCTTTCAGCTCATCCATAACGATCTCACCGACATCTGTACTGGAGACCTCTTTTGCTTCCAGATTAAAGATCTTAATCTCAATCCGCTCTACTGCCTTCTGGATCGCCTCAGCAGATACCGGACGTTTATAGCACGCACGGATAATGCCTCGTTCAATCTTGCTTCTGTTATACTGTTCTCGATTGTTATCTTTCTTAATAATGATAAGCGGAATCGTCTCTACCTTTTCATAAGTTGTGAAACGTTTTCCACATTCATCGCAGGATCTTCTTCTGCGAATCGCACTGCCATCCTCCGCTGGTCTGGAGTCAATCACTCTGGTGTCAGGGTGGTTACAATATGGGCACTTCATTATAAGTCTCTCCTCTTCTCAGTCTGCTGTACCTCAACACGGTTTCTTCTCATGCATTTCTACCAATATAATATCCGGGCCGATCCTTTTGATACACTGAAATGGTATCACAAGCTCTGTATCTTCTCCAAACAGGAAACAGAACCTGCCGCCCTTAGGCACTATGATTGCTTCGATACAGCCACTGCATTCATCAAATATCAAATCAGTCACATATCCGATCTTACTGCAATCACAGGAATTGATGACTTCCTTTTTCTGAAATTCACATAGTCGCATACGATCACCTCTCTACAGTATATGCAGTAAAAAGGTGATCGGCGCATCAGCTTCTTTAATTATCGGATAATAGTTCCTGTCTTTCCTTTCAACCCTTCCATCAATTTATCGTAAGATGTAATGATGGCTTCTCTTCCTTCCCGCTGCTCGATAAATTCTACCGATGCACGGAACTTCGGAAGCATGTTGTAGACACCAAAATGTCCCTCTTCCATGTACTGCTTTGCTTCCTCTACGGTAATCTCTCCGAGTTCTTCTTCATTCTCTTTACCCAGATTGATACATACCTTTTCAACGCTGGTCAGAATGATCAGTTCATCTGCGTCCAGTTCTTCTGCAAGCTTACCCGCTGCCAGGTCTTTTTCAATTACAGCACTGGCGCCTTTCAGACGGTGATCCTGTTCCAGTACCGGAATACCACCGCCTCCGCATGCGATAACTACCTGATCTGCATTGACCAGGGCCTTAATTGCCTCAATCTCAACAATACTGACCGGATTCGGTGCAGATACAACTCTTCGGAATCCCTTACCCGGTTCTTCTACTACATAATTACCTTTCTTACGTTCTGCTGCGGCATCCTCCGCCGACATATATCTTCCAAGCACCTTAGTCGGTGTATAAAATGCTTCATCATAAGGATCTACCGTTACCTGTGTCAGGATCGTACTGACAGTACGGAAAATGCCTCTGTCCAAAAGCTCTGTGCGGATTGCATTCTGAAGGTCATATCCGATATATCCCTGGCTCATAGCCGAACATACGGACATTGGGGCCTGTGTGTAATCGGTATGGCTTTTGCCAAACTCATTCAATGCTGTATGGATCATGCCCAGCTGCGGTGCATTACTATGTGTGATCGCTACCTGATATCCTTCTTCGATCAGATCTGCGATCATGCCTGCTGAGCGCTTAACTGCTTCCTTCTGCTCTGGAAGTGTTGTTCCCAGTGCTCTGTGTCCTAATGCTACAACCACTTTCTTCTTCATCTATCTGTCTCCTTTATCTTCATTAAAATCTATGCATTATGTATGTAGTAATAATAATATCTGCGATTATGAAATGCAAGCCTAAAGATTCAGCACATCCTGTACGCTATAGAGTCCAGGACCTTTATCTTCCAGATATGCCGCACAGTCGCAGGCTCCTCTTGCAAAACATTCCCAGTTATAGGTGTGATGTGTGATCTCCAGGCGTTCACCCATGCATCCGAAAAATACGGTATGGCTGCTCGGAATATTACCGGCTCTCAAAGAATGATATCCAATGGTTCCCTTCTCTCTCGGCGACTCACCTTCGCGTCCGTATACTGCGATATCAGAAAGCTCTTTGCCCATAGCATGTGCCATAATCTCTCCCATCTCTTTGGAAGTTCCGCTCGGAGCATCCTTCTTCCACTGATCATGCATTTCCAGAATCTCAATATCTGCATCTTCACCCAGTGTCTTAGTTACCATCTCCAGCAGCTTATTCATAATATTCACAAGCTTGGAAGTGTTCGCTGCATAAAGCATCGGGATTGTCTTCGCTGCTTCTTTAAATCTTGCAAATTCCTCTTCGCTGAAGCCTGTCGTACCACATACCAATGCCTTGCCATGCTTCACTGCCAGATCCAATACCTTCAGGGCATTCTCCCTGGTAGAAAAATCTATGATCACATCACAATCATCGATTACAGCCGCCAGATCATCTACTACCGGGACGCCGAGATTACGTCCGATCAATGCGACCATCCCCAGATCCTGTCCCACATAATCTCTGCCTGCCGGTGCAACCCCAGCCACCAGCTCCATATCGTCACGTTCAGCTGCCACCTGTGTGATCAGCTTTCCCATCTTACCTCTAGGTCCAATTACTATCACTTTCATAATACAGACTCCTTTCACATTAAATGAAACACCATATCTGGTATCTATCGATTCTCATGCGTTCAGTATAACACAAAAGAGTTGGTTTTGGGCAGTCTGAGACAGACTTTTTATTTAATAACACTTCTTACAAGGTGCTAATCCCTTTGCTTCTGCCTCCGAACGGGACATCTGTGTTGCCGCATCCGGGTTCATGGTGCCACAATTATTCCGGCTGTGGTACTTGCTGCCTGTAGCAGATACCCATACCTGATCTTCAGTACCTACATCCTGCGTATCTGCTGTCTGACTCTGTACTGCCTGACTTTGTGCCGATTCGCTGCTTTCCGCTTTGCTTTCTGATCCCACGGCCTGAGTTCCCTGATCCTCTGCATCTCCCGGCGTGTAATCATTACACGGCTCTGTACTCCATGTCAGATTTGTACCATCACTTGTGACTGTAATAGTTCCCTGTTTGTCTGTACGATACACCTGGATATCCATGCTTTCCAGTTTATCCATAGTATCTTTATCCGGATGCCCATACTGATTATCCTGTCCACAGCTTATGACTGCATATTCCGGAACTGTCTTCTGCAGAAAATTCCAGGACGTTGCTGTCGCTGATCCATGATGTCCCGGGACCAGCACATCACAGTCCAGATCAATCCCAGAATTACACATTGCTGCCTCACTGGATGCTTCCGCATCTCCTGTAAATATAAAGCTGTTGCTTCCATTTGTCAGCTTGATTGCTACCGAATTATTATTACTTCCATTCGGATCGGTTTCTGCCGGTGCCAGTATCTGGAATGAACCACTTCCAAAGGAAAATGTAGTTCCGACTTCCGGATGCTCCATTTCCAGTCCCTTCTCGTCCACCGTATTTACAAAAGAAGTATATAATTTACTGTCATGTACATAATCACTGGATATCACATGATCGACTTCAAATGCATTCAAACAACCAATTAATCCCGCCATGTGATCCGAATCATAATGCGAAGAGATCAGATAATCAATCTTGGATACATTCTGCTCCTTCAGATATGAAACCACAAAGCTTGACGTCGAACGGTCACCGCCATCATAGATCATCGTCTGTCCCTCTGACTGTACCAATATCGACAGACCTTGTCCTACATCCAGAAAATGTACCGTCATATCCCCTGCTTCGCTGTCATCCACAGACTTGTCTTCTGATGTATCATCCTGAGTTGATGAACTATCGGTCTCCTTACTTTCTTTTTGATATAGCTTCGTATCAGCTTTATCTGTGCCGCATGCGCCAAGCAGACACATCATAACCAGTGCCAGAATTGAAGCCATACATCTCTTTTTCATTCTGTTTTTCACATCTATTCCTCCCCAAATGAATATATACTGGTGTTTCAGGGTCTTGCATCCACTTATGCGCAGACTCATGTGGATTCAGGCCTTTTACCCATTACCATATATTATAACACTTTGACCGAATAGCGGAAATATCACAGATTTTTTTGCATATAAAAAAGCAGATAACGGGAGTCGAACCCGCCTCTCCGGCTTGGGAAGCCGGCGTTCTACCGATGAACCATATCTGCATGTGCCGTCTGTGCAGCACTTATATTCTTTATGAATTTGTTTGAAACTTTATGTCTAATCTATAACCGATCCGAATCCAACACAATCGTGAATGGTCCGTCATTGGTCAGGCTGACTTTCATGTCCGCGCCAAAGCTCCCTTTTTCTACTGTCTCTACGGATTCTTTACATTTGGCAATGATGTATTCATACATCTCATTAGCCATATCCGGCTTACCTGCTTCGATGAAGCTTGGACGGTTACCCTTTTTACAGTTAGCATACAATGTAAACTGTGATATCAGAAGCAGGCTTCCGCCTACCGCATCCAGCGACAGGTTGGTCTTGCCCTCCTCATCTTCAAATATACGCAGACCGATCATCTTCTTGATCATCTTATCTGCAATCTCCTTAGTATCGGAGTCAGCCACTCCGATCAATACCATGAACCCTTTCCCGATCTCACCAATCGTCTCTCCGTCTACTTTTACATCTGCATGTGTTACTCTCTGAATTACAAATCTCATTTACTGAACCTCTATCTTATCTATAATGTAGCCTTCCACCGCTTTGCGGTCAATACCGAGAGAGATTGCCAGTTCGCCGTAAAGATTGTCCTCCGCAGTGCGCAGGAAACGCTCATCACTTGCTGTAACCTTCTTTCCCTTCGACAGCCGCAGCTGCTTTCTGGCATACAGAGCCTTGAGTATCTTTACCCATTCTCTGTTGTCACAGGTCTTAAATGCCTGTTTAAATATATCGTCCTTACGCTTTTCATTGTCTATCTGAATCGGATCGATCTCTGTCATATGGGCGATCAGATCTTCTGCTTCCTCTTTCGTAATAACCGGACGCATGATAATCTTATCACTGTCAGCCGGAACATACAATACGCCTCCGCGAGAATACACCTGAGATAACGTATAATAATCCTTATTGCCTGAAGCCTCTGACAATTTTAGTTTCCCAATGTCTTCCACTCTGCACACACCATGCTGACCACATACAATATACGTTCCTATCTCAAACATTCTAATTCTCCTTTCTGCTATGTTTCGACTGATATCCTTTCTATATGTCCATTAGTTTCAGACAGGAAATTCCAGTTCCCGCCTTTATATACTATATTAGCAGATTTTTGTTTGTTTTGTAAGAACTTTTTTTCTTTTTTTATATTTCAACGCAATTGTCTATACATTTTCTTTCTGTATTTTTGGTCGGAATCTGTGCAAGTATGATTGCCACAAACATCAACACACAGCCAATTCCTTCTCTTGCTGTCAGCGTCTGTCCGAGGAGCACCCATCCTGAAAGTACGGAAATGCTGGATTCCAGGCTTAAGATCAATGACGCCACTGCCGGATTCATACCTTTCTGTCCAATGATCTGAACTGTATATGCAACACCACTGGACATAACACCGGCATAAAGGATCGGTCCCGCCGTTTTGATCACTGCATCAAAAGTCACGGTTTCCAGTATCAGCATAAATGGTACCGACAGCACACCTACTACCATAAACTGGATACAGGACATTTTCACATTGTCCGTCTTTGGTGCAAAATGGTCAATAACCAAAATATGCATCGTATATACTACTGCGCACAAAAAGATATAGATATCACCTTTTCCTAATGAGAATCCGTCAGTGATACATAAAAAATACAGTCCCACCACTGCAAGCGCTACTGCCATCCAGACTTTCCATCCAACTTTCTTCTTTAAAAAAATACCAAATACCGGCACAAGTACAATATAAAAAGCGGTAATGAATCCACATTTTCCCACACTGGTATACTGCATACCAATCTGCTGCAGGGTACTTGCCACAAACAGGCACAACCCACAGCAAATCCCTCCGATCCACAATACTTTTCTGTCTCTCTGCTGTTCGTTCTGTTCTACTGCTTCTGATCTGCGATTGATTTTATTTAATAAGAAAATGCACGGAAGCAGTGCCAGACTTCCGACAAAATTACGGATTCCGTTGAAGCCAAACGGTCCGAGATATTCCATGCCTACGCTCTGCGCCACAAACGCAGTTCCCCATATAAATGCTGCTGTGAATAATAATACAGCATTCTTTGTCTTCATATCGTCTCATTCCTCCTGTTATTTCTTTAATCCAATGCCATTCGTTCTATCTTACCATATCTGTATAAAAATACAAAGTATTACATTCTTTTATTTACATATCAAATCAAGTATAATAAACCTACATATGGAGGACATGCTTATGAACATTACATTTCACAAATCAACAGGTATTTTTCACTTATATAACAACGACATCAGTTACCTTATGATGATTCTGCCAAATGGTCAGATAGGGCAGTTATATTTCGGTGCAGCAATCCGAGACCGGGAAGATTTCTCGCATCTCTTAGAGACTTGCTACCGCACCAATTCTGCATACTATTCCGAGGAACTGAACACCATGTGTCTGGAACATCTAAAGCAGGAATATCCGGTATACGGCACTTCTGATTTCCGTGAGCCGGCAGTAGAAGTGATCCAGGAAAATGGCAGTCATCTGTCAGATTTTCAATATAAGGGATACCGCATTGAACACGGCAAACCGCATCTTCCGGGACTTCCTGCCACTTACACCGAAGATGATTCCGAAGCAATGACTTTGTTTTTGGTATTAAAAGATCCGGTGACCGGACTGATGGCAGAACTTCTTTATACCATTTTCAATCAGGGTGGCATTATCGCCCGCAGTGTACATTTTGTCAATCAGGGGACGGAAATTCTGCACCTTGGCCGCGCCATGAGCCTTTCTCTGGATCTTCCTGATTCCAATTATCAGTGGATGCAGTTCTCCGGTGCATGGGGCAGAGAGCGTTATCTTCATACCCGCGAACTGGTTCCGGGCACCACTTCCATTGGCAGCACACGTGGTGCTTCTTCCCATGAGCACAATCCATTTGTGATCTTAAAACGACCGCATACCGATGAACTCCAGGGCGAAGCCATTGGATTCAGCCTGGTATACAGTGGTAATTTTCTTGCACAGGCAGAAGTAGATAACCAGAACATTACACGAATCCTGATGGGTATTCATCCGGATACTTTTGACTGGAAACTTTCCCCTGGTGCTGACTTTCAGACACCGGAAGCTGTCATGGTCTACACCTCCTGCGGATTAAACCACTTAAGCCAGACCTTCCATAAGCTGTATCAGAAACGCCTTGCCAGAGGATACTGGCGCGACAGACCGCGTCCGATCCTGATCAATAACTGGGAAGCCACTTATTTTGACTTTACGGAAGAGAAACTGTTGGATATTGCCAGACGTGCCAAAGACTGTGGTGTAGAACTGTTCGTACTGGATGATGGATGGTTCGGGGCACGGAGAAATTCCTTTGCCGGACTCGGGGACTGGACACCTAACAAAGAGCTGTTACCGGATGGTATCGCAGGATTGTCCGCAAAAGTAGCGGCGCTCGGCATGAAATTTGGTCTCTGGTTTGAGCCGGAAATGGTAAATGCAGACTCTGATCTGTACCGTTCGCACCCGGACTGGCTGCTTAAGACACCGCATCGGCATTCTTCCCTTACCAGACACCAGTATGTATTAGATTTTTCCAGAAATGATGTCGTGGAACATCTCTATCAACAGATGTCAGAACTCCTCCGGAATGCACATATTTCTTATATCAAATGGGATATGAACCGTTACATTACTGAATGCTATTCTGCGCTTCTCCCGGCAGACCGTCAGGGCGAAGTCTTCCATCGGTATATTCTCGGTGTATATGCACTGTATGAGAAGCTAACATTAGAATTCCGGGAAGTACTGTTTGAATCCTGCGCAAGCGGCGGTTCCCGCTTTGACCCGGGTATGCTCTACTATGCGCCACAGGGATGGACCAGCGACAATACCGATGCCGTTGACCGGCTGAAGATCCAATACGGAACTTCCTACTGCTATCCGATCAGTTCCATCGGAAGCCACGTATCAGCCGTTCCTAACCATCAGCTTTTCCGGATCACTCCATTGTCCACCCGTGCAAATGTGGCATATTTTGGAACATTCGGCTATGAACTGGATCTGAACACCCTGACCGATGAAGAACAGGCTGAAGTCCGCAGGCAGACTGCATTTATGAAAAAATGGAGACACTTGTTCCAGTTCGGTACTTTTTACCGGATTGCAAGTCCATTTGACGGTAATATCACAAGCTGGATGGTTGTAAGTGATGATCAGAAAACGGCAATTGTTGGCTGGTATAAGATACTTAATCAGACCAATGCTCCATTCAGCAGGATCCGTCTTTTGGGATTGAATCCCGATCTGTGTTACCATTTGAAAGACAGTACGCAATCATTCTACGGTGACGAGCTGATGCATGCAGGACTTTCAACTTCTGACTCTATGTGTGGTGAACTCATGGGACGGAAACCAAGCTGCGACTTCGACTCCAGACTTTTTATCCTGCAGGCAGAATAACGTTCCGCCTGGCGGCTTATTGCACAAACTGGCAGACAAGTCATCCAGACTTATCTGCCAGTGTTATTTTACATTTTCTTTTTATCTCTTTACAAGCTCATCGTAGCGTCCGACATCTTTGCCGTCTTTCAGGCAGATCAGCCGCTGGTTTCTGCTACCACGGAATAAAAGTGTAATATCCTTTAATTCCTCTACAAACTCTCCGTCAACCAGCACATCAATATACGACAAAATCTCATCCGTCACATCTGTATGGACTTTGCCTCCCGGCTGCATATCCACATCGTACAGATATCCGGAATAACACCAGATATCTTTATTGGGATAAGTCTCTTTTACCCGCTTCATCAATCTCGCCACTTCCGGCTGATTCTCCGGTTCAAAAGGTTCCCCGCCAAGAACACTTAGTCCCTGTATATAATCCGGCGCCAGGCTCTTAATCAGTACATCTTCTGTCTCTTGTATGTATGGCTGTCCGTAATCAAAATTCCACGTCTCCGCATTGAAACACCCCTTGCAATGGTGCCTGCATCCTGATACAAACAGGCTCACCCGAACGCCTGGTCCATCTGCAATATCATATGTTTTAATATTTCCATAGTACATGCCTGTCATCCTCCATCTGCCTCTGTGTCTATTCATTATATCGATGTCGGGAAGATTGTGCAAGGTCTATCCCGTCAGGATATTGACATCCTTTATAATGCCCACGGATTGTTACGTGCTACGCACTGGCATCATACGTTTTTGCAGATTGCCTCCACCGCGATCTGTACATTCTTGAGAGAGGTTGCCAGATTCATACGGATGAATCCCTTGAACTGATCTCCGCCGAACCATTCGCCAAAGTCTACCGCGAGACGGCATCTCTTTTGGATCAGCTCTTTTGTCTTTTCCGGATCAATGCATGCACGCAGGTCGATCCAGCACAAATACGTTCCTTCCAACGGAGATACCACTGCTCCCGGCAGCTTTTCAGCAAATGTATGTTTCAGATATTCGTAATTAGACCATATCTGTTTCTTCACATCCTGGTACCACTCTTCGCCACCTTCATATGCAGCTTCACATGCCACATATCCGAACGCATTGCCGAACAGCACACGGATGCCATTGGTATATATATCCCATTTCTTGCGCAAGCCTTCATCCGGAATTACTACTAATGAGTTCTGTCCGCCTGCCAAATTGAATGTCTTGGATGGTGCTGTTACCATGATGATATTATCCCAGTATTCATTTCTGCCGAGTGTCGGCACATGATGTACACCTTCTGCCAGCAGATCATGGTGGATCTCATCTGCGATAATAAATACATGGTGCTTCTTGCAGATTGCAATGATCTTATCCAATTCTTCTGCTGTCCACACGCGCCCAACCGGATTATGCGGGGAACACATGATAAATAATTTTGCCTGATTCTCCACTATCTTCTGCTCAAAATCCTCAAAATCAATGGTGTATATTCCATGGTCATTGATTAGTTCTGACGTTACCAATGTGCGGTCATTATTTTCAACCGCGCGGAAGAATGGATAATATACCGGAGTCATAACGATCACCGCATCCTTTTTCTCTGTCATAAACTGAATGATCCAGTTAAATGCAGCGATTACGCCAGGCGAAAACCGGATCCAGTCTTTCTTTACTTCCAGACCGTGATGATTCTTTTCCCAGTTGATGAATGCCTGATAATAGTTATCACGAATGCTCATGTAACCAAATGCACCCATATCTACATACTCATGCAATGCCTTCTGTACACATACCGGCACTTTAAAATCCATATCTGCAACCCACATTGCATGCAGGCCTTCCTCACCAAATGATGGTGTCTGCTCATCCCATTTTTCACAGTCGGTTCCCCGTCTGTCAATATATTCTAATGTACTCATTATTTATCAAACCTTTCGTATCTGAATGTTTCGATTGCTTCTGTATCCATATCTCCACAGAGAATCTCTGCCAGTCTCCAGGAAAGCTCCGGTGACGAAGAAAATGCGCTGTGCATCTCATAGATCCACAGGTTCTCGTATCTGCCAGGCTGTCCCACGATCGGCAGACCATCTTCCGGCAATACACGAAGTCCGGAATAGGTGCGGATTACCTTCACACTGCGAAGCTTCGGTGCCAGGAATCCGATATCATCACACACTTCCTGTAACTCATCGTAATACACCCGGTTATCGGATGTTCCACTTTCCACTATTCGGAAATTTGCGCCCATCAGAAGGTTGCCTTCTGCGGACTGCCGCATCTCTGCATAAGTAGAGTGCAGTACCTTTGGCAGTTTTTCCGACACCATGATCAGTCCTCTGGTATTGTGGATATGCGGATCAAAGCCCAGTTCTTTACCAATGCGGAAATTACCATTTCCTGCGGTCGAAATGATCTGTCCGGCTTCGTAGTCACCCTTATTGGTATGAATTGTCGTAATCCGGTGATTCTTAACCTCAAATCCACGTACTTCAGTAAATGTATGCACCTGTGCCCCATTTCTCTTTGCGGCCTGGATATATGCATTCACCAGTAAAAATGGATTCAGGTTGCCGCCTTCTGCACAGTATACGCCACCACAGAATGCCTCCGGATTCAGGATCGGTTCTCGCTCGCAGATTTCTTCCGGTGTCAGCCACTGCAGCGTCTTACCATTTTCCTTATTTACTTCAATCGTTGCTTTCATGCCGTCCATCTTCTCCGGTGCCCGGCACAGCATCGTAGAACCGGTGATCTGCAGTCCGATATCAGCTCCCAGTTCTTCCTCAAGTGCAAGAAAACGTTCATAACCCTTCCACGCTAACTGGTTATATACCGCCGGAGTCTTTGGACTCGGAAGCACCAGTGCAGCTGTCGTAGACGATACGCCGTCACAGATCTCACCTCGTTCCAGTACGATCACATCTCTTCCCTTTTTCGTCAGGTAGTAGGCGAGGCTTGATCCCAGAACCCCCGCTCCTATGATTATATAATCTGCTTTCTTCTGCATAGCCTACTCCTTCTCACTCATCATATTCTCAATACTGATCGGGCGGACCGGCGGTCTCATAGAAGAACATTCATTGCCTTCCGGTGCCCTTCCGAGTTCCTGATTCAATATCTGTGTGATCAGCGTCCGGCAGGTACGCCCCTGGCAGAGCCCTTTGCCGGCTCTGGTCACGCGCTTAATTCCATCCAGCGTCGTTGCGCCGTCCCGGATCGCCTGTTTGATCTCTCCGTATGTGATCTCCTCACACCGGCAAATGATTACATGATCTTCCATCTATCTGTCCTCCCTGAATCGAAATCCGCGCACGGTATCTTCTTTTCCAAGTGGCACTTTCAATGTCACTACCGTTGTGTGGTCAAAATTCTTTGCTATCATTACCTTCAAAATCTCGCCCTGACATACCGTCTGTCCTTCCCGGTCGGTTCCATCCACGATCATGCCTTTTTCCGGTAATGGTAACATTTCATACGGAAATGACACCACTCCATAATCCTGTTCCTGTCCCACTACAAAGATTGCCTGTCCGGAACATCTTGCCACACAGATGCCGCATCCCACACACAACTCCGGCTTCAGCTGCGGAATGTGATGAATTCCGCCTTCGATCACGATCGCATGATGTGGGCAGGCACTCATACAGGGATTGCATGGAATCTCTTCGCAGCACTCGATCACTGCTATTGGTCTTGATTCTTTCTTTTCCATTCTTCATATCTCCTGACTATTTCCTGATTGCCTGCGCGTCTGCCTTCGCCACCCTTACCGCTGCGAAGTGCTAACAGGCTCTCTCTGATTTCCTGCATTCTGCTCTGCTGTTCTTCTTCCGTCAGATGTCCGGTTGCTCCTGCGATACAGACGCCTGCAAGCTTGCCTTCCTCCATTGCACTGCTAGCTTCCTCAATACCCGAAGAATCTCCGGCTACATAGACATCCGGATCACTCGTCTGCATATATTCGTTATGAAGCGGGATAAATCCTCCCATTTTCGGAAGAAATGTCATCTCCACTCCTGCCATTTTCAGCAACTCGATTGAAGGTGTCAGACCGACTGCCACGCAGACCGTATCCGCATCCAACAGCTCTTCTGTTCCTTCAATGATCTGAAAATGCTCATCAACTTTGGCAATCTCTACTTTTTCCACAGAAGATTCACCAAGTACCCTTTTTACGGTATGGGAAGTCAGAATCTTCACGCCCTGACGTTTCAGCTTATTCGCATGTACGCTGTAACCATTGACTGCCGGAGCAGCCTCAATCACAGCCTCTACTTTACCGCCTGCCTGCAGGATCTGATAAGCAACAACCAGTCCCACATTACCGGAACCAATCATTACAACCTTCTGTCCCGGAAGCACATAATTGACATTCATCATCGTCTGAAATGCACCTGCGCCCATCACGCCCGGCTTGTCCCATCCGTCAAATGCCAGTGCTTTCTCAGTCGCTCCTGTCGCGATCAGCACCTTTTTTGCTTTTACGCGCACACTGTGGCCATCAATGATCACGCCCAGCTCAGCATCTGGGAAAATGCCATATACCACCGCATTCAGATGGATCTCTACGCCAGCCTCTTCACAATCTGCCAGCAATTTACTTCCAATATGGATTCCACGCACACCTGCGCCATGTCTGGAAGATCCAAAAAACTTATGTATCTGTTTAAACAGCTGACCGCCCGGCCGCTCATTTTCATCAAAAATCGCGACCTCACCGCCTGCTTTTGCAATCTCATACGCCGCAGACAGTCCCGCCGGACCTGCTCCGACGATGGCAACCTCTGTCTCTATCTCTCTTGTTATTCCCATGTTCCCAGTCCATCCTGTATCATAATCTGCATACCATCTTCTACCGGAGTCACACAGCTGCGCACATTCGGCACGCCGTTAATCGTCAGCGCACAGTCTGTACATCTTCCGATCGCACAGAAAATGCCTCTCGGTCTGTGGTATTTTGGAGTTTTCCGAAATGTCTTATATCCGGCTGCCAGAAGTGCTGCTGCCACCACTTCTCCTTTTACCGCTTCTATCGGTTCTCCATTCACATATATCGTTACCTTTTCCCGATTCTCCGGAATATCAAGAATCGGATGTCTCTCTATTCTCATGTTATCGCTCCTCGAACACGAACTCGCAGTCTGCCAGCCGCACTCTTACTTCATCCATAATTTCTTTTTCAATTTCTGCTGTCGGTGCATGGAACGTCAGCGAGAATCGTACATAATGTCCCGCATCATCCCACGGTACGACAGATATCATTTTTTCACGGATCATATACTGCGAAAAATCTTCCGCTGTCGCAAATGTCTTGCCATCTGCCATTCCTGTCGGAGCTTTTACATACAGATAGAAAGTCCCCTTGGACGGCGTTACACAGAATCCCTTTTCCGCAAGCAGCTCGCACAGGAGTTTCTGTCTTCTTTTATACACTGTATTCATCTGTTCCGTTAGTTCCGGATGTGCCAGTGCATAGCTTCCTGCCAGCTGGATTGGCTTAAACTGTCCGGCATCAAAATTATCTTTGACCGTAGCAAGTGCCGCAATAATCTTCGCATTACCCACTGCAAATCCCAGCCTCCATCCGGTCATATTGTAAGACTTGCTGAGCGAATGAATTTCCACCGCAATATCCTTTGCCCCATCAATGCTCAGAATACTGAGCGGCTTCTGACCGTCCAGACAAATTGCCGCATAAGCTGCATCCTGTACGATGATAATATGATTCTTCTTCGCAAATGCAACCAGCTTCTCAAAAAATTCTCTGGTTGCCGCCTGTCCGGTCGGATTATTTGGATAATTTACATAGATTAATTTCGCACGCTTGCAGATATTCTCCGGAATCGCATCCAGATCCGGATAGAAATCATGTTCCTCTTTTAATGGAAGTTCGTATTTCTCACCACCAAGCCACTCCGTAATCGTACCCATTACCGGATATCCCGGCACTGTGATCAGTGTCACGTCGCCCGGATTGATAAATGCCTGCGGCAGGATCGTAAGTCCCGCCTTGGATCCGATCATATGAAGGGTCTCTGTCTCGTAATCAATATCTTTTACTCCAAAGACCTGATCCATGTATTTTGCTGCAGCCTTCTTAAATTCATCAATACCATTATCCGCATAACCACGGTTCTCCCATTTAGCGGATTCTTCCGACAACACGCGAATGACATCTCCGTCTGCCATATAATCTGGCTGTCCAACGCCCAAATCAATCAGTTCCATATCCGGATGAAGCTCTGCAGCCTCGCGCTTGCTTCTTTTTATCTTCTCAAACTTATAGATTACATCTGACATTCCGAACCGGCTGCCACCAATCCGTTCTGCAAACATCTCCTGAATATAATCCATCTGCTGCCTCCCTCTTGCGCTTTGTATGTATTAACCAGAAAAGAGATTACACTAGAGGTGCAATCTCCTTCTTATTTCCTCTTGTGTGATTAATTACTGTAAGTCTTCCGGAATGATCCAGCTGTAATCAGCCTGATGTTCTTTCATATAATCCTTGAACTCGTCAGATTTGTAAGCTGCCTCAATGTCTTTTACCCACTGAGCATCCTTATCTTCCTCACGGACTGCAAGGCGGATCTCTCCATCTTTAGAAATAGACTTTTCACAGATAAATGCCTCTTTTGCATCCAGTTTTGCATTTACCAGGTTAGATCCTGTAACCAATCCGAAATCTACATCATCCAGCACAGTCGGGATCGTAGATGTATCCATCTCATTCCACTCAATATCGTAATCAGATCCTGTAATATCGTCATATCCCACTTCATCACGGCTCTTGCTGTCATCCAGTATGATCAGTCCTGCATCTGCACACAGTGCCAGAGCTCTTGGAAGGTTAGATCCATCATTCGGTACTGCAATTACAAGCTTAGCACCTTTTTCGATATCATCCAGCGATTTGTATTTGTTAGAGAACAGGTAATATGGCAGCGTCGGCAAATGCAGATCTGTCGCATATAACTTAGCTCCGTCGTAATCTGAAGAATATCCTTCATTAAATGTGTCCACATATGGTCCATGCTGCTCTACATTAAAATCAATATCTCCGTCCATGATGCCGATATCATTCTGGATAACATCATCTACATCAACTTTCTCAAATGAATATCCCTGATCTTCAAGGATCGGCATAACTGCATCTTCAAATAATGGTGTGTAAACTCCATAAGAACTTCCGTAAGTCAGTTCTTTTTTGTCTTCCGTAGCTTCCTTTTTGTCATCCTTGCTGTCTGATGAGCTGTTGCTTCCGCATCCAACTACCATTGCAGAAACTACCGTAACTGCCAACAGTGCTGAAAGAATTCTTTTTTTCATAATATTTTGTCCTCCTATTGTTCTAAATCTTGTATGCAAAATCAGTCATTAGTGGTTCCTGATTTTATCCGATAATTTGTTACCGATCGTCTGCATTACCTGTACAAATACAATCAATACGATAACCGCGAATGTCATAAGCGGTCGATTAAATCTGCGATATCCATAGCTGATAGCCAGATCACCGATACCACCTCCGCCGATAGCACCTGCCATTGCTGTAGCTCCCAGAAGACCTACAATAGCAGTTGTAGCTGACAGAATGATCGATCCCAATGATTCCGGAAACAGAAAATAACGGATAATCTGTCCATTCGTCGCTCCCATTGCCTGTGCCGCTTCGATAATTCCATGATCCACATCCAGGAATGAATTCTCAAAAAGTCTTACCATCATCGGCACAATATAAAATACCAGTGGTACAATTGCTGCCTTTGTTCCGATACGCGTTCCGACAATCATCTTAGTCAATGGTCCAATATACACCAGAAGGATAATAAATGGAATGCTTCGAACAATATTGGTAACCGTATCTAATACCGCAAATATCACACGATTCTCCATCAGACCGCCGGTTCTTGTCAAAATCAAGATCAATGCAATAATCATAGCAATCACGGCTCCGATCACAGCCGATGTTACCAGCATCTGGAGTGTCTCTGTCAGAGATTCTATAAGCTGATCACTTCCAATTCCTAAAAAATCTAACATTCGTATTCCTTCCTTTCCAGCAGTACCTGATATGGTATCATTGTCTCTGCTACTTTTTCCGCAATATCTTCCTTCGTATCTATCAATACAATCAGAATATTCAGAGTATGTTCCTGAAGCAGGCTAGTTGTCACATATGCGATCCGCACATTTTTGCCAAATGTCTTTTCCAGACTCTCTACGATTTCTACGGTCTGATTAGCTCCCCAGTACTTGATACTCCAGATCTGTGAAGTCTCCGGTGAATACTGAAGATTTTTCAGAATGCCTTCCGGTACATCCTCCTTCACAACCATATTGATAAAGTCCTTAGTAATTGCCTGCTGCGGTGCGCTGAATACATCCTGCACCTTGCCGGTCTCAATTACAGATCCTTTTTCCATAACTGCTACATGATCACAGATCTTCTCGATCACATGCATCTCATGTGTAATGATTATGATCGTAATTCCCAGATCATCATTAATCTTCTTCAGCAGATCAAGGATCGAATCCGTTGTTTTCGGATCCAGTGCGCTGGTCGCCTCATCACAGAGCAGAATCTTCGGATTCATTGCCAGTGCTCTTGCAATACCTACACGCTGCTTCTGTCCACCGGATAACTGATCCGGATAAGACTGTAATTTGTCCGACAGTTCCACAAATGCGAGCATCTCCTTTACCCGCTTATCGATCATCTGCTTATCTTCTTTGTTCAAAATTAATGGCATTGCCACATTTTCATATACCGTTTTGGAATTCAACAGATTGAACTGCTGGAATACCATACCGATCTGTTTCCGCATCGCCCGCAATTCTTTTTTATTTAATTTTCCCGGATCATTGCCATCTACTAACACCTGTCCGCTGCTTGGTTTCTCCAGACCATTGATCATACGAACCAAAGTAGACTTACCTGCTCCTGAAAATCCTACGATACCGAAAATCTCTCCATCATCAATTTGAAAACTCACATCATTCAGCGCATGAACTGAATTCTTCTTCGTAAGGAAATGTTTGGTTATATTCTTAAACTCTATCATATGTGCATCCTCTCTCTATAGCTTCATAAATAGTTTTCATATAAACCTACTTTTTTGATATGTTTTATATTCTACCATCAGATTCTTTTTGCGTGAAATTGTTTTTCTTTATAATCACTTATAGTTTCAGACTATACCAAAAGTTTCATCTAAAAGAAAAGAGACGAATCACCCTGACGGCCATTCGTCTCTTTTACTCTCATTCTGTAAACATCTATAAAATTATAAGTGTAATACTCGATCTTTGATCTCCTGGGTTCTTCCCTGATTCCAGAACTGGGTTCCGATATAACCACAGGTTCTTCTGGCTACTGCCATCTTGTTCTGATCTGTATTACCGCAGTTCGGGCATTCCCAGACCAGCTTGCCAGACTCGTCTTCCTTAATCTGGATCTCTCCGTCATAACCGCAGCACTCACAGTAATCACTCTTGGTATTCAGTTCTGCATACATGATGTTCTCATAAATAAACTTCATAACAGAAAGTACTGCCGGGATATTCTGCTGCATATCCGGTACTTCAATGTAGCTGATCGCACCTCCCGGAGACAGCTTCTGAAAATCTGCTTCAAATTTCAGTTTGTCAAATGCATTAATTTCCTCAGTTACATGAACGTGATAACTGTTCGTAATATAGTTCTTATCAGTTACACCCTTGATGATACCGAATCTCTTCTGTAAGCATTTGGCGAATTTGTATGTGGTAGACTCCATCGGAGTACCATATACTGAATAGCTGATATGCTCTGCTTCTTTCCATTCTTTACATTTATCATTCAGCTTCTGCATAACACTGACCGCAAATGCTCTTCCGTCCGGGTCTGTGTGTGACTTACCCGTCATGCGGACGCACATCTCATACAATCCGGCATATCCCAGTGAAATGGTAGAATATCCATTGTATAACAGCTTATCGATAGTCTCGCCCTTCTTCAGTCTGGACAGTGCTCCATACTGCCATAAAATCGGAGCCACATCAGAAATTGTGCCAAGCAGTCTCTCATGACGATAACGAAGTGCACGATGACACAGTTCCAGTCTCTCTTCCAGGATTGCCCAGAAACGATCCATATTCCCCTCTGCAGAACAGGCCACATCCACCAGATTGATTGTAACCACGCCCTGATTAAAACGGCCATAAAACTTGTGACTTCCATCAGGATTGCGCTGAGCATCCTCTACTGTCAGGAATGAACGGCATCCCATACAAGGATATACATTGCCCTGTTTCAGCTCCTTCATAACCTTGGCAGAAATATAATCCGGTACCATACGCTTAGCTGTACATCTTGCAGCCAGTTCTGTCAGATACCAGTACTTGGAATCTTCTGTAATATTATCTTCGTCCAGTACATAGATCAGCTTCGGGAATGCAGGTGTGATCCATACACCTTTTTCATTCTTGACGCCCTGCATTCTCTGTTTCATTACTTCTTCAATGATCATCGCAAGGTCATCTCTGGTCTTGCCTTCCGGTACTTCATCCAAATACATGAACATAGTTACAAACGGTGCCTGACCGTTACAGGTCATCAATGTGATCAACTGATACTGAATGGTCTGGATACCACTCTTAATCTCATCCTTCAGTCGGCTCTCAGTAAGCTTCTCGATAATCTTCTCATCCAGGCTTTCACCACATTCCTTGCGCTCGCGGATCACGATATTTTTCAATTTCTGACGACTGATATCCACAAACGGTGCCAGGTGTGCCAGTGTAAATGACTGTCCGCCATACTGATTACTTGCTACCTGTGCCACGATCTGTGTCGTAACATTACATGCAGTAAAGAAGCTGTGCGGCTTCTCAATCAATGTCTCACTGATAACGGTACCATTCTGAAGCATGTCCTCCAGATTGATCAGATCACAGTTGTGTTCCTTCTGTGCAAAATAATCCGAATCATGGAAATGGATCACGCCCTGCTCATGCGCCTGTACGATATCTTCCGGAAGCAAAACTCGCTTGGTCAGATCCTTGCTGACCTCCCCTGCCATATAATCACGCTGTGTAGAGTTGATCACCGGGTTTTTATTAGAATTCTCCTGGTTCACTTCCTCATTCACATGCTCGATCAACGCAAGAATTCCATTATCTGTTGTATTCGACTTACGAGCAAGTTCTCTCTTATAACGGTAACGGACATACTTCTGTGCCACTTCGTATCCACGCATCCCCATGATGCTGGTCTCTACCATATCCTGAATATCTTCCACATGAACTGCATGGCGCATCTCACTTACCTGCTGTGCGATATCATCAGCGATGGCTCGGATCTGATACTCGTTCATCTTGTAAATATTGTCAACCTCGTCATTCGCTTTATTGATCGCATTTTCAATCTTGGTAAGATCAAAATTCACCTCTTCTCCATTACGTTTGATGACCTTTGTCTTAACCTGAATATCCATGATACAATGCTCCTCCCCTTTGAATCCTTTATGTTATATCTTATGTAACGAAATACTGTTTTACGTCAATAAACACAATATCTTGTGTTGTCTTAAAGAATCTTACCACAAAATGTATAGAAAAGGAAGTCCTTATTTGGAGTTTTTAAAATTAATTTTTGCATGATTTCCTGCAAGTCTTCGCAACCCGCATATTTACTGGGGAAACTGAATTTCCATCCCCTGAAATGCTCAAAATGTGGTATTCTTAATATAATTATAGGACATACTATTTTTTATGAATATTCAGGAGGGTTTTCAAAAATGATTGAACAATTACTTTCTCAGCCGGGATTTATCTATGAGATTAATGGGAAGTATTATTTTCTTGGCAAATGGATCTGCAAGGAATGCACAGAGGTTGATGCATGCGATTGTGTGATGATGTATAATATGTGCCGCAGCTCAAACGAAAAGAACGAAACAGCCATGTATTTTCAGAAAATGCGTGCCTACAGCGATTTTGCACTGGAAATTCCATATAATCCGACTCAGATACGCTCTGATATGAAAGCTCTTCTTGACTCTCTGTCAGAATCTGCTCTCAGCAGGCTTCAGGCACAATATGACGCTTTCGCAGAGGATCTGGAGCGTTATGCATAAAGCCGGATCTAATTTCAAATGTAGCACAAGCCCTGTCTCACCAATCTATGGTCTGGCAGGGTTTGTGATGCTTGCAAGTGAGCTCTGGAAGCAGTGGACGCTGACCTATGCAATCAACGACGGACACTATATCTGGTGGTATCTGCCATTTCAGCTATGTAGTATTCCCATGTATATCTGTCTGACACTCGGCATACTCTTTCTTTTAAGCTGTTATACAGACTCATCTGCACGTCGAACTACCTACTGCCATATAAGTTCCAGACTTCAAAGCTTTCTCATGGATTTCGGACTGTTAGGAGGTATCTTCGCCTTCTTTGACACCAGCGGCATGCACTATGGATATCTCCCGCTGACGATCCATTCCTATGCATGGCATATCCTGCTAATCACCCTTGGCTTCATCAGCGGACTGGATCACCACACCGACCATACCAAAAAAGGCTTACAGTTCAGCGTATGCCTATATCTCGGCTGCTGTCTGATCGCAACAGTACTGAATCTTACGCTGTATCCTCTCGGTACCATTAATATGTTCTATATCAGTCCCCGCTATACTATGCAACAGAAAGTATTCTGCGAAATTGCAAAAGCACTGGGGAACGGCTGGGGCATCGGAAGTTATATTGCGATGTCGGTTGTTGGAGCAGGAGTATTGCATAAGGGTTGGAATTTGTTATACCGCAGACATAGCCCGGTACTATTATAAATAGTCTTTTTTATAACTTTTGTATTTATAAATGATATATTCATATGATAAAATGACAATATAAATATAACTTTGACAAATAATAGCCATTATTTTCTTGACAACTGTATAGATTCTGTGGTATAAATATTTAGTCGGTTGTAACCGATGACAACAATATAGGGGATTGGTCAAATGGTATGACAGGAGTCTCCAAAACTCTTAGCGGGAGTTCGATTCTCTCATCCCCTGTCACAAAAGACATTTATCACAGTGATAAATGTCTTTTTATTATATGCTAACAAAATTATACATCTACCAAGAGGAAAGGAACCTCTATGAACACAGCAGATTTTATCCGCAATTTATTAGAACGTTTCAAAATCGAACATACTAAGCGTGACCGTTCCGGTGTTTACGGCTTCACGCAGCGTCTGTTAGCATACAATTCCAATAAAATCGAAGGCAGCACGCTCACCGAAGAACAGACCGCCTCGCTTTTTGATACCGGTATCTTACCTAAAACTGACAATTATTACCGTGCCAAAGATGTCGAAGAAATGAATGGACATTTTTTAATGTTCAACAAAATGTTAGACATCTTAGATGCCGATCTTGATCAACAAATAATTAAAAGCTTCCATTTTGAATTGAAAAGTGGCGTATTCGAGGATCGTGCCAACGGCTATGCCATTGGTGATTACAAAAAGCGTCCAAATATGATTGGTATCCATCAGACCACTCTGCCATCGCAGGTTCCTGATGCAATGACCGAATTACTGAACTGGTATCATGCGCAAGATGTCTCTTTAAAAACACTGGCAGAATTTCATGCACGCTACGAAATCATTCATCCATTTCAAGATGGGAACGGACGTACAGGGCGTATCATTCTCTTCCGTGAATGTCTGCGTCACAATATCTCTCCATTTATTATCGAGGACGCCAATCGCCCGGAATATCTGGAAGCATTGAAAGCATATCGTCAGAATGGTACTGTAACTGCATTGACCACTCTTTTCCAGAAGGAACAGGAATTCTATTTTAATCAATGTGAATACTTTTTTGCCGAATAAAACGAAACATTACTAGTTAGCAAAAGGATACTTCCGCCACGGAAATATCCTTTTTTAGTACCTTCTACCACGTATTCTTCTGTTCGTCTGTCACCTGCATCGTATCCGCATTTACCAGATAAAAATCCACCAATTCAGTCTCGTAATTACCGTCCGGAAATACTTTTTCCAGCACCAATTCTTCGCAGGAATTACCATCTGCATCTGTCTTGGAACCATTATCGTACAGACAGTATCTCACATTTACCGTATTGCCGTCTTTTGTTTCCTGCATTTCACTGACAATAGCATAAACTTCTCCTTTTGCATTTGCTGTGTAACTGAATGCCATATTTTGAAGAGTATTCTGCTCCTGCAGATAATTATAGACTGCCAGCATTGCATTCTGAATCATCAGACCATCATGCTGTCCTTCCATCTCGTAATCTTCTACCGTATCCTCGCTCTGACTATCTTCTGTCTCTGATGAATTCCCTGTATTCGTATCCAGCGATTCTTCATTATTCTCATCAGCATCCGTTGTATCTGAAGACAACCACAAGCTATCCATACTCTGCATGACAAATGGATTATTGGTTCGGTACCTCCGCTCGCCACCGTAATCCTCCTGTACGGTTATATACGTATATTTGCTGTCATGATCTGTTACTGTCTCTATCCCATCCATTCCCAGTACTACACTCAGACTACTCATTCCAAGGATCAAAAGTGCAAATATCGCTGCAGCACCATAGATGATTATCAATGCCACTCTGCTTTTACCCGACTGCACAGCTAATTCCTGGCAATTGTGTATGTATAAACTCACAATTCCCCAGATTATAAGAACTGCCAGACCGATTCCAACAACAACGATTGATATTTCCGCGAAATGATATCTCACTTCATATCCCATATCACGGTTAATGCCATACCACAGACCATAGAAAAATGTACTATACGCAAGAATCACAGTAATGATACCAATCCGTATCGGATGCTCTTTCTTATCTGCTACCGCCTTTTTAAGCGCTTCAGCCATCTGTACTATATCTCTTTGCTCTATCCACATAGCAAGCTCTGATTCAGACGGATATGCACCTTTTACATCCGGGATACCGGCAAAACGAGTCAGATTCTCCTGTACACTATCCACATCTTCTGTCGCCTGTGCTGTTACAATCCTCAGATAATAATAGAGTTTCAACTGCACCGGATTGCATTTATCCGTACGAATATCTACAAGTTCTTCTCCTGCGCGCTCATAATTACCAAGAAGCACACTCATTCTCGCCATAACAAAAAGCATCTGATTCGCAACTGCAGGATAACGCCGATACTGCTTTTCATATAAATACTTCGCATACTCATGCCGTTCCTCCGGTGCTAACTGATAGGACTTCTTTCTGTTCTGTGCCAGCATCGCGATTCGTAGACCATAAGCCAATTCCAAAATTGCAATCAGCTGGCAGATAAATGCACCAAATCCCCAGATATCCGTTGTGCGCTCCACATAGGTCACCAGAACAACACCGAGCATTGCCGGAAGCACAATCAACCATTTCACTTTATCTGATTTCCCCATAAAAAATCCTCCTGAATTGATACCATTTTAGCACCAACTCAGGAGAATTCAAGTACTTTATCTTACACTTCCATATGGCAGTTCCATTCTTCCCATTTCTTCGGTTCCCAGTCCTTCGGCACATCGTAATCATCCAGCGCGCCGTTCATCTTGCGATAGCCGATCCGCATCTTGCTGATGCGCCATACGCCGTCTTCGCATTTACGGAAATCATTACAGTACATGGAGAAGCCTTCTACCGTATGATCTTTGTAGGAGTTGTTATCCTCATACAGGAAAATACCTCTCGCATGTGTCTCGTCGATCAACCAGATCAGCGGATTGTGGCTCATATGCATCGTCATCATATTACGGTTCACATACTTCGAACGCATTGCCTGATCCTTCGGCTCTGTCGGGCTCTCGGTAAAGCACCGGTATGTAAAATCCTCTGTAAAAAGGTCGCAGACATACTCTTCTTTTTTCATGTCCATAGACCAATAATAGAAATACTGTGCATCCAATATACGCTGACGCTCACACAACTGCTCCGGTGTGTAGGTCTGCTGCCGCACATGCTTCATCACCTCAATGACAAGTTTCTGAATCTTTACATCCTGTTTCATAATCTTCATACTGCATTCCTCCTGTCGTCATTATCTACAGTATAACACAGTTGGAGTAGATTATGTCTGCAAATTAGAAATAGAAATCCGCATTTTCCAGTCTGCAATATCTGCTGTCATTTTCCATATATAGTTCAAAAGTGCCATCCACGATTACTTCCGTGCCATCGGTCGGATATTCATCCGGATAAATGTGTGAGCCATCTCCCCATACGAATTCCAGTCCCTGTGCACAGCACTCTGTTGCATCCTTAATCACACAATAATAATACTGATTTTTTGTCATTTCATCATATGTTACGTAAAACTTCCCCTCAATCCGGAATGTCTTACCCACATACTGTTCCGGATCAGACATCATCTGATAAACCGTTGCATAGATCATATCACTGTCCATTACCGAAAGATCCACATCCACTGCCGCCTCTGGCGCATTGACCGTTCCCTGTACGCTCTCTGGCGTCTGCGTATCTGTATTCTGTTGATTATTTTTCTGAGTATCTTCTTTGGTCGATTCTTCTGTTTTCTTTTGTTCTTCTTTTTTTACCTGACTTTCTATAACTTTATCTACCGTTTCTCCACTATTAATACCTTTTCCATTGTCCGCCCGCTTTCCACAGCCTGATATCAACACCACTGCTGCCAGCAGCCAGATCCCTATTCCTGTTCTTTTCACGGACATTACCTCCCTGTCAATCTAGCCATTACACTAAATACGCCAAATGCCACCATATCTGTCACTACAATCGTAGACCCTACCGGTGTTCCTGCCAGAATAGACAATAACAATCCCAGAACTGCGCATATGACAGACAATACCACGGAACAGATTGTTACAGATAAAAATGACTTAAATATCCGCATCGCTGACAATGCCGGAAAAATAATCAATGCTGAGATCAGTAGTGATCCCACCAGGTTCATTGCCAGTACAATGATCACTGCCGTAATCACTGCAATCAACAGATTATAGCAATCTGTTTTCATTCCCGTTGCCTTCGCAAATGATTCATCGAAGGTTACACAGAATATCTTATGATAAAAAAACACAAATAATATTACAACTAATACAGACAATATTACACATACTTTTACCTGTGCCGAAGTAAGGGTTAATATGGATGTCGAACCAAACAGGGTACTGCACACATCACCGGACACGTTCGGTCCTGTTGAAAATATATTCATCAGCATGTATCCGATTGCCAGCGCACTTACCGATATCATGGCAACTGCCGCATCTCCTTTGATTTTTGTATTCTGCCCGGTTCTTAACAACAGAATCGCACACACAATCGTAATCGGAAGAATAAACAACATATTATTTGTAAAATTCAACACTGCCGCCACTGCCATCGCTCCAAATGCCACATGGGAAAGTCCGTCTCCGATAAATGAAAAACGTTTCAGAACCAGTGTGACACCAAGCAGCGAAGAACACATCGCAATCAGCACGCCAACCATCATTGCATACCGCACAAATGGATACTGAAAATACAGAATTAATTTATCCATCACTTTATACCTCCTGCTGCTTTTATATATTCTTTGTGCCTTGCGTGTCTGATATATTCTTCTTTTGTTCCAAAGAATACATGTTTGCCAGTATGAAGAATATGACTCGAGTAAGTGAGTGATGCTCTCAGATCATGTGAGATCATCACAATCGTCAGTTTATCTCTCTGATTCAGTTCATAGATTAACTGATACATTTCTTTTGTCACCTTAGGATCCAGACCTGCTGTCGGTTCATCCAGCAAAAGTATTTTTCTGGTAGCGCAGAGTGCCCTTGCAAGCAGGACCCTCTGTTGCTGACCCCCGGATAATTCACGGTAACATCGTTTTTCCAGATGTGTGATCTGCATTTTCTCCATCATCTGATACGCATACTCTTTTTCCTCACGGTTATAAAATGGTCTCAGCCCACAGCGATTCTGACATCCTGAGAGAACAATTTCTCTCACGGATGCCGGGAAGTCTTTCTGGATGACAGTCTGTTGCGGCAGATACCCTATCTCTTTTCTGTTCAGACCATTTCCCAATATTACTTCTCCACTTAATGGCTGTTGAAGCCGGAGCAGGGTACGCATCAATGTCGATTTCCCTGATCCATTTTCACCTACTATACTTAAATACTCTCCCTCTTCAACTGAAAAATTAATATTTTTCAAAATTGCCTTACCATCATATCCTACCGTCAGATTTCTACATCCAAGCTGCATCTTCTTCCCTCCTACTGTAATGCTTCTTTTAATACTTCCAGGTTATCTTCCATAACAGACAGATAAGTCGTTCCTGCTTTCACATCATCCGATGTCGCGGACTGCATGGAATCCAACGTCAGGATCTTCTGATTCTTATCTTTCGTATTTTCAATAATGGCTTTGGCAATCTTCTGGTCAGATTTTTCAATCGTCATCACATTCTTAAGTCCCAGTTCATCTACTTTTCCAGCCAGAAATGTGATCGTTTCAAAACTTGCTTCCGTCTCTGCCGAGCATCCCACAAATGCTGCATAATAATCCAGACCATAATCATCTACCATATAGCGGAACGGGAATCTGTCTCCAAATAATAACGTCTTCTGCGATGCCTCATCCACTGTTTTCTGGTAGTTCTGATCCAGTTCATCTAATTTTGCCGCATAATTCTCTTCATTCTTCTGATAAGTCTCCGCGTGATCTTTATCAATTTCGCTCAGATCATCTGCAATTGCCTTACAAAAGACCTTTGCATTTTTCAATGAAAGCCACACATGCTCATCATACTCCGGTTCTTCCTCCTCTTCAGATTTCTCCTCCGACTCTTCTTCCTCAGCTTCCATGCCTTCTACAACCTCTTCTTCCTTTGCAGAATTGCCCAGAACATCCAGTAGATTAATGACTTTCATGTCTTTGTTTACTGCCTCTTTCAGTGCGTCTTCTACCCATGCATCGGATTCTCCACCCACGTAAATGAACAGATCGCAGTCCGATATCTTCATGATGTCTTCCGATGTCGGCTGGTAGCTGTGAAGATCCACTCCGTTATCCAGTAACATCGTCAGATCTACATGATCGCTTGCGTCACCTGCTATTTCACGTACCCAGTCATATTCCGGGAAGATGGTTGTTACTACCTTAATCTGTTTTTCGTCTTTTTCTGTTGTCTGATTGGAATCTGCCTGACCGCAGGCTGAAAGACCGCAGATCGATAATACTACGGCTAGAATGATAGAAATATATTTTTTCATGATATGATAAAACCTCCATTGTAAATTCTGTTATAGATTGTGCCAAAAATAAGTACACAAATAAAAGGGTATTCTTTCATCTCTTATACCCATTCTGCTCCAATGAAGATTTTATTTAACTGTCTAGTCTTACCTTTTGACTCACCAGCGTAATGCACAAAACGCACAGACATCCTGTTTCCAATATCCGTGATCTCTGTACAAAAATAAGACCTGCTGTGACCGAATCATTTACAGCGGTTCCTACATTTTTTACAATCTGCTTAGCCTGATGGATGCAGGCACAGATTGGGCAGTCTTCACCTGTACACTGATGATTTTCTTCTTTTGCGATATAAAACAGAGAAGCCAATGTCACAAACACAAATAACACACATGCTATCACTGCTATATTCTTTTTTCTATTTGCGTTCATTGCGCTTCTCCTTTCCCAGGGATTATTCTGCGCAGCCAGCTTCCTTCTGCCTGCATTCACTGCAGACACCATAAAAAACGGTACGCATTGCATTCAGTTCAAAGCTGTGATGTTCCATCATATGCTGACTCAATTCCTCAACCTCATGACAATGCAAATGAATCAGCTTTCCACATTTCTCACATTTACAGTGATAACAATGATGACCTTCGTCCTGTCCGCCAATATATTCAAAGCAGGCACTGCTTTTCTCATCCACTACATATTTGGCAACAATTCCTTCTTTCACCATCTTATCCAACTGACGATATACCGTTGTGGTTCCAACTGCTATCCCCTGCTCTTGAAAATGCCTCCGGATATCATTCACTGTTACATGCTGTCCCTGAACAGATTTCAAATAGGTAAGTATCTCGGTCATTTGTTTTGTTTTATATTGTGCTTTTGACAAATGAACCGCCCCTTTCTAATCTGGAAATCGTTTTCATTTTACCATATTTTATAATCGTGTCAATATAATTTGAAAATGTTTTCCATTTTACATTTTGTGATTGCGTTCCGTCTGATGGCTTATTATAATTAACACGAATATACTTATAGCATTGGCAGGAGGTATACACATGAAGAAATTATTGGCAGACATGCATATGCATACATTGGTCAGCGGTCATGCCTATGGCACCATCCGCGAGATGGCAGCTGCGGCTGCGGAAAAAGAATTATCTCTGATTGGAATTACAGAACATGCACCGGGAATCCCGGGCACGGTAGATCCATTTTATTATCTGAACCTGGAAGTTATCCCACGCACAATCCACGGTGTGGAAGTACTGCACGGAAGCGAGATCAATGTCCTGAATGACGGTACCTTATCTCTTGGCCAGCGTTATATCAATCATCTGGATTACGCTATCGCAGGCATCCATATGCAGTGCTATGAAAATGCAGGACGCGACCAGAATACGACGAACCTAATTGAATGCATGAAGCACGACAAGGTGCGCTTTGTCTCTCATCCGGACGATGACCGAACACCGTTAGATTATGACAGACTGGTTCAGGCTGCCCGTGATTATCATGTTGCATTGGAAGTGAATAACAGTTCCTTAATCAAGAAGGAAAAACGTGTGAATTGTTACGATAATTATAGAACGATGTTAGATCTCTGCCAGCAGTACCGGGTGCCGATCACCGTCAGCTCGGATGCACACGATCCAAGCGGTGTCGGTAATTTCACCCTGGCACTTGAACTGCTGGAAGAGATTGGATTTGATGAAGATCTGATCCTGACCAATGATATAGATAAACTCAAATCATTTATCAGGTAACGTAACGATATGATCAGCGTTTGTTATCTGCAATCCAGGCTGACATCTCCGCTGTCGGTCTGGATCACCAGATTTCCACCCTTTCCTTTCTGTGTATAAGACAGAGCACAATCATCCTCGTCTTCCTTCACTTTACCGCCGAGTGCATCATCCACATCGACATCTCCCATATCTGTATCTATCTGAATATTCCATGCCCCTATTACATCTTCTGTTCCAACAAAGTGGATATCTCCCATATCAGAATCTATCTTCAGATTATCAAAATCACAGTTTTTGAAGTAAATATCTCCGGAATTGCTCTGCACTGTACCATTCTCGATCTTGCATCCATTTAACATGATGTTACTCATGTCCGTCTTAATATCAGCCATCTTCCATTCCTGTTCTTCCGGAATGTAAAGCGTCACCACATTTTCATCCGTTGTGACCGGTCCTCCTCCCAAAAGTCCTGACAAGAATCCGATATCCACATGGTAATAAAACTTACCTGTATTATCATTTTCCCGAATCGTTAATTTGCCGTCCTTCACCTGATAACTCATCGGATCTTTCGTCTGGTCAGATGCCTGATAAGAAATATAACAGAACCGGTCATCGGAAGGAACCACCTGCAGATTCATATCCGTCATGGAAATATCTACCGAATCGAAATCATCCAGTTTTGTCTTCTCAAGAAGAACCTCATTGTCTCCTTTTTTTGCAGCTCCATCCATCTTGTTCAGATCGGCCGCTTTCACATATTTACCACCGCCACTTGCGACACCGATTCCTGTCAAAATTGCACCACATACACAACATCCGACTCCTGCCACAAGCCATGCTTTTACCCAACTTTTCATCGCTCTAACCTCTCTTTCTGTCTGTAATCCGACGCACCAGCTTTGCGATCAGTACGCTGCTCCATTTACACAGATATACGCACAACAATACACCTAAAATGCCAGCTCCTATAGCAAACAGCCCGCTTCCTGTAATCATTGCGAAGCCGCCCATAGAGAATGGAACAGCCAGTATACCACGAGCAATAATCTTACCGCCAAGAATGACCATAGCTGCCGCAAACAAAACTACACATAGCAAAACAGCCAGTGCACACACAACCAAGGCCAGCACGACTGCCGCAAGTGCCACGAGAAGCGGTACTCCCACCGGCGCTGCAAACAACACCAGTAGGGCGATCCATACCACATGCTTGCCGGAGCCCTTCTGCTCCGCTCTGGTCTGTCCGTCTGCCTCATAGCTCTGATGATCCTCAATCTTCTTATCTAGCAGATTTGCCATCAATTCTCTGGCTGCCTCCTTCGGTGTACCAAGTTCCTTCATCAGTTCTGCTGCCTCTTCCTCATCTGTCTCCTGAAAATACTCGGTAAAATATTCCATCGCATCTTCATAATCCTGTCTTGGAAGCTTCCGCAAATGTTTATGCAATTGATTCAAATATTCTTCTCTGCTCAACCTCTTATCCTCCCTTCGATAATACCGTCTACCGTATCCTTGTAGACCTGCCACTCATTGCTCAGATATGTAATCTGTGCCCTTCCTTCCTCTGTAATTGAATAATATTTTCTCTTTCGTCCCTGATACTCCTGTGAGTAAGTAGTCAGATATCCTGCTTTCTGCAGTTTCTTCAATATCGGATACAATGTAGATTCTTTAATATCAGCAGCTTTCTTAACTGTCTGACTGATTTCATAACCATAGGAATCCTTGCTTTCTACCACTGTCAGGATCATGTATTCAATTAGTAATGCAGATACCGGAAAATACATCGAACCACCTCCTTGTATATGTGTAAAATATTTATATATATAAATTTTATATATAATATACCTCTCTCCAATCCGCATGTCAATGCATATATAAAAATTTTATATATTCTTTTTTCATGGGATTCATTTTAGTATGAAAATACGCAATACGTACATAGGAATTGTAAATACACATGAAATTCATGAAAAGAACTGGAGGGATTCTCTATGAAAACATACAACTGGGCAACCTACGGCACAGGAGTCATCGCCAATCAGCTTGCACAGACTATGGCAAGCCAGGGACGCAAACTCTATTCTGTTTCTAACCGCACCTATGCCAAAGGTGTTGCATTTGCAAAAAAATACAACATTTCCAAAATATACGATAACCCGGAAGATATATTTACCGATGAAAATGTAGACATCATCTACATTTCCACACCACACAATACCCATCTTCCCTTGCTGCTCAAGGCTCTGGCAAACGGGAAGCATGTACTCTGCGAGAAATCCATCACATTAAATTCTGACGAACTTGCTCAGGCTATAGCAGCTGCTGAATCCGGTCATGCTATTCTCGCCGAGGCAATGACCATTTACCATATGCCATTATATAAAAAATTACATGAGATTGCCGTATCCGGAGAACTCGGACCGTTAAGAATGATCCAGATGAATTTTGGAAGTTATAAAGAATATGATATGGCGAACCGTTTCTTCAACCGTAATCTGGCAGGAGGTGCTATGCTGGATATCGGCGTATATGCTTTATCATTTGTCCGTTGGTTCATGTCATCAGCGCCGGATCAGATCCTGTCGCAGGTAAAGCTTGCTCCTACCGGTGTCGACGAACAGGCAACCATTCTTCTCAGCAACCAGGAACAGGAAATGGCAACCGTCACCCTGTCTCTTCACGCCAAACAGCCGAAGCGCGGACTGGTTATATTTGAAAAAGGGTATATAGAAGTATATGAATATCCCCGCGCAGAAAAAGCCGTGATCACCTACACCGAATCCGGCAAAAAGGAAACTATTGAAGCTGGTTCTACCGCCGATGCTCTTCTCTATGAAGTGTTGGATATGGAAGCTGCTGTAAGCGGTGAAAAAGATGTGACCGAGACCCTGCATCTGGATTACACCAAAGACGTTATGCAGGTCATGACCAGGTGCAGGGAAGACTGGGGAATGAAATATCCGGAAGAAGAAAAGTAAACCAATTGTTCCAGAATCCTTTTGACATTATCAACATTACATGCTAATATATCTATAGAAAAAGAGTGCTACCGATAGACGGTTAGCCCACATTTGTTGATTAAAAAATAACCGTTCAGTGAGGCTGGGGCGGTTATTTTTGTGTCTTATGATTATCTTTACCAACCATTTCCAGCTCTTCTACATAAATACAGTTCGGAATTGTTCCGTTTTTCACATCTTCTATGCACTCTTCAAAGTCAAACCAGCGCACCTCGCTGAGTTCTTCTTTCTGTATCTGGAATTCTTCTGCTTCTCTGTCCATCCACAACAGGTATACATTGCTGATCTGATTATCTTTGAACCTCTCTCCATGGAAGATCTCTTCGAAATGAAACTTTCTCTGACCACAGTACACCAGATCTTCTGCCTGTACTTCCACGCCCAGCTCTTCTTTTAATTCCCGCAGTGCTGACGGTACAAAGTCCACACCCGCCGGAATATGTCCTGCACTGGAAATGTCATAGCATCCCGGATAAGAATCTTTCTCCTCACTCCGCTTCTGCAGAAGCACCTGCAATCTGCTGTCTTTCATCCTCACCAGCCACACATGAGATGTCCTGTGTAGGATACCTTCCCTGTGTGCCGTCACACGGTCGATCACCTCTCCGGTCGGCTGACCATTATCATCTACAATATCCAGAATCTCTTTCGCCATATCTATCTCTCCAATCTCGCGCGTTGCTGTTTTTCTGCTTCCTCCAGGGATTCATAACCGTAAAGAACTGTCATATTGCGCAGCGTCTTCTCCGACAAGTTCTCGTGATCTGCAGCCATCTGATCATACAGCTTCTTAAGCAGGCCCACCGTCCGGTCAGAATACGTACTGATCTCACCTCGGGCATATGTCTCTATCGAAGTATCCCACGGCGTATCTTCTGATGTATGGATCACACGTCCTGTGCTTGCAACCCCTGGAAATTTCGCCGCAAAATCTTCTTCCCATCGTATCTGCTGTGCAATCATCTCTTCCTGCATCTGGATACGCTCTTTGCTCCGCTTCGGAAGAATATCTGCCAATTCCGCATACCGCTCCGGTGCGGTACTCTCCATCATGCGGGCATATTTTTCCGTCAGCAGGTTCCAGTGTGCTGCCTCTGCTTCAATCAGATCCTGTCTATAGCTCTCCAGCAGTTCCTGCGTCCAGTTCATAAACTGACTCTTCCGCATGATGACAAATGTCTCATGGTCATCCTGACAGCTCGCACGACCGCCTTCATTCTGCACATTCTGAAACTGTTCCCATTCCCGCTCGATCACTTCATCTATTAACGCTTCCCGTTCTTCCATTTTATCCTGCATCTCCTTTTTATCTTGCATCACTCTGCAGCCTCCTTATGATCTCCTGTTTCTGGATTTCCAGAAATGCTTCTTTCGTCTCCGTCAGTCCCTGGCGGTTTAACTCTTTTACTACTCCTACGCAGATGTCCTCGATCTGACTCTGCACGCTGCTTTGTCCGTCATTCTCCGAATCTACGCCTGACATCTGCATCAGTTGCGTCAGCTTTTCTTTCAGATTTGTTAATACATGAAATGCATCCATGCCCCGCATCTTCCATTTATAAAATGGCTGATACATCTGATTCAGATGATACCCAGTTTCAATCGCCGCATTTACAAATTCACTGACACACAACCACGCTGCCGCCTGATCGCCTCGTTTGCGCATCCGTCCATAATTATACTGACCTGCCTGCGCCATCACACCAAGTGACATGGCAAGCTTCCGCAGACGCACATCTTTCGGATACGCTGCAAAGGTCTCTCTTCTTCTGGTAAATTCACCCAGCGGATCGGTAAATATCTCACCATTTGTTACGGTTCTAAGTGCAGGTATCGGAATCGACATCCAACGCGCAAGTCCGTTTCGTGTTTCTCTGTCCGGTGCCTGTTCGTATCCTGTATATCTCCGAAAGAACTCATCCATACAGAGCACCCCCACACGGTCACCACCCTGCGCAGTCACATTTCTTGCCGGGAATCCCATATACTCTCCCGGAAGTTCTGTATAGGCTCTCTGCATCTCCTGTCCCACAGCTTCATAATCTTCCCTGGTAAGCCACAGGCAGAATCCCGGGCCAAAATCATGATCTGCTGACGTCACATCATCATATCCCAGACACTCTGATCCTTCGCCCACAAGTCCTGCTGCCACCCGGTCCACATACTCTGGAAATTTTTCTTCCAGCATCGGCTTTCCATATTCTTCATAGTATCTTCTGGCAATATCCATGCCTTTCATCTTCTGATTCCGAACCGCTTCCGCACGCTTCTTCGTATCCCGTACCAATTCCAGATTACGAACCGTTACACGGTAATAATCATTCTCTCCGTAATTTGTCAGAATCTCCTCCAATGCCTTTTCGTACGTTTTAATCGACTTGTCCAGTTCTCCTTTTCGAAAATACCCTTCCCCAAGTCCTGACAATGCCGATGCATAATGCGGATCCTTCTTTCCTTCCTGACATTCAAAGATTTCTGCTGCCTGCTGCATATGCTGCAGTCCTTCGTCAAGTTCCTGTAATGCAAAACAGAGATTACCGATATTTGCATGTGTAATCGCAATCTCCACATCCGACTGCTCCAGCCTCTGAATCAGCCCCATCGCCATCTGCAGATCCTCTTTTGCTTCCTTAAGGCGGCCGGTGTTTGCATACAAAATACTTCTATTGTTATATAATGTCGCCATCCGATAATCCGGTTCATGTAACTTTTCCTTAAATATCGCATAGGCTTCTTCATAATTAGATTCTGCCTTATCCATCTGCCCCATCACGCGCTGCGCCGTACCAATATTCAGCAGCATCGTAGCATAGTCCGTTGTTCCTTGGATGCCAAGTTTCTCTGCGATTCTCACAGCTTTCTCAATGCACCACTCACACTCCGTCGGCTTGCTCATCACACGGTAATATCCCATCAGTTCATTTAATATCGTCAGCATCGCCGGAGCATCCAGACATTTCCCTGCTTCCTCCAGACCGGATTTCAAATACGCCTCTACCCCTTTCGGATTCGTCGCATACATATGATCTAATTCCAGTAAAAATTCATTTAAGTCAAACATATTCTCTCCTTTTCAGGTTCCGTACTCTTCTGATTTCTTAATGATTATTGTATCAACTCTTCCCTATATCGACTAGTACCATATCCACAAAATCACCTGCTTTTTCCACAAAATAGTATCAAATCACTACATTCTCCCGTCTCATAATTGAAAAATTTTTACCTTTTAGCAAATGATTATCTTTCTCATTTACTCTAATTGACAATTGCTGGTCTAAATGGTAAATTCTTCTATAGGCATAATTAGTTAAAACTAACTATGCCTATTCTTTTGACAAACCTTAACACCCATAACACAAAGGAAGGAGAACCACACATTATGAAAAAGTTATGGCGTCGTCTTGGCGCACTCTTAATCGCAGCAGTCATGGTGCTGTCCGTTACTGTCCGGGAGGCAGGCACGGTGTACGCTGCTGGCACATTGCCAACGCAGGTGACCAATTGTGAAAACAGTTCTTTTAACGGACTTTTAACACTTGGATTTGGCGATGATACAGCTGCCACCAATTACGTAAAAGCCATTAACAAAGTAACGGTTAATAACACAGAATTTACCAAAGGTACTTTCAGCTACTGGGGTAATACCGGAACAATCTGGAACACAGAAAGCGCAATGGGAGCTTACGGTAATTATCAGGCTCTCAAAATCTGCAACGAAAAAATCACATTTCCTGCTAAGATCGTAATTTCCGCAGACGGATACGATGATATGACCGTATCTGTAAAATATGAAAAATACGAATACTCCGCAGAAATCGTCCAGAATGATAACAAACCATCAACAGGTTCTGACTACAAAGTCGTTCTGAAAGCATCTGCTAACGGAACCGTAAATGTAGACAAGGTAACCGCTAAAGAAGGTGAAAAAGTCACTGTAACCGCTTCTCCTGCTGATGGATATGTACTGGATACTATCTCAGTGAAGGATTCTAAGAATGCAGAAATAACCGTAACAGGCAATACATTTGCCATGCCTGCATCTGATGTAACGGTAAGCGCAGTCTTCAAAGCAAACGTTCCTGCTGAAGATGGCACTGTAAGTATCGACAGCATCAAGATGGAGACTGATTTCTTTAGTCAGAACTGGTATTTCACATTCCCAGAAAATGTGGACTATGTATCTAAAATCACAGGCGTATCTGTAAATGGAACTGCCTGGAACGCCATTTCATATAATCCATCCTCTGGTGGTTTCTATCGTGCAGACACATCCAATAGCCGTCTTACATTTGCGGCAAAAGACTTTAGCTCTTCATCGACAGTTCCTGTACTAAAAAGCGGAGATGTGATTACCATTACCGCCGACGGATACAAAGATCTCACCTTTAAGATTCTGATTGACACTAACGGTAAGATGACAGCCACAGCTGATGACGGTCAGGGCGACAATATGCAGCTCTATGTAAAGTTAGAAGGCAACTTTGAATGCGCCATTGTCGGTCAGAAAGATTACGACGGCGTATCTAGTGCTACCGGTGCTGCAAGCTCCAATAACAACAGCAATGTAACTGTATATGGCGCATTAGTAGAAAAAGGCAAAGAGCCTGCCGACAGTGACTGGAAAGAATTGGATAATGATTCTGACATTAATATTGTCGGAAGTAAGAGTAAGGTAAATATCGTACCGGATACCTCAAAAGGCACCAGCAAAGATGCTGACAGTGGTATGGAAGGTGTATACCTGACCATCAGCAGTGCACTTACTCTGAATGGAACACCAAAGGATGCCGGCGATTATCTCATTTCTGTCAGCGTAACGGATGACCAAGGACGTACAGCCGAAAGTAATGCACTTCCATTTACCATATACACCGGAAATGAAAAGCTTGCTGACCGTCTTGTCCTGGATAATCTGACGCAGACTCAGGATGGCAAATATATGTGGAATATCATGGAGCCATGGGCTATCAGAGATTTTGGTTCCAACACAGGTGAAGCAGAAAGTGTTCGTGTACCAAAGGATGTAAAAGCATGGTATGGTTCCAATGAGTCCGGAACTTACGGATATCTGGGGTATGACATTGCCTGGAAAGATGTTCAGAGTGGTAATATTCCACAGACCTTATACATTCCAAGCGGATGCAACCTGACATTTGTTAATATGAAAATTCTCAGCAGCGTCCACATCATCGTAGAAGATGGTGGTACTCTGAACCTGATGGATTCCACCGTACAGGGTATCATCGATGTTCAGAGTGGTGGTACATTCTCCATGAACTATGACAGCTTTAACAAAACATTTGTAACAGGTGCTTCTGTATGCGGACAGGTTCGCATGGCAGACGGTTCTATCCTGGAAAATGCAGCCATTTACTCTCATGCTAATTACCTTGCCAACGGTGATCTTACCGACCGTTCTACTTCAGATCCGGTTGTGACCACTACCGGCAATGTAACTGTAAAAGGTAATGTATTTATTCAGGGCGACTCCGCCGGAACAGAAATCGGTCAGACCGCTCTTCAAGTAAAAGACGGTACACTTACCCTTGAAGACGGTGCTACACTTGCTGCTTTCGGTGGTGATGGAAATACCCTGCTCTATTCTCAGGGTGGTACAGCTATCAAACTAGACAATGGTAAAATCACCGGCTCCGGTAAATTAATCGCAATCGGCGGAGATGTCCTCTTCGGAGATGGCGGCAATGCCGTAGAAGGAAATGGAACAATCTCTACTACAGAAGCATTCCTTCAGGGTTCAACCGCATATGGTGAAAAAACTCCAGGGAAAGCAACCGACGGTACGATCAAAATCTCAAGCCCGAAACAGTCTGTCAAAGACGGTGAACAGCTTGATACAGGTTCTGACGATCCACTTGCAGATCTCTACTGGAAAACAGGTATTGATCCAATGCCTCCACTGGATAAATATATAACAGAAGAAGTGCCGATCATTACTTATACCGTAACTTACACAGACGGTGTAGACGATGAAGTGATTTTTGAAGACCAGGTAACCACAAATCTGTCAGATGGCGATGCTACTCCGGCATTCAATGGCACCCCTGCCCGCGACGGATATACTTTCAAAGGCTGGAACCCGGCAGTTGCAGAGACTGTATCCGGTGATATTACTTACACCGCACAATGGGAAAAGAAAGATACATCAGATCCTAAAGATCCAACAAAACCGTCCTTCGAAAAACCTTCTAACAGCGGTAACTCAGGAAATGGTAATGCTACAGGTAATACCTCTGCTGACAACAAGAACACTAAAACTTCTAATGCCAAGAAAACACCAAAAACCGGCGATGAAAGCCATATGATGCTGTGGATCGTGCTGATGCTCGCAGCCGTAGCAATGAGTGGTGTAGTCGTATATAAAAGAAAACGTTCTTAAATTATAATTTAACTATTTCACTAAAAATGTCACCAGGCAAAGCGCCCGGTGACATTTTTAATCATCTCTATTTATCGTATACTTCTTATATAAACTGTGCAAATATCGATGCGCCTACTACAGTCAAAAGTCCCGATACCACAATTGACAGACTGCTCATCGCTCCTTCGATCTCGCCCATTTCCATAGCTTTGGAAGTACCGATCGCATGGGACGCTGTACCGATTGCAATTCCTCTGGCAATCGGATCCTGAATACGGAATGCCTTACACACAAACGGTGCAATAATATTGCCCAGTACTCCGGTAATAATAATGATTGCAACGGTAATCGTTACGTATCCGCCAAGTTCTTCCGATACGCCCATTCCAATCGCCGTAGTAATAGACTTCGGCAAAAATGTTACATATTCTTCATGACTGAATCCGAAGATCAGGCTCATTGCCAGTACACAGAGCAATGTAGTCAGCACGCCAGACAAGATGCCTGCCACAATTGCTTTCCAATGCTCTTTCAACAATTCTATCTTCTCATATAATGGCACAGCAAGACATACTGTAGCCGGAGTCAACAGATAACTCAGATACTGTGCTCCGGAATAATATACATCATAATCGATATGTGCACATGCCAATACTGCGATTACTGCCACAATTGATATTAATACCGGGTTAAATATATCCATTTTCAATTTATCTTTCAATATACACCCAACACCATATGCCACGATGCTGATCGTCACGCCGAAGAATACCGAATTTTCAAAAAAACTCATTATTTATCCTCTCCTTTCTTTTCGCCCTTCAGCATCCAGTCTGTTACATATCCGGATACCAGCATTACCAAAAGGGTAGATATAACTGTAATTGCTGCATAAGCCAGCAGCTTCGGACGGATAATGTCCCATGAAGTAATCAGTCCCACTGCCGCCGGTATAAACATTAATGGCATGATCTCGATTAAAAATACAGCCGTTTCTTTCACATCTTCCAGTTTGATCCATTTCATACACAGGCATACAAACATCAGTACAAGCCCGTATATACTTGCAGGAATCGATAACGGAATCGCATAATTCAGCAATTCTCCGACAAATGACACCGCAAGGATTATTCCAAATTGTTGTAAATATTTCATAATGTCCTCCTAAAAAATCAACGTTTTCCATTATAATCCTGCCATTTTAAAAAGTCAATTTAACAGAGTACTTTTTATCCATGTTTGTGAATAAATTAATCAAAAAGGATTAGATATCTCTATGAATCTTCACTCTGATCATCTTATCATCAAAAAAGCTCTTTCCATTTTGTTCCTGTTCTCTCTGGCATTTCTCGTAGGACATTTTGCTGGCTTCCTAAGCACATATTTCTTTTCAGTTCCAGATCAGGCTGCCATAACTCCGACAGATGCCCGGATACACTCTTCTGCTGAAGGGAACTGGGGACTCAGCTTTCAAGAAGACGGCAAAACTCCAGTTGGTAATGCAACTATGACTGAGCTTGCCGAATATGACGCCTATTATGCGCAGGATACAACCGACAAAGTTATTTACCTGACCTTCGATGCCGGATATGAAAATGGTAATACTGCCCCGATTCTGGATGCTCTGAAAAAACATAACGCTCCCGCCACATTTTTTGTAGTCGGTACATTTGTCAAAGAAAACCCTGATCTGGTCAGGCGGATGAACGAAGAGGGGCACATTGTCGGTAATCACACCTACAGCCATCCCGATATGTCCAAGATTGCAGATAAAGAATCATTTCAAAATGAATTAAAACAGGTGGAGGATCTGTATGAACAGACTGTTGGATCGCCGATGACGCACTTCTACCGACCACCTCAGGGCAAATACAGCACATCCAATCTGGCTATGGCAAAAGAACTTGGCTACAAAACATTTTTCTGGAGTCTTGCCTATGTGGACTGGTATCAGGATAATCAGCCTACGAAAGATGAGGCCTTTGAAAAATTACTGAAACGCATCCATCCAGGTGCCATCGTGCTGCTTCACAGCACCTCTTCAACGAATGCTCAGATCCTAGATGAATTACTTACCAAATGGGAAGAATTGGGATATGAATTTCGTGCTCTGGATGAGTTGAAATAACAGATGTTTTTTCTTATAATGGATATAGTGCTCTATTCACTGTCAAGTGATCACTTGCACAATACGAAGTATGTTATAGGGGGACTTGTATTATGCCAGGAAATATTTCGGTTCTATTCATTATGGAGCTCATTGGAACTGCAGCATTTTCCTGTTCAGGAGCTATGGTTGCAATTAAAAAAAACCTGGATCTGTTGGGAATTGTAGTGCTCGGTGTTATTACCGCAGTGGGAGGCGGAATGATACGAGATGTACTGCTTGGCATTCACCCGCCGACGCTTTTTCTAAAGCCGGTATATGTAACAGTTGCCGTCATCGCAGCAATCATTATCTTCCTGCTCATGCGTTCTAAAAACATTTCCAGATTTCTGCTGACCGCAGAATATTATGACTGGACAATGAATCTTCTGGACGCAATCGGATTGGGGGCTTTTACTGTAGTTGGTGTCAATACTTCCATCTCTGCCGGACAGGGGAATTTTCAGTTCTTAACCATTTTCCTCGGTGTGATTACCGGAGTCGGCGGCGGTCTTCTGCGGGATATGATGGCATGCGAAGTACCAGCAATCCTGCGCAAGCATGTATATGCCTGTGCCTCAATTGCCGGAGCGGTTTTCTATGCATACATAGGCAGCCGTATCTCTCAGGATATGGCACTGATTCTCAGTGCAACCCTGGTAGTTGTAATCCGTCTGCTCGCCAGACATTACGAGTGGAATCTCCCAAAATGCAATATGAATCATTTAAACTAACCATACAATAAGGAGGAAAACCATGAATTATTCAGAATGTATCGAACAGGCAAGAAAGCGAATCGGAAACTACTGTAAAGCCTGTCCGGAATGCAATGGAAAAGCCTGTCGTAACCAGATGCCGGGACCTGGTTCTAAAGGAATCGGCGATACTGCCATCCGCAACTATGACAAATGGAAAGAAATCCGCTTACAGATGGATACAATCGCAGAGAACAAACCAGTTGATACCAGTCTGGAACTGTTTGACAAGACATTTCAGTATCCATTTTTTGCCGGACCGGTCGGTGCCGTACAGCTGCACTACGGTGATTGCCAGACTGATGTAACCTATAATGACATTCTCGTATCTGCATGTGCCGAATACGGAATTGCAGCATTCACTGGCGACGGCATAGACAGCAATGTCATGGTCGCCGCGACCAAAGCTATTCAAAAAACAGATGGTATCGGCATTCCTACGGTAAAACCATGGAATCTTGACACGATCAAAGAAAAAATGGATCTGGTGCACGCATCAAAAGCATTTGCCGTAGCAATGGATATCGATGCAGCGGGTCTTCCATTCCTGAAGAATCTTGACCCACCTGCCGGAAGCAAAACGGTCGAAGAACTCCGCCAGATTATTAAGCTTGCCGGTACTCCATTCATTGTAAAAGGTATAATGACCGTCAAAGGTGCACTCAAAGCTAAAGAAGCCGGTGCAGATGCAATCATCGTATCCAATCATGGCGGTCGCGTATTAGATCAGTGCCCGGCAACAGCTGAAGTTCTGGAGACTATTGCAAATGCAGTCGGCGATTCCATGAAGATTCTGGTAGACGGCGGTATCCGCAGTGGTGCTGATGTGTTCAAAGCTCTTGCACTTGGTGCTGATGGAGTTGTTATTGCCAGACCGTTTGTAACTGCCGTATATGGTGGTGAAAAAGAAGGTGTCCGCTCTTATATTGAAAAGATCGGTAGTGAACTGGAAGATACCATGAAGATGTGTGGCGTATCCAGTCTGAATGAAATTAACAGAGACTGCGTGTTTGTAGGTTAATATTTATTATAGAACTAAAAGTGCCCGCTTTTATGCGGGCATTTATTTTGTCTTTCTTTACGTTTGAAGTATCAATTGCTCTCTACCAGATTCTCAATAGAACAAAGAATGTGCCTTGGCACATTCTCGCGCCTGCGGCGGTCGCTTGCGACATCTACCTTATCCGCCGCAGTGCGCATCCTCGCGGAGCGTTTTTTGCTTTACAGGAAAGCAATTTCCTGTAAAGCAAAAAAAAGACTGTAAACCTTATGGTCTACAGCCTCATCATATATACCTTCAAAACCGTATACAAGAAACTCT
>NZ_QUDV01000008.1:0-87701 GCF_003477705.1 Dorea sp. AF36-15AT
TCTGCGGCAGCAATTTTATCAATTGTAGAATTTGTATCATCCTTATCGACGCATCCCTTAGAGCATTGACAGACACCACATCCCTTTTGATCAACTATACAACGAAATTTATGTTTGAAAAAAGAAGTAAAGAATTAGGAACATATATGCTTCTTGGCATTAAGAAAAAAGAAATTGCCCACTTAGTTGTAATTGAAAATATACTGTTGGGAATTTTAGCATTTGTATTAGCTATTCCTATTGGCTTTTTATTCAGCCAGTTTGTGTCGTTAGTAATTGTAAACTTACTGGGTATTCCAAAAACTCTCTTTATTTCTTTGAATTTCGTTTCTATTGGACTATTGATAATTTATTTTTTAACTATTTATGTTTTGGTTTTGCTTAATCTATTAAGAAGAATAAGTAAAATGACGATACGTGATTTTCTTTATTTTGACAAACAAAATGAAAAGAAAATGTTCCGTGACAGTAAAAAAAGAAATGTCATTTTTGTTTTAAGTATTATTCTTGGTGCGATTTCTCTTTTTCTCTGGAATTCACGTTGTACTATGGATAATTTTAATAAGCAAGAAACACTTACTTATTTGATGGTAAGCGTAATCATGTTGATTATCAGCATTTATGGTATATCTACAACTTGTGCAGATATGTTCTTGACTGTTATCTTAAAATTTTGTATAATAGGAATTGAAGTTAAATTAGATGCTAAAAATTTGTAATTAAGAAGGAGGGATTCGTCATGTTGGTATTCCAAATGCGTAATGTAGATAAAACATCTACTGTTTTGAAACAGACTAAAAACAGTGATTACGCAGATAAATAAATACGTTAGATTAATTCCTACCAGTGACTAATCTTATGACTTTTTAAACAGATAACTAAAATTACAAACAAATCGTTTAACTTCTGTATTTATTTACAGATGTAATCACTTCAGGAGTGATTACATGAACAAAAATATAAAATATTCTCAAAACTTTTTAACGAGTGAAAAAGTACTCAACCAAATAATAAAACAATTGAATTTAAAAGAAACCGATACCGTTTACGAAATTGGAACAGGTAAAGGGCATTTAACGACGAAACTGGCTAAAATAAGTAAACAGGTAACGTCTATTGAATTAGACAGTCATCTATTCAACTTATCGTCAGAAAAATTAAAACTGAATACTCGTGTCACTTTAATTCACCAAGATATTCTACAGTTTCAATTCCCTAACAAACAGAGGTATAAAATTGTTGGGAATATTCCTTACCATTTAAGCACACAAATTATTAAAAAAGTGGTTTTTGAAAGCCGTGCGTCTGACATCTATCTGATTGTTGAAGAAGGATTCTACAAGCGTACCTTGGATATTCACCGAACACTAGGGTTGCTCTTGCACACTCAAGTCTCGATTCAGCAATTGCTTAAGCTGCCAGCGGAATGCTTTCATCCTAAACCAAAAGTAAACAGTGTCTTAATAAAACTTACCCGCCATACCACAGATGTTCCAGATAAATATTGGAAGCTATATACGTACTTTGTTTCAAAATGGGTCAATCGAGAATATCGTCAACTGTTTACTAAAAATCAGTTTCATCAAGCAATGAAACACGCCAAAGTAAACAATTTAAGTACCATTACTTATGAGCAAGTATTGTCTATTTTTAATAGTTATCTATTAGTTAACGGGAGGAAATAATTCTATGAGTCGCTTTTTTAAATTTGGAAAGTTACACGTTACTAAAGGGAATGGAGATAAATTATTAGATATACTACTGACAGCTTCCAAGAAGCTAAAGAGGTCCCTAGCGCCTACGGGGAATTTGTATCGATAAGGGGTACAAATTCCCACTAAGCGCTCGGGACCCCTTGTAGGAAAATGTCCTAAGTGTGGCAACAATATTGTATTAAAAAAATCGTTTTATGGTTGTTCAAATTATCCTGAATGTAAGTTTACTTTAGCTGAACATTTTAGAAAGAAAAAACTAACCAAAACGAATGTAAAAGAATTACTGGAGGGAAAAGAAACCCTGGTAAAAGGAATCAAAAACAAAGAGAAAAAGCCCTACAATGCCGTTGTAAAAATTGGGGAAAAGGGATATATTGATTTTATCTCTTTTTCAAAATAAACATAAAAGCCCTTTAAAGAGGGCTTTTCAGACTGTAGACAAAGTCCCGGCATTGCCGGGATTTTCTATTGTATACACCGTTTTTCTGGTATAATGATCTTATCAGAAAGGCGGTGTTTTTTATGATGACAAAAAATGCAGATAAAAAACGTGAACAGATGATGATGTTTAGCATGGATGACATGGTGCCACAAAATCATATGCTTCGTTTGATAGATAAAGCAATCAACTGGAACTTTATTTATGATCTGGTAGAAGAAAAATACTGTCTGGATAATGGTCGTCCCAGTATGGATCCGGTCATGCTGATAAAGATACCTTTTATTCAGTATCTTTATGGAATAAAAAGTATGCGTCAGACCATAAAAGAGATTGAAGTAAACGTTGCTTACCGCTGGTTTCTTGGACTGGATATGCTGGATCCTGTTCCTCATTTTTCTACATTTGGAAAAAATTACACCCGCCGTTTCAAAGATACAGATCTTTTTGAGCAGATCTTTTCAAAGATTCTGGAAGACTGCATGAAATACAAACTTGTAAATACAGATCAGATTTTTGTTGATGCAACACATATAAAAGCCTGTGCAAACAGCAAAAAAATGCGCAAAAGAATTGCACGTGAACAGGCTCTCTGGTATGAGGAAGAGCTAAATAAAGAAATCGAAAAAGATCGTCTGGCGCATGGAAAAAGGCCACTAAAGAAAAAAGATGATAATCAGCCGCCAACATCAGGAGGTGCTGGAGGTGCTGGAACTGCCCCACTTTCGGAACCAGAAGAAATCCCAGAAGGTGTGAAAACACAAAAATGCAGTACCAGTGATCCGGAAAGCGGGTGGTTTCGAAAAGGTGAGCATAAACATGTTTTTGCGTATGCGGTAGAAACTGCCTGTGATAAGCATGGCTGGATTCTTGGTTACACAGTACATCCTGGAAATGAACATGACAGCCGCACTTTTAAAACTTTATACGATAAGTTGAATAAATTAAACCCGCAAATGATAGTTGCAGATGCAGGGTATAAAACACCGGCAATCGCTCATCGATTGCTGGAAGATGGGATTAAGCCGCTGTTCCCGTATAGCTGTCCCAAAACAAAAGATGGATTTTTGAAGAAACACGAATTCGCGTATGATGAGTACTATGATTGTTACATATGTCCAGCATCACAAATATTAACTTATAGCACGACAAACAGAAACGGATATAAAGAGTATAAAAGTTGTGGCGAAAAGTGTGCCGGATGTCAATATCTTTCACAATGTACTGAAAGCAAAGATCATGTAAAGCTGGTTACACGTCATGTGTGGGAAGAATATATGGAGGCAGCGGAGGACATCCGGCATACGATCGGGAACAGACAGATCTATCAATTAAGGAAAGAAACCATAGAGCGGATTTTTGGCACAGCCAAAGAACAGCATGGATTTCGTTATACACAATATACAGGTAAAGCACGGATGGAAATGAAAGCCGGGCTTACCTTCGCGTGCATGAATTTGAAGAAGCTGGCAAAAATACTGGAAAAACGAGGCTGGAATACAGCCGGATTTTTGGCTTTTTTAAGAAAAATAAAAAAGGAATTGATTATTAGCGAAAAATGGTGCTGGGCATAAGACCCAACACCAAGTTTGTCTACAGTCTGAAAAGCCCTTTAAAGAGGGCTTTTATATATTAATCACAAATCACTTATCACAAATCACAAGTGATTAATCACAAATCACTTGTGATTTGTGATTCTTAATGATACAATATTACTATGTTTTAGCTTTAAAGGCTCGTACAGACTATATGTTTTGTGCGGGCTTTTTTCATACCCGAAAAAATTTAAAAAATTTTTCAAAAGAGGTCATTAAATCACACCTAGCTGTCCTTATATGGTGCGGAAAGAGGGATAAACACTTTTCAAATCATAAAGGAAAGGAGGTGAGATTGATGAAACCGTCTGACTTCCAGAAAACAGTTCAATGTCGTTTTGAAAGTTGTTTAAAGAAAGTTGTCCGTAGTGTCGTGAAAGATTATTACAAGGAATTAAACCGTCGTAAGAATAAAGAAATATCTTTCAGCGAATTGCCAGATGTCCTTGTTGATAAAATGGCTGTTTGGGACGACTACGAAACAGATTATACAATCTTTTCAGTATGTGGCATTGATATTCGTGTCCTTGATGATGAATTGGCAGAAGCCTTGAAGAAACTTCCAGAAAGAAAACGCAATACTCTGTTGATGTATTACTTCTTGGAAATGACAGAAAGTGAAATTGCCAACTTGCAGAAAATCACGCAAAGCGGTGTATTTAGAAACCGACATCACGCTTTGGAAACTATGAAAAAAATACTCAAGGAGGAACATTAGAAAATGAAACAGTTATTTAAGAAACCGTCTTATTACTTGATTTCATCAGCTATGGACGGAAACGAAAAAGCGATTGAAAAATTACTGGCATTTTATGACCCTTACATATCAAAGTGCTGTTTGCGTTCACTTTATGATGAATACAACTAAAGGAATCAGACCCATCCAATCGGTAATCGTATAAATTGTCATATTAACATTTGTTAAACGATGAAACCAGCAATTGAATGTTGCAAATCCAATATTCGTTGCATTCTGCCCCAGTGGCTGCACGTCTACCATCTGGATCAAAGCTGTCCATATTGCAAACGCTATAATAAATATACCTCCTAAAAATAAAACTTGTTTTCCATTCTTTTTCATCATTATACGTCCTTTCTATATTGGTTTGTCTTTTCGACGATTTCACCTTATCAAAAAGCGTAAAATGACGTAAGAATCGCTCTTTCACATGTATGACACGATTCGTATCATCCCCACAAATGCGTGATTTTCTGTATATTTTCCGGAATACCTATTCCTACAAATTTCGATTTCTATTTTTGTTTCCATAGCATGGTGTATTCTTTTTCACCAGTAGCTTCATCCAAACCTTCACATTGAATAATGAACCCTTCTCTTTGGTAAAAAGAAATTGCTCTGGCATTCTTCTGATATACATTTAATTGTAATCTAACTTTTTTATCCTTAATATAATCCAATAAAAGCTTACCGATGCCGCACGACTGCATTTCATCAGAGACAAAAATACCTTCGATATATTCATCATTTAATCCTACAAATCCTTGAATCATTTTATCATCTTCATACACATAGACTTCGGATTGTAACATCATTTCTTTCACTAATTCATAATTACTTTTCCAGTATTGATTGGAAATAAAATAATGTGTTTTCAGATTTGTCTTTAACCATATGTCAGCAACTCTATCGATATCTCCGTTCAGTAATTTTCTAATCATAACAAATATTCTCCACAACTACATACTTTATGCTTTTCTCTTTTTTTCATTCTATCACAAGCTCACCATTAATCATTAATTTTTTGATATTTTTTCTTTTCCCCCACTGTAAAACAGTCTCTGAGCGTTTCGTTATATAGAGGGATAAAAATAAGAGCAAGATCCACCCGTGTTTAACAGTATTGCCACTTGGCATCCTGTTCTCCTATGGGTTTTATCTTGATGGGGATCTCCCCATACCCTCTTCATAACAGACGTTTCACTTGTCTGTTGGTTTCACCTAAAGGTGTTCACAGCACTATTTCTAATATCGGAAGGGACAGCCGATATTGAAATACGTGGACTCCCAGTGGGCGGAATAGTAGCAACGGAAGGAGGAGTATGAGAACAAAAAACAAAGATAAAGAACTAAATCACAGACATTTTGTTGCAGTACGACTGACAGATGTCGAACTCAATTTGCTGGATCAAGGAGCTACTTGTTTTTCAATCTCACGATCTGAATATCTGAGAAAACTTCTGCTTGAGAAGCAAATCAATCATCAGATTAAAGTTGTTGCAGACATGAACGATCTCAGAAAACTGGTCAGTGAATATGGAAAGATTGGATCGAATCTCAATCAGATTGCCAAGCATTTTAACAGTGGTGGCAGTCAGTCACGTGCTATAGAAAATGAGATTCATCAGTGCATCACGGACTTATTCCTATTAAGAAAAGAGGTACTGAAACTGGCAGGTGGTATGAATGGCAATCGTAAAACACATTAAAAGCAGAAATGCAAATTACTCGGCTGCTATCAATTATCTTCTGTTTGAACATGATGAAAAAACCGGGAAAAAGATTGTAGATGAATCCGGACGAAGCATCCTGCGAAAAGAGTTTTATATGGATGGACTGAACTGTGATCCGATGTCTTTTGACAAGGAATGCGAACTGACAAATGCTCATTTTCACAAAAATAAGAAACGTGAAGATATCAAAAGTCACCACTACATTATCAGCTACGATCCAGCCGATGTTACAGAAAATGGACTTACCGGCGAGAGAGCACAAGCAATCAGTTTGGAACTTGCAAAGCAGATGTTTCTTGGATATCAGGCACTGGTAGTTACTCACACCGATGGCCACAATGAATCCGGAAATATCCATACTCACATCGTCATCAACAGTGTGAGGAAGACTGCAGTGGAAAGGCAGCCTTATATGGATAAACCACATGAAGAAGTTGCCGGATACAAGCATCGTTCCACGGATAAATTCATGAACACTTTTAAGAAAACTGTCATGGATCGTTGCCTACAGGAAGGACTTCACCAGATAGATCTTCTTGCTCCGGCTGAAAGAAAAATCACTCAGAAAGAGTATATGGCACAGAAACACGGCCAGCAAACAATAGATGAGATCAATCGGAAAATTATCGAAGATGGTCTCAAACCAACATCCACCGTATTCCTTACGCAGAAAGAATATTTGCGACAAGCGATTGATGAATGTGCTGTCACTTCCAGTAATTTTGATGAATTCCAATCTAAACTTCTGGAACTATTTCAGATCTCTGTGATTGAGCATCGTGGCAGATACAGCTATCTTCATCCTGATCGACAGAAGCGGATTTCTGAACGTGCACTTGGAACACGATATGGAAAAGAACACCTGGAACAGACCTTCTTACGCAAGGATCCATTGGCCATTCTCTACGTCAGATCTCACCTGTGCCTGGTTGTAAATCTCCAGACAAATGTGAAAGCAATGCAGAGCCCGGCTTATGCTCATCGGGTAAAACTTTCTAATCTGCAGCAAATGGCAAATACCATTATCTATGTGCAGGAACATGGATTTGATACGCAGTCAGATTTGAAAAACACACTGCTTGCATCAAAGCAGGAATTGAAAGAAATGCAGACACAGTTTGCTCAGCATCGGTCCAATCTAAGGACTCTCAATGATCAGATCCGCTACACCGGACAGTACTATGCAAACAAGGAAGTTTATTCCCAATTTTCAAATGCAAAGTACAAAGGAAAGTACCGGAAAGAACATGCGAAAGAAATTCAGAAATATGAAGAAGCCAGAGATTGGCTGAGATCCTTTTATCAGGATGGAAAGATGACAAGCCTAAAAACCCTGACTTTACAAAAAGAAAAACTGCAACAGCAGATAGCTTCCGAAGAAGAAGCAATAAGCAGCTTGAAAGAAAAATTAAAAGATCTGGACACTGCCGATCAGAATGTTGATGCCATTCTTCAGATGCAGATTCCAGAACCAGTGAAATCAAAAACCAAAGATCTCGAACGATAACTATTACAAAACAAAGGAGGAACTATCACATGACACAAGAAGAATTTAATGTTGTATTTGAACTTCAGATGAGAAAGTGTGCCGATATTCTGGCACATAAAAAGAAAGAATATACCGGTGATAATATTGACCGCCTCAGTGCATTCAAGATTGCTGCCGCTTTACAGAACTGTGATCCAAAAGCAGCACTGGCCGGCATGATGTCGAAACATGTCGTATCCCTTTACGATATGTGTTATTCCACTCTGTTACATTTTGACATGGAACAGTGGGATGAAAAAATCACAGACTGCATCAATTATCTGATCCTTTTAAAAGCTCTGGTAAAGGAGGAACAGGCCTATGGATCACATTGAAACAGCTATCTTAAACTGCTATGGAATCCGGGAAGCAGAACAAAATATGGTCTTTGCTGCCAGGCTCACACAACACGGTCATACGATTCAGAGCATGGCAGATCTGATGGACCTTTACCATCAATCCTACAGTCAGAAGACCGTAGAAAACATTGCGGGGCTTCCACATCCAACCGTACAGAAATTCATGGTCATTACCGTGGCTGTTGTTGGTGCAAGCAGACGCTTCCTGGCACAGATCACAAGGCATCAGAACGAAGTAAAGTACATGAGTGCATCTCTGCAGTACAGCAATTATTCCGGTCATGCTGCATTTGCTATTCCATATGGGATCATGAAAGCAGATAAAGAAATCCAGGATATTTACAAAAAAAGCTGTCAGTCAGATCTGGACCACTATACAGAACTCTGTGCCTTAGGCATTGATCATGATTCAGCCGGATATGCCACACCTCAGGGACTTCGAAACGTACTGATCATCAGTGCAACGCCTTACCAGTGGAAGCATATGATCGGTCAGAGAACCTGCAGAAGAAATACGGATGAAACAAGGATTGTGATGCTACAGATCTGGCAGAGATTGTACAAATTAAGCCCGATTCTTTTTGCACCGGATCTGACCGGTCCATTCTGTCAGAGAGGAAGCTGTATGGAAAAACAGATGTCCTGCCAGAATCCTATTTCAAAACTTTGGATACCGTCAGATATCTTAAAAGCAGATTATCCATTGCTCATCAGAAGGGAGGTGAGCAGCCATAAAGATTAAACTGATTGACTTTGGTCTGAAAGCAGATCATTATCCCTTCCGGCCACATGAAAATGATGCCGGTGCTGATGTATTCATGCCTTATGATTGCGTATTAAAACCAGGTGAGGTTGCAAGAATTCCACTTGGATTTGGTCTCATCATCCCCGATGGATTTGCCGGATATGTCTTTCCACGAAGCAGCATGGCAGCAAAAGGACTGGTATGCGAACTTCCACCGATCGACTCCGGTTACCGTGGTGAGATCCATGCCATTATCAGCAACGTAAGCACATCTTCTCAGACCATTCATAAAGACACACGCGTCGGTCAGCTGGTGATTACACCAGTCGTGATCGCAGATTTTGTCCTGGACCTTGGTAATGAACGAGGAACCGGGGCTTTTGGAAGTACAGGAGAATAATACTATGATTACATTTGGAAGAAAATTAAAACACTTAAGACAGAAAAATCATCTCACCCAGAAAGAACTCGGCATGGCTGTTGGATTTCCAGAAAGCTGTGCTGATGTCCGGATTTCTCACTATGAAAGCGATGTCCGAACACCGAAAGAGGATCTTATGAAACTCTTCGCATCAAAACTCGGTGTTCCGGTTGAACTCTTTACCGTACCGGTACTCTCAGAACCCAGGGAGTATGAGGCAGCGGAGTATTGGAGGTATGAGTTAGGGGCAGAACTAGATTAAGTGTCATAATACTGAAATGAGGCAACGGCTTTTCCGCTGCCTCTCTCTTATCATTTTTTGGGGTAATAATTGAAAATATCCTGCGTTGAGCAATCCTCTTTTTCTGCGCTTTATCTGCATATCTATATATTTCATTTTATTTCTGTTCCATCGATAAAAAGAACATATTTATCTAGATTATGAACAATATCATAATCTTTTCCATATTCAATCGGTCTAAATTCTATCTGCATAATGGATTTTCCATTTTCGATATCTTCTTTCCAAGAATATACGGTCATATCAAGGCTGGTTGCATATCCATGATCTGTAGAAAATTTTATTGAATGAAATGAATTCTCTTTGTACATTTTTAAAAGCAGTCTTGCAAATGCTTCTTTATCAGAAATATTTTTTCTGTTAGCAACTACTGTAAGATTTTCATCTCTATTCATAGAAAAACTGCCAACTACATCTGGCTCACCTTCTTTATACTTTAATAAGCTTTTTCCAATTATCATTCCAACAATAATCGAAAAAACGATAGCAACAAATACAAGTGTTATATTATTTTTCTTCATTTTATTAAGTTCCTCAGAATTATATATAAGTCTTTAGAACTACTATATCATATTTTCACGTTAAACCAAATAAAAAAGAAGAGCAATAAGCCCTTCCATCTTCTTATTCATGTATTTATTCCACCAATGCCCTCACCGCATTGATAATTCTCTGTTGCTTTTCTTTAGGTAGTTTCTCTATCATTTCAGATAATTCATTCGTAACGCCAGTAACCGAATGTGTCACAACATCAATCAATAGTGTATCTGCTGAAACATCTAATGCATTTGCAATCGCAATAAAGGTATCAAGTTTTGTTACTTTCAGTCCTCTCTCTATAACACTTACATGAGTTGGACTTAAGCTTACCAGTGCTGCCAATTCTTCTTGTGTAAGATTCTTAGCTTCCCTTGCAGCTTTTATTCTCTGACCAACCGCCTTTAAATCCATTGTGACACCTCCTTTAGAACGATAATTCGGTCTAAAACTAGTATAACGATTGATCTTTAAAACATACAGAATCTACAGATTGTTAACTTGTTCTTTAGAACTATTTTAAATTAAAAAGGCCCAAAAGGGCACTTTCCCTTTTGAGCCTATACACTTTATCAACTAACGTATTTTGCTTTCATTTTTCCTCATGGTCATGAGGCTTTTTTCTCTTAAATCGCATTCTATGAATCCTTTGATTGTTCTTTCTGTTCTTCAATAATTCGTTCGGTTGCTTTATGAATCCTATCCTTGGAATAGGGTGGTCTTAAATTCAATGATAACCGTCCCTTTCTGATCATATACGTTTCACTGCCATCTTCCGAAGCTCCTTTCAACCAGCAATCATCCGGACACTTCTCAGCAAAGGATCTCAACCGTTTCTGCAAGCTCTGATTGAAGGTATACACATCATAGAATCCGTCATCTTCATTGGTCAGAATAATCGTTTCTTTTTCACACTTTAACCTTCGCATATTCTACCCCCGCTTTCTTTCCATTTCCTGATCCAGGTACTTTGGTATCGGCTTTCCGGACCGACGAGCAATAGCAATCTGTTTCTGATGCAGTCGTTTAATCACGGATCTTCGTTTCTTAGGTTTGCCATCCTGTTGATTTCTGGGAGTCTGTTTGTTGCTGCGGGCATTAGAGATCTTTTCTGGATTCTTCTTCTGATTATTTACCAGACCGTCCACCATATCATAATTGGCTTCGGTACCGGATTCTCTGCTTCGTTCATAAGTGCCGTTCTGGTAGAACTTCTGGTAATGTTCCAGACGGATTTTACCATCTTGTTTTAACTGTTCGACTGAATTTAGCGGTGCCTGCTGTTGAATGTAATTATGGATCTTTTGTTTTGTTTTTTCGTCGAATTTCTTACATTCTTCGACAACCATTTTTCCATAGGCATCCAGGATAACACCTTGAGCCTGATCCCGGTATACTTGATGCTCCATCAGATAAAACTGTTTCCCGTTGATGATGATGGTGTCTGTTGCAATCCAGTTCCCTTTTTTTCCGTCAATTTGATAATTCTCAGTCTCCATAGTGATCAGTGCGCCCGATGTATTGATACGAATGAATCCGGCCAGATACTGTGGATAGTTCTCATCTACATAGTAGCAGTTGATTTCTCCATCCCTGTTCAGTACAAGTACGTCACTGACTTCGCATTGCTTTTTCATTCGTTTCCAGATGTCAGCGACTTTTTCTTCTTCCTGCATTTCATGAATCGAGATTACTCGGTAATTTTCGACAGTAATCGACACATTCTGCTGTCTTGCCTCTTGATATGGCAGATGCCACAGTGCTTTTCCTGCTGTCTGCTGATCTACTCGGTAGACTGCAAATTGATTAAGCTTCATAGGCATCGTCCTCCAAGTTATTCAGATAATAATTCAGATCCAGAGAATAGTAGTATTTGTCTTCGATCTGCTGTAATTTTCCAACTGTAGAATTGATGATCTCAATCATTTCATCATTCTCAGGATCACTTTCTTCCTGTTCCAAAACTTCCAAAGCTTCTTTCAGTGTTTGGATTGTTTCTTCCTTTGTGTGCTGCTGGAAGATAGCAGTAATAGTCAGTTCGTTTTCTTCCAGGTTTACATTTCTCATAGGCTCATTTCCCCCCTTTTCTTTTTCGCTATTGGTTTCATCTGTATATTCAGCTCCTTCTCGTTTTTTTCTTCGCTTATATTTTTTTCGTTATCCACTTTCTTATTGGATTTCGGAGGATTTTCCACATTTGGATGTCTTTCTTCCAAGTACTTTTCCACACGACTGATTGCATTTTGCACATAAGAGTTTTCTCTAAATCCAGGAATCGAATTCAAAAATTCTTTCTGTATTTTTCCTTCAATCATCAGGCTCTGCATCCCTTCATAATCACTTCCGTCTTTCAAATCAAAGCCAACACATTTCAGTCCATGCATACGTTCTGATGGGATTTTCTCATAAGCTTCCAAGGCTTCCGGTAATGTCAGGTCATAATGTACTTCACCCATTACAGGAAATTCAGCACATTCAGCCGCATAAAAGCTGATACATGTAAGATCATTTTCATAATCCACATTTTCTATTTCCGGGACAATATCGAGTATTTTTTCTCTTTGTGCTGCAAACTCTGAAAGTTCTGCAAATCCAAATCGATCCACGTAATATGCCTGCATATCCCCACCACGGTTTGTAATGATAACATCACTGACCGACATAGAATGTGCTTTATAATCTGCCGGTGGATTATCGTTGAATACGGCATACAAATCATCCAGCTTTTCATTTTCATGTAATCTGCCAGAATAGACACACTTATAATTTGCTGCATCGATTGTAATGCCATCTTCTTTGACCATTGCCATATTCATAAATAAATGTTGTTTTCCCGGTGTGTCTTCATCCACATGATAAATCGCATAGCGGTCACCATTACCTCTGAACATTTCTTCCTCTAGGGTATAATCAAACTTAAATGGATACAAAGCCCGATCAACTCTTTCCGAAATATCCGTTCCTTCTGCAATCGTATCTTCCAGCCAATCTTTGATATCTTCCCATGATTCAAACTGCAAATACCCAGCAATTTCATGTGTCCCATCCGGTGCCAGTACAATATGTCCCGGTTTGCTTTCCCGATAATCATAGCGGTATCCGGCTGCTTCCAGTGCATCTACCAGAATGCCGTATTTTTCATGTAATTCTGTTTTTTGTTTTTCTTCAAGAATGATTTCCAGTTCTTCTGTAAGCTGATCGATCATTTCACCGGCTGTCTTGCGGATCACATCCATAGATGCTTTCATTTCCTTCATTTCCCGGCTGCTGCTCCAACCTGCAATATAAGGAAAACTGTAATCCGATGTATCCAAACCAAAGGAAGAACACACACAGTAAGCAACGGATTCTGCTTCAACCTCTTTTGTCAGACGGTCTTTTTCTACACCCAGGCTTTCCATGATTTCCTTGTCATGCAGTTTAGCATGGGCTGTTTCATGAATAGTAGTCTTTAAGGTCTGACTTTCACTGAGCCCTTTTTTGATCACGATTTCCTTGTCTGCATTGTGATAATATCCATTGGCATTGCCATCGATCTCATCGAATCGAATCGGCACTGGGGATATTTTCTGAATAGCCTGCATGAAAGAATCAAAATCCTGTACAGCTGCAGTCAGTAATTCCGGTGCTAGTGTCTGGATTGGTTCCCCGGATGTCTGAGCAATATCAAAGACGGTAACTGCTTTAAAATGTGGAACTGTAACTTCCACTTTTTCAGTCTTAGGTTTTCCATCAGTTCCCATGATTGGTCGCTGATTTTCATCCAGAACCTCTTTTTCCTTCATTTTCTTATATGGTGCCGGTGCAATGATTGTAATTCCTTTTTCCCCTTTCATGACCTGTCTACCCATGGACTGCCAGTTTTTGTAACTGGTAACAAGTGTGGCATCCGGTCGTTGCATGGCGATCAGCATTGTATTATTAAAGGAATAATTGTGAAACTTTGCCATGGTTTTAAGAAATTCCTGATAGCGGTTACTTGTAAAAAGTTCTTCCACACCGGATTCCAGTGACTGCATAATGCTGTCCATATCTTTTCCCTGGACCGGCAGTGGAATAGTAGTAGTTTTTTTTTGTTCTGTCATAATACTCCTTTCCAAAAACGCCCTACGACATTGTGCTTATGCCGCAGGGCTTTTTATTAGTTGATGAGATGATTATTTTTTATTAGAGTTCCATATCGTGCTTCTTTGTTTTCGGTTTCTGATCCGGCTGTTCTTTTCCAACTTTCTCTGTTTTTGCAACCTGCGCTTCTTTTTCTTTCTGACGTTCTGTGAACCTGTCTGCCTTTTCAAAGACGTGATCCTTTGTGTCAAAGTGATATACATCATTGGTAAGGCGTTCTGCTGGTGCTACCTGAGTGGCATTAACTTCTTTTACCATATCTCTTAACATTTCCGCATCCACTTGACCGTCATCCGGCAAGATCAGCATTTGATGGATGGATGATGGCAAAATGAAGAAATCATTTCCCAGAAGTTCCCCCATGTTATCCATGAATTCCGGATAAAAGATCACACCGGCTCCATCAATTCTTTCTGTATTCGTAACAACAAAGAATGTCGGCATCTCGCTTGACTCCTGCAATGTTTCTAGCAGCATTTCACGTTCATCTGGTGTCAGCATGAGAATATTTTTCTGATATATTTCATCTATCAGTACACCTATACTTGATACCTCTGGGACCATGACACGCGGTGAACTTTTCATAGCGTCTTCATGAATCTGCTCCTGTGTCACTCCATATTCCTTCATCATTTCATTTGTAATCAGCATGGAACTTAATCCATCCTGATTCTTGCCTACTGCCACATGATAGGTAATTGCAAGATCTTCCTTTAACTGGTGTGGCACAATTTCGAGGACTTCCTTATTTGCTTCGGCTGATGACACACGGATAAACAGCTTGTCCTTCACATCTTCATAGTTTAAAATAGCTTTCAGATCAACCTGTATCGGTGCCTCAATAACTATATCTGCAATCTTTCTGCATACAGTTTCCATTGTTACGCCAGGCTGTGCTTTATATGCTTCATACAGCCGGTTAAGATTGATCGTCGGGGTAAGCATCTCACCTTCTTTTCTCACCATCAGTCCCGTATAGGCACGGTTCAGTTTCTGACACTCCATCGTTGATACCTCTGCATTCTCATAATCCCTTGGTAAAAAGAGTTTGATATTGTCCTTTACTTCATTTACAAATTCATTAAAATTCATTCTTCGTTTCCTCCTCTAATCTGTTTTCTTATTTCTTTTTGCTTTTGTTTTTTGGTTTCTTTTTGGGAAAGGATAAAGAAAAATTCACCTTTCCGGTTTCATCTGTATCCATATGGAGATCTGCCTCAAAGTACATATTTTTCTTTCTGGAATACAGGTCTTTCACATGCACACTTCCGTTTTTTAGAAGTTCTGCAGCCATCTTTTTATCCATGGTTTTTTCCATGCTCTGCAGATAGCGGTTGTCTTTCCAGAGAGCAAAGTGACAATCATGGTTGCTGCAATAGAAGTTGGTTTTACTTTCATATACCAGGCTTCCACATACCGGACAGGTTCCAATGCTTTCTCTGGTCTGAAATCTTCTTGTTTCTTCTTCGGAAATCGCATCGCATCCATTCAGCATCATGGTCAGCATGTTTTTGATCCCAGTCATAAACTGTTCCGGTGCAATCTCTCCATGCTCCATCAAAAGCAACTGGTTTTCCCATTCTGCAGTCATACTTGCAGATTTCAGGAAGTCTGGCAGGATCTCCACAAGGACTTTTCCATCATCTGTTGGAAGGATCTGTTTTCCTTTTCGGGTGGCATATTGGGAATAGATCAGTTTCTCGATGATACCGGCTCTTGTTGCCGGAGTTCCTAATCCTTTCTTTTCCGTATCTTCATCGAATTCCTTATTTCCAGCTGTTTCCATTGCCGCAAGGAGAGTATCTTCGCTATATGGTTTTGGTGGGGACGTAAAATGTTCTGTCTTTTCTGCAGCTACAGCATAGAAAGTCTGTCCCTGGGTTACTTTCGGCATTCTCTCTTTCATTTCCTGATCCGGATCTACGATTGCCATGCGATCCTTATTTTTGAAGCAGTTTTCAAAGAGTTTCCATCCATCCTGCAGAACAATCTTTCCTTTTGCTTTGAAGATTTCTCCCTGGCATTCCACTTCAATCTCTGTTTCCTGGTAAATGTGATCCTTACTCATTGCCATGACCGTATGGACTGCAATTAGAAACAGTATCTTTTCTTCCCAGGATTTCAGTTCATCCAGATGACAGGATGCAAGCTCCATCGTTGGGATGATTGCATGGTGATCTGTCACTTTGCTGTTATTCATGACCTTCTTCACATCCGGCTGTTCCGGCTGATCAAACGGACCTGTCAGTTGATATTTCTCATAAATCTGACGAACCACATTTCTTGCGGTCTGTTCCATATCTTCGGTCAGATACTGGCTGTCCGTTCTTGGATAAGTGATCAGTTTCTTTTCATACAGGCTCTGGGCGGTATCCAGTGTCTGTTTGGCTGTCATTCCGTAGATACGGTTTGCTTCTCTCTGCAGTGTGGTCAGATCATAAAGCTTTGGTGCTTTTACTTTCTTTTCCGTTTCTTTTACTGCTGTGACAATAGCTTCACTTCCTTGGCATCTGCTTCTTAACTGTTCCGCCTCATCCGGATCAAAGATCTTTGGCTTTACAGCCGGAATTCCATCACAATCGAGTTCCACATTGAAATACTTTTCTTTCTGGAAATTGCTGATCTGTCCGGCACGTTCCACCAACATGGCAAGTGTCGGTGTCTGAACCCTTCCAACGGTCAGCTTTTTGAAGTACTTTGTGGTGTAAGCTCTGGTTGCATTCATTCCTACCAGCCAGTCAGCCTGAGAACGGCATACAGCAGCTTCGGCCAGATGTCGGTATTCCTCTGCGGATCTCAGATGCTGCATTCCATCAAGGATTGCTGAATCTTCCAGAGAACTGATCCATAATCGTTTCACCGGCTTTTTACTTCCGGATAAGTCATAGACATGTTTGAAGATTAATTCTCCTTCACGTCCGGCATCACAGGCATTTACGACGTATTCAATTTCCGGACTGTTGAGCAGTCTTTTTAAGATATAGAACTGATCTTTCTTATCTTCTGAGACTGTAACTTTCCAGTCTTTCGGGATGATCGGGAGATCTTCATATCTCCACTGGCTAAATTTCTCATCGTAGACATCCGGTGAAACATACTCGACCAGATGTCCGAAGCACCAGCTGACCATACAGTCGGTTCCTCTTAAATATCCGTCTTCTCGTTCCTGTGCTCCAATCACTTCTGCGATTGCTCTTGATACACTTGGTTTTTCTGCAATTACTAAATACATGATGTATTACCTCCTTCATATAACGAAACGGAGAGAGCATATTTTACAGCCCCCTCCACTAAAAAAGTTTATTTATTTTTCATTTTCTTCAAAATCTTCGTCTTCAGACTCTTCCTCATCCGAAATTTCTTCCAGTCCATCTGTTTCCAAACCTTCCGGCTGATCATCCTCATCTTCCTCTTTTTTAGGCTTATAGATCTTGAAGTAGTAGTAAGCTGCCACACCGCCGAGAGCCAAAATCAGGATTGTTGCCATTGCACCCATATTGGTTTTGGTAGATGCTGTTTTCTCCGGATCAACGGTAGCTTCCTTGTCTACATCCTCATTATTTGTTTCATCCAACACTACCTTTGATGTATCCGGCTGTGGTGTTACGACAGTAGAAGTGCTGTCTTTATCCAGAAATTCAGACAGATCATTCTCATCAATCTGGGATAACATATAGACATTCTGGGATGTGGCACTGCGGTCGATCACGATATAGAAAGTGTTATTATTCTTCGTTGTAACCGTAAGAAATTCCTTTGTGGAATCATCGGTAATGTCATCCTTGACTTCGCCATTTCCTGGTGTCGTAAAGGCAGTTCCCTTGTCTGTTCCATCTTCCGGCAGCACCTCACTTGTACTTGCCACCTCATCCTTTTTGTCATCTTTTTTCTCTTCTTTGTCTGTTGACTGCTCTGTCTGAGTTGTCTCTACTTTGGATGCCTCTGCTGATTCATCCACATAGGCAAATGCTGTGGTTGATGCTGTAAAAAGCATCATGACTCCCAACAACAGTCCTGCCATTTTCTTATTCATTTTCTTCCATTTCACCATTCTGATTTTCCTCCTTATTTTTTTCTGTGAATACAAAGGAGCCTGAACCTTCTTCGTCAGACTCCCTGCTTACCTGAAATTTAACTGTTCCACTCTGGATACCATCCAAAAGATCATATAACTGATCATTATCCATCTTCATACCACGGATGCACCTGATCATCTCATTGTCCTCTTCCTGCTTTAATGCAGCCTGGACACCCCTAAGATATTGCTGCAGATCCGCGATCTTTTTCTCTGTCTTGACAATCTCATCCAGATATTTTTTAATCTTTTTATTCAAACTTTCACCTCCCTTCGTTCACCCCTTTATGGCAGTCTTCCAAAGCACATGAAATGTTGCTGCCAGTAGGATGTGCTGATATTTGAGTAATGGATCGGATCCCCGCAATGGATCATCATATTGTTACCGACATAGATACCCACATGGCTTGCACCGGATGTGTTATACGTTCCCTGGAAGAAAATCAGATCTCCTGGTTTTGCTTCTCCCGGTGATACATAAGTACATACGCCTCTTAATCCTTCTGCGGTCAACCGTCCATAGTTCCAGCCATTACCACAATGGTTAATGACATAGGATACGAAACCTGAGCAGTCAAATCCAGATGGAGAGTAGCCACCCCATACATAAGGTACTCCCAGATATTTTTCTGCTTCTCGGATCATCCGGGCAAATTCTTCATCCTGCAGTGCTTCCGGTGGAATCTCATAACTCATTCCATTACCGCCTGATCCACTGGTCACATTGTTTACATCCCACAGATAATTTCTGTTTCCATAGGTCGTATTTAATGCATTATAGATGATCAGCTGCTCCGCATTCAGATTGGCTCTTGCCACAGCGTCAAAGCTTCCATTTGTCAGTGTCACATATAGAATCTTCTTAGTGCTTGTACTGGTAACCGTTACTTCCTGACTGCCATTGTCATCTGCGATATAGGCTTCCCAGGTCTGATGTCCATGAGCAGAAGCGGCAGCATGGTTATCATAGTAAACGTCAAACTGCACACCATATCGTGCAAAGGCTCCGGTATCCTCAACTGTGTATTCCACACCATTCATTACTACCTTAGTGCCAATCGGCACAAATGGATTGGAAGCATCTACAGCAATGGTATGGTTTGCAGTTGGATATGCACCACTAGCAGTTGGACCTCCGGACCATACACCACAACAGATTCGACAGTTACAATATCCGCTGGTCACTACCTGTCCTAATGATTCTCCGACTCGAACATTTCTGGTTTCTGTCACCGTTTCTGTTCGACCTTCCGTATTCAGATGATATTGTGCTTCAAAAAGAGCTTGCAGCTCGTTTTCAACATCTGCGTACGTCCAGTCCCCATATTTTGCGGTAAGATACGAGATAAGATGGTATGGATTATGGCCGATCTCAGCAATGTTGTACTGATACTCGTCATAATTCGGATGTCTTCGTTCCATCTCATTGATCTGCTGGTTCAAGGCACTTTCCAAAGCAGCATATCTGTTTTCAGCAGCATAGATATCCTCATCCGAACTTGGATACGTTGTAATACCGATCACAGATCCAGCTCCCTCTATAGAGGCACTGCAGCTCCCCAGGGATACCGCTATGACAAGAAAAAGAAGCGCAAAAATACCGATGCCTGCGAACATGGCACGATTACGCTTTATGATCTCTTTCAAGGCGATCTTTGCTTTTACCGTCATGTTCTCGACACCGGCAATGGTTGTTGCTCCACCCAGACTGCCAGCGGATTTTCCGGCTCTGGCTGCTCGGTAAGCATCCTTATATCGTTTTTTCTGGAAGAAGCGGTTATAGAAATGTCTCTTTTGTTCGGCTTTCTTTACCGTTTCTGCATTCTTGACTCCTTCCATACTTTCTGCAGAACCAAATTTCAGTTTCTTTTCTACAGTAGCCTCACGATAACCTCTGCGATGGGTTTTCACATCCGTCCGTTTGCTGCGGATCTGAGCATGACGCAGACCACGTAACGCATCTTCTGTTTCACGCTCTACAAGTCTGGCACTTTCCACACCTGCATTTTCATCTGTTTCTTCCTCTTCGGAAGAGACTGCTTTCATGCCAGATATAACAGCTTGTGTAGCAATGTATTTCCCGGCTGTCCCTCCCGGTTTCATGCCAGCACCTTTCACCATCTGATTTCCTTCATCATCAAAAGATAATCTTCCAGCTTTTGCCTGTTCTTTGGTCATCTGTTTTTGCAACTGTTTCTTCCGAATGGATTTCTTTTGGCTGTTCAGATTATTATCATCATCCGGGATTTTTTCATAACGATGCAGTTTCTTTCGATATCCGGATACTTTTTCTTCCGGTGTAACTTCAACTGTATCCTCAACAGCTTCCTGCCGGACAGAAGATTTACGGACTTTCTCCATCTGCAGTCGTTTTCCTTTTCCCGATTTTGAATCTTCATTCTCAGCCTTTTTCCGTTCCCGTTCAGGAACAAATTCTTCTTTAGTTTCCGGTCGCCCACGGCTCCTGTGACTGATATCTTTTACACTACCATCATGGAGATTTTCTTCTGTCAGACCATCTCTGGTCATCTTTGCGACCTTTTTATCTTTGCCTTTAAATTCTTTTCCAGCTATAGGTCATCACCTCCTGGCACAACTTTTCTTTCTGTACTCATTCAGTTCCTGGCGTCCTATAATCGGGATACCAGGATAACCATCTGCCTGTGTCCTGATTGCTGGAGAGCTCGCCTGAATATGAAATACCCAGTTCAATTCACTCGGATCTCTCGGCCAGAAACCATTGATCAGCATAGCCTCCTTGAACTGATTGTTGTGCAGATGGATCTGGGTACGTTTATACAAAACTTCTTTCAGATCATCACTGGTAAGATGCGGATAGATTTTCTGTGCCGGATAAAAATTCCAGAATACCCAGTCAAGGATAATATTCTGTGTTTCCAGCGGAAGTTCATACAGATGATGATCATCATTGACTGTATGAACACGGTATCCTGGCTGCACATTTTCCAGATTTTTCATCTGAATGTAAGGATTATCCTGGTTCCACTGCCTGATTCGGATCTTATCGATTTCCTTCATGTTTTTCCGCCTCCATTTCTTTCTCTCGTTTTTCAACTTCTTCCGGTTTTGTAGTCATCAAACTGTACAGCTTCAAGGTCTTATCGAACTTGTCCTTAAATGGAATAATTGTTGTTCCATAGAAAAGAAGTCCTTCTCCTTCCCCGGAATTCGTCACATAAGACAACTGATATGGGGAAATATTCAGCTGTTTTGCGAGGATCTGTCTGTCACCTGCCGCCTGGTTCAGCATCAGGATAAAATCACTGTTCTCAAAGATATTTTCAATCTCCCTGCTGGCAAGAAGATCCTTAATGTTCTGAGTGATACCAGTCGGTACACCTCCCCATTTACGGAATCTCTTCCAGATTTCTACGGAATAAGCTGCTGTCTGTTCTTCTTTGAGCAGAAGGTGGAACTCATCGATGTAGTACCTGGTGGATTTGATGCCACGGTTGATCGTAACTCTGTTCCATACCTGATCCTGGACGATGAGCATTCCGATTTTCTTCAGCTGCTTTCCAAGCTCTTTGATATCAAAACAGACAATTCGATTATTCAGTTCCACATTGGTTCTATGGTTGAATACTTTCAGTGATCCATTTACATAGATTTCCAGTGCTGTTGCAATTCTCTGGGCCTGTGGTTCTTTCTGCTTTCTGAGGCAGTCATACAGGTCACCGAGGACCGGCATGTTTTCCGGTTTTGGATCTGCAAAGTACTTCTGATACACCAGTGGAAGACAACGGTCGATCACTGATTTTTCCTCTGCTTCAATACCATCCCTGCTTCCCATGATCAGCTCACATAAGGACAGGACAAAATCAGATTTCACACCAAGTGGATTGTCATCATCGGAATAATCCATATTGATATCCATCGGATTGATATAATCCTTACTGGTTGGTGAGATGTGTACTACCTGTCCGCCAAGTGCATGGACCAGCGGGTAATACTCGCCCTCCGGATCTCCGATGATAATGTCATCCTTCGTAACAAAGAACGCATTGGTGATCTCTCTTTTTGCTGCAAAGGATTTACCGGATCCAGGTGTACCAAGGATCAATCCATTCGGGTTTTTCAGCTTTTTACGATCCACCATAATCATGTTGTTACTAAGGGCATTCAATCCGTAATATAAGGATTCTCCCGCCATAAATAGTTCCTGTGTCGTAAATGGAACAAAGATTGCTGTGCTGGTAGTCGTAAGAGCCCGCTTGATCGGGATATGATTTACTCCCAACGGAACACTACTCATAAGTCCTTCTTCCTGCTGATAATCCAGACGTTTCAGTACACAGTTATATTTCTGGGCGATACCGGCAGTCTGGAAGATGGCATTATCCAGTGCCTGCTTTGTCTTTGCGGTATTTAAAAAGAGCGCTGTTACAAGGAACATACGCTCATTTCGTGACTGCAGGTCTTCCAGAAGCCTTTTCGCTTCTCCGCCATACGTGTTCAGATCCGATGGGATAATATCCATATCATATCCGGCCCGGACTGCTTTTTTCTGTTCTTCGATTTTCATACGATTGATATCCGTCACTTTGCTTTTTACCAGCTTGATTGCCTTCATCTGATCCACCGACTGCACATGCAGGTTGACGATCAGGTTCTTATCAATATCCAGAAATTCTGCCAGCATCTTATCCGTAAGCTCCGGCGCCAGGATCTGCAGATAGGAGACAGCCCCGATGGTATTTCCCATCTGGAATGTATTTCTGTCCCGGAACACAAAACTGGTCGGTGCCACATAATCCTTTGTATTGAGTCCTGTCCGGATCATGGATCCATAGTCAAACTGGAAATCTGTCATCACATCCGGATTGAATGTCTCATATAGGATCTGCAGACGTTCCACGCCATTCAGCGGATATGCCGGAACTCCCAGGATCTTAAAGTTATTCAGGATATCCGACTCGATACGTTCCAGCTTTGGTTTTGCCTCCCGGATATTTTCTGCTTCAATGGCAAATGTGATATATTTTGACTTCACCAGACCGTTGTTTCCTTTTGCCAACTGCTGTTTCAACATCTTTGCATATTCCATGCGAACATCATCAAAAGCATCCTCCTGTGGCCGGATCTGGATCACCTGCTCAAACTCCTTCATGCTGCTCTTATGATTGATAAAGCTCAGCTGAAAATGGATACTGGCATCAAAGTAATTGAGGAAATCACACCAGTTTTCAAAGATTGCATTTTTATCTTCATTCTGAGCCAGCTGGTAGTTGATGTCATAAAAGCGGATACACTTAGAATAAGTTTTTCCCTGTACCCTGCAGATTCCATCTCTTCCCATTTCCTTATAAGCGATCGACTGCTGGACGGACAGTTTTTTCTGCCTGCGTTTCTCTTCCTGCTTTTCTTTTTTCTTTTTCTCTTTTCTGTCTACTTTTTTGTATCCGGTATCTGCGACAGTTTTCTTATTTTTCTTTTTTCGCAACCGTTTTTCCTCCTTTCGATTTTCCTGCATCCGGAGACTGTCTGATCTGTTCCGGATCTGTCTCATAATAGTTTTCAGTTTCATATTTTCTGACGGGCGGACGAAGAAACTTCACCCGGATCATATGCATCAGAACATCTTCCAGATGCATCCCGTCTTTTTCGTACATGGCAAATAAAAATGGCGGTAACATTAAAAGCACCATGACCGTTGCTGCATTACTGTTTCCCATCACATTACGCAAGAGAAAATAGCTTGGAATTCCCATTGCAGCACCTATCCCGATACAGATCAGCTGTCTTTTGGTCAGGTTAAATGCTACTTTATTCTTTACCTTCGTTAAATCTTTCGGTACGCTGACATATGCCATGATTTTCACTCCTTCCTGTAATTTAGTGCGCGTTAAATATCGACTTACTTAAGGATGCCGTCTTAAAGAGGCTGTAACATAAGATCACCGTGTAAGCCATAACGCCAAATAATGAAGAACTCAGATTATCTGAATACTGGATACCTGCAACAAGCACTGCATAGATTGCAACGCATACCATCATCAGAAATGCCTGGAAAGCCAGGGCAAAGAGTCCTCTGAAATAATTCGTGCCGATCTGTCCCCATTCTCTGTTACTCATAGTTGCGAATGGAATCGGCGCAACTGAGGTATATAGGTAAATCTCTATCATACGTCCATACATAATCACTGTGATCAGTACAGACAGGATTCTCATACAGAAGCCGGCAATAAGGGTTTCTAACGCCAATACAACAAGTTCTCCGATTTCCATACTTTCCAGGGTTGCGGAAAGATCCGTCAATGCTGAAGAAATATCAATGGCGGTACTTCCTGTGATAACACCGGCCGCAGAATTAACTACGTGCTGGCCCACATCGAATACCGCCATTGTGATCGTAAATGTGTTACTCACCAGATATACAGCGATCCACATTTTTACGAAGTACTTGAAAAACATCCAGGTATCAATATCATGCATGTTGTTGCGCTCGGTCAGCATAGAAATCAATTCATAACAGAGTACGAGTGTGATAATAATACCTGCGATCGGCATGATCACAGAATCCGATAGGTTCCGGATCATACTGAATATGCTGCCGTTCCACCCTTGCGGGGTCTGTCCAACCTGGGTGGCGATCTCACCGGTCTTTTGATTGACATCAGTAAACATCGTATCTAGATTGGAAGTGATCATCCCGGTTAAGAGTTCCCTCATCCATTCCTCAATCGCATCAAAAATCTGACTGAACATGGATCTCTACTCCTTTCTCTTAACCAAATAATCCACTCAGAAGCGGGATCAGCTGTGTTCCGATCAGGATAACACCACCACCGCTCATCAGCTGCTTAATTCCCTGGGATTTTGCTTATGTGTGATAAAGAAGTAATAGAAGTGTAAAAAATTTTGCCTTTCCTATCCGATACTCAGCTCTGGTATCGGATAGGGCAGGCGGTCATTCGGGCAAGTCCACCTTGCCGACGAAAGAATAGTAAATCTCAATATCCTGTCTGCGTGTGCCGTTTTCATCGTAGCTGCACTCATGCACAACGATTTTCTCTACAAACTCACGTAAGAGGGTGTGGGTCAGTTCTTCAAAGTTCATGTGCTTGCGGACAATGTTCATAAACTTTTCTGCGTTTACGGTAGCTTCCTGTGCTTTGGAAAGCTCCGCCTGTATTCTGGCAACACGCTCTTTCAATTCCTGCTGTTCGGCTTCATAGTCTGCCGAAAGCTCCGTGAAACGCTCGTCAGAAATGCGACCGCTTACGCTGTCCTCATACAGCCGCTTGAAAATAGCGGAAAGTTCACCGATACGCTTTTCGGCAGCTTCCAGTTCCTTTTTCTTGGCGGCGTTCCGGCGTTTGCCGCCGTCCTCGTTCTGCTCGATCAGCAGCTTCATAAAACGGGCTTCATGCTTTGCCGCATAGCTCGTCACTTTCCGTAGATTGGAGAGAACGCCCGCAGTCAAAAGGTCGGTGCGGATAAAATGTGCGGTGCAGTCATGGGTGCGCTTCTTGTAGTTCCCGCAGATATAGCAGTCCTGTTTCCGCTTATCGGTCTGGTAACGCTGCTGATACATGACGCTGCCGCAGTCCGCGCAAAAGAGCATACCAGAGAACAAGCCCACTTCATCATAGCGGTTCGGACGCTTGCGCTGTTTGCGTAATTCCTGCACACGCTCCCATGTCTGGGTGTCGATGATAGGCTCATGGTGGTTCTCGAAAACTGCCTGTTTCTCAATGGGATTTTCTATGCTGTGCTTGGTCTTGTAGGACGGTTTCTCCGTCTTGAAGTTCACCAAACAGCCCATGTACTCCCGGTTTTCAAGGATATGCACCACGGTATTTGTCGCCCATTTGCACTCATAGCCGGGGTGATAGCGGCGTGTGCTGCCCGTCCTGCGGTATTCCAGCGTTCCCGGCGTTGGGATTTCCTGCTCGGTCAGCATACGGGCTATCTTGGTCGGACCGTTCCCGGCAAGGCACAGACGGTATATCTGCTTGACCACGGGTGCGGCTTCCTCGTCAATGATGAAGTTTTCGTCCTCGTCCATGAGGTAGCCGTACACGGGTTTGCTCGTAACAGGCTTGCCGCTCATGCCTTTTGACCGTTTTACAGCTTTGATTTTCTTACTCGTATCTCTCACCAGCCATTCGTTGAAAATGTTCCGCAGAGGGGCAAAATCATTATCGCCCTGTGCGCTGTCCACTCCATCGTTAATTGCGATAAAGCGGACGCCTTTTTGTGGGAAAATCATCTCGGTATACATTCCCACCTGCAGGTAGTTTCGCCCTAACCGTGACATATCCTTTACGATAACGGTAGCCACTTTCCCGGCTTCAATGTCCGCAAGCATGGATTGAAAGCCCGGTCTTTGGAAGTTCGCACCAGAATAGCCATCGTCCGTGTACCAGCGCAGATTGGAAAAGCCGTTCTGCTTTGCGTAGGTTTCAAGGATACGCTTCTGGTTGGAAATGGAATTACTTTCGCCTTGCAGCTCGTCCTCATGGGATAGTCTTGGATAAAGGGCAGTGATTTTCTGGGTGGTCTGTCTTAACATAAAATCCTCCGTTTCCGACAGCCAGCCCCACTATTCCGTATTTCGATTATACCACATGGGGCGGCTGTCTGTATAGCGGCTTCTGCTTCTTTACCGCCCGGTAAAATGACGATTTTTCTGTGCGGCTTGTAGCGTTAGGGCGAAAGCTGGGCTTTGTGTCCTGCGGCGGCTTCCGCCTCCAGCACTTTCATCATCTTATCGGCTGCGGTGTCGGTGGTATCTTTTTTGAAAAATCCGGAAACGACAAGGACGGTGTTGCCCATGCGGATCTCTGTCACGCAGTCCGGGCGGCGTTCCGGGGTGGTGTTCTGCTTGTTCTCTGCCATAGGCAACTCCTTTCATTTCATCAATTCTTTTAGTCTGTTCAGCTTGGCTTGCGCCGTTTCACGGCGGAAGTTCTCTCCCGTAAAGAGGATAGGGGCGCACATTTCCAAAAGGCGGTCATAAATCCGGGCATGGGCGGTGTCCAGCGGATTTTGCAGGCTGTCCAATGTCAGATTGGTGGTAACGATTAAGGGCTTGCGGCTGCGGTAGCGGCTGTCAATCACATTGTAGACCTGTTCTAAACCGTACTCTGTGCCGCGCTCCATTCCAAAATCATCAATGATAAGCAGAGGAAAACGGCAAAGACGCCCGATATACTCGTTGCGCCCCTCAAAGCTGGCGGTCAGGTCATTCAAAATCGCAGAGAAGTTCGTCATGCGGACAGCGACTTCCTGCTCCATGAGGGCATTAGCGATACACCCGGCAAAATAGCTTTTTCCTGTGCCGACCTTGCCCCATAGCAGATAGCCGATATTTTCCTCGCGCATGGTTTCCCAATGCTCCACATAGAAGTGTGCAATCTCTATTTGCGGGCATTTCCCGTTGTCGTTGGCGAAAGTCCATTCCTGCATGGTAGGATTGGTAAATCCCCGGCGCTTCAAGTCCTCCACGGTGTCAAGGTGCTTTCTGCGCTGTTCGGCGGCTTCACGCTCCAAACGCTGGGCTTTCTGGCAGTCACATTCTGCCGGGTGGCGGTCACGCCCAAACAGGGCGGCTTGCTTTTCCGGGAAGTAGGCTTCTTTCGGAGTGTAACACTTGCCGCAGTAAAGCAGTCCGTCCTCGCCCGTGTAGTCCTCCGGCTGTGGGGTAACAGCCGCCATATTCAAAACTCGTTCTGTAAACAGATTACTCATAAGCTCTCGCCCTCCTTGCAGGTGTATTCGGGTATGCCCTGTTTCGGGGCAGCCTTTGCGGTATCGTCTGCCGCCCATCTGCGGATAGTGGCGGCGTGGTTTTTATATTTCTTGCCCGTGGACGCGATATAGCCGGAAAGCCGCTCAATGTAGTACGCCCATTTTTCGGGCAGCTCCGCTTGCAGTTCGGAAAGCTCCGTATCAGTCAGAAATACATTCTCATATCTGCCATAGCTGCGGGCGATGGCTTGTCCCTTTAACTCTCCCTCTTTTTCTAACTCTATATCTATCTCTTTCTTTATCTCTATCTCTGGTGGACGAATGTCGGACAAATGTCCGCCATTTGTCCGCGGCGGCAAAAGTGCCTTATTTTCAAGCCTTGCGGCGCGTTTCCGTTCCGCTTCGGTAGAGGATTGACCGATCATCAGCTCGATGTCGGTCATATAAAGCAGCCCGCAGTCAAGCTGCTCCACAAGCCCTAACTGCTGGAAGATGGCTAATGCCCGTTCCACCGTCCCGATTTGGTGACGGGTCAGCGTGGCTATCATCTGGGCGGTATAGGGGATATGCTCGTCAAGCTGCAATCTGCCGCCATTTTTCAGCGATTTTAAGTACAGCTTCAAGAGGATATTGGAATACAAAATCCCGTCTTTCATGTCCTCCAACAGCACAATGGAATCGCTGTCGAAGAAGTTTTCTTTCAGTTTGAGGTAGTAATATTTGCGGTTATCTGCCATTGGCGGTGTCCTCCCTGTGTTTCCATCTCTTAGAGAAATACCGGGGGCAGAGGACGATAATCGCCCGGAAGCTCTGCTTGCAGCCGTGTGTGCAGCCCCGGCAAAGGTCATTGTAGGTAATACGGTTTCGGTGGTTGAGGAAAAAGCTCCATTCCAACCGCCGCTTTTTGCTCATGCGTGGCATTTCTCGCTCCTTTCTGCCGTTTCCGCTGGTATAAGCGGATAGGTCGGTAAAAATGTAGTTTCTCGGTGTCATTTTCGGGGATTTCCTGCGCTGTGCGCCCCGTTTCAAAGGTGGGCAGTATTGCGGATAGGGTGCAGGGCATATCCCCGTTTTGGTATCGTTTCGGGGCGGTTTTTAACGCTCATGTTCGTGCTTTTTCTCTCTGTCTTTCTCGCCTTGCAGGATTTGAGAAAGATTGCTTTTCACGGTATGCAGCTCCTTGACACGGGCTTTTTTCTCCCGGTATTCGTTGTAATGGGCGTTCTTTTCGGCGGTAAGCTGCTCGATTTCCGCTTGCAGGGCTTTATGGCTTGGCAGCTTGGAAACGCCATGCGCCCGAAAATAACGGGTGGCTGCGTCCGCTATGATAAAATCGCTTTCGTGCCGTTCCCGGTAGGCGCTGCGGGCTTTTTCCGTTTTCTGCGCTTTCAGACCGTCACGGGCAGGCTTGGTCTTGGCATAGGCAAGCACCTGTGTCTGAAGTTCCTTTTTCTCCCGGATAGCAGCGTCCAGGGCTTTCAGCTTGGCGGTGCTGTCCTGTAAATCCGCATTGGCGGATACAAGGGCTGCGTCCAGCTCCTCCGGCGAATAGCCGTACTGCCCGTAGGCGGCAACGGTAGCCGCCATTTGTTTCAGATTGTGGACTGCCGCCCAGCGGTCATAGCCCGCGCCCTTTCCCTCCGCTCGCTTCGCTGCCCGGTCAACCATGCGCTGAATACCGTCCTTTTCCGGGGTGGTTTGGACAGCTTTTTTGCCCTGCAAACGCTCCCTTATGTTGCGGGGGTATTCGGGTACGGTTGCGGTCTGCTCGGCGGCTCTGTGGGCGTTCTGTTCCAAAAGGGCAAGAACGGCAGCGCGGTCAAAATCATCTCCCAGCTTGCGGGCGGTAATGGGCTTTGTCCTGTCCGGCGTGAGGTAGGATAGCCGCCATCGGCTCTCCTTGACAGTCACGCCCTGTTGCAAGAGAACGGCGGCGAACTCGCCATAGCTTGCGGCAGAGGACAGCGCGGTGCGTATGGCCTGCCGCAATTTTTCCTTGTCTGTTTCAAACTTCGTGGGCTTGGCTGGCTGCTCCTCGGCTGGCAAGGCGGCAGCTTCCTTGTCCAGCTTTACCTGCCCTTTCCGCTGCGCCCAATACTCACGCTCGGTAATGCGGCTTTTGCTGCCATGCAAAAGGTCGATTTGATAGAGATTTTCCCGGTGGCACAGCTCCATGACTTCGGCTTTGAAGTATTCCATCGCCGCGTCTGTGCAGCGGTGTTTGCACCCGGCGCGGGTGTCTGCCGGTCTGTCCATATAGGGCAAGAATGGAACTTCGGCTATCCGCAGAGAATTGATAACGATATGCACATGGATATTGCCGCTGTGGTTGTGTCCGTCCGGGTGGGTGCAGACAATGGCTTGGTGTCCAGGAAACTGCTTCCGGCAAAATTCCTCGCCCAACGCCTGCGCCCGGTCTACGGTCAAACCGTTGTCCACCGCGTCCCGTGGGTCAAAGCTGATAATGTAGTGGTGGCTTTTTACATCTTCCCGCTTCTGGTTCTTCCCATAGCGGAGATTGGAGCGCATACAGGCAACGGCAAAATCCTCGTCGCCGCAGTTCAGCGTGGCTATTCGATAGTCCTCCCTGAGCATGAGCCGCCCGTTTTCATCAAGGGTGGGCTTCATGGTAAACTCGTCATGTTCAAAGGTGAGGTACTGCTCGGCTGCGCCATAGTCCGCATTTTTAGAGCTGATATGTTTGAATGTTGCCAACAGCGTCACCTACCTTTCGCAGGACTTCAAACTTCAAGGCAGCAAGGTCAGAAATGGCGGCGCGGACTTCAACGGACAGGGCGTTGTATGGTGTGCCGTACTCGTTGAGGGCGCGGGCAATCTGATTGAGGTTGCCACCGATTTTTCCATATTCGGCGGTCAGCCTGCCAACGGCGGACAACAGTTCATCATTGACCGGGGAAACGGTAACGATGGGGCGAATGGTCGCCCGTGTAATGGCTTGCCGGATAAATTCGGCTTGGCTCATGTCATAGTGTTTCAGCCGCTCGGTAAAGTCGGCGTATTCTTCCTCGGTCATGCGGGTTTTGACCACATGGCAGCGGTGGGGCGTGTTGTATTTTTTCTTCAAGCGTTGACCTCCTTTCTCGCCCGACAGGGCGCATGAGCAGGGTTTGGGGAAGGCACTCCCCAACAAGATTTACCAAAGGGGGCAAAACCGCAGATATGCGGATTTTGGCACCGTGGTAGAATCTTGCTCTAAAAAACTACCGCTTTCCTCGGCGGCTCTGGTTTGCGGATATACTGGCTTGCTCCACCAATATAGCGATTGCGGCGGCGTGTTCTGCCCGCTGTTCACCACTACAACGGTGAAAAGGGGTCGTTTTGGCAAACGCAGCGGAAATTTTTTTGTTTTTCCTGTCTGCTCCCTACAACAATCCGGCGGTGTGGTTTGCCAAAGATTTTTGAAAATGGGCGCAAAAAAAGCAGTAAACCTTTTCAAGATTTACTGCTTATCTGCCGCTGTGATGGGCGGCGGTATTAAATTGTCAGCCGTTTTTCAAATGGAATTTATCTGCAATCGCTTTCTTTCCGCTTTCCAATTCCTTTTCTGTAATCTTCCATAATCCTAACGCAATGATCTGCTATCTTTTGCATTCCGAGTTCTTCAAAAAAGGCAATTTGTATTTTCATCAGTTCTTCACAAACAGTCAACTTCTGCTCATCCATATTGCTAATAGCAAGCCATGGGAACGCTTTATATTTCTTAGTGTCCCCAATGAGAAAATTGTACCCTATCAACTCATTTTCACGGAAAACGAAATAGAATTGTGGGCCTGAACCTGGAACTGACTTTTCCATAATTTGCTGCATTGTTCTCACGCCGCCGTATGCCGGAAAAAAACCTATTCGCTCAAGAGCATTTAATATGTCAATCCTTTTATCTGTGGGTATGTCTCTATAATTGATAATCTGTTCCATTTGCTCTACCCTCATTGAAGTTTAATTTGTCAGGCTCTAATTATACAACTTTTCTGTTTAGCGGTCAAAGCGGAACTTCAACAGGCTTTCTATCAGTTGCCTGACGATATGCTCCTGCATATCCGTGTTAATCTGTCCGTCCATTTTCGCACAAGAGCGGACATATCCCGCATAATGGGATAGGACGGCGGCAACAGCTTCCGGGTCGCCCTCGCTTGCCTTAACGATTGTCTCATAGGGAAGTAGCTGGCTCATAGGACAAACCCTCCAACTCTGCCCGTAGCCGCCGTAAAATCATCTGAATACGCCGCCCGGTTGTGTTGCCAGCCCGTCCATATCTCCGTCCAATCTCCCTATGCGTCAATCGTTGGAAGTAGTACAAGAAAATGATTTCCTGTTCCATCTGTGATAGTGCGGACAGGGCTGCGGCAAGCTCTGGACTTTCCAAAAGCACCATCTGACCACAGACGAAAAGCGGATAGCTGGTCATGCCGGATTGCTCCGCAAAGTATTTATCTGTGGTACTGAATGGATAGTGTTTTTCTTCTATCAGATATTCAAGCGAGATTTCCCGCTTGCGGCGGCTCCGTATGCTCCGGGCTGCGTCTATGGCAGCGTGGCGAATAACAGTCTTGCAAAAGGCATCGTGTGTATGCCGGATATGTTCTTGATACTTTTCGTGTTCGGTCATGGAAAATCCCCCTTTCTGAATAATGGCAGAGGGCGGCAGCGTCTTGTGCTGTCGCCCTCTTGATTACCGAACAGCAAAGACGGGCGGGGCTGTCAACGGCGGCACATTTCCGCCGTTCATCTTGACCGTTGACAGGCTCGGCTGGATTTGCTATTTATTTCCTCACCATTCCTGTGTCTTGGCTTCCTTCCGGATTTTCATTATCTGTATTTGATATATACTGCCAGGAATTACAGAAACCAACGCAAAAATACCAAAGATTATAGACTGCTTTGTAACTGCGAATAGTGCAAACATGAGCAGTAGAAATAGCCACGGATTGCGTAAGTTGCGATAATATTTTTCTTTATCGTCATAAGAGGTATGGAGTTCAAAAGGCTTTCCATCATTTGCTTTTTCCACAATCAAGATTTCTCGATTAAAAGTTGTTGTGTTTGTCGCAATACGACCGCCCCTTTCTGCCCATGGGCGCCAGCGAACTTTTCCAACAGAATAGTTTAGATTGATATTTTTAAAAAACACCTTATATCCCATATCCTCCAAAAAATTAGCATAATCTATTGAACTCTCTTTTGATTTTTCTCCGATAAACTCTACACAATAGGTCACTTCATCGGGCTTACATTTTTCAAATTCGTATAACAGTTTTCCTGTCCGAACAAGTCGATAACCCTTTTCAGACATTTTGTTTAGCCATTTTTCCTGCGTATTTAGCAATCCGCCAAAAAAGCGATAACATTTTTTACTCATACTGCACCTCCAATAATTTCACTTGCAATGCTTACAAGTTCATTTAGTCTTGCAAGCTCTTTTTCTGCAATTTCTTTTCCCTGTGCTGTAATATGGTATTCTTTTTTTCTTCCCTCACTATCTCCATAAGGTTCAATCCACTTCTTGTCCTGCAAAGAGTTTAATGCTCCATATAAAGTGCCTGCGCCTAACGAAAGCCGCCCGCCCGTTTTTTCTTCAACAAACTGCATAACGGCGTATCCGTGTTTTGGTGTATAAAGAGAGAGTAAAATATAAAAGGTCACTTCTGTAAGTGCGCCACTTTTTGCATTGTCTCTCATAGTCCAGCCTCCTTATTACGGTTACTGTAATAAATATATCACTAACCGTAATATAAGTCAAGCAGATTCAAGGAATTTATTTAAGGGGCATGAAAATGGAGCAGCAACATTTTCGTGTTACTGCTCCACTTGATACAGAATAGTAGGGTACGCTGTTCTCAATTTGTGTTGTTGCTTCTTTACCGTATATGAGCATTTGCACCCGGGTTGTCGTTTCCATAACCTTCCATCAGGTTGATTACGCCCCAGACACCAAGACCGGCACCGATTGCAACGACCAGTGTCTGAAGGATATTGATTGCACTGCTAAAAAAAGCCATAATCAAATGTATGAACAAACGCTTTTCTTATGGTCTGTAAGCGTTTGGCTCTACTCCTTTCCCTTTTATTCAGACCTTTTTGTATCCTTATCAGTAGTAGCAGGGTGCTCGAATTCTTTCTTTCATATCAGTCCTCACCTTCCTCAGCTTCAATCGCTGATACGTCTTCTTGTGTTACAGTTACTTCATACATTTCAAATTCTGTATCTTCGGACATCACCAGTCGGTGTGCCAGATACTTTTCGACATCAAACGCATTATTCTTATTAAAATCGGCAAGCTCTTTGTACCGTTTATGCTTTGTGATGTCATATTTGTTGCTTAAAAACGGCCGGACTCCACGAAGCTGTAAGATACATTTTTCTCCATCCATGACCGCCAGCTCATCTCTACTCATCAGTTCTTTTCCAGTCTTTTGATAATTCAGCCCATAGGACCGGTTGCTGCCTCTGGTGTCTGATGTGTTGTAAAGATCTATGGTTTCCTTTCCCAGGGTTTCTGATATTTCTTTCAGTGTGGAACTTTCCTTTCCACCCAGGAAAAGAACGGTGTCACAGTTACCCGTGATCGTCTCAGCCGCATCCTTATAGATTGTTTTCAGCTGAGATTGTGACTGCAGAATGATAGAAGCGGAGATTTCCCTGCTTCGGATCGTAGCAATCAATTTGTCGAATTTTGGGATCTGTCCGATATTGCTGAACTCATCAAGAAGCAGTCGTACATGATAGGGAAGCCTGCCTCCATGCTCATCATCCGCTTTATCACAAAGCAGGTTAAAGAGCTGGGTGTACATGATTGCTACCACAAAGTTGAATGTGTCATCTGTATCACTGATGATGACAAACATAGCTGTTCTCTGATCACCGATCATATCCAGTTCCATCTCGTCATAGGACATGATTTCTCTTAGTTCCTGAATATCAAATGGTGCAAGTCTGGCACCACAGGAAATCAAAATCGATTTTGCAGTTTTGCCGGCAGCAAGCTTGTACTTGCGATATTGCCTTACTGCAAAGTGTTCTGGATTTTCTGCTTCCAGCTCTTCAAACAATTCATCCACTGCATTTTTAAATTCTTCATCATCCTCCCTGGTCTCACTGGCATTGATAAATTCCAACAGAGTAGAAAAGTTCTGTTCTTCCTCTGGTGCCTCATACCAGATGTATCCGATCAGTGCAGAATACAAGAGACGTTCCGCTTTGACCCAGAAATCTTCATTGGATTTTTCGCCCTCACCCTTGGTATTCGCGATAATGGTATTGACCAGCTTCAAGATGTCTTTTTCACTCCGGATATAATGGAACGGATTGTAATGCATGGACTTTTTAAAGTTGATCGTATTTAATACCTTGATCCGGTATCCTCCATTTACTAGCATCTTCCCGCATTCAACGATGATCGTACCCTTTGGATCAGTGACCACATAGGATACGTGGTCCGTCATCTGCATAAGGTTGGGCTTCACATAGAATCTTGTCTTACCAGATCCGGAACCACCGATGACAATCACATTCTTATTTCGGGCATACTTTGGTGCTTTTGGTCTGCTGTTCATGGTCAGACGTTCCGTTTCTGTGAGGATGACATTGTTTTCAAAGACCGGATCCATGAAGGGTTCGATATCTTTTCTATTTCCCCATCTGGCCGATCCATACTCCACACCTTGTCGGAACTTCTTTGCATTTTTTGAACGATAGTAGACCACCAGTTTTAATGCACCTGCAACCAGAACACCTACTGCAAGGTCCTGCAAAGCGACACTTGGCAGCCAGCTTAAAAATGCCAGTCGGAAATTGACTAACATCACGCCAAGTCTCTGGACCATGCTTTCTCCCAGGCAATGCCGGTACAGCCAGGATCCTTTATCTGCTACATAGAAAATAAAGAAATATGGGAGATTTAAGACCACCAGCCGTTTGACCTGGATCTTCTGTAATTTTTCCCTAATCATCGTTCCTGACCTCTGGATTTTTGTCTCTGCTTCACACGCTGGCGGTGCTTTGCTTTTCTTTCTACAGATTTCTGCAGTTTCTTTCTGACAGATGGTTTCTTCACCTGTTTCTTTTTCAGTTCTACTCCGGCATATTCCCGGAAAGCCGCTGTCATCACATCCACGTCTTTTGCCTTAAAGAAGACCAGATATTTCGGTGGATCAGCACCAACTTCTTTCTTCAAGCTGTAATCAATGCCGTATTTTCTTGCCACACGGTCAAAGGATTTGATATTTTCATCTGTGATCTTTAAGTTGGAAAGCTGTACTCCCTGTGCATTCAGCTGCTTGATGGTCTGCTTTCCATGCGGCTTTTTCTTTTCAATCTTTTTTCGGGCTTTTTCCCTTCCTTTCTCCTGAGCCCGTCCGGTCTTTTCTGCCATTTTCACCTGCGTTGCTTTCTGTTTCCTGCGGTTGTCCATTTCCAGGAACTTCCGAAGGGCTGCTTTTAGCACACTGGCAGTGATCTTGACTCCCTGGATGCTCAGGCTGATCACTTTCTGATTTACTTCTTCCTGCAATTACCCACGTCCTTTCTTTCCTTTCATCTCAGAATAAAGACGGGCAATACAATATCCGATGCATGGAACATGTTTTCCATACGGACAGCCACCACATGGTGTTGTTTTTACTGCTTTTTTCTTTTCCGGAAGCAGATAGTGGCACTGTTTCAAGCTACAGCCTTTCTTTTTGCCTCCCCACCAGTAACAGTACTTGCAGGACCATGGCTTTTCTTCGCTGTACTTTCTTCCCTCAATAGCTGCATTTGGTTCTATGATCAGATCTTTATTAGTCTTCATTCTGTTCTTCCTCTTTTCTCATGATTTCTGTCAGTTTTTTCTCTGCCTGACTTCCGGCAGCAATGAGACAATACAAAACTGTAAATATTGCCGCTGCTCCCAGAAGAGCAACAAAAATAATGATATTTCTCATGGTTTCTCCCATCTAAAAAAGCGTCCACAGATTCCTTTCGGTTTCCATGAACGCTCATTCTTATTTAATTAGTGTTTCTTTTTTCTCATAAATGCAAGGGCTCCTGTACCAGTCGCACCAATGCCGAGAAGCATAAACCACAGCCACAGATTGGTGTTATCCCCAGTCTTTGGTGAATCACTGACAGGTTTTCCACCTTCCGGTGTCTTTTCTGCCGGTTTTTCCTCATCCACCATGGTTACATGCTGTACTACACTGGTATCCTTTACTTTGAATTCCACATCTTTTGCAACCAGATAGCCATCCGGTGCTGTTTCTTCACGGAGAGTGTATTTTCCGATCGGAAGCATTTCGATGTAATGTGCTTTCTCTGTACTGGTCCAGCTTTCCACAACTTTTCCATCCTGATCAAGGATTGTGAGTTTCGCTCCCGGAAGTTCTTTTCCGGCGATATCCTGTTTGGAGATTTTCACCTTCGTTACATCATCCTTCATCTCAACTTTCTGCACATCGGCAGTATCTTTGATCGTGAACTTCACGCTTTCAGCTGTCACGTAACCATCAGCAGGTTTTGTTTCAACCAGTGTGTATTCTTTTCCGACAGTCAGCTCACGGATCACATGTGCTTCTTTACCGGAAGTCCATTCATCCACGATATTTCCATCAGCATCTACCACTTTCAGCTTACATCCTGGAAGTTCTTTTCCGGTTGTCAGACTGGATTTGGTAAATTCTACAATGGTTGGCTGATTCTCAAAGGTAAAATCATAGGTTACAGTCGGCTGATCCTCACCTGCATACTCAAACGTAAATTCCTTTACTTCATCGTTGGTTACGAATCCGTCCGGTGCATAGAGCTCTTTTACATAGTAAGTTGCTCCTATTGGAAGATCTGCAACAAATGTGATCTTTCCTTCTTCATCCGTAGATTTCAGTTCAATGATCTCATCGGCTTCAATCAGGACTTTACCTGTTGTCTCAGACTTAATGTCTTCTTTGGCAAATAATCCAAAGATAGCGCCTTCCAATGTACGGTCAGAATCTTTTTCTTTCTTAAGTACAGTGACTTCTACTCTCTGGCGGTTGTTCTGCCAGTCTTTGTCATAGACTACAACTGGTGTATTCTGATCCACGTAAGTCAGATCTACATGACGGATCTCACCATCCAGTACATGACCGTAAGCAGTTCCTGTTTCTTTCACATAGTATTTACCAAGTGGAAGATTTTCCAGTTTTGCAATACCGGTTTCATCTGTCTTGATCGTTGCGATCAGTTCATCCTTTTTATAGTAATCGTCACTGACGCCATCGGCAGCCTTAATGTCTTCCTCAGCATAGACTTCAAACGTAACATCTGTCAGCTTTCCGGTTACATAGTTGAAAATGTGTTCCACCACACCTTTGACCTTATCGGCCAGTGTAACAGAATCCAGGAATTCTCCCTTTTTGTTGATGATGAGTTCACCAACCGGTACCTCGTCCTTCATTTCCACTTTCTGAACTTCTCCGGTATCTTTGACTGTGAATGTCACATTATTGGCTACCAGATAACCATGCGGTGCAAACTCTTCATGTAGGGTATAAGTCTCACCCACTTTCAGATATTTGATCACATGCGGTGCATCTTTGGAAGATGTCCAGCTATCTACTACATTTCCATCTTTATCCGTTACTTTCAGATAAGCTCCATCCAGTTCTACACCGGTTGTTGCATCTGATTTTGTGATCTCAACAGTTGTCGGCTGGTTCTTCACTGCAGATTTCAGTTTCACTGTCTGTACTTCCTGACCCTGATAAGAAGCATCAAATCTCAATACTTCCTCAGATAATACAAATCCGTCCGGTGCTTTCAGTTCTTTTACATAATAGCTTCCAAGTGGTAGATCCAGCGTACAAGCTGCCTGACCTTTTTCATCAGAAGTCATTTCCTGTAAAAGAGTATCTGCTTTGACGATCACGTTTCCATCTTTTGTCTGGATGTCTTTTGCGTTATAAATACCGAATACTGCTCCGGCTACTGTATTGCCTGTCTCGACATCCTGTTTTTCGACAGTAATCGATACTTTCTGTCGTTCATCTGTGACAGAGATTTCTTTCTCGATCACTGCAGTATCCTGATCCGCATAAGCAAATTCGACATTTTCCGACACAGTATTTAACACATAAGTGTCCGGTGCATTCTTCTCTTTGACATAGTATCTACCAAGCGGAAGATTCTTTACGGTTGCATAACCATCTGCATTGGTTGTGACGGTTGCTACCAGTGCATCCTTTGCAAAATACAGAGTTCTCTGTCCATCTGCATCTACCTGATGATCGGCAGTATAGATATCCTCTGCCGCATAGACTTCAAATTCTGCACCTGCAAGGCCAGCCATTTCATACTGGAAATCCTTCTCAAATCCCTTTAACACTTCACCCTGTTTATAGATCTTTAACTGACCTTTGACCGGGGCATTGGTATATTCCACATCAATGACTGCATCTCCTGTGACAGGATCTGTCAGATAAGCAGTATCTGTATCAACAGCGACTGTCACATAGTTTTTGGATATTGTGTACCCATCGGGTGCCGTCACTTCCTCAATCCGGTAGTTGCCAGGTTTCAGATTCTTTGGCAGTACCAGGTATCCTTCCTCATTTGTGAAATAGGATTTGTGTACCGTTGGCTTCGGATAGGATGTTGTCTGTTCCACATATTTTTGGTTATCCAGGTCGTATACCTTGAACTCAGTATTGGCCAGGAGTACCGATTTCTGTGTTTCTGCATCCTTTTTGATGATCTTTAATTTTGCTTTGAATTCTTTATCCAACAGCACTCGCCATGTCTGCGGTGTATCCGGATGATTCTCTGTGATCTTCACTACAAAATCATCAACCGATGCATAGTTGTGTTTGCTTGTGGTTTCTCTTACCACATAAGTTCCATATGGAAGCGGAATCGATCTTGCATATCCTTTTTCATCGGTAAACATTTCTGTCTGACCATCTGCAGTCAGTACAACTGGTCTGGCTGAGTCAAAATCATAACTTCCATCTGCTTTTACTTTCAGATCACTAACAAGCCATGCTGAAAAACCGACTCCCTGCAGAAGATCTGCATCGGTCTTTCCATTGTTTGCGGCTTTAATGATCTGGAACGGCTGCTTAATGACTGTTTCTTTACATACAGAAGTTCTTTCTACTGTCGGAACAGTAGCACCTTCGTAAGTACAGTCCACCTCATGTTCTGTCGGATCCAGTACGTATCCCACCGGAGCACTAAGCTCTTTCAGATAATACTTTCCAAGATAGAGATCTGATACAGAAGCTTCGCCATTCTTATCCGTTGTCAGGGATGTGATCAGGCTGTCTTTCTTATGGATTGTTCCGGTTCTTCCATCCGGATGAACAATATCTTCCCTTGCATAAAGACCATATACTGCACCTTCCAGCGTTGCATCACCCTGTGCTGCATTCCCTGTCTCAGCATCCTGTTTTGCAATGTTGAGCTTTGCATTTACACGTTTGTCTGTTACATTTTTGGTCGTTGTCTTTCCGATAGCAAGAGTCACATTATAAGACTTTGTATCGATCTGATATCCTGTTGGAACAGAGATTTCTTTCAGATAAACAACTTCCTGTGTCTTTTCCATTGTGAGCTGTGAAGCACCATTCTGATCTGTTGCAGGCATCTCTGCAATCAGCTTTGTACATGCAGCATCGGAATAGATCCCGTACACTGCACCAGCCAGTGCATTTCCTGTATCCTGGTCTTTCTTTACAATGGATACCTTGCATTCTTTTGTCCAGGTTACTTTAAAATCCACATATTTCTCATTTCCGACACCTTCACCGAAAACAAGAGCCAGGTCCTGTGTTCCGGATCCTGTTACAATCTTGTAAGCAGAGTATTCTTTATCAATGCTTCCCTTCATCCGAGAAGAAAATGTAACACTGACGCTCTCTGCCTGATCAAGTGGTGCTGTCAGATAAAACTGTGTACCTCCACTGATTTCTACACTTGCTCCTGCAGCACTGGTTTTACCGGTTGTCACATTTACAAGCTTTACACCGCTTGGCAACTTAAATGTGATTGTCTGCAGTTTATCTGCTTTGAATGTGATCACGCTTGTTCGCTGGCTGTTTCCTTCCACATAAGCCTTTACATTAGATTCGGAAAAGCTCATATCTACAGACGGAATGTCCGGCATATTTACACAATAATTGTAAAGTTCCATTGCCAGGTTCTTTCCTGTTGCATTGGTTCCGGATGCCCAGTCACTGGATCCATTTGCATAAGCTGCTGCAAGATGGGTAATGATGAATCTCTTTCCTGCCGGAAAATCCGGATGTTTCTCATCGAAGAAACCATTCTCATCACTTGCTTTTGTTCCGTAATAGCAGACCTTTGCAAGTGTCTTTCCATCGGCAAGTTTCTGGATCGTATAAGTTCCATTTCCCGGTCCTTTTTTCGATGGTTCAACACAGTATGCTGTCGCATTGATGCTTCCCCATTTCACATAATATGGACAAGTCAGATAAGAACCTAATCCATAGTCTGCATAATAGTACCAGGAACCAGCTGTAACAGTGACTGATTTTGTTCCTGTCTCACCAGAAGCAAGCATCATTGGCATATCGAAAGTAATACTTTCGCCTGCTTCAAGATCTGCAAGAGCAACATCCTGGTCAACAGCTTCCTGCATAACCTCTGAGAGTGTAATCCCTGTTTCCGGATCAACGGTCTCCTGATCCTCCGTTTCTTCGATCTCTGCATCAAATTCTTTTTCTGTCAGTTCTGTTTTGCTCTCCGTGTCAGCCGCATCAGTTTCCTCTGTAGACGAGTCAGCCTCAGAATCCTCTGTTTCTGTCTTATCGGAAGAACCAGTATCCTGATCAGAAGAACTTTCTGACTGCGAATCTTTCTGTTGATCCGCTTCTTTTACCACGATCTTTCGATTGATCTGGTAGGTTGGGTGATTCGTTGTCTGTGGTTCTACATAATAGACTGCCTTATAGGAATTGGCATAATCGGTAGAAAAATCATTCCCGTCCGTATCTTTTGCTTCCTGAAATGTAACTTTTACTTTGCTGTCATCCTGGATCGTAAGACCGGTATAATCATTCTTTACATCGAAATTGTCTCCAACCTTGATCTCATAATCCTTTGCAGTTACCACTTCATTTTCATCCAGCTGATCCTTGATCTCTTCATAATGCGGAATCTTTTTTACAGATCCAGCATCATCAGAAGCATAGGCAACAGCGGGAGAGAGTACCGTCGATAGAACCGTTACTGCAGTCAGTAAACCGGACATCACCCTGCGTGCTTTCTTTTTCACGTTCATTCTCTTAAATCCTTCCTTTCTGATTCTTTTGTGTATGGTTATCTGTTAGTTTCTGCATATTATCTTTTATACGAAGATAATCACCTCCTTTCTTGAAATTTGCGCTATTTGGGACAGTCAGCACAAGCTGAGATAACAGCACAAATATATGGCGGTACCTGTTTGTCACAAATACCGCCACATGATTTCTACTGTCATCCTCTTTTTAGATTCAGACATTTTATTTTGATTTAAGATTTAAGCGTTTTCCTGTTTTCTTTCCCAGATCCGTTCCTATATCAGTTTCCATCTCTGATACGTTTTCTTCTGGCAGACACGCAGCTTTTCGCTCTATGCATGTTCAAACCAAATATCACTCCGGGCAGGCTATTCATTTTTCAAGGTACATAAAGGTGTTCTATGCAAACCCTTCATATAACGAAACGCTCAGAGCCTGTTTTACAGTGGTCTAATTCAATTTTTTTAAAATTCTTCGTTTTCAGCCTTTTTTTTCATCGTTTTTAATGCCCTGTTCAGGAGGTCATTTACACTCTGCTGTTTGATTCCCAGATAATCTGCGACATCCTGCTGGCGCATTTCTTCGAAATAAATCAGATTGAGTACCGTCTTTTGCCTCTCTGTCAATTCCTTGATCAGCGCATTCAGAATTTCTCTGTCGATAACATCGTCAACAAAATCTTTTGAAGATCCTCTCATAATCTCCGCATCATCTGTAACATCGCTGTTAGAAAATACACCATGATTGGTGCTGATTTTGCTCTGGCTGTATGCCATACGGTCTTCAGCCTCCATCAGCAGACGGATATACCAGTTTTCATTATCAAAGAACTCTTTATTGAATTCCTTGTTATCGCCAGTTACACTCACATATTCATAGTCATCACAACTATGAAGCGGAAATACGGTTGATTGATTTCCCGCTGTATAAAGCACATATCCGTGATCATAAACAGAGATCGTTGTATCTGCATTGATCATTTCTTTTACTACAACTTTGTGTTCTTTCAAGGATTTCATGCTTGGGATTCTTTTCTCCATATCAGCAACCTTCACGATCTTCTTCAGTTCTTTTAATGTCAACATAATGACCACCTTTCTGCCTTTCGGCTCCGGGTGGTTCTTTCCATCTTTTATGAAATTTCTGCACAGACATAAAGAACTGCAGCACAAGAGGTCACGAACTCACCCGTTTTTTTTGAACGGGAGTCCGCGACTCCTTGATAACGCATAATCTGCTTACATAATTAGTATGTTAGATTACTGCTCATTTTGGGATTTGCACTGAATGCACTCTGATTTATTCTCTGTTTGCTGTTTGCGGAACATGGAATAATCGCCCATAGCATCGTAAGGACAACGCCTTACAAATTCCTGGTATTCGATTTCAGTCATCTTTGCTTCCTCCTTTGTGTCATATTATCAAAATCTCTATTTACAATTATTTTTGCAAAAAAGAATTCAACCTCTATATAACGAAACGCTGAGAGCCTGTTTTACAGTGGTGTACGACAAAAAAATTTAAAAATTTTTCGAAATACGTCAAAAAAGCCCGACAAAACAAATACTTCAACAATCTCCAAAACCAGAAAATACTTCTGATCTTGCAGTGTATCCGTAAATGTTTTGCCGGGCTCTTAGTGATTCCAGTCAGGTTCAGCTCCTTGACAAACTCTTGCTGTCTGGTGCGTTCTTGATGGTTCCTGCCAAATCCAACGCTTACTACAGACAGCTCATTCTATTCTGTTATGATCCCTGATTCATCATCTTTCGGGAATACGTCCGCATCCTGGACTTTAATTGTTCATCTCGGATGTGGATCGGACGAACCGACACCATATCATCCTTTACAAATATCTCCAATGTACTGCGACATTTTTTGCACTCCACTTCTGAATCGCTTTGTGCGCTCTTTTCAATAAATGCTCCACATACAGAGCAGTGTACATGCCATTTAATAGCACCTGATCCCATATAGGCTTCCTCCTTTAAGCAATAAGATATTTCTCCATTTATTACTCAACGGACCAAAGGGAAATCAAATCCGCCTTATGAGCATCATGCCATCCATTCCGTAAGTGCCAAAGCTACACGAACAGCACGATTTCTATTCTGATCAGATCTGCTTTGTCGATCTGTGCATCCTTTTTTATCCTTTCACCAGCTACCACTCACTCTTTCCGGTATAAAAAATTCCGCTGTGATTCATTAACATGATATTTCAATAGTTTCAAATACATCACCAGTCAGATCACAGATGTCCTGGATCTGAATCTCGGTATCATCAATCCGTAAGTGGACTGATGGATCAAAAAATTCTACGGTTCCAGATAATGTATGGTACTGACCAATTAATGGATCCTTCCATGACTTTTGAAAATAAGTTGCCTGTATCTTCATTCCATATGCCAGGATCCTTAATTTCATATCCAGCTCATTTTTCTTTTCCTCAGATAAATCTCTTTTTGGTTCGTAAATGATTTCCTGTTGCCGGATCGTTTCATCCAGTCCACGAAGTGCCGCAAATGGAGCAAACTGTTTTGCCCTGCGTCCTACGTCCATGGGATGTCTCCTGGAAACCGGTCTTGGTAAATATAAATACGGTTGATATGCACTTGCCAGCACTATTCGCACCTCCTCTAAGCACGGTGTCCTCCAACCTGTTCATTGCGTTCTCTATAGGTGGAACACTCCAGCAGATTGGATCCACGCATGATCGCATTCTTTCCATAACGCTGCTTTACATTCAATACTGCTTCCTGTAAATGCCGTTCTTTATCGGTCTGTTTGGGATCATCAAACAGGCTGTACTGCACATAACTTTCAGGAGCAACCCTGTTCGCACACACCTCGATTCTTCGGATTCCGGTATATCTATCCGCAATCCTGAGATATAAATCTTCCACTGCATCCATGATCTTTTTGGAACTGTTACTTCCTTTTTCGAGTTTTATGGTTCCTTTAGATGCCTCATGCTCATACCTGTGGTCGTATGCAATCCATAAGGTGATAGAACTTGTCACCAGTCCCTTTTCAAACAAATCCAGGACCAAGTTGTCTGTCATTTCCCTTACGATCACGAGTGCTTCATCAAAAGAATAATTTCGCATCAGCACCTGACCATTTGAAAGGCTGTGTTCCTCCGAATGATAGTTCTTGATGTCACTCATCCGGCATGTTTCATAGCCCCATGCATGATCGATCAACAGCTCTGCATCAATCCCAAACATCTTATACAGCCAGTCTTCGGATCTTAAAGAAGCCATTGCGATATCGCCCATCGTATGGATTCCATAACCGGCCAGTTTTTTTTCAGTCCGGGATCCAATCCTCCAGAAGTCACTTAATGGTTTATGATCCCATAGCTTCTCTCTGTAAGAGAATTCATCCAGGATTCCGATATGGTCATCCACATGCTTTGCTACGATATCCATTGCGATCTTAGCAAGATACAGATTGGTTCCCACACCTGCAGTTGCAGTGATGCCAGTTTCCTCCATGACTGCCTGCATAAGCTTTACCGCCATTTCTTTTGCAGTGAGATGATAAAGCTGCAGATAGTTTGTCACATCAATAAAACACTCATCGACACTGTACACATGGATATCTTCTTTTGAGACGTACCGCAGATAGATTCCATAGATCTTTGCGGAATAATCCATATACAGCTGCATCCTTGGCATGGCTGTGATGTACTTTACACAATCCGGTATCTCATGGATCCGGCACCGGTTCTTGATGCCAAGAGACTTCATAGCCGGAGTGATTGCCAGGCAGATTGTTGACTTTGATCTGGTCGGATCTGCAACCACCAGGTTTGTTTTAAATGGATTCAGCCCACGTTCTACGCATTCTACAGAAGCATAAAAGGACTTCAGATCAATACAGATAATAGAAGTCTGATCCTGACTCACATTGCCACCTCCCATACGTCTTTCCTCTTTTTGTAACATGTATCCCATTTTGACTATCAATGATTGTCTATCCTTCCTGTTTTCATTGAATTACAGGAAATTCATTTCACATATCCATTGACAAAAGAGGAAATATTGTGTATCTTATAGGAAAGATGTTTCCCTTATCTGTGATTCACATTATAGGAGAGATATTTCCCTTTGTCAAGATTAATTTTTAATTTTCAGGAGACACATTTCCCGTTTTGCCTTGAGGCGGCTAATGAAACTTATAAGACAAGGCTTAGAAAGAGGTATGTTTATGACATTCGGTGAAAAAGTAAGATCATTAAGAAAAGAAAAAAAGATGAGTCAGCAGGAACTGGCCAGTATGGTTGATGTTTCATATAGGACCATTCGATCCTGGGAAGTAGAAGGACGTTTTCCAAAACAAAATGTTCTGTATCAGAAACTGGCAGATGCATTACAGTGTGACGTTTCTTATCTCATGAGTGAGGATGAAGCTTTTATCACAGAAGCATCCGAACAGTTTGGTAACCGTGGTGCCAAACAGGCTCAGCAGATCCTGGAACAGGCTGCAGCTATGTTTGCTGGTGGATCACTGACAGACGAAGATAAAATAGCTTTTATGGATGAGATCCAGAGCCTTTATCTGGATTCCAAAAGACGTGCAAAGAAATTTACACCGAAAAAATATCTGAAAAACCAAGAGGAAAAATAATAGAAGGCGGGATTATTGTACACCTAATCTGTTACCTTATAGTTACAAGGATATTTCTGCCCTTTTTATTTTTTACTTTTGAGGTGATTTATTTGAGAAACACTTACATATATACAGAAACAAAGAAATTAATCAAGAAATATGGCACCAGGGATCCCTTTGAGATCATGGATCAGATGAACATTGTTGTCGGGGAAACTTCCAGATATAAGACACTGAAAGGATATTGTTTTATGAGCTGCAAGACGATCTATGTCATGATCAGCAGTTTCCTTTCAGAAGAAGAAAAGATGATCGTTGCCGCCCATGAATTAGGGCATATCATCCTGCATCGTTCCCAGCTGAAAATGGCTCCGATGCAAGATGATACACTCTACAATATGACGGATAATACAGAATACCAGGCCAATCTGTTTGCTGCCGATCTTCTGATTGATGATGAGGAGATCGAAGATATGGTTCAGAACGAAGACCTGGATTATTTCGGACTCTGCAGTTCTCTGAATGCAACTCCGGAACTCATGAGCTTTAAACTATACAGCCTGACAAAACGAGGCCAGGCTTATCATATGCCGATGGAGATTCAGAGTAATTTCCTGGCAAAATAATAAAGGATAAGCGCATTCTACAATAAGAAAACTATAGATTTATCTCACTGAAAGGAGGAACATTTATGTCAAGACATCATATTGAAAAAGTAACTTGTCCTTCCTGCCATCATGAGGGGGATTTTGAGCTCTGGGACAGTATTAATACTGCACTGGATCCTGAAATGAAAGAGAAGGTACTTAATAAATCTATTTTCCTTTATACTTGCCCGAGCTGTGGAGAGACCTTTCGTTTAAACTATCCTACACTCTATCACCAGATGGAAGATCTTATCATGATTTATCTGGTTTCTGAATCAGAAGTAGAAAAGACATATGAAATGTTTTATGGTGAAAATGCTTTGTTTGATTTTCGTACTGAAAAATATTTATCCCGAATCGTAACGTCACCAAATCAGCTCGTTGAAAAGATACAGATTTTTGATGCAGGTAAAGATGACAGGATAATGGAACTTGTTAAATTACTTGTGACAGATTCTCTTCACGAGAATAATCCTGATAAAGAATTTGATGAACTGCGCTTTGCTGTCGACGACGACGGAACAAATATTCTTGTAATCATTAATAAGGGTGAGATCACTGGTGCAGTTGACATTGACAATATGTATGAATTTGCTTCTTCACACTGCACTGATTTCAAAGATCTCCGCGATGATGAGGATATTGTTATCAATAGGGAGTGGATCCTTAACAAACTTACCGAAGAACAAAATTAATAATATATTTGGTGGCTACACCCCCAAGCCCCTGTAGAATAAATAACGCCAGTACTGGATATCAAAAATCCCGCACCGGCGTTATTTATTAAAATATTTTGTTTTTTAATCTTCAACACTCTCTACTGAAACTTCTTTTTTTTCCTACTTTTACCAGAAATCATCTTGTGTCCTGTATAAATAGCCATAATCATGCAAAGCAAAGAACTTGCTGCAAAGTACTTATGGCCTTCTTTTGATCCCCTATAACCTGTATAAAAAGTTCCAAGCATTGTAATCAGTGCACCGATAGACCAATATTTATGTGCTTTCATTCAGATACCTCCTGCCGTTTTTCTTAATCATATACCTTTTAAAAGATATATACAAACTGTTAAGGAAACAATCGGAGTTGGTGTAAACGAAAAAGCAGCCTTGAGATTTTTCGTTTGCACCACCTTCGATTCTTTCCTTAACGATTTTCTCAATCTTATGTTATCTAAAATGCTCTTTTGCTCATCAATCAAGAGTATTATCTTCTCATTTTCTCCCGCATATTCCCGCATATGTTCTAGTCCTACCAGTGCAGCGTAAATCTGTTCATCTTCCTCCTCTTCTTCTTTCCAAATCCTCTGTTCTTGAAACTTTAATTCCTCTTTATTTTTCTCCATCTTCTTCAAATGTGCCCGAAGTTCTTCCTCAGACATGCAATTAACCTCATTCACATAATACCTCCTTTATTTTTGTTGCAACAATTTATTAAGCTTCCTTATTTTCTGTATTCTTTTTTAAAGCAATCCATAAAACTATAAAAAAAGCCACATACACAACCATCCCCATCATAGTCGATTCCCTAGCATACTTTGTTGACAAATTTAATATACCCTGCTCTTTCCCAATTTCTTTTACCACATCCAAACCAGAAAATTTTTCCATCCAATGTTTGAGTTGCCATAAATAATAGACAATTACAGCAAAATATATACCTATAATTCCGCCTAATCCCAAAGTATAATTTTTCATAGATTTATTCCATAAAATTTCTTTCTTCGCTACATAAATATATAAAGCAAAGATAATGATACTCCCTAAAATAAGGATTCCCATTTCCATCATAAAGGCTGTAATAATCAAATTACTTGCAGACTTTGCAAATTGTTCTATAATAGCATCTACACCCATTTTTAAACATGCTACCGCTAAACCAAACATTACTCCAACAAATCCAATTTTTAAATAATTTTCATTTTTTCTGTTTTCTATTTTAATAGCTACATACAGCGCAGCACTATAAAATGTCCACAAAATAAATGCTGCTATAAACAATTGATCAAAATATCCCCATGCCATATATGGAACTCCAACTAATATCTTAGAAGCACCTCCGAAAATAAGCGTTGCAATTATTACAATCAAAATATCTTTATTCTTCTCCATCATTCATTTTCCCCTTTCAATAATTCTTCTAATAATTTCTGACTATCCTCGTCCGCAAAAGATGGTGTAGATAATTTATCACTAAAATCTAAAATTTGTGTTCGGCCAAACTCCATAAACCCATCAACAGATTCAATATATGCTTTATCACCAGAATAGGTTAACGGTGTATACATTAATTTTCCATCCGTTGAATATGATAAATAACCCGAAATATTTGTATCTTTATGTCTTTCATCCAAAGTGCCCGTTATCGTATAAGTTCCGTCTGGATTTGGAACATCTTTTCCCGAAGCTATTTTATATATTCCTGCTGCATAATCTGATGCCCATATTTTTCCAATGCCAGGTTCTGAGTCTCTATATGTATCCATTGGAATATTATAATTCCAGTTCTGAAAAGTTGCTCTATCTTCTGAATTTCCAACACAAATAGTGCCTCTATTTCCACCTTCTGAAGACTGGAAAATAACTGTCACTTCGCTTTTGGATAATGAAGAAAGTGTAAATTGCGTTAACCCTAATAACGCACTCAAACCTGCTGCTGCCTTTACATTTGGATCTGTTGAAGATAATTCTCCTGATAATACCTTATGTCCAGATGTTGTATATATATCTTCTTTAGGTATTTCTTCCAAACTAAATCCTAAAATTCCCTCTAATGCATCAAACTCCATTGCTGAGATTTCTTTTTTCCCATCCAACTTCCAAATAGGTTGAAAAGATATTTCATTATCTGGAACATAAATAGGATATATCTCTCCTTTATAAAACAACGCTTTTTTATCTTTTGAAAGAAATACTAATTCTGTTCCTTCTGTACGTTTTATACACGCAATATCCATTGTCGTTAAAACAATTCCTTTTTGTTTCAAATACTCAGTTTCTGATTCGCTTAATTTTAATTCCTCTTTAGCTTTCAACCACGATTCCAGCTTTAAGCATTCCACCTCCATAATTTTTTTCCAATCGAAACCTGTTCTGGGTATGTATGTTCCACTTTGAAATCGTCCGCTCATACTATTAAGTGCAGTTGTGATAGCTTCACGCAGACTACTTGTCGTTGAAAACAATATACTTGTACTACCTTCAATTTCATCATATTTATCTGATTTGCTTTTCCATTCATCATACAACTTCTGACTAGATTCAGCCAATCGTTTATAGTCATTTACCTTCCAACTATAATATAAATCTATGATAGAATTAGAAGTCTCTTTTTTCATTTCATACTCATCTGCTTTTTCCAAATAAAACTCCTTGTTATCAAGTGCTTTTTTCATTTGGCTTTGAATATTCGCCCCATCAAGAACTTCATCTCCTACCAAATCTTTTAGTGTTGAAAATTCTGCAATATCATACGCATTCGCCGACTTTATTGCATCAATTACAGTTATATAATCGGCCAACTGTTGCTTTAAATTCTCAAAAGAAACGCTTTTAATTTCATTATCTGTAGAAAATGCAGTTACACTCTTAGAAACAATATCCAGAGTCTCATTATCATTTTCGAGCTTATGGATTGCCTGATCACATTGGCTTTTTATATCATTCGGGTTTAAATAATCACTTTCTTTCATAAACTTTCCTCCCTAGTCATCGGCGGCTTTAATCACTGGATATCTAGTTCCATGTTGTGCAAGTTTCCCCATCATCTCATCAAACTGCGAAAAACTAAGATTCAGACTTCTTATATTGTGAACATCACCATCTAAGGTCTGCCCTAATAATTCAATTCCTTGCTGTGCATATCCGTATGCCTCTTTACTTTTACTGTTCGCTGAAATTGTTGTCTTAGAATCCTGTGGAACTAACGGAACATGACGAAAATAACTTTTAGCCGTTTCAATTTGAGTTGCAACTTCGTTTACATGCCCATTATTTACTTTTATTCCTTTTGACATCGTCACCATCTCCTTTACTAAATTTATAAACATGCACTCTTATATTTAATACTACTTTATTTACCATAACATTCAGCATAAAAACTTTATTATTATTTTCATAAATAATATTTCCATTTAAACCTAATGTTTTTATATAATTTCCTACTTCTATATTTGTGACACTTGTGTCAAGTTTTATATTATTTTCTTGATTATTCTGTATATCTGCTATCACCTTAATTATAGTAGCATAAGTCGAATTTATTGCCTTCTCAATCCCAGATAGTAGTAAAGATGAAGCCACTTTTTCTTGTAGTACTTCTGCATCAGTTTTCTTTTCTCCAGCTATCTCTAAAATAGTTTTTTTACCTAAATTGTGTTCTATAAAATAAGAATTTCTCCACGATAGTATTTCAAATCTTTGATTTCTTTTAGCATTCTGGTTACTTTCAATTACAACACCTAACGGGTTGTAATAATTAATAAAATCTGTATGTGTTAACTTAACAATATACTTTTTGCATTCTTCCTCCCAAGAAATAGTAACATATTTTCCATGCATCATTGTTCCCAGATCTTTCATTCTACAAATATAGGAGATAATAGCAGAAATCGTACAATGATTCTTTAGATTTTCTTGTTCCTGATTCATATAATCTAACATTCTACTTTGAGCAATAACCGCTGTTATTTCTGAATATCTTTTTAGAAAGTCCTATAAAAAAGGACTTAATTTAGCATCTCCATTGAACCATCTACAGCTTCTTCAAATATAGCAACACTAAATAAAACTGCCAAAAGTACAGATGATACAATTCCATAGATATTCAATTTTTCATATCTATTTCATGATCCTACTTTCTTCTTTATTCTGCCTCATTAATTGGTTTTTTCATAATATCATCATTGATTTGATATGATGGATCGTCTGCTTTTTTCATTATTTCTTTTAGCTTTTCGTACGAAAATGACTTGACATCCTGATTTGGAAAGTCATTCCCCTCCCTAACATAATTGAGCACAATCTCTGATAGGCGTGTCCAATACCGTTCTATCTGATGTTCGCCTTCAAAGTCCATACCAGTATCTGTAATAACTCTTTTACGATACCATTCAATGTAATCATGCACTTTATTATTTTTATTTAGGACATATAAATTCCCTTCCTCATCAAACTCACTTGATAAATACTTTTTTACATCCTCTAATGTGACCTTTTCTTTACAACGGTCAGACATATTATAAACATGTAACGCAACAAACAACTCCTTTTCATCAATATGTTCATATGAACTATATTCATATAAATGAAGCGGACCATCCTTGCGAATTAATGCATCATTTTGTCTTCTATAAGCTATACAAATCTCCCATTCTCTTTCTTCCGCTTCCTTCTTTTGAAATTGCAGATATCGCAGATATAAAATAGAGCCTATTGCTATAAAGCAACATATTAACACACCAACTTTCACTATTTTTTTCATAATCAATCCTCCATTATCGAATCCTTAATAACATACCACGAATTTTCTTTTTTCTTTATCAATTCCCTTAACTGTTCTTCCGAAAGTGATTCCAGATTTGTAAGCTTTATTTCAGGGTGTTCATTCGCATAGTTTTGCATAATACTCCTTAAATCTCCCAAATACTCCTCTACTTTTGATTTTCCAGCCATTCCAACATCATCCGGCGATTTAAACCACTTTGTATACTCATCTAAAACTTTAACTTCATTACTATTCTTTTCGTCAAGACCAGCAACTAATTGTTCAATTGTTATATCAGCATTTGTTTTATTATAAACATGTACTCTTATATTTAATTCTACTTTATTTATCATAACATTCTGCATAAAAACTTTATTATTATTTTCATAAATAATATTTCCATTTAAACCTAATGCTTTTATATAATTTCCTACTTCTATATTTGTGATACTTGTGTCAAGTTTTATATTATTTTCTTGATTATTTTGTATATCAGCTACCATCTCAATTACGGTAGCATAAGTGGAATTGAACATCAAATCGTTTTCTTTATTCTATCACAGCTTCTATTGATCCGCCATCAATCTTTCAAACCAAGTGTCCATAGCAAGGATGAACTGACTTGCTCCTGCCCATTCTTCTAGCATCTCATCCAAGGTCTTGTGTTTTACATATTTCTGCACATACACCCAGGTGGCTATACCACTGGCCTCAGAAATAATTCCTGTTATGATCTTACGCATGATGTCCTCAAATTCTGCGATTTCCTCTTTTGGAACGATGTCATAGAGATTAGGAATCTGAAAATCTTCTTTCCCACAGTTCTCATGTACATTAATCAGCTCTGCTTTCACCCTCTTTCTGGATTCCTCGGGTAATTTCAAATATTGCCAGATCATTGAGACCACTTCGGAAGGTGTGTCTTTTTTGATCGGTGGTAACTGAATAAAATCATTCTTTTCGCTCATTTTCATATCCTCCTCAAGATAAAATAAAATCAATAATAGATTCTCTTGTCATGTCCAATACAGTATCTACGAAGACTCCTGCAAAAAGGATCAGATACAGAATTACACTCAGCGAAAACAGAAATGCAACCTGTACCCAGTCATGGTAACAGTATGCAGTCGCTATAATCAACAAAGTGAATATAAACCCAAGGATCCCTCTGACAACCGCATAAGTCTGTACTGTCATCTTTACTGCCAGTCCGATCACAAAAAGGATCAGCCATACCGGCAGTAATAATATTTTCCCAGCAAGTTTTAAAATAAACATGTGCACCTCCTATCTTACCAGTCCTGGCATATCATGGTTCACCTCTGCCTGATAATACCCGTTCATCGTAGACGATGCATTAAACAGGGCTGCTAATAAATATTTCTTGATGTTCTTCACTTTGGTGGTGTTACCACGCATACAGTGTAAGACATACTCGATATGTGAATAGGTCAGCATCAGAAATTTTTTCTTCACCAGTGATGCCGGATACCAGTTGCTGGCAATCAAGATCTTGTCATTTTTACACATCACAGTTTCTACGATCAGGTTCACGATTTCATCTACCTGTCGCATATCGTCATGATGGGTTACTTCCAGTGATTCATAATCAATGGTCTCTTTGACAAGGTTTTCATAAGCCTGATAATCCTCAGAGCGGTTATCGCTATCAAATCTTTTCTCATCCACAGATATGATAGGATTAGATTTATTATCATTCATTTCAGTATCACTAAGATTAGTATTATTAGGGTTTGAAATGTAAACTTCTTGAAGTTTGTTTTCGGGACTTCTAGAAGTTTGATTTTGGGACTTCATGAAGTTTAAATTGTAAACTTCTACAGGCTCTTCAATTTCCACAGAAGTTTGTTTTTTAAACTTCTCTAATTCCTCTCCAAATTTTTTCTCATCTGTTTTCTCAGGCATAAAGGTTTTTACGTAGATAACATTCACCTTTCCAAATCCCTGCCTGCGTTTCTCAATCAGACCAATTCCTGTTTCGTCATCCAGCTCTCTCATGGATTTGATGGCTTTATTTCTGCCACAGTTCAGTAATTCCATGATATCTTCGATGGAAAAGTAGATATATGCTCTGTTTTTGTCGTCAAACCACTGATTTTTGATGGAAAGAGACATTCGATCCAACATCAGTCCATATAAAATTTTAGCATCGCTTGATAAATCTTTAAAATAGCTGTCTGTAAATAATGCTTTTGGTATGCGGTAGAAGCTGAACTGATCAGCTTCGGTACCGTAAAAATAATTAAATGTCATTTTTTTCTCCATAATTTCCTCCTTTCGTTTTCTGCTAAGAAGTCCTCTTTTTAAACTTCTTTGACTTTGTTTTCTTAGCTTTTTCTATCCTTAACAGGACTGTTCCTGCATCCATTTTTCTAATAATGATTCAATTACCTGTTCCATATCTTTGGCTGTATAATCATCCGGAAAATACTTTGTCAGTTTCTTTTCTGAGAAAGTAAGAGACCGGGATACTTTCTTTGCCATTACACAATTATTGAAAATCGATAACATCTGGATCTGATTGATTGGTCCATCATTCAGCTGATTTCTAAGTGCTGCAATCTGTTTTGGTTTGATAAATCCTGTGTCGCAGATATATTCGTAAATCCATCCCTGTACTTCCTTATCGATGTAGGAGATATCAACAGCGACCGTGAATTGAAGCTTTTTGTTATCTACCAGATCAAGAAGTTCCGGAATAAGCTCTGTCAGTCGGATATAACGCTGAATCTGTTTAGAGCTTTCGCCTACTTGATCTGCAAGAATATTTCTTGATATTACTGGTTTCAACTTCTGGTCAATTTGACCAGAAGTTATATCTGTCCGACTTCCCTGTCTTTTCATTGCATCAAGTTTCATCTTATACGCAAAAGCTTTCTCACTCGGTAACAGCTCCTCTCGTTGAATGTTAGCGTCCACCATAGCCACAATGGCATCATCATCGGATAATTCCCTTACGATTGCCGGAATTGTTGTAAGACCTGCCAGCTGTGCTGCATGCATTCTTCTGTGACCGGATACCATTTCGTAATCTTCGTTTTCATCCATACGGAGAAGTACCGGTGTCAGCACTCCATTGATCTTTACGCTCTCTACCAGATCCTGCATCTTTTCATCGTCCAACACCTTGAACGGATGATTCTTAAACGGATGGATCTTACTGATCTCTATCTCCATTGCAGATTCTTCATTTACTACTCCGAGCAGTTCATCAATACTTGCCAGCTTAATCTTTTCACCACTTCTATTTTTCATTCTTCAAAACCTCCTGTGTTAAATTCATATATGCCTCAGCAACTTTTCCTTTTGGACAATGCATGTAGATACTTTTTCCCTCTGCACTGGTCTCAGCAGCTTTTACGGACATCGGAATCACATTTTCAAATACCTCAATCTGGCTTCCATAGGTTGTATGTACTCTTGATGCAATGTCCCTTGCGTAATTGGTTCTGAAATCTACCATAGTCAGGAGAATGCCCTCAATCGCCAGTTTCCGATTCAATCTTTTCTTTACTGTAAGAATGGTCTTAATCAGCTGTTGAAGTCCTTTAACAGGCAGATATGCGGCCTGTACAGGTATCAGCACGGAATCGGAAGAAACCAGTGCATTGATCGTCATCATACCAAGGCTTGGCATACAGTCGATCAGGATATAATCGTATCGGGATCTTATCGCATCGATATATTCTTTCATGATCATTTCTCTGCTCATAACATTTCCCATCGTTACTTCCAGTGCGGAAAGTTCAATGTTTGCTGGAAGCAGATCTACATTTTCCTGATGATGTAAGATACCATCTTCTAGATTAATTTCTTCTTCATTGATAACATCCATCATGATCGTTGCCAGTGTAATTCGAAGATCATCCGGTTCTTCATATCCAAGACTTGCTGTTAAACTTCCCTGTGGATCCGCGTCGATCAGCAACACTTTCTTTCCTTCTCTTGCCAGTCCAATACCTACATTTACGGTTGTGGTGGTCTTGCCGACTCCACCTTTCTGGTTTACTACGGATATAACTTTACACATGATTTCTTCCTCCTTTAACTTTCCCATGATTCTTTTTTCCATAATTTTAGCAGTGCCAGTATTTCCCGTTTCATCATTGCCGGTGTATAAGAATTTGGAAAATACTTGTGTAGTTGCTCATTGGTAAATGCTACTCTGGTGATCTCACCTTTTTTAACTTCACTCATGATTTCTTCCATCTTTTCTAACGATAACTGTTTTTCTTTACTCAGCTGCTTTATCCGCTGAGCCTGTGAGAGTGACGGAATCGCCTGTGCATAATCCATTGCTTTAAGCAGTTCTCTTTGTTCATTTTCTTTCAATGCAGCAATCTCTACTGCCGGACAAAAAGAAATAATCTCATCATCCAGTTTCTGCAACATTTCCGGTATAAGCTTTGTCAGTGATATATAACGCTGCACTTGTTTTGGGCTATCACCACAATCCTCACTGATAATATCTATCGATCGTTTTCTTGGTGTTTTGTGGTCAACTTGGCTCTTTTTTCGACCACTTTTTCTTTTTAGTACGTCATTCTTCAGTTTGTAAGCAAAAGCTTTTTCGCTGTAGCTGATCCGTTCTCTGTGAAGATTAGAATCCACCATACTTAAAATGGAATCATCTTCACTTAATACCCGGATAATCACCGGTACTTTACGGTATCCCAGTTTCTCCGCAGCATGTTTTCTTCTGTGGCCGGATATGATCTCATAGTAGCCATCCGGTACTGGTCTGACGATCAGCGGATTTAAAATGCCATACTTCTCAATGCTTTCCTGCAGAAGAAACATTTCCTTATCATCTTTTACTTGAAAGGGATGTTCCTTAAAAGGACGAAGACGCTCAATCTCAATTTCTATGATTCTTTCTTCTTTTTCTCCTGATTGTCTGTTTGGCTCAGTCATCTTGACTCCTTTCCTCCAGGATTCAGGAACTAAAAAATGCCTGCCTGGAACTTTTATAGATAGTAAAGTTCCAAACAGACATTGCTGTTTGACCATTAGCTGTAGCTAATAGAATTGAATACTGTTTCAGCTAATTTATGTTTGCAGGTTTGGGAGAGATTGTTTCTTTTCCCGCCTTTTCTCTGATTTACATCCCCGAATAAGGGGTGACAACGGAGCGGAACCCAAATGTTAGCTGGACTTCCTAAAACCCATGTTTGCAAACCGGCAATTTTGATTAGCTGTCAGCTAACAAAAATCGGATTGCGTTAGCTGGAAATTGATCATTTTGAATGGAATTTCGTGTCACGAACGTGATTTGAAAATAACAAAAGCGTTCGTTGTCAGCTAATCCAGCTAACATTTTCGAACGCTTTGAAGCCCGTCGCCAAGAGGATTTGAACCTCCGACCCCTCGCTTAGGAGTTCTCCCTGCAATTCGGTAGCACTTGGTATCCTCTGATACCAGATGACCGCTTGACGCTGTAACTACGGGCATTCTACGAATTAAGCAGATGCTTCCTTCTGTCCTAACCGGTACTCCATATCCACTTGTGGAACGGTATCTGTTAGCAGAATGTTAGCAACTTAAAGTTCGTAAAATCGTCTAGTCATTCCAACGCTCTCGTTGGAGAATTGGATACTCGAATGAATCAACACTAGACACTAAGGAGTCAATATCAAAAGGCTCTGCGAGCTGACAACCCGCAGAGCCATAAAACCGTGAACCTATTTATGCGGCTAACTATCTTGCCGCTGTTGTGCTTGCGAGCCAGCTCTTTACGGTTTCAATATTTACTTTTATAACCTCGGCAATATCCTCAACGCTCATTTTCTTTTCAGCGAGGGAGTAAGCCACATTCTTCTTCGTTTCAAGTTCTCTTTCATCGCAAAGCTGCTCCATTTCCTTGCACATATGCTCCACCCCTTTCTCGGTCTCTTTCAGTTCGTGCACGCGGTCGGCCAAGGCTCCCGCCTGCATCTCCTTCACTTCCTTCACACGGAAGTCGTGCATCAGTCTTCCAAGCTCGCCGCCATCGTCCTTGCTGGAATCCACGTAGATGAAGTGCTCCTCGTCCCCGAACTCCTTGCCGTTCTCGCGGATTATCCGGTCGATATGGGCTATCGGGAGTCCGCATCCAAGCGCGTCCTTCAAGGTGACAAATATCACGTAGGTCTCCGGGAGCTTATCGAAGTTCTTTCCCGTATCCAGCACATTTGAGTCCATCATCCCAAGATGGTATCTGGCACGTTTCGGGTGCGCTCCCTCATCATCCTGCTGTATCTCGACGTTGAAGACGCGTCCGCTTCCATCCTTTGCCACGCAGTCCAACACGACGCCCCTGCCGTGCATGTTTCTGAAATCCATCTGCGTCTCATTGTCGATGACGGTCAGTTCTTTGTCTTCCAGAATAATTCTAAGGACATACTCGCAGGCATTCTTATCTTTGAATACGTTCCGCGCGAGAATATCGCTCATCACGGTCAGGTTCTTAATCGTTTCCTTGTATCTCTCCTTATGCAAAAGCATCGTTTCTTCCTGATTCATCGGTGTTAACCACCTCCTGTTCGACTCACAAGAAGGTATCAACCATCTTGCTATATATATATTTTACAAGAAAGCCGGTAAACATTCAAGACTTGTATTTTCCCCGCCGAAAGGACAAAATCCTGCGGCTTGCGCGGAGTGGCCGGGGTTTGGGGCAGCGCCCCATTTCAGCAATCTCCGTGCATATAATGAGCGGTCGCGGTGCCCGACGGGAAAGCCCCTCGCTTTTCCTGCGTCCGGCGCATCGCGGCAGCGAAGGCGAATGCACGGGAGTCGGAGCCGGTCAACTTTTCCGTTCCAAATGTTTCCGTCAATCCGCCTGCGGATTTATGAAAGATTTGTGGGCGGGATGGTTGAGGGGCGAATCCCTCTACCGGACGAGAAAAGGGTCAACGTTCGCAAATAGGCGCAAATGGGTTCATTTGATGCTAAATGGTGTCTTTTTCTATCATCGGCATCCGTGCATTTGGCAGCTTCTACCTGCATGTTCGTGTATAGGGCAGAGGGATAGAAAAATAGCCTGTGTTATAATCTGTCCCCAAGGAGACGGCATTCTTGCCGCTTCAAAAAGCAGGAAATCGGAAAAGAAAGGATGATGCCACATGGCTCAGGATTTCGGCGATGACATGGGAAACGCCCTCCTAAACTTCGTCACAAGGCAGACGGAGAACTACTTGCGGTTCGGACGTGGCAGGGAACGTGCTTTTGACTGGTGGCAGCGCCATTATAAGAAGGAGGGGAACACTCCCGAAGCCGCAAAAGCAATGGCTGAGAAGCAATCCTCTCGTGAGCAGGTGGTCGTGCCCTTTGGTACTTCCGAGGAAGCCGCCTACTATGCGCAGGTATGCCGCGAGAATGGTACCTATGCCGCCGCCTACACGGACAAACAGGGAAACGGATTCCTTGCCTTTGCCAAGGAGGATGCTAAGACCGTCGCAGGGTATGCCCCGCAATTTAAGGACGTAATGGCGCGTCTCGATGAGCAGCGTATCACCGACGCGCTGAATCACGCGGAACCCCTAAATAAGAAGACCATGGATTCCCTCACGGAGTTGACAGGCTATCCCGACCTTCCGGCGGAAGACGTAACGGTCATTCCGGTCACCATCCGTTACAAGGATGCGCCAGACAAGACTTACGATGTGCTCTTTAGCGAGCAGGATACCGAAAACCTCAATATCGACGATTCAATTTGCTTCTCCGGATACTCCCACAAGGAGCTTACCGAGATGGTTGGTCGTGAGACCCATGAGGATTTCGATGTGATTGCTGTCAGTGCCCCCTACAAGGTTCACGCGACGCAGGTGAAAACGGATGCCCCGGAAAAGGCTTATGGCGTGCCGGGAAAGGATGCACCTGCCCGCAGCGATAGGGTTGCCACTCTTCGCGCCGAGGACACCGCCATTCATACCCAGAACATCCGAAACGCTGCCCAAAAGGCAAGGGAAGACTGCACGGACTTTTCCGACTTCGAGCGCAAGATGAACGCGCAGGGCTTCGGCGTGACCGAAACCAGCAAGGGCGAGGTCATGGCCTACGAGCCTGCAAGCCTGAATAAGGACGGTTCGGTACCGGCGTATGAGCGCGGTCGCGACTGGCCGGTCTCTGCGGAGACGTTAAAGAACCGGTACGACCTCGATGTGACCCACAACTGGTTCGAGCAGAATACCCCGAAGGACGCTGGCACCCTCCCGGATGGAGACCTTGCCATGCAGAATGCGCGTCTGGCGCAGGAGCAGATGCGTGACGAACAACAGATGCTAGAGCCGGTTGCATCCGACGGTTCCATGGATAACGACGGGCGCACGCCCGACCCGAACTCCGGCATTGAGAGCCACGATGGCGCAGATACCGATTCCCGCACCGCCGTCATGGATGCGGAGCAGACCGGAAGCGAGATTCGCCCCTCCGATATTCGCAAGGAGCAGCAATATGATTCCGAGTCCTATTCCCTCACGGGGGAAGCACGCGATATGACCGCTGCCAAGAACCAGATGGATACGGAGACGAAGGCGCAGGAAACCACGCGGGAGCATGGTTCGAGCCTGCCCGTTATACCCATTAACGGCGAAGACGTATTGTAAGGAGATAGACCATGACACTCAAAGACAAATTGCCGGACAGGCTGAAATGCTCCCCGCTTCTTACCATGGAGTCGGACAGCGATATCGAGACCATCGCGGAATCCATCGTGAACCTTTCCGATTCAGATGGGGACTTCTTTAAGAAGACGGAAAAACTCCTTCTGATGGCCTGCCTTGGATATTTAAGGGACTGGTGCGAGCCTTCCCAGCGTACCATCGGGAACCTCATCTCCCTTCTTGATGCCGCCCTGCCAAAGGACAACGAGACCCATACCACCCTCGACAACCTTTTCTATGAAATGAAGTCCGGGTGCAAGCGCGTGAAATCGGAAGATGGCATCACAACCCTCTGGGAGCCTTCCGCCCTTTCCCGTTGCGACGGTCTCACTCCGCGCGATTCCAACGGTATTGATGTGTCCGAGGATTTTTCGCTCACCTGCTATGAAGGATTCCGCCACGCGGCCACGCGGGAGACGCGCACGAGTATTGTGACCACGCTCCTGCTTGTGCTGGAAGAAGTGGAAAAGGAGGATGCATATGGCAAATAGCGCGAACCCGGAAATCAATAAGAAGATTGCCACCTCGGCGCTCGGCACCCTCGTCATCGCCACGGTCTTCTTCTATCTCGGTGACCGTTATGCCGAAACCCTCGTCACCTATCCGGGGCAGATTTTCGACCATCTGGGCGATGCCATGCTCACCATGTGGGAGACCATAAGGGTCTCGCCCTTCACCCTCGATATGACCAGTAACTCCCTGCTGTTTGGCGGGGCTTGCTTTCTCATTATCTGGATGATTTGGCTTCGCTACGTGGCGTTCATCGGAAACTATCGTTCCGGCGAAGAATCCGGTTCCGCCCGCTGGGGCACTGTGAAGGAAGGAAAGAAGTTCAAGGACTTGCAGACCGAAGACAACAATCTTCTCTTCACCAAGAACTTCGGCCTTGCCCTGCACCGTCCCAAGTTCGACCCGGAATATGACCGCAACCTAAACGTCCTCGTGGTCGGCGGCTCTGGCTCCGGTAAGACCCTTAACTACGTGACCCCGAACATCTGCCAGCTCAACACCAGCTACTTTGTCACCGACCCAAAAGGCACCCTTCTTAAGGATGCCGGATACCTGTTCACGGACAACGGCTATAAGCTCAAGAGCTTCAATACCATCAACCTTGATGAGTCCATGCACTACAACCCGTTAAAGTACGTGAAGACGGATACCGATATCCTCTCCTTCGTGAACTGCTTCATTATGAACACGAACCCCGAGGGGAAATCGAGCGGTGACCCGTTCTGGGAGAACGCCGAAAAGATGCTCTACACGGCGCTCATCGCCTTGTTGCGCGATTGGTTCCCGGCAAAGGACTACAACATGTCCTCGCTTCTCACGCTCCTCTCCCTTGCGGAAGCACGAGAGAACGATGAGAACTTCAAGTCCGCTCTTGACCTCATGTTCCTCCAAATCGAGGAGGGCAAGAAGTACAAGCAAAACGACGGCTCTTCTCCTGACGCTGCGGGAAATGCCGGTCTCTCAAGGAGCTTTGGCACCAAACAGGCAGATAACGGCTGGTCTTGGGTGCCCAGTAAGTTCAAGCGCAACTCCGACGGCGTGAAGCCCGCCGACTGCGGGGGACTTTCCGCCGACGAGGACTTCGCCCTGATGAACTACAAGAACTTCAAGGTGGCCGCAGGCAAGACCTTAAAATCCATCCTCATTTCCTGCAACGTGCGCCTTGCGCCCATCGCGACGGATGGCGTGCGCGAGCTTTTGACCTATGACGAGATGGAGATTGACACCCTTGGTGACCCGGATGCGAAGGTGGCGATTTTCGGCATCCTCTCCGATACCGACAAGACCCTCAGTTTCCTGTTCGCCATCCTCATGTGGCAGACCATCGACCAACTGTGCCGAAAAGCACTTTCGGATTATGGCGGGAAACTCCCGACCCCGGTGCATTTCATCTTCGACGAGTTCGCCAACATCGGCACCATCCCGCAGATTGAGGAGACCATCGCGGTCACACGTTCCCGTAACATCGGCATCACCATCATCCTGCAATCCATGAGCCAGCTGGAAAGCAAGTACGATAAGAAGGCGCAGACCATCATCGACTGCTGCGACTCGACGCTCTTCCTCGGTGGCAAGTCTAACTCCACCAACAAGGAGATTGCGGAGATGATTGGCAAGCAGACCATCCATCAGATGACTTATAACGAGTCCACGGGACAATCCTCAAGCGCCAGTAAGAACTTGCAGATTCAGGGTCGTGACCTTATCGACGCAGCAGAAATCGGCAAGATGAGCCGCCTAAAGGCAATCCTGCTCATCGCCGGTACCAACCCGCTCATGGATGATAAGTATGACCCCCACGCCCATAAGCGATACCGCTATATCGTGGATAAGCGCAACTGGAAGCGTTTGCATAAGAACTCCTTCGATTTCGAGCGGTATCTGAAAAACGGCTGCGAGCCGTACACCCCCGATGAGGATATGGGTGCGGAGTTCACGGCATGGAAATGGGCGGCATGGAAAAAATCAAGGAAGGGGCTTCTGGGCATATTGCTAAACCGGTAGTCACTTATAATTAAGAGAAATGCCACGCGAAAAAGGCAGAAAGGGGACGAATGGAGGAAGGAACTTGGAAACACTCGTCAAACTCGCCGCCCCGGCGATAGGAACCGCTGCGGGCGCATTCACCGTCGTGGGAATCATCTATCTTGGGATGACCCTCGCGGGACTTCTTCGCGGCGGGGGCGGGGAGATACGCAAAGCCGTAGCAATCATCGTCGCGGGACTTACCTGTATCGCCTTTGCCCATCTGTACGGTTACTAGAAAACAAGTAAACAAGAAAGGAATCAACCATGCTGGAAAACGTGAAAAACCTTCTCTCTGATGGTGTGACCGCCCTCGGCGGCATCCTCATCGTCTTCGGCCTTGTGAACCTTGGTCTTACCATCAAGGACGGTATGCAGGGCGGCGGCGGTCAGCTCTCCGGTGCCCTCGCCATGATTATCGGCGGTGCCATCGTCGTGGGTGCTGCCGTGTACTTCAAGACCGGTATCAACTGGGGTTCCCTCGCGGGTTAGAAAGGAGCGATATCTAACATGCTCTCTGTAGCAGTACACAAGGATATCGCCGAGTATCAGCCCAAAATCGTAGGCAAGATGACCATGCGCACCCTGGTATCCATCACGGGTGCGCTTTCTGTCTCGGTACTTGCCGGACTTTACATCTACTTCGTTTTGGGGCTGAACGTCAGCGATTGCACCTATTTTATCTACGCCGTCTCGTTGCCGTTTTGGTGCGTGGGCTTCGTGAAGCCCTGCGGGATGCCCTTCGAGCAGTTTGCGCCGCTTTGGCTTAAGGCAAACTTCACGAACGACCGCATCTTCTACAAGCCGTCCATGCGTCTTGCGGGACTTCTCTCTGAGTCGGAAAACAGCAAGCAGAAAGGAACTATCTATGGAAAACACTACCGAAAGCAGGGAAACCTTCGCGGCATCGAATCCTACTCCCCAAGGGCAGGACGGGTCATCTCTTAACGCCGCATTTGACGTGGACGCGTTCGTCCACGCATCCGGTGACGGGTTCGGGAACACCGCGCCCCTGCGCTCCGATACCGGCGCTATCGACATGGATGCCATCTCTCAGGTCGCACACGTCACGCAGGGTGCCGGAAAGCTGACCCGAAAGGAGAAGAAGCACGCCAAGCGCGAGATGAAGCGCAGGAAAAAGGAAGCCAAGAAGGCCGAGAAGGAAGCGAAAAAGACCTACAGCTCCATCAAGTCCCAGTTAAAGGACAGGGACAAGGAGCTGTCCGATAAGATGGCCGATGCCAGAAAGAAGCGCGACTCCGCGAAAGACGTGGTGAACTACATCGGCTACAACAAGATGTATCAGGACGGCATCTGTGAGGTGGAGGAGGGAATGTTTTCCTCTTCCATCGCCTTCGATGACACCAGTTACCACTCGGTGCGCGATGAGCAGCAGAAAGCTATGTTCTCCGCCATCACCCGCCTTTACGACCAGTTCGGTGCGGATACGCTCGTGCAGATGAGCGTCATCAACACGCCGCTCCTCAAGGAAGAGGTCGGCCACCGCAAGTTCTTCGACCCGGAGCGTCAGGCAAACGATGCTGCAAGGAACGACGCGCAGGTATTCAACAACATCCTGAACGATAAGGTGAAGGAGGGGGTCAGCAACATCCGCAGGAACCGCTACCTCACCTATTCCGTGACGGCAGACACCGCAGAAGATGCAGCGCGTCAGCTCTCCCGTATCGAGGTCGAATCCTCCCGCATCCTAAACTCCATCGGCAGCAAGGCACACCTTATGAACGGCACCCAGCGCCTTTCTGTCATCCATTCACTCTTAAACCCCTATAAGCCGTTCCTGTTCGATTACCAGCGCGATATTTCCGCCAAGCGCTTACAGACTACCAAGGACTGCATCGCACCGACGCAGATTGATTTCCGCCCGGACGGCCACTATAACGACTGCGTAAAACTCGATAACGGGGTCTACGCACAGGTACTCGTGATGAAGAAGTTCGGCTCGGAACTTTCCGACCGCGCACTTGCCGACATGGCAGACCTTCCTATCCCCATGGCTATCACGTGGTACGTGCAGCCCATGGATAAATCCAAGGCTATCAATTACGTGCGCACCCGTTCCGCATGGATTGACAAGGAAATCATCGAGGAACAGCGCTCGGCAGTGAACAAAGGCTATGACTTCTCCATCCTCCCGCAGGAGCTGAAATACTCCAAGGAGGAGACGGAGGACGTGCTCGACCACTTGCAGAACAAGAACCAGCGTCTCTATGTCTTCACGGGGCTTGTCTACACTTACGCGGAGAGCAAGGAAGCGCTGGATACGCAGGTACTTCGCATCATCTCCACGGCACGTCAGAACTCCATCGAGCTTGACACCTATGACTATCGCCAGCGTCAGGGACTTAATTCCATCCTCCCGCTCGGCCATAACCACGTGGAAATCTCCCGCATGTTCACCACGGCGCAGGTTTCCATCCTCGTTCCGTTTGCCACGCAGGAGCTTGACGATGCGGGCGGCAACTTCTACGGCCAGAACAAGCACAGCCGCAACCTCGTGGTCTGCAACCGCAAGAAGCTCACCTCGCCGATGGGCTTCGTCTGCGGCAAGACCGGCTCCGGTAAGGGTATGTTCACCAAGACCGAGATGACGGGCACCATCTTCTCCAATCCGACGGACGAGATTTACGTCATCGACCGCGCAGGCGAGTACACCGCTATCGCCGAACGCTACGGCGGTAGCACCTACCACTTCGGCGTGGGTACCGGAACCCATCTGAACCCCTTCGATACGGTATCCGTGGAACACATGACGAGAAACGAGCAGATTGCGTTCAAGGTGGACGCGATGTTAGCTCAGGCGGGCGCTTCCGCTGCCGAAGCCGGGTCGAACTTCTCTGAGGTTGACCAGTCGCTCGTACAGCGCTGCACCGAGCTTGCCTTCCAGAAGGCCGCAGAGCGCGGAGACAATCTTCCGCCGACCTTACAGGACTTCTACGATGCCGCGAACGAGCAGCCGGAGGAGCAGGCACAGGTCATCGCACTCCGTTACGAGCGATTCGTGAAGGGTTCCATGAACTTCTTCAACCATCAGAGCAACGTCGATTTCAACACCCGCATCGTGGACTTCAACCTGAAAGACCTGCCGGATTCCATGCTGGTCTTCGCCCTCATCAATGTCTGCGAAGCCGTCCGCAACCGCATGTACTTCAATGCAAAGCGAAACGTCCGCACATGGCTCTACGTCGAGGAGATGCAGAGTATGTTCGCGTACCCGACGGTACTTAACTACTTCTCCCGCTTCTCGAATGAGGGTCGAAAGTTCGGACTTTTGCTGACAGGTATCAGTCAGAACGCCACGGCGATGCTCGCCAACGAAGCGGCGCGAAATATCGTCCTTAACGCGGACTTCCTCATGCTTCTCAAGCAGTCCCCGCTCGACCGCATGAAGTGGGCGGAACTTCTGAACCTGTCCGAGCAGGAGGAGGAATGCATCGACGAGTCCGCAGAGCCGGGTGACGGCCTGCTCATCGCAGGTAACGCCCGCGTGCCGATTCGCGGCAAGTTCCCGTCCGGCAACGTCCTCTACGACCTGTTCTCCACGAACCCCAATGAGACGAAGAAGACGGGGCTTGGGGACAAGAAAGATGCAAAACCCGTTATCTAGCAACCCAGTAAGAAGACCCCGGAAAGGACGGTGAACGTCAGATGAAGGCTTCGGATTTCACGACCGGCGGAAACGACCGTGAGAAAGCCATGAGTAATCTCCTCAAGACCGAAAAGACGGATGCCGTCAATACCGGTCTGGTGGAAAAGGCAGATAAGAGCGCCAAAGCCTTAAAGGGTGACCTCTATTCCGTCGGCAAGAAGGGCACGCACGGCGCGGGAAGTACCGCCCTCGATGCCATCGCAAGGAAACGTAAGAAGACTTCCGCCGCCGATGCCCTTGACGGAAAATCCCGTAGCCAGCTAACCGGAAAAAATGCCCTCACGAAAAAGATGCAGTCTCGCCACAATCTGAATAAGAGCCTGAAACTCGGTGCAAAGGGTGTAGCCGCAAAAGCTGCCCACAACGCTCTCAAAGACTCCGAGCTGGAAGGCACGGACGATTTGGTCGCAACCACGCACACCGGCGCGAAACTTGCCGGAAAGGCGAGAAAGCACCTTCGTTCCGGTAAGGATGCACTTGAAAAGAAAGACTCTCTCGGTGCCCTCTCGGAAAAGAAATACCGCACCGAGAAACTGGATAAAAAAGCTGTCCAGAAGCGGATGCAGTTCTCCAAATACTTCCATAGGAACGTCTACGAGAATGCTGCGGCGCAAGCGGGAAAGAAAAAGGCGCTCACGATTCTTTCCGGTGGCATCAAGGGAATGCTTTCATCACTTGCCGGTGCCGTCTCCCAATTCTTTCCACTCATCATTGCCTTCATCTTGGCCTTCGGCCTGATTTCCGTTGTCGGTGGAGGTGCCGCCGATGAGGAGCAAAAGAGCGCATCGCTTGACGGGATGCCCGCATGGGTCACCTACGACCTCGTGCTCGCGTGCCTGAACGCCCACGAGCAGTACGGATATCCCGCTTCGGCACTCCTAGGCCAGATGATGATTGAGAACGGCACCTCGGACTCCGGTTCCGACCTCGGGCGGCTGTACCACAACTACGGCGGCGTGAAATATGCCGGTTATGACTACGGCGGACTCATCACGGGTTCCGTTAAAATGCTCACCACCGAATACAGTGCTTCCGGCTCTGCCTACAAGACCTACGCGGATTTCGCCGTCTTCAAAGACGATGATTCGTACATGAAATACCGGTGCGAGCATCTGTATAAACAATCCAACTACACCCGTGTCCCTAACTACCAGAAGGCCATCGACACCAACAACTCCGAACTCTTTTTACGTGCCCTCGGCGAGGGTGGGTACTACACCGCGTCGCAGGACAGCTATATCGCCCAGTACCGTTCCATCTGCCAAGCCTATCCGCTCGTTGCGCAGCTCGATTCCATGACCGCAGAGGAGTTCAAGAACCAATACTCCGGCACCACCCTCATTCCCGGTGGCGGGCAGGACTACCAGAGCGCCGACCAGTGGCAGAAGGATATCGTGAATGCCTGCTCGCAGACTCCGTGGCCGGGAGCCAACCTTTGCGCCACATGGACAACAAGGGTCTATGCAAGAGCCGGTCATCCCGTCGGCGGCAACGGCAATACGCAGCTCGGCAATCAGGGATACGGTGCCAATTACAGCCAGAAACGCGCCACCACCGACCTCTCCCAGATAAAGGTAGGAATGCTCATCTCCGCCCAATACGGCTCCAATACCGCCGCCGGTAACGCTTACGGGCACGTCGGCATCTATATCGGTGACGGCAAGGTCATGGATAGCATTTACTCCGGTCTGCGCACCATCTCCCTGTCCGATTGGGTTTCCCAAAACGGAAGAGGATGGGTTGTCTGCGGCTATCCATGGGACTGGCGCTAGGAAACCAGAAAGGATACCTGCTATGAAGAAACTGAAAGCATGGATGGCGGAACACAAGAAGTTTTCCGTCATCGCCCTGTGCCTGCTCCTGATGTTCACCTGCGGCTCTGCCATGAGCGCCATCAACGTGTCGCATCACCGCGCGGAAACCGCAAAGGAGCAGAACGCAGGAAATGACACGGACACTACCACAGCCGCTGAGAAGAAGACGAAGGAGGAAACCGGGAAAGTGGAGCTTACCGATGCCCAGAAGGAAATCATCAAGGGATACGATACCGATGCCAAGGAACTCATCGACACCCTCTCCTCTTCCGTCTGGTCGGTAAGCGAGGGGCGCTACACCCTCAAGTTTGCCGATGACTCCTACGTGGAAACGGTGAACGGAACTCCGACCGTCCATAGTTACGCCATCTCCCGCGTGGAAAAGACCTCCGATGGGTACGGCGGTTATCTCTATACCATCGTCTTCGAGACCGATACCGGCACCCATATCGTGACCTACACGGACGGCAGTGGCGCTGCGGTGAACTCCGATTCTAAGACCCCCGGTGAGAACACCATCTCCACCCTTACAAGCTCTACGATGTTCGCTCAGAAAAACACCGCATACGAGCGTGCCGAAGCGGTGGCAAACATTACCGTGAAGGGCATGAACAGCGAGGTCACGAAACTCTTCGGCGGGGATGAGAAGGCCGTCATCACCGCCCTCTCCAAGTGGTGCGCCGTCCATTACCCTTCTGTCACCGAAGCTACATGGCAGAAAGTCGTGAACCTCGATTATGAGAACGGGGTCATCACCACGGACTTCAAGCTCAACGACACAAACTCTGTTTCCGTCACCTGCGTTTACGAGCAGTCCACGGGCGAGTTCTCCTTCGAGGGCTAGGGCAGCGTCGCCATGCAGGCAGAAAGGAATCTCTATGAATGAACAACTGACTTTACAATCCACACAGCGGGAGGAGACGAAGACGGTTCCCCTGCGCAGGAGAAAGGCTTGTCTTATGGGCACGTTCGCGCTCTTCGCCGCCTGCGCACTCGTGCTCCTCATTCCCCATCCGGCCTACGCGGGTGTCATCGGGGACTTCCTTGATATCCCCAACATGATTAAAACGTGGCTTCTCCAAATCGCTGCCACGCTCTTCAACACCTATTTCGGTGTCATCAACCAGACGCTTGATGCGAGGTTCATTTCCGGGCCGTTCAACGAGCTTTTCGGAACAACCGAGCCGTATGGCGTGATAAAGGACTTTTATCAAGCCGGGGTCATCCCCGTTGCCCATGCCATCCTGGGTCTCTTCATGCTGATGCAACTCATCAAGATTAGCCAGCGCATCGACGCGACGAGCACCCTTCCCGCCGTGAAGGATATCGTGTTCCTCGTGGTGACCTACTGCATCCTCAGCTACTTCATCGACAACGCCCTCGACCTTGTTTCTGCCATCTACGGCATCTTCAACGACCTCGTTGGTAACGTGTCGGACAAGCTGCAATCGAAAAACTGGTATGAACCCGGAATCGAGATGACCAAGGATGATGTAGCCGATGCTACGCTCGGCGGATGCTTCCTCCTTTCGATTTTCGGACTCATTTCATGGGTGGTCGGACTCGTTTTCTATGCCATTTCGATGGTCGTTGCCCTCGGCCGTTCCGTTCAGCTCTATGTCTATGCCGCCTTCTCTCCGATTCCCATTTCCCTTCTCGGCTTCGAGGAGACGAAGCAAATCGGAATCGGTTACCTCAAGAACTTTGCGGCAGCAGCCCTCGCAGGCGTGGTCATGGTTCTCATCCTCTACCTCTACCCGCATCTTGTGACCGCCCTCGCGGTTTCCGGTGGATTGGGAAAGGCTGAGATGCTTGGTCTCGCACGGGGCGTAGAAACATTCGACTCGTTCGGTGTCATCATCAAGACTATCGCCGTTCTCATCACGACCATGATGGGGCTTGTAAAGTCCGGCTCTTGGGCGAAGGAAATCCTCGGCGCGTAGACGCTTACCGAAAACCTGCTACCGCTCACCGAAGGGGCGTGCCGAAACCGGTGCGCCCCTTCCCCTTAATAAGTTATTATTGGGAGCCAAGCATCGGCTTCCGATGGAAAGGAACGCGCTATGGCATACGACACTACGGAAGCAGTGGCTAAGTTTCTGTCCGGCTTCCAGATGAAGATTACGAACCGGGAAAGGGACACCGTTGCCCCAGACTACTACGTGAAATACTCGCTCACCCTCTCCAAAGGCGGAAAGGACTTCTCCACCACCTTCGTATCTGACCCGAGGGCTTTTGGGGAGCCGACCGTCACGCAGGTCTTCTCCGCCCTCGCAGACGATGCCCTCACCTTGCGAAAATACTCCACTGACGAGTTTGTGGACAAGCTCTACGCACAGGGGGTAAAGCCATCTGCCGCCCTCCGTGCTTACGACTCCTGCAAGGAGACGAATTTGTGGATGCAGGACGAGCTGTACCTCTCCGGCTGGGAAATCGAAGAGATATCGAAAACCCTGACAAAGCATGGGGACGAGGTAAACACTCTGGTCGAGAAGGCCGCATCCGAGCGTGCCGCGCGGTACGCCTATGACCACCCGAAGCTGCCGAAGGGTTTCGTTACTATCGAGCAGCTTCAAGGAGACCTTGACCTCGGGGACTTGCGCGACGAGGTGGAGGATTTTGATTTCGACGGTGACCTCACCGTCGCGTTCAGTGAAACTGCCGATTATAAGGTCGATGACAACTATCATGCCCTTCTCTCGTGGCTTCCAGACCACACGGAGTGGTTGGAACAAGCCGAGTTCGACGGCCTTCTCGAAGGCTGCAAGGGCGATATCTACAAGATGGTTCAGATGGCGCAGTACGAGTGCTTCAAGTCCGACCTCTACGACCATCGTGAGGATATCTCCCGTTACGGCACCCTCGACCAGCTAAGGGATATGGGGGTCTATGCCATCCGGGAAAGCCTTGCAGACGAAATCTTAAACGACCTCTCCTATGATGAGGATTATGCACCGACCGATGACGCGAAGGATACCATCATGGGTGCCGTAAACGCCGCGTTCGAGGAGCGGTACGGGGAGGACTTCGCCGAAGTCGCGACCGACTTTGGGCAGGATATCGACGATATCGCAGGTCGCGCAAATCCTTATGTCCTGAGTGTGGATACGGTACGCGCCGTGAACGAAAAGGGATACGACGCGGTGTTTGCCGAGCAGTGGAAGGCCGAGCTTTCTGAGTGTGATATCGACCCGGAAGCGGTTTCCGTTGACAGCGAAGCGCACGATATGGAAAACGGCAGGGATGGGCTTGATGATAACGCCCCGGAAAAGGATGCCCCGGAAAAGGACGATAGAGATGCACAGCCGCCTGTAGACACCGACAACCGTTAGAAATATGCATGGAAACGGGTGAGGGCAAGGCTCCGCCCGTTTTCTGCTGAAAGGAGACTCTATGGAACCGAAACCGAAAGAGCGTATCGTCTTCGACGAAGACTCCTACTACGGAGACGAAGGTGCGGAATGGGCGGTAAACGACCTTATGGAACGTAAAGGTCTGACCGAGGATGAGGTGCGCGAGAGCTTCACCGACGATGAGGTTTTCCAACACGCGATGAAGCTGCGCGACTTCGATTACGAGGAGGAGATGCGGGCGCTTGCCGCCTTCTTCGATGGGAAGAAGTCAGACATGTCGGATTTCATCAACCCTTACGGCGGCAACCACATTTTTGTTGCTGGCAGCGTAGAACGTTGGGATGACACAATCCCCGTTATCACCGTCTACAAGGACTTCGATGCCGCCACCGATTGCTCTCCGTCCCGTTTCGGTCGGGGCAACGTTTTCGCCGACTGCGAGATTCAGAAGGTCTGGGACGAGAACGGCACGCTTTACCTTGCCGGTGCCCACCATGACGGGCGCGTATCCGTCGAGATGCGTCAGCTCACCGATGAGGGCGAACGCCTTTGGGGACAGCTCGATTACGAGGATTATCTGCCCCTCGAAGGGCTTACCGCCATGGGAAAGCACTATGAGCTTGGCGATGAGAAGCAGTTCATCCACGACCTCTATAACAGCCCGGAACTCTGCGCCGCCCCCCGTTACATGGAGCAGTCCTTCGGATGCCCTTCTGAGGAATACGAGAAAGAGGAAGTGACACTCCCTCACGACTTCACCACCGGCAAATGGCGTGTGCATCTTATCTACCCCGGAGAGCGTTACGGTCTCGATGGTTGCCTGACCTATGAGTTAAATGCTTACTCTGGCGTACCTGCCGCCGCCCATCGCGCGTCCTACCCCCTTGTGGAGTTCTACGATACCTCGCAGGATGCCGCACGCTTCCCGGGCGGGCAGTTCGTCTCTCGTTACTACATGACCGACCTGCTTGAGGACGATTCTATTGCCGTCTCCCTCGACACGATGCTCAAGAACGGGAACCAGTTCTCCCTTGATGGCGGTATTCCCGCTTGGACGGTTGAAGGCGATGACCTTGCGAAGGTGAACGACTTTCTCAAGAAAAGCTGCATGGAGTTCTGCGGCTCCCTTCCCGGTGACGATAGGGGGGAGGACGGCTATTCCCTTTCGGGGGAAGCAAGGGATGCTGCCACCTCCCGCAATGGTTTGAACGAGAACCGGAAATCCGTTGCGGAGATGATTCAGGAATGTTTCGATTCCATCGAGAACAACGGAGATACCATTTAGCATGAAGCGTAAGAAGACAAAGAACTTTAACTATGCCTGCCCACGCGAGTTCACTACCGGCAGGTGGCGCGTGCATCTCGTCTATCCCGGTGAACCCCGCGCGGATGGCGGCTTACCAAAAAGCGAGAATGAAAATCCCCCCTGCGGTGACACGATGGTCGAGTTCTACGATACCGAGGATAACGGGCAGTTCGTAGCCAGTTTCCACATGAACACCCTGCTCGGCTACCCTTGGAACGGAATGGTCGGTGCCGACCTCGACGGCCTTGAAGCGTATGGATTCGCTTATCCACTCAGCACACAAGCCGCGACCGACTGGCTTGAGGGCGATGACCTTGCGAAGGTGAATGCTTTCCTCAAGGAGACCTGCAAGGAGGTCTTCGGCATCCTGCCCGGTGCGGACGATGGCGGCTATTCCCTTTCGGGGGAAGCGAGAGAAGCCGCCCTATCGCGCTTCGCTCTCCCGGAGAACAGGAAAGCCGCCCTCAATATGATTCGGAAACTGAATGAGTCGAGAGACAGCAACGAAAACGCCCTTTAGGCGTTTTTGGCAAGAAAGGAGAAATGAACATGGCAGAAGATTTCGGTGACAGCACGGGAAGCGGCCTTGTGAATACCGCAGGGCAGGCCGCAAAAGAGGTCGTTCAGGCCGTCGTGACAAAGGGTGCGGGCATCGGAGGAAAGGGCGGTGGCGGCATCTCCCTCTCCGGGGAAGCCAAGGACATGATGGCAGCTTCCAAACAGCTTGCAGGCGCATCTGCCGCACCTTCCCGCGAGCATCTGGTCGCAAAGCCCGACCTCTCCCGTTAGATAGAACCACAGAAAACCAGCAAACCGCACAACTAGAAACACAGAAAGGATGATTGCCATGCCAGATAACGACTTCTGGATTGGGCAGGAGCAGATTCCCGTTGACCTCTCCCTCCTGCTCACCTACTCCAACGATGAGGACTATTGGTACGTTCCGGGGGAGTATGCGCTCAGGGTCTATACCGTCGATACCCTGAACACCAACTTCGCCCGCCCCTGCTTCGCGCTCGGTGAGCGCACGTCCGACCCGGAGATGGAGGATGTTTCCGGTGCTATCGAGAACACCCTCCACGAACTTCTCGATTCCGGTGCGACCCCCGAGGACGTGTACCGCATCATGGGACTCGTTAAGGAGAGCGAACTTTCCCCCGAGACCAAGGAAGCTGGCACCTATCTCCCCATCGACCTCGGCTATTGCATCGACGGAAATATCGTCTCCTATGAAGCGGTGCCGGAGAGTGTTGCGACGGTACCTGAAAACGTAGACTACCCGCGTTACGCGGAAGCGATGGAGAGCCATGTGCCGCTTCCCATCGCTACGCAGATTGCTAATCATGACTTCTCCCACGGACAGGCGGATATCCTCATGGAAGCCGCCCGTAACCCTCGCGTCTCGTCAGAGACGCTTGAGACGATAGCCGACAAGACCCTTTCGTCCGGTAAGATGCGCAGTCTTCTGGATATCGCTTCTGTCGGCAAGAACCCCCTCGATTTTCGCAATATGGATGAGCAGACACTTAAGGCGGCTGTTTCCGTGCTGTTCCACGGCGGCAAAGACCTCCCCGTGACGGAGCTTGACCTTGCGCAGTTGCGTTCGGTAGACCTTGCGCTGATGGACGGGGCTTCCCCCGCCGAAGCCATGCGTGCAGCCGAGAAGTCTACATCCGCCGAGCCGGAAGCGACTGCCGCATCCCTCGCATCCGAAGCCCGCGACGCGAAGGCTGCTCGCACCGAACTCGATAGCCAGTCGGAGACGAAGGATTCCCCGACACGCGCGGAAAAGGCAGATGGCTCCCTGTGACAAAGCCGTTTCATGAGCAGAAAGGAGGACACCTATGACACCTGACGGAAAAACATTCGACCCGGAAACCGTTACCGACAAACAGCTCGTTCAGTACGAACAGGCCATTGACCGTGGCCTAACCGAAGCCGACGCGCTGCGCCTTGCTGAACACGAGTACAACGGCTTTCAGGCCAATGCCATCATCGCCGCCGCGCTGAACCCGGCGGTGGGAGAAGACGTGCTGGATGCTCTCGCGACCCCCAAGTACACCGCAGCCCAGATGACGGCCATTGCGAAAATCGCTATCAGGGGCGGAGACTTCGCACGCTTCCTAGACCCGCAGATGGACGCACGGCGCATGGAAGCCGCCTATCTGGTCGTGGCACACGGGGGGAGCGATTTGCCTGTGGAACGTCTCTCCCGCTCCCAGCTGCTTACCATCAACAATATCCTTCTGCAAGGCCATGTCCCCTATGAGACCGTCCGCGCCATCGCGAAGCCTGCATTTACCCCTGAGAGCATGGAGGTCATTGCTGCCGCCATGGAAAACGCATGTCACGACCCCTACACTGGGGAGAACTCCATGACCAAGGCGCAGGTGGCGCGTATCATGAACCCGGACTACAAGCCGGGACAGCAAATCGCCCTCCTTACCGCCATGCGCGGGCAGTCCCCGGTTGCCGACCTGAGCGATGCGGACTTTGCGGAACTGTTCCCGGCTTCCCTCTCCGCAGAGCAAATGAGCGCCTGCGCCTATGCCGTGAACCGGTGCGGATATAACGCGCCGCTTCTTATGATGACCATGCAGGTGTGCGCAGGGATGAACGCGCAACAGCTCATGTCCGTCTTCGATGCGACAGCGGCAGAGCTTTCCGATGCCAATATGGCAAAGGTTTCCACAATCCTTATGTACACCCCAGCCCTTACGTCCCAGCAGATGCGCTATCTGCTGGCGGAAGCCAAGGACGGCACCCCGCTTTCGGCTCTGGAATCCATGAAGGAGCATCTGCTGGCACAGGCGGAACCCGAGAAGGCACAAGTTACCGAAACCGGTGTCAAGTCCGAATCCCGTGACATGGCATCCGGCAAGGAAGCGCTTGCGGAGCGGGCGGGACTTGATGGCACCCCGAAAATCAATCAGAACAAGGAGATGGAATAGATGTTTAACAACATATCGAATCCCAAATGGTTCGGCGATTGGAGCCGTTTGGAAGATGAATATCTCGACAACAACTTTACGGAGATTCAAGACAACTTCGCTTTCTCAAAGAGGAAAAAAACCAATGGACTTTTTGGTGCCATCGTCAGTCTGGCTACCGCATTTCCAGTCCGCGACCCGGAGACCGGACATGCCACCGGCGCTTGGAAGGTGGCCTGCGAGTCCATCGACCTTGACGAGGTGCCGCTTTCCGATATCGCGGACATGATTTCCTGCTTTGGCAGCAAGACCATAACCGATTTCCGGCTGTACAACAGGGAAGTCGATATCACCCCATGGCAGCAAGCCCTCGGCGAGCTTTTACTGCGCGGGCGCGTACAGAAGGACGATTACCCATGGATACAGTGCCCCAACTCCGACTCCGCCTTGAACATGATGAACATGGTCATGGGTGCGAACTTGCCAAAGGACTTCTTCGATGATTGCACCCTTGGCGATGAGGAATATGGATGCGGCGAGGAAGCACATGAAATGGCTTCTGCACGGAAGGAAATCGACACCCAGACAGAGACCAAGGATGAACCGGAAGTTGACCCGGACAAGGAGGTGAAATAGATGACTGATAATTTCAAGGAGATAGGTTCCCTGTTCGGCAGGGAAGGCTCGGGCGCAGGTTTCGTCAAACAGACGGATAAGGAGTCCTTCACCTATGCCTTCGCTTGGCCGGAGGGGGATACTTGGGCAACCCTCACCGGATATCTGAATTTCGATGAGCAACCGGAGGAGTACGTGCGCCGCGTGCTGCAAGATGGCGGATTCCGCTCCGATTGGGGCAACCCGGACTACGACCCCATCGGTGATTTCAAGGAGACAGCCGGTGACGAATATCGGATTCCTCTCCTGAAAGTCCTGCTCCGGGAGCAGCTGGAAAGCCGCTACGAGGTCGCAAACCATTTTTCGACGATGAACCGCGCCCGCGTGGAGCTTTCCGCCTTTATCCAGAATGAGGGCGGCGCACCGCTTCCCGAAGACGCACTGGGTACTCCCGAAGAGCAGGGTATCCGTGCCATGCTCATCGCCACCGGCGAACCTCCGCGCGAGGTGACCCTTCTGCCGGATAAAAACGGCTCCACCTTGAAATCGCTGCAAGCACTGGTGGGTGGAAATATCGAGACTTTCGATATCGCTTTCGGCGAGGAGGTTCCCCTTTACGTGAACAAGGAGTGTCTGTTCACCTGCCCGCCAAACCGTGCCATCTTCGCCACCGAGGAGATGGCAAAAGCCGGGTATCTCTCCCAGTTCGATTACTCGAAGGTCGTGAAGATGGGGGACTTCTACACCGTCCTGAACGGCGATATCGTAGCCGTGGGCTTCGACCCGGAGACGGGGGAGAGCCGGTCGCTCACGAATGGGGAGACTGCCCGCGTGGAAGGTTACTTCACCGTTATCAGTAAACCCGGAAGCGGGGCGAAGGCTGTCGATGATATCCGGCACGGTATCACTCCGGGCGGCTACGACATTTCCGTGGAGATTCACGACTGCACCTCCGGCAGGAACGCGCTCGCGGCGGATGCGCCTGCAATGGATGCGCCCGGAAAGGATGACCAGAACATCGAATAGAACCCAAAGTGACAAAAAATTGAAAGACAGGATGCCGCATCCCGTATGGGAGCGGCATCTCCACAAATGCGAAAAAGAACGGGAGGTGCGAATGATGAAAGCAGAAAAAGGCTCCGAGATTATCACGACCATCTGCGAGTACGAGAACTCCGTGGCAATGCCGGATAATGAACGCCTAACCTATCTCGACACGTGCGGCATCGCCCGCCTTAAGGATGGGAACGGAAATGTAAAAGCACAAGAAGCCTATGCAAACAGATGCAGCGAGTACCTGCGGTTCGGACACGAAGTTGACCTTGCCGCCTGCGGCGTATACAGCCCCTACGATGCCCTGAAAGTCTGCGACACGCCGGAGATATTCTTGAAGACCGGGTTCGAGCAGCGCCCCATGCTCTACACGCAGAAGCATCTCTTTCAGGCTCTCACACCGAAATCCGATTACAACCCCCACCGGCACGGCTTCTCCATCGAACAGGTAAAGCGTTTTCCCGAGCTTCTTGCTTCCCCGGTGGTTCTCGCCAACAGCCCGACCAGGGATGATGTTCTGCTTGCCATCCTTCTCGCGACCGATGCCTACGACACCCCGCTCATCGCGGGCATCAAGCCGGACGGCACGGGAAACTACGGGGAGCGCGAAGTTGAGACGAATATGGTTTTGAGCGTCTACAGCAGGCAAAACTTCATCCGTTACTTCGCCCTGTTACGGGATATGAATGCCTTCGTGTTCGTAAGCGGCAGGAAAATCGAAGCGCTCGAAGACCTATCCGGGCTTCTGCTTGCGGGAAATTGCTCCGGTCTCGATATTGACAGGATTCTGCAACGCCCGAAGTGCCTTGGATAGATACGCAGGCCGTTAACGATTACCGGCTGGATAGGGGATATTAACCTTCGCCCCTTGAATGAAGCAGAAAGGAGAAAACCATATGAGCAAATTAGTCATCGCGGAGAAGCCGATGCTCGCCCGCGATATCGCCCGCGCCATCACGGGAAAAGAGGTGTCCGAAAGCGCCCACCTTCCCATCTCGGGAAACGGCTACACGGTCTGTGCCTGCGCCGGTCACCTTTTGGAACTGGTAAAACCGGATACCATCGACCCAAAATGGGGAATGCCTTGGAGCCTTGATGTACTCCCTATCGAGGTTCACGACTGGCCGAAGGAACCGGCGGTCGATAAGAAGACCGGAGAGAGCAAGAAGCCCCTCATAGACCAGATTGCGGGACTCCTTAAAACTTGCGATTCCGTCATCGCCGCCGGTGACCCGGACGATGAGGGGCAGCTTATCGTGGACGAGCTTTTGGATTACCTCGGCTACGCCGGTAAGGTTGAGCGCGTCTACGTGAATGACAACATCGAGAAGAACATCGTGAGGGCGTTCGACAAGCTCGTGCCCAACGACTCCTGCCGGGGTGCCGGGAACGCCGCCTATGCCCGACAGATGGCGGATATGTGCTTCGGCGTGAACGAGACGAGACTCGCCACCAAGCGTCTCGACGGCCTGTTCACCGTCGGACGCGTGCAGACACCGACGCTGGGGCTTGTGGTGAAACGCGACGAAGCCATCGCCCACCACGTCACCCGAAAGTTCTACGAGCTGTTTGCAAGCGGTGATTCGGATGCCGGAGAACTCTCCTTCAAGTATCTGCCGGGAAAGGAGCTGCTTGCCGGTGAGAAGCATCTGTTCGAGCGGCATATGCTGGAAGCCCTTAAGGAAAAGCTCGACGGACGCGACCTGCACTTTGAAACGACCGTATCGAAAAAGCAGGAGAACCCGCCGCTTCCCTACAACTTGACCGTGCTGCTTTCCGACATGAGCGAGCGCTTCGGCTTCACTGCCGCCGAGACTCAGCAAATCACGCAGGATTTGCGTGATAAGTACAAAGCCATCACCTACAACCGCTCCGATTCCCAATACCTCAAGGAAGAGCACCGAGAGCAGGCACCGGCAGTCCTTGCGCAGGCGATGAAGAACCTCGGTGTGCGCTGGCCTTTGGATTACCGGCTCCATTCCAAGGCGTTCAACGATGGGAACGTGACCGCCCACCACGGCATCATCCCGCAGGAAGCGGATGCGCCCGTGTCCGCGATGGAACCGGACGAAGCCAAGGTCTACACCGCCATCTGCGAGCGCTATGCGATGCAATTTCTTCCTCCCGCCGTGTACGACGTGAGCGAGAGCACGGTAAGCGTGGACGGCGGAACGCTTAAGCTCACAGCGAAGCGCCTTTCGGACGCGGGGTTCACGGCTGTCTTCCCGAACGTCTCGAACAGCCGTGTCAGAGAGGATTCCGATACAGGGAACCCATGGGTTCCCGCAGGAAGCCACACCCTTGCCGGTATCTCTTGCTCAATCACGGAAGGGGAGACCACCCCGCCCGCACCCTATACGGAGGGCACCCTCATCACAGACATGGCATCCATCGCGAAGTACGTCAAAGACCCGGAAATCCGGGAAATCCTTAAGCGTAAGGATGACGGCAAGAAGGGCGAACACGGCGGTATCGGAACGACGGCCACCCGCTCCTCCATCATCGAGGGTCTGAAAACCCGTGGCTACCTTGAGGAACGAAAGGGAAAGGTTCGAGCAACCGATAAGGCCAAGGCGTTCTACGCACTCCTCCCGCCGGAGATTCGCGGTGCAGACGTGACCGCAAGATGGTGGCTCATCCAACAGGATATCGCAGACGGTAAGGCGGACGTGAACGCCCTGCAAGATTCCGTCATCGAGGTCTTCAATCACCACCGCGAGACCGCCTACGTGGGCGCATCCATCGCAGGTACCGGAAAGACCGTAGTGGGCAAGTGTCCGAGGTGCGGCAAGGACGTTATAAAGACCGGCTCCATCTACGCCTGCTCCTCCATCAAGAACGAGAAGCAGGAAGACGGCACTTGGAAGGAGGTCGCGGGCTGCGGGTTCAAGCTGTTTGGCTTCTGCACCAAGAAGTTCACCGAGAAGCAGGCCGCATCCCTTCTTGACGGGAAGGCGGTCTCGCTAAGGGGCTGCAAGTCCAAGGCCGGAAAGACCTTCGATTGCACAGTCGTTCTTCAAAAGGACGGGTCGGTAGAACCTATTTTCACACCGAGAAAACCCACGAAGAAAGGCCGCAGGTAGCGGCAGAAAGGAAGGAATGACATGGCAACACTCCTATCACCGGATATGCTTCCCGAGGATATTCGGAACATGGATTTCGGGCAGGCTTCCATGCCCCACGCGCCCGAAGCCCAGACCCCGGAAGCGCCCTACGATACGACCACATCCGCACCAGACCGCCCTGCCATACCACTCTCCCCGGACATGCTTTCCGGGAACCTGCAAGGAAACGACAGTGAGAAATCGGGCATCGAGTTCTCCTTCGATGCCTTCGGATACACCCAGCAGGTCGAACTCGTCAGGGAGTCCTATGCGGACGGCAACCTTGCAGTGACCGCCTATCTCTCCGACCCAACCGAGGAATCGTTCGGACAGCCTTGGAGCAGCGTCACCGTAAACTTCGGTTCCCCACTGCAACAGGACGCGACCGTTTTCCTAGACACCAATAACATGGGAGAAGCGATGCTCTCGAAAATCTCCCAGCTCGGAGCCTTCACCGGCCAGTTCATGCGTTCGGGGTTCTGCTCCTACCCGGCCTTCACCTTCGATACCGAAGTCATGGGCAACATGCGTGACTTAAACGAGTTCGCATCGGCAGACCACAGCAGCCTTGCCAAAATGCAGGATGCGTGCCACGCGGCACTCGAAAACGTATACGGCAGCGAGTTCACGGATGCCTTGGAAAGCGGTTACGACCTGAACGCCGAATCCCATGACTGCGCTTCCGGAAGCGCCGTACTCGAAACCTGCGATACGACCCGCGCGGAACAACCCACGAACCATGTGAAGGGGGTGCGATAGGCATGAGCCGCTTTCACTCGAACCGGACTTGCATCCGTTCGCCGACAGCTATCCCAAGCAGCCAAAACACACCATTGTGCTAAAATCGGGTACCGTATACACACCGCGCGGGACTACCCGTTCCGCACAGACAGAAAGGATGAAAAAACATGCCCAAGAAGACACTGGAGCCAGAGCAGGCTCCCAAGGCAGACAACTACGCCAAAATCAACATGCCCGCCGCCTTCCTCACGCCCCACGACATTCAGACAAGTGACGGGCGCACCTTCGAGAAGTGCTTCGTTTCCTTCCCCAAGGGGACGAAGGTGAACGGCATCGACGTGAGCGGCTTCTCAACCGATGTGTTCCTCTCCGACTACATGAAGAAGGACATGCTTGAGAAGGGACGCGCCACGGTCTCGTTCAAGAAGGACGAGCCGGTGCCCATCTGGACGGGGAAGAAGGACGATGCCGAGCACCCGTATCAGCGCTACGAGGTGAAGGCCACCGACCTCACCCACGCACTCAAGGTGGCGCAGGATACCTATAAGGCCGGAAAAGCCGCAGAGCGTGCCGCCGCCAAGGACGGCGTGAGCCTTGCGGGGGAAGCACGCGACATGGAGACCGGGAAGGACGCGCTCGCAGGCGATGACCCCGCCAAGTCCACCAAGTCGCGAACCGGGCAGGATATCGCCCAGTAGTACAGAGGAAAGAGGTGACAGTTCATGGTAATCGAGGTGCTCTACAAGTCCTTCCGCTACGAGAAGTTCGACTCATCCGCCCAGACGAACTCCGAGCCGTTCCGCGCGAAGGGAACGAACATCCTTACCGACTGGAACCTCTACCTCGGTGCCCTTGAGGAAAACGGCATCATTCTCGCAGAGCACTGGTATGACGGAAATCCGCAGCACGCAGGCGGACAGGTGACCCTTGAGGGCACCAAGGTTCCCGCCGCCACCCGTCAGGTCGGGAGCGCCATGCTCCTCGTCTCGCCAGATGAGCTGGACGATGTAGTCTGGCTCAAGAAGGACGGCGAAAAGCTCCTGTGGCGGGAGGGCGATGAGCTGATAAACGGCGAGCGGTTCTTCGCCATGGAGCAGCTGTGTTACTCCGATGCCACAGTGCAATCCGTCAACCGCCGCGCCATCGCCGTGTTCGACTACTTGAAACATGCGCACCCGACATACTCGGATGATGAGATTGCCCGCATCATGGGCTACACCGAATCCGCCATCGAGCGCATCCGCGATGCAGAAATCTCTCAGGACGAGGGCTTCGCAGACGATGATGGGGAAGGGCAAAACGAGGAAAACAACACCGGGGCTATCGGCGGATATGACTTCGGTTAGAGATAAAACGCAACGAGAAACGCAGTTCAAACGAACCACCAACGAAGCTACAGAAAACCACGCAAACAAAGGAAGGAGAAAGAACACATGAAGATTCTCGGACGAATCAAGAAATCTAAGGTGCTCACTGCGGTCATGACCGCAGTGCTCATCTTCCAATCGGCGTGCCCTGCGGGGCTTGCCTACGCCGCGCAGAAATCGGGTGTTAGCACCTATGCTGCCGGTCAGACCATCGACCAAGCACTCGGTGCCACCAAGACGGTCGAGTCCGTGCTCTCCCAGCACGAGAACGACGAGTATTACCTCACCACACCTTACGGCAACAAAGGACCTCATGGCGAGGACGGTGCAATCAACACTTGGGACTGCTGGAAACCGAAGGGTGAGTACGGTAGCGGTGCCTATATGAACTGCGCCGGTTTTGTGGTTGCCGTCCTCCGTGCCTGCGGAGCGAACACATCCATCATCGGAAACTATACCGCCAAGGACGGCTACAACAGGGGCAACGAAGCGAACGCCTCTAAATGGGAAGAGTATTGTCGCGACAACAATGCCGTCAGCTACACGTTCAGCTCCAAAGAGCAGATGCTCGCGTCCGGCATCCTTGAGAAGGGCGATATCATCTACATGGAGCCGGTGGACTGGAATCATAGCAATTCAGACTGCCATATCGGCTTCTTCTGGGGTAGCAGCAGCTCGGAAGACCTTTACTGGCACTCTTCCAGCCACGCGGACGGAATTGTAAAGGGCTATTTTCCGAACTCCGCAGGCGGCAACGTGATTTCCAAAATCACGCCCAAGTATCCCGTTAGCTACTACCGAGTCATCAAAACGTTGCACAAGGGATATCTGACGCTGCATAAGGACTCCTCAAATAAGACCCTTACCGACACCAATGACTGCTACTCCCTCGCAGGTGCCGAATATGGGGTCTACACTGACTCCAACTGCTCGAACAAGGTAGCGACCCTTACGACGAACGCAAGCGGGAACGCGAACACCGTCTCGCTCAATCCCGGACGCTACTATGTGAAGGAGACCAAGGCTCCCAAGGGATATTTCACCGATTCGCAGGTTTACACCGCAGATGTTTCCGGCGCGAATCGCGAATCCTCGCCTGTGAAGCTCTCAGTCAGCGACAATCCCGCAAATGACCCTATGAGTATGCTTCTCGGTAAATTCGACGGCCAGAAGACCTATAACGGCGCCGGTAACCTCCCGCAGGGTTCCGCTACCCTTGCAGGTGCCGAGTTCACCGTCGATTACTACGCCACCCTTGACTACAAGAGCTACGATGACCTTAAGAACGCCGACGTGAAGCCGATGCGTTCTTGGACGTTTAGTACAGACTCCAACGGTTTCTGTAGCTTTGACATTGCTCATTTTGTCTCTGGCGATGCCTTCTGGTATCGACTTGATGGGACTCCTGCACTTCCACGTGGCACCGTTGTCATACGTGAGACTAAAGCCCCAATGGGCTACGTAAAGTCTGATGAAGTGTCTTTCCAGAAGATTCAGGAAAACAATTCCGTTGAAGGTGTTATCACCTACAATGCCCCGGAGGTTGCCGAGCAGGTCTACCGTTCCGATATCGAGTTCACTAAGAAATCCGACAACGGTTCCGACCGCCTTGCAGGCGTGCCCTTCAAGGTGACCTCCCTCACTACCGGCGAGTCCCACATCGCCGTGACCGACGAGAACGGCTATTTCAGCTCCGCGTCCTCTTGGAACGCGCATGACTCGAACACCAACGCGAACGATTGGGCGCTGACCGCAAGCGACACCATCGACAGCACGAAGCTCGATGCTAACGCCGGTTTCTGGTTCGGCAACAACAGCGTGCTCGATGGGAACGGCACCACTTCCACCTCCGATGCCGTCAAGGCGGACAACAAGCTCGGTGCCCTGCCCTTTGACACCTATTCCGTCGAAGAGCTTCGCTGCTCCGCTAATGAGGGCTATGCGCTCATCAACACGACTGTTACTGTGACCCGTGATGCCAAGACCATCGACCTCGGCACCTTCGATGACCCGGAGCCGGAAATCCACACCACCGCCTACGACGCTTCTGATAGCGACCATTACGTTGGGGTCGGCACCGTCAAGATTTCCGACAAGGTAGAGTACAGCCATCTCGTCGCGGGTAAGACCTACACCGTCATCGGTGAGCTGCATGATGCCGCTACCGGCGATGCCGTCACGGTTAACGGTCAGGCTATCACTGCCGAGAAGACCTTCACGGCTGAGGACTCCGCAGGTTCCGTCACGCTTGACTACGCTTTCGATTCCTACGACCTCAAGGGGAAGACCCTCGTGGTCTATGAGACGCTTACCGATGCAAAGGGTGCGAAGCTCGCCGAGCATAGGGATAAATCCGACGTTTCCCAGCAGGTGACCGTGCTCACGCCGAAGCTCTCGACAAGCGCCGTGGGCGATGCGGACAATAGCAAGTCCGTCACCGCTGAGGATGATGTTACCGTTACCGATTATGTCCGTTACACCGGGCTTACCGCCGGGCAGACCTACACGCTCACGGGAACCCTTATGGACAAGTCCACCAAGAAGGCTTTCATGGATGCCGACGGCACCCCCGTCACCGCGACTGCGGAGTTCACGGCGGAAGCCGAAAGCGGTACCACGACCGTGACCTTCACCTTCGATGCCAGCGGCATCAAGACCGGCACCAAGCTCGTCGCCTTCGAGACTGTTGCCACGAACGGTATCGAGATTGCCGACCACAAGGATATCAACGACATTGACCAGACCGTTACCGTGAAGGCTCCCGTTATCGGCACCACCGCCGTCGATGCTGCCGACGGTGACAAGACGGTCACGGGTGAGGAAAATGTCGCTGTCCGCGATACTGTCCACTACAACAACGTGACCCCCGGTAAGACCTACAAGGTCACCGGTACCCTCTATGAGAAGGTTCTTGACAAGAACGGAAAGGTCACGAAGAAGGTATTCAAAGACAAGAACGGTACCCCCGTCACTGCGGAAGCAAACTTCACCGCAGAGGACTCCTACGGAAACGTCGATGTGACCTTCTACTTCGATGGCAGTTCGCTCAAGGAAGGTACCTCTCTCGTTGCCTTCGAGTCCCTGTCCCACAACGACAAGGAGATTGCTTCCCATGCCGACGTGAATGATTCCGGCCAGACTGTCATCATCACGAAGCCCAAGCTCTCCACTACCGCAACGGATGCCCTTGATGGTGATAAGAACCTCATCGGCGAGGATAATGCCACCATCGTCGATACCGTCCATTACATGAACGTCACTCCCGGCAAGACCTACAAGGTTTCCGGCACCCTCTACGAGAAGGTCACCGACAAGGACGGCAAGGTCTCCAAGAAGCAGCTCCTCGATGCCGACGGCAACCCTGTCACAGCCGAGACCGAGTTCATTCCCGAAACCGCTTTCGGTGATGTGGACGTTACCTTCACCTTCGACGCGTCTGACCTCAAGGCCAAGGACAAGGTGGTCGCTTTCGAGTCCCTGTCCCTGAACGGCAAGGAACTCGCGAGCCA
>NZ_QUDV01000008.1:87977-155789 GCF_003477705.1 Dorea sp. AF36-15AT
CCGAGTTCATTCCCGATGATACCTACGGCACCGTCGATGTAACTTTCGCCTTCGACGCGTCTGACCTCAGGGCCAAGGACAAGGTGGTCGCTTTCGAGTCCCTGTCCCTGAACGGCAAGGAACTCGCGAGCCATGCCGATATCGAGGACAAGTCCCAGACCGTCACCATCACGAAGCCCGCGCTTTCCACCACTGCCGTGGACGGCTTGGATGCGGACAAGAACCTTATCGGTGAGGGCGATGTTACTATCGTCGATACCGTGAAGTACAAGAACGTGACCCCCGGCAAGACCTACAAGGTTTCCGGCACCCTCTACGAGAAGGTCACCGACAAGGACGGCAAGGTCGCGAAGAAGCAGCTCCTCGATGCCGACGGCAACCCTGTCACAGCCGAGACCGAGTTCATTCCCGATGATACCTACGGCACCGTCGATGTAACTTTCGCCTTCGACGCGTCTGACCTCAGGGCCAAGGACAAGGTGGTCGCTTTCGAGTCCCTGTCCCTGAACGGCAAGGAACTCGCGAGCCATGCCGATATCGAGGACAAGTCCCAGACCGTCACCATCACGAAGCCCACGCTTTCCACCACTGCCGTGGACGGCTTGGATGCGGACAAGAACCTTATCGGTGAGGGCGATGTTACTATCGTCGATACCGTGAAGTACAAGAACGTCACTCCCGGCAAGACCTACAAGGTTTCCGGCACCCTCTACGAGAAGGTCACCGACAAGGACGGCAAGGTCGCCAAGAAGCAGCTCCTCGATGCCGACGGCAACCCTGTCACAGCCGAGACCGAGTTCATTCCCGAAACCGCTTTCGGTGATGTGGACGTTACCTTCACCTTCGACGCGTCTGACCTCAAGGCCAAGGACAAGGTGGTCGCTTTCGAGTCCCTGTCCCTGAACGGCAAGGAACTCGCGAGCCATGCCGATATCGAGGACAAGTCCCAGACCGTCACCATCACGAAGCCCGAAGTCGGCACCACCGCCAAGGACGGTTTCGACGGCAATCAGACCGTCGTTTCCGATACCGAGGTTTCAGTGGTCGATACCGTGAAGTACAAGAACGTGACCCCCGGCAAGACCTACAAGGTTTCCGGCACCCTCTACGAGAAGGTCACCGACAAGGACGGCAAGGTCGCGAAGAAGCAGCTCCTCGATGCCGACGGCAAACCCGTCACCGCCGAGACCGAGTTCGTTCCCGAGGACACCTACGGCACCGTCGATGTGACCTTCACCTTCGATGGGTCGCTCCTGAAAGACAACACGCCGGTGGTCGCTTTCGAGTCCCTGTCCTACAAGGGCAAGGAGATTGCTTCCCATAGTGATATCGAGGATGAAGGCCAGACGGTCACCATGCACACCTCCGAGATTGGCACCACAGCCACGGACAAGCTCGATGGTGACAAGACCGTAATCGCCGATGCGGAGTCCACCGTCACCGACGAGGTTTCCTACGACCATGTGCTTACCGGCAAGGCTTACACCATGGCCGGTATCCTGATGGATGCAAAGACCGGCCTTCCCGTGCTGACCGGCGAAGGCGCGAAGAAGTATACTGAGGATGACCTCACCAAGTTCACCTCCGGCCTGATGAACGTGCTTGGCTTCCAGTCGAACGCCTACTCCATCAAGGTCAATGGCAAGGACTGGGGCAACGGTGCCACCATCGTGAAGAACGCGGACGGTTCCTACACCTATGATGCTTCCGAGCGCACCGAGAACGCGGACGGCACTTGTACTGTCAAGACCGACACCCAGACTCTCACCGAGCAGGAGGACGGCACTTGGAAGCTCACCGGTCAGGAGGGTAACGGCACAGGCTCCGTCCGTAATATCGAGGAGACCTACAAGGCCGATGAGGTCGAGGTTACCGATAATGGTATCGACTGGTCGAACGCAAAGAAGCTCCCGACCGCTTCCATCGACCTTGCCAAGGTCAAGGCATATGCCGAGGAAAACAAAGACCTCCTCTCCTGCCTTGTCTACAAGACAGCGGAGTTCACCCCTGAGAAGGAGTCCGGTTCCATCGACATGGACTTCACCTTCAACTCCAACGACGTTATCGACCGCCTGTCCGGCGAGACCAAGAACCTCGTGGTCTTCGAGGTCATGTTCAAGGGCAGCATCGAGAACGCTTCCGATGAGACTCCCGTTTCCATCGTCGCGAGCGAATGCGATAAGGACAACGAGGGACAGACGGTGAAACTCGCTCCGAGTGCCATCGGTACCACCGCGACCGACAAGTCCGACGGTGACCATGAACTGATGGCTGGCAAGGATGCCGTCATCACTGACGAGGTGAAGTACGAGGGTCTTATCCCCGGCAAGGAGTACACGCTCCATGCAACGCTCATGGATAAGAAGACCGGCGAGCCTTTGAAGGTTGCCGACAAGGGCGTGACCGCCGAACTCAAGTTCACGCCGAACAGTGAGAGCGGCACGGTCTCCATCAACCTCGGCGAGTTCGATGCAACCTCCCTCGACGGTCATACACTGGTTGTCTTCGAGGAGCTGACCAAACAGAGCGATATCGACGGCAAGGCCACGGACGTTACCGTGGCGGAGCACAAGGATATCAACGACGAGGGACAGTCCGTGACCGTCACCTCGACCCCGGCAGGCTCCACCTACGGAAAGACCGGCGTTGACATGACGAACATCGCCATCGCCATCGGCATCCTCCTGATTGCCGCAGGCTGCGCGACCGCTTACGGCATCAAGAGCCGCAAGACCACCAAGGACGATGCAGACGAGAGTGCAGAGGATAACACCGAAGCCTAGTGCCCGTAACGCCTGAAACCGGCAGGGTGCCAGCTCTTCGGCACCCTGCCTTCCTTTTAATTTGAAAGGGGGATACACCCATGAAGGACGATAAAGAGAACGATATCGAGATGAACGACGGAGATTCCACCGAATCACCTGCGGATGGGAACAACATGCACGCGAACCCGGAAAGCGAGAAGAAGCCGCATAACCGGAAGGTCATTGCCGCCATCTGCGGCCTTGCTCTCGTCGCGCTCATCGGCGGCGGTGCCTATTATGGCATCGGCCACCAAACCGATGCAGATTCCAAGGCCGAATCCGTGCAGGCGAATGATTCCAAGGAAAGCGGTTCCGACGCGTCTGCGAAGGACGGCTCTAAGAGCAAAGAGAAGTCTCACACCCACGACTGGTCTATCACCTACAAGACCGTCCACCATGACGCTGTGACGCACACGGAGCACGTGGCACCCGTCTACCAGAACCTGACCACCTACCATACCGTTTGCAATGAGTGCAAGCAGGTCATCGACGGCAAGGCCGATGACCACATCAAGCAGACCGGTCACTCCGGCTACTCCACCAACGTCCCCATCACCGATGAGGTCATGGTGAGCGAGGGCTATGATAAACAGGTCACCGACACCCCGGCTTACGATGAGACGGTCATCGACAAGCTGGTCTGCACCACCTGCGGAGCGACGAAGGATGCCCCGCAGGCCACATCGGATGCCGCCAAGTAATTCAGATGGCCAGATTGGGAAATCATAACCGGAAATCCCGTGCGGCTTTTGCGGCAGCGGCGGTCTTCTTGGCCGTCGCTGCCATCCTTTTCGGCGTGCTGCTTCATTTCTATCGGGATGCAAGTCCCTCACCGTCACCAAACGGCACGCCGCAGGAAACCGCCACGGAAAGCGCAGGTGGTCGGGAATCCGAGTTCCCTACTGTTGATTGGGATTACTGGAAGAGCGTGAACGGGGATGTTATCGGATGGATAACCGTGCCGGGGACGGATATCAACCATCCCATCCTGCAAGCTCACGCATCCGACCCGGATTACTACCTGCATCACGATATCTACCGGAACTACAATCCCTTGGGTGCGCTCTATCTCGACGCAGAATGCGAGAAGGAGGGCTTTCAAAGTCCGAATGCCGTCATCCTCGGACACAGCCTGACCCTCGGGAACGCGGTCACCTGTTTCGGCAACGTCCAACGGTATAGCGATAAATCCTTCGCTTCTGAGCATCAGACGGTACTCATCCAAACCCCAAACACCAAGATGCGCTACACCGTGCGCTTCGCGAATATCGTGAAGGGATGGGAGCCGACCAAACGGACGGTCTTTGCCGGTGATTCGGATTTTCGGAACTGGTACGATTCTTCGCGAGAATCTGCCGCCATGGTACTCGATACCAATTCCGAACCGAATCAGGTCATCTCCCTCGTCTCCTGCTCCTATAACTTCTGGAAGCAGAATGAGCGGACGGTCGTGACCACCAGTATCGACCAAAAACAGGCGCAAACGGAAACTGTTTCGACCGAATCCCGTCAGACTGGCTCTGGTGCCGAATAAGGACAGGTTTCAATCTGTTCGCACTCACGCTACAAACCTACCGCCAAGACCCCGCAGATTCGATTCTGTGGGGTCGTTTTCTTAGAGCATGTCGGAAAAGCGGCGGCTATCGTATAATTTTAATGAGCTTTCCCGGAAAGGAGACCATGATGAAATCTAAGCAGAAGCAGACTCCTATGGAGATTATTGATAACCAGCGTCAGGCGGTCGTTGAGAAAATCATCGAGGACATGAAGCGCGACGGGCTTCGTTGGGCAGAACCGTACCTGCCCTCCCTAACACCGCACAACCCCGTCTCCGGCACCGTGTATCAGGGCGGAAACCGCGTGCATCTTGGCTTCATCGGGTTCATGCGCGGCTACACGGACAACCGGTGGGCTACCTTCAACCAGATAAAGGATGCCGGTTGGCATGTGAAAAAAGGTGCCAAGTCCGCGCTCATCGAGAAATGGAAGCAGTTCGCCTTCTACAAGGAAAACGAGGATACCGGCGAGAAGGAGCTTGCCGGACGCTACCCGAAGCTCGTGGGCTACTGGAACGTCTTCAATGCGGAGGATATCGAGGGCATCCCGCCGGAGAACGCTCCCGTCCATCTGAACGACCGAACGGCAACCATCGCACAGAACCTTGAGGAGTCTTCCAGATGCCCCGTCATCGAGAGCAGCGGCTACCTCGGAAGTGCCGCCTACTCTCCGGCTACCGACCGCATCCTCATCGCCCCGCGAGAGACCTTTCGCTCAGATGAAGCGTTCACCCGCGTCCTGCTGCATGAGATGACCCACTCCACCGGACACCCATCCGCCCTCGCCCGTGAACTCGACACCCGGTTCGGAAGCCCCTCCTATGCTGAGGAAGAGCTGGTCGCGGAGCTTGGAAGCCTGTTCCTTTCCGCAGACCTCGGTATCCAGAGCACCGATTTGGAGGGCGAGTTCTACGAGAACCACGTCTCCTATCTGCAATCTTGGATGAACGCCTTGGAAAACGACCCATCCTACCTCTTCAAAGCCGCATCGAAGGCAGACCATGCAGACACCTTCATCATGGAGCGCTACGAGGAGGAGCTTGGAAAGAACATCGAGATTGACGCACCGGAACTGGAAGAGGAGGTATCGCTCGCCGGGGAGAGTCATGACATGGCAAGCACATCCGAACACCAGTCGGAAAGCGAGATGCCAGAAAATGTTCTCTCCACCGTTCTGTAACATGCGTTTGCCAAAAAGAACGTGTGTTCAATTCCTATATTGCCGTAATACCGGCATTATAGTATAATGGTAACATATGATAACAGCCATCTGGCAGAAAGGACGATAGGTATGGCAGAAATGGAAAAGAGACCTTGGCGCTTCACCATCGAGTTCGATGATGAGAAGGCAAAAAGGAATGGTTACAACGTAGATGACCTCTACGATTGCGTGGGAAAGTATGCGGAGCAGATGGGCAACGTGCGCATCGGTCTTGGTACTTGGCAGGCAAAGAACCGCAAGGTGCAGTTCGGGGCGCAGTGCCCTGTTTGCGCGACTCTATCCAAACAGCCTTGGGTGATGCAGAACATTAAGTCATGGCGCACCTATGAGGATATGAATGAACCGGAGGGTGAAGACTACCTACAGGTAATCCGGGATATCAGTCCGGAACGTATTTACGACTAACCGCATTTACACTTAGGATTCCAAATGGAACTTGATAGGAAAGCATTTCACTTCGACCTAGACAACGAGTCTGTTGAACGATTCTATACTGGTAAAAAGAATCCATGGTCAGACATTCAAGACTTTCTGGAATCCCATTGCTTTGAAAAGCCACAATATTCTGGATATGAATCGGCTGAAAATATCGTCATGTCCTATCAACGTGCTTATGGCACCATAGATGAGATGATGAATGAGTTTCCTTGGTTCCAAAAATGCTTGAAAGCGGCCACCTTCACGGAAATCGGTGAAAGCTACGATGTGAAGGAGTTTCTTGAAAGCGGAATGCAGTTATCCCCTTCCTCTCGCCCCGACACCCGTAAGGAGCTTCACTTTGATTTGGGAACGGCTGCGCTCAGCGAAAATTACAGCTCCATTAGGCCGAACGCTTGGCGCGGCGCTTGGACGCTTATCCAAATCTTCATGGAACGCAACGGATTCATCCATACCCAGTATTCCGGATACGAGTCTCTAGCGATGATGCCGATTGACAAGGCGATGGCCGTCATGGAGAAATTGCAACAGCGATACCCTTGGTTCAAGGATTCCCTTCTCGCCGCGTCGCTCACCGAGGTCGGCGAGCGCCACGATGCTCTCTCCTATATCAAGGGTTCCAGTGGTATCATCGTTCCGGTTCCCGCCCATTCGTTTGAGCGTGAGGAGCCGGATTTCTTCGGTTCCGAAATCGGTGATATGAAAGGTGCAACCACAGAACTATCGAAACAGAACGGGTTGGAACCACCGAAAAACCTGAATAACGAGCATTAGAAAAAAGCCCCGGCCATTGGTCGGGGCTTTTCATCTATATGGACTCTCTAACTGTTAGTCTTGTCATCCTGCACGATACGGTCTAGGCTCTTTCCAGCCGATAGCCGCTAGACCTCCATGGCCGGTACATTCTTCAAGCGCGACGGTCTTTTTGCTCACATGAGTCTGATACCTTACATCATCCGCCGGTTCCGTTCCAGCATAAGAGCATACTTCGCTCTCATGGAAATAGACATAGCTGCGATAGGCAAGCGAACTCGGATGCATCCGATGACCCTGCTCTCCGGGTTTTGGTTCATATCCCCACTCGCGCCATTGCTTACGCGTCTTGAATCGTGCGCCAAGCTCAGGGTGATTCTTTACTGGTAGCCCGGTCTCTTCATTGCAGTAATCGTGAGGTATATCCGTAAACATGAAATCCCCTATTTCCGAGCACCGCAGGAACAAGTGTAGTATGCCGCAGAATCTGTAATCGTAACCGTTTCCTCCCATGCCGCAGAATCTGTAATCGTAACCGTTTCCTCCCATGCCGCAGAATCTGTTACGGTATTGTATACCGTATGATATGCGCCACATGCTTTATTGCCTGCCATAAGTGCATTATACGCATGAGCTTGTTCATTGCCCGTGATATCTGCTCCGCAGCCGTTGCAAATTGAGCGCTCTTCCGTATGGGTCACTGCGGGATGGTACACTTTCTCCGTATGGGTCACTGCGGGATGGTACACCTTCTCCGTATGAGTCACCGCAGGATGGTAGATATCATACTTATGAACATGCGCCGGGGTGTCATCCTTTTTCGATGAACTGCCTGAATTGGTGTTTGAGCCGGAGTTGCTGCTGTTGCCGCCACTCGGCTTGCTATCGGATTTTCCTTCGTCTTTCTTGGAAGATGAATTGCTCTTGTTTCCAGAATTATCGGAGCTGCCTGTGGTCTTCCCATTATCCTTCTTGGAGCCGTTGGATGAGCCTGAATCGCTCTTCTTGCTGTCGGAAGTTTCCGGGGTCTTCGCGTCGGACTTCTCTTCCTTGGCCGTCTCCTGCGCCTTTTCGCTCTCCTTCTCGACGGCATCGGCATCGGCGTTCGGGTTCTTCTTGATGTTGTCCTCGAACTTCTTCACGACCTCAGCGCCCTTGTCTCCGGTCAGGGTGGAATCGCCCTTCTTCACGGCTTCCGCAACGTCCTTGGCAATGGCGGTCAGGTCATCTTTCGTTACCTTGTCCGCATCCACCTTATCGAAAGTCACGCCTGTGGCAACTGTCTTGTCGGCTTTTCCGGCGGTAACCTTCTTCGATGGCACCTTATAGATGGAGCCGTCGGCGTTCACCGGTGAGATGAATGTGACGGTATAGGTACCGGACTCACCGACCTTCACGGTCACCTGCTTGTTCGCGGCGATAGCGGTGTAGAAGTCTACTTTCCCGTCCGCATCCTCGATATGGGCGATGACGGGCGTGGAGGTGTCCGCATCCCAGCCGTCGGCCTTCACCTCAAGGGTAAGTACCATGTCCTGCTTCTCATCGTCCTTTGACTGGGACACCGCAGGGGCATTGGAATCTCCCGTCCAACTGGCATGTGAGATGGCGTAAGCCCCGCCGCCGATGAGAAGCGCCGCACAGAGGATTCCCGCACCAGCCGCGCAGACCTGCTTACGGGAGAACTCGCGCCCGAAGAGCACGAGCGGCTTCTTAGCGTTCTCCTCCTCCGTCGAATCCACGACCTTCGGGATTTCGGCGGTCTTGTCCGCCGGGACACCCTCAGTCTCGATGCTGTTGTTGTTAAACATATTGCTGTCATTCTTCATTTCTGTCAGTCCTTTCTGTCTCATAAGAAGTTTTCTTGCTCTCTATCTATCCATATTACCGGTAGGTCTCTACACCAACATGCCCCATAGGACATGCACGAGGATGATGAGAACAAGGATAACCGCCATCCACTTGCTGTAGTAGAACAGTCTGTCTGGAAGCGTCACCATCGAAAGCCGCTCAATGCGTCTCTTGGATTCCTCTACCATCGAGTCGATGACCTTCCTGCTCCTTGCGGTCACCTCTTCGACGTTCTTTATGGTCATCTCCCCAGCTTTCTGCTGGGCATTGGCAACTCCCATGAGTGCCATCTGATTCGCCTGATGCTGCGCGTCCGCCGCGCCGTTTCTCAGCTCCTCGACCTTTTCGAGCACATCCTTCATCTCCGAAACCATGCCGCGCATCTCCCTTGCGATGCGTTCGTTACTCTGGCGCTGCTCGGCGATAAGGTCTTCCAGCTTCTTCATGGTTCCGATGAGGTCGGTCTCGTCGTTCTCATCCTCAAGCCTTCGTCCGGCGTTTCTGGCATCCCTCGCTTCCTCGGAGAGCTTAAGCTGCTGGCCGATACCGGCTATATGCCCGTCCGGCTGCTCAAGTTCCCTCTTCACTTCGCTAAAATGCTTTGCCATGTAATCTTCGCTCCTTTCCATCCGTCAGTCCTCCAAACCCTTGCCCCTCTTCTCCCGCACGCGGATAGCGATGGGCGTGTCGAGCAGATAGGAGAGGTTGTGTACCGCGTCCGCGACCGGCACGGCATCCGCCATGCTCCCGCACATGTGTATCGCCTTCCAATCCTTCTCGCCCTTCACCGTCACCTCGACAAGAAAACGTTCCTTTTCCATTTCTCTCCTCGACCTTGCCGGTCTTTTCTACGGACAGGGACAGCCTATCGCATCAGGTGTCCCTTTGTCTGGACACCTCTAGGGTTCACGCAGGTTCACCCCGCAGTTCGGACAGAACTTCGGGATATATTCGGAAAACTCCTCGAATAGCGGCTCTTCGCTCTCCTCAGAATCCGTCATATCCTCCTCGACGCGCCCAGCCCATCCGCAGTCGGAGCACCAGATGCCGTCCACGGGGTTTACATTTGTGGCTTTCGAGTAAGCGCTCCCCATGGTAATGAAAACCCTACTCATCGTTCTCAGCCCTCTCCCCATTGCTCTTCTCACGCACTCCGGCTTCCTTCCGCATCGCGGCAATTAGCTCCTCGGGTGTGATTCCGAGACCGTCCGCGATAGCAAAAAAGGACGCAAGGCTCGGCAGACGCGTCGGCTTTCCCCCGCTTCCGGCCATCCCGGCGAACCAAGCGGATTTGCTGATTCCGCTTTTCTTGATGGCGTTGTCGAGCGTCATCCCCTTCTCGTACACAATGCGGCGCACCGCAACCGCGAAACACCCGAGTTCCGGGAAACGCTCAACGGCTTTTTCCGCCTGTGGCTTACCCGCCATGGTATCTCCCTTCTTCCGTCTAGCTTGATTACTAGTAATATATCATACCACCAAACCAGATAAATCTTCAAGACGATACTCCATATATCCCGCACAAATAAGACAACAAACCAGCTTGAAAGCAACCCAGCAATATAGTAAAATAGACTCACTATCCATATATGGATATAAGGAAGGATGTGACGCATCAATGGACGATAAGCGCTATACGCTGATGAACAAGAACCGACCGGTTCTCGATTTCCTTTACAACCTCGACACGCACCATGTCGTGAAGATACTAAAGCGGCGCGAGCTTGACTTCGCTCCTCCCGCGATTCTCGATATGAAAGGAAACCCGACAAGGGCTGCACTCGACGTCTGGTGGCTCAGACGGGCAATTCCAGCGTCCCGTGCCCAGATACAGCGGCTCATTGCCGAGCTGCATGTCGATAGCACGCTCGCTCTGGCGGAAAAAAACTTCGGGCTTTCCCTCTCCGACCGCTACTGGATTAACGACCCAGAGAATCCGCAGAACTGGGATGATATCAACTTCTTCGACAACGACTTCACGGAAGACCTCGGGCTTCTGACTCTGGGGCAGGACTCTTCGAGTGACAATCCGAACCTCATGTCACCGAACTCCACGGTCGGCGGAGACCTGAACAAGAAGTGGACTATCTTAAACGGCGTGCGTATGCTCGTGAAGAGCGGAACCGGATTCGTGAACCAAGAGGTCTACAACGAGGTCATCGCCACGCATCTGCACAAGCGTCTTCTGACGGACACGGATTATGTTCCCTATTCCCTTCATCAAGAAGGAAAGCGCACCTACTGCGCGTGTCCGAATATGCTGGGCGAAGATGAGGAGCTGATTCCAGCCTTGCATATCATCCAGAACCACAAGAAACCCAACTCGCAGAACGATTACCGATTCCTCGTCTCGTGCTTTGAAAGCCTTGGACTTGAGGATGTGGAAACCTATCTGTCGAAAATGCTGACCTGCGATTACATCGTCGGCAACTTCGACCGTCATTATCAAAACTTCGGTGTCATCCGTAATGTGGAGACGCTTGCATACACCCGGTTTGCTCCGATATTCGACACTGGTAATTGCCTTTGGTGTGATTCTGAATCATTGGACTTACCCGGCGACTATGCATATATTGCAAAACCTTTTGGACGAGGACTCAGTCCGGACAGGCAACTGCAACTTCTGTCCGGCTTCGAGTGGTTCGAGCCTGACAGGCTTGACGGATTCGCCGATGAAGCCCGTGCAATTCTCTCGCAAAACCCGAACATGCCGCCCGCCCGTATCGAAAGCATCGTCAAGGGTGTCATGATGCAAATGGATTCGGCAATCGACTTCATCGAGAATCAACCGAGTTTTCATCGCCTAACCCCGGCAGCGGCAAAGACCAAAGAACCAAATACTCCCGATTTCCTCGATTCCGAAGTCGCGGACATGAAAGATGCTTCCGCCAAGCTACTATGTGATAGCAACAGCGAGCAACCGTCTAAGAACTTGCATACAGAACATTAGAAAGAAGGTCATACAATGCGAACTTATCAACACCCGATATACCAAGACAACACCATGGCAATTCGCGCCGAATATGATGAGGAAAAACGAGTCTTCGATTTGATGAAGAAGTTCCTCTATATCGTCGGGACGATAACGGCGATAGTTGTTTTCCTTTTGCTTCTCGTTAATTCCCCTGCCCTGATAACTCAGACAGGTGCAATTGGAATCATTGCACTCGTTCCCGTCCTGCTGGCTGCAACAGCCTTTACCGGGTTTTACGTCGGCACGGTACCGGCTGGCTACATCGCTGCATGGCGTGCAATCAAGCGCTCAAAGCTGTTCGTGTGGGGCAACGCTCTCGGACTGCTCCTCATAGCGACACTTCTTCTTTCCATCCCGGCTGCATTCGCGCCCATTGCCTTCCTTCTCCAGTGGTTGAAGGTGTCAAATCTCAAGCGTCAGCTTGACGCGAACGCATAGTGAGGTAAACTGAACGCGTTTTCTTCCTTCGTGGAGAAACTTTCTTGCTTTAGCCCGCTGCTCCCTGATGTGCGACATTAAGGGAACGGCGGGCGCTTTTATGCCGATTCTCGCACACCCGTAAAGCGGCGCAGGCGGAATATCCCGCCCGCGCCGCTTTTTAATTAACGCTCGCCGTTCTCCTTGTTCGGTTCCGGGCGTTCCTGCGTAGGTGCCTGTTGCGCCCGCTGGGAACCGCCGCTCCCGGCGTTTCCGCCGCTCTTCTTCCCTTTCGGTATGACCGTCGAGGATACTTCCGCCCTGAGTTCGTCGGCTCCGCGCCAGCAGGCGAGAATCAGGCGCTTGACCTCCGAATCGTCCGCGATATCCGAATCGGGGCGCGGGAGTTTCAGCTTGGGGATATCCGCGATTTCCATGCCCTCCATGCCACGTATCTCCTTGCGGTACTTCTGGTAGACGCTTCGGATTTGTGCAAGGTACCTCTTCTTCGTTTCCGTTACCATCGCCTTTTGCTGCTCGATATTCCTCTTCTCCGCAACGGCTGCGCTTCCTTCCGCATGGATGGATTTCGCCACATTCGCCTTAAACGCAGCTTCCAACCCCTTCGTTCCGAGGTCTGCATCGAGCTTCGCCACGGAGAAGGCATAGCGGTTGTTGTCCGTGTCGGTAACGTACATGCGCCCCCTCTTGAACTCCGTGTCAACGCCCCATGATTCCAAAAGCTCGCGGTAATCATAGATGTTCTCCGCTTCCCCGGCGGCGATACGGCACAGCTCTCGCAAGTTCGTCTTATAGGAGTCGATGCCGCGTGCCGCAAGTTCCTTCTCGATACGGGACGGCTGCTTCTTATGGACGGAGGAATTGCGTTCGCCCTCCACGACCTGTTTCAACCCCCACTCATGGTCGAGGTCGCGAATGCGGCTGGCGCGTTTCACCTTGGCGCTTTTCCCGCGCCCCTCATCGAGCCGCTTGCCCGTGGAGAGGTCGGTACGGTTGATGACGATATGTACGGCATAGCGATGGGTCTTGTCCGCCTTGCAGTATTCGTTGTGAAGCGCCATCACTATCTGCTGGTTCGGGTAATGCTTTCCCACGTACTCCTTGGCATACCTCATGCACGCTTCCGGTGAGAGCCACCCACCATTTAAATCGCACTCGTCGGGATTGAAGCCGAGAATCTGATGAAACAGAATCGTGTTCTTCGCTTCCTTAAGCTCCCCAGTCTTCTTGTCCCGGACTCTCCTTGCCGCTTTGTTGTGCCCGTAGGCTTCTCTGGTCATCCACATGTGATGCGCCCAGCGCTTCGGGTTCGTGCAACCGTCCATGTTCAGACTGTCGCGTAGAATCACCTTTCGGTCATCGTTGATATAACCGCGCAGGTTCTTCATGTGACCGGAACTCTGCACACCGGTCTGCTTGATGATGGTCAATGCAATTCCTCCTCTCTTTCCCTTTTGGAATGAAACCCGCGCACCGGATACTCATGTGCCATACCGTTTCAGATATACCCGGACTTACATCGGTATGCCCGCGTCGCATCTTCGATATCCCAGTAGCACCCCCGGTCTCAACGCAGATGACAGGTCTTGTCATTGCGGTTTTTCTTCCATTGCTCTTCTCACGCCATCCCAAAACGGCGATTCCATCCAGACGGATTTCAAGCGTTGCAGATACGTCTTCGCCCCATCTTGCGTGAACTCGGCATCGGCATCGTCCGAATGAAGATACCACCCGTTTGGAAACTCAACCCAAGATGCAACGGTCTCACCGAGTTCCATGCTCACGTATCTCGTGAGCGTTACGCTCCAACCGTCCTCCTCATAGTGAATCGTCTTCTCGCTTTCACAATCGGCCATTGCCATTGCTCCCCCTGCTTTCATGAATCTATTTTCGCGGACACTGCACCCATGCCGGAAAGAATATCGCTTTCCAACAGTTTCCGATTTCCTGTGACCTTCGGCTCCGTCCCATGTTCGCGACGGTAACCGTTCGCGAAAAATCGGAATACCTCTTCCGTCGTTTTCACCGGAGCGTGCCTGACAAACGGGTTGTATTCGTCATCAACGAAATAGAAAGTTCCATCTCTCTTCGCGATATGCGCCGGACGCTTGCAGGTCGGGCACCGTGATTTCAGGTCGCGGTAATGGAGCCATCCAGAATCAGTCATCGACGTACTCCCAGCGATAGCCACCTGCCATACCGGACGCGGCACCGCGGATACCTGCCTGCGACGCTCCGGTTTCTTTTGCCGCTTGGGTAATCGTTTTGTAAACAACACCGGTTTCCACGCAGCGAACCCTTATCCCTCTTTTACTGGGAAGTAAATCATCCGGCTCTGGTTCGTCGGCATAGTAAAAATCATCCGGCTCTGGTTCGTCGGCATAGTAAAAATGAAGGCCTTTTGCCGTTCCATGCCTTTTTGCTGCCGCTTGGATATTACTTTTCGAAACTCCCGTTTCCCGTGCCGCCTGAGCTATCGACTCGTAAACGACACCGGTCTCCTTGCAACGAACTCTTGTCCAGCTTCTATTCCGAAAGAACTCCTCATCCGGCTTCGGTTCATCGGCATAGTAAAAGTGTAAGCCCTTGGTTGCTATATGCCCTCTCAATGCCGCATAAATAGCCTCTCGCGGTACGCCAACCGCTTTTGCTGCCCTTGCTTGACTTTCAAAACGTTCGTTCGTCTCAAGGCAGATGATTGGTCTTGAGTTCTTATAAACCTTTCTATCGAAAACCGAATCGTCCGGTTTCACTTCGTCAGCGTAATAGAAGTGAAATCCTCGACATGCCCCGTGGCGTTTCAGTGCACTGCTAACTAACGACCATGCGGCACCAATAGCATTCGCAGCATCCGTGACGCTTTCAAACCGTTCTTCCGTCTCAAAGCAGATTATCGCTCTCTTTCTTCCCATCCTGTTCGCCCGCCTATCTAAGGAAACTGTCTTTTCGGTTCTCGTATTCCTCTCTTGTGATTTTTCCTTCCTTCAAAAACTCCTTCCAAGACCACCATGTGCAAACGCACGACTGGATTGTTTTGTCGGTAAACCGGATGCTTCCATCCGCGCATGGCTTAATGCCGAACGCTTCCTCTGAAAGGAAAAGTGCGTGCATGAGTTCGTCATAGTGCTCAATGCCGTAAGTGTCGAAACATGCGGGTGCTACATCGAGTGCTTTCGCTATCCGTTCGAGCGTATTCTGCTTCGGACTACGCTCACCGAGTTCATAGCTTCTAAAAGCCGATTCCCCTAGACCTGCGGCATTCGCCAGTTCTCGTTGCGTCATGTTCCGACGCATCCGTATTCTTCTAATGCTCTTTCCCAAAAGCCGTTGCTTACGATTGCATTTAGCCATTTCCATATATCCTGTCATTCGTTATCGAGGTTGTCGAAGTCCTCTATTTGCAGATGGATGTTGTTCCGGTTTGCTTCTCTTCGGAGCGCCGCGAGCGCTTCCATGATTTCGGAAAACGACGAGACCTCTTTCTCCAAAACGCGTTTCGCTTCCTCCGGGTCGAACACCTTCGCGCCGTAGGTGTTCAGGAACTTCATGAACTGGTTTAGGTTTGTTCCCTGCTTCGCGAGTTCGTGTGCTGCCTTTTTCAAAGGCTCGGTGTCGATGACCTTGATTGTCGCATCGTCAGAATTGATGAGTAGCGTCCGGGCGTAATCGGAAACCGTCATACCGTAATTCGCGGCTTTCCGCTTAAGCGTTCTCTTCTCACGTTCAGACAATCTGATGAGAACTGCGGTTTCTCTTTTTGCCACCTTCATCACTCCCCTTCTGTATTTTCTCAAAATCTCATAGTCGTATCGGTGCCGCCACCGTTTGACTATGACACGAAAGCGACGGTTCGCTTTGCTGAGTTACGGGAACCGGCAATCCTAAATTGTCGATTCGTTAAGCGTAAGCGTCCTCCCGTCAAGGCTCCGAAAGCCGCTCGGGAGCAAGATGGAAGTGTATGGAAAAGTCTCGTTTACGTGACTTTGTATATACGCTTCCCAAATCTTGCAACTCGAAGAGCGGCCTTGGCCGGTGAGCACTGATATTCTATCAGTGCGAGAGCAGAAAAGGCATGGAAAAGGGGGTGCCGCCGCACCCTTTCCCATGCCTTTTCTGCGGGGTTTCCGGCTTGCCCGGAAACCAAGAACCCGAGGTGCCGCCACCTCGGGTTCCCATCATCTGCGAAGACGAAATCAATTTCTTTGAAGACTTGACAAAGATTCCTTCCAATCGCGTCTTGATAAGCGAACGGACACCATAAAAGGTGCCCGTTTTCTACGTTGCTGTTGATTCGTGCTCGCCATCCTCAATTTGAATTGCAGACCGCTACAGCTTCCATCCATTTCTTTCCAGAGCAACCAGCGCTTCACGTTGCCGAATGCCGAGTCCGCCGACACGCCTGCCTTTCGGTATCCGGTACAGTCGCATGATGACTACCGCCTTGCTCGCACCGATACCCGGAACACTTTGCAGAAGCGATGTGACCAAAATGCGCTTCGCATCCTCCTCGTCCATCGCATCCGTGAACGTAAGCTCGCCGGACTTCACGCGAGCTTTGAGTGCTGCATAGCGCCTGCGAGCCTGTATGGCAAGCTCTAGCGCATGGGCACGCTCCTCGCTGCTAAGGTTCGGCAGATGGTTCTCTTTCTCGGTCATCGTTACTTCCTACTTCAACTCGTTGTCCCAGATGTTATCGTCAGGCTGCGCCGCATGTTTCCAACGGTTCGCATCCGCCCGACCGTTCCAGTCGGCGATGAACTTCTCGATAGCAATGGCGCATCCGCTGTCAAGAGCTTCCGCCCACCTCTCGTTGTTCTCATCGCACCAATTCTGAAATACCGCAAACTCGGTGACATTGTTCGCGACGATGTGCCTTCGCATCCCCCGCATCTGCGCGATAAACCTCGCGGTGGCGGGAACCATGGTGATTAGGTTCATGTTCCAATCCCTTTTTCCGAAGTGAATCCATCTATCGGCTCCACTTCCTCTCTAATAAAAACGCCCGTCGATGTATTTCTCGATAACCGACGAAAGTCCGCTATCGAGTGCCTGAGACCAGCAGTCGTTGTTCTCATCGCACCAGTCCTGAAAATCGGTGAAGTCTGTGATGCCATTCTCGCGTATGTGTTTCCGCATCGCACGCAGCATGTCGTGCTTCGATTTTTCCGATTCCGTTACCATCAAGCCCATCCCTTCATCACCATCCCCTTAACCAAGCTCCTCGGCAAGCAGTCGGACGATGAGCTTGGTCATGCTCTCCCCCGTCTCGACGCGGTGGAGTTGCGCTTCTTTGTGGAGCCAAGCCGGGATGAGGAGACTGATTTTCTTGAGTTCCACCTCGTCCGTCTCATGCTTGCCGGAACCTTCCTTCTGGATATCCGCCATCTCGCGCTTGGACTTCTGCGCGCTCGCCATGAACGCGTTCGCTGTGGTCTTGTTAGCCATTGTTCTTCTCCTCTTCGTTCAGAACCGAATCTGCAAGCAGCTCAATCGGGGCGACCACATGGCTCTTCGGGTCGTAATCCGCCACGGACACACCGGCTGCTGCGGCACGTGAGAGGGCAACGGCGCGGGGAATCTTCGCGATGATTGGAACCTCCTCGCCCTCAAGGTACTCCACGAGCTGACGGTCGAGTGTGCCGTAGGCATAAAAGTTGTTGACGATGACATACGCTTTTGCGCCAGTGCCGGACTCACGCACGATATCGAGCGTTCTCAGCGTCGGCTCCATGTCGCGCGTGCTCGGAAGCATGGGTACGAGGATGAGATTCGCCGCGCGGCACCAATCGTTCACACCGCCCACGAGCACGCCCGCCGTATCGACAACCTGAAAATCGCACTCCTCCGCGAAATCAGGGTCATCGCAGACCTCATGGACGGAACCGCCCTGCGGGTCGGTAGTGACGAACGCCACGGTCTTGCCGCGACGCTCAAGCGCAAAGGAAAGCTCGTCCGCGATGGTGGTCTTGCCGACTCCGCCCTTCTGGTTGAGCATCAAAATCGTGTACATGTTAGAAGTCCTTTCTGTCCTGTTTGAAAAACGCTACTCACGGGAATCGGATGCGCGCACAAGCCCGTAACCGACGGTGACGGAAAGTGCCGAGCACACGGCGAATACCGCAGCAGCCACGTTTCCGAAAACGACCGAAACCGTAAGTGTGAGAAACACCCACCATCCGACGGTCACCGCGAATAGCAGGCCGAGGAAGAGCATGAAGGGGATTTCCCGCACTGAATCGCCACGAAGGTGCATTCCGTCCTCCCTAGAACGGAATATCCGCATCATACGTTTCCGGTTCCGCAGACTGCCCCTTGGCAGAAACCGTATCCTTCCCGGCACCCTTCGAGTCCGCAAACTCGATATCGGTCACGAGAACGGAAAGGGCATGGCGCTTCTCCTCGTTCTTCATCCAAGAGTGGTAGCGGAGCCGTCCGTCCACCGAAACCTTCTTCCCCTTGGTGAGATAGGGAGCAAGTGCTTCGGCTCGCGCACCGAACAGGGCGCAATCGACAAACACCGGCGCATCGACATATTCGCCGGTCTCGCTGTCCTTCTTCTTCTCGTTGATGGCGAGTCCGAAGGTGAGGACACTCGTGGCATCCCCCTTTTTGCGAAGCTCCGCATCGCGCGTGAGGTTGCCCATGATAGTCACTCGGTTGATAGCCATTGTCTTTCCAATCTCTCGATGGTGTTTGCGGAGGATTCTGGAATCCTCCTGCCGGGAAAACTTTCGTCCCTTGCTGTCTATAAATATAGCAGACCAGAATACCAGCAACCCAGAGAGCAAGATAACCACATAGATTGCACACACTTACGCTGCAAAGATAAGGGCGTGTGAAAAGCAACGCTTCACACGCCCTAAGCACGTATCTACTCTGCTACGAGCCATTGTTCGAGCCATCGCTGCACGGCAAGCGTCGCGCGCGCGTCGGCAAGCGACCCGTGCGCCCTGCCCGTCCACTCGTATCCGATGTGGTCGGCGGCATCCACCAGCTTGTAGCGCCTTCCCATGAACCACGTGAACTCGTTCATGGTGTCCGTGATGCGTGCATCCTCTCTCGGGCGCACCCCGACGGCGGAAAGGAATCCGAGGTCGAATCCGACGTTGTAGCCGATAATCTCGTCCGCCCCTGCAAAGATTTCCCTCAGTCGCGGTATGGCTGTCTCGATAGTCGGCAGGTCTGTCCCCCGTTTCCGCCAAGTAGAAGGCTTTTCCGCGCTTTCAATGGCCGGAGGGTTCCTAGCCCGACCCGCAGGCTGTTGGAAGGGTGGGAAAGCCGCCCCGAGTCCCCGTTCCCGCAACGACCCCGCGCCTTCACGCCGCCCGCAGGGCGGCTCCCAAAAAGCCAAAGAAAAAGGGCACCCTCCCGGATGCCCTAGCTCCTTTACCGACCGAACTCCTCCCGATAGCGGTTATGGTCTGCTGGTGCTTACCTCTTGTTACGGTAGCGGCGCTTTTCCATCTGGTAGTCGTACTCCATACCCGCAAGGTAGACGCACCACACGCCGACCACCATGAAGAGCGTACCCATAACAAACTCGATTGTCGCCCAGACCGGCGCATCCACGCTCGCAAGCATGAGCGTGTACGCCATAATCCCGCAGCCGATAAGGATTGCACCATAGGTCTCAAGCTCCCTGACGTTCTTCATCTTGAAGTCCCTTCTGCCATGGGGCGGCTCGGTTGCCGTCCCCCTTGCTGTCTACAAATATAGCAGACCGGCATACCAGCAAGCAGGTGAACCGTACACTCCATACATCCTGCATATCCTGCACGAAAAAAGGGCACCCTCCCGGATGCCCGTCCTTTCCCTATCCGAGGTCGATATACCTGCCGACCGCATCGGTATACCCTCCATGCGCAATCCTCCGCCCGCTCGGGTTCTTCCTGACGAATCCCGCTTCCTTGCGGTCGAGATAATAGCGGTGGTTGCACACACGGCACCACCCGGCAAGCTCCCTTCCGCCGCGAACCAAGTTGAACGCTTCCGCTGGCAGCACACGCCCGCACCTAGGACAGCGCTTCTTTGTTGGCAGCATCCTTTTCCTAAACCTCCTCCCCGGCATCCGTCAGCTCATGGACAAGCCATTCCGCTCGAAGCGGTTTCTTCTCTTTTTTCCCGTCGTGCGCGACGTGCAGCCCGTACACGTCATACGACCACGCTCCGGCAATCCCGACAATCAACCAATCGCGTCCGTCCCCTCCGTAAAGGGTCTCACCGAACATGACCGGCTTGCCGTCTGCGCAAAGCATCTGCCCCTTCGCCATTCGCTTCTCTCGCCTGCATTTGCGCTTGTAGACAGCATCAAGGCGTTTGAATGCCCCTCTCTTCGAGTTCTCCATGCTCCTCTGATACTCCCCCTTGAGGTTCAGAAGCTCTTCCTCAAGATTTGCCGCTTCCGAAGCCGAATCGACCAGACGGTTCAACAGTGCCAATGCCCCGTCCCTCATCGCCCCGTCAAACGCCTGCTCGACGGCATACCTCAGAAGCCGCACGTCCTTCTCCTCGATTTTCTCCTTGCCCATATTCATCCCTTCTCTAGCGCCGTCCGAACGGCTTCCCCATGTCATACCAGCTTCGTCCCTCGTAGCCGCGTCCGCACCCGTAATGGCCGATGACCCTCCACCCGGAAAGGTCGAGGTCGTAGAGCCTTGTAAGCTCCTCTCCATACGTTCGCTTTCCCTGCCGCACAAGCTCCTCGTCGCTTGCGTTTATGTACAGTTCCCCGTACCGCTCGAACACGTACTCGACCCGCTTGCCACTACCGATAACATCCCCTGCGCAGACCTGCCACGGGCGCAGGGGCTTACTCCCCGCGCCCATCCTTACGGCTCCAAGTAAATCTCGACCATGATGCAACGCTGCGTCTCGTCCTCGCAGGAAAGCCAAGACGGGTTCAGTGTGAAAGAACTCACGTCATCCTCCCCATGCTGCAAGACCAGCTCACGTTTGCCAAAGAAAGTCGCTCCCGTTATGAGTCCAAACTCCCATTCCTCTGGATAATGGACGCGAAAGCGGTAACAATCCCCTTTCAGGCTATCCATCAACTCCTTGACCTTCATTCCTCTCATCCCTCATCTTTCAGCTCGATACAGATGGTCGGCTCTACTTCCATGAGCGGGAAGATATAGCCGACCTCCCTTTCAAGGATTTGCGGGTGTTCGTCAGGGTAGAACTCCTCCGCGTTGCCTAGATAGTGCTCAATCGTAGTACCCGTCGAATCATAGCTTCGAATCGCGATTTCGCCCTGAATGTAAGTCTCCTCGAACAGCTCCCCGAGCGTCATACTTCCTCCTCTAGCCGATTCCATGACCAAACAAGCGGGCATCCGTGCAGGCATCCTCAAAAAGACCGTAATCGCCGTCAAACCCGAACCTATGACAATAGCGCTCGATGAGCCTTTCGTACCTATCGTAGTCCTCATCGGCATATGCCCGGTTCACTCGGTCGATTGCCCTACGGCGCTCCTCCGTGTCTTTAGGCTGCATAGCGACTCCCCGCAAGCTCCACGCCGTAACGCGGTGCGATACGGTCGCAGACGGCATCGAGAGCGTCCTCGTCCATCCGTTCCATCAGCTCTTCGCAAAAACTCTCCCAGCCAATCGCGTCCACGAGGACGTTGACCTTCTCCGTAACATCCAAAGTAGCCATCTTGAAGTCCCTTCTGCCTTTGGGAAGCTCTGCTTGCCGCCCCTCTTGCTGTCTATAAATATAGCAGACTGGCATACCAGCAAGCAGAAAAACACGATATGAGCGGGAAACTCCATACCTCCTGCATATTATGCATAGCAAAAAGGGCACCCTCCCGGATGCCCCGTGCTGCCGCCGTCTCAATCTTCCACGTAATCAATCAAGTCTTCCACGCCATCAATAGCAGTGGGCTTTTCCAATGTGCCCATCGAATAATCGTAACCGTAGTAATCGGCAACATCTAGGCACGCCTTGAGAACATGCTCGGCAAGATACAGCTCATCGCTTTCAATCTTTTCGATGGCGAAACGCTTCAAGTCATCGTAGGACGTGATATCGGCACCGTCATCCATGAGCGCAGGAACGATATCGTCCAGCGTTTCCCCGTTTGCAATCCGCCTGTCAAGCTCCGCACGCTTCATCCTAACCCCTTCCTGCCATGGGCGGCTCCGGTGCCGTCCCTCTTGCTGTCTACAAATATAGCAGGCTGGCATACCAGCAAGCAGGAAAACACGATATGAGCGGGAAACTCCATACATCCTGCATATTATGCATAGCAAAAAGGGCACCCTCCCGGATGCCCTGAATGTCCATGGCTAACGCCCCACCCTCCAAATCTTTTCCTCGCCCGTGAACGTATCTGTGATTACGCATCTGCCGCCCGCCGCATACTTGACACCATTCGGCAGCGCTTCCGCCGCCCTGCGGCACCTCGTCCAAAACCTCAGATACCCGTTTCCGCTGAACCCAACGGCAATCTCATCGTCGAACTCATCCATCGCATCTTCCGCCGGTTCCGATTCCAGATAGAGTACCACGCCGTTTTCGTTCTCTCGTGTGTAGTTGTATCTCGCCATACTCATGATTCCTTTCCGTCTACTCGGCAAGCCCGCTAACTTGCCTACCCGATAACCAGTATTATAGCATACCAGCACACACCACAACGCGAGACTCCACGCCTTCTCCATGGAACTCGGGTCATTAGGGGCGAGCAGCCCCTAATCTGAGGGAGCGCAGGCGACCGCGACACGGAGAGACCCTGCGAAACCGTGGGGTGTCAAGAAAAGCCAACCTCCCGTCACGGAGCCACCGACCCTCCTTTCCCCGCCCTCTACCGAGCCGCTGCGGCGTGCCCCGCTTTGCCGCGCCTGCGGCCTATGGTTTCCCGAGAAGAAGGGGTTTTCAACATTCCGATGGGCGGAGGGTTCCTAGACTGACCCGGAGCCTGTCGGAATGTTGGAAACCCCGGCAGGTCTGTCCCCCGTTTCCGCCAAGTAGAAGGCTTTTCCGCGCTTTCAATGGCCGGAGGGTTCCTAGCCCGACCCGCAGGCTGTTGGAAGGGTGGGAAAGCCGCCCCGAGTCCCCGTTCCCGCAACGACCCCGCGCCTTCACGCCGCCCGCAGGGCGGCTCCCAAAAAGCCAAAGAAAAAGGGCACCCTCCCGGATGCCCTTCACTCGACTTAGCAATCCCCGCAATATCCGTCAGCCCATGCCAGACATTCAGCAGCTCCGCCCTCAAACACGAGATTCCCGTTTTCATCTCCTTCGTAGACCTTGATGTTGATTCTGCTCAGATACTCTTCTGCGCCGATGCTGACCTTGCCGCCGAAGTTATCGTAAGCGCCCGTGACAACATAGGTGTAGCTCGCAAAGGGCACATTGTCCTCCCCGATGAACTCGATATCGGCATCCGCCATGCACATCGCCTTGAGGAAATGCTGGCACCAGTTTCGGTTATTGAGAATGCCCCTCTCCACGCTCCCTCCCGAAAAGTCGATATGTTCAGGCTTGGTTCGCGATGCCACAACGAGCGAGTTGGCGATATCAATGGCATGGCAGCTGGGATAACCGTCCAAGTGGCGATAGAACGTGGCGATGGTCTCCTCTTCCATCTGATTGCTCTCCCAGTTGAGGACGAGGTTCTTAAGGATGGTGACGGACGGCGTGCTCATGGTTTTTCCTTCCTGCCATGGGGCGGCTCGGTTGCCGCTCCTTTTGCTGTCTATAAATATAGCAGACCGGCATACTAGCAAGCAGGTGAACCGTACACTCCATATATCCTGCATATAAAAGCGAAGAAAAAGGGCACCCTCTCGGATGCCCCGTGGTTCCTCTGCCCTAATAGTTCACAATCGCCTGATACTCCGGCATACCTTCTGAGAACCCATGCTCGTCTAGCGCATTGTAAAAGTCTGTCATCTTGCGAACCATGCACCGGTCGCAATACTTGGTAGCAGAGTCGCGCCAGCCCGCAAATGCCGGATTCGACTTGTCCCATTCAGCGCTGTCACTAAAGATATAGGGACAACAGGAGCAAACATAGTCAATGGCTTCCTCTAACTTCTTGTCCTTCATGTTCGTCCTTCCTGCCATGGGGCAGCTCGGTTGCCGCCCCTCTTGCTGTCTATAAATATAGCAGACTGGCATACCAGCAAACAGGCGAACCGTACACTCCTTATATCCTGCATATAAAAGCATGAATGAACTTGCCGATATCTTGCCTAAATCTTGAACTCGCAACTGCCGTATTCCAAGCGGAAAACATCATCCATGATGCCCTCCTCGCTGTCGGCCACAAGCCTGACGAGTCGGATGGTCTCATCCTCCGCATCGGAGCACAGGTCGATGATGAAGCCGTCAAATCCCTCCCGCTCACATCTTGAGACCATCCCAATTCCCTTGCAGTACGCTTCTGCAACGGCAAAGGCATCAAGCGCAGCTTCTCGACGCTTTATCTTCGCCTTGAAGCTCTCTTCCACCCCGTCACCGCCACTGCAACGACTGATGGAAAGCGTGTATCCGTCCATGTCTGTTCCTTTCCCTTCACAAACCACTGCCTGCATTTTCGCTCCCTTCTGACTAGCTAATAATAAATATAGCAGACCACCAAACCACAAATACGGCAAACCATAAAACCATCATAACAATGCGGAGAAAAAAAGGGCTCCCGCACAGGATGCCCCTTCTCGTTTCCGCTAACGCTGATTGAGGAAGACCTTCGATTCCTTGCACCTCTATCTGGCACCAAGGAGCGTGATGGAGCCTACACAGCCAACAAGCGCAATAAGAATGCCGAGAACGAAGCCCGTCGCAAATCCGAATGCCGCCATCTTCGTTCCCTCCGGTCGGTACGGCGCGTTGATGTTCATCAGGGATGCGGCGAGAATCCCGGCGATGCCGCCGAGGAATCCGAGGAAGAAGAAACCTGCCTTCTGCCCGCTTGTAAGCTCACGCTCCATCGTCATCAGCATCTGGTCTTTCCCTGACTCCTTGGAATACATCTGCCCCATTCCTTTCTTTTTCTTCGTAAAATCAGGACGCGATGCCTTCGCCCCTGTTCCGGCACCGCGCCCTGTCGGAATCTTACCATCCTCCGCGCGTTATGGCACAATCTGTTCAGGGATGCCGTCAAGTAGGAAGGAAGAACCATGGCTACCATTCAAGATTTCGAGGAGCGCATCGAGAAACAGAAGGCGGAACTCGCCAAACTCGAAGCGAAGAAAAAGGAACTTGAAAAGAAGATTCGCGAGCGGAACCGAAAGTGGCGCTCTCTGGTCACCCATTCCGCTGGTGAAAGTGTGCTCTCCGCCGTCGGTTGCGCTTGGCAGGAACTCGACCTCGACGCACTCGACCGATTCCTTGCGAGCCATGCAGACGAGGTGAGCGACATGCTCACCGCCCGTGGAAGCACCCCGGAGGATGCCAAGGCGCGTCTCGATGCACGCAAAAAGAAAACGGCTAAGACGGAGCCTGTCGCTGATGGTGGGTTGCAGGCAGCGGAACCGGATAGCGAAAACTCCGACTGGTAACAGAAAAGGGAGCCGTGTGACCGAAATCACAGGCTCCCTTTTCTCCTGCCCGCACTCCGAGATAAAAGCAACAGGCAGAAAGGACTTTCGCTACTGTAGCACAGCGCACCGCCGCACGGGACGCGAATCTGGCAGAACCATCTGAAAACGCGTGTCTAATTGTGAAAGAAGCATGAAATCTGGCTGGAAAAGTCCACAAAACAGGACAGATATAGTAAAACATAATCACAGATTGCAAGCAGAAAGGAACACCATGGATTTCAGCAGCTACTACTACTACATCCCCTTGAACTTCTACGAGACACCTGAGATGACGCTCATCGACCATGAGCCGAATGGGGATTCCGCAACCGTACTCGTCCTCGCCCTGGCTAAAATCCACACGCGCACAGTCACGAAAAACGATGACGGCACGTTCACCATCGTGACCGATGACGGCACGTTCACGGATACCGAAGTCATGGATATGCTCTCCTCCTTCGGCTACCGGGCGAATCACGCCAAGTACACTCATGCCCTCGCGGTTGTCGCGAGGTTCCCACCCTTCGACCACCTCGCCTACTCCGAAGCCGAACGCGATAAGAAGACCCCGGAGGTGTACCAATGAAGCTCCGAGGAGCGTGGCGCAGGGACTACAGCGAGTTCTTCGACACGCAGGAAGCCCTACTCATCGACGCGATGGACAATGCGGACTCCATCTATACCGTCTTCGCCCGTCTACAATCGCTTGCGGTGAAATGCGGCTGCGCCGGGAAGCTCCTTCTCCACGAAAGCGTCCCCTACACCGACGAGATGCTTGCTGCGGTCACTAAGAAGACCGTTCCCGCCTTTCGGCAATGCGTGCAGCCGCTCGTGCAGCTCGGCCTTGTCATCTGCGAGGATGGCATCTACGCCATCGCGGACTGGGAGTTCAACCAGAACGTCCCGGCAATCGACGCAATGCGCGAGGGAAACCGGAGCCGCAAAGCCAAGGAGCGTGCAAGAAAGAGCGGTGGGAAGTCAGCTTCCGAGAAGAAGCGTGAGAAACTTGTCGCTTTCCTTGCCGCCCACCCAAGCGCCACGAAAACCGAGATGAGCAAGGCCACCGGTCTTAGCCGTGTGACTATCAACAAATACCTTTCGGAACTCCCAGCCATGCTTCCCGCTCCTGCCATCCCGGAAGAAAGCGGTGTACAGAAGGCGGAAGGCAATGTACAAGGTGTACAAAGTGTACAGAATGTACAAATGTACACTGTACAAAATGGTGTACAAATGGACGTACAGCTGTACACGGAAATGTACAACAATCTGTACACGCCACATACCAATGAAACCGCAGGTAGCACGGCTGAACAAGCCGAAAATGGCGATGTACAAAATCTGTCACGCCCTAAGAATATAGATGATAGATATAAGAATACATCTACATCTACAGCTATAGCTGATGGGGAGGGAGCAACAGATTCTGGAATCCCGACAAGGGAGGAAGTACGCTCGCACTTCGCAAAGATGGGATTCGCAGTTGATCCCGACCGTTTCTTCGACGTGAACGAGGGGCGCGGCTGGCGCACGAACTCCGGCAAGCCCGTCGATGACTGGAAGAAGCTCGCCGCAGTCTGGGACAGGAACGAGCACCCGAAAACCGTTACCCCTCCCGCACGCACGGAACCGAAGGCCGATGCGGTCGTGAAAATTCCCTCCGTCGAGGAGGTTATGGCGAAATGGGGTTGTGACCGGGAGACGGCTCAGGGATATATCGACGAGAATATGTACTAGAAATGCCCCTGAGAATGTCTGAGAGCCTGCCTATGACACGGTAAATGTCATGTGGCAGTAACCGACCGAACAAGACTACAAAGTCCCGTAGACAGGCTCTCAGACAGGGTGACGCAGAAAGGACGAGGTAAATGAACGAGAACGGAACGAAAACCAAGGAGCAGGACGGACGAAAGCCGGTTGAGGACTATCGCGACGCAGACGGCATCCTCATATGCGGAAAATGCGGGGAGCCACGCGAGCGGATGTTCCCGGCGGGCGGAATCTTCAAGGAGCCGCACCTTGTCCCGACCATGTGCCGTTGCCAGAGGGAGGAAGCGGATAGGCAGCGCGAGGAAGCCGAGCGGGCGGAGAAAAGGCGCAGGACGGAACGGCTAAGGAAGCAGTGCTTCCCCTCATCCGGCAGGTACGCCTTCTGCACCTTCGATGCCGATGACGGCAGGAACGCGGCTCAGAGCACCGTCTGCAAGGCGTTTGCCGCGACCTTCGACCCGAAAGACCCGGAGGGGCTTGTCCTGTGCGGGAAGCGCGGCACGGGCAAGAGCTTCCATGCGTCCTGCATCGCGAACGCCGTCATCGAGCGCGGGTTCTCCTGTCTCGTGACCGATATCAAGCAGGTCGTGAACCTGATGGAATCCTCCTTCGAGAAGCGTTCCGGGAACCTTGAGAGAATCCTCGCCCCAGACCTCCTCATCCTTGAAGACCTCGGTGCCCAGCGCTCCACCGAGTACGTCATGGAGCACGTCTACGACGTTATCGACGGGCGCTACAAGGCGGGGAAACCGATGGTGATAACGACGAACTTCGACTTTCGCGAGAGAATCCTGAACGCCACGGCAGATGACCCGTGGGGACGTGTCTTCGACCGCATTGTTGAGGTCGGGTTCCCGGTGAAGTACGACGGCAATTCGCGCCGTCGGGAAATCGGAATGAAGAACCGCAAAGATTTCAAGCGGAAGTTGGGAATCGAGGGGATAGAATCGTAGCGGAGCGGTTTTTAAGCATCAGCCGCTTCTTCCTGATTCTGGTGCCGATTTCCTTCCCGGCACCGTCCCCGCGCCCCGTAGCGTATCGACGCTGCGGGGCTTTCTTTTTCCTCTTGGCAGGAAAGGGCACGGAAATCGTGCCTATAGCGAAAGGAGGAAAAAAAGATGACGAAAGAGAAAACGAACCGTAACGAAGTGGTCGGCATGTTCCTGACCTATTGCCGGAAGACCCTCGTGAACGCGCGGACGGATGTTTTAAGGGAGCGCAAAAGGAGACGCAACCGCGAGGTGCTGTTCTGCGACCTCAGAAGGAGCGAACTTGAAAGCCTTGCGGACTGGCAGGACGTGCCGGAGCGGGAAACCGTATTCGATGCCGCCGGAAAGCCTATCGGCGTGACGGATAAAGACCTCGCGGATGCGCTGGAAAAACTCTGCCCAGAGGAGCAGGCAATAATCCTGCTCTCCTATTTTGCCGGATGGTCGGATAGGCGTATCGGTGAGGACATGGGGTTCCCGCGCTCCACGGTGCAAAACCGTCGCGCCCGTGCGCTCGCCCGTCTTGCGGACATTCTGACGGAAGGGGGTGACCCGCATGGCAAAGGGAAAGATTGACTACGATACCGTCGTTGCCGCAACAGGCGGAGATGCCCTTGCTGCCGGGGCGGTGCTCGATTACTTCAACGACTTCATGGACGGACTCTGCACCGGGTTCTACACCGACGCGGATGGCTTCTGGGATTACGGCATCGACCTCTCGATGAAATCGTTTATGCAGGCGAAGCTCTTGCGTGCGATGTTGAGGTTTCAGCCGTAAAAGACGCTACTTGTAACAAGCAAAACCAGAAATAGGGAAAACCAGCATACCAGAAAACTACTTGACCAGCCATGGTATAATAAAAATGTCAAGCGGTTGTCTGGTGCCCTTTTCCCGGAAAGGAAAATTATGGCATCGGAACGCAATCGAACCGAAGAGAAGAAAACCTATACGGTAGGCGAAATCGCCGAAATGCTGGGCATCAGCGACAAGGTGGCCTATACACTCGTGAAGAGCGGGCAGTTCAAGTACGTCCGCGTCGGCAGAGCCATTCGGGTATCCAAAAGCTCCTTCGACAGTTGGTTGGAACCAAATTAACCGACAAGGAGAAGATTCGATATGGCAGCAATCAAGCAGAGAAAAACAAAATATTCCGTTATCTACTGGTATGTAAATGAACAGGGAGAGCGGAAACAAAAATGGGACACTGTGGATACAGTTAGCGAAGCAAAGAGCCGCAAGGTCTTTGTAGAGTTCTATCAGGAGAGATACGGGCAGGTCATCGTTCCTAACGAGGAGACGTATTTCCAAAGAGTAGCTGATGAAAAGGCAAAAACGGGGAAAGAAGACGGAACCGATGAGCACGATAGCGGCTCGGAGCCGATTCGCAGAAGACCACCGACCCCGAAAAGCGCGGTAACGCCGCAAAAGGATGATATCACTTTCAGCGAGTTCCTAAAGCACTATGTGAAAGTGTACGGAACGTCGAAATGGTCTATGAGCACATACAGCGGAAAAACCGGACTGATAAGGAACTACATTGACCCATATATCGGGGATAAGAAGCTGTCTGAAATCACCACGGAGTGCCTTTCAGAGTATTACAACGACCTGCTCTCCGTCGAGCGCGTTCCACCGGCCAACCGAAAGAAGACTGGCGAATGTGTCGCACCTTCCGGCGTGAAGAAGATTCATGACGTTATCCGCTCTGCGCTTAATCAGGCAATGAAGTGGAACTATCTCGACCCGATGATGCAGAATCCGGCAAAACTTGCCACCCTGCCGACGATGAAGAAAACGAAACGAAAGGTATGGAGTGTGAGCACGTTTCGCGAAGCGCTCCCAAGAGTCGAGGACGATATTCTGGCTCTCGCCATGAACCTCGCCTTTTCCTGCTCGCTCAGGGTGGGGGAGATAACCGGTCTCACGTGGGACTGCGTTTTCATAGACGAGGAATCTATTGAAAACGGCAACGCCCGCGTCATCATCAACAAGGAGGTTGCTCGCGTTTCCATCGAAGCCTTGCAGAGACTCAACGAGCGGGACGTGCTCGCCACGTTTCCCGCTCAGAAACCACACTGCACCACTAGGCTCGTGCTCAAGACCCCGAAGACCGAAACCAGCACCCGTGTGGTATGGCTTCCGAAAACCGTGGCGCACATGCTCGTGGAGCATAGGAAAAATCAGGAGGAACTAAAGGAGTTCCTTGGAGCGGATTACCATGACTACAATCTTGTGGTTGCCCTTGAAAACGGCAACCCGGTGGAGAGCCGCATCATCCGAAAGCGCCTGCAAGTCTTTTGTGACACGACAGGATACGAACGTGTGGACTTCCATTCGCTCCGCCATCTCTCCACGAAGTACAAACTCAAACTGACACAGGGCGATATTAAGTCCGTCCAAGGAGATACTGGTCACGCCGAAGCCCAGATGGTGACAGACGTTTACTCGGAAATTGAAGACGAGAACCGGCGTGAGAACGCGGCTCGCATGGAAGCCGACTTCTACAGCCCTACCGCCAAAAATGGGAAATCATCAGCAACAGAGGGTGTCGGCGAAGCTCTGGCGGCTATCCTTAAGAACCTGTCACCTGAGCAACTTGCAGCGCTTGTCTCCGCTGCCCGTTAGCAGTGGTTGTTAGCAAGTTGTTAGCAAATCGTCCCAAATGTCGTGCCAGACACACAGGTAGATGTTTTTTGTTAGCAAACAATAGAAACGGAAAAACGGAAAGACGGCTATACCGAAAACTGGAATGCCAGTCGAAAACGGTGTAGCCGTCTGAAAAGGAAAAATGCCGGAAACCCTTGAAAAATCAGGCTTCCGGCGATTTTTACCACACGTCCCAGACAGGAATCGAACCTGCGGCGTTTCGCTTAGGAGGCGAACCCTCTATCCTACTGAGGTACTGAGACACATCATATTCAGTTAGCAAAAAGTCTTCGTTCCAACAACCGCTTAGGAGGCGAGTGCTCTATCCAGCTGAGCTATGACGACACATGCCGCAACCCTTTAATTTTACTGAGTTTCTGAGATTTTTCCCAACGGCTATATTATTGTAACATTCCTATATCTGAAAATCAAGTGACGATGATCCTATTGTTACCTATTCGAAAGTCTCTACTTCCACCCACTCATTCCTCGTATCTCCATCCCAGATCATCAGATGGATTTTGGATTCGATACCGTCTTTTGCATATACAAATGGTTCTTCTTTCAGCATCTCGACATGCTTTCCATTCTGTAATAATTCTGTTTTTCTCTTCTGTGCTTTCTTTTTCAGGTCATTTATGTGCCGTTCTTCATCTTTATCGAACACCCTATTCCCAAATTCTGCGGTAGCCAGTTTCAGCTTATGATCGATCAATTCTACCACTGCAGAATGCGCAGATGTATGTAAAATTCTGGCTATTTTCTTCGCTACCGCTCTTTTTGGGTAAAACTCATATATTTTCAGCCAGCGAAGCAGACTTTTATCATCTGCTTCTTTCCCGAGATATTTCATTTCTTCCACAGCTTCATCCGATACTTGCCACCAGTCATACGACGGAACCAGATATTTATCAGGCACAGCTGGGTATGAACAGTAATTTAACGGTGGAAATTCAGCAAGATATGATAACTTTACTTCCTGTTCTGTGCAATACTCTTCGCCCAGATATTCTCGTTTATCGCGCAGGATAGCAATTCTATACTCTAATTGTCTCAGATATTCATATCCCTTTACCCAAAAATGTCCGGTTCCACTATAATCATATAAGTGTACCTCTAGCGTCAAATTCTGAAAAAACAGCGTACACACGGTCTCTCCCTGGTATACTGCAAGCACATATCTGCCTTCACTTTCATCCAGCCTTGCCTCCAGCTCTCCCTCATATTCTTTCAGATAAGTCCCAGTAAGTACGGCTTCCTTAAATACCAGAAAACTCTCAACTGCGTCATTCATCAGGTACACAAGACGGATATCTGAGGTTTGTTGTGACGATACCGCAGTATTTGGGACTAATAATTCAAACTGATTCTGAGATAACAACACATTTAATTTATCCAATGCATCCTGAAATGGAAATTCGTATTGCATGATCTAATTCCTACCTGTATAAAATCTTCTTCATTTATACAACAAAACTCACCGTCCCGCAAGACGATGAGTCTGTTTTTTTCACATATCTCTTATTTGATTGCTTCAAATGCTGCATCCAGTGCTGCGATCAGATCTTCTGCTTTCTCGATACCGATTGACAGACGGATTGTATTTGGCTTAATGCCCTGCTCCAGCAGTTCTTCTTCTGTGCACTGGCTGTGTGTAGTAGTTGCCGGATGGATAACCAAGGATTTCACGTCAGCTACATTTGCAAGCAGTGAGAAGATTGCCAGGTTGTCAATAAATTTCTGTGCTGTAGCCGCATCTCCCTTAATTTCAAATGTGAAGATTGATCCACCACCATTTGGCAGATACTTCTTATACAGATCATGAGTCGGCTCTGTAGGAAGTGACGGATGATGTACCGCCTCTACCTGTGGATGTTTTGACAGGTAGTCTACAATCTTCAATGTGTTGCTTACATGTCTCTCTACACGAAGTGAGAGGGTTTCCAGGCCCTGCAAGAATATAAACGCGTGGAACGGAGAGAGGGTCGCACCAGTATCACGTAATATGATTGCTCGAATGTAAGTTACAAACGCTGCAGGGCCCGCAGCTTCTGCAAATGATACGCCATGGTAGCTAGGGTTAGCTTCGGAGATCCATGGATATCTTCCAGATGCTTTCCAGTCGAATTTTCCTCCGTCTACGATTACGCCGCCGATTGCTGTACCATGTCCACCGATAAATTTCGTTGCTGAATGTACGACAATGTCTGCGCCGTATTCAATCGGACGGATCAGGTAAGGTGTTGCGAAAGTAGAATCTACTACTAGCGGAAGACCATGCTTATGAGCAATTTCTGCAATCTTTGCAATGTCAATTACATTGGAATTAGGATTGCCAAGTGTCTCTACGAAAATAGCTTTTGTATTTTCCTGAATGGCTGCCTCAAATGATCCCTCTACATATGGATCAACGAAAGTAGTAGTTACATTATTATTTAACGGTAATGTATGTGCCAGATAATTATATGTACCACCATAGATTGTCTTAGAAGCTACGATGTGTTCGCCAGATTTCGTCAGTGCCTGGAATGTATAGCTCAGTGCTGCTGCTCCGGATGCAACTGCCAGTGCTGCAACTCCGCCTTCCAGAGATGCGATTCTCTGTTCAAAAATATCCTCTGTAGGATTAGTAAGTCTTCCGTAAATATTTCCTGCATCACGAAGTCCAAATCTGTCTGCTGCATGCTGTGAATCATGGAATACGTAAGATGTTGTAGCGTAGATTGGAACTGCTCTTGCATCTGTTACCGGATCTGCTTTCTCCTGTCCGATGTGAAGCTGTCTTGTTTCAAATCCCCAGTTTTTAGAATCGTTTATATTTGCCATAATGATTACCTCCTGAATATCTAAAATATTTTGTATTATCTTTTATGTGTTTCTCTCTTTGTTGTATTCATAGTAACATAGTAGGATTATACTGTCTAATATACAAAAAAAATACCGAGTTATAGTTTTATTTTATAACTCAGTATTTTATATTCACTCACTAATATTCAAATACTTTTTCAAATCTTCCACATACAGCACTCCCATTTTGCTGAGCAGAGTATTCTTTCTCGTGATATATCCAATCTCCATCACGCTGTTTGGATTCTGTTCATCATCCTGAAATGGTACAGCCACATAATCATTGCCGTTCAGCTCCTCACATATAATACCGGAACATAATGTGTATCCATTCAGTCCAATCATCAGATTCAGCATCGTAGCTCGGTCATTTGCCCGAATCACCTGTGAATATTCATTCGTAGACAGAATTTCTTCTGCAAGATAGAATGAGCTGTTATCGCCCTGCTCAAATGACAGACAAGGATATCCGTCTAACTGTTCAAAACTGATCGACTTTTCCTTTGCCAGTGGATGATGTTTCCAAATATACACATATGCCTGACAGTCAATCAGATGATGGAACTCCAGTCCTGACGATTTCAGCATTTTACCAAGCGATTTGCGGTTAAAATCACTGAGATACAGAATACCTATCTCACTCTTCATGGTACTTACATCCTGAATCACTTCTGCCGTCCTTGTCTCACGGATTGCAAATTCGTATTTCGACATATCGAATTCTTTCGCCATATCCACAAATGCTTTCACTGCAAATGAATAATGTTGTGTTGATACACCGAATTTCTTCTTATAAGATCCACCTTCACCATATTTTTCAAGGACAGTTTCATATTGTCCGTATATCTGCTTGGCATACAATAAAAACTCCGCCCCATCATTGGTCAATGTAACACCTCGCCCACTTCGATAAAATATCGTAATACCAAGTTCTTTTTCCAGTTCCTTAATCGCATTCGTCAGCGACGGCTGCGATACATACAGCTTCTCGGCTGCTTTATTCATAGACTTCGTTTCTGCAATTGTAATAATGTAATTCAGCTGTGTAAGTGTCATAAGTCAGTCCTCTTTTGAATCTTTATCCTTCCGTCTCAGTCTTTTTTCCTTTTGTATCATAGTCATCCAGAAAATTATATTTCATATCATCTTTGTGATATCCGATTACAGTATTCAGATTGATATTATGGATACTGTTGAATATATTCGTATCGATTACACTGCTGATATTTCTAAACTGCTCTACCAGCTCTTTCATCTCATCACGTTTTGACTTTCTGCCGCCTCCGCAGGTAGAACAATTCTCCGTAAAACGGCATGCACATTGGATAAACTGTAATTTGTTATAATCCCGCCACGCCTTGATCCCTTCTTCTTTTATCATATACATCGGTCGGATCAGTTCCATTCCTTCAAAATTCTGGCTATGAAGTTTCGGCATCATCGTCTCTATTTTCGCACTATACAACATTCCCATCAAGATAGTCTCAATCACATCATCAAAATGATGTCCCAGCGCAATCTTATTACATCCCAGCTCTTTTGCCTTAGAATACAGATATCCCCGTCTCATTCTGGCACACAGATAACATGGATTCTTATCAATTGTTGCAACTGTATCGAATATATCTGACTCAAATACGGTCAGTGGAATTCCAAGTAACTTGGCATTATTCAAAATAATATTCCAGTTATCTTCATTGTATCCCGGATTCATTACCAGAAATACCACTTCAAAATTCACCTTTCCATGACGCTTCAGTTCCTGGAAAAGCTTTGCCATCAGCATGGAATCTTTTCCGCCGGAGATACAGACTGCGATCTTATCCCCTTCCTGTACTAACTGATACTCATTCAACGCCTTGGTAAAGGGTCTCCAGACAGATCTGCGGAACTTCTTAATAATGCTTCGTTCAATCTCTCTGGTACGCTCCGCAAGCTGTTCTTCCGAATCTTTCTGAACAAATCTGGTCAGCGTTAATTTCAGATATGACCGATATCCACCGGTGACATTACCGGCATCGTAACCATCTGCAATCAGATCCTGTACATACTCCAGGCTCCGCTCTCCGGTATGACACATCAGATAGATTTCCTTATCTTTATATAGTTCCAGTTCCGTCTTACGGTCTTCAAATTCTGCCATCGGAAGGTTGACTGCCCCCGGAAATGTACCTCTCTGGTACTGATCCTCAGGTCGGATATCTACGACAAGTACTTTGTCCTTATCCGTTCTCTCCAACGATTCAATGGTAATAGACTTCATAAAATGTATCCTCCTCTTAAGCGTCAAAATACGACGGAGCACGAAGCTCCGCCGTTTTCAGATGTAATACATACTCTGTGCAGCCTGATTAGTCTGCTCTGCATGCTCTGTCAATTTCTTCAATGTCAGCTGATCCAGTATCCTGTGTACTTCTTCATTGATCGGATCGATGACCGTTTCCTGCACTGCAAGTGCTTCCGCCTCGCCCTTCTGACCGGGAGCAAGTCGCTCATCATCCAGAAAATATGATCCGTCAAGTGTAACTATGATGTCTGAAATTCGAATATATTCCGGATTACCAGCCAGAAAATAACCACCCTGTGGTCCCTTGATGCTCTTTATAATACCAGCTTTTTTTAAAACTGAAAATATCTGTTCGAGATATTTGATAGAAATATTATTTCGTTCTGCTATTTCACACAAAGCACAGGGACTATCTGTATGTTCAGCCAGATCAATCAATGCTCTGATACCGTATCTGCTTCTTTTTGAGAAATTCATATATAACGCCTTTCGATTATTCTGTAAAGAGTGGAGTAGAGTAATATCTGTCTCCTGTATCCGGAAGAAGTGCTACAATTACTTTTCCCTTATTCTCCGGACGCTTTGCAAGTTCGATTGCTCCATGAAGTGCTGCACCGGAAGAGATACCTACCAGTACTCCTTCCTTCTTAGCGAGAAGTTTTGCTGCTGCAAATGCATCTTCATTTTCAGCTTTGAAAATTTCATCATAGATCTCTGTATTCAGTACATCCGGTACGAATCCCGCACCAATTCCCTGAATCTTGTGTGCTCCTGCTTTACCCTCAGAAAGTACTGGTGAAGTAGCAGGCTCAAGTGCTACAACCTTCACATCCGGATTCTGTTCTTTGAGGTACTCGCCTGTACCTGTCAGTGTTCCACCTGTACCCACGCCAGCAATAAAGATATCTACCTTACCATCTGTATCTTTCCAGATTTCAGGACCTGTAGTAGCTTTGTGTACTGCCGGGTTAGCCGGATTCACAAACTGTCCGGGAATGAAACTTCCAGGAATCTCTTTCGCAAGTTCTTCTGCCTTAGCGATTGCCCCCTTCATACCCTTAGCACCTTCTGTCAGCACCAGCTCAGCACCATATGCTTTCAGGATGTTTCTTCTCTCAACACTCATTGTCTCCGGCATTGTCAGGATGATTCTGTATCCCTTTGCCGCTGCGATAGATGCAAGACCGATTCCTGTATTACCTGATGTAGGCTCGATGATAACGGAACCTTCTTTCAACTGTCCCTTTGCTTCTGCATCTTCGATCATTGCCTTCGCAATTCTGTCCTTTACACTTCCGGCCGGGTTAAAGTACTCAAGCTTAACAAGTACCGTTGCTTCCAACCCAAGTTCCTTCTCGATATTAGTTACCTCCACAAGTGGTGTATTTCCAATTAATCCCAATGTTCCCTGATAAATATTTGCCATGATATATCTCCTTCCAAGTCTTTATATTTTCTTGTCTTGTTTGCTATGGCTGTATATTATCACTAAATACCTACTGAGTCAATAGGTTTTATAGGTTTTTATTGAAATTTTTTTTTACGAGCTATATAATAGACATATTAACGGAGGTAATATCCTATGATTTCAACAAAAGCACGTTATGCATTAAGAGTAATGATCGACCTGGCTGAGCATCAGGATGCTGGATATATTCCATTAAAGGACATTGCAGCACGCCAGGAGATTTCTGAAAAATATCTTGAGATTATTATCAAGATACTGGTAAAAGGAAAAATGTTAAAAGGACTTCGTGGTAAGGGAGGCGGATATATTCTTACCAGAGAACCATCTGAATATATCGTTGGTGACATCATCGAATTAACCGAAGGTCCACTTGCTCCCGTTGCCTGCTTACAGCCGGATGCTGAAGTCTGCAATCGCAAAGACATCTGCGTAACCCTTCCTCTCTGGGAGAAATACTACACGCTGGTGCATGACTTCTTCTTTCACATTACACTGGAAGATGTGATAAATAATAATTTCTAAGCAGACTCAAAAAGAGTGTACAGCCTTAGTGTTTCAAGCTGTACACTCTTCTCTTACATTCTTATCATTCCCTGCAGCCAGATGTTTCCTTTGAACCTTCTGCCGATTGCAGGTTCTCCAATCAGATTTGCCTTAGGTATGCAGGCATCAAATTTCATTTCATTTACATTCAGACTCAGGATATAAATTTCTTCTCCCGTTTCTTCATTTTCATCCATTCTTATATTCAGAATTTCACCAAGAATCGAATAACGATCACACTCAATTCCACATGGCATAAAATATGTATCTACAATTGTAAATACATCTTCTTTTACCAATCTTCTTGATACTTTAGTATAAGTATCAAGATCATCTAATGTAAGGCTCTCGATTGCCGATGGATCACCATTTCGCGCAGCAGTTAAAAGTGTCATCCTGTTTTTTGATTCTTCTCTGCTTCTCTTTTCCTGATCCGGATTCTTAAATACAGGCAGTAAAATCATCCCATCATTACAAAGTCCGGACAAAGTAATAGATACATGATCCAGCACATGATTCCTGTGCACATCTGCAAGCATACACTCTATCGCATTCTGTACATGAAAAATCAGGCTGACTCCCACTTTAGCATCTTCATAAATTCCTACAAATGAATGCCGGTCCATTCGTCTCTCCAATGTCACATCTGCGACAGATGTAATGCCACTTCCTTCAAAATATGGATAATAGAAATATCTTTCAAATTGTTCTTCTTCATCCATGGTACCACAGACACAGATTCCCATATCCTTCGAACTTTTCATTCGATATTCGCAGTAATCTGTTTCCTGATCCAATGCCATCAGCTCATGATGTGTATATACCTTTTCAGCATACTGCAGCAATCTGTTGAGCTGTTTTTCTGAAGCAAGTCCTCCATACCCAATAGCATTAAGATATTTGTGCATATTATTTACCCGTCTAATTATTTACGTTCAATTTTTTCTTTTCCACCCATATATGGACGAAGTACTTCAGGGATACGTACAGAACCATCTTCCTGAAGGTTATTTTCCAAAAATGCAATCAGCATTCTCGGTGGTGCAACTACTGTGTTATTCAATGTATGAGCAAAGTATTTATTACCATCAGTTCCCTTTACACGAATGCCAAGTCTTCTTGCCTGTGCATCACCAAGGTTAGAGCAGCTTCCTACTTCAAAGTACTTCTTCTGTCTTGGAGACCATGCCTCTACGTCGCAAGATTTTACTTTCAGGTCAGCAAGATCACCAGAGCAGCATTCCAGCGTACGTACCGGAATATCCAGTGAGCGGAAGAGATCTACTGTATTTTTCCAGAGTACATCATACCATTTCTTGCTTTCTTCCGGTTTACATACAACGATCATCTCCTGTTTTTCAAACTGATGGATTCTGTATACACCTCGTTCTTCGATACCGTGAGCACCTTTTTCTTTACGGAAGCATGGTGAATAGCTGGTCAGTGTCTTTGGAAGTTCTCCCTCATCCAACATGGTATCGATAAATTTACCGATCATAGAATGCTCACTTGTTCCGATCAGATACAGGTCTTCTCCCTCAATCTTATACATCATAGCATCCATCTCAGCGAAGCTCATAACACCTGTTACCACATTACTTCTGATCATAAACGGAGGTACACAATAAGTAAATCCTCTGTCGATCATAAAGTCACGTGCATAACTGATTACTGCTGAATGCAGTCTCGCAATATCTCCCATCAGGTAATAGAATCCATTACCTGCAACTTTTCCAGCGGCTTCCAGATCAATACCATCAAAACTTTCCATGATCTCTGTATGATATGGAATCTCAAAGTCCGGAACTACCGGCTCACCAAATTTTTCAATCTCTACATTTTCGCTGTCATCTTTACCGATTGGTACAGACGGATCGATGATATTTGGAATGATCATCATGTTCTTCTTAAGTTTTTCTTCTACTTCTTTTTCTTCTGCGGATAATTCTTCAATTCTTGCTGCACTCTTCTGAACTTCCTGTTTCAGTACCTCTGCTTCTTCTCTCTTACCCTGAGCCATGCATGCACCGATCTGCTTGGAAATCTTATTCTTATTAGCACGAAGAGCTTCTACTTCTCCTTTAATATCTCTATTCCTCTGGTCTAACTCTAATACCTCGTCAACCAGTGGTAATTTTTCATCCTGGAATTTCTTTTTAATGTTTTCCTTTACTACATCAGGATTTGATCTTACAAATTTAATATCAAGCATTTTCTTTCTCCCTTTCCTTTATCTTCTTGCTTTTTTTATTTCTTTATTTGTATCTTTTCTTACTTCTTTTTTAGCTGCTTTTCTCGGCTGCTCTTTTCGGATTGTTTTTGCTTCATTTTCTTCCGAAGTTGATTCAGTCTCACTGCTCATATAATCTTCACTGTAAATTGCTCGATCCAGCGCTTCCGCTTCCTCTTCTGAAAGTTCTACATAGCTTTCACCCTTCAGAATTTCCTTCACGTAAGTGTAGCATCCCTCACGGCTGTGCATCGCATTCATGATCCATCCGGTATTATCACTGTCCAGAAGTGCCAGGGCAAAGCTGAGTTTTCCGCCCATTTCATTAAAAGCATCATACTTGACAATTCCACATTTTTGAATACAATGTTCAGTCCTGCGGTACATTTCTTTCACATCAGCACGATTCTGTTTAATAATCTTAGCTATTCCATCCAGTTCCGAGAACTTTGTAAGAATACTTTCTTCCAGATTCTTACCATCTTTTCCCCGCATAAACGATGCATAACTGTTTTTCAGTCTGTCATATTTCAGACTGACATTCACATACAGTACGAACAGCACTACGATCAATATCAGCATAAATAAGAATATAAATGCAGGATCGATTCCAAGCTTCGCTAAAATCTTGCTTTCCATATATTATTCTCCTTTTTGTACAGATGTAATCATCTCAAACATGCGCTCGAGTTCATCATCTGAGTAATATTCGATTTCTATCTTTCCTTTTCCATTCCCCTTTGGTGAAATACTAACTTTAGTTCCAAGTACCCGTTTCATTTTTTCTGCTAGGTCATCATAGACGAATGCATTTTCTACGGTTTTGACTACTTTAACCTGTTTCTTAGGATTTTTCAATGATTTTATAAGTTTTTCTGTTTCACGTACACTTAATTTTTCATCAAAAATCTTTGTAGCAAGCAGATACTGCTGTTCTTCATCATCAATTGCAAGTAATGCTCTTGCGTGTCCGGTAGTGATCATATCGTCAATAATCATCTGCTGAACCTTTTCTCCCAGCTTCAGAAGTCTCATAGAGTTTGTAACAGCTGTACGACTCTTTGACACGCGCTCTGCCACTTCATCTTGTTTCAGATTAAATTCTGTCAGCAATTTTTTGAATGCCATTGCTTCTTCAATTGGGTTCAGATTTTCTCTCTGAATATTCTCAATCAAAGCAATTTCCACTGCCTGCTGTTCCGTATACTCTTTAATAATAACCGGAACTTCTTTGACACCGGCAAGCTTTGCTGCACGCCACCGTCTTTCACCTGCAATAATTTCATAATAATCTTTTCTTTTTCTTACCAACAGTGGCTGTAATACACCATACTGTTTGATAGAATCAGCCAATTCCAACAATGCGTCTTCTTCAAAATGTTTTCTCGGCTGTTCTCTATTTGGTTCAACCTGGTTTATTTTCAACATTTGTTCTCCGGTTTTGACAGATTCTTCTGCTTTTTCCGGTTTTACAGCAGGTTTTACCGATTTATTTTCAGGAATCAGGCTGTCCAGTCCTTTTCCAAGTCCTTTTCTCTTTACTGCCATATTATTCCCCTCCCAATCCTTATTTATCAATCACTTCGTCTGCTAACATTCTATAACTTTCAGCGCCTGTAGACTTCGTATCATACATGTTAATAGGCATTCCATAACTAGGTGCTTCTGCAAGACGTATATTTCTGGGAATAATTGTTTTATAGATACTCTGATTCAGGTTATCTTTTACATTTTCAACAACCTGGAGTGATAAATTTGTACGTGCATCATACATTGTAAATACGACGCCTTCCATCTCCAGATCAGGATTCAGTCTTTCTTTAACCAGTTCAATCGTGTGCATAAGCTGACTTAATCCTTCCAATGCGTAATATTCACACTGGATTGGCACAATCACACTGTCAGCTGTTGTCATTGCATTAATTGTCAGCGTATTTAATGAAGGTGGACAGTCAATAATCACAAAATCATAATTATCTCTTACCTTATGCACTTCATTTCTAATGATAAATTCCTTATCATCCACGCCAATTAATTCTATTTCAGCTGCCGATAAATCAATTCCAGTCGGAATAACATCCAGATTTTCCAAAGCATCTTTACAGATAACTTCTTCAATAGATGCCTGTCCTATAATCATATCATATACTGTTTTTTCGACAGAATCTTTATCAATTCCAAGTCCGCTCGTCATATTGCCCTGCGGATCCATATCAATTGATAGCACTTTCTTGCCTTTTTCAGCCAAGCACGCTGACAAGTTGATAGCCGTGGTAGTTTTACCTACGCCACCCTTTTGATTTGCTATCGCGATTATCCTTCCCATATTATTTCCCCTTTCTATGCTTGACTATTATACCACGTTTCACTACTGGATTCCATAGATGTTTCACGTGAAACATTACATTTAGCAAGTTTCCTTTATTAACATAATGCTTTATTTCGATTATATGCATTGTTAATGAATAATTTGTTGTTTTTCAAATGTTTCACGTGAAACATTTGAAAAATCGAATTCATTATCCACCTAGATACTTTTGGCCTTCTTTAATAGTTGTATTATCATTACTGCAAAATACATATCACAAAAACAGGCAGAATGTTTCACGTGAAACATTCTGCCTATTATTTTTTACATTTAATTTCTTTTAAAAACTTTTTTTACAAATATTATATGATGTAAAAAATCAAAATGTGGACTTCCCCATAAGTAAGCAAAAGCCTTTGCACTAATGCAAAGGCTTTCTTGAAGGTATACCAGATTTTCTGGGATATTTCATACCTGTACTTTTTTCTTTTTTTATTATAACTAATGATCTTGCTATATTTGTATCAGGAAGTTCAAACTGAACTACTTTTTGTGTCTTACCACCTAAAATTTTAATAGCCTTCTTGCTCTCATTGAGTTCATCCTCAATCTCACCTGATTTATATGGTATAAAGTATCCATCCATTTTTACATACGGAATACAATACTCAGATAAGACAGCCAGATTAGCTACTGCCCTCGATACAACCATATCATACTGTTCTCTATATTCCTCATTTCTGGCAAAATCTTCTGCTCTTCCATGAATCGTTGTAATATCTTCCAGCTCTAATTCATTAATAACAGTGTTCAAAAATTTTATTCTCTTATTCAATGAATCTAACAATGTAACTTTTAAATGAGGAAAAGCAATCTTAAGTGGTAATCCAGGAAAACCAGCTCCTGTACCAATATCAATCACCGATTCAATTCTTTTCATATCATTAGCTTTTGTAATGGATAAACTGTCTGCAAAATGCTTACAAAACACCTCATCATACTCTGTAATACCTGTAAGATTCATAACCTTATTCCATTCAACCAAAAGCTGATAATACTTATCGAATTGTTCTAATTGTTTTTCACTCAATGATATATTAAGCTGAGTCATCATATTTAAAAATCTTGGACTAATCACCATGTACTATTTTCCTCCCAAATATATAAGTAATACAGATATATCAGCAGGAGATACTCCTGATATTCTGGAAGCCTGTCCAATTGATACCGGTCTGTATTCCTTCAACTTTTGAATTGCTTCTATACGAAGACTCTGAATTGCATCATAATCAATATCTTCTGGAATTTTCCTCTTTTCCATCTTCTTAAACTGTTCTACCTGTCTAAGCTGTCTTTTGATATAACCATCATACTTAATGTTGATATCTATCTGGTTTTCAATCTCTTCTTTCAAATCTGCTGGAAATTCCGGTCTACCTTTATCTATCGGTGCTAATGCCTGATATGATAATTCCGGACGTCGAATCAGCTCTGTTAACGATATACCTGAATTCAGCGGTGTACTTTCATACTTCTTCAGTAAATCCTGTACATTATCACTTGTTCCCACATGTACATGTGAAACACGTTCGATTTCTTCGTTGATGCATTCTATTTTCATAAGTAATCGATTATATCGTTCATCAGAAATAAGACCAATTTCATGACCTATTTTCGTCAAACGTTGATCTGCATTGTCCTGACGAAGAAGAAGACGATATTCTGCCCTGGACGTCATCATACGATAAGGTTCATGACTTTCTTTAGTAACAAGATCATCAATCAAAACACCGATATAAGCTTCTGAACGATCCAGAATAATCCCATCTTTTCTCTGCAGTTTTCTCGCAGTATTAATACCTGCAATCAATCCCTGTGCAGCAGCCTCTTCGTATCCCGAACTTCCATTAAACTGTCCTCCACTGAACAATCCGCTGATATTACGAAATTCCAGCGTTGGCTTCAGCTGTCTGGCATCAATACAATCATACTCAATTGCATACGCATTTCTTACAATTTTAACATGCTCTAGTCCAGGCACACTGCGATACATCTCATACTGAACATCTTCCGGCAGTGAACTTGACATACCGCCGATATACATTTCATTTGTTTCAAGTCCCTCAGGCTCAATAAATACCTGATGTCTCTTTTTATCCGCGAATTTTACTACTTTGTCCTCAATCGATGGACAATATCTCGGTCCTGTTCCTTCGATCATTCCCGAATAAAGCGGTGATCTATCAAGATTATCTCTGATGATTTTATGTGTTTCTTCGTTAGTATATGTCAACCAACAGGATGCCTGGTCAATCTGCACATCATCCGGATTTGTTGTAAATGAAAATGGCACAACTCTCTCATCACCAAACTGTTCTTCCATCTTACTGAAATCTATCGAATTCTTATCCACTCTCGCAGGTGTTCCGGTTTTAAAACGATACATTTTAATACCAAGTTCATCTTTCAGACAGTCTGTAAGATAATTCGCTGCCTGAAGTCCATTCGGACCCGTATGAGAACTTACATCGCCATAGATACACCTTGCATTCAGATATGTTCCGGTACACAAAATGACCGCCTTGCATCTATAAACCGCGCCAGAATAAGTCTGAACACCTGTTACCTGATTATCTTCAGTCAGTATGCGGACAACCTCCTGCTGTCTGATATCCAGACGCTCCTGATTCTCCAATACACGGCGCATGGTTCTGCTATAATTGGCTTTATCCGCCTGTGCACGAAGCGAATGAACAGCAGGACCTTTTGACTTATTAAGCATCTTGGATTGTATAAATGTACGGTCAATCACCTTACCCATTTCACCTCCAAGTGCATCCAATTCTCTTACCAGATGTCCCTTCGAACTTCCGCCGATATTTGGATTACATGGCATCAATGCAATGCTGTCTACACTGACCGTAAATACAACTGTCTGAAACCCAAGTCTGGCACAGGCAAGAGCAGCTTCACATCCTGCGTGTCCTGCACCTATTACTACTACATCATATTTATCTTTATTTTCCCATACAGAATTTGCTGAAAATTTCATTGACCAAATCTTCTCCTATCGTTTCTCCAGTAATACTTCCAAGTGTCTCGTATGCATCCATCAGATCGATTGAATAGAAATCCTCTGGCATCTGCATATCAATACTTTGAATTACATTATTCAGACTCTGCAATGCATTCTGCAATGCCGTCTTATGGCGCACATTGGTAATATAAACTTCCGAATTAAAAGATATATCCCCATGATAAAACATATCTTTAAGCGTATTTTCTAATATATCAATCCCAATATTTTCTTTAGCAGATATTTCAATCATCGGGATATCAAATTTATTTTCTTCCTTATTCTCTCCCAGATATGCATCCATAATTTCCTTTTTCTTAACCTGCATCTCCAGATCTGATTTATTTAGTAATATAATTGACTTTTTATCCTTCAAAAGTTTCAAAATATCATAATCATTCTGATCCAGCGGCGCCGAAGAATCAATTACATAGATGATCAGATCTGCTTCTTTTGCATGGCTAATTGCTTTTTGAACTCCAATTTCTTCTATGATATCTGCCGTATCACGGATGCCGGCTGTATCCATAATATTCAACGATATACCCTGCAGACTAATATTTTCCTGCAAAATATCTCTGGTTGTTCCGGCAATATCAGTTACAATTGCGCGATCCTCTCCAAGCAATGCATTGAGCAAAGAAGATTTACCTGCATTGGGCTTACCTACAATTACCGTATTAATACCCTCTTTAATAATACGCCCATCGTCCGAAGAATCTATCAACTTTTGAATCTCCTTTATCAAAGGTTCTATTACACCACGAAGTGTCTCGCCATACCCGTCTACACAGATGTGCTCCGGATCATCAAGAGCTGTCTCTATAAATGCAGTATGATACAATATCTTTTCTCTGATATTTACAATCTTCTGCTTAACATTCCCCTTTAACTGACCAACCGAACTCTTCAAAGCATATTCATTTTTCGACTGAATAATATCAATGACTGCCTCTGCCTGAGACAGATCAATCCGACCATTCAAAAATGCTCTCTTAGTAAATTCACCAGGTTCTGCTGGTCTTGCTCCATGCTTAATTACCGTTTCAAGGATCTTTCGCACTACAAATACGCCACCATGACAGTCAATTTCTACCGTATTTTCTCCGGTATAGCTATGTGGTCCTTTCATAATAAGAACCAGCACTTCATCAATCATATCTTCACCATCTGCGATATAGCCATAATGGATCGTATGCGTCTTCTGGTCCGCTAGTTTTTTTCCATTTTTTCCTATATATATACGATCTGCTATCTCAATTGCCTGTTCACCACTGATTCTTACAATTCCAATTCCTGATTCAGTAACAGCTGTAGATATTGCTGCTATCGTCTGCGTGTCATTATAAAGCACGATATACCTCCTGATAATAAAAAAGAGTAAGTAGGAGTTTTGACGCCCCTACTTACTATCTTATACGAAATACTATTTTCTTACAAGTGTAACCACTACTCTACGGTATGGCTCTTCACCTTCACTGTGAGTTGTAACACTTCTGTCTCCCTGCAATGCAGAGTGAATGATTCTTCTCTCATATGGATTCATTGGCTCCAGAGATACCGATCTTCTGGTTCTCTTTACCTTGTGAGCAATGTTCTTGGCAAGGTTCTCCAATGTCTCTTTTCTTCTTCTTCTGTAATCCTCTGTATCGAGTTTTACTCGTACATAACCATCCTGTGCCTTGTTAGCCACTCGGTTAGTCAAATACTGAAGTGAATCAAGAGTCTGTCCTCTCTTACCAATCAGAATACCCATATTGTCTCCGTTCATTTCAATACACAGAGCACCTTCCTCGTCGATAGAAGTCTTTATCTCAACTTCCATATCCATAGCTTTCAGTACATTTGTCAGAAACTCTTCACAGGTCTTAACCGTAATATCTTCAACCTTAGCAAGTTCGATTTCCTTTCTCTCCTGTACCGGCTTATGAGGCTTATCATTCTTTTCTTTCTTTTCAGTTTTAACAGTTTCTTCTTTTACTTTCTCAGTTTTTTCAGAAGCTGTCACGTTCTTGTTATTCTTATGATAATTCTCTTTTTTGCGGTTATCTTTCTTTTTCTTGTTATCTCTGTTGTTGTGCTTGTGGTAGTTATCAGATTTAGAATCTTTCATAACTTCCTTAACAGCATCAGAAAAGTCGATGACTGGTTCATCATTCACTTTCTTTTCAACTTTTCGTCTTGCTTTGATAACTGCCTGCTTTCTTCCAATACCAAGGAATCCGGCATTTCCTTTTTCTATTACATCATATTCAAGCTGATCACTTGTAACACCTAACTGAATCAATGCTTCTGTAATGGCGTCATCCAGTGTTTTCGCAGATACTGTGATTTCTTCCATTGCGTTCAACCTCCCATAGCCAAACTATTTCTTTTTATTATCGTTAAAGTCTTTTACCATATTTGCCTTAGCAGAAAGGCTTCCTGCTTTTGCATGGCTTCTTTTTTCCTCTGCTTCTTTAAGCTTTGCATTCTTCTCAGAAGAAGACACATCCTTCTGAGCAGAAGATGAAAGACTCTTAGTATTGGCCTGAGCCATGGCATTGATCTTTTCAGCCTTTTCTCCACGTTTTTCACGCTTCTTCTCAGCCTTCTCACGGTTTTTTTCTACCATTTCTTCCGGTGAGATTTTCTGCAGATGCTTATTGATAAAGAACTGCTGTGTACATCTTACAACCGCACTGATAATCCAGTAAATACCGATACCAGATGACAATGTAAATACCATGAACAGTGAGAATAACGGCATTGTCATGTTCATAGTCTTCATAGTAGAATTCATCGGATCATTCTTATCTGAATTATTTTTAACTCCTGAAATAGCCTGTGACAGTTTGATACTTCCATACTGAGTTGCAGCAGATATAATAGGAAGTAAAATACATGTAATAACTACAAGTGCCGGTGCTACATCAAATGTATCTCTTGCCTTGATCATTGCTATTGGTGACATAGACAAATTCGGCAGTGTAAAGAATCTCTGCACATTATCTGATGCTTTTGCAATAGCTGGCACGTAATTAGACATATCATATATAACAGGATATAACGCAAACAAAAGAGGCATCTGGATCAATAATGGAAGACATCCTCCCATCATGGAAGTGCCATATTTGTCATATACCTGCTGAATCTCTTCCTGCTGCTTCATCATAGAAGCCTGATCCTTCTTGTTCTGATATTTCTTCTGAATTGCCTTGATCTCAGGATTCATCAGAGCTGTCATTCTTGATGTCTTCTGCTGATTGACTGTCAGCGGCAGCATCAATGTATATACCAGAATCGTGTAAATAATGATTGACCATCCAACCAGACCATGATCGGTTGGTAATACATTGTCCAGGGTATTATAAATGACATTCATTACTTTACCCAGTAATATCGCAATCTGTCCAACAATAGGCCAGTTTGCTGCTGATAACAAAGTACCCATATTCAATTCCTCCGTTTGTAGTAGCGGATATGCTTGTCTTTTTCCGGTGGAACCGGATCATATCCTCCCTGCGAGAATGGATTGCACCTCAAAACTCTCCAAATAGCCAGTCCTGTTCCCTTCAAAGCACCAAACCTTTCAATTGCTTCCACTGCATAACGCGAACAGGTAGGATAATACTTACAGCTTGAATATCCCTTGGCCGAAGATAAATATTTCTGATAAAACCGAACCATTTTTATCAAAATCTTTTTCAAATGTATGCCACTCCATTACGACTCGATTATTCCATGAAGACTTCCAAGATGAAGAAATGCTGATTCAATATCATGATAATTCTTTCCCTTTGCTGCACTTCTTGCTATAACGACCATATCATAACCACGTGCGACTTTTTCTTCATTTAATCGATAACTTTCTCTAATTAATCTTGTTAAGCGATGTCTTACGATACTGTTTCCTACTTTTTTGCTGACAGATATCCCAACACGATTCTTATCTGTGCCATTCTTTCTTATATATATAACCAGATATTTGTTCGCTTTGGAATGTCCGCCATGATATACTTTTCTAAAGTCTGTATTTTTTTTCAGCGATTCAGAAAAATTCATTGTATTTCTCCTGTTTTATTATAGAAGAAAAGGTCACAATAGATGCGACCTAAGCTGATAATTTCTTTCTTCCTTTTGCTCTTCTGCTTGCAAGTACTTTTCTTCCACCTGCGCTGCTCATTCTTGCTCTGAAGCCATGAACTTTTGATCTCTGTCTTTTCTTTGGCTGGAATGTCATTTTCATTGATATCCACCTCCCTTATTCTATCTATAAAGTTGTTCTCAATATTTGTTCGTTTGTTTCAAAAGACATCGTGTTTAATTATATTAGATAATACGAATTAAGTCAAGTAGATGGACTATATTTCTTTTCCCTATTCCATCTTTTTCATTGCCATCATAAGCATTTTGATGTAGAATAATGGAAAGTGGTTTTTTATGCGATAAAATAGATTAGGAGATTAAATTGATGAATGTTGTGGAAGAAAAATGGAATGAAATTATCGAGCATCTGCGTGTTGAACACGAATTATCCCACATTTCTTTCTCAACCTGGATTCAGCCTCTTAAGGTATACAACGTTGTAGACAATACCGTTTATCTGCTCGTGGACAAGGCTGCCAGCGTGGATTACATCGAGAAGAAGTATTCTCTTCCGCTGAAGGTCTGTATCGCTGAGATTACAGGTATTGAATATGAGGTTGTTTTTCTTTCTGAGGATGATGAGCGGATAGAAGAACTTAAGAAGATGTCCTCTGCCAGCACAGATAAGAGAAAGACGAAGACTGCTGCAGAGAAAGCGGGTCTTAACCCAAGATATACATTCGACACATTTATTGTAGGTAATAATAATAACTTTGCACATGCTGCATCTCTGGCTGTAGCCGAATCACCTGGTGAAGTATACAACCCTCTCTTCTTATATGGAGGAGTAGGACTTGGCAAGACGCATCTGATGCATTCGATCGCACACTTTATTCTGGATTTCAGTCCTAAGAAAAAAGTCGTGTACGTAACCAGTGAGACATTTACAAATGAACTGATCCATGCTCTGAAGAATGGACGTGAGTCCTCAATGTCGGATTTTCGAGAAAAATATCGTAATACCGATGTACTTCTGATCGATGATATTCAGTTTCTTATAGGAAAGGAAAGTACTCAGGAAGAATTTTTCCATACTTTCAATCACCTGCACACTGCTGGTAAGCAGATCATTATCTCCAGTGACCGCCCTCCTAAGGACATTGAGACACTGGAAGCGAGACTGCGTACTCGTTTTGAGTGGGGACTGATAGCCGATATGTCTGCACCTGATTATGAGACACGTATGGCTATTCTGCAGAAGAAGATTGAATTAGAACATCTGGAAATCTATCATATTCCTGATGATGTACTTCAGTATATTGCTCAGAACGTTAAGAATAATATCCGTGAGCTGGAAGGTTCACTGAATAAATTAATTGCACTCTACCGTCTGGAAGGCAATGGCAGACCGATCGATATTAACCTTGCTGCAGAAGCCATGAAGGATATCCTTTCACCAGACGATAATAAAACAGTTACACCGGAACTGATCATGGATATCGTTTCCGATCATTTTGGTGTATCCATTGCCGATCTGAAAAGTAATAAAAGACCTGCTGAGATTGCAGTACCTCGTCAGATCGTCATGTATCTCTGCCGTAAGATGACCGATGTACCACTTAAGTCCATTGGTATCCTGCTTGGAGGTAAGAATCATTCTACCATTAAGCACGGCGTAGAAAAGATAGAACACGATGTCGAAGAAAATGAACAGCTTGCTAATACGATTGATATTATAAAGAAAAAAATCAATCCTGTTTAAGATGTGCACAATTCGATGATAACTATGTGGATAATGGTGGATAACTTTATCATAACTTTTACAAATTATTTCTAAAAAAGTTTTCATCATTTCATCCACAGATTATAATTTTGTTTTCATCAAGTTTATCAGCATCGATTTTCTTTGATTTTTCAAGGGATTGCAGTGGTTTTCCACATATCCACATCCCCTACTACTAAGACTACGGAAATTATATATTTATATATAGCATTTTTGCCCACCATTTTTTCGAAAGGAGTTATACACATGAAAATAGTCTGCAGTAAAGCTAATCTTGCGAAGGGAGTAAGTACCGTATCCAAGGCCGTTCCTTCCAAAACTACAATGCCTATTCTGGAATGTGTCCTGATAGACGCAACACTTGATGTAATTAAGCTGACAGCTAATGATATGGAACTTGGCATTCAGACGGAGGTAGAAGGAGAGATCATTGAACACGGTATGATCGCGATTGATGCGAGAATCTTTTCCGAGATCGTAAGAAAGCTTCCGGATAACGATGTAGTAATAGAAACAGATGAGAATCTTCAGGCTACTATTACATGTGAGAAAGCGAACTTTAATATTTCCTGCAAACCAGGGGATGAGTTCAGTTATCTTCCTATTATCGAAAAGGACACTACAATTAGTATTTCGCAGTACACATTAAAAGAGGTCATCAGACAGACCATTTTCTCTATTGCAGATAATGAAAGTAATAAAGTAATGACTGGGGAGCTGTTCGAGATTAACCAGAATACGCTTCGTGTCGTATCTCTCGATGGTCACAGAATTTCCATTCGCAAGCTTGAATTGAAAGAAGAATATGACCATAAAAAGATTATAGTTCCTGGTAAGACATTGATTGAAATCAGTAAGATCCTTTCCGGAGAAGCAGACAAAGAAGTATGTATTTACTTTACTGAGAATCATATAGTATTTGAATTTGACCGGACGGTAGTAGTATCACGTCTGATTGAAGGTGAATATTTCCGAATTGATCAGATGCTTTCAAGCGATTACGAGACAAAGGTAAGAATTAATAAAAAAGAATTACTGAACTGTATAGACAGAGCGACACTGCTCATCAAAGAAGGAGATAAAAAGCCAATTATCATTAATATCGGTGATGAAATCATGGAACTTAAAATTAAATCCCAGCTTGGCTCTATGAATGAAGAAATATTCATTACCAAGGAAGGTAAAGATCTTCTGATCGGATTTAATCCTAAATTCTTAATCGATGCACTGCGTGTTATCGATGATGAAGAAGTAGAGCTTTATCTTATGAATGCAAAAGCCCCTTGTTTTATCAAAGATGAAACGGAAAGCTATATTTATCTGATTCTGCCGGTTAACTTTAATTCAATTTAGGACAGGTGTAAGTATGGAAATTATCAAATTAAAAGATGAATTTATAAAGCTTGGTCAGGCACTGAAGGCTGCAGGTCTGGTAGAGACCGGAGCAGAGGCAAAAGATGTGATCCAGGATGGTCTGGTAAAAGTGAATGGCGAAGTAGATACCAGAAGAGGTAAGAAATTATACAACGGAGACGTTGTGGAATTTGATGGAGAAGAAATCAAAATTGAAGATTAATTCTTTGAAATTAAAAAATTTTCGCAACTATGATCTTTTAAATCTGGAATTAAGTGAACAGACGAATATTTTCTATGGTGATAATGCACAGGGAAAGACCAATATACTGGAATCCCTGTATCTGTGCGGCACGACCAAGTCGCACAGAGGTACCAAAGATAAAGATATGATCCAGTTTGGAAAAGATGAATCACACATAGAAGTAAAAGTAGAGAAGAGGGGCATTACCTATCAGATTGATATGCATCTGAAGAAGAATAAAGCAAAAGGTATTGCCATTAATCGGATACCTATCAAGAAAGCAAGTGAATTATTCGGTATTCTGAATGTCGTATTTTTCTCACCAGAGGATCTGAATATTATAAAAAATGGTCCGGCAGAGAGAAGAAGATTTATAGATCTTGAACTTTCGCAATTAGATAAAGTCTATCTGAATGATCTCGGCAATTATAATCGTATTATAAATCAGAGAAATAAGCTGCTGAAAGACATCAGTTTTAATAGTGGTTTAAAAGATACACTGGATATCTGGGATATACAGTTAATCGAGTACGGCGAAAAAGTGATTCAGGCAAGAAAAAAGTTTGTGTCCGATATCAACGAGATTATTTCTGAGATTCATAAAAAACTGACAGGTAATCAAGAAAAGATTGAAGTGATCTATGAGCCAAATACAGGCGGACAGTCATTGGGGGATGTGATCCAGAGAAACAGAGAACGTGATCTGAGAATGATGAGCACGACATCAGGACCGCATCGTGATGACATCTGCTTTCAGGTAGATGGAATTGATATCCGTAAATTCGGATCACAGGGACAGCAGAGAACAGCAGCTCTTTCGCTAAAGTTATCTGAGATAGAACTGGTGAAGATGCTTACCAAAGACAAACCGGTTCTTCTGCTTGATGATGTGTTGTCTGAACTTGATAAACACAGGCAAAACTATTTATTAGATAGTATAGATGATATACAGACATTGATTACCTGTACAGGTGTGGATGAATTTGTAAATCATCGTTTTTCTATAAATAAAATATTCTATGTCCATGAGGGACAGGTAAGAAATGAAAACTAGGAGGATACTATGAGTACAGAGAAGGTACAGCACGAATATGGCGCAGATGAAATCCAGATTCTGGAAGGTCTGGAAGCTGTAAGAAAGAGACCCGGTATGTATATCGGCAGCACTTCTTCCAGAGGTCTCCATCATCTGGTATATGAGATCGTCGACAACTCTGTGGATGAGGCTCTTGCAGGATTCTGCACAGAGATCCAGGTCACAGTGAATAAAGACAATTCAGTTACAGTAATTGATAATGGGCGTGGAATTCCAGTGGGTATCAATCATAAATCAGGTCTTCCGGCGGTAGAAGTAGTATTTACTGTTCTTCATGCAGGAGGTAAATTCGGTGGTGGAGGCTACAAGGTATCGGGAGGTCTTCATGGAGTAGGTGCATCTGTAGTTAATGCATTGTCTAATTGGCTGGAAGTTGAAATCTGCCATGACGGAAAAGTATACAAGCAGCGCTATGAGCGAGGCAAGGTTGTATATAAGCTGAAAGTCGTAGGTGAATGTGAAGAAGGCAAGACCGGTACAAAGGTAACATTTATGCCGGATGATACTATTTTTGAAGAGACTGTATTTGATTATAACATTTTGAAACAGCGTTTCCGTGAGATGGCGTTCCTGACCAAAGGTTTGAAGATTGTCCTCAGAGATGAGAGAGAAGAAGAACTGATAGAGCGTACATTCCACTATGAAGGCGGAATTAAAGAATTTGTTACTTATCTGAATAAGAGTAAAGAAGCATTATATGAAGATGTTATTTACTGTGAAGGTATGGTAAATAACGTTCAGGTTGAAGTTGCCATGCAACATAATGATTCCTATAATGAGACGACTTATGGATTTGTAAATAATATTACGACTCCGGAAGGCGGTACTCATATTATGGGATTCCGCAATGCGCTTACAAAGACATTTAATGATTATGCAAGAAAGAATAAATTATTAAAAGACAGTGAACCGAATCTTTCCGGTGAAGATATCAGGGAAGGATTGACAGCCATTGTCAGTGTTAAGATTGAGGAGCCTCAGTTTGAGGGACAGACTAAGCAGAAGTTAGGCAACAGTGAGGCCAGAGGAGCAGTTGACAGTGTTGTAAGCAAACAGCTTGAAATCTATCTGGAGCAGAATCCGATGATTGCAAAGCAGACGATCGAGAAGTCTGTGCTTGCTCAGAGAGCGAGAGAGGCTGCGAGAAAAGCAAGAGAACTTACAAGAAGAAAGTCTGCACTGGATGGTATGTCTCTTCCGGGCAAGCTTGCAGACTGTTCTGATAAGAATCCGGAAAATTGTGAGATTTACATTGTAGAGGGAGATTCCGCGGGAGGATCTGCGAAGACCGCACGTAACAGAGCAACACAGGCAATTCTTCCACTTCGAGGTAAAATCCTGAATGTTGAAAAAGCAAGACTTGACCGCATTTATGGCAATGCTGAGATTAAAGCGATGATCACAGCATTTGGAACGGGTATCCATGATGACTTTGATATTAGCAAATTACGTTATCACAAGATTATTATCATGACGGATGCCGATGTGGATGGAGCACATATTAGTACATTGCTCCTGACATTCCTTTACAGATTCATGCCGGAACTGATTAAGCAGGGATATGTATATCTGGCACAGCCACCGCTCTATAAATTGGAGAAGAATAAAAAAATCTGGTATGCATACAGCGATGAAGAACTGGATTCGATTCTTCAGGAAGTAGGGCGAGACACGAATAATAAGATTCAGAGATATAAAGGACTGGGAGAAATGGATGCAGAACAGCTTTGGGATACAACCATGGATCCGGAGCACCGTGTACTTCTTCGGGTAACAATGGATGATGAGACAGCTTCGGAGCTGGATCTTACATTTACCACACTGATGGGCGATAAAGTAGAGCCGCGTCGTGAGTTTATCGAAGAAAATGCAAAATATGTACAAAACCTTGATATCTAGGAGGAGCTATGGAAGACAATATTTTTGATAAGGTTCATGAGGTGGACCTGAAAAAAACAATGGAGACTTCTTATATCGACTATGCTATGAGTGTTATTGCTTCTCGTGCACTGCCGGATGTAAGAGATGGATTGAAGCCGGTTCAGCGAAGAATTCTGTATTCAATGATCGAGTTGAATAACGGGCCCGACAAACCGCACAGAAAGAGTGCACGTATTGTCGGAGATACTATGGGTAAATATCATCCGCACGGTGACAGTTCTATTTATGGCGCATTGGTAAATATGGCACAGGAATGGTCTACCAGATATCCATTAGTTGATGGACATGGTAACTTCGGTTCTGTAGACGGTGACGGTGCAGCTGCTATGCGATATACCGAAGCTCGTCTGAGTAAGATTTCTATGGAACTGACAGCGGATATCAACAAAGATACAGTTGACTTTATGCCGAACTTTGATGAGACGGAAAAGGAACCGGTTGTTCTTCCGTCAAGATTTCCTAATCTTCTCGTAAATGGTACTTCCGGTATTGCAGTAGGTATGGCAACCAACATTCCACCGCATAATCTGCGTGAAGTTATCAATGCAGTTGTTAAAATTATCGATGACCAGATTGAGGATAAAGATGAGACAGCAATTGAAGAAATTCTGAATATTATCAAAGGACCTGATTTTCCGACAGGTGCTATGATCCTTGGTACTCGCGGTATAGAGGAAGCATATCGTACCGGACGTGGTAAGATTCGTGTGCGTGCAGTGACTAATATCGAGCCGATGGCAAATGGCAAGAACCGTATTGTGGTAACAGAACTTCCATATATGGTTAATAAAGCACGCCTTATTGAGAAGATTGCAGAGATGGTAAGAGATAAGAGAATTGATGGAATTACTGATCTGAGCGACCAGTCCAGCCGAGAAGGTATGAGAATCTGTATTGAACTCAGAAGAGATGTGAATCCAAATGTTATCTTAAACCAGCTATACAAACATACACAGTTACAGGATACTTATGGCGTGATCATGCTGGCACTGGTCAATAACCAGCCGAAGGTTATGAATATTCTGGACATGCTGACATATTATCTTCAGCATCAGGAAGAAGTCGTAACCAGAAGAACGAAGTATGAATTAAATAAAGCAGAAGAGCGTGCTCATATTTTACAGGGATTATTGATTGCACTGGATCATATTGATGAAGTCATTCGTATTATCAGAAGCTCTGCAAATGTGCAGGCTGCCAAGGCAGAATTGATCAAACAGTTTAATCTGTCTGATGTACAGGCTCAGGCTATTGTGGATATGCGTCTGCGTGCTCTTACCGGTTTGGAAAGAGAGAAAATCGAGAATGAGTACAAAGAACTGATGGAGAAGATTAAACATTTAAAAGCAATACTTGCAGATAAAAAGCTTCTTCTTGGTGTAATCAAAGAAGAAATTCTTCTGATCCGTGACAAATATGGTGATGAGAGAAGAACATCTATAGGATTTGATGAATATGACATTTCCATGGAAGATCTGATTCCAAAAGAGGATGTAGTAATTACTATGACAAAAATGGGATATATCAAGAGAATGTCTAATGACACATTCAAAGCACAGAATCGTGGTGGTAAGGGAATCAAAGGAATGCAGACCATTGATGAAGATTATGTGGAAGAGTTATTCATGACACATACGCATCATTATATTATGTTCTTTACCAATAAGGGACGTGCATACCGTTTGAAAGCATATGAGATTCCGGAGGCATCAAGAACATCCAGAGGAACAGCAATTATCAATCTTCTTCAACTGATGCCGGAAGAAAAAATCAGTGCAGTTATTCCAATTGATGAATATCGTGACGGTGAGTATATTGTTATGGCTACTGCAAAAGGTCTGGTGAAGAAGACTCCGGTTACGGATTTCTCTAATATCCGTAAAAATGGTCTTGCTGCAATTACACTGCGGGAAGAGGATGAATTGATTGAAGTTAAGTTTACAGATGGTAATCAGGAAATTATTCTGGCAACTAAATTTGGTCAGTGTATCCGTTTTGCGGAAACAGATGTAAGAACCACAGGAAGAACTTCTATGGGTGTACGTGGTATTAACCTGGATGACACAGATGAAGTAATTGGTATGCAGCTTGCAACTCAGGGCAATGAGCTTTTGATCGTATCTGAAAAGGGTATGGGAAAACGTACACTGATCAGTGACTTTAGTGCACAGAATCGTGGTGGTAAAGGTGTGAAGTGCTACAAGATTACAGAAAAGACAGGTAATGTTGTAGGTATTAAGGCAATAAATGAGGATGACGAGATTATGATCATCAACACAGAAGGTATTGTAATCCGTATGTTCTGCGAGGGTATTTCTATCCTTGGAAGAATCACATCTGGCGTAAAACTCATTAATCTGAAAGATGGAGTGACCGTTGCAAGCATTGCAAAAGTAAGAAAAGAAGAAGAGATTGAAGAATCTGAAGAACCAACAGAAGAGACTGGAGATTCAGAAGAATAAAAGCTAATAAAATGGCTGTCACTTTGATATGCTCCCTTCTAGGTAGACAAGTGAAATAATAAAAACTTGTCACTTAGGAGGGAGCATATTTTATGTCTAAAAGAAAATTTTTTTGAGTTGCAAATATAGTCTTAAATGGCTGCAGCAGATATTTCTTTCCGTAGTTGGAAGATTTCCGGGAGTTTTGGAAGATTAAGTCAAAGGAGTTATATTTCATGATAATGAGGAAAAAACGGGGATGATATATGAATTGAATTTCCAATTTTTTGGGGGTAATATACATATAAATATTAGTTTGAGGGAGAGATTTTGTGCTAAAAGAAAGAGAAGTAAGGTTGATAAAAAAATTACTTGAACACAAAAAGCCAATCACAACAGAAAAAATGGCTCTTTTTTTGGGAATAACATCCAGAACTGTTAAATCGGATATTAAATCAATTAATCATGAATTGTTAACCAAGGGGATACGCATTCAAACAAAGGCCGGAAAAGGAATATGGTTGGAAATACCGCCGGAAAAAGAATATTGGCTGTATAATCTAGCTATTAATGAAATACCGGAAACGAATAATTGTAAGAAATATGAGATCGCAGATTTTTTATTGAATTTAAATAGGTATATTTCTATTGAAGAACTTTGTGAGAGTCTGTACTATAGCAGAAGCGTAATTACTAGAGAGTTGAATATGGTTGAAAGTTTTCTGGACAGATATCATCTGCATTTGTTGCGCAATAATCTAGGACTTTTTGTAGAAGGAAAGGAACGAGACATACGTATTGCCAAAGTTATTCTGCAGTTAAAGATAAATCATTCAGTAAACGTCAAATCTATTCGTGACAGGAAAGAATTTGGAGGAGTAGAAGTTGATGGATTATATGGCATTATATTAAAAACAGAAGAAAAGTTTGAGATTCATTTTGGAGATAATGAATTTGTAAACATATATTATTATTTGGCAATAATGATTGAAAGACATAAAAAATATTTGCATCGGCATACAACACTTCCGCAGATAGAGAAGTATCAGGATAATGCCTATCAATTCAGTGAAAGTGTGATTCGAGAAGTAAGCATGAAATTTGACCTGGAATATACTATGGAAGAGATACTATACTTATATTGGTTTGTTTCCGGCTTAGCTGTGAATGTTTTCCAAAAGCAGAGAAAAAGTCTGGAGACTGAAGCGATTCGAGAAGTGTTGCTTCGCATACTGAGAGGAATTGATGAGAATTATGATACAGGATTCTTAGAAAATGAAATGCTTGTAAATAATTTGTATGAGCATCTTCTTTTGGTTATTACCCGGTTGGAACATCATATGTTTGTAGAAAATCCATTATTGACGGAGATGAAAACGCATTTTTCTTTCGCTTTTGAAATTAGTCTGTTAATAGCGAGAGAGTTGGAAAAAAACCTTGGTATCAGTTTGCCAGATAATGAAATTGCCTTTTTTACTATGCATATTATGGTGGCTATCGAGAGAAAAGAAACACAACATTATTTTAATGTAGCAGTTATATGCACGGCAGGACGAGGAATTAGCGAATACTTGAAAATACGGATCCAGATTTTATTTCCTAGCATTAATATTGTCTGTGTACTAACCAATACGCGCTTTGTTAATAAGGAAATATTAAATGGCGTGGATTTTATTATATCCACAGCGGTATTAGATAGCCCGTCGGCTCCGATTATATATGTTGATCCAGTTTTAAAGGATAAAGATATTGAGCACATCCGGCGGCAGTGCGAAAAATTTAAGGTTAACGAAAGATATAAAATGAGAAAGTTATGTAATTTTTTTCATGAAAAAATATCATTTTTTCAGATGGAAGCAAGGGATAAAGAAGAAGTTTTCAAGCAAATGTGCGATGCGATGATTAAGGAAGAGTATAGTACAGAAAACATATATCAGTCACTTTTAAAAAGGGAACAAGTAAGTGGTACAGCACTTGGAAATTTGATTGCAATACCACATCCGTTTCAGGAGGAAATACGGAAAACGGGAATTGGAGTAGCGGTGCTCGATAGACCTGTAAAATGGGATGGTGAGAAGGTCCAAATTGTATTTCTGTTATGTATCAGCAGCAGGGATACAAAGGAACTTAGAATTATCATGGAAGATATTTTGAGTATAACACAGGAACCGGAAATAATAAAACGGATCCTGCAGGTGAAATCTTTGGGAGAATTAGTGAAAATATTGTTTGAATACGAGAAGAATAAAGAATGAAAAGTGAAATTTCAGAAATAGACAGAAAATAATAACAAATATATACTATAATACAGAAAGGAGAAAGCGAGAATACCAAAGGTGCACCGGAATCTTCGCGTACAAAGAATATGAAAAAAGAAATATTACAGAATATGGCATCTTATTTTGATCATAGCATCGTAAAAGCAGATGCAACAAAGAAAGAAATTATACAGTTTTGTGAAGAAGCAAAGAAATATGGTTTTGCGACTGTTGCAATTGATACGTCTTATGTAGATTTAGTGCGGGAAAATTTGAAAGGAAGTAATGTCAAAATATGCAGCAATTCTGGATACCCATTGGGCGCCAATACAACAGATGTAAAAGTATATGAAACAAGACGCTGTGCTGAGATGGGCGTGGATGAATTAGATACGGTAATGAATATAGGGTATTTTATGGATGGTGATTATGACTATGTAATCGCGGATTTAAAAGCTATAGTGGATGAGTTTAAGAGTCACGGGGAGGACAAAGTCGTAAAAGTAATTATTGAGACTGCTATTATTGGAAATGAGAGGATTAAACAGGCTGTAGAATGTGCGGTTGCCGCTGGTGCAGATTTTGTAAAAACATCATCTGGATATGGCGGAGGCGGAGCAAAGTTAGAGGATGTCATTGCTATGACGAAAGCGGCCGATGGAAGAATTCAGGTTAAAGCATCTGGCGGGATCCGTACACTGGAAGATGCATACAAATATATTGATGCTGGAGCAGTAAGGCTGGGAGGCACTGGAGGAGTCAGGATTACCGAAGCCGCCAATACAGAATTGGAAAGGAATTATAGCGTATAAGGAAAATGGAAATAAAGATATCCTCAATTATAAAAGAAGAATTATTTCATGTTGATGTTGACCCATTTAGAGATAAAGAAGAATTATTTGATACCTGTGCTAGATGGCTTGCAGAAGAAAATGTCGTAAAGGATATACAGCAGTTAAAAGAAGCGTTATATCATCGGGAGAGCATAGGTTCTACCTATTTGGGAAACTATATCGCGCTTCCTCATGCAAAGGGAGTGAGTGTAGAATACTCATCGGTGTTGTTTTGCCGGACAAAAAGTCCATTTATGTACCAGTCAAATGATGAAGAAGGAGAAGTTAAGTATATATTTATGCTGATTATCCCAGAAAACGAAACGAATGATGGATACATACATATGCTGGCAAGTATAGCAAAACTTTTAGCAATGGATGAATTTACAAGTAAGTTGGATGGCTTCAAAAATGCAGAGGATTTTATAAATTGCGCATTGGAAGTAAGGGAAGGAGAAGATCTATGAAAGTAGTAGCAGTTACTTCGTGTGCGACGGGGATTGCGCATACATATATGGCCGCAGAGGCAATTAAAAGAGTATGCAAACAGAAAAAATATATGTGTAAAGTCGAAACGCAGGGCGCTCTGGGAGTTGAAAATAAACTTCATGCAGAAGAAATAAGCGAAGCGGATCTTATTGTGATTGCATGCGATGTTCAGCTTAGAAATGAGGAGCGTTTTGCAGCCTGGAAAGATAAGCTCATAAAGGTCGGACCGCATGATGTTGTTAGGAATCCGGAAATAATATTCCAGAAGGGGTAGAGGGAAAAAGGATGAAAAAGTATTTAAATGAAATACAGAGCGCTTTGATGACAGGTGTCTCTTATATGCTTCCATTCGTGCTGTCAGGAGGAATTCTCATTGGATTATCTTATATTATCGGAGGAGTAGACGTAGGTTCTCTGGATTCTTATTCCACAATAGCAAACGGAATATGGAATGTTGGACAAATGGCCTTTGGATTAATGTGTCCTGCATTGGGAGCATATATAGCTTTTGCGTTAGGAGACAGAGGGGCGATTGCCGCAGGTTTAGTTGGCGGATTATATGCCCGTGAGATGGGAGCCGGATTTTTAGGAGCTATGATTGCCGGCCTTATTGCGGGATATTTAGTGAGAATGTTAAAAAATCTTCCGGTTCCAGGTGCGATCAGAGGTGCTCTTGCAACGGTTATTGTGCCGGTTATCAGTGTTTTGTGTGTTGGCTTTATTATGGTATATATTTTTGGAAATCCATTGGCTGCGTTGTCAGAGTGGTTGACCCAATGGCTGGAAAGTATAAGCACAGGAAGCGCTATATTGATTGGGCTGGTTACAGGAGCCATGTATGCGTTTGACTTAGGAGGTCCTGTTAATAAGGCGGCATATGCCTTTGGGCTGGCGTGTCTGGAGGCTGGAAACTGGGTGCCCATCTGCGCTTCGGCAGTTGCTTGTATTGCGCCGCAGTTTTCTGTACTTTTGGCAATGCTGATATGCCGAAAACATTTTTCAGAAGAGGAATTGCTTAATATTCCTGGTTTAATAGTTGGAACACTATTTGAAATTACTGAGTTTGCGATTCCTTTTGCGGCGAAAGATCTTAGAGTAATTCCGTGTTTTATGCTGGGGTCTGGAATTGGAAGTGCACTTATTTATGTGACAGGAGTGTCAACAGCAGCACCGGGAGGTGGCTTGTTTGTTTATACACCTTTATGCAGCAATCCGTTTTTGTTTTTACTATTCTTGTTAATTGCCGCATTAATTTCGGCAGTCGGAATTTTATTTCTCCGAAGAAATTACGAAAAAAAAGAAAGCGCGGATATAACAGCTGAAGCATAGACGGATGCTTTGGAGGATAATAGAATGGAAAAAAAATATAACTGGGGGATTGTAGGGACAGGATTGATTGCCCATGAAATGGGAAATGTATTGACAAAGAGTGGGCGGAAGGTGTATGCAGTTTGTCACATAAAAAGAGACAAAGCAGAAGCATATGGTAATGAATACCAAGTTGGCAAGGTGTTTTATAATATAGATGAGATGCTGAAAGATGAGAAATTGGATATTGTCTATATTGCAGTTCCGCATAACCTTCATTATGAAATGATCATAAAGGCATTGAAAGCAGGAAAACATGTTTTATGCGAAAAGGTCATTACAGTTAATAATATCCAGCTAGAAGAAGCGGTACAAATTGCAAACGAAAGAAAACTTGTTCTAATGGAGGGGATGACGATTTACCATATGCCACTATTTAAAGAAGTTAAAAAGCGGATTGATAGCGGGATTATTGGAAGAGTAAAGTTAGTACAGGTAAATTTCGGAAGCTGCAAAGAATATGATGTGACGAATAGGTTTTTTGCAAAAGAGTTGGCTGGAGGTGCACTCCTGGATATTGGAGTATATGCTGTGTCTTTTGCGCGATATTTTTTAGATGGCAAGCCAGATAATATCCTGACGACCGCTCAGTATTTTGAAACCGGTGTGGATGAAGAGTCAGGAATTATAATGCAGAATGAACAGGGGCAAATGGTAGTTACAGCGTTGACAATGCGGGCAAAGCAACCGAAAAGAGGCGTGGTCGCAGGTGAAAAAGGATATATTGAAATAGACAATTATCCTCGTGCAGATAAGGCTGTAATCACTTATACCAGAGATGGAAGCCATGAAGTGATATCTATGGGAGAGACTGGAAACGCTTTGTTATATGAAATTGAAGACATGGAAAAAAGTATAATGTGTGATAAAGATAATACGTATCTTAATTACAGCAGGGATGTAACTTCTCTTTTGACGGAAATTCGACAACAGTGGGGATTTCAATATCCATTTGAGTAAAAGCCTTGTTGTCGAGAAAATGTACGAAAAGGGAGTTGCCGCTTACGATTCTGAACTGCTACCCGTCAAGTAGACAATTAAAAAAATATAAAATTTTCCTGCCAGTAGAAATTTATCTGCTGGCAGTTTTTATGCAACTTGAAATTATGAATCAGCCTTATCTTTTTCCAATTCACGAATAATGATGTCAGCTACTTTTTCAACAGTGAAAGATACCATCTCCATACAGTGATTCTTTCTCTCCTGAGAATGTTTTTCCATACCTTTAGTCAGTACGCGGCAGCATGTAGCACCAAATTCATTTTTAAATGCATCGTGGAATTCTGCTGTCAGATCAAAACATCTCTTAACCTTAGGATCGCCTGGAGTCTTACGTCCGAAGAAATATCCGATCATCATAGTTCCACCGGCTGCAGCACCGCAGAGACATCCTGGTCCACCAAGTCCCCATGGAAAACCTGAACTCATAGCAATTGCATCGTCGGAAATGTCTACCTGAAAATGCTTGCGAAGTGAAAAGATAACGGATTCCGAACAGGCAAAACCATTGCAGAAGATCTCGAGTGCGTCTGCTTTTAATTGCTTCATATTGATATCTGTTGTCATAAAAATACCTCCTTCTTTACATTCACGATAAAAATATATGAATAGTATAATATTTATCAATAAAAAGCGCAATTAAATGGACAGAGATTCATCCATGCATTAAAATAAGAAAGATGAAATGAATTATGGAATGAATTCAAATGATAAGGAGGAGTATTATGCGCAATGTTCATGTAAGTGAAATTACGAGAAATATAAAAGAAATGTGTATAGAAGCCAATCATTTTCTTTCAGAAGATATGTCAGCGGCAATGAAAAATGCTGTTCAGACAGAAGAGTCGCCCCTTGGAAAGCAGATTTTGAATCAACTTCAGGAGAATCTTCAGATTGCCGGAGAAGATATGATTCCTATCTGCCAGGATACAGGTATGGCAGTTGTATTTCTTGAAATCGGACAGGATGTACATCTGGAAGGCGGATCGGTGGAAGATGCTGTCAATGAAGGTGTTCGTCAGGGATATGTAGAAGGCTATCTCCGTAAATCGGTAGTAAAAGATCCGATCATTCGTGAAAATACGAAAGATAATACACCGGCAGTTATCCATTATTCTATCGCACCGGGAGAAAAAGTACGCATAAAAGTAGCACCAAAAGGATTCGGAAGTGAAAATATGAGTCGTGTATTTATGCTGAAGCCGGCAGATGGTATCGAAGGAGTGAAGAATGCAGTACTGACAGCAGTAAAAGATGCAGGACCAAATGCCTGTCCGCCACTTGTAGTTGGAGTAGGTGTCGGTGGTACATTTGAAAAATGTGCATTAATGGCAAAAGAAGCACTTACGAGAGAAGTAGGAACACATTCAGAGATTGAATGGGTAAAAGATTTGGAAGAAGAAATTCTTCAGAAGATTAATAATCTTGGTATCGGACCTGGAGGACTTGGTGGCACAACAACGGCTCTGGCAGTCAATGTGAATACCTATCCAACTCATATTGCAGGACTTCCGGTAGCAATTAATATCTGTTGTCATGTAAACAGACATATCATCAGGGAGGTGTAGTTATGAACAAAATAATTCAGGCGCCGATCAGAAAGGAAGAAATCAAGAATCTGAAAGCAGGAGATTACGTATATATCAATGGTATAATCTATACTGCACGTGATGCTGCACACAAGAGAATGGATGATACTCTCACAAGAGGAGAAAAACTGCCATTAGATATTAAAAATCAGATGATCTATTATATGGGTCCATCACCAGCAAGAGAAGGTAGAATTATTGGATCAGCAGGGCCTACTACAGCCAGTCGTATGGATAAATATGCACCTAGGTTACTGGATCTGGGACTTGGGGCAATGATAGGAAAAGGCAAAAGGAGCAAAGAAGTTCTGGATGCAATTGTAAGAAATGGAAGTATATATTTTGCAGCGGTAGGCGGGGCAGGAGCGCTTCTTTCTAAGTGTATTCAAAAATCAGAAGTAATCGCATATGATGATCTTGGAACAGAAGCTATCAGAAAGCTGGAAGTAAAAGACTTTCCTGTAATCGTAGTTGTAGATGCAGAAGGTAATAATCTGTATGAGACAGCTATTGAAGAATATAAGAGAGGTTAATAAAGTAAAATATGAAACGAATAATTATGATGGTGCTCAGAAATATTATTTTGGTGCCATACATGTGGATAAGATTGTGCTGGCATGCTACGCATGTGGATAAATATACATTAGCAGAACATTTTAAGATACTCCGCTATATTGTTGCTCATGCTAATAAGGGTGGTAATGTTAAGATAGAATCTTATGGAAAAGAAAACATACCAAAAGAAGATGGGTTTATGTTCTTTCCAAATCATCAGGGAATGTATGATGTGCTGGCAATTATAGATGCCTGCGATAATACATTTTCGGTAGTAGCGAAGAAAGAAGTTGCCAATGTTCCATTATTGAAGCAGACATTTGCATGTACAAAGTCATATATGATGGACAGAGAAGATATCAGACAGTCTATGCAGGTAATTATGAATGTGGCAAATGACGTGAAGAATGGTAAGAACTTCTTGATATTTCCGGAAGGAACCAGATCGAAAAATGGTAATGTGATCGGTGAGTTTAAGGGAGGAAGTTTTAAGGCTGCAACCAAAGCAAGGTGTCCAATTGTGCCGGTTGCATTGATTGATTCTTTCAAACCGTTTGATACGAATACAATCAGTCAGGTGACGGTACAGGTACATTTTATGGAGCCGTTGTATTATGAAGATTATAAAGACATGAAGACAACAGAAATAGCGTCAACAGTACATGATAGAATCCAGAAAAAGATAAACGAAAATATCGGATAAAAGTGGATAAAAAATAAGAAAAAATGTATTGACAATGTAATATATGTCAGTTATAATAATTCATGCACTGCGAAAGTTCGCTTTCGTAAAGAATATTATATTGAATGATATTCAGCGCTGGAGAAATACTCAAGAGGCTGAAGAGGCGCCCCTGCTAAGGGTGTAGGTCGGGTGACCGGCGCGAGGGTTCAAATCCCTCTTTCTCCGTTTAACATATATCATGTAAATTGATAGCTTTTAAAAAGAAAATAAAAAACTTAAAAAAAGTTATTGACAAGCACTGATAAACATGATATTATGTTTAAGCTGACTCGTTGAGAGCGGCAAACACAAAGAACTTTGATAACTGAACAATAGACAACAACCCTGAAGAT
>NZ_QUDV01000009.1:0-63185 GCF_003477705.1 Dorea sp. AF36-15AT
ATATTTTCCAGCCATTTTACGATACCATTCGTAAGTAAGATCCCCGCTCCGATTCCGACTGGGATTCCAATGAGTCCTTCCAGTATTCCTTCCCAGTAAACCACACAAATCCTTTGAAATTTACTCGCCCCGATACTTCCCAATGTTCCCAGATATCTTAGTTTTTCAAACGTAGAGATGGAATAGGCATTGTAAATCAGCACACAGCCCATAAGCATCACCATTGTAACTATAACATTGATGATTCCGCCCACGCTCATACTGGTTTCGTCATTTAGTCCATAGTATTCTAAAAGTTCTATATGATAGGTAATATTGTATTTTCCCGTTTCACGATAAGGAAGGCGCCGCCACTCTTCCTCCGGAAGCTGTTCCATGCCGATCTTTTTGCCGATTTTCTGTGTTCTGACAAACATACGCCAACTGACGTTTTTCATTTCAGCAGCCACACACAAACCTGCATCCGGTTCGCAGTCTTCGCATTCCGTTTCCGATACATTACATAGCTTTTTATTCTCTTTCAGGCTTTCATACTGTTCCTGATCCAAATCATGGAAGATCAAATGCCAGCTTCCCTGGTCTTCCCGGATGCTCTCCCGGATCATTCCCATCAGAGTATTGGCAAAGAGCGAAATCGTTGTGAGAATGATCATCGTGCATGCAATTCCAAGGATGGTAGCTCTGGTACGCTTTTTATTCTTTTTCAGATAACGTAAGGTTAGTTTAAAAATAATTCCCATATCCGCTCCTCCATTCGTTAGCGAAAAGAACCATGACACAATGTCATGGATCTTCTGATAACTATTTTCCATACTCAAAGTTGTGAATATTCTTATAATGCAATATTATCTTATTCTGCGATGTTGTTTTAAAGCTACAATACTTACAGGTATATGTTGTACCACCCACAACTTTTTTCGTTTCTTTGGCAGTCAATTTTCTCATTTTTTTGCTCCTTTACATATTATCGTAAAAACTAACCATCACGCAATGCCTGTCTTCTAACGTCTCCTGAATCAGGTCGCCGTCATGACGTTCCACGATTCGTTCTACGCTTTTCATTCCATATCCATGCACAGACGAATTTGCCGCACCGCTGATTAGTCTTTTTTTCAAAAATAACGGTCGTTTCACAACATTATTACTGATTTTTATTAAAGTCATATCCATCCGCTTTTTTATTTCAACACGTATCCAGTTGCCTTGTTCATCTGCTTCTTCACAGTTCTCAATCGCATGATCAATCAGATTTCCAAACAGTATGCTTTGTTCTGCTTCTGTCAGGCCACCGATCGACACCATCTCAGTCTCTATATCAAAACGTATTTCTCTTTCTTCCGCCTTTTGTTTCTTCTGTGTCAATATAAAATCAAGAAAGTAATTTCCGGTCCATACTACACCTTTCACCTCAAGATATTCCTGATCAAGTTCATTCAAATAATCTTCTATTCGCTGCCATTCCCCCTTTTGAACCATCATACGCAGCCCCAGCAGGTGATGTCTTATATCATGTACAGCCCGCCAGCTATTTTCCGTACTCTCTAACAAAGATTGGTATCTTTGTTCCAAAATACTGTCATGTAATTCCAGTATCTTCTGGTCTTTCGCCATAAGGCGATTTTTCAGGAAAAAAAGTACAATGATTGTGGCAATCACCAATACGCCAAGAAGCGAAAAGCCACCATCCAACCCGTTCATGGATATTTCTCCTATAGCCATTTCAACCAGTTTTTTCTGATACCTAAGTATCAAAAGAGATATAATTATGTCAATTAACACAAAATATCCTGTATACTCTTCATTAATCTTCCACTTATATTTTATGATCAATATCGCTAACCATATAAGAATTATTCGTGATAATGTAAAGATAACAATTTGTTCCAAAGATACTGCATTCAAAAAAACTCTTGGCAAAAACTTCTCTCCCAACAATGTCATACTAAAAAAAGCTATTATGAAATCCAACAATGTAAGCACTCCATAATACAGCCAAACATAGCTGAATATAAACAAATATCCTTTTTTCCTTATGACAAATATAACAAGACAAAATAAAATGACCTCCACCAGGAACATAGTTCTCGAAAAGAACCATAAACGCCTGTTTGCAGTCAGTAAAACAGAAATAAACAGAGAACTCACTACTAGAATACCTTTATAACATCTGTTCATCTTTTTTCTGTCAAAAATGGTATATAACATCAAATAATAGCCTGTTATAACTTCCACCAAAGAAACTACGAACAACAGGATAAAACATACACTCCCCACAGCTATTGCTCCTCCCAGTATTTCCGAATATTTTCTTTTACTTTTTTGATCCTTGCATGACTTGCTTCAACAGCATCTCTATTGCTCAGATAAATCACATTATCCCTGACTTTCATAATATGCCTTAAATTAACCACACTGCTCCTATCGACTATTACAAATTCATCACTCATTAATTTTTCCAAAACATTCTCAATACTGATTCGTTCACGTACTTCACCTTTCACGGTAAAAAAGCTCGTATACTTTGTTCCTTTCGCTTTTTGTATATAGATAATATCATCCTGACACATTTTCACTCTCTGTGTATCCGAACCTATATAGCAATACTTTATTGAATGATTCCGCACAATCTCAATCAGTCTCTCTATTATTTCCGGCAGTCTTTCTTCAACATCCTCTTTTAGAATATACTGGTATGCTTCCATACGATAGCTTTCAATTGCATATTCCACATAAGCCGTAAGAAAAATAATATAAATATTCGGATCACGATCGCGCGCTTTTTTGCCCATTTCAATACCGTTTATCTCCGGCATATCCACATCAGAAATCAAAATCTGATACCTGGTTGTTTCAAATGCCACTAGGAAATTCTCCGCTTTCTCATACGTGTCTATATGTACATCTTTGAATTCCCCCGACAGATTTAACAAAATTTCACGGATATTTTCCAAGACGCTTTTCTCATTATCCACTATTGCAATATTTATCAATATTCTCCCTCCATACAAATGTATACTGCTTGCCATTCTGATATAATAATACAATAAAAGTAGATTTTTTGTTACAAATTATAACATAATTTTATCATCGCTTCGAAATATTGACCATGAATTAGATATTTTCTGCCCATGAATATTTTCTGGCAGACAAATTCCCAAAACATAAATCATCATCAAAAAATAATCTTCGTAAGTATCAAAAAACACATTCCAAGATTGTATGCGATTGTCAAGGTCCTGATCCAACTCAAACTTTTACTCATCGCAATACAAAAAAATCTGCCACTTCACGATTTCTCAATCGTAAAGCAACAGATCCTTTTCTTTTTATATTCTACTTTATAAACATTGCATCTCCAAAGGAGAAAAATCTGTATTTTTGCTCAATTGCTTCCTGATATGCATTCAGCACATGCTCTCTGCCTGCCAGTGCGGATACCAGCATGATCAGTGTAGACTCCGGCAGATGGAAATTCGTGATCAGTGCATCCAGAATCTTGAACTTGTATCCCGGATAAATGAAGATCTCTGTCCATCCGCTGCATTCTCTGAGGCGTCCGTTCTCATCTGCTGCCGACTCTACAGTTCTGCAGCTTGTGGTTCCCACGCAGATCACGCGTCCGCCATTGTCCTTGGCACGGTTAATCTTCTCAGCCGCTTCGGCATCAATATGGTAAAATTCTGAATGCATGTGATGCTCCAGAATGTCATCTACCTTAACCGGGCGGAAGGTTCCAAGTCCTACATGCAGTGTAACTCTGGCAATATCTATGCCTTTTTCCTCGATCTGCTTCAGCAGCTCCGGTGTGAAATGAAGTCCCGCTGTCGGTGCAGCCGCAGATCCGGTATGCTTGGCATATACGGTCTGATAACGGTTCTTGTCCTCAAGCTGATGTGTGATATACGGCGGTAATGGCATCTGTCCAAGCTGATCCAGAATCTCTTCAAAGATTCCTTCATATTCAAACTTGATCAGGCGGTTGCCTTCCTCTACGACATCGATGACTTCACCAACCAGCAGACCTTCGCCGAACACGATCCGTGTGCCTGGTCTTGCTTTCTTGCCAGGTTTTACCAGTGTCTCCCACACATTGTTCTCTTTGCGCTTCAGCAGAAGCACTTCTATCTTGGCTCCGGTTCCCTCACGGGCACCGATCAGCCTCGCCGGAATCACCTTGGTGTCATTGATCACCAGACAGTCCCCCGGGTTCAGATAATCCACGATCTCTTTGAAAATGTGATGAGAGGTCTCGCCTGTCTCTTTGTCTAGCACCAGGAGCCTGGAACTGGAGCGGTCCTCCAGCGGATCCTGTGCGATCAATTCTTCCGGCAGATCAAAATAAAAATCCTGTCGTTTCATATTATCTTATCTCTCCGTTCTATTTGCGAAGCTCGATTCCCATAGCTTCAAGACCGGCAAGAATCTTATCCATTGCTTTGGAAATATCTGACTCTTCCAGTGTTCTGTCTTTTGCACGGAATGTAATAGAGTAAGCTACAGACTTGAATCCCGGTTTGATCTGAGCTCCTTCGTACAGGTCAAACAGTGAGTAGCTCTCCAGATGAGCTCCGCCATTTTTCTCAATTACTTCTTCAATCTGTCCTACCATGATGTTCTTCGGCACTACCATACTGAGGTCACGGTTTACAGCCGGGAACTTGGCAATTCCCTCATATTTACGGTCAAATGTAGCACGCGCTACGATCTCCGGCATATCGATCACTGCGATGTATGCTCTCTCTCCGATTCCGTAGATATCTGCAACGTCCGGATGTACTTCTCCCAGATATCCGACTACGGTTCCATCGTAAATGATATTAGCCTGACGTCCCGGATGCAGGAATGTCTTGCCTGCGTTTGGATCGTAAGTCTCTTTCTTGTGCAGTCCGATCTTGTCAAAGAACTCTTCTACGACACCCTTCATGCTGAAGAAATCGCCTTCTCCGTACATACCCAGAGTGAACTGCATACGCTCATCCGGAAGTTCTGTCAACGGAAGTGCCTTTGGCAGATATACATTTCCAAGTTCGTATAATTTTACATTTTTATTTCTACGGTTGTAGTTGGTAGCAAGTGATGTCAGCATACCGTTCAGGGATGTCGTTCTCATCACGCTGTAATCCTCACCCAGCGGGTTACGGATCTCAATTGCCTGACGAAGCTTGGAATCCTCCGGCAGTAATAATTTATCAAATACCTTCGGGCTCTCGAAGGAATATGACATACCCTGGCTGAATCCGCAGAACTCTGCGATATTTCTTGCCACCTCTTCAATACGGAGCTTGTAAGACAGCTTACCTGTCGTAGCTTCTCCGCTTGGAAGTGTGGTCGGAATATTGTCATATCCGAAGAATCTTGCAACTTCCTCTGCCACGTCTGCCAGACGGTGGATATCCTGACGGAAAGTCGGAGCTACGATCTCATTCGTAGTCTCATCATATTCCAGTTCTACTAACTTCAGATAGCCAAGCATCTGTTCTTTCGTCAGATCTGTTCCGAGAAGTGCATTGATCTTCTCTGCGTCAAATGTAACTCTTGACGGCTCTCTCTTCTCCGCATAGACGTCTACCATTCCGCCTACAACTTCTCCGGCACCCATTTCTTCTACTAACTGGCATGCGCGGTCGATTGCTGCCTGTGCATTTTCCGGATCCAGACCTTTCTCGAATTTGCCGGATGCATCGGTACGAAGTCCGATCTTCTTAGCTGATTTACGGATGTTGGTTCCGTTGAAGCATGCAGCTTCGAACAGCATTGTCTTAACATTATCTGTAATCATAGAGTTCTCGCCACCCATGATACCTGCTACACCGATCGATTTTTCGCCATCACAAATCATCAGTACAGAGCTGTCCATCTCTCTTTCCTGTCCATCCAGAGTTACGAATTTCTCACCATCTTCTGCACGGCGCACTACGATCTCGCGGCCTGCGATCGTATCCAGATCATACGCATGCATCGGCTGTCCATATTCTTCCATTACATAGTTGGTAATATCTACCAGATTGTTAATCGGGCGGATTCCAACAGATGCCAGTCTTCTCTGCATCCACTCCGGTGACGGTCCGATCTTAATATTTTTTACAACTCTTGCTGTATATCTCGGGCAGAGTTCCTGATCCTTGACCGTAACCTTTACATAGTCATTGACATCCTCGTCATTGCCAGTCGGTGTTACAATCGGCGGATGGAATTCCTTGCGGAATGTAGCTGCTGCTTCTCTCGCAATGCCGATCACGCTGTAGCAGTCTACACGGTTGGATGTGATCTCATATTCAAATACCACATCATCCAGTCCCAGTGCGCTGATCGCACTGCTTCCTACTTCTACATCTTTCTGGAAAATGTAGATACCGTATTCCGGTGCCTCCGGGTACATATCACGGTTAGATCCCAGTTCTTCGATGGAACACATCATACCATTACTCGGTACACCGCGAAGCTTGCCTTTCTTAATCTTGATACCGCCGGCTACACGCTGTCCAGGCTCGTGACCTCCGGCCACACGTCCGCCGTCCAGAACAACCGGTACCTTGTCTCCTTCTTTTACATTCGGAGCACCTGTAACGATCTGAATCGTCTCAGTTCCGATATTTACCTGACAAATGATCAGTTTATCTGCATCCGGATGCTTCTCAATCTTGTCGATCTGACCTACTACGATGCGGTCCAGATCTGCATCCATTTTTTCAAATCCTTCTACTTTTGTACCGGAAAGTGTCATCGCATCGGTATATTCCTGCGCTGTCACATCCAGATCCGGCACATATGCTTTTATCCATGATAATGAAGTATCCATTATAATCTCCTTTCAATGTAACACTTATTCGTGCTTCCTTCTATTGTGTGCTCTTATTAAGTCTCCAGAATCCCGCCGGTTCCCGGCGCCGCCTCCCCAAGAGGCTCCCGATTCTGTCGAACCGTTCGCACACAGAAGTAAATACTCACTTCGTTCGTGCTTCCTTCTGTTGTGTGCTCACTAGAACTGTTTCAAGAATCTGATATCGTTTTCGTACAGTAATCTCATGTCGTCGATTTCGTATTTCAGAAGTGCGATTCTTTCCAGTCCTACACCAAATGCGAATCCTGTGTATTCTTCCGGATCAATTCCGCACATTTCGAGTACGTGTGGATGTACCATTCCGCATCCCAGGATCTCGATCCATCCGGATCCTTTACAGAAACGGCATCCCTTACCGCCGCACTTGAAGCAGCTTACATCTACCTCAGCGCTTGGCTCTGTGAATGGGAAATGATGTGGGCGGAACTTTGTCTTGGTATCTTCACCGAACAGTTCCTTTGCAAATACTTCCAGTGTTCCTTTCAGGTCTGCGAATGAAATGTTCTTATCGATAACCAGTCCTTCGATCTGATGGAAAGATGGTGAATGTGTTGCATCTACTTCATCTGAACGGAATACTCGTCCAGGTGCGATCATACGGATTGGCAGCTTGCCCTGTTCCATTACACGGGCCTGTACCGGTGATGTCTGTGTTCTCAGCACAATATCATCATTGATATAGAAAGTATCCTGCTCATCCTTTGCCGGATGATCTGCCGGAATATTCAGTTTCTCAAAGTTATACAGATCGTATTCTACTTCCGGTCCTTCTACTACTTCGTATCCCATACCGATGAAAATACGTTCTACTTCTTCCAGTGCGATCGTATTCGGATGACGGTGTCCTACCATGTTCTTCTTAGCCGGCAGTGTAACGTCGATAACTTCCTGTTTCATCTTTTCTTCACGGATCGCACGCTCCATTTTCTGCTTGCTTTCTTCCAGAATCTCTTCGATGGCTGCACGTGTCTCATTAACCATCTGACCTACTTTCGGTCTTTCTTCCGGTGCTACATCTTTCATTCCTTTAAGAACAGCAGTCAGTTCTCCTTTTTTACCAAGGAATCTGACGCGGGCTTCGTTCAATTTCTCCGGTACATCAGCAGACTGAATTGCTTCAATGGCTTCTCTGCGGATGCTTTCCAATCTTTCTTTCATCCTTCTCTTCCTTTCTCTTTCATAAATAATTAAATGACTATGTTTCCTCTTTAATAACTATATCGTTCAGAGCCACTTCCAAAATACTCTGAACGAATACAAAAAAACCTCATCCCAAAAGGGACGAGGTTAACTCGCGGTACCACCCTGATTCCTATCTTACGACAGGCACTCATGTTCGTGTAACGTACGAATACGGCATGTCCTACTATCGAATCATCATATATCGAAATATTCAAACATGCAGCTAACGTGGGAAATTCGATCCCTGCCTGAACCCGGAGCTACTTTCAGCCTGTGGTATGCCCCTCTCTGATGGAAAACAGTTCTCTACTGACACGGTCATCACTTTTATCTTTGATTTAAACAATACAAAGTCATTATACTCACTGACTTTTTTAATGTCAAGCCGATTCTTACGTTTCTGAATCTGTTTCTGAAGCTGTTTCCGAAGCTCCTTCTGTAATATCTGCCTTCTCTTCAGCAGTTTCCTTTTTATCTGCTCCGGTAAAGAGTACATCTTTCATATAGATATTAAGTTGTGCTCCAAACAACACACAGTACATACAGAAATACAGCCAGAGCATGATCAGCACGATTGTAGTCAGACTACCGTACATATCCGAAAATCCTTTGAAAATATCCAGGTATACAGAAAATACCCAGGATATGACCAACCAGCCAATCGCTGTAAATATCGCTCCCGGAATCTGCTTGCGGAACAGATCTTTTCGGTTTGGTAAAAACTTATATATAAGAAGTAAAAAACCGATTACCACAACCGGCGTAATCGCCATCCTCAATTCCATCAATTTATTTGCCACATGCTTAATGGCAGGCATATGAGACGTGATAAATATATTCAGCGAATTACCGAATACCGACATAACCAGCAATAATATGATTGCAATCAGGAACAGCACTGTATAAAATGTCGCTCTGAAACGCAGATAAATATAGTTACGTGTCTCTGGGCATCCATAAATTGTATTAAATCCGGTAGAAATTGATAATACACCCTTGCCGGCAGACCACAGTGCCACAATAACTGTAATCGGGATAATAGTACTTGACTGGTTATATACCTGATTCACAATTGACGTGATCAGGGAATCTACACTGGTAGGAAATACCTGCACTACTGCTGTCATTACATCTGCTTTCGTAACCGGCGTATATCTTACCATAGTAAGCAAAAGCAATATAATCGGAATCAGCGATAACATAAAGAAATATGCAGCCTGAGCTGCATATGCCCCAACATGATGTCTCCCCATATCCTTGGGAATTCTCATTACCCTCTCTATGGTCTCTCTTTTCATACTAACCTCCGTAAATCAGTATGTGCATCATACCATTTTCATTTAATTATTTCAAGTAAAAATATCAAATAGCCGTTTCTCCGCTATCGGATTTCTACATTTTGATAAAATAATTTCAGTATCTCCATGTAATTTTTACCATTCTTAGCCATTTCATTGGCTCCATTCTGGCTCATACCGATACCATGCCCATAGCCGCCGCCTCTGATCACATAGCTGTTCGCTTTCTTCTCTATAGAAATAAATGCACTTGGAAGTAATCTCTGACTATCTACGGTCTGTCCATCATTTCTTACGATCGAATATCCACTTCCTCCCAGGGCTGTCCGAATCTTATTCTCTGTCTCCACCGTAATACTCCCTCCGTTTCCAACCGCCGTCAGTTCTGCTGCCACATCGCCGTCACCTCGCCTGGTTACTTCCACACTCTCCAGTGTTCCCAGATCCTTACCGGCATAATTACTGAGAAGTGCTGCCATTCGCTCTGATGATATCTCCGCCGTCCACTGATACCAGGGCAGATCTTTTTCATAATCTCCGACATCTCCACACACAGATATACTTTGAAGATATGCATTACTTTCATTGACCTCACCGCCCCAGGCTGTCATATCCGTTGTCTCTCCACATGAAGTCGAAAAGTAATATGTAGAAGCCACGTTTCCCTGATACCAGACCACCTGACCTGTTGTATCTTTTACCGCCTGCGTAGCTGTATCTGCCGGATAACTGTTATTGTACACCTGATACTCTACACTGTCATTGACATGTGCCTGATATTCCGGATATGCATAATCCTGCATCTGTCGCACTGCATAGCTTCTGGCACACACCGCCTGCGCCTTCAATGCTTCCATTTCATAAGACGCCGGCATCTCACTCGGCACAACTCTGCACAGATAGCTTTCCATCGGCAGTTCATTAATCACAGTCATACCTTCTTCACCGGACCACACTTCAATCTTTCCCTGATAAGATGGTATTCCCCGGCCACGTTCAATACTTTCCACCCGGATCTCTTCATCCGGATTCAGCGGTTCTGCCGAAAGATGTCCATTCTTTAGCCGCACATCATCTGCCAGAAGCGTCAGCACGCCTCCTGTCCAATCTTCCTCCCGCCCATCATATTTTAGCCTCAGGCCACTGTCTGCTGCCAGACTGACCGAACTGTGTAGCACGCTTCCATAACCGCTTGTCATCAATGCCACGCGGATATTCTGATTCTCCACCATTCCGGTATTCTGATCCGTTTCTCCACTCTGTCCTTTCAATTTACTCTCCGTCTGCTCTCCGGATCTGCCATTTCCGATCCGTTCCGGATGTACCAGACGCATTCCCGCCAGTACCAGACTAAGCACCGCCATAAAACTGATGATGTATAAAATATATCGATTCTGTCTTCTCATATTTGTATTCTTATCTCTTTCCAAGACTACTTTCTCTAATGTATGAAACTTTGTAGTGGGTTTAGAACCCCACCCCATTTTTGAACCCCGCCCATGCATTCGCAAAACCGCACGATGCTTCGTGCTTTTCAGCTGCTACGCAGCTAATTTTGCTCATGTATGGGCGGCGTCTCTATTCGAGCCGCCTCACGGACGAGAAATCTGTTACTTACATGCAAGCATGACGCATCAGATTTCTCGTCCGAAAGGGTTTCTAAATAATACCCCTTTGGGCATAAAAAGAACGGCTTTGCAGCCGTTCTTTTATCTTTTGTATATCCCGAAATGCCGGTTTCTGTCTCTTGACTCCTAGCTGCTGCTAGGTGGGTGTCCGCATCCGCTTTTCTGCCTTCCCCTGCGTATCTGGAGGCTTGACATATTACGGAGATATAAGAGTCCCGTTTAAAGTAATGTAGGTTCAAAACAACAGAAGTTGTCGCGCATCCCAGGTCACTGTAGTTATTATAACCCAATCATATATTTTTTTCCACTATTTTAGTAAAAAATATATAAAATTACAAATATTCTTCTATAACTCAAGAATCGCCTTTACAGTATCTTCCATCTTATCAACATCACATTCCAGTGTGTGAAGAATGTTCGCATTCAGAATCTCCTTGATCGCATTCGGCATCTCTGTGTTAGATACCTGACTCAATTCTTTCAATAAATCGAATTCATCTACAGATGCATACTTCTCATCGATTGCTGCCATAACGCTGCCTGCAAATTTGTATGGGCTGGCTGTGGAGGCAACTACACACTTTGTCTTGTCTCCTGAGTTCTCCTGATATTCCTGACACACATGTGCCGCTACTGCAGTATGTGTATCCATTACATAGCCTGTTTTTTTATAAACATCATGAATAGTCTCTGCCGTCTGCGCTTCTGTTGCATACCCCGCTGCAAAATCTTTCAATCCTGCTTTCATTGCGTCAGTAATCTCATACACACCTTCACTCTTCAATGCCTGCATCAACTCTGCATTCTTCTTATCATCACATCCTGCGATCTGGTAGATCAGTCTCTCAAGATTGCTGGAAATCAGAATATCCATAGATGGTGATGTAGTCAGTTTGAACTCTCTGTCCTTGCGGTCATACACACCAGTCTGGAAGAAATCAAACAGCACTTTATTTTCATTGGATGCACAGATCAGTTTTGCGATCGGAACGCCCATATTCTTTGCATAGTATGCAGCAAGAATATTGCCAAAGTTACCGGTAGGAACTACAACATTGATCTGTTCTCCCGGCTGTATTTCTTCATTATCCAAAAGCTTCGCATAGGCATATACATAGTACACCACCTGCGGCACCAGACGTCCGATGTTGATTGAATTGGCAGATGAAAACTGATAGCCATGCTTATCCAGATCTTCTGCAAGCTTCTTATCTTCAAACATTGCTTTCACGCCGCTCTGCGCATTGTCAAAGTTGCCGTGAATTGCTACAACGTCTACGTTATCTCCGGTCTGAGTCACCATCTGCATCTCCTGTACCTTGCTGACTCCGTTCTTCGGATAGAACACAATGATCCGTGTACCTTCTACATTGGCAAAACCTGCCATAGCAGCCTTACCGGTATCTCCCGAAGTTGCTGTCAGGATCACGATCTCATTCTTCACGTGATTCTTCTTAGCTGATGTAGTAAGAAGATGTGGAAGAATGGAAAGTGCCATATCTTTAAATGCGATCGTTGCTCCGTGAAACAGCTCAATAAAATATGTGCCATCTACTTTTACTAATGGTGCGATCTCTTCCGTGTCAAATTTACTGTCATAAGCCTTCTGAATACAATTCTTCAGCTCTTCTTCAGTAAAATCGGTAAGGAATTCCTTCATTACAGCATAAGCTGTCTCCTGATATGTCATTCCCTTTAATTCTTCCATAGACACAGATAACTTTGGAAGATGATCCGGCACAAACAGACCACCATCATCCGCAAGACCTTTTAAGATTGCCTGCGATGCTGTTACCGTTACCTCTGAATTTCTTGTGCTTCTGTATCGTACATCCATCATCATTTCTCCTGTTATATACTATTTGTTCTTTTTGCTGTTGATGTAATTAACCAGGCCACCTGCAGAGATCAGTTCCTGCATAAATGGAGGAAATGCCTGTCCCTGGAACTCAGTACCCTTGGTACGATTATATATACGTCCGCTGTCAAAATCAATCTCAACCTGATCTCCGGCGTCAATTCCTTCTGCCGCTTCCGGACATTCGATGATCGGAAGTCCGATATTGATCGCATTACGATAGAAAATTCGTGCAAATGTATCTGCGATAACACAGCTTACGCCTGCAGTCTTCAGACACAGCGGTGCATGCTCTCTGGAAGATCCGCAGCCAAAGTTCTTTCTCGCTACGATAATATCTCCCGGCTGTACCTTCCCGGCAAATTCCGGATCAATATCTACCATCGCATGGCTCGCCAGCTCCTGTGGATCAAAAGAGTTCAGATATCTGGCCGGTATAATAACGTCTGTATCTACGTTATCTCCATATTTAAACACATGTCCTAATGCTTTCATTATCTGTCACCCCCTACTTTTTCCGGATTCGCAATGCATCCGGCGATCGCACTTGCTGCTGCCACTTCCGGAGATGCAAGATAGATCAGAGAATCTACATGTCCCATACGGCCAACGAAGTTACGGTTGGTGGTAGATACACATTTCTCACCTGCTGCCATAACACCCATATGACCTCCCATACATGGTCCGCAGCTTGGTGTATTAACTGCACATCCTGCATCTACAAAGATGTCCAGAAGTCCTTCTGCGATACACTGCTTGTAGATCTTCTGTGTAGCAGGAACTACCATAACACGTACATCCGGATGTACGGTATGCCCTTTGAGGATAGCTGCTGCTTTTCTCAGGTCAGACATACGTCCATTTGTACAGGAACCGATCACTACCTGGTCGATCTTAATAGGCTCCATAGCCTCTACTTCGTCGATTGTCTTAGCATTGCCCGGAAGATGTGGAAATGCAACGGTCGGACGGACTTCTGAAAGATCAATCTCGATCACATCCTCGTATACAGCATCCTCATCTGCTTCGTATACATGGTATTCCTTCTTGCAGTGCTCTGCCAGATAAGCCTTTGTCTGCTCATCTACCGGGAAGATACCATTCTTGGCACCTGCTTCGATTGCCATGTTAGCAATCGTAAATCTGTCATCCATGGAAAGATGTGACACACCTTCTCCTGTAAATTCCATTGATTTATACAGAGCTCCATCTACGCCGATCTTACCAATGATATGGATAATGATATCCTTACCGCTTACAAACTCAGACGGTTCTCCCTTCAGTACAAACTTGATCGCACTCGGCACCTTGAACCAAAGTTCTCCGGTAGCCATACCAGTAGAAATGTCGGTCGTACCTACGCCTGTAGAGAACGCTCCCAATGCTCCGTATGTACAGGTATGCGAATCTGCACCAATGATGCATTCTCCTGCTGTAACCACTCCTGCCTCCGGAAGAATCGCATGCTCTACTCCTGATTTGCCCTGTTCAAAATACCAGCTGAGACCCTGATCCTTCGCAAACTCACGAATTGCCTTGGAGTTCTCTGCTGACTTAATATCTTTATTCGGTGTAAAATGATCTGGTACCAGAACAACCTTATCTTTATCAAACACTTTATCTGCCATCTGTCTGAAGATCGGCAGTGCCATTGGTCCGGTGATGTCATTCGCCATAACGATATCAAGCTTCGCCATAATAAGCTGTCCTGCTTCCACATGATCCAGACCTGCATGTGCAGCCAGAATCTTCTGTGTCATCGTCATTCCCATGATGAATGTTCCTCCTTTATCTTTTCTTCATACGTGTAATCATAACACACACAATAACAGCCACGCAAGAAAGAATGCATACAAGCATCCAATTTGATAAATTCGCTCCATCTCCGGTTCTTACTGTCTGAGCTTTTACAGTCTGTCCGGGAGTTTCCTGTTTCTCCTTCTCCGGTTTATTCGGTTCTTCCGGAACCTCTGGCTTATCATCCGTCATCGTACCAAGATTCACCGTCACATGATCCTTTTTAATCGTCACTTCGAAAGGTGGAATCAGTTCATGATTCTGATTTGCCTCACACCTCAGCTCTTCAATCGTATAAGTATCATACGGAAGTGCACCTTTGCAGTCATCCGGTGCGGTCAGAGTTCCCTCTGTATCGATTCCAAACCAGACTCCATCCTCCATGTTCTCTCCGCAATTCGTATTTGACGTATGCAGATTCCACTCTGCCGACGTTGATGCATAGCCGTTCTCATCTGTCACGATCACATGGGATTCCCCGGTTGTATTACTGGTAATCTTAAATGGTACTTTCGAAAGTCTCTTATGGGTGCCGTCTGCAATCTTGATAAGTTCCAGATCCCCACGGATCACATGATCTGATGCTTTATGCGCATTGCCCCCGGTGAGTACAGCCGTATCTCCGTCCGGCCGTATCTGTGTCAGATATCTGCCTTCCTGTACTTCCCCGGATTCATCCTGAAACTGCATTCCATCCAGCAGATATCCTTTCGGTGCCTCAATCTCTTCCACCGTGATCGTTCCAAGTGGCAGTATCACCTGATCATTCATCATATAGAAGGCATCACCCTCTATAAGATGCGCTTCATCCAGCCGACATACATATGCGCTATCGGACTCTCCCTTTTCTTCCTTTATCTCCAATACCCAGCTCCGTTCCGGAACCTCCGGAAGATTATCTGTCTCATAATATCCTGCATAATAATTCACACGCATTTTCGCACCGGCAAGATCTGCTCCACCAAGTGCCTGACTTTCACCAGTTTCGGCATCTGCTTTGCAGATTGACACTTCTGCCTTATTCCACACCGGTGTATCCTTTACTTCTGCCACAGCAGTCTTCTCCGCTTCCACTGTCACAGGATATACATTCGTATTCAGCCGATACCCAAAAGGTGCCTGCTTTTCTTTTACGTAATAATTGCCCGGTGCAAGTTCTACTGCCGTCGTTTCTCCATTCGCATCCGTCTTAAGCACCGCCTTCTGATCCGTACAGCTTTCGTCTGCATACACACCATATTCTGCCCCCTGAAGGGTGTAACAGCGATTGCCCTCCGTCAGTTCGTTATCCTCCGCTGTCTTTTTAAGTCTTGCATACCCTGTCGGGTGATATTCCCAATATCCCAGGTTCTGATGTGCCGCCGCTCCGTCTGACAGCAGATATACCGTAAATCCTTTCGGCGCTGCCGGAAGTCCGGCGATCCGGTTGATAAATGCCTGTCCATAGCCATAATAATTATCATCATGACCATTAGCCACCGATCCGGCAAGACATGTTTCCACATAGCTGGCTCCAACATCTCCAGGACCTTTCCAGCCATAGTAATATATCTTCCGGAGCTGCTCGTTCCCCCGATTTTCTGCCGTATACTCCGCTACTGTAGTTAATGTACTTCCTGTCTGTGTCGGTGGTTCCATCTCATGACACACACACATTGCTGTTGTTCCACCATCGATTTCAAAATATCCCACTCTTAGTAATCCGTCGTTGTACCTGGTGTCATAGTAAGTCAGTACATGTGTGCCGCCCGCCTGGCGCTGTGTCACACTGTTCTGTTCTGCAACATCTTCTATATCGCTCTCTTCTTCGCGTTCTTCTGCCCGTACTGATATCGCTCCCACACACCCACAGAATGACAGGATAAATACAACAACAGCAACTGCAAGTGGCATGATTCTACCTGCTCTGCCCTTATTATCTCTTATCTTCTTCATGTATCCTTTCCTCCAATTTTTAATATCTCTCCGCTTCGAGTATCGACATAATAACTCTTTCAAGGTATCTTTGTCAACACATTTTTAAAGTTTTATTTCAACCCGTTTTTCGGTAAAAAAAAGAGACCGTAAAGCCCCTTTTTTACCATTTATTTCCTTTTATTCCGACGCATTGCCACCCGTTTCTTGACTTCTCTCAAAGCATCCTTATGGATACGTGATTCCATATTCGGGAATGCCTTTACCAGACGTTCGCCGACACTTCCAAGTCCATTAACCAGACTGTCATAACGTCCTTTCAGTTCATCCAGCTTCTGCTGCTGACTCTTGTACCATTCTTCCTTACCGGCACTGTATTCAGCACGCAATTCTTTTCTGACTTCTTTCATACTAGCCACTTTACTCTTAAGCTGTTCTTCTTTCTCCATCCCGTCTTTGACATTTTCATAGATGTTCTCACCCATGCGGTCAGAGAATTCCCGCAGCTCCGCAGCAATCTTTTCCATTGCTTCAAGACGTTTGTTCAGTTTTAGGATTGCAGATGCAGTTACATAGAGATCTGCAAGCATCGCAATACTTAATATTACCAGTATTACGATCCCTGCAATATGAGGGATGTACCCGATCAGATGTGCAACAAGCGGTTGAAAACACTTAACAATGAACACACAGAACACACCCCAGATCAGCGAAAATGGCAGGCACACATAACCGCCGATATTAAGCGGCTGTCCGGAATAATCCCACCATTTCTGATGAAAGATCCGGTCCATTACATATCCTGTCAGCCATTCGATAAATGTTACAAGTACAGCCGATGCCAAATATAATATTAACAGACTTTCTGAAAATCCCTGTAATGAAAATATTACCGATACAACTCCGACTCCATAAATCGGACAGATCGGACCATTCAAGAATCCTCTGTTGACAAACCTTCCTTCTTTTACTGCCGCAAATGCGACCTCCACGCACCATCCAAGTACACCGTACACAAAAAAGTACGCCAGTATTTCATAGATTCCCATATTTTATTCCTTTCCCAGTAATCTAATTTCCCATTTAAGTCTTATCGACTATTATATGGGAAGTTGTAAATTTCGTCAATTGGTGCTATACTTTTTCAAATAATAGATAATAATTATCAATAAGATTAAAGTGAGGATTACTATGGTTTTAAAAGAAGGCTTAAATGGACACACTTACCGTGTGCTGTCCATACAAATCGAGCTCCAATTGGAGCGTCGGCTGGAAGCACTCGGTCTGACAGACGGCAGTCTGATTACTATATTAAATAATGACAAGCACGGTGCACTTACCGTCAAGTTCCGCGGCACACGCTTTGCTCTCGGCAGACGTATTGCTGATCACATTGAGATTGAGGAGGTGCACACACATGAATAACTCTGTTACCGTCGGTTTTATCGGCAATCCTAACTGCGGTAAAACCACACTGTTTAACGCTTATACCGGTGCCAATCTCAAGGTTGCCAACTGGCCGGGCGTTACGGTAGAAAAGAAAGAAGGGCATACCACCTACGAAGGACAGGATTACACGCTGATCGATCTTCCGGGTATCTATAGCCTGACTTCCTATACTATGGAAGAGAAAGTCTCCCGCGAATGTATCCTGAGCGACGAAGTTGATGTGATCATCGATGTAGCTGACGCATCCAGCCTGGAGCGAAACCTGTATCTGACACTGCAGTTGATCGAACTTGGCAAACCAGTGGTTCTTGCTCTGAATATGATGGATATTGTAGAGGAACGCGGCATGGAGATTGACCTGCACCGGCTCCCGGAAATGCTGGGCATCCCGGTGATTCCGGTATCTGCCAGAAAGAAAACCGGGCTTTCCATATTAATGCACGCCGTTGCACATCACAAAGATGTATTACATCAGGATCCTCTGATCCATCATCATCCGGGACTGCACAGCAAGCACCGCCATGACCATCATGCGGAGTATACGATGGTGTACACAGATGATATTGAAGATAAAATTGATATTCTGATTGAACGAATCACGCATACATATCCGGACTTTCCGAACAAAAGATGGTTAGCCATTAAGTACATGGAAAAGGATACCAGTGCTTCCGAACAATGGCCACTTGACACCTCAGATATTCTGGATTGCAGCTATGAAAAAGATTTAATTAATCAAAAATATGATTTTATTGAGGAAATCATAGGCGAAACACTGGTCAATAAATCCAGCCGTGAAGAGCGTACAGACCGGATTGATCGATGGCTCACCGGCAAATACACCGGTCTTCCAATCTTCTTACTTATTATGGCAATGGTATTTTTCCTGACCTTTACGGTAGGCGATTTCCTGAAAGGATATTTTGAGATCGCATTGGATCTATTTTCTTCGGCGGTAGCCAATGGTCTGGCTTCCATACATACCTATCCGATGCTTCAGTCCCTTGTGGTGGATGGTATCATCGCAGGTGTAGGTGGTATTCTCACCTTCCTGCCCAATATATTCATTCTGTTCCTTGCCCTCGCATTTCTGGAAGACAGCGGATATATGTCCAGAGTTGCCTTTGTCATGGATGACATCATGAGCGGGCTTGGGCTCTCCGGACGCGCATTTATCCCACTTCTGCTCGGATTCGGATGTTCCGTTCCAGCAGTCATGGCCTCCAGGGCTCTGGAACACAGGAAAGACCGGTTAAAGACTATCCTGATCACACCATTTATGTCCTGCAGTGCCAGACTTCCGATCTATGTATTATTTTCCTCTATGTTTTTTGGAAAATATGCGATGTTGGTCTGCTATGGCATGTATCTTCTGGGTATCATCGTGGCAATCTTAACTGCATTCATCCTGTCCCGGATTGACAACAGCAAAGCAGAACATGCGCTGTTGATCGAGCTTCCGGAATACAAGACACCAAATGCCAGAACCATAGCCATCTATGTATGGGAAAAGGTCAAGGATTACCTGACACGTGCAGGAACCGTCATTTTCCTGGCGTCCGTTGTTATGTGGGTACTTTTAAACTTTGGCCCGAATGGGTATGTAACAGACATCAGCCAGAGCTTCGGTTCCTATATCGGCAGAGCCATCGTACCTGTCTTCGCACCGGCAGGTCTTGGATACTGGCAGATCATCGTTGCACTGATCGCAGGAATCGCTGCCAAGGAAGTAGTAGTCTCCAGCTGTGGAGTTCTCTTCGGTATCTCAAACATTGCTACTGCACATGGCATGAGCACTGCGCTGGTTGCCTTAAACAGTATTGGATTCGGTACTGCCAATGCTCTGGCGCTGATGGTATTCTGTCTGCTGTATGTTCCGTGTACTGCAACAATTGCTACGATCCGTCGTGAAACCGAAAGCAGAAAGCTTACCATTCTCTTTGTACTGTTCCAGCTCTGTGTTGCCTGGATCATGAGTTTTCTGTTCTATCATATCTTTCTGTTAATAGGATAAATACGAAGTGAAACAAGAAAGGCATCGGGATTGCTCCCGCTGCCTTTCTTTTTCTTTATATCTTTCCGTATCTGTGCATAATGGCCTACATCAGCTTCTTTAATATATTCAATTTGTTCTTGAACGGTGCATACCGGATTGGAATATCCAGAAGTACCGATTTCTTCATAATGCTCTTTTTATGTGTAAATGTGTCAAAGCTGTCCTTTCCATGATAGCCACCCATTCCACTGTTGCCCACGCCGCCGAATGGCATATGGGACGTTGCCAGATGTACTATCGTATCATTGATGCAGCCGCCGCCATAAGACACCTGTTTGAGCATCATGGCTTCTCTTTGCTTATCTTTCGTGAAGTAATACAATGCTAACGGCCTCGGTCTGGCATTGACCATTTGAATCGCCTCTTCAATATCATAAAATGTAAGAACCGGAAGCAGCGGTCCGAAAATCTCCTCCTGCATTACCGGGCTCTCCCAGGTCACCTGATCCAACACGGTCGGCTCAATCTTAAGCATGTCCACATTAGATCCACCACCACATACTATGTGTGCCCGCTCCGTCAGCCCCAGTACACGGTTATAATGCTTTTCATTGATCATCTTCGGATAATCCGGATTCTGCATCGGATCCTTTCCAAACATCTTACGGATATATTTTTCCATATAACGAACGAGCTTGTCTTTCACACTGTTCTGTACCAGAATATAATCTGGTGCCACACAGGTCTGCCCACTATTCAGGAACTTACCCCAGACAATACGCTTTGCCGCCAGCTTCAGATCTGCAGTCTCGTCTACAATACAAGGACTCTTGCCGCCAAGTTCCAGACTCACCGGTGTCAGATGTGCAGATGCCTTCTCCATGACGTATTTACCAACATTTACACTTCCTGTAAAGAAGATATAGTCAAACTTTTCATTCAAAAGTGCCTGATTCTCCTGTCTGCCACCTTCTACTACAGCGATATATTTCTCCTGAAACAATTCTCTCAACATATCTGCCATAACCTTTGTAGTATGTGGTGAATACGCAGATGGCTTCACTACTGCACAATTACCTGCACAGATTGCCCCCACAAGTGGTGCGATCGTAAGCTGGAACGGATAATTCCAAGGTGACATGATTAACACGATGCCATACGGTTCCGGATATATAAAAGACTTCGATGGAAATTGCGTGATCGGTGTAGGCACTCTCTTCGGTGCTGCCCATTTCCGAAGATGCTTTAATGTATATCGAATCTCTTCTTTTACTATACCAATCTCAGTAGCATAAGCTTCAAAATTTGATTTATTCAGATCCATATAAAGTGCATCCATAATCTCCTGTTCATGTACTGTGATCCACTGATACAGCTTCTTTAACTGGCGGATACGAAACTCCACATCCTTAGTATCACCTGTTTGAAAATACGCTCTCTGCGTATGCAGCATACTCTTATACTCCATCATAATGTTCTCCTATTTCAACTATCTCAGATGGCAAGCTGTGTGTCGGTGCCATAACAGATTGCTGCTGCGCACACACACCACATCGCCAGATATACAATGCCCGGTATCCTTGTCTCTGCAAATCCATATACCAGAATAATCATGAGCATCGCAATCACACCTGCCACTGCTACTAATTTCTTTCCTAATTTTTTCATAAAAGAACACCTCACTTCCTGTAATCAATATAGCAAGTAAGGTGTCCAATAATCCGTACACCTATTTCTTTGAGCGGAATTTTTTTGCTTTTTTAAGATATGGGATCTCGATCGGATCTACCGGAGTCACCGGGTTCTCAATCTTATCTTTTCTTCTCCGTTTGAAATACTTCAGCATAGCTCCTCCCCGGTTATAGAACCAGAACAGATCTGCCAGTATCTTGTGAAATGCTCCCATTTTCTCCTTGGTAGTTCTGCCATACAGAACACCTCCGGCCTGAATTGCTGCCTTTTCCCGGATCAGATTAATAAGCTCCGTCTCACAGGTAACCATCTCCGGAAGTATCGTATAGCCTGTCCCGATACAGTCTGGCTTGTGGGCATCACTTCCACCAACTCCCGGTTTCCCGTATTCAGCCGCAAGTCTGGCTGCACTGTCATTAGACTCCTGTGATTCGCATGCGTTAAACACCTCTATAAAATCAAATCTTTTCACAAATTCCTGTGACTTCCGATACCTTTTTGTATTGGTCATACTCATATATTTAGCTCCATACGGATGCGCCGGGCCAAGGATACCTCCATGCCTGTGTACGAATTCAATCAGCATCGATACCGGAAGACCTTTTAACTCCAACAGCCTCATACGAACGCCCTCCGGCATAATGCAGAGCATATGTCCTGCATCCAGTGTATCATACTCAATGCCTTTCAAAACTACGAAATCCTGGTGAGCTTTCCCTTTCATTTCATATTTCCAATGCCTGTAACCATGATAACTGTCGTGGTCCGTGATCAGCATTCCATCAAAGCCTTTTTCTTTCAGAACAGTAATATATTCATCCAGGCTTACCCGGCTGTCAATCGAGCCTTCATGCACATGACAATGCATATCTATCTTCATGTGTAAGCCTCCTTTGTCATTTTTTCTTTATTATACCACGTTACTGCCAAAATACAACAAAGGCAGTCTGCCCGCCACAGTCTCTGCTGTCACTGGCAAACTGCCTTCTACTTCATTTAAATCACTCTATGATCTTAAAATCATCATCAAAGTCAAGATTATCATATCCGGATTCCAGATCATCATCAAGATATCCTTCATCCTCATCATAATCTCCATCCAGACTGTCCTCGCTGTCTAGAACATCGTCGTAATCTGTCTCCAGATCATCGTCATCTTCCAGATCGGTTACTTCTGTATCATCCATATTATCATCGTCAAGCAACATTCGTGCCTGCTCTACTTCTGCTTCTCTGGATTCTTTTTCTCTGTGCTCTCCGGCTTTCTTGACCTGCTTCCTGCCAACCTGTCTGGATCGCATGATGAACTGTACTGCCACACAGATTGCAATAAGCACTACCGGCACTCCAATCACTGCTGCCAGATAATTACCTAACCCCAACATGGAAACAGCTGCATTACCTGCCATGTAACCACCATAAATGGATGTGATAATAATTACCAATGGATCAAACATCTTCATCGTAACGATCGCGAGAACCAATCCTAACACGCCACATACAGCAATCACCGGTATAACCTGCTGATTGATAGCCGATACTCCCATGCTGAATATTGCCAGCCATACAAAGAAAAATATACCAACTCTGTAAAATACACATACAAGAATCGCCAGTATCACTGCGCCTCCTGCCATAGCTCCCACAGAAGCCATTCCATTCAGTCCTGCCACAACAGAAACGATGCCCCCTGCTGCCACTCCCAGAACCAGTCCTACCAATGCTGCCCACACACGTGCCAGTTTCAATCCAAACAGACCGATGATCAATCCGATACAGATCGTAACCGCCAGTATAACCGTACTCTGCAGAAAGGACAAACCATTGCCCACTATCTGATTTACCTGGGTCATCATATCACTCATACTACTTCTCCTTTGTGTTACTCCTTCATGACTGCATCTTCCGGTGAGCCGATTAGAATTCTACTGATCCACTCTCTGTTTCGTTGATCACATAGTATACTTTGCTTTCTTCCGGTTTAATATAAAGATCCATAGTCTTGATCTCACCGATCTTGTGACCGGACTTTTTCCATGCTTTCTTTACATCAGCAATCATTGTATTCTCATGTACCTGCTTGCCATAGTATTCTACGTAAGCATTTACCTTCATGTCTTTTTTGCTTCTTCTTGTAGTTGCTTTCTTTGCAGCTTTTTTAGTTTCTTCTACAACTGTCTTAGCTGCTGCTTTTGTCTCTTTTGCTGCTGTCTTAGCTGCCGCTTTTGTCTCTTTTACCGCTTTCTTGGCTGCCGGCTTAACTTCTGCTGCTGCATTCTTCACTGCCGCTGCTGTCTTGATTTCTTTTTCTTCTGTACCCGGCTCAGCCTTTTCTGAAGTCTCAGCAGCCTTTTCAACTGCTGCAACCTTTCTTGCTACTGCCTGTGCTTCAGACACAGCCTTTCTTGCTGCTGCCTGTGCCTCTGCTGCAACATTCTTACCAGCCGTCTTCTTAGTTCTTGCCATGACAAATCCTCCAAATACTATATTCTATCTACACTTATGTGCTGTCCCATTCTGTCTGACCTCTGATGTAACAGAAATTATTATAGCACTTCTGGAAGATATTTCAATTAAAGATTACAGCGTAACTATTTTATTTACCGACAAAAGTCAACAATTCCTGCTTTGTCTGCTCTCCAACTGTACGTTTCACAACCTCTCCATTCTCAAAAATGAGAAAAGTAGGAATAGACATAACGCGGTATTCTCTGGCAATATCCATGGCGCTGTCAATATCCAGCTTGCACACCCTAATATCCGGATACTCATCTGCGATTTCTTCTACGATCGGTCCCATATTCTGACACGGTCCGCACCACTGTGCCCAGAAGTCTACCAATACCGGCTTATCTGCCTTTAATACTACATCTTTAAAATGTTCTGCTGTTACATGTATTGCTGCCATATATTTATCCTCTTTTCTTTTTTAGATAGTTTGTAAGTTCCTGATCAGATTATACATGATACCTGAAAAAATATCACTGTTTTTCCTCAATATATCCTCACAAAAAATCTCATTAACCCTATTTAAGATCTAATGAATATCTCACTTCAGATTCTTTCTGCCAAGCCTCACTTCTTCCATATGACGCACCAGATTTTCATCCATATGGTCAAACAGATAGTTGCGATCAGATTCTCTGTGTCTGTCCCATTCTTCCCGGATCTGCCTCTCTGTAAATGCGATCTCTTCACGAAATTCTCTGGCTGAGATCAGATGTGCCCCCTGGCTGGTTGTGATCACCTGCTCCACGCCATCTGAGGTCACAACCGTCACATGTCGTTTTCTTCCAATCTCATGGACTACTTTTTCGATATACTGATCGGCAGTCTCAGCTTCCTTGGTAAATACCACATGGATATTGTGATAACGTTGGATTTCCAGTACCTCACCGTCTACCTTATAGGCATCAAATACCAGAATGAGTACACATCTGCGGAAGCCCTGATAATTGCTCAGCACATCCATCAGTTTATTTCTCGCCGCCTCAATATTATCTTTTGCCAGTTCTTTTAACTCATCCCAGGCAAAGATTACATTATAACCATCTACCAGCAGATACTCTATTCCGTCATCTCGATGCTTTTTCGGCTTACTGTCCACTGTCACTACCGTCTGACCGACAGGCGCATTCCTCCGCTCGATCTTGCCATACGTACGGATAAAGATATCTTCCAGCTCTTTTTCTTCTTTGGCATTCCATCCGATGCCAGCCGAAGACGGTGCTTTCTTTCCGGTCATGCGGTCCTTACGGCGTGCAGAAGACGTATCAGTTGTCATGTCCTTCTGAATCTCCTGCCGCTTTTTCAGTTGACTCTCGATATGCATATGCGAGAACACTTCATTCCATGGCACATAATATCCTGCTCCATGGGAACAGAATACAGAACCAGCCGGATTCTCCGTATCTGCTTCCGGATCATAGCCAATTTCTTCTATCACAGTATCCTGATCTGCACACGGACGATAACCGTCTAATGTACAAAACAGCCGTCCCCTGCCTCTGGTATAGGTCGTCACTTCCATCTGATAATCCCGCATAGCAGATACCGGCGCCATTCCTGTGATTACTGTCATATCACCGTCCGTTTCCGGCGGTTCAAATTCGCCATGCATCTTCTGAATGTCATTCAGAGCTCTTCCCACATTCTCTGCCGGGATCTCCATAGCAAATGAATAATACGGTTCCAGCAGCACATTATCTGCCTGCATCAGTCCCTGCCGCACTGCACGGTATACTGCCTGCCGGAAATCTCCGCCCTCCGTATGCTTGAGATGTGCTCTTCCTGCTGCCAGTGTAATATGAACATCCGTAATCACAGAGCCTGTCAGCACGCCCCGGTGCTGCTTCTCATACAGATGTGTCAGAATCAGTCTCTGCCAGTTCTTATCCAGGATATCTTCACTACACTCCGTGTCACACACCACACCACTGCCTGGTTCACCCGGTTCCATGATCAGATGTACTTCCGAATAATGGCGGAGCGGTTCATAATGTCCCACTCCTTCTACCGTATTGCGGATTGTTTCTTTATACACGATACTTCCTGCATCAAATGTAACCGCAATACCAAATCGCTCTTCGATCAGGCTTCTTAAGATCTCAATCTGGATCTCGCCCATGAGTTGAACACCAATCTCACCATTTTCTTCCTTCCATACAATCCGCAGCATCGGATCTTCTTCTTCCAACTGCTTCAGATAGCCAAGCATGGTATGCGCATCCACTTCTCGTGGATACTGCACACGGTAGCTGAGTACTGGTTCCAGCATTGGTGCCGAAACATCCTTCTCATCACCAAGTGTCATGCCTGGTCTGGTAAATGCGAGACCAGTCACTGCGCAGACAGTGCCAGCTTCCGCTTCCTGCACAAGCTCGTACTTTTCTCCCGAATAAATACGAATCTGGTTAACTTTTTCTTTCTTTTGTTCTTCATTTGTTTCTTCAGCAAACAGTGCTTCTTTTACTTTCAGACTGCCTCCGGTAATCTTCATATGTGTCAGCCGGTTGCCTGACGGATCTCTGGATATCTTATAGACTCTCGCGCCAAACACATTCGGATAAACCGGTGATTCCGTATACGCTTCCAGTCCCTGAAGAAAAGCTTCGATTCCTTCCTGTTTTAAAGCAGAACCAAAATAACATGGAAACAGACGTCTGCTGCGTATCAGGCGTCGTATCGTATCTGCCGACAGCGTATCTGTTTCCAGATATTCTTCCATAGCATTTTCTTCTAACATCGCCATGCTCTCCAGCCATTCGCTCTCTGACACCGCTACCCTTGCATTGCCTTCAGTCAGACCGGCTGATCCTGGAAATGCTGTGCAGCCTTCTGACAGCCTGTTCTGTAATTCTGTCAACACTTTTTCCGGATCCGTTCCTGCCTGATCCATCTTATTTACAAAGATGAAGGTCGGAATCTGATATCTGGCGAGCAGCCGCCACAGAGTCTCCGTGTGTCCCTGCACACCATCAGCTCCATTTACCACCAGAATTGCATAATCCAACACCTGTAATGTACGTTCCATTTCTGCCGCAAAATCTACATGTCCCGGCGTATCAAGAAGTGTCACCGGACGGTCACCCAGCATGATCTCCGCCTGTTTGGAAAATATCGTAATGCCACGGCTCTGCTCCAGTTCATAATTATCCAGATAGGCATCCCCATGATCGACTCTTCCGAGCTTACGGATCTTTCCCGTCTGAAAAAGTATGCTCTCTGCCAGTGTCGTCTTACCGGAATCCACGTGCGCCAGAATTCCTGCCGTCAACTTACATTTCGACATATTTTTCTTTCAACTCTTTTTCTTTTGCTTCATATGCGTCATTCTGTTTCTTCTGGAAAAGTGTGTTCACTATTGTTGCTTTCACAGCTTCAAATGGCTGTACCTCAGCCTCATTTTTCTTCTCCACACGGATCAGGTGATATCCGAACTGTGTCTTTACCGGTCCTACAACCTTGCCTGGTTCTGCTGCGAATGCTGCCTCATCAAACTCTTTGACCATCTGACCATGCCCGAATTCTCCAAGGTCTCCCCCCTGCTGTCCGGATGGACAGGTAGAATGCTGCTTTGCTGCTTCCTCAAAAGAGATCTCTCCACTTACGATACTGTTCAGGATGTCAGTGCATTTATCCTCATCCTCTACCAGAATATGCTTCGCCTGCACAGTCTCTTCTTTCTTAAATTTATTCGGATTCGCTTCGTAATACTCTTTGGCTTCCTCTTCCGTCACCTTTACATTTTTCACTGCCTCGCGCATAGCAAGCTGTGCCAGAATATCACGTCTGGTATTCTCCAGAATACGTGCAAATTCCTCAGTCTTATCCAGACCCTGCTCAACTGCATCTGCCGAAAAGGTATACAACGCCAGATACTGATCCAGCAGTCTCTCCTTGAATCCCGGATACTGCAGATATGCCTTTCTGTCCTGCGGCAGATTCTCTACAAATAAATCAAATTCTTCCTGTTTAATCTCTTTTCCTGCAACAACTGCAATTACTCCATCTTTCATGTTCTTATCTCCTTCTATATCTTTCTTATAACTCCATCGGTTTCCCGTCCAGAGCCGCACTGACTAATCGGTCGTGTCCATCATAGACCAGCTTCAGTGAGAAAAATGACTCCCTTTCCACCAGAAGTCTCAGAAAAATGCGATCACCTTCCCATAGATTCAATTCTCCGATCCGGTCGATCTCTACCCATTCCAGATCTCCCTCATCACACGGAATCTCTTCGCCTTTAAATCCATCGGCCGTAAACAACGACATATATTCCGTCACACCGCTTCCTGATACAAAGGTCACGATGCCCCGGAACAGATAAGATGTCAGTGTATACCCGGTCTCTTCTTTTACTTCCCTGAGCAGGCATTCCTCCGGACTCTCATCCGCTTCAAAATGACCGCCTACGCCGATCCACTTACCTTCATTGACATCGTTCTCCTTCACATTGCGGTGAAGCATCAGATATTTTCCATCATTTTCAATATAACAAAGTGTACTTAAGGATTCCATGCTTTTCTCCTGTTTTCCAAAGCTTTTCAAATGTGCTATGATTAGTTTATCGGAATTTAGGAGGAAATGCAATGAATCGAACGATAAATTATCAGATAGATAAGACTGCCGCCGGACTCCGCGTGGAACAGTTTTTGAAACGTAAGGGATATTCTTCCCAGAATATCTCTTCCATTAAGCATATGCCAGAAAGCATTCTGGTGAATGGCGTCCATTATTATATGCGGCAGGAGCTTGCCGAAGGGGACTGTTTAAGTGTCCGCATCAGTGAGACCAAATGCTCTGACAAAATCCCACCGGTAGAATTACCTTTAGATATTGTCTATGAAGACGAAGATATCATTGTCCTGAACAAACCGGCCGGCATGCCAATCCATCCTTCCCTGAATAATTACTATAATACAATGGCCAATGCACTGGCGTGGTACTACCAAGAGCAGGACAAGCCATTTATCTTCCGGTGCTGTAACAGACTGGATCGGGATACCTCCGGACTTACTGTCGTGGCAAAACATCTGGTCAGTGCCGGAATTCTCTCTTCGATGACCGGACGCAGGGAAGTCCACAGGGAATACCTTGCCATTGCCTCTGGACACGTAACGCCCGAAGCTGGCACCATCTCTGCCCCACTCGGCAGAAAACCCGGCACCATCATCGAGCGTATGGTGGACTGGGATAACGGCGAAACCGCTATCACCCATTATCATGTTGTAAAAACGACCAGACATTACAGTCTGGTCGCATTGAAGCTTGAGACCGGACGCACACACCAGATCCGCATTCATATGAAGCATCTGGGATATCCACTGATCGGAGATTATCTCTACAATCCGGACATGCGCCACATTGGTCGTCAGGCTCTTCATTCTCATAAACTTTCATTTTGTCATCCGATCACTGGAGAAATAATGTCTTTCACCGCTCCTCTCCCAGATGACATGCAGGCAACACTGAATGCCGATTAAGCTTTCTTGCTTCCCATGCATTTCCGGATAATGACACAGATCACAATGGTCACTGCCATATCCGGAAGTGTATTTCCTACCGGAATATCCACACCCATTAAGTATCGATATAATACAAATCCTACAATCCAGATTACAATGTTCGTCACATCAATCGCATCTGACAGACTGTCTGCACGTTTCAGGATAAAGAAGTCTGCGATCTGGATCGCGATCATCGGTGCAAATACAGAACCGATCAGATACAGGAAATCCGTAATATTATCCATCGGATATACGATCGCCCCAACAGTACCGATCACGGTCACTGCTACGGCTGCATATTTTCCATTCAGTTTGGAAAATACAGATTCAGCAGAAATGCCTGCGGAATACGCATCCAGGAACGTGGTAGTTACTGTTGAAAATACAATGATCAACAGTCCTGCGATTCCAAGTCCTGCTTTCACCATGATCTGAGCAATATCATACTCTCCGGTGTAAATCGCCGCACCCATACCGATCACGTACATCCAGCAGCTGATGATACCATAAACAACAGCACTGACTGCTGTTGCTTTCACCGGCTCCTCTGCTTCTCTTGTATAGTCACTGATCAGCGGAAGCCATGATAACGGCATCGCTACCGCCAGCTCTACAGCTGCGCCAAAGGACATTGCCTCACTTGTATCCACATTTCCTGCCGCTCCACTGAAGAAGATTACCTTGCAAAGTACCAGTGTCAGGATAAACAAAGCTGCCATTGCAATGGTATTGACCTTGCCAAGATTGGTAATCCCTACCAGAATCCACACAATGATCAATGCTCCGATTACCAGACACCACACCCATCTTCCGGTATTCAATACGCCATCTGCTGCCAACGCACCATCATAGATCATGATCGCCGTCCAGCCAACCAGCTGAAGGACATTTAAAAAAGAAAAGAATACTCCGCCGTTCTGTCCAAAACTCATTTTAACCGTTTCCATTGCACTTCTTCTGGTCTTACCGCCGATCACACCTGCCAGGAATAACATGGTACATCCGATAATGTGACCGATAATGATTGCCAGAATACCTTTCTGGAATCCAAGCGGTGCAAATGCTGTACCGGTAAGGATCTCTGCCAGCGATACGCCTGCGCCAAACCAGATCAGACCATTCTCAAAGATTGAGGTTCTCTTTTCCTTCATCTTAGACTTCCTCCTTTGCGCATTCCGTATATTCATTTTTAATTGCAAATCCGTGATTCATCGGACCACTGCCTTTACCCAGATCAAGCATTGCTGCCAGCGCACCGGAAATGTATTTCTTTGCACGCTCTACTGAAGTATCCAGATCATATCCTTTTGCCAGATTCGATGCAATCGCGCTGGACAGTGTACAGCCGGTTCCATGCGTATTCGGATTATCAATACGCTCTCCGTAGAACCATTTATATTCGCCGTCTCTCCACAGCAGGTCATTGGCATCGTTTAACTGATGTCCTCCTTTGCAGAGTACTGCACAGTGATATTCTGTTCCAATCTTCTCTGCTGCCTTGATCATATCTTCTTCTGTATGGATCTCCATACCAGACAACACTTCTGCCTCCGGAATATTCGGAGTCAACACGGTTGCAATCGGAAGCAAGCGCTTTTTCAATGCATCAACTGCTTCATCACAGATCAGTTTTGCTCCACTGGTAGCTACCATAACCGGATCTACTACGATGTTCTTTGCTTTATATTCTTCCAGCTTATCTGCAATCTTATTGATCAATGCATCCGAAGATACCATACCAATCTTCACTGCATTCGGATAAATATCGGTAAATATATTATCCATCTGATCTTCCAGAAATTCTGGCGTTATTTCCATAATACCTGTGACTCCGGTTGTATTCTGTGCAGTCAGAGCTGTGATCGCACTCATAGCGTATACGCCATTGCTGATCATTGTCTTAATATCTGCCTGAATTCCGGCGCCTCCACTGGAATCACTTCCAGCGATTGTTAATGCTGTTCTCATACCTCATTCTTCCTTTCTTCTGTATCTATCTATGCATTAATTTTTCCGCTTACTGCGGGACGACTGAAGGTGGTGCCCCCAATCAGCCGTCGGATTACTCCCGTAACTATATCGTCTTATAGCGGCAGTTTTCCTGCCTCAGACCAGTCTTCCAACACATAATCTGCCGTTTCCCGAATCTGCTGCCAGTCATCTCCATTGCTCATATCCCGGATACCAACCGTAATAAAACCTGCATTCTTTGCAGTCTCAATCGCATATCCGGCATCCTCAAATACCATTATTTCTTCCGGCTTTCTGCCCACTATCGATGCACACTGCAGATAAATCTCCGGCTCATGCTTACCCCTGCCAAGTTCAGAACAGGTCCGGATTTCCTGAAAATAATGGTCCATGCCAAGTCGCTTCAACGCTGCCTCTGCATATTCCTTATGACCTGCCGTAGCAATTATCATAGGAATTTTATTCGTATATAGTTTCTCAAGAAACTCTATCACATCTTTTTTTGCCTGTACCTCTTTGTAATAGAAGTCTCTGACTACCATCAGAAGCCCCTGTGTGATCTCTTCTGCCGACTGCGGTAAATTATAATGCTCTTTCGTATATGCCACGCCCTCTTCTATCGTCATCGGATACAGAATCTTGCTCAGTCCCGGTTCCGGTTCTACCTGAATGTTCTCCAGATACCGGACACCTGCCACTTCCCAGATTCCCATAGAATCCAAAAGCGTTCCATCTACGTCAAAGATTGCCCCGCGGATCATGCATTCACCATCCTGAATACCGCTTCCTTCAATTCCCTCGTAGCCTCAGTAATATCTTTCTGCGCAAAAATGGCACTGATCACAGCCACGCCGTCCAGCCCGTTTCCGGCAAGTTTTTCTACATTGTCTTTACCAATCCCACCAATAGCAATGACCGGAATATGTACCGCCTCTGTGATCTCGCGGATCATCCCTCCGTCCAATACATCTACATCCGTCTTCGACCCGGTCGGAAATACAGCCCCTACTCCCAGATAATCAGCTCCACGTTCCTCAGCAAGAAGTGCCTCCTCTACGGTATGCGCAGACACCCCGATAATCTTATCTGAGCCAAGTTTCGCTCTTACATCTCCGGCTTCCATGTCATCCTGTCCCACATGCACACCATCTGCATCCATTTTCAGTGCGATCTCTACATTATCATTGATTACAAACGGGACGTGATATCTGGCACACAGTTCTTTGATTTCTACTGCTTCTTCAAAAAAATGTTCCTGATCCAGTTCTTTTTCACGAAGCTGGATAAAAGTCGCACCGCCCTTCAGTGCTTTCTCCACCTGATCATACAGGCGTTCCCCATTCAGCCATCTGCTGTCTGTCACAGCATATAGTAACAGATCTTCTCTATCGAACTTCATATTTTGCTCCTTTCTCCAGCATCTCCGGAGTCATATTATAAATAGCATCAATGATCCGGTTGCGATATGTCGCATTTCCGTCTCCCGGCTGCATATAATCATATGCAATCTCACCTGCAAGACCCATCGTACACACTGCTGCTGCCGCCGCACCACATATATCATCCGGATTGGCTGCCAGAAATGCCGTCATCATGCCAGACAACTGGCATCCCGTACCTGTGATCCGTCCCATTTCCGGACGTCCATTGTGTACTACATAGCAGATCTTGCCGTCACTGATCAGATCGATTGCTCCGGTGATTGCAATCACACTGCCACTCTGAGCCGCGTAGTCTTTCACAAATACCACTGCCTGATCCAGATTCTCATCTGTAACTGCATCTGCCACATCAGCATCTACGCCTTTCGTTGTTCCATTGCCGAGTGCCAGTGTCTTAATCTCTGAAATATTTCCACGGATCACATCAAAATGGATCTTTTCAATCAAGCCAAGCGCAGTATCGGTCCGCAGTTTACTCGCTCCGGCACCCACCGGGTCAAGCAGCACTGCATGGTTCAATTCATTCGATTTCTCACCGGCAGCATACATTGCCTCAATCGTTCTCACATTCAACGTACCGATATTAATATTCAACCCATTACATATAGAAGTAATATCAATAATATCTGCCGGTTCGTCAGACATAATCGGGCTTCCGCCACATGCCAGAAGCACATTCGCCACATCATTAACCGTAACGTAATTGGTAATATTATGGATCAGAGGTGCTTTCGTTCTGACTTGTTTCAGGTATTTTCCTAACATACAGTTTCCTTCTTTCATTAAATGATTATAGAAATTTGTGCAAGCACGATTTTGGCACAACAGTTTACCGCACAAAAAGAGACACCCATGCAGGTGTCTCCGAAAAAAATCATATATTGATTCCTACGGCGGCATTATCCGCATCAGGTCAAAGGGTCGAAACTCCTGTTTCCTCTCAGCCTGTCTCACAAGCTCCCCTATCTTCATTCATTACTTATGAACTCCAGTATCATTATATGAAGTCTTATTCTAAATGTCAATTGTTTATGCATTTGCTGCTATTACATTCTGCTGTGCATTTTCTTCTGTATCAAATCTCACATAAGTCACACGGTCCAATGCTTCTTCTGCAATACCGGTACAGTTATCTGCCACACGGTCAAGATTCAGCAGGATACCGGAATATGCTCTGGTAAGCTCCGGATCACACAGATTCTCCTGCAAACGTTCCAGATGCTTCTTGGTGCTTTTCTTCTGTGCCTTGCGCATGCGCTTCTTATCCTGAATCACCTGTTCCGCCTGATCCACATTGTCTGTTGCCACCGCTGTAATTGCCTGTTCAAACAATTCTTCTGCAATAGTCACACACTGTGCCAGTTCTTCTTTTGCCTGTTCTGACAAAATCTTCTCTGATGTACCGATACGCTCATAAATATTTACCACATCTCCACATCGGTCTGCAATACGATCAATGTTATTGGCAATCGCAAGATATCCTGCAACCCGCTCTGCCTGCACTTCCGTCAGTGCACCACCGGTAAACAACTTTGAGATGTACGTCACAATTGCATCCTGCAGCGTCTTGATCGCATCGTGATATTTCTTAAACAACGATTTTGTTTCTTCCTTGTTATCTCCTGATACGATTTCTTTCAAAATCTTCAACATCTTTTCTGTAGATGTTGCAATACGGTTAATCTCGTTAGAAACCATGTACATTGCCGGAATCGGCTGACCTATCATCTTATCATCCAGATACTGTGGTTCATAAGAATGTACTTTCTTCGTATCATCTCCGCGTACGATCGTTGTCACGATCTTCACCATCAATGGAATCAATGGCAACCATACTAATGTACAGACTACATTAAACGTGGTATGCGCATTGGCAATCTGTCTGGAAATCACCTCCACTTCCGGTCCTTTTGGCGAAATGAACTGTACAAACTTCGCCAGCACCGGAATCAGGAACAGAAATACTATGCTTCCTGTAATATTAAAAATACTGTGTGCAAGCGCAGTTCTCTTGGCATTCTTAGACTGTCCGATGGATGCTAACAATGCTGTGATCGTTGTACCAATGTTATCACCAAACAAAATCGGAATTGCTCCTGCCAGACCGATCACACTGGTCACTCCATCCGGTCCAGGCTGTGACGCAAAATTCTGCAGCACCGCAATCGTAGCTGAACTGCTCTGCACAACCAGCGTCATCACGGCACCAAGCAGAACACCAAGCACCGGAATATCTGATACTTTCGCCATAAGTTCTACAAAAATCGGGCTGTTTGCAAGTGGCTTCATAACACTTCCCATGATCTCAATGCCTTCAAACAACAGACCAAAAGAAAAAATAACCAGACCAACATTCTTTACCTTTTCTTTCTTAGAAGCAAAGTAAAGCATAAAGCCAACAAAAATAATCGGATATATATAGTCTGTAATCTTAAATGCCATAAGCTGTGCAGTCATTGTTGTACCAATATTGGCACCAAAAATAACAGAAATTGCCTGTGGCAGACTCATCAGTCCGGCGCTGACAAAACCAATCACCATAACTGTAGTTGCAGAACTGCTCTGCAGCACTGCTGTAACCAGTGCTCCTGCCAGCACTCCCATAATCGGATTCTTAGTCAGGAACTCCAAAATCTTCTTCATTTTCTCTCCGGCAGCCTTCTGCAGCGCATCACTCATACTGTTCATCCCATACAAAAACAGTGCCAGACCGCCAGCCAATCCAAATACTACCTTACATACTTCATTCATCACATTCTCCTCATTTCCTATGTGTTTCCTCTTTCTTTATCAAGTAAACATTATCAGAGAAATATGATTATCTTTGCAGATTTAGGTTAAATCTATGTAAAATATGTAAAAATCTTCTCTTTCAGCTTCTGTGCCTCGATCGGTTTGGTAAGATGTCCGTCCATTCCGGCCTTGCCGCATTCTACGATACTTTCTGATGTCACCTGCGCTGTCAGTGCCAGAATCGGAATCTTCTTCGCATCGCTCCGTTCCATTTGACGGATGTATCTGGCCGCCTCCAGTCCATCCATGACCGGCATCATGATATCCATCAGGATCATATCATATGTTCCAGGTTCAGAAGCAGCAAACATCTCCACAGCTTCTTTACCGTTCCACGCTTTATCTACCTTAATCTTCATATCCTCCAGGTAAAATTCCGCAATCTCCATATTAATCTCGTTATCCTCCGCCAGAAGTATATGAAGATTTTCTATTGCAGTGACATCTGATATTCCCCCTGTCTCTTTTATCATTTCGCTTTCTGTATCCAGCTCAAATGGTATCTGACAGGTAATTTTTGTCCCTTTCCCAAGCTCACTCTCTACCTGAACGGAACCATGCATTTTCTGAATCAGCCCCTGCACGATTGACATACCCAGACCGGTTCCTTTATACTGTGTTCTTGCATCTGACTGTTCCTGCGTAAATGGCTTAAATAAATGTTCTTCTACAAATTCCCGACTCATGCCAACACCGGTATCTGTAATGATAAATTCATAGTATACTATCTTTCCGTCACAGGATAATTCTCCGGCATAGGTCTCGATAGAACCGCCTTCTTTATTATATTTAATTGCATTACTAAACAGGTTCACCATAATCTGACGAAGCTGCAACGGACTTCCAATCAGCGATGTGTGTACCATATGTCCTCTGGAAATTCGATGTTCAAGTCCCATCTCCGTAAGCTGTGCTTCTACTAACGCTCTCACTTCCCGCATCAATTCTACCAGATCAAATGGTTCTCTTGGAAGTTCAATCTGATCTACTTCAATCTTACTCATATCCAGCACATCATTTATCAATTCCAGAAGATGACCTGCTGAAATCTGTATTTTTTCCATACATTCTCTGCTCTTCTCCGGATCTTCTTCTGCCCGACGCATAATCTCCAACATACCCATGATACCATTGATCGGCGTACGGATATCATGACTCATACGGTTCAGGAATTCTGTCTTCGCCTTACTTGCCAGATCTGCTTTATGAAATGCTGATTCCAGGCGTTCCTTTTCCTGATGCTCCTTCTCATGGAACTCTGATGTATCCTTAAACAGAATAATACCATGAACCACTCTGCTTTCCTGCTGCGTTCTGCTGTCATACACCATATCTCTGGACATGAGCACCGTCTTCTGAAGCCAGTATAATCTTCTTTCTACACCGCGCTCACAGTATTCCACCGTAATCTGCTTCTCACCATTCTCAAAACGCTCCAGAAGCTTTTCAGAAGAATCCATGATCCGGTAATTTTCCAGTGTGTCTTCCGTCACATATTTTCTGCGTTCTGCACAATATGCATTATAAGAATACGGTGGTTCTATATGAGAATCAGAGTCAGGGTCACCCTCCGGATAATACACTTTTTCCAGACAGTCATGTGTCAATTCCACTGAATATATCGCCTGTGCCGTCTCCATCAGCGCATCTACATAATCACCGTTTTCCATCAGAGAATGTTTCACCTGATCATAATATCTGGTCAGCTGCAGCTTTTCATTCTGTGCAACTTCCTTCCGGTCACGGAATGGTTCAAAGCCAAGGATAAAATGATGCAGACGTCCATCTGGCGCATGGTCCACATCCAGGATTGTCATACGTCCTCTCTTCACAGGTGGTACATTTCCGCTCAGATATGACTGTATAATCTCCTTTTCCTTACTCAAATGTATCTGTATATAATCAATCTGCAGCTTCCTCCACATATCTCTACGAGTATCATCTGTAGCTAATATCTGCACAATCTGTTCGACTGCTCCGGAATAACTTCCTTCTTCCGCCAGGAAGAACTCGGAACCTGCACGCAGTATCCGGTACTGATCCAACATAGCATCACAGTAAATACAATCTGTAAAATAGTATTCCTGTTTCCTCACCCAGGCCAGCAGGCTCCGGTTTTTTCTCTGTCTTTCCGCTGCCTCTTCCATCTTGGCATGATTCTTATCTACATACATATTCTTATCCGCCAATCGGAATAATTCCCGCATGGTACACTGTTCAAAATCACAGGACAATGCATATCCTACTGCATAGCTTAGCGGCATCTCCGGGTGTTCTGCAGAATACGCAACCATATGCTCCCGAATCATCCGAAGCATTCTCCTTATCTCCGAATGATCCAGTCCATGAAATACTGCAATAAATTCATCGCCGCCATCTCTTCCTGTAAAATATTCAACTGGTACAGCTTTTCGCAATTCCACCGCAAAGGATCTGATATACTCATCCCCCTTTTCGTGACCCAGATTATTATTGATCGTACGCAGATTGTTCAGGTCAAATACACAGACTGCTGTCAGTCCATCCAACGGTACCGGTTCCGGGTTCCCCAGGATTTCTTCACATTTATTCTTATTTGGAAGTCCTGTCGCCTCATCCAGATATACCTTCTTCTGGAGCATACGATTCTGCGCTGCGAATCTCAATGCTTTGATCAGTTCAAATGCAATCAGGATAATAAGACCTGCAATATCCGCAAATACAATCTGCTCCAACACATTCAATGCTGAAGCTTTTCGCTGAGAATATGCTTCTGCATAACCAACCGCCTCATCACAGATGCCGAAAAAAGTCTCACTCTTCTCGATAATATCCGTATTCTCATACCCATTCTCACGGACCGACAGAATCTCTTTTTTAAGTTCTTCAAAATAAGAGTCCAGTTCTTCCATCTTGTTCTGAAAATCCTTATCATCCAGACACACCAGGTTCAGATCACTACTTCCCTCTCGGAGTCCCTGAATATAGGAACTGATGGTATTCATCATCTTATCCTGTGGTTCTTCCGCATCTTCCAGCTTGATCATACGCTGGGTTTCGCCACGCACCAGTCCGGCATAATTCACCACTCGTGCAGTTCCCTGTATCTGTCCAACAAGCGATATGATGACAAAAAATAATATGATCAAAATACTCGTCATCACCATCATCAATGTACGCATAATATATGTTAATTTATTTTGTGTCTTTTTCATCATTTCTACTGCTCCGTATCACTCCAATTCTTTTCCCACACAGTCTTCCATCATAACGGAATCATTTTTCACAAGTACCGCAAATCCAAGACCTCGACTTATATATCGTAACAAACTTGCCTTATGCTTACAATATCTTTACATCTGATTTTTGATTTGGTAAACTTCTCTCCAAACACAACCTCCCCCGAGGATGTCAAGTCATCGCTACAAACTTTTTAACCTTTTTTCCTTCGATTTTTCCTATAAAACCGTTGTTTTGGAACGGAGGACGTTATATTGTTGTCACAAAATCAGTGGGGAGGATGTAACGTCATTGTCACATTTATCCATCAACAAATGTCATATTATTACCACTATAGCCAGCCTATCAAATCAAGCTTAGCGAAACTTAAATTATGCCCAATATGGAATATACTTTTTATATCTGGGTGTTGTATCCGGGTCCATTACTTTAATATATCCACCTTCAACGGCACTGGTAAGAAGTCTCGATGCCTTGGCCTTCTCTTTTTCTCCCAAACCGAATATTTTTTGAATATCTGAATTAGAAATACCTTATCCTGGAGTATCGTTTCTTTTAACTTAATTATATCCATGCTGCCGCCCCTTTTCCTGTGTAATATCGATACATAAAATAAGATCAAATCGCCGCAAAAATATGCGGCTTTTTATAGCATCATAATAATTGCATCTATAATAATTTCCGTCACCAAACTAAGAAGCACACTTCCTAATATCGTGCAAAGAACAATCCCAATTATAGGATGTCTTACCTTCCATTTTGTCATCATCCCATATATTTTCTGCTCTAAACAACTTTCTTTGTCCCAGAACGAAGACATCTTGCTTTTCTTTACACAGCCTTCCGTCTTTTCTTTGCTGATTTTCCCAACCATATACGCATATAAGTACATTCTGTAATAAGTAAGCCTTCTCTGCATTCTTTCTTCTATATCATTTTTTGTTTCGGCAAAAAATTGCATATCATTATAGTTATAAACGTAATCCATATTTTTCCTCTTCCTTGGCTGTTATATCCTACATCAAATATTATGATATAGGAAAAATACTTTACAAAATTCTCCTCAAATTCATACCTCTGGCATTCCTCCATCACTCTCTATCATTTTAATCTCTTCAGCTGCATTCAAGACATTCAGCTGATATTCAGCAATCTCTTGTAATATTTTAAATCTTTCTCCTTTTTCTTTTCCTTCACGCAGCATCTGTGCATTATGTGATTCCAGATTGGATAGAACTGTTAATTCATTAATTGTTGCAAAATCTCTGACATTGTTTTTCTTCGCAAGTTCAGGATTTGCCTCTCTCCATGCTTTCGCCGTAAATCCAAATAATGCTACATTTAATATATCTGCTTCTTCCGCATATGCCAGCCATTGAAGGTTTTCTCTGTAATTCATTTGAGGAAGCAAGTATCTTTTTACAGCATCCGTCTGGATCAGATAATTATTTTTACTTAAAAAACGTTTTGCATCCCATTCCTTTTGTCCAGAATTGTTTTCTTCTTCCTTTAACCGTTGAATTTGTTTCATTTGCCCATTCCGAAACACTAGGTGTAAAAGTCAATAACCCTGCTTGCTTTTTAAAGTGTTCGGATTCGAACACTTTAAAATTGGGATTATATATCTGTTCCCATACAGACAAATATTCCAAAGTACCACGATTTCTTAACCAATTTCTTACCACATCTGCTGCCCTGACAGAATCTGATTTAGCTTTAGCAATATCTGTAATACAAATATAATCATCTAACTCCTGTTTCGAAATAGAAATCTGCACGTTTTGCACTTCAATTATTTTATTCTTCATTCACATCTTCCTTTACGATAAGATTATCCATCCTTACTCTATACGCCAACAAACGTAACACATAATCTGGCATCTTTCTGGTTCCTCGTTCCCACTCTGTTACTGTTCTGTATGGAATTTCAAAATATTCACAAAATTCCTTTCTGTTCATTCCGGTACTTTCTCGTAATTCTTTTATTTTATCTTTTATTTCCATTTTCTCCCCCCTTTTCATTTACACATTGTGTATGTATTGTAGCATATTTTTTCATTTATTACTACATCTATCATCTTCATTTTGGTATGCTCTCTGAAAGGCATAGTCTCCCATACCCCACCTGATTATTGGGATATTCTGCAAATCCCGGCAGCTCTCTCGCCCCCCTTCTAAGATATGCCTTTACTTTCTCCCCATACAGGTAGGGATCATTTTCTTTTATGATTCCCCATTCCATCAGTAGTGCTGCGCTCCCTGTTACAAATGGTACTGCAAATGAAGTCCCTGTATACTCTCCATATCCTCCACCTGTCGCCACACTTCTTACCGCCACCCCGGGTGCCACAAGATCCGGCTTCGCCGTTTCCCAGAAAGTGTTTTCGTCTGCCGGACCACGTCCGGAGAAATCCGCATAGGTAAATGTTCTTGCATCATATGCACCAATGGTGATCACCCGACTTGCCGTTGCCGGTATGGTCATGGTTGCCTGTGCACTTGGCCTGGTAAATCCGGTTCCGCTATTTAGCACACCACCTCCCGGAAGCCAAAGGTCATATCTTCCATCTACCACTCGATTGCCAGTCAGAATGATCTGCCACAGCCCAGAAGCAATATAATCGTTTACTGCCAGAAAATCAATAAAGATTTCCTGTCTTGTGCTGTAAGGAGCTGGCATGCCATAGTATAAAAACAGTTCTGTCTGTCCTACACGAAATCGCTGTGGTCCAAGCACTTCCTGCAATGGTCCGATCTGTATACCTGACGGATTCACAAGCGTAATGCTCATTTCATCCGTGTAATTCTTCCAGATCTGTACATTTAATCCTGCTTCTTTTTCCTGTACCGCCAGTTCTGTCCGTTGTTCCTCACCGGTTCTTACTATGCCGGAAGCATGCCCTGCTCCGACGCCTTCATTGCCTGCTCCCACACAGATGCAGCATCGTCCCAGTCCCGCCACGCTGTCCAGATAACGCTCAACCAACGACTGTCCGTTGTGCGCGCCGTATGAATTGCCGAAACTGATATTCACTGCCACAGGCATGTCAAGTTCTATACTTTTCCGAATCACATAGTCTACACCTCGCATCAGTTCCGTTGTCCTTGGGAATCCTTCTTGCCTTGGCAGTCCCATTTTCACCACAATTAGTTCACTCTCCGATGCTACCTCTGCTGCAATTCCAGCAACTGCTGTTCCGTGTCCGGAACTGTCAACGCTTGGTACTATACGATATCGTTCTGCTAAATTTCCTGCGCTTAGTGCTTGATTAATTTCTTCCGAAATATATTCTTTTCCATTTGTCTGATCCCAAAGGTAACGGATTCTTGTGCTTCCATCCGCTTTGAGAAATGCATCCAAACTATAATCAATCCCGGAATCTATCATACCGATCAGCACTCCCTTTCCGGATAACCCAAACCGGGAACCTTGTACTGAATCAATACAAGACACCCTCTTTCCATTTGCAATCTGAAAATATAATCGTTTCGGCTTTTCTATATATTCTACCTGTGGAATCGCAGACAATTGATCAATCACAGACTCTCGCACTGTCACAATCATATACTCATTCAAAAGCACTGTCATGTCCACAACCAGTGGACGGATCATATCTATATCTCCGGAATATTTTACGATCAGCTCCCACTCTTTTTCAATGGGATCATAGCCCACATCCAGAATCTCAGACCGTTCTCTTTCATTCTCGTCTGCATCTAATGCTAAGTTTAATAAATTCTCCAGCTTCTGATTATTCACACTTCGCTCCACACGTTCACGCTTTTATTCTCATATCTATGAAATGAATAACCTGCTAATGATGCTTTATTGCATAAAATAAGGCGCACGGTCAATCCGTGCGCCTTACAATAATATATCATTATTCAAATCTAATTAGATCTCTTCGCCTTTTTCAAGTGCAAGTGTTCTTGTTGTGATATCACATACAGAAGCTGGTCCATAGTACTGGATAGCACCTGGGAATAAGAATGCAGTCTCAACAGCCCACTGATCTCTGTGTGCCTCAAAGTACTTGAATGGAGCTCCATCAAGCTCTGTAAGTGCTTTTCTGATAACCGGCTTATCTTTACCATTTCTTCTTTCCATGTTCATCATCTTAGTGATCGGCATACCGCCTGCAACCCACTCTTCAGCCGGCTTAGACAGGTTAGATACCTTAGAAAGATATCCATTGAAGCCATACTGGATCAGCATGAATGCATTGTATCCAAGTGAATAGCAGTAGTCAGCATCGAAGTTAGATGGGAATGCACATCTTCCTTCGTATCCGAAGAAGTGATGCTGTGTAGCGAATTTACCTGTGTATGTTCCTGCTGCTTTTCTCTCAGCAAGCTTGTCAGCTACCAGTGCTGCAAACAACTTCTCAGACTCGATCAGAGATACCTGTACGTTACCGTGCGGATCTCTCTCAAGGAACAGCTGCTGCTGAATTCCCTGCGGCAGAATCTCAAATACAGACATAGACTCTTTTGTAAGTCCAGCCTTGATGAATTCATATTTAGCATCCCATGATGGAAGTGCATTGAACTCTTCTGTCTTCTCACCCGCAAGAAGCTCATTGATCTCAGCGATCAGTACAGAGAATTCAGGAACGAACTCTACGATACCCTCTGGGATAATAGCTACACCGAAGTTATCTCCGTTAGCTGCTCTCTTCTCTACAGAATCAGCAATGTAATCAGCGATCTCAGACAGTGACATCTTCTTAGCTGCTACTTCCTCACCGATCAGGCAGATGTTCGGCTGAGTCTCAAGTGCACACTCCAGTGCTACGTGAGAAGCTGAACGTCCCATAACCTTGATGAAGTGCCAGTACTTTTTAGCTGAGTTAGCATCTCTCTCGATGTTACCGATCAGCTCGCTGTATGTCTTAGTTGCTGTATCGAAACCAAATGAACACTCGATATCTTCATTCTTAAGGTCTCCGTCGATTGTCTTAGGGCATCCGATTACCTGAACGCCTGTGTTATTAGCCGCCATATACTCAGCAAGTGTACATGCATTTGTATTAGAATCGTCTCCACCGATGATAACGATCGCTGTGATTCCGTGCTTCTTGCATACTTCTGCTGCTACTGCAAACTGCTCCGGAGTCTCAAGCTTCGTTCTTCCGGAACCGATGATATCAAATCCACCGGTATTTCTATACTGATCAATGTACTCATCTGTCATCTCGATGTATTTATCTTCCAAAAGTCCGCTCGGACCACCCTTGAATCCAAGGAGGACATTGTCCTTGTTAGTAGCCTTCAGTGCATCATACAGACCACTTACTACGTTGTGTCCACCAGGAGCCTGCCCACCTGACAGGATAACACCTACAACCTGCTTCTTATCTGCAGCTGTGTTCTGTCCTTTTATAAATGTGATCTCCGGCTTTCCATATGTGTTAGGGAAAAGCTCTGCAATCTTCTCCTGATCAGCAACGCTCTGAGTTGCTTCTCCTTCTTTTACGCTGATTTCTGCGATACCATTTCTGAGCATTCCAGGAAGTTTTGGAGTATACTCATATCTTGCCTTCTGAAGTGGTGAAATTCTCATAATCATTTCTCCTTTATTATAATGTTTATTAATTAACCCATTCGGTTCCTCACGTATTTTACCATAAACACACGCACTCTTCAAATATTTTAATTAAATCCGATAATCTTTCTTGCAAGCAGATATGCCAGTGATGAAATCTTACGTCCGGACTTGCCCGGAAGATTCATACTCTGACCAAGAATGCCATATCGAATACGTACAAATGTCTTCTTATCCTTCTGTCTCAGATATTTCCAGAGTTCCTTCTTCTTTTCCATATTCTCCGGATCTTTGGAGCGAATGCACAAAATAGAAGAAACGGTCATCATGATTGCCAGATATTTTTCCATATATGCGCGCAGTTTTTTATTAGAAATCTGACGCATCTGGTACATATCTATCATCGTTCTGGTTACAAATATCTGCTGGTCAACACGCTTGATCATAACCTTTTCATTGACCGACTGATCTTCTCGTCCAATATAATATCTGTAGAAATCCTCATCCATATAATACATCTTACGTACATGTGGAAGCGGATAATATACATAGATATTATCTACATAGAACGTATGCTTCGGTAATGTAAGCTGACACAGTTTCAGCATATCAGTACGATAAATAACTGAATGCATCAAAATATACTGATCAATATGGAATCTGCCCACATCTGACCATTTAAAAATCTGGTTCTGAGGCAGTACATTACGGTAATGAATCACCTTCTTATGCGATACTCCCTCTTTTTCATATACATAATTGGCTATAAGCATATCTACTTCTTCGCCATGTTCTTCCATCTTCTTCAGTACATTCAAAATATTCTGTAATGATTCTGTATTAACCCAGTCATCACTGTCTACAACTTTAAAATATTTTCCCTCGGCATTGGCAAGTCCATAATTAACTGCGTCACCATGTCCACCATTCTCTTTGTCAATCACGCGGATAATATCCGGATACTTTTCTGCATACTCATGTCCAATCTTAGATGTATTATCTTTTGATCCATCATTCACAATAATAATCTCTACATCTTCCCCGCCGGTAAGAATGGTCTCAATCGCATGCGCCATGTATTCCTGCGAATTATAACAGGGAATTGCAAATGAAATATACTTCATAAATCTATCCTTTCACTTCATTCAATAGATACCATAATAGTATATCCCATTTTATCACTTTTTCCAATTCGCCTTTTTTACCAAAAAATGTCCGAAAAGGTCGTAAATATGCCGTCATAACTCCAGTTGTTCACAGTTTGTTCATTTTTCTTTCAAAAATACTTCACTTATTAAACCTTATTTTTTCACAGATACCGGCTATACTATAATCATCAACAAGAGATAGACGATAAGTAAATTAACATAGATAAAACTTTTTCATAATACGTGCCGGGCCCGCGAAAGCGGTGACCCGGCATCCTCCCTTTTAGGACTCTTTTTCATTCTATATGTACCGATCCATATCTGACATCTTTCGAAGCAACCGAAATGCCAACACAAACATTGCGATTGTATATGTATAGAATGCAATCGTCGGAAGTTCCACCGAAAGAATCAGATCATAGCAGCCGTGGATAAATGCCGACACTACAACAGCAAACTTTCGATACCGTCTGGAAAGATCTATTCGTCCTATGCGTTCATATTGCTTTGCAAATCCATAAAACGCACCCATAAACACGCCAAAGCATGCATGTCCCGGAACAGCTGTCACAGCACGGATTAGCGCTGTCCCCCATCCATAACCGATAGAATAACTAATATTCTCCAACACTGCAAAGCCAAGAGAAATGTACACAGCATACAACATTCCATCATACAGGCAGTTAAACTCTATTGATTTCCAGGTTCTTAATTTTAACATTATGTATTTGGAACCCTCTTCTGCATATGCCACAATTATCATACAGGTAATCAGATGATAGACCAGACTGTTTTCAGACAGAAAGCTCTGTAACACCCAATCCCCTGCCATCTCCACCAGCAATGCCGGAAACGCAGAGAATATTCCACACATAATCAGTGTCACTAACATCTTGGGAGACTCTTTTTCAACTTTGTCCTTTTGATATACTTTTACCAAAAGAATGATTGCCGGTACAACTGCAAGAAGAATTAAATTGCGATAATAATAGTAGATTCCAAACATAAACATGCCCTCTTCTCTCATAATCTTACTTTGAGTATAATAAACTAATAACACGCAAGTCAACCTGTTAATGTCAATCCTATATCACAAATTTTCTAGCAGTATTTCATTTTTGAAAAATCCACCTGAAATCCTTCATACAACACAGATTCTACACATTCATCAAACGTATAAATTGCCGGCAGAGCGTCCCGTTCCTCTGCATACACTACAATCCTCATTTTCGCCGGATCAATGATCCAGTATTCGTTCACTCCTGCACTCTGATACTTGTGGCGCTTCAGTTCATAATCATGGTTGGAATCTTCTGCCGATACAATCTCCATGATCAGTTCCGGCGCCCCCATACAGTTCTTGCCATCCCGAAGCATTTCCTTACGCTGTACCACAAAAATGTCTGGCTGCAGAACCGTATAATCATCTCCTTCCAGGCATACATTACACGGAGCTGCCAGTACTTTTCTGCCCCCGCCATGGCTATGCATATAATACATAAGCTCTGATGCAAGCATTACCAGAAGTTCCTGATGTCTCACAGACGGAGACCTGCGGTAATAAAGTTTCCCATCAATCAATTCTGCCTTCAATTCATCCGGAAGTGCGTCATAAGCACTTCTCGGAATTCTTCGTTCCGGCTTTCCAGACTGATAGACGCCTTGTTCTCTTGCCACGGACAATTCTATACTACCTCCCATGGTGTAATAGTCCATACCCAGTGCCTGAATCAGCGCATTCATCGTCTTGTCTCTTGGATATCTTGTCATACCGCTGAAAATCTTATTCAGTGTCCCCACCGGTATCCCGGCCTGATCTGCAAGCTTCTGGTTCGTCCATCCTAGTTCTCTCTTTCGGTTCTTCATTTCTTCGATGCTAGATTTTATATACATACTCCTGCCTCCTCGTACTTAACTTTCTTCCCCGGATGTCTGTTCTTCCACAACATCCTCCTTCTGCAGCTGCTCTTTTGCGAATTCAATACACTCCGCATACCTTTCATCCTCTTCATCCGGAATTTCCTGACGCATACGCTCCAATAACATTTCCACCGACTCTTCTTCATCCTCAGTCCGCTTCTCTGTATTATCGTCTTCTCCGTCTGCCCTGCTCATCATCCCGCATAATCTGACCATATCCTTTGCAAATGCATCCGGCTCTTTCATCTCTTCCAGATATCTGCTGCACACTTCATAATCTTTCATCTGACTGAAATACACAAATGCCAGATCATACAGCAATTCCTGCTCCCGCTTGCTACTTTCATCCTGCAATTCTTTTCTTTCCGTCTCCCACTGTTCCTTTAACTCCTGAAACTGTTCCTGATACGCCTGCGCCTTCATGTCCTCTTTCCGTTCTGTATCAGCAAGTTTCGTATCCTGTCCGCCCTGTCGGCGACTCTGTCCGGATATGCATGAAACAATCCTGTTTCCTGACAAGACCAGCAGTCCTATTACTGCCAACGCAATCATCACATACATTATCTTTTTACTTCCATTTCTTTTTTCTGACAAAGAAAACTGTCCTGAAAGATCTGATAATTTCTGATACCTCTTCTTACCCTGCTTATCCAGACATCTGGTTATAATCTTCTGAATACGTACGCTTTCCAGAAATTTGAGTTCAGGTTCCAGCTCAACTGACGATAAAACATACTGTATCATCTTGCCAAAACCGTAGATATCTTCCTTCTCTTCTGACTTCTGATAATACTGGTTCTCTGGCGACAGAAAATTTTCCCTCACATAGCGCCGCTGCATAAGATGCATCATGTCTTCCTGCTCTTTGCTTGCAAGATCCAACAAATATACCTTCCTATCCTCCCCAACGATTACGCTATATGGATTCACATACTGATAGCAAGGATTACCACGACATCTGTGAAAGTGATCCAGATCAGCAATAATCTGCCGAGCCCATTCATAAAACTGTTCTTTTGTAATGTGCGCATGATATTTCAGCCATACGATCAACGGTTTTCCCTTCACAATATCCGTACTCATATAACATTTGTCACCATGCATTACAAATTTCAGAATCTCATAGTTCCTTTTTTCTTCCAATTCCCCATCTCCTTTTAATTTTACATAAGTTTATTATTATGCTAACTCGTTTTGTTTGTTATGTCAATATCTATTTTCATTTATTTTATTTTGAGAAAAAAATAACAGCACCATACACATTATTATGTATATAGTGCTGTTTCTATTTTTTTACCTTATTTTTATTCCCGAATTTACCGTTTTTCCGCTAATCTTTTTCCTACAGCTCCGCCCGGATGAATCAAAGCAAACTGTTCATTCTGATATCCCGTCTCTTCAATCACCGCTGCCTGAAGCGCGTCAAACACTGCTGTTACAGCCACAAAGCTTGATGTCCCCTGACAATTATATTTATCCGTCTCTTCCGTTACACGAATCGGAAGTATAATATCTGACTCTTTGGCAAGTTCTGATTCCGGCCTCTCCGTAATACCAATTACGGTCACAGATTTCTTATGGCAAATGTCTAATATCGGAAATAATTCATCAGTCTTACCGCCTCTGGATGCCCATACTAATACATCACCAGACTGCATAAATCCGCCCGCTCCGTGAACTGCTTCTGCCGGAGAAAGGAACCTCGCCGGCTTTTCTGCACAACACATTAAATGTGCAAAATGCTCTGAATAAAAAAAACCTGTAGGCAAACACCTACAGGCTTAAGTACGTGGGCGAGAAGATTCGAACTCCCGACCTTTTGGTCCGTAGCCAAACGCTCTATCCAGCTGAGCTACGCCCACACATTGTTGTGAGTAATTATCTCGCTCACAACAAAATTTATTTTATAGCAAAGCATCTGTTTTGTCAACACTTTTTTAAAACTTTTTTCTATATAGCTCCTATCCTATATCCTGAATCCACGGTATCGGTTCACACAGGCATAGATTTCCTGTCTGCGCACTTCTGCCAGATTTCCCGGCACGTTTCTGCCACACACTGCTCCAGGTCCCTCCTCATTGATCCTGTCACATATCATTTCCAACAGTTCATAAATCTCTGTGTGCGGGTTCTTTTCTAATTGTTCCAGTACGTATTTCATCACATAACTCAAAGTTGTAGTCTGCTCTACATCTACAATCTGCTCTACATACTTTAATTCTACTGCACTTTTACCGATGGAAAAACTGTCTTTCCCAAACTGTTTTACCTTAATCTGTTCATGTTTCTTTTCCACCTTATACGCTGTAAGAACTCTGTCATTCTGTTTCCAGAGATTATTGCCCAGCATACTCAACGCCAGTTCATGAACACCGCCCTCCTTTTCCGGTGTTCTCTCACAGATGGCTCTGACTTTTTCTGTAATATCCAATGTACGATATGTATCCATCTGTATGACCTTATCTGCGATATGAAAATACGCCCCGGAACTTCCGGCAACCAAAATAACTGATACGCCCTGATTTTTATAAAGATTCCTTGCCTGATCGATAAATGGCGTGATTGGCTCTTTATCCTTAGCGATCACTGACTGCATCAATTCATCTCTCACCATAAAGTTAGTTGCAGAAGTATCTTCATCAATCAATAATACTTTTGCGCCTGCATTTACTGTCTCCACTACATTCGCAGCCTGTGAAGTTGATCCACTGGCATCTTCTGTCGAGAAATCCACCGTATCTTTTCCGTTTGGAAGATTATTAATAAATGGAGATATATTAACATGAGACACAGCCCGTCCATCTTCCGCACGTATCTTCATCGCCGTGTGATCAGTAATCACATATTCTCTTCCGTCTCCCTTAATGTGATTATACACTCCAAGTTCCAGTGCTTTCAAAAGAGTAGATTTACCATGATAGCCACCGCCAACGATCAAGGTGATCCCTTCGGGAATTCCCATGCCTTTGATTTTACCTTTATGCGGAAGTGTAAGTTCTACTTCCATTGATTCCGGCGATTCAAATGGCACTGCTCCTCGCATTGGTCGATCTGACACACCACTTTCTCGTGGGAGCATCGCACCATTTGCCACAAACGCCACAAGCCCGCGCTCTGGAAGCTGTTCCCTGATTGCCTGCTGATCATCTGCCAATTCCACGATTTCCTGAATCTTCTTCGCATCCATGTTATTATAGTATAATGCTCGTTTCACACATTCCGGGACAAAACGAAAAAGTATCTTCTCCAGTTCCGGCGCATTGATCGTACGTCCATTTGCAGAAAAGCCCACTTCAAATCTCACCAGAATCCGCCTGTCATCCATTGTCAAAGCGGTTCGTTCCAGCACCTGCTGACCGCATTTTGATATACTCATCAGACCACTTTTGCCGGAACCTTTTGCCTGAAACATATATCCGCTCATTACCTTTCCAAATTCACGAATCAGATGATCTTGTAACGCTATTCTCCTATGTGGTTCACTAAAAAGTGTCTTTGGAAACCCTGCCATTTTCTGCATAACTTCAACACTCACTTTAGATGGAGCTGCAAATGGATCTCCCTGCACATGGTCAATATGCAGAATGTATCCCGGAAACTGATAACTTCCTCTCAGATCTTTATACGCAGGATAGCTTCTGCGATTAATCCTGTTCAACTGCTCTCTTAATTGTGCCTCTGTATTCATACTTATTCCATCCTTTTTCTTTTCTTATTATGATGCCTGTGGATTGCCTCGTGTTTTTCCTGACATCTTATTATAACATAAAGAGAAAGGAGAAATTCCTACAAATTTCTCCTCACTTCCTGTATTGCTCTCAATATGGTCATACGCGCTTTCTTTGCCTGCTCCGGTTTCATCTCTGGCACACCTTCCAGAGGGTATTCTTTGCCCATATTTTTATACTTATTAATTCCCATCGTATGGTATGGCAGGATCTCCAATCCCACCAGATTACGCAGACCTCCGATCAGATGTCCGGTATCTGTCAGTTCCTTTTCACCGTCAGTAATCCCCGGCACTACCACATGCCGAATTACTACCGGTATCTCTGCCCTTTCAAGAGCTTTCATGAACTGAAGTACCGCTTCCTGCTTTCTTCCGGTAAGTTCCACATGTCCTGCCGGATCGCTGTGTTTAATATCCAACAGCACCAGATCTGTCACATGGAATAACCGCTCGAATTCGTCCTGCTTTTCCTTGCTGTACATAATGCCAGATGTATCCAGACAGGTATGGATTCCACGCTTCTTCGCTTCTGTAAAAAGCTCCGTCAGAAATCCAATCTGCAGCAGCGGTTCTCCGCCTGTAGCTGTAATTCCACCCTTGCGGTAGAATTCTTTATTTCTTTCATAGCGCTCCAAGAGTTCTTCTACGGTCACTTCCGTGCCCGCATTAATCTCCCACGTATCCGGATTGTGGCAGTACTTACAACGCATAGGACATCCCTGAAAGAATATTACAAAACGAACTCCGGGACCATCTACGGTCCCGAAGCTCTCTGTGGAATGAATATATCCTGTCAATTGATTCTCCCCGCCAGAACCTTACATGCTCTCATGGAAAGTTCTTGCGATGATCTCATCCTGCTGCTCTTTCGTCAGTTTATTAAAGTTTACTGCATAACCGGATACTCTGACGGTAAGCTGCGGATATTTTTCCGGATGTGCCTGTGCATCCAGGAGTTTCTCTCTTGTAAATACATTAACATTGAGATGGTGTCCACCTTTTTCTGCATAGCCATCCAGAAGGTTTACCAAATTATCAATCTGTGATTCGCTGATATTCATATTACATTTCCTCCTCTCTGTCATCTGTAAGGTTCGGTTCCTCACAAGCGCAGTCTGGCTCCATAGAGAAACTCAAGTCATCCAGGCTGATATCGCTCATATATACTGCATCTTCTTTACCAAGCGCTCCAGGAATGATAGAAAATGTATTAGAAATACCATCCTGTGCATCTTTAAATGGAAGCTTAGACACAGAGCTCAGAGATGCTACTGCACCGTGGCTGTCTCTCTTGTGCATCGGGTTAGCTCCCGGAGCAAATGCCTCACCTGCTTTTCTTCCGTCTGGTGTGGATCCTGTATTTTTACCATATACAACATTGGATGTAATCGTAAGGATTGATGTTGTCGGAATACTTCCACGGTAAGTATGATTACTCTTAATATAATGCATGAACTCTTTTACTACAGTGTAAGCGATGTCATCTACACGGTCATCATCGTTACCATATTTCGGGAAATCTCCCTCTACTTTATAGTCAACAACGATTCCATTTTCATCGCGGATCGTCTTAACCTTTGCATATTTGATCGCTGACAGCGAATCGGCAACAACTGAAAGACCTGCAATACCGGTTGCAAACCAGCGTTTTACCTGCTTATCATGAAGTGCCATCTGAATACGCTCATAGCAGTATTTGTCATGCATATAATGAATGATATTCAGTGCATTAACATATACCTGTGCCAGCCATTTCATCATATCCTGGAAACGATCCATAACCTCATCGTAATCCAGATACTCTGAAGTAATCGGGCGGTATTTTGGTCCAACCTGTTTCTTAGATACCTCATCCACACCACCGTTGATAGCGTAGAGCAGGCACTTAGCCAGGTTCGCACGAGCGCCAAAGAACTGCATTTCTTTACCGACACGCATAGAAGATACACAACAAGCAATTGCATAATCGTCTCCGTGTGTTACTCGCATCAGATCATCATTCTCATACTGGATAGATGATGATGCAATGGATGTCTTAGCACAGAATCTCTTGAAGTTCTTCGGCAGTCTTGTTGACCACAGTACGGTCATATTCGGCTCCGGTGCTGTTCCAAGATTCTCCAGTGTATGCAGGTAACGGAATGACATCTTAGTTACCATTGTACGACCATCGATACCCATACCACCGATAGACTCTGTTACCCATGTCGGATCACCAGAGAACAGTGCATTATACTCCGGTGTTCTGGCAAATTTAACCAGGCGAAGCTTCATAATGAAGTGATCAACAAATTCCTGAATCTCTTCCTCTGTGAATGTGCCATTCTTCAGATCTCTTTCTGCATAAATATCAATAAATGTAGAAGTTCTTCCCAGCGACATTGCTGCACCATTCTGCTCCTTAACAGCAGCAAGGTAACCGAAATACAGCCACTGGATTGCTTCTTTTACATTAGAAGCCGGCTTGGAAATGTCGTATCCATAGATATTACCCAACTCTTTCAGCTCTTTCAGTGCTTTAATCTGCTCTGAAAGCTCTTCTCTCTGTCTGGTAACATCAGAATACATGATCACTCTGGTACCGTCTTTCTGTCTCTGCTTATCCTCGATCAGACGATCCACTCCGTACAGAGCTACTCGTCTGTAATCGCCAATGATTCGTCCACGTCCGTAAGCATCCGGAAGACCGGTAATAATGTGACTGGAACGGCATGCACGCATCTCCGGTGTATATGCGTCAAACACTCCATCGTTATGAGTCTTTCTGTGTTTCTGGAAAAAATCAACGATCTGTGGATCTACATGATAACCATTATCTTCGCAGGCCTTAACTGCCATACGGATACCACCATACGGCTGAAGTGAACGTTTAAACGGCTTATCTGTCTGAAAACCTACGATCTTCTCTTTATCCTTATTCAGATATCCAGGTCCATGAGATGTAATACCTGAGATAATCTTAGTGTCCATGTCCAGAACTCCGCCCTTAGCACGCTCTTCAGCCGACAGCTCCATTACCTGATCCCACAGATCCTTTGTAGCCTGCGTCGGACCAGCCAGGAAAGAATCATCACCTTCATATGGTGTATAATTCTTCTGAATAAAATCACGGACATTAATTTCTTTCTGCCAAACTCCTCCAACAAATGAATTCCATTCCTGTTCCATAACTTCCTCCTAAAAGTATATTTCCCGCAGTCCCCTGTTCTGCTTCAATCATTCTAACGTCAAATCAACTCTCTTGTCAATCTCCAACGCATTTAAAAAATGTATATTTTTGAATACATTTTTCACGTCAATTATGCCAACCGCTTTCCAAGTGCTCTACAAGCAGATTCACAATCAGAATCCGGTGCATCATTGCATGTTACGCTGTCACACGCAAGTACTGCTCCTGCATTACGGCATTCATCTTCCCAGTTTCTCATCCACTCGCCGTCTCCCCATCCGTAAGAACCAAACAGCGCGATTTTCTTATCCTTCAGTGCTGACACGCATCCCTCAAACATTGGCTCAAATTCGCCTTCTTCCAGCACTTCATCTCCCATAGCCGGGCATCCAAATGCAATTGCATCATAGTCAGCCACTTTCGCCGCATCAAATTCTCCACAATTCAGAAGTTCTCCTTCCGCTCCTACTTCTTTCACACCTTCCAGCACAGCATTTGCCATAGCCTCTGTATTACCTGTTCCACTCCAATATACAACTGCAATTTTGCTCATAATGATATCCTCCTTAAATTTAAACTTATGTCAAGCAGCTACCGTGAGCTGCAAAACACTCTTTCCCTGATTCCACAGATGAGTATAAACCTCTGTGCACTTTTTGAATTTCTGAAACGTCTGCAACGCTTCACATTCATTGCAATACACCTTCCAGCACCCACAACACAAAGAATTACGTCCTTCATTCTCCACGAATCCAATCACATCTCCAAGCGGATAACCAAGAAACAGACCGATTTCGTGTGGAAAATCCTCATTATTTTCCAGACGTCCTCGCAAGTGTCTGAGCGCATAGTCTGCATCAGTACTTTCGTATCCACATTTTTTCAGAAGTTCCGCCACTCCCGGACGCTTCATATCACGCTCAAGAAAGTTTTTTCTGAATACGTAGATCAATGCCGTCTGCTTTCGGATCTTCAGAATACATACGGATACCCCTTTCTCTGCCATGCACTGATTCCAGAATTCCACATAGAATTCTACTTCTTCCAGCGAATCGTATTTATATGAAAATAAATTCCCGGTTTTCAGCGAAGCAAGCGTTGGAGAACAGTTCTCCACCAGATATCTTTCCATTCCGAGGTCTCCTTTCAGCCTGTCAGACACTTTTCAGTTCTTTTAGTGTCACCCATTCTGCATGAATTATTCTTTTTCTTTAAACCCACAAGTTAGTTTTAACACATTTGGATTAGTTTTATCTAACCGTTGATTAAAAGAAATGAGTTAGTTATTCCTAACTCATTTTCTAATATAATATATTCTCATTAAAGTGTCAAGCAATTCCATGTCTTTTATTTTATACACAAAAGTAATCCCATTACTTTATCCTATACCACCAAGCAGTGCCCCTGCAACTAATGCCACCAATGCCAGCGGAACAAGCACATACTTTCCGAGCACCAGAAACCATGCTCCAATCTTTTTCTCTCGTCCGGTATTCACAGCTTTCAGTGCAAACTCCCTGTCAGCCACCCAGAAAAACATGATTGCTGCAAGCATCGCCCCCAGCGGACAGACATAGATTGATACCGCGTCCATCCACCCCGAAACGATCCCCTGGATCATAAGCGCACTGATACATCCGAATCCCGCAATACTTCCCACTGCAGTCACACGCTTCATTCCAAATATCTCCTGCATAGCAGCAATTGGCGCTTCATACAGATTCACAAGAGAACTTAAACCAGCAAACAGCACACAAATATAGAATACAATTCCTACTATTTTGCCACCTGCCATACCATTAAATACATTGATCAAATAAATAAACATCAGTCCCGGGCCACCCGATGACAATTCCGCACCGCCAACTGCCATACCAGGTATGATCACCAACGCCGCAAGCATCGCTGCAATCGTATCAAAAATCGCCACATTACGTGCTGAACTCACAAGATCTTCCGACTCACTCAGATACGATCCATAAATCACAGTTCCGTTACCGGCAATAGATAATGAAAAAAACGCCTGCCCAAACGCGTAGATCCAAAGTTTAGGATCCAAAAGTCCACTTGGATTAATCGTAAATATATAACGATATCCACCGACCGCTCCCGGCAATGTAAAAATATAAATTCCCAGACCGACAAACAACACAAACAGCAGCGGCATCATGACACCATTGGCACGTTCGATTCCCCCGGCAATTCCCATTGCCATAATAACAGCTGTTATAAGTACAGCAATAACCAGCCAGAAATTATTACCAAATGCTGCCGCGGTTCTTCCGAACACTCCTCCGATCACATCCATATCCTGACCCATGTCTGCAATCTGACCCGTGATCGCAAGAAATGTATATTTAAAAATCCATCCGACTATCACTGTATATCCGATTGCCATGGCAAGCGATCCCAGCACCGGAATCCAGCCAATTGTGTTTCCCACTTTCGCATTACCAGTTCGCATCTCCGTGCAATTGCCAAATGCTATAATCGGACCACCTTTCGCTGCCCGTCCCAGTGCCATCTCTTCAATCACTCCGGTAGACGCAATCAATATTACAAACAAAATATATGGCAGCAGAAATGTCATACCACCCCAATCTGACACCATATATGGGAATCGCCAGATATTTCCCATACCAACCGCAGACCCGATGCAGGCCAGGACAAACCCTGTCCTGCTCTTGAATCCGTCTCTTTCCTTTTCATGTTTCCCCATTTAAATAAATCCTCCAACTACCACTGTTCTCGACCAATCGGCGAAGCCCATTCATATTCCTGCCTTTGCTTCTTAATATAAAAAATAAGAGAAACGCTGTAATTTCAACGGTTCTCTTGTTTTACTTAATGCCGCAGACCGGAATCGAACCGTTTTACTTAATCTCAAATACTGATAGAAAGGGGCTTTGAAGACTTCATCACGGTTGCGGTGTTCAAAAAGTGTTCAAACGTTTGTTGCATACAAACAGGAATTTATCTAAGATATTATTTGTCTATTAATTCCGCAATATCAATATTAGTTTTATAGTTTTGTTTAACTCCTCCTGGTGAAGTAGTAAAAAATGAAACATATTCTCCATTACTGTAAATGGTAATCTCTTTTATATCATCGTTTGCATCTTGCTTCGTAGTATCATAATATAACTCTAAGGTGTATATAGGATTGATGTTTTTATCTATATTCTCTACTTTTTCCCAGTTCTCGATATCTAAAATAGCATTGACCTTATCTATACTACTTTTATCTCCATATTTTGCTATCAGCTTGTCGCTTTGAGAGTCATGTATCTCTATTGATACCGCAGAATTCAACATCAAATCTGCATAGTCTTTTGTAGTATCACTAAGCCTTTTGTCATTGGCATAAATAAAGGAAAATAAAGCAACAACAATAATGACTAAACCGATTATAATTCCTATATAGAATGGCTGTTTTTTTATCTTCTTATCAATATCTTTTACCATACGAAAATCTCCTTTCAATAAAATGTCAAGAGAAACATTGAACTCATCACTAATTTTTACTAATGTAGATAAATCTGGATAGCTCTTTTCGTTCTCCCAATTTGAAACCGTTTGCCTTGTTACATTATACATTTTTGCAAAAGCTTCTTGTGTCAGCCCTCGTTCCTTTCTGATTTGTGCAATCGCTTGACCTAATTGCATATTCCTACCTCCTTACAATTACATTTTTATATGTATTTGCTAAATTAACAAGCAATTAGCTTTTTACATTTCTATTTTTTAACGCAAATATTCTTTGCCTTCTTGTTTTCATGATATTTTCATATACAACGTGTGAGGCAACTTCCGATTTGTCTGTTTCATGTTATACACAGTATAATTCCATTTTATAAAATATTCAATTAAAAAGGTATGCGAATATTTTTTATTTCCGCATACCCATTTATCACTTTATTCTTTTACATATCGAATTAACTCACCAATTTCACATTCAAAATAGTTGCATAGTTTACAGATTAAATTTGCGTCCAGTCTTTGAAATTCATTTCTGCAATATCTATTGAAATTTGACCTCGGTATGTCAAGTTCCTTACAAATCGTATTCTTACTGATACCTTTTTCTTGTAACAGTTCTTCTATCCTTAATTCTAAATGTCCATAGTTCATGTTCTGCACCTCTACATAAAGTATATTTATTAAATCTTTATGTAGTAATTCACTATATAGTGAGGTACTATATAGTTATCCCTCTACTAATAACACGAAAGAGGTATGTACATGAAAAAGAAAATCATAGCACCAATCACAATACTCTGTTTACTGACCATTCTCTACAATTATCTCAGACTGCCGGACTACCATATTACTAACAGCATGTCCTTTAGCAGTGCAGATACCAGAGATACTGAATTGACTGTAATTGTTTACAAATGTTGGGGAATTGATGGAGTAATCAAAGACATTGAAAACGAACATAACAAAATCAATGGTACGCCTACCACCTTGGAAATCAAGCTCTATTATCCAACTTATTACTTGCACACTAATAGCAAACCATTCCGAACTACAACCATTGAATATAATAAAAAAGAATAGCACTCTATTACTGCTTTTGAAGTAGTATCGGCTATTCCCTCTCCTTATATTCTTTTGTTCGTATTTTCGCAAACTAACGTTCCGCAAGGATGCCCAGTGCGACGGTTCCTAACAGGGCGGCGGGTCGACTGGGCAAGTGGACGGCTGGGAAGCATTTTCTACTCAACGACATATTTAACGTTTGATTCTCTCCGTCCCTCATATTTCTCCTGTGCTAACAGTTTATCAAGAAATTCTGACACTTCTTCCATGTCTTCACTGTCTATCAAATCCAGTTTTATCAATACATCAAGGTCTGTCTGATTCTTCGGTTGTATTGAGATCGGCTGAGATGTATCCACAACCACTTTCAACTGTTTTGTCTTATTTGCTGTTTCAATATCCGTAGTTAATCCCATAACGTGGCTTTTACTCACGCCGAATATCTGTGATAATTTTTCCCATATAGATTCATCTCTCGGCGTTCCGTTTCCATTTTCATAGTTCGTAAGCATACTTTGTGAAATGCCTAATTCTTTTGCAAGTTCCGCAACGGTTATATTCTTTTCTTTCCGCAATTCTTTTATTTTATTTATAGCGAACCTCCTTTATAAGCACATTATATTTCATCAAATTTTCTCTGTCAATCTTTTTATCGGATATTCAGATATTTTCTATTGACATTCTGCAATGCTTGTTTTATCATAAGATTATCTTAATATCTGATAATCAGATATCTATAAGGAGGTGAAACAATGATTAGGGGAAATGACTTTATTTTAAATCCAGACAAACTGCAAGAGGAATTTCAGTTAGTAGAAGTTTCTGACTGGGTAGACTTTTCTACAAAAGAAAAATTAGGATTCTACTATACAGTTCTTCTTCCAAAATTAAAGTTTGAAAAAGTCAAAGTAGGCATTAAAGCTAACACAGCGATTGTTACCAACGAAGAACTTGAACAAAAAGGGCAGATTCCAGTCTCATTTGATGGATTACATACTTGGGCTAGTCTCTATAATGGACGTCTTTCTGTCAAAGCAGAAGCTTCCAATATCAGAAAAGTGGGAATGAAATAATTGCCCTACTATGTCAGCCAGTCAGTGCCGGACAACGTCATAGGTGCTGAACTGGCTGACCTCTATACTTGATATATAAAACAACATCTTCCGAAAACAATCGGAACATTCATTACAAAATTGGGGATATGAGGTGAGATTCGTGAGCAAAACAAAAGAGTGTTTTGCATACAATACGAAAATCATTGAAACTCCTACTACAAAAGAAGTATATATTTACGAAAACCCTATTTTTATTCACTCAAAAGAAAAGGCTGATTTAACAGACACAAATAAACGAAAAAACTTTGATGAAATGTCAGCTCATAAGCAATATGACAGTTTAAAACGCAAGCAGAAGCATTACGAACAGGCTCGTTGGGATATTGCCCGTATTGTTGACTGCAACTTTGATAACAGAACAAAATTTGTAACGCTGACATTTAAAGAAAACATTCAGGAAATCCTGATAACTAACCGAGAATTTAAGTATTTTATCCAGCGATTAAATTATTATTTGTACCATACCAAAACCCAGTTATTAAAATACCTTGCAACGTGGGAGAAACAGAAGCGTGGAGCAATCCATTATCATGTTATTTTCTTTGATTTTCCGTATATAGCAAAAGAAAAATTACAGAATTTATGGTCACATGGATTTATTAAAATCAATCGCATTGATGTAGACAGCAAAGAAAACAGAGGTCGTTATCTTAGCAAGTATTTTGGAAAAGACCTTGATTTGAAAGAACATAAGAAAAAAGCCTTTTTTAAATCTCAAAATCTGAAAGTTCCACACGAAACAAAAGTCATGCTGACCGAAGACATTTTACATGACTTACAAAAAGAAAATATCGTCTTTCAGAAAGAATACACAAGGCAAATTTACGATACCAACGCTTTCTTATCTACTGGTTCATGCTTAAAGGACAGCAGTGTTATCTACATCAAAATTAAAAAAGAAAATCCTTGCGTAAAGGGGGAATCTTATGGATAATCCCGTTACGTTTTCAGATATAACATTATTGAATACGTTAGCCACCTGTGCTAACATGACCACAGATGAAGTCTTCAAAGATTTTAAAATTATGGCAAATAAAAAAATCTTGGAGAATCACAAATATGAAATTTATTACTCGGAATCAGAAAAAAGCTGGCGTACTTATTTACCCGATGAAACCAAACCTAACAAGCGTCGTCCTGTTAAGAGGAAGAGTAAAGAGAACCTTGAAAAAGAAATCATCAGATTTTATATCGAAAAGCAGAAAGCTGAAAACCGTCAGAATGTCACACTAGAAGAATTATATGCTGAATGGCTTTTGTATAAAAGAGATTATACTTCCGTAAAAGCAAAAACAATTCAAGAATATGTATCTGAATGGAATAGATTTTTCAAAGATACAGAACTTGTTAAAATGAAGATAGGCGAAATCAAACCAATCACGCTTATCCGCTTTTTCAGAGAAGCTACAAAAGACCGGCAGTTCACGCATAAGCGAGTCAGTAATGCACGTTCTGTTCTGAATGGAATCATGAGTTATGCGATTGAAGAAGAAATTATATCTCATAATCCTGTCTCTGATGTGAATTTCAAACAGTTTACCTATAAGCCAGTAGAAGTACAAAGTGACAATGTATTTTCCCGTGATGATACGCATAAGTTATTAAATTATCTTCGGTGTATCATAGAGCCATATTCTCTTGCAATACAGTTATCTTTCTATCTGTTTATCCGTGTTGGAGAAACAAAAGCTATCCGTTGGGAAGATATTGACTACAATAACAGGCTTGTATATCTTCACAGACAGGCGACCTGTGAACGTACATTGAATGATGATTTAACATTCTCAAGCCGAAAAGTAAAAGTAGTAAATCAAATGAAAGGAAATACTTCTCATGGATTCCGTAAACAGTTCCTTACAGACGAAGCACTTAAAATTCTTCACAAAGCAAAGGAATTAAATCCAAATGGAATATATGTTTTTGAACCTAACGGTGAGATTATGACAACAGACAGCTTTAACCGCCGATTGAAGAAATATTGCAAAGAAGCCGGTGTTCCTTATCATTCTAGTCATAAAATCCGCTTTTACAATGCTTCAACAGCTTTTGACGGAAATAATCTTACAACCCTTAGTTATTTAATGGGACATAGTGAGACAGCTACAACATTGCATTACTTGCGGAATGTCAATAAGAGGAAGAATGACAGGCTTGCTTTTCAGAATCTTGGTATTTCATCATAAAGTGTTCAAAGGTGTTCAAACATTTTAAAACAAAAAAATAAGAGAAACGCTGTAAATTCAACGTTTCTCCCATTTTTAACTAATGCCGCAGACCGGAATCGAACCGGTACGAGAGGTTAGTCCCGCAGGATTTTAAGTCCTGTGCGTCTGCCAGTTCCGCCACTGCGGCATTCAATTGTGATTCGCAACTTTGTTGCGAATGGGACCTACAGGGCTCGAACCTGTGACCCTCTGCTTGTAAGGCAGATGCTCTCCCAGCTGAGCTAAGATCCCAAAACGACCCAGAAGAGACTCGAACTCTCGACCTCCGCCGTGACAGGGCGGCGCTCTAACCAACTGAGCCACTGGGCCAAATATTAAATTAAATCACCATGCACCCAGCGTCTATACCAGACGCTCTTGTGCTGGATTAGTGGACCTTCGGGGACTCGAACCCAGGACCGATCGGTTATGAGCCGATTGCTCTAACCAGCTGAGCTAAAGGTCCATATGACGTCCCTTAAAGGACTAAGCCGATGATCGGACTCGAACCGATAACCTGCTGATTACAAATCAGCTGCTCTGCCAATTGAGCCACATCGGCATGATGTGTTGCAAGCAGCTGATTTGTAATCATCAGCTCTACCTGCGATTGACGTGGTCAATCTTACTGAATTGAGCCACATCGGCATGATGTGTTGCAAGCAGCTGATTTGTAATCAGTAGCTCTGCCTGCGATTGACGTGGTCAATCTTACTGAATTGA
>NZ_QUDV01000009.1:63195-148341 GCF_003477705.1 Dorea sp. AF36-15AT
ATGATGTGTTGCAAGCAGCTGATTTGTAATCATCAGCTCTACCTGCGATTGACGTGGTCAATCTTACTGAATTGAGCCACATCGGCATGATGTGTTGCAAGCAGCTGATTTGTAATCAGTAGCTCTGCCTGCGATTGACGTGGTCAATCTTACTGAATTGAGCCACATCGGCATGATGTGTTGCAAGATTGAATTCTTCAATCAAATGACTCCACCGGGAATCGAACCCGGGTTACCGCCGTGAAAGGGCGATGTCTTGACCGCTTGACCATGGAGCCTTATGCTATCACCACTTCCATGGTGACCGCATTTAATGTTAGCATACTGTTTTAAAATATGCAAGCTTTTTTTGAAATTTATTATTATTTTTGATCGTAAATTTTAGGTTCTACCGTTTTGTTTTCAAAATCTATAAAAAGCTGGAATGCGTAACCCTCATCACTGGTATCCCAGATTTCCACATACTTTGGCTCTATTTCAATCAGGATTTCTGTATCTTCATGACTGTATTTGTTATAACTTTCCCACAGATGTTCTTTATATCCTTTTTCAAAACGTCTGTCTGGCTCATCTACCACCAATCCTTTATTAATTGCAATTCCTTCCACCTGTACTCCACTCCAGCACAATGCTACATGCGGATTTTCCAGAAGCTGTTTTGTTTTCCGGAAATTCTTGTCTGTCTTAAACCAGATTTTCTCATCATAAAACAGGCAGCTTACGTTTCTTACCATTACATAGTCATTCACGCTGGAAGCCAAAGCCATAATCTTCCAGTCTCCCAGCATTTCAAACATTCTTTCAACAGCCTGTTCGTATGTAATGTCTTTTTCTAATGTAAATTTCATCCCTAATCTCCTCTTTATCTGTTAATGATTCCTCTTATCACACCACTTAATCTCTTATAAATAATAAATGTAACCACCGATGTTGCCCCATATTTGATCAGATTAAATGGAAGCAGTCCAAAAATAACAAGGCTTACCGTATCCTTCATGGCTGGATTGACAGCATTACACATTGCAATAATATCACCCATGGACATACCGAATAATTTCACATAAAACGGTATAATAAGATATAAATTAGTAAGAACTGCAACTACTGCTACCGCACAGCAGCTGACAGCCATTCCGAGAGCAGCACTTTTTCTTGTCTTCTTTCTGTGATAAATAAACACTGCCGGCAACACATAAGCAGAACTTAACAGAAAATTCTGCAGTTCTCCGGTACCAAGCGACATCGTTCCCTGCATCACAAGCTGAAGCAATATCTTCACAACGATAATGCACAGTGCTTCTACCGGTCCAAACATTAGACCTCCCATAATCTCCATCACACCAGACAGATCAAACGAAAGAAATGGCGGCATAAATGGAATCGGGAATCGCATAAGCATAAGTACTGCACTGACAGCTCCCATAAGACCTATAAATGCAATCTTTTTCACCTTCATCCTCGATGCGCTGTGTACCTGATTACTTACTGTTGTTACTTCTTGTTCATTTCCGTTTATATCGGATCCTCCTATAAAAATAACCCGGAACATCTACGCTCCGGGCTTTATTTTTGCAGAAAATGTCTTTTCTCATCCGGACTGTACCGTCGGTTCTGGAATTCCATAAAGGTCACCAGATCAGCCGCTCTCGCGGGTCATGGACTATACCATCGGTAGGGACTCTCACCCTGCCACAAAGACTTATTGATTCTATATCGAGTTGTAATTGCAGTAACATTATCTGTTGAGATTTATTATATACTTTTCTGACACAGCTGTAAATATTATTTATTATTTTTTGAATTTTTGGGAATATTTTGAAATTTTTGAAAGGAATTGTTTTTATAAATGTATCATGGTATAATTAATCGTCAACGGAGACATTGCAGTAGGCGCAGTGTCTCTTTTTCAAAGAGAGGAATTGATAAAATGAAAGAAAAGAAAAAAATGTCTTTGGCCATGCAGATATTTATTGCACTTGTACTGGCCATCATTGCAGGATTACTCTTGCAGAGTCACGCAGACTTTGCCGAATCCTACATCAAACCCTTCGGAACGATATTCTTGAACCTTGTTAAATTCATCGTCGTTCCTATTGTATTATTCTCCATCATGTGCGGTATCATTTCTATGAGTGATATCAAAAAGGTGGGCGCCATTGGTCTGAAAACGGTTATTTTCTATCTTTGCACGACTGCATTTGCTGTTACGATCGGTCTGATCGGCGGTAATCTTTTTAAAAGTCTGTTCCCGGTAGTTGCTACTACGGATCTGACTTATGAAGCAACCGAAGCCACATCCTTTATGGATACACTTGTGAATATGTTCCCATCCAACTTCGTATCTCCTATGGTAGAAGCTAACATGCTGCAGATCATCGTCATGGCTGTTCTTCTTGGATTTGCGATTATCCTTGTAGGTGAGAAAAATATCCGTGTAGTAAATGCATTCAACGATCTAAATGACATTTTTATGAAATGTATGGAAATGATTCTGAAGCTGTCACCGATCGGTGTCTTCTGTTTACTGTGCCCGGTCATCGCATCCAACGGACCTGCTATTATCGGTTCTCTTGCAATGGTGCTTCTGGCAGCATATATTTGTTACATTGTACATGCAGTATTCGTGTACTCACTGACGGTAAAAACTATGGGCGGTTTAAGTCCACTGAAATTCTTTAAAGGCATGCTTCCGGCAATCATGTTTGCATTTTCCAGTGCATCTTCTGTAGGAACTCTGCCGATCAACATGGAGTGCACTGAAAAGCTCGGTGCCAGACGAGAAGTTGCTTCTTTCGTACTGCCTCTGGGAGCAACGATCAACATGGACGGTACAGCCATTTACCAGGGTGTCTGTGCTATCTTCATTGCTTCCTGCTACGGCATCCAGCTCACTCTTCCACAGATGTTGACCATCGTTCTTACCGCTACACTGGCATCTATCGGAACCGCCGGAGTACCGGGTGCAGGTATGGTCATGCTGGCTATGGTACTTACTTCTGTTGGTCTTCCTGTTGATGGCATTGCTTTGGTAGCCGGAGTAGACCGTATCTTTGATATGGGACGTACAACCGTCAACATCACCGGTGATGCAGCCTGTACCGTCATTGTCTCCCATCTGGAGGCAAAGCGTGAAGCGCGCAAAACCACAAATAATTAAAACAAATACACCAATCTTTTAAGCTCTATCACAAAACCGATGATTCAGACATTTATATCAAATGTCTTTACCATCGGTTTTTTGTATATATCGTATATATCTATTTAACTTTTTAAGCTACCACATCTTCAAACTGTGAGTTATACAGGTTTGCATAGAAGCCACCCGCTGCCAGCAGATCTTCATGATTGCCCTGTTCGATAATATCTCCGTCTTTCATAACAAGGATCAGATCTGCATCCCGGATTGTAGACAATCTGTGTGCAATAACAAAACTTGTCCTGCCCTTCATCAGGTTATCCATCGCTTTCTGAATCTCAATCTCTGTTCTGGTATCTACAGACGAAGTCGCCTCATCCAGAATCAGTATCTTATTATCTGCCAGTATCGCTCTCGCAATCGTCAGAAGCTGCTTCTGTCCCTGAGATACATTACTTGCATCCTCATTCAGTTCCATCTGATAGCCACCCGGCAGTGTCTTAATAAAATGATGTGCTCTCGCTGCTTTTGCTGCCGCAATAACCTCTTCATCCGTTGCATCCAACCGTCCGTAACGGATATTCTCCATAATTGTGCCTTTAAACAGCCAGGTATCCTGTAATACCATTCCAAATGCGTCCCTCAGCTCTCTCCGGTTGAAATCTCTGATATCATGATCATTCAAACGGATGGATCCACTGTTCACATCATAGAAACGCATCAGCAGTTTAACCATCGTTGTCTTACCAGCACCGGTAGGTCCCACAATTGCAATCTTCTGTCCCGGTTTAACCTTTGCACTGAAGTCATGGATAATCACCTGCTCCGGATTATAACCAAACTTCACATGTTCAAAACTTACCTCCCCAGTTACCTGAGCAATATCAGCCGGATGTTCCGCAATCTGCACTTCCTCTTCTTCTCCAAGGAACTCAAATACTCGCTCAGATGCTGCAGACATAGACTGCACCATATTGATTACCTGTGCGATCTGCTGGATCGGCTGTGTAAAGTTCTTGACATACTGGATAAACGCCTGAATATCGCCAATCGTAATCACACCCCTGATTGCCAGAAGTCCTCCTGTCAATGCGACACATGCATATCCCAGATTACCGACAAACATCATAATCGGATGCATCATTCCTGACAGAAACTGTGATTTCCATGCAGAATCATACAAAATATCATTCGTCTTTTCAAACTCTTCGATGGTTGCTTCTTCTCTGTTAAATGCTTTGATAACCATATGACCGCCATAGACTTCTTCAACCTGACCATTGATATGTCCCAGATATTCCTGCTGTGAACGGAAGAACTTCTGTGACTTCTTCATCACCAGTCCGATCAGTCCCATAGAGATTGGCAGAATAATCAATGCGATCAGTGTCATTAACGGCGAAATACTGAGCATCATGATCAACACACCCACAAGCGTAGCCACAGACGTAATGATCGTGGTAATACTCTGGTTAAGTCCCTGTCCCAGTGTATCTACATCATTCGTAATACGCGAAAGGACTTCGCCATAAGTACGGCTTTCAAAATACTTCATCGGCATGCGGTTGATCTTCTCAGAAATCTCTTTCCGCAATCTGTAACATACCTTCTGCGTGATACCAGTCATAATCCAGCCCTGAATAAAACTGAACAACGCACTGCACAGATACAACACCAGTACAAACAGCAGGATCATTCCAATCTTCTGAAAATCAATACTTCCTGTTCCGCGTATCTTATTCATCAGTCCTTCTGAAAGAGCCGTTGTAGCCTTACCCAGAATCTTTGGTCCAGCTACTGTAAATACTGTTGAGCATGCCGCACAAATCATTACAACAAATATGCCAATCTTATATGTTGCCATATATTTTGCAAGCTGCTTAACAGATTTCTTCAGATTCTTTGGCTTCTCACCCGGCTGCATACCGTGTCCCATCGGTCCTCTGCGACGCTGCGTACGTGTACGTTCCTGACTATTACTCATTTCCGGACACCTCACTTTCTTCAAGTCCAAGCTCTCTTGCAGACAACTGAGACTTCGCTATCTGCTGATATACTTCACATGTTTTCAACAACTCTTCATGTGTACCCTTGCCTACGACCTCTCCATCATCCAGAACCAGTATCTGTTCTGCATGCAGGATCGTACTGATCCGCTGGGCTACAATGATCACAGTGCTGTCCTTTACATTTTCACCAAGAGCTTTCCGAAGTGCCGCATCTGTCTTCAGATCCAGCGCTGAGAAGCTGTCGTCAAACACAAAAATCTTCGGATCCTTTGCAATTGCTCTGGCGATTGCAAGACGCTGCTTCTGTCCACCAGACACATTGCTTCCACCTTGCGCAATCGCACTGTCATATCTGTCATCTTTTGTCTCAATGAACTCGGTCGCCTGTGCGATCTTGGCCGCCTTCGCAATCTCCTCATCTGTTGCTTCTTCTTTGCCAAACCGCAGGTTAGATGCGATCGTACCAGAGAACAACACTCCTTTCTGCGGCACAAATCCAATCTCCTCACGCAAATCTGACATCTTAATATTACGGATGTCTTTGCCATCCAGTGTGATCTTACCGCCGGTCACATCATAGAGCCGCGGGATCAGATTCACTAGCGTAGATTTACCGCATCCTGTGCTTCCGATAATAGCCGTCGTTTTGCCTGGTTCTGCGATAAAATCAATATCATGCAATACATCTTCTTCCGCTCCCGGATAGCGGAAATTCACATGGTCAAAGCGAATCACACCATTACGCTCTGTAACTGCTTCCGTCTGATCTGCATCATGAATAGAGGACTCTGTTACAATGACTTCATCAATACGCTCTGCTGCTACCGCTGCTCTCGGAAGCATAATAGAAAGCATTGTCAGCATCAGGAATGACATAACAATCATCATCGCATAAGTGATAAAGGCTGTCATTGCACCTACCTGCATATCACCACTGTCAATTCTGTGTGCACCTACCCATACAATGCTTATTGTAAGCACATTCATGATCAGCATCATACCAGGCATCATAAATGTCATAATGCGGTTGGTAAAAAGTGTCGTCTTAGTCAGGCTCCGATTCGCATCATCAAAACGTTCTTCCTCTTTCTTCTCTCGTCCGAATGCACGGATAACAGAAAGTCCTGTCAGGATTTCTCTGGATACCAGGTTGATGTTATCCACCAGTTTCTGCATCAGTTTAAATTTCGGCATAGATGCGGATACCAATACCATTACATATCCAAGGATCACAATAATCGCCAGTGCGATCACCCAGCCCATTCCCGCTCCCGTCTTTATGACCTTCAGCACGCCACCGATACCAAGGATCGGTGCATATGCTACAATTCGCAGAAGCATCGTAGACACCATCTGAATCTGCTGAATATCATTGGTACTTCTGGTGATCAGGGATGCTGTTGAAAATCTGTCCATCTCTGCATTGGAGAACCTCACAACACGCTTAAATACTTTATCTCTCAGATCTCTTCCGACACCCGCACCCACACGAGAAGCAAAGAAGCCTACCAGTACGGTAACAACTCCCATCAACAGTGCCATGCCAACCATTTTCAGTCCGGACATCCAGAGATAATCCTTCTGTACCTGATTGATATCCACACCTGCTGCCTTATCAGCAGATACTGCATAGGCAACTCCCATCGATTTCACCAGAGAGCTTCCCATTGCATCAATGGTATCTTCCATATCGTCGCGCATAGAAAAAATCTGGTCTTTTGTCATTGCGCCACTCTGCAACAACGCAGAAAATACACTGCGTACATCTACGCATTCTACCGTCTTTGTGTTACCGTCATCATCTTCTTTCTCCTGCATGAAACTCTCCAGTTCCATATGCATCATCTGACCAATTTGCTCAACTGACATGTCCGCAAGCTGTGCTGCATCCATCCCCATCTGAGCAGCAATGGATTTCTTAAACGCATCCACCTCCATCGTACTCATCTGATAATTCATGATCAGCGGCACCGTCAGTTCTTCATCTGCCTGATTCAGCTTATCCTCTGACAGATCTTTCAATTCGTAATATCCGTCTTTCTCCTTATACAGATTCTTCCACACATCCGCTTCATCATCTGTCATAATAAACTGCGCCGTCTGCATTTCCTCTTCAGTTATCTTCTCCGGCACCACATGTTCCACACCGCTGTTCTGAATTCCTACATCGATAATGTCCGAAGTATACGACGGAAGTGCCAGATCACACATCGCCTGAACCACCAGCAGCGTAAGAATGATAATCACTGACTTCCAGTACGGAAGCATATTCTTCGCTATCTTACTCATGCTCTTTTCCCTTTCTGCCTTTCCATTTTCTAGTCTCTATTTCTTTTTCTGCCACAGAATACAGTCTATTCATATACGTAATTAAACGTTCCATATCTCTGACATTCATGTGGTTCAATACAGTCCTGCCAAAATCCTGCATGATCTGCCTGCATTCTTCAACAGTCCTTTTCCCCTCTTCGGTAAGTTCTACACAGATATTTCTCCGGTCGTCCTTATCAATATGTCGCTCCACATATCCTCTTTCTTCCAGTCCGTGTAACGTCCTGGATACAGCAGACGAATGCAGCTTACACCTGCATGCCAGTTCGGAAATTACAACCTTTCCCTCGGAGCTCTTATCCCGGATCACATTCATGATCACGAATTCCGACTGGCTGACATCCGGCATCATAGATGCCATATTCAGCTTCCGGAACTGATGGATTGTCTGAAAAAACTCCCTGTACAATTCATCCACTTCTATGTTCACCTCGGTTCTCATTTGATTATTTAACATTGTTATATATTAACATCTATAATTAATAACACCGGCAAGTAACTCTGTCAAGCTAAATGCCGGTGTTTTATACTTTCTTAATTTTTATTTCCTATTCTGCCTTAATTTTAACTTTCTTACCTGAAAATGCAATTCCAAGTTTAAGTATATTTTCAACGCCTTCTTGCATCATTTCGGAATTGTATCTCTTCTCGTTAATCTGCGCTAACGCATCTTCTGCCAGTCTCTCAAGATCCTCTGCATTTAGATTGCTATTCCACTTTAATCCCATGATAATCCCAGGATATCTTTGTTCTCTTGGCATTAGACTAATATCATATCTTCCGTCTCCGGATTCTCTGTTAGATGTTATCTTGTACTGATTATCCATGAGAGCAATCAAACCGAGAACTAATCCATGATAAAAGCCTTCTGCTCCCGCATCATAAAAGCTAATAGATTTATCCATATATTCCGCAATAGCAACTACATTCTGGTCAATCCTCGCAATTACATTTTTTCTTTGCAAAAGTGAAAAAAGTCTTTCTATAATATCATCTGTTGCAACTTACAAAACGTCTTCAAGGATTTCATTCTTTCCCGTATTTACCCAATAAGGCTGTGGTATACATCCTTTCGAAAGATAATTGATGACTGACCAGGGATTATAAATCTCTTTGCTTCCAAAAAGATAACCATCGTACCACGCCTTTAGCTCAGCCTCTTTTTCCGTCACGCCATAATATTGCATCATCTCATGGACTTCTGTCTCAAATCTCGTCATAGAACTCCTTTGAATAACCTTCCTGAATAGGCGTGTCATATTCATCGATGATAATAATTGGCGCCTTGCCATAATGCGACTTTAGCATCTTCGATATTTTTTCAAGAGCCGATGTAAGATCCACCTCATTTGCCGTTCCTTCAATAATCCGCATGAAGTACTCTTTCTCGTATTTTGCTATTTTATCACTTCCAAGCAGCTCCTGATGCCTTCCATATTCTTCCCGCTAATTACAACTTATACTCAGAAGATTATCAATTATATTTGATTTCTTTCCGAAAATAATCACTATACTTTCCAATTACGTATTTCCAAAAGTCCAGGTACAAGCACTTTTGCGCTGGTTCGCAGGATGATCTCTCCTTTTTCTGCTGTTGCACCAGAAGGATCTCCACCGATGCCGATTGGTTTTCCGTCTTCTGTTTTCCAGTCTTCCGACACCCATCCAATCGACACGGAACCATACGGAAGCAAGGTCTTGTTATGAAGGAAGCTTTCCGGTCGACCGGCCTCGCTCGTTTCCAGTTTTACAAGACTTTCATCTACTGCCATTACCATCGAAGTTTCCATCTCGCCACCATGAAAATCCCAGATATTTCCTTCAGATACGGTGGCTTTCACATCCGGATGTCCAAAAGCACCGGAAGATAATATGAATGGTGAAATCCCCAGTTCGCTTCTCAGCTCTCTGCTTAATATCTGCACCACCGGCGCATTTCCACCATGACACACCAGAAAAGCAATTTTCCGGAACCCGTGATGTGCCAGACTGACACAGATATCATATAGCATATGATAATAGGTATCCGGCTTAAATGTAATCGAGCCACAAAAGTTCTTATGTTCTGTGCTCAATCCTATCGGAATCACCGGAAATGCTAAAATCGGAAAATCCTTTTCTCCTGCTGCATCCAGTTCTTCTCCAAGATACTTCACCATTGCTTCTGCTATGATATCATCCGTTCCAAGCGGAGCCTGATTGCCATGCTGTTCAAGTGCCCCAAGAGGAATCAGAATAATCGTTTCTTCCTTATCTACCTGTTCCATCTCCAGACGGGTCAGATCTCTGTAATTCCGAATCATGCTTCCACCGCCCTTTTCACAAAGCTGACTGTATGAATTCTCTCATAAAGCAGATAACCTGCAAAGCTGTTCAGTCCAATCTTAATTATGTTGAATGGAATGGTTGCCAGAATAATAAAGGATGTCAGATTCGTGATGGATGGGTTCACAGAAGCCACCATCTGGATCACCTGATTTAACGGCAATTCCATTGCTTTCGCATACAGCGGCAAGGTAATAAAGGCGTTGCAGAAGCAGGCAAATGCTGTACGAATCACCACACCGGCTGCCATGGAAACACTTGCTGCTTTTCTGGTCTTTCCCATCTTCTTGTAAACCAGCCACATTGGAATCACAAACAACGCAATGCCAATCAGATTGGCAAACTCACCGACATACATGGTATTCGTTCCTACCGTTACGAGCTTAATCAGGATCTTTACAACTTCTACTATCGCTGCCGATGCCGGTCCCATCAAAAACAACGCAATGATCGATGGCACATCACTGAAATCCAGTTTATAAAACGGCGGCATCATCGGCACTGATATCTCCAATGACATCAGCACTCCTCCCACTGCAGCCAGCATTGCTGTATAAATCAGTTTCTGTGTACTCCATTTTTTCTTTTCCATTTCTTTTTCCTCCAGAATGTTCTATTTGAGCAGAAATTCTAAATTCTAGAAGGTTTCGTTTGTGGAAGAAAAAAATCTCAGGTTCTTCGGAACCTGAGATCTTACTTTTCAACTCTGATGTCGCATGACTACTCTGCCACGCTTCCATGTTTGAATCATCTTCTCTCATCCAGACTATACTGTCGGTACCGGAATCTCACCAGTTCAACTGCCTGCGCAGCTCGCGGACTATACCGCCGGTAGGGAATTACACCCTGCCCCGAAGAATTTATTCTATTCTGTTCTGGGTCCAAGATAGCACACGACTAGTAACCTGTCAACCCACTATTTCATATCGGAAGCTTTACTTCTCTTCTGTGAAATAACCAGTCCTGTAAGAATCAGTACTGCACCGATCACCGATCTCACAGTCAGTCTTTCTTTCAATATCAGCACTGACAGGACAACCGTTACAATCGGCGATACATAGATATACACACTGGTCTTTAACGCGCCAATCCACTGTGTTGACAGGTTCCATACAAAGAATCCCATCGCGGCTGTTTTTGGGTAACAAAAAAAGCGGGTGATGGGAATCGAACCCACGTATCCAGCTTGGAAGGCTGGTGTTCTACCATTGAACTACACCCGCGTGTTTCATAACACAAAAAATATAATACCATATTCCCAGAAAAATGCAAGTGAAATTTTAAAATTTTTTAAAAAATATATAAAATATGCACATCACACTCAATTCTAATTGAAATTCTATTTTCGATACCGTAAATCTCAAGAATGCCTCTGCAATCCTGCCGGAGGCTATATCAGCTGGGGGGATTGACTCCCATCTGATATATAAAACCCGGAGTCAGCGATGATATCGGATATATATCCGCACCGCCGGCTCCGGGGATTCTGCATCACACAGCGTCAAAAAATTCATTACTTTCCTTCGTAATGAATGACGCTCTCCACATCATAGCCTTTCAGCTTCTCTCTTCCTTTCAGGCCTTCTAATTCCATCAGGAAGATTATTTTCACCACTTCACCACCAAGCTCTTCCACCAATCTGGCTGCCGCTTCAATCGTGCCGCCTGTAGCAATCAGATCATCCACTAACACAACCTTCTGTCCCGGTCGAATAGCATCCTTATGCATCTCGATCTCTGCTTTGCCATATTCCAGTTCGTATTCAGCAGAAACAGTCTCTCTTGGAAGCTTGCCTTTCTTTCTGACTGGTACAAATGCTTTATGAAGATTGTATGCAATTGGTACCCCAAAAATAAATCCTCTGGACTCTGTTCCGGCGATCACATCAAACTCTACACCTTCCAGGAACTTCTGCATCTCATCAATCGCAAGATGTAAGCCGTCTGCATCCTGCAACACACTGGTCACATCGCGAAAGATAATTCCTTTCTCCGGAAAATCCGGAATACTTTTTACATATTCTTCAATCTTCTTCATCGATATCGCTCCTTAGTGAAATAATGACTACTCGTCTAGTATATCATAGTCTGTTTCAAAATTCTACTGTTCCTGTTATGCATTCTCTTCTTTGTCTCTGTTATTTTTTATTCTGCAAGATATCTTGCTACACACACACCACTGGCAGATGCATGAGACAGGGAATGTGTAACACCGCTGCAGTCACCGATAATAAACAATCCTTCATGTCTGGTCTGCAGGTGGTTGTCTATCTCTACTTCCATATTATAGAACTTCACTTCTACACCATACAGCAACGTATCATCATTAGCTGTACCAGGAGCAATCTTGTCCAGTGCATAGATCATCTCAATAATACCGTCCAGAATACGTTTCGGCATAACCAGACTCAGATCACCCGGTGTTGCTGCAAGTGTTGGTGTCACATAGCTTTCAGCAATTCTTGATACCGTACTTCTGCGTCCACGGATCAGATCCCCAAAACGCTGTACCATTACTCCTCCGCCCAACATATTAGACAATCTTGCAATGCTTTCACCATATCCGTTGCTGTCCTTAAATGGTTCTGAAAAATGCTTGGATACCAACAATGCAAAATTCGTATTCTCTGTATGCAATGCCGGATCTTCATAGCTGTGACCATTTACCGTTACAATACCGTTCGTGTTCTCATTTACAACCACTCCCCGCGGATTCATACAAAATGTTCTTACCAGATCTTCAAACTTCTGTGTACGATATACGATCTTGCTTTCATACAATTCATCTGTCAGATGTGCAAATACTTCTGCCGGAAGTTCTACACGCACACCAATATCCACACGATTGGATTTGGTCGGAATCTCCAGATCCTTACATACACCTTCCATCCATTTACTTCCACTTCGTCCTGCAGAAATAATACATTTATCACATGTATATTCGGCATCTGCGGTCTTCACCACATAACCATCTCCACTCTTCGCCACTGTCTCTACCGGTGTCATGAAATGAAACTCGACCTTATCTTTCAATTCATTATAAAGGTTCTCAAGGACCACATAATTAATGTCTGTTCCCAAGTGACGTACGGATGCATCCAGCAAATGCAGATCGTTCTGCAGACATGTCTTCTTAATCTCTGTATTGGCTGTAGAATAAAGCTTCGTGCCCTCACCGCCATGGCTCATATTAATATCATCCACATACTTCATCAGATCGATTGCTTCTCTCTTACCAATATATTCATGCAGAGTACCACCAAACTGATTCGTAATATTGTATTTTCCATCTGAAAATGCACCTGCGCCTCCGAATCCATTCATGATTCCGCAGCTCTTACAATGAATACAATTTTTGATCTTCTTACCATCAATCGGACATTTTCTCTTCTCCAGAGGCTGTCCTGCTTCCAATACAACAACCTTCAGTTCCGGTTTCAATTTCATCAATTCATACGCCGAAAAGATACCTCCCGGTCCTGCTCCGATAATCACTACATCATACTTCATCCCTTATTCCTCCCTTGACTTGCGCAAAATATCTACCGTATGTCCGGACGCTCCCATCAGATCCATTCGTTCACAGGTAGCCATATGATATGTTATAAACTGTTCAAATTCATCTTCATCCAACGCATTCAGAAACGGACGCATATAATTCGCTGCTCCGTCTGCTGCAATGATCTGCAGCCGTTCCATACCCGCCTGCCAGTTCAATTCTGCAATATCCTCCAACCGAACCATACTATAGAGCTCATTTCCTTTCTCTGTACAGTGAAATGTTTCGTCCAACATTCCTTCCTGCACCGCTTCCCTGATATGCCGTTCCTTAAATGCATAAGTCAGCACGCTGAATTCATTCATAATATATGCCACCAACAGTACGCCATCCGCTCTCAGTACACGCTTCGCTTCCAGCAACGCCTGAAGCTTCTCACCTTCACCTTTCAGATGATACATTGGTCCAAACAGTAATACAAGATCAAAACTCTCCGGTTCAAAGCGTTTTAACTTCAGTGCATTTCCCTGGTATGCCTTCACCAGGCTGCATTTCTGCTTCAGACGTCCCAGATTATGCTTTACAAGCTCCACTGCCGATACATCATATCCTTCTTCCGCCAGTGCAATGCTGTACCTGCCTGTTCCCGCACCGATATCCAATATCCTGATCTCATGCCTGTCCCTGCCAGACGCATCTGCGATCTGATCTAAATATTTGTGAATATAATGCATGGAGGTCTGAAATTCCACTTTGCCATGCCGACTATCCAGACGCTTATCTTCATTAAACTTGTTATAGTATTCTTCTAAAGTCGTCATAAATTATTTCCCTTCGCTTCTATTCCAATATACAGTATAACAGGCATTTTTCATGCTCGCAATGAAAATCCTTACCAAATAATCCAGGTCATTGCGTGGAATTATATTCATGCTATAGTAACCCATAGAAGGGCAACACACTCATGCTGAATTTTGCCTGTCTCGTCGATTCTGACGATGGAACCATATACACTTGCACACGAGAGTTATCATTTCTAATAGTAAAATTGTAAAAAGGATGAGAAACTTCTTCAAGTTGTTTCTCACCCTCTTTATTATCTTCTATATCATTCTATCTGCTCTTTAGCATCTGCAGCTATACATATACCTACTGTATGTCTGCATATACCCAGTCAATATTCAAACTGCAATAGTAGAATACAACACCTGTGGTATCTTCATCTAACATATAGTAAATATTTCTGGACTGAAGCGGAACGAATGCTCCATCAGCCAGAATCAACTGTTCAGCCTGATTCAGTTCATCCATACGTTTATCTGTATCAGCCTCGTCTGTAGATGCATTCAGAAGTGCATCCACTTCTTCATTTTTATATAAACTATAATTGTAAGAGCTGTCGCTCTTGAAAAGTTCAAGATAACTATACGGATCATCATAATCAGATGCCCATCCGCCGTAACCAATCTCAAAATCATGGTTCGGTAATACTTCACCATAGATATCAGCATATGTTACCTGACGAATCTTGATATTGATTCCCAGTGCATTCTGCCACTGTTCCTGCAAAGTCTCAACAATTCTTTTGCTTGAATCAGCATCAGTTGTAACCACTTCTACAGTAATATCTGATGCCTTGGCAATACCCAGTTCCTGCATAGCAGCGTTCAGATATTCTTCAGCCTTAGCCTGATCTCCATCCAGCGGATAACTATAAGAGTCGAGATCATAGACTTCACCGTAAGTGCTTCCCTTAGCCTGTAATCCAGAGAATACCAATCCATTAAATGGAGTAAATGTATCCGAATTAGCAAGCTTATTATAGTCATTACGATTCAGTGCATAATTCAATGCCAGACGGAAATTCTTATTAGCAAGCACTGGATTATCGCTTCCCTGATTAATGTAACAAAAGTCTATATTACCATTTGCATATTCCTGTGCCTGATCCTTATACTCCGGAACATATGCAGTAGAAATCTGTACATAATCAAGGTCTCCTGCCTCATACATTGACAGCTGTGTATCTGCATTTTCTACATAATTCAGTTCACATCTATCCAGTTTAATAGAATCTTTATCCCAGAAATTCTCATTCTTCTCAAATATCCATACATTATTCTCGGAACTTGTCATCACAAAAGGTCCGCAATATACATTCTTATCTGCTGTTGCAGCAAAGTCTGTACCGTATTTTTCAACAATATCCTGACGAATCGGCGCAAATTCACCTGATGAACCGATCAGACTCAAAAAGTATGAAGTCGGATGTTCCAGTGTAACCTCCAGTGTTGTATCGTCGGTAGCCTTTACTCCCAGTTCATCAACAGACATCTCACCTTTTTCAATCGCCTGTCCATTTTTCAGACAGTCACCAATAAATGCATAGGCACTGGCTGTTTCCGGATTCACAAGTCTCTTCCAGCTGTACTCAAAGTTTGCTGCTGTAACTGGCTCTCCATCGCTCCACACTGCATCATCACGTAAATGAAATGTGTACGTCAGTCCATCATCTGAAATATCCCAGCTTTCTGCAATACCTGGCTGAATATCACCACCTGTATTACGAACAAGTCCTTCCGTAATCGCATGCTGAATCTCATTATCTACCATGCCCTGACCCTTATTCGGATCCAGTGTTGTAGGCAATGTATTCGTAGCATAGCGGAACACTTTTTCCCCATCTGATGCTCCACCATCTTTACCACTGCCTGGCGTGCTGCAACCTGTAGCAAGTCCCGCTACCATGGCCATACTTAGAAATGTAGCTAATAATCTCTTTTTCATAAAAACCTCCCTATTCTATTAGCTTATATGTAGTATTTATCAGACCTTCATAACCGTAATCTTAGAGTGATCCGTCCCTTCATTCCCCGATTTATCCGTTTCGGACACCCTGCCTAAATCATAAAAATCTGGTTCTACCCGTATAATAACTCAAGAATACTCTCGACATACTTTAATTCATAACAGCTTCGATATCTTCAATTGTTCTCGGAATATCTCCGGACAGGTTCTCGCATCCATCCTCTGTTACCAGACAGTTATCTTCCAGGCGGAATCCGATGCCCCATTCTTCATGATAGATACCCACATCGATACAAAATGCCATACCTGGTGCAATAACCTCCGGCGTCTTAACCACATCATGCACATCGTAACCAATATGATGCGCTCCACCGTGCCACATGTATGTACCGATCTCATCAGATGAGTTCAACACACCTGCCTGCTTCAGCTGCTCACAATTGTATCTGCGGATCTCTGCATCCACTTCTTTCATCTCCATACCAGGCTTCACGATCGAGAACATATGATTTGATGTCTCCAATGCACAGTTAAACAACAGCTTCTGTTTCTCGCTGTATTTACCGTTACAAGGCCATCCACGGGATACATCAGTAATCAAGTTATCCCACTGTGCCCCGACGTCATTCAGTACCATATCGCCATCCTGTGCCTGTCCCTGATAGCTGTAATAGTGTATACAGAAGTTATTCTTACCTGCTGAAATGATAGAAGGAAATCCAGGTCCCTTCGGTCCAAACTGTCCCAGCGCACGGTCAAATTCTGCTTTATACTGATATTCATACATGCCTGGTTTAGACGCTTCCATCATCGCCACGATACCAGCCTTTGTGATCTTCTCTGCCTGACGCAGCGCTTCGATCTCGCATGGCTGCTTGATCAGTCTCAGTTCTCTTACCAGCGCATTGGCATTGCCGATAGTAAAGAACGGCACCTGTTGCTGTACATAGTTCAGAAATCTCTGAGCCGGACGGTCGATGTCTTTTGCATTTATGCGGAACAGATCCAGATACAAGTGTCCGTAATTACCACTATTAGCCAACGCACGGAAATCTGTCTCAAATTTCTCATTAGAACGGATATCTTCTGCTCCCGAAATCTCTGTCGCCTCATATGGCTTTACACGCACACCCGTCCATCTTTCCGCAAATGCGTCCGGTGGAAGAATATAAATACGCTCCTCTACACTGCCTTCTGCATCTTTTGCTGCCAGAAGAACCGCCTCTTTGCACTCCAGACCTGTCAGATATACAAAACTTCTGTCTGCAAAAAACGGATAATACTCATCATTGGTCTTCGTGATCTCTTCACCGGAAAACATTACGAGCAAAGATCCTTCCGGAAGCTTCGCATATAATCTCTCTCGATTCCCTTTATGAAATTCTGCCTTCATCCTGTCATTACCTCTTTTCTCTATTATCATTCTTATTCACTACAATCATGCAGGCTGACACCCACTCTTTATACAAGCACCAGTTTCTCACTCATCGCAAAAAAAAATGGGAAGTAGCAACCCACTTCCCATTATTTCACAATCGCATCATCAATGCAATAGGCTTCATTGTTTTTAGTCCATCAAATGGCATGCAACCACATGTCCCGGTTTCACTTCTCTTGCCTGTGGTGTCTCCTGGTGACATCTCTCGGTAGCATACTGGCAACGTCCTGCGAAACGACATCCCTCTTTCGGATTGATCGGACTAGGGATCTCTCCTTTGATCGGAATACGCTTGTTGTTCTTAGCCTTATCCGGATCAGCTTCCGGAATAGCGGAAAGCAGTGCCTTTGTATATGGATGCATCGGGTTCGCATACAGTTCTTCTGTCTCCGCTGTCTCTACGATCGTTCCCAGATACATTACAACCACACGGTCAGAAATGTACTTAACAACACTCAGGTCATGAGCGATGAACAGGTATGTCAGTCCTCTTGTCTCCTGAAGTTCTTTCAGCATATTAATAACCTGTGCCTGAACAGATACGTCCAGAGCTGAGATCGGCTCATCACAGATAATGAATTCCGGATCTACAGAAAGTGCACGGGCAATACCGATACGCTGTCTCTGTCCACCTGAGAACTCATGAGGGAAACGCGACATATGATCCTTATTCAGACCAACCGTCTCCAGAAGTTCTTCTACCTTCTGATCTACATCCTTATCGGCCAGTCCATGATGCTTAATACCTTCTCCTACAATCTCCTTAACCGTCATACGAGGATTCAGGGATGCATATGGATTCTGGAATATCATCTGTACCTTCTGGCAGAATTTTTTCTGTTCTTCTTTTGACAGCTTGGTGATATCCTTACCATCGTAAATAACTTCTCCTTCCGTAGGTTCATACAGACGGATCATGCAACGACCCGTTGTAGATTTACCACATCCGGACTCACCTACCAGACCGACGGTCTCTCCTTTATGAATATCAAAACTCACATGATCTACAGCTTTCAAAGTAGCATGTCTGTTGATCTGGAAATATTTACACAGATCTTTTACCTGCACGAGAGGCTGCTTGTTTTCATTTTCCATTTTACACCTCTCCTTTCTTAGCTGTTGCTTTCTTCAAATCTGTCTCCGGTGCCATCTCATGCTGCAGCCAGCAGAATGTTGTATGATCATCTGCTACTGTATATGCTTCCGGCGGTAACTGTTCACAGACATCCATACAGTATTCACATCTTGCAGCAAACGGACATCCTTTCGGAGGTGCGAACAGATCCGGCGGTGTACCTTCGATTGGTTTCAGTTTCTCGCCTTTGGCTGTATCCAGTTTGGCGATAGACTGCATCAGACCTTTGGTATATGGGTGAGCGGTATTGTAGAAGATCTCACCGATCTCACCTTTTTCTACAATCTTACCACCATACATTACTACTACACGGTCGCACAGACGAGAAATAACACCCAGGTCATGTGTGATCATGATGATAGATGTGCCGAGCTTCTCACGAAGTTCCAACAGCAGATCCAGAATCTGTGCTTCGATTGTAACATCCAGAGATGTTGTCGGCTCATCACAAATAATTACACTTGGACGGCTAACCAGAGCGATTGCGATCATAACACGCTGTTTCATACCTCCGGAAAGCTCATGCGGATACTGTTTATAACGTTTCTCTACATCAGAGATACCTACCAGGCGCATGATATCCATAGCTCTTTCTTTTACTTCTTTTTTGCTGACATCCGTACGTCCAAGAAATACCTCTTCAATCTGAGCACCAACTCTCATGGTCGGGTTCAGAGAGGTCATCGGATCCTGGAATACAAATCCAATCTCACGTCCTCTGATCTTACGGATCTCTTTTTTAGACATTTTCAGGACATCCTGCCCTTTGTATAAGATTTCCCCACCTTCGAAGAATCCAGGCGGCTCCGGATTCAGACGCAGAATACACTGAGCTGTTACACTCTTTCCACATCCGGACTCTCCCACGATTCCCAGAATCTCACCCTGGCGGACTTCATAGCTGACATCACGTACAGCCTTTACTTCTCCACCATAGGTGTGGAAGGAATATACTACATTCTTTAATTCAAGAATATTTTCTCTTTCAGACATCTTCTGCTCCTCCTATTCAGTTCCACGAAGTTTTGGATCTACTGCATCGCGCAGTCCGTCACCCAACAGGTTCAGGGCAAGCATCGTTGTACAGATGAAAAACGCCGGCATAACAATCTCATGCGGATGGATCCGCAGGAACTGGATACCTTCTTTTGCCAGAACTCCCCAGCTACAGTTCGGAGGTGCAATACCCAGACCAATGTAACTTAAGAATGCTTCCTGGAAGATTGCGTTTGGAATAGCCATACACAGGTTTGTTACCATCATACCAAGAATATTTGGAATAATGTGACGAAGGATGATCACGATATCCGGGATACCGAGTACCCTAGCAGCCATTACGAAGTCCTGCTCTTTCAGACGATATACCTCACCACGCACGAAACGACAGGTACCGATCCATCCTACGATACACATCGCAACGATCAGACATGTAATACCTTTACCTAATACGATCATAACCAGAATAGTAATGATCAGACTCGGGATACCATATAACACATCAACGATACGCATAACGATCATGTCCAACTTACCGCCATAGTATCCACACAGACCACCGACCACTGCACCTACGCACATATTAATAAATGCAGAGAGCAGACCGATTGTCAGAGATGTTCTTGCTCCCATCCATGTACGAACCCACAGATCACGACCTGTTGCATCACATCCAAGCCAGTGCGCTGAGGACGGTCCTGCATGAATCGCATTCGGATCCATGGTTGAAAATCCATAATGACTGAGCATTGGTGCAAATATTGCAAGTAACGCATACAGCACGATAATGCAAAGTCCGACAAACGCGGCGCGGTTCTTTCTTAATCTGCGCCATGCATCCTGCCAGAAAGAGAGTGACGGTCTGCTGATGGATTCCATACGCTGCGTATTTTTACCCTTAATAGTAAACATTTCTTTGTTCAGTTCAGCCACTTCTCTCACCTACCTTTTACCAATACGTACTCGTGGATCGGCCACTCCGTACATAATATCTACAATCAGATTACACAATACAAGGAAAAAGCCATAGAAGACGGTCATTCCAAGAATCATTGCATAATCGTTTTCATTTACACTTGATACATAATATTTACCCATTCCAGGAATAGCGAAAATAGACTCGATAACGAATGTACCGGTAAGTACAGCCGCTACTGTAGGTCCCAGAATTGTCATTACAGGCATGATCGCATTACGAATCTGATGCTTGAATGTAATTCTGAACTCAGACAATCCTTTTGAACGAGCTGTCTTTATATAATCCTGCGATGTTACTTCCAACATACTGGATCGCATAATTCGTGACACAGAGGCCAGCGTGTAGAACGCCAGGGCGGTTGCCGGAAGAATAGTGTATCTGAATCCCAGATACTTTGCCACAGGGAAGAGTCCCCATTTAATTCCAAAGAAATACTGTAAAATTGCTCCCATAATGAAGTCCGGAATACTTGTTCCGATAATCGCAATGATTACACAGAAGAAGTCCAGCTTCTTGCCACGATTTCTGGCGGCAATAATACCAAGCACCAGACCAAATGATACGGCCATTACCAGTGCACGGATTCCAAGATCGGCAGAATATGGGAATGTCTGTCCGATAATATAGTTAACTGTCTTATTGGTGTACTTCATAGAGTAACCGAAATTGCCATGCAGCAAGTTCGCCAGGTAGGTGAAATACTGCTGGATCAGCGGCTTATCGAAGCCGTAGTATGATCTCATATTGGCAGCTACTTCTTTTGTCAGCTTTGCACTGGTAAATGGATCACCAGGCATCAGACGAACCAGAAAGAACACGATGGTAACAAGTGCCCAAAGTGTAATAATAGCTGCGATCACCCGCTTAACAACATACTTAAACATCTTTTTCCTCCTAAACAGATATGAAAAGGGGATTCAGGAAAGGAAGATGATTCCTTCTTCCCTGAATCACCTTTTCATTCTAATCTTGTACAGAGCCCCGGACATACCGGGACTCTGTATAATAGGCTATTTATCTTGCCATTCAGATACAAAATACTTATTTAGCATTTACATCTGCATATACCCAGTCGATGTTCAGACTGCAGTAGTAGAAGTTGATACCTGTTGTATCATCATCCAGCATGTAGTATACATTTCTTGCCTGAAGAGGTACAAATGCGCCATCAGCAAGGATATCCTGCTCAGCCTGATTCAGCTCATCCATACGCTTATCTGTATCCGGTTCATCCTGAGAAGCTATCAGCAGCTGATCAACTTCCGGATTCTCATACTGGCTGTAGTTGTAAGAGCTGTCGCTCTTGAACAGTTCAAGGTAGCTGTAAGGATCATCGTAGTCAGATCCCCATCCGCCATAACCAATCTCATAATCATGCTCTGGGAATACTTTGCCGTAGATGTCAGCATATGTTACCTGACGGATCTTTACGTTGATTCCAAGTGCATTCTGCCACTGCTCCTGAAGAGTCTCAACGATTCTCTTGCTAGAGTCAGCATCTGTTGTAACTACTTCAACTGTGATATCTGAAGCGTTAGCAATGCCAAGTTCCTGCATAGCAGCATTCAGATATTCTGTAGCTTTGTCCTGATCTCCATCTAATGGATATGAGTAAGAATTCAGGTCATACGCTTCACCGTATGTAGTTCCCTTAGCCTGCAGTCCCGGGAATACCAGTCCATTGAATGCTGTATATGTATCAGCATTGGCAAGCTTGTTATAATCATTACGATTCAGTGCATAGTTAAGAGCCAGGCGGAAGTTCTTGTTGCCAAGTACCGGATTGTCACTCTTAGAGTTGATGTAGCAGAAGTCAACGTTACCGTTCGCAAATACGTCAGCTTTATCCTTGTAGTCTGAAACATATGCTGTAGGAACCTGTACATAATCCAGATCTCCTGCCTCATACATAGAAAGCTGTGTATCTGTGTTCTCTACATAGTTAAGCTCACATTTATCAAGGTTAATAGAATCTTTATCCCAGTAGTTATCGTTCTTCGCGAATGTCCATACATTATCCTCTGAGCTTGTCATTACAAACGGACCAGAGTATACGTTCTTCTCTGAAGTTGCGGCAAAATCTGTGCCGTATTTTTCAACAATATCCTGACGAAGTGGTGCAAACTGACCTGATGATCCGATCAGACTCAAGAAGTATGATGTCGGGTGCTCAAGTGTCACCTCAAGTGTAGTGTCGTCTACAGCCTTAACTCCCAGTTCTTCAACATCCATTTTGCCCTGCTCAATGGCCTGACCATTCTTTAAGCAGTCACCAATGAATGCATATGGGCTGGCTGTCTCAGGATTAACCAGTCTCTTCCAGCTGTACTCGAAGTCAGCAGCTGTGATTGGCTCTCCATCACTCCATTTTGCATCTTTACGCAGGTGGAATGTGTAAGTAAGTCCGTCTTCAGACTCATCCCAGCTCTCTGCAATACCCGGCTTAACATCACCGGCTGTGTTACGGGTAAGTCCCTCTGTAACAGCATGCTGGATCTCATTGTCACCAATGCTCTGTCCCTTAGTCGGATCCAGTGTAGTCGGCAGTGTGTTTACAGCATAACGGAATACTTTTCCATCAGCAGAATCACCGTCTGACTTTCCACCACCTGGTGTTCCACAGCCTGTAGCAAGACCTGCTACCATAGCCATACTTAAAAATGCAGCTAATACTCTCTTTTTCATAAGTCGTCCTCCTTCTTTAAAGTTCTATTAGCTCATGTGTAGCACTTATCAGGTTCTCATATCCATCCTCTGTAATGATACCCTGATCTTCGATCCGGACACCACCCCATCCCGGGATATAAATACCTGGTTCTACTGTCATTACGCTGCCTGCCTGCAGCACATCGGTATGGTTCTTACCAATAAATGGAAGTTCATGTACAAACAAACCTACTCCATGACCGATTCCCGTATAGTTATACGGCATATATTCAGTTCCTTCTATCGCTTTCAGAGATGCCTGATAGCAGTCCTCACCGGTAACTCCCGGTTTGATTGTTGCTTCAACATCCTCTGTCATCTGTCTGCAAATGTTATATACTTCTTTCTGCTTTGGTGTTGCCTTGCCGACAACTACAGTTCTTGTCATATCAGAAAGATAGCCATCATACTGGCATCCATAATCCATCAGCACGAAATCTCCGTATTCCAGGGCTCTGTTGCCCGGAATGCCATGAAGAAGTGATGTCTTAGGTCCTGAGATCAGGATTCCACCGTACGGCTTGGTATCTGCTCCTTCCATTACCATGTAATGTGATAACCTGGAAGCGAGTTCCTTCTCTGTCACTCCTACTTTGATGTCCTGAAGAATCTTATCAAATGCTCTGGAAGCAATATCACAGGAAACTCTTAACTTCTGGATCTCTTCCGGTGTCTTCACTTCACGGAATCTCTCAACTACGTTCAGCGTAGGTACTAATTCAGCATCAATCGCATCCTGCATGGATCTCCATGTTGCAAATGTAAGATGATCCTGTTCAAAGCCAATGGTCTTAACGCCATCCTTTTTACACAGTTCCGCGATCACATTGCCAATACCGGTTGATCTCCAGTTAATGATCTCATAATCCGGACACTCCATGCTTGCCTGCTCGGTATATCTCGGATCTGTGATAAAGTACTGATTTGCTTTATCGATAAACAGGTACGAATCATCGCCGGTGTATGCGCTGATACATCTGACATTAGCCGGTTTTGCAATATAAAATCCGTCCAGTCCTTCTTTTTCCATATAGCTTCTTAATTCTTCTAATCGATTCATAACGTCTGCTTATACCTGCCTTTCACTTAATAATTGTATATACATGATACGCTCTGTCTCCTACTTCGTAAACCGGAATCCATTTCCAGTCTCCGAGTCTGAATGCAAGGCCGTCTTTATACTCATCCATCCATTCCGCCCGATCTGCGATTTCATTCTCTTTGATCGGAAGTTCCAGGAACTCCTTCTCACCCGAAATTGCTGCCATAATATATGGTCCATACTGGATTGCCGCTTTTTCCGGTTCATCCGGTGTTCGGAGTACCTTCCATCCCGGCATCCACCGAATCCGAAGTTTCACATCACCGGAGTGCATCGTGATCTCGATATACCCGGCTTTATTTTTCTTCGTCTCCAATACTTCTCCATCCATCTCCAGCAAACATTCATCTGCCCACTCCGGATAGCGAAGATATAACTTCCGAAATGTGCCATTCTGAATCCTCAGTTCATATTCCTGTCTGCGCTGTGATACACACTCCATATGAAGCCTCATATCATCCTGGCTGAATTCAGACGGTATATACATATTTATAAAGAATGCATCCCTTTTCTGGAAATACATACCTTCCTGATACTTAAAGTGACTCTCCATGCCGGTTCCATGACAACAGCTGTTTTCAAATAAGAACTCTCTCTTCATCCCCGGTCCGAGCGGAAAGAAATAAGTACTTTCTCCGCTCCCGCTTTCATCTGGCGTTGCCAGAATGTGGTTATAAAGAGTCTTTTCATAATAGTCCATATACCTGCTGTCAGGATCCATCTGATACAGTTCTCTGGTAAGCTTCAGCATATTATAAGAAGCACATGTCTCCTGAGTCGATGCTGTCAGAAGCTTTCCGATCTCCCGGTACCCCTGGAACATCTCGCCCTCACCAACACCTCCCGTGGCATATGTTCTATTCTCCGTTACTGTCGTCCAGAACGCTCTTGCCATTTCCAGATACTTCAGATCCCCTGATGCTTTGTAGATCTCTATTGCTCCCAGAATCTGTGGAATATGCTGATTCGCATGGATTCCATTCAATTGATCCCGATAGTGCATCAGTGGTCGGTATAACTTGTCATTATCAAATAATCCGGCACACTTCAGGAATTCTTCTCTTCCCGTCAGTTCAGCAAGTTGTGCCATTACCACATTCATACCGCCAAATTCTCCGGCTATGTACATGCTCCACATCTTCTTAAGCTGTGCTTCCGGAAGCTGTGATAATCTGTGCCAGGTCCACACTCCCATCTGCTCTGCAATAGAAAGTGCTTCTTTCTTATCTATATATAAGTAACAGTCCAACAGTCCTGCTATAATCTTATGAAGTGTATAGTATGGAGCCCAGATTTTAGGATATGGTGTATACTCTTCCAACAGATCAAACTGTTCTTCCGAATATGCGCTTAAGAATCCTTCCCGAATACCATCTATATTCTGAAATGCTCGCTGGCATTCTCCCAGTTCGTCTACCATGTAGACTGCCTTATCCCGGATCTTCTCATCTCCTGTAGACCGATAACAAAGTGCCAGTGCTGAAAGATAATGTCCTGTGGTATGTCCTTTGAGCTTGCTCTCATCGGCGTCCCATCCATCCGGACTGTCAGCTCCTCTGGTGTCCAGCCCCGACGCCTTCCTGAAATGATACAGCATACTGTCATCATCCATCGAAAGCAAATACTTATGCATCTGTTCCTGAGCCTCGTAAAATGCATTCCCCGGAAGTATCCGAATCTCTGCCTCTGCGTTCTGATAAACTTCTGCATCTTTATCAGGTCTTCCCTGCACAGTAACTTCTATAGGATATGTGTCTGCATTCTGATGTGGATTCTCCTGTTCCAGAATCGTCACTGCATATACTTTGCTGGCAGTAGCTTCTCCATATGTAAAAGTACCTGTCAAAAGCACTTCCCGGTTTCCCATGCCATATAACGGACGGTTCACCCTGCCATCTGTATCCAGGAAACGCTCTTCTCCTGAGCTCCAGTTAATCTCTGATCCGTACTTCCCTTTTGCAGGAAGTGCAAGATTAAACGTCACAGTCTTCAAATTCCCAAGATAAAGAAAATCCATATCTTTTTGTACTACTTTCTGGTCGCTCAGGTTCATATTGACATCCTCTATAATTTTATACACGTTAATAATATAACACTTTTTAGACCAAAGTTCAATTCCTCTTTTCCATTTTTCATGATTTTTAGACGCATTTCATAAATTGTCTAAAAAAGTGCAAAAAAAGGCACCTTTTTAAGGATGCCTTCTTTGGTAACGCTTGACGTGATTATATACTATAGTCTAAATTATTTCCAGTCTTTTTTTGAATTTTTTAATTTTATTTCTTGCATTTTTGTTTTCATCTGTCAAACTATTGACAATCTGACCGTTATATGGTACTTTTAGACCATAGTACAAACCATAGTCTACAAACCTTAAAAGAAAGGAATAAAAATGCGATGAATCTGATTACCAACATTCAAAAATTCTCTATACATGATGGTGACGGAATCCGCACAACCGTATTTTTCAAAGGCTGTCCGCTCAAATGTGAATGGTGTCACAACCCTGAGACACAGCGTTATGAGCAGGAGCTTCAATATGATTCCGAGAAATGTACGGGTTGCGGCTGCTGCGCTAAGGTCTGTCCGTCCGGTGCGATCACAATGCAGGATGGCAAGCCGGTACTCGATAAGACACTCTGTCAGCTCTGTGGCAAATGTACGAACTTCTGTCCACAAGGTATCCGTGAGATCATCGGCGAAGAATACTCCGTCAAGAGTCTGGTTCGCGAGTTAAAGAAAGACCTGATGTTCTATGAAGATTCCGGCGGCGGTGTTACACTCTCCGGTGGAGAGGTTATGACCATGGCAACCGATTACATTCTTGCAATTGCCAAAGCATTAAAACATGAAGATATCACCCTTACCATTGACACCTGTGGTCATGTTTCTTATGATAAATTTGAAGTAATTCTTCCGTATGTGAATACATTTTTATATGATATCAAAGTTATGGATCCAGAACTTCACAAAAAATATATCGGTGTCGACAACAGGCTGATCCTCGAGAATCTGGTGAAACTTTCTAATGCAGGCGCCCGCATTTATATCCGGATTCCTACTATTAAAGAGGTCAACGGTAATGAACAGAATATGACAGAGACGATTAGGTTTCTGAAAGGACATGACATCCATCCGGCTCAGGTCAATCTCCTGCCTTACCATGATACAGGCAGCGGCAAATACGCCAAGCTGGATATGGAATATAAAGGAACAGATTTACATGCACCATCCAAAGAAGAAATGGAAAGCTTTGTGCAGCTTTTCAAGGATGCAGGATTTCAAAACACCAAAATAGGAGGTTAGGAAAATGGCAACAAAACGAGGCATGAACGAAAGAATCCAGAAATTAAGAGATCTCAGCGTCAACACTCCGGTACATATCGACCTGGAAAGAGCTAAGATTGAGACTGATTTCTACAAAGAAAATGAGGGTAAATACTCTATCCCGGTTATGAGATCTATGGTTCTGAAAGAATATTTCTCCAAAAAGACTCTGTATCTGGGAGACGGCGAACTGATCGTCGGAGAAAAAGGTAAAGATCCACAGGCATCTCCTACTTTCCCGGAATTGTGTTGCCACAGCGTAGAGGATATGACCGTTATGAGCGAGCGTGATCTGGTATCTTTCCACACTACCGAAGAAGACAGAAAGCTTCAGGCGGAAGAGATTATTCCTTATTGGAAAGGCAAGACCATGCGTGAGAAGCTTCTCTCCATGATGACTCCGGAATGGCATGACTGTTACGAGGCAGGTATGTTCACAGAGTTCATGGAGCAGAGAGGTCCTGGACACACATGCGGCGGTGAGCAGGTGTTCACAACCGGATACATGGATTACAAAGAAAAAATCAAAAAGACTATGGATTCCCTGGATTTCATGAATGATCCGGAAGCCCTGGATAAATTAGAAGAACTGAAAGCTATGGATATCTCCTGCGATGCAGTGATCATTCTTGGTGAGAGATATCACAAACTGGCTCTCGAGATGGCTGAAAAAGAGACAGACGAGACACGTAAGGCAGAACTCCTGCAGATTGCTGCCAATCTGGAAGTCGTACCTGCTCATGCTCCACAGACTTACTGGCAGGCAATCCAGTTATACTGGTTCACACACCTTGCAGTTACAACAGAGCTGAACCCATGGGATGCATTCAGTCCGGGACGTATGGATCAGCATCTGATCAAATACTATGAGGCAGATACAGAAGCAGGTATTCTGGATGACGAAAGAGCTCTGGAACTTCTGGAGTGCTTATGGGTTAAGTTCTACAACCAGCCGGCACCTGTCAAAGTAGGTATTACATTAAAAGAAAGTGCTACCTACACAGACTTCGCCAACATTAATACCGGTGGTGTCACACCAGATGGCAAAGACGGCGTTAATGCTGTCAGCTATCTGATTCTTGACTGCATGGACGATATGAAACTGGTTCAGCCTAACTCCAATGTAACCATCAGTAAGAAAACACCGACCAAGTTCTTAAAGAAAGCATGCGAGATCTCCAGAAAGGGATGGGGACAGCCTGCATTTTACAATACAGAAGCTCAGACTATGGAGCTTATCAACGCAGGTAAATCTTTGGAAGACGCACGCCGCGGCGGTTCTTCAGGATGTGTTGAGACAGGAGCATGGGGAAGCGAAGCATATATCCTGACCGGATACATGAACATTCCAAAGATTTTCCAGCTTACGCTTTACAACGGATATGACAATATATCCGGCAAACAGCTTGGTTTGAAACTTGGATACGCAAAAGACTTCAATACATATGAAGAGCTGTGGGAAGCATTCAAGAAACAGATGAAACACTTCATCGATATCAAGCTTCGCGGTAACAACGTGATCGAGAAGCTGTACGCGGAATATATGCCGGCTCCTTGTCTGTCAGTTGTAACCAACGACTGTATCAGCAATGCAAAAGATTACAATGCAGGTGGTGCAAGATACAATACCAACTACATTCAGGGTGTAGGTATCGGAACTATTTCTGACTGTCTTGCAGCTATTAAATACAACGTATATGACAAGAAAAACTTCACAATGGAAGAACTGATCGAAGCAATGGATCACAACTTCGAAGGATATGATGCTATTTACCGTATGGTTCATGACAAATCACCTAAGTATGGCAATGATGATGACTACGCTGATGATCTGATGCAAGATGTATTCTATCTGTACCATGATTTGATCACAGGTCGTCCGAACATGAAAGGTGGTAAATACGGCGTAGATATGCTTCCGACTACCTGCCACGTATACTTCGGCGAAGTTATCGGAGCAACAGCTAATGGACGTAAAGCTAACGTCCCTGTATCCGAAGGTATTTCTCCTGAAAAATCTGCAGATACGAATGGTCCTACAGCTGTTATCAAATCCTGCGCTAAGATGGATCACCTGGCAACAGCAGGTACTCTGCTGAACCAGAAGTTCACTCCTGACGTAGTTGCCGGCGAGGAAGGTCTGAACAACATGGCAAGCCTGATCCGCAGCTACTTCGCTATGGACGGACATCATGTACAGTTCAATGTCATCGACAGACAGACTCTGATCGATGCTCAGAATAATCCAGACGACTACAAGGATCTGATCGTTCGTGTAGCCGGATACAGCGACTTCTTCCGCAACCTGTCTAAACCGTTGCAGGATGAGATCATCAACCGTACAGAGCAGTCTTTCAACTAGCTCAAACAAATAATTGCTTAACAGTTTAAAGTCTGAGAAGACCTTTCACACACGCTTATGTGTAAAGGTCTTCTCGTTTATCACAAACTATTTGCAGAATGCTGATGGCTTGTGATAGAATATTTAACAATTACATTTTGTTTTCAAGGAGAATCTATGGAACGTACAAAAAAAGGAAAAAGCGCTAAGAACAGAATCGTAACCGCAGCATGGCAGCTTTTTCATGAAAAAGGCTATAACGGTACTACCGTGGATGATATCATTGCTCTGTCTGGTACATCAAAGGGATCATTTTATTACTACTTCAATACCAAAGATGAACTGCTCAATACTCTGTCTGTGATTCTGGACGATTTCTATGAAGAATTGGAAAGCAGAATGAATCCTGATCTCAATTCTTTTGTAAAGCTTCTGAATGTGAATTACGAAGCCCATAAAATGATCGAGGAAAATATCAGCATTGATCTGATCGCATCCCTCTACTCTACCCAGCTCGTATCACAGGGACAGCGAAATCTCCTGGATCAGAACCGCACATATTACAAATTTATCACCCGCATTATTACAGAAGGTCAGATGCGCGGGCAGATTCGAAATGACATGTCCGCTATAGAGATTACCAAGTATTTTACCATGTGCGAACGCGCATTAGTGTCTGACTGGTGCCTCAGCAGAGGTGAATTCTCGCTGAGCGAATACAGTCACAAGTGTATGCCTGTCATGTTGGAGCACTTCAAAGCTTAAACCCATTGACGCATACCGCTGTTACGAATTATAATAGAGAAAACGTATTTCACACGAGGAGGAAAATCATGGAAAACGTATTCGAACTAAAACACCCACTGATTCAGCATAAGATTTCAAAATTGCGCGACAAGCATACAGGAACTAATGAATTTCGTAAGCTGGTAGAAGAAATAGCCATGTTAATGGGATTTGAAGCTCTGAGTGATCTTCCGCTTGAAGATATTGAAGTAGAGACTCCGATTGAAACCTGCAAGACTCCAGTCATTGCCGGCAAGACACTTGCAGTTGTACCGATCTTGAGAGCCGGACTTGGTATGGTTAATGGCATCCTTGCACTGGTACCGTCTGCAAAGGTAGGACACATTGGACTATATCGTGACGAGGAGACTCACGAGCCACACGAGTACTACTGCAAACTTCCGGATCCGATCAATGAGCGACTGATTGTTGTTACCGATCCGATGCTTGCTACTGGCGGATCTGCTATCGCAGCTCTTGACTTCATCAAGCAGCACGGCGGAAAGCACATCAAACTCATGTCCATCATCGCAGCACCGGAAGGCGTAAAGCGTGTACACGAGGCTCATCCGGACGTACAGATCTACATCGGACATGTTGACCGTGAACTGAACAAAGACGCTTACATCTGCCCGGGTCTTGGAGATGCCGGAGACCGTATCTTCGGAACTAAATAACCCACATGATATTTTAATTGTATTTTCAGACAGGACGCCGGGATAAGCGTCCTGTTCTTATATATGCCAACGAGAAAGGCACTACCGCTAATGCGGCAGTGCCTTTCTCTAATCTTATAAATATAACATATTTGGAGAAACTTATTATCCTTCGTAGTACGCTTTCAGATAAATTTCCTTAATCTCTTTGAACAGAGGATATCTTGGGTTAGCACCTGTACACTGGTCGTTGAATGCATTCTCTACCATTTCATCCAGAGTAGCGAGGAAATCTTCTTCCTTAACACCATATTCTTTAATTGTTCTCTTAATTCCAACTTTTTCTTTCAGTTCTGCGATAGCTTTGATGAAGTTATCAAATACTTCGTCATCATTCTTACCTGTTACGCCACAGAATCTTCCAAATTCAGCATATCTCTCTTTAGCCTTTGGATATGGATACTGAGAGAATGTTCCCATCTTAACCGGTGCCGGATCTGCATTGTATTTCATAACAAGCTCGATCAACAGTGCGTTAGCAATACCGTGTGGCAGGTGATGATATGCACCAAGCTTGTGTGCCATAGAGTGGCAAACTCCCAGGAATGCATTAGCAAATGCCATACCAGCCATTGTAGATGCATTAGCCATTCCTTCTCTTGCGATCGGATCAGCAGCGCCCTTCTCATATGCGTCTGGCAGATATGTGAAGATGTTCTTACCAGCTTTGAGAGCCAGACCATCTGTATAATCTGTAGCCATGATAGATACGTATGCTTCCAGAGCATGTGTCAGGGCATCGATACCTGATGCACTGGTCAGTCCCTTCGGCTGAGTCATCATGAAGTCTGTATCTACGATTGCCATGTTCGGCAGAAGCTCGTAGTCAGCGATCGGCCATTTTGTACCTGTGTCTGCATCTGTGATGATTGCAAACGGTGTAACCTCAGAACCTGTACCTGATGAAGTAGGAATTGCTATCATCATAGCTTTCTCACCCATCTTCGGGAATGTGTATACTCTCTTACGGATATCCATGAAGTCCATAGCCAGGTCTTCAAAGTTACACTCTGGATGCTCATACATGAGCCACATGATCTTCGCTGCGTCCATAGATGATCCACCGCCAAGAGCGATGATTACATCTGGCTGGAATGCCTTTAACTGCTCCAGACCTTTTCTTGCAATCTGAAGTGTCGGATCCGGTGCTACTTCATAGAAGCATGCATACTGAATGCCCATCTCATCAAGTTTATCAGTAATAGGAGCTGTCATACCGCTGCTGAACAGGAATCCGTCAGTTACGATAAACGCTTTTTTCTTATCATAATAATTCTTTAATTCATCCAGTGCTACTGGCAGGCAACCCTTCTTAAAGTATACCTTCTGAGGTGTTCTGAACCACAGCATATTTTCTCTCCTTTCGGCAACGGTCTTGATGTTCAGCAGGTGTTTCGGACCTACGTTCTCTGATACAGAGTTGCCGCCGTAAGAGCCGCATCCCAATGTCAGTGATGGAGCTAATCCGAAGTTATAAAGGTCACCAATACCACCGTGAGAAGAAGGTGTGTTGATCAGAATACGGCAGGTCTTCATGCGTGCTGCATGCTCAGCCATCTTCTCTTTTTCATTTACATTGATGTACAGAGATGATGTATGTCCGTATCCACCGTCAGATACAAGCTGCTCAGCCATCTGAAGTGCGGTCTCATAATCTTTTGCTTTGTAAAGAGCAAGTACCGGAGACAGCTTCTCATGTGCAAATGGCTCAGATACATCTACAGATGTAACCTCACCAATCAGGATCTTGGTATCTGCAGGTACTTCAAATCCAGCTAATTTAGCGATCTCTGCCGCAGGCTGTCCTACGATCTTAGGATTAACGCTTCCTGCAGGTGTCAGGATAATCTCACGAACCATATCCAGTTCTTTCTTATTAAGCATATGACATCCACGTTTGATAAACTCAGCGCGTACTTCGTCATAAATGTCTGCGATTGCTGTAACAGACTGTTCAGATGCACAGATCATACCATTGTCAAATGTCTTAGAATGGATAACTGAGTACACTGCTGTCTGAACATCACAGCTTGAATCCATGATAACCGGTGTGTTACCAGGTCCTACACCAAGTGCCGGCTTTCCTGATGAGTAAGCTGCTCTTACCATTCCCGGACCACCTGTTGCAAGAATCTCATCTGCATTAGCCATGATCAGACCGGACATCTCAACGGTTGGCTCTTCCAGACAGTCGATGATACCTTCCGGTGCACCAGCTTTTACAGCTGCTTCTGCTACTAGCATAGCTGCTGCTCTTGTACATTTCTTAGCACGTGGATGTGGGCTGATGATGATTGCGTTTCTTGTCTTCAGACAGATCAATGTCTTGAAGATAGCTGTAGATGTCGGGTTCGTTGTAGGAATGATAGCTCCTACCAGGCCAACCGGCTCAGCGATCTTCTTAATACCATATGCCGGATCCTCTTCCAGAACACCACATGTCTGCAGGTGACGATATTTATTATAAGTATACTCTGCTGCGTAATGGTTCTTGATTACCTTATCTTCTACGATTCCCATTCCTGTCTCTTCGGCTGCCATCTTTGCCAGCGGAATACGTGCCTTATTAGCTGCCATAGCCGCTTCGAAAAAGATCTTATCAACCTGTTCCTGAGTGTATGTTGCAAAGATCTTCTGGGCCTCTTTCATCTTGGCCATCTTCTGCTCCAGCCATTCAGGTGTATTAACTTCCGGTGCTTTGATTTCTTCTTTCTTTGCCATAACTTCCTCCTTAATATGTATTTTTGTTTGGCTCTAATCTCTGACTGTATTGTGCCATATTATTTTGTAAATTTCAAGTATTTTTTGCCAAATTTGCTGACATCTTTGTGTCACACAGGTTAATTTTTTCACTACTTGTGAAATAATTATCTTTAAATAGTGTTTAGTAGTACTAATTACTACCATTCTTATCAATCACATTCCATCTTTTGTGTATTTTGTCAGTCAATTGACTTCTTTTATTTGTTTTTTTGGTTAATTATTAGTCTAAATTACACACGTTTTTATACATTTTTAACAATCAGAGCGTGTTCTATTTTTATTTTTTGTTCACATTTGCCTATACTTTATTTAGATTGACTATTCTGAAAAAGATGCGTTACAATGTATACGGAATTTTTTTAGGAGGATAAGCCATGAAAATCGTTTTTTTAGAAGCACAGAGTATTGGAGATGACATTGATCTCTCCGGATTTGATATTCTTGGAGAAGTCGTTAAATACCCAATCGCAACTGCCGAACAGACACCGGAACTGATTGCTGATGCAGATGTAGCCGTGCTCAGCAAGATCCCTGTCAACGAAGCCACCATAGGTGCAGCTAAGAACCTGAAGCTGGTCTGCCTGACTGCAACAGGAACCAACAATCTGGACAAGGATTATCTGGACAGCCACGGTATCGCATGGCGCAATGTAGCAGACTATTCTACCGAATCTGTGGCGCAGCATACATTTGCCATGCTCTTCTATCTGTTGGAAAAGCTCCGTTACTATGATGACTATGTAAAAGATGGAGCCTATACGCAAGATACCGTATTCACTCACTTCGACGAGCGTTTTTGCGAGATAAAAGGTAAAACCTGGGGAATCATAGGTCTTGGCAACATCGGACGCCGTGTAGCTGCGATTGCATCCGCATTTGGTGCCAATGTCATCTACGCTTCTGCATCCGGAAGAACGGCTCAGGACGGCTATCATCAGGTAGATCTGGACACCTTATATGCAGAATCCGATATTATCTCTGTACATGCACCGTTGAATAAATATACAGAGAATCTTATTAATAAGGATGCCCTGAGCAAAATGAAATCAAGCTGTATCTTTATCAATGTTGGACGAGGACCGATCGTGGTCGAAGAAGATCTGGCTGACGCACTGGAGAACGGCGAGATTGCCGCTGCCGGACTGGATGTACTCCGCGTAGAACCAATGCTTGCCGATAATCCGTTAGGACGGATCAAAGACAGTAAAAAACTCCTGATCACTCCACACATTGCATGGGCAAGTGTAGAGGCACGCACCAGACTGATGGACATCATCCTGGGACAGATCAAGGAGTTCTTTGATATAAAATAAGCTGCCGCTGATTATTAATTTTTATTCTGAAAAAATTCAGATAGTACAGTCATAACCGCACCTGCAAAGATAGCAAAGTCTCCCACATTATAGGTAATGGAAGAGAACTTTTCCCAGTGGGTGCGGATTCCTATATAATCCACTACTTTTCCGTGTCTGACACGATCGACAAAGTTACTGAGCGCACCACCAGTCATACACATCATGCCAAGCTTCAGCAGATGTCTGCCTTTCTGATGCAGTAAGATAAAATCATATGCTACCACTGCTGCCACTGCGGATGTGGTCAGCATCCTCATAGTCTTCGGCTGATCTTGCAGCAGATTGAACGCTGCTCCCCGGTTATACACCTTGCGGATAGAAAATGGCGTGCCGGAGAGTTTTTTCTCCTCACCTGGTTTTATACATTTCTCTACGCGGCTCTTCAGATAAAGATCCATTCCACAGATAACTGCTGCAACTGCCGGATATAGTCTGGACTTCATTATTCTTCTGAGGTCTCTTCAAAAACCTCTTCCTCTTCCGTTGTATCCGCTGCAGCAACACCATTGATGCGGTCAATCTCTGCCTGAATCTTTGTAACTTCTTCATTTCTCTGATCGATTGCTTCACAAAGTGCTACCATATCCGTATCAACAACTTCACCGTTACGATACTTTTCAAATATGATTTTGCCGATATCCATATAATCTCTGTCATTTGCCCGACCCAGAAAGCGGATATCGCTCTTTCTCTTCTGTATCTCCAGTGTATCTTCTGCCTTCTTCCCCAGATCATTTGCTGTCTCTGAAAGTCTCTTTCCTAAATCATCAAAAAATCCTGCCATCTCTGTCATCCTTTCTTGTATATATACGTTTTATAACTCCCGAATCGTCCGCAGTGTCTCATAGAGATCCAATGCACCATATCCCCAGGCTTTATCTGGATACTCAACATCTGTCCGTTTTCTGGCACCTAATATAAAAAGTCCTTTGAGCTGCATCGTATCATAACCTGCCGACCGCTTTTCCTGCTCCAACAGCCATTCCAGCAAAAGCGCACTCGCACCTGCTGCAATCGCTGTCCCGATGCTGGAACCGCTTCGCTCTGCGAATCTTCCTCCCGGCAACGCTCCGGTCACGTTCACGCCCGGCACTGCAAAATCCGGCTTTACATTATTAAGTCTAGTATAGCCTCTGCCTGAGTTAATATCAATACTATTCTCATCTCCATTATAGTAGGCTGCTGTGATCACAGATCTCGTTGTCCCAGGTCCGGTAAGCGTTGTATCCGGATCAGACTCCAGAAAGATTACATTGCCTGTCAGGAACTCCTTCATTGGAAGCCACAGATGGAAAATCCCACCTGCCAGCCGCACCGGTTCTGCCACAATCCGCCAGATGCCAGGCACTGGCGCTAAAAAACGCATAAAGATCAGCTGCGCACTGTTAAATTTGGACAAAATCTGATTATATACCTGCACAGTCGTCTGCTCAAACAAAAAGCGAAAAGAAAACATCCCGCTCTGTCTGACAGAGATTCGCGGAAGCACTTCCCCGGATGGTGAGATTACTGAAACAGCAATCAGATTCGGCAGTTCTGCCCACAATTCTATTGAAAACGCCTCTACACCTGTTCCGACCTGAAGTTCAATCTCTCTGCGTTCGGTAAGTGCCTCTATCTTTCCCTGATAATGATGCCTCTGGTTCGCTTCATTTCCGGTACCGCTCACGATGATCTGATTGCTGGAGTTGGCATAGATCTGCAGCATAAAGTCCAACGAATTATTGCCATTGTGTCCGCCAAAACTGGTTCCCACCGCCAGACAGATCACCAATGGCATCTGATACCTCTGTGCAAGATTCCTGAGATACCGGATTCCCAGCATGATGTCATTTTCCTGATAGCAGACCGCCTCTCCTGCAATCGCGTAGAAATCTCTGAGATAGCGCTTGGCAGGCTTCAGTTTCACCATAGCAATCGCTGATTCCGGTGCCGCACCAAGGAATCTATTCTCTGCATTTCCACTTCCGCATGCAAGACTCGCCACAAATGTCCCATGAGTAATGGTATCTTCTGACGGTACGATTACTTTCGGATCTTCACTTTGTAACGCCTGGTTGAGCATTTCTTCTGTATATTCACTTCCATAGGCAAATCCATCCGGTACTAAACCATCCTGTATGGTCTGATCCCAGATTCCCACAATACGCGTACTCCCATCCAGCTTACGAAACACCGGGTTCGTATAATCAATCCCCGTATCCACAAAACCGATCATAACCCCCTCACCTGCCACATTCAGCGTTGGGTAATACTGCACCTGACTGATCCCTGCCTGATTCATGGCATCCATATCCAGAAGACCGTAACACTGTGGAACTGCATTATACACATACCGATCAAAATCAATGGGTTCTGCAATATTCTTATTCAGATATACAATCTCATATCCTGCCCCAACCTCCTGTGAACACACCTCCTCAGGAAGCGCAGGGAGACTTATCCTTCCACCATCCATTGACACAATAAAATCCCTATAATCATTCGACAATATCTGCGCCCTGCACATTTCCAAATCCATATAAAAACACCTCATATACTTTTTGTAACTGTTCTGAGCCCCACCCATACAAGAAAAAACTGTTATTCTCATGCATGCATGGCATAACAGTTTTTCTTGTGTTAAGGGGTTCTGAACAGCCACCTTTTAATTCAGTATACGAGGTATGTATATACAGTATGTATCTGAATTAGCCTTCCAGCTGTGGAAGTTCCTGACCGCGCAGCATGATCACCGGGCCGCCGGTTCCTTCTATATAAGATCGGGTGATCACTACTTCACCAATGCTGTCATCCTTTGGAATCTCGTACATAATATCCAACATAAATTCCTCAATGATCGCACGAAGTGCACGGGCTCCTGTATTCTTCTTCACAGCTTTCTCTGCAATTGCACGAAGCGCATCATCTTCAAATTCCAGCTTTACTTCATCCAACGCCAGAAGCTTCTGATACTGCTTCAGGATGGCATTCTTAGGCTCTTTGAGAATCTTAACCAGCAGATCTTCATCCAATCCCTGGAGCGTAAATATAATCGGCAGACGACCGATAAACTCTGGGATCATACCAAATGCACGCAGATCTTCAATCGTTACCTTAGACAGAATATTCTTGTCATGGTCATATTTGTCTTTCAGCTCTGCATTAAATCCAATAGTTGCCTGTTTGGTCAAACGCTCTTTGATAATATTGTCCAGATCCGGAAATGCACCGCCACAGATAAATAAGATATTCTTGGTATTCACTGTAGTGAGCGGCACCATAGCATTCTTGCTGTTGGCTCCAACAGGGACTTCTACTTCACTGCCCTCTAATAACTTCAGCATGCCCTGCTGAACGGATTCACCGCTGACATCACGCTGGCTGGTATTCTTTTTCTTGGCAATCTTATCAATCTCATCGATGAAAATAATGCCCTGCTCTGCCTTCTCTACATCATTATCCGCTGCCGCCAGAAGCTTGGATACCACACTCTCAATATCATCACCGATATAGCCCGCCTCAGTCAGAGACGTTGCATCCGTGATCGCAAGCGGCACATCAAGAAGTTTCGCCAGTGTCTTGACCAGATATGTCTTACCGCAACCGGTAGGTCCGATCATCAGCATGTTAGATTTCTCGATCTCAATATCATCCATCGTATCCGTTGCCACACGTTTGTAATGATTATATACTGCTACCGACATTGCTTTCTTGGCATATTCCTGTCCTACTACAAAGTCATCCAGCTTCGCCTTAATCTTATGCGGTGCCGGAATATCCTTGATATCCAGGATCGGCTTACGCTCTTCGCCTTCTTTTTTCTTCTTAATCTTCTGCTTCTTTGGAATCACATTCTCAAGATCATCCACACTGAACATCTGCACTCCCGGCATATTCAGAAGCTGGCTGTAATCCATCTGTCCGCCTGACATCATATCAAAGCTCTTCTGCATGCAATCCGGACACACACTGATATGATTCGGCAGATCCATCATCTTGCCGGTCTGGCTTTCCGGTCTGTGACAGATGAAGCATACCTTTTCATATTCATCATCATCTTTCTTCCGATCTTCGACAACAACATCCTTGTCATCTACTTTTTCTACTTCATTTTCCAATTCATTATGATTCATATTATCTTTTTCTGACATTCGTTTTCTCCTAATTTATATCATCCTTAAAAAGTCTTCTTCCGTAATGATCGGAATACCCAAATCTTTCGCCTTTTTATTCTTGGAGGATGTGGATTCTACGTTATTATTGATCAGGTAATTGGTCTTGGATGTTACTGAACCAGTCACCTTGCCGCCTTTGAATTCAATCAGTGCCTTTACCTCATTACGGTTAGCAAAATGCTCCACACTTCCGGTAATTACAAAGTTCATTCCGGCAAATGTCTGCTCACCTACATCTTCCTGTCCTTCCGGTAACTTCACTTCCTTTAGAAGCTTTTCAAATAATTCCCGGTGCTCCACATCTGCAAAATACGCCACATAATTGCCTGCGATCACATCACCGATTCCATCAATCGCAGCCAGATCTTCTGCGTTCAGATCCATAACCCTCCCCGGGTCGTGTCCGATTTCCTTGCAGATCAGCTTCGCATTGGCAAGACCTATATTGGCAATTCCAAGTCCGTAGATCAGTCTCGGCAGTGTCGTCTCTCTTGCCTTCTCCACACTGGCGATCAGATTATTATACGACTTCTCACCAAATCCATCCATCTCACAGATCTCCTCCCGATGCTGCTCCAGATGAAACAGGTCTGCGAAATCATGAATAAAACCTCTGGCTATGAACTTTTCCAATGTAGCTTCCGACAATCCATCAATGTTCAGCGCATCCCGGCTTACGAACAATGCGTAAGACTTCAGTTGCTTCGCCTGACATTCCGGATTGGTGCAATACAATGCTTTGGCGTTACTGATACTCCGGATCTCCGTGGCACCTCCGCACACCGGACAGACCTTCGGGATATCTTTCACACCGCTTCTGGTCAGATTCTCTGCAATCTGCGGAATGATCATATTCGCCTTGTAGACCTCGATCTGGTCTCCGATACCAAGCTCTAATTCTTCCATAATGCTGATATTATGAACACTGGCACGGCTCACAGTCGTACCTTCCAGTTCCACCGGATCAAAAATTGCTACCGGATTGATCAGTCCTGTTCTCGATGGGCTCCATTCAATCTCACGCAATACCGTCTTGCTCGTCTCATCTGCCCATTTAAAGGCAAATGAATCTCTCGGAAACTTCGATGTTCTGCCCAGAGACTGACCGTATGCTACATCATCATATATTAACACAAGTCCGTCAGACGGAAAATCATTCGACACGATTTTTTCCGAAAATTTAATAACTTCATTCGGTATCTCTTCCCGACTCACAACAATATGTTCTACTACTTCAAACCCCTGACTCGCAAGCCAGTCTAACTGCGCTGCTCTGGAATTATGGAAGTCCACACCCTCTGCCTGTACCAGCGAAAATCCGTAGAACTTCACATTACGCTTTGCTGTGATCTCGCTGTTTAACTGGCGGACCGATCCGCTGCACAGATTTCTCGGATTCTTATATTTGGCATCTACTTCTGCAATCTCTTCATTAATCTTTTCAAAATCTTTATATCCGATCACTGCCTCACCACGAAGAACCAGCTCACCCTTATACGGAATCTGCAGCGGCAGATTCTTGAATGTTCTGGCGTTAGCTGTAATAACCTCACCAACTTCACCATTTCCCCTGGTAACCGCCTTCACAAGACCGCCGTCACGATAGGTTAATACAATGGTCAGCCCATCCATCTTCCAGGACATGACCACTTTCTGGTCTCCGGCAAATGCCTGCAGTCCGGCAACATCTTTTGTCTTATCCAATGACAACATCGGACTCGGATGCCGTTCTTTTGGAAGCTCGCTTAATATTTCATATCCTACATTCACCGTCGGACTGGAAGACAACGTAACTCCGGTCTGAGCCTCCAGTGCCTGCAGCTCGTCATACAGTGCATCATATTCGTAATTGGACATAATCTCGTCCGCATCCTGATAATAGGCTTTCGCCGCCCGGTTCAGAAGCTCCACCAGCTCCTGCATTCTCCTGGTATCTGTATTGTTATTCATAATCTTCTATCTTCCTTTTCCGCCCGGCGCATTCTCCGAGCCTTTCAATTCTTCATATAATTCATTCAGTTCCTCATCCGTAAGGCTCCGATATTCGCCTCGCTTCAGATTCCCCAGTTCGATATTCATAATACGCACACGCACAAGCTCTGTCACCTTATACCCCAGCGCCTCGCTCATCCTTCGGATCTGGCGGTTCAGTCCCTGTGTCAGCACGATGCGGAACTTATATTTTCCAATCTTCTCTACCGTACACGGTCTGGTCACTGCATCCAGACCTTTTTCCTTATCCTGAATATGCACACCTGCTGCCATCTGTTCCACAAATTCATCCGTCACCGGCTTGTTCACAGTCACCTTGTATTCCTTCTCATGACGGTTGCCGGCGCGCATCATTTTATTAATGATGTCACCGTTATTGGTCATCAGAAGCAGTCCCTCCGAATCTTTGTCTAAGCGTCCTACATAAGTCACCCGTACCGGATAATCCAGAAACCGAATGATATTATTCTTCGTGCGCATGTCTTCCGTACAGACCACACCCGCCGGTTTATTCACCGCAAGCACTACCATGGCATTCTTTCCGCGGATCTCCTTCTTTCCAACTGTCACTGTCTGATTCGGCAACACCTTCATGCCACAGGATGCCGTCACTCCATCTATCTTCACTTTACCGGCTTCGATCAACCGGTCTGCTTCACGCCGGGAGCAGATACCCGCATCACTGATGTACTTATTCAGGCGGACTGGCTTCACTTCCCTGCGATTGTATTCTTCCTCAATTCGATTCTTCATATTCTATACCTTTATTTTCTATACTGTATTAAAAATATCTTTCCATATAAAATTCACATTGTTCAATATCTCATTTTAAAGCATTTCTACATTTGGTTCAATGTTTTTAACTCATTTCTCTCTTTTCACACGAGGTTACATATGCTATAGTAATATCTAGCACTTAATCATTTCATTCGGAATGGAGAACATCTATGATCAGCTTAACTTTAAATACCAAAAAATGCATGGCAGAGCTTCTGCTCCGCGAGACATTCGACTCGTTTCTGTTTATCGAAGGCTCTGTCACCACCTTTAATAAATTCACCATCGACGGCTATATCCACAGCGATTTCTATGAAGAGGATGCTCCGGCAGAACCATACAGCGTCTGGAAATCACTCCGGGAATTTGTCTTTTCTATTATTAAAGGCAAACGGACACCATTGGATTTTCACTTCGTATTCTCCCTATCTGCTGATGCCGTCCGTACTCTTATTACAGAGAATGAGTTGGACTTTCAGCCGGAATCTGTGCAGGGACTATACCTTAACTTCCGATATAACGGTTCCACGCTCACCTGTGTGACAGGAACTTCATTAAAAGTATTTACATTGGATAAATCACTGGATCACGCATTTGATAAATGGGTAGAAAAATTCTTTGCAGAACATGGGATAGAATATGATGTAGCTTTATAGCAGAAAAGATTGCGATTTATTCGAACCGCAATCTTTTTGTTAATCGTATGTATTTTATTAAAATATTTAATTTGTCATAATTTCAATTGTATTTATCTCTTACAAATGCTATACTCATCACATGGGTGTTACCATAACGGTAGGCGGTTAGTCCTTCGACAGAGGGACTGTGACCCTCTGATTACATAGAAACCCGCAAGGGAATCCACTGAAAAGGAGGGCTAAACCAATGAGTATTGCAGATTTTATTGCAGTAGTGAGCTTCGGCTTAACCTGTTTCAGTATCGGATACGCATTCGGTAAAGATATTAACAAAACGCAAAAATAGCCGCCCACAGTCCAACAAAACTACGCGACTATCTTTGTTATAACTAAAATCGGACTAACCGTCTATCGGCGACACCCTATTTCTATAATCATATTATCATGGTTTCATACAAATGTCAAAAAGATTCCATTATAAAAAAGTTACAAAAAGAGCCGCGACTTTCATCACAACTCTTTTTGCATCTAGGAGAGACAATCTATTTCAGTATATCTGCTATGTCTTTTTTCTGTTCCAGGGCTTCCAGATCTTCCATGATCTCTTTTTGCCACTCTTCCGGTAGATCTACAATGTACTCTGCTTCTGTTTTCAGAAGAGTCTTGGTCATTTTTCCATAATACAATGCACTGGCTGCTGTCAGGAGCAGCTCCGGTGAGCTCTGGTCATGCTTACGCACGATAGCAAGTGGTGCCATAATTCGCTCGGTAGCACCAAGCTTACGGTCTACGTCTCTTGCATTACGCTCGATACTGTCTACAATGTTTCTGTTCTGGAATTTATCAACCGCCATATCAGAAAATTCCTTCTGTTCCTTGGTTGTAATCTGATATTCTTCACAGATGCAATGATTTAATGTCTTTAAGATGCCTTCGATGCAGGATACAATCTCTGTATCATTGGCAGCATCACTGTAGACTTCATATTTTTTATAATATCCAAGGTAAGATACTACCGCAGAAATACAGTTATATGTGTAGATTTTTCTCTGCATCAGTACATCCAACTTCTCCTCGGCTACCATATTTTCATATGGCAGGGTATGTCCCAATGCTACCACATCGTATGGCAGATAATCCAGGTTCTGGCTCAGGATATCCAGAGACCATTTTTCTCCAATGGTTGTACAGAATACAATAGCTTCTGCCAGATGCACTCTCTGATCCTCGCAGAGTTCCATCATATCCTGCTTCACATTAACGCCATTCTCTGCAGTCAGTATATCAATATCGTCCTTTGTACGCACTGCCAGCCCCTTCTTCAGACTGACTGCTACATCTTTCAGATTCTTCTTGCCCACACTTACCATGATCAGATCTGCATCTGCCATAGCCCGGATGCCATCTTCCGAGTCAATCAGATAAGCATTATAATTCTCCAGTTCCAGCGGTTTTCTTGCTCCCGGTCCAAAAGACACATGATAACATGGCTCAGTCTGCAATGCGTGAATCAATTCTTCATCTTTATCCAGAAAAGTAATTGATTCCGCTTGAAAGAAACGATTCAGATACCCTCTCCCCGTCTGGCCGGCTCCAATGATTACTATATTACTCATGACCTTTCACCAATCCCTGTTCTTTTATTTCTTCTACTGATTTCAATACTTCTGCGTATAATGGTTCTTCTTTATCAAGTTCGCACACATTCTGCAACACATATTCCACACCATATGTCTGACGCATCTCTTTAAGTTTCATGGCAGATTCATCCGTCGACTCATCGAAATACAGTGCCTTCGCTATAGTATCAATCAACGTCTTCGGATAAATACCATGTTTTAAAGCCATACGGCATGGTGCTACGAGACGATCCTGTGGTCCGAGCTTACGTAGTGGATCCTTGGCATGACGAATAACCTTATCTACAATAACTCTGTCACAATATTTTGCTCTTGCTTTCTTAGCAAATGCTTCCTGCTGCGCCGGATCTACACCAAGTTCTGCTTCCAGTGTCTGATTGATCTCTTTGTATGCACTGTCCAGAAGCTTCTGGATCTCCGGGCTGTTAGCTGCATCTGCAAGAATATCATATCCAAGTAAATATCCTGTATATGCAATAACCGCATTACTGGTATTATTGGTGTACATCTTCTGTGTCAGAAAATTACCAAAATGATCCATCAATTCTACACTTTTAATCTCTGGAATCTCCCCTTTTAATCTTGACTTATCAATCGGCAGATACCAGAAGTTCTGTACCCATACATCCTGTGGATACTTCTTAGCAAGTTCCTCATCCGGCTGTGTAGCGGTACGCATCAGTACAGCTTCTGAGATACCCACATATTCTTCAAATATCTTGCGGTTCTCGTCATTTAGTGCTTCCATCAGAGGCTTCTTAAATGTCTCTGCTGCATCTTTCCAGTTCTCACATACGATGATGTTCTTCACTACTTTCTGTGCTCCGTATGTATTAATGATATCCGCAACACTCTGGGCTGCTGCCGGCAGGTGATTACCTCCTACAGATACAAATGCCAGATCTGCTTTGTAGAACTCATCGTAAATCTCTTTTTTAGAATCGTATGTAAATGCCTGAATACCTGTAACGTCACTGTCTAATGATTCATCTCCGAGTACATGTACATGATACTGTTTCTTTTCATTCAACACATTTACAATTGGTTCAAATACATCTACAAAGGTAATTTCAAAATCACTAAGATAAAGTAACTGTCCGATAAATCCTCTCGCAATCTTACCCGCTCCAAATATAACTGCTTTCTTCTTCATGAATTTCCTCCAAATGTTTATATTTCCTGCAAATTTTAGTAAACAAAAAAGTCAGCAGATGCTGACTTTTTTATCATTAGTTTTCTGATGCGATCTTCACAAATGTCTGTGCTCTTCTGGTCAGTTCATCGTAATTTCCTTCTGCGATTACTTTCTTGTCAAGGAGTCGTCCGCTGATACCAGCTGCAGAATATCCTGCTTTCAGGAAATCTGCAAAATTCTCTTCATTCACTCCTGCTGCTGCAAGGAATTTTACGTGGTTAACAGGACCTTTGACATCCTTCAGATATCCAAGTCCAAGCCATCCTGCCGGGAAGATCTTCACGATATCTGCGCCAGCATCATGTGCATCCAGGATCTCAGACGGTGTCATTGCTCCCGGAATAGATACCAGACCAGCTGCTTTTGTAGCTTTGATTACATCAATATTTACATTCGGTGACAGGCAAAATTCTCCGCCTGCTTCTTTGGTAGCAATTACGTGCTCTACACAGGTTACAGTTCCTGATCCGACTTTCATGTCCGGAAACTCTTCTCTGATCATACGGATTGCACCACTGGTCTTCTCAATTGCGTCCGGATCTGCCTGGTCGAATGTCACCTCAGCCATGCGGATTCCTCCTTTATGAAGAGCAGTGATCACCTTGCGGAGATCATCTCCGTAATATCCACGACAGATTACCAATACCTTGTTGTCTTCAATAAATTTTACTACGTCACTCATTGTATTACGCGCCTTTCTTATAACCTATACATATTTTTCAACCAGTTCCTCTGAGTCTGATACTACTACACGGAAGAATACTTTGATTCCTTTGTCGATCAGATTTCTCAGATCCTGATTCTCAGCTTCACTTGTGGAAATGTTCTTATATAATGTCTTACGCCCTGCCTTAGCGCCAATACCGCCCACATTAACAGATTCAAGTTTCACGCCTGCATCTGCAAGAGCTACCAGAACGCCTGGTGTCTTAACCAAAACCAGGATTTTCTTTCCATCATCTTCACCCTTTAAATAATCGATTCCATCTGCCACGTTGAAAATCTCAAGGTTAATCTTTGCAGGCACACTGGATTTCATGATCATCTGGATGAATGCGTCTTTTGCCACACCGTCATCAATGATTACCACCTCGTTTGCATCAGCGTGCTGAATCCACTGTGTCATTACCTGTCCGTGGATCAGACGGTCGTCAATTCTTGTCCATACAATATTTCTCATGATTATTCTCCTTTCTTAACACCGAAATACTCTAAAATATGATCTACTGCTGTATTGGTCATCAGATTGATTGCCTCTACACTTACCGCAGCAGTATGCGGACTTAATACCACATTATCAAGGTTTTCAAATTTCTCATTGATATGCGGTTCCCCTTTAAATACATCCGTACCATATCCGTATATTCGGTGCTCTGCGAGTGCCTCAATCAGCGCCTCTTCGTCTACCAGAGAAGCTCTGGCAGTATTGATCAGAACTGTATTCTTATTCATAGAAGCCAGTTCCTTTGCTCCAACTAATGGAGTTCCATCCGGATTCCCCGGAACATGAAGGGTAATAATATCTGCTTTTTTGAAAATCTCTTCCGGCTCCATAACCGTGATATCGTTTTCCTTACAGTAAGCTTCGTCTAAAAATTTATCATATCCAAGAATCTTGCAGTCAAAACCTTTCAGTCTCTTTACTACCTGGCGTCCAATAGAACCAAGTCCGACAACGCCTACGGTCTTGTGGCACAGGTTGATACCAGTCTCTTTCTGCCATGTTCCTGCTTTCAGGTTCTTATCTACTGTGCTGATATGACGCATTACAGAAAGCATCAGTCCGATCGCATAATCTGCAACTGCTTCTGTGTTGCAGTTTCTTGTAATGGTAACTTCAATATTTCTCTTTTTAGCTTCTTCCAGATCGATGTTATCAATACCTACACCATAACGAGAAATGATCTTTAATTTATCTGCTTTCTCTAATACTTTTTTGCTGACTGTGTCTGAGCCAAGGATGATTGCGTCTACACCAGGTACTTCACCCATCATTTCCTCTTCATTCATAATGTGATGATATCTGTTGCCGACTACCTCCCAGCCCAGAGACTCCATGAGTTCTCTGGGTTTGGAGTCAAATTTTCCAAAGCTGTTAGATGTAATTAATACCTTCATGTCTAAATGCCTCCTACAGAATGCCGATCAGTCCACCGACAATACCTACTACAAAAATACCAATGATTACTTTGTTGATGCTTACTTTCTTTTTACCAATCAACCAGAATACCAGCATAACTGCACAGAATGGAAGCAGGTTCAGGATTACGGAATCAAGGATATCTGCCTGAATGTTCAGAACCTTTTCTCCAAGTGTCAGTTCCAGTGGTGTACTTAACTTAACCGTATTGGCCGCCAGCGCTCCGATTGTTACAGAACCCATCGTAGTGATGATAGTCATGATCTTCTCCATACGGTTACCCTGGAAGAATTCTGCTACGAAAGCAGTACCTTTGTCGTATACTTTCATGAACAGTGTGTGGCTGATACCCCAGTTAAGTGCCAGCGTAGCAAGCATATAAAAGATTGGTGCAAACAGATTACCTGCCTGTCCAAGTGCAATTGCGATAGATCCGATAATCGGGATCAATGTTCCCTGACGAAGTGTATCACCGATACCTGCCAGAGGTCCCATCAAACTTGTCTTGATAGCACTGATTGCCTGTCCGTCGATGTCTGCACCGTTTGCCTTTTCCTCCTCCATAGCGATTGCTGCACCAAGGATTACAGGTCCTACCAGAGCGAACTCTGAGTTATAGAATTCCATGTGGCGCTGGCAGGCTTCTGCCTTCTGCTCCGGATCATCGTCATACAATTTATCAATGATGTTTCTCATACCTGAGAAGAATCCAGGTGCCTGCAGTCTTTCATAACTACAGCAAGCCTGTGCATATGTTTCAAATGTCCAATATGCTTTATTCAAATCTTTTTTTGTCAAAGATACTTTCTTCTGTGTTTCCATTGTCTGCTCTCCCATTTTCTACACCTCCTGATCTTTAAATTTCAGTTCGCCGTATACGTATGCAAGGATACCAGCGAAGATTGCGATTACAAGCATTCCAAGTCCTGAATATGTCTGAAGGAAGAATCCCAGTACAAAGAAAAGAAGGATTCCTTTTCTTGTGTTCAGCATCTTCAGAAGCATTCCGATACCAATTGCCGGAAGGAGGCTACCGATTACGCTCAGAATGTGAAGTGGTGTTCCTGATAATGCATCGATTGCGCCCTGTACTGCTGCTGATCCAAGGTATACCATTGCGGCTACAGGAATTGTAGTTACTAAGCAGGCAAAAATCTGGGTTGGCCATTTCTGCCAGAATGCCATTTTCTTTGTATCACCTGTCAGTGCGTATTTGTCCATCTGGTGTACAAAGTAGATATTTACTGTCTGGCGCAGTGTCCAGATCATTGTACCTGCAATACCAAGAGGTACTGCGATAGCAATTGCTGCCTCAGCAGAAGCTCCTGATGAAAGTGCAAGTGCGGTACCTACGATACCACCGATACCGGCATCTGCCGGAAGTGTTCCACCTGCATTGATGAATCCAAGGTACAGTGTGTTGATTGTTGCACCGATGATAACGCCCTGTGTTACATCACCAAGGATCAAACCTGTAATTGCACCACACACGATTGGCTGACGGATAGATACACTACCAAGACCGGTTACCCACGGTGTTCCGTTGTTTGTCAGGTAATACAGTAAGCCTAACAAAATTGCCTGAAATATTGAAATATGCATAATTCTCTTCTCCTCCTTTTAGATCTGAATCTTGTCTTTTAAGTTAACGATGCCCTCCGGACCTGACGTCAGGCAGGCGCTTTTGAGTTCTTCCAGGTTCATATAGGATGTACCGGATGCAGCTTCCAGAAGCATCGGCAAGTTCACTCCGGTAATACACTCTGCTTTTACCTCACTGCCTAACTCGTAAAAGCTTCGTGCAGTCGCATTGTACGGGCTGCCTCCAAGCAGATCGGTCAGAACCAGTACTCCATCTCCTCCTGACTGCTCTTCCAGTCGGACGATTGCGTCCTTGACTGTATCTTTCAGCGCGTCTATATCGTCACCATGATATAATCCATAGCTCTCAACCAAAGGTGCTTCTCCCATGATCAGCTTTGCGCTTCCTACTAATGCATTTGCCAGATCACCATGTGTGACCAATAATAATGCTACCATCTAATTCTTCCCTCCTTCATTCTCCGGAATTATTGCAATAATCTCGATGAACACACTTTATCACCCAACTATTTTTTTGTAAAATTTTAGGTTTTTTTACACACTGTGCCTTTTGTGTATCTCATCTTTTTTCGCCATTTTATGCTGTTTTTGACAACTTTGTTCTATTTTTCACGAATTTTGCAGTTGAATTTTTACAGTTTTTCATAGATAATACAAAGTACCGACACGGTAAATACACTTTCTGTGTTCGAATCACGCAATAATTTACACAGTTTTCTTTATACTTTTTTTATTTTTTGCTCAGAAGGGAGACACCATGGAGAAAAAAGAACAGGTATATCAACATATTCGTAGTGATACGATTACCAAATTAAAAGAAGAACAATTTGAATCGCTGGGTCTGGACACGCTGACGGTCAGCCTGGATCTGAAAATGAACCGTGCCAACATATCCAGACTTCTTAATCAGCTTTATAATGAAGGAAGACTGATCAAAACGGATTCGAGACCGGTATTCTTTATGGATCGGTCAGCACTGGACCGCTATGTAGAACACGCCTACATCCCTTCCATCATTCCAAAGGACAAGACAATCAAGGACTATCTGGCTACCTCCAATGCATCTGCATCCAAGGTACGACAGGATCATATCAACACCTTTAACCGCTATATCACCAATCTCCGTCATTCAAAAATGGCAGAACCGGTGCGTAAGGCAAAGTCAGCAATCCTGTATCCTTCCGGACTGAACACACTAATCATCGGCGATAGAGGTACCGGACGTTTTCAATTTGCGAAGGCAATGTCCAATTATGCAAGAGATGCACACTTTATTGATGATAAGAAGAAGATTCATATTGTAGAGTGTCTAAATTATAGCGGAACTCCAGACAACACATTGCTTAAATTGTTGTTCGGTGAATACATTGCAAAAACGAACACCTGGAAGCGAGGACTTTTTCAACAGTCTTCCAATCATATTATCATTATGAATAATATCGACCAGCTGCCGTCAGGTGTGTTAAGTTCCCTGTACAATGCCATTTTGGATAAATCATTTTCACCGATCAATTCCAACAAGACGATTCCGTTGTCATCCCTAATCATTGCCACTGCATCCACAGCAGTTTTGAGAAATGACGGGGATTTACGCAGATGTTTTCCAATGTTTATCGATATGCCGAACCTGTATGAGCGATCCATTGTAGAAAAGCTGGTGATCATCATGCAATATCTTCAGGATGAAGCACTCACAATTGACAAGACGATCCGTATTTCCAAGGACGCGCTGAGCTGTCTTACCATGTCTGAATATAGCGGAAACCTGGCGCATCAGCGTTCCGAGATCCGGCAGGCATGTGCCAGCGGTTATCAGCGATATGTTGAAGAAAATTCCATGTTTATCGACATCGATCTGGATGATCTGTCCACACCTGTGCTGGAGAATATCTTCAATGTCGACGATCACATTGCAGAGCTTAATGAAACACTGAACCTGTTCTCAACAGAATATTTCTTCTTTTCAGCACAGAAACTCAATCCAGAACTGCAGCTTCTGTATGATCTGGATCAGCCGAACAAGAATGATAACCCGTTGACCGTCCGCAAAGTTGGTGATGAGCTCATCAATCAGTGTATTAGTGATATTGAATCTGCTGCTAATTCACAGCTGAACAGCCTTCGGTCTGTCATGTTACAGACGCTTTATGATACGATCCATCCAATCGTCCAGAATCATGCAATCTGTAAAAGCGAGAATCTGCTCTATGGTCTGCTTCTTCACATTTCCGGAGAGCTGAACAACCTAAAATCAGGCGTCACCTCTTCCACCGTCAGTCTGAATAACAAGATTGCCAGAGGAAGTGATTACGCCTATGCCAGCAGGATCTCCTCCACACTGAACGAAACAGATCACGTTAAGCTTCCGTCCATTGAAGTGGATTATATTGCAACATATCTGTACCTGTCTTCCCAGTGGATTGACAGACGATATATCCAGCTTCTGATCATTTCCTCCGGAAGAGAAATTTCCAGAAATTATGCTGATTTTATTAATGGTCAGAAGTTCAAAACCCATGCATCCTATATGACCATATCAAAGGATGAACCGGCAGAAGCAATTATTCATGAAATTGCTGAGAAAATGCGCAAAATCGACCGTGGTCGAGGTGTTATCATCATCACCGACCAGTCATTTATCCCAAAACACAGTTCGCTGATTTCAAAACATTTTTCCGGCAAATACACGATCGTAGAGGATATGACGATTCAGAAGATCGTATCGATTGCAGAACATGTCGAATCTCTGGGTGCTACGATTCAGTCCTCCAATGCTTTTGATTCACTGACCACCGAACAGGTCACGGCAGAGACTTCAGTAGAGACACCGGCGCAAGAACTTCTGCAGAATATTCAGGAAAAATTGCTGTCTGAATCTCTGGTATTCCTGAATCCCGAAAAGGCATGCCAGGCTCTGTTCCATGTTCTGCTGAACATTTTGCAGGATCTGTCCGTTCCGTATTCGGACGACTTACTGATCAAATTCATTTTCCATACATCTTTTGCACTGGAACGATGCATAAGAAAAGAGCCGTTCGTCTATCCAAAAGCACGTATACTGATTAAACAGCATGCGACACTATTCAATGTATTGGAGAAAAATTTTGAGATCATCACTGAATTATTTTCCGTACAGATTCCTGCCAGTGAAATGGGATATGTTATAGAGATATTCCTGCCTTACTATCAGCAGAATGAAGAAAGTTAAGAGAACCTATAAAAGCCATAGCTCTGAGCCATGGCTTTTATCTTCTATAATTATTTTAATCATTCTTCACCGGAGTTCCGCAATTGGTACAGAACGCAGCGTCATCTTCCAGTGGCGTTCCGCAGGCGGCGCACACCTTTCCTGACGGATTCGGTGTAGCCGATGCCGGCTCACGATTGATAGCTGTTCCGCAATTCACACAGAACTTCGCATTCGGGTCCAGTTTCTTACCACAGTTCGGACATACCTCAACAATTGAAAGCTGCTCGATCTGCTGCTTATTCGCCTCCATTGTCTGATAAAGCTGATCAATCTGTTCAATCAGATCCGGACATTTCTCTGCACACTCGTCTTTGTAATTTGCATAGTATCTTAATCCAATCTGATAGATAAGCTTCTCGACTTCTTTTTCCATAGATTTATTCGCATTATTCAGACGATATATTTCTGTCGTATCTTTCGCCTTCTTGCTCAGATCCTGACTTTTCTCTGTCAGGCTGTTCTTTACATCATCAAAAAATCCCATGTTCCTGCCTCCATTTATTATCTTAGAACAGCTGACGGTAAATCTTCACCATCTGTTCCACATTAAACTTTACATAGCTCTGGTTCAGCAGTCTCTGCTGGTTCTGCTCTACGCCTTCTGCAAAGCTCTGGATCTGATCCTCTGTCATGCCATACTCATGAAGCTTCTTTCTGGCAATGATCTTATCTAACAGCTTCTCGATCTCTACATAGACCTGATCCACTTCGCAGTGAAGAAGTCCCGCAAGATGTTCGTTCAGCTCTTTTAATTCTCCATCTGGATTCACTCTCTGATATTCCGCAAATACAGCTGTCAGGAACAGATAATTGGCTTCGCCGTGTGCCACATGATACTCCCCACTCAACGGATAGGACATAGCATGCACCGCGCCTGTTCCCGCATTGCCAAATGCCACACCGGCAAGATCGCTTGCCACCAGAAACTGATCCAGAATCTCCATGCGGTATTCCGGTCCATACTCCACGATCTTCTGGAATCCGTCCAGGATCATTTCCATTGCCTGGTTACTGAACATCCGTGTATACAGCGTTGCCTTTGGTGACACATAAGATTCGATGGCATGGATAAATGCGTCAATCGCACTGGTAGCAAAAAATGAATACGGAAGCTTGGTCAAAAGTTCCGGCACAAGCACTGCCTCATCTGCAAAAATACTGTCGTCCGCTAATCCCATTTTACTGTGAATACTGGTCAATTCTGCGATCGATACGTTGGACACTTCTGATCCCGCGCCACAAGTGGTAGGTACTGCGATCAAGGTATGCGCTTTCTTCAGAGGTACCTGTCTGCGATACACCTGCTCAGCAGTATGTTCACCTTCCAGCACCAGAATCTTAGCCATATCGATAACTCCACCGCCACCGATCGCTATGATACGGTCACATCCGGATGCTTTATAATCTGCAATCAGCGCATCGATCATCACATCCGTCGGTTCTCCTTTTCCATACTCGCTCTTGTATTCCACATGGGCATCCAAACCTAACGGCGTAAAATACGCATCATAGGTACTCTTGCTCGCCAGGATAAAATCTCCCTTGCCGATCTGGTAAGCCTCTGCAAATTCTTTTGCCGTCTCACATTTGTTAATCACCGTCTTCTGCTGAAATAACTTCATTGCACATACCCTCCGTGTCTTTCCTTCAAGTCTATCGTTTTATTCAATAACCTGCAGTTCTTTGGTGTAAGAGTTCAGCACTTCTACGCCGTCTTCTGTTACCAACACCAGATCCTCAATTCGAACTCCTGTATCTCCCGGCAGATAAATACCAGGCTCAATAGAGAAGATCATGCCAGGCTCTGCTTTTGTCTCATTTGTCAACGATACATCACCAAACTCATGCTCAGACAGTCCGATAAAATGTCCCAGACGATGATTGAACCCCTCACCGTATCCTGCTTCTGTGATGATATCTCTGGCTGTTTTGTCTAATTCACAGAGCGGTACACCAGGTTTGATCTTTGCGATAGCAGAACGATTTGCATTCAGTACCAGATCATAGATTTCTTTATTCTTCGCTGTTACTTCTTTATAGCAGAAGGTACGTGTCATATCAGAACAGTATCCATCTTTGATACATCCCACATCAAACAGGATCACATCTCCTGTTTTCAACACGGTATCATCTGGCATGTGATGCGGATCGGCTGCATTGGCTCCAAAAGACACGATCGGGTCAAAGGAGAATTCCTCTGCTCCCAGTTCTTTGTAGATCTCAAGAGTCTGATCAGCGATCTCTTTCTCTGTAATGCCTTCTTTTACAAGTTCACGGAATCTCGCCATAGCCTGATCGTTGATCTTAGATGCTGCGCGCATCTTTTCTTTTTCTTCTTCATCCTTAATACCACGTGTCACATCTACTGCAAGAGAAGCATTTTCAAATCCTGTTGCGGCATGATTCTCCATCAATGGTAATAAAAATCTTGCTTTAATATCTTTATCAACACCAAGTTTACAGTTCGGATCAATATATTTCATCACATAATCCATCGCCGGATCTGTATCGCTATACCATACCTTCTCCAGTTCTACGCCATCCGGAATGGTAAATAAATTATTCAAAAATAATACATGATCTCCATTCTTCCGCAATAATAATCCGTAGAATCTTTCATGTGGTTCAATATAGACACCGGTCATATAATAAATAGACATCGGATCTACTACCAGCATCTGGCTTAATCCACGTTCTTCCAATGCCTTCATAATGCGTTCTGTTCTTGTATTCATTTGCTTATCCTCCTGTGAAATGGAATCTCATAACCTCAATAATCGAGCAGGCTGGCACCTATTCGACCTGTACAAAAATCCGCCGATAGTCATCACCATCGACGGATTCATTATATCACATTATTTTGCAAGCTTCAGCATAATCTCATTACTTCTCTGTACAAAAGCTGTCATCTCTTCCGGTGATAACGGCTTATGCGCCAGCATAGCCAGATCATATAACTGCTTACAGAAGATACCTGTATTCTCTTCATCCTTATGTGCCTGTACATACTGTACCAACGGATGATTCGCATTCAGTACCAGTGTGCCTGTCGTTCCAAACATAGACGGATCCATACCTGCCATACCATACATCTTCATCATATCCTGCATACGGCGGCTTTCCTCTGACAGTGTGATCATTGCTGCCACAGACTCATCCTTGATCTTCTCTACCTTCACTTCCAGATTCTCATTGCCAAGCTCTTTACGGAACAGTGCAACCAGTTCATCGGTTGTCTTCTGGAATGCCTCCTTCTCTTCCTCAGATACTTCTTCCTTAGAAGATGCATTGACATCCGCATCAATTCTCTGGAACTTCAGTTCCGGATTGCGCTGCTCTAACTGTGTAATGAACGGAGAGTCAATGTTGTGTGACAGGATCACAGCATCCTGTCCCTGCGCACGGAACATATTGATGTACTGACTCTGCTGCTGTTCATCTGTCACATAGTAGATGGTAGTCTGCTCCTTATTCTCAGCGCTGTCACCTTCCGGCTTCTCTGCTTTCTTATCTTCCAGCTTGCCACCGTTATTCTCTACACACTCTTTCAGTGTCAGATACTTATGATCAATATTCTTGAACAAGATGTAATCTGTCATCTTATCACAGAACTTCTCATCCTTCAGGCATCCAAACTTGATAAACGGACTGATATCATCCCAATACTTCTCATAAGACTCTTTATCTGTCTTGCACATTCCGCTCAGCTTATCTGCAACCTTCTTGGAAATATAATCCGCAATCTTATTAACAAATCCATCATTCTGCAGAGCACTTCTGGATACGTTCAGTGGCAGATCCGGGCAGTCAATCACTCCCTTTAATACCATCAGAAATTCCGGAATTACTTCTTTGATATTATCTGCGATAAAGACCTGATTGTTATACAGCTTAATGGTTCCCTCTACAGAATCATATTCGGTATTAATCTTCGGGAAGTACAGGATACCTTTCAAGTTGAACGGATAATCCATGTTCAGATGAATCCAGAACAATGGCTCCTTGTAATCCATAAATACCTTGCGGTAGAAATCAATGTAGTCTTCTTTGCTGCATTCATTCGGATGTTTCGTCCACAACGGTGTCGTATCGTTAAGCGGTACCGGACGTTTGTTGATCTTAACTTTATCCTTGGCAGGAGATACTTCTACCATCTCCTTCTCACCATTTTCATTCTCTTTTTCTTCCATCTTGGCTTCTTCATGGATACGCTCTACGACTACGTCATCCTCTTTCAGATCTGCCTCATCGATAGTCTCATACTCCTGCTCCGCATTCGCCTTCTCCAGATAGATCGGAACAGGCATAAATGAGCAATATTTCTCCAGTACTTCTCTTGCACGGTATTCATTCGCGAACTGTAAACTATCCTCATTCAGGAACAGTGTGATCTCAGTACCAACACCTTCCTTATCACCTTCTGACATCTCATATTCTGTGCCACCGTCACTTACCCAGTGTACCGGCTTTGCCCCTTCTTTATAAGAAAGTGTATCAATATGAACCTCATCGGCAACCATGAATGCGGAATAGAATCCGAGACCGAAATGACCGATCATATCATCTTCTGATGTCTTATCTTTATACTTCTCCAGGAATTCTGTTGCACCGGAAAATGCGATCTGGGTAATATATTCTTCAACTTCATCTTCTGTCATGCCAAGACCATCATCGATAAACTTCAAAGTCTTATCTTCCGGGCTTACAACAACACGAATCTGTGGTTTGTAATCATCCGGAAGCTGATATTCACCCATCATATCCAGCTTCTTAAGCTTAGTGATCGCGTCACATCCATTCGACACCATCTCACGGAAGAAAATGTCATGATCGGAATATACCCACTTTTTAATAATTGGAAAAATATTCTCACTGCTGATTGATAATGAACCTTTTTTTGCCATGTCTATCACTCCTGTTTTTATTCTATATAATATCAGAGCCTGCCAGCTCTTTTTTCCGTACTTTATGTACAAAAATTATGATAATACTGTAAAATTTAAAAGTCAATAGAAAATTAGCACTCTTCAAAAAAGAGTGCTAATAATTTCCTTAAATTTATAAACTGTTTATTAAATCTGTCTTCCAAATCCATCAGCGTATTTTCAAAAAGAGTTACTCTACGCTCTTCAAGGACTCCACCATATTAATCTTCTTCAGTTTAAAATACATGATCCCGTTGATCAACAATGAAAATCCCACGGTAAACAACAGACTATAAATAAAACTCGGCAGATAGATACTCCTTCCAAACATAGCTGCATCTACTTCCACCGTCTGAATCGTAAACAAATGCAGAACCTTGCCAAGCACAACACCCACTGCTGCACCGATAAACGTCAACAGAATATTCTCACGGAATACATACTGTGCCACTTCTCCGTCGTAGAATCCCAATACCTTCAATGTAGCTAATTCCCGCTGCCGCTCTGTGATATTGATCGTATTAAGATTATAAAGTACAACAAATGCCAGCATTCCTGCTGAAATGATCAATACAATAATAACAAGATTAAGGCTGGACAGCATTTCATCCAACTGTTCCTGAATATCATGAACATAGCTGATACTTAAAACTTCATCCCGTTTCATAATCTTCTCGCCAACGTCTTCTACCTGTGTCTGGCTATAAGAATCATCCGTTTCAAACAAAACACTGTTATACTCCGGCATTGTACCAAATACCTTATTATAATAAGCTGGTGTCATATAGATATAATGTCCCATATAATTCTCACATATATGAGAAATGGTAAGTTCTTTATCGCCGTTTTTCTCATCCGGAATCGTGATACGATCTCCCACTTTAGCGTTTAGAAGCTTAGCAGTCTTTTCACAGATGATCACGCCATCATCTGTAAGTTTGTATTTCTCACCTGATTTCCGGTCGTGAAAATCTACATACCGTCCTATATTTTTCACATCTCCAAACACCGTAATGTAAGCCTGACGCTCTTTCTTTCCATTCTTAAGTGTAATGCTCTTCATATAAGCATCCATATAAGATTCTACTTCTTTGTCCGTATCCAAAAATGTATTCAGGTGTTCTCGATCCTGCTCATTCAAATCTTCCTGCAGCACGATCTGACCATCATAAAGCTGGATCTCAGAATACTGGATATCTGCAATCTCATATACAGAATCCCTAAGTCCATATCCCACGATCATCAGCGCCATACAGCCACCAATACCAAATATCGTCATAAAGAAGCGCTTTTTATACCGCATCAAATTGCGCACTGTAGATTTCCACGAGAAATTCAATCGTTTCCATATAAACGGAATCCGTTCCAGGAAAACCCTTTTTCCTACTTTAGGAGCCGGAGGACGCATCAGCTCAGACGGCTGTGCTCCCAGTTCCTTATAGCAGGCAAAAATTGTTGCCATCAAAGTGCACGCAATTGCTGCTGCCGATGCCATAATACCGTATGACGGCACATATGGCACCAGAATCTCCGGAATGTGATGATATAAAATACCATATGAATAAATGATTATATACGGCAAAATCTTCTCACCAACCAACACTCCGAGAATACTTCCGGTGATAGTTGCAAAAAACGCATAACCAATATACTTCATAGCAATTGTTGATCTGCGATATCCAAGTGCTTTCATCGTACCAATCTGTACTCGTTGTTCTTCTACCATACGAGTCATACCGGTAAGACTGATCAGAGCGGCTACCAAGAAGAACAATACCGGGAAGACTTTTCCTATAGCCTTCATCCGATCTGCATTCTCCCCATAACCATTGTACTCCGGCAATGTACTTCTGTCATAAATATACCATTCTGCCTCAGGGATCTCATTGATCTTTTTCTCACCATCTGCAATCTTATCTTCCCCATCCGCAATATCCTGTGCCGCTTTTGTTCTGCCTTCTTCCAGATCTTGTTTTGCATCTGAGATCTTATTCTCATTTTCCGTAATCTCAGACATCCCTTTTTCCAGTTCCTTCTCCTTCTCAGACAGTTCCTGCCAGCCGGCATTAATCTGCTCCTGTCCACTTGTCAGCTGCGCCGGTACTGACGCCAGCGCTGCCTCAGATGCATCCAGTGCGGCCTTCGTATCTGAAAATTGCTGTTCCGCAGAAGCGAGTTGATCTTTTGCCATCTGCAGCTGAGCTGAAAGTTCTGTTTTCTGCTGCTCCAATCCCTCCAGCTGCTGCACCAGTCCAGCGTATTGTGCTCCTATCTCTGTATCCGGATTTCCATAAATGGATTCATCATTACCACACATATCTTTGAGTGCCTCTAATCCATTATTGCAGATATCAATCCCCGCCTGGATCTGTTCAAGAGCTGCTTCGCCTTCTGTAATCTTCTGTTCTGCCTCTGGCTTTCCTGCTTCAAATGCAGTCTTCCCTGCTTCATATTGAGCACGTCCATCCTGTAATTGCTGCACACCATCTGCATATTGTGTTTTTGCCTGATCCAGCTCCTGCTGTTTCTGTGTCAGCGTATTCTTTGCTTCCTCTATCTGAGCCCTGCCGCTTCTGATCTTTTCTTTCGCATCTGCCAGCTGACTTTCTGCATCCGCTATCTGTGTCTCTGCATCTGATAATTCCTGTTCTGCCTTCGCTTTTCCCTCTTTCAGATCTATCTTCGCCTGATCCAGCTCTCTGGTAGCATCATCGACCAGTTCCCGTCTTCTGATGATTCCACGATCATTGGAGAGCTCCTTCACATCATCCATCGCATCATCTATCAGATCTTCGTATTCATCTGTATAAGCAATACACTCTTTCGCTCCCTTTACTAACAGATAGCATTCTGTGTACACGTCCTGTGTAAATGTCTCCTTCGGAACCACAAGAAATGCTGACAGACTTCCGTTGCCGATCGTCGTACTGCCTCTGCCGTAAGATATATAATACGGGCTGTTCCCTGTGCCAACCACAGTAAGTTCATCTGTTGTCAGTGTATCTGTAACCGGGTCTTCCGTACCGGACGTAAGCTTGATCTTATCTCCGACCTTATAGGTGCTCTCGTCATCCGCCAGACATTCGCCAGACTTTTCCGGAAGTCTTCCTTCTGTAACCGTAATCTGATTTATATCCTCAGACAACGACATCACATGCAACGCGCGCTGTTTCTCGCCATCATAATTCAGAAAATCTCCACTATATGCGCCTTCTGCTTTATCGATACTATCCAGTCCTTCGAATGCTTTCACATCATCTTTTGTCAATCCCAGTGTACTGATAACCTTGATATCCATCAGATTCGCCTGATCAAAATATGCATCTCCTGTCACACGCATATCCGGTTCCGAAGCACGGATTCCAGAGAAAAATGCAACACCAAGCGCAACAATAAACAGAATCGACACAAAACGTCCCGAGCTCTTTTTAATCTCTCTGAAAAATTCAATCGTCGTAGTCTTCATATCCAAGCTCCTACCATTCTATCGTCTCGACCGATACCGGATGCGGATTCACCGTCATCTTCGATACCTTACCATTCTTAATCTGGATCACCCGATCTGCCATTGGTGCGATTGCCGAGTTATGCGTGATCAGGATTACCGTCATTCCCTTTTCTCTGCAGGTATCCTGGAGCAGTTTCAAAATCGCCTTACCTGTATTATAATCCAGGGCTCCTGTCGGCTCATCACAGAGCAGAAGCTTCGGATTCTTCGCCAACGCTCTCGCAATTGATACTCTCTGCTGCTCACCTCCGGAAAGCTGTGCCGGAAAATTCTTCAATCTGTCACCAAGTCCTACCTCCCGCAACACCTCTTCTGCCGGCAGCGGATCCTTACAGATCTGAAGCGCAAGTTCTACATTCTCCAATGCAGTCAGATTCGGAATCAGGTTATAGAACTGGAATACAAATCCGATATCGTCTCTGCGATATGCTGTCAGCTGCTTCCCAGAATACTTTGCAATATCTACTCCATCCACCAGCACCCGACCGGATGTTGCCACATCCATTCCGCCAAGAATATTCAGTACCGTTGTCTTTCCTGCTCCACTTGGGCCAACTACAACTGCAAACTCTCCCTTTTCTATCTGAAAAGAAATACCATCAGCTGCAGCGATCTCAACTTCACCCATATGATATATCTTACGGACATCGTCCAATTTCACAAAATCTTTCATAAGTCCCTCCGTATCAGCAATTTGGAATTTAAAGATATATTTAGTATAGCATTATATATGTAGGAATGGCATTACTGAGTTTTAGAATTTAGAGTTATTTTAGGATTCTATCAAATAGAAATGCCTCGGAGAAGCAGCTCCGAGGCATTTCTGTCATTCATTCTTTCCGTACCGGCAAGTATAGATACGTACTACATATGCAAATGGCTAGACGGATAGTACTGAAACCAGCCTCAGGTTCTCACTAACTTGCCTGAAATGAATATAACATATATCTGCATCATTTTCAAGACTTATTTTTACTAAAAATATGCTTTTTTATTCTTTTTATTTTCATATTGTGCGTTTATTTAAACCATGTTATAATTCTTTTGCTGTCTCACCTACACTGACAGCAGATCGGAGGTGAGACTGTGGATACAGTATTTTCATTTATACTATCCGTATTGGCAAGTGTAGTTGCTTACTACATATGCAGATGGCTGGACGGATAGTGCTGTAACCAGCCTCAGGCTTAAGCCACCTGTTCCAACGGAATAGAAATGCCTCGGAGCCGCAACTCCGAGGCATTTCGTTTGTTCAATTCTCGTGAACACAGTATTTTCTTTTCAGCTTATCGCCTAATGTTATTATAGCATCTGGTCTTCTGTTTTTCAACCATTATTTTTGATTTTCGTATCACAAATTACTCGTCCGCTCTACTCTTTACCATTAAAGCAGTATGTACATACTTTACATGGCTCGATACCGATAGATGCTAGCAGATCATCCAGTCTGTGGTATCTCAGTGTGGTGAAGTTCTGCTGCTTCCGGATATCTTCAATCATCTGCTCATATTTGCAGGTGCATGGATCTGCATATTCATCCAGTACTTCCTGCGGACAGTTATCTCCTTCTCTCTTCTGGATCATCTGACGGGCGATCAGCTCCATCTCTGATCTGGAACGTGAGAAGTTCAGATATTTACAACCGTACATGATCGGTGGGCAGGCCGGACGCACATGAACTTCCTTTGCGCCGCTGCGATACAGAAATTCGGTTGTCTCACGAAGCTGTGTGCCGCGGACAATGGAATCATCGATGAGCAGAAGCTTCTTATCTTCAATCAATGCTTTCACCGGAATCAGCTTCATACGTGCGATCAGGTTACGCTGACTCTGATTGGTCGGCATGAATGATCTCGGCCAGGTTGGTGTATATTTGATGAATGGTCTTGCATACGGAACGCCGGATTCATTGGCATATCCGATGGCGTGTGCAATACCGGAATCCGGTACACCTGCTACGATATCCGGATGCACGGAATCGCCGTCACGTTTTGCAAGCATGCTTCCGCAACGATAACGCATCTCTTCTACATTCACACCCTCATAAGCAGATGTCGGATATCCGTAATATACCCATAGGAAGGAACAGATCTTCATTTCCTTTCCAGGTTCTACCAATGTCTCCACACTCTCCGGAGTCACATAAACGATCTCGCCAGGTCCCAGTTCTTTATAATCCTGAAATCCGAGATTAATATATGCATGGCTCTCAAATGACAGACAGTATGCGCCTTCCTTATGTCCTACAACAATCGGAGTACGTCCCATCTTATCTCTTGCTGCATAGATTCCTTCCTCGGTCATCAACAGCATGCTCAATGATCCATCCACCAGATCCTGCACATATCGGATACCTTCCGCAAAGCTGTCCTTCTCACAGATCAGTGCTGCGATCAGTTCTGTCACATTGACCGTTCCATTCGTCATTTCCTGAAAGTGTGTCTTAGATCTGCTATACAGGTCTTCCAGTAATTCCTCATAATTATTAACTTTACCGACAAATGCAAGACTAAAACTTCCAATCTTAGAACTGAACAGCAGCGGCTGCGGTTCATAATCTGAGATACAGCCAATACCGATATTGCCTTTCATATTGCCGACATCTTTGTCAAACTTGGTTCGGAACGGTGTATTTTCAATATTATGGATTGCACGGTCGAAGCCATCTTCCCCATGAACTGCCATGCCCCCGCGTCTTGTTCCCAGATGAGAGTGATAATCCACTCCATAGAAAAGTTCCAGTACACAATCTTCCTTCGATGCTACTCCGAAAAAACCACTCATAACTTTCTCCTTATCTTACCTGTTATTCTGACATACTATATACAGTATAGCACCCGTCGATAAGATGTAGATATTATTTCTCCTAATCTTATTTATAAGCTGTGTTTTCTGAAATACAGATACGATGCCACTCCTGGAATCAGTGTCACAATCATAATAATTGCAAGGCTTACATAGACCGGATCTACCCATGACTGAAAGCCAGCCAGAAAGGTTAGCACACCGCCGAGTATCCACCATTTGCCAGCCATCCGGTGCGTATAATCCCAGTTTTCTTCGTCTGCCAGTGTCCATGGCAGCTTAATGCCTATCGTATAGTTCTGTCTGCATTTCGGCAGATAATTACCGACCACGATCAGTATCACAGCCATCAACGCATTTATCCAGACTGTACTGTTTACGCCCTTATAGTCAAGTGCATTACCATAAACAGTGGCACCCACATAAATAGATACCAGCGGACAGATACAGAGTATCAGACGATAAACTTTCGGACTGATATTCTTTCCTTTGGGATCCACACTTGTCACCAATGCACAGAATATATGTACCGCCAGGCAAAACAGATAAATCCCTATTACCGCAACCAACTTACTGCTGTATCCATTCGGTGTACCGTCAGTACCAAAATGTGTCGCTACCCGATCCGGCAGCTGATTCCACAACAGCAACCCGACCAATATCGGGAGCACTGTAATAATACATGTTACAATAAAAAACTTTTTATTCGCTTTCAGCATGAGTTCCATCCCCTTTCAGCTCTGACAGCCAGAGCATCACTTCCTCAACTACGGAAGTATTCAATGTGTAATAAATGTAATTCTTTTCCCTGGTCTCAAAGACCAGTCCTGCTTTCTTAAGGATCTTCAAATGATAGGAAATTGTCGCACCTGTCATGTCAAAATGTGCTCCAATCTCTCCAGCCGACATCCGTCCTTCTCTCAATAAAGAAAGAATGTCCCGGCGTGCCGGGTCTGATAGTGCTTTAAATGTCTCTCCAAATCCCATACTCACCATCCTTTACCTGTCGTGAATCTATTTAGAAATATTTCTAATTACTTTATAACACACCTCATCGCAAAACGCAACAGGCATTTAGATATTTTTCTAAATACCTAAATGCCTGCCTGTTTTTCTATATAATACTGTTAATACTAATGTCTCATTCTGTCTTAAGCTAACATCTCACGAAGCTTCTTATTAACCGCTCCCGGATTGGCCTTGCCTTTCATTGCCTTCATCGTCTGTCCAACCAGAGCTCCCAGTGCTTTTTCTTTACCACCTTTATAATCAGCCACGGCCTGTGGATTGTCTGCGATAACCTTCTTCAGCACTTCTTCCAGTGCTCCGTCATCCTGTACGATCTTCAGACCCTTTTCTTCTACGTATTTCTCAGGATCTACGTTCTCATCGAAGATCTTCTCAAATACTTCCTTGGCTACGGAGCTGTTGATTGTACCAGCTTCGGTAAGTTCAATCAGTTTTGCAAGATGTTCCGGTGCAAAGCAGATGTCTTCCGGTTCCTGTCCGCGTTCCTTTAACAGTCTCAACGTCTCTACCATCAGCCAGTTAGCCACTTTCTTTGGCTTTCCACAGATGGCTGTGGTTGCTTCAAAAATGTCTGCCATCTTCTTGGAGTTTGTAATGATCTCTGCATCGTAACGCGGAATATCAAACGCTCTGTTGTAGCGCTCCAGCTTCTCGGTACGGAACTCTGGCTGTCTGGCTTTGATCTCTGCGATCCATTCATCGCTGATCACGATTGGCACCAGATCCGGTTCAGGGAAGTAGCGATAGTCCTGTGCATCCTCTTTAGAACGCATAGCATGCGATGATTCTTTGTTGTCATCCCAGCGCCTTGTCTCCTGTACGACTGCACGTCCTGCTTCTATTAAATCAATCTGTCTCTGACGCTCTCCGTCAATGGCTCTTGCAATCGCTTTAAAAGAGTTCAGGTTCTTCATCTCTGTACGGGTACCGAATTCAGATGCCCCTACTTCACGAACAGACAGGTTCACGTCAGCACGCATGGAACCTTCCTGAAGCTTACAGTCTGATGCGCCCAGATACTGAATGATCAGACGAAGCTTTTCCAAATAAGCCATAACTTCATCCGCAGAACGCATATCCGGCTCAGATACGATCTCTACCAGTGGCACACCGCTTCGGTTGTAATCTACCAGAGAGGTGTCATCCCATTCGTCATGCACCAGCTTACCTGCATCCTCTTCCATATGCATCTCGTGAATGCGAATCTTTTTCTTCTGCTCTCCGACTTCGATCTCTACATATCCGTTTCTTGCGATTGGAAGATACAGCTGCGAGATCTGATAGTTCTGTGGGTTATCCGGATAGAAATAGTTCTTACGGTCGAATTTGCATACCTGCGTGATCTCACAGTTCGTTGCAAGACCGATGGCAGCAGCGTATTCTACTACCTGTTTATTCAATACCGGAAGAGACCCCGGCATACCGGTACATACCGGACAGGTGTGTGTATTTGGTGCACCCCCGAATGCTGTACTGCATCCGCAGAATATCTTCGTCTTAGTGGCAAGTTCTACATGGACTTCCAGTCCAATGACGGTTTCATACTGTTTTGCCATGATTATCTGCCCCCTTTCTCAGCTGCTTCTGCCAGTTCCGGCCGTACATAACTTCCTGTCTGTTCATATGTGTATGCTGCCTGGAGCAGTTTCTTCTCCTGATAACAGTCACCGATCATCTGCATACCGATCGGCAGTCCTTTGGAATCACGTCCCACCGGAATGCTGATACCCGGCAATCCTGCCAGGTTCACAGATACAGTATATACATCACTCAGATACATTTTCATCGGGTCGCTTAAGCTCTTACCAAGTTCCGGTGCGGTCGTCGGTGCAGCCGGTCCAATGATCATATCGTATTTTTCAAATGCGCGGTCAAACGCTTTCTTAATCAATGCCTTGGTACGAAGTGCTTTCAGATAATATGCATCATAATATCCGGAACTCAGCACAAAGGATCCAAGCATGATACGACGTTTCACCTCAGGTCCGAATCCTTCAGAACGAGATTTCTTATACATATTGTGAAGTCCTTCATACTCTGCTGTCCGGTATCCGTATTTCACACCATCAAAACGGGACAGGTTGGAACTTGCCTCTGCCGACGCGATGACATAGTACGCTGGAATTGCATATTCTACCAGGCTTAAGTCAAACTCTTCTACAACCGCTCCTTTTTCTTCCAGTACCTTTACCGCTTTCAGGATGGCTTCTTTTACTTCCGGATCCAGTCCTTCACCGAAATAATCTCTTGGAATACCGATCTTCATACCTTTCACATCTTCTACAAGTGCAGATGTGAAATCGTAGCTGTCTCTTCCTATAGAAGTGCTGTCTTTTTCATCATGTGCTGCAATCGTTTCAAGAATTGCTGCGCAGTCCGTCACATCCTTTGCCACCGGTCCGATCTGATCCAGAGAAGAACCATAAGCAATCAACCCATATCTGGATACTGTACCATAGGTCGGTTTCATTCCAACTACGCCACAGAATGCGCTTGGCTGACGGATAGAACCACCCGTGTCTGATCCCAGTGCACAGAAGCATTCTTCTGCTGCCACTGCCGCACAGGAACCACCGGAAGATCCGCCCGGCACATGGGCTGTATTCCACGGATTCTTTGTCACTCCATAATAGGAAGTCTCGGTTGTGCTACCCATTGCAAATTCATCCATATTGGTCTTGCCAAGGATGACTGCGCCGGCTTCTTCCAGACATTTTACCGCTTCTGCCGTAAATGTCGGCACGAAATTCCCCAATATCTTAGAACTGCAGGTTGTGAGCACGCCTTCGGTACACATGTTGTCCTTAATGGCAACCGGTACGCCTGCAAGCGGTCCCGTAAGCTCTCCTGCATCAATCATTTTCTGCACCTGATCTGCACGTTTCAGTGCTTCTTCTCTGCAGATTGTCACGTAACTGTGGACTTCTGATTCCACACTGTCTATCTGTGCAAGAGACGCTTCCACTGCTTCACGGACGGTAACTTCTCCTGCCTGTATTTTCTTACCCAGCTGAACTGCTGTCAGACTTCTGATACTCATCTCTTATCCTCCTGACTCTGTCTATCCAATGGTCTTTGGCACTTTGAAGCACTGTTCCTTCTGAAGTGGTGCATTCTTCAAAGTATCTTTACTTCCGTCTCCATTCGTCACTACATCTTCCCGGAATACATTATTTACCGGAAATACATGCGACATCGGCTCAATCCCCTCGGTGTCCAGCTCATTCAGTGTATCGATATAATCCAGCATCCGTTCCATATCGGATCTGGCTGCTAACTTCTCTTCTTCAGACAATTCCAGCTTTGCCAGAATGCCTACATATTCGATGGTCTCATCTGATATCTTATTTGCCATAACTACTCCTTTATCCGTACCCTGTTCTATGGTTCCAGTCTGCTTAAGTCTCTTGGGAAGAGTGTAGTCTCACGGACATTGTCCTCTCCCACCAGCTTCATGGTCAGGCGCTCCAGACCAATACCCAGTCCACCATGCGGCGGCATACCGTGTTTGAATGTATCCAGATAATGCTCCAGACCTTCCTCTTCCATGCCACGTGCTGCGATTTTCTCGCGAAGTGCTTTGTAATCATGGATTCTCTGACCACCTGTGGTAATCTCCATTCCCTTATACAACAGGTCGAAGCTTAATGTGTATCTGGTATCTGCCGGATCATCCATTGCGTAAAACGGACGTTTTTTCGAAGGATAGTGGGTAACAAATACGAAATCACTTCCCCATTCTTCCTGCGCATACTGTCCGATCAGCTGCTCTTCTTCCGGTTCCAGATCAAATGGATTCCGCATCTTATGACCATATTTTTCAGATACCTTCTGTTTAATCTCATCAAACCTCACTGCCGGGATCTTGCTGACATCCGGAAGTGTAATATTCAAAATCTTCAGTTCTTTCGCATAATCCTTAGCGAGCATTGCCATCATGTACTGCAGGAATCCTGTTTCCATTGCCATAATATCTTCAAATCCATCGATGTAACCCATCTCGAAATCCAGACTGGTGTACTCATTCAGATGACGCTTGGTGTTATGTTTTTCTGCCCTGAATACCGGTGCTGTCTCAAATACTCTGTCAAACACGCCGACCATCATCTGCTTGTAAAGCTGAGGACTCTGCTGCAGTACTGCCGGTCTGTGGAAATAATCCAGACGGAACAGGTTCGCTCCGCCCTCTGCACTCTTAGCTCCGATCTTCGGTGTATGAATCTCCGTAAATCCCTGTTCATAAAGGAAATCACGAAATGCTCTTGTAATGCCTTCCTGCAATTTGAACTTTGCCCGTTCTCTCACATTACGCAGTGCGATCGGTCTGTAGTTCAGCTTGGCATCCAGTGAGGTGTTCAGCTTCCATTTGGAAATGGCAAGTGGCATCATATCTGCTTCCGGCTCACTGAGGATTCGCAGTGATTCCATGCGAATCTCGATGCCGTTCGGCGCTTTTTCATTCTTCTCCAGTGTTCCCTCGATCTCTACGGCATCCGCTTCCCGCAGATCCTTCAGATCAAATCCGGCTATGCCTTCCTCGTATACACCCTGCAGCAGTCCTTCTCTTTTTCTCAGAACAACAAATGCTACGGTTCCCATGTCACGGATTGTATGAACGGCTCCGTTAACCTTAACCTTCTGTCCTGCCAGATCTCCGGCAAGCAGTTCACTGATTTCTAAAGTCTCTTTCTTAGCTACTCCTGTTAAATATTCCATGATTGGTCCTCCTTTTTTTGAACGGGACGGATCTGTCTCTTATGATTGAATTTGTATAACTATTCAGGCCCACCACACATTCGCAAAATTGCACGATACTCATGCTTTCTCGCTACTACGCAGCTAATTTTGCTCATATGTGGGGTGGAACTCTATCCGAGTTCCCTTGAGATACGAAAAATTGCTACTTTCATGCAAGCATGACATATCAATTTTCGTATCTCAGCGGGTCTAAATAGTTACGACTTTAAATAAAAAAGTCCCGGAACATGATCTCTCATATTCCGGGACGGATCTGACATAATCCGCGGTACCACCCGCTTTGAATCTCCGGGAATCTTCTCCCTTTTAATTCCTCTCTTATGCTTAACGCGCATGACACGTACTGTCCTACTAAGTCATAACTTTTCAGCCAGTCTGCTCCCAAGTGTTCCCATATCTCTCATTCCCTAAAAGGTGCTCTCAGTCGGTGACACCTTATTCCTGTCAGGTTCCAGAAAGTTGAGTCTTGTTCTCAGCATTCTCTGAAATTTGATTCAATCTTAGCACAGCCATCTTTGTTTTGCAAGTTATAATTTCAATACTTTCATTTTTCAAATATTTAATCAACGAATTTGATGTTTTATTCTTCTTTTCCAGTGCATTTAAAATGTGCGTGTCATAATTTATTTCAACCACATTTACAGCATTGAAAGAAGCACACAACCATGATATGATGCATGTATGTGTGCATGTCATATAGTCATATAGGATAAGGAGGTTACTCTATGAATCACATTTTCGGTTGTCCCATGCATTACGGAGTGGGTGCCCCGGGACTGATCAACAGTCTGGATTATCTGCAATCTTTTTGCCCTGAACTAGATATTGATATACTTCCGGAAATTACCAGACCGGAAGAGAACCTGAGCAATCTGAAACATCTGAACAGCGTAATTGCAAGCTGTTCACAAATTGCTGAATCTGGATATCATGCATTATGCAAAGGTGAATCACCACTTTACATTACCGGCGATCACAGTTCCGCCATCGGAAGTGTCTCTGCCGCCGGAACATATTGCGAAGATCTTGGTCTGATCTGGATCGATGCACATCCAGACATCAATACCGACAAAACCACTGTCACCGGTAATATCCACGGAATGCCCGTTGCCGCTCTAATTGGTATGGGCGAACAGTCATTGACCAGAATCTTGTCAGACAAGCCTAAAGTCAAACCATCTAACATTGTCATGCTGGGGCTTCGCGACATTGACCCGCCGGAGATGGAGTTTCTGAACAAGCTTCATATTCGCTATTATACCTGGCAACAGATGGCAACTCTTGGTATCCAACGCTGTATCGATGAAACACTTCAATATCTGTCTCATCTGCAGAATGTCCATATCAGCTTTGATATTGATGTAATGGATCCCGCATACCTTCCCGGAGTCTCCGTTCCGGTTCCAGGCGGTCTGTTGGAGGAAGAAGCGTTTACGCTTATGCACCAGCTTCTTACCGGTCTTCCTGTAATATCATGTGATATTGTTGAATTTAACAAGGATTATGATATATCTGACCGGACTGCCACGTTCACACGCCAAATGGCACACCAAATTTTGACAGATTTTTAAAAACAATCCCCTGCGCAGGTTTCTTAACTTTCCTCCGCAGGGGATCCTTTTATTTTGTATCTTTTTTTGATTTATCGTTCTTTGTATTGCTGTTCTTCACTTCACTAGCTGATTTTACTGATGGATCCTTCTGTGCGATTGGCAGTGCATCCTGCACTTTCTTCACGCCATTACCTACAATCCCATTTGTTCTGTCCAGAGATGCTGTCACATCATCTGTCAGATTCGTAAGTCCTGTATTCTTTTCCAGATTCTCCGGATCATCCAGTGGCAGAATAAAATATTCATTATCCGGATTCTGATCCATGTATACCCAGGTTGGAATAAAATCTGCGCCATCAAGAGAAATATTGCCTTTAGCATCTCTCTTCACAGTAAGCTTCACCATCATGCCATCTTCCGAATAGCCATTAGTCAGACCTTCCATGTATTCGGTACGCTGATTGGACAGATGATTGCCAATCGCATATGCACATACCATTTCATGGTCACCGTCTGTGCTGGTCAGAAGATCCACAGGCTCAATTACATGCGGATGACTGGCGATGAGCGCATCCACGCCCATATCGCACAGCTTCTGCGCGATCTCGTCCTGATCAGAATTCTCTTCCGTCTGGTATTCTACACCCCAATGCATACACGCAACAGTATATTCCACACCTTCCTCTTTCATATCAGATAAAATCTGCTCTACATCGCTATACAGCGACTCCGGATCTGCTTCTTTAAAGGAATTGATCAGATCTGCACTCTCATCGTTCACTGCGATACCGTTGATTGTCTTCTGTCCATTCACTTCTTCAGTCTCAAATACATAATTGAAGAAGCCAACCTTGATTCCGTTGATATCCTTCACCACATACTTCTTATCGTCAGCTTTCTTACGCACACCGGTATACATGATGCCATCCTTATCCAATACTTCCATAGTACGTTGAAGTCCTTCGTCTCCACCGTCATAAATATGATTATTCGCAAGCAGGCACATATCGATCCCATTCTCTGCCAACGCATCTGCAATAGCATCCGGCGCACAGAACGTTGGATAACCACTATAATTACCGCCAGTCAGAGCATACTCTGTCGTACAGATAGAAAATATCTGCATCATTATAATAATCCTTTACATATTGAAAGATCGGATTATAATCATAGTCGTCTCCATTCTTATACACCGAAGAAGTCAAAAATGGCTTATGCATAATAATATCACCTGCGATATTAATGGTCGCTGTCGCTTCCTTGGATTTCGCCTTATCTTCCTTTTTCACTTCCACAGAAGTTGTCTTTGCCGGTTCTTTTTTACTGCTTCCGGTCACTTTCTTCACTACTGTTCTTACCAGCAACACAGCCAGAAGCAGGATCAACACCATTGCCGCAATCAGAATTGCTCTCTGGATCTTACGCTTCTTTCTCCGTCTTTCTCTTGCCGCACGGCGTCGCCTCATCTCTGCACGATCTCTGTCCTCTGCTTCATGTCTTTCCGCTGCAGCTTTATGTGCCTTAATGCCTCCCGATCTCGGTGTATGTTCACCCGCAGATCCCTTTTGTTCTGTAATTTCTTCCATAATCCTTTTCTCCCTCCACAGCCATTTCTCTGACTGCTTCCTTTTTCACTTTCCTATACCTAATAAGATACTCGAAAAATGTCAAAAAAACAAGATTACGGAAGAATTTCAGTATACCGGGCTTCAACACTCTCCGTCCAGCCTGATTTTCGCTGTCCCGCCTTAAATATTTACCTGCTTATTCTGTAAAAATATCGTTACCAAACTTTGTGCAGGATGTGAAAAGTCTGCGTTTTTGGATATTTATAGACATTTTCTATAAGTCAGAATATTTATAAAACTTTTCAATTTTACCCTCATTTTCCAAAAAGGTATACTATATTTGATATTATTTTTAATTTAAGGAGGGTTTGATATGTTAGAATCAAACGTAAAAATTGGAGTAACTGAGATCAGTCCGAGAGCCGTACAGCAGGCTGCTGAGCTGAATTTCAAGAACGGCTACTACTGCTGTGAAGCACTGATGGCCACAATAAAGCAGGAGTTCAAACTGGATGTTCCGGATTCTGTAATCGCTATGGCTTCCGGTATGGCTGTCGGCGCGGGTAAATCAGGCTGCGTCTGTGGTGCATTCAACGGCGGTATCCTTGCACTTGGTATGTTCTTCGGTCGCACCGAGCAGAACGGTCCAACCAATCCAAAGAGTGTAAAATGTATGGAACTGACGCATGAACTGCATGACTGGTTTAAAACAGCCAATAAGAAAAATGCGATCTGCTGTCGTGTGCTCACAAAAGAATTCAATATGGGACAGGGCGAACACAAAGAACAGTGTATCTTCTTCACCGGCTTATGTGCATGGAAGGTTGCTGAAATCGTCTGTCGCGAGTGCGGTATCAAGAATCTTGATGAGGTTGATGAGCCATGCGAGCGCCGTGCTCTTGCAGATATTGTCTAGGCACACACATTTTAAAGCATCAAACTATCTACTAGAAATGAGGAAAAACTATGAGTAATGTAATTAAAAAAGTATCAATTCCACTCTGCGGAGTTATGCTGGGAACTGCCGCACTGGGCAATCTCCTTCAGAGCTATTCCGAAGGTATCCGCTATGTATGCGGAGTATTCGCTGCATTCCTGTTGGTACTCGTACTGTTGAAACTGATCATGTTCCCGGGAGCTGTCAAAGAGGATATGAACAATCCGATCATGGCAAGTGTCTCCGGAACATTCCCAATGGCACTTATGATCTTAAGCACCTATGTGAAGCCATTTATCGGACAGGCAGCTTACTATATCTGGCTATTTGCTATCGCACTTCATGTCGTGCTGATCATTTATTTTACCATTAAATTCATCGCAAAATTAGCAATGCCGAAGGTATTCGCAAGCTACTACATCGTATATGTAGGTATCGTTGTGGCATCTGTTACAGCTCCTGCTTATGAGAAACAGTCTCTCGGAAGTGCCACATTCTGGTTCGGTCTGGTGACTTTGATCATCCTGCTGGTACTGGTAACATACCGCTATGTGAAGTTCAAAGAAGTTCCGGATCCGGCAAAACCGCTGATCTGTATCTACGCCGCACCGACAAGTCTCTGTATCGCAGGCTATGTACAGTCCGTTATGCCTAAGAATTATAACTTCCTGATGGCAATGTTTGTTGTCGCTACTGTAATCTACATCTTCGCACTGATCAAAGCGATCGGATATCTGAAGATGCCATTTTACCCAAGCTATGCAGCATTCACCTTCCCATTCGTAATCAGCGCGATCGCGACCAAACAGACAATGGCATGCGCTGCCAATATGGGACACCCGATGCCTTTCCTGGCAAATATCGTACTGATCGAGACGATCATTGCAGTCGTATTGGTAGTATATACATACATCCGTTTTATGAGTGCCATCTTTGGTGGAAATAAATAAATTGTAATTATATGAAAAATAGCATTTTGCGGAGGTAGGCACTCATGTTCTCTGTGCCCACCTCCGCCATCCTTGTCTTGATCAGCTCAAGCTCGTGTTCATCTACGAAAAATTTGACCTGTATCGGCTGCTTGCGATTTCTGTTATCTGGCATATTTCTCTCCTTGATGATTAAAAATGAAATTGAGCCGTTACATAAGGCATTATCTGACTTAGCAAAGCTTCGCCACCGTTCGCTTGTACATAACGAGCCAAAATTTCATGGAAATATTTATTCTCATCGCCAGGAGCATATATATTTTTTCTAATTACCTGTTCATTGGTAAATACATAGTGCGAATCATTTGCGGTTTCTTTATCCAACGAGTATTTCTCAAATCTACCATCATCACGGACGAATACGCTTAAAAACCACAGTTGTTTGCTATCCAACCGGATTTTCAGACGCCATTTTTCCATAGATTTGTCATGACTGATGTGATATGCGCCTGAATATTTTTTATCCGGATGCTCTTCTTTCGCCATAATATATTCCAATGTATATTGAGGCCCTTGTACAAACGAAAGATTAGTATACTTGTTGCAAAACCTTGTCATCGCTCCAATAAAAGCACCAAACATAATGTACCTCCATTCATGTCTCTTGTGTGTACACACATTATGGCACAACGATTTGGTATTTTTCAATAACCTTTCCGAGATTTATCGCATTAAGATGCACCGTTCCGTAAAGCAACTAAACGAAAATGATAACTATTTCACCCGTTTTACTTATCAAATTAAACCGGTTTTCTTTTTCAGCACATTATACAAGATAACTGACAATACAATACAACCCAGAAGTGCCAACCCTGCCACTACGCCAATGATAATAATTACAGGTGAATTCCCGATACTTACCGAAGCTTCAGCCTGTACGCCCGTATCTTTGTCCCCGATCCACCAGTTACCGTTATCTCCTATATACGGAGTCAGGCCATCCTCTCCGTCTTTTCCATCATCCCCAGTTACCTTTCCAAGATTAATTGCTGTTCCATTCGTCAGATTAATGATAAGTTCACCATTTTCGTTGATATTTATTTTGTCAATTCCGATTCCGTCTGCGCCGTTTTTACCATCAGTACCAGATACACCGGCATCACCTTTTGCACCATCTTTTCCATCAGAACCTGCCTCACCGGTATCTCCTTTAACAGATGCCTGTACACCAGTATCAGCATCACCCAGCCACCAGTTACCATTATCTCCTATGTATGGAATCAGACCAGTTTCTCCCTTTTCTCCCGTATCACCTTTATCGCCAGTTGCTTTCACATTAAGAGAAGTCCAAGTCTGACCATTGTCATAGGAAACATACCAACAATTATCCTCGCCAACTTTTAACTGCGGTGTTACGCCGTCCTGTCCTGCGGCTCCGTTATCACCACTATCGCCCTTATCTCCTTTGTCGCCTTTTTCGCCTTTGTCGCCTTTATCTCCTTTGTCACCTTTTTCGCCGACGGAAGACGGATCAAGCCAGCCTGCAGTCAACGTCAAGTCCTCCGTTCATACAATGACTGTTCAAAATATAATTTCATTCGTATATAAATCTACATTTACAGCCTTTTTATTATTGTAACATACAGATTTATTTCACACATCGTCCGTTTTTGTAATAAAATGGGCATTTTCATAGTGTCAATTCTAAAGAAAGAATAGTATAATAAATGGGAATGTTTTTGAGAGTACAAAGGAAAAAGAGGTTTCTATCATGTCCAGAAAAGAAGTTTTATTTCAATATTATTATGAGCATATCCGCCATAACATCGTGAATTTCCTGAAGTGGCTTGTGTTAGCTGTGCTGACCGGCCTGATCGTCGGCGGTGCTAGCGGTATCTTTGCCAAATGTATCGGCGCGGCAACTGCTTATCGTGACGCGCATATCAGGATTTTTCTCCTGCTGCCATTTGCAGGACTGCTGATCGTGTTCTTATATCAGAAGTTAGGAAGCCAGGACGGCGGTACCAACCAGGTGCTCGCCACGATCAAGTCCAAAGATAAGATTCCATTTATCTCCGCTCCACTGATCTTCCTGTCCACACTGCTGACTCACCTTACCGGCGGTTCTGCCGGACGCGAGGGTGCTTCAATCCAGTTCGGCGGAAGCCTTGGAAGCTGGCTTGGCAAGCTTGCGAAGCTGGATGAATTTGACCAGCATGTAATGATCATGTGCGGCATGAGCGCTGCGTTCGCTGCCGTATTCGGCACACCGATGGCTGCTGCCGTATTTGCCATGGAGGTTGCAAGTGTCGGCGTTATGTATTATGCTGCATTGTTTCCATGCATGATCGCATCCATCATTGCGTCACGGTTTGCTGATGGAATGGGAGTAAACCCGGAGACATTTCTGGTAGTAAAGGTACCGGAGCTTACGATTGCAAATGGTCTGAAAATTGGTCTGGTTGCAGTCGGATGCAGTTTTTTAAGCATCCTGTTCTGTATTCTGTTGAAATACACCAGCAAGTTCTATCAGAAATATCTGAAGAATCCATACCTGCGTGTCTTTGCCGCTGCATGCATCATCATCGCAGTGACCGCACTTTTGAACACCAGAGATTACATGGGTGCCGGAGGCAATCTGATCACCCGCGCCATCGAAGAAGGTCAGGCAGGACCGCTTGATTTCCTATGGAAAATGATTCTGACTGCACTGACCATGCGCGCCGGATACCGGGGCGGTGAGATCGTACCTGCATTCAGCATCGGTGCCACATTCGGATGTGTTGCCGGAAGCCTGCTCGGATTATCACCGGGGTTGTCCGCTGCCGCCGGAATGGCTGCTCTGTTCTGCGGCGTTACCAACTGTCCGATCACTGCCATGCTGATTTCTTTTGAATTGTTTGGATTCTCCGGTGTGGCGTACTATCTGATCGCGATATCCATCAGCTACTCGCTGTCCGGATATTACAGTCTGTATAAGGATCAGACCATCATTTATTCAAAATATAAAGCAAGATATATTAATAGAAAAACGAGTTAATAAGTCACACACAACAGGGAGAGGCCATACGGTCTCTCCCTGTTGTTATCTTTAATATTGTTCTGATCTTATCTGCGTTCTATCTTGAGCATTTGTACAGCAGATCTTCCCATCTTCTGTCTACTTCCTTCTGGAATGCTTCGATCAAGTATTCGTTGCCTGGTTTGAAGAGATGTTTGAATCTTCCCTGTTTCTTCAGGAATTCTTCTACCGGAAGCTTCTTCTTCGGTTCGTAGTTCAGGATCCATTTGCCCTCTACGACCTCAAACAGCGGCCAGTAGCAAGTCTCTACACCCAGCTTACAGATCTCCATGATATCCGGTGTGTTATATCTCCATCCACGCGGGCACGGTGCCATGATGTTCAGGAATGCTGCGCCCGGCGTGTAGATTGCTTTTTCAGACTTGATGTGTAGATCCTTGAAGTTCTGAACAAATGTCGTCTGCGCTACATACGGAATGTCGTGGTCAGCGATGATCGCAGCCAGATCTTTTCTGTTCTGCGGTTTACCGTTACTCTCACTTCCTACCGGTGTCGTCGTAGTGTCTGCGAACATTGGTGTTGCAGATGAGCGCTGGATACCTGTGTTCATGTAAGCACCGTTATCGTAACAGACATATACCATGTCGTGATTTCTCTCCATTGCACCTGACAGAGACTGCAGACCGATATCATAAGTACCGCCGTCACCGCCGAATGTGATGAACTTGTAAGTCTCGTCCAGTTTGCCTTTTCTCTTCAGTGCCTTGTACGCGCCCTCTACACCACTCATGGTAGATCCCGCATTTTCAAATGCATTGTGGATATAGCTGTCTTCCCATGATACGTATGGGTATGTAAATGTAGATACTTCCAGACATCCGGTTGCATTACCGATGACTGCCTTATCTCCTTCGTGAAGTCCGCGAAGTACGTTACGAACTGCGATCGTACCGCCGCAGCCTGCACACATTCTGTGTCCCGGAGCCAGACGTTCCGGTTTATTCATTGTCTCTTTGAAATTATAAGCCATTTGTCGTCCCTCCTTACTCTCTGATACCCATGTAACGATAGGTCTCACCTGCATCATCGTTATCGATCATGGTCTGCAGATCTGCAAATACCTGTTCCATATCTTCTACGCGTACGTCACGTCCGCCAAGTCCGTAAATGATGTTAGTTGCAAGTGCTGTGCTTCTTGCACGGAACATTGCTGCCATCACATCAGATCCAAGCGGTCCGCCGTGGTTGGTGTATCCCTCAGCACGATCCATAACAGCGACTGCTTTGACATTTTTCAGTGCTTCTGCAATTGCCTCTGCCGGGAACGGACGGTACAGACGAATCTTCAGAAGTCCGACTTTCTCTCCCTGCGCTCTCAGCTTATCGATCGCATCCTTTGTTGTACCTGCTGCTGAACCGATCATGACAACTGCACGGTCAGCATCTTCCAGCTTGTAAGCCTCAAACAAGCCGTATTCTCTTCCGGACATCTCAGCAAATTCTTTCGCAACATCCAGTACAACCTTCTCTACATGCTTCATGCCTTCTGCCTGATTTCTCTTTGCTTCCATATAGAAGTCTGTCACAGAGTAAGGACCGACAGCCATCGGACACTCTGGGTTCAGCAGATAATTCTCCGGCTCATACTCGCCTACGAATCCTTTGACCTCAGCATCTTCCAGCAGTTCAATATTCTCTACTGCGTGACTGGTAATGAAACCATCCTGACAGATCATAATTGGAAGACGTACATCCTTGTGCTCAGAAATGCGGAATGCCTGAACCATGTTGTCGTATGCTTCCTGGTTGTTCTCTGCATACATCTGGATCCATCCGGAATCTCTTGCACCCATACTGTCGGAATGATCGCAGTTGATGTTGATCGGACCTGACAGTGCACGGTTCACCAGTGCCAATGCTAACGGCAGACGGTTAGAAGCTGCAATGTAAAGTTCCTCCCACATATATGCCATACCGCAGGAAGATGTTGCAGTCAGTGCTCTTGCTCCTGCTGCGGATGCTCCGATTGCAGCACTCATAGAACTGTGCTCACTCTCTACCGGAATAAATTCTGTATCTACCTGTCCATTTGCTACGAAAGAAGCAAAATACTGCGGAATCTCCGTAGACGGTGTGATTGGAAATGCCGGAAATACATCCGGATTAATCTGACGAAGCGCGATTGCTACGGCTTCATTACCTGACAAACGATCTCTTTTTCCCATCTTATTTCACTCCTTCCATTGTAATTGCGCCGAATGGGCATGCCTTTACGCAAATACCGCATCCTTTGCAGTGATCATAATCAAATTCTCCACGTTTCATATCCTTGATTGGAATGCAGCTGTCCGGACAGACCGGTGCGCATAATAGACACTGCTTACATTTATCTGCGATAAATTTCGGTTTCACATGTGTCCATTCTCCTGTCATAAAGTCTTTGGAAGTACCCGAACCGGCAATTACCATACCTTCGGTCAGATCCTGCCATTTTGCTTTTAATCCTAATTTGCTGATATCTGTTGCCATTAGTGTACCTCCTCAAATGCCATTTCGAGAGCCTTCATGTTACCATCGATTACCTCCGGCTTGCTGGCAAATTTGTGATGGAAAGAAGCCTGCATCTCACGCAAGAATGTCTCTTTATCCATGATCCCTGCTACTTTTACGATTGCTGCCAGAAGCGGTGTATTCGGGAAATATTTACCAAGTGTTGCCATGGATACCTTCTTAGCATCGATTACATACACATCTCCCTTATATCCTTTCAGATGCGGAATGATCTCTTCTTTGCTGCGTTCTGTGTTGACCAGAATCGCTCCATCTTCTTTTAATCCACTGGTCACATCTACCGACTCCAGCAGGGATTCATCAACAACAACTACATACTGCGGATCGTAAATGTTGGAATGTGAACGGATCACGGTATCACTGATACGGTTATAAGCTGTGATCGGTGCGCCCATACGCTCCGGACCATACTCCGGAAATCCCTGTACGTATTTACCGGTCTGAAATGCTACGTCTGCCAGCAGAAGCGCAGCAGTCTTGGCACCCTGGCCACCACGGCCATGCCATCTGATCTCTGTGTGGTTACTCATCTTCTTTCATCCTTTCTGTGTGTATTTACCGGATGATGCGGTCCGATAATATAAAATAAGATCCGCCCCAACTAGGGACGGATCTTTCTAATCTTCTATCTTCCGCAACCACCCTGTTCTAACAAACAAGTTGTCTCGCGCACTAACATACGCAATTCCTGTAACGGGAAACACCCGTGGAAACTTACACTTACTTCAGTCTCCATTCTCAGAGATGATTTTCAAAGTGGTATCTTCACTGTCTCGCACCAACGACAGCTCTCTGTAGAACATATCCGTTCTTCTACTCTTTCTCTTCATAGAATTTAAATCACAAATCAAATTTTAGAGCGCAATCTGTTTTACGCTTAATGTGATTTTATCCTATTTTTTCCAGTACGTCAATTACTTTTTTCGTCGCTTTTGAAAGAAATGTGACCATCCAGATACTGATAATAATTCTCGTGCAATACCATCTCGGATACACTGAATTTATCATAGACGACTGCCGACATCTGATCCAGATATTCCTGCGTCACTTCCTCTTCTGTCAGCGGCGTTACCGAACCATTGACCGCATTGTAGATGCATTTCCCGGAAATGAAGCTGCGATTCGGGAAACATACAAGCTGCTCACTGTCTGATAAAATATCCTGACCAACCATCAGACGGGAATCATATTCCAGACCCAGCAGGTTGGAAATAGTCGGAAGTATATCTACATCGTAGCAGTATTTATCCACCTGCACCGGCTCTTTCATGCTGCCGGACCAGATGATTAGATCATTTTGATACCACTCCACACCTGGATCCAGTTCATGTCCTGCCAGTTCATCACACACCGGCTTATCGTCATATGGTATGTGATCCGCACCGAGTACGATCACCGTATGATCTGCAAGCCCACGGTCTTCCAGTTCTACAACCAGCGTCTCCAGCGCTTTTTCCAGTTCCAGCTGGCACGCCAGATATCCTTTTGTCGTCTCGGAATATGGAAGATCTGCCACCTGATCGTAATTCTTATATGCCATCTGATTGCTGTTCACATCGTACATCATGTGTCCGCTGACTGTCATATAGTATGTATGGAACGGCTCCTGATCCATGTACATATCCATACTCTGCAGCATCAACTGTACATCCGACTGCGGCCAGTAATCCTTGCCACTTTCGGTCTTCTCCGGCTGAAACCAGTTACCTGTTCCATACCAGTTGTATCCCATATTAGGATGTGACTTATCACGTCCATAATACGTATAATCATTGTTATGGAATCCGTTTAACGTATATCCTTTTCTCTCCAGCTGTCTGCCCAGCGTAAAGAACATATTATTACCGTTCTCACCCGCTTCACGCATAGAGACAATCCCGTCTGTAGGTAACAATCCGGTCAGATTCGCATACTCGCCATCCGAAGTACTGCCATACCACCCCGGTGTATAATAATGATTGAACACAAATCCCTCGTTCTTCAACTTATACAGCATCGGAGTCCGCTCTTCATCGATCACATATCCGCTAAATCCTTCTGCTGTAATAAAGATCACGTTATACCCCTCAAACATGCCTGTGTACTCGTTCTTATTGGTACCGCTCTGTGCCTGAAAATACTGGGTCAGCTGTGTCACAGAATCATTCGGTGATGCTGCAAGGATTCCATCAAAATCAATATCCATGATATTCGGTGACGTATCGATTCCGCTATCTTTTCCATCCGCATCTTTCTTATCACTTTTCTTATCTGCATCATCTGCCACTGCCGTCTGCAATGTCCGCATTGGTTTTCCTGCCACTTGATACCAGGCATCCAGACGATTTGTCGTCAATACACCAAACTGTTCCACTGTCAAATCTGTAGACACGTTATGATAATAGATATCATTCAAGCTGTACGGTTCCTGGCTCATACAGCCAAGGATCAGAATTGCTGCCAGATACATTTCCGCTGCTAATGCGATTCTTTTCATGCTTTCCTTCCAGGAATACTGTCGAAATACGATCACATTCTTCCGTTTTCCGATAATCAAAAAGATCATCGGCAGCCACAACAGAATCAAACCGCCGATCGTCAGCAGAATGTTCTTACCGATCACATCTATAAAATCAAATGCCTGTCCTGCCACGCCCAGCATACTGAATAATGCCAGGAATTTCTGAAAAACGGATTTGTATACGATCTCAGCGCAGAAAAACAGACACAACACCGCCGTGACAACGATCGTCACAATATATGCTGCGCGTTCCCTCATTTTCCCGATCAATGCTCCGATAAGCACACCACCCATTACCGAAAACAGCGTCATAAAAAAGAAGCCGCCGGACAATGATCTGAATTCGTATATATGAAATACCATTTCCAGATATAAGATTGCTATAGAAAAGTAAACTGGCAGCGTTATCTTTCGTATTCTCATAATCACTCTCAATTCCTCCTAATCATCTGCTTTCAAAGAAGAATACAATGCCACGCCAAGGATCACTGCTCCTCCGATCAATTCTCTCACAGTCGGAACTTCCCGCAGAAAAACAAATGCAAAGATGATTCCATAGACCGTTTCCATTCCTGATATAATTCCCGCCGTCTGCGCGCGCACACCCTTCTGTGCAGATACATATAATGAATATGCAATCGCCGTGCATACGAAGCCAATAGCCGCCACACCTGCAATATCAACCGGTCTCCACTCCACTTTCACAAGCCACAGCGCAGGAAGAAGTACAATCGCCGCTGTTCCCTGCTCATACAGGCAAATGATCCGTCCTGTATATTTTTTTGAAAAATAGCGGTTACCCAGCGTCATAATTGCATAGGTAAAGCTACACAGCATTCCCCATAGGATTCCCACGGTCACCTGATTCTCCACAGAAAATTCCGGCACCGTAATATACACGCCAGCCAGCAGAATCACTGCACTGATCACGCTCCTCGCCCGAAGCTTTTCTTTGAACACGACCGGCTCCATAAACGTCAGAAACAGTGGAAATGTAGAAAATGTGATCGTTCCGATCGCTACCGATGACACCTGGATTGCCTGAAAGAAGCTGGACCAGTGAATCGCCATGATCACACCGGTTCCGATAATCAATGCATAATCCTTTTTTGATTCCAGTGTCAGCTTGTCCTTCTTCACAAGCGATATTGCCAGAAGTAACAATGACGAACAAATGACTCGCCCCATCGCCACCAGCACAGCCGGAACCTGCACATACTGTGCTAGCACTCCCGAAAAGCCAAACAGCATAACCGCCACATGCAAAAATAAAATACTCTTTTTGTTATTTTCCCTCATCTTTTGCCTCACTCTATCAACATTTTTAAATCAATCTTTATGATTATACTCTGTTTTTTGACATAATAAAACACCTTTATATATAGTTTCAGCCCCATGATTAATCAAACAGTTTTGATTACTAATAAAACATGTTTGATTAATCATAGGGCTGAATACATATACTAATTATCGATTTCCAAACAGCATAACAATCTTATTTGATATATTCTTTCACATAAATAAAAAGCCATAAAACCTGAATTAACAAGTCTTATGACTTTTCATAATAGTCGGAGTGACAAGATTTGAACTTGCGACCTCTACGGTCAACGAACAACGTATTTACGGGCTTTGTAAGGGGTATTTAAGAATCCCAACCAAAAGCCAACCAATGACAAATATAAACAAGCGACCTAAACGGTCAGAAAGGAAAACTTGTATATCCGTTTGTTCTAAAAGTTTATTAAATTCAATAGATTAGCTAAAAAACACTAGCCATAGGTGTTCCCTGTGGCTAATTTCCGCCATTGTGCCAAGCAAGATTATGTACTTAATTTTGACAAACTGTTAAGGAAACAATCGGAGTTGGTGTAAACGAAAAAGCAGCCTTGAGTTCT